>NZ_MPSZ01000023.1 GCF_001939065.1 Exiguobacterium indicum HHS 31 | reverse complement strand
TTTTGTTTTTTAATAAAACAATTGACAGACTTACATAGATGTTTTATCATTATAGAAGTCGTCACCTTATACTTAAACGGTCCTGTGGTGTAGCGGTTAACATGCCTGCCTGTCACGCAGGAGATCGCGGGTTCGAATCCCGTCAGGACCGCCATTTTAATATCGGCTTTGTAGCTCAGTTGGTAGAGCAAAGGACTGAAAATCCTTGTGTCGGCGGTTCGATTCCGTCCAAAGCCACCATTTCTTTTGCCGGTGTAGCTCAGCTGGTAGAGCAACTGACTTGTAATCAGTAGGTCGCGGGTTCGACTCCTGTTGCCGGCACCATTTTTATTTTGGCGATTGTGGCGAAGTGGTTAACGCACCGGATTGTGATTCCGGCATTCGTGGGTTCAATTCCCATCAGTCGCCCCATTTTTTAACTTCATATCATTTATGTGTCATTAGCTCAGTTGGTAGAGCATCTGACTTTTAATCAGAGGGTCGCAGGTTCGAATCCTGCATGACACACCATTTTTATGCGGGTGTGGCGGAATTGGTAGACGCGCTAGATTTAGGATCTAGTGTCTTTGACGTGGGGGTTCAAGTCCCTTCACCCGTACCATTTATATGCGGAAGTAGTTCAGTGGTAGAATACGACCTTGCCAAGGTCGGGGTCGCGGGTTCGAATCCCGTCTTCCGCTCCATTTATATTTGAATAGCATTATGCGGTCGTGGCGGAATCGGTAGACGCGCTAGGTTGAGGGCCTAGTGGTGGCAACATCGTGGAGGTTCAAGTCCTCTCGACCGCACCATATGATGCACCCTTAGCTCAGCTGGATAGAGTACTTGACTACGAATCAAGGGGTCGGGAGTTCGAATCTCTCAGGGTGCACTTTTCGGGAAGTAGCTCAGCTTGGTAGAGCACTTGGTTTGGGACCAAGGGGTCGCAGGTTCGAATCCTGTCTTCCCGACCATTATTTTCATACGAAATACATTGG
>NZ_MPSZ01000022.1 GCF_001939065.1 Exiguobacterium indicum HHS 31 | reverse complement strand
TTATGACGGTTTGTCAAATTAAGCGCAACACTTCTTCGGAAAAGACCTCGTATGCAGTTTTCCAATCCAAACACTTTCTTGGTCGATTGTTGATTCTAGAAAGTGCGTAATCTAATTCTGTCTTGTTGATCATTCCGAAGTTGGTTCCCTTTGGGAAGAACTCACGGAGAAGACCATTTGCATTCTCATTGCTGCCACGTTGCCATGAAGAATAGGGATCCGCAAAGTACATTGGGATACCAAGAGAGTCCTGTATCCGTTCGTGACAGCTGAACTCCTTACCGCGATCCGTCGTCATGGTTTGAAACGTTCCCGATGGGAAAGAAGAGTAAAGTGTTTGGATGGCATGTTCCATCGAGTGAGAAGAACGATCGACCATCGGTAGTACGATATAGAACCGACTTTTACGTTCGATGAATGTCGCAACACACGCCTTTGTCTGCCCTCGTCCCGATACGACAGTATCCAACTCCCAATGCCCGAACGGTTCTCGACCCCGGACGTCCGACGGACGTTTACTGATCGGAAGCCCGATGTTGAAGCGACCTCTTGTCTCACGTGGCTTTTGGCGCTTTCCTTTTTGTCGTAAAACGCCTAAATCGCTCTTGATGAATCCTTTATATATCCATCGATAGATTGTACTGTACGATGGTCCCTGTTCGTGAAAGAGCCGTCCGGCGATCTGTTCGGGAGACCATGTCTCTCGCAGTTTCGAAAGGATACATGAGCCAAGCGAAGTGCTGAACAGCGTGCGTGCTCCACAATTCTTTTTTTGCATCTCATAACGCAGTCCGGCGTTGATCGCATTGTAGGAAGGATTCCGTTTGAGCTCATGTGAAATCGTGGACGGCTGTCGTCCGAGATGCTGAGCGATCTTTCGCATTGAAAATCCAAGCTCTAGATAAGTTTCTATTTTGACTCTTTCTGATGTGGTAAGATGAACATAGCTCATAACGAATCCTCCGTTGAATTTGGTGTGGTAACTCTATTCTACACGAGGTCGTTATGGGTTTTTTTTGTGTTTTCAGCTAGGTGTTGCACTTAATATTACAATTCGTC
>NZ_MPSZ01000020.1 GCF_001939065.1 Exiguobacterium indicum HHS 31 | reverse complement strand
GACGTGTGTTCTTAGAATACCAACGCTAGATCAAGGTATGAAGGGCGTACGGTGGATGCCTTGGCACTAGGAGCCGATGAAGGACGCGACGAACAGCGATATGCTTCGGGGAGCAGTAAGTATGCTTTGATCCGAAGATTTCCGAATGGGGGAACCCACCATCCGTAATGGGATGGGACATGTTACATGAATACATAGTGTAGCGTGAGGCAGACCCGGGGAACTGAAACATCTAAGTACCCGGAGGAAGAGAAAGCAAATGCGATTCCCTGAGTAGCGGCGAGCGAAACGGGAACAGCCCAAACCGAAGAGCATGCTCTTCGGGGTTGTAGGACACTCTACACGGAGTCAAAAAGGAAGACAGTAGGTGAAGGACCTGGAAAGGTCGGCCGAAGAAGGTGACAGCCCTGTAGCTGAAACTGTTTTCCCTCCAGAGTGGATCCTGAGTACGGCGGGACACGTGAAACCCCGTCGGAATCCGGGAGGACCATCTCCCAAGGCTAAATACTCCCTAGTGACCGATAGTGAACCAGTACCGTGAGGGAAAGGTGAAAAGCACCCCGGAAGGGGAGTGAAATAGATCCTGAAACCGTATGCCTACAAGTAGTCAGAGCCCGTTAACGGGTGATGGCGTGCCTTTTGTAGAATGAACCGGCGAGTTACGATAACGCGCGAGGTTAAGCCGATGAGGCGGAGCCGTAGCGAAAGCGAGTCTGAACAGGGCGTTCAGTGCGTTGTCGTAGACCCGAAACCAGGTGATCTACCCATGTCCAGGATGAAGGTCAGGTAACACTGACTGGAGGTCCGAACCCACGCACGTTGAAAAGTGCGGGGATGAGGTGTGGGTAGCGGTGAAATGCCAATCGAACCTGGAGATAGCTGGTTCTCCCCGAAATAGCTTTAGGGCTAGCCTCGAGGTTGAGAGTTCTGGAGGTAGAGCACTGATTGGACTAGGGGCCCCCACAGGGTTACCGAATTCAGTTAAACTCCGAATGCCAGCAACTTATACTCGGGAGTCAGACTGCGAGTGATAAGATCCGTAGTCAAGAGGGAAACAGCCCAGACCGCCAGCTAAGGTCCCAAAGTGTATGTTAAGTGGAAAAGGATGTGGCGCTGCCTAGACAGCTAGGATGTTGGCTTAGAAGCAGCCACCATTCAAAGAGTGCGTAATAGCTCACTAGTCGAGTGGCGCCGCGCCGAAAATGTAACGGGGCTAAACATACCACCGAAGCTGCGGATTCCGTAAGGAATGGTAGGGGAGCGTTCCAAACCGCTGCGAAGCTGTACCGGAAGGAGCAGTGGAGCGTTTGGAAGTGAGAATGCCGGTGTGAGTAGCGAAAAGAGGGGTGAGAATCCCCTCCGTCGAAAGCCCAAGGTTTCCTGAGGAAGGCTCGTCCGCTCAGGGTTAGTCTGGACCTAAGCCGAGGCCGAAAGGCGTAGGCGATGGATAACAGGTTGATATTCCTGTACCGCCGATCCACCGTTTGAACAATGGGGGGACGCAGGAGGATAGTGACGCATGCGGATGGAAGTGCATGTGCAAGTTTCAAGACCGTCTGATTGGCAAATCCGTCAGGCACCAAAGTCAAGGAACGACGCGGAGTCCCGTAGGGACGTAGGTCACGATTTCACACTGCCAAGAAAAGCCTCTAGTGAGGGGGAAGGCGCCAGTACCGTAAACCGACACAGGTAGGCGAGATGAGAATTCTAAGACGCGCGGGATAACTCTCGTTAAGGAACTCGGCAAAATGGTCCCGTAACTTCGGGAGAAGGGACGCTCTACATGAGTAGAGCCGCAGTGAATAGGCCCAAACGACTGTTTAGCAAAAACACAGGTCTCTGCTAAATCGCAAGATGACGTATAGGGGCTGACGCCTGCCCGGTGCTGGAAGGTTAAGGGGATGGGTTAGCGCAAGCGAAGCTTTGAACCGAAGCCCCAGTAAACGGCGGCCGTAACTATAACGGTCCTAAGGTAGCGAAATTCCTTGTCGGGTAAGTTCCGACCCGCACGAAAGGCGTAACGATTTGGGCACTGTCTCAACGAGAGACCCGGTGAAATCATAGTACCTGTGAAGATGCAGGTTACCCGCGACAGGACGGAAAGACCCCATGGAGCTTTACTACAGCCTGATATTGAGGCTTTGTGCATGATGTACAGGATAGGCGGGAGACGTCGAGCCCGGAGCGCCAGCTTCGGAGGAGTCACCCTTGGGATACCGCCCTTCATGCATAGAGTCTCTAACTCGCAGCCGTGATCCGGCTGGAGGACCGTGTCAGGCGGGTAGTTTGACTGGGGCGGTCGCCTCCTAAACAGTAACGGAGGCGCCCAAAGGTTCCCTCAGAATGGTTGGAAATCATTCGTAGAGCGCAAAGGCAGAAGGGAGCTTGACTGCGAGACCTACAAGTCGAGCAGGGACGAAAGTCGGGCTTAGTGATCCGGTGGTTCCGCATGGAAGGGCCATCGCTCAACGGATAAAAGCTACCCTGGGGATAACAGGCTGATCTCCCCCAAGAGTCCACATCGACGGGGAGGTTTGGCACCTCGATGTCGGCTCATCGCATCCTGGGGCTGGAGTAGGTCCCAAGGGTTGGGCTGTTCGCCCATTAAAGCGGTACGCGAGCTGGGTTCAGAACGTCGTGAGACAGTTCGGTCCCTATCCGTCGTGGGCGCAGGAAATTTGAGGAGAGCTGTCCTTAGTACGAGAGGACCGGGATGGACGCACCGCTGGTGTACCAGTTGTTCCGCCAGGAGCATCGCTGGGTAGCTACGTGCGGACGGGATAAATGCTGAAAGCATCTAAGCATGAAGCCCCCTCCAAGATGAGATTTCCCTTTGAGTAATCAAGAAAGACCCCTCAGAGACGATGAGGTAGATAGGTCACGGGTGGAAGCATGGCGACATGTGGAGCTGAGTGATACTAATCGGTCGAGGCCTTGTTCTAGCAGATGCTTGTTGATGACTTCAGTTTTGAGGGCGCGAG
>NZ_MPSZ01000019.1 GCF_001939065.1 Exiguobacterium indicum HHS 31 | reverse complement strand
AAAAAAAGGTGTTACTCCTAGTAAAGTCAAAGGTAAGGTCGATGATGTTCTGAGGTATCGTAAGAACGGAAGATATATCGATTTAGCAGACGATGATCGAATTGTTTCTTTTGGAACAACCAAAAAATAATTCATAGGAGGTTATTATTTGAATTGGAAAGATCTTAGGATTGATCGTGTTGGGATGATACAAAAGTGTGTAGCAGAATTTGATATAGCTGCTTTAAAATTTTTCGGAGAAATTTATGAAGGAGATACAATTCATTACGGTGGTTTCAAAGTAAAGATATATGAGACTAGTTACAATAATGATGAAGCTCCTGGAGAATCTGGTTTTACTGGATATACAAATCTCAAATTAGTAGATTCAGATGGTTATCCAGAAGGTACAACAGGTTATGCTCTTACGATTGAAGAAGCCTTAGAGAAAACAGTTTCTAACTTTTTAGATCTAGTTGAAGAGTTTAAAGAAGAAAAGCCAAACGGTCTTCAAAAAGAAGATTTCATCATAGTACCTTATGATGAATTTTAAGTATTTGACTGATATTTTTTTATGATTCTTTAAGTTTTTTTAAGACGATGCTTCGGCATCGTCTTTTTCGTGTCTTGGACACGAAACGGCACTGGTCTTGAGTGGCGCAGCCATGCTCTTTTTACCTCGTAGAGACCGCCTCTTGCTTTGCAAGAGTATAGCGGGCTATACTCTTATAAACTCAACGCCGACAAATTCCCCTCTCGCTTCTCTCGGTCTTTGTCTTGATAAGGAGGAAAACCCCATGTCGATCGAATTCGCCTGGAACGCTCAAAAGAACCAAATGTCCGATATCAAAGGCAAGGAAAGAGAGCAAGAAAGAGAAGGACAAATCAAAAATGACATGATTGATCTTGACCGTACTCACCTCAATTATGATCTCGTACAAAGTGAATTAAATCTCTATCAACGAGCAAAAGAACGGGTCGATCAACTCAAGTCTGAAAACAAACGAGTCCAAAAGAATTCGGTCATTACTTACTCGAATATCATCACCATTCCAGAATCTGCAGCAAAGGAAATGTCGAACGATCAGATGCACGATTACTTCAAAACGTGTCATGACTATTTCGTCGATCGGTTCGGAAAAGAGAATGTCCTAAGTTCGAAAATCCACCTCGATGAATCGACGCCTCACATGCACCTTCATTTCATGCCCATCGACAAAGAAACAGGACGATTACAAGCACGAACGACAATGAACAAAGCGGCATTAAACGAGATCCATGACGAGATTCCGGAACGATTACGAGCAAAAGGGTTCGATGTCGTGCGTGGATCGGGAGAAAAAACAAAACAGAAACTCGATATTCATCAGTACAAAGCGAAACTGGACTTGGAAAAAGAAATAAAGGATTTGGATTTGGATCGGACAATTCTGCATCGAGAAGTCTATTACATGCGGAATAACAAAGATATTGAACGCAAGAAAATTGAAAGAGGATTTGAGGAAAAAGTCGAAGCTGCCAAAACAGAAGCGCTCCAAAAAATTGGAATGATCAAAGAAGAAGTGGCGAAGTTCGAGTACGATATGAGCCAAAATCAAGAACGGCTCATCATGGACACCCAGGACATGAACGGACTTTTAGATGCCACGAAAAGAGACCTCGAGGAACATCAAAAACAACTCAACGAGCGAATCGATTCGCTCAAAGAGTTGGATTTCGACGAGTCAATCAATCTCGATCTAAAGCCGAACCTATTGAACAAAGTGTCGATGTCGAATGATACGTTCTTGGAACTGAAGAAGCGGGCGGAAGTCGCGGAACGGATGCAACGGGCATTGCGGATCTCGGAACAACGAGTCCAGATGCTGGAGAAGGACAATCGACAAAAAGATAGCCAATTGAACGAGATGTTCACCTTGAGAATGGAGAATAGCGCTCTGAAGCGTCAGGTCGAGTTCTTCAAGCAAGTGATCGACAAGATCCGAGACATGGTATCGGCTCAACGGGACAAAGATGGGAATCAACGAGTCACGAAAAAACTGATGGAACACGCCATTGGATATGCGAAAGAATACATTGGTCAGAAGATGAACATGAAGAAAGAAGCCATGCCACGAAACGAGAACGAGGAAATCGGGAGAGATATTGCGATCAAGTCGCTCGCAGCAAAGCAGAAAGAGAAGGGATACGGCTCTGATATGGAGCGCTAGGAGTCCGTAGGGCCGTTTCTAGGCTGATATGGGTGTCAACGTAACGGAATAACGAATAAAACCCCTCAGAATCGCTCACAGAGCGTTCTAGAGGGGTTCTTCGTTATGAGTATAAGAGTTGACGCCCCAGACGATAAAAACCCTCTCTGCTGTTCTCACGTTCCCTACGTGAGAACCTGCCTACCGGCGAGGGAGCCCCTCGGGATCGAGGGGTTGGGGAGTCGATTACTTTTCTTCGTAAATGAGTTCTGCCAAGATAATTTGATTTTTCATAACCAGGAAAGTATCGCCTGAACCATCAAGCTCGACAATGTTTTGCTCTATGTAAGTTTTGTCGTCATTCAAGTCTTTGATGAACCGATCCCAACTAGTTGCTTCTAGGGTCACAACTTTATCGTCGGCTAGTGTTAATACAACTTTTCCTATCTTCATTTTTTCACCACCTTTACTGATGATTTTATGCAATTTTAAGGTCTGAAATAAGCCTTTGATTTTGTGTTCTTTCTTATCTTGATAATAAGGGTAACTATTTATGCGCAAAAAAAGGGGCGAGCAAGTGAGTTAATCCCTTGCGCCCCAACGGCTTTCGACCAAAAAAACTTGCGTTTCCTTGTATACTCGTTTAGCATTTAAGTTACCACACAAAAACCTAAAGAAGAAAGGAGACAAGTTTCTTTGATCTATGCTGTTTGTTTACCCTTTTATGGTGTCAGTAAACTGTCCATAAATTGATGCTACACATGGATTATAGACAAAATGACTATGAAAAAACAAGACCCTATTGCACTTATAAAACCGAAAAAACTCGACAATCTACGCATGTATGAACTGGCTAAGGATCATCTTTCCGAAAAAATGCAGGAACTGTACAAAGAGTGTGGGACGTTCAACTTGTATATTTCGACATTGGATAAGGAGAAGAAGAAGATGGT
Source organism: Exiguobacterium indicum HHS 31 (assembly GCF_001939065.1). GTDB lineage: Bacteria > Bacillota > Bacilli > Exiguobacteriales > Exiguobacteriaceae > Exiguobacterium_A > Exiguobacterium_A indicum. The sequence goes on along the minus strand of NZ_MPSZ01000019.1, from coordinate 1,420 downwards.
TGGAGGGAATCATTGCAAGAATCGATTTTGTCCGATTTGCGCTTGGCGCAAGGCTAGAAAAGATGCGATGGCACTATCTGTGGTGATGGAAGCCATGCATGAAGAACATGACGTGAAATATTTGTTCCTTACTTTGACTACACCAAATGTGAAAGCGAACGAAGTAAAGTCTGAGATCGAGAGCATGAACAAAGCTTTTCATAAGCTATTCATGCGTAGAAAATTAAAAAAAGTGATTCAAGGATACGCTCGAAAGTTGGAGATGACATATGACGGGAATCCGTTGATTACGACTCCATTATTCGAGAAAAAACAGGCGTATTATGAACGACTAGGATTGAAAGTTGGAGATGAAAATCCCACCTATGATACATACAACCCACACTTTCATGTCGTGCTTGCGGTAAAGAAAACGTACTTCAATGACTCGCGAAATTACATCAAACGTGATGAATGGTTAGAAATGTGGCGCGAGGTCACTAGTGACTACACAATCACGCAAGTTCATATCGAACGCATCAAGGAAAAGCAGACTGGAAATGCAGTGGCGGAGATCGCCAAATACTCGGCAAAAAGTAACGATATGGGCGTCAGTCCAGAAGTATTCGAGACCTTTTATAATTCCTTAAAGGGTAAGCAAGTCATTGCTTATAGTGGTCTGTTCAAAGAGTACATGTTGAAGTACAAATCCAATGAATTGGAACAATACATGGAGAAGGATAAGAACGAATACTTCTACAAGATCATAGCGAATTGGCATGCCGAACAGTCTGATTTTATTTTGGAATACATTGAATTGACTAAAGAGGAATTGAAAAAATACAACGGAAACACTATTGATGAATTAGACATATAAAATCATGAAAGAGAACAATTCGAAGAAATTAAATTAAGATGTTCATTAATAAAAAATAGATGAAAATAATTCCCTAAACAATTCTTAAATGTGTTATTTTATTTTATGTCTAAAATATACATTTAAGGGGATTAACATGAAAAAAATAATTGCTTATGTATTATCTTTACTTGTTTTATTTGGTAACTTAGGGTTCTCAAATGTAACATTTGCTGAAGAATCTAAAGAGAATTTGACTGAAATAAATACTTCTTCAACTTCTTCTTTTGATGATGAAGAAGAAGGAAAAACTGTATCAGAACAATTACTCGATGTACAAGAAGCTTTAGAACTTAAAAATCAAATAACGACAGCTAAGCTTAAAGGAGATGGGGAGGATTTTTACGACATCGGTTTTTTGATGTCGCATGGTTTACTGAATGCACCAATTGGATCTTGGCATGAAGGAAGCTTTGAATCGCCAGCAGTGTCTCTCGTTGCTCATTACAAAAAACATGGTAAAGAAGTAAAAGCTAAAGATGCTGCAAGTTACTTAAACAAGGCAAGAGAGTTCAGAAGAACAGC
>NZ_MPSZ01000018.1 GCF_001939065.1 Exiguobacterium indicum HHS 31 | reverse complement strand
GAAGCGACTGTTCGCGCATGATAAGAAAAAACCGATGACACGCGTCGAACTCAAAGGTGGCGATTATACGTATGTCGCGAGCGGTACGACGCGATTAGAGCAAGTCTTCGTCTATGACGAGGTCGGGCAATCGCCAAAACCACTTGATCGCATTCGGAGTGCCTTTTTTGCTGAGAACTCGAACGTCCAGCAAATCAAGAGTCGGGATGATCTTGACGTCTTGACGGACGGTGTCAGCGTTTCGACGTATGACCGAAACTACAATGTCTATCGCTTCAACACGTTATCGCCGAATACCCAAAGCTCGACCGTCGATTACAGCACGCTCGTCAGCTATGTCAACATTCATGGGGGCTGGCTCGATCAAGATACCCAGCGTAGTGGTTTCCGGTATTATTTTGATCAGATGAGTAAAAAGAGTGAGGAACAGACGGCGACGTTCCGATTGTATCTGAACCGATATCCGGTATTTGGGGAGAGTGGTCCGTTGCTCGAACAGACGAAGTTCGATCTCGCGACACTGAAGATCATGTATGAGGAGAACCAAGTCCGATCGCTCAGCCGTAGCATGCTCCGAGCGAAGCGGAAACTGATTCTTCGGGAAGAAACGGTGCCAGCCGTTGAAACGGTTCTCGAACGTCTGAACCGTGCTGATCTCTTAAAAGAGATCAGTGGAATCCGGATTGGATATGAGATGACGTATAAGATTTCAACGAGCCGCTATGCCGTCTTTGAGCCGACGTGGTTCATCAAAATCGACGGCGTCTGGCAATCGATCAATCAAGCTGTCGGGAATGAGGGGTGAGGATGAATGGACTGGAGTAAAGCGAAGACCTTATTGATGCTGACCTTTTTGATCCTGAACGTCTACCTTGCCATTCAATTGATGGACCGGATGGTCGAGCCGCGGATCGTCGCGACGAGTGCGACCGGTAAATCGATCTTGAAGGATCGTCAAATCGATGAGAAAAAACTACAACCGGTTACGCGAGACATCGGCTATTTAACAGCCGAAGTCGATGCGCGAACACTGGCGCCACTTGCTAGTTCACCGATTCGTGACGCGGTCGCTTCCGTCAAGAACGATGTCGAGTGGTCGGTCCGGTTGACGAAACCGTATCGACTCGAAACGAAGACGATGCGGGATTCTGCTTCATCGTTCGTTCAAGCGTCCGTTCGGTATGGTGCCGAATATACATTTTGGAAGTATGATAGTAAGTATCAGGAGATGACATTCGTTCAGACGTATAAGGGACAGCCGCTCTATTCGACACCACAGCAGTCGCGTGAGGACGATGCGATGATCGGACCGTCCCTGCTCGTCTTGCAGCTCAACGATGCGAAGGAAATCGTCAGCTACAAACAACGTCACTTGAACAAGGTCGTTCGGCAAGCACAGGACGTGACGTTGTTATCGGCAAGTGAAGCGATCGTCCAGTTGTCGGAACAAGGTTTGTTCCCGGCATCAAAGCGGTTGACGAGTCACAAGCTCGGTTATTTTTGTCTCGTCACGGAAGGCACGGAATCGGTCCAAATCCTGCCGCCGACGTGGCAAATCGAGCTCGACAATGAAGAAGTCTACTTCGTCAATGCGATTGACGGCGGTGTCCAGACCGTCGAACGATTGGATACAGTCTCAGAGAAATGAGGAATGCACGATGAGCCTACACTACAGCGTCATGGCCAGTGGCTCGACGGGGAACGCCCTCTATATCGAAAGTGAACAGACCCGCTTGCTCGTTGACGCGGGACTGACTGGCAAGGCGATGCTCGCCTTGTTCGACCAGATTGACCGGTCGCCGCATGGCATCGATGGTCTGTTCGTCACCCATGAGCACTCCGACCATATCAAAGGCGTCGGTATCATGGCACGGAAGTACAATATCCCGCTCTATGCGAATGAAAAGACGTGGGCAGCGATGGAAGCGAAGATCGGTAAGATTGATCCGGCGCTGAAGTTCCTCTGGGAAGTCGGAGAGGTCAAGCAGTTCGGTGACATCGAAGTCGAATCGTTCAATGTCAGTCATGATGCAGCGGATCCGATGTTCTTCCAGTTCGCGCACGAAGGAAAACGGTTGGCACACATCACGGATACCGGATACGTCTCGGACCGGATGAAAGGTGTCATTCGGGGCGCTGATGCCTATATCTTCGAAGCGAACCATGATATCGGTATGCTCCAGATGGGACATTACCCGTGGAGCGTCAAACGACGGATCCTTGGGGATTACGGACACGTCTCGAACGAGGACGCCGCAATCGCGATGAGCGAGGTCCTCGATGACCGGACAAAACGGATCCACATGGCCCACTTGAGCAAGGACAACAACATGAAGGAACTCGCCCGGATGAGTGTCTCCCAAACGCTCGCGAGCCGTGACGTCGATCTGAGTAAGATTCAGCTTCTCGACACGGATCCGGTCATTCCGACGCCGCTCCTGAAGCTTTGATTATGGGAAATTACTGAATATGCTCAAAAGACCCCCACATTTGGCTCACTTGCCACGTGATGGGGGTATACTTGTGTAAAGAGAGTCATAAAGGAGGCGTATGTCGATGGATCGACCCGAAGAACCACGGAACGAATCCGAACGATACGAACAGTCATCCGATGAGAGCGGCTTCCCGCCCCGTCAGCCGGCAACGAGCGAACCGGTCAGCCCTTATCGTGAACCATATGAAGAACAACCAGAACCACCGCGTCGTCGCGGTGCCGGAAAAGCCTTTTTCGTCGGTCTGATCGGCGGAATCGTCGGAGCCTTGTTGATTGCCCTCGTCGCGTGGCCGTTCGTCCGCGATGAGATGACGAGTCCGACTCCGGTTTCGTCGACGACAGCGGAACAGACTGCAACACAGACGACAGAGGATGAAGCCGACATCGTCGGTGCGGTTGGTAAGACGAAGGAAGCCGTCGTGAGCGTGACGAACCTTCAGAGCTCGTTCCAAGGAACCGATCAGGAAACGGGTGCAGGGTCCGGCGTCATCTATAAAAAAGACGGCAATAAAGCCTACGTCGTCACGAACTACCACGTCGTTGAAGGGGCGAACCGCTTGTCTGTCACGTTATCCGACGGAACAGCACTCGAGGCAAAAGTCCTCGGGGAAGATCCGACGTACGATTTAGCGGTCTTGTCGATTGATTCATCGAAAGTGACACAAGTCGCAAAACTGGGGGATTCGGATACGTTACGTGCCGGTGAAACGGTGCTTGCGATCGGAAATCCACTCGGAATCTTCGCGAACTCCGTCACGCGCGGTGTCATCAGTGCGCAGGAACGGACGGTTCCCGTCGATACGAACAAGGATGGACAGCAAGACTTCAATACGGAAGTCATCCAAACGGATGCAGCGATCAACCCGGGGAACTCCGGTGGAGCGCTCATCAACACAGCTGGTCAATTAATCGGGATCAACTCGATGAAGATCGCGGAAGCAAGTGTCGAAGGAGTCGGGTTTGCGATTCCGATCAACGAAGCGTTACCAATCATGCGTGATCTCGAGCAAAATGGTGAAGTCGTTCGTCCACAGCTCGGGATTCAGATTCGTGACGTGCAGGAATTCCCAAGCGGATATCGCGAAGATCGTCTGAAATTACCGAATGATGTCACGAAAGGAATCGTCGTCGTCGGTCTGACACGTAACAGCGGAGCCGAAAAAGCGGGTATGAAGGCAAACGATGTCATCGTTGAGATCAACGGAAAAGCGATCGCATCGTTCGCTGATCTAAAAAGTGTTCTCTACCGGGATGCAAAAGTTGGCGAAACGGTCAAAGTCACGTTCTACCGTGGCGGTGAAAAACAGACAGCAGATGTGAAGTTGTCAGCTCAGTCACCAACTGTTCAGTAAAGCATAATCTGAAAAACCATCCACAGGTCCGACCTGTGGATGGTTTTTTTGAGTGAAGAAACCTGCGCCTTTTCCGGTCAGGAAGGTCGATATTTGTTATACTGGAAGCGGATAAATGTGGATAAGTGAAAGGAGGAGACCACCTGTGGATAAGTACGTCTGTTTAGAACATGTCGAGCTCGCGCTTGACGAAATCGTGGATGAAACAGAACAATACCCGATTCTCGATCAGCTAAATCCAGAAAAAAACATCACGTGTGAATACTGTGACGCACCGGCAACATATCTTGTGTCAAGCAAAAAATAAATATCAACATGTGGATTTGTGGATAACTCTGTGGATAACTCCTGAATTTTCTGTCAGAAAGCGAGAAAAAAGATGCAAATTACCATCATTACGGTCGGAAAGCTAAAAGAGAAGTATTTGAAACAAGGCATCGCCGAATATACGAAGCGTCTCGGCGCCTACTGCTCGATCCAAGAAATCGAGGTCGCGGACGAAAAGGCACCAGAGCAGTTGAGTGAAGCGGAGATGGCGCAAGTGAAGAAAAAAGAGGGCGAACGGATTTTAGCGAAGATCGGACCGGATGTTCATGTCCTCGCACTTGCTATCGAAGGAAAACAACGGACGAGTGAACAGTTCGCAAAAGAACTCGATCAACTCGCGACATATGGCAAGAGCAAAATTGCTTTCGTCATCGGTGGATCACTCGGTCTTGCACCAGAAGTGATTCAGCGTGCGAATGATACGATTTCGTTTTCAAAGATGACATTTCCGCATCAATTGATGAAGATGATTTTGTGTGAACAGATTTATCGGGCGTACCGGATTAATCGGAATGAGCCGTATCATAAGTAAAGACGATTTTTCATAAAGAAGAGAGTTTGAAATAGAACTGGTTTGGACTAACATACAATTATGAAGCAATATAAAACATCTTCGGAATGTTAAACGTTAATGAACTGATCTCTAGAGTTTGGATAGTTTAATAAAAGCACCCTTAACGTTTTAAGCTGCTATGAGATGGCTTCGGTATTGCACCGGAGTCATCTTTTGTAGTTTCCATTGTCTTCTTTCGCTATTGTAATAATCAATGTAAGCATCAACCATGATACAGACCTCATCGCGGTCAGATGCTAATTTATGATCGACATAATCTTTCAAGTGACCAAAGAATGTTTACATTGGCGCATTATCCAGGCAGTTTCCTCTACGAGACATAGATTGAAGCATTCCCATCTCACGGATTCGTGTTTGATAAGCAGGATGCGTATAATGGAATCCTTGATTGGAATGTATCATCGCTTCAGGGTGTATATTCCCTTGAAGTCGTTCTGCGAATTTATTTGTTGTATGAAGGACGAGTTCCATATGGAGGCTTGTAGATAAATGATGTGCCATAACTTATAACTTCACGTGTAGCGATATCCTTCACACAAGAGAGATAAACAGTTTGACCAGATTCAATATGGAGATAAGTAATGTATGTGGCGAATACCTTATCAGGCTCCTGTTGATCGAACCGATGGTTCAAGTGGTTTGGTATAGTCTTATGTTCATATGTCGCTTCAGCGATTTTATGGTAAGCATTCTGCCTACGGATTTTCGTCATGATTCCAAATTTTATCATGATACGCAAAATACATTTATGATTCATCGGTCCCTGATAAGATCAAGCATCTCCATGTACAGACCACGATAGCCGATTTTCCCTTTATGACAATCATGAATACGTTTTAGAAGGTGATAGTCCGCATAGTCGCGTTCAACAATATCCGTACGTGGCGAGCCAGGTGTAATAACCAATATGGCTCACTTCAGCGAGCATACATAGATCCGTCACGAACCGACTCGACGATTGTTTTCGTAAAACAATATTGATTGCCTGATAGCGCTCAGATGTCGTTAGTTTCGGTACTTCGCCTCTCTTTCGAGAGCAGTAATTTATTCTCCGCTGTGAGGTACTTGATTCGTGCTTAAGCTCTCGCAAGTTGTCGTTAGACGAAATCCTCTTTTTTCGGTCGACCTCTAAGATTTGATTTTCCACGTCTCTCGTTTTCATTCAAGAGTCCTTCTTCTCCATAAATGATATGTCTTCCGCCACCGTTTCAATGCTTCGTTCGGCGTTTGCTTACCGATCATGTCTAGGTCAAAGCCGCTTTCCTCAAAGATTTGTATCGATTGCTTACCAGCTAAATTCTCTTTTGTATTGAATCATACAATCTGATACCGAGGCTACGTGAAAACTCGCTTTAAGTTGTCTGATTTAATCTGGATTAAAAGTGCGTTTGTTCATTAATAGTGCTCCTGTATAAATTATATAGATACAGTATATCAATATCTTTAAACACAAAAAAACCCCGAATGTGGTCTTTTATCAAGTGTCCACCATTAAGGGGTCAGTCCAATCTCCGTATAATAACTAATAATATATATAGTTATTTTTTCTTAAGTTTTTAATCAATACTCAATTTCGTGTTTCTTAAAGAGTTCTTCAAAAAAACCTTTTATTAATTTTATTGATGTTTCTTCATTAATAAATTCAAATCCGCCAAATCTATACACTTCATATCCTTGAAGTTTTAATGCTCTATCGGCACGGACCATTTCTGCATATAATCTAGGACTTGATGTATCTCCATTTGAATAATGTTGTTTACCATCTATTTCAATTACAACCCGTATATGATTTGAAAAGAGTAATAAAAAGTCCATTCGTTGCCTAGGTAATATTTTTGTATCGAATCGCTGTTTTTGTGTGTATGGATCATAATGTAAATAAACTTGAGGTATCAATGCAGGCAAATTTTCTTTTATTTTATTTTTAAAAAGTGCAAAATAGCTTTTTAAAAATATCTTTTCTGGTTGCGAATCTAATGAATTTAATAATCTTAAATATAGTTCTCTCTCAATACATTTATTTATTTCAACATAATTATTTTTATCTGACCACCATTTAACGAGGTCTAACCATAGTAAGCACTTATCTGTTATAGGACGATCGTATACAAGAC
>NZ_MPSZ01000017.1 GCF_001939065.1 Exiguobacterium indicum HHS 31 | reverse complement strand
CTTTTTGTGTTATGTGAAACTTCAGACTGTTCTGATTATTGGTCGAGTCATTGACATGACACCCTCTGCTTGTTACCATAACATCAATATTCTTTTATAAAAGAGAAAGCGAGTGGATAACATGTGGGAGAACAAATTTGCTAAAGAGGGTTTGACGTTTGATGACGTCTTACTCGTACCCCGTCGTTCGAGTGTCTTGCCGCGCGACGTTGATTTATCTGTCACGCTATGTGAAGGGATCACACTTAATATTCCGTTGATCAGTGCTGGGATGGATACCGTCACAGAAGCACCGATGGCAATCGCAATGGCACGTCAAGGTGGTCTTGGTGTCATTCATAAGAATATGTCAATGGAAGAACAAGCAGAACATGTCGATCGCGTCAAACGTTCTGAAAATGGTGTCATCACGAATCCGTTCTATTTGACGCCAGAGCGTCAAGTCTACGATGCTGAGTATTTGATGAGTAAGTACCGCATCTCTGGTGTTCCAATCGTTAATAACGAAACAGAGCGTAAATTAGTAGGGATTTTGACGAACCGTGATCTTCGTTTCGTCAAGGATTACTCGACTGTCATTGAAACGGTGATGACGACAGAAGAACTCGTGACAGCAAAAGTTGGTACGTCCCTTGCTGAAGCAGAACAGATTCTCCACAAACATCGCATCGAAAAGTTACCACTCGTTGATGAGAACGGTGTATTAAAAGGGTTAATCACGACAAAGGATATCGAAAAAGTCGAACAGTATCCACATGCTGCGAAAGATCAGTTCGGACGTTTACTCGTCGCAGCAGCTGTCGGCGTAACGAAAGACGCTTCGACACGTGCAAAGTTCCTTGTCGATGCAGGTGTCGATGCACTCGTCGTCGATACGGCACACGGTCACTCAGAAGGTGTTCTTCTCAAAGTACGTGAACTTCGTGAAGAATATCCAAACTTACCAATCATTGCGGGTAACGTTGCGACGGCAGAAGCAACACGCGATTTAATTGAAGCCGGTGCATCTGTCATCAAAGTTGGTATCGGACCTGGTTCGATCTGTACGACACGTGTTGTCGCAGGCGTCGGTGTACCACAAATCACAGCCGTCTTCGATTGTGCGACAGAAGCACGGAAACATGGTGTCTCAATCATCGCTGACGGTGGCATCAAGTATTCTGGAGATATCGTAAAAGCACTTGCTGCTGGCGGTCACGCTGTCATGCTCGGAAGCTTACTTGCAGGAGTAGAAGAGAGCCCAGGTGAGATGGAAATCTACCAAGGACGTCAATTCAAAACGTACCGTGGTATGGGTTCTGAAGCATCGATGAAACGCGGTAGCCAAGATCGTTACTTCCAAGAAGCAGACAAGAAGTTCGTTCCAGAAGGAATCGAAGGACGTGTCGCTTACCGTGGTAAACTCGGCGATTCGGTGTACCAACTCGTTGGTGGTATTCGTTCAGGTATGGGATACTGTGGCGCTGCAACGTTAGAAGAATTGCGTGAAGAGACACAGTTCATCCGTATGACGGGCGCTGGTTTGCAAGAGAGCCACCCGCACGATATTCAAATTACAAAAGAAGCATCGAACTATACACGTCAATAAACAAAAGCCTCGTCTTTCTCTAGTAGAAAGGCGAGGCTTTTTTCATGATGATTTATGCAAATCCCACGCGTCCATCAACAATCGTAATCCTTCCATCAACTCTTGCTCAGAGAGACTCGCAAATCCAAGTACGATTTGAGGTGTACCAGAGAGAAGCGGTAACTGGGCATATTGAGAAAGACCGTATACTTGGATGCCTTGTTGTTGTGCCCGCTTTACGAGCTCCGGCTCCGTCATCCCGTTCGCTACGGAAACGACGACATGGAGTCCCGCACTTTCGCCGGTCAATCGTAAGGCAGGAATCCGGCGAAGTGATTGGATTAAGACGTCGAGCTTGCGACGATAGACTTTACGCATCCGGTTGAGATGTCGTTCAAAGTCGCCCTCTTTCATGAAGCGCGTCAAGATCGTTTGATCGAAGCGCGAGACACTACAGGTATAGTGTGATAGTTCTGTTTGATACCGAGCGCGTAAGACTTCGGGTAAGACCATATAACCGATCCGTAGTGAAGGCATGAGTGATTTTGAGAAAGTACTCATGTAAATGACACGATTGCTGTCCATGTTGTGTAAAGACGGAATCGATTTACCGCTGTAGCGGAATTCGCTATCATAGTCGTCTTCGATGATAAAACGGGTCGGATCCATTGCCGCCCAGTTCAACAACTGATGTCTTCGGTTGACGGATAAGATGCTACCGGACGGAAATTGATGTGCCGGTGTGACATACATGACATCGACGTTTGATTCCTGTAAGTGATCGATCCGTAATCCATTCGCATCAACACGAATCGGTTCAATCATGCGTTCATGATTTTCAAGTAATAGGCGTGTCGTATGATAACCGGGATCCTCGATACCGTACGTGACGTCGCGTCCCAGTAAGAAGAGGACGAGCGGCAACAATTGCTCGACACCTGAACCGACGACGATTTGTTCAGGAGAACAGACGACACCACGGGAATGATAGAGATAGGTCGCAATCTCTTCGCGTAGCGCTAGATCGCCTTGCGGATGACCGAGTGAGACAAGTGGGTGGTGATCGGTATCGATGATATCTTTGGCATACTTTCGCCAACGAGCGAACGGGAAAGAGATCCCTTCAATCTTACTTGGATGAAAATCATATGTGATGATTGGTTTTTCTTTAGTGACACGTGGTTCGATGACGGGTGAGGTTTTAACGTAAGCGAGTTCCTCATAGGCAAGAACGAAGTAACCTTTACGTGAGATGGATTCGACATATCCTTCTGCGACGAGTTGTTGGTAAGCAAGCTCAATCGTCGTTTGACTTAAGTTCAAAAATTGACCGAGTTTTCGTTTAGATGGTAATTTTGTGCCGTATGCTAAACGACCGGCAATGATTTCATTTCGGATCTGTTGATAAAGTTGTTCATAAAGTGGTTTTTCCTGATTACGCGTGAGTTGAAATGATAGCATGTCCATCTCGTCTGACTCCTTCTTCGTAAACTGACCTGTTGAAATCATCATAAGCTGATACTTTTAAAAGTGTCAACATTCCGTATACTAAAGGAGTGAAAGTCAACCAAGGGGGAATGGATATGGAACGTCAACAAGGAACGGATCGTGTCAAACGTGGAATGGCTGAAATGCAAAAGGGTGGCGTCATCATGGATGTCGTCAATGCGGAACAAGCGAAGATTGCGGAAGCAGCAGGTGCTGTTGCAGTCATGGCACTTGAACGTGTCCCGTCTGATATTCGTCGTGATGGAGGCGTCGCACGAATGGCAGATCCATTGATTACGGAAGAAGTACTCGGAGCGGTCTCAATTCCCGTCATGGCAAAATGTCGGATTGGTCATATCGTCGAAGCGCGTGTTCTCGAATCGATGGGGGTCGATTTCATCGATGAGAGCGAGGTGCTGACTCCGGCAGATGAACAATATCATTTACTTAAGTCGGAGTTCACCGTGCCGTTCGTCTGTGGCGCACGTGATCTTGGGGAAGCTGCTCGTCGCATCGCCGAAGGAGCCGCGATGATTCGGACGAAAGGTGAACCTGGAACTGGGAACGTCGTCGAAGCCGTTCGTCATATGCGACAAATTCAAGCACAATTGAATCAGATTTTACATGTCAGTCCAGATGAATTGATGACATTTGCGAAAGAATGGGGTGCTCCGTACGAAGTATTACGTGATATTCGGACACAGGGACGTCTACCGGTCGTCAACTTTGCAGCCGGGGGAGTCGCGACACCAGCTGATGCCGCACTCATGATGCACCTAGGGGCAGATGGTGTCTTCGTCGGATCGGGGATCTTTAAATCAGAACACCCAGAACGTGTCGCTCGAGCGATTGTCGAAGCCGTGACGTACAAAGATGATTTTGAACGGATCGCGTCTTTATCTAAAGGACTCGGAACAGCAATGAATGGAATCGATGTCACATCGATGCCATTTGAGGAACGGATGGCGACACGCGGATGGTAATCGGTATTCTTGATGTTCAAGGTGCGGTCCGTGAACATCGACAGCAGCTGGAAGGTCTTGGTGTCGATGTCGTTCTCGTCAAACAAGCGAGCGATCTCGAGAAACTGGATGGACTTGTCTTACCAGGAGGCGAATCGACCGCGATGCGTCGATTGATCGAACGCTATGAATTACTGGAACCGCTTCGGGAAAAAGCGGCGACGTTACCGATGTTCGGAACATGTGCCGGAATGATTCTACTCGCAACCGCTGTCGAAGCAGGACAAAGCCATCTCAACGCGATTTCGATGACAGTCCGTCGGAATGCTTTCGGTCGACAAATCGATTCATTTGAAGGATTGCTACCGGTTGAAGGAATTGAGGAACCAATCGAGGCAGTGTTCATTCGAGCACCATTGATTCTGTCTGTCGGGGAAGGAACACGAGTGATTGCGAAAGTCGAAGAGCAAATCGTTGCTGTCGAGACATCGCTACACCTCGCGTGCTCGTTTCATCCTGAATTAACGGAAGATAATCGTTTACATCAGTATTTTTTACAAAAAATCAAACAGCGGCAATCCGTCCGTTCATAAAGCGTGGAAGCATCTGACAGTCTCTACTGTCGGATGCTTCTTTTGTGCTACACTATTCGTACAATGAATGATTAAGTGAGGGAGAGACACGATGAAGCGAATCTTGCTACTCTGCTTGAGTATACTGATGCTCACAAGTTTTCCTATGACGGGACAAGCAGCACCTTCGATTCAAGCAGAGTCTTACATATTGGCCGATGCGGTCACAGGGAAAATCCTCCTTCAATCGGAAGCGGATGTTTCTCTACCACCAGCTTCGATGACGAAGTTGATGACGCTTTACCTCGTCCGGCGACAAATCGAACTCAAAAAACTGACGTGGGATCAAAAAATCATACCAAGCAAGAAAGTCTTAAAACTAGCAAAAACGTCTGGTATCACTCGTGTACCAGTAAAACCAAAAACATATACGGTTCGCGAAATGTATAATGCGGCGTTCATTCAATCAGCTAATGATGCAGCGGTCATGCTAGCCGAAACCGTCGCTGGTTCAGAAGCGACGTTCGTTGAAAAGATGAATGAGACAGCAAAACAGTTCGGAATGAACGACACGGAGTATGCGAACGCGTCTGGACTTGATGCTGTCGATGCGACCCTTCCAGGAACGAATTTGATGACAGCGACCGATATCGCGTTACTTGTCATCCGTTATATCAAGGATTACCCGGATGTCCTCGATGTGACGAGCAAAGCACAGATGAAACTCGATGGAGAAGTCTTGAACAACTCGAATAAGATGCTAGCGAAGGAAAAATTCGCATATGCTGGCATGCGAGGAATGAAGACGGGAATGACCGATTTAGCTGGTTACTGTTTTGTTAGTGTGACGACACGAGATAACATGACGCTTGTTACAGTCGTGATGCGAACGGATTCGGATCAAGCCCGTTTTCGGGAAACGAAAAAACTACTCGATTATGGCTTTGCGACGTTCGAACCACTAACGTATTACGGAAAAGGAGAACGGATTAAAGACGTTCTTCCGATTAAAGGGGCAACCGTCCGTAAGCTAGATGTCGTCACGGAGGGCTCATTGTATGTGACGGTATCGAAGCGAGCATCGACACGGGAACCACGGTTTGATTTCTCTAAAACGACGGCACCCGTCACAAAACAAGAAGTCGTCGGAACGGTGCAAGTCGCGGATGACGGTATATATCTACCTGGTTTTGAAACACCACGCGTGAATTTGTATAGTGCAACTGCCGTTCAACTCGCAAGTGTACCGACGCGTCTCGTCCGCGCTTGGACGGCTTGGTCGAAGCGAATTGAGCAAGCGATTCAACAATCGGCTCTTGTCAACCTCCAAGGCGATGGTGTAAAGTAAAGCTAATCTCATAAAGATGCTATGAACGGACCAAGTAGATATATCGATACTGTTAAGAGAGCTAGTGGGTGGTGTGAACTAGTCAGATCGATGGATTGAATCGAGCCGGATCGCACACCTTGCGAACAAGGTGCGGGTACGCCCGTTATCGCGTCTTAAGTTGGCTAGATGTGTCTAGCAATGAGGGTGGCAACGCGGATCCAGGTGATTCGTCCCTTTTCGGTAGGAATACCGGAAAGAGACGAGTCGCCTTTTTTTATGACATAAAGGAGGAATTACAGATGATTGATATTAAACGATTACGCCAAGATTTTGACGCCATTCAAGAGAAGTTAGCGCACCGAGGAGAGGACTTGACGGACATGAACCGTTTCCTCGCACTTGATGAGAAACGTCGAGAATTAATTGCGCGGACAGAAGTATTGAAAGCAGAACGAAATGAAGCAACGAAAAAAATCGCTGAACTGAAACGTAATAAGGAAAATGCAGATGAAGCGATCGCTGCGATGCGAAGTGTCGGAGACGAAATCAAGACGCTTGACGACGAGTTACGTGAAGTCGAAGCGACATTGAACCAGCTGCTCCTTGGTATCCCGAACATTCCACATGACAGCGTACCAGTCGGTTCTTCTGAGGACGATAACGTCGTCGTGCGTGAAGTCGGGGACAAACCAGCGTTTGATTTCGAAGCAGTTCCACACTGGGATTTGATGGAGCAATTAAAAATCGTCGACGTCGAGCGTGCCGGAAAAGTCACAGGTAGCCGTTTCGTCTTTTACCGCGGAGCGGGTGCGCGTCTTGAGCGGGCATTGATTAACTTCATGATGGATCTTCACCAAGATCAGCACGGCTACACAGAAATCTTACCACCACTTATGGTCAACCGTGACTCTATGACAGGAACAGGACAATTGCCGAAGTTCGAAGAGGATGCATTTAAAGTCGAAGAAACGAACTACTTCCTCGTACCGACAGCAGAAGTTCCGGTGACGAACATGCACCGTGAAGAAATCCTAACAGCTGATCAGTTACCGATTGGTTATGCAGCGTACAGCCAATGTTTCCGTTCAGAAGCAGGTTCTGCCGGACGCGATACACGTGGATTGATTCGCCAGCACCAATTCAATAAAGTTGAGCTCGTTCGTTTCGTCAAGCCAGAAGAGTCTTACGAACAACTCGAATTGTTAACGGGACAAGCGGAAACAGTCTTGAAAAAGCTGAAGCTGCCGTATCAAGTATTGAGCATGTGTACAGCTGATCTCGGGTTCACGGCTGCGAAGAAATACGACATCGAAGTCTGGATGCCAAGCCAAGGCGTCTACCGTGAAATCTCTTCTTGTTCAAACTTTGAAGATTTCCAAGCACGCCGGGCGCAGATTCGTTTCCGCCGCGAAGCGAACGCAAAACCAGAATTCGTTCACACGTTAAACGGTTCTGCCCTTGCAGTTGGTCGGACAGTAGCTGCGATCTTAGAGAACTACCAGCAAGCGGATGGATCAGTTGTTATTCCAGAAGTGCTTCGTCCATACATGGGTGGTCTTGAAGTGATTCAAGCTTAAGTCAGAAGGGGGAGTAATCCCCCTTTTTGTATTTTAAAAAGTTTTTTTAGAAAAGGTCTTTACACGTTAAAAGGCAGATGCTATCATAATTAATGTCAGGAAAACAACCGAGTCATAACATTGTTATGAGAAGTACGGAGGCGTACTCAAGTGGTTTAAGAGAACGGTCTTGAAAACCGTCAGGCGGCGAAAGCCGTGCGTGGGTTCGAATCCCACCGCCTCCTCCATTTTTATTTTTTGACAACGACATGCACGTTTTATAGCTTGGAGGCGTACTCAAGTGGTTTAAGAGAACGGTCTTGAAAACCGTCAGGCGGCGAAAGCCGTGCGTGGGTTCGAATCCCACCGCCTCCTCCACTTCTTTTTTTTACCCAAAAATAAATATAATCATGGAGTCGTACCCAAGTCCGGCTGAAGGGGACGGACTCGAAATCCGTTAGGGGTCGCAAGGCTCGCGTGGGTTCGAATCCCACCGACTCCGCTTTTTATGAAGCATCTCAATTCTGAGGTGCTTTTTTGTTGCATCGATTTCTTTGTGCGTGCTATGGTTGCCTACGTGAAAAACGAAGAAGAGGTGGACGAAATGAACGAACAAACAAAAGAATCGTTGCTTTCGCATTATGCGATGACGATGACATATGTAAAAGACTTAGAACAGATTTCAGAAGAGGCATGGCGAACATCGTATGCAGAAGGTAAATGGACGATTGCTGAGATCATCGGTCACTTATCACCATGGGATCGCTTCATGGTCGCAGAGCGCATCCCGTACTTGCTCGCGGGTGAACCATTCCGTGTCGCACCGGATAGCCAAGCCGTCAATGAAGAAGCGGCGAAGATGAGCCGTGAGCAGCAACGGATCTTGACGATCGATGAGTTTTTAGTCAGCCGTGACTTGTTGCGCCGTGCAGTCGAATTGATTCCGGAAGAACGCCTGCAGGACAAGGTCGTCATTAAAGACAAAGAACTGACAATCGGTCAGTTCCTCGGAGCAATGGCTCAACATGATCTACACCATATGGAACAAATCAATCAAGTAATTGGTTAATGCGAGGGAGATGCGACACGCGTCTCCTTTTTTTGCGCAAAAAAAGATCCGCCTAAGAGGCAGATCTGATCAGTTAGCGTGTATTGGCAATGCGAGCAACTTCAAGCTGCTTTTCAATCTTCGCGAGAATCCGGTCGATGGATTCTGGCTCGTTCAGTAAGTCGTATTCGTCGATCGACAAGCGGAGTACCGGGCAGATTGTGAAGTTATTGATCCAGTTCGTATAGCGTTCGTACATCTCTTCCCAATATTCGATTGGTGTCTGTTGCTCCATCTCACGTCCGCGAAGACGAATTCGTTCTAGTACTTGTTCGAACGAACCTTCAAGATAGATCAAAAGATCCGGATGTGGGAAGAACGGTGTCATGACCATTGCGTCAAACAAACTTGAATATGTTTCATAGTCCGTTGGAGACATCGTTCCTTTTTCAAAATGCATCTTAGCAAAGATCCCTGTATCTTCATAGATTGAACGATCTTGGATGAAACCACCACCGTATTGGAAAATCCGCTTTTGCTCCTTGAAGCGTTCAGCGAGGAAATAGATTTGGAGGTGGAAACTCCAACGCTCGAAATCATGATAGAATTTATCCAAGTAAGGGTTCGTATCGACTTTTTCGAGTGAAGTCCGGAAACCAAGGGCATCGGCTAATCCGTTTGTGATCGTTGATTTCCCGATCCCGACCATACCGCCGATCGTAATGACGGCATCTGCCGGGATGTTGTATTTTTCACGTAGCTTCAAGTTCATGCGTGGTTCGCTCCTTCATATAATTCGTTCCGGATCGTCGTCAAGACGTACTCGAGATCTTCTGGTCGCTTGACGAAGTCGAGAGCATCTCCGTCGAAACGGATGATTTTGACTTCCGGATGTTTGACTTGGTATTCCGTGACGAATGTCTCGTAATCCTCGGCTAATTGTTCGAGATAGGCACGTGACATATTTTCTTCGATTTCTCGTCCGCGCAGCGCAACACGTTTCATCAAGGTGTCGATACTTGCGTTCAAGTAGATGACAGCATCTGGTTTTGGCATGTCCGTCGTCAGGATCGAATAGATTTGTTCATACTTCTCAAGATGCTCTACCTTTAGAGAGCGGTGTGCAAAAATCAAGTTCTTAAAAATATGGTAATCAGCAACGACAGAGCGTTGTTTACTGAGGTAATGACGTTCGATATCATCGAGTTGTTTGAAGCGATTGCACAAGAAGAACATTTCCGTCTGGAAGCTCCATTCTTCGATATCTTCATAGAACTTTCCAAGAAAGGGATTTTCTTCGACGATTTCGCGTAACATAGAAAAAGAGAAATGGTGACTGATGGCGTTCGCAAGTGATGTTTTGCCTACACCAATCGGTCCTTCAACCGTTATGAACATATACAATGACCCTCCGTTCAGCAAAGTGCAATTTATATTTTAGCACAAAGAAGTACGACTTGCTGAAGTTTCAAAAGGAGAATTTTTTTAGAGTGAGGAGTATCGTCAATGGAACGACAGGAACACTATATGCGCCTTGCAATTGAAGAGGCGAAAAAGGCAGAAGCAATCGGTGAAGTTCCGATCGGATGTGTCATCGTCAAAGGCGATGAAGTCATCGCGACGGGGTACAATCACCGGGAAACGGATCAACAGGCGACGGCACATGCGGAGTTGATCGCAATCGAGGAGGCTTGCCGAAAGCTCGGGAACTGGCGACTTGAAGGGTGCGAGTTATACGTGACACTCGAACCGTGTCCGATGTGTGCGGGAGCCATCATGCTGTCGCGAATTGAACATGTCATCTTTGGTGCCGTTGATCCGAAGGGTGGGTGCTGCGGAACGCTGATGAACCTAGTGCAAGACGATCGGTTCAATCATGTCTCAGAGTTGACGAGCGGTATATTAGAAAAAGAGTGTGGTGAGATGCTAACGACGTTCTTTCGGGAACTGCGCGCGAAAAAGAAAGCGCGAAAGCGGGCAATGGGTTGCATCGCACCAGATGAAACAGTATAATGAAAAAGCACTGAAACAAGGTGCCACTAAAAATCGATAAACCATTTGCCGTGCTAGGTGGGGATGTAGCGGTTCCCTGTCACTCGCAATCCGCTATAGCGAGACTGAATTCCATGTCGAGGGATATGATTGGTGTGGTCTGCCTCACGTAAGTAGCGTTGACGTTTGAGTCCTACGCAACAGATACCCATGAACCAGGTCAGGTCCGGAAGGAAGCAGCCTTAAGTGGTGCTCTCTGTGTGTTGTAGGGGTGCTTGGACTGAGCAGGCTGCGTGAGTAACGCATGTTGAACATATTTCAGAATATGGTGCGCGGCAGTTTAATTTTTAAAGACAAGTCTACAGCCGGTTTCGGTTGTAGACTTTTTTAGGTAAAATAGAATGAGGAACTTAAAAAGAGGAGGCGCAAACTTGGCCTATCAAGCACTATACCGCGTGTACCGTCCGCAACGATTCGACGAAGTCGTTGGACAAGCGCATATCACCCGTACGATCCAAAATGCATTGATGGAGGGACGGATGTCCCACGCCTATCTATTTTCGGGTCCTCGTGGAACAGGAAAGACGAGTCTTGCCAAAATCATCGCTAAAGCGATCAACTGTGAGCATGCACCGGTCAAAGAACCGTGTAATACGTGCCCGACGTGTCTTGCGATCACAGAAGGATCAAGCCCGGACGTCTTCGAAATCGATGCCGCTTCCAATAACGGCGTAGATGAGATTCGGGAAATCCGGGATAAAGTCAAATATCCCCCTTCAGAAGCAGCCTATAAAGTCTATATCATTGATGAAGTGCATATGTTGTCGACAGGTGCCTTTAATGCCTTGCTCAAAACACTAGAAGAACCACCGGCGCACGCCATCTTCATCTTAGCAACGACTGAACCACATAAAATTCCGGCGACGATCATCTCGCGTTGCCAACGTTTCGATGTGAAGCGGCATGAAGTCGATCAACTCGTAGAGCGGATGCAATATATCTTAAAAGACCAATCGATCGAGTATTCGGATACGGCATTACGATTGATCGCCCGAGCGGCGGATGGTGGTATGCGTGATGCGCTGAGTCTACTCGACCAAGCGGTTGCTTTTTCGAATGGTGATCTAAATGATGCGGCTGTTCTTGAAGTAACAGGAGCAGTAGAAGATGAAGCATTACTGAACATTGCCCGTGCCTTACATGAACATCAAGTCGATCAGTTGTTACAGACGCTTGAAACGATGCAGCGAGCGGGGAAAGATCTAAAACGTTTCGTGGAGGATCTCGTCTTCTTTTACCGAGACACGTTGTTGTTGAAAGCCTCGCCTACAGCTGTCGATTTGCTAGAGCGTGCGCGCCCGACGGATGAGTTCAAACAATTCGTTGAATCGATTGAAGCAGAGACGTGCTTTACGATCATTGATCAGTTACATGACTGCCAACAACAGATGCGGTTGACGAATCATCCGCGAGTCCTCGTTGAGATTGCCTTCATTCAAATTGCGGAACAGGGGAGAACAACGGGACAGATCGTCCAATCGTTGCAACAGGAAGTCCGCGAAATGAAAGAACAGATGCACCAATGGAAGTCGAATGGTGTTCCAGCACAAGAAGCGGCTGCACCACAAGCGCAACCGAAGCGGAAACAAGGACGACCAACCGTTCGAATCGCCAAAGAGCGGATTCGCCAAATGCTAGAGCGAGCAGAGAAAGCGCAATTGCGCGAGATTCAAGAACGCTGGGATCACATCTTA
Source organism: Exiguobacterium indicum HHS 31 (assembly GCF_001939065.1). GTDB lineage: Bacteria > Bacillota > Bacilli > Exiguobacteriales > Exiguobacteriaceae > Exiguobacterium_A > Exiguobacterium_A indicum. Next base: position 1,687 of record NZ_MPSZ01000017.1, on the reverse strand, counting down.
AAATGGATTTTAAAAGAAGATGGTCCCATCTACTCGTTACTCCATGAGAGTAAACCGGTTCTTTGTTCAGCGGATACGTTGCTGATTGAATTCGATGACGGTAAAGGATGGCACTTTGAGCAGGTCATGACGAATGAACGAACACGTTTCGTGATTGAAGAAGCGCTGTATGAAGTATGCGGCGTCAAACGCGAAATTTTAGCGATTCTCTCAAAGGATTGGCATGAACTGAAGGCAGAGTTTGTTGCTAAGCGAAATAGTAGTAGTATAGAAGAGAAGGAAACAAAACAAGAATCGGAGAGCGATCAGTTATTGTCCGAGACGCTTGGTCGTTTTGGTGATATCGTAGAGTTCGAAGATTAAATTCGAGGAGGAATACAGATGCGCGGAATGGGAAACATGAACAATATGATGAAGCAGATGCAGAAGATGCAAAAGGATATGGCGAAAGCACAAGAAGAACTAAAAGACTTAACAGTGACAGGTACAGCAGGCGGAGAAATGGTCTCAGTCGTCGCTGATGGTCATAAAAATATCGTAGATGTCATCATTAAAGAAGAAGTCGTTGATCCAGATGATGTTGAAATGATTCAAGATCTCGTCTTAGCTGCAACAAACGATGCTTTGAAGAAGGTCGATGAACTCGTAGCAAGTAAAATGGGGAAATTCACACAAGGTATGAATCTGCCGGGAATGTTTTAATTCGTAGGAGGAAACCACTTGCAATATCCTGAAGCGATTAGTCGTTTGATCGAAAGTTTTACGAAACTGCCGGGGATTGGTCCGAAGACAGCAGTTCGTCTAGCGTTTCATGTCCTTGATATGGAAGAGGACGATGTCTTGATGTTCGGAAAGGCATTGGTCAGCGCGAAGCGCGACATTGCCTACTGTAGTGTCTGCGGGAATATCACGGATCAAGATCCTTGTTATGTATGTACAGATAAACACCGAAACCGTACGATTGTCTGTGTCGTCCAAGATTCAAGGGATGTCATTGCAATGGAAAAGATGCGAGATTACCAAGGGTTGTATCATGTCTTGCATGGAGCAATCAGTCCAATGGAAGGAATCGGTCCAGAGGATATCAATGTATCTAGCCTACTGACACGTCTTCAAGCGGACGAAGCGATTACGGAAGTCATCTTAGCAACTAATCCGAATATCGAAGGAGAAGCGACAGCGATGTATCTATCGCGTCTCTTAAAACCGACGGGTATTCGGATCACTCGAATTGCCCATGGTCTTCCGGTTGGCGGAGATCTTGAATACGCAGATGAAGTGACGTTATCTCGTGCAATGGAGGGACGTCGCGAACTATGAGTTGGTTTCGAAAGAAGATTCGCAGTGAGTACGACCAGCGTTTGTTAGAAGAATTAGCAAAAGCAAAAGAAGATTATTTGATGAAGCGTCATCTCTTAGAAATCAGCTATGATGACTATGGTGATTTAGAAGCACAAATGAAGTTAGCGGAATCACTGTATTTCTTCTATATAAGCGAAGCAAAAAGAAGACGCGTCTCATTGATGATGAAGTAAACCGCAGCCATTCTTGTCTGCGGTTTTTACATGCTCTAAAAAAACTATAAGTTATTTTAATAAAGTAGTTGCACATGTCTAATTATCGTGATATATTAATTCATGTCCTTAAGAGGACGAGCGCTTACGGCAAACAAGTAAAAAACAATTTT
>NZ_MPSZ01000016.1 GCF_001939065.1 Exiguobacterium indicum HHS 31 | reverse complement strand
TGAACGCGTCATGGGAACGGTTCATGAAAAAAGCGGATCCGAAGAAAATGGAAGAAAAGCGCTTGAAGGAACAAGCCGAACTTGATGCCATTCCGACGAATACGTTCGGATGAAGGTACAAAAAAAGCCTGACTGCCATGTGGCGGTCGAGGCTTTTTTGATGATTAAGCAGCTAATCGTTTCTCGGACATACGCTGTGGGAGACTTGGTAACGCATCCTGTTGGAGGAGGCGTAAACCATTCAAGATAACGAGAATCGTCGATCCTTCGTGTCCAACGACAGCGAACGGCATGATCAAGAATTGTGACAAGTTCGATACGATCAATAAGAGAATGACACCGATCGCTAGCGTGATGTTTTGTTTGACGATCCGGTTCATCTTCCGGGCTTTATGCACAGCATAGGCAAGACGACCTAAATCATTTTTCATCAAGACGACGTCAGCGGTCTCAAGCGCAGCGTCCGTTCCTTCACCCATCGCAATCCCGACATGTGCTAATGCAAGGGCTGGGGCATCGTTAATGCCGTCACCGACCATCGCGACGGTCCGACCTTCTGTTTGGTATTGTTTGATGTAGCGTACTTTATCTTCCGGTAGGCACTCAGCGACGAAGTCCGTCAATCCCGCCTCACGTGAGATGGCAGCTGCCGTGACCGGATTATCACCAGTTAACATGATCGTTGCGATGCCGAGATCATTTAAGGCAGCAATCGCTGTTTTGGCTTCCGGACGAATCGTATCACGTAACGCATAAAGCGCTACGATCTGTGCTCCATTGCTGACATAAACGATCGTATGCCCTTGCTCTTTCAATGACTGTTCGATCGCGACGAATGGATCGTCTAAACCATCATGGAACGCCCGTTTACCGATACGATACGTGACACCATCGACAGTTGCTTCAATCCCGTATCCTGTCACATCTTTAAACGTTGAAGGTTCGCGGACATCGGTTTTTAAGTGATCGACGATTGCTTGGGCGAGTGGATGGTTCGACTGCGCTTCGATGGAAGCAACCGCTTGTTGGACTGCGCGGACGTCCATGCCTTCCGCATAACGACTTTCGGTGACGACGGGTTTCCCTGTTGTCAGTGTTCCCGTTTTATCGAAGACGATCGTATCGACTTGTCCGAGCGTCTCGATGTGGGCGCCTCCTTTAAAAAGAACGCCATTTTTCGCAGATGCGGCAATTGCAGACAAAGCAGCAGGTGTAATCGACGCAACAAGGGCACAAGGTGAGGCGACGACGAGAAGAATCATCGCGCGATAAATACTTGTCTCAAATGTCCAGCCAACGACGTAATGAGGGAGGACCATCATTAGTGCAACGACGAGGAGGACGATTTTGACATAACGGCTTTCGAAACGTTCGATGAACTGAGCAGATGGAGACTGTTCACTTTGTGCGTTTTGGACCATATGAATGATTTTTTGGAACAACGATTCGTCAGCAGCTTTCGTCATCTCAATCGTCAAGACACCATTCATGTTGACAGTCGAGTTATAAACGGTATCACCTGTTTGTTTTTCAACCGGAATCGATTCTCCTGTAATCGATGCTTCTTCGATCGCGGCTTGACCGCGAACGATGACACCATCGACTGGAATCCGCTCCCCAGGACGAACATAGACGAGGTTACCGATCGCTAATTGTTCGATTCCGACGACTTCGAGTTGACCGTTTGCATTCAGACGTGTTGCTTCCTCCGGTTGTAAGGACATCAAGCTTTGCAAGGCACGTTCGTTCTTATTCATCGTGTATGTCTCAAGGGCACCGGATAACGCAAAGATGAAGATGAGGATCGCACCTTCCATCCAGTAGCCGATGGCAGCCGCACCGATGGCAGCTAAAATCATCAACAATTCGACGTTCAACGTTTTTTCTTGATACGTCTCCGTCAATCCTTCCTTCGCTTTCGCATATCCTCCGATTACATAAGCCGATAAGTACAATGTGACATAAACGGCAGACGCCGTATTGAATTTTTCGAGTCCGTAAGCAACTAAAATCAATATTCCGCTAAACAATGCTAGAATCAATTCGTGATGCTCATCCCAAGCATGACGGAATACGGAACGCTGTTGAACATCGGTAGTAGTGGAAGTCGTCATATTAAAACTCCTTTCAAAATGTAAATGAGAAATGAAATCATTATAGAAAGAGAATGAGAATGTGATATATCAATGAGTTTAACTGATTGATAATGAGTTTCATTGTCTCTAGATTATAATTATTATTATCTGTAGAATTACTATACCATGCTTCAGTGAAAAGGAACAGGAAAGGAACTAGAAAGATGCAAAAAATTTTAACCCATCGGATTGGACTCGTCGTCTTTGCGTTACTGACGACTTTTTTGTGGGGCAGTGCGTTTCCCTTCATTAAAAAAAGTTATGACTTATTACAGATCACATCTTCCGAATACGGAGAGCAATTGCTGTTTGCGAGCTATCGTTTCTTTTTAGCAGGTGTGTTATTACTTGTCGTCAGTGTCTTCGTCTTCAAACAGACGATCACACTGAAGGAGCGGACTTACGCCTATAGTCGTCTCGGCTTCTTTTTGACGTTCTTGCAGTATGTCTTCTTTTATATCGGTCTATCTTTATCAACTGGCGTACAAGGATCAATCATTGCCGGATCGACTTCGTTCTTCCAGATGTTGCTGGCACATTTTCGATATGAAGACGATCGACTGAATCGATTTAAAGGACTCGCCTTATTCCTTGGATTCACAGGTGTCATCTTGGCCAACTGGCCACAAGGTGGGCAAGGTGTCTCGTTCGGTATAGGGGAAGGGCTGTTGATCGCAGCAATGGTTTCCGGGGCGTTCGGTAACTTGATTGCCAAAGAATACTCGGCACGTTATCCGGTGGCACCGATGACTGGATGGGCGATGGTCATTGGATCAATCGGTCTCTTTATCGCAGGAGTCATTCTCGATGGTCACGTCGCACCATTCACCTTTTCAACGACAAGTGCTTGGATGCTCATGTATCTTGCCTTCTTATCAGCGACTGGATTTACACTTTGGAATTTACTAATGAAATATAATCCAGTCAGTAAAGTGTCGTTGTTCATGTTCTTCGTACCGATCTATGGTGTCAGTTTATCGGCCTTGATTCTCGGCGAGACGATTCCACCGCAAGCGTTGCTTGGATTACTCTTCGTCGTCAGTGGTATCTTAGTCTCGACGTACCTTCCTGTATGGTTTCAAAAGCGAGGTTGACGAAGATTCAGAATCGTGCAAGAATAGTTTCAATCAAAGTAACTCCCAATCGTTCGTTGCTCAAGCCGACCTGTTCGGCTTTTTTCTGTACGGTCAAGTGAAGACCGATTCGGCCTTGTCTGAAAGGCTAGTGCGACTATAAAACGAAAGGAGATGAAAACGAATGGAACGGAATGAGATCGTTCGAAAGATCATTGCCACTCGTCGTCCACGTGATGAGTTTGCCCGGTTCGTCGTAACGTGCGTCAGTCAACAATTGAAGGAAACCCATGGAGATGTGGATGTGGAAATCATCGAGGCGGAGAGAGGTTACGATTCAGTGTGGTCAATCAACGGTCGAGAGGTCGTCGTGCTGCTCGAGACAGAAGAGCTGAAGCGTGCAAAAGAACAGCCGTATGCGATCGACGATAAGCTCTGGCGGAGTTTTCGGCAAGAAGGAATCGTGAAATAAAACAAAGGATCTTGCGCATCATTAGCGCAAGATCCTTTGTTTTAGATCCGGGATGATTCGTGACGTTTCGCGTATCGTAAGAGAAACGCAAGTGTCGCTAGAACCAGAACGAATAGACTGAAATAAAGCATAGCTGGAAGCAGAACGAACAAGCTACCAGCAATCGGTCCAAGGATCGAACCAAGACTAAAGGCAATCCCTGCAAGCAAGTTGCCCGTCGGAAGAAGGTGTCGCGGTAACTGTTCCGTCATATAGGCGACACCGAGCGAGTACGTCGAGCCAAGTGCCATCCCGCTAATAGCAAAAATCGCGAATAACCAACCATATCGCTCGAAGACGAAGCAAGCGATGAGGAAAGAAACGGAGCCAATCGAAAGAACGGTTACTAACGTCCGACGTTTTCCGAAGTGATCCGCAAGTCGTCCAAGTGGAAGTTGCATGATCAACGAGCTGACGACGAATGTCGTGATCAAGGTACTCGTCTCAGATAGACCGTACCCGTTACGCGTCGCAAAAACGGGAAAACTGGCATTCAGTGTGGCTTCGAGAAAACCATATGTAAAGCCAGGAAGTAACGTGAACCAAGCAGTTGATAGGACAAGTTTATACCGTGAGGCGGCGCTTTGCAGCTCCTCCGGCATGACGGATGACGGTTTTTCGTTCGGCATACGCGATAATAAGATCAAGACGATGACAGTCAATGTACCAGTCAACACGAATGGTAGCCAGTTGATGACATCGACGAGAGGTGCCGCAAGAGGACCGAGAGCAAAACCGAGACCGAATGCCATCCCGTATAGTGACATCGTTCGTCCTAACCGTTCATTTGGGGTAATGGACGTCACCCAAACCTGTGATCCATAGTGTAACGTCTGATCACCAAATCCGACGAGGAACCGTAAAATCATCCAAGCAATGACGCTTGGAAGAAGTGGAAATAAGAAAACCGCTACTGCAACAAGAGCGAGTCCAAACGAGATGACCGGAATATAACCACGTCGTCGTAGTGGACCTTCCATGAGAGGGGCGGCGACGATGACACCGATATAGAGAACGGCAGCGCTGAGACCGTTGATGAAAGCGGGGGTTCCTTGGCGTTCAAGTAAAATAGATAACAGTGGAATCAGCAGACCTTGCGTGAATCCGGAAATGAAGACGATCGATAAGATAAGAGCAAAACGACGTGACACAAGTAACGACGACCTTTCTTTTTTCTTTTAGCATAACACGCCCCAGTCACTGAAACAGGAGACTGGGGCGTGCTTCATTTATTTTCTTGTTCAAAACGTGTCGGACGCGGCATGTGCAGCAGATGTTCATCCCAATCTGTCTGATCGAACACTTCATCATGTTCGATACTGTGTGAAGCACGAATACCAACCATCATGACGAACAAGACCATACTGAACGTACCGATGATTGCGACAATACCTACGAGCCATTCCATCCCGGTCACCCCTTTTAGAAAAACAGAATGTGTCTACTTTGTGACATTTTTCCCGGGATGCCATCGTTCAAAACCTATTTTTGATTCTTAAAGCCGACTCGATTGTTTTGTGAAATCAATCTCAGGGTAATAAGCGTTTTTCACAAGCGCGTTCGGTCCAAGGCATTGCACCGCAGGGCAGTGACACGACAAGCTTTTATTCAGTTCTGTCTCTTGCCACTGGGCATACGCATCATTGAAAGACGTCTCATGAATCGTACCGAGCGAAGCGAGTTCGTCGCCGAAATCAGTCACGATGATTTCACCATCAAAGATGTTGACGTTAAGACGAGAACGACCATCTGGGTCATTGCGAACCGATACGTTTTTTTCTTGACGCAAGCGACGGTGCAATTCTAAATCTGCCTCTTCCATCGAACATGCGTAGAAAGGAAGTGTTCCGAACAACATCCAAACGTTCGGATCGCGGACGTCAAGCAAACGATGAATTCCGTCACGGATTTCAGATAAACTAGCTGCTTCGATCATTGACGCGAAGTCAGCGGGGTACATCGGGTGCACTTCATGACGGACACACCCCATATCGACGATTTCCTTATGAATCGCTTCAAGGTGTGGCAACGTCCGCTTATTGATCATCGTCTCTGCAGAAACGATGACACCTCGTGCATTCAGAACACGGGCATTCTCTTTCATCGTCTCGAAAAGTTTCGTCCGTGCTTCACGTGACGGTTTTCGTTCCATCATCGCAAAGCCACCATCGATGAAATCGTCGGCTGTTCCCCAGTTATGTGAGATGTGCAAGACATCTAGATAAGGAATGATTAATTCATAACGGGATAACGGAAGTGTTAAATTTGAGTTGATTTGGGTTTTAGCGCCACGTTCGTGGGCATACTTAAGTAAAGGGACGACATACTCCTTGACGGATTTCATTGAAAGCATCGGTTCTCCACCGGTGATTGAGAAGGCACGCAGATGTTCGATTTCATCCAGACGTTGAATGAGTAGTTCGACTGGGATTTCAGGTGACTCGCTACTGGATAACATGTAACCGACGGCGCAATGTTCACAGCGCATGTTACACAGTTTTGTCGTCGTGACTTCGATGTTCGTCAAACGGACGGTGCCGTATTGTTCAATGTCACGATAAGCTTCCCACGGATCGTTCGCAATCGTGATGGGTGATGATTGTGGCATAGGTACTCCTCCTTTTTAGTGCTCCACTTCGTATCGTATGCTAAAATAACGTCGGAATCCAGCGGAAGAAAGGAAGTCTGAATAATGGGAAAAGCAAGAACTGATAAACTTGGTCAAATGAATGTGCTAAAATCAAGAATGCAGCTTCTCTGTCATACAATCGATTCACTCGATGAATCATCAGATATCGAAGATTTGGAACGACTGATCGTATCACTGGATCAACTCAAGGCGAAGGTCGTTCGATATGCGAAGGATATGAAAGAACAAGAAGAAACGAAAAAAGCGGTAGATTGAGACCGCTTTTTCATTTGCACAAACGGAAAGGATGAAATCAATGGCAACAAAAATCAAATTAAAGACAGGTGAGGTCCGTTCGGTCACGTGTCTACGGATGGGAATCAACGGTGAAGGGATCGCGACGCTCGAGCGACAAATCGTCTTCATCCCAGGATTACTCGTCGGGGAAACGGCACAAATCGAGATCACGGAAATTCATGCGAACTATGCGAATGCAAAAATCTTAAAGCGTGACGATCGTTCACCAGACCGTGTTACTCCACTTTGCCCGGTCTATAGTGTCTGTGGCGGCTGTCAATTACAACACATGAGTTACGATGGACAATTGCGTTATAAGGAAGAAATGCTTCGCAACGCTTTCTTGAAATCAACGAAATTGAATGTCGAGAAAGCGGATATCCGTCCGACAATCGGTTCGAAGGAATGGGAATACCGCAACAAGTCGCAATTCGTCGTCGGTAAACAGGGGAATGAGATTGTCAGCGGTCTCTATTCCGCTAATTCGAATCGTCTGGTCGCGATCGATGATTGTGTCGTCCAAAACAAGGACACGCTTCGCGTCAACCAAGCTGTCACGAAATTACTCAATGACTATAAAGTACCCGTTTATCATGCAGCAAAACAAGACGGTGTCATGCGCCATATCGTCGTCCGGACAGGAATCAAAACGGGTGAAATTCAGGTCGTACTGGTTGCTTTTAAAGACGGCTTCCGTGATCTAGAAGGTTTGTCACGCGATATCATGGATATCCCAGGTGTCGTCTCGGTCGCACTGAACATCAATGATAAGTTGACATCACGTGTCTTCGGAGAAGAGACGGAAGTCTTGCGTGGCGTGGAACGGATTGAAGAAGAAATGGGCGAATTCACGTATCAACTGTCTCCGCGTGCCTTCTTCCAATTGAATCCGGAACAAGCAGAGCGGATGTATGAAGAGATCGCGCGTGCTGCTGCTTTGACAGGCGAAGAACGTGTCGTTGATGCCTACGCAGGTGTTGGTTCAATCGGACTTTGGATCGCTAAAGGAGCAAAAGAAGTCCGCGGTATGGAAATCATTGAAGAAGCTGTCGAAGATGCCAATGCGCACATGAAGCAATACGGATTCGACCATGCCCACTACGTCGTCGGTAAGGCAGAAGCGTGGATTCCACGTTGGGTTAAAGAAGGCTGGATTCCGGATGTCTTCATCGTCGACCCACCACGCTCAGGTTGCGATACACAATTGTTGAACGCGATGATCTCGTCTAAAGCGAAAAAAATCATCTATGTCTCGTGTAACCCGCAGACGCTTGCACGCGATTGCGATCACTTGATGAAAGCGGGATACAAGGTATCGTACATTCAACCGTACGATATGTTCCCACAAACAGCGCACGTCGAAGCAATCGTCGTGCTCGAAAAAAAGAAAAAGAAAAAGTTCTAAGTAACAAGCCCGTATGCACTCTTTGAACGAGTGGACATACGGGCTTTTTGTCATGTTTGCGAAAGATAACCGAACGTCGCGTCACACTCAGCGAAGCGTTCCTTCAACCGAGCAACACGATCAACAGGAAGTGGACCGCGCTCGATCAGTTGCTGATTCAGCGCGAGGTGTTCTGGTCGAGATGTACCGATGATGGCTGTCGTGATCCCTGGCTCAAAGACCGTGAAACGAAGTGCAGTTTCAAGCCAACTGGATTCCTCGAGTGGATAAGCGAGTTGTTGCGCACGTTCCCAGTAGGGTTCGACGTACTGTCCGACCGGACGCTCCGTGAAGCGCCACGGGGCGTTACCGATTGGACGCTTGGCGATGACACCGTGATCTAGAAGGGTGGGCAGGACTTCATCGACACGTTGATCAAATAGATTGAATGACGTTTGGAAACTGTCGAAGCGATTCGTTTCGATAGCATATGTTAAGTCTTCCCGATCACCGGAATAAGCGATGACGCGGACTTTTCCAGCTTGTTTTGCTTGTTCAAGCGCTTCGATGACATCTCCCTGGGCGAGAATTTCTCGACTACAAGAATGGAGGTGTACGATGTCGAGATGATCCGTTTGCATCGTCTGTAAGGCTTGATCGATGCCACCATGGACCGCTTCAAAGGTCCAGTCCTGCGTACCGGGAACATCGTAGCCGACTTTCGTCGACAGAATGACGTCGTGGCGACGATTCTTTAGAAATTGCCCGACGCGTTGCTCCGATAAGCCATAGCCGCGTGCTGTATCGATCAGATTGATGCCGAGATCACGTGCTTGTTCGAGTAAATAAACTGCTTCGCGATCCGTCATCTGTTCTGCGCCGATGTGACCAGCTCCGAACCCAAGCGGGGATACGAGTAGGTCGGATGTTCCAAAACGTCTTAACTCCATGAACGATACTTCCTTTCAGAAAACCTGTAGTTTTATATCGATGATGCTCGTTTTTGTTGAATACGATAGACCAGATAACCAACGAGTGCCACGCCTGCAATCGACCATTGGATGATGGATGAGGATTGCATGAACTGATGGACGGCGAACACTTCGATTAACATGGCTGGAATTTTTCCGATCGTACTCGCAGTCAGGAAAAGTAGGATGGAAATACCACTAGCAGCACTGACGATGTTGACGATGCCAGACGGGACGAACGGTAATAGCCGCAGCAAGATGATCGTCCAAAATGCTTCATGTCCTCGTTGTGCTTGCAGTTTTTGTTGCAACCGAGCGAATCGATCGGGAAGTGGGCGACGAAGGGCATACCGCAGTCCTTTTCGGTAAAGTAGAAACGCACAAACCGCACCTAGGACTTCACCGATGAAAGAGAGCAATGTGCCCATCCATAGACCGAAATAGACGAGATTCGCAGCGGTGACGAACGTACTCGGTAGGACACCAAGTACACTGACGACGACGCCGACTAAGATACTAACGAACGGAGCGAACGGTCCGAAAAGTTCAAAGGTTTGGATGACATGATGTTCCATCATTCGAATCCATCCTCTTCATCCGGAAGAAGCGGTAACTCGATGTGGACAGTCGTTCCTTCTCCAAGAACGGAGTCGAACCGGATTGTCCCATCATGACGATCGATGATGTGTTTCGTGATGGCAAGACCAAGACCGGTTCCGCCATCTTTACGCGTCCGTGATTTATCGACACGGTAAAAACGTTTTGTCAGTCGATCAAGATGCTCTTCCGGAATGCCTTCTCCTTCGTCCCGGATAAGACAATGCGTCCGGTCGCCGATCGTTTCAGTCGATAAGAAAATCTGTTTTCCAGGCGGTGTGTACCGTAAGGCGTTATCGAGTAAATTGCCGAAGACTTGCTCGAGGCGGTCCGTATCGCCTAAGACGATTTGATCCGGGTCGAGATTCATGACGAACGTGACTCCTTTTGACTGGGCGATGGGTTCCATCCGGTAAATGACATCTTCAAGTACTTGACTGAAGACAAGTGGTTGTTTCGACATCGGATAGGAATCGCGTTCAAGTTGAGCGAGATCGAGCAGATCATTGACGAGACGTTGCAGACGTTCCGTTTCCCGCTCGATGATTTGGTAATACTGCGCACGCTTTTCTTCCTCGAGCGAATCATCCTGCATCATCTCCGTATAGCCACGGATGTAGGAGAGAGGTGTCCGTAATTCGTGGCTGACGTTCGCGAGGAACTCTTTACGCTGCTCGTCGACTTCTCCGAGCGATTCCGCCATCTTATTTAATGTTTCTGCGAGCTCCCCGATCTCATCGTCTGATTGAATCGGAATCCGGTAATCAAAGTCACCTTGCGCATAAACAGTCGAGGCGCGCTTCATGTCAATCAACGGACGGATGATCGTATCGATGATTTGTCGTCCGAAGATGACGAGATTCAAGACGATCAGTCCGATCATGAAGAAGATCATCAGACGGAGTGGGCGGAATGGTTCACTGATTTGGCCAAGTTCCAGATATAAAATCAGTGTACCGACCAGTCGATTGTTTTCGATGATCGGAAACCCGGTCATCAAAATGTCCGTTCCTTCAATCGGATGGGTCCGACTGGAGACGACGGTTTCACCGTTTCGAAGTTCTTCGATATCCGCATTCGTCAAAAAGCGCAGTCCAGCTGGATTTTTCTTCAGGAAATCGATGAAGAAGACTTTCGATTCCGTCAACTCATTCGTATAAGTCATTCCATCGTAAAAAGCACCAGATAATCCTTCAGATTCATAAATGTTGATCAGCTTTTCGCCTCGGTTCAATAAGATATCTTCCTGCGTCTGAAGATAGAACCGGTCGTAGAGATAGAAAGTGAGCAGGACGAATAAAATAGCGGAAAAAACGCTTGTGAACCAAATCGTGATCCAAATCCGGCGCCGGATCGTATAGCGCTTAATCATACTTCCTCGAATTTATAACCGATGCCCCAGACCGTTTGAATCGAGCCACCAGCTTCCCCGAGCTTTAAGCGAAGTGTTTTGATGTGTGTATCGACCGTCCGTAAGTTCCCGATATAGTCCGCACCCCAGATTTGATCGAGTAACTGTTCGCGAGAAAAGACCTTATCATTGTTTTGAGCGAACAGGTGCAACAAATCAAATTCCTTACGCGTCAGACTGACCGGCTTGCCATTGACGTGGACACTCCGACTTTCAGTGTCGAGTTCAAGCATGCCGAGCGTCAAGGTAGCCGATTGATCAACTGTAAAGCGATGAGAACGACGAAGCGTCGCTTCGATGCGAGCAAGCAATTCTCGAGGGCTGAATGGTTTTGTGATATAGTCATCAGCTCCGATTTTCAGACCGTGAATACGATCGAGCTCGTCCGAACGTGCCGTCAGCATGATGATCGGAACGTTTGAGAATTCACGGATGCGCATACATGCTGTCAAGCCGTCCATTTCCGGCATCATGACATCGAGTAGAACGAGATGGAATGTATTTTGTTGAATGAGATGGATCGCTTCTTGTCCGTTAGAAGCTGTCATCGTCGTGTAGTGTTCTTTTTCAAGATTCGAGACGAGAAGGTCACGCATTTGTGCTTCATCATCTACTACGAGAATGTTAAACGATTCTGGCATTAGTCTTCGCTCCATTTCCTGTAGAAGAAAGTGTTTCTTCCATAAAGATGAGTTTTCTTATTTATCATACCATTTCAAACTTTAGAAGCGCATGCGTGGACACAAAAAAGCATGAGAGACAAGGCTCTCATGCTTCGAGTTGTTGGTGATCGTATAGTGTTTCGAGCTCCCGACCATGAATGTACATGTGGAAACTAGATTTTGAGACTTCATATAGCGTGAACTGTGTCTCGCCGGCATTCAATTGCTCAAGAAGCGCAGGACGCAACTCATCCGCACAGAACGCATACGGCAATTTTTCAGCTGCTTTTTGTGACCGAATATTGCTTTTGCGAATTTTCATGAAGACACTTTCGTATCCAAGCTCAAAGAACAGCTCAGAGAAGAAGGCTTCTTTCGCTAAATGATTGTATCCTTTACCATGATACGGTTTACCTAACCATGTACCGAGAAACCCATATTGTCCTTCGATATCGAGTAAACTAATCGTACCAATCGGTTGATCGAATTCATCTAGGATGGTACGTGATACGATTTCACCACGTTCTTCCTCTTCGATTGCCTGCTTTGTAGTAAACAGAAATTCATCAAAGTACCGTGTTTTTTGGCGGACGTACGGATATACGTCTTGATGCTGCATCAGTTCGAACAAATCAGCGCAGTCGCTCAGCTCCCGTTGCTTGAGCATACTTCCATTCCTCCTTTTAGGACCGCAAGAATGATTGTCGAAAGCTACCTGTCTGACTCGTTTGAACCGCGCATGGTATGCCTTCTTCAGTTGTCGGATAAGATAATATTACCTTCTTTTTTTAAAATTGCAAGAAAATAATTTTTGTGAAAAAAGATACAAAAACAAGATGTTTTCCGTAAGCGTCTAAAACCCCCGAAAGGTGCAAAAAACACCTGGCGGGGGTGGGGTTAAGTCAAGTTCAGTTGAGCGTGTTCAAAAATGATTTTTCCGTCAATCATCGTCATGAGCGGCTTCGCTAAATAGTCGAGTGGGAAGTGACTCCATAGGACGAGATCCGCGTCTTTTCCGACCTCGATCGATCCGACGCGATCGTCCACACCGAGCGAGCGGGCTGGATGAATCGTGATCGCGCGCAAGGCGACATCGACCGGTAGACCTTCTCGTGCAGCTAGACCGGCACAGAGATTCAAGTACTGGACAGGGGTGTACGGATGATCGGTCGTAATGGAGATTTCAAGACCATGCTCATGAAGAATTCGATACGTTTCCCATGTCTTATTCTTCAGTTCGATTTTAGACTTTCGCGTGAAGGTGGGTCCGACCGTCACTTTTTCAATCGGTAATTGTTCCATCTCTTTTGCGACGAGATGACCTTCCGTACAATGTTCGATACGTAAATCGAGATCGAACTCTTCCGCAAAACGAATGGCGGAAAGAATATCATCTGCTCGGTGCGCATGTACACGAAGCGGCATTTTATGATCAAGGACCCGTTTGATCATCTGATGGGCGAACGTTTCGGAAACTCGTTGTGTCCGAACTTCAAGAAAGGCTTCGCGCAACATCCCCATGATGCCCATCCGTGTCAGTTCACCGGCGCGACCAGCACTATGGACACGCTTCGGGTTTTCACCGAGCGCCACCTTCAGACCCGCATACTTTCGAAGAATCATATCATCGATGAACCGTCCGTGCGTCTTGATGACACTCGTGACGCCGCCGATGATGTTCATGCTACCAGGCATGACTTGAACGGTCGTGATCCCGTGTTCGACGGCTTCCTTAAAGCCTTCATCCAGCGGATAGACGCCATCAATGGCACGCAGATGAGGAGTCATCGCGAAAATCGTCTCATTCGCATCATTTCCGACGGTTCCGGTACCTTCGTCATATAATCCGAGATGTGTATGGGCATCGATGAAACCGGGCAATAAAAAGTGACCTTCTGCTTCAATGACTTGATCGTTGTCTAAATGATCCAGTAATTCACCGATTTCAATGATTTTTCCATCACGAATACGGATGTCCCCGTAAAAACTGTCCGAAGTAATCGGATAGATATGTGCATTTCGAATTAAGATATCCAAGTATCGTCCACCCCTGTACTAGTTTGAATGCTCGATTGCTCGCAATGCATCCTTTAGTTCAGCATACCGAAACTTGTATCCGTTTTCGAGCGCTTTTTTCGGGATGACACGAGCTCCTTCTAGTACAATCGTACTCTTTTCACCGAGTGCGAGCTCTAACGCGAAGCGTGGCGCCGGGAGCCAGTGTGGGCGATGTAAGACTTTTCCGATCGTCTGTCCAAAACGGCGCATCGTCTCCGGGTGAGGCGCAGTGATGTTCAGTGGTCCTTCGACTGTCGGGGTCTCAAGTGCGAATAGGAATAAATCGACTAAATCATCGATGTGGACCCAGGAGACCCACTGTTTTCCGTCGCCCATCGTCCCACCACCAAACAAGACATAAGGCAGGCGCATTAACGGATAAGCGCCACCGGCTTTCGTTAAGACGACACCGATTCGTGGATGGACGAGTCGAATGCCAGCGTCGGCAATCGGACGGGCAAGATCTTCCCACGCGACACAGACATGACTTAAGAAGTCAGCGGTCGGTGGAAGGGGGTGATCTTCAGAGAAGGTTTGATGCCGATCTTGTCCGTAAATGCCAACCGCAGAAGCAGACAATACGACATTTGGCTTTTGATCGAGTGCTTCAACGATTCGAACGAGCTCCTTCGTCGTGCTGACGCGACTGTCGAGAATGACGCGTTTGCGTTCATCTGTCCAACGTCCGTCGTTGATCGAAGCACCAGCCAGATGAATGAATGCATCAACGCCCTCTAAGTGCTGTTCCGGTTTTGCGTCTTCTGTCATCCACTTGATATATGTGACATGCGCGTCATTTGCTTTCGGATGACGCGTTAAGATAAAGATATGATGTCCTTGCTCGAGTAAACGCTTCGTCAAGGCTTGACCAATCATACCGGTTCCACCGGTAATCGCAATGTTCATGTAATCCATCCTCCCTGAAATAAGTAAAAGTAGATTCTTTCCATTTGTTCCCGTTCCATGGTTTCACTCAAACATAGACCTGCCTGTTCATGATATCGTAGAACTACTGAATCAGGTTAGGGGAGGGAACGACATGAAGATCAAACGGATCTCGACGCAGAAAAAGAACAGCGAACGATTCAATATCTATGTCGAGCGTGATGGCAAAGAAGAATATGCCTTTGCCGTAGACGTTGATATCTTAATTAAATACAATCTACAACGCGATAAGGAACTCGATGACGATTTCGTCAAGGAAGTGTTGACGGCTGAAGAACAGCAAAAAGCGTATCGTCTCTCGTTGAATCATTTATCGTACCGCATGCGGGCGACGAGTGAAGTCGTCGCCTATTTAACAGAGAAAGAGACACCGGAGCATGCGATCAAACATGCAATCGAGCGATTGACGGAGCAGCGCTATCTGGATGATCAACAGTTCGCACTTGCTTATACGGCAACGAAAAAAGCGACGACACCTCAAGGACCGGGACGGATTCGACGCGACCTTGAGGCATTGAAGATACCGAAGACGGCGATCGATGAAGCGATCGTGACGTTTACAAATGAAGAGGAATACGAAAAAGTCCTGAAGTTTTTGCGGCAAAAGCAAAAAGAGCTGCAACGGCGTTCCGTGCGGGAACTGACACAAAAGTTACAGATGACGCTCATGCAACGCGGATTCTCGTCCGACTTGATCAAGGCGGGCATCGAAGAGGTGTTTCGAGCTGAAGAAGGGGACGAAGAAGAACAAGCGGCCCTTTATCAAGCACGCAAGTATTATCCGAAATACCGGCAACTTGAACCGTTCGAACGCGAACAGAAAGTGAAACAAGCGCTCGTCCGAAAAGGATTTCCATACGGTCTAGCGGCTCAAGTCCTCGAACAAGTCAAAGAAGAAGAGGCGGAATAATAAAAGCAAGACGAAAAATTGACAATTATCCGACAATTGTGCTATTCTACGCACAGACTAAGAAAAGGAGGAACCGTCCTATGAAAAAGCCAATTGGTTTCACTCATATCCAACAGCTGAATACGACGGAGACTCTTGAGCACGTATAAGTAATTCATTTCATGTGCGAGCAAGGGGATTCGTCTCCCGAGCGCGCAGACGAACAAGAATGCATCATGCCCATTTCAAGGCATACTGATTCTCGGACTGCATCCGGAAATCCGTATGCCTTTTTGCGTGCTCGGAAAAAGTACTTCATTTCACAGTAAAGGGGGGACCCTCATGCGTTTATTTCGGCAATTGAGTTGGTTTCTAAAAGAACACAAATCATCGTATCTCGTAGCAGTCGTCTTATTGATCATCACCGGCTTCATCGATTTAACGCCGCCATGGCTGATCGGTAAGGTCATCGACGGATTGCGGTCGGGATCGATGGACCAGGCGACGCTCTTGCAATACGTCATCGGATTAACAGTCATTTCCATCGTTTCCTTCATCTTGACGTATCTGTGGTTAGCGAAATTATTCGGAACGGCATTTTTATTAGAACGGACACTTCGGAGTCGCTTCTTTATGCACTTATTGAAACTGACGCCGACGTTCTACCAAAAGAATCGGACGGGAGACTTGATGGCGCTCGCGACGAACGACTTGAAGGCGGTCGAGCGGACAGCCGGATTTGGTGTCTTGACGCTCGTCGACTCGTTGAACATGACGGCAATCACGCTCGTCGTCATGGGGGTGGCGATCGATTGGAAGTTGACGCTTGCTGCCTTGTTACCGATGCCCCTTCTCGCCTACGCGATGAATAAGCTCGGAAGTCAAATTCACGGACGTTTCATCACTGCCCAGGATTCATTTGGAACGATGAATGACCAGGTCGTCGAGTCGATTTCCGGACTGCGTGTCATCCGCTCGTTCGTACAAGAACCAGTCGATGTTAAACGGTTCGACGATGTCACGACGGATGTCTTTGAGAAAAATATGCACGTCGCAAAAATCGACGTCTTATTTGAACCGATCATCAAGCTGCTCGTTGGCTTCAGTTACTTGATCGGCTTATCGTTCGGGACATATCTCGTCTTTACGAACGACATCACGCTCGGACAATTGGTCGCCTTTAACATCTATCTCGGGATGCTGATCTGGCCGATGTACGCCTTTGGTGAATTGATCAATGTCATCCAGCGCGGAACAGCGAGTCTTGACCGCTTAGAAGCAACGATGCGAGTCAAACCGTTGATTGCTTCGACACCGCGGGAACACGTCGATCGCCCTGAACGGATCGAGATGAACGATTTGACGTTTACGTATCCAGAGACAGCCCATCCGGTCTTACGAGATTTGAATATGACGATCGAACAAGGAACAACGATCGGTATCGTCGGACCAACGGGATCCGGGAAAACGACGTTCTTGCGTCAATTCTTACGTGAGTATCCAATCGGACGGGATATGCTGACGGTCAACGGCGTACCGTATGAAGATGTTGCGCTAGAGACGGTTCGCGGATGGACCGGTTACGTCTCACAAGAACATTTATTATTCTCAAAATCCGTTCGGGACAATATTCTATTCGGTGCAGGTGAAGCGACAGAAGAAGAATTGCAGGAAGCGATTCGTCTCGCATCGTTTGAAAAAGATATCGAAACGCTGGAACAAGGACTTGAGACGATGGTTGGTGAACGTGGCGTCACGTTGTCGGGAGGACAAAAGCAACGTCTCTCGATCGCGCGGGCGATGTTAAAAAAACCAGAGTTGCTGTTGCTTGATGATTCACTATCAGCGGTAGACGCGAAAACGGAATCACATATCATTGATTCGATTCGATCGAATCGCCACCAATCCACGACATTGATTGTTGCCCATCGTTTATCGGCAGTAGCACATGCGGACGAAATCATCGTCTTGCAAGACGGAATGATTTCTGAACGAGGAACACATGACAGCCTGATGGCACAAAATGGCTGGTACGCTCAACAATTCGAGCGACAAAGTGAAGAGATGTAAGGAGGTGCCTCTGCATGAATGAATTAGAATTATACCAACTCGATCCGGCACGTCGGAAGACGACGATCCGTTCGTTGATCCGCTATGCGATGCATGAGAAACAAGCGATCTTTTTAGGATTATTTTTACTCGTACTGGCAGTCGGAGCGGAATTGACAGGTCCGTATATCGCCAAAGTCATCATTGATGAACATATCGTGGCAATTGAGAAGGACTGGGTCGAAGTTAAATCGGACGGTGCGGTCACGTATGACGGCCGTCAGTTCGCCAAAGCACAAGACGTCTCGAAAATTCAGATCGTTCAATCCGTCTCGATCGTCCAAACGACCAACGGCTACTTTTTCGTACCGAAACAAGTCGTCAGTGGAGGAGAGCGGAAAATCAGTGGAAATACGATGACGGTCACGCGTGGAGACGACGTCTACACGTATGATAATATTCAAAAACTGACACAAGGACAGGTCTATGATTTTTATTCAAAAGACTTAAAAGCAATCGGCTGGTTGTCCTTGATCTACGTCCTCTTGCTGCTAGTAGCAGCTGGTTTGAACTGGATTCAGCAAATCTTGCTCCAGCGATCTGCTCATAAAATCATTAAACGGATGCGTCTTGATGTCTTTACGCATCTGCAACGGTTACCGGTTCGTTATTTCGACCAGACACCGATCGGGAAAATTGTCAGTCGCGTCACGAATGATACGGAAACGATTCGCGATCTATATCTCGGTGTGCTCGCCCGGGTCTTCTCGGGAATCATCACGATGGCGGGGATTCTCGTCGCGATGTTCTTCCTCGATTATCGATTAGGACTAGTCTCACTAATCATCATTCCAATCGTCTATTTCTGGATTCAGCTATTCCAGAAACTCGCGACGAAGAACAACTTCAAGGTCCGCTCCCTCGTTGCCGACATGAATGGTCAACTGAATGAGAACATCCAGACGATGCCGATCATTCAGGCTTATGCACGTGAGAAGGAAGTCCTTGCTGAATTCGAACAAAAAAACGAAGAGAACTATCAGACCCGGGCAAAGTTGTTACGACTCGATGCCCTGATGTCCCATAACTTATCCTACTTTTTGAAAAACTTGACGCTCGCCTTATTGATTTGGGTCGTCGGCGGAAAAAGTCTGACGAACGGCTCGTTTTTATCGCTCGGGATCTTATATGCGTATATCGATTACGTGTCCCGTTTATTCGAACCCGTCACCCAAATCATGAATCAGCTGTCACCACTACAACAAGCACTCGTGTCAGCGGACCGGATGTTCCAGTTGCTCGACGAAAGGGGAGAGCCGGTCGAACAAGGTCGCGTTGCTCGGTTTAAAGGAGCGGTGTCCTTCAAGGACGTCGAATTTAGTTATGAAGCGGGAAATCCCGTGTTACGTGAAATTCAAATCGATGCTCGTCCTGGCGCGACGATTGCTCTCGTCGGACACACGGGTAGTGGGAAAAGTTCGATCATGAACCTGCTGATGCGTTTCTATGATCCGTCAAAAGGACAGTTGTTGATTGACGGACAGGACGTGACGCGTTTGCCGAAACAAGCGGTCCGTGAGCATATGGGCATCGTCCTACAGGATCCGTTCCTCTTCACAGGAACGATTCGCTCGAACATCACACTCGGCAATCCTGACATTTCCGAGGAACGTGTTCGCCAAGCGATCGAAGCCGTCGGCGCGGATCGGTTCATTGATCGTTTACCGAGCGGACTCGATGAACCAGTCATCGAAAAAGGTGCCACGTTATCAGCGGGTGAACGACAGTTGATCAGTTTTGCCCGTGCGTTAGCGTTCGACCCTGCGATCCTAGTTCTTGACGAAGCGACAGCGAGCGTTGACTCGGAAACGGAAGCGGTCATTCAGGATGCCTTGCTGACGTTGACGAAAGGGCGGACGACGTTCATCATCGCCCACCGCTTGTCGACGATCAAGGATGCGGATGAGATTCTTGTTCTCGATCATGGTCGGATCGTCGAGCGAGGATCCCATGATGTGCTCCTTGCAACGTCCGGGATTTATGCGAAAATGTATGCGTTACAAAGTAAACGGAATCTTGAATTGAAATCAAGCTAATCCATCCAGTTTCTCCTCCTTTTCGTTTATACTGAAAAACGAAGAGGGGGAGTTTTTGTAATGGAGACACGGATGAGTCAATTATCGAAATACGAGCTTGAGATGTTGATCACGAAATTAAGTGAACAAAAACGAAAAGCGGAGCAGCACGGGAACGTCAGTGAAGTGGAAGTCGTGACGCGAAAAATCGCCATTGCGAAAAGTTATTTGATCGATCCGGCACGATTCGAACGGGGAGCCTTTTACCGAATCGAAGGAGAAGAGGCACGATTTGAGTTACACTTCGTCAATGGCGTCATGGGCTGGGGGCATTTTGAAGGAACCGCTCAGGAAGTCGCGATTCCGCTCGCGTTATTCACAGGAGAGGGAGAACAGACATGACGAATCGAGAACAAGCCCTTCAGCAACTGGCTGAAGAATTATTGCAAGTGAATGAAGTATTAACCCCGGAAGAAGCACTGACGTGGGTCGAAGTGCTGTGGGAAGATTTCGAAGCGACACTCGCGCGCGCAGGTGAGAAATATCAAGGTGAAGCCGTTGCGGTTCATTTCGTCGAGCAGCAGATCAAACAGCACGGGGCAATGTTACACCGATTTAATACAACGAACGAAAAATTCAAGCATTTGATGACAGGTCGAAACGTCGAATGAAAAAAGCTCCGCACATCGGGATTTCCGTTGCGCGGAGCTTTGTCTTTATAATGCAGGGATGAACAGTTTTTTCTGCAAGGTCCGTTCGCTGAAGACCCAGCCGGTATAGGAGCTGACGATCTCTTGTGTAGCAGCGTCGATTCTGACGACGGCAACGAATGGATAGACTTCCTTCGTGAAGTAACGTAAGTTCGTAAAGCGGTATTCGACAATACCGTCCTTTCGTGAGACCGTATACGTATGAATCTTCGAAAACTCAAGAAACGCTTGCAAGTCCGCGTTTTGTTTGACGATTTCGTACAAGGCGTCACCGTGTGGTTCGTCCTTGATGCGGAAGTTTCCGCATTCGACGACCGTTCCACTGTTGATCTTAACGACAGAATACTCATCGCGTAAACGTGCCGCGACATGCCACTCATCCCATTTCATGCCAGGGGAGATGAACAGTTTATGCGCGCCGCGATAATAGCGGGCTGCGGTCGCGAGGGCATCGTTTCGTAACTTAAACTGCACAGCGTAATAGATGATGACGATGGCAATCAAAATCGGGAAGATGACGATCGTCGCTCTCGTTAGTAGCCAAATCCCGAACGCGGCATAATACATCGTGAACAGATATGGATCAAATGTATTGATGACACCCCAACCGATCCAGGATTTTTTGAACGGGTGTAAGGCTTGTGTACCGTAAGCGTTAAACAGATCGACAAAGACATGAAGAGCGACAGCGATCTGCGCCATTAGCCATAATGAAGTCGGAGGTACACCGAATAACGTGCCGATGACGATTGAAAGTAATAACGGCCAGGCGAGCAAAGCGATCAACCCGTGCGATTTTCCACGGTGTTGACGCAAGTAGGCGCTGTTTCCTTTAAACTTAAAGACAGTATCGAAGTCCGGTGCGTGTGAGCCGACGAGCGCCGTCGTCGTCACGGCAGCAAACATCGTCGTGCTCGCTGCGACGTCAGGGTGTAGCGTCGAGATGGCGGCGAGACAAAGTCCCATGCCGATATGCGTACCAGTATCCAATGCGAATTCGCTCCTTCTATAAAATCGTGATGGTGAATCCATCGAGGTTCTGCCGAGTAATTTTTAATAAATATATCGTATCCAAGAGAAAAGAGGTAACCTTTTGACTGTCGTTCAAGAATATTTCACAAACTTTAATAAAACACAATTTACCACAGAACTGATTGCCTGGTTCCTTCGTGAACAGCGGGATCTCCCATGGCGAAGAACCAAAAACCCATATCATATCTGGATTAGTGAAATCATGCTTCAACAAACGCGCGTCGATACAGTCATTCCGTATTATGAGCGCTTCACGAAACGTTTTCCGACACCGCATGATTTAGCAGAAGCGGATCAAAGTGAAGTCCTGAAGCACTGGGAGGGCTTAGGGTACTATTCCCGTGTCAAGAATCTTCAAATCGCGGTTCAGGAAGTTGTTGAAAAATATGATGGGATCGTTCCGGACGAAAAGGAATTGTTCAGTCAACTGAAGGGTGTCGGTCCGTACACGACAGGAGCGGTTCTATCGATTGCTTATGGGCAAGCAGAACCAGCTGTAGACGGAAACGTGATGCGCGTCCTCTCGCGTGTACTTGGGATTTATGAAGACATTGCTGCACCGAAGACACGGAAATTGTTTGAGGCGGCGGTACATCAATTGATTGATCCGGCTGATCCGTCCAGTTTCAATCAAGGCTTGATGGAACTCGGCGCGATGGTCTGTACACCGAAGTCTCCGATGTGTGGACTCTGTCCTGTTCAAGACGTTTGTTTTGCATATGATCGAAATGCACAGGAAGAACTACCTGTGAAGACGAAGAAAGGGAAGACGCAAATTATTCCGTATGATGCTCTCGTCTATGAAACGAACGGAAAAATCGCAATTGAACAACGAGCAGAAACAGGTTTGCTCGCAGGGATGTGGCAATACCCACTTCGAGAAGCAGAAGAAGATCGTAATGGGACACTTGTCGGGCACGTTCGACATATCTTCTCACACCGGATTTGGGAAATTGCCGTCTATCGCGTGACTGAACAGCCGGACCAGACGGTACTGGTTGATCAGGAAACGTATGCGACGCATCCAGTATCTGTCGCGCAAATGAAAATTGATCGACTATTAAAGGGGGAGATCTAATGCATACTTTTCGTTTTGAGACACGTGTCGATACATCAAAGGAGCAAGCGTGGGATTTTTTAAGTGACGCCAAGGCCTTAAGTCGATTGACGGTATTTCCGCAAGTGAAGACGTCGGGCGATACGCGGACACGAGCGGGAAATACGATTCGTCTACGCGTTGGTGTTCCTCCACTATTTGTCTCGTGGACGTCTTGGATTCCTTTCGTAGAAGAATATGTCTTCGTCGATGTCGGTACAAAAGTGCCGTATCCATTTCGGGCATGGTGCCACGTGCACCGAGTCGAAGAACGTGAATCTGGCGTCTTTTTCGTGGATGAAGTGACGTATGCATCCTTCTTGCCCGCCTTCGTCATTGAAGCATTCATCTTGAAACCGATGTTCAAACAACGAAAAAATGCGATTTTGAATCACTTTCAAGCCTAAATTCCGTCATTTTTCTGAAAAAATACCCTTTCGTTTTTCATGCGTTCTGAAAATGGGTATAATAAGCACGAGAGTATAACAGAATGGAAGAAAAACGCTTTAGAAAGGAGTAGCACATGAGTCGATTCCCAAAAGAAAGTAGCAAGATTGAGATTCAAAGTTTCAAACATAACGGGAGCTTACACAGAGTTTGGGAAGAAACGCTCGTGCTGAAATCGACGGAAGAAGAATTGATTGGGTTCAATGACCGCATCATGGTCAGTGAATCGGATGGTCGTCAGTGGCGAACACGAGAGCCTGCAATCTGTTACTTTTCAACAGAACTCTGGTTCAATGTCATTTGTATGATTCGGGAGGATGGCATTTACTATTACTGCAATCTTGGATCACCTTCTACGTTCGATGAGAAAGATCGAGCAGTCAAGTACATTGATTACGATTTAGATATCAAAGTGTATCCGGACATGTCCTACATGATCCTCGATGAGGACGAGTATGAGAAGCATCGCCGCGAGATGAACTATCCGAAGGCGATCGATCGTATTTTGAAAGACAATGTCCAAATCCTGATTCAATGGATCCGCAGTCGCAAGGGTCCATTTAACCCGGCTTTCGTGGATATGTGGTATCGTGAATATGAAACAAGATATCGGAGATGATGGTTCGCCATCGTCTTTTTTTAATTGAAGGAAGTGAAACACGTGGCAACACAAGCAAAACGTAAGAAACAAGGTTCGATCCGCCGCTATATGGCGTTCGTCAAGCCGTATCAAAAACAGATTCTCCTAACGGTTTTCGTCGGGATCATCAAGTTCTCGATCCCACTTGGACTTCCGTTGTTGTATAAGTACATCATCGACCATATCCTAACTGGAAACACGATGCCGATGGCGGAAAAAAGTAAACAATTGGCGTATTTGATCGGAGCGGGTGTCTTCATCTTCCTGATCGTCAAGCCGCCGCTCGAATACGTCCGTCAATACCTCGCGCAATGGTCCGCGTCTAAGATTTTATTTGACGTTCGTAATCGATTGTTTGATCATGTTCAGAAATTATCGCTTCGTTTTTATTCGAATACGAAAACCGGAGAAGTCATCTCGCGAATCATCAATGATGTCGAGCAGACGAAAGACTTCGTCGTCACGGGATTAATGAACCTATGGCTTGATATGATTACGATTTTCATTGCGATCGCTATCATGTGGACGATTGATCCGAAGTTGACGCTCGTCGCCATTATTCCGTTACCATTCTACGCCCTCGCCGTTAAGTTCTTTTACGGTCGCTTACGCGGATTGACACGGGAACGTTCGGCAGCACTTGCGGAACTACAAGGTCATTTGACGGAACGGGTCAACGGCATGGCAGTCATTCGTAGTTTTGCACTCGAACCGCACGAGAACAAAGCGTTCAAACATCAAAATGATGGGTTCTTAAAAGCGGCGCTGCGTCAAACGAACTGGAATGCGCGGACGTACGTCGTCGTCTCGACGATTACGGACTTCGCACCAATCCTTATTTTCGGGACAGCGGCGTTCTTCGTCTTGAACGGACAAGTGACACTCGGGACGATGGTTGCGTTCATTGGTTATATCGACCGTCTGTATGCGCCGCTCGGTCGTCTCGTTAACTCCTCAACGACGTTGACACAGTCGATCGCTTCGATGGACCGGATGTTCGAGTTTTTAGATGAGCCGTATGACATCACGGAAAAACCGAATGCACGCGATCCAAAAGATGTCCGCGGAAACGTTCAGTTCGAAAACATCAGTTTCGCTTACGAAGAAGGCGGCGAGCTAGCGATTGATCGCTTAACGCTTGACGTTCAAGCAGGCGAACGGATTGCTTTCGTCGGGATGTCAGGTGGTGGGAAATCGACGCTCGTCAGTTTAATTCCACGCTTCTATGATGTGTCTGCCGGTCGGATCACGCTTGACGGCGTTGATATTCGTGACTTGAAGTTGCGTGGTCTTCGCGATCAGATCGGGATGGTCATGCAGGAGTCGATTCTCTTCAGTGAGTCGGTTCAGATGAACATTAAGATGGGGAATCCGGAGGCGACGGATGAGGAAGTCGTCGCAGCGGCAAAAGCAGCGAATGCCCATGAATTCATCGAACGATTACCGAACGGTTATCATACGCCGGTCGGTGAACGCGGCGTCAAGTTATCGGGTGGTCAAAAGCAACGTCTTGCGATTGCACGGGTCTTCTTGAAAAATCCACCGATTCTGATCTTGGATGAAGCGACGAGTGCGCTCGATTTGGAGAGTGAAGCGATGATTCAAGATTCGTTAGCGCGTCTCGCGAAAGGGCGGACGACATTTACTGTCGCGCACCGTTTATCAACGATCACTGATGCCGATAAGATTGTCGTCATCGAAAATGGTCAAATTACGGAAATCGGAACACACGAAGTCCTCATGCAAAAACGGGGTGCGTATTTCGAACTGTATGCCATTCAAAATCTGGAACTCGTCGAATAACACAAAAGCAGCGATCCTCATGAGGGTCGCTGCTTTTTTAGGAGGAAGACTTAGAGTCGAGCAAAGGCACGATCGACTGCTGCGATCGTCTCTGTGATGTCGGCTTCCGTATGTTCTGTCGTCAAGAACCACGCTTCGTATTTCGAAGGGGCAAGGTTGACGCCTTCTTCTAGCATCAATTTGAAGAAACGTCCGAACATCTCGCTGTCTGCACGTTCTGCACCATCGTAATCGATGACTGTTTCATCCGTGAAGTAGACCGTCATGGCACCTTTTAGACGGTTGATCGTAATCGTGACGTCATGACGTTTTGCTGCTTCTAGCACACCTTGTTCGAGTAAGGCGCCAAGGTGATCAAGTTTTTCATAGACACCAGGCTGCTCAAGTAGTTCAAGACAAGCGATACCGGCAGCCATGGATGCCGGGTTACCTGCCATCGTTCCAGCTTGATAAGCCGGACCGAGTGGCGCGACGTGTTCCATGATTTCTTTACGACCGCCATAAGCACCGATTGGTAAACCACCACCGATGATTTTGCCGAGTGCTGTCATATCAGGGCGGATATTGAGTAACTCTTGTGCACTGCCGTACGTGAAGCGGAAGGCTGTGATGACTTCATCGTAGATGACGAGTGCGCCGTGAGCATGCGTGATTTCATTGACTGCAGCAAGGAATCCAGGTTGCGGTTCGACGATACCAAAGTTTCCGACGATCGGTTCAACGAGTACACAAGCGACTTGATCGCCCCATTGCTCCATGATTTGACGGTACGATTCGATATCATTGAACGGTGTCGTGATGACTTCTTTTGCCGTCGCTTTCGTGACACCAGCTGAATCGGGAGAACCAAGTGTCGCCGGTCCGCTACCTGCTGCAATCAGCATCAAATCCGAGTGACCGTGGTAACAACCACTGAACTTCACGACCAGCTCACGACCTGTATACGCTCGTGCGACACGAATCGTCGTCATGACGGCTTCGGTTCCCGAGTTCGTAAAGCGTACTTTTTCAAGTGATGGGATCGCTTTTTGTAGTTTATGTGCAAAGTCGATTTCTAGACGGTGTGGTGTGCCGTAAAGAAGACCGTTTTGGGCAGCATGTGTGATCGCTTCCGTAATGTGAGGGTGACCGTGTCCCGTGATGATCGGACCATAGGCTGCTAAGTAATCGATATAGCGATTGCCATCGACATCGTAAAAGTAAGCACCTTCTCCGCGTTCCATATAGACAGGTGCGCCGCCACCGACGGCTTTGAATGAACGGGATGGGCTGTTGACGCCACCAACGATACACTCTTGTGCGATTTCATATAACGCCTCTGAAGTAGGACGTGTAGTGTGGGTAGACATGAGGATTCCTCCAATCGATGATTCGTGAAAAATATCACGATATGATTGTATCATGGACGTCAAATCCGGTGCAGAGCCGTTGACGGAATGCCTATTTGTAGGTAGACTAATTATAAAGATTACAATCTGATAATCAATGAAAGATAGAAATGAGGGGATGGACGTGGCTAACGAAATGCTGGATGACGCCGTGAAGTCGCTTCGGGAATCAGGCGTTCGAATGACACCACAACGTCACGCGATTTTGGAATATTTAACGACGGGACACACGCATCCGACAGCGGATGAGATTTATCGTGCGCTCGAACATCGTTTTCCAAACATGAGTGTGGCGACTGTATATAATAACTTACGCGTGTTTCGAGAAAAGGGAATCGTTGAGGAAATGAATTACGGAGACGCTTCAAGTCGCTTCGATTTCGTTACGACACGCCATTACCACATGATCTGTGAGAACTGTGGAAAGATCGTTGATTTCAACTACCCTGTTCTCGATGATGTTGAGACGGTTGCGGCGCACTTAACGGGCTTTAAAGTCGATCGTCACCGATTAGAAGTGTACGGAACTTGCCCGGACTGTCAATCGAATGTCCAATAAAAAAACGAGCTGCCTTAGCGGGGAGCTCGTTTATTGTGTTTATTATATTTTTCATCGAATTCTTTTCCTTCAAGAGATGGATCCATCGTCAGTGGTTCATCGCAATGCATACATAAGTCGACGCGACCAAGGACTTTTGTTTCTTTTCCACAGTTCGGACAAGTGACGACAGCTGCCTTCGTTGATGTCAGACCAATCAAGAAATAGAGTGCCGTACTGGCGAGAACCATGACAAAACCGAGAAGCATGAGTAAGACCATGATGATTTCAAATTGTTTGAGTAATAGACCGCCATACATGACGAGCATCCCACCGAAGACGAGAAACATAGCTAAGTTTCGCGCGCGGTTTATTTTATTTTTACGTTGTTTTTTCAAGTGAATTCCCCCTGTTGTCAGTCTAGCATAAGAAGTGGGATTGCCTGAAGAAGGAAAGCTTGTTTTTTTGTCGAAAATGGTAACGACGAGTTCGTATAGAAGGGTGAGAAGTACATGGAACAAGCAACACGAACGATTTATTCGGAGTACGCGGCTTATCGTGAAACACAAGGGATCATTGCTGTTGAAAAACGACAGCCACGAGATTCCCTGACGGATCAATTTGATACACTTCTTGTCGTCATCACAAGAGACCCAGAAGTCGAGTGGACGATCAAACATTATCGACTGAATACACTAAAGGTATCATTACACCTCGTACATGAAGATGTCTTATCACGCTGGATTTTGTTAAATGCCAATCGACGCGCGATTCACTGGATTGCAGAAGGAACGATCGTTTTTGAACGGAACGATTATTTAGTTGACTTAAAACGGCAGCTATTAAACTTTCCTGATGAGGAAAGATGTTTACAGATGACGATTTCGTTCGCTAAACTTTTGCGTCGTTTTCAAGACGGAAGGAATTTGTTCAGTCGCGGACATCATTATGATGCCTATACACACGTCCATCACGCATTGCATCATCTCGCGCGATTATCTGTTCTGGAAAAAGGAAAGCATCCCGAGACAGTCGTCTGGGAACAAGCGCGACTCGATGATCCGGATGTCTATAAACTATATGAACAATTATTGATGAGTGAAGAGACATTAGATCAACGTATTCACCTCGCCTTGATTGGACTTGAGCATCTTCTGCAGTCGAAGGTCTTATCGGGAGGACGCTATTTATTTGAAATCATGCGTGAGCGGACAAGTCCATGGACGATGTATGAATTGATGGAAGAAGAGCGACTACAAGAAGTCAAAGTGGATTTAAGTAGTCTGATTGATTTCTTCATGCGAAAAGGTCTGATCAGGATTTCGTATCAAACAACTAAAGGAGCAGGGGTCGAACTCGTAACGTATGAGCCGGTCGTATGACGATCGGCTTTATTTTTTCTATGTGTTGTTTTCGCTATATATAGAAGGAACAAGATTTTAAAAGTTTTTTTAGAAAAACTATTGACGGTATTATATCGAGATAGTATATTAATACATGTCGACAGGGCAACACGCACTGGACGGTGACGAGAACGAAAAAAGATTTCAAAAAGGGATTGACGCTTAAGTTATTCCGTGATATCTT
>NZ_MPSZ01000015.1 GCF_001939065.1 Exiguobacterium indicum HHS 31 | reverse complement strand
AGAGCCGTTTGATCGGTTCCGAGAAGGCGATTTGTTTTTCTCCGAGTAACTCTTCAAGAATCGTCGCACTGATTGGCGTTGGAAAGATCATTTCGACACTTCGGTCACCGACCGGGATGTTATTCGCTTTATCCGTCAAGACAAGGACACCGATGTTAAACGACGCACCGATTCGGTTAAGGAAGGTCCGACCGATGATTTGTGTCTGATAGATCCCTTCCTGATCCGAATAGACGAGTAGTTCCGGGTTAATCAGTTGGTTGCTTTCAATCGTCTTTGAGGCATCGATCTCGTTGAACGAGACCTGTTCCCGCTCGATTGATTCACTGCTTGGATGATAGGTCCAGAGCATCGCTGTCTGAGCGATCGAACCGGCGACAAGCAGGACGAGTAACAGCGAACTCCAGTGTTGTTTCTTCATCCGGCATCCACCTCTTCGATCACCTCATACGGAAGCGTGAAGTAAATCGTCGTGCCGCGTCCCCATTCACTTTCTGCCCAGATGTCGCCACCATGTGCCGAAACGACGTCTTTTGCAATCGACAGACCAAGACCGGTGCCGCCGATTTTACGGGCACGGGCTTTATCGACACGATAGAAGCGTTCGAATATTTTTTGGAGATTCGCTTTCGGGATTCCGACACCTTCATCCTTGATGCTGATGACGATCCGTTTTGCCCGGAGCATCGTCCGGACAGTGATAGTTCCGCCTTCCGGTGAGTACTTGATTGCATTCGTCAGGATGTTGTCTGCGACTTGGATCAATTTATCCTGATCCCCACGGATATAGACTTTCCGCTTCATGATCTTACGACGGAAACGAATCCGTTCCGGCTTCGTCATGTCATGGCGATCGAGAATCTCATTCAGGAACTGAATGTAATCGAAGCGGACCTTGTTCATTTTGTATTCCTTACTGTCCATCTTCGACAGTTGTAAGAGATCGGTAACGAGGCGGATCATCCGCTCCGTCTCGTTTTGTGTCGTCTCAAGGAAACGCGGTGCGAGTTCCTCGTCCTGATACGCTCCTTCTGCCAAGGCTTCGAGATAGCTGCGCATCGTCGTCAGCGGTGTCCGGAGCTCGTGACTGACGTTCGCGACGAATTCGCGACGATCCTGTTCGACTTGCTCCTGTTCCGTGACGTCATGCAGGACGACGATCATCCCGGTAATCGGACCACTGTGTTTCTTGACGGGCGAGAAGAATGCCCGGACGAGGAACAGTTCATCCTCACTGCTGAAATCAAGCAGACGCGGTGGCATCGTACCGTCTTCCGGAATCATGAAATCGTCACCGAGTGCCAGTAAGTCCTTCAGGTTCGTGCCGACGACGCTCGCATCATCTGCACCGACGATATCCTTCGCTTGATCGTTCATCAAGATGACGCGAAGCGTCCGGTCCGTCGCGATGACGCCATCGGTCATGTTCTCTAGGACACTCGTCAACTTCCGCCGTTCGGCTTCCGTCGTCGCGTTTGCTTCGAGTAACTCATCCGTCAATTCGTTGAACGAACGAGCGAGCTGACCGATCTCATCGTCCGAATAGACCTTAACCTTCCGCGAGAAGTTCCCGCGTCGCATCTCGATCGCTTGACGCCGCATATCGGAAATCGGGCGCGTGATCGTCCGCGACAGCAACACACCGAGAATTGACGTGATGACGAGAGCGATGACCGTTCCAGTCGCAAGAATCCGCGTGACCTGTTGCATCTGCGAATAGATCGACTCCATCGAGGCGCGGACATAAATCATCCCGGTCGTGACGCCGTCTCGTTCCGAGGTGACCGGTACGGCAAAGATCCGGATCTTATCCTCTGATTCCGGATCAAGCACGGTGTCCGTCCGGGTCGAGCTCGTTGCCTGTGCTTTTTTAATCAATGAATTCGTCGCTCGTTGTCCGACCGCCGACTGGTTCTCGTTATCCGATGTCGCCTGGATGATCGAGTCCTGGTCAATGATTTGAACTTCGAGGATGTCGTTCCTTGAGGTGGAGCCATTACTAAACTCAGACAGCAGTTGCCCTAGTGATTGGGACAACTGCCGTTTGGAGGCTTCATCATCGCCTGTTTTATCGAATTCCTTCCCGACGTTATAGGCGACAAGACCTGCCCGGTCCTCGACCGACTTCGAGAAGTTCGTAATGTACTGCTTTTCAAGGGAACGAACGAAATAGACGCCAATGACCTGCATCGCCACTAAGATCAATAAGGCATAGATGACGACGAGTTTCCATTGGATGGATTTAAAGAAGTTCGTTCCTTTTAACATCGTTATTCATTCTCCCCGTCTTGGAGATAGTAGCCGACACCACGACGCGTCATGATATAGACCGGCGTACTTGGGTTGTCTTCGACTTTCTCACGGAGACGACGTACCGTTACGTCGACTGTCCGGACGTCACCGAAGTAGTCATAGCCCCAGACCGTCTGTAACAAATGCTCACGTGTCATGACTTGACCGATGTTTTTCGCGAGGTAGTGCAACAATTCGAACTCACGCTGCGTCAGCTCGATTTTTTGATCCTTCCGTGTCACCGTATGCGAATTCGTATCGATATACAGTTCTCCGACTTTGAGTGGACCTGGTCCAACCGGTTGTGGTGTAGCTTCCGGACTCGTGTTGCGTAAGTGGACTTTCACACGGGCAAGTAACTCGCGCGAGCTAAATGGCTTCGTCACGTAATCGTTCGCACCAAGCTCAAGACCAAGTACCGTATCGATTTCGGAATCCTTCGCTGTCAACATGATGATTGGAATCTTCGACGTCTTCCGGACTTCCCGGCAGACCTCCATCCCGTCCATTAACGGGAGCATGATGTCGAGCAACATCAAATCCGGTTTGAACTCCTCGAATTTCTCTAATGCCTCCACGCCGTCATTTGCGATCGCGACCTGGTAGCCTTCTTTTTCTAATTTAAACTTGAGTATATCTGCAATCGGTAACTCGTCATCGACGACTAGAATTTTGCGTTCCGTCACTGGGTGTGCCCCCTTAAAAATTTCTATTCAATCTATTTTACCTGTTTTTTCGGCATATAGAAAGGTGGCGACGGAAACTCCCGGCGCCACTCTCTCTACTGTTCGTCGTCTCACGAGAGAGGTTCCACGTGAAACACTGTATTCAGTATACCTGTTTTTGCTTCCGTTTGTGAACCATTTCGCACAAAAAACAGCCTCTTGCAGGAGGCAAGAGGCTGTTGAGACTTATGCTTCTTCGTAGAGATCACGCAAGACGACTGTCTGTTCACGACCCGGTCCGACCGAGAACGTGACGAGCGAGATACCTGTGAGATCCGCAATCCGCTTAACGTAGTTCTGTGCGTTCAACGGTAGATCTTCAAAGCGACGGACACCTGTGATGTCCTCTTTCCAGCCCGGCAGTTCTTCGTAAACTGGAACACATGCCTCGAGATCACGGAAGCTTGCTGGGTACTCATCGATCTGTTTACCGTTGAATTCGTACGATGTACAGATCTTCAACGTGTCGAGTCCTGTCAAGACGTCGATCGAGTTGAGCGCAAGATCCGTCAATCCACTTGTACGGCGCGAGTGGCGAACGACAACAGAGTCGAACCAACCGACACGACGCGGACGTCCTGTCGTTGTTCCGTATTCACGACCGACTTCACGGATTTGGTGCCCGATGTCATCGAACAATTCCGTTGGGAACGGACCGTCAC
Organism: Exiguobacterium indicum HHS 31; assembly: GCF_001939065.1. Classification (GTDB taxonomy): domain Bacteria; phylum Bacillota; class Bacilli; order Exiguobacteriales; family Exiguobacteriaceae; genus Exiguobacterium_A; species Exiguobacterium_A indicum. Next base: position 27,797 of record NZ_MPSZ01000015.1, on the reverse strand, counting down.
CGACACGTGACGTGTACGCTTTACAGACACCGACGACGTGGTCGATCCGAGCTGGACCGACACCGACACCTGATGCGACACCGCCAGCTGATGCGTTCGACGATGTAACGAACGGGTACGTTCCGTGGTCAAGGTCGAGTAAGACACCTTGTGCGCCTTCAAACAACACTTTTTCGCCGTGATCAAGGCTATCGTTGACGACGACGGATGTATCGCAGACGTATTTCGCGAATTCTTGTCCATACGCATAGTATTCTTCGAAGATATCGTCGAACGCGACTGGTTCAGCGTCATACATCTTCGTGAACATCCGGTTCTTTTGGTCGAGAACGATCTTCAACTTCTCAGCGAACGTTTCTTTGTCGAGTAAGTCTGCCATCCGGATTCCGATTCGTGCGGCTTTATCCATGTAGCACGGTCCGATTCCTTTTAGCGTCGTTCCGACTTTTGCGTCGCCCTTCGCTTCTTCTTCTAACTGATCCTGCAACTGATGATACGGCAAGATGACATGCGCCCGATTCGAAATTAACAAGTTATCCGTTGAGACACCACGATCGTGCAGATACTTCAATTCCTTGACGAGTGATTTCGGGTTAACGACGAGACCGTTCCCGATGACACATTTCTTATCCGAGTAAAAAATACCTGATGGGATCAAGTGCAATTTGTACGTCTCGTTATTGAATACGATCGTATGTCCTGCATTGTCTCCACCTTGATAACGTGCTACGACGTCGGCTTGTTTCGAAAGAAAATCGGTGATTTTCCCTTTTCCTTCGTCGCCCCACTGTGTTCCGACTACTACTACTGATGACATCTTATCATCCACCTCCACGTACGATTCAAAACCACGACTAAGTGTAACGCGATAAAAAAAAGAAGTCAACCAAATACCGAACAATTAATTGTTACAATTCTCTTTCGTTCGTTTAATTATCGTTTTTGATGAATAAACTGAGAATCTTTAGGTGAAAATAAAAAAAGCTACGTTTTATCTCCGATTGATCGAAGACAAAACGTAGCTTGGATTAAGCTGGTGGCGCGTACGAGTTGCTTGGCTCGAGATCCACGAACTTGTTGAATTCTTTTCGGAAGGCGAGTTTGACCGTTCCGGTTGGACCATTCCGCTGTTTTGCGATGATGATCTCAATCGTATTCGCATCTTCCGTTTCTTTATTGTAGTAATCGTCACGATACAAGAAGGCGACGATATCGGCATCTTGCTCGATCGCTCCCGATTCCCGGATATCCGACATCATCGGTCGTTTATCTTGACGACTCTCAACCCCACGGGAGAGCTGCGATAAGGCGATGACGGGGACTTCGAGTTCACGCGCGAGTGATTTCAAGGAACGGGAAATTTCCGAGACCTCTTGTTGACGGTTGTCGCTGGAGCGACCATTCCCTTGAATCAGCTGCAAGTAATCGATCATGATCATCCCAAGCCCGTGCTCCTGCTTCAAACGACGGCACTTCGCCCGGATATCGTTGACCCGAATCCCTGGTGTATCGTCGATGTAGATGCCGGCTTGAGACAGGTTACTCATCGCAAGCGATAACTTGCCCCAGTCCTCTTCTTCGAGTTGACCAGTCCGGAGTCGTTGCGCATCGACGTTTCCTTCGGCACAGAGCATCCGCATGACGAGCTGTTCGGCACCCATCTCAAGACTAAAGATGGCGACGTTCTCGTCAGCGCGTGTCGCGACGTTTTGCGAGATGTTCAAGGCAAACGCCGTCTTCCCGACCGATGGACGTGCTGCGACGATGATTAGATCGTTACGCTGGAAGCCGGCCGTCATCTTATCGAGATCCTGGAAACCGGTCGGAATCCCCGTCGTCTCGCCGCTTTGTTTATGCAATTTATCAATCGTTGCATAGGCACTCGTCAAGACGTCCGAGATCGGGATGAAACTCGCGCTCCCTTTTCCTTGTGATACTTCGAGAATCTTCCGTTCTGCCTCATTCAGCAGGACATCGACCTCGTTTTGCCGCTCGTATCCGTCAGTGACGATTTCACCCGCCGTCCGAATGAGACGCCGAAGCGTCGACTTCTGGTCAACGACGTTAACGTAGTAATTGATGTTGGCTGCGGTTGGTACACCTTCCGCTAGTTCCGCTAGATACGGTAGACCACCGATCTCATCTAGGATGCCAAGCGTACTCAGCTCGGCTGTGACCGTGACGAGGTCGATTGCTTCGCCTCGGTCGGACAGTACGAGCATCGCTTCGAAGATCCGTTGGTGAGAGGCACGGTAAAAGTCCTGCGGTAACAGACGTTCTGATGCACTGATCAAACGATCCGCATCAATCATGATCGCCCCTAGGACGGCTTGTTCTGCCTCGATACTTTGGGGAGGCATATTTTGCATGACTTCACTCATCACCGTTCCCCTTTTCTACTCACGCCTCTTTGACCTGAACGTTCAGCGTCGCTGTCACTTCGTTGTGTAGCTTCAATGGTACCTTTGTAAAGCCGAGTGCCTTGATTGGGTGCTCGAGCTCGATTTTACGTTTGTCGATCTTGTAGCCCATGCTCTTGAGCGCTTCCGCGATCTGTTTGCTTGTGACAGAACCGAAGACACGACCGCCTTCACCGGCTTTCGTCGAGACGACGATCGTCTCTTTTTCGATTTTCTCTTTTAACGCTTGTGCGTCAAGCAAGTTCTGTTTCGCTTCTTCTGCTGCTTTACGTTCATGTGCTTCATGTTGCTTCAAGTTGCCAGTCGTCGCAGGACGTGCCAACTTTTTCTTGAAGAGTACGTTATTTGCATAAGCATCGGCCACGTCTTTGACGTCTCCTGCTTTACCTTGTCCTTTTACATCTTGTAAGAAAATAACCTTCATTCTGATTCCTCTCCTTTTGTCTCATCTTCTAGATATTGATCGATCGCTTTACGCAACGCATCCGCGACCGTGACGACCGATTCTGACATCTGTGTCGCCGCGTTCGTCAAGTGACCGCCGCCTCCGAGCGTCTCCATGATCAACTGGACGTTGACTTCCCCAAGTGAACGGGCACTGATCGCAGTCCGTCCGTCTTGAAGTTCCGCAATGACGAAGGCAGCACGAATGCCTTGAAGCGACAACAATTGATCGGCCGCTTGTGCGATCAAGACTTGATCGTGAATGACGCCAGGTTCTGCTGTCGCAATCGCCATCCCTTTCGTATAGACCTCGGACCGCTCGAGGATATGTGACTGCTCAACGTACGTCTCAAGATCCTGACTGAGGAACTCTTGCACGAGCACCGTGTCAGCACCTTGTGAACGCAAGTAAGAGGCAGCATCGAACGTCCGCGAGCCGGTCCGAAGGGCAAAGCCTTTCGTATCGACGATGATTCCGGCAAGTAACGCCGTCGCCTCAAGCATCGATAGCTTCTGATTCGTCGGCTGGTACTCGATCAACTCGGTGACGAGTTCTGACGTCGACGATGCGTAAGGCTCGAGATAAACGAGGACCGCATCTTCGATGAAGTCCTCCCCACGCCGGTGATGATCAATCACGACCATATGCTCGAATCGATCGAGTAACGTCGGCACGACGACGAGCGACGGTTTGTGGGTATCGACGACGACGAGTAACGTCTGATCGTCAATTAACTGATCGGCTTGAAACGCATTGACGAACCGTGTCTCGAGTTGTGGTACTTCAGCGATCTCGTCCATCATCCGGCGAATCCCACGACCGATTTCTTCTGGCGGTAAAACGATATGCGCTTCCTTATCGTTCATTTCCGCAAGCTTCAAAATGCCGATCGCTGATCCGAGTGCATCCATATCCGGATTCTTATGCCCCATGATCAGGACACGGCTCGATTCCTGCATTAAGTCACGAAGCGAGTTGGCAATGACACGTGCTCGGACACGTGTCCGTTTTTCTGTCGGATTCGTCTTGCCGCCATAAAAGCGGACTTTTCCATCGCGTTTGATGACGACTTGGTCGCCTCCCCGTCCTAATGCGAGATCGAGACTCGACTGAGCCATCAGACCAAGCGCCGGAATCGGGTCACTTCCGCAACCAATTCCGATCGATAACGTCAACTGGACACCACGCTGACTCGTCTCTTCGCGCACGGTATCGAGAATCGTGAACTTCGATCGTTCGAGAATCCGAAGATTCTCTTCTGTCGTGACGATGAAGTACCGATCAGATGCGGTTCGTTTGATATACGTTCCGTGTTCGGCTGCCCAGTGATTCAACAGTTGCGTAACTCGGCTGTTCAACTCACTGCGCAACTGATCTTCGATACCTTGTGTCATCTCATCGTAGTTATCGAGATAGATAACGCCGATGACTGTCTGATTATCGACGAGTTGTTGTTCGACTTGTGCTTCTTCTGTCATATCGAACAGATAGAACGTCCGATTCTCATGATTTGAAAAGACGCGATATACGGCATCACCGATTTCAAGCGTCGCTTGGTCCTCGTTCGTCGCGACCATTTCGATGAATAAGGGATCGAGCTCATTGAGCGTCTGTCCCATCGCTACATCATCAAAGATCTCCCGCATCGGATCATTGAACCAGGTGACGAGGGTTTCCTCATCGTATAACAAAATCCCGATTGGCATGTTCGTCAACGCATCTTGTCCCGTCTCCTCGACTTGCATCGAGATTCCGGCGACGTATGCCTCCCATGCCCTGCGTGCACGGCGTTCTTCGAATAGGTGCAATCCGAAGAGGAGGGCAGTCACGACGGCTCCGATAGCAGAGATGATCGGTTCACGTACAGCGACGACGAGAAGCAGACCGACGATTAATAGATACGGAATGAAGCGAACGATGCGTCGTTCTCGTTCCGGTGATACTTGTTGACCTGACTCCATCGTGTCCTCCTTATATGCTCTATAGGGTTCATTTAAATTTTTAGTAACTTGTTTATTATAACCGAAAAGCAGGAGGGGATGAAAGGGAAGCGAAAAAAAGCACCATCCTCACGCATGAGGATGGTGCTACGAAATCAGTCAGCCACGTATGGGATTAAAGCCATTTGACGTGCGCGTTTGATTGCGATTGTAAGTGGACGTTGGTATTTCGCTGAAGTACCAGTCACACGACGTGGAAGAATCTTACCGCGTTCCGAAATGAAACGTTTGAGAAGTTCTACGTCTTTATAATCGATATGAGTGATGTGGTTCGACGTGAAGTAACATACTTTACGACGACGTTTTCCACCTGGACGACGTGCCATGTGATTAACCTCCTTTTTAACTTGGATTTTTCAGGACGATTTCCTTAGAACGGGAGATCGTCGTCTGAAAGGTCGATCGAACTACCGCCGCTGAACGGATCAGCGCCGAAGCCCGAATTCGATGAAGCGGGTGCTGGCGAGGAAGAGTTGTTCTGCTGTTGCTGTGAACCCCATCCTGCAGCATTCCCGTTTCCACCAGTAGATGAAGCGTAGCCTTCGCTACCATCCGAAGAACGGCTCGCGTTACGTGACTCAAGGAAGCGGACGCTATCAGCGACGACTTCCGCACGATAACGGCGTTGCCCTTCTTTATCGTCGTAGCTGCTAATCTGGAGGCGACCCTCTACACCAGCAAGACTACCCTTCTTCAAATACTGAGCAACGTTCTCTGCTTGCTTGCGCCAAACGACGCAATCGATGAAATCAGCTTCTCGCTTCCCATCTTGCCCTGTGAAAGGACGGTCACATGCGAGTGTGAATCGCGTTACCGCAATCCCGCTCTGCGTATAACGCATTTCCGGGTCACGAGTTAACCGACCGACTAAAACGACGCGGTTAATCATCAGAATCACTCTCCTGTTTCAGCTTATTTCTCGTCTTTTGTGATCATTAAGCGAACGATATCGTCACTGATCTTCATGAGACGGTCAAGTTCTTTTGTAGCTGCTGGTTCAGCAGAAACGTTAAGAAGAACGTAGAACCCTTCACGCATATCATTGATTTCGTAAGCGAAACGACGTTTACCCATTTCAGTTGTTTTATCAACTGTACCACCGTTATCAGTGAGGACTTTGTTGAAACGCTCCACTGTTGCTTTGCGTGCTTCCTCATCAAGTTCCGGACGGATGATGTAAAGTACTTCGTATTTACGCATATCTGTCACCTCCTCTTGGACTGGCGGCTCGAATGTTCGAGCAAGGAGCAATAATTCATTACTCACATTCGTTAATACTACCAAAGTATTTTGCTTTATGCAATAACGATTCGATTTCGATTAGACGTTGAAGCGGAATGTGACGACATCGCCGTCTTGGAAGACATATTCCTTACCTTCTGAACGGTAACGTCCTTGTTCCTTGACTGTAGCCATGTTGCCTGCTGCTGCTAAATCTTCGTACGAAACGACTTCTGCACGGATGAATCCACGTTCGAAGTCCGAGTGGATGACACCCGCACATTGCGGAGCTTTCATCCCTTTTTTGAACGTCCAAGCGCGTACTTCTTTTTCACCTGCTGTGAAGTATGTCGCAAGACCAAGCGTGCTGTATGCTGCATGGATCAATTGATCAAGACCTGATTCTTCGATTCCGAGATCGACGAGGAACTCTTGACGTTCTTCTGGCTCAAGCTCTGCAATCTCTTCTTCAATCCGAGCACAGATGACGATGACTTCAGAACCTTCTTTTTCTGCGAATTCGCGTACGAGACGGACGTTTTCGTTATTGTCCGCGTCTGCGACTTCATCTTCGCCAACGTTTGCAACGTAAAGCATCGGTTTCATCGTCAACAATTGGAAGTGTTTGACGAGAGCTGCTTGATCTTCGTTCAATTCAGCGAGACGTGCTGGTTTCTCGTCTTCGAGTAATGCTTGCACGATTTCAAGTGCTTCGAGTTCAGCCGCTGCGTTTTTATCGCGTGACTTGACTTGTTTTTGGACACGCTGAATCCGTTTTTCGACTTGCTCGAGGTCTGCGAGGATCAATTCGAGGTTGATCGTCTCGATGTCATCGATCGGTGAGACTTTTCCGGCCACGTGTGTGATGTTTTCATCGACGAAACAACGCACGACCTGACAGATCGCATCTACCTCACGAATGTTCGCGAGGAATTTATTTCCGAGACCTTCCCCTTTAGACGCTCCTTTTACGATACCTGCAATATCCGTGAATTCGAATGCTGTCGGGATCGTCTTTTTCGGGTTGACGAGTTCCGTCAATTTCCGAAGACGTGCATCTGGTACTTCAACGACACCGACGTTCGGGTCGATCGTTGCGAACGGGTAGTTCGCTGCCTCTACACCTGCTTGTGTGATGGCGTTAAAAAGTGTTGATTTTCCTACGTTTGGTAAGCCAACGATTCCTGCTGTTAATCCCACTTGGAATTCCTCCTTTTCGGTATTTCCTAGGAAATCCGTGCTAGCGGCCGCAGTGGGTAGAATGATTACACCACGTCAGCACATCTTTCACAATTATAGATAGTTCAATTTTTTTAAGCAAGGAGCTCGACCGTCTTTTTTACTCACGTCCTAACCGAACGCAACCGCTCCACTTAAGCAAGACAACAAAAAAGCGAATCTAATCACGAGGATCAGATCCGCTTTTCATTACTCTGGTAAGACTTTTTTCAATCGTTTATCAAAATCACGACGTGGCATCAAAATGCTTGCTCCGCAACCTTGACATTTGATTCGGATATCCATGCCGACCCGAATGATTTGCCATCGGTTCGTACCACATGGATGCTGCTTCTTCATCTCAACATAATCATGGAGTTGATACGTTTTTGGAATCATCCGTTTGTCCACCATTCTTTTGTTCTGGATTCATCATGACCATCCGTGGATACGGGATCTTGATGTTTTCTTCTTCTAGTCCTTGCTTCAATTCCTTCCGGATTAGACGACCGGCTTGGAAATGTTGCATCGGTGGTACTTCTGCCATCAAACGATAGACGACTTCAGAAGGACCAAGCGTCTGGACGCCAAGCATCTGAATCGGTTCGACGAACATATCGACATACTTCTTCGTTGTCCGGTCCGCGATCTCATGCAAGACTTGTTCGACCCGTTCGAGATCTTCGTCATAGGAGACTTGAACATCAACGAGCGCGAAACTGTTGTCGACCGAATAGTTCGTGACTTGCAAAATCTGACCGTTCGGGATGATGTGGATCTCCCCGTTGAGTCCTTTTAGTTTCGTCGTCCGGATTCCAAGTTCCGTTACGACTCCTTCGATCACACCGACGCGTACATAATCTCCGACTTTGAACTGGCGTTCGAAGATGATGAACGCTCCGGTAATGATATCTTGCACCAAGTTCTTCGCACCGAACGAAATCGCAAGACCGGCAATCCCCGCACTGGCGACAAGACCGGTGATGTTGATTCCGAACTGACTGAGTACCGTCAACAACATGACGATTCCGAGCACATAACGAATCGCATTTTGGAGCAACTTCAGTAATGTCTCGTTCTGACGTTGCGCCAAGTAGTCCTGTTCATTGATTTTCCTAATCGTAAAGAGACGCGAGACTGCCCCAGTCAAAACGCGCGTTAACACATAGAACGCCGCGATGATGATGAGCGCAATCAGTAGTTTCATCCCAAAACGAATCCACATATCCGCATCCATTACTTGATTGATTAGTTTATCGACTTGGGCGACGGATTCTTGTACATCTTGATTGGTAGCCATTCTCTCATCCTTTCTTGTTCTCTCTATTACGACAGTATACGTGATTTTAATTGAGTTTCAACCAAAGAGCCGATTTTGACGTTAGATTTTTGGAAAAACCGGGAAAGGAAAATCATCTAAGAACCCTTCACTCTTGCCAATCCACCACGACACCGACACCAAGAGAAGAAAGGATGATTTCGATGAATTTCCGCTTTCATTCGCACGAGCCCAAGCCCTATTCTTTCTTTTTAGAATATACGGAACCGTTCGCGAAAGAACGCTTAGCCGAACAATTATTCGAACAAATCTCCGCAGTCCAGGAAAAACGACCAATCGTACTCGTTTGCATTGGTTCTGATCGTTCGACGGGCGACTCACTCGGTCCACTTGTCGGAACATTCCTTGAAAAACAAGCACCTGCTCATCTCCACGTTTACGGTACACTCGCTAAACCCGTCCATGCACTGAATCTCGCTGAAACGATTCACTCAATCCAAACGACCCATTACCGTCCGCTCGTCATCGCAATTGATGCGTGTCTTGGTCGACTTTCAAGCGTTGGGCACGTCTTCTTCTCGGAAGGTCCACTCGCACCCGGTGCCGGCGTTCAAAAAGAATTGCCTGCGGTCGGTGACTTCAACATTAAGGCTGTCGTTAACGTCAGTGGATTCATGGAGATGATGATTCTCCAAAATACACGGTTACATCTCGTTTATGAACTAGCAGAACTCGTCGCGAACAGTTTCCACATGCTCGATGCGAAACTATCCGCTGAATCGACACGGACGACGATTTCCTTCACGCCCCGTTCGATGTAATGAAAAAGAAGCGAACCGTCACCGGAACGCTTCTTTTTCATTGATCCGATTCAGGTAATAACAAGTCGAGCAACCGATTGAGGTCGTCTTCATCTGCAAAATCAATCTCGAGTTTCCCCGCCTGTTTGCCTTGTTTGATTCGTACCGTCGCCCCGTATTTTTCGCGAAGCGACTCTTCGACGAATTGGACAGCGGTCGCTTGTTGCGGACGGACGGCTTCCTTTCGCTCCCGAAGTGCCTGCTCCAACCGACGGACGTTCCAGTTTTCCGCCATGACGCGTTCTGCCATCTGCTCGATCTTCTTTGGATGCTTCAGCGACAATAGGGCACGGGCATGTCCCATCGATAGCCGCTCATCCATGACGGCTTGTTGAACGAGTAGTGGCAATTGTAGTAACCGAAGACTGTTCGTGATGTGCGAACGACTTTTGCCAACACGCTGCGCAAGCTCTGCTTGCGTAATGCCGAATTCCTCGATCATCTCCGCATACGCCATCGCCTCTTCAATCGCGGATAAATCCGCCCGTTGGATGTTTTCGATCAAAGCGAGCTCCATCACGCGTGTCTCGTCTGCTTCGATCACGAGGACCGGTACACGTTCGAATCCTGCGCGACTCGCTGCTTGATACCGTCGTTCGCCGGCGATGATTTCATAATAGCCATCACGTGGTCGGACGACGATCGGTTGGATCATCCCGTGTCGAACGAGCGATTGGGCTAACTCTTCTAATGCTTTTTCATTGAATCGTTTCCGGGGTTGAGTCGGATTCGGGCGAATCGCCCGAACAGGTAATTCGTTCACTTGCCTTCTCTCCTAAACGTAGCGGAAGGCACGACCGCTTATTCCGGACGTGCCTTCACGATGCGAATCCGCACCTCTACATATTCTTCACAATCGACTTCTTCTTTTTCAATCGTCAATCCGGTTTGCTCGATCATATCGACGGAATCGCGAAGGGTATTTAACGCAATCCGTGTATCGCGAGCAAAGCTCTTATGACGTTTTTTCTTCGGTGGCTGTGGTGTCATCAATCGTTCCACCCGGCGCTCCGTCTCCTTGACGTTCCATTCCCGTTCCAGGATTTCAGCGAGTACCGTTACTTGTAGCGCTTCATCCTTGAGCGGTAATAACGCACGGGCATGACGCTCCGTGATCGTCCGTTGCTTCAACGCTTCCCGGACATCCGTTGGCAATCGAAGCAAACGCAATTTGTTAGCAATCGTCGATTGACTACGTCCGAGCTTACGAGCTAACACTTCTTGCGTGATGTCTTGTAACGCAAGCAAGCGCTCATAGGCTTCTGCTTCTTCGATTGGTGTCAAATCTTCGCGTTGCAGATTTTCAATCAATGCCAGTGAAGCAGTCGTCTCGTCCGTCATCTCTTTGACGATGGCAGGAATCGTTTCCCAGCCAAGCGAGCGCACTGCCCGGTATCGTCGTTCTCCCGCAATGATTTCGTATCCTGTTCCTTGTTTTCGAACGACGATCGGCTGGAGTAATCCATGCTCTTCGATCGTAACGGCTAGCTCTTCAATTCGGTCCCCATCAAACACTGTCCGTGGTTGGAACTGGTTTGCGACAAGTTCTGTCAATGGTAATTCCTGAACCGTCTCTTGTGGGTCAAGCTCGATCGTAGCAGGTTGCCCTCCCTTACCGAGCAGCTTGGCAATTGCATTTCTCACGTTGGCGCACCTCACCTTTATCAGTCATCGTTTCACGTGAAACGGTGTTTAGCTTAATGGATCTTTCGCAGGCGTACCCGCTTTACGCGGATATTTCCCGGGTGTTGTTCGTTTTTTATCTACAATAACGATATTACGCTCACTTTCCTCGCCTGGCAATTGGAACTGGAAACTTTCCCGTAAATTCCCACCGAGTACTTTTAAGGCAATCGCACCATCCTCGAGCTCTTCACTGACTTTCGCTGCCTTCAAGGCAACGAATTGTCCACCGACTTTCGCAAGCGGTAAGCAATATTCCGCGAGAACGGACATCCGGGCGACCGCACGAGCTGTCACGACGTCGAACCGTTCGCGGAATTGTTTATTTTTACCGAACTCTTCGGCGCGTCCATGATGGAACGCGACACCTTCTAGTCCGAGTTCCGTCGCCAAATGATTGAGGAAGCCGATTCGTTTGTTCAGTGAATCGACGATCGTCACTTGGAGATGTGGGAACATGATCTTGATCGGCAGACTTGGGAAACCAGCGCCCGCTCCGACATCACAAACCGTCGTGACCGTCGTGAAATCGAAATAGAACGCTGCTGTGATCGAATCGTAGAAGTGCTTGAGATAGACATCTTCTTCGTCCGTGATCGCTGTCAGGTTCATCTTTTCATTCCACTCGACGAGCAGTTCATAATACCGTTTGAATTGATGCAACTGATGTTCTGAGACTTCAAGTCCCTGTGCTGCCAATGCTGTTACGAATTGCTGTTGGTTCATCTCGTTCACTCCGCAGTCAATGCGTATTGGCCTTGCTCGATGTAGACAAGCAGAATCGAGATATCAGACGGGTTTACCCCTGAGATCCGGGATGCTTGTCCGATCGAGAGCGGACGCACTTGGTTTAGTTTTTGTTTCGCTTCAATCGCTAATCCACTGATCGCATCGTAATCGAGACGATCCGGAATCCGTTTTTGCTCCATCCGCATCATTTTTTCGACTTGATCAAGTTGCTTATCGATGTAGCCGGCATATTTGACTTGGATTTCGACTTGTTCTGCTGCTTCTGCAGACAGTGGTGTTTCCGGTGGTGTCATCTGCGCGATCATCGCATACGTAATTTCCGGGCGTTTCAGCAACGTGATCGCATGCAGCGCTTCCTTGAGTGGTGATGCACCAATTGCTTCTAGCTGTGCATTCACGTCCGCTGTCGCTTTGATGACGACCTTCTCAAGACGTTTCATCTCAAGACGGATTTGTTCTTGTTTATCGAGCAACTTCGCTTGGCGCTCTTCCGAGATCAATCCGAGTTCATGTCCGATTTCCGATAGGCGAAGGTCCGCATTATCATGACGGAGCAACAACCGGTACTCGGCGCGTGACGTCAAGAGACGGTATGGTTCGTTCGTACCTTTCGTGACGAGATCATCGATCATGACACCGATATAGCCTTGTGAACGTGACAAGATAAGTGGTTCTTTGCCTTGGACTTGTAGTCCGGCATTGATCCCTGCCATGATTCCTTGCCCCGCTGCTTCCTCATACCCACTTGTTCCGTTGATTTGACCCGCTGTGAATAAACCCGGAACCCGTTTTGTCTCGAGCGTTGGCCAGAGTTGTGTCGGAACAACGGCATCGTACTCAATCGCATAACCAGGACGCATCATTTCTGAATTCTCAAGCCCTGGAATCGAGCGGAGAATATCGTGTTGAACGTCTTCCGGTAAACTTGTCGATAACCCTTGCACGTAGACTTCTTCCGTATCGCGACCTTCTGGCTCAAGGAAGATTTGGTGACGCGGTTTATCGTTGAACCGGACGACCTTATCTTCGATCGATGGGCAATAACGTGGACCTGTTCCTTTGATCATCCCAGAGAACATTGGTGAGCGGTGCAGGTTCGCATCGATCAACTGATGCGTATACTCCGTCGTATACGTCAACCAGCATGGGATCTGTTCCGTGATCATCTGAGTCGTTTCATGACTAAATGGAAGTGCTACTTCGTCGCCTGGTTGAATCTCCGTCTTCGAGTAATCGATCGTTTTCCCGTCGATTCGCGGTGGTGTACCTGTCTTGAAACGTGCGAGCTCAAATCCGAGTTCTTCAAGATGTTTCGATAGATTGATCGATGGCATCTGATTGTTCGGACCACTCTCGTACGACAATTCACCGATGATGATTTTTCCGCGCATGAACGTTCCTGTCGTGATGATGACCGCTTTCGCCCGGTACTCCGCCCCTGTATTCGTGACGACACCGACGCAACGTCCTTCGTCGTCAATCAATAACCGTTCGACGAGCGCTTGACGTAAAAGCAAATTCGGTTCATCCTCGAGCGCTTTTTTCATTCGGTTTTGGTATTCGAATTTATCCGCCTGTGCCCGTAGTGCTCGCACGGCAGGACCTTTTGATGTGTTTAACATTTTCATTTGAATATACGTTGCATCGATCGCGCGTGCCATTTCGCCACCGAGCGCATCGATTTCCCGGACGACGATTCCTTTTGCAGGACCACCGATCGACGGGTTGCAATACATGAATCCGACCATATCGGGATTCATTGTCAACATGACCGTTTTCGAGCCCATTCGTGCCGCAGCAAGAGAGGCTTCGATGCCGGCATGTCCGGCTCCGACGACGATGACGTCGAATTCACCTGCTTGATAAGCCATAGTACTGGTTCCTCCTTCTTATTCCACACGCAGTCGTCTCGAATTATTTCCCGAGACAGAACTGCGAAAACAACTGATCCAATAAACTATCCTGTGCTGTATCACCATTGATTTCGCCAAGCGTATCCCACGCTCGTCGTAAATCGATCTGTACCATGTCGATCGGCATCGATGCTTCTGCTGCACCGAGAGCATCTTCAATCATTTGACTCGCTCGTTTGATGAGCTGGATGTGACGCGCATTTGAGACGTACGTCATATCCTGACTTTCGACACCCTGTTCAAAGAACAGACTCGCAATCGCTGCTTCGAGATCGTTGACGCCTGCTTCTTCGAGCAAGGATGTCGTGACGATTGGTCGACCATCAGCAAGCTCCGTGACACGCGCTAAGTCAATCTGTTGCGCCAAGTCACTCTTGTTGACGATGATGATCGCGTTCATCCCTTTGATTGCTTCAAACAGCAAGACGTCCTCATCCGTCAGAACATCATTCCCGTTTAGGACGAGTAAGATTAAATCGGCCGTCTTCAAAGCCTGACGCGACTTTTCAACACCCATCCGTTCGACGATATCTTCCGTCTCGCGAATCCCTGCCGTATCAATCAACTTCAACGGTACACCGCGAACATTGACGTACTCCTCGATCGTATCGCGTGTCGTTCCCGCGATATCCGTGACGATGGCCTTTGCTTCTTGCACCAATGTGTTGAGCAAAGACGACTTTCCGACGTTCGGACGACCGATGATCGCTGTGGATAACCCTTCGCGCAAGATTTTTCCTTGGCGTGCCGTTGTTAATAACTCTGCCAAAATCGCGCGGACAGCACCAGCATCACGTTCGACGATCTGTTGCGTCATCTCTTCTGCATCGTATTCCGGGTAATCGATGTTGACTTCGATCGCAGCAATCGTCTGTAACAATTGTTGACGTAAGTCTTGGACGAGTTTTGAGAGACGTCCTTCAATCTGACTGACGGCGACATGCATCGCTCGGTCCGTCTTCGCCCGGATCAGATCCATGACGGCTTCCGCTTGTGATAAATCGATGCGTCCGTTCAAGAACGCACGTTTCGTAAATTCACCAGGTTCCGCCAGCCGGACTTCCGGTTGGGCGAGGATGAGTTCGAGGACACGATTGACCGCGACGACTCCTCCATGACAATTCAATTCGATGACATCTTCACGTGTAAACGTCTTTGGTGCGCGCATGACACTCACCATCACTTCATCGACGACACGGTCCGCCTCATGGTCGACCAATTTCCCGTAATGAATCGTATGGGTTGGTACTTCCGTCAAGCGGTTGCTCCCTTTATAAACACGGTCGGCTACAGCGACTGCATCAGGACCTGATAAGCGCACGATCGCAATCGCCCCTTCTCCCATCGGCGTCGAAATCGCGGCAATCGTATCAAATTCCATCATCCGTTCTTCCACCTCGTTTTTCTTCTGTCTTTTTATGAGTATTTAATCCTTAATCGTTGCAATGGGTATAACGAAACAACTATACACGAAATGACGCAAAAGAAAAAGAGCGACACTCTGTCAAAACAAAGCGTCGCTCTTCACGTATTAGCGTTTCTTTTTCGATTTTTTAGGAGCCGGAGCTGCTTGTGCTGCTTCTTTTTCACGTTTAGCAGCCATTGTTGCTTCCGTCTGCAACTTAATCTTTTCACGCATCGGCTTCATGATGACGATCGTGACGATGATCGAGAAGATGTAACCGACGACCCAGTAAAGCGAAAGGGCAGATGGGAGTGTAACACCCATGATGAAGATCATGATTGGGAAGACGTAGAGCATGATTTTCATTTGTGGATTGTCTTCTTGACCTGCCATCGAGATCTTTTGTTGCAGATACGTCAGTACTGCAGACATGATCGGCAAGATGAAGAATGGATCCGGTTTCCCAAGGTCGAACCAGAGGAACGTATGTTGGAAAATAGCCGGTGTATAAATGATGGCGTTATAGAACGCGATCAAGATCGGCATTTGGATCAAGATCGGTAAACAGCCTGCGAGTGGATTGACGTTGTGCTCTTGGTAGAGCTTCATCATTTCCTGTTGCAATTTCTGTTGCGTCTCTTGGTCTTTTGAGCTGTATTTCTCACGAAGCTTCATCATTTCAGGCTGGATGACTTGCATTCCACCCATACTCTTCGTTTGTTTGATCATCAATGGAAGGATGACAAGACGAACGAGAAGTGTCGTAATGATGATTCCGATACCGTAATCACCGCTAAAGAACTGTGAAATCTCACGAATCAACCACGCCATCGGCCAAACGAAGTAATGTTTCCAAAAACCTTCTGTGTCTGCTGTGATCGGTTCACCTGTACCATACGTGCTAGGTGTACAGCCGGATAATACGATCGCGAGCACGGACATGAGTCCGAGAGTTAACCAAATCTTAGTTCTCTTGTTCATAATTCCTCCTAGAAATTGTTTACGCTTTGTCGAACGCCATCTTCTTCTATAGTAAGGCAAGGAAAGGGAGCGCCGTACAAATCAACAGGATGCATTGCTACGATTCATTTTTTTGATCGCATCCAGACACCGGAACGTTTGAGGACGTGACGGAGACTGTCAGCCACTTCTTGCGCGGTCATCTTCGCGGCCGGATTGCGCGCGATGATCACCAAATCATAATTCGGGGCAATCGAGGCTTCATGCTGCTGGCATGCTTCCCGAAGATACCGTTTCACCTGATTCCGGACGACGGCATTCCCGATTTTCTTACTGACGGATAAACCAACCCGAAAGTGAGTCTGTTGCTCCTTTTTCAAGGCATACACGACAAATTGCCGATTTGCGACAGAGGCTCCTTTAGTAAACACCGCTTGGAACTCCTTGTCTTTCTTGACGCGGTATTCCTTCTTCACCTTATTCACACTCCATCCTGACACTACGAAAATTCGTCGTCTCTCATCATATCATAGAATAAACATGCGACGCGATAGGGCGCATGTGACAAAAGCACGAACACACGAAAAAACATAAAAAAAATCACCTCGGACCATGCCCGAAGTGATGGATGCATCAATGCATTAGACAGTCAAGGCTTTGCGGCCCTTAAGACGGCGAGCAGCCAAGATACGGCGGCCACTCTTCGTAGCCATACGCGCACGGAATCCGTGAACTTTTTTACGCTTACGGTTGTTTGGGTTGAAAGTTGGTTTCATTCGTCTGCACCTCCTTTAAAAGATCTTTATAACCAATTGTTATTTTCTACTTTAAGGCAGTCTTGTACATTATATAAACTGATTGTGGCATTGTCAATGAAAGTTCAGAAGATTTCTTGTCCTGCTTAAGGGAGTTCTAGTTTGAAAACAGGCAATAGGATTCGACTGTGCAAACTCTATTACGCGATAGAATACATATGGGTCATAGAGGGGATGTTTGTAGACTTATCCACCTATCCACAGACTTATCCACATTATCCACACTTTCCGTGGATAACTCTTCACTTTGTCTACGATAGTATTTTTTAAAATCGACGTCAATCCTCGATTTTGGATTTCCTTTTTCCACTTCTTTTGTATTTTGTGAATAACTCTTTTTCAACGCTTCCTCTTTCGAAAAGTTATCCACCTCTTATCCACAATTTATCCACACTATCCACAGCTTGTGGGTAACTACCTGTGGACGGTTTAATTTACTTGTGGATAAATCATTCCAACCATTGCCAGGGCTCATTTCTTTTGATACACTAATTGTGCATAACATGATCCTGATCGTTCAGGACAAAACAAGTTATACACACCCTGTGGATAACTTTATACACAGATTCAACTGCCTGTGGATAACGTTATCCACAGTTTTTACGTTATGGGGATAAGTCGAGTTTCTTCATTAACTTTGTCTGTGTATAAGCCTGTGTACAAAAATTTTCTATCTTGATAAAAAAAGGGGGGTATTTATGAAAAACGCTGCCGAACTTTGGCATAATGTCTTATCTGTGATCGAGGAAGAGGAACGAACACCGAAAGCTAGTTATGATATGTGGTTAAAATCCACAGAAGGCGTCACGTTAAATGGAACGACACTACTCGTTTCAGCACCAGCTGCGTTTACGGTGACATGGCTCGAGCGCCAGTACTTATCTTTACTCGAAGACACAGTTGAGGAAGTAACAGGAAGCCGACTCGATATTCAGTTCATTGAAGAGGGACAAGCGAAGAAAATGCTCGATCGACAAGAAGAGGAACGTGTTGAGGCAACACCGACTCCGAAATCACGTCCATCGAACATGCGGAGACCAACAGAGGAACTGACGATGAGTGAACTCGGACAATTGAATGAGAAGTATACGTTCGATACATTCGTCATCGGATCGGGGAACCGTTTTGCGCATGCCGCTTCACTTGCTGTTGCGGAAGCGCCTGCTAAAGCATACAATCCGCTTTTCATCTATGGTGGCGTTGGTCTTGGCAAAACCCATCTGATGCATGCCATCGGACAGTACGTTCAAGATCAAAATCTCGGGACACGGATTGCCTATGTCTCTTCTGAACGCTTTACGAATGACTTCATTAACTCCATCCGTGATAATAAGACGGTTGAGTTTCGAAATAAATACCGTAACATCGATGTCCTCTTAATTGATGACATCCAGTTCCTTGCGGGCAAAGAACAGACGCAAGAAGAGTTTTTCCACACATTCAATGCCTTGCACAACGACCAAAAACAAATCATCATCTCAAGTGACCGACCACCAAAAGAGATTCCAACGCTTGAAGATCGGCTTCGTTCTCGTTTCGAATGGGGATTAATCACCGACATCACGCCACCGGATCTCGAGACACGGATTGCGATTTTACGGAAAAAGGCGAATGCGGAGCAACTTGACGTCTCAAACGAAGTCATGCTTTACATCGCAAGTCAAATTGATACGAACATTCGGGAGCTCGAAGGGGCGTTGACGCGTGTCATTGCCTATGCGAATCTCGTCGGGCGACCAATCGATCCAAATGTCGCTGCAGAAGCCTTGCATAACATCATGCCGGTCGCTGAACCGCGTAAAGTCACGATTCGTGACATCCAGGAGTCGGTCAGTAAACATTTCAACTTACCGTTTGATGATCTGAAGGCGAAGAAACGGACGAAATCGATTGCCTTCCCACGTCAAATCGCGATGTATCTTTCACGTGAGATGACAGAGAGCTCTTTACCGAAAATCGGAGAGGAATTCGGGGGACGCGACCATACGACCGTCATCCATGCCCATGAAAAGATCAGCATGTTGATCAAATCGGATGGGGAAACGGGAAAAGTCATCGAACAAATCAAACATGAATTGAAGCATTCGTAAAACTGTGGATAAACATGTGGATAAAGTAGGGTAGTTATCCACAACTTATCCACACCGTTTTTGGCTTTATACCAAGTTATCCACCGACTTATCCACACTATCCACAGCCCCTAAGACTATTATTAAAAAAATATATTATTATGTTATGATGGGCGCATGCCCATTATTTTCGAGAGGAGTCTAACGACGATATGCATATCACCATTCAACGCGAAGCTTTAATTCAAGCAGTACAAGATGTAGCCAAAGCGGTCTCATCCCGCACGACGATTCCGATTCTGACAGGAATCAAACTCGAAGCTCATGGAGATGGTATGACGCTGACAGGAAGCGATACAGAAATCTCGATTGAACGGACGATCTATGCAGAAGAGAATGGAACATCCTATGTCACGGTTCACCGTGCTGGTAGTGTCGTCTTGAATGCCCGCTTCTTCGGCGATATCGTCAAAAAGATGCCAAAAGACGAAGTCACACTCGAAGTCTCACCGAACTTCATGACACGGATTCAGTCAGGAACAGCGGAATTCCATTTGAACGGTCTTGATCCAGATGAGTTCCCACGCCTTCCGCAAGTCGATGGGGGACAACGTTTCCGTTTACCGGCTGATCTCTTACGTTCGATGATTCGCCAAACAAGCTTTGCTGTCGCTGTTCAAGAAACACGTCCTGTTCTGACAGGTGTGAACTTCTCAGCTGACAAAGGCATCTTGACGTGTGTCTCAACGGATAGTCACCGTTTAGCCCTTCGTCGTGCTCAGTTTGAGACAGATACAGATATCTCGTTCCAGAACGTCATCGTTCCAGGGAAGAGCTTAAATGAATTATCGAAGTTGCTTGGGGATGGTCATGTGGATATCACGATCACGAACCAACAAATCTTGTTCAAGATGAAACACGTCCTCTTCTTCTCGCGTCTACTCGACGGAAACTATCCGGATACATCACGTTTGATTCCAGAAGAGTACCGGACAGCTGTCCGCATGAATGCGAAAGAATTGCTTCAAGCGATCGATCGCGCGTCGCTGCTTGCACGTGAGGACCGTAACAATGTCATCAAGTTCGCAGCTGAAGGAACGACAGCGGTCGAGATCTCTTCGCATTCACCAGAAGTCGGGAAAGTCTCGGAGCAAGTCAGCATCCTGTCGCTTGAAGGAGAAGAGCTGAAAATCTCGTTCAACTCGAAGTACATGATGGATGCCTTGAAGGCGCTTGACGCGACAGATATCGAAATCCAGTTCACGGGTTCGATTCGTCCATTCATCTTGCATCCAGTCGATCAAGATAACGTCCTGCAACTGATTCTTCCAGTACGGACAGCATAAGCATCAACAGAAAATACGTGACAAGACGGGTTCGATCGTTTCGACATCGGACCCGTCTTTTCGTATACCGTATATACGTTCGGGGATTTTGCTAAATCGTCTAATGTTTAGTACAATAAAGAGTACGTCATTTATAATATGTAGGTAGGAGGAGTCAATCCATGCAAGAAATCAGAATTACAACGGAATACGTCACATTAGGGCAGTTCCTGAAGCTATCGGATATCATCTCAAGCGGAGGACAAGCCAAACCGTTTTTAGCAGAGGTACCGATTCTAGTCAACGGCGAGGTCGATCAGCGACGTGGTCGTAAATTACGGGATGGAGACATCATTGATGTAGAAGACTACGGTCAGTTCATCATCAAGAACGAGGGCAACTAACGTGCGGCTGGATTCAGTCCGACTCAGTCATTATCGCAACTATGACGCACTCGAACTGTCATTCTCCGAAAAAACGAATGTCCTGATTGGTGAAAATGCACAAGGGAAGACGAACTTATTGGAAGCGATCTATGTCCTCGCTCTCGCGAAGTCGCACCGGACGACGCATGACAAGGAACTGATCGGTTGGGACCAGGAAACAGCGCGCGTCGAAGGACGTGTCGTCAAGCGGACCGGCTCCCATGTTCAAGAGATCGTCATCTCGGGTCGCGGGAAAAAAGCAAAGCTGAATCATCTAGAGCAACGACGCTTGAGTGATTATGTCGGGGCACTGAACATCGTTTTATTCGCCCCGGAAGATTTGCATATCGTCAAAGGCAGTCCACAAGTCCGTCGGCGATTTCTCGATATGGAGATCGGTCAAGTCAGTCCGGTCTATCTGCATGAATTGAGCCAGTACCTGAAAGTGTTGAAGCAGCGAAACGCATTGCTGAAACAACTGTCCATGAAGGGAGGAGACGAGACCTTCCTTGATATCTTGACGGAGCAAATGATTACGCTAGCCGTTAAAATCGTTCAGCGCCGCCATCATTTCATGGCCCAGCTCGAAAAATGGGCACGACCGATTCATGACGGAATCAGTCGTGGACAGGAAGAACTCGCGCTCATCTATCGTTCGGACACATTCGGCGACGAATTACTCGATGTCGAAGGAATGACTGCGTCCTACACGCGGAAGTTTGGTAAAATAAAAGAAAATGAAATCCGAAGAGGAGTTACGTTGTTTGGACCACATCGCGATGACTTCGAGATGGAAGTCAATGGACGAAACGTCCAAACGTATGGTTCACAAGGACAACAACGGACAGCAGCTCTCTCGTTAAAGCTTGCGGAGATCGAATTGATTCATGAGGAAGTAGGGGAATATCCACTTCTTCTGCTCGACGATGTCTTATCCGAGCTTGATGATCATCGTCAAACACATTTGCTCGATACGATGCAACAAAAGGTCCAGACGATCCTGACGACGACAAGCGTCGACGGGATTGCGCATGAAACGATCAACCAAGCGAAGTTGTTCCACGTGAAACAAGGGACAGTCGATTTGGAAGAGACATCATATAAAGAAACAGTAGGTGAGAAAACCGATGAGTAATCATGAAGATATGGAATTGGAACAAGGGTACGGTGCCGATCAGATTCAAGTACTTGAAGGATTAGAAGCAGTACGTAAACGTCCAGGGATGTATATCGGCTCGACGGCATCAAAGGGTCTCCATCACCTCGTATGGGAGATCGTCGATAACTCGATCGATGAGGCGCTCGCAGGATACTGTGACACGATCAAGGTCACGATTGAACCAGGAAACTCGATCTTAGTCGAGGATAACGGACGTGGTATTCCAGTCGACATTCAAGAGAAGATGGGTCGTCCTGCCGTTGAAGTCATTTTGACAGTCCTCCATGCCGGTGGTAAGTTCGGCGGCGGCGGATATAAAGTATCGGGCGGATTACACGGTGTTGGGGCTTCGGTCGTTAACGCTCTGTCGACGAAACTTGAAGTGTTCGTCAAACGGAACGAGAAGCTGTATTATCAAGCGTACCATCGCGGTGTACCAGCGCAAGATCTCGAAGTAATCGGAACATCAGAAGAGACAGGAACGACGATTCGTTTCTTCCCAGACGGTGAGATTTTCCAAGAGACGCTCGAGTATGACTATGATTTGCTAGCAACACGCCTTCGCGAGCTTGCTTTCTTGAACAAAGGCCTGAAGATCATCATCACGGATGATCGTGCGGATGAGCCGATGACACGTAGCTTCCACTATGAAGGTGGAATCAAGTCCTACGTCGAGCACTTGAACCGTTCAAAAGAAGTCGTTCATGCGGAACCTGTCTATGTACACGGAACAAAAGATGGCATCGAAGTCGAAGTCGCGCTTCAGTACAACGACGGATTTGCGTCAAACATCTACTCGTTCACGAACAACATCCCGACGCATGAGGGTGGTACGCATGAGACGGGCTTTAAGACAGCTCTGACACGCGTCATCAATGACTATGCGAAAAAGTTCGGTTTGATGAAGGATGCGGACGGTACGTTATCCGGTGAGGACGTACGTGAAGGAATGACCGCGATCGTTTCCGTCAAACACCCGAACCCACAGTTCGAAGGTCAGACGAAAACGAAACTCGGGAACTCCGACGCGCGTACGGTTACGGATTCACTCTTCTCTGGTGCGTTTGAGCAGTTCATGCTCGAAAATCCGACGAACGCACGCGCAATCGTCGAAAAAGGGATGATGGCGTCGCGTGCCCGCATGGCAGCGAAACGCGCCCGTGAACTGACACGCCGTAAAGGTGTTCTCGAAGTGAGCTCGCTTCCAGGTAAACTGGCCGACTGTTCGTCACGTGATGCGTCGATTTCCGAATTGTACATCGTCGAGGGTGACTCGGCGGGTGGTTCTGCGAAATCCGGACGCGATCGTCATTTCCAAGCAATCTTACCGATTCGCGGTAAAATCTTGAACGTTGAGAAAGCACGTCTTGATAAGATTCTCGGAAGCAATGAGATTCGGACGATCATCACGGCACTCGGAACAAGTATCGGTTCTGAGTTCAATATCGAAAAAGCACGCTATCACAAAGTCATCATCATGACCGATGCCGATGTCGATGGTGCCCACATCCGGACACTCTTGTTGACGTTCTTCTACCGTTACATGCGTCCGCTTGTCGAGCATGGGTATGTCTATATCGCTCAGCCACCGCTATACGGGATCAAACAAGGGAAGAACATCACGTACGTGCATAACGAACGTGAATTGACAGAGGCGCTTGCAGCGCTTCCTGAAAACGCACGGTACGACATTCAGCGCTACAAAGGTCTTGGGGAGATGGATCCAGAGCAACTTTGGGAAACGACGATGGATCCAAGTGGTCGTCAAATGTTACGTGTCGAGCTTCAAGATGCGATCGAAGCGGATGAAGTCTTTGATATCTTGATGGGAGATCAAGTCGAACCACGACGCGACTTCATTCAATCACACGCACATTACGTCAAGAACCTGGATATTTAACGCTGAACAGAGAGGGTGGCCAGAAGCATGTCCGAACAAAATCACGGAATCATCAAGGATATTAATATCAGTCAAGAGATGCGTACGTCCTTCATGGACTACGCGATGAGCGTCATCGTCGCACGTGCTCTTCCGGACGTACGGGACGGCTTAAAACCCGGACACCGCCGGATTCTCTATGCGATGAACGACCTCGGTATTCGTGCCGATAAACCACATAAAAAGTCTGCCCGTATCGTCGGGGAAGTCATCGGTAAGTATCACCCGCACGGGGATTCTGCCGTCTATGACACGATGGTCCGCATGGCACAAGACTTCAGCTACCGTTACGAACTCGTCGATGGACACGGAAACTTCGGGTCTGTCGATGGGGACTCGGCGGCTGCGATGCGATATACGGAAGCTCGTATGTCAAAAATCGCGATGGAGATCGTTCGCGATATCAACAAAAACACAGTCGATTTCAAAGATAACTACGATGGTTCGGAACGCGAACCGGAAGTCTTACCGTCACGCTTCCCGAACTTACTCGTCAACGGTTCGAGCGGGATCGCGGTCGGAATGGCAACGAACATTCCACCACATCAGCTTGGCGAAGTCATCGATGGTGTCTTAGCCTTGTCGCACGACCCAGAAATCACGATCCAAGAACTGATGCAGCACATTCCGGGACCTGATTTCCCGACAGCTGGTGAAATTCTTGGTCGGAGCGGGATTCGTCGCGCTTATGAAACAGGACGTGGCTCAATCATCGTCCGTGCGAAAGCAGAAATCGAACAGACGAAGAAAGACCGGGAACGGATCATCGTGACGGAGCTGCCTTATCAAGTCAATAAAGCCCGCCTCGTTGAAAAGATTGCCGATCTCGTTCGCGAGAAAAAGATTGAAGGCATCACCGATTTACGGGATGAGTCAGATCGCCGCGGTATGCGCATCGTCATGGAAGTTCGTCGTGACGCCAATGCGAGCGTCATCTTAAATAACTTGTATAAACAGACGTCGATGCAAACGACGTTTGGTGTCAACATGCTTGCGATCGTCGGCGGACGTCCGAAAACATTGACGCTCAAGGAAATGCTTTATCATTACCTCGAGCATCAAAAAGAAATCGTGCGTCGTCGGACACAGTTCGATCTTGAAAAAGCAGAAGCACGTGAACACTTGCTCGCCGGTCTACGGATTGCACTCGATCATTTGGATGAAGTCATTCAAATCATCCGCGGGAACCGGACAGCGGACGCAGCACGTGAACAGTTGATGGAGCGTTTTGCGTTATCCGAGAAACAATCACAAGCGATTCTCGATATGCGCTTGCAACGCCTGACAGGTCTTGAACGGGAGAAGATCGAAGCAGAGTATGACGAAATCATGCAATTGATCGCGGAACTGAACCGCATCCTTGCGAGTGAGGAAGTCTTGCTTGATTTAATCCGGACAGAGCTCGAGGAGTTGAAAGAACGTTTCAACGACGAACGTCGGACGGAAATCCGCATGGACCACATCGAATTCGAAGATGAAGATTTGATTCCGGAACAGGATATCATCATCACGTTGACAAGCAGTGGCTACATCAAACGGATGACGACGGATTCGTACCGGACACAACGCCGCGGCGGACGTGGGGTTCAAGGAATCGGAACGAACGACGAGGATTACGTCACGCGTCTCTTGTCTTGTTCGACGCACGATACGATTCTATTCTTTACGAACCGCGGAAAAGTCTACCGGATTCGTGGATACGAAGTACCAGAGATGAGCCGGACATCAAAAGGTGTACCGATTATCAACCTCATCCAAATCGAACGCGACGAAAAGGTCGAGACGATGATTCCAGTCAACTTCAAACGTTATCTCGAGGAGCAACAAGCAGCTGAAGCACCTGTCGAGGTGATCGAAGGAGAGATTGAAGAGACGGAAGAAACGCTCGAAACGGAAGAAGTCGTTCAAGATGAGCAAAAATCATTGATCTTCATGACACGTAAAGGACGCGTCAAACGTTCACCGTTGTCTGCGTACGCACGGATCAACAAAAACGGTTTGATCGCGATTCGATTGTTTGAAGACGACGAGTTGACATCGGTTCGTCTCGCATCGACGGACGATGAAGTCTTTGCTGTTTCAACAAGTGGGAAAGCGATTCGTTTCCCAATCACGAATGTCCGCTCGATGGGACGTGGCGCTCGTGGTGTCAAAGCGATGACGTTACGTCCAGACGATTTCGTCGTCGGGATGGAACTTGCACGTGATGCCCAAGATGTTCTTGTCATTACGGAAAAAGGATTCGGTAAACGGACACCGATGACCGAGTTCCGTAGCCAGTCTCGTGGTGGTAAAGGATTGATCGCGAGTAAGGTGACAGAACGCGTCGGTCAAATCGTTGCCATGCGAATCGTTGATGTCGATGATGACATCATGATCATGACAGAGAGCGGTATCGTCATTCGGACAGACTCGCAATACATTTCACGTGTCGGCCGGAATACCCAAGGGGTGAAGGTCATTCGAATCGAAGAAGGTGACCGTGTTGCGACGGTTGCGAAACTGAAACGAGAAGAGACTGATGAAATGGAAGAAGACACTGACATCGTGTCTGAAGAGAATGTAGTCGAATCGGATGCTCCAGAAGAAGCGGAAGAGTAAGCAAGACGTCAGCAAGGAAGCAGCAGAGTGATACTACTCTGCTGCTTTTATCTACATATATAGATAGAAAGAAAATAAAATAAAAAAGGAGACGAAACGATATGCGAGTGGCAAGTAATCAATTACGCATCGGGGATCGTTTAACGGAACCCATCTATTTACATACAGATCATCCAATCGTAGAAGCAGGTAAAAAGATAGGGACGGATGAGTTGCGACGGATTCAACGATTTTTGATTAAAGAAGTCGTCATCGAAGATCGACCGGATCTAATCGAAAGCGAGGAGGTGCAAGCTGAAACCGTAGCGGCTCATACAGAAAATCCGTTTGAAGCATTCATTCGTTCTTACAATAAAGTCTTCATGTCATGGGAACAGGGAATAAAGCCGAATGTGTATGAAGCATTGAGCTGGGTCAAACAGTCCGTTCCAGAACGGATTACGAGACAAGATGTCTTACCATTCTTCCTCGAGCGAGGAACGGAAGCTTATACAGTTCGACATGCCATCTATCGAGGGGCAATTGCGCAAATGCTTGCTGAAGCAGTCGGAAAAGATCGGAAATTAATCCATGAGTTATGGACAGCTTCTTATTTTGCTGACTACGGTCTCGCGCGAATCATGGAATGGCGTCATACGAAACGCTATGAAGCAATGCAACAAGAAATCTTCCACCGGCACCCCGCAATGGCATATCAAGCATTGCAAAAGGAGACGATCATTTCAGATACGGTCAATCGCTTGATTGTTCAACATCATGAACGACTAGATGGAACGGGTTATCCTTTAAAGGTAAAGGGAGATAAGATTACGGATCATAGTCGACTTTTTATTGTGGCAGATGTCTTTGCTGCGATGACAAGTTGGCGTCCATATCGAGAAGCATATACACCGTTTGATGCATACCGTCATTTAAAAGCACGACCGATGCAATATTGCTCGAAGTATGTCCTATTGCTCGGACAGTTACTTTTACCAATCGAAGTCGGTGATCGTGTCCTGATGAGTAATGGAAAGATTGCAACGATCGTTCGAAAGAATACAATTTTTGATCGACCTGTTATTTCATATGAAGAACAAGGACGGATGATAGTCATTGATTTAATGGAAGAACGGCAACATAGCATCATTCAGTTGATGGATTAATAGGAAATACGTAGCCTCTTGAGCCGGAATCGTAAGGTTCAAGAGGCTTATTCATGATTTTAAAAACAATTTTAAAATAAGTGTTGCACAATAATAAAACGCATGATATATTATTACATGTCCTTAACAACGACAAGCGCTTGAAACAAACAAAAAAACAATTTC
>NZ_MPSZ01000014.1 GCF_001939065.1 Exiguobacterium indicum HHS 31 | reverse complement strand
ATTTAATTTATTCCGCAATAGCTCAGTGGTAGAGCAACCGGCTGTTAACCGGTAGGTCGTAGGTTCAAATCCTACTTGCGGAGCCAATGGCCCGTTGGTCAAGCGGTTAAGACACCGCCCTTTCACGGCGGTAACACGGGTTCGAATCCCGTACGGGTCACCATTATACTTTTTGTGCCGGTGTAGCTCAGCTGGTAGAGCAACTGACTTGTAATCAGTAGGTCGCGGGTTCGACTCCTGTTGCCGGCACTGTTTTTTCTCAATCGTATAAGTTTCCTAGACAAACTGGGGGGGTAGCGAAGTGGCTAAACGCGGCGGACTGTAAATCCGCTCCCTCGGGTTCGGCGGTTCGAATCCGCCCCCCCCCACCATGTCGAGCCATTAGCTCAGTTGGTAGAGCATCTGACTTTTAATCAGAGGGTCGCAGGTTCGAATCCTGCATGGCTCATTTCTTGCGGAAGTAGTTCAGTGGTAGAATACGACCTTGCCAAGGTCGGGGTCGCGGGTTCGAATCCCGTCTTCCGCTTTTTCTTTCGGGGCCTTAGCTCAGCTGGGAGAGCGCCTGCCTTGCACGCAGGAGGTCAGCGGTTCGATCCCGCTAGGCTCCACCAATTTTATTTAAAGATCTTAAGCGAGTTTCGTTCGTCTTAAGTTTTTTTTATATGAAATGCCAAGCATAACCAGAGTACGTACGCAAGAACACCGTGATTCCCTTCACGGTGTTTTTTTGTATATTCATGCGTTTTTTTGTTGAGTTGAACCACTCGTTTGTTACCGCTTACAATACATGTAGAAGTGACTATGACATAGGGGGAATATCGTATGAACATCGCGTATATCAGCGTACCGTACCGTTATGGACAAGGAAAGCCAGGCACTGAACACGGACCTGCTGCTGTCGAAAAAGCCGGTCTACTCGCGACACTTGAAGCACGGGGACAAGAAGCAGTACGCTACGGGGAAGCGGCTGTCTTATCCGAGGATGCAGTCCGGGAAGAAGATCCGAAGCTAAAACGTCTTGAAGGCGTCGTCCATACGACGAATGACTTGCACCTGATCGTACGTGACGCGTTATCGGAGCAACGTTTTCCGTTATTAGTCGGTGGCGATCACAGCATGGCGATCGGAACGATTGCAGGGTTACGTCAGACTGTACCCCGTCTTGGTGTCATCTGGTTCGATGCACACGGTGATTTGAATACACCGGAAACATCACCGTCTGGCAATATTCACGGCATGCCGCTCGCTGTCGCCCTTGGGGAAGGACATCAGCGTTTAACGGAAGTCGGAGGAACCGATGTCAAACTGCAACCGGAACATCTCGTCTTCATCGGATTACGTGACGTTGATCCAGGCGAACAAGAGCTGATTGATCGTCTTGGTATTCGTGTCTATGATATGGAAGCGATCCGAACTCGGGGAATGGACGCGATCATGGAAGAAGCGATTGCCTATTTGAAGGAAACGACGGATGCGTTCTATCTTAGCTTTGATATGGATGGTCTCGATCCATCACTCGTCGTCGGTACCGGAACACGTGTCGCCGACGGTATTTTCTTAGACGATGCGAAGACAGTGCTCCAGCATTGCGCAACGGCAGAAGACTTCATTGCAGCTGAATTCGTTGAAGTGAATCCGTTGCTTGAAGAAGGAAACGGAACAGCAGAACTTGCGAATGAACTAATCGGAGATCTACTTTTGGCAATGGAAACACATCGCTTAGTAAAATAATGGATAGAACTTGAACTCTTTTCATCGGGGTTCAAGTTTTTTTTGTTACAATTTAAAAGGAGATGAAACATTTATCGGTCGACTTCGTATAAGAGATTGACCGCATAGAGCGGGGGGTATTCAAAGTGGAAGAAACGACACTACGCTTAATTGAGCGAGTGAAACAGGGAGACCGTGATGCATTCGCGGCACTTGTTGATCTATATAAGGAAGGTGCCTTTCTTGTGGCTTTCCGTGTCTTGCGCGATCGAATGGAAGCGGAGGATGCGACACAGGAAGCCTTCATCCGTGTATTTACGAAAATTGATTCGTATAATGCACAATGGAAGTTCCGGACTTGGTTGTACCGAATCGTCACGAACGTATCGATTGACCGATTACGGAAAAAGAAACCTGATTATTCTCTTGATGCTGAGATGTCAGGTACTGAAGGACTGACATTGTATTCACAACTCGAGAGCAAGGACACCTTGCCGGAGGACCAAGTGGTCGATAACGAGCAACGAAACGAAGTCGGGGACGCGATTGCGGCTTTACCAGAAAAATACCGTGTCCCACTCGTCCTGAAATATGTAGAGGATCTTTCGCTAAAGGAAATCAGTGAAATGATCGAATTACCTGTCGCTACTGTCAAAACTAGAATTCATCGTGGACGAGAAGCGCTGAAGAAGCATTTTGCCAAACGATGAGAAGGAGGAACTCACCATGTCACGAGAGCATGTACATGAACGGATCCAGGATTATTTAGACCAAAACCAACCACCTGAGGAATTCGAGCGATTAGAAGCAGAGTTACGAGAAGTAGACGCGATGGACGAGTTCGAAGAGTATCGGCTCCTTGATGCTCGACTGCGTCAACTTCCAGCGCCTAAATTATCGGCAGATTTTACATCCCGCGTGCTGGCACAATTGCCTGAACAGGTGGAGACGCCAAGCGCTGCTTTGCTGCACCAACCGCAACCGTCTCGTTTTGGAGGGAAGATGAAGCAATATCCATTGCTCGCGGCAGCGGCTGTTTTCTTACTTTTGTCGGTCGGTAGCCTTGGTGGTTATATGGCACAGGAAGAACATGACTTATCTTATACGAATGCACCAGGCATCGTCGCTCAAAATGGTGAGGTCGTTGTCCCGAAAGGTGTCACGGTCGATCAAGATCTCTATGTCGAAGGCGGGAACGTCCGCATCGAAGGGAAAGTCAATGGCGACGTCATGACCGTTGACGGGAAAGCGTACACGGCGAGTGCTGGTAGCGTGACCGGAGAAATCAAGGAAATCGATCAATTATTCGAACGCGTATGGTACGGAATCAAGCGTCTATTTCAATAATCAGCTGGGACGAGTCGAACTCGTCCCTTTGTGCTATAATGGAAACTGTTTAAATCAGATGAGTTAGGGGGCACGGTTGGTGAATTACTTCAGCTGGCAACCACTTCAATTTCAATTGTTGAAACTGGGAGAAAACGTACATTGGTACGATTATATTAATGACGTGATTGATATTGCGGTCGTGACGTTCGTCATTTACCGTCTCATGATCATCGTCAAAGGAACAAAAGCGGTCCAGCTCATTAAAGGGATCTCGGTCATTTTGATCAGTTGGTTCCTGAGTGGCTTTTTTGGACTCAAAACACTGCAATTCTTACTGAATCAAATCATCACCTATGGGTTACTGGGGATTATCATCATCTTCCAGCCCGAACTCCGGCGTGGACTGGAACATTTAGGACGAACGAGTAAATTCTTCTCGCGTAGTGCGGTCAGTGATGAAGATGAACAAATTCGAATCGTCGATGCGCTCGTATCGTCTGCTCAGTACATGTCAAAACGGCGTATTGGGGCACTCGTGACGATTGAACGGGAGACTGGACTGAGTGAATACGTGGAGACGGGTATTCCGCTCGGCTCACAAATCACGAGTCAGTTGCTGATCAACTTGTTCATTCCGAATACACCCTTACATGATGGTGCCGTCATCGTCCAGCAAGGCAAGTTAGCAGCAGCCGCTTGTTACTTACCGCTGTCTGAGAGTGCACATATCTCAAAAGAGCTTGGAACACGTCACCGCGCAGCAATTGGTGTCAGTGAGGTGACGGATAGTGTCACGCTCGTCGTCTCGGAAGAAACGGGTGGTGTCTCACTCGCCATCAATGGACGTCTATACCGGGAACTCGACGAAGAATCCTTGCGGACGAAGTTACTTGAGACGATCGTCAAGGCCGAACCGACGAATACTTCCTTCTTGAACTGGATGGGGGCGAAAAAATAATGTTCGAAAAGTGGTTCAATGAGCGCTGGTTTTTACGCATCGTTGCCGTTGCCTTAGCCGTCATGTTGTATTTGATGGTCGCAGGTTCGAATACGACGGGAAAAAGCGATGCCGCTAGTCTGTTACCGATCGCAGGACAAGGCTCGACGAAGTTTGACGTACCGGTCACGGTCCAGTATGATGAATCGCAATGGGTCGCCTATAATATTCCAAATACGATGGAGGTCACCGTTAAAGGTCCTTCGAGTAGCTTGACGATGCTCCGGCTTGTTCAGGATTTTGGATTATCGATTGATTTGAAAGGTCTCGACCCGGGCTATCATCGTGTCCGTGTCACACCGACTGGCTTTGGAAAAGATGTCGAAGTGACGCCGAAACAACAGACGATCGAAGTCTTCCTCGATAAGAAAATTACGAAAGAAGTACCGGTACAAGTCGCCTTACTCAATAAAAACAAAATCGCTGAAGGATATGTCGCTGGGGAAGCGCAACCGAACCAACAAACTGTTGAAGTCACGGGAGGCGCGGAGAAGTTACAGGCGATTTCAGCAATCCAAGTACCGATTGATGTGACCGGTCGGGCAGAGACGTTCAAAGAGACGTTCAATGCTAAAGCGACGGATGCGAACGGGAATACGATTAATGCATCTTATCAACCGGAGCAATTAGAAATCACAGTACCGATCTATAAGGAAAGTAAGACGGTACCAATCAATGTGAAGACAAAAGACAACGTCAAAAAAGGGTATACCGTTGTCAAGATCGTTCCCGTCACGACGGAAGCTCGTCTATATGGAACAAAAGAAGAGTTGGAACGGATTGGTTCCGTTGATACAGAAGCGGTCTCGCTTAAGGGATTGACGAAGACGACGGAAAAAACCGTCAAACTCGTGGAACCGGAAAACGCGACGGCGATGGATCCGACACAGGTTACCGTCAATATCGTCGTTGAAAAGGAAAACGCGAAATCGACGACAGAAACCGTCGAGGATCGAGCAGAGAAAACGATCCCGGGTGTGACGGTCACATTGAACGGGTTTGATGAGTCGAAGTATACGATTGATTATAACCAAACGATGGATGTCGTTGTCCGTGGGAAAGAATCGGATCTAGCATCGATTGATGCGACGGACATTAAAGCGGTCATCGACGTGACAGGACTAAAAGAAGGAACACATGGATTGCCGATTTCATACCAGACGTCGAAAGCCTTCGATGTCTTGCGTCCGGATAACATGGATGTCACGTTAAAAGCCGTGCCTCGGACATCCGTTCCGACCAATTAAAACAAATTAGTGAAATGAGGAAATAACATATGGGTAAGTATTTTGGAACTGACGGCGTACGCGGCGTCGCAAACGTAGAATTGACACCGGAACTGGCGTATCGCCTCGGTCGAACAGGTGGTTACGTGTTAACAAAACACGAAAGCACACGACCTAAAGTCTTAATTGGACGCGATACACGTGTTTCTGGTCAAATGCTTGAGAACGCACTTATCGCGGGTCTGTTATCGATCGGTGCAGAAGTCATGCGTCTAGGTGTCATCTCGACACCAGGTGTCGCGTATCTGACAAAAACAATGGATGCGACAGCAGGAGTCATGATTTCCGCGTCGCACAATCCAGTAGAAGATAACGGGATCAAGTTCTTCGGATCAGACGGCTTTAAGCTTGATGACGCAACAGAACTTGAAATTGAAGCATTACTCGATGAAGCAGAAGATACATTGCCACGCCCAGCCGGAAAAGAACTCGGCTTCGTTCATGATTATTTTGAGGGTGCACAAAAGTATCTGCATATGCTTCGTCAGACATCGGATGAAGATTTCTCAGGCATCCATGTCGCGATTGACGGTGCACACGGAGCGACGTCAAGCCTCGCACCACGTCTATTTGGTGACTTGGAAGCAGAAGTATCGACGATCGGAACGAATCCGAACGGACTCAACATCAATGATGGTGTCGGTTCGACACACCCTGAACACCTTGCTGCCTTCGTCAAAGAAAAGAGCGCAGATGTCGGTTTGTCATTTGATGGCGACGGCGATCGCTTGATTGCAGTCGATGAGAACGGCGATATCGTCGATGGTGATAAAATCATGTTCATCTGCGGGAAATACTTGAACGAACTTGGTCGTCTGAAAGACAACACGATCGTTGCGACGGTCATGAGTAACCTCGGTTTTCATAAAACCGTCAAAGAAAACGGGATGACGGCGCTTCAGACAGCAGTCGGTGACCGTTATGTCGTCGAAGAGATGCGTAAGAACGACTATACGCTCGGTGGCGAACAGTCGGGGCACATCATCTTCATGGATTACTCAACGACAGGAGACGGCATGTTGTCAGGCGTCCAGTTGTTGCAAATCATGAAAGCGACAGGGAAGAAGTTATCAGAACTCGCAGCTGAGATGCCGATCTTCCCACAACGTCTCGTCAATATCCGTGTTTCAGATAAAAATGGCGCAATGAGCGGTCCTGCTGTACAAGCAATCATTGCGGAAGTTGAAGCGGAAATGGCGGGGAACGGACGGATCCTCGTTCGTGCGTCAGGAACAGAACCACTCGTTCGTGTCATGGCGGAAGCTCCGACACAAGAAGCGTGTGATGCGTACGTCGAGCGGATCGCGAATGTCGTTCGTGAGAACTATGCGTTACAAGAAAACTAAGAAACCCGAAGCAGAGCGATTGCTCTGCTTCTTTTTTTACAATTATTTTAGAAAAACAGCTTGAGATTTTTACAAAAAATAGGGATTATACGTATTGATTAGTGAAATATCGGGAATAGTTACAACTACGTTACCTTTCTTGCTTTTTCAAAGTAAAGTTCGTATGATGGTGAAGTCGGACAGAAACGGGGTCAGACGGAACTAAAAAGCGCCAGGGCTTTCTTCGTAGGTTGAAAGCTGACGAGGTGGAGGTTTATCGAATCATTCGGCGGATGCCTCCCGGTACCAGATCCATACCGTAAATCGTTCTGAAATCGTCCAAGTGATTGGACGGACAAACAGACCGATCGGGATCCTCTCAACAAGAGCCGTTTCCTCTTTAGGGAAATACTTGTAAATGGAGAGATGTAACATGTGCGGAATCGTAGGTATGATCGGACAGGTCAACACGAAAGAAATTTTATTAAAAGGTCTCGAGAAGCTCGAGTACCGCGGCTATGACTCGGCAGGTCTTGCGTTCGTCAACGACGGCGTCCAAGTCCACAAAGAAGTTGGCCGGATTGCTGCGCTACGCGAAGTCGTTCCTGCTGAGGCAGACGGCACAGTCGGAATCGGACATACACGTTGGGCGACACACGGTGTCCCAAGTGTACCAAACGCGCACCCACACCAAAGTGCGTCAGCACGTTTCACACTCGTGCACAACGGTGTCATCGAAAACGATGAGCAACTAAAAGCAGAATTGAACGTCGATCTCCTGAGCGACACGGATACAGAAGTCATCGTTCAGATGATTGAAAAGAACTTCAACGAGACAGGTGACGTCGCGGAAGCATTCCGTCAAACACTCCGTGTCTTGCATGGTTCGTATGCCCTCGCGTTGATCGATGCTGAAAATCCAGACGTCTTATACGTCGCGAAAAACAAATCACCACTTCTCGTCGGTCTCGGTGATGGTACGTTCAACGTCGTCGCTTCAGACGCAATGGCAATGTTGCAAGTAACGGATCAATTCGTTGAGTTGCATGATGGTGAGATGATCATCTTGACGCGTGATAGCGTGACGATCCAAGATCTCGACGGGAACGTCCAAGAGCGTGAAGCGTACACGGCTGAAATCGATGCATCAGATATCGAAAAAGGAACGTACGCGCACTATATGCTCAAAGAGATGGATGAGCAACCAGCAGTCATCCGGAACATCGTTCAAAAATATCAAAACGAAGCAGGCGACATCACACTCGATCAATCAGTCCGTGATCTCGTACTTGGTCGTGACCGCGTCTACATCATCGGTTGCGGAACAAGCTACCATGCTGGTTTGATCGGAAAACAGTTGATCGAACAAATCGCAGGCATCCCGACAGAAGTGCACATCTCTTCTGAGTTCGGATACAACATGCCATTATTGACAGAGAAACCGCTCTTCCTCTTCCTTTCACAATCAGGTGAAACAGCGGATAGCCGTGCTGTTCTCGTCGAAGCGAAGAAACTCGGTCACCCGGCACTGACAATCACGAACGTTCCAGGATCAACATTGTCACGTGAAGCTAACGCAACATTGTTACTCCATGCAGGTCCAGAAATCGCTGTTGCTTCAACAAAAGCGTATACAGCTCAAATCGCTGTTCTTGCTGTCCTTGCGTTTGACCTTGCTCAAGCAAAAGGGGTTGCCGTCAACTTCGATCTTATGAAGGAACTCGGTAAAATCTCAAGTGCGATGGAGTCGGTCATGTCTCAAAAGGATCGCTTCCAAGAAATCGCGACAGAATACTTGTCTGAGTCACGCAACGCGTTCTTCATCGGTCGTGGACAAGATGCATACGTCGGGATGGAAGGCGCATTGAAACTTAAAGAGATCTCGTATATCCAAGCAGAAGGATACGCGGGTGGAGAGCTCAAGCACGGTCCGATCGCTTTGATTGAAGACAACACACCGGTCATCGCGCTCGTGACACAACCACACGTTCATCTCAACAACCGTGGGAATATCAAGGAAGTCGTCGCACGTGGGGCAAATGCGTGTGTCATCGCAGCAGAAGGTCTTGAATTGCCAACAGATGCATTCGTCATCCCAGCAGTCGAGCCACTCTTGTCACCACTCTTGTCGGTCTTACCACTTCAATTAATCTCATACTACGCGGCCCTCGGTCGCGACTGTGACGTCGATAAGCCACGTAACTTGGCGAAGTCGGTAACGGTTGAATAAGGAAACAAATCGACTCCAAATGACAGGCGTGTAAGCGTCTGTCGTTTGGAGTTTTTATATTAGGAGGAGAACGAGATGAATCGCTGGATCACCGCATTTCCTAAACGATACGAACAGGATGTTCGGGTCGTTAAAGCGTTTCTACAGTTTGGATGGACACGCTTATCACCAGGGACAATTAAAGTGAAGATAGAGCACGAAGATATACAGATCCCGATGCGTGTATATGTGTCAGAAATCGACTCGGAGCGGATTAAGAAGCTGACGTCGACGCAACAGACGATTTTATATTGCCTTTACACCCGTCACCATGATGGTCATGTTCGTGAGCAGTATCTTCAGCAGTTACTTAAAAACCATCCACACGACGGATGGGTTCTTGCCTATATCATCGAACTTGCTAGTGAATACGTCCGTGACATCGTCGATATCATCGTACCCGCAATCGAGCAATGGGATCCGGAAGTGAAGCGGCGATTCGTCGAGGATGATCCGGCATACATGAAGCGAATCGAAGACCGGATGATCAGTTACTGGAATGCTTATTATCGGTCAAGTGGCGAACGACGATCCGAAGCGGACTACCCAGGCTTTCGGATTATAGAATCGTTACGGGAGGATGCTTCGGTAGAGGAAGTGTGAAGAGATGAAAAGGAGGGGCGCACTTGATTACAAAATCAAAGAATCTGTACTTAGAAGGACCCGGACCTGCTGTTTTGTTGTTACCTAGTTTTACTGGAAGTGCGAATGAGATGCGGGGACTCGCTCGTTTTTTACATGCAGCCGGCTATACCTGTTACGCGCCCAATTACGCCGGGCACGGGGAATCGCCGGAGCGTTTGTTTGCGACGACGATCGAAGACGTCTGGCAGTCCGCGCAAGTCGGACTCGCGTTTTTACAAGATCGAGGACACAACGACATCTTTTTGATCGGACAATCACTCGGTGGAGTGATAGCACTTCGACTGGCAGAACAGTCAGGATGCGCTGGACTCATCTTACTCTCGACGCCGATTCTTGAGCGGACGATTGCGGGACTCGAGCACCGCGTCCGTCGGTATACAGAACGGTATTTTCAATTTGACGATCGTTCGCCAGAGTGGATCTTAGATTTTGTCGACCGTCATTTTCCACGCCCGGAAAAAGACTTACGGGCACTGCAACAGTTTATCCTCGACACAGGAGTCGTCTTGCCGAAGATCACACATCCCATCGCTCTATTCCTTGGCGCCTTAGATGATGCGGTCTATCATGCAAGTCTCGAGCGAATCGAAACGACAGTGCCGAGCCGAGATCAGAAAAAGGTCCTTCTTCCGAACAGTAAACATCTACTGACACTCGATCGGGACAAACAACGTTTGTTCGAAGAAATCCTCGTCTTCTTAAAGACCCATCCGGTACATTCCTTGAAACCATCAGCTGCTGTGCAGTAGGCTAGATAGGTAAGCTAGATGTGAAAGGGGAAGGGATCATGCGAATTTTAGTAGTAGGGGCAAGTGGAACGATTGGGCAGGCAGTCGTCGAACGGCTGAGTGAGCGACATGACATCATTCGTGCCGGACGAAGCGGAGCGGATGTGCAAGTCGACATCACATCAGAAGCAAGTATTCGGGCGATGTATGAAACAGTCGGTTCTGTTGATGCCGTTATCAGTGCGACAGGTGGCGCTCATTTTGGTCCATTGACGGACTTAACACCGGAGCTCAATCAAATCGGAATCGACAGTAAACTAAAAGGTCAGGTCAATCTCGTCTTACTTGGTTTGGAATCGGTACGAGACGGGGGAAGTTTTACGCTGACGACCGGCATCATGATGGATGATCCGATTCGTCAAGGCGCATCCGCTGCGCTTGCGAACGGTGGGGTCAAAGCGTTCGTTCACGCAGCAGCGATCGAGATGCCACGAGGTATTCGGATCAACAGTGTCAGTCCGAACGTACTGATCGAGTCGCTTGAAAAATACGGACCCTTCTTCCGTGGTTTTGAAGCCGTTCCGGCGTCACGTGTCGCGACGGCGTTTGAGAAAAGTGTCGAAGGGGCACAGACGGGTCAAAATTACGAAGTCTATTAACTAAAAAAGCAGATAGCGAAAATCGCTATCTGCTTTTTTATAGACCGGATAGGACATAACGTTCGATCCCGAATAATAAGAGAGTGATCCCGAGACAAATGAGTAAGTTGCGGACGAACCAACGACCTGTCATAGTCCGGTTCATGATCAGCTTCTCCAGTGTCAGATTGACGAGAAGCACACATAAGAAGATGACGCCAAACCAAATCATCCAGACACATCCTTTCCTTCTCCTTAACGAATCCAACAGCTAAAAAGTTTCGTGTCTGTCAGGAGCAGGAAATCATTCAGAAGAACGGGAAGGAAACAAGCAGTCGATTTTACAAGGAGGAACATGACGATGAAACAAGCAGTCCTAGTGATTGATTTTCAACAGGAACTCGTCGACGGGAACACGGAAGAACGTCCGGTATACTTAAAAGAGCAAGTCGCGCATGTCATCGAAGCGGTCGTACTTGAAGCAGACGAACGAAACGTTCCGGTCGTTTTCATTCGGGATTTGGACGTCGCTGGCGGAACAGGACCTGGGTTTGCAGTCCATGACTCGATTCCCGTTCCAACGTCCAGTGTCACGTTCGATAAAGCGGCGACGAATTCGTTTCATGGCACCCCCTTGCTTGATTATCTACGCCAAGCATCGATTGAACATCTGATCGTCTTAGGCTGTAAGACGGAACACTGCATCGATACCGCGGTGCGCAGTGCGACGGTGCATGGCTTTGATGTCACACTCGTCGCCGACGGGCATACGACGAACGGCTCCGATGTCCTGACGCCGGAGCAAATGATCGCTCACCATAATCAAGTCTTGCACGGTCATTATAACGTCGAACACTTTGCGATTGTTCGTCCGTCGACGGAAGATGTCTTCACCCCAACCCACAATGACTACCGGACATGAAGAGGAGAATAAGATGATTGAATTACGAAAAATAACAGCATCCGATTACGATCGCTACGCGACGCTCGTCCAAGATGAACGTGTCATGCGTTACATCACGGAACAGGCATTAACAGATACGGAAACGAAACAACGCTTTGACCGAATTCTTGAACAACAGCAGCACGACCGACTCGGATCGTATCTGATTTATACCGAAGAGACATGGATTGGAATCGGGCACATGACCCGAAGTCAAACGCAACCGTTTGAAGCAGAGCTCGGTTACATGCTGTTACCCGATCAGTGGGGACGTGGATACGGCACAGCAATTGCAGAGCGTCTCTTACAGTTGGCGACAGAAGAAGAGCTACAGGTCGTCACAGCGACGATTGATCCAGCGCATGAAGCGTCGCGCCGTATTTTGATCGGATTAGGTTTTGAATCGACCTATGTTGGACCGATTGACGGTCTACCAGGTGAAACGCTACAGAAAATAGTGGGAACGACGGAATGACGCGAGACGAATGGATTGAACATTTTCAACTTGACGTCGCAGCATGCGCGACTGTCGACGAATCGTATAGTTCTGAAGTCGATCGTCTCGTCCTAACGGATGGTCAGGTCGTTTTCTTAAAGCGCCCTTATACGGCTGAAAAGTGGTACCGGGAACATGGTTGGATTCATGCACTAGAACGATTTGTACCCGTGCCGCACATCTTAGCTGAAGCAGCTCCCGGGCAGACGACAGGGGCGTTCGTACTTGCTGCCTTACCGGGACAGGCACCGATCACGATGACTAAAAAATTGGCGTACGAAATTGGTCGAACGCTCGCAATGCTGCATACGTGTACAGGAGAAGCTTACGGCGAGTATACGGAAGATGGATTTTATGCCTATCCGGTTCAGGACTGGCGACGCTTCCGGAATGAAAAACTCGATGGATTCATGCCGTTCATCACGACCGAACTCGATCCGGTTTTTTTAGAGAACATCCAAACAGAGTTAGTCAGACGAGAACAGTCGTTACCGGAGCCTTCACGTCCCGTTGCCACACATTGTGACTTCCGCCTAGCAAATTTACTGACGGTAGGTGATCAAGTCACAGGGGTGATCGATTTCGAGACGACCCGCTACGGGGCCGTCGAGATGGACTTCAAGAAGATCGTCCGTAATCTCAATACGTTCGGTTCCATTTACGTCACGGCATTTCAAGAAGGATACGCGATGTTACACCCAGACGTGCCGATCGAGACGTATCTAGCATACTATCGTTTGTGGGAAGCACTCACGGCCGTTGGGTGGTGCATCAAACGTGGACTAGAAGAGCACCGGGCGTTCTTTGAGGAGAACATCATGCTCATCGATCAGGAATTACAGACGACGAGCATATCGGACGGGTATTGATTCACCCATGTCTTGGAAGAAACCTCTATACTTAGGGAAATGAGGAATATGAGGGGGAAGCGAGATGACAGGGAAACGAATCGGAATCATCGGTGGTGGACTCGCCGGAATCTTTGCGGCACGTCAATTGCAGGCAGCAGGACATGCTGTTGAAATCATCGAAAAAAGCCAGAGCGTCGGGGGGCGAATGGCAACTCGTCGGATTGATGAAGGAACAGCGGATCATGGTGCCGTCTTCTTCACGGTTCGGACGGAAGAGTTAGGACGCGAAGTCGACGAATGGCTTGAGAAGGGATGGGTTCGTAAGTGGTTCGGAACGGATTTTCCACGCTATGTCGCAACGAACGGTATGAATCAACTCGTACAAGCGATTGGTCGAGGGATTCCCGTTCAGTTGAATGAGCAGGTCACGCATATTACGGCAACAGAGGATGAACTCGTCACACAAGCGACGGATCATCAAGGTACGTATGATGCGTTACTCGTGACGGCGCCTGTGCCGCAAGCATATGAACTGTTGCAGTCTTCTGATCTGGCGCTTGGAGATGACGATCATGAGCAGTTACGCCAAGTGACGTTCGAGCCGACATTCGTGGGTCTGTTTGAAATCAAAGAGCGACTGACGATCGGAGAAGTCGGCCTACAAGACGAACAACTTGTCGATGGGATGTTAAAACTCGTCAATAATGCCGAAAAGCAGATTTCGAAGACGACACTCTTGAGCGTCTATATGACAGCCCGCTTCAGTGAAGACTGGTACGAGCGTCCGGAAGAAGAGACACTCGCTGAAGTCGAGCGGCTGTTACAACAGCAACTCGGACCGGTGACGATTGTTTCGCGTCAGCTCAAACGTTGGCGTTACGCTCAGGCACGTGCGGTTTACCGGACACCGCATTTGAAACTAGCGGCACATCCGCTTTGGCTTGCCGGGGATGCGTTCCTTGAAGCCGATGATGCGTCAGGGCGGACGCGCGTCGAGAGTGCTGTCATCTCCGGATTACGCGTCGCAGAGGCGATTGATACCCACTTACGTCAGACGGTGACAGCGACGGAATGAACGACAACATGCACTTCTTTTCTGAATCGAGAAGAAGCGCATGTTTTTTTGTTACTCACGATCATTCCCCCTGGAAGTGTTGCTCACTCCAAGCTGCCATTTGGTCAAGAATCGGTAAAAAACTATGTCCGGCATCCGTCAGGGAATATTCAACGCGAGGAGGAACTTCGCCAAAGACGTGTCGTTGAACCAAACCGTCCGCCTCGAGCTCGCGAAGCTGACGCGTTAATGTTCCTTTAGAGATGCCTGTTAATTGTTGCAGTTCATGAAAACGATGCGTCCCGTGTGTCAGGTGCCAGAGCAAGATGATCTTCCATTTGCCAGCGACCATCTGTTGGACCCGAGTGACTGGACAAGCTGTCCGTTGATTAGTCGTTGAATCGAATACAGCCACGTTCATCCTCTCCCATTGGTTCGTTTTGAGGGACCTAGTTTCAGATAAGTGCCTACTTTTTTTAGTGTATCACCTGGCGTATCATGAAGAACAACATCAAACTTCAAAGGAGTGGTTTCATCATGAAATGGTTAATTACAGGAGCAACCGGAAAATTAGGTGCGCGGATCGTGCAACATCTCAGTGATCAAGTCGGCGACGAACATGTAGCGGTTAGTGTCCGTGACGTTGAAAAAGCAGCGTCGCTTGCAGCGCAAGGAATCGACGTCCGGCATGGTGATTTCGATCAGCCGGAAACACTCGGACACGCGTTTCAAGGCATCGATCGTCTGCTAATCATCTCGACGGACGGTGAAGAAGCAACACGGATCCGGCAACACCAAGCCGCTGTCACGGCAGCACAAGCGGCAGGCGTCAAGCTGATCGGCTATACGAGCATCGCTAATGCGGCACATAGCACGAACGGACTTGCGCGAACACATCGGGTCACAGAAGAAGCGATTCAAGCGACAGGTATCCCGTATGTCTTTTTCCGCAACAACTGGTATCTCGAAAATGAACTCGGAACGATTGATGCCGTTTCACAAGGCGCAGACTGGTTAACGGCAGCAGGTGAAGGCAAAGTCGGATGGGCGTTACAAGATGAGTATGCGTTGGCGATTGCGACGGGGCTGACGCTTGAACATCCAAAAGCAATCTATGAACTCTCTGGACCATTGCATACACAAGCAGAACTCGCGACTGCAGTCGGAACAGTGCTTAACCGATCGGTCGCTGTAGATGAAGTAGATGGCGCGACCTATGGCGAGCGGATGCAAGCAGCTGGCTTACCTGACTTCTTGATTCCAATGCTGACGGGTATCCAGGCAGATATCGCAGCCGGAACTCTGGCAGTAGAAAGTACTGATTTTAAAGCATTACTCGGTCGTCCTGTGACGACGCTAGAAGAGGGAGTCCGTCTGCTTTTGAAAAGATAAGTTCATCTGAACGTTTTTGGGATGAACGAGTAGGGTAAACCCCCTTTAGAAGCAATTAAAGGAGGAGCCCTACCATGAAACTGTCATCCTATCGTGTCAAGGAAGGCGAGCAAGTCTCGTTTTCGAATTACCCGACATCAGAAAAACATGAGATTTCGGAAGCGGAATTGCGAGAGAAGCGAATTCCGAAAAGTGTCGAGACGTTACAAGAGTTACACTGGCGTTTGCATGCCGAAGAGAAGAACGGCGTCCTCGTCATCCTGCAAGCGATTGATGCAGCGGGGAAGGATGAGGCGATCAGCTACATCTTTTCTAACCTAAACGCACAAGGACTCCGGACGATTTCCGTCAAAAAACCGTCGGATACGGAGCAAAAACATGACTATCTATGGCGGATCCACGAAGGACTACCGGAAAAAGGCGAAGTCGGCATCTTGAACCGCTCCTATTATGAGGAAGTCATTGCGCCACGAATCCATGATTTGCTCGAGGAGGAAGAAAAGCCGGATGACGGAGATGTGTGGCAAATGCGCTATCGCCAAATCAATGACTTTGAACGCTATCTCGTCGAGAACGGCTTCCGGGTCGTCAAGTTTTTGTTCCACGTCTCAAAAGAGGAGCAACGTCAACGATTGTTGAC
This sequence comes from Exiguobacterium indicum HHS 31, assembly GCF_001939065.1. GTDB lineage: Bacteria > Bacillota > Bacilli > Exiguobacteriales > Exiguobacteriaceae > Exiguobacterium_A > Exiguobacterium_A indicum. The sequence continues at coordinate 18,756 of NZ_MPSZ01000014.1, read as the reverse complement.
TCGTCTGAAGGATCCAAAGAAAAACTTCGAATTCTCGTTCAGTGATATTGAAGAACGCAAGCACTGGGACGAATACCATGAGATTTTTGCTGAACTCGTCTCGGCGACGTCGACATCGTATGCACCGTGGTATATCTTGCCGGCGGATGACGAATGGTATTCGCGCTATATCGTTACTGAAGTCATGAATGAGGTCCTGAAAGAAATTGATCCGCAATATCCGAAGTTGTCGGAAGAGGATCAGGAACAACTAGATGAAGCAATTAAACGATTGGAAGAAGAAGCATAAATCATTTACACCAAAAGCGATTGTTCTCTTGCTGAGAAGAATCGCTTTTTTGATACACTTGGCTTTGTATGAAATCCTTTTTAGTCAACATAAAGTCTGAACTTCTAAATATCTCAGGACAAATGTCCTGTTCAAATCAGAAGGACTCTCGTTAAATGAAAGTATCATGGAACAAGAGAGGAGTATGCACATGCGTGGTGTCTTATTTGCGATTGCTGGTGGCTTTTTCTTAACGCTTCAAAGTGTCGCTAATGCTCGGATTAGTCAAACAATCGGGACGTGGCAAGCGGCGACGATCACCCAGATGACCGGGTTCATCGTTGCGATCCTCTTAGCGATCGTCTTACGGGATCGCAGTTTTTCAGCGATGCGACGTGTCAAACCGCTCTATCTGGCAGGAGGTGCCTTTGCGGCGATCATATTATTCAGCAACATGACGGCTGTCCACCGGATGGGCGTGACTTTGACGATTTCGCTCTTTTTATTGGCGCAATTAGCGCTGGCACTCTGGATTGACGGAAGAGGCTGGTTCGGCGTCATGAAACGTCGACTGCGGGGTCCGCAGATCATCGGCATCTTGATGATGGTCGCAGGCATCTTCATCTTAAAGAGCTAAGGAGGAGAAGAAGTGACGGACATTGTGAGCTATTTGGAACGTTATCAGTTAACGCATGTCTTTGACGCATCGCTACGCAAGGCGATGCACATCCAAACGTTCGCACCGGGTGAGGCTTTATGCCGACAAGGCGATGTTGCGCATGAACTCTACCTGCTCGTCGAAGGGAAATTAAAGATCACGCATATGTCGGCAACGGGGAAACGTCTCGTGTTGTCCTTCAAGCATCCGTTTGATCTCGTCGGCGATATTGAGTTCGTTCGAAAGATTGATTTGATGAACACGGTCGAGGCAGTGACACCAGTGACTGTCTTACGCATTGCCTATCCGGATTTGGAAGAAGCACGTGTCCATCATTCTGCCTTTCTATTATTTTTACTCGAGACGATCACGAAAAAGTTTGAATTGAAATCACATACGCTCAGCTTCAATCTGTTGTACCCGGTCGAAGTTCGGCTCGCCAGTTATTTGTTGTCGATGACACCTAATACGGATGCTTTTGCGAGTAAGGAACTCGTCGATGCGGCAGATTTGATCGGGACGAGTTATCGTCACGTCAATCGTGTCTTACGCCAGTTCGTCGACGATGGGTTGATTCGCCGAACACAGCATACGATTGAGATCATTGATCGAGACGGATTGATGGAACGAGTCGGAGAAAGCATTTACGAATGAAGGAGGTGCGACATGGTTACGGGAATCATCCTTGCCCTTTGTGGGGGCATGCTCGTCTGTATTCAAAATACGTTTAACGCAAAAGTCAAAGAACACGTCGGTGCTTGGGCGACGACGACACTAGTCCTTGGACTCGGGTTTCTCGCTTCATTGACGATTGGTTTGATCGTCGAAGGATCACAACTGTTTGCCCTAAAAGAGGCACAAACCTGGTTTTGGTTCAGCGGAATCATTGGTGTCGGTGTCGTCCTCTGTGTGACGCAAGGCGTTCAACAACTCGGACCGAGCCGTGCGATTTCGATCGTCATGGTATCACAAATCCTGTTTGCACTGCTGTGGGATACGCTCGGTTGGTTCGGTTTACAGACCGTTCCGTTTACGTGGACGAAAGCGCTCGGTGTCCTATTGATTGGTGGCGGCGTGCTGTTATTTCAACTGGGCGGGAAAACAACGACTGTACAACACGTACGAAAAGGAGCTTGAATATGTTTTACACGACGGTATTATTCGATATTGACCATACATTACTTGATTTTGAAGCGACGGAACGGATTGCCTTTCGCCGCCTGCTCGAGCAACAAGACTTGCAGTGGACGCCGGAGCGAGAAGCGCGCTATAAAACACTCAATCAAGCACTTTGGAAAGCACTCGAACAAGGCGAGGTGACACGTGAGGAAGTCATTCACTCACGGTTCGTGACGTTCTTCGCGGAAGAAGGACGGACGGTCGACGGACGAGAAGTTGACGAAACGTATCGTGGATATCTCGCACAAGGAACGGAATTGATTCCGGGTGCGACTGAGTTGCTTGAGCAGCTAGCCGGAAACGTCACGATGTACGTCGTCACGAACGGTATTTCGAAGACGCAACGCGCACGGCTCGAGGGCGCTGGATTAACGGATTTCTTTGAAGGGATTTTCGTTTCAGAGGAGACGGGTTTTCAAAAGCCAATGGCAGGATTCTTCGACCACGTGTTTGCGCGAATTCCGCAATTCGACCCAGCGCGAACGATCATCGTCGGGGATTCCTTGTCAGCTGATATCGCAGGTGGCAATCAAGCTGGTATCGCAACATGTTGGTTTAATCCAGAAAGAAAATCAGCGGCGGATATCAAGCCGACGTTTACGATTACGTCGTTAGCCGAACTACCTACGTTGCTTGAAAACGCAGCAGTCCTTCAACAATGAATCAAACCAACCGATAGGAAAGAGAAGGAAAGGGGGCGATCACTGTGCAACGATGTGATCAACAGACGCTGGAGGCAACTCCCGTCTAACTAAAAGGGGAAATGAACATGATTCAACTTGTACCGGTAACAGCAGAAAACTGGGAAGCGTGTTGTGAGCTAGCACTGACAGTAGAACAGCAAGACTTCATGGAAGCGAATGTCTACTCGATCGCGCAAGCGAAGTTCGAACCGAGCCTTGTCCTTCGGGCGATCATTGCAGGTGAAGCCGTCGTTGGTTTTGTGATGTACAACACGGAGCTAGAAGAACTCAACGGCTACTGGATTTACCGCATCATGATTGATCAAGCGCAGCAAGGGAACGGAATCGGACGATTGGCGATGCAAGCCGTAATTGACGAGATGCTAATGCTACCCGCAGCCAAACGAATCGTCGTCGGCTATCGACCGGATAATCAGGCGGCACACCGTTTATATGCGAGTCTCGGCTTCATCGACCACGGGGATCGATTCGGTCGGGAAATGGCAGTGCGATTAGAAGTATAGAACTTGATGAGATGATGAACGAATAGAGGAGACACCATGCACATTCGACTAATGAAAGAATCGGATTATCCAGAAGTCGTTCGGATCTACGAACAAGGAATAAAGACGGAGAACGCGACGTTTCGCACGGAAGCATTACCGTACGAAGAATGGACGAAGCATCACCACGCACACAGCCGCCTCGTTGCGATGGAAGACGAGCAACTGCTCGGCTGGGTCGCGTTAAGTCCATTCTCTTCGATTCCGGCATACGCCGGTGTCGCTGAAATCAGCCTTTATATCGCGGAAGAAGCACGCGGTAAAGGTGTCGGCACACGCTTGATGGAAGACGTCATTCAAGCAAGTGAAGCAGCCGGAATCTGGACGTTGCAATCGCAAATTTTTCCGGAAAATCAAGCGAGTCTACGCCTTCATGAACGATTTGATTTTCGGGAAGTTGGTCGCCGGGAGCGAATCGGTCGGCTCGGAGGCAGATGGCGCGATACGGTATTGCTCGAGCGACGCAGCACATATCTCTAAAATTCGGCAAGGGGACACAATGTTCCCTTGCCTTCTTTGTGTTGAAAGCAAGAGATAACGGGAAAAGACAAACAGCAGAAGAAGGGGGAGGGATCACAATGGATGATTTTTTTGGTGAAGGACTTGAGACCAATCAGCAAAAGCGGAAACGCAAACTGGAGGAAATCTTTGATCAGTCGTTTGAATCGGAGCGACGGGATTTCAATCAATCGCTGGAGCAGGACGTGACGGTTGCCCTGATCGGAGATGTCAATGCGGGAAAATCTTCGACCTTGAACGCGATTCTTGGTCGTGAAGTCGCAACGGTCGGGGCACGCCCGGGTGAAACGGTCCGGATTGATCAAGTAAGGCAGCATCCGGAAGATAAAGTCATCTTCGTCGATACACCAGGATTGAATGATGCCAATACACAGAACTCGGAAGCGACGTGGACGTACTATCAAAGTGCCGATGTCATCCTTTACTTTTTAAATGCGGCAGGTACTGTTTTATCTGAGACGGAGACGAAGAACTTTCGAAAAATCTATCAACATAACCAAAATGTCTTGATCGTCGTCACGAAGATGGATGCGACGGATGATGTCGACACGATCGTCCAGCATATTGCAGAAAAACTACCAGGACCCAAAATCATTCCCGTATCAGCACGAGAAGGAACGAACATCGATCGGCTCCGCCGGGAGGTCCTCGATATCTTAAAAAAGTTCGACAAGGATAATGTGTTCGTTCGCCAGATGGATCCGACCGTTCGTGGGAAGATCGCCAACAACTGGATTGTGGGTGCCGGAACAGCCGCAGGTGCAATTGGTGCCGTCCCGTTCCCGGGAGCTGATATCATTCCATTGACTTCAATTCAAATCGGCTTGATGCTCAAGTTATCGAATCTGTACGAACGACAGTTATCCAAGGAGAGTGCGAAGGAGTTGCTTGTCGTGACGATCGTCGGAAACTCCGGAAAAACCGCCTTTCGGCAAATGGCGAAGCTCGTTCCGGGGTATGGTGCCGTCATTGCCGCGGGCGTTGCTTCGACCGCCACCCTTGCACTCGGATATGGAACAAAATATGTCTATGAGAATAAGCTTGAGCTGACACCGGAACAACTGATGGGGTTCGTGAAACGATTCCGGAAGAAGGCAGAAGAGTCGTCAGAAGAGACAAACGAGTAATCTCCCTGTTATTCTATACAGCAATAAAGGGGGAGAACACATGACACGATTACTCGAAGAAATCAAACAGTATCAATCGGAATTCCGACAAAAGGCACCTGCTGAGAAACAACGGTTGATGGCGGAAGCGACAGCTGAGCTGGCTGCTTCTGGTATCGCTAAAGGTCTAGGTGTCGGTGATACGATTCCACACTTTACGTTACCCGATGTATCTGGCAAGTCTGTGGCGATCGAGACATTACTCGAGCAAGGTCCTGTCATCTTAACATTCTACCGGGGTGGCTGGTGTCCGTACTGCAATCTCGAGCTTCGCGCGTATGAACGGGAAATCGATCGTATTCGTGCGCTGGGAGCGACTGTCGTTGCAATCAGTCCAGAGACACCTGATTTTGCTGAACAGACGATAAACAAGAATGCGTTAAGTTTCCCTGTCTTAAGTGACATTGATCTATATGTATCCCGTCAATTTGATTTGGTGTTCGACCTGCCAGATTATCTGATTGAGATTTACAAAGTATCGGGACTTGATGTAGCGAAGCACAACGGAAATGAGGATTGGCAGTTACCGAAACCGGCGACGTTCATCATTGATACCGGTGGTGTGATTCGTTTCGCTGAAGTATCATCAGATTATACGAAACGCGTGGATCCGCAGACGATCATCGATTATCTTGAACAATAAAAGAGCTAGCAAACTATACGAAAACCAACTCCTAGTGAAGCACTAAGAGTTGGTTTTTTTATGATTCAATCTGTTTTATTTGGATAATATAGACATAAAAATGGGTATAAAGAGGTAACCAAACGTATAGATGGAGGTGAAGCGTCGCTCCTAGTCTATCGGGAGTCCGCGTCGATATGTATGCCATTCAACCAATTTTCAAAGAACGAATTTGGGGCGGTCGACGTTTAGAGGCGTTGTTTCAGTTTGAGTTACCAGAAGGACAAATTGGAGAATGTTGGACAGCATCTGCTCACGCGAGTGGGCGGACGTACTTCTTAGATGGACCTGATCAGGGGAAGACGCTAGATGAATTATGGCAAACGAAACGGACAGAATTATTCGGTGATTATCTGCTGGATGCCTTTCCGCTTCATGTAAAATTTCTGGACTCGTCCGCCTACTTATCCGTTCAAGTCCATCCGAACGATGAGGAGGCACGACGGCTAGAAGGAGAACCATACGGCAAGAATGAGTGCTGGTATATCTTAGAGGCTGCACCAGAGGCAGAAATCATTCTTGGTCATAATCTACAATCACGAGATGCCCTGTTCCGGTGCGCGCAAGAAAAGGACTGGGAGACGTCACTTCGGCATCAAAAAGTTAAACCTGGCGAATTCTATTACATTCCGAGTGGTACGATTCACGCTCTAGGACCAGGCATCGTTCTTCTTGAGATTCAACAGATGAGCGATCGAACGTATCGACTATATGATTACGACAGATTAGGAGATGACGGGAAACCGAGAGAATTGCACGTTGAGAAGGCAATCGCTGTCACGACGATTCCAGATGAGCCGTGGACGAATCAACCAGAGACGATCATCAAGGAAGGGGGCATCATGACGAAGTTGCTTCAAGTACCCTCCTTTACGGTGATCCGTCATGAAGTAACCGGTCGATACACATTACAGGATCATCCAGTCTTTCGATTATTGACTGTCATTGAAGGTAAAGGAGAAGCGCGACAGGGGAAGCGCGTGATTCCTTTACAGAAAGGGAAACAATTCTTTGTACCGCGTCGAGCGGGAGATTACGAAATAGCGGGATCCGTCACATTTGTGACGAGTGAAGTGTTTTTAGATTAGAGCAGACGAAAGGGCACCGATAGGAGGTGCCCTTTCTAACATCATGGTTTGGAACGAATCGAGGTCGGAAGTGGATAGTTATCTTGCTCCGTCCAATCGATGGAATATTTAATTTCAATCATGATCAGATCCTCTAGTGTGGTCAGCGTATGCGGAATACCTTGTGGGATATGCACAACAGAAGTTGGTCCGAGTTGCTGTGACTGACCATCGATCAGTGCCTCAGCGCGACCTTGTAAGATGCTCCATGTCGAATCGGTATGCGCATGATAATGATGACTGATTTGCTGATGTGCCTTGATATGCAGCCGTCGGGTCACGGCATAACGCCCGTCCTCTAGTTGCTGTTGATGTAAAATCGTCGCATAGCCCCAGCGTTTCCACTCAAATTGTGGTGGCAAAGTGTCATCCGTCAAATATTCTTTTAAAGCAGGTGTCTCGTCTTTGGACGCAACGAGGACACCATCTGGACTCACCGACACGATTAAGTTATCGAGTCCGATGCCAAGGACCGGAACCTGTAATTCATTGACGATATGTGTATTTTTCGAGTGGAGCATTCGGGCGTTTCCGTGAAGCGGATGCGGCATCTCTTCCGTTAATGTATTCCATGTTCCGAGATCTTTCCAGTAGCCTTCATACCGATGAACGAATAAAGAATCGGTCTTTTCAACGACCGCATAATCAAATGATGTTTTTTCTAGTGCCTCGTAGTTCGAACGGAGCGCCTCGAATGTCGTCGGCACATCTTGTTCTTCTAGACACTGCATTAAGAAGTCAAGGCGACAGGCAAAGACACCACAGTTCCATAGTGCACCTTGTTCGATTAAGTCACTCGCGACTTCAACAGTCGGTTTCTCTTGGAAGCGATCGACGATGGACATATTTTCGGAAGTCTGCGGAATGATATAGCCATATTTTGATGTCGGATGCAACGGTTCGACCCCCATTAAATGAAGCGCATCCGGATGTTCTTGAACGGCTTGGTCCAGTTGCTCGAAGCGTTCAAAGAACGATAGTTCAACGTAAGGATCGACCGGCATGATGATGACCGTCTCTTCTAAATTGATCCGTTCTGCGAGATAACTTGTCGCAAGCATGATGGCAGGGAACGTATCGCGACGTGAGGGTTCTTGAATGACGGAAGTACGGAAGCCTAGCTGATTTTCGATTGCATCGACTTGTGAACTCGTCGTCGTAATGACTGTCCGGTCGTCCAGACCGACTTCCTGAAGTTGTTGGAAGACCCGCTCCATCATCGATTGTTTATTACCATCGCGATCTTCTAGAATCTTTAAGAACTGTTTCGAGTTTAAATCGTTCGAGAGCGGCCAAAGCCGTTTTCCGGATCCACCTGATAGTAAAAGAATATACATTGACGACCATCCTTTCTTTTTAAAACGGAGGCGATAGCATATGGCACTTTATCTATTAGTTGACTCACATGAACCGACAAGACGGATTTTACGTCGTAAACTACTGGCAGCGGGACAAGACGTACAGGAAGCAGGATCAGGAGAAGAGGCTTTGGAACAACTCAGCAATTCCGACGTTGATGTCTTGTTGACGGAACTTCGACTTCCAGAAATGGATGGTGTCGAGCTGTTACGTGCTGCTAAACAACGGGCGCCGTTAACGAAACAAATCGTCTTGACGGACTATATGCAAGTCCATACGTTGCTGGCAGCTGTGAACGCAGGAAACGTCAGTCGGATGATGACGAAACCATTGAAAATTGACGATCGAGTTCTTAGTATCATGACGCGCATCGGAGATGAGGTCGTGGAAACGAAGCAACGTAAACGGAATCTGGGACAACATTTTACCGATGTGTTAATCAATTCAAACCGTCCGTATTGTCTCTTTTACGAAGATGGATCAATCATCAGTCAACGTGCCCTGACGATTGATCATCATGAACAGATTCTAGAAGACCAAAACGGTATTCATCGCTTCGAATTCCCGACACAGTTCGGAACGTACATCCTCTATCAATCGCTGACCGGCAGTCTTACGAAACCCGTTTGAAGAAGAGAGACTCTACACCAATGAAGCTAAGACGCAAGTACATGTAGATGACGCCAACGGTCAACAGCGGATGACGGCTGTATTTTCTTAAGTTAGCCTGATGATAGAGAACAGGACGGAAGAAATACCAACGTCGTAAGGCTTTCATGAAGCCGCCCTGTTCCGCGTCGAGCGTCGCGGGCATGACATCAAAGTAATAGCGTTTCTTTCGAAGCAGGTCATTTAATTCGACCTGCTTTTCGTTGTGGTGTACGTAGGTGAACGTCGCACGGCGAATGATCCCGCCTTGTTCCAGATAACGGATCGTCGGCTGCGTCTCTTCGAAACTGATTTGCGTCGGATCAATCTCGCCAGAAGCGACATACGCCTCGAGTCGCCAGAAGCGAGCGGCTTCCATCGTATGCGTGTCGAGTTGATCCGTCGGAACGTTGAATAGGTTACGCTCAAAGACCTTCACTTGACTGAAGTAATTATCATAATCACTGTACGCGCGTTCGGGAATGACGAGTGCTCCGACCTCTAAATGTGCCTCAAGATATAAGAGGCAGCTTTTTAATAGCTGTTCTTCAAGTACCATATCGGAATCAATGATATAGAGGTATTCGATATCGTGTTGCTTTAAGCGATCAATGGCAGTCTTGCGAGCGATACCTCGTTCACCGTGCGGCAGCGCAAGCACTTCAAATCGTGTATCATTTGCGGTCAATCGACGCATCGTCGCGACAGTCGAATCGGTCGAACCATCATCCGCGATGACACAAAGGAAAGAAGCCTGTTGTGTCTGAAGTGAGCGGATCGTTTCCGTGATGATTGCTTCATTTTCGTATGTGGACATAGCGATTCCAATCATGAAAAATCCTCCTTCAGTGCGACAGGTATTAATTCGCGTTGCAACCAGTTACGAAACGCTTGACCTGTATGATCCCAGTGCAAGGTCTGAGCGAAACGATGACCGGCTGCTTGAATCATTACGTATTCTTCGGGGTCACGTAAGCAAGCCCGCATCTCGGCAGCAAGGGCACCCGGGGTCTGACTTTTGGCCATGTAACCAGTCATACCATACTGGACGGCGTCACGCAGTCCAGGTGCGTCATAGACAATCGTTGGTGTACCGACAGCCGCCGCTTCACTGACCGTCAGACCCCAACCTTCTCGTTTAGAAGGAAACAGGAGCGCCGTCGCGCGACTCATCCGTTCGAGCTTTTCTTCCTCACTGACGAATCCAAAATAGGTGATGGCGTCACGCATCTCTTCCGGGACGATTGGATGAAGATGCTCGGTGATATACGCCTCGTCTTTTTTTCCGATAACCCAGAAACGAGCGTCAGGATACTCCCGTTTAACGATGACGAAAGCTTGGAGTGCATCATTGATTCCTTTATAGGCCGACATCCGTCCAGCGTATAAAAAAGTCGGATGTGCTTCTTTAGGCTTCCAGTCTTCTTCGTTCCATGGGATAAAGGAGAGACCTTCCGGTAGAATCGTCACGTCGTCCTTGGAGAAGCCGACAGCAAGTAGATCGTCTGCCGTGGACTGACTGACCGTCAACGCGCGACCGGTCCGGTACAGCTGCAGACGCGGTGTTTCCGTCCATTCGCCGACGTATGAAAACGGAGGACGAACATTGATTTGCCAGATTTCACGTGTCAGTTGATGAATGAAGAGGGCACGTTTCGCTAATGGAACATACAAGGGTGTGAAAAAGTGATGAGTGTTCATCTGGTCGACGACTAAATCAATCGTCGCAGCATGCGACTGATAATAAGAAAAGGCGAGCGGAACAACGGAAAGCGCAGTACCTCTCCGGATATAAGTGATTCCATCCAAATACTCGACATCGTGTCCGCCTTCGAATGCGGGAGAAAAATGAGTGATTTCATACTCATCACTGACACGTCGGAGCATCTCGTGTGTGAATACTTCTGCGCCACCGGCTTTCGGATGTTTGATATCGCGCCAAGATAAAAAAAGTAGATGGGGTTTCATGTTATGCCTCCTTCACGGGATCGGGGTGTCGAGGTAAGGTGAAACGTAAAATCAGGGCGCCAAATAAAAAGACACCTGCTTGTGCAAGCAACCAAATCTCGACGGTCGAGTGAAATGTCGTCAAAACAAGGACGAACAGAATCAGAATCAGCCAATAGCCTTTCAAGTAACCAGTTCGATGTAGGGAAAACTGGACGAGTGCTTCGTATTGAATCAATGTGATGCCGACATAAACGAAAACCATATATTTGATGTAATGAGTTGCCATGTCATAGCCGCTCCCAAATAGAAGCGGAATCAGATAAGGAACAATCGTCCAGTACACCAAAACAGCAAGAGCCATTCCACCTAATAAGATGCGATAAAAGCGACGCTCCCAAAGAAGAAAGGCTTCGTCCTGACTTTTTTGGCTTAAGCGTGGCAACAACAATTGGGCGAGTGATAACGCAACGAACAACAGGAGTTGACCAAACCGTAAGGCAACGGAATAATCTCCAGCTAATTGCGGGAAGTAACGGGTGACGAGAAGACTATCGAGAGTGAAAAATAGTGTCATGACGACCTGTGTATGGATCATATGGACGAGTCCGTTCGCATGAATACGCCCGCTACTAACCGGGAACGTGACTTGTATCAGACTTAATAGATAGGACGCGATCATGCCAGCCAAGATGAACAACAGTGCATAACTGACGTTCGTTTGTTGAATCAAAAGCCATGTGGCTAGGACTTTGACGACGGATTCGATGTAATACGAGAGGTTCAGGGCATAGAAGCGTTCGGTCGCTTGTAAGACACCACGACGAAAAGATAGAAGGATATGAAACACGATGATGAAATAAACAATTAGTAGGTTTATTTTGGTAAAGGGCAGGAAATAAGGTAATGCATAAAGTAAAATAAGTAAGAAGCACCCTGTAACCACCAGTATACGAAAACGGAGCTTTTGGTAATCATTTGTCTTCTGTTGACTGTAGTCACGCGTCACGGTCCATTGTAAAGCGCCACCGATGATGAGTAGAAGACCTAAGAAAGCTAGATAAGCATTCAGTAATCCGTAGACAGCACTAGAAAGCTCACGGGCTAATAGTAAATGATAGGCATAGTTCACGAGATTCAACGCTACATCGAGAATCGGAAAAATCAACAGGACGGCATGTCGCTGAATGAAACTTGTCATGGAGCCACCTCCCATCAGTCAGAGCTGTTTTACGGAAAGGATGAAACTTATGAGTCAAGGACATATTGCTGTTTTTACCGATCACTCACGGCATATTCCATACGAATCATTGATTTCTTATTATCCGGTTTTGTTTTATACACAACCTGGTAGATGTCCTGCCTCGTTCGAACAAATCGCCAGCACTGAAATTCAAGAAGCTGAAGAACACGAGATTCTGTTGTACGTCGTCGACTATAAAACGCGTGAAGAGGAGATTGCGATCGCCAATCAGATTCGAGCTGTACGTCCACGATCTAAAATCCTGTTGATTAAAGAAGCGATTCGTTTAAAGGGGGATTTCCCGTATCATACGGTTCAAGGAGACGGGATGCTTCGTCTGTTTTCTTATCGCCCAGCATATCCGAATGAATTGTTTGCTGAAATTCAACATATCATCCATCCTGAATATCCCATTTTAAAGGATACTATAGCCTTTATATTGCCAATATTTAACGAAGAGAAACGTTTTAATTATGTAAAAGATTTTTTAGAGTCGCTTGCGACCTTCATCAGCGAAGACTATATTCACGCTTCGATCAATTTCTTTGATGATGCTTCATCGGATCGATCGAAAGCACTCTTACAGGAGTACCGGTCGATCGTCATGGAAGCGACCGATACGTTGTTCACGGTCGGATATCTCGAAGTACATCAGGTCGAACAAAATACACGGAAGGCCGGTCTGTTCATCGAGGGAATGAAAAACGTCTCGAGTGATTATTATGTCTTCGTCGATGCGGATAACTCGTTTCGGATCGAAGACATCGCACGGCTGTTAACGATCGCCCAGGAAGGATATTATGACATCGTCGTCGGGACGAAGGATTTGACGATCGAAGACCGTGGAGCCGTCCGGCGTTTCATGAGCTTTGGAAAACGAAATTTGACACGGTTCTTCTTACCAAAAGGGGTGACTGATTCGCAGACCGGTCTAAAGATCATCAACCGACGGGTCGTCCATCGTCTGTTGCCTTATCTACACGTCGAGAGTGGTCTCGCAATCGATTTAGAGCTGATGTATGCAGCGAAAAAGGAACGATTACGGGTCTACCAACAACCCGTGACCTGCATCGAGCGCGAAGGATCGCACGTCAATCTTGTTAAGGATTCCGTCGCGTTCTTGAAGACGATGGTCAGCCTGTATCAGCGCCACCGAAAAGAGGAAGTACCGGTCAAATGAAAAGGACAATGGGGATCCGTGGGATCTCCATTGTCCTTTTTCGATATACTATTTCTGGTTTCGTTTCAGACGAGGAAGACGTTGCTTGAACACGGACGATAGGCGTTGTCGGATAGCTAGACCACGATTGCTTGTCATGAAATAAATCAACAAGATACTAAGTGGGAGCGCTAAGACGAGGATGGTCAGTCCGGCGTAATAAATCGGACGCAACACGACTGTCACATGTGCCGTCTTTTCGTTCGAACGATATAACTGACTGACGCCGTTTAATGCCGTGTCACCACGCATCACTTCCTGATCTGTCTGGAGCTTAAATAACGGTGTCGGAGAATCATTGACCGTAAAGCGACCGAGTGGCGCATCACCGTTTATATCCCGTCCCATCTGTGAGGCATCGACGTCAAGCGCACGAGCAGGTTCTGTTGCGAACAGCGTACCGCTTTGCTCGGAGAGAACGAGTTGATCGACTAGAATCAGTTGATCGTACGGTAGCACTTCTAAATTCTTCAGACGCAATTGCCCAGCCTTTTTCTCATTTCCGCGCGTCCAGATGTGCAACTGCATCCGGACAGTCTTCTTCGGTGGAATGACAATTTGTTCATAGTGGTTCCACTGCTTCTTTTTCTTTTCTTCGACTTCATTGATGAAATCCGTACCGATGACCCGATCATCTTTATCCAGGTAATACACTTTGAGGTGTCGTTGACGGACGTTCTTGCTGACGGCGTCGAACTGGATCAAATATTCGTGATTCGGTTTCACCTTCATTTTTTGCGAGGCATAAATATACCAATCACAGGAGCAGGTCGGCTCATAATCAATCGTATAGCCGTCTTCGGTCTCACTCGCGTCGAACATATCGTCCGTGATCGAGACACACGTCGCACAATTCGCTGCCGCTTCCGGAGCGGCGAGGGCTTTATCGGTGACGATCTCGTTCTGGTCGAACTTGTGCAGATCCTTCCAATCGACGAGTGACGGCACCTTGCTCGCATAGGATAGTTCTAACTGATAGCGTCCCTTCTCGAGTGGGATATCGGATAACTTCACATCGTATAACGTTTGGTAAACATCGCTCAACTCTGTCATCCGGTACGGAAACGCTAAGTGTAGCGGATCGTACGTCACCGTCTGATTACCGATCTGCTGTTGGTGCTTTTGACCGGCTAGAATGTCAGCACGAGACAAAGCGCGTTCAAAGACGACCTGCTTTCCGTCTCGGATTTTGACAGTGATTCGACCATCGTTGCCTGGCGGTGGAGTCAACATCAATTGGAGCTGATACTCGGTCGCTTCACGAATATCGATTGAACGCTGTAAACGTCCCCGTTGCGCAGCGATTCCTTTCCCAAAGCTCAGTCCAGGATAGTTTCGTTCCGACTGCAAGTGACCGGTGTAATCGAATCCGGTCTCTGCCTCGAGTACCATTAAGGTCTTCGTGAAAGCGAGTGTATCATCGACGCGTTTTCGTAAAGCAGTCAGCTTTTCTTCCGGTATCAGAACGATGTTTTGGATCGCATTAAAACCTTCCGTGTTCGTCACGCTGAGCGTCGCAGGACCGCTCGGCGTCGTGAACGAACCGATCGGAACCCAAGCGAGTTTAGCACCGGATCGTTGTCGAGTTGGAATCGTGACGCCTCGTTTATTGAGGGTTAGATCCAGTTGTCCACCTTTTTGGTTCAGCAGCACACGGGCAAACCCAGCGTAACGACCGGCAGGCAAGTCTTTCGTCATCGTAAACGTGTTCGGAATCATATAATCCTCATAGCTGAATATTTTAATATCATGGACCCACCAATACGTTTTCCGCTCGGGGCGCTGGAAGCTGAGTAGATCAATCCGCATCGTTTTTGCGTTTCGTGGTGTGACATATTCACCTTGCAAGTGAATCGCATCGACATCACCGGAATCACGCGGAGCGACGACATACGTTTGATTCAGCTCGCGATCCTTCGCATCAAAGAACCGGACCTTGACGTGGAGCCGGTCGACACCGCGACCGCTCGCTGTAATATCAAAGCGGTAGGCGTTATTCGGTCGTGCCGGCAGCTTACCGGATTTCGCGACTTGCCAGATGTATTTCGGATCGCCTTCCGCGACTTCCGCATGAAGGACAGGCAGGTTATTATCTTTTGACATCGGGTTCGGAGATAAGTCGACGATGTCCGGGTTATCGGCTTTGAAGAATGTCTCATCCTCAAGCATCGAATTAAAGGAGGCGACCTGCTTCGCCTGTAATCCATCTAATTTATAGACCGGCGCGTCAATCCGGGCGGAAGCAAACGAGAGACCGATCCCGTCTCCAAAATCGAGGTCAAACGACGGATTCGTCATCCCTTGCGTTCGTAAATACCAGCGCCAATCATTGTTGGCGAGAAACGTCTTACCCCAGTTCAGGAAGGCATTGGCTGAATCAATCGCATCGAACGGTTTCCAGTAGTATTCGTCCGGTACTTGGCTGAGAACAAGGTCGTTTTCCTCGATCATTTCGACGATATCACCCTTTTTCATCCAGGAGAGGCTATCCTGATGTGCTTGTGTCGCATATAAAATCGATTGACGACCGAGATTGTAGCCAGCCAGTGTCGGATAACTGATCGACCGTTCGAGTCCATAAGGGGTCAACATCAATTGTGGAACGGTCCGGGTATCGAGCGGTGCAATCAAGTCGAATAAGGTGAACAAGCCGACTTGTTTCGTTTGTACGAGATCACGTTGTTCCTGCAGAACCTTTAGATTGAAGTCTTGTCGGTCCTTCATCCCCGTGTACTCATCCCGGTAGGCGAATTGCTTCAATCCGAATGCTTTCGCGATCTGTCCAGCTTGTTCCGAGCGACCGGTGTCGAGTAGATATTGCATGAACGTCATCATGTAACCAATCGTCGGTGATGCTCCTTCATGATGAAAGACGGTATCGTGTGCCGACGTATAGACTTGTACGTCACCCGTAGCTTTGATTTCGCCACCTTTTCGTGGATTTTGATTCCAGCGTGGAGTCGCGATGCCGGTACTTGGTTGCGTCATCTCGTCTGCAATCGGGAATTGCAACCACTTCCCATTGACTTCTTCTTGGATAGCCGTGTATTCCTTAGGCATCTTGACCGGATGATAAAAACCTTCCATATAGACAGTCCGGTAAGGGAGGAAAAAGCAGGCGACGACGATCAGCGTACCGACGATCGAGACGACCCGGTACAACTTCGGTGGAATCGTCCGGGACGCACGGATAAAGACGGCATTTAATCCGACGGCGAGCAACAAGCTGTAACTGACCATCAAGAGACCAACTAGCTTATTCGGATCGCGGAACATCGCACCAATCAACGGTGTCTTCGTCACGAACAGGACAAACGCATCGGCAACTTGTTCATGGGTACCGGTCGCAAAGACGATCAGCGGAATCGCAAGCAGACTAAAGAACAGATGGATCGGTTGCCGATACGCGACGACGGCTCCTAGCAAGATGAGTAAAAGTGTAATCGCGCCAGCAATCCAAAACGTCAGCGGTAACGTAGTCAAATCAAACATCGGCCACCAGTAGCTCGTTAAAAATAAAACGTTCGTCCAGCTCGAGTGTCGGCTGAACAACATCAACGTATCAGAGACATTGATATTGTGTTGTGAAGCTTGTGATCCAGTCAGGATCGAGCCGACGTACATCAAGAACCAATATCCATTGAATAGTAGAAAAACGAGACCAAACGCACAAGTCGCCCGAGCATAAAACCATAGTAACGACGACCAAATCCGTTCTTTGCGACGCGTCCAACTTGTCTTTAGGAAAATGAGTCCGACCATGATTCCCATATAGATCAGCGAGAAGAAGAAATAATGGATCCCCGCCGCCATGAAGGCAAAGACGATCGATAGTCCGGTGATATCAATCCATGTCCGTCGACTCAATCGATCAGACAAACGGAAACCAGGATCGAGCTGTTCCCGAAACTTCGGGTCGAAGATGTTGAAGAACAACATCAAAGCGTAAGGGAAGACGGAATAGCCACATAATAAATAGATATGTTGAATCCGCGTAATCACCCACGGGTTCAAGGCATAAAACAACGCGGCAATCGCAAAGGCAATCAGTGAGAGATAAGAAAAGTGCTTCGAGACATAAACCGAGTGGAGCCGTTTCGTAAAAGCGAACATCGATAAAGCAGAGATCGTCAACAGTCCGATGATGAATGACTTGATCAAGACGGGACCGGATGAGCCAAACAATAGACTGAGTACATAAAACGGTAGGATGTAGAGCAATCGTGCGACATTCAGAAGCGTCGTCGTGCTCCAGCGGTTGTTCCAAGCCCCATAAATTTCTTCTAAGTAGCGATGGGAGGATAGTCCGAAGGATAGATCGCTAAACGTCACCATACCGGAACGAAACAACGGAAAGCTATAAATTAGGATGAATACAAACATACCAGATAGGACAAGGATGTCCTTACGGTACGTATGCATGAAGTTCTTGAGGTGTTGACGGAACGAGTGCATCGGACAACTCCTTTCTGCGAAAATCCGTGCTGAACTTCTTCTCTACAGGAGGGCGATATTCCTAGAAATGGATGTACTTATTTTAGCAATGAATACGAGAAGGAACGTCCATCCTAAGACGGAGCGTTACGGACGAATGCTTTCGGGTAAAGACCTACAACGAAACGAGTAGGAGGAAAGCGCATGAAATGGAAGGGAAGAGAACGGAGTTCAAACGTTGAGGATCGGCGAGGAATGGGTGGGAAAGGAATCGCCGGCATCGGTGGTGGTGTCGGAATCATCCTGCTGATCGTCATCACCTTGATGGGCGGTAATCCAGCTGAGTTACTCGGAGACTTAACCGGTGAGGATCAGCAAAATACGACGTACGAAGAAACAGCACAGGAAAAAGAAGCAGCGGATTTCGTCTCTGTCGTCTTAGCGGATACGGAACGGGTCTGGACGAAGGAATTCAAAGAGGATGGTAAGACCTATAAAGAACCGAAGCTCGTCTTATATACGGATCAAGTCAGTTCGGCTTGCGGACAAGCAGGGAAGTCCGTCGGTCCCTTTTATTGTCCCGGCGATCAGAAATTATACATTGATTTAAGCTTTTATGATGAACTGCAGACGAAGTACGGGGCACCGGGCGATTTTGCGATGGCTTATGTCATTGCGCACGAGGTCGGACACCACGTCCAGACGTTACTCGGAAAGTCGGATGAGATCATGCCCCTTCGAGAGAAAATGAGTGAGGAGAAGTTCAACAAGTACCTCGTTCGATTCGAACTACAGGCCGATTATTATGCCGGCGTCTGGGCGCATCATGCGCAAGGCGAAAACTTGCTCGAAGAAGGCGATCTTGAAGAAGCGTTGACGGCAGCGAATGCTGTCGGGGATGATACGTTACAAGAGAAGGGACAAGGATATGTCGTACCGGAGAGTTTCACCCACGGCACATCAGCGCAACGAGAACGTTGGTTCCAAAAAGGCTTTGATAACGGCACGATCGAAGGTGGAGACACATTCAAAGCGAAGAACCTATAAAAATACCAAAAAAC
>NZ_MPSZ01000013.1 GCF_001939065.1 Exiguobacterium indicum HHS 31 | reverse complement strand
CTTTTTGTGTAATCATTTTAGAGGAAAAGGAGTTTTTTCATGAAACACGAACTTCCTATTGTACATGCACTTCAACGTCATTTAGATCGATCGCCCATCTCATGGCATGTTCCTGGTCATAAGAATGGGACATTGACGCCTCTTCCTGACTTCTTTAAATGGGACGTCACAGAATTACCTGGTCTAGATGATTTTCATCATCCGGAAGAGGCTATTGCTGACGCGATAGCTTTGTTGCAAAAAGTCTACGGTGCAAAAGCGAGTCATTTCCTTGTGAATGGTTCGACCGTTGGAAACTGGGCGATGCTTGCCGCTACAGCAGCAAGAGGAGAGCGTGTTTATGTACAGCGTAATTCGCATAAATCCGTGTTTAATGCACTAGAATGGTTAGGAATCGAACCGATCTTTCTTGAACCAGACATCCATAAGGAAACGGGAATCAGTGGACATGTTTCACGTGAAACATTAAAGGAAGCGTTTACGAAATATCCAGGAGGAGTCGGTGTGTTTATCACTTCACCGACCTATTACGGGGAAGCAGCTGATATCACGTCACTCGTTCAGCTCACAGCGTCGCACGAACTCCCTTTATTAGTGGATGAAGCACATGGCGCACACTTCGGTGAAGCATTTGGTGTACGCTCTGCATTTGAATTAGGAGCAACCGCTGTTGTTCAGTCTGCTCATAAAACACTTCCAGCACTGACAATGGGAGCATGGATGCATGAGCGATTTTCAGAAAAGATGAGAAGGAAGTTACAGCGAGCGCTTCAAGCGTTTCAGACTTCGAGTCCTTCATATTTACTCCTGGCTTCATTAGATTACGCCCGTTCCTATCGTGAACAATGGACAGTTAAAGGGATGTCAGATGTGCAAGCTAGTCATGATGTATTCATCGAAGCACTTCAACGGTTCGATCATATGACGGTTCTGCGATTCGATGATTGGTCGCGGATGACATTAACGTATGAGGGATATTCAGGAGATGCGTTGTTGCACGCGTTACGAGCTGTTCAACTCGATGCGGAATTTGCTCTAGGAGATCACGTCGTCTGTATTTTGCCACTTCGTCCGCTAACAAAGTCTGAGCAGAATGACTGGGTCCACCGTGTCGAACGAGCCATTCAAATGATGAAATCAGAAGGAATTCCTTTGAAAAGGTATATCGAGCAACCAATTATGGGTAAAATACAGGTATCTGCTTTAGCTTGTTCTTATGAACAGTTAGAACAAGCAACAGGTATGTTCCGTCAGCTGGATGAGTGTATCGGTCATGTTTCACTCGAAACGATTATTCCATACCCGCCAGGCATTCCGTTGATCGTCAGAGGCGAACGCATTACGGCGGAACAGGTACTACGTTTACGATATTATCAAACCGTAGCCGTTCATTTGCAAGGGGGCGAACAATTGCAACGAGGAGCGTTACGCGTCATAGAGGAAGGGTTTGAAGAATGAAAGGTACGTTCATTACTGTCGAAGGACCAGATGGTGCCGGTAAAACGACACAACTACAATTGCTTGGCGATGTGTTAAAAGAAAAGGGCTATAACGTCATGACGACCCGCGAGCCAGGTGGCACACGCGTTGGAAACGAAATTCGTTCGTTGATTTTGAATCCTGATTTTGAAGAGATGAAAGAGATGACGGAAATTCTGCTGTATGCAGCGTCTCGTGCACAGCATGTCGAGGAATTGATTCGACCGGCGTTAGAGGCAGGCACAATAGTTTTATGTGACCGATTCGTTGATGCGTCACTTGCGTATCAAGGGTATGGTCTCGGACATCCGATTGATCTCGTGCGTCAAATCAATGATTCTGCAACAGGTGGGTTAGCGCCAGACCGAACGTATTTATTTGATTTAACGGTAACGGATTCTAAAAAACGAATGATGGACCGGGGAGCACTTGATCGAATCGAGCAGCGAGATGATGCGTTTCGTGCCCGCGTCTATGAAGGTTTCCAACAGATTGCAGCATCGGATCCGGAACGGGTGCAGATCGTACGGGCCAATCGATCGATTGAAGCGATTCATCAGGACTTAGTGGAAGATGTCATTACCTATTTAGAAGAAAAGGAGAGATTCTCATGAAAATGGTCATTACGATCGTTCAAGATAAAGATAGCTTACGTTTGGCGGAAGCACTTGTCGAGCATGATTTCCGAGCAACGAAACTGGCAACGACAGGTGGTTTTCTTAAAGAGGGGAACACGACGTTCATGATTGGTGTACAGAGTGAGCGTCTCGATGATTTGTTGCGATTGATCAAAAAGAACTGTTCAAGTCGCGAACAGATGGTTTCTCCAATCTCACCAATGGGTGGTCATGCCGATTCTTATATCCCGTATCCCGTTGAAGTCCAGGTAGGCGGGGCAACGGTCTTCGTCTTGCCAATCGAAGGGTTTCATCAATTCTGATGCAGACGTTTCATGAACTGGAACAGACACAATCGGTCATTTCGACGATTCTTCAAAATTCGTTACGGAACGATCGAATCAATCACGCTTATATCTTCACCGGAGACTATGAGCCGCTTCTACTTGAAGCGGCTCACTTGTTCGCGAAAAGCCTTTTTTGTGAGGCACCGGTCGATGTGGAGCCGTGTGGTGTCTGTCGTAGCTGTCGGCGGATGGAAAGTGGCAACTTGGTCGATTATTATGAAATCGAACCAGATGGCGCGACCATCAAAAAAGAACAGATTCAACAATTGATGCATGATCTCTCACTCCGAGGACTTGAAGGTGATCGTCAGATTTATGTCATTACCCAGTCCCATAAGATGACTCCCCAAGCAGCAAACAGTTTGCTGAAGTTCTTTGAGGAACCAGGAGAAGGAAAAGTGGCTTTATTGTTGACGAATCAACCCCAGCTCCTTTTACCGACGATTCGATCGCGGGGACAGTTATTAAGTTTTCGTCCGGCGGATCGTCAAATGATTGGCGAGGTTTTATCTGAAAAAACGGGACGGGACCACGAGTTGACGCAATTGGCAGCGCGTGTCTATCCAAAAGTCGAGGATGCAGAAGAAGCATTACTCGAAGACTGGTTTGTAAATGCGCGAGCGTCAGTGTTACAATTGATGGAGGAATTAGCGAATCGTCCGGCTGATTTACCACTGTTCGTACAAGAGAAATGGATGGGACAATTCAAAAACCGTCAGGATGTCCGAATCGGTCTTGAACTCGTCACTTGTTTCTTCGAGGATGTCTTACGTCTGAAACTGAATCCGGCGTGGGAAGGTATGACCTATACGAATAGTAAACCCCAACTTGAACAGATGGGGTCCAAGAGCCAGACGACGATCACCCGCTGGTTGCAAGCTGTGCTTGCCGCAGTAAGACGGGTCGAAGCGAATGTTAATCCCCAATTAACAGTTGAGCGTCTCATGTTTGACTTACAGAAAGGGTAGAGCGACATGCTAGAAGTAGTAGGCGTTCGCTTTAAAGAAGCGGGCAAAATTTATTATTTTGCACCTGGACAAGAGTCATTATCACGAGGACAAGCAGTCATCGTTGAGACGGTACGGGGCATTGAATATGGCGAAGTGGTCATCGCCGATAAACAAATGGACGAAGAAGATGTGGTGTTGCCACTGAAATCCATTCTTCGGATTGCTGACGATAAGGATGCAATGATCGTCCGCGAAAATAAAGTCGCAGCGCTTGATGCGCATGCGGTATGTGTCGAAAAAATCCGTGAACATAAACTCGATATGAAATTGGTCGATGTCGAGTACACGTTTGATCGCAATAAGGTCATCTTCTACTTCACGGCAGAAGGACGTGTTGACTTCCGTGAGCTCGTCAAAGATTTAGCGGCGGTCTTCCGGACGCGTATCGAACTCCGTCAAATCGGTGTTCGGGATGAAGCGAAGTTACTGGGAGGCATCGGTCCGTGTGGTCGTGTCTTATGTTGTTCATCTTTCCTCGGTGAGTTCGAACCGGTTTCGATCAAGATGGCAAAAGATCAAAACCTGTCGTTGAATCCGACGAAGATTTCAGGAGTATGTGGTCGTTTGATGTGCTGCCTGAAATACGAGAACGATACGTATGAAGAAATGCGCCGTGATTTGCCGGACTACGGAAAACGTTTGACAGTACCTGAAGGCGAAGGACGCGTCGTTGGTTTGAACATCCTCGATCAAGTCGTTCAAATCGAACTGAAGGATCGTTCCCGCGTCTTGACGTATTCAATGGAAGAACTATTATCCGTTGGTGCCGTAAAACCAAAACGACCAAAAGAATAACGGGGTGCATACGCGTGGAGAGAGTCGATAAAAAAGAAATCATTACGCGTGTCGATGCGATTGAGCAACAGATTCATTTGCTGACTGAGCATCTGAGCGTGTTAAAGGATCAGCTGGCTTACATGATGGAAGAGAACCAACATCTGTACCTGGAGAATCATCATCTTCGAGAAAAAGTCGAACGCGATGAACAACAGCCGGTCACGGAAGCGGAAGAAGCGGAAGCAGGCGTCGGTGCGGGCTACGATAATCTCGGGCGATTGTACCAGGAAGGGTTCCACATCTGTAACTTGCATTATGGACAAGTACGAAAAGACGGCGATTGTCTCTTTTGCTTATCCATGTTAACGAAACATTGAGAGGCTGACTTCTACATGAGTCAGTCTTTTTTTCGGAAAGGAAGGCACGACATGTTTGAACTATTACCAGACGAACGACTTGATTATCTCTTAGGACAGGAAGGGAAAATCATTCAAAGTCCATCCGTCTTCTCGTATTCACTTGACGCGGCACTGCTCGCACGATTTGCGTGGGTCCCGATTCAACAGGGACGGATTGCCGATCTCTGTTCAGGAAACGGTGCAATTCCACTCTTTTTATCCTACCGGACGAAAGGGCAGATCACGGGTCTTGAAATCCAGCCACGACTAGCGGAGATGGCACGACGGAGCGTCACCTTGAATGAACTGAACGACCGGATTGAGATGATTGAAGGGGACGTCAAAGAGGCGGGAGCGCGTCTTGGATACGGCATCTATGATGCTGTCACCTGCAATCCGCCATATTTTTTAGCAAATGAGACATCGAACCAAAACCAAAGTGAACATTATACGATTGCAAGGCACGAAGTCCTCTGTACCCTTGAAGACTGTATTCGAGGTGCATCTGATTTGTTGAAACAAGGCGGAAAAGCAGCGTTCGTTCATCGACCGGAACGACTGCTCGATATCGTCACCTTGATGCGGACGTATCGCTTGGAACCGAAACGGATGCAGCTGATTTATCCGAAAGCAGGGAAGGAAGCAAACATGCTCTTGATTGAGGGGATCAAGGATGCAAAACCTGGACTGAAGGTGCTCCCCCCATTCATCGTCTATGAGGCGGACAACTCGTATGCGGCTCAGATGAAGGAACTGTTCGATGTCTGAGCATGCAGTCTATATCGTTCGTTGCCAAGATGATACGTATTATACGGGTTACGCGGTAGACGTCACGCAACGCATCGCGACACATAACGCAGGTAAGGGTGCGAAGTATACACGTGCCCGTCTACCGGTCGTCCTCGTTCATCAGGAAGCTTTTGCGACGAAGTCAGAGGCAATGAAGCGGGAATATGCGATTAAACAATTAACCCGTTCACAAAAAGAACGGTTGATTCAAGGAGGAACCTCATGAAAGCGACGAGTAGCTATCAACAGCAAGGAGCCGGTCTCTATATCGTCCCGACACCAATCGGCAATTTAGAAGACATGACATATCGGGCAGTACGGATCTTACAGGAATCCGATATCGTCGCAGCAGAAGATACGCGGCAGACGATGAAACTGTTTCGACACTTTTCGATTGAGTCGAAGCTTGTCAGTTACCATGAACACAATAAACAAACAAGCGGCGAACGACTCCTCGCTGATTTAGAGGCAGGAAAACAAATTGCCCTCGTCTCCGACGCTGGTATGCCTGGCATCTCGGACCCGGGAAGCGATCTGATTCGCCAAGCGATTGCAGCAGACATCCCTGTCATCGTTCTTCCGGGTGCGAACGCTGCATTGACCGCTCTTGTCGCGTCCGGATTATCGACGGAACGCTTTTTATATTACGGCTTTTTGCCACGGAAGAAAAAAGAGCGTCGCGAAGCGTTGGAGCAATTGAAATACGAAACCGGAACGCTCGTCTTTTATGAAGCACCACATCGTTTGAAAGAGATGTTGCAAGGGATCGAGGAAGTACTCGGTGATCGTCAGGTGACGTTAGCCCGGGAACTAACGAAACGGTATGAGGAATACATTCGGGGGAGCGTGAGTGAATTACGTGCTTGGGCAGCAGAAGACGTTCGAGGTGAGTTCGTCGTTCTTGTCGAAGGGTCAAATGAAGAACGACCTGATGCGGTCATTCAAGACAGTGATCCACTCGAGCAAATCCGTCGGTATATCGAAGAAGGCGAAAAGCCGAATGCAGCGTTGAAGCGTGTCGCCAAGGAACGGGGACTGGATCGTCAGGAGCTGTATCTTGCGTTTCACGAAGCAGATTAAAAAAAGGAAGCCCCGTCAGGAGCTTCCTTTTTTGTTTACTCGTTGCTTGCGTAATGACGATCGAGGAAATCTTTTAATTCAACGAGAACGCGTTGTGCGCCATCTGGTGAAAGAATCAATTTACCATCAGCCAATTTGAAGTTATCTTCTGATACTTCTCCTGTTACTTGGCAAGTCATGTTTGGTTTATATTTTTTAAGGATGATCTGTTCGTTGTCGACATAGATCTCGAGGGCATCCTTTTCTGCAATTTGAAGTGTACGGCGTAATTCGATTGGAATTACGACACGACCGAGCTCGTCTACCTTACGTACAATACCTGTTGATTTCATTTTGTTGTTCCTCCTTTGATGTCATGGATCTCTTTTTCTTTTGAAAAATCGTCAAAATTCGACATCGTTTCTATAGAATGTAGAATACTAGACTTTCCAAAAGTAGTCAACCAATCTGAATAGCTTGAAATCAAAATGTCATTTATTTCTCAAAAACACCATATTTGAAACGATTTATTAATACATTTTCCCTTTTTAAAGGAAATGAAACTATAGAGTGTGTTTTTTTGTAATTTGATGTCTGATGTCAAAAAATGTTTTGATTCGACAAAAAGTGAGTTTCGACATCAGTCCCGTAACAGCGTATAATAGCCTATAATGAAGATGGAAATCAGAGAACGGAGGAATAACATGGCAAAGACATTTTATATCACGACCCCGATTTATTACCCAAGTGCAAAACTACATATCGGTCACGCGTACACGACGGTGGCTGGAGATGCGATGGCACGGTACAAACGACTTCAAGGATTTGATGTCCGGTATTTGACTGGTAGCGATGAGCATGGTCAAAAGATCCAGGAAAAAGCAGCAGAAGCAGGGATTTCGGAACAGGCATTCGTCGACGGTGTCGTCGAACAGATTAAAGTCTTATGGGATCGTCTCGACATTTCGTACGATGATTATATCCGGACGACAGAACCACGTCACAAGAAAGTCGTCGAAAAAGTGTTCGAGACACTTCTTGAATCAGGCGATATCTATTTAGGTGAATACGAAGGTTGGTATTCGATTCCGGATGAGACGTACTATACGGAATCACAACTCGTCGACGGGAAGAGCCCTGACAGTGGACACCCGGTCGAGCTCGTTCGCGAAGAATGTTACTTCTTCCGGATCAGTAAGTACGCGGACCGTCTGCTTGAGTACTTTGAGGCGAATCCGTCATTCATCTTGCCAGAATCACGTAAACACGAAATGATCAATAACTTCATTAAACCAGGTCTTCAAGACTTAGCGGTCTCACGGACGACATTCAACTGGGGTGTACAAGTCCCGTCGAATCCAAAACACGTCGTCTACGTCTGGATCGATGCGTTGACGAATTACATCTCGTCACTCGGTTACGGTACGGACGATCACGGTAACTTCGATAAGTACTGGCCAGCAGATGTCCATCTCGTCGGAAAAGAAATCGTTCGTTTCCACACGATCATCTGGCCGGCACTCTTGATGGCGCTTGACCTCCCATTACCGAAGAAAGTCTTCGCACATGGTTGGTTGTTGATGAAAGACGGAAAAATGTCGAAATCAAAAGGAAACGTCGTCGATCCGATTCCGTTGACGGATCGCTACGGTCTCGACGCCCTTCGTTATTACCTCTTACGGGAAGTGCCATTCGGTTCGGACGGTATGTTCACACCTGAAGCATTCGTTGAGCGGATGAACTACGATTTGGCGAACGATCTCGGGAACTTACTCAACCGGACGATCGCGATGGTCACGAAATACTTTGATGGTGAGATCCCAGCCTATACAGGTAACGTGACACCGTTTGATGCGACACTGTCGGATCTTGCAAAAGAAACGGTCACGAAAGTCGAAGCATCGATGGAACACATGGAATTCTCTGTCGTACTGTCGAACATTTGGCAATTGATCAGCCGTGCCAACAAATACATCGATGAGACACAACCGTGGGTGCTTGCAAAAGACGAATCCAAAACGGCGGAACTCGGTTCTGTCATGGTGCATCTCGTTGGCGTCTTGCGTCACGTGGCGATCATGTTGCAACCGTTCATGACGCGTTCACCAAAAGAGATCTTCGCGCAACTGGGTCTCTCTGGACAAGCGATGGACTGGGCAGCGCTCGAGAAATTCGCAGATATCACACCAGGAACAAAAGTCGATACAGCGACACCGATCTTCCCACGTCTCGACGTCAAAGAAGAAGTCGAAGCAATCGTCGACATGATGCGCCAAGCTTCTGCAGCACGTGTTGAGGAAGAGGAAGTTGAAGAAGAAGACGAAGATATTCGTCCAGAAACGACAATCGATGTCTTTGACCAAATCGAACTCCGTGTCGGTGAAGTCGTGACGGCTGAAAAAATCAAAAAGGCGAAAAAACTATTGAAGTTACAAGTCGATATGGGTAAAGAAACACGCCAAATCGTCTCTGGTATCGCTCAGTGGTATGAGCCGGAAGATTTAGTCGGACGAAAAGTCATCGTCGTGGCGAACTTAAAACCGGTCACGTTACGTGGCGAACTCTCACAAGGAATGGTCCTTGCTGCTGAAAAAGCAGGAAAACTTGAACTGGCGACGGTTCCGTCAACGATGGCGAACGGCGCAAGCGTAAAATAAAACCGATGCCTGTGGACTCCATGTCACAGGCATTTTTTTAAAGAAGGAGTCGAACAGCTATGTTAATCGATACACACACTCACTTAAATGCAGACCAATTCGCGGACGACGTCCATGAGACGATTGAGCGGGCACGCGCGAACGGTGTCTCACCGATGATCGTCGTCGGATTTGATCATAAGACGATTGATCGTGCGATGGAACTCGTCGAAGCGTACGATGATCTTTATGCGGTCATCGGGTGGCATCCCGTCGACTCGATTGATTTTGATGAGGAAGCGTACCAAAAGGTCGAACGGTTGATGGATCACGAAAAAGTCGTTGCGCTTGGAGAAATCGGACTCGACTATCACTGGGATACGTCACCGAAAGATGTGCAGCAGGAAGCTTTTCGTAAACAAATCCGGCTTGCGAAGCAGAAAAAGAAGCCGATCGTCATCCATAACCGGGAAGCGACAGAAGATACATTACGGATTCTTGAAGAAGAAGATGCGAAAGAAGTCGGTGGGATTCTGCATAGCTACAGCATGAGTGCTGAATTATTACCACGCTGCCTGGCGATGAACTTCTATATTTCACTCGGAGGTCCCGTCACGTTCAAGAATGCGAAGATGCCGAAGCGTGTTGCGCAGGAAGTCCCGCTCGATCGTCTACTCGTCGAGACGGATTGTCCGTATCTGACACCGACGCCACACCGCGGGAAACGCAACGAACCCGCTTACGTCCGGTTCGTCGCTGAAGAGATTGCGCAGCTCCGTGGCATGATGTATGCCGACGTGGAAGCAGCAACGACCGAAAATGCCAAACGGATCTTCCGCTTGCCATGATGCGTTCGTTGACGTTTACTACGATTGGATTCAGCCTCTTACTTGTTGCTGCACTCATCTATGGAATGATGGATCATCCACAAACCGTGACCGTCTTGATTGATGGACAAGAGCAGCAAATTGAAACGACAGCCGATTCCGTTTATGGCGTACTTAAAGAAGCAGGCATCACGACGCGAACGAATGACATCATCGAACCAGCGCTCAGTGCTGATTTACCAGAAAAACGGTTGATCGTCATTCAGCGTGCGAAAGAGATCACACTGATCATGGGCTATGGTGAATCCCGTCGTGTTCGGACGCAGGCGCGCCAAGTGAAGGATTTGCTGGCAGAACGTGGTATCAAGAAAGCGGAGACGGATGATATCTATCCGTCCTCTGACGCTGTTCTGAAGAGTGGTATGACGGTGCGATACCGAGAAGCTTTTCCTGTTGATCTTGTCGTCGGTGGAAAAGCCCGACAACTCTACACATATGAGACGTCGGTCCGGGAATTGTTAGCGCGAGAAGGAATTCGCTTGCAAAAAGAAGATCGGGTCGCTCCAGATCCCGACACCCGCGTGACGGAAGGGACGTTGATTACGGTCAACACGACACGTCGTGCAACGTTGACGCAGGAACAGCTCGTTCCGTTTGAAATCGAAGAAGTCGAGGACCCAACTTTACCGGAAGGCGAACAACTCGTGACGGCATCTGGTCGTCCAGGTGTCCGAACGAAAAAGTATCAATTGACGCTTGCTAACGGTTTGAGCAAAGAGAAAAAACTGATTGGTGATCAAGTGACGCAGACACCCGTCAAACAAGTCGTCAAAGTCGGAACCAAACCGGTCGAGACACCCGTCGAAGCGCCTGTCTTCAACGAAGAACAGGCGACGAATCCGTTAGCTGAAACACCGAAGGCCGATACGGATCTTGATTTTGCAAGTGCGAAGAGCTTGATGGTCGAAGCGACAGCGTATACGAACGATCCAGCTTCAAACGGCAGTCGTTTGTATAACGGTCGCGCCTTGACAGCGACCGGGTATGACGTGACAGATACGATCACCTATCAAGGGATGCCGATTATCGCGGTTGATCCGAAGGTCATTCCGCTTGGTACGAAGGTCTACGTCAAAGGAGTGGGGCTTGCGATCGCCCTCGATACCGGTGGCGCCATCAAAGGCAATAAGATTGATGTCTTGGTCGACGGAGAACAAAAAGCGAAGACGTTCGGTCGAAAACAACTGCAAGTCTGGGTCATTCCTAGTGCAACGGAAGCGGACACGTGACGCTTCCTTGTTTTTTTCGTGGAAACAGGTACAATTACGAGAGTGTTTGAAGAAGGTGGAGAGATCATGCGGAAACGCTTAAAAGAAGTCATCGTCGTCGAAGGACGGGATGATACGACACGATTACAAGAAGTCTTTGATGTCGATACAATTGAAACGAACGGCTCAGCCGTCAACGAACAAACGATGCAACGCATCGAGAAGGCGCTGGAACGGCGCGGTGTCATCATTTTCACGGATCCTGATTTTCCAGGAGATCGTATCCGTGCTCGAATCAATGAACGCGTACCAGGCTGTAAACATGCTTATCTTCCGCGTGCTCAAGCAAAAGACAAGCGAGGCAAAATCGGTGTGGAGCATGCCTCACCTGCCGCAATCGAAGAAGCGCTCGCTGCTGTCTATGAGACGGAAGAAGCACCGGTTGCTGAAGTGACACGTGAGATGATTCTGGCAGCTGATTTGATTGGTGGACCAGCAGCCTCGATCCGCCGTCGTCGTCTCGGTCAGATTCTTGCGATTGGTGAACCAAATGCCAAACAACTTGTCAAACGCGTCGCATCAATCCGGATCACGCGGGCAGAATGGGAAGCGGCTTTGAAACAATTAGAGGAGGAAGAAGTTTGAAAGACATTGCTACATTGCACCGGACGAAGGAAATTTTAGCGAAACATGGCTTTTCGTTTAAAAAATCGTTAGGACAAAATTTTTTAATCGATTTAAACGTATTAGGAAACATCGTCGGAGCAGCTGGATTAACGCCGGAGAGCGGCGTACTCGAGATCGGACCAGGAATCGGCTCATTGACGGAACAATCGGCGAAACAGGCGAAAAAAGTCGTCGCTCTTGAAATCGATCAGCGTCTATTACCGATTCTTGACGATACACTTTCACCGTATCCTCATACGAAGGTCATTCACGGTGATGCCCTTGAACTGGATCTTTCGACGATCGTCGCAGAAGAGTTCACGCAAGAAGGCATCACTGACATTGCCGTCGTCGCGAACCTCCCGTATTACGTCACGACACCGATCATCATGCGGATTCTCGAAGCGAAAGCACCGTTTCGGACGCTCGTCATGATGATTCAAAAGGAAGTCGCTGAACGAATCGGTGCAAAACCGGGCACGAAAGCATACGGTTCTCTATCGATCGCGATTCAGTATTATGCGGAAGCTGAAGTCTGCTTCACGGTTCCAAAACAAGTCTTCATCCCAGCACCAAACGTTGATTCAGCTGTCATCCGTTTGAACATTCGAAAAGAGCCAGCGGTACAGACGCAAGATGAGGCCCTCTTCTTCGAAATCGTCCGAGCAAGTTTTGCACAACGTCGGAAAACGATTCTGAACAACTTGACGACACACTTTGGGAAGACAGAAAAGGCGGCGGTCGAAGCGGCATTGTTAGAAGCTGGAATCGAACCACGTCGTCGCGGAGAAACGCTCAGCCTGCAGGAATTCGCACAGTTAGCGGATGCACTTTTGCCAATTAAAAAACGTTGACGGATACGATTAGAACAGATATAATATTTCCCCTTTCTAATATTTATTTAATATGCTATAATAAATATTAGTGAGGTGAAGCGTATGCCAAAGACGTTGAACGAAATCAGACATGTTTTCGAAACACATGTTGGTGAAAGACTGACGCTAAAAGCAAGCGGCGGTCGTAAAAAGGTCGTAACCCGAATCGGAACGCTCGTTGAGACGTATCCTTCGGTGTTTGTAGTCAAGCTAGACGCAGAGCGCCACAATGTCGAGCGAGTTTCTTATAGCTACGCCGACGTGCTAACAGACTCCGTACAAATCGAATTTGCGAATTCGTAAACTTACCTTCCGAAGCGGACAAAATGTTCGCTTCTTTTTTTGTGGAAAGGTTGATACAATTCCTACAGGAAACGAACTAGAGGAGGAACGGCACGATGACGATTATTGTAAAGGCTCCGGCCAAGATCAACCTAGTCCTGGATGCGACGGCAAAGCGCCCGGACGGCTATCACGATGTACATATGGTGATGACGACAGTCGATTTGGCAGACCGTCTAGAATTGACGGAGCTGCCGTCAGGAGAAATTCGCATGAATGCCCAGCATGCTTACGTTCCAAACGACGAACGTAATCTTGCGTATAAAGCAGCAGCGATCTTAAAAGAAAAATACGACGTCAAGACGGGGGTCGAAATCTTTTTAGAGAAACACATCCCGGTCGCAGCGGGACTTGCTGGTGGTTCCAGTGACGCGGCAGCGACGTTACGCGGTTTGAATGAGTTATGGCAACTCGGCTTGACGCTTGAAGAGTTGGCGGAAGTTGGCGCAGCGGTTGGATCTGATGTTCCGTTTTGTGTCATGGGTGGAACAGCGATTGCAACAGGTCGCGGAGAGAAGCTAGAAAAACTTGTCTCACCACCACCATGCTGGGTCGTTCTTGCCAAACCGACGATTGGTGTCTCGACGGCTGACGTCTATGGTGCTCTCGACTTGAACACGGCAAAACGTCCGAACGTCGAAGCGATGATCGATGCGGTGAAGGCGCAAGATTTCCAAGGCATTTGCCAGTCACTCGGGAACGTTCTCGAATCGGTCACGTTGCCGATGCACCCGGAAGTCGAGCAGATCAAGGAATTCATGACGAGTTGTGGCGCAGAAGGCGTCTTGATGAGCGGAAGTGGTCCGACAGTCTTTGCGTTGACGGAACACGAGAATCGGGCACAACGTCTCTATAATGGATTACGTGGCTTTTGTAACGAAGTCTACGTCGTTCGTCTTTTAGGCGAAAACCATTGATAATATCCGTATGAAAATGATATATTCACTATTGAATATTCGGAAT
The DNA here is from genome assembly GCF_001939065.1 of Exiguobacterium indicum HHS 31. GTDB lineage: Bacteria > Bacillota > Bacilli > Exiguobacteriales > Exiguobacteriaceae > Exiguobacterium_A > Exiguobacterium_A indicum. The sequence goes on along the minus strand of NZ_MPSZ01000013.1, from coordinate 27,322 downwards.
TACGGAGAGGTGGAACAAAACAAATGAAAATTCGGAGAAGTGGTCGATTGGTCGACATGACGCGGTACTTGCTTGACCATCCCCATCATCTCGTCTCATTGACGATTTTTGCAGAACGCTACAAATCGGCGAAATCGTCGATCAGTGAAGATTTAGATATCGTCAGCGAGATGTTAGAACATGAGGGAACGGGTCGTCTCGTCACGGTACCAGGTGCTGCGGGTGGCGTCATGTTCATCCCGACGTGGAGCAGTAAGAAGGCGTTACCGTTCATCGATGATCTATGTGAACGTGTCGCACGTCCAGATCGACTGTTACCGGGGGGATATCTCTATTTGACGGACTTACTCGGGGATCCGAAGATGGTCAAACAAATGGGGCAAGTGTTTGCATCTGTCTTTAGCCAAAAGAAAGTTGATGTCGTCATGACGATCGCGACGAAAGGGATTCCGCTTGCTTATGCGGTCGCTGAGCAACTGGGTGTGCCGTTCGTCATCGTGCGTTCAGATAGTCGTGTCACGGAAGGATCAACAGTCAGCATCAACTATGTCTCAGGGTCTTCAAAAGCGATCCGGACGATGGCACTTGCGCGTCGGAGCTTGCCGCGTGGAGCGAACGTCTTATTGATCGATGACTTCATGAAAGCTGGCGGAACGATTCGTGGAATGATGAGTCTCTTGAGCGAGTTCGAAGCAAAGGTTGCAGGTGTTGGGGTCTTGATCGAGGCAGAGGGTGCTGAGAAGAAGATGGTCAACGAATACGTCAGTTTAATGAAATTAGCGGACGTCGACGTCGATCTCGGTCAAATCCAAGTCAAGCGTGGAAACGTCGATCACTATTTCTCGGAAGCCGAGACTACCTGAAATTGACAGCCGCATGGATTGTAACTATACTGTAATTATCAAACTTTTGGAAATTATGCGTAAAAAGATTGGGAAAGACTAAACCTTTATTTGTTTTAAGCCGTAAGTAGAAGTAGACAACGAAGAGTTGTGACAACGGTTAAAGGGGTGCGGACAAAATGAACGTTACGGACGTTAAAATTCGTCGCGTCGTGGCAGAGGGTCGAATGAAAGCACTTGCCTCTATTACGCTCGACCACGAATTCGTGGTACATGATTTGCGTGTCATCGAAGGGAATAGTGGTCTCTTCGTCGCCATGCCAAGCAAACGAACGCAAGAAGGTATCTTCCGGGATGTCGCTCATCCAATCAATGCATTAATGCGAAAAAAGGTCGAAGATTCAGTACTCGAAGCTTATGCGGCACGTGAGGAACAAGAAGAAGGCATCGGTTACGAAGTCGCTTCTGTTCAAACGACAGATCAAGTATAAGGAAAAAGACAGCTTTTCTCTTCTTGGGAAAAGCTGTCTTTTTTCTCGTTTTTTCCTCGATTCCGCTTCGTCCCATCATTGAATAACGGTGCCGTTTTCGTTATAGTTGGAACGAGTGTACTATTTCAGAACGAAATCAACACTAATTTACGTGGAGGAGCGACAAGGATGAATCATTTCGCGGTAATTCTAGCAGCGGGTAAAGGAACTCGGATGAAATCGAAGCTTTACAAAGTACTTCACCCAGTCGCTGGGAAACCTATGGTACAGCACGTCGTCGATCAATTAGCGACGCTCGGCGTCAAGCGACAGGTCGTCATCGTCGGTCACGGTGCGGAATCCGTCAAAGAAGTGCTTGGCACATCGGTGGAATACGCACTTCAAAGTGAGCAGCTTGGCACAGGACATGCTGTTCAAATGGCAGAACCCGTACTTGGGAACGAACAGGGAGCGACACTCGTCGTCTGCGGCGATACACCGCTCTTGACGAGCGAGACATTAGCTTCATTGTTACAACATCATACGGAGACGAACGCAAAAGTGACTGTCTTGACGGCACTCGCTGACGATCCGACTGGTTACGGACGAATCGTACGCGGTGAAGACGGAAACGTCTCGAAAATCGTCGAGCATAAGGATGCGAATGCAGAAGAACTCGCGATTCGTGAAATCAATACTGGTACGTATGTCTTTGATAATGAGATGTTGTTCGCGACGCTGAAGCAGGTCAAGAACGATAACGCGCAAGGTGAGTATTACTTACCAGACGTGATTGAGATTGCAAAGGCAGCAGGCGAAACAATCGCAGCGTATGCGGCACCTACGTTCGAAGAGACAATTGGTGTCAACGATCGCGTCGCACTTGCGCAAGCGGAAACATCGATGCGCAAGCGGACGAACGAGTACTGGATGCGTCAAGGTGTCACGTTCGTTGATCCGTCTTCGACGTATATCGGACCGGATGTCACGATTGGTTCAGATACTGTTCTTTATCCGGGAACGCAATTACTCGGTCAGACGGTCATTGGTTCAGAATGTACGATTGGTCCGAACTCGGATATCCGTAACAGTGAAGTGGCAGATGGTGCCATTGTTCGTCAATCCGTCGTCACGGACAGCAAAATTGGTCCAGCAGCGCAAGTCGGTCCATTCGCGCATTTACGTCAACAAGCAGTTCTCGGGGCGAACACACGCGTCGGAAACTTCGTTGAGATCAAGAAATCAACATTCGGTGAAGGTAGCAAATCAGCCCACCTGAGCTATGTCGGAGATGCGACGATCGGAGAGAACGTCAATCTCGGTTGTGGATCGATCACGGTCAACTACGATGGAAAAAATAAATTCCAAACGATCATTGAGGACGATGCCTTCATCGGCTGTAACGTCAACTTGATCGCACCGGTCACGGTCGGAAAGAACGCCCTTGTTGCTGCCGGATCAACCGTCACGGATGATGTGCCGGAAAACGGTCTCGCGATCGCACGGGAACGTCAAACGACGAAACCCGATTATCGTTAATTCATTACTTGTCGCTCTACTCGTCTAAACCCAAACAAATGGAGGCCACCTACACATGTCTACTGTCTTAGAACATGAAATTCGTATTTTCGCACTCAACTCGAACAAACCACTGGCAGAGGAAATCGCTAAAGTCATCGGAATCCCGGTCAGCGAAAGTTCAGTCAAACACTTCAGTGATGGCGAAATTTCGATGAACATCGAAGAAAGTGTCCGAGGGGATGATATTTACATCATTCAATCGACAAGCCAACCAGTCAACGAAAACCTGATGGAACTTCTCATCATGATCGATGCACTGAAACGGGCGTCTGCACGGACAATCAACGTCGTCATTCCGTATTACGGTTATGCGCGTCAAGACCGCAAAGCACGTTCACGTGAGCCAATCACGGCGAAACTCGTTGCGAACTTGCTTGAAGTAGCAGGGGCGACACGCGTCGTGACGATGGATCTCCATGCAGCACAAATCCAAGGGTTCTTCGATATTCCAGTAGATCAATTGATGGGTGTACCGCTTCTCGCTTCATACTTCGAGAAAAAGAACATCGATCCAAACGAACTCGTCATCGTTTCTCCAGACCATGGCGGTGTCACACGGGCACGTAAATTAGCAGAACAATTAAAAGCACCGATCGCGATCATCGACAAACGCCGTCCGAAACCGAACGTCGCAGAAGTCATGAACATCGTCGGTCAAGTCGATGGCAAGATTGCCATCATCATCGATGACATCATCGATACAGCGGGTACGATCACACTTGCAGCGAACGCTTTGATCGAAAACGGAGCGAAACAAGTCTATGCATGTTGTACACACCCTGTTCTTTCGGGTCCAGCAATGGAACGGATCGAGAACTCAGCGATCGAAGAACTCGTCGTCTTGAACACGATCGACTTGACACAACGCGAATGTGCAAGCAAAATCAAACAAATCTCTGTAGCACGCTTGCTTGCAGAAGCAATCATCCGTGTACACGAACAGAAATCAATCAGCCCGCTCTTCAGCTGATTGCTTGATGCATACGAACGACGTGGTCCGGTTTATTGAAATCGGACCCTTGTTCGTTTACTTTTTTAAATAGAAATGAGGAATCGATATGAAATGTATCGTCGGATTAGGGAATCCTGGAGCGAAGTATGCGAATACGCGCCACAACATCGGTTTTCTTGCGATTGATGCCTTAGCGGAGAAGCACGGGATCAAGCTTTCAGAATCGAAGTTTAAAGCCCTCTTCGGAACGGGAATGATAAACGGAGAACGTGTCGTGCTCGTCAAGCCATTGACGTATATGAACTTATCAGGTGAAGCGGTGCGACCGTTACTTGATTTCTATAAAATTGCGGTCGAAGATGTGCTCGTCATCTATGACGATCTGGACTTGCCGCTTGAGAAACTACGGTTGCGTTCAAAAGGCAGTGCAGGCGGTCATAACGGCGTCAAGTCGTTGATCCAGCACCTCGGTACGCAGGAGATCAAGCGTCTTAAGCTCGGCGTCGGTCGACCACCGGCACCCATCCAAGTCATTGACTGGGTGTTAATGAATTTTTCGAAGGCAGAACAAGGAAGTTTGCAACACGTACTCAATGCGTCTGTCGATGTAGCGACAGACTTCATAGACACACCGTTTCTCGCTTTGATGAATCGGTATAACTGAACGCAACGCTTTGGGGTTCCAAAGCGTTTTTGCTGTCGTGTTTTAGGAGGAAGAAGATGAAACAATTACAAGAACTCTTACTAGCGATTCCTGAAATCAAGACGGTTCGGGAACGCTTCCGGGACGGTGTCAACGCTCAGTTGATCACCGGTCTGATGAACAGTGGGAAAGCATTGTTCGTCGCCGGGATTTATCAGGAGACGAAACGTCGATTCGTACTCGTGACACATAATATGTTCCAAGCACAAAAACTGTACGATGATTTGATTGAACTTGTACCGGAAGAAGACGTCATGCTCTATCCGGTCGATGAGACGTTAGCAGCAGAACTTTCTTATGGCGCAAGTCCAGAACTGCGGGCGACGCGGATCGAGACCCGTCATCGTTTACTGACGACGGACGACGGAATTTTGATCATTCCGCTCGTCGGTTTACGCCGATATGTTCCGGATGCACAGACGTTCCTGTCACACGTCAAACAAGTGAAGCCGGGCGACATCTTATCGATTCCGGACTTCGTCCAAGATTTAGTCGATGCGGGGTACGAACGGACAGCGACCGTGACGACACCTGGTGAGTTTGCTGTTCGCGGAAGTATCATCGATATTTATCCGCTCACGGTCGAACGTCCATACCGGCTCGATCTATTCGACGAGGAAGTCGACTCGATCTATACATTCGATGCGGAGACACAACGCTCACTCGGTGTCGTCGCAGAAGCATGTTTGATGCCAGCGGCGGAACATTTCGCGACGAAGGATCAGTTGAAGGACGCGGGTGAAAAAGTCCGTCGTCTTTATGAGGCGACGAAAGAGCGCGTCCAAAGTACGGAAGTCCTCGCGGCACTTGAAGAGGGAATTGCTTATGACGTCGAGTTGCTAGAAAACGGCGATCGTCCGAAACAGTTCGCGAAGTATGCACCGATCCTCTACACGTCGACGTTACGTCAAGACGTGACGGGAAGCGTCTTGATCGTCGATGAAGTCGCACGGGTCGAAGAAGCGGCGGAAGTCCAGGATGCAGAGGAAGCAGAATGGATGGCGTCTCTCATTGAACGCGGACAAAGCGTCAGTGATTACGTCCTGTCCGTTCCGATGGCACATGTCTTTGAAGGACAACCATTGTTGTATCTCTCGCTCCTACCGACTCGTCGGAGCGGGGTACCGGAAAGTGCGGCAATCCATTTCAGCATCAAACCGATTGCACCGTTCCATGGTCAGATGGAACGCCTGAAGCAAGAAGTCGAGCGATATCGTCGCGCTGACATGTGGATGGTTTTCTTAGCGAGTAACCGAGAACGTGCCGAGCGGATGCGTCAGACGTTATCCGATTATGGGGTCGAAGCCTCGATCGTAACGAAAGAAGGCATCACTCGTGGTCAACCAGCAATCCTGATTGGGGGAATTCATGGTGGATTCGAGATGACGAATGCGCGTCTCGTCGTCATCACGGAAGAAGAAGTCTTCAAGCAACCAGCGCGTCGCCGGAAGCAAACGACGAAGCTGACGAACGCTGAACGGATTAAGAGCTACCAAGAATTGAAGACAGGCGATTACGTCGTTCATATTCATCATGGGATTGGTCGGTACCACGGCATCAAGACGATTGATGTAGCCGGTAATCATCAGGACTATCTCCATCTCGTTTACGCGGGAGAGGACTCGTTGTATGTTCCTGTCGATCAGATCGACTTGATTCAAAAGTATGTCGGGGCTGAAGGGAAAGAGCCGAAGATCTATAAACTCGGCGGGACGGAATGGAAAAAGGTCAAAGCGAAAGTCCAGAAATCGGTCGAGGATATTGCTGATGAGTTGATCAAGCTCTATGCGGCTCGCGAGGCTGCCGTCGGTTTTGCGTTCCCAGAGGACGACGATAACATGCAAGCATTCGAGGCTTCGTTCCCGTATGAGGAAACGGTCGATCAATTACGATCGATTGCCGAGATCAAGAAGGATATGGAACGTCCGCGTCCGATGGATCGTCTATTATGTGGCGACGTTGGATACGGGAAAACGGAAGTTGCGATTCGAGCAGCGTTCAAAGCGGTCATGTCTGGAAAACAAGTCGCGTTACTCGTACCAACGACTGTCCTTGCACAACAACACTACGAAACGATGCTTGAGCGATTCAGTGAATGGCCGATTCGTGTGTCGGTCATGAGCCGGTTCCGTTCGCCAGCAGAATTAAAGGCGACGAAACAAGGTCTAAAAGAGGGAACGATCGATGTCGTCGTCGGGACACACCGTGTGCTGTCGAAAGACGTCCAGTTTGCTGATATCGGATTATTGATCATTGATGAAGAGCAACGATTCGGTGTAAAACACAAAGAACGTCTGAAACAGTTGAAGACGAACGTTGACGTCTTGACGTTGACAGCGACACCGATTCCGCGGACATTGCACATGTCGATGATCGGGATCCGTGATCTCTCGGTCCTTGAGACACCGCCGGAAAACCGGTATCCGGTTCAGACATACGTCATGGAATACGACGGAATCGTCATGCGAGAAGCGCTCGAACGAGAACTCGGCCGGGGTGGACAAGCGTTCTTCTTGTATAACCGGGTCGAAGGCATCGAGCGAAAGGCAGAAGAGATTCGCGCGCTCGTACCGGAAGCGAGGATCGTCACGGCGCACGGTCGGATGACGGAAACCGAACTCGAAAGTCAGTTGATCGCGTTCTTCGAAGGGGATGCAGATGTTCTTGTCAGTACGACGATCATCGAGACAGGAATCGATATTCCGAACGTCAATACGTTGATCGTTCACGACGCGGATCAAATGGGACTATCCCAACTGTATCAATTGCGCGGTCGTGTCGGTCGTTCAAGTCGCGTCGCCTATTCGTACTTTACGTACCGTCCGCAAAAACGATTGACGGAAGTCGCAGAAAGTCGACTGCAAGCGATCAAGGAATTCACGGAGCTCGGTAGCGGCTTTAAAATTGCGATGCGTGACTTATCGATTCGTGGCGCCGGGAACTTACTCGGTTCCCAACAATCGGGCTTCATCGACTCTGTTGGTTTCGATCTTTATTCGCAGATGCTGGCAGAAGCGGTTGAAGAACGGAAAGAACGGATGAAGGGCAAAAAACGCGTCCAGAAATTCGTACCTGAGTTCACGTTCAGTCTTGATGCGTATATTCCATCGCACTACATGACGGACTCCGAGCTGAAAATCGAATTTTATAAACGTTTGAAATATGTCGATACCGTCGATAGTCTCGAACAACTTGAAACAGAGATGCTCGAACGATTCGGTGAGTTCCCGGATGAGGTTGCTCGTTTGATCCAACTGACGCGGATGCGGATTTTTGCTGAACGAGCGCGTGTCGAGCGCGTCAAACAAACCGATCCGAAAATCGAGATCGTCTTGTCACTTCAATCAACACAGCAGTTGGATGTGGCGGATTTCGTCAAATGGACCGTTCCGCTTGGACGTGGTCTAGGGATGGGGCAACAAGAACAGAAACTCGTCTTGACGCTCAACCGCAACAAGCAGTCGACGCAACAGATGACGATGCAAGCAGAACAGTTGCTAGCAGAGCTTGATCGTCGGCTCGTCGCACGATGAATAGACGAACGATTGCGCAAGGCGCAGCACTGCTTGCGATCTCTAGTTATATCTCGAAACTGCTCAGCTTCTTTTACCGGATTCCGTATCAGAACCTTGCAGGTGACTTCGGACTGTACGTCTATCAGACGGTCTATCCCTTATTCGCGATAGCGGCAGCGCTAGGTATTTATGCGCTGCCCGTCATCGTGGCGAAGTTGACGCTCCATCATCCAGATGAAAAACGAGAAGTTTTATGGTCGATTTTGTACGTCTTACTTGCGATGACGGTCTTCTTTGGTCTGTTCGGATGGTGGATTGCCCCGACACTTGCGGGTTGGTTTGGAGACGATAAACTCGTTGTTCCGTTGCGAGCCGTCACGTGTACGTTTTATTTACTACCTGTGATTGCCGTTCTTAGAGGCATGTTTCAAGCAGATCTCGAGATGCGACCGACGGCTGTATCCCAAGTCTCTGAAAATGCCGTCCGTGTCGGACTCTTGTTGCTCGTGACCTATATCGGCGTCTCGATGCAGGCGGACCCTTACTGGATTGGTGCCAGTGCCCATCTGACAGCGATCGGTGGCAGCATCGTTTCGTTATTCGTCCTGTTACGTTTTGCGAAAGGGAAGATCGGTCGTCCTGTGTTTTCAGGTATTCACGTACGTCGGGTCGGGAAAGTGCTCGTGACAAGCGGGGTGGCGGTCAGTATCGCCTCACTTGCCTTGTTACTGATGCAATTGATCGATGGATTGACGTTCGTCAATCTACTTGGCAATACGACGGAGACGAAAATTGAAAAAGGGGTGCTCGACCGTGGGTATCCGTTACTGCAATTCGCGATTCTCTTTGCGACATCGATGAGTCTTGCGAGTGTTCCATCCTTATCAACCGCATATCGAAAGCATGATCCGCAGATGATGCGTCAACAACTCGAGACATTACTCCGTTCCGGTCTATTGATTGCCGCTGCAGCGACAATCGGACTAATGGGTGTGATGCGTCCGCTCAATATTGCGTTGTATCAAGATGACCAGGGAACAGCAGGGTTGATTTGGCTCGCGGCGACGGCATTTGCCGCTTCGATTGCGATGATGATCATCTCTTGTCTCCAGTCGGTCGATGCTGAAAAATATGCGCTCGTTGGTGTTCTTGTCGGATTAGGGGCGAAGCTCGTTCTGAATCTCTATTTCATTCCCCGATATGGTATGATCGGGGCGGGTATGGCGACATTTGGCGGTTTTGCCGTCATGGCGACAGCACAATGGATTTTATTGAACCGGAAATTCGGTCGCGTATCGGCAGGAAACGCGTTCTACCGACGACTGGTCTTACCTGTGCTCGCCATGAGTGTGTTTCTGTACCTGATCGAAACGTTCTTCCGGCTGTTTGAGCTTGAGACACGAATCGGTGCGGCACTCGAAGTCGGCGTCCTTGTCGTCGGTGGTGCCATCATTTATGGCAGTATGGCATTACGCGTTCGTGCATTAACAGCACAAGAGTGGGCGCTATTGCCTTTAGGAGATAAGTTATATCAGATGTACCAACGTAGGAGGAGTATATGACACACCGAATCACGATCGTCGGCCTTGGCGTCGGCGAACTCGAACAATTGCCGTTTGGCATCTATCGATTATTAAAAAACACGACACAGCCTGTCTATTTACGGACAATGGATCATCCAGTCGTTTCAGAACTCGCAGCAGAGGGAATGAACTTTACATCATTTGACTCGGTTTACGAACGACATAGTCGGTTTGAAGACGTATACACAGAAATCGTTGAGGAATTGCTTCGCCTCTCAAAGACGACGGACATCATCTATGCCGTCCCAGGTCATCCACTGGTCGCTGAGAGTACCGTCCAGCAGTTATTAGAGCGGACGGACGCGGTCGACGTTGTAGGCGGACAAAGTTTTCTTGATCCGATGTTCGCGGCGCTTGGCGTAGATCCGATTGAAGGATTCCAGTTGCTTGATGCGACGGCGTTTACCGTCGATGAAGCGCAGATCCGTCAACATTTGCTGATTGGACAAGTCTATGATGCGCTCGTCGCCGGTGATTTAAAGGTTCAGCTGATGGAACGTTATCCGGACGAACATCTCGTCACTCTGGTCACAGCAGCGGGTACAAGCAAACAAACTGTCCAAAGCGTGCCGTTGTATGAACTCGATCATGTGACGACGCTCAGTAACTTGACGACAGTCTACGTGCCACCTGTTACGGATGAGCAGACGCTGAACCGTGACTTCGCGACATTAAAAGAGATTGTCGCACGGTTACGTGATGAAGGCGGTTGCCCATGGGATCAAGAGCAGACACATGAGTCCTTAAAACGTCATTTAATCGAAGAATCTTATGAATTACTGGAAGCAATCGACCTTCAGGACGATAACTTAATGATAGAAGAGCTAGGAGACGTCCTTTTACAGGTCATGCTCCATGCACAAATTGGTCTAGATGAAGGGTATTTCGACATTCGAGATGTCATCGGAAGCGTCAGTGATAAGATGATTCGTCGCCATCCACATGTGTTCGGAGAAACGATTGTCGATTCTTCGGCAGACGTCGTTTCGAACTGGCAAGACATTAAAGCACAAGAGAAACCGGAGCGGACTTCCTTGCTCGATGGCGTAACAAAAGGGGCACCTGCCTTGATGCGCGCAGAAGATATTCAAAAGAAAGTGGCGAAAGTCGGTTTTGAATGGAGTGACGTCGAGGGTGCACTTGAAAAAGTAATCGAAGAGTTACGTGAATTGAAGGAAGCCGCACCAGAAGAACGACTAGGTGAATTCGGAGACGTTCTGTTTTCGATAACACTCGTTGGGAAATACCTTGGTCTCTCGGCAGAAGAGGGGCTACAACAGACGAACGATAAATTCATCCGTCGCTTTACGCGAATGGAACAGCTAGCGGATCGACCGCTCGTTGAGATGACGCTTGAAGAGCAAGATTCACTCTGGCATCAAGCGAAGCAGGAGGAACAGTCATGAGACTTGATAAATTTTTAAAAGTATCGCGTCTGATCAAACGACGGACGCTTGCGAAAGAAGTAGCCGATCAAGGTCGGATTACAATCAATGGTAATGTGGCGAAAGCAAGTAGCACGGTAGCAGCAGGTGATGAGATGACGATTCGGTTCGGAAACAAGATCGTCACGGTTGCGATTTCGAGCATTAAAGAACATGCCAAAAAAGAAGAAGCATCTGATATGTATGAGATCATCCGTGAAGAAAAGGTGAATTCCGAAGAATCGATGTAATTTACCGGAAAAAGGAAGTATACTAAAGAGTGTCAGGGGTGACCACTCAGAAAGAGGAGGGATGATATGCCAACACCGCTCGAATCAGGGCGTCCTGCGCCAAAGATCAAGCCGCTCAATGACCGTAAAAAGCAGTTGAGTCAGAATGCCATCGAAAACCGTCGACGTCTCAAAAATCGCTTTTTCCTGTGTCTGACCGTCTTTTTACTCATCTTTTCCCTCATGGGGTGGTCATACATGGAGAAACGGCAATTGATCGCTGAACAAAAGCAGTCGTTTCAAGTCGCCGAACAAGAGCAGACGAAAGCAAAAAAAGAGACCGCCCGCCTGAAGGAAGAAATCAATCGTCTCAATGATAAAGAGTATGTAGCGAACTTAGCTCGAAGCGAGTTGCTCTATTCGAAAAAAGGGGAAACGATCTTCTACTTTTCACCGGAAGACTAATTGAAGGTTGCCGATTGATTGAAAAAAGAATGAATCACTCGTATAATAAGAAACGAATCAACTAAAAAGGAGCAATACAATTTATGTCGATTGAAGTAGGCAGCAAAGTGCAAGGGAAAGTAACAGGCATCACGAATTTCGGAGCGTTCGTTGAGTTACCAACAGGGAAAACTGGTCTTGTTCACATCAGTGAAGTGGCAGATTCTTACGTTAAAGACATCAATGATGTGTTGACGGTTGGTCAAGAAATCACCGTCAAAGTCTTAAGTGTTGAAAACGATGGTAAGATCGGTCTTTCCATCAAAAAAGCCGTCGATCGTCCAGAAGGCGAACGTCCTCGTCCTGCACGTCAGTTCGACCGTGGACCACGTCCAGCAGGACAAGATCGTGGACCACGTTCGTTCGATAACAAAGGACCACGTGGAGGCGGTAACCGTGGAGGCTTCAACAAAGGCGGCCGTGGCACACCACCACCGCGCAAAGAACAATCGTTCGATACGCTGATGTCTAGTTTCCTGAAAGATAGTGAAGATCGTCTTGCTACATTGAAACGTCAAACGGATTCAAAACGTGGCGGACGCGGCGCAAAACGTCAATAACTTGCTGACCTGTTCTTTATAAGAATAGAGATGGAATGACGCCGTTCATTCCATCTTTTATTTTTTTGAAATTATTTTTAGAAAAAGCGTTGACTTTCATTTGACCTGCCCGTATTATAGAAAATGTGCTTAAGACGCACGAGTTAAAAATATGGCGGTGTAGCTCAGCTGGCTAGAGCGTACGGTTCATACCCGTGAGGTCGTGGGTTCGACTCCCTCCGCCGCTACCATATTTTTTTGGCCCGTTGGTCAAGCGGTTAAGACACCGCCCTTTCACGGCGGTAACACGGGTTCGAATCCCGTACGGGTCATTCTCAAAAGCTATCTCTATTATATAGAGATAGCTTTTTTTAGGTTTTAACGGAAAGGGGGAAATCGTTATGGAAGGTGTGCCGTTCGAACCACTTTTAGTAGGTGTTTCGGGAGGTTGTGATTCGATGGTACTCGTCGATCGGTTGTACAAAGAGGGCTACGATATCGCGATTGCGCATGTGCATCATGGATTACGAGAGGCGTCCGACGAAGAAGCGTGCTTTATTAAGGAGTGGGCAACGGCCCGAAAGATATCTTTTTTCATGACGCGTTTAGAATGGACAGGACGTACGAGCTCTCAAGCAGCTTGTCGCGAAGAGAGATATGCGTTTTTTGAACGAATCATGGAAGAGACCGGGCGCTCGCGTCTGATTCTCGCCCATCATCAAGACGATCAAATTGAGACGCTACTCATTCAGCTCATTCGTGGAGAAGCGCAGGTTGATGGTATTCCCGTCGTTCGTCCGTTTGGTAACGGTTGGTTGCATCGACCGTTGCTACATGAATCGAAGCAAACATTACGCGAGTATGCGTTGCAACATGAAGTTCCATGGCGAGAAGATGCGTCAAATGCAGAAACTACTTATTTGCGTAATCAAATCCGGCATACGATTGTTCCATCACTCCGAGACATGCGTCCTGAGTTTGAACAGGCAACGGCAGCGGCAGCACATGCGCGACAGCAAATCATCCGTGAACAGGCGGCATTCGTCGCGACCTATCTCGAACGGTGTAAGGAAGCGAACGGAATTCCGGTCGCACGTATTTTAGAATTACCGACGGATTTACAGCGGCTTGTTTTGCCGACATTAACGGGAGAAATGTTTTCTTCGGATGTGATTCGTCACTTTGTTACATGGCTTCGGGTGGATAAGGGCTCAGACGAAGTGTATTATGGAAACTGGAGGATGCGACGTGCATATGGCTTTTTGATGCAGGATCGTGTGATACGGTCAATGAATGACGATTTATCGTTTCAAGTAGGGGAGAATTTGGGAACGTATCATTATGGTGAACAAATGGTTCGCTTCTCAATCGGAAATCAAGGTATCCCGCTGGACGCGATTGCGTTCCCATTGACGGTACGTCCGCCACGTCCAGGAGATCGGATTCAGCTTGCTGTGGGTTCGAAAAAAGTCAGTCGAATTCTGATTGATGCTAAGGTTCCGCGTTATCTCCGGGAACAGGTTCCGGTCGTCGTCGATGCAAATGGAGTGATTTTAGCCGTCATTGGACATCGAATTGCAATATTCGGGTCATTTGAACTCCTCGCAAAATCTTATTTAATGATAGAATGGTAATGTAGTGTTTATTATGGAGGAGGAATACCTAGCATGACCTTGATGAACGATATGGAAAAAGTACTGATTTCAGAAGAAGAGATCCAAAATAAAGTGGGCGAACTCGCCGGCGAATTGACAGCGGATTATCACGATCGTTTTCCGTTGCTTGTGTGCGTCTTAAAAGGCGCAATGCCGTTCATGTCTGATCTTGTGAAAAAGATGGATATGCATCTTGAAATGGACTTCATGGACGTTTCAACGTATCACGGTGGGACAACATCAACAGGTGAAGTCAAGATTGAAAAAGATTTGAACACATCGGTAGAAGGACGCGACATCTTGATTGTCGAAGATATTATCGACAGCGGATTGACGCTTGGTTACCTTGTCGATCTCTTCAAGTACCGGAAAGCGAAGTCCGTTAAGATCGTGACGTTGCTCGACAAACCAACAGGACGGAAGAATGACTTGCACGCAGATTACAGCGGCTTCGTCATTCCACACGAATTCGTCGTCGGTTATGGTCTGGATTACGAAGAAAAGTATCGTAACCTTCCATACGTAGGTGTCTTGAAACCTGCAGTCTACGGTGGCTAATTATTTTTAATCTCGTCTGTCCCATGATAAGATGAAACCAATTACAAAGCGCGCCCTGTCGCGCCAGGATTCGTATTCATCCACTAGAAAAACGAGATGGATGCGGAGAGGAGGCATAAGATGAACCGAGCAGTGAAGAATACCCTCGTGTTTGGGGTCATTTTTCTAGCTTTGATCTTGTTTCTGCAATACTTGCAGAGTCCAGTGAACAAAAGCAAAGAAATCAATTACACACAGTTTGTCGAGTCTGTTGAAAAAGGTGAAATCAAGACGGCTACCTTCCAATACGAAGGGCAGACGTATAATGTGACAGGAGATTTGCGTGAAAAAGATTCAACGTATGAGACGGTCGTACCGGCTGTTGATACGGAACTAACGGATCTTTATACGCAATTGAAAAGCCAAGGAGTCAAATTGGACTTTAAGGCAGCAGAAACGAATGGTGGTTGGATCGCGTTACTGACGACGATCGTTCCATTCATCATCATCTTCATCCTCTTCTTCTTCTTGATTAATCAAGCACAAGGTGGCGGTGGTGGCGGTCGCGTCATGAACTTCGGGAAATCGAAGGCACGCCTCTATGACACAGAGAAGAAAAAGATTACGTTTGATGATGTAGCCGGCGCAGACGAAGAGAAACAAGAACTCGTCGAAGTCGTTGAATTCTTGAAAGATCCGCGTAAATTCGCGAAACTCGGTGCCCGTATTCCGAAAGGGGTCCTCCTCGTAGGTCCTCCAGGTACAGGTAAGACGTTGCTCGCGCGTGCCGCAGCTGGTGAAGCTGGCGTACCATTCTTCTCGATTTCAGGTTCTGACTTCGTTGAGATGTTCGTCGGTGTCGGGGCATCACGTGTCCGTGACTTGTTCGAAAACGCGAAGAAAAATGCACCATGTATCATCTTCATTGATGAAATCGATGCTGTCGGTCGTCAACGGGGCGCAGGTCTCGGTGGTGGACACGATGAGCGTGAGCAGACATTGAACCAACTTCTCGTCGAGATGGATGGATTCAGTGAAAACGAAGGCATCATCATGATCGCAGCAACGAACCGTGCTGATATTCTTGACCCAGCCTTACTCCGTCCAGGTCGTTTTGACCGTCAAATCACGGTTGACCGTCCAGATGTCATCGGTCGTGAAGCAGTCTTGAAAGTTCACGCGCGGAACAAACCGCTCGATTCAACGGTTGATTTAAAAGCAATCGCACAACGAACACCTGGATTCTCAGGTGCGGATCTTGAAAACCTTCTAAACGAAGCAGCACTTGTTGCCGCTCGGGCAGATCGTGATAAAGTCTCGATCGTTGACCTCGAAGAAGCGATTGACCGCGTTATCGCTGGACCAGCGAAGAAGAGCCGGATCATCTCGCCGAAAGAGAAAAAGATCGTCGCATGGCACGAAGCTGGACATACAATCATCGGTGTCACGCTCGACGATGCGGATGAAGTACACAAGGTAACGATCGTTCCTCGCGGTAACGCGGGTGGATATGTCGTCATGTTGCCAAAAGAAGATCGTTACTTCATGACGAAGCCGGAACTTGAAGATAAGATTACTGGATTGCTCGGTGGTCGTGTCGCAGAGGATATCGTCTTCGGAGAAGTCTCGACTGGGGCAAGCAATGACTTCCAGCGTGCGACAGGTCTTGCACGGAAAATGGTCATGGAGTTTGGGATGAGTGAAAAACTCGGACCGCTTCAATTCGGATCAGGTCAAAGCGGTAACGTCTTCCTCGGCCGTGATTTCCAAAACGAACAGAACTACTCGGATGCAATCGCACACGAGATCGATACGGAAATCCAAGCGATCATCAACCGCTGTTACCAAAAAGCGAAAGATATCCTGACTGAGAAGCGCGATCAGCTCGACTTGATTGCAACGACATTGCTTGAAGTCGAAACACTCGATCAAAAACAAATTCACCACCTCCTAGAGACGGGCGAATACAAAAAACATGAACCAGAAGCAATGACTCCAAAAGCAGAAGAGAAAGCACCGGAATCGACAGATGCAACTGTTGATCAACCGACAGAGTCTCCAACGCAAATGGGTTCAGTCGTTGACGAAGGGAAAAATGTAGATACGGATACACCAGATACGCCGCGTCGCGACGATCAAGTGTAAACGGATGGAACGGATTCGATTGATATCGAATCCGTTCTTTTTTGTGGCAGACCGAGCGAATACACATCGGTAGGTGTGACCATACGAGCATGGTATAATCACAACGTATATAGTTCCGATCGTGAAACAACGGAATACAATCGAAGCATGAAAATTGAGAAGAAGCGGGGAAATAAGCAAATGATTTTAGTCATCGATGTCGGAAATACGAATATCGTCTTAGGTGTCTATCAAGGACAAGAGTTGATTGAGCATTGGCGGATTGCGACAGACCGGACACGGACGACGGACGAATACGGTATGCTCGTCAAAGCGTTGTTCCGTGACGCAGAGCTAAACGTGGAAGAAATCGAGGGAATCGTGTTATCATCTGTCGTACCCCCCGTCGTGTTTCCACTAGAAAATATGTGTGTGCGTTACTTTAAACGCCGTCCGTTCTTGATTGGACCAGGAATCAAGACAGGACTCGATTTAAAAGTCGATAATCCACGAGAAGTGGGAGCCGATCGAATCGTCAACGCGGTAGCAGCGACGGCGAAATACGAGGGACCGATGATCATCGTCGATTTCGGAACAGCGACGACGTATTGTTACATCGATGCACAAAAACGGTATTACGGCGGCATCATCTCACCCGGTGTGATGGTTGCAACCGAGGCACTCTATAATAAGGCAGCAAAATTGCCGCGAATCGAAATCGCGAAACCGCAGTCAGCCATCGGACGGAATACGATCCATGCGATGCAGTCGGGGACCTATTTCGGATATGTGGCACAGGTGGACGGACTCGTTCACCGGATGAAAGAAGAAATGGGAGAAGCGAAGGTCATTGCGACCGGCGGCTTAGCCCGATTAATCAGCGAGGAATCCACGATGATTGAGATCGTCGATCCATTCTTGACGTTAGATGGATTACGGATTATCTACGAACGAAATAAGTGAGGGAATCAAGATGAAACGTGAAGAATTATTAGCACAATTAAAAGATGACTATTTAGTACGGGCGTTAGGCTTCAATGGAGAAGTCCGTGCGTTTGCAATCCGTTCGACGAAGACGGTCTATGAAGCACAACTGCGCCACCAGACGACACCTGTCGTCACAGCAGCGCTCGGTCGGACACTGACGATCGGTGCAATGATGGGTACGATGCAAAAAGGCGATACACGTGTCACATTAAAAGTCGAAGGCGATGGACCGATTGGGAAAATCATCGTCGATGCCGACGCAAAAGGTGTCGTACGTGGATATGTGAGTCGTCCCCGTGTCGAGATGGATACGTATGTCAATGCAGATGGTCTGACGAAACTAAAAGTCGGTGAAGCGGTCGGTCGCGGAAACATCTCTGTCATCAAAGACCTCGGGTTACGTGACTTCGTCGGTGGTCAATCGCCGATTCAAACAGGTGAGATCAGCGAAGACTTTACGTATTACTTCGCTGTATCGGAACAAAGCCCATCGGTCGTTGGGGCTGGCGTTCTCGTTTATCCAGAAGACGAATCAGTTATCGCAGCAGGTGGCTTGATCGTTCAATTGATGCCAGGTGCATCGGAAGAGACGATTGCAGCACTCGAAAAACGTGTTGGAGCCCTTAAACCGATCTCGATTCTCGTCGGTGAGGAAAAAACACCAGAAGAAATGTTAGAACTCGTTCTCGGTGACTACGAACATCTTGATACGATTCCAGTATCATTCGAATGTACGTGTGACCGTGACAAATTAGCGACAGCAATCATTGCCCTTGGACCAGATGAGATTCAAGCGATGATTGATGAAGATGGTGGTGCGGAAGCTGTTTGTCACTTCTGTTCAGAGCATTATCACTATGATGTTCCAGAATTAGAGGAACTTCGCGAAAAATCACTCGAAAGAGCATAAGAGGGATCGAATATGGGGAATGTACAACCTAAGTACTTGTGGATGTTGATCTTCATCTTAATGTTGACGAATTTCATGACCGGTGCTTACGCCTTCATGGGTGAGCTCCCAAAGGTCGATTCTCCTAAAATCGTTCAAGACAGCATCGGTGGTCCGCTCGAGGATGTCGTCGCCGAAGTCGGTGATGAGAAAATCACGCGCGCGATGGTCTATCAGACGATGCGAACGGAACAGGAAAAACAGACGATTGATCGTTTGATTCAAGAAGCGGTCGAACGCCAGACGAAGGATGGAAAAAAGCCGGAAGTCAAACGCTTTGATTGACAGATTTCATCCAGTCCGCTGATAATTAGTTTATCGGATTACTTGGAATTCAAGCGGTTCACTAATGAGGAGGAATGGTCATGCGTATTGCGAATTCAGTATTAGATTTAGTCGGTCGCACCCCGATCGTCAAGTTACATCATCTAACGGGTCCTGAGGATGCAGATGTGTATCTGAAATTGGAGTACATGAACCCTGGATCAAGCGTAAAAGACCGGATCGCGTTATCTATGATTGAGGCCGCAGAAGAAGCGGGTCAACTCAAAGAAGGAGACACGATCATCGAGCCGACGAGTGGGAACACAGGAATCGGACTCGCGATGGTCGCTTCGGCGAAAGGGTACCGCGCCATCCTCGTCATGCCGGAAACGATGAGCATGGAGCGCCGGACGTTGCTTCGCGCCTATGGTGCAGAATTGATTCTGACTCCGGGTCCTGAAGGGATGAAGGGTGCGATCGCTCGCGCGACAGCGGAAGCAGAAGAACACGGTTACTTCATGCCGCAACAATTCAATAACGGTGCTAATCCAGTCGTCCATGAAAAAACGACAGGTCCTGAAATCGTCGAAGCGTTCGAAGGCATGCAACTCGATGCGTTCATCGCGGGAATTGGAACGGGCGGAACGATCACCGGTGCTGGTAAAGTGTTACGCGATGCTTTCCAAGGTATTGAAATCATTGCCGTCGAACCAACGGATTCACCGGTCTTATCAGGTGGTAAACCGGGACCACACAAACTGCAAGGAATCGGTGCTGGGTTCGTGCCGTCGATTCTCGATACAGAGATTTATGATGGTGTTGAGCAAATCACGACGGAAGAAGCATTCGATCACGCACGCCGAGCAGCGAAGACGAATGGTGTCTTAGGTGGTATCTCGTCAGGTGCTGCGATTGCAGCGGCGCTCAAGACAGCGAAACGTCTCGGTAAAGGGAAAAACGTTCTTGCGATCATTCCTTCGAATGGGGAGCGGTACTTAAGTACACCGCTGTATCAAATCGAGGAAGAAGCAGACCAATCGAAGTAATCAACTGGACGTACACGGAAGTCATTCGGCTTCCGTGTACTTTTTTGCGTATAATGAGAGCAGAATAGTGTGAAGTGGGGGACGCGTATGCGACAGACGAAATACAAAGCAGTACCATGGACGAAAGAACAATTTTACAATCGATATGTTGAACAGACGAATGGCACAACGGGACACGTCTGGCTCGAAAGCGGTCGAATCGGCCGATATACGATGGCGGCGACTCGTCCTGTCGGATACGTTCGGACAAAGGACGGAACGACGACGATTGAGACAGATGGAAAAGTCGAGACATCGACGGCGAATCCGTTTGATGTACTCGAACAGCTCCGCGTCGACCGTGAATCGATCCGACCGGATGGAATGCCACCGTTCTTTGGTGGGTTTGCCGGATACGTCAGTTATGATGCCGTCCGTTATTTAGAAAAGCTACCTGAACGAGCGATGGATGATTTGCAAACACCCGATCTATCATTTTACTGGTACGATGAAGTCGCCGTGTTTGATGAAGAAACGAAGCAATTGTTCATTGCCGTGACACGAGACACAGCAGAAGAAGCAGAGCGAGTTCTTGAAACGGAAGTCGCGCGTTGGTGCATCGAGACGGATGCACCTCAATTTACACCGACTGGTTTATCAGGTGAGCGAGAACGGGCTTTCGGGCAGGAAGCGTTCATGACAGCGGCACACCGGATTAAATCCTATATTGAGGACGGTGACGTTTTCCAAGTTAATTTGTCCGTCCGTCAACAGGAACCGCTTGGGACGACAGCGGAACATTTGTATGATGTATTACGACAAGTCAATCCTTCTCCATACATGGGTTACTTTGCGGATGAAGATTTAACACTCGTGTCCGCCTCACCCGAGTTGCTCGTCGAAAAAATCGGTGATGCGTTAGCGACACGTCCGATTGCCGGAACACGGCCGCGCGGGAAGGATGAAGCGGAGGATTTACGACTTGCGAAAACCTTACTCGATAATGAAAAAGAACGGGCAGAGCATGTGATGCTTGTTGATTTAGAGCGGAATGATTTAGGACGCGTCAGTCGTTATGGTACGGTTCATGTCGATGAGCTGATGGTGATCGAGAAATACTCGCACGTACAACACATCGTCTCAAACGTCAGAGGGGAAGTAGCTCCGGAACACTCTGGGAGTCAGGTGCTCGCTGCGATGTTCCCAGGTGGTACGATCACTGGCGCACCAAAAATCCGGACGATGGAAATCATTGAAGAACTGGAACCGGTCCGGCGCGGTATCTATACTGGGTCGCTTGGCTTCATCAGTTGGGCGGATGATGTCATTTTCAATATCTTGATCCGGACACTCGTCGCAAAAGACGGGATGGCATATGTTCAAGCAGGTGCTGGAGTCGTCACAGATTCGGACGCAGCACGTGAATACGAAGAGTCACTTAGTAAAGCCAAAGCGTTATGGGTGACAAAAGAAACAGCGGAGGGAACGCAATGATTGTATTGATTGATAACTATGATTCCTTTACGTACAACTTAGTCCAGTATTTCGGCGAACTTGGGCAAGACATCCGGGTATTTCGCAACGACGCGATCACCCTTGCGGAAATCGAAGCGTTGCAACCGGATCATCTGGTCATCTCACCGGGCCCCTGTACACCGAATGAAGCGGGGATCAGTCTAGAAGCGATTGCTTATTTTGCTGGGAAGGTGCCGATACTAGGGGTCTGCTTAGGTCATCAAGCGATTGGACAAGTATTCGGTGGTAAAGTCGTCCGCGCGAAGGAATTGATGCACGGAAAAGTCTCGCCACTGACGCATGACGGACAAGGCATCTTTGAACGAATCCCACAAGCGACGCCGGTGACACGTTATCACTCGCTCGTCGTTGAACGCGAGACATTCCCGGAAGTGCTCGAAGTGACGGCGGAATCCGGTGGGGAGATCATGGCACTCCGTCACCGGACGTTGCCGATTCTCGGTGTCCAGTTCCATCCGGAAGCGATTTTGACGCGAGACGGGAAGCAGATGTTAAAAAATTTCTTGGAGTTGACGCATTATGTATCTCTGGCATGACGGAACCATTAAACGAGAAGAAGAAGTACGCATCTCCCCGCTCGATCACGGATTCGTCTACGGGATGGGTGTATTCGAGACGTTTCGGACCTATAACGGACATCCGTTTTTGTTCGATGATCATATTGAACGCTTACGGATGAGTTGTGTCGCACTCGGAATCCAGCTAGCATATGATCGGGAAGCCTTACGGCAAGCGATCCAAGATTTATATGCGGCATATGGGGCGAACGATTTATACATTCGGTTGAACGTCTCTGCCGGTCCACGTGAGATCGGTTTATCAATCGATCCTTACGACACGCCGACCGTGTTGATCTATGCGAAACCAATCGCTCCGCGAAAACGGGCGGAACGTGCACTCGAGACGATTCGTTTACCGCGCAGTACACCGGAGACGACTTACCGCTTGAAGTCACATCATTACATGAACAATCTAGTGGCGAAACGCCAATTGTTCAATCCGGAAGCAGAAGGGTTGTTTTTGACGAAGGAAGGTCATGTCTGTGAGGGCATTACGTCAAACATCTTTTGGCGTTACGGAAGTACATGGTATACGTCACCGCTTGAAACCGGTGCACTGAACGGGATTACCCGTCAGTTCCTCATGCAATATGTACCGGTCGAAGAACGCTTGGCTTATTTACCGCAGCTCGAAGAAGCAGATGAGATCATCTATACGAATTCCGTTCAGGAAGCGGTCGCTATTTCGTCACTTGACGGACGCCCTTTCCCTGGAATCAACGGAACAGGATATGCACAAATCATGACGCTGTTCGATCAATCCGTCGAACAGGTGACGACAAGGAGAGAACAACGATGACTTACATCATGGGTATCTTGAACGTGACACCGGACTCCTTTTCGGACGGTGGACAATATGTCGATGTCGAGCAAGCGATGCGGCAAGCGCGTCAGCTCGTCGCGGATGGAGCAGATGCAATCGATGTCGGTGGAGAATCGACACGACCGGGTGCAGCATTCGTATCAGTCGAAGAAGAACTCACCCGTGTTTTACCGATCATCAAGCGCATCAAACGAGAGCTGAACGTCCTCGTATCGATCGATACGTACAAACCGGTCGTCGCAGAGGCTGCTATTGAAGCAGGAGCAGATATCATCAACGATGTTTGGGGCTCGAAGTGGGGCGATCGTTCGATGGTCAACGTTGCTGCGCAGTATAAAGTACCCATCATTTTGATGCATAACCGGGAGACGGCGCATGGGACAGATATGCTGGCAGAAGTCCGGGCTGACCTTGAGGAATCGATTCGGTTAGCAAAACAGGCAGGCGTAGCGGAAGAGCATATTTGGCTCGACCCTGGGATTGGATTCATGAAGACGCATGAAGAGAACTTGTACCTGATGCGTCATCTATCGATCGTAACGGACTTCGGGTATCCGGTTTTACTCGGAACGTCCCGTAAATCGATGATCGGACTTGCGCTCGGATTACCGACAGAAGAACGACTCGAAGGAACGATTGCGACGGTGTGTTACGGAATTCAACAAGGATGTGACTGGATGCGTGTGCATGACGTCAAAGAAGTCAAACGGGCAGCGCAGATGATGGACATCATGTTGGCTGCGACGAAGGGGGAATAACGGTGGATCGAATTCATGTAACAGGAATGCGTTTTTATGGGTACCACGGTGTATTCGCAGAAGAGACGAAACTCGGTCAACGCTTCAATGTCGACTTATCGATCGGACTTGCATTGGCAGAAGCCGGTCGGACGGATGATTTGACGAAAAGTGTCAATTACGCCGAATTGTATGAAGCGACGAAACGTGTCGTCGAAGGAGAACCGCTCCAACTCGTCGAAGCCTTGGCGGACCGTATTGCAAAAGCAGTATTTGCGTTAGACGAACAAATTCAAGAAGCGTCGATCAAGGTCATCAAACCGGATCCGCCGATTGCCGGTCATTATGAACATGTGGCGGTCGAGATCAATCGCCTTCGGGAGGACTATGCATGAAGGAAGCTTACATTGCACTCGGCTCGAACATCGGCGATAAAGCGGCTCACTTAAGAGCAGCGATTGCTCGCCTGAGAGCCTTATCGTCCGTTCATGACGTAAAGACCTCTTCCATTTATGAGACGGTACCTGTCGGGTATCTCGAGCAGGATTTATTCTATAATATGGTCGTCGCGATTCAAACGACGGATGAGGCATCTGTCTTACTTGGGCGACTGCAGGAAATTGAACAGCTAGAAGGACGCGAGCGTTTGTTCAAAAATGGACCACGAACGCTTGACTTAGATATTTTGCTATATGAGGAAGAACGCATTGACCTCGAAGGATTAACCGTTCCGCATCCGCGGATGCAAGAGCGGGCATTCGTCCTCGCACCATTACGTGAACTCGCAGCAACATGCGTCATACCCGGTCTTGAGCAAAGTGTCGAGCAGTTGTATCAGCAGTTACCAGAGACAGAACGAAACGGTGTACGACGGTTAGGTGGGCTTTTAGAAGCGGAGGAACAATAATGGAATTTAACATTGGTGATGTCAAACTGAAGAATCAAGTCATCTTGGCACCGATGGCAGGCGTCTGTAATCCGGCGTTTCGGTTAATCGCAAAGGAGTTTGGTGCAGGACTCGTCTGTGCGGAGATGGTCAGCGATAAAGGGATCTTGTACGAAAACGAACGGACGCTTCAGATGCTGTACGTGGATGAGCGGGAAAAACCGCTCAGTCTTCAAATCTATGGCGGTTCAAAAGAGACACTCGTTCAAGCGGCACGATATGTCGAAGCGAACACGAATGCCGACATCATTGACATCAACATGGGCTGTCCCGTCCCGAAAGTCACGAAAAGCGATGCTGGAGCGAAATGGTTGCTTGATCCAGATAAGGTATATGAGATGGTTCATGCGGTGACGCAAGCGATCGATAAACCCGTTACTGTTAAGATGCGGACCGGCTGGGACAGCCATCACATCTATTGTGTCGATAATGTCAAAGCAGCAGAAGCGGGTGGGGCGAAAGCTGTAGCCATCCACGGGCGGACACGTTCGCAAAAGTATGAAGGGGTCGCAGACTGGAACATCATTGGCGAAGCGAAAAAAGCGGTCAACATCCCAATCATCGGAAATGGAGATGTTCAGACGCCGCAAGATGCAAAACGGATGATTGATGAGATCGGCGTCGACGGTGTCATGATCGGACGGGCCGCTCTCGGGAACCCGTGGATGTTGTATCAGACGATCCAGTACCTCGAATCAGGAACGCTTCCAGCAGAACCGACGGCGCGTGAGAAGATTGATATTTGTCTCTTGCATGCCACACGACTAGTCGCGCTAAAGGGAGAAGAACTCGCCGTACGCGAAATGCGGACACATGTCGCCTGGTATTTGAAAGGAATGAAGGGGAACGGTCGCGTTCGCAATGCGTTATTCAATATCGACACACACGCAGGACTCGTCGAACTGTTACAGCAGTACTTGCAGACACTCGAAGAAGACGTAGCATATGCCTAACAGGTAAAGTATAGTCGGACAGCGTCGTTTTGTGGTACGCTAGTTGCATTGAAGATGAGCGTATCGGTTTTCTAAAGGGCTGTCGGTCATTCCGGCAGCTTTTTATTCGAGAGAATCGTCGTGAACCATTATTAAAAGGAGTGAAGAGAGTGAGTCAGGATATGGAAATGAACGATCAAATGCAGGTGCGTCTCGGTAAGATGAACGCCATGCGTGAACAAGGTCTCGATCCATTCGGCGCACGTTTTGAACGTTCGACGGATACCGCGAGCATTCGTGCATCGTTTGGTGAACATACAAAAGAAGAGTTGGCTGAACTGAAACCGGAAGTTGCCATCGCGGGTCGTGTCATGACGACACGTCGTAAAGGGAAGGTTGGCTTTACGAACGTTCAGGATGTACAAGGTCAAATTCAGTTGTATGTCCGTAAAGATGATGTCGGTGAAGAGGCGTATGAGATCTATAAGACATGTGACTTAGGTGACATCGTTGGGATCCAAGGATACGTGTTCAAAACGAATGTTGGTGAACTCTCTGTTCACGTCACAGCATTTACGTTATTAACAAAAGCATTACGTCCGCTTCCGGATAAATATCACGGATTAAAAGATATCGAGCAACGCTATCGTCAGCGTTACCTCGACCTCATTACGAACCAAGAATCACGTGAGACATTCATCGCGCGGAGTAAAGTCATTCGTGGAATTCGTCAATATCTCGATAACCTCGGATACTTGGAAGTCGAAACACCAATGTTGCATACGATTGCGGGTGGAGCATCGGCTCGTCCGTTCATCACGCATCATAATGCACTCGACATGACGCTTTACATGCGGATTGCGATCGAGCTCCATTTGAAACGTTTGATCGTCGGTGGACTTGAGAAAGTCTACGAAATCGGTCGTGTGTTCCGTAATGAAGGAATCTCAACACGCCATAACCCAGAGTTTACGATGATCGAACTCTATGAAGCGTATGCGGATTATAAAGACATCATGAACTTAACAGAGAACCTGATCGCTCACGTCGCACAAGAAGTACTCGGTACGACACAAGTCACTTACGGAGAAGACGTCATCGACCTATCTGTCGGTTGGAAACGAGCACACATGGTCGATCTTGTTAAAGAAGCGACAGGTGTCGACTTCTTTGAACAGATTTCAAACGAACGTGCTCTCGAACTAGCGCATGAACACGGTGTTGAAGTCCAGTCGCACATGACGACGGGACATATCTTGAATGAGTTCTTCGAACAAAAAGTAGAAGAGACACTCGTTCAACCAACATTCGTCTATGGTCATCCTGTTGAAGTATCGCCACTTGCGAAGAAAAATCCAGAGGATCCACGCTTTACGGATCGCTTTGAATTATTCATCGTCCGTCGTGAACATGCGAATGCCTTCACGGAATTGAACGATCCAATCGATCAACGTGAACGTTTCGAAGCACAACTCGTCGAAAAAGAAGCAGGAAACGACGAAGCACATGAAATGGATACAGACTTCATTGAAGCACTCGAGTACGGTATGCCGCCAACGGGTGGTCTTGGCATCGGGATCGATCGTCTCGTCATGTTGTTGACGAATGCGCCATCGATTCGTGATGTATTACTCTTCCCAACGATGCGTCACCAACAAAATTAATGAGTAGAGCTCCGTTTCTTCTATAGCTTATAGAAGGAACGGAGCGTTCTTTTTGAAGTCAATGTAGGGATAAACGAGTCAAAAAACGGGTAAATAAAAGTTTTTAAATGTTTTTCTAATAAAATGCTTGTACGATTCGAAAAGCCATGGTATATTACTTCTTGTGCCGCGAATGGTCGTGACACACAAAAATAAATATCAAAAAAGTTGTTGACAATCGGGTTGATAACTTGTTAAGAT
>NZ_MPSZ01000012.1 GCF_001939065.1 Exiguobacterium indicum HHS 31 | reverse complement strand
GATAAAAATTAAAAGCATAGAAAACTAGAAGCTAACTTATTGGTTGCTAAATAACTAATCAAATGTCTAATGATTTCATTTTTACGGAATCATTAGACATTTTTGTAAACGCTTAATAAAAAACGGAATTAAAAAAATCTAGTTCTTTTGAACTTATTTTAAAAAAACTAACTAAATTAGGTATTTTATTAAATGTTTAAAAATGCTTACAGTCGCAATGAAAGTGAGAATCGCTAAAATTTCAAACAAAATAAGTTGAATTAAGGATTAGTATAGGACGTATTTACCAATTCCATTTAAATGGGTATTATTCCATTTTTGGTTTGTTAACATGGACATATTCAATTCGTTGTGAAACATTAGACGTAATTTTTCGCATATGAAATGAAAATATATTTTAAAAGGTGGATGTAAAAAATGACTGAAAAAGAAATCATGCTTATGAATGCAACATGTGGTGAAGGAATGAAATCGTTGGATACTGAAAAGATGTCTGAGATCTATGGTGCTTCAGATGTAGATCCGCGTTGGACTCCAGTAATTTCTCTTGTAGCTCGTTCAATTGTAAAAAGCACAAAAGCTTGTATTGGTGCAGGAGCATCTGCCATCAGTGGAATTGTAAGTCACAATAAAGATTGCTTAGGATAAAACTAAAACTAATAATACTTGGAGGTTCTGATGGAAAACCTTAAAAGTCTTGATGCTGTAGGAACAAGCCTTAAAGAATTGTCTGAAGAAGAGATGAATGAAATTTTTGGTGGATCTACTGATGTAGATGTTAGGTCATCACTGGTTTGTTCTGCTTTACTTTCTTTTGTCGGCAGTTACTTAGCTTCTGCAGGATTGAAGTGCGGAAAAGATAATAAAAAATAAGAATAGCGTGGGCGACTTCGGTCGCTCACTTCTGAGTTTTTAATTTTGAGATTAGAATGGAGGCACTAAAATGAAAAATCTTTTTAAAGCTTTAACTATCAAAGAAAGGTATGAAATCTTACAAAGAACGAATATCTCGAATGTTCATCCATCATTGTTAAAGTGGAGACAAGAGATGTCTATCATTTCTGAGAATACATTCAACGAAATGCTGAAAACAAAGAGTTTAAACAAAAATATTTTTTCTCATGCGATTTGTTATCAACCAGAATTTGAATTGCAAGAAAAATATCAAAAAGTTGCTGCTGAGTCAGACTGGTATAAATTTTACGATCGTGGGATAAAGAATATTTTAGATTCAAATGAAACATATGATAATTTTTCGAATGTAATCCGTCCATTTATAGAAAATATTAAAATTGATTTAAAACAACTATTTTTTAGAGATTCCTCAAAAAATATTTTTTCTACACCTGTTTTCGAACAGGTAATTCTATACATAACAAATGAGTTATCGGAAATTGTTCATAAAACACTTGTATTAGAGTTGAACCTTGAAAAAGAGCAAGGCTTATTAATTGGAGAATCACCTGAAGAGCGTTATATGCATTTTGTTAAATCTTTCGATCAAATAAAAAAATTGAATGCATTTTTCGATAAGTACATGGTTATTACAAGATTATTATCTTCGCGCTCACTATTCTTTATTGACCATGTTAATGAATTAGTGAACCGTATTGTCGAAGATCAAAAAGAATTAATGTGCGAATTTCGAACAGGAGATTTAAAAATTATTGGGATGAAGTTTGGTGAAGGGGACACACACCAAGAGGGAAGAACTGTAACAGTATTAGAATTATTAGATTCAACAAAAATTGTTTATAAGCCTAAAGATTTGAAAGTGAATAAAGTATTTAATGATTTCATAAATTATATGAATGGATTAAATTACCCTAACTTTAAAAGTCTAAAGACATTGCCTACGTTAAATAAAAATACATACTCGTATGAGTTATTTATAGAGCAAAAATATTGCGAATCTATAGAAGAAATTGAAGATTTCTATCATCGTTTTGGACAGCTTATGGCAATTTTCCAGATTTTAAATGGAACAGATATTCACATGGAGAATCTTATTTCGCATGGTTCGCATCCAGTCATTATTGATCTAGAAACATTAATTCAAAGACAAAATCCTTTATTCGGTCAAGAAGAAGAACTGACACTTAAAGAAATTAGAGATCGCAATTTTAAAAATGTAACGAGAACACTGTTCTTACCAACGAATGGACTAAAAACTGAAAAACTAGATTTAAGTGCATTAAATGGAAGAGAAAGCAAGTTAGATTATAAGGTCTTACAGCCAGTAAATCAGGGAACTGACGAAATGCGATATGAATATAAAGAGTTTATTTTAAAAGGATCAAAAAATTTACCGACTCTTGAAAATGACATAGTAGAAATAGACTATAAACATTATAAAAATCAAATACTAACTGGTTTTCAAGCAGTGTATGAAATGATTATAAAAAATAAAGCTGAACTCTTAAACTCTAAAGTATTAGAGAAGTTCAAAAATTTAAAAGTAAGAGTTCTTTTTAGAGACACAAACCAGTATGCCACTATTCTGATGCACATGCAGCATCCTCAAATGCTGATGGATATGTTGGATAGAGAAAAAGCACTCGAAAACATGTGGGTATTTCCATATGCCGATAAATCAATTATTGATTCAGAAACTCGCGATATGATTTTTAACGATATTCCAGTATTTTTTAATGTTACTAATTCTCTTCATATTGAAGGGAATAAAAGCATGATGATTGAGAACTATTATGACTATACGCCCTATGAATATCTTTTAACTACTTTCAATGAAGTGTCTGAAAGCGAATTGCAGCATCAACTTTCAGTCATACAATTACACTTCGGTGATTTCTCAAGTGTTAGAAAAAAAGAATTATCTGCGCTAGAGACAATTTCTGAACCGTTTTCGAAATTATCATTTGAGTGGAATGAACAGATCGTATTGAATGAAATTTATGAAATTGCAGACAGCATAATTGAAAAAGCAATTGATTTGGACCATGTAAGCTGGATTATTCCGAGTAATCAATCAGATGATGATGTTTGGTCGCTGGCTCCGAGTTCGGATGATTTTTATAATGGCTCCTCTGGAATTTTACTGTTTTATTATCACTTATATAATCAAACAGGTATCAAAAAGTACAAAGAGTTTTACCAAAAACTATTGGCGCAATGTAACCCAGAATTAGTATTTGATTATAAGCTTGGACTTTCGGGTTATCCAGCCTATCTGCACGCATTTTCGTATATGAATGATTTCAAAGATGACAATGCTAAGATTTTAAAATTAATTATTCAATACTGTTCTAAAATAGAAGAAATTTTGAATGATAAGAGCAATTCAATTGTTGAATTAGATTATCTTAACGGAATTACTAGCCTAATTGGAAGTTTGATACGTCTTTATGAACATACAAAAATGTCAAGAGTATTAGAGTTAGCGATAAAGTGTGGTGATTTCTTAGTGAATAAAAACGTCCCGATCAAAGATCCGAGTTTTGGTCATGGCGAGTTTGGAAAAATTGTAATTATTAAGAGATTATTTAATTTGACTCAAATCAAAAAATACAATGACTTTGCTAACTCGCTTCTTTCTAATATTGATATTCCGGAAAGTCTACAATCTAGCAAAAGTCTTCATTGGTGCACAGGTTGTTTAGGGATCGATATGACAAAAAATGAAGTGTTTGACCAAGAAATGCAGGGGCATAAAATATTTGTAAACAACTACAATCGGTTAGAAAATAAAACATTAATGAATAATGATTCAATTTGTCATGGGAATATGAGTCTCGTAGAATATTTCTTGACGTCATCAGATACGTTTGAAAAAGGTAGAAGTATTGGCATGGCGGTTATAAAGCTTAAAAATAATAATAGCGAGTATAAGTTAATGCATAATAGCAATTTTGAAGACATTAGTTTATTTACTGGAACTTCTGGCATAGGGTACCAACTTTTAAGACTGATTAACCCAGATGAAGTACCAAGCATTTTGAGTTGAAGGAGGACAAAATCATGTTAAAAAAAATATTTGTCTATGTTGGTTCACGAAATAAAGATTCACGAATATTTGATTTGACAAACCAAATTATTTCTCGATTTAAAAATCTTTGTTCTAAAGAAATTGAGCTTCAGATTGATATATATTCGCCGTTAAACACTCAATTAAATCCTTCTACAGGGTGTAGGCAGTGTTTTAATCTTGGCAAGTGTCCAAGTGAATTAAAAGATAAACCTGACGATGGAGAAATGATAAAAAGAAAAATGAAAGAAGCTGATTATATAGTTTTGGCGAGTCCTGTATATTCACACAATGTTTCTTCGGATATGAAAGTTTTAATCGATCGCTTATCATATTGGGCGCATCTATATACGCTCGTAAAAAAAGCTGGGATTGTAATTTCAACAGCTGAAAGTAATGGAGCAACATTCGTTACAGATTATCTAGAGAAAACGTTAAGTTTTATGGGGGCGTCAGTTATTCACAAAACAAATTTTATTAAAACAGAAAGTTTTTTAGCTGATACTTATGTAGAAGAGACTGTCGATTCAATGTTGCATGTTCTTGATTCTAGTTATAAATTTACTCCGACTGATTATCAAGAAACTACATTCAATACATTGAAAATTATTTTAAGTCAATATGAACAACAACATTTTGAACATAAATATTGGGTTGAAAATCATTTATTTGATTGCGACACGCTTGAGGAGTACTTTGAATCGTATGCTTAAATCTAAGTATCTACTCTTACATCCGATAACACTAAGTTTAATAATGGTCATTGTGTGTACATTCTTTTACAAGTATCAAAACGATTCTTTGTATCTTTTGATACTTCAATTATTACTCCTTATGATGGTTGTTATCGCTATTCATGAAATAGGTCACTTAGTAGCGGGATTGATACAACATGCTCAATTGCATTTCTTAACATGGTGGTTCTTGATAGCAATTCAAGTGAATGGAAAAATAAAAATTATGATAAACGAAAATGTATTTTTAGCGCTAGGGACAACAAAAATGTACTTTAAATCTAGAAAAGATATAAAAAATCTTAAAAGAAAGCTGTTATTAAACTATATTGGAGGTCCTTTAATTAACTTAGTTGTTGCAGTGATTATGTTAAGTTATCGAGCAATTGAGCCTAATACTCAACTTACCTCTAGTGACTCTTATTCTTATTTTTTAATCCTGAATTTAATAATAGGGATAATCACACTTATACCGGTAGAAGGTACTGATGGAGGAGAAATTGTTTCTCTAATGAAGAAAAGTAATGCTGAAGTAGTAGATGACTATACTGTACAGTACCTCTATTATAAGGCGATAGAAGATATTCAAGAAGATGAGTTTCTTTGGTTAGAAAAAAAAGTAACTGCAGCATCTAATGATGATGAGGTATTCTCAATTGCAATTTTAAAGGCTCATTATCACATAAATAAAAAAATTATAATGAGGCAAGTACTTCATTAATATTTGCTCAAAAAATTGTTTCTTCGGAAATACAACAAAAAATACTAGGTTTTTATAATTCATTAATAAAAAGCCTGATTCAAAAAGAAATGAGCGAAGAATACATTGAACAGTTAAAAGAAATAAACTTTTGGTATGGAAAATGCATGTATAGTATTTCACTAAACATACTCAAACAAAATAGTAGTGACTATAAAAAAATTTGCATTTCAAAAAATGAAATTTACAAAGAAATGGTTGATCCTCATCAACAAATGATCCTATTAAAAGCGCTTAATTTATAATCAAAAAGGAGTATCGGCATGAAAAAAGTTAAATTTATTCAACAAATGGAATTTAGTGAATGTGGTTTAGCTTGTGTCGCCATGATACTCAATTATCATGATTATCAAATAACACTAAATGAAATACGCGATGAGTTTCCTAGTCCACGTGGTGGTTATTCGTTTCTGAACTTAACACAAATTGCAGATAATAAAAAAATGATGAGTCGAGCTGTTCAAATAGATGAAAGTGGTGTTGAAAATTTGATTTTACCCGCCATACTTCACTGGGAAGGAAACCATTTCGTAATTTTAGAAAAAATACGTAATGATATTTTCCATATTGTAGATCCTGCAAAAGGACGTATGAGGTTAAAAAAAATAGACTTCATAACTAAAATGAGTGGATTTGCCATCATGTTTTCGCCCTCGTCAACGTTCCAAAAAAGGTCAATTGAAGAATCGAATATATTATTTCATTATTTCAGCAAACACAAAAAGACAGTATTCCATTTGTTAGCACTGACAATCCTTCTTCAAATAGTATTATTAACTATCCCTTTAATCACTAAATGGACTACTGATCATTTACTAATCAACAAAGAAGAGCCCCTAATGAATGTTGTCGGTATTACGATACTAGGAATATTCATTACTTATTTATTCTTCACAGGGGTAAGGTCGTTTATTTTAGCAAAGGCTGAGACAAGTATTGATAAATCAATTATGACTGATTTCATGAATACATTGGTTAGATTACCTCATTCCTTTTTTGATAATCGATCCAATGGAGATATCTTATTTCGAGCAAACTCTAATTTTTACATAAGAGACATTCTTTCGACTACGTTTATCTCTATAATCATTGATGCCATGTTGATCATCACTTACTTTTTCATTTTAATGACTTTCTCAAAGATACTGGCAGTTATTTTACTGTTACTGTCTATCATCCTGATGACAAGCCTATTTTTCAATTCAAAAATCGTGAGAAAACTAGTAGACACTAGTATACGAGATAAAGTTAAGGTTCAATCACAGGTTACTGAAATCGTTCACAATGCTATGGATATTAAAGTGTTAGGGATTGAAGAAGAACTCTTGGGTAAGTGGAGTATAAATTACGATACACAATTAAAGAGTAGTCAAAGATTAAACATTTGGGAAGGTATTGTGTATACTATCACATCTGGAATTCAAGTAATGATTCCGTTATTGATTTTATGGATGGGAACAATGCTTTATTTAAGAGGAGATATAACAGTTGGGACAGTCATTGCCTCTAGTTCAATCGCAGTATCGTTCATCTCACCAATCATTTCAATGAGTAACCACTATACACAGATAGTCTCTTTAAGAGCATATTTTACACGGTTAGTAGATGTAATAAAAACTAAGGAGGAACAAGAAACAAATCCAGGTTTAGTATACGAAGAGTTAAAAATGGGAAAGATTGAATTCAAAAATGTTTCGTTTTCTCATAATCAATTTGTAGAAAATACTATAAAAGATATCTCTTTCACAATAAAGCCAGGAGAAACAGTCGCAATTGTAGGTCCTTCTGGATCTGGGAAAAGTACAATTGCTAAACTACTATTAGGTTTACATCGAGTGACTAAAGGTGAAATTTTGATTGATGATATCGCTATTGAAAAGTATCATCTTCCTACTTTAAGAAAGCAGATTGGATCAGTGCTACAAGAGGCAGAACTTTTTAATGGAACTTTCAAAGAAAATATTGGAATGGGTGCTGAAGTAGAGGAGAGGGAAATTGAAGAAGCGGCCCAAATGGCAATGATCTATGATGACATCATAAAAACTCCATTAAAGTTTGAGACGATCATTTCCGAAGGTGGTGGTAATCTTTCAGGAGGACAAAGACAAAGATTGATTATCGCTCGAGCACTCTTAAAAAAGCCTAAGCTAATTGTTTTTGACGAGGCGACTAGCAGTCTTGATAATATCACCGAGCACTTAATAAAGGAAAACATTGAAAATTTAAAAGTAGGTAAACTAATCATTGCTCATCGATTAAATACAGTTCAAAGTGCTGATAAAATCGTTGTATTACATGAGGGAAGAATAGTTGAGAGTGGAACACACTCTGAATTGATTAACAATAGACAGCGATACTATAGACTATATTTAAAAATGGGGGAATCTGAACATGATGAAAAGAGTAACCATCCTGTCAGTCTTAGTAGGTAGTTTATATGGAATACCTTCTAACGTGTCTGCGGATGCTCTTAGTAATAATAACGAAAAAGTAATTATCTTCAAAGAAAGTGTTTCAAAAGAATCAATGCAGCAAGTCATAAAAGACAAAACATTAAAAGTTACTTATCAAATTCCTGAATTAAAATTAATAGTTGTTCAAGATTCGCACTCAAAATTAAAGGAAAACAAATATATTGAAAGTGTTTTTTCTTCTTCTTCATTAAAACCAATTGCCAGAGAAGAAAATCCATCATTAAACGAAGAAACATTTTCACTCTGGGAAGCTCAATGGGATATGAAGCAAATTACAGGAGATAAATTGAGCTACTCATTGCATCAGGCAAATAAGGGAACAGTAGTCGCTATAATTGATTCAGGTATAAATGACGAGCACCAGGATTTAAAAGATAGTGTGGTCAAAGGATCAAAGAATTTGGTTCCTGTCGGTGGATATAATGGAACCGAAAGTACCGAATTAGGAAATAAAAATGATTATAAAGATCGCATGGGACATGGGACAGGTGTCGCTGGTCAAATTTCGGCTAATGGAAAGTTACACGGAGTCGCTCCTGGAATTGGTATTCGTAGTTATCGCGTGTTTGGGGAAAAGTCTGCTAAGACAGAATGGATATTAAAAGCAATTATTGAGGCTGCAAACGATGATGCTGATGTAATTAATTTAAGCCTTGGAGAATATATGTTAGTTTCTGGTCAATACAAAGATGGAACAAATGATCTGAAAGAGTATAAAGCCTATAAAAAAGCTGTAGATTATGCATATAAAAAAGGGAGTATCGTGGTGGCTGCTGCAGGCAATGCTGGAGTGAACGTTAGAAATCAGAATGATATGAAAGAATTATTTACTTTGCTTGGAAATGATTTAGATGAATCATCAAAAAACAAAAAGTAAAAATTTATGATATGCCTGCTCAATTATCGAAAGTAGTTTCTGTAGGATCTATTGGTCCGTTAAATACTCAATCTATATTTAGTAACTATGGTAGAAATTTTATTGACTATTACGCAGCAGGAGGGGACTTCAGTTACTTAAATCAATATGGACAAGAGAAATGGATGGAGGAAGGATGGTTTGAGAAAGAATTGATACTGACGACTGGTATGGATGGAGGCTACTACCAAGATGCTGGTGTATCTTATGCAGCTCCAAAAGTTTCTGGAGCAATAGCTTTGTTAATAAGTAAAGAAAAATTGAAAAACAAACCAAATAAAGCTTTAAATCAATTTAAGAAGCTGAATCAAAACAAGTATATTTATTTACCTAACGTATTAAAATAAAAACTTCATCGCACTATACCGTTAAAAAACGATATAGGAGTAGACTAACCTAAATTTTGATACAATATAAAACACCTTCGGAGTGGTACATTTTTAAAATGTACTGACATCGAAGGTGTTTTTGCATAAGAAAATATATCTATTTTCAATAGATACACTTATGTAGTTGGATAGTGATTCGAGAAAATGAGTAATCCAGTTCTGTTGAATGAACTATTCCAGAGCTCATTCCTTTTGAGCAGAATTCGTGAAAAAGTTTATTGGCGCTTTCATAATTCCTCAATTGTCATTAAGAATATAGAACTGCAGAGCATGTTGGAGTACCGAAGGATTCATGTATTTGCTCATGACAGCTTAGCCGCTTGCCACAATCCGTTATTATTGGTGGAAATATTCCTGGAGGGAGAACTTATCATTGATTATTCTGTGAGATCAAAGGAAGAATTATTGAATATGCTAGCAACGAAGAGTTAGGTCGATTAATAACGTGTCTACCGGTTGCGAAGGGAGATTTCATTTTCGTCCCGAGTGGAACGATCCATGCTATCGAAAAGGGCTTCTTGATTCTCGAGACGCAACAATCCTTTGACATGACCTATTGACTGTAAGACTTCGATCGAACGGATGAAGACGGACGAGCTCGTGAACTACATCTGGATAAAGCGGTGACCGTTACGTCCATCTCCGCAAGAAGATGTCATGCTTGAAGTGAAAGCGAAACAGATGAAGACTGCACAGATAAAGAGAATAGTACAGGTTCCCGAATTTAACATCTATCATGTCCAAGCGACGACCGAATTGAAGTTGAAAGCGATTGAACGCTCAAAGTCAATACTGGAGATCAACTTATGCTGACGACAGGTACTTCCTATTCGAATCAAAGGTGAATTGGAATGGATCATGAGAGACGTCCCACTTCCTTCATCCATCTGATTGACGCTGCATCTCGAATGGTTGGTCGAGGTATCACATAGAAAAAAGGACGTGCTTCAAAAATGATTAGAACGTATACATTTTGATAGTGATGTGTATACGTTCTAATCATTTTTCTATGTATCCTCTCGCGTGAAACAAATCTTGCTCGAGAACAAGGAGTCGAGCAAGACGCATCTCCTCGTCGATTCTTTGAACCGGTTCATGGAGGTAAATCTTCCGATTAAATTTATTTGGAAGGACGTAGCGATCAATTCATGTAAGACACTCAATGCATGTGAGGATGTCGTCTCCATGACGTCGAGCCAAATCATTACAATCGAAGAAAACCTGAGCTACTCATTGATTGGTATGAAAGATAATGCTGGGAGACCGATACGGAATCTTGAGACGTTTTCTGAAGAAGTCCGTGATTCTCTTTCTTCTCAAGTAAGGCCTCGCAGGATCTGGATAAGCACGAATCTCAAAGCCGGACGGTCAAGAAGAGTGGACAATGGTTTAAGCGAGTGATCGAAGAGAATGGATTCTTGAGATGATGAAGGATGAACAGGGTATATTTAGCCCTGGTCATCCTTTTTTTGTTATATTATACGAATATGTCTATACATGGGGTGTAATCATGTCTACTAAAAAGAAACCAAAGTATGAGAAAATCGTAGATGAACTACGTAAACGGATCCTTAACGGAGGTTATGATGTCGAGGAAGCGATGCCGGAGAGATCCAACTTGCGGAGGAGTTCGCGGTCAGTCGGATGACGATGAAGCGGGCACTCGAAATCCTTGTGTCGGAAGGCATCATCTATCGTCAACGAGGACAGGGGAGCTTCATCCTGCCTTCGAGCTTCTCACAGAGAAGAATCAACGTGTTGAACAAAGAATCCCAAGGGCTGACGAAGCTTCTCGGCGAGCGGACCGTCAGGAGTGAGGTCCTCCAGTTCGAGGTGCGCTTCCCGTATACGGAGGTCGCCCGTCACTTGATGATCGAGAAGAGCGATCCTGTCTATGAGATCCGGCGCGTCCGTTATGTCGATGACGAACCTTACGTGATCGAGCATACGTTTATGCCCTCCTCGTGGATCACTGGAGTGACGAAGGAGGTCCTTGATAGTTCCATCTATCAATACATCCAGGAAGATCTCGGTTACACGATCACGAGCTCACATAAGATGATTCGTGCGGATAAGCCGAACCAGTGGGTTCGTGATTATCTTGGGAACGAGGAGACCGATCCAATCATCGAGGTCGAGCAAGTCGTCTTTCTCGGGAACGGGAAGCCGTTAGAGTATTCGTTTTCGCGACACCGTTATGATAAGTTCGTCTTTACTTCCGTCCATATCGGTCGATGAATGAAGATGGGTCAAGTTTATGAATATCTTCTCTTTCTGATTAAACTTGAGGGACGCTATAAGAAGGTTCAATGATGGCTAAATAAGAAATGCGTATACATTTCGATGTCGAAATGTATACGCATTTCTTTATCTGTAAAGAATCATAAACAAGCTTAATTACAAAAAATTATATAGGGAAAAGAGATAAATCTTTAGAAAAAATCAAACTGATTTATGCTTGGAAGGTATTATCCAATAATGACTAAGATTTAAGCATTGTGCGATCCAGCTGATGTAAATACAGCTTGGTAATAAGGAAAATAACGAACGAGAAGCCGAACAGTAAATAAAGTGGCGATTGATATGCTAATACAATCAATGTCGTTAGTAAAAGAAAAGAAATCAATAAAACATATCCATAACGTACTAAACTATAAAGAGCTAACTTGAAGGCATCTTTTTTTTTCAACTCATAATGCGAGAGGATTGGAAATAAGAAAACGGAAACAGCTAAAAATGACAAGCTGACGATTGACAGACCCGTAAATAAGAAAGTCTGTCCGGTTTCGATGTGGCGAATGATTAAAAAATCAAAAAGTAAAAACAGTAAGATGAAGGTCCATAACATACCAAATTTTAAATGGTATTGAAGCGCTTCTTTGAAAAAGTGAATGTACGATCGAAAAACACTATAATCTTGATGAACGGACCATTGTCGTGTGACAGCAGTTAGTGCATACAGAGCTGGGAAAATCGTGATGACTGGTAAAAGGGTGATAAAGAAAATAAAGTTCAGCTGTACGAGTCCCGTGGTAAATTCAAGTAATTGGAATAGTTTGTTTTGTTCATGTCTTAAGTTCATAAGTACCTCCCCGAAGTTCTACACAAAAATTAACCAGACTTAGATTCGAGACGATTAAAGGGTGCTGTTGAGTTACGAATAATTAATTCCGGTTCATAAATGTGAGATGGAGGGGCTTCTTTTTTCTCTACTGCTGCGATGATCCGTTCTGCTGCAGCACGTCCAAGTTCTTGTTTCGGATGGATGATCGAAGTCAACTTCACTTCTGTGGCCACTGCAAGGACGGAATCATCATAACCTACAAGAGAGATATCTTGCGGGACAGATAGACGTAGCTTCCTTAACTGATCCAAGACACTTAAGGCTAGTTGATCATTGTAGCAAACCGCAGCACTTGGACGATGATCCTCACTCTCGAAGAGGCGTCCAATCGAATCATAGAAACTTGGAACTAACTCTTCCGTGGTATAAGTGATGATCAATTCTGACTCTAAAGGAATATTGTACTCACGAAACGCACGGAGGAATCCGCGCATTCGATAAACTCCCTGTAAATCATCCGTTTTAAATAAGCCCATGATACGTTCATGACCAAGATTGATTAAATGTTCTGCTGCTAAAAATCCACCTCTTTCGTCATCCATCATGAGATGAGGAGGCATCAATTGGGAGTAATACTGGTTAATCATCAAGTAGGGGATGTTTTGTTGCTCAAGTTCTAGATAATATTTGATGTTCGGATTATGGTTACTACTTTTGGTTGGTTCAACAATTAATCCATCAACTTGACGATCTAACATCATTTCGAGGCATTGACGTTCTTTCTCTACATCATTGTCTGTACACGAAAGTGTCAGAGTATATCCTTTCGAAGCTAAATGAGATTCGATTCCTCGAATGATGGATGGAAAGATGTAATCAGACATATAGGTTGTAATCACACCGATATTCTTGCCGTTATTAGAGCGCTCGATTACCTCAGCTTCTGGTTTAGGAAGTACGTGGGAGCAGTAAGTTCCTGAACCTTGTTCGCGGTACAAATAGCCTTCATTCACAAGCTCTCCAACTGCTTGGCGAATCGTGTGCCGACTAACTTGGAAAGATTGTACAAGTTCACTTTCAGGAGGAATTTTTTCACCAGGACGTACTGTGCCATCCTTAATCCAATCAAGTATATGATTCTTCACGATGCTATATTTTGTCCGTTGTGCCATAAGGCGTCCCTGCTTTCTCTCTTGTATCAGCAAACTTATCCGTACAAGATATGATAGTACTTACATATTAGCAAAGATTTGTCCGGTTTGCTATGGATTTAAGAGAAAATCAATCGATAAATCATTTAAATGTACGTACAAAAAAGAAATAAATGACAAAAAATCAAATTGACATGTCCGAATGTGTGTAATAGACTCAAATTGTGCAGAAAACGCTTTCATTGTTCATTTGACTTGTTTTAATTGTCTTTTATTATAGCGTTGTGTGGGCTTCGCTATAAAAAATATCGTATTTGCTTAAAAAAATATGTACGTACATCTTAATTCCGCTTTGACACTGAAAATTAATGCACTGGAGGAATTCACAATGAACCTTAAAACAAAGAAGATGTTTACGCTAACTATGACTGCCTTGATGACAACATCAATAGCATTAGCTGGTTGTTCAGGAGATGGTAAAAGTGCGGATGGAAAAGTCGAACTCACATTCATGTTTCGTGGAAATCCTGAAGAACTAAAAGCGTACAAAGCAACAGTAAAACGATTTGAAGAAGCCAATAAAGACGTTAAAGTGACAATGGTACAAACAGCTCCGGACCAATATGATACAAAATTAAAATCTGCTATCGCAGGACGTAAAGTACCCGATGTCTTTTTCTACAATCCGGCTCAAGTCAAAGCTTACGTGAACTCGGGTGTACTACTAGATATCACAAAGAACGTCGAAGGATCGAAGGACATCCAGTTAGAGGATATCTGGAAAAAAGGTGTTGATAAATACCGGTATGATGGAAAGGTACTTGGCAAAGGCGCTATTTACGGTCTTCCAAAAGATTTAGGACCATTTGCGCTCGGCTATAATAAAACGATGTTCGAAAAAGCAAAGGTATCACTTCCGGATAAAGACAAACCATACACGTGGGATGAGTTTATTCAGGTAGCTAAGAAGTTAACGAAGGATACGAACGGTGATGGGAAAATGGATCAGTATGGCACTGGATTTAACGTGAACTGGGCATTGCAACCATTCGTCTGGAGTAATGGGGCAGACTGGATCAATGAAGAGGGAACGAAGGTAACGATTGACGATCCAAAATTCATCGAAGCCCTCCAATTTTTTGTGGACCAGCAGTTAAAACATAAAGTAACTCCATCTATTGGAGAGTCACAGACACTCGATACGTATCAACGGTGGATGAAAGGGCAACTGGCGTTCTTCCCAGTCGGTCCTTGGGATATGGCAGCTTTCAAAGATCAATTAAAGTTCGAATATGACCTTCTTCCATGGCCAGCAGGATCAACAGGGAAAGCAGCTGGTTGGGTTGGATCACTCGGAATCGGTGTAGGGTCAACGACGCAACATAAAAAAGAAGCGACAGAACTAGCCATGTACTTATCTGCCAATCAAGAAGGACAACAGGCTTTGGTAGATGCACAAGTACAATTACCGAACAGCATGAAAATCGCTAAAAATTGGGTAGAAGACACATCCATTAAACCTGCTAATAAACAGGAGTTCCTTGATTTGATCAATGATTACGGACGCGGTATGCCAGCAGAAAAAACATACACTGCTGAATGGTATGACGAGTTCTTCAAAAACATCCAGCCTGTCCTCGATGGAAAAACATCAGTGGAAGACTATGTGAAAAAAGAGCAACCAAAAATGCAAAAGTTGCTAGATGATGCCATCGCTCAAGAGAAACAGGCGAACTAACTAGAGGTGATGAGTCGGGTGGCGTAAGTCGCCACCTGAATCTCTAGTGTAGAAAGGATGGAAGAAAATGAAGACAAAACCGATTTCCAAGTTATATCGTACGGAGCAACGGTATGCTTACCTATTCGTTGCGGCTCCGATAATTGGGTTCTTTCTGTTTGCTTTAATTCCGTTAATGTATTCCTTCTATGGTGCATTCACGAACTGGAACGGACTTGGACAAATGAAGTTTATTGGTCTTGAAAATTTCATTAACGTGTTCCAAGACGAGTATTTCTATAAAGCCATGTACAACACGCTGTTCATGATGATTGGGATTCCCATTGGTATCGTATTAGCGTTATTACTTGCCCTCGCTTTGAATCGAGGGATTTTTGGTACAAATACGTTCCGGGTTATCTATTACATTCCCGTCATTTCTTCCATCGCCGCTGTCTCGATTTTGTGGCAGTGGGCATATAACGGTGATTATGGTTTGGTGAATCAGTTCTTAGACTTAATCGGTATCGACGGTCCGAACTGGCTCCAAAATGCTAATACCGTTAAACCGGCGTTGATCGTCATGGCAATTTGGAAAGGTCTTGGCTATACGATGCTCTTGTATTTGGCAGCCTTGCAGAGCGTACCGCGTTCATATTATGAAGCAGCGAAGTTAGATGGTGCGAATGCTTGGCACTGTTTTTGGTATATTACACTCCCGATGGTTAAACCTGTCACTTTCTTCATCATCGTGACAAATATTATTGGTGGTGCGCAAATCTTTACGGAAATCAACGTCATGACACCGACAGGAGGACCGGAGTATTCATCTGCTTCTGCCGTCTTCTACATTTGGCAAAAATCCTTTGGAAACTTCCAGCTCGGTTATGCTTCAGCAATGGCGCTCGTTCTCGGTCTTTTCATTTTCATCGTTACCTTGTTCCAATTCCGTATGAACGAAAAATCATCATTTGACTTGGATTGAGGCGTTAATACCTTAGAAAGGAGAATGACCATGCAGTTAGCTCTTACCCGTAAAAAAGAAAATGTAGAGACGATGTCCGTGAAGAAAAAAGATCGGATTACTGATATCTTCGTCTTTATCTTTCTGACGATGGGTGCAATCGTCATGATCGCACCCTTATTATGGATGGTGTCAACCTCTCTGAAATCGAAAGATGAAGTGTTTTCACTTCCGCCCGTGTGGATTCCTACCGACATATCGTTCAATAAGTATTTTGAGATTTGGAATATGGGTCCGCTCTTGTCTGGTATATCAAACAGTCTGATTGTCGCCCTATCTGTCACGATCGTTGGAACATTCACCTCGAGTCTCGCGGCATTTGCGTTCGCTAAGTTGAATTTTAGGGGGAAGAATAAAATCTTCCTTCTCTTGTTTGCGTCTGTCATGATTCCGTACCCTGTCCTGATGATTCCACAGTTTATGATGTTCTCAGAAATCGGATGGGTCGATACACTTCTTCCGTTGATCGTACCTGGTTTATTCGGAAATATTTTCATGATTTTCTTCTTACGTCAGTTCTTGAACAGTATTCCGAATTCTATCATCGAAGCTGCAAAAATTGACGGTTGCTCCTATTTTCAAATCTTTTATAAAATCGTCTTCCCGTTGATCAAGCCCGCTGTAGCCGCACAATTAATTCTATGGTTCATGGCTATCTGGAACGATTATCTCGGTCCAATTCTTTATCTCAACTCTCCCGAGAAACAAACCTTACAATTGGTCATCGCCAATTTTAATGCATCCTATGCCATCCAAAGTGATTATCCG
Source organism: Exiguobacterium indicum HHS 31 (assembly GCF_001939065.1). GTDB lineage: Bacteria > Bacillota > Bacilli > Exiguobacteriales > Exiguobacteriaceae > Exiguobacterium_A > Exiguobacterium_A indicum. Next base: position 33,326 of record NZ_MPSZ01000012.1, on the reverse strand, counting down.
TTAATCATGGCTGCGTCTGTTGTCGCATTATTACCGATGTTAATCGTCTTCATGATTTTTCAGAAGCAAATCATCGAATCGATTGCCATTTCTGGTGTTAAAGGGTGAGGGGTAATGAAAAAATGGAACACCCGTCTTTGCTTAAGACGGGTGTTTGTGATTAAAGGAGGAAAACAGTATGAAAAATATGGTGATGGGGATGGTTGTCTTGTTCATTGTAGGTTGCGCTTATTTTTGGTGGTCTACCAATGCATCGCTTCAGGATTTGGATTTACCGAAAGCGCCATTCGATAAGAAGGTAATGGATGTACAACCCGATGTTTTGAATCAAGAAAAGAAGTGGACAACAAACTTTACGCATGATGGGGCAATCATAAAGGAAGGTGATACCTACTATGTGTTCTCGACAGATTATATGGTAGGAGGTGCACCGACACCGGGCATCCAGGTTCGGAAATCAAAAGATCTCATTAATTGGCAATTCACAGGTCGTGTATTTGATGAAGTCTCTCAAGAAGCGTTCAATTGGACAGGAGGAAATACATTTTGGGCGCCCTCGATTACAAAAATCAAGGGTACATTTTACCTCTACTATTCTGTCTCAAAAGTCGGCAGTCGTACCTCGTACATTGGAATGACGAGTGCTTCTAATATTGAGGGACCATGGCACGATCAGGGAGTCGTCATCGCTTCAAAAGAAGGGGATGGAAAAACGGTTAATGCGATTGATCCTCACGTGCTAAAAGACCAAACAGGAAAATGGTGGATGACGTATGGATCCTATTTTGGTGGTATCTTCTTAACGGAAATCAATCCGAATACGGGAAAATTGATGAAGAAGTCGTCAGAAGGAAAGTTACTTGCTAAGCGAAAAGATATGACAATGGGAATAGAAGGTCCAGAAATTCTTTACAACGCAAAAACAGGTTATTACTACTTGATGGTTTCATATGGTTGGTTAGAAGATTCGTATAACGTAAGAATTGGGCGATCAAAATCGATCGATGGACCCTATGTTGATTCTCGTGGGCGTGATTTACGGGATACTTCGGATGAATCATTTGATACTGGTTTAAAAATTGTTGGCTCCTACCGTTTTGAAGGAGACGACGGTTACGTGGGGACCGGTCATTCTGCATTTTTACAGGATGGAGAAGATACTTTTATTATCCATCAAGCTCGACCAAGCGAAGATATCTATTGGTCGCAATTGCAGATCCGAAAAGTGTATTGGACAAAAGATGGGTGGCCAGTGGTTTCGCCTGAACGATACGCGGGTGAAAAGAATATTAGTGTTCAAAAAGACCAGATCGTTGGAGAATGGGAAATCATTATTTTTCCGCGATTTGATGATGGTCAGCAACAATCAAGAAAGCTGAAGTTGCAAAAAGATGGCACTCTTCTTGATGAGGAAGGTTCGTGGCAATTAAAGAAGAACATCCTTAGTCTACGCATTGGGCAAGAAAGCTATGAATTACGGGTCGGTGCAGCGTGGGATTGGGAAAATTGGAAATCCACGATCATCATGACAGGTCTTAGTGAGGATGGAACAGCAATTTGGACAAAAAAACGTTAAATCAATTATTTGTACGGACAAATAACTGTATTGAAGAAGATTAAAGGTTTAATAAATAGAAAAAAACGTAAATAATTGCGTATTTCTCTGAAAAATGATTGCTAATTCCTAAATAATTGATACAATCATAGTGTAAGTTATACGTACAAATTTATTGTTTATTTAAGTTTTCTGCACAAATTTTGATTATTTGTCCGGATGAAAATGAGGGAGTGCCCACACACTTTATTTTTTCTTCTGAAATGTAAGCGTATTCTTTTTGGGAGTAGGGTGATGAAATGTCGAAATATACAATCGGAATTGATTATGGCACGCAATCAGGTAGAGCCGTCTTGATTGATGTCGAAACAGGTCATGAAGTGGCGACTGCAGTCAAACCATATACACATGGAGTAATGGATCAATTTTTGCCTGATGGAAAAACACGGCTTGAACATGACTGGGCACTCCAACATCCGCGTGATTATTTAGAGGTCCTAGAATTGACGATCCCCGCAGTTGTCAAAGAGGCAGGTATTACGAAGGAACAAGTCATTGGGCTTGGTATCGACTTTACAGCTTGTACGATTCTACCGATCGATGTCGATTTAAATCCGTTGTGCTTCCGTGAAGAGTATCAAGATAATCCGCATAGCTATGTGAAGTTGTGGAAGCATCATGCAGCTCAAGATGAGGCAGACGCTTTGAACCGTATTGCGAGTGAACGAGAAGAACCTTTCTTAAAACGCTACGGCGGAAAAATTTCATCCGAATGGATGATTCCGAAGGTCTGGCAAATTCTAAACGAAGCACCCTCCATTTACGAAGCTGCTCACGAAATTTTAGAAGCGACGGATTGGGTCGTTTCTCAGTTAACTGGAAAAGTGGTACGCAATAGTTGCACGGCCGGTTATAAAGCGATCTGGCACAAACAGGAAGGCTATCCTTCTAAAGAGTTTTTCAAAGCGTTAGATCCACGACTTGAGAACGTAGTCGAGGAGAAGCTTTCAAACGACATCTCACCCATTGGGGCCAAAGCAGGAGAATTAACAATATCCTTTGCAGAACGAATCGGTCTCCTTCCGGGAACTGCCGTTGCAGTAGGTAATGTAGATGCTCATGTTGCAGTACCTGCGGTTGGAATCACAGAACCCGGTAAGTTGTTGATGGTGATGGGAACGTCTACTTGTCATATCCTGCTTGGTGAAGAGGAACAGGTCGTACCCGGTATGTGCGGTATCGTCGAAGATGGGGTCTTACCAGGGTTAATGGGATATGAAGCTGGTCAGTCCTGTGTCGGAGATCATTTCGAATGGTTCATCGAAAACTGTGTACCAAGTGACTATTTGCAAGAAGCGAACATTCAAGGTGTTAGTACGCACCAATTATTGACTGATAAGGCAACGATGCAACGCGTCGGTGAACATGGATTGATCGCTCTTGATTGGTGGAATGGAAATCGTTCTACACTGGTAGATACGAATCTGACGGGAGTACTTCTAGGTGCAACATTACTGACGAAACCAGAAGATATCTACCGCGCATTGATCGAAGCGACTGCTTATGGCACGCGAACGATTGTTGAAGCGTTCCGAACAAGCGGTGTTCCCGTCCACGAAGTATACGCTGCAGGAGGAATTGCGGAGAAAAATGCCTTGATGATGCAGATTTATGCCGACGTCCTAAACATGGAAATCAAGATTTCAGCCTCTTCTCAAACTCCAGCTTTAGGATCTGCCATGTTCGGTGCCGTAGCCGCAGGAGCAGAACGAGGTGGTTATGCCACCATCACTGAAGCAGCGACGAAGATGGGACGTGTAAAAGAAAAAACATATCTTCCGATTCCAGAAAACGTTGAAGTGTATGAGGCGCTGTTTGCTGAATACACGAAGCTATACGATTATTTCGGTCGTGGAGAAAATGATGTGATGAAGCGATTAAAGAAAATTAAGGCGGAAGCGTCACGTCAGAAAGGGGAACCAGTATGGTGAGTCGTCAATTAAAAGAAGAAGTGCTTGAAGCGAACCTAGCATTACCGAAGCATGACTTGGTCACCTTTACGTGGGGGAATGTTAGTGGGATTGATCGAAATGCGGGTTTGGTCGTCATCAAACCGAGCGGTGTCCCGTATGATGCTTTGGCGATAGAGGATTTGGTCGTAGTCGATTTAGAAGGCAACGTCGTCGAGGGCAATCTTCGTCCATCTTCTGATACGCCAACACATTTGGCTTTGTATCGGGCTCTGCCTGAGATAGGAGGCATTGTCCATACGCATTCCCCTTGGGCGACGAGCTGGGCGCAAGCAAAGCGAGCGATTCCTGCCTTTGGGACGACACATGCCGACTACTTTTACGGAGAAATTCCGTGTACACGTGAATTATCTGATGAAGAGATCGAGACGGCGTACGAGCTGGAAACCGGAAACGTCATCATTGAGACGCTGAACGAACTGCATTTAGAACCTGTTGCCGTACCCGGTGTACTGGTCGCAAATCATGCACCTTTTTGTTGGGGCAAGGATGCGGATGAAGCCGTACACAATGCAGTCGTACTTGAGGAAGTAGCCAAGATGGGTATTCATGCCTTGAATCTGAATCCAGGATTAGCACCCATCAAACAAAGCATCTTAGATAAACACTACTTGCGCAAACATGGAGAAAACGCCTACTACGGTCAGAAATGATAGGTGCACATAGCTAGATGAGGGGGATTTTAAATGTTGACAGCAAACACACACGAATTTTGGTTCGTGACAGGAAGCCAGATGCTCTACGGTGAGGAGGTACTTCGTCAAGTCGAAACACATTCGAAAGAGATCGTCTCAGGATTAGATGCAGCGGATGTCTTCCGAGATCGAATTGTTTACAAGGGAGTCGTCAAAAATGCAGAAGAAATTCGGCAGATGATGTTGCGGGCGAATGCTGATGATGCCTGTGCCGGTGTGATCACATGGATGCATACCTTCTCACCATCGAAAATGTGGATCAGTGGGATGCGTGTGTTACAAAAACCTTTGCTTCATTTTGGAACACAGTTCAATCGTGACATCCCGTGGGATGCGATCGATATGGATTTCATGAACCTCAATCAGTCGGCGCACGGTGATCGTGAACATGGTTTTATCACAAGTCGGATGAACGTGAAGCGAAAAGTACTCGTCGGACATTGGGAAGATGAACTCACACGCCAAAAGATGTCATCTTGGATGAATGTGGCACATGCGTTAGCGGAAAGTAAGAACTTAAAGGTCGCGCGTTTTGGTGACAACATGCGGAATGTAGCGGTGACGGAAGGTGATAAAGTCGAAGCCCAGATTCAACTGGGCTGGACGGTCGATGGGTATGGTGTCGGTGATCTCGTCACCTATATGAATGCGGTATCGGAGTCGGATTTAGATGACTTGATGGAAGAATATCGCACGCGGTATGAAATGACGAATACTGGAATGGAAGAAGAAGCATTCCAGGAATCGGTCCGCTATCAAGGGCGCATCGAACTCGGCATGAAAGCTTTTCTTGAAGCAGGTGGATACACGGCCTTCACGACAACCTTCGAAGACCTACATGGCATCAATCAACTACCTGGACTAGCCGTCCAACGATTGATGGAGCAAGGGTACGGGTTTGCTGGAGAAGGAGACTGGAAAACCGCAGCACTTGTTCGACTTATGAAAATCATGGCGAGCAACGAACGGACATCTTTCATGGAAGACTATACTTATCATTTTGAACCAGGCAACGAGATGGTACTCGGAGCGCATATGCTCGAGATTTGTCCGACGATTGCGGTCGATAAGCCTAGAATCGAAGTTCATCCTCTCGGAATCGGAGATCGTGAAGCGCCAGCGCGGATGGTATTCGAAGGACAGAATGGCAAGGCATTGAACGCTAGTCTGATTGATTTAGGACATCGCTTCCGTCTCTTGGTAAACACAGTTGAGGGCATCCAACCTGAGGAAGCAATGCCGAATCTTCCGGTGGCACGTGTTCTATGGAAAACAGAACCATCGATGGCTCAAGCTGTCGAAAACTGGATCCAAGCCGGGGGAGCGCACCATACTTGTTACTCGTACGAAGTAACAACTGAACAATTGCGCGACTTCGCAGAACTTCTGAACATTGAAATTGCTGTTATCGATAAAGAAACGGAGACGGTTCGATTTAATAATGAGTTACGTTGGAATGAACTGTACTATCGACCATAATTTATTGGGACCTTGCTAGGTCCCTTTTCTTGGAGGAGATACTATGAATAACCAACTCGTCACATCAACGTTAAATACAAAAGAAGCGGCAACACAATTGATCGTCAACGTGGATTTACCAAAAGGTAAAATCAGTAAACATATCTATGGACACTTTGCGGAACACCTCGGGCGTTGTATTTATGAAGGTCTTTGGGTCGGTCCGGAGTCGACCATACCGAATACAGATGGCATTCGGAACGATGTACTAACAGCATTGAAGAAATTGAACATTCCGGTCTTACGCTGGCCGGGTGGGTGCTTTGCAGACGAATACCACTGGAAAGATGGTATCGGACCGAATGAAAACCGAAAACGGATGGTCAATACACATTGGGGTGGCGTCGTTGAAAACAATCATTTCGGAACCCATGAATTTATGCGTCTTTGTGAACTACTAGAGTGTGAGCCTTATATTTGTGGAAACGTGGGAAGTGGAACCGTCCAAGAGATGTCTGAATGGGTGGAGTACATGACGTTCAATGGTGAGTCACCGATGGCGAACTGGCGTCAGGAGAATGGCCGTATAGAGCCATGGTCGCTTACGTATTTCGGTGTTGGTAACGAGAACTGGGGTTGCGGTGGAAATATGCGTCCGGAATATTATGCCGACCTATATCGACGCTATCAGACCTATGTGCGTAACTACGATGGCAATCAACTCTACAAGATTGCTGGTGGTGCAAACATTGATGATTATAAATGGACTGAAGTTCTTATGCGTGAAGCGGGTACGATGATGGATGGTCTCAGCCTTCACTATTACACGATCCCAGGCGATTTTTGGTTAGGTAAGGGATCAGCGCTAGACTTTACGGAAGATGAATGGTTCCTCACCTTGAAACGTGCTTATTACATGGATGAACTGATTACAAAGCATGGACAAATCATGGATCAATATGATCCAGAGAAGCGGGTCGGTCTCATCATCGATGAATGGGGAACATGGTTTGACGTTGAACCAGGAACAAATCCAGGCTTCTTGTATCAACAAAACTCTATTCGGGATGCACTCGTCGCAGCAATTCACTTCAATATCTTCCATAAGCATAATGACCGTGTTCACATGGCGAATATCGCGCAAATGGTCAATGTACTTCAAGCGATGATTTTAACGGAGGGAGACCAGTTCATTCTCACACCGACATACCATGTCTTTGAGATGTATCGTGTCCATCAAGATGCTGAACGTGTCGAGCTAGCAGCCATCACGCGTGACTATGTAGCCAAAGAAGAATCGATTCCTTCTGTAAACGCGACAGCTTCTCGTGATGCTGATGGTGTATTGCATATTAGCCTCTGCCAGCTCGATCATCAAAACAGCGATAAGGTCGAAATTGATCTGCGAGGAATGGGTACGATTTCGGACGTATCAGCGCGCATTTTAACAGCAGATCATCTCAATGCCCATAATACATTTGAACAACCAGACGTGGTTGCGCCACGTGAGCATGAGGTCAAGGTGACGGAAGACGGGAAGCTCATCATGGATGTTCCAGCGATGAGCGTCATCACACTGGCGGTTCGCTGAGATGAAAGTCGTCGAGACAAGACGGTGTCGTACTTGTCCTCCAACAGAAGTAGACACTGATTGGTTATTGACCATCGACGCGGAAGTCATGGCACAAGTCACGGACGCTGAATATCAGGAACGTCTTCGTCAATGTGCAGTCTGTTCGTTTTACCAGGACGATACCTGTTTGAAATGCGGATGCTATGTCTCTTATCGGGCACGCCTTGCAACGAAGCATTGTCCGGTGAAGGTTTGGTGAAAAAGGAGCGACTTGAGATGGAACGACAAGAAGTAATAGATCAGACGGCATTTACGCTCGAGAACGATATGTGTCGTTTACGTATATTGACATATGGAGCAACTCTGCAAGAGTTTTCGATTCAAGATGAGGGATGGAAAAACCTCATCTTGTCTTACGATACGGTTGAGGAATACATGACAGACACATATTACTTGGGCGCGACGGTCGGCCGTGTGGCTGGGCGAATCGAGGACGGAACATTCGATATGGACGGTGTAACGTACCATCTGTCTCAAAACGAAGGGAAGCATCATCTTCACGGAGGAGACGGTCTTCACTGTCGATTCTGGAAAGTGGAAGACGTATCCAATACGCATCTCATTCTTCGGTATGTAAGTCCTGATGGTGAGAATGGCTATATGGGTGCACTCGATGTCAGAGCTTCGTTTGTATTGTTAAAAGACGGTGTCAAGATTACGTATCAGGCAACCAGTGACACAGATACAGTGGTTGATATGACAAATCATACGTATTTCAATCTAAGTAGCGGAAACCGAGATGTCTTACAGCATGAATTGACGTTACCGGCTAATCAATTTGCTGAGCTTCGAAATGATTTGATTCCTACAGGTCGCCTATTGGATGTCGATCAGACCCCTTTCGACTTCCGATCAGGACGAATGCTGGGAGATGGTCCAGCTTCAAGCCATCCACAAAATCAACTCGTCAATGGTTATGATCATCCTTTTGTATTCGACGACCAACGAAAAGCGACGCTGTACGATCCTGAAAGTAAACGCTCCTTGATGTTGTCTACGACTGCACCTGCTCTCGTGCTCTATTCAGGAAACCAGATGAATGAAGAAACGATGTTACGTGAGGGACGCTCTCGAAAATATTATGGTGTTTGTCTGGAGCCTCAACATCTTCCTGACGCCGTTCATCACAGTAATTTTCCTTCTATCCAATTATCGGCGGGGCAGACGTATCACTGGGAAACGGAATATCGTGTCGGGAAAGGAGTCAGTCGATGAACCTCGAACAGATACAAAAGCAGGTTGCCACATGTTTTTGTGGAAATCCACACCATCCGATTTCGATTGAGCAAATCAATGCCTCGGAAAAGGTGTGGCAATCGCTAGTCAAGTTTGTGCAGAAGAAAGAGTGGCGGCATCTTCTCGTCATCGCTGATGTCACTACGCAGACGGTCGGTTATTCCCCGTTGCAGAAAGCATTGATGACGGTAGGAATTGATGTCACCTTAGTCACGCTCTCACCGAACAAACAAGGGGACGTCGCAGCTGATGAACTAGCAGTTGTACAAGTAATGCTCGAGCTGAATGATAGTGTGGATGCATTGATTGCACTTGGAGCAGGTACCATTCATGATGTGACGCGGTTTTGTGCTGCGAAAGCAAAAATCCCATTCTTATCTGTGCCGACCGCTCCTTCAGTGGACGGATTTACTTCAAAAGGAGCCCCCTTAATCATAAGAGGGAAGAAAATCACCTATCAGCTCGTCTCACCAATTGCAGTATTCATCCCAAGCGACATTATCCGTGATGCACCTCGTGCGTTAGTGGCGGCAGGTGTCGGCGACATGCTTGGGAAGTACACCTCCTTACTGGATTGGCGTTTTGGTGCCTCTGATGGACAAGAACCCTTTTGTCCTGTAGTTGCTCGATTGACAGAACAAGCTTTATTCGATTGTGTAAAAGCTCTACCAGATATCTATGCAGAAAAAGCGGAAGGTTTAGATCAGCTGATGGATTCATTGATTTTATCAGGAATTGCGATGTTGATTTTTGGACACTCACATCCTGCATCTGGTGGAGAACACCACCTCTCTCATTACTGGGAGATGGACTTCTTGACACACGAACGTCCGGCGGTCTTGCATGGCACCAAAGTTGCAATTGCGACGATGGAACTCATCGATACCTATAAAACGATGATTCAAGAGCAGTCTACTGTACCGAGGGAGATGGAGGAGTGGGCGACTCAGCTCCCGACACGACAGAAGATGGAGTCCGTTTTTAATTCGTTACAAGCCCCGATTCGACCAGAGGAAATCGGTATTTCACCCCTTCTCCTGGCGAGTAGCAAGAGAGAAGCGTATCGGCTTCGCGAAAGACACACCCTGTTAAAACAGTTGAGCTTACAAACGACCCACTTTGAAACAGAGGAGCGTTCATTATGACAGAGACAATCGTAAATCCAATCGTAGAACAACGCGCGGATCCATGGATCATGCGTCATACAGATGGCTATTATTATTTTACGGCGTCCTTACCTGATTTTAGCGGGATTCCGCTACGTCGCGCTCAGACGCTCGGGGAATTGACTGGAGCAGAAGAGAAAGTCGTGTGGAAGAAGCGCTCCACTGGAATTATGAGTGCCAACATTTGGGCGCCAGAATTGCATTATATTCAAGGGAAATGGTATCTCTATTTCGCGGCGGCACGTGAAGATGCTATTTTTGATCATCGCATGTATGTTCTCGAGAATGTTTCATCCAATCCGTTGGAAGGCGAATGGGTGGAAAAAGGACGAATCAAGACATGGAAAGAATCGTTCGCCCTCGATGCAACAACTTTCGAGCATGAGAACCGGTTATATTACATTTGGGCTCAGAAAGATCCTAAAATTGAAGGGAATTCCAATCTCTATATTTCTGAAATGGAGAATCCTTGGACATTGACAGGGCCCCAGACCATGATTGCAACACCTGAATATTCATGGGAAAAAGTCGGCTTTCTGGTGAACGAAGGACCTGCTGTTATGAAGCGGAATGGACATATATATGTGACGTTCTCAGCAAGTGCAACAAATCATAACTATTGTGTAGGTCTTCTTCGTATCGATGAAAAAGAAGATATGTTAGATGCCACTCATTGGAAAAAATACCCGCAACCCATTCTTACGACAAATGAGTCAATTCGTGAATACGGACCAGGTCATAACAGTTTCACGACACTCGCAGATGGGACCGATATAATTGTCTATCATGCGCGGAACTATAAAGATATCGAAGGTGATCCATTATGGGATCCGAATCGCCATACGTATATACGACCATTTTCTTGGCAGGGAGATATGCCTATTTTTAAAAACAGGATGGTCAACAAGGAGGTCACACGATGAACCAGACAGAGGATCGGAATCTTGTTTTAGAGCAACGGGCAGATCCATGGGTGTATCTTCATTCTGATGGTTATTATTATTTCACAGCATCCGTTCCCGAATACGATCGAATCGAATTGCGTCGTGCTAAATCTCTTCATGAACTAAAAGATGTAGAAGCGGTGACAGCTTGGGTCAAACCTGATACTGGTCCGATGAGTGATCTGATTTGGGCACCCGAATTACATCATATTCATGGGAAATGGTATCTTTATTTTGCAGCTGCGAAGTCACGTGAAATTGTAAACGGACTCTTTGATCATCGCATGTTTGTGTTAGAGAATGGTTCGGACAACCCGCTAGAAGGCGAATGGATAGAACGAGGACAAATTGAAACACAGTGGGATTCATTTGCCCTTGATGCGACCGTGTTCGAACATCAAGATGTTCATTACTTAGTATGGGCACAAAAAGATCCTTTCATCGAAGGGAACTCGAACCTATATATCGCTTCTTTAAAGAATCCTTGGACCATTCAAAAACCGCAAGTCATGTTGACAAAGCCAGAGCTTGATTGGGAGACAAAAGGCTTTCTGGTGAACGAAGGACCTGCAGTCCTGAAGCGTCACGGACAAATCTTCATTACGTATTCTGCTAGTGCAACGGATGAGAATTATTGCATGGGTATGTTGAGTGCTTCAGAAGACGATGATCCACTGAATCCGGATGTTTGGGAAAAGTCATTGCGGCCAGTCTTCGCGACGAACGATGCGGCTAGCCAATATGGACCAGGACATAATAGCTTTACGATAGATGAGCAGGGACGCGACGTTATTGTCTATCATGCACGGACCTACACGGAAATTGAGGGTGACCCTTTGTACGATCCGAATCGTCATACACGGGCACAGATCTTTACGTGGGGTATTGATAAGAAGCCATATTTTGATAAGCCGATTTAAGTAGAATCAATACTAGCTTTTTACTCATATGAAATATAGTGAATGTCGTATACGCGGTGTCGAGTTAAACGGCCATGAAGTCAAAACAAAACATCCCCTTTGTAGAGCAATTCTACAAAGGGGATGTTTTTTGGTGAAAGATATTACCCTTAAATCTTAAAGCGATTTGTCCCTTTTTCTAAAACATCTGTCGTTTCGTTTAAAGTGACAACTAAGTCATGCAAAGCGGTGACCGTACCAATCATCTGTTCTGATGCTGCAGCGACTTCTTCGTTTCCTGCAGTATGTTCCTCGGCGACGGATGCAATCTCGCTTAACGCGTGACGAATGCGATTTTCTGATTGAAGGACGTTCTGCATTTGACGCGCCATATGTTGTGAAGACTGGGACACGACATCGACGTGTTCTGTCAATCGACTAAAAGATTGATCCGTATCAAGGATGGATTGCTTACCGGCCTCTGTCTCACTGACTGTCTCAGTAAAACTTTTTTCCATCGATCGAGTACTGATGAGGACATTGTTTACAATAGAGGAGATTTGACTGACGTTTTCTGCAACGTGCATGGAGAGATTCTTCACTTCAGAAGCGACGACGGCAAATCCTTTCCCTTGCTCGCCGGCACGAGCTGCTTCGATCGCAGCATTCAGTGCCAGGAGATTGGTTTGTTCAGAGATATCACGAATGATAGAAATGAGACCTTGGATTTCTTCTGATTGTCGATTGAGCTCTTGCACTTGATTCGTTGAACGTTGGACGTGAGAATGGATGACGTTCATTCGCTCGACAGACTGATGCATGTGAGCGCGACCCTCTTGTGTCAATTCATTCATCTCGATCGTAGCGTTATTAATATTCGTGCTGACTTCATCCGTACTCTGAATCAAACCTGCGAACGCATTCATCTCTTCGTTGAGAGAATGAGTCACGTGAGTCTGGCTCTCAGTTCCTACAGCAATCTCTGTCATCGTATGCGCGATTTGCGTCGATCCGTCGAGGACTTCCTGTGAACTAGAGTCGATGGTTTCACTAGTTTGAGTGATCAATGTAGAAGTTTTTTTGATTTCGCCAATCATCTTACTCAACATGTCGTTCATGTCTTGCATCGATACTGCAAGGGAGTGGACCTCATCGTTCGCGCTCACCTTCAACTCTCGCAATCGAAGATCCGCATTTTTTAAATCACCTGCTGCAATGAATTGAGCGACCTCTTGGAGCGTACGAATTGGATCAAGCTTGCGCATAAGAATCCACCGTAAGTAAATCAATGTGATGCCAAGGAAGAGGATGAGGCCTAAAAAGAAGAGCGGGAAGTTTTGTTTAGCGAGAGCCATCGTGAGTTCATGGACCTCATCTGCTGAAATATCCCCACCTAAAATACCAATAACGCTGCCGTCAGTGGATTTAATCGGAACAAAAACACTGATATATTTACCGTATTTCTTGTCTTCGATGATATCAGTAGCGTGTGTCTTACCTGAAAGAACGTCTTTTACGTCTTTATAAGAAGCGCCGGTTGAAGGTTCTCCGATGTCACTTGCGCTCTCCGAAGAGCTACCATCTACCATGAGCTTTACGTGATCATCTTCTACGAGTGCGGTATACGTATATAGAAGACCATTTTGCAGACGCAGATCATCTAACTGAGAACGAAGCTTCTCATAATCTGTTCCTTTTTCGGGTTGAGCGAGAAAACGCTCATATAATGTAGGATCAATTTGTTTTGAGATCCTTTGGAGATCTTGGATAGCTGTCTTTTTGAGAGTAGACAGTGCCGTTTGTGTGGTGTTGAAATAGAGGGCGACGTTACTGAACAAGAAAAATAAAAGAAGAATCATACCGATAATAAGGGATAGTCTGTTTCTTAAAGAATGCGTACGTTTGTTTTGCATACAAGTCCTCCTGAGTTTTTTCCATACAGACAGTAATATCGGTATATGTTATCAATTGTTTAGATTATCCTTTAAAGTAAAAATTTTCAGATAGTGAAGCGAGTGTAAAGTCTTTTGTCAACACTAGTCACTTGATAGACGAATGTAAATAAAAAAAGCCACATTACATTATTAAAGAGGAGTCGTTCCAAAAATCATTGCAGTTAGTAATTTTTCCTCTACCTTTTAAGTATTCATCTACAACTAAAGCAATCTAAGAGATTCTCGTGTTGGAAGCAAAAGAAATGGAGAAACATATACTTTTAAAAAGTATATGTTTCTCCATAGGTTTCTATCTGTTGCTTTATCTAATGCTGAGTTAATCTTACTGAGAAAGTTCAGTTTTTTCTCTTTGGTTTTGTGTGGCAGCACGAAAAATAGACCGATTTGATAAGAGTGGTTTCAGTAGTAATTGAAGAATAACAGCCTCGATGATAGATAAAAGAATCAAAATAAGTACAGAACCGATGTGCAATGCTTCATTTAAATAACACACGTTTAAAATAAATAGTAAAACCAAATGAACGACGAAAGTAATCTTATCCAAAGGATATACCTCCTCCCATGTGACCGATTCATCTGCCTAAAAACTTAAGGTACGAATCAGCGAACGGATGATCAAATAAATATGACATATTACCGTGTATACCCTTCTTCTAGACAATTCTATCGTTCAAAAGTGACGAAAAATTAGTCAGTGAGAAATGATAGCGCATTTTTCCAATTCCCAAATCTTAGCTTGATCATTGGAACAGATGGTCCTACATTATTTTTTAGCCATTTTCGATATTGCGTTATGGTGAGGTTACACGTATTAAAATCTATTTGGGCAGACTCCAGGGCTTTCAGACAATTTTTTTTCGATTGGGCCTCACCTGAAAGATATCCATGGTAAGTTAAAGCTAGTTTCCAGCTCCCGTGATGATGTGTAATGTTACTAGCACTCATCATAGAAGGGTATTTTTTTCTCAATTCAGTATACTGACGTACAGTAAATGAAGGACCGATTTTTTTAGAACATAAGTGTAAGCTTTCTTCTATTGATAATTTGTTCTGAATCAATATTGGCTTTTCTTTTGGGGTACGACTAATTGATGTTTTTTGTGGCTTAGCAGATGCTTTTATCACGCCACTTTCAATTAAAAAATTCTTCCACGTTCCGTAAAGTTGAAGGACTTCTTCATATGGTGGGTATGGAAGGAATTCCGTAAGAGTGATGTAATGGCTTGCCTTTATTGGCGTAGTATGAATTTGCTGAAGTCCTTGAATTAAACGGACCATTTTTTCTTTCTGAATAGCAGGAGAAAGTGAAGAAAAAGAATTTAGCTGTTCAGTCATATTACGATAAATCCCTTCTATTATTTATTACTTACGAGTGTTTTAAAAAAACTTTAATGGTTCATAGAGTTTATCTTAAAAAAAAATTAAAAGAAACGGAAAGGTGCTTTAAATTTTAAAGGTCACCTTTCCGTATAGAAAAACTTAAATATCAAATTTTTTCGATTCTGATTCCAAATGATTCGTTCGCTCATTCAAGTTTTCTACTAAATCGTGCAATGTAGTGATGGTAGCAATCATCTGCTCCGATGCAGCTGCCACTTCTTCATTACTTGCTGTGTGTTCTTCTGCAACTGCAGCTATCTCCTCAAGCGCCATTCGGATTTTTTGCTCAGAAGCTAAAACATGATTCATTTTCTCAGTCATATGTCTGGTTGACGTAGAGACGTCTGTAACCTGAGTAGATAGATTCTCAAATGTCTTATCCGTTTCAAGAACAATTTGCTTACCACTCTCCGTTGCTTGCACTGTAGTAGAGAAACTCTGTTGCATTTGAGCGGCACTCGTCTCGATTGAGGTAACGATTGAGGCGATTTCACTTACACTACTAGCAACATGACTCGACAGATTTTTCACCTCTGTAGCGACTACAGCAAATCCTTTACCTTGTTCACCAGCTCGAGCGGCTTCAATAGCTGCGTTAAGCGCAAGAAGATTGGTTTGTTCCGAAATACCACGAATGATCCCGACTAAAGCTTGAATATCAGAAGATTGTTGTTTCAACTGCTCGACCTGATCGGCAGATTGAACGACTTGTTGATGAATGTGATTCATTCTTTCTACTGACTGTTGCATTTGGTCACGTCCAATTTTTGTTAACGAAGCCATATCTATGGTTGTCTCTTGAATGGTCCGACCAGATTCGGAGGCAGTTTGAATCAGCGAAGAAAAACTTTGCATTTCTTCATTTAAAGACAGTGTGACATGGGTCTGGTTCTCTGTACCGATTGCGATCTCTCCCATTGTACGCGCAATTTGTGTAGAACCATCTAATACTTCTGTCGTGCTGTGATCGATTGAATGACTGGTCGTCGTGACAAGATTTGATGTTTGTTTAATATCAGCAATCATTACTCGTAGCATCTCATTCATGTCACGAATGGAGATTGCTAACGCATAAATTTCATCTTTTGAAGGAATAGTCAAATCCGTTAATGTTTGTTTTGCTTGTTTAAGATGTCCTTTAGCAATTAGGTCTGCGACTGATTGCAATGTTTCGAGCGGTCTTAACTTTCGTCCAAGAACAATATATAACAAGGTAAGCGTTCCAAGAAGTAACAACAATAATAAGCCAATAAAGAGAGGAAGGTTTTGTTTTAACAAAGAAGTCGTTAATTCAGTGACTTCTTTTGCAGCAATATCTGTTCCTAAAATACCAATGACTTGACCCGAAGAACTTTTCAAAGGTACATACACACTGATGTACTCGCCATAATCAGGATCTTGAATGACATCAGTCGCAAAAGTTTGTCCTTTTAAAACATCTTTCATGTCTTTTGCTTTTGCTCCAGTCGCAGGGGAATCGATTTTTACAGCGTCCTTTGCAGGTAATCCATCTACTAAAAGATGAACTTTATTATTTTCTACTCGTGCTGTGTACGCATACATTAAGCCATTTTCCTTGCGAAGGGTATTTAATTGTTCACGTAATTGGTCGTACTTTGCTGATGGCGTTAGTTCATTTAGAAAGGATTCATATTTCTCTAAATTAATTGTATTTGCAATACGTAACGCATCTTTTTCAGCTGTAGCTTTTAAGGTAGATAATGCAGTCTGTTTAGTATTAAAGTAAAGTGATGCACTACTTATAATAAAAAATAAAGTAAAGATTAGTCCGATAATCAACAATAATCGAGTGCGAATGGAGTGTTTTTTCCCGCTCATGCTCAACCTCCTAAATAAATTAGTAACGAGAGTATAGTTCATATATCGGACTGGATGATGAAAAAGTAAATAGTATTTTCAATCACATATATAACTATTTATACATCTTTAAATTCGGGTATATACTAAACTATACTATTCTTAGTTTAATACGATAGAAGAAAAAACGACAACAAGCATTATTTCTAGCAATCTATAAGGAGGATTTGAAAATGTATTCTTATTCAGTTTCTGCTTATCAATCTAAATTCATTTTTGAAAACGAATTAAGAAGAAATGCTTTGACTACAAAAACTGCTAAGATCAAATTGTTTTCTTGTTTAGGATGTCGAACATTGATTCTATCAAAAACAGATGATTTGATTACCCATCATTGCTGTGGAGAAAAGAGGAAGTTCTTATGAGTCAACCACAACTCATTGTTTAAGATAGTTGAATGAACAAACGAAGCAGAAAGTAAGAATTATGACATTATTGTGTTCTTTTTTTCTGATATCCATTCCCATTTTATGTTCTTTCCTTTTCCGATACATCGTATCTGACCTTTATTTCGCAAAATACGCAACATTTTTTCGACAAGCTGTTTACCTGCCTCAGGATGATGTTCTAGCAACTGTTGTTTTGTGAAGGGTTCCGATTGGGACGTTATAAACGTAAAAATTTGCTCCATCTTTATTTCGGAAATGGAACGGTTTTTATAAGCATTAATAAAGCCGCCTATTTCTTTGTAAGCTGTTAGAACAGTTTCTAAGTAGAATTGAGTCCATTGATGTAACGGTAAGATCGCATCGGCATCTTGATCCTTAAATCTTTGTAGAAAGCTGTCATGAAAACTGTCGTAGGATTCATTAAATTGTCGATCGAGTGAAAAGTAACATTGGATTCGATAATCAAATTGGTGAAGTAAGTAGATATTCAACAGCCTCATGAGTCTTAATGCATCATAATGACCTCTTATTTGTTTAAAGAATTTATGGAGTAATAAAGGAATTGCAATTAAAGGATGCATTTTTTGGACTTCAATTGATGATTGAAATTCAAAAAATAACTTTTGAAGGTCAGCTGTAGAAAGACATTGACTAGTCGACGTGATGGAGTGGGGAAGTAAAGGGTTCTCAGGAAATAAACTTGTTTTTTCATTGAATTGGTTTGTAGTCAAATGCTGATTTATTTCCTTATGAATAATATACACGATGCGAAAATCATAAACTGAATAGTCGATGTGATGATCATGTATATAAGAGAGGGCATCACGATGGCCAGCGAGCTCACGTTCTTGTATATGAAAAGGGACATATGTGTTTCTTACCAGTTGAATCATACGTTCTTCCGCTAAATGTATAGAAGTCAAATTATTTAATGCTTGAATCGTTAATAGATTTGCTTGTCTTTGTAAATGTTTCATTAAAGAAGGGTACTGCAACTCTTTTTTATGTAAATGATGGTCATAGAATTCAATCTCATGAACGAATTCTAAAAGGTGTATATTCTCTTTGTAAGAATTCGTTGCACTTAGTGAATCAACTTTCATTATGTTCCTCCATTATTCTAAGTATAAAAATTATCTAGTCTATAATATTTTATCATTATTTCAATTATTTTGAAATTACTGTTGTAAACTCGATTAACTATATCAAGATTTAACTAATAAAATTGTCTTTAAAAGGTTTAATTATTAACTTTCTGGGAATATATTAGTAATGTTATTTCATTTGATTAAACTTGATGACTTATTTGTACCGTGTCAGCAAATGAGCATCGATATAATCAAACTCCCATAAAAGCGAGAAGTAGTCTAAAGACTACTTCTCGCTTTTTAAATTACCTTGAATAATTCATAAAGAAATACTGAAGTAGGACAATTACTTCGTCTATTGGCTCATGAGCAGCTAATACGATTTGATGCTTGCTTCCATTTGAGAACTCGAGATAAAAACGCTTCTCAAGCGTCGGAAGACTTAGATGATAATGAACTTCACCAACAAAAATCCGAGCAGATTCTAATTGTTTAGGGCTCGTTGAATAGTGTGAAATTGGTTCATTGAAGTATATCTTAACTTTCGCCGCATTCGCTGTAGTGATGATATTTTCAAAAACAAAGCACTGTATAAAAATATGTTTCTCTAGGTGACTTGTAAGTTGATCTCCTTTGATGAGTTTCAATGTTGTTCACCTCTCTATCGTAAGTAAAAGGACATTAGTAAATAATGTCCTTTTCGAATTGATCATTTGCTGTATTTTTTGTTTAAAATTGATTGAAATCAGGTGGTGGGTCGTTGGGTCTACGTGAATCCTTTGGACGATCAAAGTTAGGACTTTTATGATCATTCGGGTCGATCGGGTAATCATCTTGTTGTGCTAAATCGTTTTCTGGCAATGCACCTTTTGGTGTACCATGTGTCGTCTCATCCGTTGAAGATGAACGCGCTGAACGTGGTGCACGATCTGGTGTGACATCATCTGCTGCTTGCGAAGCTGCACCTTTTGCTGCATCTTTCAAGCTCGGTGATGAAGAAGTCGATGCTGACTTACTTGGAAGGTTCGATGTGTCAACTTCCGTGTTCTCTGCTTTCTTTTGCAGACGATCGAGGTAACGCGATGCATTATCACGTCCACCGAGACCAAAGGCAAGACCGAACGCAAGCGCAAGTGCTCCCAAGATCAAGATGAAGGCTGAGTTGACGATCGTATCAGCAACACCCAATTGATCAAGTGTCATGAAGACAGCAAGTGCAAGGATCGCATACTTCGCAACGCTTGAGAGGACTTTCAGTTCAGAGTTACCGAACAGGCTGTCCATCGTACGTTTGACGAGGTTGCTGACGATGATCCCGATTGCGAGAATGATGATCGCTGTCAGGACGCTCGGTAAGAACGCAAGGACGGCGCGACCGAGGTCGACCATGAAGTCAAGACCAATCAAGTTGAAGGCTTCGACGACGAAGAGAACGACGATGACGATCTCAACGAGTGCACCAACGATCGAAGCTGGTGATGTAGAAGCTTGGTTTGCATCCCACGTACCGATCTTCAAGTGACGTGTCAGGTTGTTGAATCCAAGACGTGATAAGAGATCCGTCACGAATTTCTTGATGAAACGTCCGACGTAAAGACCGACAAGAATCAGTACGACACCAACGATGATGTTTGGAATCATACCGAGGACATCGTTCAACATGTTGATCGCTGGTCCTGTGATTCCTTTAATGTTCAATTGATCAAGTGCTGAAATCGTGATTGGAATCAGAATCAAGATGAAGACGACTGTTCCGAGAATCGACGAAAGTGATTTCGCATCTTTTTGATCCGTTGACCCGAGGTTGAAGCGAGCTGCGAATTTATCTGTTCCAACAGCATGAAGGAAATTCGTCACGATATCGCGGACGATTTTCGCTACGAGGAAGCCGACGAAGAAGATGGCTGCCGCAGCAATCAAGCGTGGAATGAATCCAAGGAATGACGATAACAATTGGCTGAACGGTTGTGAGACACTCTCAATGTTCAAGGCACCGAGTACACCCGGTAGGAACAGAAGCAAGACGAGGTAGAAGACGATCTCCCCTGCTACTTTTGGATAAGCTGAAAGATCCGTCTGACCTTGAAGCATCTTGTTCGAACGTACTTTGTCGTTCGCCATCAGCTTCGTTCCTGCTTTGACGATGATCATGCGGAGAACGACCGCGATGACGTATGCCAAGAGAAGGATGAGAGCTGCTTCCAAGATGTTCGGGATTGCCGCGAGTAATGTACTCATCGTATCCGCAAGTGGTCCCGCAATGATGTTCAGATCAAGGATGTTGAAGACCAAGATGAGAACGAAGACCATGAGAACCCAGAAGACGACGGTCCCGATGATTTTTTCAGGTGTCCACTTTTTCTTCTTTGGTGGCGTACCCTCTTTTTGAAGTGAGAACTTGTTGACGACCCCAGACTTCTCTAACGCTTTTTGAACTCCGTTCGCGATCAGCTTGGCAATGAGCCATCCAATCAAGAAAATGATGATCGCTCCAAGCAAGTTGCCGAGTGATCCGAGAATGCCGTTCAAGTTCAACGACGTTCCGTTCCAAATGTTATTCATCCTTTCACCTCCGTAATGAGTTAAAATAAAAATATACATGAAATAAATATTTATTTATTCCCGAAAATTAATGAGATAATACAATAAAACTAAATTTTCTGAATATTTAATTTTAAATATTTTTATTTATTTAGCTTTTTTATATTTATTTCTTCTAAAAATGGTATAAAAGAATTCTATTAACTTATTCTTTAATAAAGTTAATTTTTTTTTATTACATGTTAACAACAAATAATGATAGCATCTAATGCTAGTGGAATGACTATCAGAGCAATACTGATAAGTATCAATCCGGTTGCATTGTCTGCTTGTGCGATATAAAAAATACAGGGAACATAAGAATTCCTATATTTGTTGTTATAAAAAGCTAAGTTTTGATCGATTGCATCGATTGATAAATTTGGATGAACGGAATTATGTCTAAAGAAATAAATCGGAGAATGCGTAACACATGAAATAAAGAATAAAGAAAGGGTACCAGTGCTAGGTAATAAAGAATCAATAAAGTATATCCTGTTTTTTCAAAAAATAATTTGTTCATTAAACCATCAAGTAATAAAGAAACACCAAAACCGGCGATGCCAATCAATCCGGTAATCATCAATATAGTACAGATTTTTTAGATATATGACACTTAGTTGGAATGGCTTCATGTCTACGCCTCCTTATAATTTTTTCAAAGGTACAAATGGTATAAACATTCGAAAATAATTGAATAACAATTATCCAAAATCAAAACAAATAGATGGCAAGATTTATTTTAATGAGAAACTTATCTCATAAATGTAAGTAACGGAAAGGAACTTTAAATGAAAATTTGGTTAAATCGAACCATTGGAAGACAAATCATGTTTGCGTTTTATAGCGTATTTATAACATTACTTTTATCTACCCTTTGTATCTATTTTTATACAAAAAACCAAATGATTGATTCACAGAAACAATTAGATACTTTAAGTGAACACCGGACGAAAGCTACTCTCTTACATGAGTCGTGGTTAATGCTTCAATATGACGTTCGAGGTTACGCACTTTATGGTGAAACTTCTGTATTAAATGAAATCAATAAAGAAAAAGCAAATATCGAAGAACAAACAAATTGGTTTAAACTAAATAAGACAACTGAAGTAGATGCGAAATATGCCAAGGATACACGATTCCTTTATGAGTCCTATACAAATCGTGTCATACCGAGCGTCATCAATTATGTTAAAGAGAAAAAAGATGGAAAAATCGATGAGCCTTTCCTACAACAAAATACATTGTCGAAGTTGACTCCAGCTGCAAGCAACGACAATCAACAATTGTCCAATAGTAATAGTTCTTCTTTAGACATGAGAGAAAACATTTTAGATATGGAAACAACATTTACAACCTATCGAAACGAAATAAATAAACAAGAAAAGGCTGCTCAAAAAAGTTTGGGTAGCCTAGTCAATGCATCTCAAGTTCTTGGAGGAGTTAATATTGGGATATTGATTCTATTGACGTTACTCTTTGTACGACCTTTTACAACACGACTTACACGACAGTTAAAACGTTTAAATCGAGAAGCAGATAGACTGGCTCAAGGAAGTGATACGGAGCCAATACCAGTTCTAAATGAACAGGATGAACTAGGAGAACTCACTAAAACATTCAATCAAATGTCAGCATCGATTATTGGACAAAAAAAGTATTTGCAGTTGAATAACGAAGCATTACAAATGCAAAGTGAAGAACTGCTTGCCCAACAGGAAGAGTTACATGCTCAACAAGAAGAGCTCGAAGAAGCATTGAATGTTACACTTCAAAATGAGCAACATTTAAAGTATCGAAATGAACTGACCGAAACCTTGGCATCTCGAGAAGCATATACAGCCTATGAAACAATCATTGAAAAGCTAGTAGCCATTACACATGCAGAATTTGGAGCAATCATTTTTTATGACAGAGAACATTTAGAGCAGATCTTTTCATTCGGTATTACAGAAACCTCACTTGGAAAGATAGCGATGCCTGGTTCACTCTTAGAGCGAGCTAAACTTTTAAAACGCAGTACGCACTCTACTAAACAGATTGCACTAGATCACCCGTTACCACACCCGTACTATATCTACGAATCAGCTGTACCTGTATTAGACGCTGATTCTGATGAAGTATTGGCTTGTATCTATCTTGGTCGCTATAAAATGCCGTTTGAAACAGATGAACTAGAAGATATGATGTCCTTTGCTCGCCAAATTGCGTTATCACTCTTACGCATGAGGGTATTTGATGAGATGCAAGTCGAGAAAGAAAAAACAACGACTCTGATCCATTCAATTCGCGAGGCAATGATGTATTTTGAAGACAATAAAGTACTTGCTAATCATGCACTGCTAAATTTATTTGATTACAGTCAACAGAATAATGAAAAGCAAAATATCCGGGGTCTCATCTCATTAGACGTTCAAAATGAACTATTAGTTCGACGAGTAGATCAGAAAGAAAAGTTTAATGAATTCATTGATAAAGTCTATTCAAATTCAATTCCACAAGAAGACATTCAAATCACATTAAATGATGGAGCGAAAATAGTAACAATTTATGCAGAAGAAGTTCGCTATCATGCATCTTTGAAAGGAATCATGTTGGTGTTAAAAGATGTCACGCATGAAGTGGAAGTGGATCGTCTGAAGTCAGAACTTATTTCAACTGTTTCGCATGAGTTACGAACACCACTTTCATCGATTTATGGATTTACAGAATTGCTATTAGCTAAATCGTACAATATGGATCGTCAGAAGAAATACTTGGAAACGATACACTCTGAAACAAAAAGATTATCTTTGTTGGTTGATAATTTCTTAGACATACAACGTATGGAATCAAATCAACAATCATTTGTGATAGAGACGGTAGATTTAGTGGAAATCATTCAGAACATAGTAACGGTACAGCGTGAGGAGGACTTACTCCACATATGGAATGTTCAAATAAACGAACAGGAAAAAATGGAGGTCGAAGCAGATCAAGAAAAAATGGCACAGTTATTCACAAATTTGATCTATAATGCGAGAAAATATTCTCCGGAAGGTGGGTCTATAGAGATCTGGATGAAGCAGAAAGCGGCTATGATAGTTATTCAAGTCCGGGATGAGGGGATTGGGATTTCTGAAAACGATCAATTAAAAGTCTTTGATAAGTTTTATCGAGCACACACGAGTTCATATCCTAAAATTGAGGGGACAGGCTTAGGTCTTGCCATCTGTAAAGAAATTGTCGAGGCACACAATGGGAAAATTGAGTTAAGTTCCGAACTTGGTAAAGGTACAATCATTCAAGTCATTTTACCAACCAAGCAAAGCTAGCTATAAACTTTAATGAAAAATACTAATTAAAAAACGTCTTTTGTTCGTGGGGCACACGGCTAAAGACGTTTTTTATGTTTTTTGGTAGATTAATTGTCCATTTTCCAATTTAAATCCATAGCGAGAAAAACATTCTAAAGAGATCAATCCAGAATGCGAGATATGATTATAACTTCCATGGATAGAAAATTTATTATACTGGCATTGAAGGTCGTCAATTAAAGCTTCAAGCAACAATCCCCTTTCGCCAATCCCTTCTTTTCTTACATATAAATCCAATAGCTCGAACTCTGAAACGCTGTCAATAAGTTTAGATTCTGGGTGAACCTGCTGAACACTTAAGGAAGACTGCTGGTTCAAGATATTCGGATGGATCGATTGTTCTTCCAAAAGAGTTACATAAAAAATAGAGGCTGAAGCTAAGGTGTTTTTGGTAATCTGAACAAGTTGTTCTTCTTTGTTGTAGGCTAATCCAACAAACGTTTCATAAGGACGTGTTTGCATTTTTACGTTACGACGTGCACATGTTCGTTGCCACTCAGATTGAGGAATCCAATATCGTTCAGAGACAACACGTTTTTTCAAAAAAAATGCAACGTTTAACCCCCCCCATGTATTACATGATTAAAGTATACATGTTTATTAAAGGGATTAAAAGGCATTTTTTTGAAAATATAGTGTTTGGAAAATAAAAAATTAAATTTACTTTTGTTTAGATGTTAGATGGAGGTCGCTATATAAAACATAAGCACCTAAACGATTCTTTTTCGCTTGATACATAGCTATATCTGCCTGTTTCATGATTTCCATAGCAGTTGTTGCGTCAGTGAGAGAGGATGATATACCGATGCTTGGAGGACAGAGTATGGTTTGGCCGTTAATGTAATAGGGTGCTTTTAAAACAGAAAGAATTAACTCGGCTCGTTGTTTCAATTGTTCTTGTGTCAGCACATTTTTAAGTAGTAGAGTAAACTCATCTCCTCCTTGACGTGCAATCATTTCAAACTGTTTCTCTATAGATTTTAGACGTCCCCCTACAGCCTGCAATAATAAGTCTCCAATATCGTGACCAAGGGTATCGTTAACATGTTTAAAGTCGTTTAAATCGATGAAAAATAGCGCTAACTTAAAATCTGATTGTTTGAATGTTCCTTCTATAAGAGAAGTTAAATGATTTTCAAATGCAGATCGATTACTCAAGCCTGTCAATTGGTCATGATAAGCGAGATATTTCACTTGTTGTTCAATAGTTTTTTCCTCTGTAACATCTTTTCCAATGGCAAAAATACCGACTATCTCGTTTTGTACAATGATTGGGATGTTTGTGAGGTTCATACAGATGATTCCTCCTTCACTGTTAAGAATTTTGACTTCATAGCTGCGTGGGGAGCCCTTAAAGACAAATTCGAGTTCTTGAAGCACTATCGTTTTCGACTTTTTTTCAATAAAGGCTAAACTATTTTGACCGACTAATTCATCAGAACTAAGATTAAATAACTGACTACATGCTTCGTTTACACTTTCAAAGTTCCCTTCTAAATCCATCGAACAAACTGGATGAGGATGATATTCGAACAACGACTTGTATCGTTCTTCGCTTACTTCTAGCGCATTAGCCTGATGAATATATTTATCGACAAGTTTTTGATTTTCTAGAACAATCACAATTTGTCGAATGAGTACAAGACAAATCGATATTCCACACCCCGCTGAAATAATGTCAAAGCTATTGGAATGAAATACCATGAAAGTAAATAAAAATAAAATCCCGCTATAAGGAATTAAAACTTGAAAGATGTTTAGTTTTTCCAGTTGTATAGAAGAATGTTTAATAACGAACTTAGAAGTTTTCGTTCTTCCTGCAAAACTTAATAAGATTATACTCAAGATAAAGAGTGGATCAACCACACTACCTGAAGAGATATTATCGATAGAAATTAAATAGAGATAGGCTGAATCTGCAATTGCCTGTATACATACGGCTAAGATAATCACAATCATAGAGGACGTATGGGTTCGAGACGATCTATGCATCATTAAAAAGACAGCTGCAATTAACATCCCAAGGTCACCAATAGGATAAGCTAGGGAAATGATAAATGCTAAAGGTGTAGCTGCACTACTTGCAAGAACCGGAGAAATTAAAAGGTACCAAGAAAATGTCGTTGCGATAATGAGAATAATAAGGAAATCGAACATGAAAGATAAATGCATGATCATTTTGGTTTGATGCATGATTTTATAAAATAATGCACTGAGAATACAGATGATTTGTAAGAGATAAAAAACATCCGACCAACTGATAAAAATTACTTCTTTACCGAACATAGTGTCTGATATCATCCATAAAATTTCCGCTGCTAAATAAAAAAATGTGCCTAGAGTGATGATGGACCAGAATGTGCGTTCTTTATTTATGGTTTTCAAAAGAGTAAGGATCAAAAAATACAAAGCAATCAAGAGGCCAATGATTGAACAGATACTGCTTCCAATGGATTGATAAGGAGAGTTTGGATATAACAAAATCCAGCAATAATAACCGAGTAAATACAAAACGAGAATAAAGTAACGCAGATTGATTCTATTGAACATACCGCATTCGTACTCCTTTTAACGTTAATCTCACTAGTATAGATGTAAAAGAACAGAGATGATTTATGACTTCTAAAAATAGGTGTATGATTCATAGCAGATGTAAAAATATTTAGAAAATCGACAACAATCAATGATTAGTAATGGTATATAAACTATAAAATGCATAGAGCAACGATTATATCAATCGGTTGCTTTATGCATCTTAATTCAGGACGAAGTGACATTTGACTGTGCATACGATGTAAGGAAGTCAACAAAAGTATAGTAATCAACAGGTCTTGAGAAGAGATAGCCTTGACCAATCATACATCCATTTCTATAAAGGATTTCTTTTTGCTCCACTGTCTCAATGCCTTCCGCTACAACGTTTAATTCCAGATTTAATGCCAGTTCTATGATTGTTTTTACCATAGGTGAAGGATTATTATATGAAACTCGATCGATGAAAGATTTATCAATCTTTAAGGTATCGATGGGAAGTTGTTCTAAAACATTTAGAGAAGAATAACCAGTTCCAAAGTCATCAATGGATATTTTTATACCCATTGATTTTATTTGTTGCATTATGTTAAAGCTTTCTTTAATGTTTTGAACAATACTTTCTGTAATTTCTAATTCTAACCATTCAGGATCTAATTTTGTTTTTGCAAGGGCTTCTCCCACCATGCTGCAAAAATGAGGGTTTTGAAACTGAAGAGCGGATACGTTCACTGAAACCAATAATGGTTTAAATCCGATTCGTTGTAACTGTTTGTTGTGCTGTGCAGCCGTGTATAATACCCATTCTCCAATTTCATTGATTAATCCAGTCTCTTCAGCTAAAGGAATGAACTCAGCAGGTGAAATCCATCCGAATTTTGGATGTTCCCATCGTAATAATGCTTCCATACCGACGAGACATCCAGAGGTGAGATCAATTTTAGGCTGATAATATACGGAAAGCTGATTATTATTGATTGCGTTCTTTAAGTGAGACTCCATTTCTAATTTACGTAGCAGGTTTGATTCTATTTCATTGTTGTAAATAACAAAAGAATAATTACCATACTGTTTTGCTTGATAGAGCGCTTCAGCCGTATGTTGTTGAACTTTTTCCAAGGATATACTTTGCTTCGGATAATGGGTGATGCCAATATGTCCAATGATGTTCAGTTCGAAATCAGATGTTTTGAATGTCGGCTGTAATACATTAAAAATAGACTCGTTTAATAACAGAATATCTGCAATGGATTTATGTGGTGTTACGATCATAAATTCATCTTCACTAAAACGATATAATTTAACATTCATATCAATGGTATGTTTTAAGCGATTGGAGACCTCTTTAATAAGTTTCTCACCCGTTTGATGACCGAAAACATCATTAAACATTTTTACTCTTTCTACTTGTAAAAGTATAAAAGTGAAATCTTGTTGACTCATGTCCATTGCATATTGTGTTTCTTTAAAAAATGCCGCGCGGTTTCCTAGCTTGGTAAGCATGTCCGTATAAGCAATTTCATTAAGTTTTAAAACTAATCTATTATTTTTTGAGGTCGTGATTCCTTGCCTTACAATGATCAATAGGAAAATCATGATCCATCCGAAGCTAAGTGCATTTAGTGACCAATCGTAACTTTCCATCATTAAAATTGATAAAACTAAAATACTTAAATAAGGAAAGAGGAACTCCTTTTTTAATGTAGGGAAAAAGGCAGTTCTAGGCTCAATCGTAAGCTTTGATTCATCTTTATAGAAGTATGCGGAACAACCTATAAATAGTAAAGCAATCGTCCAAACGAAGTCGACAACCTTTCCGCTTTGATAGTTCTCACTAATCATCATTTGAGCAAACAGCATATCACCTAATATTTGTAGGAATAGGCCTATGATCAGATAATTCAGGGATTTATTTTTCTTATTAAACTGAATTAGATAAAAGAGAGTAATGATAAAAAATAAAATGCCCAAATCAGCAATTTGAAAAATAACAGTGTATGTAATTTTTCCTAATGAGTGCTCTTCAATACGATATAAAGGATAAAGCAAGTAATAATAGCTGATTGAAATGGCAGCAATCATATAAATCATCGTGTTAAAAAAATAAGTCATATTCGCAAACTGAATAGAAGCTCTTCTTAGTCTGTATAATAAAGCAATAAAATAACATATATAGCATAGTGCCCACAAAAAATATGAAAGTGGAGGGGCTTCAAATGCCTGTTTTGTAATTGTGAGGTTAATGATCCAAACTAAAGTACCGATAAAGGAGAGTCCTGTACCCATACTCAGGAAGAGCCAAAATAGCTTTAATGAAGTACTAAGACTTCTTAAGAGGCGTAAAATCCAAAACGTGCTCACTATTCCAATTATAAGTTGAATAGTGTTAAGAAAAGTTAAACGAATCCACTCAGACCCTTCATAGACCATATTTCCATACCAAAACATGACACTGATTCCTATTAAAATTAGGAATGGCCACTTAGTTACACTATTCAAACTGCTTCCTCCTAATAAAAAGCTTCTCTTTAATTATCGGCTATTTCCAGGTGATATAAAGTAATTCTTCTGAAGAAATAAATTGAGTTCAATAATATTGATAATGATGCAATTATTTGATTATTTTATACTAGAAAGATAAGATAAAGTAGAATATAAAAAGAAAACGCTTTTTTGCATTAAAATAAAAATGAGAGTGAGAGAAAATCGACCTTTATCAACTTAATTGAAAAAGCGGAAGAGTGATACTATGCTACTGGTCAGACCAATAACTTCACTTTTTTTTCTAGTGATCTTTTGTGTGAGTCTTACCCAATCAGAAAACGAGACAAGTAAAGCTGAAAAACGAATAAAAATGAAAAATCTTTCTTACATGGATCAGAACGACTTTTTTGATGGTAGGCGATATATAAGTAATAAATTTAGTATCTACATAAAAACGATTGAAATGATTCCACCTAATCCTATCGAGAATAAAACGATGCCATTGCTACTAATTAAATTTAAAATTAAAAATCTTAGGATGGAAAGTCAAAATGAAATGATATCTTGGTTAGAGTGCTTTCAGGTAGAACAAGGAGGAAAAGCTTTAGATATTGAAGACGTCTCTACTTCTATAAAAACATCTTCAAAACGACTTTTTAATTCTGAAACTTATGATCGAAATAAAGGGATAATTGCTTATAAGTTACGTAATAGGAAAGAAAACGTAGTGTTAAAAGCATATAAGACAAATATCATGAAAGAAGTAAGTGTCAGAACGATACGAATGATAAACAAAGATTATAAATAAATACTTATCTTAATAATGTTTAATGGAGGTTAACTAAATGGAAAATAAAATTTGTTCATCCTGCGGAAGTACTAAATTTCACGAAGCAACAGACTACATTCCACTAAAACCAACAAAAGGATCATTTCAAGGTGCTCATAAAATATTTTCGTTTTGTATGGATTGCGGTATCGTAGATTCAATTCGTATTGAAAACACAGAAATCTTTCAAAATAAGGATTAAATATTTAACCCTTAAAAAAGAGCGTCCGACAAGGATGCTCTTTTTTATAAAAGAAGAAAAGTTTATATGCTCAGGAAAAACAGGAAGATCTATTAATTTCATACATAATGAATACTGGTTGATGAAATATCTATCTTTTTCTTAAATGATACTGTAAATGAATATCTAACCATTCAAGCCAGTCGGATACATTTAACCAACCAAGTTCTTCTTGATAAATTTTTCTTGAAGAATCTATTGTTTGAGCGTGTGTCTTAACTTGGTCGATACGTGTAACTAATTGTCTTGCGCTCTCCTTAAGAATAGCATAATCTAAATTATTTTCTAATTCGATATCAAGATCATCTCGAAACCTTATACGTACCCATGGAACTTCACCATATAAGAAAACTAAGTTCCCGAATCGTGTTCGTCCTTTCGTAGCTAAAGGAGGGGCGAACTCACATTGCTCTGCAAAATCAAGAAACTCATTGCTCTTATCAATAAGGTGTCTATAGAGTTGGAGAATGGACCAGCTGTTCATAGTTTGATGATGTCTATAATAACTCTTTTCATATTCATCTAATTCACTTAATAAAGGATGAACTGGTGAAGATATCATATTATTAACCTCATGTTTCTGTAGAATATAACATATATTATATTTATATGTTTTTAGCTAAAGTATACACAAACTTGGAGATCATCGTAATCTTTTTATTATTGAGGACAGTAGATTTTACAAACGAATATGAGAAATAAGCTTAAATTTCTTTTATTTTGATATGCAATATATTTTTATAAGGGAGTACTTTTAATTCAAGATTTGATTTAATGAGATAAACTTCATGCCGAAAAGAGTCAAAATTTTCAATGTAAGCATCAAAGTATAGAATCCGATAAGAATCGATGGCTGCAATAGATATGATATCTCCATTAGCAGCTGCTTTTTCTATAAAGCTCCCAATTTCAGACACTTTGCTTTCGTCATGGACGATTGAAAAATAGTTTAAATTTTTCTTTCGTGTAGGTAAAAAATAAAAATATTTTTTTGTACTATCTTTGTCTCGAGACATAAAACCATTCCTTTGGACAATTTTAAATGGAACAGAATAACAAAGTATTTATAGATAATGTTCTTATCTAATTGTACCCAAACATGTAAAAAATATAGCTTTTTTTTAGAAAAATTCATATGCCATACAAAAGATTACCATAGAAAATTCAATAAAATTCTTTCATTGTTTCATATTTTAATTTTTAAAAGGTTAAATAAATATCTTTATTAAAGATAATAAACTAAAAAAAGTATAAGTTAGACTTTACACAGTCTAACTTATACTTTTTTAAAAATATTAATATCAATTGTTCTTTATGATACCAAAAGTACAAGTAACAAAGCTATGATTGCTGGTAAACCTTGTTTTATTAAAATAGATCGATTAGAGGTAATAGACCCATATAAAGCTGCAATAATAACACAAGATAAGAAAAAGATCACAATTCCCTGATCTTCACGAATCAGTCCGTATAAAAGTCCGGCTGCTAAGAAACCGTTATATAGTCCTTGATTAGCAAAAAGTGTTTGAATTTGTTTTGACGCTACAGCTTCATCACTGAGACCAAAAGAACGTTTAGCTGCTTGAGAAGATAGGAAAAACATTTCGAGAGCAAGTATGTAGAAGTGTTCTAACGAAACAATTAAAACAAAAATAATGGATAAAAAAGACATAATTTCTCCTCCTAAAGAACCTTTCATGATTTTGAGCTACCTAAGTTATGGCGTTATAAAATAAAGGCAAAAAAACTCTTGATAAATAGATGAGTTTAACATTTTAAGAAGGCATGGTTAAAAAAATTGTGTTCATACTTTCAGAATGATAGTATCTTCAATTGTGCATATAAACAAAAAACGTTACTCATAAAAGGTGTTTTGCGACTATCCATTCAAAAAAAATCAAATTCCGAACGAATTTGCTGCATTAGATTGAGGGCTATTTATTTTTTAAGCGTAATGCTTTCTTTATAAAGTAATATATCATAAGCAATAGTAAATTCTTCAAGTGCAATTTGCATACAAATCAATTGAAACTGTTCTGTTT
This sequence comes from Exiguobacterium indicum HHS 31, assembly GCF_001939065.1. Classification (GTDB taxonomy): domain Bacteria; phylum Bacillota; class Bacilli; order Exiguobacteriales; family Exiguobacteriaceae; genus Exiguobacterium_A; species Exiguobacterium_A indicum. The sequence continues at coordinate 956 of NZ_MPSZ01000012.1, read as the reverse complement.
TCAATATAAAGCTCCTCATTTCCTCTTCCCTAGCCAATGATACACTATATTCTTATCAACAGTTGGTATTTGAATGTGCTTGAAGCCTTCCAAATAGGCAAGAGAGAAATACAACATGAGCAATTAATGATGGATTAAAGACTCTTAAGTAGTTAATTTTTGATTGAAGAGATGAAAGTGAGTGAATGGAGTGAAAGGAGAAAATGGTTTTTAATCGCATGGAAAAATCACAATTCACAACTTGACATAGTAATTAATAAAAGAATCATTTTAATGAAAGGTGGGTAAAGAGTTCATCTGGATTATCTATAAGATCTGCCAGCGTATATTTATCTAGTTCTCTCAAAAAGGCATCTAACGCTTGATCAAACATTGATTTCCAGCGTTCATTTATATTACTAAAGGGAAACAGTGGGCTATCTATTTGTTCAATTAAATGAAGAGGTTCTATTTCTCGAAAAAGTCGACCGATGTTGATTTCATGTGGACGTCGTCTTAAACGAATGCCCCTAAAGGACCCCGTCTTGTTTCCGTATATCCCAGCGATGAAAGTGTCGCATCACTTTTCGTAAATGATTCGATGAAATAATATAGTGATCTGCAATATCTTCTATCTTTTTAAAGTCTTCTTGATTACTTCCTAAATAAAGCAATAATCGAATCGTATGATCGGTATATTGTGTGATCCTCATTTCAACCCTCCATTAATAATTCGACGAAAATGTGATAACACTGTTTTCTCAAGAAAAACGAGCGTATCCATTCAAAACCATTCAGTAATTTTTATTGAAATACACTTACAATAAGGTATTTATTAATAAATAGAGATTATCTTATTGTGGTATAGGGTATTGTTGAAAATGGTTCCTTAGGGATTATATACCATAAAAAAGAATGGAAAAGGAAGATGATTCACATAAATTACTTAAAGGAAGTAAAAGAAACCAATTATTTTG
>NZ_MPSZ01000011.1 GCF_001939065.1 Exiguobacterium indicum HHS 31 | reverse complement strand
CCTGATCGTCTGGTGACGATAGCCAAGTGGTCACACCCGTTCCCATGCCGAACACGGAAGTTAAGCACTTGAACGCCGAAAGTAGTTGGGGGCTTCCCCCTGTGAGGATAGGACGTTGCCAGGCACTTGACCGATCTGCAGATTGCAGGTCGGTCTTTTTGTGTTTTCTAAAAAGCCTTATCAGTTGCATTTCTTTTTTTAGATGATTACTATTAAATCAAACAATAGTCAAAGATGGTCAGAGAGGTGGTGCCAATGCAAAACATCACAGATATCATCGAAGCCTATTTAAAGCAAATTTTACACGACGAAAAGACGATTGAAATCAAACGTCAAGAAATTGCACAGCGTTTTGACTGTGTTCCATCACAAATCAACTACGTCATCAATACTCGTTTTACAGTCGAAAAGGGTTATTTTGTTGAAAGTAAACGGGGTGGCGGTGGATACATTCGAATTCAAAAAATCGTTGTGCTCGATAGTCACGATCTATTAGACGAAGTCAGTTCATGGATCGGTGATCATTTGACGGAACAAGCTGCAGAAGATTATTTGATTCGTTTGATGAACGAACAATTACTGACGCGGCGGGAAGCTATTTTGATTCAATCGCTGTTGCAAAAAGAGAGTTTGCCAATGGCGGTCGAAGATCAACACCGGATGCGTGCCCACTTGATGCGGACGCTTCTTCAAACCATGAAGCGACTCTAGTCGTCGGACATTGGAGGAATGCACGATGCGTTGTCAACGATGTGGCGAACGAGAAGCAATCGTCCGTGTCAAACTTCCACAAGAATCGGAAACCGATGAAAAATTCTTATGCTCGGTTTGTGTGCGGGAGTTAGCACGTGAATATCAAGGGACGGCGTGTCCGTCTTGCGGTATGACCCGTCAACAATTGCTTCATCTTCGTAAAGTCGGTTGCCCGACTTGTTATTCATTTTTTAAAGACGAAGTCGACGGTATGGTTCGTCAGTTCCAACACGGTCATACGCAACATTATGGCTCACGACCTGATGAGGAATCCGTTGAAAAACGATTGAACCAGCAGCTCAGTCGACTCAAAGAACAGCTCAACCGCAAAATCTTAGCAGAAGATTATGAAGAAGCAGAAGTCATAAAACAACAGATTGAGAGTGTCGAGGAGGATTTGCGTCATGTTTGAAGAGTTGCTCCAACACCCTTTAAGCGAATCGATGAATCAATCTTCTCCTTTTGACGACATCGTCGTTTCGACACGGATCCGATTGGCGCGTAATACGACACGTTACCCGTTCTCAACGATGTTGTCAGAAGCACAAGCCAATGCACTCATTGAAGAGACAGAACGCCAACTAAACGGGATGAAAGGGTTCCGGTTTGGTCGCGTCGATCAAGCAGATGTCCTGACGCGAACCGCTTTAGTAGAAAAGCATCTAATCAGTCCAGCGTTAGCGAGTCATCCGCGGACAGGACTCTTCATTAGTGAGGATGAGCAGATCAGTGTCATGGTAAACGAAGAGGATCATTTCCGAATCCAGACGTTATTACCGGGACTTCAACTTGAAGAAGCGTTTCGGATCGCAAAACAAGTCGATCGCTTGATCAGTGAACGATTTAAAATTGCTTTTGATGACACGCTCGGTTATTTAACGACGTGTCCGAGTAACGTCGGAACAGGTCTTCGTGCTTCCGTGATGTTGCACTTACCGGGACTGGTCCTGACGAATCAGATTCAAGGCTATATCAAACACTTACGACAGCTCGGATTCGCGATTCGTGGGCGTTACGGCGAGGGAAGCGATGCCTCTGGTCGCATGTTCCAACTTTCGAACCAACGGACGCTTGGGGCAAGTGAGGATATGCTGATCACGGACTATCAATTTGCCGTCGAAGCATTAATTGAAGCAGAACAGGCAGCACGAAAAGGATTATTGGAGATGTATCAAGAAGAACTAGAGGACAGACTATATCGTTCCTACGGTATCCTGACATCAGCTCGACTGATTACAGCGCGGGAAGCAACGGAACGACTATCGGATGTTCGCTTAGCAGACAGTCTGGGACTAGAGGTCAATCTTCCTCCAAATCTTTTTCATCAACTGCTCGTTTCATTACAAACAGGTTTTCTACAAAAGCATTTCGGGAAACAATTAACATCTAGAGAACGGGACATCGAACGGGCGAAACGAATCCGGACGATGTTAACCGAACAGACAAACAGGGATCACACACAAGGAGGTTTTGCATAATGATGTTTGGACGATTCACAGAACGTGCACAACGTGTATTGGCACTTGCTCAAGAAGAGGCAGTACGGTTGGGGCACCACAATATCGGAACAGAACACATTTTACTCGGACTTGTACGTGAAGGAGACGGAATCGCTGCGAAAGCCTTAACAGCACTCGGTCTCAGTTCAGATAAAATTCAGATGGAAGTCGAAGCATTAATCGGTCGCGGACAAGATGGTGCAACGACGATTCACTATACACCACGTGCGAAAAAAGTCATCGAGTTATCAATGGATGAGGCACGTAAACTAGGTCACTCTTACGTTGGAACAGAACACCTCTTGCTCGGATTGATTAGAGAAGGAGAGGGCGTTGCTGCTCGTGTCTTGAATAACTTGGGTATCAGTCTTTCAAAAGCCCGTCAGCAAGTACTCCAGTTGCTCGGGAACAGCGAAACGACAGCAAACGCGTCGCAAGCAGGTTCAGGTGTCGCAACACCAACACTTGATGGTCTTGCTCGTGATTTGACACAACAAGCGCGCGAAACACGTCTTGATCCAGTTATCGGTCGTGCGAAAGAAATTCAACGTGTCATCGAAGTCTTGAGCCGCCGGACGAAAAATAACCCGGTCTTGATCGGGGAACCAGGGGTCGGTAAAACGGCTGTCGTCGAAGGTCTCGCTCAACAAATCATCAACAATGAAGTACCGGAGACGTTACGCAATAAACGTGTTATGGTACTCGACATGGGGACACTTGTCGCTGGTACGAAATACCGTGGTGAATTCGAAGATCGTTTGAAAAAGGTCATGGATGAGATTCGTCAAGCGGGGAACATCATTCTCTTCATTGATGAGTTGCATACATTGATCGGAGCGGGTGGAGCAGAAGGTGCGATCGATGCATCGAACATCCTTAAACCATCGCTCGCACGAGGCGAACTCCAGTGTATCGGAGCAACGACTCTTGATGAGTACCGGAAATACATCGAAAAAGATGCGGCACTCGAACGTCGTTTCCAACCGATCCAAGTCGCAGAGCCAACAACGGATGAAGCAACACAAATCCTATTTGGTCTTCGCGATCGTTATGAAGCACACCACCGTGTGACGATCACAGACGAAGCGATTCAAGAAGCCGTCACCTTGTCGGATCGATACATTTCGGATCGTTTCCTTCCGGATAAAGCGATCGATTTGATTGATGAAGCAGCATCGAAAGTTCGGTTGCGTTCATACACAGCACCACCGAACTTAAAAGAAGTCGAAGCAAAACTCGAAGGCATCCGCAAGGACAAGGACGAAGCGGTCCAAAGCCAAGAGTTCGAAAAAGCAGCAAGCCTCCGCGATACGGAACAAAAATTACGCGATGAGCTTGAGCGTTTGAAAGAGGAATGGCAGAATAAACAAGGCAACGAAAAACTTGAAGTCACAAAAGATGACATCGCACAAGTCGTTGCCAACTGGACAGGTGTACCGGTCACGAAGATCGCGGAAGAAGAGACGGATCGTCTCCTTCGCCTCGAAGAAATCCTTCACGATCGTGTCATCGGACAAAATGAAGCCGTTAAATCAATTTCAAAAGCCATCCGTCGGGCACGTGCTGGACTGAAAGATCCAAAACGTCCGATTGGTTCGTTCATCTTCCTCGGTCCTACTGGGGTTGGTAAAACAGAACTCGCCCGTGCGGTTGCCGAAGCGATGTTCGGAGATGAGGATGCGATCATCCGGATCGACATGTCAGAGTACATGGAGAAACATGCAACGAGCCGTCTCGTCGGTTCACCTCCAGGATATGTCGGTTACGAAGAAGGCGGTCAATTAACGGAAAAAGTTCGCCGGAAACCATACTCAGTCATCTTACTTGATGAAATCGAGAAGGCGCACCCGGAAGTCTTCAACATTCTCTTGCAAGTACTTGATGATGGACGCTTAACAGACTCGAAAGGTCGGACGGTTGATTTCCGTAACACGATCATCGTCATGACATCGAACGTCGGTGCAAGTGCCCTTAAACGTAATAAATATGTCGGATTCGCTGTTTCTGAAGATACGGATCGCGAATACAAAGACATGAAAGATAAAGTCATGGAAGAACTCAAACGGGCGTTCCGTCCAGAGTTCTTGAACCGAATTGATGAAACGATCGTCTTCCACTCACTCGAGAAACAACACATCGAAGAGATTGTGAAGTTGATGGCGAAAACCCTTGAAAAACGTTTGGCTGAACAGGAAATTCATTTCGAATTGACACCAGCTGCCCTCTCGAAGATTGCCGATATCGGATACGATCCAGAGTACGGTGCACGTCCAATCCGTCGTGCCCTTCAACGGGAAGCGGAAGACCGGTTGTCAGAAGCATTGCTCGCAGGCGATATCCAAAAAGGAGAACGTGTTGCGCTTGATGTCGAAGAGAACGAATTCATCGTTCGCCGGAATCACGTGAGTTCTGCCGCAACGGAATAAGCACTGAGCACAGGGCCAGCTTTCGCACTTTCTGAGCGAAGCTGGTTCTTTTTTTGAAACAGAAAGGATGAATCGATTGGCTAAGTTAAAAACAAAATTCGTTTGTCAAAGCTGTGGGACCGAATCACCGAAATGGATGGGACGTTGTTCTGGATGCGGAGAATGGAACACGATGGTCGAAGAAGTCGTCGAAGAGAAAAAAGGGCGGCGCGGTGCCGCTTTCGTTCATACGACAACAAAACAATTGAAGCCAGAGCGCCTCGCGAACATCGTCTCGCAAGAAGAGAGTCGCGTCTTTACCGGAAGTGGTGAATTCGACCGTGTCCTCGGAGGCGGTATCGTTCCAGGTTCGATGGTGCTTGTTGGAGGAGATCCGGGGATCGGGAAGTCGACGATCTTACTGCAGACGAGCGCACGTCTTGCACAACGTGGCGAAAAAGTGCTCTACATCTCAGGAGAAGAATCGCTCAAACAAACGAAATTACGCGCGGAACGGCTTGGCTTACCGACACAGGATTTGTTCGTCCTGAGTGAGACGGATATGAACATGATTGAACGTGTCGTCGATGAAGAACAGCCACGTTTTTTAATCATCGACTCGATTCAAACCGTCTACATCGATGAAATCCAGTCTGCACCCGGGAGCGTGACACAGGTACGTGAATGTACGGCGATGCTGATGAAAATTGCGAAGAGTCGCGGTATTGCGATCTTCATCGTCGGTCACGTCACGAAACAGGGTTCGATTGCTGGACCACGTTTACTGGAGCACATGGTGGATGCTGTCTTGTATTTCGAAGGCGAACGTCACCATACGTTCCGGATTCTGCGTGCCGTCAAAAACCGATTTGGTTCAACGAATGAGATCGGAATTTTTGAGATGCGGGAGTCTGGTCTTGAAGAGGTCTTGAATCCGTCAGAAATTTTCCTCGAGGAGCGGACGTCCGGTGTATCCGGTTCAACGATTGTTGCTTCGATGGAAGGGACACGGACGGTCCTCGTCGAACTGCAAGCACTGATTTCACCGACGTCATTCGGGAATCCTAGACGGATGGCGACCGGAATCGATCAGAACAAGGTTGCCTTATTGATGGCGGTCCTTGAGAAACGATCGGGTCTTCTCCTTCAGACACAAGATGCGTACCTTAAGGCAGCCGGGGGTGTGAAGCTGGATGAACCCGCGATTGACTTGGCGGTTTGTGTTGCGATTGCTTCCAGTTTCCGTGACAAGCCGACGCGTCCGACGGATGTCGTGATTGGTGAAGTCGGATTGACAGGTGAGGTTCGTCGTGTATCGCGGATTGAACAACGTGTAGCAGAAGCAGCCAAACTCGGTTTCACACGGGCAATCATTCCGAAAAACAACTTAGGGGGTTGGACGTATCCGGACGGGATTACGGTCGTCGGTGTCGAGAGTGTGGACGAAGCATTACGTGAAACCATTCCGTTTTAAGCTGGAATGACGCAAAAAATGGGGGAACTGTAATGGATATGTAAACAGTTTCCCCTCCTTCCGGCGTAGGTAGTTCAAATCAGTACATGTTACAATGAACTTAAAATAAGCAAAGGAGGTGAGAAGATTGAAAATCGTCATTCGGGTATTTTTTGCATTACTCGGACTTGCCCTCGGGATCTTGTTGCTTCCTCAGTTCTTCCAATTAATTGAGACGGCAACGAATACGACATTCCCTGCATGGTTGATGAGCGAATACGTAACTGGAACGATTGGTGCACTCATATTCTTATTAATTGGATTATTCATTACGGATTCGGTAATTCGACTTCTCCGATTTTTAGAAGAACGACTCGTCAAAGCCCCAGTAGCAGATCTCTTTTTTGGAACATTTGGTTTGTTGATTGGGTTGGTACTTGCTTTCCTCGTCAGTACATTGATTGATTTGGTAGGTATTCCTGTCCTCAGTAACGTCTTAACGATCTTCGTGACCGCGTTATTCGGATATCTTGGCTTTACGGTCGGGTATCGTAAACGTCATGAATTGACGAAAATCTTCTTACGTAGTAACCAAAGTGAGAAAAAGGCGACGCCAGAAGTCGTCGTCCCAGTTAAATCAAACAGCAAGGTACTCGATACGAGCGTCATCATCGACGGACGAATTACGGATATCACGAAGACCGGTTTCGTCGAAGGAAAACTGATCGTCCCGCAATTCGTCATCGGTGAGTTGCAGTACATCGCCGATTCTTCAGATACGTTGAAACGAAACCGTGGACGTCGTGGACTCGATGTCTTAAAAGAGTTACAAGAGATTCCTGGAGTCGAAGTCGAAATTTATGATGGCGATTTCGAGGATGTACCGGAAGTCGATATTAAGCTGATCAAACTCGCGGAACTCGTCAAAGGGATCGTCGTCACGAACGACTATAACTTGAATAAAGTCTGTGAAGTCCGACATGTTCCTGTTCTTAACATCAATGACCTGGCGAATGCCGTCAAACAAGTCGTCATTCCAGGAGAAGAGATGACCGTTCTTGTCATCAAGGAAGGAAAAGAACAAAAACAGGGCATTGCCTATCTCGAAGATGGGACGATGGTCGTCGTCGAAGGCGGAAAACATCTGATTTCGAAAACGATTGGCGTTGTCGTCACAAGTGTCTTGCAGACATCAGCTGGACGAATGATTTTTGCGAAACCACAAGAAAAATGAGACACTATGCCTAGAGAGACATCGAGAGGCATTCGGATAGACCCCGTAACGGATTCGATTTCATGATCGAGTCCGTTTTCGGTGTGATGGAATGGATCACGATGATCAGTGAGAGAGAAAAGAGGGAATGGGATGTCTACAGCCACATATCGCGTCGTCATCCCCGCTGCCGGTGCCGGTAAGCGGATGGGCGCAGATCGTAATAAATTGATGCTTGAACTAAGAGACCGTCCAATCATCGCTTGGACACTGGATGTCTTCGAGGCAGATCCGGCATGTACGGAAATCGTCCTTGCGATCAATCCACTAGAACAAGAATGGTTTACAAGTATTATCGCGTCTTATAAGACATCGATTAGACTTGTCGCGGGTGGTGCCGAACGTCAGGAAAGTGTTCTCCGTGGTCTTGAGGCGTTAGAAGGCGAAGGGATCGTTCTGATCCATGATGGTGCCCGACCGTTCATTTCACAAGCAGCGATTCATGCGGTCGTCCAAGCGGCAGTCCTAGACAAAGCGGCGATTCTTGCCGTGCCGATTAAAGACACGGTCAAACGGATTGAAGCGAATCACATCAGCGAGACCGTCCCGCGGGAACACCTGATGGCAGCCCAGACACCACAAGCGTTTGATCTTGCGACGATTCGTACGGTTCACGAAAAAGCGGCAACGAAATACCTAGGAACCGATGATGCAAGTTTGATAGAATGGGACGGAGGAAAAGTAACGATCGTCCACGGTCACTACGAAAATATCAAGATGACGACACCGGACGATCTGTGGTTCGGTGAAGCGATTCTAATGAAACGAGGGAAATGACGATGATTCGAATTGGACAAGGTTTTGATGTACATGCCTTTGCAGAGGATCGGAAATTGATTTTAGGCGGCATCGAGATTCCGCACACGAAAGGATTGCTCGGTCACTCGGATGCAGACGTCTTGTTACATACGATTGCCGACGCGGCACTTGGTGCAATCGCAGCAGGAGATATCGGAAAACATTTTCCGGATACGGATCCGGAATTCAAGGATGCCGATTCAGCAAAATTGCTGCAGCATGTCTACGCGCTCGTTAAACAACAAGGGTATGAGCTTGGCAACCTAGATGCGACAGTCATCGCACAGGCACCAAAGCTCCGTCCGTACATCGACACGATGCGTGCGCGGATCGCGGAATTGCTCGAAGCGGACATTGAACAGATCAATGTCAAGGCAACGACGACGGAATGGTTAGGTTTTACGGGACGAGAAGAGGGAATCGCTTGTCAAGCAGTGATTCTACTGAAACGAATCGAAGAATAAGGTATACTAGATAAGCGAATTTTAGTCGAAGGAGTGATTGGCAATGGCAGAAGTACGAGTACGTTATGCCCCAAGTCCAACAGGACACTTGCATATCGGGAATGCCCGGACTGCATTATTTAACTATCTGTTTGCGCGCCACTTAGGCGGTAAGATGGTATTACGAATCGAGGATACGGACCAAAAGCGGAACATCGCAGGCGGTGTCGAGAGTCAAATGAAGAACCTCGAGTGGCTCGGTGTCGATTGGGACGAAGGTCCAGGTCGCGGTGGTGAGTACGGTCCTTATTCACAAATGGAGCGTCTCGATATCTACCAAAAGTACACGGACGAGTTACTTGAAAAAGGACTTGCTTACCGTTGCTACATGACATCGGAAGAGCTCGAAGCAGAACGCGAAGCACAAATCGCACGCGGAGAAGCACCACGTTATTCAGGAGCGCACCGTAACCTGACAGCAGAACAAGAAGAAGCGTTCCGCGCAGAAGGTCGCACGCCGTCGATTCGGATTCGTGTACCGGAAGATGTCACGTATACATGGAATGATATCGTTAAAGACGACGTCTCATTCGAATCAAAAGACTTCGGTGACTGGGTCATCGTCAAAAAAGATGGCATTCCGACGTACAACTTTGCCGTCGTCATCGACGATCATTTAATGGCGATCAGCCATGTTCTTCGTGGGGATGATCATATTTCGAACACACCGAAACAGATGATGATCTATGATGCGTTCGGTTGGGAATACCCGACGTTCGGTCACATGACATTGATCGTCAACGAATCACACAAGAAACTTTCGAAGCGTGATCACTCGATCATTCAGTATATCGAGCAGTATAAAGAGCTCGGTTATCTCCCGGAAGCATTGCTCAACTTCATCACGCTTCTCGGTTGGTCACCAGTCGGTGAACAAGAAATCTTCACGAAAGAAGAGTTCATCGAAATCTTTGACGCGGATCGTCTGTCGAAGAGTCCAGCTGTCTTTGACCAAAACAAATTGGCTTGGATCAACAGCCAGTACATGAAACATCAATCGTTCGAAGAAGTATTCGAAGCCAGTCTTCCGTTCTTACAAGAAGCAGGTCGCGTCGAAGCGTCACCTTCAGAAGAAGAGCTCGCTTGGGCACGTGATCTCGTTGCGTTATACCGCGAACAGATGACGCATGGCGCGGAAATCGTCAAGCTTTCAGAGATGTTCTTTGAGGACGAAGTGGTGTATGATGAAGAGGCAAACACTGTCTTGAGTGGCGAGACGGTTCCGACTGTACTTGCAGAATTCGCGAACCAGTTACGCGCTCTCGAAGAGTGGACACCAGAAGCAATTAAAGCATCGATCAAAGCGACGCAAAAAGCGACTGGTCAAAAAGGAAAGAATTTATTCATGCCAATTCGTGTCGCGACGACAGGACAGACGCATGGTCCAGAACTCCCGAACACGATTCAATTACTAGGAAAAGACCGTGTGCTTGCACGGCTTGAAGCAGAATAACGAAAGCGTAGACGAGGAAAGTAACGATGCGTCTTCTTCTCCAGAGACAAGCTCGAATGGTGCGAGGGCTTGAAGAAGCGAATCATGAAATGCCCCTCTGAGTGCTGCCCGAAATCCGTGAGAGTAGGCGCAGACGTATCTCCGGCGTTAACGGACGTCGAGAGGGACGAGTCAATCGTCCAAACAGAGTGGGACCGCGCTTCGTTAGCGTCTCTGTGCAGCAATGCATAGAGGCGCTTTTTCTTATGGAGAGGAGAACGTATATGACACGGATACGAGAAGATATCCGCAATGTGTTTGAGCAAGATCCAGCTGCCCGCAGCACGTTAGAAGTCATTTTGACATACCCGGGCTTACATGCGATTTGGATGCATCGCCTGGCCCATCGACTCTGGAACGCAAAGTTTCGCTTACTCGGTCGATTAATTTCGCAGTTCAGTCGCTTTTTGACAGGCATCGAGATTCATCCAGGAGCGACGATTGGACGCCGATTCTTTATTGACCACGGGATGGGTGTCGTCATTGGTGAGACGACGATCATTGGGGATGATGTCACGTTGTTTCAAGGCGTGACACTCGGCGGAACGGGGAAAGAAACAGGAAAGCGTCATCCGACGATTGAAGACGGCGTACTTGTCTCTGCCGGTGCCCGTGTCCTTGGTGATATCACGATTGGGGCATACTCAAAAATCGGTGCTAGTTCCGTCGTCTTAAAACACGTTCCTTCCAATGCGACTGTCGTAGGCATTCCGGGACGTGTCGTCATTCAAGACGGCATGAAGGTCGAAGCACCACTTGATCATCGTTTCCCGGATCCGGTCAGCGAATGCCAAGAGCGGATTGAAATGGAACTAGAAGTATTAAAACAAGAAATTGAACGGATTAAAGGAGGGCGACGTCATGATTCAACTGTACAACAGCATGACCGGAAAAAAGGAACCATTTAAACCATTAGAAGAAGGAAAGGTCAAGATGTATGTCTGTGGCCCGACGGTTTACAACTACATTCATATCGGGAACGCGCGTCCAGCCATCGTTTTCGATACGGTCCGTCGCTACTTCACATACCGCGGATACGAAGTTAAATATGTCTCGAACTTCACGGACGTCGATGATAAGATCATCCGGACAGCGAACGAACTCGGAGAAGACTATCATGCGTTGACGAAACGTTTCATCGAGGCGTATCACGCGGATACGGGCGCCTTGAATGTCCAAAAAGCGGATATCCATCCACTCGTCACGGAAACGATGGACGATATCATCGCCTTCATCGAAGTCCTCGTCGAAAAAGGCAATGCCTACGCATCAAGCGGGGATGTCTACTTCCGGACGCGTAGTTTCAAGGATTATGGTCAATTGAGCCAACAGTCGATCGATGAATTGCGCGCAGGCGCACGAATCGAAGTCGGAGAGAAAAAAGAAGATCCGCTTGATTTCGTGCTCTGGAAAGCAGCAAAACCAGGAGAGCCGGCATGGACAAGTCCATGGGGCGAAGGGCGACCAGGCTGGCACATCGAGTGCTCGGCGATGGCGAAGAAATATCTCGGGGAGACGATCGACATTCATGCTGGTGGACAAGACTTGAAATTCCCGCATCATGAGAATGAGATCGCCCAGTCTGAAGCATGCAACTCACAGAAATTCGCGAACTACTGGATGCATAACGGGTTCTTGAACATCGAAAACGAGAAGATGTCGAAGTCGCTCGGTAACTTCTTGACGGTCCATGAAGCGATCCAAGCGGTTGATCCGATGGTGTTACGTTTCTTCATGTTATCGGTTCAGTATCGTCACCCGATCAACTACAGTCGTGAACTGATCGATCAAGCAGCGAATGGTCTCGCACGGATTCGGGAATCGGTCGCAAACATCGAACACCGCCTTGACATGACGGCTGATCTCGGAACAGGTGACGAGAAGTGGTTGAATCGTCTAGCGGCGATCAAGGAACATTTCATCACATCGATGGATGATGATTTTAATACAGCGAACGCTGTGACGGATTTATTCGATCTCTCGAAAGAAGCCAACTTGTACCTTGGAGAAGCACATGTGTCGAAACAGGTGCTCGAACAGTTCCTCGCACTCTTCTCGGAATTATCAGATGTCCTCGGTGTCACGTTGACAGTCGACAAAGGCTTACTCGATGAAGAAGTCGAACAGTTGATCGAAGAGCGGAACACAGCCCGTCAAAATCGTGACTTCGCACGAGCGGACGCAATCCGCGATCAGCTGCGTGATCAAGGCATCTTGCTGGAAGACACAGCGCAAGGGATGCGGTGGAAGCGCGGATGAAGAACTACAAACAACTGAATGCACTCGCGTTAGCGTACATGGGCGATGTCGTCTATGAGATTCGTGTGCGGGAGCGATTGCTCGAACAAGGTTATGTGAAGCCGGGCGAGTTGCATAAAGCAGCTGTCCGGTACGTTCGGGCTCAAGCACAAGCGACGGTCGTGACGCACTGGTTGAACACGGATGCGCTGACGGAAGAAGAAGCAGCGGTCGTTCGGCGCGGAAAGAACGCGAAATCCGGTTCTGTCCCGAAGAGCACGGACGTCCACACGTATCGCTACGCGACAGCATTTGAAGCATTGCTCGGTTATATTTATCTTTCAGAAGGAGGGGATCGCCTTGAAGAACTCATCGGACAAGCGTTCGAACTACTCGAAGCCGAAAAAACAGACGAATCCTAAGGCTACCGGTGCGAAGCCGAAAACGAAGGCACAGCGCCCAGTACAAGAGAAACGAAAAGCCGCTCCAGTCAAGGAACAGCCCGTCGTGATCGAACCACTCGAAGAAGGACAAGATTTCTTGTCAGGTCGTAATCCGGTCCTAGAGGCATTGCGGAGTGGACGAGAGATGAACAAGCTGTTCTTGCAGGAAGGACAACAAAAAGGACCGCTTGCCGTCATCCATGCGATGGCGCAGGAAGCGGGCATTCAAATCCAGCTCGTCCCGCGTTCGCGGTTAACCGGTTTAGCTGGAACGGAAAATCACCAAGGTGTCGTCGCAGCGGTTGCTGCGTATGAGTACGCCGAGATGGAAGACATCTTCGAGCTTGCACGTCAAAAGGATGAAACACCACTCTTGATCATGCTTGATGAGCTCGAAGATCCACATAACCTCGGATCAATCTTGCGGACAGCAGATGCTGTCGGAGCACACGGAATCATCATTCCGAAGCGTCGCTCAGTCGGGTTGACGCAAGTCGTTGCGAAAGCATCAACAGGCGCGATTGAACATATCCCGGTCGTTCGCGTGACGAACCTCGCTCGGACGATGGAGGATCTAAAGAAACAAGGCATCTGGTTCGTGGGAACGGATGCACGTGAAAGTGACGACTACCGGACACTCGATGGGACGATGCCGCTCGGAATCGTCATTGGAAGTGAAGGAAAAGGAATGAGCCGGCTCGTCCGTGAGAAATGTGACTTCCTCGTCCACCTCCCGATGGCAGGACATGTCACGTCGCTCAACGCATCGGTGGCGGCTTCGCTATTATTATATGAAGTCTACCGGACTAGAAAGCCGTATGCGCGATGAAATATGATCGTCTCATCGTAGATGGCTACAATATCATTGGCGCATGGCCAGAATTTAGGACGTTGCGGGAGCAAGACTTTGAATTAGCACGGGAACGGTTGATTCATGCGATGGCGGAGTACCAAGCCGTCACAGGGATCAGCGTTACGATCGTCTTTGATGCCTATCTGCAACCGGGTCGTGAGTCTCGGATGCAAAAAAGTGGAATCGAGATCGTCTATACACGGGAGAACGAAACGGCAGATGAATGGATTGAAAAGACAGCTGCTGATTGGTTACAGGATATTCGGGTCAAGCTAACAGTAGCGACGAATGATTACACGGAGCAGTGGGTCATCTTCACGCTTGGCGCACTCCGTATATCGGCGCAGGAACTCCGGCGTGAATGGAAAGCGGCAGTTGCCGTCATCAAACAACAGACGACGTCCGCGAAGACAGCGGCTCAACCGCGCTCGAAGATTGATTTACCGGAAGACGTCCTCGCACGTCTCGAAGCGATTCGTCGCCGAAAGAATTCAGATACATGATATGAACCATTCGCATGAGCGATCCACCGTTCTCCTTTATTCGGAAGAACGGTGGTTTTTTATAGAAAAGATACATTTTGGATACAACAAAAGAGGTCATGCCAATTTTCATTGTCGTGCGACAGGTAATTATTGTATAATTAAAAACAATTGAACTATTCGTCAATGATGCTTGGAGGGATACAGGATGAGTTTGGTTTCGTTCGACCAGTTTGAGTGCATGACCGATGAAGCGCTTGTAGAACAAGCGAAAGAGTTCGATAACAGCGATGCGCTCGAATTTTTGATCGAGCGGTATCGAAATTTCGTACGCGCCAAAGCCCGTTCTTATTTTTTGATTGGGGCAGACCGAGAAGATATCATTCAAGAAGGAATGATTGGTCTCTATAAAGCGGTACGAGATTACCGAACGGATAAGCTCGCCTCGTTTAAAGGATTTGCCGAATTATGCATCACGCGACAGATGATCACTGCGATTAAGACAGCAACACGTCAGAAACATATCCCATTAAACTCGTACATCTCGCTCGATAAACCGATCTATGACGATGAATCAGAGCGGACGTTACTGGATATCATCACGTCGACAGCACCTTCTGATCCACAAATCTTGATCGTCAACCGGGAAGAATACGCAGACATCGAATCAAAGATGGAGGAGATTCTGAGTGATCTCGAACGAAAAGTCCTCGCGCTCTATCTTGACGGACGGACGTATCAGGAAATCTCCGACGACCTTGATCGTCATGTCAAATCGATCGATAATGCCTTGCAACGCGTCAAGCGGAAGCTTGAACGTTACCTCGAAGCACGAAAGATGACGGTCTAACAGAGAGGTAGATTGACCGTAATCCCTTCCTATGCTACTGTATAACTAGCGCCTTACTAGCGAGACGCCGCTCATAGGCGTTTTTTTTTACGCTCTTTTTTGGGAAGGAAAGTAACACAACAGAAGAGAAGAGTGGCAAAGAAGGAGGGCTTTGAGATGGCGAAGAAAGTAGGCCTTGCTTGTGATAATTGCGGTGCCCGCGACTATACGACGATGAAAAAAGAGGACGTCACTGTCCGCTTGGAATTTAAGAAATTCTGCCGTCGTTGTAACGCGCATACGATTCATAAAGAAGCGAAATAAGGCTTCATCTGTCCCGATTTATTACATCCTGGAGGGAAAGTACGATGAAATTTTTGCGTGACGTATGGAATGAATTGAAAAAGACGAGCTGGCCAAAACGGAAAGAGCTGACGAAATACACATTGACGGTCATCGGTATGGTGATCTTCATGGGTGTCTTCATCTTCGGCGTCGATTCAGGGCTTAGCGCATTGATGAGCTGGTTGATTAAGTAAAAAGAAGAGGTGGCCTACCATGGAGAAACAATGGTTTGTCGTCCAAACGTATTCCGGATTCGAAAACAACGTCAAGGCGAACCTTGAACGTCGGATTGAATCCATGAACATGGACGAAAAAATCTTCCGTGTACTCGTTCCGATTGAAACAGTACAAGAAGAAGTAACGAACAAAAAGGGAGAAACGAAAATCAAGGAACGTGAAGTCAAGATCTTCCCGGGGTATGTCCTCGTCGAGATGGTCATGACGGATGATTCTTGGTATGTCGTCCGGAATACTCCGAACGTCACGGGCTTCCTCGGATCAGTCGGCGGCGGTTCAAAACCGACACCACTCCTTCCGGAAGAAGCGGAAAACATCCTTGGATCAATGGGTCTCGTCGATCTGAAGAGCCGTTACGACTTCTCACTCGGACAAATCGTCCGAATCAAAGAAGGAGCTTTTGAAAATCTCGAAGGTACGATCGAGGAGCTTGATACAGATGCTGAGAAAATGAAAGTCTCTGTTGATATGTTCGGTCGCGAAACGAAGGTCGAGCTTGATTTCGCACAGGTCGATAAAATCGATTAAGTTTCCTATTGCGAATGTTTTGTTTTAATGATACAATTTTTCGTGTTTGATGTTGTGCTTATTTCGATAAATAACTCGTCGAATAGAATGAGTGGGAGGACGCGCAACGTCCAATTAAACCACATTAAAGAATTAAGGAGGTGTGTCTCGTGGCGAAGAAGGTTATGAAACTCGTAAAACTTCAAATTCCTGCGGGCAAAGCAAACCCAGCTCCACCAGTTGGACCGGCACTCGGTCAAGCAGGTGTGAACATCATGGGCTTCTGTAAAGAGTTCAACGCTCGTACACAAGACCAAGCCGGCTTGATTATCCCTGTAGTCATCACGGTTTTTGAAGATCGTTCATTCACATTCATCACTAAAACTCCTCCAGCAGCAGTTCTCTTGAAGAAAGCAGCTGGAATCGAGAGTGGTTCAGGTGAACCGAACCGTAAGAAAGTAGCGACTGTCAAACGTGACAAAGTTCGTGAAATCGCTGAAACAAAAATGCCAGACCTTAACGCATCATCTGTTGAAACAGCAATGTTGATGGTTGAAGGTACTGCACGTTCTATGGGTATCGTAATCGAAGACTAATGTCTTTTTGATTACCATGAACAACGATGAGGGTCGCAGGCGGATAGTTTCTTGAAGCCTGCTACCCTTTCATTATGTGGGAGGATTTTCCGCACAACCACAAAGGAGGAACCTAAAATGGGTAAGAAGTACAAAGAAGCTGCTAAGCTTATCGATCGTACGGTTTCATACGAACTCGCAGAAGCTGTAGATTTGACTAAAAAATCTGCAACTGCGAAATTCGATGAGACTATCGAATTGGCTGTTCGTCTCGGAGTAGACCCGAAGAAAGCAGACCAACAAATCCGTGGAGCAGTCGTATTGCCACACGGTACTGGTAAAACACAAAAAGTTCTCGTCTTCGCGAAAGGTGAGAAATTAAAAGAAGCGGAAGCTGCTGGAGCAGATTACGCTGGTGATGCTGAGTACATCAACAAAATCCAACAAGGATGGTTCGACTTCGACGTTATCGTCGCGACACCAGACATGATGGGTGAAGTTGGTAAACTTGGTCGCGTTCTCGGACCAAAAGGCCTCATGCCAAACCCGAAAACAGGTACAGTTACATTTGACGTCACAAAAGCAATCAACGATATCAAAGCTGGTAAAGTTGAGTACCGTGTCGACAAATCAGGTAACATCCACGTTCCTGTCGGTAAAAAATCATTCGATAACGAGAAACTCGTTGAGAACATCAACACAGTTATCGAAACTCTCGTAAAAGTTAAGCCTGCTACTGCTAAAGGTGTATACCTTAAGAACATCGCGATCGCTTCTACAATGGGTCCTGGTGTAAAAGTATCTTCAGCTGACTTCGCGAAATAATTTCGTCTAAAACGAACTTGACAACGTTCTAAGAACGCTGTTACAGTATAAAACGTTGATATATTTCGACATACCGTAGACAGAAGGTGCTCACATGGGCATAAATCCTTCCGAGGTGTTCTTGCTCAGAGAGCCTGTTTGTTCAGGTATCCTTTTTGACGATTACGCCTCCTCTGCTCTGCAGACGGAGGCTTTTTATTTGAAATCGAGCAGCCCCTCGCACCGGTACATTTCATCTACCAGGAGGTGCAACAGAAATGGCAAACGAAAAAGTTATCGCTGTCAAAGCGGATCTCGTATCTGAGATCGCTGAGAAACTCCAAGCGAGCGCAGGAACAGTTGTCGTCGACTACCGTGGTCTCACAGTAGAAGAAGTCACTGAACTTCGTAAACAACTCCGCGAAGCGGGCGTTGAATTCAAAGTTTACAAAAACGGTCTCCTCCGCCGCGCGGCAGTTCAAAGCAACCTCGAAGGTCTTGATGAAGTCTTCACAGGTCCTAGTGCGATCGCCTTCAGCAATGAAGACGTTATCGCGCCAGCTAAGATCTTGAACGACTTCGCTAAAACGCACAAGGCTCTCGAACTTAAAGGTGGTATCATCGAAGGCAAAGTCACTTCAGTAGAAGATGTCAAAGCCCTTGCGGAACTTCCATCACGCGAAGGTCTCCTTTCGATGCTCCTCAGCGTGCTTCAAGCGCCAATCCGTGGACTCGCGGTGGCAACGAACGCAATCGCAGAGCAAAAAGAAGAACAATCTGCTTAATTTCTGCTTAGCGGGATAGGCAACCAACACAATTTTCACACCCCAACGTGGGCTAAATCAAAGGAGGAAAACCATAATGGCTTTCAACAAAGAGCAATTTATCGAAGACCTCAAGGGCATGACTGTTCTTGAACTTAACGAACTCGTAAAAACAATCGAAGAAGAATTCGGCGTATCAGCAGCAGCTCCAGTAGCAGTTGCAGGTGCTGGCGCAGGCGCAGCAGCTGAAGAGCAAACTGAATTCGACGTTATCCTTACTAACGCTGGATCTGGTAAAATCAACGTCATCAAAGCAGTTCGCGAATTGACTGGTCTCGGTCTTAAAGAAGCGAAAGCTCTCGTAGACGGAACTCCAGCACCAGTTAAAGAAGGCGTTTCGAAAGAAGACGCTGAAGCAATGAAAGCTAAGCTTGAAGAAGCTGGCGCTACTGTAGAAGTTAAGTAATTTTCTTCTTCCGTAGAAACAAAAGAAGCTCGCATTGCGAGCTTCTTTTGTTTTCATCTTTTACATGAGAGGGGAAGGAAACATGGCGGATCATTATTATACGAATGACCCTTCATCGAAACGAGATCCGAAGACGTGGGAATATGTTCTGCGTGGTCAGACGCTCCGCTTTACATCGGACCATGGTGTCTTTTCGAAGAACGGAATCGATTTTGGTTCCCGTCTGTTGATCGAGGCATTCACGGAACCGGCTGTAGCGGGAGACATCTTGGATGTCGGTTGCGGATACGGACCGATGGGCATCGCACTTTCGAAGTCGACGGGTCGTCCGGCACACTTGATCGATGTCAATGAACGGGCGCTCGAACTAGCGGCAGACAATGCGCGCGCGAACGGTGTTTCCGTGACGACCGGTGTGAGTGACGGGTATGATGGGGTAGGCGAATCGACATTCGCAGCGATCGTGACGAATCCACCGATTCGGGCAGGAAAAACGGTCGTTCATCGTATTCTCCGGGAAGCATATGATCACCTTGTCGTCGGCGGCGAGCTTTGGGTCGTCATTCAAAAGAAACAAGGTGGACCATCAGCGAAGAAATTGATGGAAGACGTATTCGGTATGTGTGAGACAGTTACCCGCGATAAAGGGTACTCAATATTTAAATCAATTCGGTCTTGACAAATCGAAGGATTTGTCGTTGACCGCATGTTGTGTCTATGATAGTATTATAAAATGCCATTGGAGTGATTTTTGGATAAGATGTTTGAAAGCAGCTGGCGTTCTCGACTACAGATGATTGAGTAGACAAGACGTCGCTTTTTTGCGCTTATCAATCAAAAAATGGCTTCAATGTTCGATATTACACCCGTCCTTCTCTATAAGAAGAAGTGGGTCTGAGAGGTGAATCAGTTGACTGGTCAACTTGTTCAGTACGGTCGTCACCGTCAGAGAAGAAGCTATGCACGTATCAGCGAAGTATTGGAACTTCCAAACTTAATCGAGATTCAAACGAATTCGTATGAGTGGTTCCTGCGGGAAGGTCTTCGTGAGATGTTTCATGACATTTCGCCGATTTCCGATTTCACAGGGAATCTCGTATTAGAATTCATCGACTACTCGCTCGGAGAGCCGAAGTATTCGATCGATGAATCGAAAGAGCGCGACGTGACCTATTCGGCACCACTACGCGTTAAAGTCCGTCTTCAAAATAAAGAGACGGGTGAATTGAAAGAACAAGAAGTCTTCATGGGTGACTTCCCGCTTATGACGGAGTCGGGAACATTCATCATCAATGGAGCGGAGCGCGTAATCGTTTCGCAGCTTGTTCGTTCGCCAAGTGTTTATTACAACAATAAGTTAGATAAGAACGGTAAGCGTGGATTCTCCGCGACAGTCATCCCAAACCGTGGTGCATGGCTCGAGCTCGAGACAGACGCGAAAGACATCGTTTATGTTCGCATTGATCGCACGCGTAAGATTCCAGTAACGGTTCTTTTACGTGCTCTTGGTTTCGGTACGGATCAGGAAATCATCGATCTTCTCGGTGATGATGAGTACCTCCGGAATTCACTTGAAAAAGATAATACGGAATCAACGGAAAAAGCCCTCATCGAGATTTATGAGCGTCTACGTCCGGGAGAGCCGCCGACAGTCGAAAACGCAAAAGCGTTGCTCGTGTCGCGCTTCTTTGACCCGAAACGTTATGATTTGGCAAACGTTGGTCGTTATAAAATCAATAAAAAGCTTCATCTTAAGAACCGTCTCTTCGGTCAAAAACTTGCGGAAACGCTTGTTGATCCTGAGACAGGTGAAGTCATCGCGGAAGCAGGAACGGTCCTTGATCGTCGTATGCTCGATAAAGTCCTTCCATTCCTTGAAGGATCCGTTGGTTACATCGAAGCGACGCCTACAGGCGGCGTGACGCAGGGTGAGGCTTTCAACTTACAGTCAATCAAGGTGTTCGCACCGGACGATGCTGAAGGTGAACGCATCATCAATATCATCGGTAACGGTAACATCGATCGTGACATCAAGCACATCACGCCTGCTGACATGATTGCTGCCATCAACTACTTCTTCAACTTGTTGCATGAAGTCGGTACGACAGACGATATCGACCACCTTGGTAACCGTCGTCTTCGTTCAGTCGGTGAGCTGCTCCAGAACCAATTCCGGATCGGTCTCTCACGGATGGAACGTGTCGTTAAGGAACGGATGTCGATTCAGGATCAGAATGCGATCACGCCACAGGCATTGATCAACATTCGTCCAGTTATCGCATCGATTAAAGAGTTCTTCGGTAGCTCGCAGTTGTCTCAGTTCATGGATCAAACGAACCCGCTTGCGGAATTGACGCACAAACGTCGTCTTTCAGCACTCGGACCTGGTGGTTTGACACGTGAGCGCGCTGGTTTCGAAGTTCGTGACGTACACTACTCGCACTATTCCCGTATGTGTCCGATCGAAACGCCAGAGGGACCAAACATCGGTTTGATCAACTCGTTGTCTTCATACGCGAAGGTCAATGAGTACGGCTTCATCGAAGCGCCATATCGTCGTGTCGATCCAGAAACGGGCGTCGTCACGGATGAAATCCACTACATGACTGCTGACGAAGAGGATCTCTACGTCGTCGCACAGGCAAACATGTTGTTGACGGAAGAGAAGACGTTCCAAGATTCACACGTCCTTTCACGTTTCCGTGGACAAAACTTGTCTGTCGAACCAGCACGTGTCGATTACATGGACGTTTCGCCGAAGCAGGTTGTATCTGCCGCAACGGCTTGTATCCCGTTCCTTGAGAACGATGACTCGAACCGTGCCCTCATGGGAGCGAACATGCAACGTCAGGCCGTCCCACTTCTGAACCCGGAATCTCCGATTGTCGGTACAGGAATGGAGTACGTGTCTGCGAAAGACTCAGGAGCCGCTGTCGTTGCGAAGCACGCAGGGATCGCTGAGCGTGTCACGGCGCGTGAAATCCTTGTCCGTCGTACGACGGAAGTCGATGGCAACATCGTTGAAGGTGAACTCGACCGTTACAAGATTCAAAAATTCATCCGTTCTAACCAAGGAACGTGTTATAACCAAAAACCAATCATCAAAGCAGGCGACCCAGTCGATAAAGGCGAGATCCTTGCAGATGGTCCATCGATGGACGGTGGGGAACTTGCGCTTGGTCGCAACGTACTCGTCGGTTTCATGACATGGGATGGTTACAACTATGAGGATGCTGTCATCATGAGTGAGCGTCTTGTCAAAGATGACGTCTACACATCGATCCACATCGAAGAATACGAATGTGAGTCGCGTGATACGAAACTCGGACCGGAAGAAATCACACGTGATATTCCGAACGTCGGTGATGATGCCTTGAAAAACCTCGACGATCGCGGAATCATCCGCGTCGGTGCGGAAGTCAAGGACGGCGATATCCTCGTCGGTAAAGTTACGCCGAAGGGTGTAACGGAATTGACAGCGGAAGAACGTCTTCTTCATGCAATCTTCGGTGAAAAAGCACGTGAAGTCCGTGATACATCTCTCCGTGTACCACACGGTGGTGATGGAATCATCCTCGACGTCAAAATCTTCGATCGCGATAATGGGGACGAGCTCTCACCTGGTGTCAACCAGTTGATCCGTGCTTATATCGTTCAGAAGCGTAAGATTCACGAGGGTGACAAAATGGCGGGTCGTCACGGTAACAAAGGTGTTATCTCGCGTATCCTTCCAGAAGAAGACATGCCGTACATGCCAGACGGTACGCCAATTGACATCATGTTGAACCCACTTGGGGTTCCATCACGGATGAACATCGGGCAGTTGCTCGAGCTTCACCTCGGGATGGCAGCACGTCAACTCGGCATCAAAGTCGCATCACCGGTATTCGATGGTGCGCGTGAGGAAGATGTTTGGGCAACGATTGAAGAAGCAGGTATGGATCGCGACGCGAAGACTGTCCTTTATGATGGTCGTTCGGGTGAAGCGTTCGACAACCGCATCTCTGTCGGTGTCATGTATATGATTAAACTTGCTCACATGGTCGATGATAAACTTCACGCACGTTCGACAGGACCATACTCACTCGTCACACAACAACCGCTCGGTGGTAAAGCCCAGTTCGGTGGTCAGCGTTTCGGTGAGATGGAAGTATGGGCACTTGAAGCATACGGCGCAGCCTACACGCTCCAAGAGATCCTTACAATCAAGTCGGATGACACGATCGGTCGTGTTAAAGCGTACGAAGCAATCGTTAAAGGTGAGAATGTACCACAACCGGGCGTACCGGAATCGTTCCGAGTCCTCATTAAAGAGCTTCAATCCCTTGGTATGGACGTCAAGATGATGTCTGCTGATGATGAAGAAATCGAAATGCGCGACGAAGACGAGGACAATATCCCGAACGCGACTCCAGCACTCGAAGAAGTTCAAGCGCCTGTCGCACCAGTTGTTACTGAAGAGGAATAAGCGAAAGGGAGGTCCACCCCTTGGTAGATGTTAATAGATTTGAATATATGCAAATCGGCCTCGCTTCCCCCGAAAAGATCCGTTCATGGTCTTTCGGGGAAGTGAAAAAGCCGGAGACGATCAACTATCGTACACTCAAACCGGAGAAAGACGGTTTGTTCTGTGAACGTATCTTTGGTCCAACAAAAGACTGGGAATGTTACTGTGGTAAATACAAACGGATCCGCTATAAAGGAATCATTTGTGACCGCTGTGGCGTTGAAGTCACGAAGTCGAAAGTCCGTCGTGAGCGCATGGGTCACATCGAGCTCGCAGCACCGGTTTCGCACATCTGGTACTTCAAAGGAATTCCTAGCCGTATGGGACTCGTCCTCGACATGTCACCGCGTGCGTTAGAAGAGATCATCTACTTCGCGTCGTACGTCGTCACAGATCCAGGCGAATCGACACTTGAGAAGAAACAACTCCTTTCAGAGAAAGAATACCGTGCATATCGTGAGAAGTTCGGTCGTTCGTTCACTGCTGAAATGGGTGCGGAAGCAGTTCGTAAATTGCTCCGTGACGTAGAACTCGATAAAGAAGTCGCTGCATTACGTGAAGAGCTTCGTATGATTCAAGGACAACGTCGTACGCGTGCGATCAAACGCCTTGAAGTCCTCGATGCGTTCCGTAACTCAGGCAACAATCCAGAATGGATGGTGCTTGAAGTACTTCCAGTCATCCCACCGGAACTTCGTCCGATGGTTCAACTCGATGGCGGACGTTTCGCAACGTCTGACTTGAACGACTTGTACCGCCGCGTCATCAACCGTAACAACCGTCTCAAGCGTCTTCTTGACCTTGGCGCTCCGAACATCATCGTTCAGAATGAAAAACGGATGCTTCAAGAAGCAGTTGATGCTTTGATCGATAACGGTCGTCGCGGTCGTCCAGTCACTGGACCAGGTAACCGTCCACTTAAATCACTTTCACACATGTTGAAAGGGAAACAAGGACGTTTCCGTCAAAACTTGCTCGGTAAACGTGTCGACTACTCTGGTCGTTCGGTTATCGTCGTTGGTCCAAACCTGAAGATGTATCAATGTGGTCTTCCAAAAGAAATGGCCCTTGAACTCTTCAAACCGTTCGTCATGAAAGAACTCGTCTCTCGTGGCATCGCACCGAACATCAAGAGTGCGAAACGGAAAATCGAGCGCGTTCAACCTGAAATCTGGGATGTCCTCGAAGAAGTCATCCGTGAGCATCCGGTTCTCTTGAACCGTGCACCGACACTTCACCGTCTCGGTATCCAGGCGTTCGAACCAACGCTCGTCGAAGGACGCGCGATTCGCCTTCACCCACTCGTATGTACGGCATACAACGCCGATTTCGATGGTGACCAAATGGCGGTTCACGTACCACTTTCGGCAGAAGCACAAGCAGAAGCACGTCTTCTCATGCTCGCTGCACAAAACATCTTGAACCCGAAAGACGGTAAACCTGTTGTTACACCATCGCAGGATATGGTCCTCGGTAACTACTACCTCACGCTCGAGCGCGAAAACGCGATCGGCGAAGGTAAAATCTTCTCGACAGTGAACGAAGCGCTCATCGCTTACCAAAACGGTTATGCGCACTTCCATACACGTGTTGCGATTCCAGCCGGAGTTCTCAAGAACCCGACATTCACGGAAGAGCAAAACGAGAAATTATTGATTACAACAGTCGGTAAGTTGATCTTCAACGAGATCCTCCCAACGACGTTCCCTTACTTGAACGAACCAACGATGACGAACCTTCAAGAAGCGACGCCAGACAAGTACTTCCTTGAAAAAGGAACAGATGTCGCGGCAGAACTGAAGAACCGTCCGATCATCGACCCGTTCAAAAAAGGATTCCTTGGAAATGTCATCGCGGAAGTCTTCAAACGGTTTGAGACGACAGAAACAAGCCGCATGCTCGACCGCATGAAAAACCTCGGATTCAAACACTCGACTCGTGCCGGTATCACGGTAGGGATCGCGGACATCATCGTTCTTCCGGACAAACAAGAGATTCTTGTTGAAGCGCAGGACAATGTCGACCGCGTCATGAAATCGTACCGTCGTGGTCTCATCACAGAAGACGAGCGCTATGAGCGCGTCGTTAAATCGTGGAATGATGCGAAGGATGAAATTCAGTCTCGTCTGATGAAATCCCTCAACCGTCTCAACCCGATCTTCATGATGAGTGACTCCGGTGCCCGTGGTAACGCGTCGAACTTCACGCAGCTCGCTGGTATGCGTGGACTCATGGCCGCTCCAAGTGGACGGATCATCGAGCTCCCGATCAAATCATCGTTCCGTGAGGGTCTAACGGTACAGGAATACTTCATCTCGACACACGGTGCACGTAAAGGTCTTGCCGATACAGCCTTGAAAACGGCTGACTCAGGTTACCTGACTCGTCGTCTCGTTGACGTTGCTCAAGACGTCATCATCCGTGAAGATGATTGTGGAACGGATCGTGGTATCCGCGTCACAGCACTCCGTGAAGGAACGGAAGAGATTGAAAGCCTCTACGACCGCCTTGTCGGCCGTACTGCATTCGAAAACGTCGTTCACCCTGAAACAGGAGAAGTCCTCGTTTCAACGAACGAACTCATCGATGAAGACCTCGCGCGTGCCATCACGGACGCTGGTGTCGACAACGTTGAGATCCGTACTGCCTTCACATGTAACACAAGCCATGGTGTCTGTAAGAAATGTTACGGACGCAACTTGGCAACAGGCAACGACGTCGAAGTCGGCGAAGCTGTCGGTATCATCGCGGCACAATCAATCGGTGAGCCAGGAACGCAGCTTACGATGCGTACCTTCCACACAGGTGGGGTTGCCGGGGACGATATCACACAAGGTCTTCCGCGTATCCAAGAGTTGTTCGAAGCGCGTAACCCGAAAGGTCAAGCGGTCATCTCGGAAATCGATGGTCAAGTCATCGACTTCACGGAATCGCGTGACAAACGTGAATTGACGGTCCAAGGACTCAGCGAAACACGCACATACACGATCCCATTCGGTTCGCGTCTACGTGTTCAGCTCGGGGACGAGGTCAAAGCCGGTCAAGTCTTCACGGAAGGTTCGATCGATCCGAAAGAACTCTTGAACGTTAAAGGTGTATCCGGCGTTCAGAACTACTTGCTCCAAGAAGTTCAAAAAGTATACCGGATGCAAGGGGTTGAGATCGGTGACAAACACGTCGAGGTCATGGTTCGCCAAATGATCCGTCGCGTACGTGTCATCGAGTCTGGTGAGACTTCACTCTTACCAGGTTCGCTCGTCGATATCAGCACGTTCAAGGAAGCTTGTAAAGAAGCGCTCCGTAACGGGAAAGCTCTCGCTTCGGCGAAACCAGTTCTTCTCGGTATCACGAAAGCGTCACTTGAAACAGATTCATTCCTATCGGCTGCGTCGTTCCAAGAAACGACTCGTGTCCTTACGGATGCAGCGATTAAAGGGAAGAGCGACTACCTTCGCGGCTTGAAAGAGAACGTCATTATTGGTAAGTTGGTTCCAGCTGGTACTGGGATGTCACGTTACCGTCAGATCGATCTCGAAGTAGCTGGCGAAGCACCTGTAGAAGCCGATTCTCCGGTAGAATAAAACGCCTTGACACGCCGGTATGGCGGTGCTACTATGATATAGTGTTGCCAACCGGCTGTGTTATTTTGGAGGATATCTTCATGTCTTACAAAAAAGTAGTCGGCGCAGATTTGAAGTTTGTCGGTCAAAAGCAAACGCTCAAAGCATTGCGATCTGGCAAGGCGTCGGAAGTGATCATTGCGGATGACGCAGATGAACACGTAAAACAAGCATTGCTCGATGCGGCGAAACAAGCTAACGTTCCAGTCGTGAATGTTCCTTCTAAGCAAGAGCTTGGAAAAGCTTGTGGAATCGATGTCGCAGCAACCGCTGTTGCCATTAAGAAAGTTTGATAATGCGTTTTGTGTGGCGATGGAATGCCTGAGCCACGCAAAACGTTTCATTATGACTTTCGATGAACCACCCGGCTCGGTGGTTTTGAAATTTGTCATGAATTCAGGAAGGGAGGATCTCAAAGATGCCTACTATCAACCAATTAGTCCGTAAAGGACGTCAATCAAAAGTTGTGAAATCAGATTCGCCAGCGCTGAACAAAGGGTACAACAGCTTCATTAAAGCTCGTACTGACATCAGCTCACCACAAAAACGTGGTGTTTGTACTCGTGTAGGTACAATGACTCCGAAGAAACCGAACTCGGCTCTTCGTAAATACGCACGTGTACGTTTGACGAACACAATGGAAGTAACAGCTTACATCCCAGGTATCGGCCACAACCTTCAAGAGCACAGTGTTGTTCTTATCCGCGGCGGCCGCGTAAAAGACTTACCAGGGGTACGTTACCACATCGTTCGTGGTGCGCTTGATACAGCTGGTGTTGACGGCCGTATGCAAGGTCGTTCGAAATACGGTACTAAACGTCCTAAAGTTAAAAAATAATCTAGATATCTTAAGATATCACCTCACTATATGAAAGGAGGGACTCGGAATGCCACGTAAAGGTCAAGCAGAACGTCGTGATGTAATGGCTGATCCGATCTACAACTCTAAACTCGTTACCCGCCTTATCAACCGTCTTATGTTAGATGGTAAAAAAGGTACTGCTCAACAAATCTTATACAAAGCTTTCGAAACTATCGCTGAACGTTCAGGTCGCGATGCAATGGAAGTCTTTGAAGAAGCGATGAACAACATCATGCCAGTTCTTGAAGTTAAAGCACGCCGTGTAGGTGGAGCTAACTATCAAGTTCCTGTCGAAGTTCGCCCAGAGCGTCGTACGACACTCGCACTTCGTTACCTCGTGAACTACTCACGTCTCCGTAACGAAAAAACTATGGATGCGCGCCTTGCTAACGAAATCATGGACGCTGCAAACAACACTGGTGCTTCTGTTAAGAAGCGCGAAGATATGCACAAAATGGCGGAAGCGAACAAAGCGTTTGCTCACTACCGCTGGTAATTCCGAAAATCACCACCTCATGCATGCCATTTTTAATGGAATTATGAGGTGGCTTTCGGGTATAGTCATGACGTGTGGCAACACACGACCACTAAACTAAAATGCGAAAGGAGAATGTTTAAAGATGGCAAGAGAATTCTCCCTTAAGAACACTCGTAACATCGGGATCATGGCTCACATCGATGCTGGTAAAACAACAACGACTGAGCGTATCCTGTATTACACGGGTCGTATCCACAAGATTGGTGAAACGCACGAAGGTGCTTCACAAATGGACTGGATGGAGCAAGAGCAAGAGCGTGGGATCACGATTACATCGGCAGCAACAACTGCTCAATGGAAAGGTAACCGCGTAAACATCATCGATACACCTGGACACGTAGACTTCACAGTTGAGGTTGAACGTTCACTTCGCGTACTTGATGGTGCGGTAGCAGTACTTGACGCTCAGTCTGGTGTTGAGCCACAAACTGAGACAGTATGGCGCCAAGCTACAACTTACGGCGTACCACGTATCGTTTTCGTTAACAAAATGGATAAAATCGGTGCAGACTTCTTGTACTCGGTCGGAACGCTTCGCGAACGCCTCCAAGCGAACGCACACGCGATCCAACTTCCAATCGGTGCGGAAGATGAATTCAAAGGAATCATCGACCTCGTCGAACAGAAAACATACATGTACGGCAACGATCTCGGAACTGACATCGAAGTGACTGACGGTTTCCCAGCTGATCTCGCTGATCAAGCTGAAGAACTCCGTGGATCATTGATCGAAGCAGTTGCGGATTACGAAGAAGAATTGATGATGAAATACCTCGAGGGTGAAGAAATCACAATCGACGAGTTGAAAGCGGCTATCCGTAAAGCAACTCTGACAGTTGACTTCTACCCTGTACTCGTAGGTTCGGCATTCAAGAACAAAGGTGTTCAGCTTATGCTTGACGCAGTTCTCGATTACCTCCCATCACCAATCGACGTTAAAGCGATCTCAGGTATCGACATGGATACGGATGAGGAAATCGTGCGTGAGTCTTCGGACGAAGCACCATTCTCTGCACTCGCGTTCAAAGTCATGACTGACCCTTACGTCGGTAAACTTACATTCTTCCGTGTGTACTCTGGTACAGCTTCGGCAGGATCGTACGTTAAAAACTCAACAAAAGGCAAACGTGAGCGTCTTGGACGTATCCTTCAAATGCACGCAAACAGCCGTGAAGAGATCCCGATGGTATACGCGGGTGACATCGCTGCAGCTGTAGGTTTGAAAGATACAACTACTGGAGATACGCTTTGTGCAGAGAAAGACAACGTCGTTCTCGAATCAATGACATTCCCAGAACCAGTTATCTCGGTCGCTATCGAACCAAAAACGAAAGCTGACCAAGATAAAATGGGTCAAGCCCTCGCTAAGCTTGCTGAAGAGGATCCAACGTTCCGCACTGAAACAAACCCAGAGACTGGTCAAACGATCATCTCAGGTATGGGTGAGCTTCACCTCGACATCATCGTTGACCGTATGCGTCGCGAGTTCAAAGTCGAAGCAAACGTTGGTGCTCCACAAGTAGCTTACCGTGAAACGATCCGCCAAGCGGCGAAGATCGATTCGAAGTTCGCTCGTCAATCTGGTGGTCGTGGTCAGTATGGTCACGTCGTCGTAGAATTCGAGCCGAACGAAGAAGGCGCTGGCTTCGAGTTCAACAACAAAATCGTCGGTGGTGTTGTTCCACGTGAATACATCCCAGCGGTTGAGAACGGAATCGAAGAAGCACTTCAAAACGGTATCCTTGCTGGTTACCCGGTCGTTGACGTAAAAGCTTCACTCGTCTTCGGATCGTACCACGATGTCGACTCAAACGAGATGGCATTTAAAGTTGCGGCTTCAATGGCAGTCAAACAACTTAAAGATAAGAGCGGCGCTGTTATCCTTGAGCCAATGATGAAAGTTGAAATCGTCATCCCAGACGAATACATGGGAGACATCATGGGTGATGTTACATCACGCCGTGGTCGCGTAGAAGGTATGGAAGCACGCGGTAACGCTCAAGTTGTCCGTTCAATGATTCCACTTTCTGAAATGTTCGGATACGCTACTGGTCTTCGTTCACGCACACAAGGTCGCGGAACGTACTCGATGCACTTCGATCACTACGAAGAAGTACCGAAATCAGTTGCGGAAGAAATCATCAAAAAAGCAAACGGCTAATCCTTCACAGGTTGTCACGCTTTTATGATTAGTGTAAGCTAAGGAAGGTGTACGTTATCTTACGACTCACCTTCCTAGTTATAAAAAATTATTAGACACATAGAGGAGGAATTCAGAATGGGTAAGGAAAAATTCGACCGTTCTAAACCGCACGTTAACGTTGGTACAATCGGCCACGTCGACCACGGTAAAACAACTTTAACAGCAGCTATCTCAGCTGTACTTGCAAAAGCACAAGGTAAAGCTGCAACTAAGTTTGACCAAATCGATGGTGCTCCAGAAGAGCGCGAGCGCGGTATCACAATCGCAACAGCTCACATTGAGTACGAAACAGAAAAACGCCACTATGCACACGTTGACTGCCCAGGTCACGCTGACTATGTTAAAAACATGATCACTGGTGCTGCACAAATGGACGGCGCGATCCTCGTTGTTTCTGCAACAGATGGTCCAATGCCACAAACACGTGAGCACATCTTGCTTTCACGTCAAGTAGGTGTTCCTTTCATCGTAGTATTCATGAACAAAGTTGACATGGTTGACGACGAAGAGCTTCTTGAGCTCGTCGAAATGGAAATCCGTGAGCTTCTTTCTGAGTACGACTTCCCAGGTGATGACCTCCCAGTTATCCAAGGTTCTGCTCTTGGCGCGCTTAACGGCGAAGCTAAATGGGAAGAAAAAATCATGGAACTCATGGCAGCTGTCGATGAGTACATCCCAGAACCAACTCGTGACACTGAAAAAGACTTCATGATGCCAGTTGAGGATGTCTTCTCAATCACTGGTCGTGGTACAGTTGCTACTGGCCGCGTTGAGCGTGGAGTTCTTAAAGTCAACGACGAGATCGAAATCGTTGGTCTTCACGAAGAAACTAAAAAATCAGTATGTACTGGTGTAGAGATGTTCCGTAAGCTTCTTGACTATGCTGAAGCTGGCGACAACATCGGTGCTCTTCTCCGTGGTGTATCACGTGACGACATCGAGCGTGGACAAGTTCTCGCGAAACCAAACACAATCACACCACACAAAAAGTTCAAAGCGCAAGTTTACGTTCTTTCTAAAGAAGAGGGTGGCCGTCACACGCCATTCTTCGCGAACTACCGCCCGCAGTTCTACTTCCGTACAACTGACGTAACTGGTATGGTTCAACTTCCAGAAGGTACTGAAATGGTTATGCCTGGGGACAACATCGAAATGACTGTTGAACTCATCGCACCAATCGCTCTTGAAAAAGAAACTCGTTTCTCAATCCGTGAAGGTGGCCGTACAGTAGGCGCTGGATCAGTTACAGAAATCGTTGAGTAATTTTTAAGACAAAGGTCTTCCGTCTCCCGTGGCGGAAGACCTTTTTTCATTTCTTTGAAAACAGTCTTGCAACATGGTCTGACATCTTATATACTGAGGAAAGTGTTTGTGCGAGTGGTGAGAGACTTGAATACATATTCTATTTTATTAGTGCTTGCATTCTTGCTGGTGATTCAGTATGATAGAATATGTTGGTCACAAACACAACGCGATGAAGCGGGAGGTTATGACACACCAGGCGGCATTGCCATGGCTAGTGTGGAAATTTCCGCGGAGAATGTCTATTTACAAAATAGGCGAAAAGGAGGGAAATAACATGGCAAATGAAAAAATTCGGATCCGTTTGAAAGCATACGATCACCGCGTGCTTGATCAATCGGCTGAGAAAATTGTCGACACAGCAAAACGTTCAGGTGCTACTGTATCTGGTCCGATCCCACTCCCAACGGAGAAAGCGGTCTACACAGTACTTCGTGCCGTTCACAAGTACAAAGATGCTCGTGAGCAGTTCGAAATGCGTACACACAAACGTTTGATCGACATCGTTAACCCAACACCGAAAACTGTTGATGCGCTTATGCGTCTCGAACTTCCATCGGGCGTTGACATCGAAATCAAACTTTAATTTTTCTTCTATAGATAGTTGATACTAGCCAGAAGATCAAAATCATTCAATATTAGGAGGTGTATCTCATGGCTAAAGGAATCTTAGGAACTAAACTCGGTATGACACAAATCTTCAACGAGTCAGGCGAAGTCGTCCCTGTTACTGTCGTTTCAGTCGAAGGTAACGTTGTTCTTCAATTGAAAACAACGGAAGTTGACGGTTACGAAGCAGTCCAACTCGGCTTTGGTGATATCAAAGAAGGTCGTCAAAACAAACCGCAAAAAGGTCACGCTGCGAAAGCAAACGCGACACCTAAGCGCTTCATTAAAGAAATCCGTACATCAGTAGCAGATTTCGAAATCGGTCAAGAGATTAAAGCAGATACTTTCGCTGCAGGCGAAATGGTTGATGTAACAGGTACGTCGAAAGGTAAAGGTTTCGCTGGTGCAATCAAGCGTCACAACCAATCACGTGGTCCAATGGCTCACGGTTCGCGTTACCACCGTCGCCCAGGTTCAATGGGTCCTGTTGCTCCTAACCGTGTATTCAAAGGGAAATTGCTCCCTGGACGCATGGGTGGAGAGCAAATCACTGTTCAAAACCTTGAAATCGTAAAAGTTGATGCAGAACGCGGCTTACTCCTCGTCAAGGGTGCTATCCCAGGCGCACGTAAGAGCCAAGTTGTCATCAAAACTGCGGTTAAAGGCAACTAATCCGTTTGCAAGGAAAGGAGGAATAACGAATGCCTAAAGTAGCTTTGCTTAACCAAACAGGTACACAAGTTGGAGACATCGAGCTCGCAGATGCCGTTTTCGGAATCGAGCCAAATGAAGCAGTCGTATACGATGCAATCGTCATGCAACAAGCTTCACGTCGCCAAGGTACACATGATACAAAAGGTCGCTCGGAAGTTCGCGGTGGCGGCCGTAAACCATGGAAACAAAAGGGTACTGGTCGTGCACGCCAAGGTTCGATCCGTTCGCCACAATGGGTTGGCGGTGGAACAGTCTTCGGTCCAACACCACGTTCGTACGCTTACAAACTTCCTAAAAAGGTTCGTCGTCTCGCACTTCGTTCAGCACTTTCTTCGAAAGTCGCTAACAACGAGTTCATCGTTCTTGAAGGATTGACAATCGATGCTCCTAAAACTAAGGACATGATCGCAGTATTCGCTGCTCTTTCAATTGAACGTAAAGTTCTCGTCGTTACTGCTGATTACAACGAGTCAGTCGTTCTTTCAACACGCAACATCCCAGGTGTCACAGTCGTTGACGCTGCAGGTGTAAACGTCCTTGATCTTGTCGCTCATGACAAAGTCATCATTACGAAGGACGCTGTTGCGAGAGTAGAGGAGGTGCTTGCATAATGGCACACACACACGACATTATCAAACGTCCTGTCATTACTGAACGTTCAGTAAACCAAATGGCTGAGAAAAAGTACACATTCGAAGTAGACGTGAAGGCATCTAAGACTCAAATCAAAGATGCAGTTGAAGCGATCTTCGGAGTGAAAGTTGACAAAGTCAACACATTGATCTCAAAACCAAAAGCAAAACGCGTAGGTCGTCACGCTGGTTACACAGCACGCCGCAAAAAAGCGGTCGTCACGCTTACTGCAGATAGCAAAGAACTCGATTACCTCGGTTAATCGGAACTCTGTAGAAAAGGAGGGAACTCTCGATGGGAATTAAAAAGTTTAAACCGACCACTAACGGTCGTCGTAATATGACTGCACTTGACTTTGCTGAGATTACGGCTTCACGTCCTGAAAAATCGTTAACTGAAAAGCTTTCGAAAAAGGGCGGACGTAATAACCAAGGTCGCTTGACAGTACGTCACCAAGGTGGCGGACACAAACGTAAATATCGTATCATCGACTTCAAACGGAACAAGGATGGCATCGCTGGTCGTGTCGCTACAATTGAGTACGATCCAAACCGCTCTGCTAACATCGCATTGATCCACTACATCGATGGTGAAAAACGCTACATCCTCGCACCGAAAGGCTTGAAAGTAGACATGCAAGTCATGGCTGGACCAGAAGCTGACATTAAAGTCGGTAATGCTCTTCCACTTTCAAACATCCCAGTCGGTACGTTGATCCACAACATCGAACTTAAGCCAGGTAAAGGTGGTCAGCTCGTTCGCGCAGCTGGTACTTCTGCTCAGCTTCTCGGTAAAGATGGTAAATACGCGATCGTTCGTCTTCAATCAGGCGAAACTCGTATGATCCTTGCTACTTGCCGTGCAACAGTCGGCGCTGTCGGTAATGAAGAGCACGAGCTCGTCAATATCGGTAAAGCTGGTCGTTCACGCTGGCTCGGAAAACGTCCTACAGTTCGTGGTTCTGTCATGAACCCAGTCGATCACCCACACGGTGGTGGTGAAGGACGTGCTCCAATCGGTCGTTCGGGCCCACTTACTCCTTGGGGTAAACCGGCACTCGGATACAAAACTCGTAAGAAAAACAAAGCGAGCGATAAATATATCGTCCGTCGTTCTAAAAAATAATTACATGATTTCTGGACGGTTCGTAGGAACCGTTCCTGAATCATGCCAAAGGGAGGTACAACTATGGGTCGCAGCTTGAAAAAAGGTCCATTCGCAGATCACCATCTGCTCGCTAAGGTTGATAAAGCCAACGAAGCTGGTGACAAACATGTCATCAAAACTTGGTCACGCCGCTCGACAATCTTCCCAGAGTTCATCGGTCACACGATCGCTGTCTACGATGGTCGTAAACACGTACCGGTTTACGTGACAGAAGATATGGTCGGTCACAAACTTGGTGAATTCGCTCCAACACGTTCTTACAAAGGACATGCTGGAAACGATAAGAAAACGAAACGTTAATCTGAGGGGAGGTACTCATTATGCAATCAAAAGCATCGGCTAATATGGTTCGCATTGCTCCTCGTAAGGCACGTCTCGTAGTAGACTTAATCCGCGGGAAGCAAATCGGCGAAGCACTTTCGATTCTTGCTTACACGAACAAGGCAGCAACGCCAATCGTTGAGAAAGTATTGAAATCGGCAATCGCGAACGCTGAGCACAACTTCGACATGAACATCGAAAACCTCGTAGTCACTGAGGCTTACGTAAACGAAGGTCCAACGCTCAAACGTTTCCGCCCACGTGCAATGGGTCGCGCAAGCCGCATCAACAAACGTACGAGCCACGTTCACATCGTGGTATCTGAAAAATAAGGAGGGATTACCGTGGGTCAGAAGATTAACCCAACTGGTCTTCGCGTAGGTATCATCAAAGACTGGGAATCACGTTGGTTCGCAGATAAAGACTATGCTGATCTCCTTCATGAAGACTACGTAGTTCGTGAATATATCGAAAAACGTCTTAAAGACGCTAGTGTCTCTAAAGTAGAAATCGAGCGCGCAGCTAACCGCTTGAACATCTCACTTCACACTGCTAAGCCTGGTATGGTTATCGGTAAAGGCGGTTCTGAAATCGAAACACTTCGTAAAGACATCACTAACCTTGCAAAAGGCAAACGCGTTCACGTTAACGTCGTTGAAGTGAAAAACCCGGATGCAGTTGCTAAGCTCGTCGCTGAGAACATCGCTCGCCAACTTGAAGGTCGCGTATCGTTCCGTCGTGCTATGAAGCAATCAATCCAACGCTCAATGCGTTCTGGTATCAAAGGAATCAAGACTGAAGTTTCTGGTCGTCTTGGTGGCGCTGATATCGCTCGTTCTGAGAAGTATTCGGAAGGAACAGTTCCACTTCATACACTCCGTGCAGACATCGATTACGGTACTGCAGAAGCTGATACAACTTACGGCAAAATTGGCGTAAAAGTATGGCTCCACCACGGTGAAGTGCTTCCTACGAAAAAAGCAGCAGCAAACGAAGAATAATCCACATCCGTCTAGGGAAGGAGGCAACACAACATGTTGTTACCAAAACGTGTAAAATATCGTCGTGTTCACCGCGGCAACATGCGTGGTAAAGCGAAACGTGGTACTACAGTACACTTCGGCGAGTTCGGTATCCAAGCTCAAGAAGCTAGCTGGATCACTAGCCGTCAAATCGAATCAGCGCGTATCGCGATGACTCGTTATATGAAACGTGGTGGTAAAGTGTGGATCAAGATCTTCCCACACAAGCCATACACTAAAAAACCTCTTGAAGTCCGAATGGGTTCAGGTAAAGGTGCTCCGGAGGGCTGGGTAGCAGTCGTCAAACCGGGTAAAGTAATGTTCGAAATCGCAGGAGTATCGGAAGAGATCGCACGCGAAGCTCTCCGTCTTGCATCACACAAACTTCCAGTAAAATGTAAGTTCGTAAAACGTGAAGAAAATGGTGGTGATACGAATGAAAGCAACTGATCTCCGTCAGCAAACAACTGAAGAGCTTAACGGTAAAGTCGGTTCGTGGAAAGAAGAGTTGTTCAACCTTCGTTTCCAACTCGCGACTGGTCAGCTTGAGAACCCTGCTCGTATCCGTGAAGTGCGCAAGTCGATTGCACGCGCGAAAACCGTTCTTCGTGAACGCGAACTCGGCATCAACAACGCATAATTCACTCGGATTCTGAGAGGAGGAACACTCAATGGAACGCACTAACAACCGCAAAGTGTTAACTGGACGCGTCGTTTCTGACAAAATGGACAAAACGATCGTAGTTACAGTTGAAACAAAAGTAAAGCACAAGCTTTACGGCAAACGCGTAAACTACTCTAAAAAGTACAAAGCGCATGATGAAAACAACACAGCTAAAATCGGTGATGTTGTACGCATTCAAGAAACACGTCCATTATCTAAGGACAAACGTTTCCGTCTCGTAGAAGTCATTGAAGAAGCAGTAATCATCTAAACTCTAATTAGTTCGGGTGAATAAACATCCGGAGGGAGGTACAATCGTATGATTCAACAAGAATCTCGCTTAAAAGTAGCAGACAACTCAGGAGCTCGTGAAGTCTTGACGATCAAAGTCCTCGGTGGTTCTGGTCGTAAAACTGCTAACATCGGTGACGTTATTGTTTGTACAGTAAAACAAGCAACACCAGGTGGCGTTGTCAAAAAAGGTGAAGTTGTACGCGCAGTAGTCGTTCGTACTAAACGTGGCGTTCGTCGTAAAGACGGTTCGTACATCCGTTTTGACGAAAACGCAGCAGTCATCATCAAAGATGACAAAAGCCCACGTGGCACACGTATCTTCGGACCAGTCGCACGCGAACTTCGTGAAAAAGACTTCATGAAGATCGTCTCGTTGGCACCGGAAGTACTTTAATTCCAAAGAATTCCTACAAGGAGGTGCTCTAACGATGCATGTCAAAAAAGGTGATAAAGTTCAGGTTATGACTGGTAAAGACAAAGGCAAACAAGGCGTTGTCCTTACAGCTATGCCTAAAAAAGATCGCGTAATCGTCGAAGGCGTTAACATGATCAAAAAACACTCAAAACCTTCTCAACTCAACCCGCAAGGCGGAATTGTCGAGAAAGAAGCACCGATTCACGTATCGAACGTTATGCTCATCGACCCTAAGACAGGTAACCCAACACGCGTTGGTTTCACTGTGGTTGACGGCAAGAAAGTACGTATCGCTAAAAAATCGGGCGAAGCTTTAGATAAATAAGAAGATTTAAAGAAAGGAGGTCCACTTTCTGATGAACCGTTTAAAAGCTAAATACCAAGACGAAATCGTCAAAGTAATGATGGAGAAATTCAATTACAGTTCTGTAATGCAAGCGCCGAAAGTCGATAAAATCGTAATCAACATGGGTGTTGGTGACGCTGTTACGAACTCTAAGGCACTTGACATGGCAGTTGAAGAGCTTCAGCTCCTCACTGGTCAGAAACCACTCATCACGAAAGCTAAGAAATCAATCGCTGGTTTCAAACTTCGTGAAGGTATGCCAATCGGTGCGAAGGTTACACTTCGTGGCGAGCGCATGTACGAATTCCTCGACAAGTTGATCAACGTGTCACTTCCACGTGTACGTGACTTCCGTGGCGTATCGAAAAAATCTTTCGATGGCCGTGGTAACTACACGCTAGGCGTGAAGGAACAATTGATCTTCCCAGAGATCGACTACGATCGCGTATCGAAAGTCCGTGGTATGGACATCGTTATCGTAACTACTGCTAACACGGATGAAGAGTCACGTGAGCTTCTCACTGCACTCGGCATGCCATTCCAAAAATAAGGGAGGTCGACAACATGGCTAAGAAATCAATGATCGCACGTGAAGTAAAACGCCAAGCACTCGTTGAGCGCTACGCTGAAAAACGCGCAGAATTGAAAGCACAAGGCGACTACATCGGCTTGAGCAAACTCCCA
This sequence comes from Exiguobacterium indicum HHS 31, assembly GCF_001939065.1. Lineage (GTDB taxonomy): Bacteria > Bacillota > Bacilli > Exiguobacteriales > Exiguobacteriaceae > Exiguobacterium_A > Exiguobacterium_A indicum. The sequence goes on along the minus strand of NZ_MPSZ01000011.1, from coordinate 18,134 downwards.
CGTAACTCTTCAGCGGTTCGTTTACACAACCGTTGTAGTATCACTGGCCGTCCACACGGTTACATTGGTAAATTCGGTATCAGCCGTATTAAGTTCCGTGATCTTGCTCATAAAGGTCAAATCCCTGGTGTTAAAAAAGCAAGCTGGTAATTCATTAAAGTTGTGAAAGGAGGTACATCGCATGGTTATGACAGATCCGATTGCAGATATGCTTACACGCATTCGTAATGCAAACATGGTTCGCCATGAGAAGTTGGAAATGCCAGCTTCTACAATCAAACGTGAAGTCGCTGAAATCCTCAAACGTGAAGGTTTCATCCGCGATGTTGAATATCTCGAGGACAGCAAACAAGGTACGCTCCGCGTATTCCTTAAATACGGCGCAAGCAACGAGCGCGTTATCACTGGACTCAAACGTATCTCGAAACCAGGTCTTCGCGTTTACGCGAAAGCTGATGAAATCCCGAAAGTACTCGGTGGTCTCGGAATCGCTATCGTTTCAACATCTAAAGGTGTAATGACTGATAAAGAAGCTCGCCAACAAAAAGTCGGCGGCGAAGTGATCGCATACATCTGGTAATACACGCATAAAAAGAACGGAGGTGTCTTAAATGTCACGTATTGGTAAAAAGCCAGTCGTCATCCCAGCAGGCGTTACAGTAACAGTTGAAAACAACACGGTTACGGTAAAAGGTCCTAAAGGGGAACTCTCACGCGAGTTCAGCCCAGCTATGGCGATCAACGTAGAAGGTAATGAATTGACTGTCACTCGTCCGAACGACGAGAAAGCAAGCCGTACGATCCACGGAACGACTCGTGCGCTTATCGCGAACATGGTCGAAGGTGTAAGCAACGGTTTCGCTAAGACACTCGATATCCAAGGTGTTGGTTACCGTGCACAAAAGCAAGGTAACAAAATCGTACTCAACCTCGGTTACTCACACCCAATCGAGTACACTCCGGAACAAGGCATCGAAGTCGAAGTTCCTACGAATACGCAACTCATCGTTCGCGGAATCAGCAAAGAACGTGTTGGTCACGTCGCTGCATTGATCCGTTCGTACCGTCAACCTGAGCCGTACAAAGGTAAAGGTATTCGCTACAGTGATGAAGTCGTTCGTCGTAAAGAAGGTAAAACAGGTAAGTAATTCGCGAATGCGAATTGACCGGAAAGGAGTGGCATAAATGATCTCAAAGGCAGATAAAAACGCTACGCGTAAAAAACGTCATGGTCGTGTCCGTCGTACAATCATCGGGACTGCAACACGTCCACGTATGAACGTATTCCGTTCGAACAAGAACATTTACGTACAAGTCATTGACGATGCAACACATGCAACACTCGCATCTGCATCATCACTCGACCTTGAAAAAGGCAACACGACTGACGCTGCGGCAGCAGTTGGTAAGCTCGCAGCTGAGCGCGCTCTTGAAAAAGGTATCGAAACAGTCGTTTTCGACCGTGGAGGATATCTCTATCATGGACGTATCAAAGCTGTAGCTGAAGCAGCTCGTGAAGCTGGTCTCAAATTCTAATAGAAAAGGAGGGAACCTCTACATGCGCCAGTTAGAAATTAACATGGATCAACTCGAAGAACGCGTTGTTACCGTAAACCGCGTCGCGAAAGTAGTAAAAGGTGGCCGTCGCTTCCGTTTTGCTGCCCTCGTCGTCGTTGGTGACAAGAATGGTCACGTAGGTTTCGGTACGGGTAAAGCTCAGGAAGTGCCTGAAGCGATCCGTAAAGCAATCGAAGATGCTAAGAAAAACATGGTTAACGTTCCAATCGTTAACACAACAATTCCACACGAAGTCAACGGTGTATTCGGTGCAGGTCACGTCTTCTTGAAGCCTGCTTCTGAAGGTACTGGAGTCATCGCTGGTGGTCCAGTTCGTGCGGTTCTCGAATTAGCGGGAATCAACGACATTCTTTCAAAATCACTTGGATCAAGCACTCCAATCAACATGGTTCGTGCGACTGTCGAAGGTCTCACATCACTCAAACGTGCTGAAGAAGTTGCGAAACTCCGCGGTAAAACCGTCGAAGAACTTCGCGGTTAAGAAAGGGAGGGAAAACAGATGGCGAAACTCGCAGTTACCCTCACACGCAGCATGATCGGTCGTCCGGAGAACCAACGCGTTACTACTCGTACGCTTGGTCTCCGTAAGATGCACCAGACTGTTGTCGTACCTGACAACGCTGCTATGCGTGGGATGATTAACCACGTGTCACACTTAGTGACAGTAAAAGAAATTCAAGAGTAATAGTTCGATATAATTTTATGAGGAGGTGCCCCACTATGAAACTCCATGAATTGAAACCAGCTGCTGGTTCACGTTCAGAACGCAACCGTGTAGGTCGCGGTATGTCTTCTGGTAACGGTAAGACTTCTGGCCGTGGTCACAAAGGTCAAAAAGCTCGTTCAGGCGGTGGTGTTCGTCCAGGTTTCGAAGGTGGACAAAACCCACTTTACCGTCGTTTACCAAAACGCGGCTTCAACAACCCAACTCGTAAAGAGTTCGCGGTCATTAACCTTGACACACTCAACCGTTTTGAAGAAGGAACTGAAGTCACTCCAGAACTTCTTGTCGAGACTCGTGCAGTCAAAGGCATGAAAGACGGCGTGAAAATTCTTTCTAACGGTAAGATCGAAAAGAAACTAACAGTCAAAGCTCATAAGTTCTCCGACGCTGCGAAGCAAGCAATCGAAGCTGCCGGCGGTACGGTTGAGGTGATCTAATGTTTCAAGCGATCTCCAATATGTGGCGCGTAGCTGACATTCGTCGGCGCATTCTCTTTACCTTGGCATTGGTTATCGTGTTCCGGATCGGAGCACATATCCCGGTGCCGATGGTAAACACGGAAGTGTTCAAGATTGACCAGAATGGTATTCTTGGTTTCTTGAACTCGTTCGGCGGGAATGCTTTGCAGAATTTCTCACTCTTTGCGATGGGAATCATGCCGTATATCACGGCCTCGATCGTTGTCCAACTCTTACAGATGGACGTTGTTCCAAAGTTTGCCGAATGGGCAAAACAAGGAGAGGCGGGCCGTAAGAAGTTAGCAACGGTAACGCGCTATGGAACGATCGTACTCGGCTTAGTCCAAGCGTTTGGAATCGCGCTTGGATTTAACCGTATCTACCCAGGTCTTGTCGACGAACAGTTCGGCACCTGGACATACGTTATGATTGCACTCGTATTGACAGCGGGAACAGCATTCTTGATGTTCATCGGTGAACTCATCACGGAGAAGGGCATTGGTAACGGGATATCAATGATCATCTTCGCTGGGATCGTCGCGGGCTTCCCGAATGCATTCCGCCAGATTTACGAAACGAAGCTCCAAAATGCAGGGGATGCTTTGTTTGTAAACGTGCTTTATATCGTACTCTTGCTTTTAATCATCATCGCGGTCATCGTCGGAGTCATCTATGTTCAGCAAGCTGCACGTAAGATTCCGATTCAGTACGCTAAGCGTACGGTGAACCGGACACCAGTTGGCGGTCAATCGGCACACTTGCCGATCAAATTGAACGCTGCCGGTGTTATTCCAGTCATCTTCGCGGTGTCGTTCATGGTGACGCCACCAACGATTGCGAGTTTCTTTGCAAGTCCGGAGACGGCAACGAAGATCCGTGACATTTTCGACTATACGAGTCCAATCGGTATGTCGATCTATGTGGCACTGATCATCGCGTTCTCGTACTTCTATACATTCGTTCAGGTTAACCCGGAACAAATGGCAGAGAACCTTCAAAAACAAGGCGGATACATTCCTGGTATTCGTCCTGGTAAGCAAACGGAGCAGTACATCACGAAGATTCTATACCGTCTGACATTCTTCGGTTCACTCTTCCTCGCTGTCATCGCGGTGACGCCGACATTCTTTATTAAGTTTGCTGGCTTACCGAACTCGGTGCAGATTGGTGGAACAAGCTTGTTGATCGTCATCGGTGTAGGACTAGAGACGATGAAACAGATTGAAAGTCAATTGGTTAAACGACACTACAAAGGCTTTATCCGATAAGGCGGGAGGAAGGGGACCATCCCTTTCCTTTCTGTTGTGTCTATAGAGCTATAGAAGTGGAGGCTACCGACATGAATCTAGTATTGATGGGTTTGCCGGGTGCTGGTAAAGGAACGCAGGCTGCGAAAATCATCGAAGACTATGCGATTCCCCACATCTCGACAGGCGACATGTTCCGCGCGGCGATCAAAGATTCAACGCCACTCGGACAAGAAGCGAAATCATACATGGATAAAGGGGAACTCGTTCCGGACGAAGTCACAATCGGCATCGTACGTGAGCGTCTCGCCAAAGAAGACTGTGCAAATGGTTTTCTCCTTGACGGTTTCCCACGCACAGTGAAACAAGCAGATGCTCTTGAAGCATTACTTGAAGATCTGGGCAAACAAATTGATCACGTCATCCACATCGGTGTAGACCCGGAGAAACTTGTCCCTCGTTTGACAGGTCGCCGGATTTGCCCAACTTGCGGAGCAACGTATCATGTTCTCTACAACCCACCAAAAGTGGAGGGGATCTGTGATATCGACGGATCAGCACTTGTACAACGTGAAGATGACCAAGAGGAGACAGTACGTCGTCGCTTGGAAGTCAACGTCGCTCAAGCGCAACCTTTGATTGACTTTTACGCAGAAAAAGGGTATCTTCGTAATTTGGACGGTGATCGTCCAATCAACGATGTATATTCCGATGTTCAGGCACTCCTTGGTGATCAGTAATGATCATCACGAAAGCGCCGCGTGAAATCGACATCATGCGTAAAGCAGGACAAATCGTCGCCCGGACGCATAAGGAGCTTCAAGCTCACATTCGCCCAGGTATCACGACGGGGCAACTCGACGCGATCGCTGAACGCTATATTCGAAGTCAAGGGGCAACACCATCGTTTAAAGGGTATAATGGTTTCACGGGTAGCATCTGTGCTTCCGTGAACGAAGAGCTTGTCCATGGTATTCCGGGAGATCGTGTACTTCAGGACGGTGACATCATCTCGATTGACATCGGAGCAGAGTACAATGGGTATCACGGAGATTCAGCCTGGACATATCCGGTAGGTACAATCTCTGAAGAGACGAAGCGGTTACTTGACGTAACTGAAGAATCTCTGTATAAAGGATTGGAGCGCGCCAAAGCTGGCGTGCACCTGACAGATATTTCGCATGCGATTCAGTCACATGTTGAAGCTGCGAATTTTTCTGTAGTCCGCGAATATGTGGGCCACGGCGTGGGACAAAATTTGCATGAAGATCCGCAAATTCCACATTATGGACCACCGGGGAAAGGGCCGCGCCTGAAAACCGGCATGACACTGGCAATTGAGCCAATGGTCAACGTCGGGAAACGCTATGTTCGCACACTATCCGACAATTGGACGGTAGTGACGGTGGACGGTAGCATGTGCGCCCACTTTGAGCACACCATCGCCATCACAGACGACGGCTACGAGATCTTAACGGTCGATGCAGAGTGAGCTGTGCGCGTTATTGGTGTCACCTTTCTATAAGCCAGTATCCACTCGTGTTTGTGACCGATGATCTCTCAATGGCTCTTGTAGAAAGCCCCTAGCGCTACAAATCGTCTGGGCTCCCAATCAACTTTATAGAGAAAGGGGTATAATTGATGGCGAAACAAGATGTAATCGAAGTGGAAGGTACGGTTATCGAGCCGCTTCCAAACGCGATGTTTAAGGTGGAGTTAGAAAACGGCCACACGGTCCTCGCGCACGTCTCAGGAAAAATTCGGATGCACTTCATTCGGATCTTGCCAGGAGATAAAGTAACGGTTGAGTTGTCACCATACGACTTGACTCGCGGACGGATCACATACCGTTTCAAATAAAAACTCCGATTTTTTCAGGAGGAGGTATTCACAATGAAAGTAAGACCTTCGGTTAAACCGATCTGTGAAAAATGTAAAGTTATCCGCCGTAAAGGCAAAGTAATGGTTATTTGCGAAAACCCTAAGCATAAACAAAAACAAGGGTAATTAAACAAGGAGGTGCACACATGGCACGTATTGCTGGTGTAGATATTCCACGTGAGAAACGCATCGTCATCTCACTCACTTACATCTATGGTGTTGGTAAAACGACTGCTCAAAAAGTCTTGAAAGAAACTGGTATCTCTGAAGATACTCGTACTCGCGACTTGACTGAGGAACAATTGAACCAACTTCGTGATGGTTTAGACAAAATCAAAGTTGAGGGTGACCTTCGTCGTGAAATCTCACTCAACATCAAACGTTTGATCGAAATCGGTTGCTACCGTGGTGTTCGTCACCGTCGTGGTCTTCCAGTTCGTGGTCAAAACACTAAAAACAACTCGCGTACTCGTAAAGGCCCACGCCGTACAGTAGCGAACAAGAAGAAGTAAGGGAGGGTAAACTAAGATGGCAAAACGCAAACAGAACGTTCGTAGTAAACGTAAAGTCAAAAAGAATATTGAATCTGGTATCGTGCATATCCGTTCAACATTCAACAACACGATCGTTACGATCACTGATATGCAAGGGAATGCAATCTCTTGGGCAACTGCAGGTAACATGGGCTTCAAAGGCTCACGTAAATCGACTCCTTTCGCTGCACAAATGGCATCTGAAACAGCTGCTAAAACAGCAATGGATAACGGTATGCGTACTGTAGAAGTTAACGTTAAAGGTCCTGGTGCAGGTCGTGAAGCAGCTATCCGTGCTCTTCAAGCGATCGGTCTCGAAGTTACTGCAATCCGTGACGTTACTCCAGTACCACACAACGGTTGCCGCCCTCCAAAACGTCGTCGCGTGTAACCCGTCTTGTACTGCAGAGCGGGGATTCGAGTAGACTTTTGTTGATCGTTTGACCAAGCAAGGCAGTAGAAACGTGCACAAGGCGGTTGGCGATTGAACGCGATGGCCAACATGACGATATTCAAGGAGGGGTTCAGATGATCGAAATCGAAAAACCGAAGATTGAAACGATCGAGTTAAGCGAGAATGCTACGTTTGGTAAATTCGTAGTTGAGCCGCTTGAGCGTGGATTCGGTACAACGCTTGGTAACTCATTGCGTCGTATCCTATTGTCTTCACTTCCGGGTGCTGCAGTCACTGCAGTCCAAATCGATGGCGTTCTTCATGAGTTCTCGACGATTGATGGCGTTGTAGAAGACGTTACCCAAATCATCTTGAACCTTAAGAAACTCGCCCTCAAAGTGTACTCGGAAGAAGAGAAAACGCTTGAGATCGATATTCAAGGCGCTGGTGTTGTCACTGCTGCGAACATTACGCATGACAGCGACGTCGAAATCCTCAACCCAGAACTTCACATCGCAACGCTTGCAGAAGGTGCATCACTTCATATGCGTCTGACAGCACGCCGTGGTCGTGGGTATGTTCAGGCTGAAGATAACAAACGGGACGATATGCCAATCGGTGTCATCCCAATCGACTCGATTTACACGCCAATTCAACGTGTAAATTATCAAGTTGAAAAAACACGTGTCGGTCAAGATGCGAGCTTCGATAAGTTGACGCTAGATGTTTGGACGGACGGTTCAATCCGCCCTGAAGAAGCAGTGTCACTCGGTGCGAAAATCATGACAGAACACTTAAACATCTTTGTTGGTCTTACGGACGAAGCGCTCCATGCTGAAATCATGGTCGAAAAGGAAGAAGATCAAAAAGAAAAAGTACTCGAAATGACGATCGAAGAACTCGATCTCTCAGTTCGTTCGTACAACTGTTTGAAACGCGCTGGTATCAACACGGTTCAAGAACTCGCGAACAAGAGCGAAGACGAGATGATGAAAGTCCGTAACCTCGGACGTAAATCACTCGAGGAAGTTCAAGCGAAACTCGACGAACTCGGACTAGGCTTGCGCAAAGAAGACTAATACTATTAATTGCACGAAGGAGGGAATCCATCCATGGCATACTCGAAATTAGGCCGTACAAGCTCACAACGTAAGGCACTTTTGCGTGACCTTGCGACTGATCTCATCATCAATGAGCGTATCCAAACTACAGAACAAAAAGCGAAGGAACTTCGTCCAGTCGTAGAGAAACTCATCACTTTAGGTAAACGCGGTGATCTCCACGCTCGTCGTCAAGTTGCATCGTTCGTTCGCCGTGAAGCTGCTGGTCAAAACGCAGAGGGCAAAGCACAAGACGCGATCCAAAAGTTATTCGCTGATGTGGCTCCACGTTTTGCTGAGCGTCAAGGTGGTTACACACGCATCATGAAAATGGGACCACGTCGTGGTGACGGCGCAGAAATGGTCATCATCGAACTCGTTTAATCCTCATTAAATGATTCGCCATAAAAGGGCAGTGCGTATCCCGCTTCTGCCCTTTTGCTACAAAATGAAAGTATTGATTTGATGAAGGAGGAGAGATCATGGACAAGCTGATTGAACTGGAACAGGTCACCTATCGGTATCCGGAACAGGAGCAAGCAGCCCTACACGAGGTCTCTCTGACGATTCGTTCAGGTGAATGGGTCGCCATCGTTGGTCACAATGGCTCTGGAAAATCAACGCTGACGAAATTGTTTAATGGATTGTTGTTACCGGAGACAGGGACCGTTACGGTTGCTGAGCGCTTTTCAAGTGCGAATCCGGAACAACTGTGGGAGATGCGTCGAGCGATCGGCATCGTCTTCCAAAATCCAGATAATCAATTCGTTGGCACGACCGTGCGCGACGACGTGGCATTTGCTCTAGAAAACTGGGGTGTGCCACGCGAGGAAATGGTTCGTCGTATCGACGACAGTCTAGCGCGCGTTGGCCTTACGGATTTTGTTGATCGGGAACCCCATCAACTATCCGGCGGACAGAAGCAGCGTGTCGCAATCGCTTCGGCGCTTGCGATGCGCCCTGATGTTCTCGTGCTTGATGAAGCCACATCGATGCTTGATCCATTAGCACGACAAGAGGTCATGTCGACCGTTCAGGAACTCCATGCGACTCACCCAATGGCGGTCATCGCGATTACACACGAATTAGACGAAGTATTACGGGCTAGTCGTGTCATCGTCATGGATGCCGGGAAAATCGTATTAGAAGGATCCCCTCAGGAAGTCTTTCGTCATGCATCGTTCTTAGAAGACATCGGACTCGATGTTCCATTCGTTGTTCGGGTACAAGAACGTTTACGGGCGCAAGGTCTCTCACTCGAGGAGACGATACTAGATGAAAGAGAATTGGTGAACCGTTTATGCCAATCTTAATCCAGGAATTAAATTATACGTATCAACTCAATAGTCCGTTCGAACGAGTCGCGCTGCGTGATGTGAATCTTGAGATTCCGTCAGGGGCGCTTGTTGCGTTTGTAGGGCACACCGGATCCGGGAAATCGACGCTCGTGCAACACATCAATGGGTTGCTCAAGCCGACAGCGGGGAAGGTACAAGTCGATGACATCATCGTCGAACCGAAGAAAAAACAAGATCTCAAGCCATTAAGACGTCGCGTCGGGCTTGTTTTTCAATATCCGGAATATCAATTGTTCGAAGAGACGGTCTTAAAAGATGTCATGTTCGGTCCGATGAACTTCGGTCATGACGCCGCGACCGCTGAGCAATTAGCGAAAGAGGCATTACGGACTGTCGGACTCGATGAAGTCTTTTGGAGTCGTTCGCCGTTTGACCTGTCTGGTGGGCAAATGAGGCGTGTTGCAATTGCCGGCGTACTCGCTAGTCAACCAGACGTGTTGATCGTCGATGAGCCGACGGCAGGACTCGATCCGCAAGGACGCAAGCATATGCTGAGTCTATTTGCCCGGCTCCATGCAGAGACCGGTATGACGTTGCTCCTGATCACGCACGACATGGATCAGGTGCTTGAGTATGCCGAGCGCGTCATCGTCATGGAAAACGCTCAGGTGGCGTTTGACGGGCTACCGCTTGACCTGTTTAAAGAAGAGACATTGCTCGAGCAATTCCACCTCGATCTTCCGCACGTCTTATCGCTTGCTTGGCAAGTTGCTGATCGGCGTGGATTGCAACGACCGGACATCCGGACGGAGACCGAGTTGATCGAGTGGTTGATGACGAAAGGGGTGAGCGAATGATCGTCGGACAACATATTCCCGGTCAGTCGTACTTGCACCGGTCGTCGGCACTCGCGAAGATCATCTTTGCTTTCTGCTTCATTCCGCTCGTCTTTCTCGCGAACAACGCAGCAACAAATATTTTTTTACTTGTCTTTACGTTCTTAGCACTCATGAGTAGTCGCTTACCGCTTCGTTATGTTCTAAAAGGACTGCGACCGATTTTATTCCTGATCGTCTTTACGTTCGTCATCCAGCTATTCTTCACGCGCGAAGGGGCTGTACTCTTTGAGTTCGGCTGGCTTCGGATCTACGAAGAAGGACTGCGACTCGCGATCATCGTCTCATTACGTTTCTTCTATCTCGTCTCGATCACGACACTCGTCACGCTGACGACTTCACCGATCGAATTGACAGATGCGATTGAATTATTGTTGAAGCCGTTTAAGGTCGTTCGTGTTCCGACGCATGAGATTGCTTTAATGTTATCGATCTCGCTTCGCTTCTTACCAACCTTAGCGGAAGAGACAGAGAAAATCATGAAGGCACAGCAAGCACGTGGGGTTGATTTATCGGCAGGACCGATCAAGGAGCGCTTACGGGCAATCATTCCGTTATTGATTCCCTTGTTCATCTCCGCCTTTAAGCGGGCAGAGGATCTTGCGATAGCGATGGAAGCGCGGGGATACCGTGGAGGAGAGGGACGGACACGTCTACGGGAGTCCAAGTGGACGATGCGGGATACGGGTCTAATGATCCTACTCGTCCTCCTGACGATCAGTTTAGTAGGATTGCGAGGGATCGGGTAATGCGTCGTTTAAAATGTACGATTCAATATGACGGGACCGGCTACGCCGGGTATCAGGTACAACCAAACGGATTGACGATTCAAGAAGTGATTGAAACGACGCTTGCGCGGATGCACAAACATCCCGTCAAGATCATTGGCTCGGGACGGACGGATGCGAGAGTGCATGCCTACGGGCAAGTCATTCATTTTGATACGGAACTAGCAATTCCCCCGGAAAACGTCGTTAAGGCACTGAATACGCTCTTACCAGCGGATATTCGTGTCCGGAGCTGCGAAGAGGTCGAACCGACCTTTGAAGCGCGTTACGACGTCGTAGGGAAGGAATACCGTTATTTCGTCCGCCGCGAAGAAAATGCGTTTCGTCGGAATCTATCGGTTCATATCCCGTATCCGCTCGATCTCGAGCGCATCCGTCAAGGGATGGCCCATCTCGTCGGGACGCACGACTTCAGTTCGTTCTGTGTTGCGAAGACGGAAACGGATAACCGGGTCCGGACGATTTACGAGGCAGAGTTGATGACGATCGGTGACGAACTCGTCTTTCGGTTCCAGGGCAGTGGGTTTCTCTATAATCAAATCCGGATCATGGTCGGGACATTACTTGACGTCGGACGCGGTCGTTTTGCACCAGAGGACATTAAAAAAATGTTGCTGGCAAAGGACCGGAACGTCGCAGGCGTGACGGCGCCTCCTCATGGACTCTATCTATGGGAAGTTTTCTATCCGGAGTGAAAAAAGGCAATTGACATTGGCTATTAAAAAACATACAATGTTTATTGGCATTTCATTTATTATGAAACCACAATCTTAGCCCCGTACACCTAAGATTATGATAGATTCACCTAGTGAATAAATGAAAAATCAAAAACAGAACTTTTAATTCCTTAGGAGGTATTTTACATGCGCACAACTTTCATGGCGAAAGCTACTGATGTAGAACGCAAATGGCTCCTTATCGACGCTGAAGGTAAAACACTCGGTCGCCTTGCGAGCGAAGTTTCATCACTTCTCCGTGGTAAGCACAAGCCTACGTTCACACCACACGTTGACTGTGGGGATAACGTTATCCTCATCAACGTTGAGAAAATCGTTTTAACTGGTAACAAACTCGACAAAAAAGTCTACTACCGTCACTCTGGTCATCCAGGCGGCTTAAAGCAGACTGTTGCACGCGATATGCTTGCTAACAAACCTGAGCGCATGCTTGAACTCGCGATCAAAGGGATGCTTCCAAAAGGTAGCCTCGGTCGTCAAATGTTCAACAAACTCCACGTCTACGCTGGAGCTGCACACAAGCACGAAGCACAACAACCAGAAGTTTACGAACTTCGCGGTTAATACGAATTTAGGAGGAACTACACGATGGCAGATGTACGTTACTACGGCACTGGTCGCCGGAAACACGCGGCAGCGCGCGTTTTCCTCGTTGCTGGAGACGGTAAAGTCACAGTTAACGGTCGCGATATCAGCGAATACTTCGGTTATGAGACATTGATCATGACTGCAAAAGAACCACTCGTAATCACAGAAACAGAAGGCAAGTACGATGTAATCGTAACGGTCAAAGGCGGCGGCTTCACTGGTCAAGCAGGCGCTATCCGTCACGGTATCTCACGTGCTCTTCTTCAAGCGGATCCAGAATTCCGCGGCGCACTCAAAGCGAAAGGCTTCTTGACTCGTGATGCTCGTATGAAAGAGCGTAAAAAATACGGTCTTAAAGCAGCTCGTCGTGCACCACAATTCTCGAAACGTTAATTCTTTTCGAATCCCTCTCACCCTTGTGGTGGGAGGTTTTTTTTGTCATTTATGCTTTCAATTCAGTGTATTATAAGATAAACTTTATATATGGAAAATAATTACACGGGGGATAGGTATGCATACAATTAAAGACATTATGTTGATTCAAGATCTATTCAAGATGAATATATCTACTTTAAAAGACATTGCTACAGATCTTGATATCGATGATACTACCTTAAATAAACATGAACTTGTAATGAGAATTTATCTTGAAAAAAATCGTTTTAATTTAGAAACCATTTCTAAAATTGAAAATAGAATTTTGTCTACTAAAGCAACTGCTGTTTCTTGGTATAAATTAGATTCTGGACTTACTACTGATGAGTTTCGTCAACTAATTCGACAATCTAGTTCGTTTGATCCTTTTACAGAAACGAATCCTATTCAAGAAAATGATGTCACGACCATACCAGAACTGCTTTTCGGATCGACCGGTCTCTCAGCTAATGGAACGTTTCTAAGGTATATTTATAAAAGTGGAGTTAGATATGAACCCACTACGACCACTATAAAAACTGCTACTAAAACCGCTATCGCTACTGTTTATTTTGATTCAGATAAGGGGATTCTAGAAATACGTGGTGATACAAGAAAAGCACCTGAAGTGGTAAGGAAGGTAGCTCATTCGTTAAGATTACAAATTACGATGGAACCAATAAAGACTCCTTTTGAACAAGAGATGGGAACTATAGCTGATCAGTTAAATGGTCAATTAACTGAAGCTACTTCCAAACCGGAACTTTACTTTAAGGACTTTAGTGAAGATGAAATGGTGTCAGTTGTAAATGTATTAAAAGCTTTAGATGAATATATGCAAACTAAAGATACTACAATTTTAGAAACCCATTTACAAAACGCAAGTGATTCCTTTATGCAAGGAGAGGCTATAGTGCCTTTTGCTAATTTAGTGCTGTCTGGAATGGAAACAGTAGGTATGGCTGGAAGTAGTGAAATAAGATCACTTCCTCTATTCAGCTATCTAAATCCGTATTTGCAACATCAAGGTGGATTCATTAAGTTTCCCTACGTAATCGAAAATGTGGAAGACACTTTTACTATACGAATAGGCATAAATTCTAAAAGTGTAGTATTTGTTTCGCAAGTAACGGAGGACGTTATTGACTTTGTAAGGTCGCGTGTTATTATTTAATTGAATTTATTTAAATATAGGGGAGGTGCTCAAATGGCAAAAGCTTATGAAATTAGGGATACTATCAATCTATATATTGAAACTCTAGCTATTAACAGGGTAGATAGATTTTATCCTTCTGCATTAGCTAAGCATTTGAGTATCTCATCTGCTGAGGCGTTTAATCATTTATCAGAGAGATCTGGTCCAGAAGATGAACTTCATCTAATTTGGGAATTAAGATGTCCAAATTGTTCTAGAACTCTTGATTTAACTAAAGATAAACAATCGCTAAAAGAATACGATTGTAACTGTGGAGAAGAATTTGAATTGAATGCTTCCGATTTTTTCCCGGTTTTTAAAATCGATTCAGAGTATAAAGAATATGTATTAGCTCATGTAAAAAAAAAGTTGTGTGAGAAAGAGTCTAGTGTGACTAAATTAGATAACCAATCTAGTTTAGAGATTAATAGTGGATCTCCTGAGTCTTTAGTAGATATTTTTCCGATAGAAGTAAGTATATCTGAGAATGCGGCAGCAAAAATTAAAGCTCAATCAGCTCCTTGTATTATTCAACAATTCTTTCAAATCACTCAAAATAATATGGGGGATGGAACTATGGATCAAAGAATTATTAAAGGAAGTTTTAATGACTCAAACTTTAGTGGGAACAGTGCCATTCAGGCTGATAATGTGGTTCAATCACAGAATGTTATTCAAAATGAAACTGAAGAGGCCTTTAAAGAGCTATTTAACGAAATAAATAAAATTCAAGATCAAGCAAAAAAAGAACAAGCAGAATATAATGCTGAAGAACTTAGAGAAGCTATTGAGAAAGAAGATACTTCAAAGGCTAAAAGGCTTCTTGGGTTCTTAAAAAGCTCTCTTGGAACTGTAGCCTCTTTAGCGACTATAGCTAAATTTTTAAATATTAGCTTATAAAGTGTAATAAATTACATCGTCGTGCACCACAATTCTCGAAACGTTAATTCTTTTCGAATCCCTCTCACCCTTGTGGTGGGAGGTTTTTTTGTGCATTGAAAAACCGCTCTCCTGACGAAGTGTCAGAACAGCGATTCAAGTCAAGACGACGGAGTGGAGCGTAATCGGTGCAATATCGTCAGAAGAAGATAGAGGATGACGATCGTCAGCGGGATGCTCCAAACAAAGAGAGATTGTATGAATTGGGTAGGTGTATGTGTCGTCGCTTGACCGACATGTCCCGTAAAAGAGGTTTCTTCACTCAAGACGGTTGCATTGTCCGGTAACTCCGTCTCGGTAGCGACAGTCGGTTGCAGCGTCAGATACAGGACGAAGCTAAGATGTAAGAGACAGGTGACGCCAAGTGTCCAAATGATGCGTTTTTTCATAGGATGCTCCTTTTGATATGAGTTAAAATCATTCTGCATTCCATAAGTATAGCGGATTTTGTTTTCGGGAACAGGAGACAAAGGGAGTGAGCATAGATGGCATTATCGATCAACTGGTTACTCGAGCGAGCGAATCGGAAGTTGAATGCTTCGGGACTGTCGCGAGAAGTCGCCAAACGGACGCAAGAGGTCATCCGGGAGATGCATGCGCAAGGGATTTATGTAGGCGTCGCACAAGGGTACCGATCCATCGCAGAACAGAATCGGTTGTACGCACAGGGACGGACACTACCGGGACCAATCGTAACGAATGCACGTGGGGGACAATCGAATCATAACCGTGGCATTGCCGTCGACCTCTTTCAATATTCCAAAGACGGTACACAAGCGCTGTTTCGAAACGACCAAAGCTTTCAAAAGATTGTTGCTGCGATGAAACGACGTGGATTTTCTTGGGGTGGGGACTGGACGAGCTTTAAGGATTATCCACACTTTGAATTACTAGGAGTGTCTGAAGAAACGACGAATCGCTCTCGTGCGATCGTTCCGTATCCAGGTCGTCCGTTGTATCAAAGGGCAGCCAATATGAATCCGCGGGATATCGAACGGATCCAACGTGCAGTCAAAGCAACCGTGACTCGGCGCTTTGATGCAGAGACGGCTCAGAAGGTGCGTGCCTATCAAACACGTCAAGGACTTGCCGTTGATGGTGTCGTGGGTCCTCGTACATGGAACCGAATGTTCTAAAACGAGCGAATGATCGAGTAAAATGATGAAAACCGACACTGGACATGGAAAAGTCATCCTTTCCGGTGTCGAAATGTGCAAGCGCTCTCTTATTTTTGTTATACTAATAAGGATTAAATCGAACGTTTTCAGGGGGAAGGCACTATGTTGAATGAACAAGAAATTCGCGAGGTAGTCGGAACGCTCGTCGATCCGACGATTGACCGCCCGCTTGCAGATACGAACGGCATTCGTGACGTCCGGATTAAAGGTGATTATGTCAGTCTGAAAATCGCTTTAGCTCAATCTGGTTCTGGGGAGCAACTCGTGCTCCAACAGCAAATCGTCAAGGAACTGAAAGAAAAAGGATTCAAGACAGTGGGACTCCGTTTTGAGGCACTCGGTGATCACGGAATTCAAGCAGCTACGACACCATCAATTCTCAAACCAGAATCTGGTACGACGTTCATCGCGATCGCTTCTGGTAAAGGGGGCGTCGGGAAATCAACGGTTTCCGTTAACTTAGCAGTCGCCCTCGCACGAGCAGGGAAGAAAGTCGGGTTGATTGATGCCGATATCTACGGCTTTAGTGTTCCAGACATGATGGGAATCGAAACACGTCCGACTGTCGTGAACGACCGAATCGTTCCACCAGAACGCTTTGGCGTTAAAGTCATCTCAATGGGCTTCTTCGTCGAAGATAATGCACCAGTCATCTGGCGGGGACCAATGCTCGGGAAGATGCTCAACAACTTCTTCGCAGACGTCGAATGGGGCGATCTCGATTACTTGTTGCTTGATCTTCCACCGGGGACAGGAGATGTCGCACTCGACATTCATTCGATGCTCCCGAGCTGTCAGGAAGTCATCGTCACGACACCTCACGCGACAGCCGCTTTCGTTGCAGCACGAGCAGGAGCAATGGCAATCAAAACGAACCATCGTCTCCTCGGAATCGTCGAGAACATGGCGTACTTTGAAAGCAAAGTGACAGGCGAAAAAGAATATGTCTTCGGTAGTGGGGGCGGAGAGAGGTTGTCAGAAGCGTTAAAAACCGATATTCTAGCTAAGATTCCACTTGGACAACCATATGCGAACGATGCGGACTTCGCCCCATCGATCTATCGCGATGATCATCCATTTGAGACGTACTATAATGAACTCGCCACGCGTGTCATCGAAAAAGTAGAGGGATAAGAATGAAGATTAAAGGATTTTTGAAGCTGTTTTGGATGACGCTCCTAATCGGAACGCTCGCCGGCTTCGTGTTTAACTTGGTAGCAGAACCTGGATATATCCGAAATCAATCGATTAGCGGATATGTGACGGCTCTCTCCTACAGTAGTACGTGGACAGCCATCAGTTTGATGGGATTCTTCTCGTACTTGATCTTACACCGCGTCGGACTCGATTTATTCCGCGGCGCAAAGCTTTGGAACCGTGTCCAGGTCGTCTTGATCGCATTTGCACTATTTGATGGTGTCTATCTACGCGGATTAGCATACGGCTTTGATAAGACGAGCCTTTATATTGGTGAGATGGTCGTCTTGCTTTTAATTGCATTCTTAGTCGCGCGGACGAAAGCACGGGAAACGAACTTTACAGCGTTCATTCCAACATTGTTCCTCATGACAGTCATCACGTTGATCGAATGGGTACCTGCTTTGCAGGCAACACAAGATAAGCGGATGTTATGGGCGGCGCTTGCGACACTTTTAATCTGTAATGCGTATCAGATTCTAATGCTGCATCGCTTGCAAGAAAAGCCGGCTTCTCAAGGACAATCGCAAAAACAGGCGTAACGAAAAAGACCCGCGAACGGGTAGTGTTTTACCGGTTCAAGCGGGTCTATCTTTTTTCTAAAGTTTTTTTAGAAAAACAGTTGACGAAAAAAACAAGAGTTGATATATTAATACATGTCGCTGAGGCACACGCCAAACGCGAGCGTCACAGACGAAAAAAACTTCAAAAAAGTAATTGACATCACATATTACTTTACTGTAAGATTTAAAAGTCGTCAAATGACATATTGGACTTTGAAAACTGAACGATGAGGCAAAAAACGTATTCTACGGAATACAAAAACGAATGAAGCGCAAGCTTCGTCAATCGTGACTTCGGTCACACAACGAGCAAGTCAAACACTTCATGGAGAGTTTGATCCTGGCTCAGGACGAACGCTGGCGGCGTGCCTAATACATGCAAGTCGAGCGCAGGAAACTGACGGAACTCTTCGGAGGGAAGGCAGT
>NZ_MPSZ01000010.1 GCF_001939065.1 Exiguobacterium indicum HHS 31 | reverse complement strand
GTCCGTGAAGACCGGACTCAGATTTTTTAGTTACTTGATGTAAATTCGGTGTCTATCTTTTTGATGCAAGTCAGAAAACTCTACTTTATAGGCGCGGACCAGCTGACTTGATCGCATCCGTCGCACTCTCGAAACGAAGGAAATTGTTCTGGAATTTCTCAGCAAGCGAACGCGCTTGTGTGTCGTATTCGTCCGGATTCGACCAGACGCGTACCGGGTTGAGTAACTCACTTGGAACACCAGGAACTTCGAGCGGCATATGAAGTCCAAAGATCGGGTGTTCTTCTGTTGGAATCGTTGCAAGTGTGCCGTTAACGGCAGCGTTGACCATCGTCCGTGTATAAGATAGCTTCATGCGGCTACCTGTTCCGTAAGCACCGCCTGTCCAGCCCGTGTTGACGAGATAAACGGTAACACCATGACGATCAATCAATTCGCCGAGCATCGTCGCATACTTTTCAGGCATCAGTGGAAGGAATGGTGAACCGAAGCACGTCGAGAAGGTCGCTTCTGGTTCCGTGACCCCACGTTCTGTTCCAGCGAGTTTTGATGTATATCCTGATAGGAAGTGATACATCGCTTGTTCTTTCGTCAATTTGCTGATCGGAGGCAAGACGCCGTACGCATCAGCTGTCAAGAAGACAATCGTCTTCGGATGACCAGCGCGTGACGGAACAGCGATGTTATCGATTGCCGTAATCGGATAAGCAGCACGCGTATTTTCCGTCAACGATGTATCATCGTAATCAGGATGACGGGCTTCGTCGAGTACGACGTTCTCAAGGACGGTTCCGAAACGGATCGCGTCAAAGATTTGCGGTTCTTTTTCACGCGATAGATTGACCGTCTTCGCGTAACATCCGCCTTCGATGTTGAAGACACCATCGTGCGACCAACCATGCTCATCGTCACCGATCAATTGACGGCTATCATCGGCTGAAAGGGTGGTCTTACCAGTACCAGATAGACCGAAGAACAAGGCGACGTCGCCTTCGTGTCCGACGTTTGCCGAGCAGTGCATCGAAAGGACGTTTTCTTGTGGTAAGAGGTAGTTCATGACGGAAAAGATCGACTTTTTGATTTCTCCAGCGTATTCCGTTCCACCGATCAAGACGATTCGGTGTTCGAACGACATCGCGATGAACGTCTCGGAGTTCGTTCCGTCAACGGCAGGATCTGCTTTGAAATGTGGCGCGTAGACGACCGTGAACGGTTCGAAGGCAGCCACTTCAGGATACTCGCGTAAAAAGAGTTGTTTGGCAAACAGGTTATGCCAAGCATATTGTGTGAGCACACGGACCGGAAGGGTGAAGTGCGTATCTGCTCCAGCAGCAGCTTCTGTGTAGTAGAGATGATCAGCTTCGTTCATGTAACGAAGAACCTTTTGCAACAATTGTTCAAATTTGTCTCCATCCATTGGTTGGTTGACATGACCCCAATCAATGTGAGACTCGCAGGAAGAATCACGGACGATGAACTTATCTTTTGGTGAACGACCTGTAAATTTCCCCGTTTCTACAGATAATGCGCCGTTCTCAGCAAGGACACCTTCTTCGTTTCGAATCGCATGTTCGACAAGTTCAGCAACAGATAGTTGTTTGAACACATGCTCTTTCTTGAGTAGTTCTTCGATATTCAGGACCGTCATCGGCATCCTGACCCCACCTTTCCCCTACGTTGGTTTTGGCTCACTGTATTTAGTATGACACATTTATTATATATGACATACTAAAGAGAGAGCAATCATTTTCTAGTGCTGATTTCTATTTATCTGGAAACGCTTTCAGCATTAACAGTTTAACATCTCTTTCAAAAAGTTTCGACTAGAATTTGAAACCTTGCTTGACAGAGTAGTTACAACTTTATATCATGTAATTCGTAACGGATACTCTTATTCTGAGCAGGTGGAGGGAACAAGGCCCGAAGAAACCCGGCAACCGTCCTACATTAATTCACATATTAATGAGGGAAAAGGTGCTCTCCTGAAGCGAAGTAAACACTTCGAACGATAAGAGGGTAAAGGAAGAACGCACAACCTTTCCCTGACCATTTTTTGGACTTGGAAAGGTTTTTTTCATTTTACCGTCCCACTCAACTAGGGGAAATGAGTACACCGTCAAATTCTTTTTTGGGAGGGTCATACATGACAAACCTTAATCGCCGACTATTCACGTCGGAGTCAGTCACTGAAGGTCATCCAGATAAAATCTGTGACCAAATTTCGGATTCAATTCTTGATGCAATCCTCGCAGCGGATCCAAACGCGCGTGTTGCGGCAGAAACTTCTGTTACAACAGGTCTCGTTCTCGTTGCAGGTGAGATCACGACATCCACTTACGTCGACATTCCAAAAGTCGTTCGTGAAACGATTCGTGAGATCGGTTATACACGCGCGAAATACGGTTTCGACGCGGACACATGTGCTGTATTGACATCAATCGATGAGCAATCAGCAGACATCGCTCTTGGTGTAGACCAAGCGCTTGAAGCACGTGAAGGTAGCATGTCTGATGCAGAAATCGATGCAATCGGTGCAGGAGACCAAGGTCTCATGTTCGGTTACGCAACGAAAGAAACACCAGAACTCATGCCACTTCCAATCTCGCTTTCACACCGTCTCGCACGCCGTTTGGCAGAAGTGCGTAAAAACGGTCAACTCGACTACCTTCGTCCGGACGGAAAAACACAAGTCACGGTCGAATACAACGAGAACAACGAGCCGGTTCGTGTCGATACGATCGTCATCTCGACACAACACGCGGAAGAAGTTACGCTTGAGCAAATTCAAGCTGACTTGAAAGAACACGTCATCACACCGGTCATCCCGGCTGAATACATCGACGCAGCAACGAAATTCTTCATCAATCCAACTGGTCGTTTCGTCATCGGCGGACCACAAGGAGATGCTGGATTGACGGGTCGTAAGATCATCGTTGATACGTATGGTGGATACGCACGCCACGGCGGTGGAGCATTTTCTGGTAAAGATCCAACAAAAGTCGACCGTTCAGCTGCATACGCAGCACGTTACGTCGCGAAGAACCTCGTTGCTGCAGGTCTTGCAGACAAAGCAGAAGTTCAACTCGCGTACGCAATCGGTGTCGCGCACCCGGTATCAATCGCGGTTGATACATTCGGTACAGGAAAACTTCCTGAAGCACAACTCGTCGAATTGGTTGCTGAAAACTTCGATCTTCGTCCGGCTGGAATCATCAACATGCTTGATCTCCGTCGTCCGATCTATCGTCAAACAGCTGCATACGGTCACTTCGGTCGTACAGATGTTGAGCTTCCATGGGAGCAAACAGATAAAGCAGCAGTTCTTGAAGAACAGGCAAAACGTTTCGCATAATCAAAAAGTCCGAGAACCCTACGCGGGTTTTCGGACTTTTTTGTTTACGTGGAACTTTGCAGGAAACGAATGTTTTTTCTAGAAGAGGGTAAAAGTACATGAGTCGATTCGTATGAATACAAAGGGGGGTTCCGATTATGGAAATACGCGAAGCTATTCCAGCCGATGCAGGACGTATTCATGACATTGCCGTCACATCCTGGTTGGATACGTACGCAGAAATCTATTCCGAG
Source organism: Exiguobacterium indicum HHS 31 (assembly GCF_001939065.1). GTDB lineage: Bacteria > Bacillota > Bacilli > Exiguobacteriales > Exiguobacteriaceae > Exiguobacterium_A > Exiguobacterium_A indicum. The sequence continues at coordinate 55,747 of NZ_MPSZ01000010.1, read as the reverse complement.
CGCTCGAAAGCGCATTTCGTGCAGGAAGCGTATCCGCAAGAGGAGGTTGTTCGTGCGATTCGGACGGCAGAAGAAGCACGGGGAGAGTATTTTTATGTCGGAATCATCGATGAGGAAATCGTCGGTTTCATTCATGCTGTTGATGTTGAGGGAACGTGGGAAATCATTCGTCTGTACGTCTTACCGAAATATCAGCAAAACGGAATCGGACGACGATTGATCCGTGAACTCGAACGACAAGGAGCCGTCCCACTCGAAGTATATGTGGAGGCACGTAACTATAAAGCGCGTCAGTTCTTGACCTCATTCGGTTTTGAAGAACTCAGTGAGATGACGGAAGAAGTCTTTGGGCAAGTAGAATCTGTCATTCGCCTTCGCCATGTCGCCTCGTGAAATCCGTCTTGGGACGGTTTTGTGTGCGTTTGAAATAAGGTATCGTAAATAGGAAGTATGAAGTGAAGAGGTGAGTTTGTGGTTGAACAACCAACAGGAATCATCGTATTAGTCTATCCGTTACAACTGCGTGCCCGTCCGAGTGAAGCTTTGATTCGGGTACTCGAACGAGAGTATGAAATATTGCTCGTCGACGCCCCACGTCGTATCTCGTTTGAAGAACATGGTCAACTGTTAAAAGAAGCATTACGTGAAGCCGGGAAACGCAAGCTACCGATTCATATCGTCGCCTGTAGCATGGGCGCACTCGTCGTCAATCGTCTGTTGCAAGAATATGAATTACCGGTAGCAAGCCTTGCATTCATTTCACCGTTGTTTGATTGGCACCCTTCGAAACAACTCGGAGGCGTCAAACAAGTCTTCGCAAGTGCGTTCGATCGTTTCCGGCCCGATGCGCCACTCGGTACGTTGCCGTTTGGTCAAAGTACGGAAGATACCGTTCGCATCGGTGAACTGACCTATGCACAGTACCGGGAAATCGAAGAAGAGATCGTCGTACATGACGAAGAACGAAAAAAACTGCCGCGTGTGAACTTGGCTTGTTTTTATGCACCGGACGATCAGTTCGCAGACGTCAAGCTGACACTTGAAGTATGCCGGAAAATGGGTGGCGATCAGATTTACTTACAACGTCTACACGGTTTTCCGCATTTTAGTTTCGAACGGTTGAACACACGGTTTGCAGAAAAATTAATGTTGTTCTTTAAGCTTGTTGAAGAATGAAATAACAAAAGTGATGCCTCTAAAAAAGGGGCATCACTTTTTTGTGCCCATCATCCGCGTACTTTTTTCTCGATCGCGATGATGAACGGGGGATGATTTTGTTGGTTCAAGAAGCGATACTGGAGAACGGCATAATCTTGCTGATCAAGGGCTGTGACGTAATCGAGGACAGCGTCACGTTCTCGTTTTCCTTCCAAGTGACCGTGATAGACGACGAGGACGACAAGACCGCCGGGAGCGAGGACCGGGAGGAGGGCATCGAGTGCTTCAAGCGTCTCTTCTCCGGTCGTCGTGATTGATTTGTCGCTTCCAGGCAGGTATCCGAGATTGAAGACACCAGCGCGGACAGGACGTTGTTCGTCCGAAAGACGGGCACCGACATGGATGTGGCTTTCATGGTAAAGGTCGACGCGTGCTAACATTCCGGCTTCGTCGAGACGTCGCGTCGACTCCTCAATGGCTTGTGCCTGGACGTCGAACGCAAGAACCCTTCCTTCTGGACCGACACGTTCTGCTAAAAACTGTGTATCATGTCCATTTCCGGCAGTCATATCGACGACGCAGTCTCCGGGCTCGATAACGGACTCGAGTAATTGTTTCGTATAAGGTAATACACGGGCAAGTGACATGGCATAGACTCCTGTTCCTATAGTCTGTTTTTCTAGTAATGGTTCAGTATGTGCAAGATTCTTTCTGCATTATATCATTTTTTGATTCGTTGACGAAAAGCGAAGTAGCTTGACAGTTAGGGGACGGATTGCGTAAAGTGGCAAGGTTGAGAATGAAATAGGAGGACCACAGGTATGCCAAAATTACCAAAAGCGGTCTGGATCCTCGTCCTTGCGATGGCCATCAATACGACGGGATCCTCTTTTTTATGGCCGTTTAATACATTATATATTCATGAATATTTAGGAGAGTCGATGACAAAAGCAGGGATGGCATTGTTCGTCAACTCTGCCTTAGCAATCGTCGGAAACTACTTAGGTGGAAAAGCGTTTGACCGTCTCGGTGGCAAGAAGACGCTTGTCATCAGTGTCATCGGACTTGTCCTGTCTTCCGTTGGCTTGTTGCTATTTCATCAGACGTACCTCGGATACGTCGCGATGCTTGGATTGATTGGATTCGTCGGTGGGATGGTTTTTCCGACGATCTACGCGATGACGGGTGTCATCTGGCCGGAAGGCGGGCGCCGTGCCTTTAATGCGATCTATGTCGCACAAAACGTCGGTGTAGCGCTCGGGACAGCAGTCAGTGGTCAAATCGCTGCCTTTTCGATTCAGTACATCTTCATCGCCAATCTCGTCCTCTACATCGCCTTTGCCATCATTTTGTTAGTCGGTTTATCCTGGATTCAGGCACCAGCGCGGATGCATGCGGCACATGACGAGATCGAAACGACACGCACACCCCTTGCGCGCGGTGCGGCACGGACGATGTTGCTCGTCTCGATCGGGTATGCCTTACTTTGGTTCGTTTATGTGCAATGGCAAGGAACCTTTGCCGTACACACGAAATCGCTCGGTGTCACGATTTCCGAGTACTCGATTCTTTGGACGATCAACGGAGCACTCATCGTGTTCGCACAACCTTTATTAACACCAATTCTCCGGTGGTTTGGAGATGACTTGAAGCGACAATTGATGACCGGTACAGGAATCTTCCTCTTGTCTTATCTGATCGTTCCGTTCGCAGGCGGCTTCAAGATGTTCCTCGTCGCGATGATCATTTTGACGATTGGTGAGATGTTCATCTGGCCAGCGGTTCCTGCTATGGCGGCGAGACTCGCGCCAATCGGAAAAGAAGGAGAGTTCCAGGGATACGTCAATATTGCCGCTTCAGCGGGACGGATGATCAGTCCGACCGTCGGAGGGTTGATCTACGATTTATCCGGTATGTCAGCGGTCTTCTTGACATTGATTGGATTGATTCTGTTAGCAGGCGTCGTATTCCTTCGTGCCATTCCTAAAATCACATCATGAGCATCATCTGTAAGACAGCGGACATTAGATTCGCTGTCTTTTTTTTACATCATTAATGCGCTAATTATAAAACAAATCATTATTAATATGGAATATTTCGGCAAAGAAACGGGTACTTTCTAATCAAGAACTTGAAAAGAAAGTTCATGTGAACGTTGCTTCTTTTTGACTGGAGGTGCACGAATGGAAAGGTGTCAATTCATCACAGATGCCGCAACTTGGACGACACACGTACAGCAACAGCCTCTTGATATCTTCTACAGTCACCAATACGTCACGCTTAACGCTAGACCGTCTGAGCAAGCGGTGTTATTCCGTTATGAAGGTCATGCGGGAACACTGTTCTATCCCTTTTTAAAGCGTCGGATTTTTGATACGCCTTATTCAGATCTCATCACGCCGTATGGCTACGGCGGACCGGAAATCGTCGGTCGCTTAACCGCAACTGAAATGCAGCATGCACGTCTATCGTTTGAAAGGTGGGCGGAGCAAGAATCGGTCGTCTCGGAAATGATTCGCTTTAATCCGTTGACGGGCAATGAACGACTCATGCGTAACTGGACGGAAGCTTCTTTCATCCGTCATACGACGAGCATTGATTTGCGCCCCTCACTAGAAGAAATCATGCAGACGTTCCATAAGAAAACGAGAAGTATGATTCGTAAATCGCTCGCTTCACCGTTAACCGTTAGAACAGGAACACGAGACGATTTATCTGTTTTTTTGGCGTTGTATCATGAAACGATGGACCGGAAGAATGCTTCGGCTCATTACTATTTTACGGCGAGTTATTTTGAGCAATTATTTGAAGCGAATCCACTCTGTGAGCCATTGTTACTGATTGCGGAAATCGACGGAGAACCTGTTGGTGGATACTTCGTATTGCTCGGAAAAGAATATGCCCACGGTCATTTGATTGGTTGTAAGCGGGACGAAGCGAAGATGTTCCCGAATCAACGACTTGAGTACGAAGCGATTCTTCAGGCGAAAGAACGCGGTCTCGTCGAACAACATCTCGGAGGTGGATATCAAGAACGAGATAGTCTCTTTGAGAGTAAATGTCGTTACACCGGGTACCGTTTATTTGAGTATCATCAAGGAAAATCGATTCTTCAACCAGCCATATACGATCAGTTGTGTACACGATACGGGTCAGATGCTAATTCGGATTATTTTCCGGCTTACCGACAAACCAGTGTCCAAATGGCGACAAGTTAAACAGTAACTAAATGAAGAAGGTGAAACGACTACATCGTGTAGTCGTTTTTTTGATATGCTGAAATCATGATAGATCAATTGAGGGGGATGTGTCTTGAAAAAACGAGGTCTTATTTTTGATATGGATGGGGTCATCTTAGATAGTGAAATCCGTTACTTTGAGGTCCACCAGCAGATGTTCAAAACGTTATCGATTCCGCTCGATCCGGTTCAGTATGCGACATTCATGGGGAAAACAGGAGATGAGATGTGGGAAGAACTTGTCGCGCAACACGAGCTCCGAGAAACAGCGAGTGCTTTACTTGAGGAAGAACATCGCTTGTTTCAAATTCATGCAAAACCAGAGGCGTGTGGTTTAAAAGAGGGAGTCAAACAAGTCATCGAACAAGCGACGTCTCTTGGTTACGATATCGGGATCGCTTCTTCGAGTTCGCTTCAAAAAATCGAACGCGTCATCCGTCATTACGAGCTTCCAATCACGCATTACGTCAGTGGGGAAGAAGTCGTGCGTTCGAAGCCGGATCCCGCGATTTTTCGACTTGCGGCATCACGAATCGGGCACGCACCTGAGAATTGTCTCGTCATTGAAGACGCTGCAAACGGGATGATCGGCGCAAAAGCAGCAGGTATGGAAGTGATTGCGCTTCTTGATGACCGGATGCCAGCGCAACGCTTAGAACAAGCAGATCATATTGCGCGATCGCATGCGGAAATCGAGGAAATTTTACGGAAGCGTTGACGCTTGAGGAAGAAACAGATTACACTAGGAAAAGATAGTCAAATGCAGGGAACTGAAGTAGTAGGGGAAAGGTGCCGTCAAGAGAGCTGGTGGAAGGTGCGAACCAGTCGGTAACAACCGTGAACTCGTCAGGGAGCACGATTCGTGAAGTCGTAGTAGCGAATCCGGTCCTTCACACCGTTATCTGTGAATCAAGCGGTCTGTCATAGACAGACAACGTGGGTGGTACCGCGGAAGCCAAACCGGTCTTTCGTCCCTATTCCTAGGGGCGGAGGACCGGTTTTTTTTAGATTAGAGGAGGAAAAGACATGCCGTACAATCATCGCGAAATTGAACCAAAATGGCAGGCGCGTTGGGATCAAGACAACGCCTTCGTCACGACAGAAGATCCAGAAAAAGAAGGGTTTTATGCCCTTGATATGTTCCCGTATCCGTCAGGTGCTGGACTCCACGTTGGACACCCGGAAGGCTACACGGCAACGGACATCCTCGCGCGGATGAAACGGATGCAAGGATACAACGTCTTGCACCCAATGGGTTGGGATGCGTTCGGGTTACCAGCAGAACAATACGCCCTCGATACAGGGAATGACCCACGTGAATTCACAGCGAAAAACATCGAGACGTTCAAGCGTCAGCTGAAAGAACTTGGATTCTCCTATGACTGGGATCGTGAAATCAACACGACGGATCCGAAGTACTACAAATGGACACAGTGGATCTTTACGAAGTTGTATGAAAAAGGACTTGCGTTCGTGGACGAAGTCGCGGTCAACTGGTGCCCGGCACTTGGAACCGTTCTTGCGAATGAAGAAGTCATCGACGGATTATCTGAACGCGGAAATCATCCGGTCGTGCGTGTTCCGATGCGTCAGTGGGTCTTGAAAATCACGGAATATGCGGATCGTCTTCTTGAAGATCTCGATGACCTCGATTGGCCGGATTCTGTTAAAGAGATGCAACGGAACTGGATCGGGAAATCAGAAGGTGCTGAGATCGATTTCACGATTGATGGACATAAAAAACAAGTCACGGTCTTTACGACACGTCCGGACACAATCTTTGGTGCGACGTACCTCGTGCTTGCGCCGGAGCATCCATTCGTAGCTGACATCACGACAGCGGATCACAAGGAAGCCGTCGATACGTACATTTCGCAAGTCCAAACGAAGTCAGACCTCGAACGGACGGATTTAGCGAAGGAAAAAACAGGCGTCTTCACGGGTGCTTTCGCCGTCAATCCAATCTCAGGTGATCGTCTTCCGATCTGGATCGCTGATTATGTCCTTGCTTCTTATGGAACGGGTGCAATCATGGCAGTTCCAGGACACGATGAGCGCGACCATGAATTCGCGAAACAATTCGACTTGCCAATCGTTGAGGTCGTCGCGGGTGGGAACGTCGATGAAGCAGCCTATACAGGAGAGGGCGAACACGTCAACTCGCATATGCTTGATGGTCTTGGAAAACAAGAAGCAATCGAGACGATGATTGCTGAACTCGAAACGAATCAAGTCGGACGCAAGAAAATCACGTATCGTCTCCGCGACTGGTTGTTCAGTCGTCAACGGTATTGGGGTGAGCCAATCCCAGTCGTTCATATGGAAGATGGTTCGATGAAGACGCTTAGCCAAGAGGAATTACCGCTCGAACTTCCAATCATTCCGGAGATCAAGCCGTCTGGTACAGGCGAATCACCACTTGCGCTTGCGGAAGACTGGTTGGATTATACGGATCCTGAAACAGGAATGAAAGGGCGTCGCGAGACGAATACGATGCCACAATGGGGCGGAAGCTGCTGGTATTATCTTCGTTTCATCGATCCGCACAATGAAGAGGCGATCGCGGATCCAGAAAAATTAAAATACTGGCTTCCAGTCGATATTTACATCGGTGGTGCGGAACACGCCGTTCTCCACTTATTGTATGCACGCTTCTGGCATAAAGTCTTGTATGATGCAGGCGTCGTGCCAACAAAAGAACCATTCCAGAAGTTATACAACCAAGGGATGATTCTTGGAGAGAACAACGAGAAAATGTCGAAATCACGCGGTAACGTCATCAATCCGGATGAAATCGTTAAATCGCATGGTGCGGATACGTTACGCTTGTATGAAATGTTCATGGGTCCACTCGATGCATCAGTTGCCTGGTCTGAGAACGGACTTGACGGTGCGCGTCGTTTCCTCGATCGTGTCTGGCGCTTGTTCGAACGGACAGCAGACATTCAAGATGTCACAGAAGTCGATGCTGACTTCGAACGGACATACCACCAGACGGTCAAGAAGGTTACGGAAGACTTCGCGAACATCCAGTTCAACACCGGAATTTCGCAACTCATGGTCTTCGTCAACGAAGCAAACAAACAGCCGGTGCTTCCGCGTCACTTCCTTCGTGGATTCATCCAATTGTTAACACCAGTTGCACCGCACCTTGGTGAGGAACTCTGGGAACAACTTGGATTTGAAGAGACATTGACGTATGCGGCATGGCCAACATTCGATGAATCGAAACTCGTCAGCGATACGATGGAATTCGTCATTCAAGTGAACGGAAAAGTTCGCTCGAAAATCGAAATCAACATCGACGCGACAAAAGAAGAAATCGAGGCACTTGCCTTTGCCGACGAAAAGACACAAGAATGGATCGGCGACAAGACGGTTCGAAAAGTCATCGTCGTACCGAAAAAACTCATCAATATCGTCGCGAACTAAGTCATGACCCCTTCCGTTCACTTGATACGAATGGAAGGGGTTTCTTCATTTCCGTCGCAAGTCCGCTTTTTTTTTGAACGTCCTTCTGATACACTGAATCAGAAACCGAGAAAGAAAGGCGATTACCATCAATGAAACGATCTTATATAGTCTATACAACGATTTTTGCCGTCGTTTCGGGTTTGATTCTTTGTGTACTGCTCGTCTTCTCAAAACCAGAGACGATGTCGCGTATTCAGGAAACGTTCGCGAAAATCGAGACGCAATCGAAGCATCAGGCAGCTGTCAAACAGGTGCCGACGAAAACGCCTTCAGCCATTCCGAATCCGGAAGAACCATTAATTAAGAATGTCCAGCAGATGTTATATGATGATTCCATCGGGTCGTACCTCGTCGTCACAGACGATTATCGTTTCTTTGAAATTAGTGGAACAGGTGAGAGGATCAATGCCTCCTTCCAATTAGAAGAAGGGAAATTACTTCTTTCTGGCCTCGATGGCATGACACTCGTTGACGGAGAGACCGTCGCTTTATTGACATCGAATCAGATTCTCGTGACAATCACGCGAAAAGATGGTGTCTGGAGCGAAGAAAAACGTGAAAAAGTACAGGGGACGACGATTCGAGACAGTTTCCATGGGCTTGGATATGATTCGAAGAAAAAGGAATTCTATACGATCAATCATATCCGTGCAATCGGACGTGTGGAATTGACTCGTTTCGCCATGAAAGAGGATAAAATTAAGATTGATCCAGATGCGTCGGAAAAGAAAAAACGCGCTTTAAAGAAAAAGCAAAAGCCGCCGTATTTATCGATCGTAGAACGAAGTAAAATTGAACCGGCGAATGGGATGCGAAGTGATGCGAAGAAAGTATTCGAATCAGACTTCCGACCAATTGGTCTTGCGGAACGACAAGGACGCATCTACACACTTGATTCAGAAGCACTCTATCTCTATTCGATTGATCAGAAAGATCAGACGATCACGGGAGAGACGGCAAGTCCAAAGGTCTATGGTTCAAAAGGGATTTTCGTACAGGATAATGAATTGTTTGCCTTAGTCGAGACAGATAAGTTTTCGAGCCGATCGTTCACACCGATTGACTGATGCATAAAAAGAAAAGACCCGATTCTTCTGATTAACACAGACGAATCGGGTCTTGTTCATATTAAGAGACAGTGTCACGTGCCATTTCTGCAGCGTGGCTACCGGCGCAATGACCCGTCACGAACGCGGCTGTAATGTTGTATCCACCCGTATAGCCGTGAATATCAAGAATTTCACCAGCGAAGAATAACCGTTCGGCTTTTTTTGACATCATTGTTTTTGGATCAATCTCTTTGATCGAGACGCCGCCACCCGTGACGAAGGCTTTATCAAAATCGAGCGTTCCCGTTGCTCTGAGTGGGAATCGTTTCAATTGTTGGAGGAAGTCCGTCCAGTCTTGTTTCTTCACTTGTGTACAGACTTCATCGCCAAAGCCGATTCGAGCGAATAGGAGTTCAAGCAACCGTTCTGGTACGAAACCACGAAGAGCATTGCGGACTGTTTTCTTGGGATTTGCGGCAATGGCTGCTTGGAAACGTTCCGTTAAGGCACCGAGGGATTCGTCCGGGAAGAGATCAATCGATAGATGAACGATCGTTTCTTTCGAACGTTTGCGTTCTTTGATCGTATATTGGCTACACCGTAAAGCAATCGGACCACTTAAACCGAAGTGTGTGAACAGTAGATCACCTGTATGTGTCTTGATCGCCTTATCTTTTTTACCGTGGACCGTTAGAGCGACGTCACGCAGCGACAGCCCTTGTAATGTTTTTTCGTGAATGAACGTATCACCTAACAGAATCGGAACTTCCGTTGGGAAGAGTTCCGTGATCGTGTGACCCGCTTTTTCAGCCCACGGATAGCCGTCACCCGTTGAACCGGTATGCGGAACAGATTGACCACCGACCGCGACGATACAACTTTTCGCTTCAAGACGCATGCCATTCTCTAATATGACAGCTGCAAAAGCACCGTCTGGATGGAAATCGAGCGTAGCGACTTGCGCATCCGTTTGAATCTCGGCACCATGCGCACGGATTTGATCAATCAATACACGAACGACATCCGCTGCCTTATCTGAGACAGGGAACATCCGACCGTTGTCCTCTTCTTTAAGTGCGACGCCAAATCCTTCGAAGAGTTCGATGATCGATTCATTGTTGAATTGAGAGAAGGCGCTATATAAGAAACGTCCGTTTCCCGGAATCGACTGGACGAGCTCGTCGAGTGGTTTTCGATTCGTGACGTTACAGCGTCCTCCGCCAGAGATTGCGAGCTTCCGTCCTAATTTATTCCCTTTATCGAGCAGGAGTGTTCGAGCTCCAGCTTGTAAGGAGGCGAGCGTTGCCATCAAGCCGCTCGGTCCGCCCCCGATTACGATTACATCGTACATATGGTCACCTCATTCATAGAATTCTGCTTGTTTCACTTTAGCAGAAGTTGCGACTGTAAACAAACCGTCTCTTTCAATTCCAGAAAGACAGCGGTATAATGATTTGCAATTGTGTACGAGAGAACTTGTATAATGAGACAGTCATGATTAGAGTGTCGAGTTTAAAAATTAGAAAGCGTGAGGGATGTTACCATGTCCACAGTCAACAATAAACAGTCCACTTCTCCCGGTAATGCGGGATTCGTTCGTGGGACGATGCTCCTATCCGGTGCGTCACTGATTTCCCGCGCACTAGGTTTGATCTACCTCTTTCCATTCCAGTTCATGGTCGGTGCTACAGGTATCATGTTTTATACGTATGCCTACAACTATTACACGATCATGATTGGTGTCGCGACAGCGGGAATTCCCGTTGCCGTCTCAAAATTCGTCGCCAAGTATAATGCGCTTGGGGAATACGATACGAGTGAGCGATTGTATCGATCGGGTTTGAAAATCATGTCCTTGACCGGCGTTGTTTCTTTTCTCGCCTTATTCTTCCTCGCTCCGTATTTAGCCCACCGAGCGATTCCGGGTGGGGACGTCGATTCAGCGGCATACGTCGATGCCGTCACGATGACGATTCGAGGAGTCAGTTTTGCTTTACTCTTGATTCCGCCGATGAGTATGACGCGTGGATACTTCCAAGGATATCAATCGATGGGACCGACCGCGATTTCACAAATCTTAGAACAAATCGTCCGAATCATTTTCTTGCTCGCAGGAGTCAGCATCGCCATCTATCTCTTTGATTCTGGGGTAGCATGGGCAGCGACGATTGCAACATTCAGCGCATTTATTGGAGCAATCGGAAGTATAGTCGTTCTGATTTACTATTTCCGTAAACGTGCGAGTGGATTACGAGAACTCCGTGCAACTCAAACCGTCCGTTCGCCGGATCGCCCGTTAACGGATTTGTACAAAGAGTTGTTAGCCTATGCGATTCCAATCGTCATGGTAGGCGTTTCGACGCCGCTTTATCAAGTCATCGACCAGAATACGATGAATGCAGCATTACAAAGTATCGGTTATACACTCGAAGCTGCTGGAAATGCAACGGCCTATCTGATTGCGGATAGTCATAAAATCGTTCTGATTCCAGTATCTGTTGCGACTGGATTATCGCTTTCTGCGACGCCACTGTTGACAGCGTCATTCACACAGGGAGATATGCGGAAAGTACGGGCTCAAATCTCGCAGATTTATCAACTCGTCTTCTTTATTACGATTCCGGCAGTCGTCGGGATGATTCTCCTCAGTGAAGAAACGTTCCATGTGCTCTTCCCGAAAGATCAGGCAGCATGGGTCTATCTCTTAAGTTATGCGCCAAGTGCGTTGTTCCTCGCCTTGTATTCGGTCACAGCGGCAGTCCTACAAGGAATCAACCGGCAATACTTCACGATTGTTGCGACGATTGCCGGACTACTTGCGAAGTATCTCTTGAATGCACCGTTGATTCATTTGACAGGTGACGGGACAGGTGCCGGTTATGCAACGATCATCGGTTACCTTGTTGCGACGGGATTGATGTTCTTCCGAATCACACAAACAGTGAAGTTTCCATTCAGTACCGTCTTGCGCCGGACATCGTTAATTCTAATCATTAGTGCGTTGATGGGGGCGGTTGTCGCGCTCGTGAAGTGGGGAATGGTGTCCTTCTTACCAGAGACGACATGGGCATCTCTGTTGATCCTGATCATCGGTGCGGTAGTTGGAATCGTGATTTTCGCTGGACTTTCGATTTGGAGTGGTTTAGCAGAGGTCATATTAGGGCGTAAATTTTCATTGAAACGAGGACGAAATCATGCGTCTAGATAAATTGTTATCCAACATGGGGGCAGGCTCCCGAAAAGAAGTAAAACTTTTGCTCAAGGCAGGGGCAATTCAAGTCGATGGTGAGATCGTTCGTGATCCGAAACAACATGTCGATGTCGAGTCACAACAGGTTCTGATGTACGGCGAACCGGTCACGTATCAAAAATACATCTACTTGATGATGAATAAACCACCGGGTGTCATTAGTGCGACGGAGGATAAACGAGATGAGACCGTCATCGATCTGTTGTTTGAAGACGTGACGTATTTCAAACCGTTTCCGGTCGGACGACTTGATAAGGATACAGAAGGTTTGTTGTTACTGACAAACGATGGAGCGTTCAATCATGCCTTGATGTCTCCGAAAAAACACGTTGAAAAAACGTATTACGCGGAAGTGACAGGTGTATTGACGCAAGAAGACGTCGAGGCAATTGCGGCAGGCGTTACCTTAGAAGACGGTTATCAGGCAAAGCCAGGAAAACTCGTCATCTTATCGACGACAGAAACAGATTCAACGCTTGAATTGACGATCACGGAAGGGAAGTTCCATCAAGTCAAACGGATGATGCTTGCCCTAGGTAAAGAGGTCACGTTCTTGAAACGGCGCTCGATTGGTCGTTTAGAGCTTGATTCGGCACTTGCACTCGGGGACTACCGTGAACTGACACAAGAGGAATTGTCGTTATTTGATTGGCAACCTGAATAAGCAAAGCAAAAAGGCGGTGGAATGAATGTACATTCCATCGCCTTTTATTGTGGGATTTAATTATTGATTACGTAGTGCTTCTGCGATCGGATAAGGACCGCTGAGTACTTCGAATACACGAGATTGTGTCGGATGATCAATCAAGTGAACGAACAGCGCTGCTACATCGTCACGAGACACCTTACGATCTTCGTATGAATCAAAATGCTCTTTCGTTTCAACAGTACCTGTTGGGTCATCGTAGCTGAGCGGACCAGGACGGACGATTGTATAGTCGAGTCCACTTTCTTTGAGGTGAGCGTCTGCTGCTGCTTTCGATTCAAGATACACTTTTAGTTCGCCTTTCGGTTCTTCCGTACCGACTGAACTGAGCATCAGGAAACGATCGATCCCGTTGGCTTTTGCTGCATCGATGACTTTGATCGCACCTTCCTGATCGACGGCGCGTGTCAATTCGTCCGATGCGCCACCAGCACCCGCTGCAAAGATGACGACGTCCGCGTTACTGATAACGCCACTGACATCCTTCGTCAAATCCCCAAGTCTGACTTCAGATGCGCCGAGTGCAATCAAATCGTTGATTTGATTTTCTTCCCGTACGACCGCGATCGCTTGGTGATCTCCTTGTTTAGCGATCAATTCGACCATCTTGCGTCCTGTCGTTCCGTTTGCTCCAATGATTAAAATATTCATTCTCATCATCTCCTTCTCCCAATAGCTATACCCCACGTTTTAAAAAAGATAACAAAAAAAGACGCGAAGAATCGCGTCATCGAAAGATATACATAGTGAAACAGTGGATCAACCCGCTTGCTTTTGTTTCTTACTCGACGTCCATGTACCGCGTCGAGGGCTCACAATGAGATTGTTGTATTCAAGCACGTTCAAATCCCGCTGGACGGTCCTTGAAGTGATGCCAAACTCTTCAACCAACTCTGCTGTCGTAGTAGCTCCGTTCTCTTGGATGTAGAGATAGATCGATTTAATCCGGGTCAACATACGGTCTGTAGAATCTTTCATTGGTATAACCACTCCCCCAATGGATAGAATAGTGTTCTAAAGCTTCGGGTGACAAAAGACAATGCAATATCCAGTTGTTTCGCCTTTAGTATAACGTTTTGATATTAAAATGCAAGTAATTTAACCGAACGTTTTCATAAAAAATATATTCAAATGGTTTGTAAAGTCGATGATTTAGGTTTTATTTTAGATTAATGTTCGTCATTTCAATAAATAAAAAAGAAAACAGAATTTGGATGTTCGTATCTGAACGAATATTCGCTATACTAGGAAGGTGTATAGGAAACGAATCCAAAACCCGTAATGAAGGAGCGAAATCAGATGGTGAATTGGAAAGAGGAAGTACTCGCACGTCGCGAGGACTTATTAGAAGATTTAAAAGAATTATTACGGATTCCGAGTGTACTCGACGAATCCACGATCGAAGAGGGCGCGCCGTTTGGTCATGAAGTCAAACGTGCCCTCGATTGGATGCTCGCGACAGGGGAACGCGATGGGTTCACGACAAAAAATGTCGATGGGTATGCAGGACATTTGGAATATGGTCAAGGGGAAGAGTTACTCGGTATTCTTTGTCACTTAGACGTTGTACCAGCTGGTGGCGATCACTGGACATACGGTCCATTCAACCCGACGCTTGTAGATGGAAAACTGTATGCACGTGGAGCAATCGATGATAAAGGACCGACGATGGCAGCTTATTACGCTTTGAAAATCGTCAAAGAACTTGGCTTACCACTCTCGAAGCGCATCCGTCTGATTGCAGGAGGGGATGAGGAGAGTGAATGGCGTTGTGTCAATCATTACTTCAAACATGAAGAGATGCCAACACTTGGTTTTGCACCAGATGCCGACTTCCCGATCATCAATGCGGAAAAAGGACTCTATGATGGGTTATTGATTCAAGGGAAACCAGCGCAAGCATCTGATACAGGCTACCATCTCGTTCGTTTTGAAGGTGGCGAACGTCCGAACATGGTTCCAGGTCATGCCCAAGCGCTTCTTCGTGTCGTCGAAGTAGGAACGCTTGAGACGGATTTCCATGCTTATCTTGAAGAACAAGGTTTGACGGGAACAGTCAAGCAAGAAACGGAAGGTCTCATACTTGATGTCAATGGTGTCGCAGCCCATGCGATGGAGCCGGACAATGGTAAAAATGCTGCTTTACATTTGGCACGTTTCCTCAATACGCTTCACTTGGATTATAACGGTCGTCGTTACATTCAACTCGTGACGCATATGTTCCGGGATTCTCGCGGTGTAGCGATGGGTGTCGCTGCTTCAGACGAGACAGGTGACTTAACGATCAATGGCGGTGTATTCCGTTACGCCGAAGAGCAAGGAACGGCATCAATCAATATCCGTTACCCGTATACAGCAGACTTCACGGAACGTTTGCAAATCATCAAGGAAGCCGCGGCAGGATATGGTTTTGAATTGCAGACGCGGACGCACATGACACCGCACCATGTTGATCCAAACCATGAATTGATCAAGACGCTAAGTGCCGTCTATGAGCGCCATACGAACCAATCAGCTGATCTGATAGCAATTGGTGGCGGCACATATGCGCGTTCATTGACGGCGGGAGTTGCTTTTGGTCCAGTCTTCCCGGGTGGTCCTGAAGTTGCCCACCAAGTCGATGAATATGTTGATTTTGATGAACTATTGCTTGCTGTCGCAATCTATGCAGAAGCGATTTATGAGCTCGCAAAATAATGATTGATGATCCCCGCATCGTAAAGATGGGGGGATTGCTTCTTGAAAGGAAGTTCCGTGTGAAAAATCGTCAAACCTATCATTTCCAAGCCTTATATTTCTTTATTTTCTTTGGACAAGGAGCACTCATTCCGTATCTCGCACTTTATTTCTCGAACGATGCGTTCGGACTGTCGGCTTCAGAGATTGGAACAATCGTTGCGATTGGACCGATTCTCTCCATTTTTCTACAACCTGTCTGGGGAATCGCGGCAGACCGACTCGGAAAACCAAAACGACTCTTACTCGTCGCGATGCTTGCTGCCGGTATTTTTACACTCAGTTACTTACTGACGTCTGCTTATCTACTTTTATTATTGATTTCTTGCGTTTGGGCGTTGTTCCAGTGCGCGCATATTCCGCTCGTGGATACATTAGCGATCGAGTACACGCGAAAGCGTAAAGTGGATTACGGCGCTTTACGTCTTTTTGGCTCAGCAGGGTTCGCTTTAGCTGTTTTTGTTCTTGGGCAAATCACTGAGGGTGGCGGACTAAATTTGATTTTTTACGCAACTGGTGCAGCATGGGTGCTCGGTTTCCTTGTGCTGATCGGCATTGAAGAGACGGGCAGCGTCCATGTTTCACATCAGCAACCAGTACCGTTAAAACAACTCTTCTCGAATCGGCGCTTCTTGTTGTTCCTAGCAGGGGGGAGTTTGATCTTTGGACCAATCTTCGCCAACAATTATTACTTTGGCAGCTACGTCACGATTCGTGGTGAGACGACGGCACTCGTCGGAACATTATTCTTTGTCGCCGTTCTGTGCGAAATTCCGTTCATGCGCATCGCCTCGCGTCTGTTATTACGATTCGGAGCGATTCCGGTTCTGGTATTCGTCTCCTTGTTGTCGGCTGCGCGGACGGCGATGATTGCTTTAGAACTTCCAATCGTCATGCTGTGGGTATTATCTGCGATGCAAGGAATGATCGTTGGTCTGTTGATCCCTGTCGCCTTAGATTATGTGCGATCGCTCGTTCCAGAGACGATGGTCGCAACAGCCGTCAGTACATATATGGCGACGACGACGGGACTCGCGACCGCGTTGTTTAATCTGATGAGTGGTTTTGTACTCGAGGAGAGTACAATCTATACCGTCTTTTGGGTATATACAAGTAGTAGTATCCTAGGCGCGATTCTGTATGGTATCAGTGGTCGTATGAAGGAGTGAGCGCGACGATGAGACAAGAACGACACTTTTTCATTGCTTTGCCGATCCCTTCTAAAGATTTGGCAAATCTTGCTGAACGGTTATCGCTACCTGAGTACTTTCGTAACGTCTATACGTTAGAAGAGTATCATCTAACACTTCGTTTTTTCGGTCCATTGGAGGAAAAAGAACAGCAGTCGTGGAAACAGCAGTTACAGCAGATCGCGCGTACGATGGAACCGTTCGTGCTACGATTCGATCGTTTGATCACGTTCGGTCGGGATGAACGACCACGCGTCGTTGGATTTGGAACGGAATCGGAAGAATTGTTTCAATTAGTGGAACAGATTGATCCGAATTCGACCAGACCATTCGTTCCGCATGTCACGATCGCGAAAAAGTGGCGCGCTGAGGCAGCCGAATGGAAGACGAGTCCGATCCGATCAATAGAGTGGACTGTTCGTGAACTCGTTCTATTTGAAGTACGACCAGAGGTTTCACCGCGATATGAGCCGGTTTATCGGATTCATCTAGGTGAAGAGGAATGAGGTGATCCCCATCGCAATTTTGATGAAACTATATGACTTAGATAGTCGATTTGAAAAAAATCCGCTAGAGATGACGAAACGATTTGTTGAACACCAGGCACTTGATTATACGAACGTTTATCGCAAATGGGAGACAGGAGAATTGTTTCCAGGGGAGACGCTTATCCGTCCGAAGAAGTGGTGGCAAGTGATGAAAAAAAGTGAAGTCATTCAACTTCCGGGTAAACAATTATCTCGAAGAGCGTTTGATAAATGGTACAAAAAACGTCTCGAGTTACAAAAACTCTTGAACGTCGCTGGCGGAGCAGGGGAGGAGGACATTTGGCGGATTCCATTAAAACGTCATTTAGACTTCTATCAGATGTTGCATCTACTAAATGAACAATATGCGATGTTTTATCGGGCGGTCATTCACTATCAAGTCGGAGAAGTCGAGTTGAGTCCATTTGTCGTCGGTCCGTCCGCGATCTATATCATGGAATGGCTCGATGGTGAAGAGAGTATTTATCATATTCGACGAGATAAGTTGTGGCGGGAACAACCGTTCAAAGCATCTGTGAAACAGATTTTGAACCCGAATATCAGTTTAAAACGAACGGAAGACATTTTGCATACGATTCTTGGACGAGATTACGATTTACCGATCGAACGAGTCATCTTAGCTCCAAGTGGTTATTTTGATAAGATTCCAAAAGAAACGACGACGACGTATGTCAATAAAGTGGATTTTCCTAAATGGTTGAATCGTATGAATGGGAATGCGACTCATACAAAAGCTGCTCAAATGCGTGTGTGTGAAAAAATCCTAAAGGAAACCGTATCGATTCCGTTTCAAATGGCGATCCAAAGTGAGGAACAGTCACGCATTCAAGAGTAAGGGAGGGAGCGACGGCATTGTCGTTGCGAAAGAGATGACAAACCAAGAAGTAGCGATACCAGTGATCCGGGCGGAGTTCTCATCGTTCCAAAGCATCCGAGTCGAGGTCGAAGGCAATCCGTCAATCCACTGGTCGCTTGAATGTGATGGACAATCACTTGCGATCCAGCAAGTCGAAACACACCGTGAGGAACAACTGGTGATTTATGAATTGACGGTTCTGGAACCGGTCGAGCTCGAATGCCGATATGAGGTGTTCGGAGCAGGGAGGTCGATTCGCGTCGTTCCTGACCGGTTAGTCCGGACGGAAGCGTTCGAGCGCAAGTACCGTTACGAAGGGAAGCTCGGTGTCTGGGAAGAAAAGGGTACATTTCACTTTGCTGTTTGGTCACCGGTCGCAGAACGGATCATGTGTGTCGTGTACGATCAAGATGAACGGTTGCTCGGAAAGTACGAAATGGAGCGACACGAGCAAGGTACTTATCATCTTCAACTGGAACAAGATATCGCAGAGTGCTGGTATCGGTATGAAGTGACGACATACCTTGGCACACAAGAGGTCGTTGATCCGTACGCTAGTGCGATATCGGAGAATGGTCGATACGGCGTCATCGTTGACGTCGAACGGACGATGACCAAGTGGTTCCCGAAGCGTGTCGCGCGTCCTCTGTTCGTCAAACCGTCAGACGCTGTCATCTACGAAGCGAATATCCGTGATTTCACGATCGATCACTCAGCTGGTTCAAGTTATCCGGGTCAATACACAGGGATGACGGAACGAGGAACGCGCTCTCCTCGAGGTCATGCGACGGGACTTGATTATCTCCTGGATCTCGGGATCACCCATCTGCAATTGCTACCAGTCCACTTTTTTGAGACGACCGATGAACGTACGCGGTCTCCATATAACTGGGGATACGACCCGATGCTTTGGTTCGGGCTAGCTGGGAGTTATGCGAGTTCGGTTGAACCACTCGTTCGTGTCAGAGAATACGCGGAAATGATAGAGCGGCTCCATGAAGCAGGCATTCGTGTCACATTCGATGTCGTCATGAATCACGTCTTCATTCGAGAACGCTCCTCTCTCGAACAGCTTGTCCCTGGTTATTATTTTCGCTACGAAGTAGACGGAACACTATCGAACGGAACAGGTGTCGGAAATGATACCGCATCTGAGCGATTCATGATGCGCCGTCTGATCGTTGACTGTTTGACGTACTTTGCTCGAGTCTACCGGATTGATGCCTTTCGATTTGATTTGATGGGGATTCATGATATTGAGACGATGAATGATGTTCGTGCGGCGCTCGATGCGATTGATCCAACGATTCTGGTGTATGGAGAAGGGTGGGATCTCGCGACAGCGTTACCGGAACGATTAAAGGCGATGAGTGCCTCCGCTGCGCAAATGCCGCGGATCGCCCATTTTAATGATGTGTTCCGTGACGCGTTAAAAGGATCGACGTTCAGTGAATTCGACCGAGGTTTCGTTGCGGGAGATGGCTGGAAGGAAGGGGAGGTCCGAAACGGGATTGCGGGAAGTGTCCATATCGACAATCAAACGTACGGACGTTTTCCGGAACCTACCTATTCCATCAATTACGTCGAGGCGCACGACAATCATACGTTATACGATAAATTAAAGTTATCTTGTCCAGAGGCAGATGAACAGCAATTATTGCGGATGAGTCGCTTAGCTCAGACGATTGCCTTGTTTGCGCAAGGGATTCCGTTTCTTCACGCAGGTCAAGAATTTTTGCGCACGAAACAAGGTGTTGAAAACAGCTATAACGCACCAGACGAGATCAATCGAATGGACTGGGAACGGCGGGATGATCATCTGTCCCTTGTCACATACATCAAGACAATTTTGCAAATTCGTAGAATGCATGGCGGATTCCGTTTGCACCGAGCGAATCAGATTCGCGAGCTGCTTCATTTCATCGACTTACGCCCGGGTGTCATTGCTTATGAACTTGGAGCGGTCCACTCGTACGATGCATGGCAACGCACGCTCATCGTTTACAATACGACGCGTGAAATCGTGGAAGTCTCACTTGATCATTCGCGCTGGAATGTGCATGTACAAGGGGATGATGCATCGGTCGACCCGCTTCTGAAAGGTGTCAACAGGATTCAGGTCCTTCCGTTGTCAACGACGATCGCAACGTGTTAAGATAAGCATTGTGCCTTAGGCAAATCTACTAAAAAAGTTGAGCGGATTATAATGGAATTAGATATTTTAGATGCGCTTGGCGAAGGCTGGACCCTTACGCCAGCAGGTGGAATCACAGGAGAAGCGTACATCGCTTCAACCGGACAATCGAAGTTGTTCTTAAAACGAAATTCATCGCCGTTTTTGGCGATTTTATCCGCAGACGGAATCGTTCCGAAGTTATTATGGACGAAACGGATTTATAGTGGGGACGTCATCAGCGCCCAACAGTTCATTGAAGGCGACGAGTTGGAGCCCGAAATGATGGAACGTCCTGAAGTAGCACGTTTGCTTGGGAAAATCCATGATTCGAAGGAATTACTGTTCATGCTACAACAGCTTGACCAGCGCCCGATCGAACCTGATGAGTTATTGCGACAATGTCGCTTGTACTTCCAACCGGATGATCTAGAGGATCCGGAGCTCGTGGAACATGCGATGGTTTACCTCGAACAAAATCTGGAGCAGGTAAGAACAGATGAGCAGGTCGTTTGTCATTCAGATTTGAACCACAATAACTGGTTGACGGGAGCAGATGGTCAACTCTATCTGAACGATTGGGATGATGCGATCATTGCCGACCGTGCGTACGATCTTGGAATGATGTTATATAGTTATGTCGACGAAGCGGCTTGGCCAGAATGGTTCGAACATTATGGACATCCATTGACGAGTGATCTGAAACAACGAATGCACTGGTATGTCGTAGCGCAAGCAGTATTGTCACTCTACTGGTATGAAGATACGCGTCATCCGGATGTCGACGACAGTTATCATTTTCTTGAACAGCTACTTGAATACTCAAACGACTAAAAAGCGTGTCATTCCGAAAGGGAACGACACGCTTTTTTGCTTAACCTTCAGCGATTTTAATTTCTTTTTCAATATCATGACTTTCGAGATCTGCCGATCGATAAGCCGCTGTCGTCGGTAGACGTAAATCAAGTTGCGGCTTTTCTTCGAATGTGACGGTGACGTTCTTAACTGTGTAGTCAAAGACGTGACCACCACCTGCGCGAGCAGCATCGATGAAATGAAGGTGATATCCGGCGACGGCGATACCGTGACCAAATCGTGGTGTATAGTATCCGGCAAGCGTTCCTTCCGTGTGCTCGAACGTACGAGCGCTTTGAGAAGCGACAGCTTCCGTGATTGGAACGAACGGTTTTTCCTGGCGTGCGACGGTGCGTGTCTGAACCTCCGTGAATGTTCCGTCAATCCGGATAGCATAAAAGCTATTGATCGTTGGGAGTTGTTCGTTCAGCCAGTGCTCAAACGTCGCTTTTGACATCTCTTCCGTCACGGTCAGGGTTTGTTCCGGCTCGAAACGGGTTAATGTCGCGAAAGGTGTCGTCGTCTCAGGTTGGAGCGGTCGAGCACTACCATCTGAGCGGAGTTGATAGAATTGACCATCGAATCCAATCATCTCACCGTCTAAGTGGTCAAACGTTCCGATACCGAAATCACGTTGATCAAGAACGGAAGCATACGTGACTTCACTCTCAAATACCCCGTCGAGCAATGCCATCATCGTTGAAATCTGGACGAGTGTTTTATCGTGTGCCATGTGAATCCTCCTTAGTTCAATTGATCGAGATGAACTTGTTCTCCGAGCGCGATGTTGTCGCGGTAATCAATCGGGACGTCGACGATGACGGGACCGTCTGTCGCGAGTGCTTCATCCATGATCGCGGCTAGTTCAGATGGATGATTGACGCGAAGTCCTTTTGCTCCAAAGCTCTCGGCATATTTGACGAGATCAACGTCACCAAATGACGTACCGGATTTCCGTTTGTATTTCATCTCTTGTTGGAACGCGACCATATCGAATCCGCTGTCGCGCCAGACGAAGTGGACGAGTGGTGAGTTCAAGCGGACAGCTGTCTCAAGTTCCATTGCAGAGAAGAGGAATCCGCCGTCACCTGAAATCGAGACAGCTTTTTTTCCTGGACGTACGAGTGTTGCCGCGATTGCCCAAGGAAGTGCGACGCCGAGTGTTTGCATCCCGTTACTAAAGAGAAGGTGGCGTGGTTCATATGAACGAAAATGACGAGCCATCCAGATATAGTGAGAGCCGACATCGACTGTGACCGTGACATCATCCGCAATTTTTTCGCGTAACGTCTTCATGAAATAAAGCGGGTGCGTCAATGGAGAATCCGCGACTGGAGGAACATCGCGATCAACAAGACGTTGATGTAATCCTTCGAGGAATTGCACGGAACTCTCAGGTAAAGTGAGTGGTTGCAGGCGTTTAGCGATCGCATCGACCGTTTTCGCCATATCACCGACAAGTTCACGGTCTGGACGATAGAAGTGGTCAATTTCAGCGCGCATTTGATCGATGTGGACAAGCGTGCGGTCGTGCGTCGGTTGGTTCCAGAATTTCGGATCATAGCCGATCGGGTCATAGCCGATCGAGAGCACGAGATCCGCCTCTGCGAGTAATGCGTCACCCGGTTGGTTGCGAAACAGTCCGACACGTCCATAGAAATTCGATTCAAGTTCACGTGATAATGTGCCGGCTGCTTGGAATGTCTGAACGACAGGAATCGAGACGTTTTTGAGTAACGAACGAATCGCGTGTACGACATCTGGCTGACTCGCGCGCATACCGAGTAACAAAACAGGCAGCTTCGCATCTTGAATCAAGCGAGCCGTCTCTTCGACCCAAGCTTCTGGTGCAACACCGAGCTTCGGTGCTTCAACCGCACGGAATGCCGTGACGTTCGCTTCGCTCAATCCGACGTCTTGAGGGATACTAACGAAAGCAGCCCCGGAAGTCGTTTCTGCTGTACGGAAAGCATTGGATAATACTTCTGGAATGTTATCGGCATCTTGTACTTCCGCGCTGAAGTTCGTAATCGGTGTAAAGAGTGCCTGATTGTCCATCGACTGATGTGTTCGTTTTAAACGATCGGCCCGTGTGACAGCTCCGGCAATTGCGACAACAGGGTCACCTTCAGAGTTCGCCGTCACAAGACCAGTCGCTAAATTCGATGCCCCAGGACCAGATGTCACAAGGACGACACCCGGTTTGTCCGTCAAGCGTCCGATGGCTTGAGCCATGAAGGCAGCGTTTTGTTCGTGGCGTGCAACAATGAGTTCAGGTCCCCGGTCCTGTAACACATTGAAGACGGAATCGATTTTGGCGCCGGGAATACCGAAGATGTAATCGACACCCTGCTCGATGAGTGAATCGACGACGAGATCCGCACCTGTTTTCTTCTGTACTAATTCTTTTGAATCGCTGTTTTTATTTTCGTTCATTACAATTCTCCTTTTTACCAACGTTTTTGGTGTTCGATAGCTGTAATAAATTATCTGTTTCAGAAAAAGTATACATCTGTTTCATGGTAAAACCAACCTAAAATCATTTAGAAAATAAAAAAAGTACCTTGTGTATGATTACACAAGGTACAGAGATTGCCCTTATTCGACGTCGACTTTTCCGAAAGTCGCCCAGACGAACAAAGCAGTGATTCCCAAGACGAGAACGATGGGAGATGCCCAACTAATCAAGAAATCATCCACAGTATAGCCCTCCTTTTCGGTTCTTACGTACCTTAAGTGTATTAGAATGCTCACTATTTCTCAAGTGACGAACTGCTGAACATTCTTCGATAGGAAACGAAGAAGTTCTTATATAATTACCCGAATCATGATAAACTTATCTGCGGATAATTTAAGTTTGGAAAGGATGAACGATAGTGCGTTTACGACATAAACCATGGGCGCAGGATTATATGAAGGAACAATCCTCGATCTATATAGCAGAACCAGCATCTCTTAAAGGAGCATGGGCTAGCGAGTTCAAGAATGATAACCCGATCTACATCGAAGTGGGATCAGGGAAAGGAGCATTCATTACCGGAATGGCGCACCAACACCCGGATATCAACTTCATCGCGATCGAACTATTCGAAAGCGTTGCCGTGACGATCGTTCAAAAATTGGTCGAAACACCACAATCGAACGTTCGCGTCTTGACGGTCGATGCAAAAGACTTACGTGATTACTTTGAAAAAAGTGAAGTGTCCCGCGTGTACTTGAACTTCTCTGATCCATGGCCAAAGACACGTCATGCGAAACGCCGCTTGACGTATAAAACATTCCTCTCGACATATGAAGATATTTTACCAGCGAAAGGTCAAATCCACTTCAAGACAGATAATCGGAAGTTGTTCGAATCGAGTTTGATGACGATGTCAGCATACGGCATGCGCTTCGACTGGATGTCACTTGATTTACATGCGAATGAACCGGAAGATAACGTCCGAACAGAGTACGAAGAGCGTTTTTCATCAATGGGTCAACCGATTTATCGGATGGAAGCAACGTACCAAAATTAATTTAGACAAAAAGTTTTCTTATTTTCCTGGTATTTCTTTCACACTTTTTTCTTATTAATTGGTACAATGTTGTTGACTGAAGAACTTGTACTTATAGGTAAAGGGGGAATTTGGGGATGTGGCAGAAAAGCTTAGCCTTCGTAACGGCGCTCTTTCTCGCATTAAGTATCGGTCAATCGGTACTTGCTGCGGTTGATACCTCAGAAATGACGAAAGCATTAGATGAGGAATTACCAACGACGCATTACGATTATAAAAAAGGTTCGGTCGAAATCGAGGATCCGAAGACGTTCACGAATGAAAAAGGAGAAGAAGTCATCGGCGGGATCGCTGTCATCGAGACAGTCCGTGACGGCATCTTCATCACAATCAAACGTGAAATCCACTTCTTCAATGCCGATAGCGGTAAATTGTTGACGAGTGCCGATGCTGCAAAAGTTGATGGCGTAAAAGAATACATCGACGGTAACTCGGATAATCTTCAACAAAAAGTCGTCTACTGGTTACCGATGCTCTTGATGTTGTTGATCATCGCTGTACCAGCAGTCATCTTATACATTGTTGTTCCACGTCTATACTCGACGACGGAATACATGAACCCGATCTACGAACGCAACGACAACCCGCGTTAATTAAGAAAAAAAGCCTCTATCCAATCGGATAGGGGCTTTTCTCATGCAAGCAACACGAAGATGAAAGCGAGTATGGCAGGCAAGCCTTGTTTGAGTAAAATGGAGCGATTGGCAGTCACGGCGCCATAAAGCGCAGCGATGATGACACATGCTAAAAAGAACAATTGGACAGCCACATCCTGACGAATCAGACCGAATACGAGTCCGGCTGCTAAAAATCCATTATATAAGCCTTGATTCGCAAAAAGTGTCCGAATTTGTTGTGATGCAACAGCTTCGTCCGTTAAACCGAACGTTCGACGAGCCGCTTTGGAAGAAAGAAAGAACATTTCAAGTGCTAAAATATAAAAGTGTTCCAAAGCAACGAGGATAACGAACAGCGTAGCAAGAATCGACATGAATCATACCTCCTTCAGATGAACGTGGAAAAAAGACCGTACTTCGTCGATCGAAGCACGGTCTTTTGATTAAGCGTATTCGAGTAAAGCGCCAGTTTCGGCATCAACTGTGAATTGATACGTTTTTTCGTCATCACCTTCAAGGACCGAGATGCCACCTTTGTAGCTTTGGTAGTCACGTGACTCATATGCGTAAGCCTCTGGTGTTGCAGAGATCCATGCACCTTGGACACGTCCTTTTGCTGAAAATGTGCGTTTCGTGATTTCGAGCGCTTCCTCGGCAGAAAGTTGTTTGTCATCAACGGCTTTCTTCACTGCGAAAGCGGCGACGACAGCTGCTGCCAATCCGATAATCCAATAGCGTTTTTTCATTAAAATTCCCCTCCTTACAGGTTCTATTCCTACTGTACCAAATAATTCGTTCAGAGAGAAACAAAAGGTTAAGTGATAGAAGCAATTTTTTGTATAATGAGAAGCAGGAGGCGATACATATGAATGAAAAAACGAGAGAGTTATTTCGAACACTGACGGAATTAAATGGGGCACCAGGGTTTGAGCACGACGTTCGTCAGTTCGTTCGCGAGCGCATCACACCTGTCACGGATGAGATCGTTACGGATGGACTTGGTTCGATTTTCGGAAAACGAACAGGCGATGCGACAGGACCGAAAGTCATGGTTGCCGGGCACATGGACGAAGTGGCATTCATGGTGACGCAAATCACGAAGAACGGAATGTTACGGATTCAACCGCTCGGTGGCTGGTGGAGCCAAGTGTTGCTTGCGCAACGCTTCTCAATCTGTACGGATAACGGTGTCATCCCTGGTGTCATCGCATCGATTCCACCACACTTGTTGACAGAAGAAGTACGCAATAAGCCGATGGCGATCAAAGACATGTTCATCGATATCGGTGCAGACTCAAAAGAAGAGGCAGAATCGTTTGGAGTACGTCCGGGTATTCCGGCTGTACCATTCTTCCCGTTCACACCGATGGCGAATCCGAAGAAGATCATGGCGAAAGCATGGGATAACCGCTATGGTGTCGGAATGGCGATTGAATTGTTGGAAGAGACGACAGCGGCGGATCATCCGAACGTTTTGTTCTCGGGTGCAACGGTTCAAGAAGAAGTTGGATTGCGCGGTGCGCAAACAGCGACGGCACTCATCGATCCCGACGTCGCGTTCGTCGTCGACGCTTCTCCTGCCAATGATGCATCAGGAGACAAAACGGAATTTGGTCAACTCGGACAAGGCCCATTGCTTCGAATTAAAGACAGTGTCATGATTCTCTCAAAAGAGATGACGGATTACGTCCTCGATACGGCAGAATCGAACAAGATTCCGTACCAATATTATGTCGGTGCAGGTGGAACCGATGGTGGTGTCATCCATCGTTCGAATAATGGGATTCCAACGACAGTCGTTGGTTTACCAGCACGCTACATCCATACGCATGCATCGATCATGCATACAGATGATTATGACGCGGCGAAGGAATTGCTTCGGAAACTCGTCACGAACCTCGATACGACGACGCTCGCGACGCTACAAGTCAAGTGAATGACATGACAGACAGTGGATGTGAATCCGCTGTCTGTTTTTGTTTAATAAGAACGACGTAAGTACGGACTGTCTTGTCAGTTGAAAAAACAATGTAGTCGGATAGAAAGGAGATTTGATATAATGATACGCGATGTTAAGAAAAGGACGTGACAAGATGTTCAAACAAAAAGGGATTTCACTTAGTCCTAAAGTATATTTCATCACCGTATTAAGTTATATGGCACTTGGTTTATTTAGTTCGTTGATCATGGGTCTCATCATCCGAACGATTGGTGAAGGACTGGTGGGGCGTGGTGTAGAGGCGAAGTTTCTCATTCAGTTAGGAGAGCAGGCGATCGCACTGACTGGACCAGCAATCGGTGTGGCTGTAGCGTTTGCACTTGAGGCACCACCGCTGATCTTGTTCGCAGCAGTTGCCGTTGGTGCGTTCGGATATGAAGCAGGAGGACCAGCAGGGAGTTACATTGCAACGCTTCTTGCGACAGAGGTCGGAAAACTCGTTTCAAAGACGACACGACTCGATATTTTATTGACGCCGTTTGTTACGTTACTAGCCGGATTCGTTGCCGGACGTTACGCGGGAAAGTGGATTGGGAAAGGGATGACGGATCTTGGTGAGTTGATTCGTTGGGGAACGGAACGCGAACCATTATTCATGGGAATTTTTGTTGCTACCGTCATGGGTCTTGCATTGACGGCGCCGATTTCGAGTGCCGCGCTTGGAATCATGCTTGGTTTGGATGGACTTGCTGCAGGGGCAGCGACGATCGGTTGTGCGGCACAGATGATTGGGTTTGGCGTCATCAGTTACCGTGATAACGGAATCGGTGGCGTGGTTGCCCAAGGGATTGGTACGTCGATGTTACAAGTAGGGAATATCATTCGAAATCCTTGGATTCTTCTACCGCCGACTGTAGCCGGCGCAATCCTAGCGCCATTTGCGACTGTTCTGTTGATGCTTGAGAGCAATCCGGAAGGTTCTGGTATGGGCACGAGCGGATTCGTTGGTCCGTTGATGTTATTAAAAACGATGGGGTTCGAAATGGAGTATTATCTAGCAGTCGCTGTCCTCTGTTTCCTTGCGCCTGGCATCATCAGTTATTTCATTTATCGCCTATTACGACGTCTCGGTCGGATTCAAGATGGCGATTTAAAAATCGAATATTAAATACAAAAAGCTGATTCTAAAGGATACGCCTGTTTGACCGGATGGTGGACGAACAAGAATATGACTTTTTGAATCAGCTTTTTTCATAAAGAGAATCCGAATGAACTTGAATAAAAACTCGTAAAGAAAACATAGAGGTAAATGAGGTAAAGTGGAGTCAAATACCGCATGCGTACGACGGGCAATTTTCGAGCGAGTCGTTTTCCGAGTGCTTCGAGTAAAATGATGATCGCAAAACCGACGACCAAATACAAAAAGATTTCGGGTAAGCTTCGTTCGGAATCAATGAAGGAATAGCCGTAACGTAAACAACTCGTCATGCCAACGAAGCCGACGAAGCGTTCGAACGGATGTTTGATTGGTTGATCTGCCATAGTGAAGTCCTTTCCAGGTGTTTTCTAGTTGCAGTATAGCAAACCAAGCACGAAAACGCACAGTCACAATTGAATATGCTATGATGAGGGCAATGACTTCTAGGGAAATCAAAGGAGGAAATCATCATGAAAACATTACAATCCAAACAAGAATTCGATACAGCAAAACAAGGAAATGCCGTCTTTTTATTCTCAGCAAACTGGTGTCCGGATTGCCGCTTCTTAGATCCGTTCATGCCGGAAATCGAGCAAACATTTAACGGCTTCGAGTTTTACTATGTCGATCGAGATGATCATATTGAAATTGCCCAGGAAATGGACATCTTCGGAATTCCGAGTTTTGTTGCATTCCGCGATGGTGAAGAGACAGGGCGTTATGTCGGGAAAGAGCGGAAGACACCAGAACAGGTGACAGCATTTTTAGAGACGGTTTAAGAAAAAAGCGAGCGCTGACTCGCTTTTTTTAATGATAGAAAGGATGAATTCGAATGGAACTACAACAAATCCGAAGAATGATGACACAAACATTTGAAGAAGAAGGGTACACGACATATTTCGATCGTGAAAAGTCTGTATTACGAATTGAGCGAAAGAACGATAAATCAGGCGTTGATGTCGGATTGAATCCGCTTGTCGCAAAAGCAAAACGAAGAGGTGTCATCGCAGTCGAAGAGACGATCGAATATATCCGTGCTGTACTCGGACAAACGGATCAAATCTCACTCGTTGGACAAGAGCAAAAAATCTTTCCTGTCATTCGCGCTAAATCGTTTGCCGATACGACAAAAGAAGGAAAGACGCTTGTCAGTACACCACATACAGGTGAGACGAAAATCATGTACGCGCTTGATCTAGGAGCGACGTATCGTTTGATTGATGAGGAGTTACTGGCGTCTGCTGAATGGACAGCTGAACAGTTATCAGAAGCAGCGCGTTTTAATGTGAAATCGCTTGAAGCGCCATTTAAACAAGATGAAGTCGCGGGGAATATCTTTTATTTCTTGAGTCTCGGCGACGGATATGAGGCGAGTCGTGTTTTGAACAAGACGTTATTAGCAGATTATGCGGCGCAAATCGAAGGAGAATTCGCTGTCGGGATTCCGCATCAGGATGTGCTGATTTTCGCGGATATTCGTAATGACGCCGGATATGATGTCTTACAGCAACTGATGTTTGACTTCTTCTCGAACGGTCGGGTACCGGTCACAGCATTACCATTCTTATATGAAGATGGCAATCTGGAACCGGTCTTCGTCCTTGCGAAAAACAAGCAGCCGAAAGAGTGAAGAATCTGATACAATAGGCATTGTGAGAAAGACGGAAGGGAGTCATGGATTGAATGAATGTGTTTTATAATAAAGAGGGCGTCGGTGACGTCTTAATGATCATTTTGGAAGACGCACCACGTGCGGAAGTGACAGCGACTCGTGAAGGAGACGTAGCAACTATCAAGCATGGTGATCGTGTCGTCGGTTACAACCTGTTTGATGCTTCGACTACGTTTACGATCGAGACACAAGGACCGGTTGAATTGACGGAAGAATTGGCAACACGCATCCAAAAGGAACTGGCGAGTCGAGATATCGAATTGTTACTCGAACAAGTGGATTATTCTCCGAAATTCGTTGTTGGGTTCGTTGCTTCTTGCGAGAAGCATCCGGATGCTGATAAATTATCGGTCTGTCAGGTAGAAGTAGATAACGGAACTTTACAAATCGTTTGTGGAGCACCGAATGTAGCGGCGGGTCAAAAAGTAGTCGTTGCTAAACCTGGAGCGGTCATGCCGTCTGGGTTAATCATCCGTCCTTCGGCGTTACGCGGCGTACCATCAAGCGGTATGCTCTGCTCAGCGCGTGAGCTCGGACTTGTCGATGCACCACAAGAAAAAGGGATTCTTGTACTCGATGATACAAAAGCAGTAGGGGAAGCATTCTCAATCGGTCGATGATTCGACCGATTTTTTAACAAGATGGAGGGGTGAACGTATGAGTAATCGTTATGAACAGTCACTAAAAGAGCAGGCTGCCCGGATTCGTCGAGAGCTTGCAGGGGAACGTGAGACAAAGCCGGTGGAACGTCCGAAAAAAGAGGAGCGTGAAGATCGCTTCGTTTTAACGGATGTGCCTTCACCGATTTATGGATTCCAACGTCCGAAGCAATCTGCATCGGAAACCGTAAAAGCTACGGAAGAAACGGAAACGAGTGAACAGGTTTCGGAAACAGTCGAAGAGGGAAATACTGATGAGGTTGCTTTGACGAATCAAGAACTAATCGCGCCAGAAGTCGCATTAGACGAAGCGGAAGCAGATGCTGGTCTTGTACCGGTGACGGACGTCGAATTACTTATACCGGAACCTCACACAAGTGAAGAGCTCGTAAGAGAAGAAGTGCCGACCGTAACCGAAGTAGAAGAAACGGACGAAACTGAAACATCATCCAACAGTGAGACGGTGGAATTATCAGTTGTTCCGACAGAGACATCAAGTGAAGAGTCTGCTGATGAAAAAGAAGCTGAGCAACAAGCGGAGAGCTTCGCACCGACTTTTGATACATCTGCTATTGAAGTAGATCAAGATCCATCTGTTACTGAGGTCGATAAGCCTGTTCAGTCGGAAGTGAAAAAACCGGTCGGACCGCCTGTTAACGTCGTTATGACGACGAAAGACTTGATGGCGATGTATCGCGCACGTCGAGAACAAAATAATTTACATGGTAAAAAATAAATCGGTTTGCTATAATGGTACAGGTTTTGTACCCGAGCCCGATGGTACGGACCGGAACGTGAATTGGAGGGCTTTTATATGACAAAGTATCATTTTGTTGGAATCAAAGGAACAGGGATGAGTGCGCTCGCCCAAGTACTACATGAGATGAATCATGAGGTGCAAGGTTCAGACATCGAAAAGCACATTTTTACTGAAGACGCGTTACGGGCTAAGGGAATTCCATTTTTCCCGTTCAATGCGGATAACATCAAAGAAGATTATGTCATCATCCAAGGGAATGCTTTTGGAGATGATCATCCAGAAATCGCACGGGCAAATGAACTTGGTTTAACCATCCATCATTATTACGATTTCTTAGGACATCTAGCAAATGAATATCGTTCGGTCGCCATTACAGGCTCACACGGAAAAACGTCGACGACAGGTTTGCTTTCACACGTCTTGAGCGGTATCACGCCGACAGCTTTCTTAATCGGAGACGGGACAGGGGCAGGAGTAGAGGATGCGAAAGCATTCGTCTTCGAGGCATGTGAATACAAACGTCACTTCTTATATTACAAGCCGGACTACGCTATCATGACGAATATCGACTTCGATCATTCGGATTATTTCACAGGAATCGATGACGTCGTTTCGGCATTCCAAGAAATGGCGATGCAGGTTAAGCAAGCGATCGTTGCTTGTGGAGATGATGAGCATCTTCAAAACATTCAAGCGAATGTACCTGTTCTCTATTATGGATTTGGAGAAAACAATGATTTCCGCGCGGAAAACGCGACGTCAACGCCAGATGGTACATCATTTGATGTTTATTTACGTGATGATTTCTACGGCACGTTCCTCATTCCAGGATTCGGTCGTCATCATGTCTTGAATGCACTCTCTGTCATTGCGATCTGTCAGTACGAAGGATTGAGCAAAGACGACGTTGCTGAACGTTTAGCCACATTTGGTGGTGTAAAACGTCGCTTCAGTGAGTCGGAATTCGGCACACAAATCTTAGTAGATGACTACGCGCACCATCCAAAGGAAATCAGCGCGACGATTGAGTCGGCACGGAAAAAATATCCGGACCGTGAAGTCATTGCGATTTTCCAACCGCATACGTACACACGCTTGAAATCATTCATGGATGATTTCGCGACTTCTTTACGTGAGGCAGATGCGACATATCTATGCGAAATCTTTGGATCGGCACGTGAGCAGGAAGGGCAAGTTCGCGTCGAAGATCTGCAGGAGAAAATCCCGCAAGCTTCTATTCTGACGCGCGACAACGTTTCTGTTCTACGTCAGCATGAAAATGCTGTGCTTCTGTTCATGGGAGCGGGCGATATCCAGACGTATCAGCATCAGTATCAAAGCGTAAAATAAGCAACAGATCAAAAAGCGTCACTCGACCGGAGTGGCGCTTTTTTTGTCGTATTTTTGAATTATGATAGTAATTTCAAAAAACCGATGAGGAAAATCTAAAATAGGATTGCATCTTGAAATAAAGTTTGAAATAGTGTGTATGTGTTGAAGTTATTAACGGAAAGGAAAGACACCATGGGACAGATTTTACTCATCTTATTGCTCCAGTTGATTTACGTTCCTGTTTTGACATTACGGACGATCATGCTCGTCAAAGGGCGGACTGTCATTGCTGGATTATTTGGCACAGTCGAAACATTGATTTACATTTTTGCACTAGGAATCGTATTCCAAGACTTAACGACACTCGGTATGGTCGTTTATGCGCTTGGATTTGGTCTAGGAATACTCGTCGGTGGATATGTCGAGCGAAAACTCGCCATCGGTTACAATATGATTCAAGTGCATACGCAAGAATTTCCAGCGGAACTGATTCAAGTCATTCGCGATAATGGTTTCGGTGTGACACATTATCAAGGTCAAGGACGAGACGGTGTCCGTTATCGGTTAGATGTGCTCGCGGCTCGAACACGTATGAAAGTGCTTCGTAATCTCGTCGAAGAATACGAACCGAAAGCATTCCTCGTTGCATTCGATTCCGTCGACTTCAAAGGTGGGTATATGTTGAAAGGATTAAAGCGTCCTCGATAGAGCACTTTTCCTGAGAATGATGTTTATTCTTTGTTATTTAAGGATAAAGATGAAATAGAACGTCATTTGAAATCAGGAAAGGGGAATATCAGATGATTAGTAATCATGCAAAATCAGCTTTGAATCAACAGGTAGCAAACTATGGGGTACTGTTCGTCAAACTCCACAATTATCATTGGTACATTAAAGGACCAGACTTCTTAACGCTTCACGAGAAGCTTGAAGAACTTTATACATGGGTATCTGAACAATATGATGTTGTTGCAGAACGTCTATTGATGAATAACGGAACACCTTCTGCGACACTGAAAGAGTATTTAGAGCAAACGACGCTTGAAGAAGCGAAATCGGGGTTATCGGCAGATGAGATGATTGATTCCGTCATCAAAGACTTCCAACAAGTCCGAAAAGAGATGCTCGATGCGATTGAACATCTTGAGGCACAAGACGTGACGGTTGAAGATGATCTACTTGGTCAAGCGAAGGAAATCGAAAAACAAATTTGGATGCTCCGTGCGACATTGAAAAAATAAGATATAGAAAACGGATGACCCCGTCCTATGTAGGACGAGCCATCCGCTTTTTCTTATTTAAGGTTTTCAGGATTGAGGACTTCGAGTTCTGGAAGAACGAAACGACCGTCTTTACGGATCAATACGTCGTCGAACCAGATTTCTCCACCACCGTAATCGGGACGTTGGATGTTGACGAGATCCCAGTGAACGGATGAGTCATTACCGTTGTAGGCTTCTTCGTAAGCTTGACCTGGTGTGAAGTGGAAGCTGCCATCGATTTTTTCATCGAATAGAATATCCTTCATTGGATGCTGAATGAAAGGATTGACGCCGATCGCGAATTCGCCGACGAAACGAGAACCAGCATCTGTATCGAAGACTTGGTTGATCCGATCCGTATCGTTCGCCGTCGCTTCGACGATTTTACCGTCTTTGAACGTCAGTTTGACGTTTTCAAACGTGAACCCTTGATATGGAGACGGTGTATTGTACGAGATCACACCGTTGACCGAATCCTTGACCGGTGCCGTAAAGACTTCACCGTCTGGAATGTTGGCATTTCCAGCGCATTTGATGGCTGGGATATCTTTGATCGAAAACGTTAGATCCGTTCCTGGTCCGACGAGACGAACACGATCCGTCCGGTTCATCAAGTCAACGAGTGGTTCCATCGCTTGACCCATTTTTTCATAATCAAGCGTACAGACATCGAAGTAGAAGTCTTCGAATGCTTCTGTTGATTGATTGGCAAGTTGCGCCATCGATGCGGTTGGGAAACGAAGGACGACCCATTTCGTTCCTTTGACACGATCTTGTGTGTGCATCTTACCAATCGTTTGACCGTAAAGTTTCATCTGTTCAGCCGGCACATCTGACAATTCATTGATGTTATCACCAGCACGTAGTCCGATGTATGCGTCCATCGCTTGCATTTGCTTGCGTTCGATGTCTGCCATCAATTGGAGTTGCTCTTCTGAAGCATTTCGGTATAATTTTCGTAGGATACGATTATCCTTAAGTAAGACGAACGGATGACCGCCAGCCGCGTAGGCAGCTTCAACAAGTGCCTCGACCAGTTCGCGTTCGATGCCGAAGTTTTCAATCAATACTTTTTCACCAGGTTCAAGGGCAACCGAATAGTTAATGAGATTCGTTGCCAGTTGAGTAAGACGTGGGTCACGCATGAAATTTCCCCCTCGAAATGGATTATGTAGGTTTCATTTATCATTGTAACGGAAATAAACCATTTGGAGTAGCAGGAACGACTTGCTACATGTCGAACTATCAACAAAAGACTATGCAAAAAAATTGGAGGCAAGAACCATGGAAATCACATTAGGCGGAGTCGCCGGATTAGTCGCTGCGATCGCATTCGTAGTGCTCGTCATTTTCCTTGCCCGTGTATTAGGTGCTGCGAGTAAGACGCTCAACAATGTAGCCAACACGACAGCAGGACTTGAACGTCAATTAGACGGTATCATGATGGAGACGACAGCGTTGTTACATAAGACGAATCGTCTGGTCGATACGATTGAAGAAAAAACAGAATTGCTTGCACCTGTCGCAAATTCGATCGAAGAACTCGGTACGTCTTTAAACAAAGTGACAGATTCTGTCCGGACAGTATCCGATACGGTCGCTGGTGCGGCGGATACGAATAAAGAACAGATTGCGCAAGCAGTCCGTTGGGGTTCGGTCGCTGTAGAGTTATTTAAGAAAAATAAACCGGCAGAGACTACGGTTCAAAATCATTCGACGGCAACGACGACGGTCGAGAAAAAGCCACGTCGTCGATTCCGGAAAAAGGCAGAGGCGCCGGTCACACCGGAAGTCGTGTCAGTACCGGACGTTGAAAGCATTCCAGATGAGTTGAAGGGAGATCGTAAATCATGACGAAACAACATCCATATCAAGCACAAGATTCTTCTAAAGGAGGAGGCTTCCTTGCCGGAATCATCGTTGGTGGATTGATTGGTGCTGCGGCAGCTCTCCTTTCTAGCCCAAAATCAGGTCGTGAAGTACGCAATCTGATTGACGAGCGTACGGCTCCTGCCCGTCAACGTTTGACGGAACAGACACAAGTCGTCCGCGAAAAAGCTGAGCCACTTGTAGGTGAGTGGATTCAACTAGCGAAAGATAAGGCAGCACCTGTCATTGAAAAAGCGAAGAACAATCCAACGGTTCAAGAAGCGGCACAATATGCGGGCTTTGAGAAGGATCAGGCAAGCATTGATGCTGCTCTCGCGGAAGCGGAGCAACTCGTACGGGACATTGAACGTGAAATCGGCGACGAAGTCGATGGGGCGTCTGTTGCAGAAGAAATCGACACGGAGACGGTCGTTGAACTTTCGGAGTTACGTGAACAGTTAGCAGACGAACAAGAGGAAGACAATGATCCACAGTCTGATGTGAATCATAAGAAATAATCAATACATGAGGAGCTCTCATCATGAGGGCTCTTTTTCTATGTTTCCTTATAGAGGAAACATCAAAAAATTATATGAAAAAACGTAATTTATTTTCATATTTTAAGAAATCATGCAGCTTCTTTATGTACAACAGGGAAAGAGTTCGCTATAATTAGTTGCTATTACGAGCTATATGCTGATTAGGGAGTGGTAGGACATGGATCAACATGCAGAATTAAAAAGATTACGTGATGAACTCGATTTAGTGAATGCAGAATTATTGGAATTGATGAACAGACGAGGTCAAATTGCCGTTGAAATCGGAAAAGTCAAACGAGCACAAGGGCTTGATCGATACGACCCTGTTCGAGAACGTCAAATGCTCGAATCAATTGCCGCTAATAACCATGGACCTTTTGAAACAGGACGCCTTCAGCATGTATTTAAAGAAATTTTCAAAGCTTCTCTCGAATTACAAGGAGAAGATCGGACTCGGAAATTACTCGTATCACGGAAACAAAAACCGACGAATACGATCATCCGGATCGGAGATGCCGTCATCGGAGACGGTTCACAACAATTGATCGCTGGACCGTGTGCGGTCGAGAGCGAAGAACAAGTATTTGAGGTCGCGGAACATCTCGCGAAACATGGCGTGAAGTTCATGCGAGGCGGAGCGTACAAACCACGTACATCGCCTTACGACTTCCAAGGTCTAGGACTCGAAGGTCTAAAGATGTTGAAAAAAGCAGCGGACGCGCACGGTTTGCATGTCATCACTGAAATCATGACACCGAGCGCCGTTGAATCTGCTTTACCATATGTCGACATCATCCAGGTCGGCGCACGCAACATGCAAAACTTCGATTTACTCAAAGAAGTCGGTCGGACGAATAAGCCGGTTCTTTTAAAACGAGGTCTTTCTGCAACGCTCGAGGAATTCATGTACGCGGCTGAGTACATCATGGCGAGTGGTAACGATCAAGTCATCTTATGTGAGCGTGGTATTCGGACGTATGAACGTGCAACACGGAACACGCTTGATATCTCAGCAGTTCCGATTCTGAAGCAAGAGACGCATCTTCCTGTCATGGTCGATGTCACGCACTCGACAGGACGTAAGGATTTACTCTTGCCAACAGCAAAAGCGGCATACGCGATTGGGGCAGACGCTGTCATGGTCGAAGTCCATCCGTTCCCAGCACTTGCGTTGTCTGATGCGAATCAACAACTCGATTTCCAAGAATTCGATACGTTCATCGAAAACTTGACGACTACCTTTCCGGCACTAAACGTTCAATGATTTCCGAAAAAGGGTAACCTAAAGCGAATGAAAACGTTTTACAATGAAGGAAGAATGGGAAAAGAAAACTATCTTTTCCTGTCTTCCTTTCGTGTTGCCTAAAAATGAAAACGAAATGAAAACACTTGAGATGGATCATACTAAAGGAGGAATTTGTTTTGAATAGTAATATTACGATTTACGATGTCGCGCGAGAGGCTGCTGTTTCGATGGCGACCGTATCGCGTGTCGTCAACGGAAACCCGAATGTCAAACCATCTACACGAAAGAAGGTCCAAGACGCAATCGAACAGCTTGGTTATCGTCCAAACGCTGTTGCCCGTGGACTGGCAAGTAAAAAAACAACGACGGTCGGTGTCATCGTGCCCGATATCTCGAACATCTTCTTTGCGGATTTAGCACGCGGGATTGAGGATGTCGCGACAATGTATAAATATAACATCATTTTATGTAACTCCGACCAAAACCGGGAAAAAGAGATTCATTTGCTCAATACATTACTCGGAAAACAGGTGGATGGAATCATCTTCATGGGTGGACGTTTGCATGAGGATCTCGTTCGTGAGTTCAAAACATCACCGGTTCCGATCGTTCTTGCTGCGACGTTGAATCAAGATTATGATCTTCCTGCCGTCAATATCGATTATGAGAGTGCTGCGCACGATGCTGTTAAGTCTTTGATTGACCGTGGACATGAACGGATTGGATTCATCACTGGACCACTCGAACAGCAAATCAATGGTGAAAAGAAATTTGCGGGTTATCGCCGAGCACTCGAAGAAGCAAATCTTCCGTTTAACGAGCAAAATGTCGTCCTTGGAAACTATACGTATGATTCAGGAATGAAGGCGATGAATCAATTGCTTGAACTTGGAGAAGATTGCCCACGCGCGATTTTTGCTGGAACGGATGAGATGGCTCTTGGTGTCATCCATGCCTTACAGGATGCGGGACACCGTGTACCGGAAGACTTCGAAGTCATCGGACACGATAACACACGTCTTGCAACGATGATTCGTCCGAAACTGACGACTGTCGTTCAACCGATGTATGATATCGGAGCAGTCTCGATGCGTCTATTGACGAAAATCTTGAACAAAGAAGAAATTGAAACGAACGATGTCACGTTACCACACCGGATCGAACAACGGGATTCGACACGTCCTTAATCGAAAAAACGTCTCTTCTCTCAAGCAAGCTGCTTGAAAAAAGAGACGTTTTTTTATTTCGCGACGGTAATAAGTTCATCTTGGTGATGGTGGAGTTGGTCATTTTCGACATGGAGTCGAACCGTCGTCTGACCAGGTGCAGTCAATGTTACTTTCCCGCTGTAAGCATCATCCTTTTTTTCTAGAGGAACGTAGTTATGCTTTTCAATGCCCGTTTCAATGACTTCCACTTGTACGTTCGCTTTTAGCGGTTTCCCATCGAGGAAAACATGAAAGGAGACGGGAAGTTCAGCACCAGCTTTCGCTTTTGTTGCGCCCATGTAATGGACAGACAGACCGTCGACGGCTTCGTGATCATGTCCATGCTCGTGCGATGCTTCCTCTTTTTCATGTGAATGATCCATGACGACGAATGAGATCTTATCCATATGATGGAGTCCTTTTTTATCATTGATATGATACAGTCCTTCATACTCACCTTCAGCAAGTTTAGCTTCTGCTTGATAAGAACCGGTCTTTTTCAAGGTTGCCTTGAACTTTTGATGGGCACCGTCTTGTTTTCCGGCTTCCCAAACTTCAAATGTCACGTCCTCAAGATTGACTGGTTTCTTTTGTTCGACAGCTGACGCTTTAAAAACAACTTTATCTTCTTCCATTGTCTTGGCTGGAACATTAACGTTGACCTCGACCGTCGGTTTTCCTGACCCTTGCATGTTATCGTGATCCATTGCCTGTTTTTCATTGCCGCACCCTGCGAGTACGATCCCCGTCGATAGAATAAGACCGGAATAAAGCCATGCCTTTTTCATGATGATTCCCCCAACTATTATTCATTTACTAAGTAAAAATTCCATATTTAGTATAGCAACAAGTTGTGAACTCCGAACGAAATAAATGTGAAGATAAAAAGTCAATTAATCAATGGAGTAAGGGGAAGTCGCAGTCAATTGTTTCTTACGCTCATCACTTACGAACGGCCAAATCAGTCGTTTGACGGTCTCCCAATTTTTTTCTTCGATTTCAGGTCGTCGCGGAATGGTGGGGTAGAGTGGTGTTGGATCATGCCAGTGTGTTGGTGGGGGTGTTTCTTGTCCACTCCAACGTTTTTGCCAT
Organism: Exiguobacterium indicum HHS 31; assembly: GCF_001939065.1. Lineage (GTDB taxonomy): Bacteria > Bacillota > Bacilli > Exiguobacteriales > Exiguobacteriaceae > Exiguobacterium_A > Exiguobacterium_A indicum. The sequence continues at coordinate 15,563 of NZ_MPSZ01000010.1, read as the reverse complement.
GAAGTAGGAATCTCTCCGTGAAACGGAGCTTGTCCGGTCATGGCAGCAAAAACTTGACTCCACGCGCGGGGGACGACACGATACCAGTCATAGCCACCGCCTCCTAAAGCAACGATTTTTCCATTCGTATATTTATTTGCTGCAGCGACGGCGATTTGAGGGATCTGCTCATAACTTTTCATCGTTAAGGATAAATGAGTCAATGGATCAAGCGCGTGTGCATCGGCACCATTTTGCGTAATGATGAGATCTGGTTGGAACAATTCGCAGGCTTCAAAGAGTGCCGTCTCATACGCGAGTAAAAACGAATCATCTTCCGTAAAGGCGTCCAGTGGCACGTTCCAGCTGAATCCATACCCTTCTTCAGACCCCCGTTCCGTCACCATTCCCGTTCCTGGAAATAAGTAGCGACCCGTCTCATGGAGAGACAATGTCATGACGTCCTTTCGATTATAAAAGGCCCATTGTACACCATCACCGTGATGGGCGTCTGTATCGACATAAAGAATTTTACAGTGATATTTTTCAATCATGGCTGCCATGGCGACAGCGGTATCGTTATAGACACAAAAACCAGAGGCACGTCCACGGAATCCGTGATGCAATCCACCGCCGATATGAAAGGTCCGTTTATATTGACCAGATAAGACGAGATCACACGCTTCGATCGTGCCGCCGACAAGGAGAGAAGCGCCCGAATGCATCCCTTGAAACAAAGGGGTATCTTCTGTCCCAAGACCATACATCTGTGCCTTGAGGGGGGTTAATGCTCCGGTTCCAGCTGCTTTGACGGCGGCAATATAATCCTGATCATGAACGAGTGACAATTCTTCATCAGTCGCATGACGTGGCGCGATACAAGGAATGTCATCTAATTGATGCATCGCTTCAAGCAAGGAAACAGTTAATTCGAGGCGAATCGGATTGAATGGATGTGTCTCCGAAAACCGATAAGTCGCTTCTTCAGGACTGTACAGATAAGCAAAATCCTTCATCTGCTCACATCCGGTCCAAGTACATCGAATCCTTCTTTGCGCAACTTTTCGATGATCCGAATCGGATTCATCGTCTGGACACGAAACGCAACGATCCGGACATACGGATCGTCTGTTGGATATACGAGTACATTTAAGATATTGATATTCGTTTTGGCAAGCAGTGCGGCAATCTTTGCTAATGTTCCAGCAGTGTTCTCAACACGGATTTCGATTTGAGAACTTGGTTCGAGTGCACCTGTCAATTGAACGAATGTCCGCAACAAATCCGTTTCCGTGACGACACCGACAAGGCGTCGACCGCGGACGATTGGCAGACACGTCAATCGGTATTCATAAAACAGCACAGCCGCATCTTCGAGAAAATCGAGCGGATGAGCCGTGACAGGACTTTCAATCATGATGCTTGAGACCGGATACTGTAGGTCTTGTTTTGCTGTATCCGGATGAAAGATACTACTTGCGCTTTGAATTTCCTTTAATCCGACAAGACCGACGAGTTCATGGCGGGCATTGACGACAAGAACATGACGAATCTGATGACGTTGCATGAGTTCGACCGCATGCGCGATGGAATTCGTCGGTTGCATCGTGATGCACGTCGTATTCATGATTTGTTCGATTAACATGACGATTCCTCCTCGAGCTCAGTCATACATGAAGCGTCTTCTCAAGCGTAGCGCATCAAAATGAGCGACGACTTCAGGTGAGACGTGTTTTCCGATACGTGCCATCAGGCAGTTGGCAGGATGGGAGGCGATTTCCGGATCGTCGGTCGGGAAGAAGACAAGACCACCATGGTTCATCATCTTCTCCATGATCTTTCGGTAATCCCAGACCGATAGTCCGCTCCCTTTTAGGTCCCAATGCCAATAATATTCAGTCGTTAAAATCAAATAGTGTTCCATAGCAGGATCGAGCATAGAGATTTCAAGCAATTTTTTACCGATCTGTTGTCCGCGGAACCGAGAGGAGACTTCGATCGCTCCGAGTTCCAAGATGTACGGATTGTTTCCTTCGCTCCACGTTTCGTAAGGGTCAGGGTATAAGTAAGTCACATAACCGATGATTTCCGTTCCTTGACGAGCGACGATGATCCGTCCTTCCTCAAGGTCTGCGATCTCAACGAGTGCTTGATGTTGTTCAGCGGGTGGACGAAAAGCCGTCAACCCTGAATCGAGTGTATACGTTGCTAGTGTTTGACTCGGTACGGGACCTTCGATGTCAACGGGACCGAGTGATGTTTCATGCGTCCGATGATTGAATTGTTTTTCAAACATGTAAGCGTCACCACCTTCCTATTCATTATAGACGAAAGCGCTTGAGCAAAGAGAGGGATTTTTTAACAAATTGACGGCAAATAGATTGAACTGACGGATAACTAGCTTATAATAAAGAGGAAAACATAGAAGGGGAGGAACGAGACATGAAAGTTTTGAAAGCGCTTCCGGGGAAGCATTGGTTAGCAGAGTATGATGAAACGAACACGTACGACTGGAAAGATGCTGAGCAGTACTTTTCATGGGCGACAACGGGGAAAGTCAACATGGCTCATGAAGCAATCGACCGCCACGCAGAAGGCGAGCGAGCGAACAAGGATGCGCTGATCTATTTCGATGGAACGACGGAACAACGATTCACATATGCAGATATGAAACGATTGACGAATAAAGCGGCAAACGTATTAGTCGATGCAGGGGTCAAAACGGGTGACCGGATTTTCATCTTCATGCCACGTTCACCGGAATTGTATTTTGTCTTGCTTGGCGCACTGAAAGTAGGCGCAATCGTCGGTCCGTTATTTGAAGCATTCATGGAACAAGCGGTCCGTGATCGCCTGCTTGATTCTGAAGCGAAGTTACTCGTGACGACGAAGGCACTGCTCCCACGTGTTCCAGTTGGGGAACTGGAATCACTTGAAAAGGTAGTACTTGTCGACGAAGATGTCGAAGAATCGGACACATTACTCGATTTCCGCAAAGCGTTCGAGCAAGCATCCGATGTATTCGAACCGGTCTGGCTAGATCGTGAAGACGGATTGATCCTGCACTACACTTCAGGATCGACAGGAAAGCCGAAAGGTGTGCTCCACGTTCAAAATGCGATGATTCAGCACTTAATGACAGGTCGCTGGGTACTTGATCTCCAAGAAGATGATATCTACTGGTGTACGGCTGACCCGGGGTGGGTCACAGGAACAAGTTACGGTATCTTCGCTCCGTTCTTGAACGGGGCAACGAATATCGTCGTCGGTGGACGCTTCAATCCGGATTTCTGGTACAGTGTCATCGAGAAGTACAAGGTAACAGTTTGGTATAGCGCACCGACCGCTTTCCGGATGTTAATGGGAGCTGGCGCGGATGTTGCGAATCATCATGATCTCTCAAGTCTTCGTCATGTGTTGTCTGTCGGCGAACCGTTGAACCCAGAAGTCATTCGTTGGGGCAAAGAAGCGTTCGATCAACGGATTCACGATACATGGTGGATGACGGAGACAGGCGCGATGATGATTTGTAACTACAAGTCGATGGACATCAAACCGGGATCGATGGGGAAACCGATTCCAGGAACTCAGGCTGCGATCATTGATGATCAAGGAAATGAGTTACCGCCATTCCGGATGGGTAACCTTGCTTTAAAAACACCATGGCCATCGATGATGCGTCAAATTTGGAACAATCCACAGAAATATGAATCGTATTTCTTTAAAGGATGGTACGTTTCAGGAGATTCTGCCTACATGGATGACGAAGGTTATTTCTGGTTCCAAGGGCGTGTCGATGACGTCATCATGACGGCTGGAGAACGGGTTGGTCCGTTTGAAGTCGAAAGTCGTCTCGTCGAGCATCCAGCTGTCGCAGAAGCTGGGGTCATCGGGAAACCAGATCCAGTCCGCGGTGAAATCATCAAGGCGTTCATTGCCTTGCGTGATGGTTACGAGCCGACAGATGAGCTAAAGCAAGAAATCCAAGCATTCGTCAAAGAAGGGCTTGCTGCTCATGCGGCACCGAGAGAAATCGATTTCCGGGATAAATTGCCGAAGACACGAAGTGGTAAAATCATGCGCCGTGTTCTAAAAGCATGGGAGTTAAATCTCGAAACAGGGGATCTCTCGACGATGGAAGATTAAACTTAAAAATAGTTCCAGTAAAATGCAGAGATTAGTAAGTTCAAAAAGTTCTATTATGGAAATTTTATCCCCCTCAAGTAAGGGGGATTTTTTATTACAAAATTTTTAAAAATAGATGATAGAAAGTTAAAAGAGTTCTTTTATGTTATAATTTTACTGAATTATTTTTCCAATAAAAGAGTAGGGAGATGGTTTGTTTGGTTAAAATCAAGACTTTAAAATCTGGTTTAATTCTTTCCACCGTTCTAACTGTATCTTTAGGCGCACCAAGCTTTGCAAGTGCTGATTCAGGGAGTTCAACTCTACCTACAAAAGATTCGGGATTACATGCTATGTATTACAAAATGTATGCTCCAAAATCTCAAACTAAATACAAGCAATTTAGCGTGGCGATCCAAAAAGTAAATAAGATTAATAAAGACAACAATAAATTAATCTTGTACGGTGGCTTAGTAGCTGGAGGAGGAAATCTTGTTACTCAAGTTAATAGTATAAAAAACATGCCTTATGTTGGAACGGCATTAAAGGCTGTGACATCAGGTGGAACTGCAATGGCTTTAGTTGGTACCTATGGAAAAATGACGTATTCTAAGTTTAAAAAAGATAGTTTAATTATGCACAAAACTTATTTCAAATGGACAAACGCTTCCAGACTAGAATATTCTGTAAAAATAGAATCCTGGGCGACGTATAAAGGTAAACCAGTATCTAAAGTAAAAGTATCAACCTTCTCTAAGTCACTCTAAATTAAAACTTTCAAAATGAGGTTGTAATATAATCCAGTTTAATAAACGAAAGACCCTCGAAACGAGTAGTCGTATCGAGGGTCTTTTCCTATAAAATCAGTTAGTTGTGTTCCAACTTCTTTTTATTAGTTTTCAGAAGCATCGTCTTTCTTTTCATCTTGCTTTTTCTGTTGTTCTTGTTGTTTCTTAGCGTCAGCTTCCGCTTTCTTCTTAGCTTCTGCCTCGGCTTTCGCTTTTGCATCGGCAGCACGTTTTGCGTCTTCCTCTGCTTTTTTCTTCGCATCTGCTTCAGCTTGTTGTTCGTTTTGTTGAGCTTCTTGTTTCTGTTCTTCCGCTCTGCTTGCTTCTTCTTCTACTCGCTTAGCTGCTTCTTCTTTCTTTTTCTCAGCTTCCGCTTTTTTCTTCGCCTCTTCGGCTTTTTTCTTTTTATCTTCTTCTTTGAAACGACCACTGTTCTTAAAGTCATTTGCTGTTACAGAAGATGGTTGTGTGAAGCGAGCACCTGATTTGAAATAGCTGTTGTTAGCACCATATGCTGCGTTCGCCATTTGTGACCACAGCGTCTGTGTGCGTTGATAATACGTCGTCGGACCGATAAGTGAGTTGTTTTGGTCATGCCCTGTCCAGACGGCAAGGGTCACACCAGGTGTCGAACCAACGAGGTAAGAGTCTTTGACATCATTGGTCGTACCGGTTTTACCTGCCCAGTCTCCCGGAACATTCAATCGGTCTTTTGCAAATGTTGCCGTACCTTTTGTGAAGACACCGCGCATCATATCAAGCGTCAAGTAAGCCGTTCGTGGTTCGTAAATTCGTTTTTTCTTTGGTTTTGCTTTATAAATGTTTTTTCCGTCTTTCGTGATTTTCGAAATGACGTATGGTTGTACGAATTCACCATAGTTCGCGAGTGTTGCGTAAGCACCAGCAAGTTCGACTGGTGTGATCTCCATCGTTCCGAGTGCAGCCGAAGGAGCATAACGAATCGCATCCGGTACTTCTACGCCCATATCGACGAGTTTTTGAATCGAGTTCGACATGTTCATCTTCTCGTAAATCTTAACAGCAGGTACATTTAATGAGAGTTCAAGTGCGGTGCGAACCGTCACGTTCCCACGATAACGACCGCCTTCGTTCTTGATTGGGCGATCACCTGGTTGACGTGGTACGGTCTGGTAGTAATACTCTTCGTCATTGACGGTCGATCCCGGAGTAATTAAACCGTTCTCGATACCATTTGAATATACGAGAATTGGTTTTGCTGTCGATCCGATTTGACGTTTGGCTTGGAATGCCCGGTTGAAGTCATCCGCTTTCCCATCCATATAGCGCCCGCCGACGAATCCAAGGATACGACCTGTTTCGTTTTGAACCATGACCGCTGCTGTCTCTTCGGGATCTTGTTTCGAAACGGTTTTTTTCGTTTTTGGATCCACGACTTGTTTGTACTGCATGCTGCCAGGGAAGTTTCCATTGTTCTTCGCAGGTTGTTGCATGGATTCATGAATTTTCTTATCCAGCGTCAAGTGAACTTTGTACCCACCTTGACGGAGAGCAACCAGTGCTTGATCCTGGTAGTTTGCTCGAACTTCTGCTAGTTCAGACGGTTTGACTTCATCTTCTTTAATTCCATCTTGTTTCATCAAGTACTTCGTCATGATTTTCGTTGCTTCACGCTCTGCTAAGTCGTAGACATACGGATATGTGTCACGTGAACGTTTCGATTGTTTCGCAAAGTCTTTCGTAATATCGTACTTGATCGCTTTTTCGTATTGTTCTTTTGTGATGTTTTTTGCGACATACATCCGCTTCAAGACGGTTTTCATCCGATTGATACTTGGTGTCAAATCTTTCTTGACGACGCCACCTTGAAGGTACGGTGTGTAATAATAAGGGTTTTTCGGAATGCCGGCGAGGAAGGCTGCTTGTGGTAATGTCAGCTTTTTCGCTGATTTATTAAAGACACCTTGAGAAGCCGCTTCAATTCCAGCAATGTTACGTCCGAGTGAATTTCGACCAAATGAGACGACATTCAAATAAGCTTGAAGAATTTCGTCTTTTGACATCGCATTCTCGAGGCGTAGCGCTAAGATGATTTCCTTTGCTTTGCGTTCGAACGAGACTTCATTCGTCAAAATTTGGTTTTTAATTAATTGTTGAGTCAACGTACTTCCGCCAGTCCGTGACGCGGAGTTTGTCAGCTCTTGCAAGACTGCACGCAATGTTGCTTTTGGGACAACACCATCATGCTGATAAAAATCAGTATCTTCAGTTGATAAGACGGCATCTAATAAATACGGAGAGATATTTTTAATGTCGACAGGCTGACGTTCTTCATCAGTAGAGACGTTCGTCAATTTCTCGCCGCTTCCCCAATAAATCTGACTCGTTACTGCATAGCTATTGACTTGTTGTTTCATTTCCGTCAATGGAGGGGCTTTCGTACCTTTGACAAGGGAAGCGAAGTATCCGCCGGCAGCTCCGACAGAAAAGCTTCCAATGAGCAACACTGCTATGATGAGGAATAAAATGATGTTCCATGAAACATCGTATGTGATATTCGACCAGTGCCGAACGGCTTTCGTCCGGGGGTGATTCCAAAACTTGGACCAGTTCTCGCGCATAAATGATCTCCTTTGCATCTTAAACTTAGGTGTAAATTAATATTAAATCACAGATAGACGTATTATACCATAAATCCATTGCTTAATTTTGGCTTGACAGCGGATTCGCCTTCGACGTATCATGAAACCATCTTATTTTCATATGATACGTTAAACAGTGATCGGAATACAGTAGTAAGTCACTCCCTGTGACAGAGACCTAGTGGTGCTGCGAACTAGGACACAGTGAACTTATGAATTACGCTTCCAGGAGTTTCTTGAGAAATCAAGCGGTCCGTCCCGTTATCGACGAACCAAGTGGTCCTTTTTAAAAGGGCAATCAGGGTGGTACCACGGAATCTTCCGTCCCTTCGTCTTAGACGAAGGGACGGTTTTTTATTGTTAAAAGTGAACTTTAGGAGGAGACACAATGACGTTATTAGAGGATTTAGAATTTCGCGGTTTAATTAACCAGATGACGGATGAAGAAGGATTGAAGACATTACTCGAGACACCAACGACACTTTACACAGGATTTGATCCAACAGCGGATTCACTTCACATCGGACACCTGTTGCCGATCTTAGTCTTAAAACGATTCCAACAAGCAGGACACCATGTCGTAGGTCTCGTTGGTGGAGCAACGGGAATGATCGGAGACCCGAGTGGTCGCGCAACAGAACGTTCGTTGAATACATCGGATATCGTCGAAGAGTTCGCGAATCGGATTAAGGACCAGTTGTCACGTTTCTTACCACTTGAAGGAGAAAACCCGGTCACGATCGCCAATAACCTGGACTGGACGAAAGATTTGACGATCATCGATTTCTTACGCGATATTGGAAAACACTTTCCGGTCAGCTACATGCTTGCGAAAGACTCTGTTGACTCACGACTTCAAAACGGGATCTCATTCACTGAGTTCTCATACATGTTACTTCAATCGTTTGACTTCTTGAAACTCTACGAAGACAAAGGATGCCGCCTTCAAGTCGGAGGTAGTGACCAGTGGGGGAACATCACAGCAGGGATGGAATTGATTCGTCGTGCGGGTCATGAAGAAAAAGCATTCGGATTGACGGTACCGCTTGTTACAAAAGCAGACGGTCAAAAATTCGGTAAGACAGCAGGTGGTGCGGTTTGGTTAGACGCTGACAAAACGTCACCGTACGAGTTCTACCAATTCTGGTTCAACGTTGACGATCTTGACGTCATCAAGTTCTTGAAATACTTCACGTTCTTAACGCACGAAGAACTCGACGCGCTCGCAGAAGAAGTCAAGGCAGCACCAGAGAAGCGTGTCGCGCAACGTCGTCTCGCAGAAGAGATGACAGTTCTCGTCCATGGTGAAGAAGGGCTGACACAAGCGCAACGTATTACGACGGCACTCTTTAGTGGAGACATTAAATCGTTGCAAGTCGAAGATATCGAAGATGCGTTCAAAGGAATGCCACGCTTTACACTCGGTGAAGCGACAAACCTCGTCGACGTTCTCGTTGAGGCGAAGATCAGTCCGTCAAAACGTCAAGCACGTGAAGACGTTACGAACGGTGCGATCTACCTGAACGGAGAACGCGAGCAAGATTTAACGAAAGAAATCACGGAAGCTGATGCAATCGGTCGCTTTACGATCGTACGTCGCGGAAAGAAAAAATACTTCGTCGTCGAGCATGCTTGATGATATACGAAACGCTCCCTGCACTTAGATGCAGAGAGCGTTTTTTTAAGCTGTCCGGAATAAACGGAGTGGCAACAAGCGAACGGCGATTGTTGTGGCGATGACGGCTTTGATCGTATCCCATAAGACAAAAGGATAGTTGATCGCAAAGGCATCTTTGAACGATAGATCGAGTACAGCCATTAAACCGAATGTTCCAAGCAAGTAGACTAAACCAAGTCCGAAGACGATCATCCCGATGAAGAGGGGAACGAAGCGACGCGTTTTTTCAGCAACAAGTCCGATGAAGAATCCAGCAATCGGAAAGGCAATCAAATAACCAACGGTTGGTCCGACGAATGGGGCTAGTCCGCCTTTTCCGCCAAGCACCGGTAGACCAGCTGCTGCCAGTAATAAGAAAATCAAGACAGCGAGTCCACCACGTTTTCCACCGAGAATCGCGCTGACCGTCATGATCGCGAGCATCTGGAGCGTGATTGGAACAGCACCGACAAGTTGAATCTGTGGCAAAGAACTGACGGCTGCGATGATGGCAGCACCAAGGGCGATGAATGTTAAATCTCTTGTTTTCATGAATGAAGTCCTCTTTTCTGTTTGTGTTAACTATGTATATTTAAAGGTTAACACAAACGGATGAATGACGTCACTCTTTTTTTAAGACCAGGTATACATTTTAGTCATAGGCATAAAAAAAGCACCCACCGAAGTGAGTGCTGGAACAATCGATTAACGTGAGTAGTACTCGACGACGAGTTGTTCTTGGATTTGATCGTTCAATTCAGAACGCTCAGGAAGACGGACGAACGTTCCTTCGAGCTTCTCAGCATCGAAAGTAACGAAGTCTTTAGTTGCTGGAGCAACTTCGAGTGCTTCTTTGATAACGACAAAGTTCTTCGATTTTTCGCGAACTGAGATCGTTTGACCTGGTTTCACGCGGAATGATGGGATATCAACGCGTTGTCCATCAACTTGGATGTGACCGTGGTTGACGAGCTGACGAGCAGCACGACGTGTACGAGCCATACCCATACGGTAAACGACGTTATCAAGACGTGCTTCGAGTAAGAACATGAAGTTCTCACCGTGGATACCAGGCATTTTGCCAGCATCGTTGAAGATACGGTTGAATTGGCGTTCGTTTACTCCGTACATGTGACGAAGTGTTTGCTTCGCTTGAAGTTGAAGACCGTACTCAGATACTTTACGACGGCTGTTACCGTGTTGACCTGGTGCGTAAGGGCGTTTTGCGATTTCTTTTCCTGTTTCAGTAAGTGAGATACCGAGACGACGTGAGAGTTTCCAAGCTGGACCTGTATAGCGAGCCATAATAAGACTCCTCCTTATTGTTCGTTATTATTTGCATAAAAATAATAACGCCATCAAACCCACATTACGCCCATTTCATGATGTGGCACCCTCGCTTGATAGCAAAGTTACACGATGCCCCTCCGGTTATTCACCGAGTCATGAAATGTGATACGTAAGCGATTTGACCGCTATCGTTATCATTTCTGCACTTTTACAAGTATACGGTGTGGACAATCGACTGTCAATCAGAATTACAGATGGCGAAGCAGTGTCGTACAGAATGCTTCTAGACCAGCTTGATCGACTTCGTCAAAACGGTTGAATTCTGGGCTGTCGATATCGAGGACACCGATCGTTTGTCCGTCTTTGACGAGTGGAATGACGATTTCTGAATTCGAAGCCGCGTCACATGCGATGTGACCTGGGAACTGATGCACATCTTCGATTCGTTGTGTCGTCTGTTCTGCTGCGGACGTTCCGCAGACACCACGACCAAATGGAATACGGACGCATGCTGGAAGTCCTTGGAACGGCCCGAGGACGAGTTGGTTTTGCTCCGTATCCGTCAAATAGAAGCCGACCCAGTTGATACGGTCGAGGAACTGGTTGAGCAACGCGCTCGCATTCGATAAGTTCGCGACTTGATTGTCTTCTCCCATTAATAGCGCATCGAGTTGTTTTGATAGCATGTCGTATTGTTTCGTCCGGTCACCTTCATATGTCTTTGTTTCGAACATAATAAAAATTCCTCCCGTGAAAAGTGTATTTTTCTTAGTTTAACGAGTTTTCGCGTAGCTGACAAACAATTGATTTTTGGAAAAAGGATTCAAAACAGCGGAAGAAATCAGGAAAAGCCTTTGTAAATCTATGCAAAACGGTTGCGCTATACTATTATAAGGATAAGATTATTGCGATTTAGAGAAAATCTAAAGTCGTAGGACAGAGTGGAGGTCGTGACAAATGTGGGCATGGGTGATCGGAGTCATCGTCATCGTATTACTCGTCATGCTGTTTAGCATGATCAGTCGAAAAAAATACTACACGAAAATCGATGAACTTGATATGCGCAAACAAGGCATCGTCAGTGCATCGATTCCAAAGGAGTTGCAGGACTTAAAGCAACTACCGATGGCGGGTGAGACGGAGACGAAGTTCAGCTCCTGGCATCAAGCGTGGGAAGAGTTATTAACGGTCCACGTCGCCCAAATCGATGAGACACTTTACCGGGCGGAGGAAGCGCTCGATAAATATCGGTTCATCGCCGTCAAGAATGACCTCGAAGTAACGGAACAATTGATTGCAGAACTCGAAGGGTTGATCGATGAGATGCTCGTCGAGATGTCGACGTTCAAAACGAATCAATCGGTTCTAGCCGAACTGAAAGCGCAAGGGGAAGCCGATTCAGGGCAAGTTCGGAAATCATTATTGATTCAAGCGAACTCATTCGGTCCGGCGCTTGCGCGTCTCGAAGAACGAAGTGAAAAAATCGACGCGCACTGGAATGAGATGTGTCAGTACGAAGCTTCAGGTGAAGTGACGAAGGCGTATGAAACAAGTTTGTTACTCGAGCAAGAAGTAGCAACGACGCGTCAACTCGTCGAACTCGTACCGAAACAATGGAAGATTCTCGCTCATGAATTGCGTCAACGGATTGATCAGCTCGGAGCGGGCTATAAGGAAATGTCATTAGATGGGTATCCACTTGAACCACTCGGTCTCCAATCCGAGATCAAACGGTTCGAGGAACAACGTCTGAGCCTTTCTGAAAAAATCGAAATGCTAGAAGTCGACGGTTTGGAAGAGGCGATTCAACAGTTATCGGCCGATGTGGATCAAATGTATGATACGTTCCGTCGTGAGGTCGATGCGCGTCATCAAGTGAAAAAAGAAAACCAATTCTTGAAACAAAAAGCGCTACGGATGCGTGAACGGATTCATCAATTGGCACAAGAGTTCAGCATCCTACGTGAAAAATATGAAATCTCAGCAGATTTAGGGATTCACTATGAGACAATCCAGCGTGACGAAGAGCTACTGTTTGAAGCAGCAAAAGATCTCGATGAGTCGATTGCCGGAAAAATCATCCCGTTCAGTATGCTCGAAGATCAGATGCGCGATGCGATTCGCCTCGAAGAACAGTTGATGATTCAGTACGAACGCTTTACGATCGAACTCCAAGCACTTCGAAAAGAAGAGACGGAAGTTCGCGAACGAATCGTCGAATGGCGTCATCAGCTGTCGCAGACACGTCTCCGTCTGAAACGACTCGGATTACCGAATTTACCGGCTGAGGTGGAAGAAGCGCTCCGAAATGCGAATCGTTCACTGCAGACGCTTGAGACACGGTTAGAGGAGTTACCGTTTAACGTTCGATCGATCGTCGCACAAAGTCAAGACGTCCAAGAAACGTTTAAACATGTGCAAGAACGGTTAGATACATTAGTGTTCGAAGTCACGTATGCCGAACGGCTCGTCCAGTATGCGAACCGGTACCGTCGCCACGACAACGAGATACATATGTCGCTGACGATCGCGGAAACGAAGTTCTTAGCGGGAGACTATGAACGAACGATTGTCTTAGCGGAACGTGTCCTAAATGAATACGATCCGGCCGCGATCGAACGTATTAAACGGTCGTGTGCACCAGAAGAAACATTGCACGTTTAAATCAGGATCGACAATTCAGGGTGACCGTCATGGTCACCCTATTTTTGTAAAAAGAGGAGTGAGTGGAATGGGAACACTATACGTAAACGGATTAATTCGAACGATGGCACACGAAGAGGATGTCCATTCAGCGATGTTCGTCGAGAAGACGCGGATCATCGCGATGGGGGAAGAAGGAAAGCTACGCCGCCGTTTCGGTAGACGTATTGATCAGATTCACGACTTGAACGGAAAAGCTGTATATCCAGCCTTTACGGATGCGCATATTCATCTGATCGGTTACGGGGAAGCGATCAATCGTGTCGATGCCTCGCGTTATACGACGCTTGAAGCGTTAGGACAAGCTTTTCTCAAGGCTGAACCAGTCAATGGGATCCATGTGGCAGAAGGCTATGACGAAACGAAGCTTGATCGTGCACCGACGAAAGCATGGCTCAATCAGTTGTTCCCTGATGCACCTGCCTTGTTGAAACGAACAGACCGGCATACAGCACTTGTCAACGATGTCTTGTTCCAACAGCTCGGATATAAAGCGTCGACTGTCATCGAAGGTGGGAAGGTCGGTTTATCGGATAATGGAGAAGCTGACGGATTCTTGTACGATGCGGCGCTTGAACCTTTATATGCGTTACAAGCTGGAAACTTGGAGCGGAATAAAGCGTCCCTTCGGTCAGCCATTAAGAACTTATACCAATATGGCATCATTGCGGCACACACAGAAGACTTGTCGTATCACGGGGATGTCGCGGACATCTTGCAAGCTTATAAGGAAGTGACGCAAGAGACAGGCTTCCATACGCATCTGCTCGTGCATCATCTTGTCATCGATGAGTTCGTGCAACAACAACCTACTTTACCGTCAACGATGTCAATCGGTGCGATGAAACTGTTCGTCGACGGCGCGCTCGGAGGACGAACCGCTCTTCTCGGTCGTGGTTATTCCGATGATCCGACGACACGTGGTATCGAAGTGCATACGCCAGAACAACTCGAACAACTCGTCAAACGCGCACGTAGTTATGGATTCACAGTCGCGGCACATGTCATCGGTGATTTAGCGATCGAGCGGTTCGTACAGGTGCTCGAGAAGTATCCGGCACCAAAAGGGAAACGCGATCGCATCATTCATGCGACGGTCGTCCGACCAGAAACGCTTGCGCGAATTCGGAAGTTACCGGTCTTGATTGACGTTCAACCAGTCTTTTTACTGGATGACGCCGACTTCATCGTCGATCGACTCGGATTGAACCGCTTAGACTGGAGTTACCGTTTACGTTCGTTAGCTGAGACCGGCGCATTATTGTGCGGCGGAGCAGATGCGCCGATCTCTGACCCCGATGTCCGACGGTCGCTTTATGCAGCAACCGAGGGAACGGCAGGGCGTGTCAATAAAACGAACGAGACGTTATCGATGTTTGATGCCTTGTTGCTCTTTACGAAGAATCCACATCTCGCGACGGAAACACACGGTCGAAAAGGATTGCTTTTACCAGGCTATGATGCCGACTTCGTCATCTTTGAAGAAGACTTCTATCGCTTGCGTGGGGAAGCCATCTTGAATAACCGTTTGGTCGAGACGGTCCAAGCTGGAAAAACCGTTTATCAGGCGGAAGCCGCGTTAGTGTGATGTTCGCGTATAGTGTGAAATAGCTTCCGAATAGAACGTCGATAGTCCGGGGGCATACGCATCGTAATAGGCGCGGAACCGTTCGTCAGACACATACATCTGACCGAGTGAGGCAAAGAGAGATAATGCGCATGGGTAATAGTACGTATCGATGAAATCATGTTGTTCTTTGACGACTTGTTGAACGTCTGGGTCCGTCGCCGCATGCCCGTCGCGGTAAAGGGTCGTCAAGCGCTGATCGAGTTGCTTATGCATGCTGCTCAGTTGTTCTTTCTCATTTGGAGTACGTTGTCGTTGTCTTTTTGCACTGATTCGATAGGCGTCAGTGTCACCGTAGTGTTGTTGGACTTCATCTGCATGTTGTTTTTCATGCGTAACGATCTCTTCATGACGCAAACCGCGGAATAATTGTTCGTCTTTCATCGGGAGTCCTCCTTTTAAGGTGAGTAATGTCTGTTCAGCGAGTCGAGCAAGCATTTGATAACGCGAAGCTTTTTCTTGAAGGAGTGCAATCTGCTTTTTCAGTGTCGTATGATGATTGGAATCAGATTGCGTGAGTAATCTTTGGATTTCTGACAGTGGGAAATCAAGAGAGCGGTAGAGCAGGATTTGTTGTAAACGTAAAAGATCCTCTCTGCTGTAACTTCGGTGACCAGCATTGGTGCGCTTTGGCACGAGGAGACCGATCGTCTCATAATGATAGAGTGTTCGTTTTGTGACGCCGGTCAGTTTGGCGATTTCCTGAGTGGAATACATCATTTGTGTACCTCCTTTGATTGGAGTATAAAGGGTGACGTAACGGAAGACGCAAT
>NZ_MPSZ01000009.1 GCF_001939065.1 Exiguobacterium indicum HHS 31 | reverse complement strand
ATTTATGTATATGGTTAATTTATTTGCATTTTCAGTATATATTTTTTTCTCTTTTTCATTTTTTTCAAGCATTACTACTTTTTCACTAATAATTTTAAGTTCTTCATTTTTCTTATTTATATCAATTAGTTTTTTTTCAATTTGTTCAGATACAAAATTTATTAGTCCATTTTTTTCATTTATTATCTTCTCAAAGTCTTCTAAAGATTCAACTTTATCAATTGATTTATGTGAATGACTTAAAGAATTATATAGTAAATCAATGCTATTAATTTGCTTTCTTTTTTCATCTAATAGAATGTTTAATTCTTCAATAGAGACAGCATATTTATTGAACATTTTTTCATAATCGCTTAACAAATTAGAATCAACGTTTTTCAAAAAGGTCTTAAATTCATCTCTTTTTAATTTTAAATCTGCAACTTCTTTTTTTATTGAAGTCTCTTTGTCTGTAAAGGTTTTTAATAACATTGTTAGATTTTTTCTAAATTTAACAATGTCGTCGAAACCCATGATACTTGATAATGCTTCGTATCTTTTTTCTGGTTGCTCTTTAGATACAAAATCGGCAACTTGATCTTGTGATAATATGTAAGCATTATTTACTACTTCCCCAACTGTGCTTCTTTTATCTCTATATTCATAACCTGTTTCTAATAAAATTTTTCTAAGTTCAATATCAACTTTCTCATTTCCTATGCCAGCTTTTTTAAATTGACCATTACTTTTCTTAGTAAATATAGAGAATTGCGAATTACTAAAACCAGTTTTATTTAGCTTGAAGCTACGCTTCAAATAAAAATTTTCAAAATAAATTTCTACATAACATTCTTCGCCAATTTGAATTTCTTTATTGGCCAATGGTCTTTTAGGATCCATACTTAAAGTAAATCTAGAAATATTTCCTGTTAGACACCACTCTAATCCATCGAAAAAGGAACTTTTCCCATTACCGTTTTCTCCAAATAAAACATTATATGTTTTATTTAACTTAAATTCATGTACTTTTTTGTAATTTCTAAAATTACTAAATATAACTTTATCTATTCTCATTTCACCACTCCTTCATTATTTCATTCACTTTGTCTTGTATTTTTTTTGTTCCTAAATCCGTATAACTAGCATCTTCTTTGATCATCCAGTCATAAATTTTTTTTAATTCAGGATCATCAGTTGATAAAATTTCATTTAGTGATTTTGAAAAATTCAATTCATTAGATTCACTAGATTCTTCTTTTATAAAAGGTATTCTATATAGGTCTGAAGCTTCATTTATTACATACTTTCTTAACCCTATTGAATTCCTCTCGATATTATAGTTTTTTATAGTATTAGACGTTGACAACAAAATTAAAAAATAAGAATTCCAAATATTATAATCATTACTTCTTAAAACTTTTTTTACTCGAGTTACATCTTCAAGAATGATTTTAGAATCTATTTCTGTATATTCCTTGGCAACTAATATTTTTTCTGAAAAAGTATTTTTTGCAGTATAAAAAACTCTTCTGGATTATCTTTTATTAGTTTAGTATCATTCATTACTATAAAACTTTTAGTTGATATTATATTTAAGAGAGTAGTTTTATTCATAGTTTACACCCCAAATTATCGCTTAAATGCTTTTTTAATTCTTCCCAATTTTTACTTCGTTTCATACGACTATCATGTAAATCTCTCACTAAAAAAGTACTACCATTAATAACTTCCAAATAAAAAGAAACCTTTGAAAAAGTATCTTGATCTACTTTTGTAAAAATATTTTCCATTTCTTTTTTTAAAGGACTTTTACTTAACTGTATTTCATGTGTTCTTCCATACTCAAAATCATGATCGTCAAAATCTCCTGCTAAAACTAATTTCATATAGTTGTTATTCGCCAAATTAAATTGATCTTCAAAGCTCAAACTATTGAAAATATCTTGAAAGTATATTTCCCCTTTATGATGATTTTCTAGTTCACCTAATTGAAACAGGTTATAATTCGATTCACCGATTTTTTTTAATAACAGATTTTTTTGCGATGAATCAATACTTACTTCACCATCCTCGAGTATTTTTAGACAAAATACTAGATCAAGCATTTCTTTTAAATTAAATTCTGTAAAATCTTCTTCCAGATACGCTTCAAATTTGCTAGAAATACTTACTCTCTCGCTGTATCGACTAAGAATGCTAAATATACTTTCTCCACTTTTTATACATTGAAAAAGTTCTTGTTCAAATTTTTCGATTTGTTCTTCTAAAACTGAATAAATACTTGCTCTACGAAAATTAAGTTTTAAACTTTTGATGTAATTTTTAATTTTTCGAATTGAATCTGTAGTCTCAAAATGTTCTCTAGTCTCTATTTCGTTGTTATGACCGATTGACAACATTATCTGTTTAGCTTGATCTGCATCAATAAGTTGCATTTTTGGATTATCACGATAAGTACATTTTTCGCATAAAAATCCAATTAGTTGATCTATATCTTTTTTTACTATTTTAGTTCTTTCAGAATACAAGTCACCAAAATCAGAAGCTACTTTAAAAAAATAGCTTTCAGAAGTTTTAGAAGAAACTTTAAATCTACGCAACATATTTTTTATATAATCTTCGGATTTTATTAAATCATAATTAATATCAGAAATTGGATATTTTTTGATTTTTTCTATTAATTGTCTACATTCAGTTTCAATAAGTTCTTCATCGTAGTCATAATCGGTGTTTGATAAAAACAGCTTTGTCTTAATTTGTTTTGAATCTCTAATGATAAAGTTTGTGACTAATTCAAATTCAACTTTTACTTTTTCCAAATCTACTCCACTTGATTTCAATAATCCCTCAATTAAAAATAATTTTTGAACCCATTCTCTATAAAAATCTACTTGACCCGGTGTAACTTCTACCTCATCCTTTGTTTTCACTTGGATTATTCGAATTTTACTTTCAGAAATTAAAATTATATCTTGATGATGATCTACTAAAATGTTTGTCCATTTTCCATTAATTAATTCAATTATGTATTCAATAGTGACTAAAAACTGAAAATAAAACCCTGATACTGCAATGATCCCACCTTGATCTTTTGCAGTTTCTAAAGATAACATTTCAGCTAAATTTCTTGTGCTAATTTCTTTACCTAACAAAGTTGAAACCTGCTCTGCTGTTTTTCCTTGAATTTGGTCTTTGTAAAAAATCATTTCATCGCCACTTTTAAATTCTGGCTTGTTATTGGAAAAATTTTTAATCATTTCATCAATGTCGTTCGCTGAATTATTATTTGTACCAGAAAGCATGTTATCACTCCTAAAACTGATAAATCATCATATTTCATTCTATTCTTAATTATAATACGTTAACTAGAAAAAGCATTATAATTAATACTATTTTTTACATTTTTTTAATCGTACTCTTTTCTGTAAACAGTTATGGTATTAAAATAAATAATAGTCGGGAGTTTTAAGTATAAAAGAAAACAGATTTTATTCTCTTTAATCGATAGTTGTCACTTTAAAATACCGTAAAACCCCAATTTTAATATTAATAAATGATTCATTTTTATTGTTCATTTAACAATTAATTTTTATATAGTTTACTCTTTTTTCTTTAAAAAAATTTATATAAGAGTTGATTTCTTGACTCTTGTTCAAGGAGAATCTTGAACTCTCGCCGATGATGGATTTGGGAAGCCGTTAGATCATTGTCTATACCATTTCAAAACGCTTTACAAATCGATTCGTTGGCGGAATATTGGATCAGGCGATCGGAAAGTTCGACCAATTCTGTATTCCAACCAAGGTTGGCATTATCAATATCGAGTACTATAACTATCGTCGTATCAAAGGACAACTAAAAAAATGAGCCCAGTGGAATACCGGTCTCATTTCCTCAAGGTCGCCTGACAAATTACTTATGTCTAACTTTTTCGCTTCAGTTCACATACAGGTAGTCTAAAAGTAACCCGATGTTGATCCTCTACAAATATGATCCACATTTTAAATCAGAAATAATGCAAGTTCTTAAAAGTGGTTTGTTTTCACAAATGTTAAAACCAGTCTATGCTATATAAAGCTTTAGTATGTTGAAGAGTTTACCGCTACTTTCTTTATCAAAATAATATGTTTTAAAGGTTACTCGACTTTTGTTAAACCTAGATGCTCTCTAAATGTAGTACTTTGATAGGACACTTTAAACAATCCTCTTTTTTGTAACTCAGGAATGATCATGTCTACAAAATCTTCTAAACTTGACGGTAGTGACGGCGGCATCAAGTTGAAGCCATCTGCTACTCCCTCGTTAAACCAAAATTCCAACTGATCCACAATTTCTTCCGGAGTACCAATCAATGTTAGGTGTCCTCCTCCTGCTGCTAAATAGCCTAATAGTTCTTTGAGCGTCGGATCTGTATCATCGATAATCTCTAGAATCGTTCGATAGCGTCCGATGGGTCCGGAAAATTCCTCGATCGATGGTAAGGTCGGAATCTTTGCTTCGAGATCCCATGTGGAGCAATCTTGCTGCAAAAAGAAACTCAATTGTTTCAACGCATTTTCAACCGGTAATTTTTCATCTAGTTCGGCTTTTTTGGCTAGTGCCTCTTCTCTTGTTTTACCAACATACGTTACTAAGCCTGGGTATATCTTAATCTTTCGATCTGGTGATTCAGTTTGTGTAATTTTCTTATGGAGTTTTTCACGAAAAGCATGGGCTTGTTTAAAATTCCATGACACAGAATAGACAGCATCCGCATGTTTTGCTGCAAGGGCAATCCCTTGTTCTGACGCCCCTGCTTGCATCGCTACTGGCTTCCCTTGAGGACTACACGGTGTAGACAAGGGACCTTTTACGCTATAGTAGGATTCGGCATGATGGATGGGTTGGATTCTTTCAGGCTCAATCAATCGGTTAGTTGATCGATCCGCGAGAAAAGCCGCATGATCCCATGATAAAAATAGCTTCTCCATCAATGTAGCGAATTCGTCCGCCTTTTTATACCGCTCTTCCCTCGGTGGAAGTGCATCCATTCCGTGGTTTAGTGCTTCCCAATCTGTCATCGAGGTCACTAAGTTCCAGCCTACCCTCCCCTTCGTTACGTGATCAAGGCTTAGAAGTTGCCTTGCTACTGTATACGGATTGGAGAACGTGCTCGATATCGTAGAGACTAATCCTATATGATCCGTCACTTGAGAAATAGCCGTTAGATTAATTAAAGGATCCAACCAAAAGGCAGGTAAATCTGTCGCATTGGTAGCCGGAAAGGATTGATTGTCCGCAAAAAATACCGCATCTAAACATCCGCCTTCCGCTATTTGAGCCAAACGCTGATAATAGCGACTCTCTCCGATTTCTTCAATTGCAGAATCAGGCATCAACCATGCGGCTTGGTGATGACCACATCCATATAACAAAACGCCGATATTTAACTGATTTCTGTTCGTCATCTTCTGTTCACGAATCCCTTCTCTTACAAGCTGAGAATTTTTTAAAACGCCCGCTTTAATTCATCGTTAACCCACCATCGACTGTTACGTTTTGACCGGTAATCCCAGATGCTGCTTCTGATGCCAAAAAGGCAACCAGTTGAGCCACTTCTTCTGGGCTCGTCACTTTTTTCAACGGGGTCGATTGGGCAATTAAGTCAAATACTTCAGGGGTTGTCACAGCACTCGCATCTGTGACTTTCAATAACCCACCGGAGACGACATTCACGTTTATGCCATATTGACCTAACTCCGCGGCTAGGTTTCGAGTAAAGCCAATCAGACCTGCTTTTGCTGTTGTGTATTCATGATAAGGAACGACTGGGTTTTGATAGAGGTTTGTTCCAATGCTGATGATACTACCGCTATGTCGTTCTATAAATTGTGGCAGAACACTTTGAATGATGTGAAACGCTGCTTTAAGTGTTCCATCCAGTTGCTTTTGATAATCTTCCCACTCTAAATCGATAAACGATTTTTGCGCAACCGGATCAAATTTGAAGTCTACTAACGCATTATTCACGACAACATCGATTTGACCATAATGTGCTGTTGCGGATTGCATCATGCTCTCGACATCTTCCCGCTTCGTGACATCTGCATACAAGGCAATTGCATTCTCTACTCCCAGTTCGCTCACAAGTTGTTCTGCCGCATCCTTGCTTTTAAAGTAATTGATCACCACTTTAAATCCGTTGTGCACTAACACCCTTGCAATCGTCGCCCCAAGTCCTCGACTACTTCCTGTCACTAATACTGTTCTGCTCATTCTTGTCCACTCCCTCATCCATTTTTGCAACTTAAATAGCGAAGTTAGTAAACAAAAAACGCAACTCTCCAAAAGGAAAGTTGCGCACGTCTAAATAATCACATAGCAAAGAACGATATCATCGTCTCCGCTTGTTCATCAGAGTTTACACTTCCCTACGCTAGTACGACCTAGTTCAGGTTCAAAGGGTTTGAGTAGCTACTCATCTCAGTTTAATAACACCCCTAGTGATTCTATTTAAGTTATCTTCACTGTAGTGGTCTTGAAAACCCCTGTCAATGATTCTGACAGATAAATTCATTTCTAGTATTCTATGAAGCGAGTAAACGAGGTGAATCATGAGTCCATCACGATTACTCCGATACAGTGACATCCTGTACCAAACGATTCTTTTTAGCATTTTTATCTTTGATGATTCCTTGATACGAAATCGATTCATTTTTCGTATCGACTACCGTGACTTGGAAATCTGAATCATTGATATTAGCGATATGGTATAGCTTTCCCTGCGCAATCATCGTATAGGAGCCATTGAAGCGATAAGCATGCTGCCCTTCCACTTTATGTTGCTTGACTTGATTTGTTTTAAAGTCATAGGTGCTCCATTTAATACTTTTACTTTTTTCTGAGTCAGATGCTCCGTAAGCAATTAGTGATTGGCTGTTTTCAGCAGCATTAAAGTTCCCTTCCGCTGCATACGCATCAAGTGCTTTGATTCGTTTGATGCCTTTGCCGTTATCTAGATAATAAGCGCTATCTTTTTCTACCCCTTCCGCATCATATGCGATTTCACGATAGACAATTCCATAGTCGTTCACTGCTACATAATGACGTTCTTGATTAGTCTTAAGTTGCTCGGATTGAAGCGGCTCCACTTTTCCTTTTGCAAGGTTGAGTAATAACACCGTCGATTTTTCCTTTGTTCCATGATCATCCCGTTGGACGTATACGTTCATGCCGTCTTGATGAAAGACACGGATGTCAGCCATTTCACGATCCGGTACCGTTAAACGATGAGAAAGCGTCTTTTTAAACTGTTTCTGTGTACTTCTGTCATAAGAATGATAGTTCAACTGAGATGCCTTTACTTCAATTCCGTATGTTCGCGAGCCCATTTCACTAGTAAATACGTCTTCCTTAGAAAGAAATCGATAGAAATCAGCAGGGAAGTCTGCAGCATAGCTATTGAACAACCCTGTGATATAGTTCTGCGACTCACTATGAATTTGACCGTCCAATTGGATATTGTATCGAGTAGGCTTGATGTCTCCATTTTCAATCTCGATGTTTACTTTTTTAAGAGCATCTGCATTTTCTTTTCGTATACTCTCGACTTCATAATCCGATCCTTTAATGCTTGCAGCGTAACCAAAATAACTGAGTAAGGTGACGCCAGCAATGCTTCCTACGATGATCATTTCCTTATATCGTCTCATGACTTCCTCCTTCTAATGATTAAATAGATACTTTATGGTTCAGTAGTCGAACACATTTCCAACTTATATATATAAAATAGATGAGAATAAAGGAAAGATAGACGAATACCTGTTGATTCGGAATGAGCATGCTAGTCAAATCAAATAAGTAACGTAATGCAATGAATGGTACGATCAAGAGCGCTACATCCTTTGCGATCGTCAGCAAAGCTTTCCCTTTTTGATAGGACCGCTCCGTCAAGACGAACAAGAAGACCATCGTGATGACGAAGAGTGCGAGCGCTAGAATGACGAATGTATCGATCACATTGAAGGTATAGAGCATGTTCAACGCAGCTGACTCCCCGATGATTTTGGACGCTGCTTGTAAATGTTCCGGGAGTAACCATTCGTAGAGTCGACGACTTATAAGAATCGTGATCCACTGGATGCCCATGAAACCACATACAAATACCAATACTGTTGTCAGTTTGGATAAGAGGATTGTGATGCGTTTACCCGGTAGCATCAATAAACGGTAGATGTACTTGGACTCGCCATACCAATCGCGGTACCAAATTTGAAAGGCATATAGAATCGTGAACATGATACCGATGGCAATCATGTACTTGAAGTAGTTGGTCGCATCGCCAAACGTCAAAGGTCCATTCAGTTGATCAACAGCTTCCATTTCCGTAAGTCGCTCTTTTTTCATCAAATCCTCCAGCTTGGATTGATAATGAAGAACCTGATATACGACCGATGTGAGTTCAACAATCACTAACATCGTCAATATCGAAAGGTATAGTTTGAAGCTTCGCTTGATTTCCTCGTTTGATAGCATAAAGAATTTCTTCATGTCTGATAAACCTCCCTCATTCGATCCTGTACTGATTTCCCGTAAAGCTCACGCATCTCTTCCGAGTCATCTTCCTGTATGATGGTCCCGTTCTGAAGAAAAATAACGCGGTCGATGAGATGTTCCACTTCTGCAATCTCATGAGTCGTCATCAAGATGCCCTTCCCTTCCATATAGTGACTAGAGAAGATCCACGCAATTTGTTCTTTCGTAAATAAATCAATCCCAGCCAACGGTTCATCGAGCAGTAAGTAAGGTCGATTCATCGCAAATCCAATCAATAGATTAACCTTTGCTTTATTCCCTTTCGATAAATTGGCGATGCGGTCTGTCGCCATCAGTTTAAAGAACCCCATCAGTTCCTCTGCTACTTGTTGGTTCCAATCCGGATAGTAGTCGCGCATATAAGCGATAGCTTCTCCGACACTCATGTATCCAGGCATTGTTGAAAGATCGGGTACAAACGCGATGGAATCATGTATCGTTTTCCCATCCACTTTGATTGTTCCAGCATCCACTGGAACTAAGCCCATGATCGCTTTCAAAATGGTGGATTTGCCTTCTCCATTCAATCCAATAAGGCAGGTAAGTTGATTTAATGGAACAGTGAACGATACATCGTTCAGGACATTCTTTTTTCGACCATATGATTTTCGTAATCCACGGACTTCAAGCATCTAGCTCACTCCTTTTTCGAATGTTGTATTCTTTTTCAAAATTAATGATGACCTCTTCTAATGGAATCTGGATCGCATATATCGACTCTACGAATTGCTTCACTGCATTTTCAAGAAGCTCTATTCGCGCTCGATCAATGATGGATTGATCCATCGTCACCTTACTCGGTACGTTACGGTCGGTTGTAATCAACCGCTGCTCCTCTAGTTCCTTATATACTTTTTGCGCGGTATTAGGATGAATTTTAAGCTCACTTGCTAATGCTCGACGCGAAGGGATACTTTCTCCTCTTTTGAATTCACCTATAACGATTCGTTTTTTAAACCAATGGAGAACCTGTAGATAAATAGGGCTACGTTGATCAAAATGCAATAACATCACCTCTCTTGATGAACGTTGTATTAAAACAATAATACACTTCTTAACTGTATGATATGTGCAGTACAGTGATAAGTCAACGCTTATTTTTTAAATCTTTCAGTTTGATTTTAAATAACTGATATGACTTACTTTTGTTTATGATAAAAATTTCGCTTTTTAATAAAAGGCTAAAATATAGAATTAATAAAAAAATCCTTAAATCACTCCATTTAAAGGATTGAGAAATATGGAGGCATCGCTGGATGTTCTAATCAATTTATAGCAAACCAACATGTTATAGTTTTCTTTTCAAAAACAAAAAGAATTAAAAGATTAAGCGAAATTACTTAAATAAAATATTTTACTAAATAAGTATGTTTTTTATTATGGTTACGAATTTATAAGAAGGTATCCTATCTCATTTGTTTTAAAAAGTATGAGCACAGGATTGAAAACAAGCGAAATCGTCTATTCAGTCCTCTTATTTTGCAACACACCTATCGATGAGATAAATTGTTATTTATGCAATTAGTATGAAAATAGTGAAGTCTATTTCAAATACGCTATAGTAAAATTTAGAGGTCTTTGACCTAATATAAGGAGGTATACAATGAAATACTCACTATTAGGAATTGCAATTATACTTTTTGGAGTCGCTATCATGATCGCATACAGTTCAACTGGGTATGGCTATCTGTTAGGCACAAAATTTGGTCTGACGATTTCTTTTATCGGACTGGTCATCAATATACTTAGTCTTTTTATTAAAAGTGACAGAGATCGTTTGAAATAACCGTCTTTACTATGTCTGAGTAAGCACAGGATTCATACATAAGAGGCAGTTCTCTTTCACCTGTGTTGATAGATCAAATCTTGAACATACTTTGAAATATTTAATTACATCTAGAAATTTAATCGTGTTTTCTCAGATAATCGACCATTGTCACAGCATGGCTCAAGGTTTCTCATCGCCTTATGACATGCTGTTTTCAATTTTTAAAAATTTTTCTATCTTAATTGAGTCTTATAACAATACAGTTCGTCCGTTCCACTCCTTTTGTCCACATCCAATGACTTACGCTTGACGTACCCATGACATTCTAATTCTTTACTTTGTATTTCTAAAGATTTAAGACATGTAAATAGATTTAAGGTGATTTTGGCTTATTTCACATCATTTATTTTAGAAGATATCGGTTCTAATGATGATTTGAATAATTACTTACATCTACTTAATTTATGTATCCCTATCGCTAGATCAGTAAAAACTAGTACTTTACCTCTTAACAAAGTTATCTTTAATTCGAAAAATATATGAAAAGAAAATAAAATTTAGCGTATTTAATGTTTTTTTCTTACTAAGCTGTAAAATAAAAATAACGTATACATTTCATTAAAAAGGAGGTGAATATATGCAGATTCGTAGAGGAATTCTACTTGTCGTGATTGCGATTGTATACCTTTTACTGTTTACCATCACCTTTTGGAGTATCATTGGTCTATTTATCACTATTTTAGGTCTATATTTCTACTTCAAACCAAGACTTCGCAGTCCTGTCAAATATCCCGTGGTTGTTGTTTGGCTAGGTGTTTTCATCGCTTTTGCAATTTCTATCTATATGGTGAAAGGAACAGAGACGCAAAATGCAGAAATCAAGTCTTCTTCAAAAGACTCGAAAACGTTAATTGCATTTAAAAAAGAAGCGACGGAATTGAAAACATCTTTGCAAAATACACAACGTAAGCTTAAAGAACAGCAACAAGAAATAAAAAAGTTGAAAGAGGGGTTAACACGCAAGGAAGAATTACGCCTACAAGCGGTTGAAAGTTATCAAGAGGAAGCAGACAAACGTTCTGCCCTTGAAAGTGAATTGAAAGAAGAAGAGACAAAACGAATCGCGGCCGAAGAGAAAGTGGATGAACTCCAGTCATCCTTAGCAAGTATTGAAACTTTGATGGAAGAATCGGAAAACCTTGCTGACGAGGAGTACGAGGAAATCCCTGAAGAAGAATATGTAGAAGAAGAAGTCGCAACAGAGTTAGAATACGATCCGAATGGCGCAGATCGAGATTGTGGTGATTTTTCAAGCGCACAGGCTGCTCAAGATTTTTATCTGGCTGCCGGAGGTCCTGTCAACGATCCTCATGACTTAGACCGTGATAACGACGGGAATGCTTGTGATTGGAACTGATTTCTTTGTCAGATCTTTTTCGCATGTCGTATTTTTCATACATGTATCTTTTTTTCTTATCCAACTTTACTTTATGAAATCAATAAAAAATGATTAGGTGGTAATATATCATGAATCAAGGTGTAGAAGACATCAATCATTCGGTCTCCATTGAAGCTCCTATTGAAGAGGTCTGGGATCGAATCTCGACCGCTCGTTCTCTATCACAATGGTTTATGCCGAATGATCTCATTGCACGTCCAGGATATGAGTTTCATCTTCAATCCCCTTTTGGTCCATCTCCTTGTACAGTACTCAGCGTACTGCCAGAGAAAGAATTGTCATTCCGTTGGGATGAGGATGGATGGATTGTAACTTTTTCTTTAAGTACAATGAATGACCTTACAATCTTTACGGTGAATCATAGCGGTTGGAAAAATGCGAATGATCTTGTCCCGAAGGTAAAGCAACCACAAGGTCAAGTTCGTAATTTCATGTCCCAAGGCTGGTATGGGATGTTGCAAAAATTGAAAGAAACTCTTTAATCAAAGGCGTGTACATTTTTCTTTGCCAAAGTATAGTCTGTGATTTCAAGACGACCTCCCGTATAGTTTTTTTAGGTTAGACATTATTAAAGCAAAAGGAAGTGTCGTCATGTTTGATCGGTTTAATAAAGAACAGCACCAACAAATTATTCAGTCCATTCAAGATTTTTTCCTAGAAGAGCGCGATGAAGAATTATCCGAGTTCGCCGCAGAACGTGTTTTGGATTTCATCAAAGAATCGATTGCCGTTCATTTTTATAATGTGGGGATACAAGATGCTCATGCAGCGGTGTTAAACCAATTCTCTTCATTAGATGATGAATTGTTAACGCTTGAACGTCCACTATCTAAATAATGATGATAGAGACATCATTTCATTCTGTTCTAATTAAAAAGTGTGCGCCGGCGCACACTTTTTAATTTTTGTTTACTATTATGCAAAACATATCATACAGAGTTTTATTTATGTAAATCACTATATCTTACTTATTTAATCTAAGCTATATGTACTGTAGGATCATTTCAATCGAATATATTGAATCATTTTATAGATAAAATAGAGAACGACCATGATAAAAAAGATATTACCTAAAACTTCTAAGAATGCGATCTGATCCATCTCCGCCACTCTCCTTTTAGCTGAACTAAAATGTATAGTTGAATTGACCTGAATTCTAACATACTTTGATTCTTAAACGAAACCCTTGCTTTTAGATTTCCAAGATGGAGTATACATTTTTTTATAAATATCCGTTTTTATTTTACAGTGTTAGATGCTTAAGCTTTACTACCCAATGCATTATAAAATGGAATAGGTATAATGAACATTTCGGGTTAAATGTATATTAACTATTTTTATTAAGATTATGGTGAGTGAAATAATAAAAAGTATGCGCCGGCGCATACTTTTTATTTTGTATTTTTTAACGTTATTAAAGTGTTTTTTTTTTGTAAATAAATCTTATATACTTAAAAGAAGAAATACATAATAAAACCGTTATTGTGCTTAGCGTAAAGGAGAATACATTGAAACTTGAACGTTTACTAGCTATTATTTTTAAATTACTACATCGCTCTACTATTTCTGCGACACAATTAGCCGAGGAAT
The DNA here is from genome assembly GCF_001939065.1 of Exiguobacterium indicum HHS 31. Taxonomy (GTDB): domain Bacteria; phylum Bacillota; class Bacilli; order Exiguobacteriales; family Exiguobacteriaceae; genus Exiguobacterium_A; species Exiguobacterium_A indicum. Next base: position 54,201 of record NZ_MPSZ01000009.1, on the reverse strand, counting down.
TAAATGTCTCTCAAAGAACGATTTATCGAGATATCGAAACGATCAGTGCAGCCGGTATTCCAATTACCTCATACCATGGAACAAACGGCGGATTTGGTATTATGGAGAACTACAAATGGGATAAAACGTTTTTAGATACTTCTTCTATGGTTGAGGTATTATCTTTAGTAAAAAGCTTATCGGATCAATTAAATGATCAAGATCTCAAAAAAACACTTGATCGCTTATCTATTCTCACAGAAGAAGAACAAAAGAACTACTTACACATTGATTTAACGCATTTTTCTGTTGATCCTTCTGATTTAATTGATTTACAAAAAAGCATTAAAGAATCAAAACGAATTAGCTTTCAATATATTAGTGCTCAAAATGAACAGACTACGCGAGAGGTCGATCCGCTTTCTCTACAGTATAAATTCCGGACTTGGTACTTATACGCTTATTGTCATTTAAGAAATGACTATCGAGAATTTAAAGTATCGCATATCCTTCATCTTCAGAGATTGACTACCTCTAATATGGATTCTCATTCTTTACCGAAAGAGAGTCCATTAGTTGATCCCCCAAGAGAACGTATCATTCTACGTGTCCATCCTCAATCCATCCATTTAATATTGAATTATTTTAACCATCAATCGATGATTCAAGAAGAAGATGGGAGTGTTACCGTGACATTGATGTTGCCCACACCCTTAAATGCAGAATGGCTTATCAACATATTATTAAGTTTTAGATCAGGAGTCGTTGTTATTCATCCTCTGTACTTACAGGATGTTTTAAAAAATGAAGCTAAAAAAATAGTCAGATTATATGAGGATATATGACAATCAGTTGTCATATATCCTTTTTTATAATCAACGTAGTTAGACAACAAATACTACTACTATTAAAGGAGCGATTTAAATGAATGCGGGAAAAACAATGATTTCTTATCATGAATGGGCAATGAACACGATGTTAGATCATCTAAATGAATTACCGAAAGAAGTTTTAAAAAATGAGATAAAAAGCTCTTATCCCAGTATTGCTAAAACACTTAGCCATATTCTTGCTGTTGATACCATGTGGATTCAAATTCTAGAAAAAGTAGATCTTCAACAAGCATTACAAGATGCGATGAGTCAAATACCGTTCACTGATGAATATACAATTGAAGAATTCAAAATGGCATTCAAAAATGTCGGATCAAAATATCAAACCTTCTTAAACAAAAACTTAGACCTCACTGTGATGATAGATGTAAACAACCCTTGGTCTGGTACGCGGCAAACAACCTTTGAAGAAATTCTCTTACACGTATCTAACCATGGGACGTACCATTTAGGGAATATCACTACCATGCTTAGAGAACAAAATGAAACTTCACTCATGATGGATTATTCTCTTTTTTGGTATGAAGACACAACAGTTACATTATGAAGGGACGTATTAATAGTTAGTAAGCAATTAGAAATTCTGTTTTAAAGCAAAAAAGTGTGCGCCGGCGCACACTTTTTTGCTTATATGATTTATGGTAAGCCTTGAAGATACACGAACTATATCCTAAGAATAAAAATCGAAGGCGCAATTTCGTTTCATACATGTTTCATCAACTAATTTATTCTCTCATCGATCAACTCATTTTTTTTAAAAGGTTTCTTCGCAGTATATACAGTTTTGTTTCACGTGAAACCTTATCTACTTTATGTTTTCCCAATTTATACGTATCAGACTGATGTTTCGTAAGAACGTGAGGCTTTAGATGTAATCTCTTATACCATCTCTATGTTTGGGAGGATTAGTTTTTAGTGAGCAACGAAAGCATTACTTCTCAAACTCCTGTGAATGAGGTGACGGAAAAAATATAGAGTCCCTACATTGCAGTTAATGTAAAAGGTATGTTCCCTTTCTTAGAGGCTGTCATCCCGCACATGAAAAAACAATTCGAAGATGCAATCGTCATCTTGGAGAGCATACGGTATCGGTTCTTTCATTCCTTATGCATTACGAAATCGGCCACTCATACAATGACAGATTTACTTGCCATCTCACTCGCACCTGACATTCGCGTTAATTGTATCTCTTCTGAAGCGGTCGCCACGCATTGGTGGGCTGGGATTGAGGAACGGATGCATGGTTTAGCAGGTAACCTTCCCTTAAAGAGAATCTCCACACCGGAGGATATCGCAGAGGCTATTCTATTCCAGTTGACACAACCATCCATAACATGAAAAGTCTTCGTGATGGATAATGGTCAAACACTTTAATTTTTAAACGACACAAGACAGATTTAAATCGATATCTGTTTTCAAAAAGTGTGCGCCGGCGCACACTTTTATCTAATTTCCCTACTACTCTTCAGACATGCTATGCTAGCTATATCGAATTAAGGGGGCGTGCATTATGGACTCTACCTCATCCGTCCAACATAGACAACTTGTTGTATCTCAAGCAGCGAAGACATTGCTTGAAAACGATGTCACCGAACAACTGATTTCTATCGATATTATTGATGTCGAAGCTTATGTCAATCAACTTTACGAAGAATATTATGAATTTCAAAATGAAGAAGATGTTTATACCAAGCTTCGCTATTATTCCTTTAAGAAATTAAAACGGCGCTGGGTACGGGCAGCCGTAAAAAACTACGTTGAGAATAAAGGTCCGATGAAAGAACTACGAGGACTTCATAAGATGTATTTAGAGTACTGGGACATTGCGGGAAAAGAAGGTTTCCAGCGAAAGTTCTCCGCTGATAGTGTTGAGAAATTGATGCAAGAACACATACAGGAACTTGAAGAATGGGCTGAAAATAACAACTTGCTGATTCATACGTATCCGCACTGGGGACAAAAAACGAAGAATCAGCAAACGACAACAATGCGGACCGATATTCTAATGGTTATTGGCGAGGTTGCGAAGGAATTGAAACGTGCGCAACCAAAAGCACACGTTGCCACTTCTACCTCAATTACGGTACCATTCTTTGGAATCGCTGATCGCATGAAAAATACGACGGAAAAGTTCAATCAAGGAGAAGGTATGTTGACGGACTTATCTCTTGATCTCCACGACTTCTCCGCTGTCGTTCCTAAATACAAACAAGGTATACCGACGAATTTATCGGTTCTCGTCAGTAACGAGTTTCTTGCAGAACTCGACGGTAAAGTCCCCGATCTTGATGCTCGTGATTTTGAGGCCTTTAACGAAATTCTGTCATATCGCGATGTGACGTTTCAAACGAGTCGAAAGATCGTCTTCCCAATCTCAAAACTTGTCAAAAAGATTTATGGAAACGATAGCGGGAAAAGCTATACTCTCACAACCCAACGTCTTGTAAAACTCGGTTATTATCGCGTAGCTGTTAGAAATGAGGAAGGGGACCTCTCGATCTTTGGTCTCTTCTCCTCGGTTAAAATTAGTAATGCTTCATCTGTTAAGCGGGACACACAAATTACCGTCACTGTCTCAGAGGAAGTCTATGATGATTTATTAAAACAACAGATCATTAGCATCTATGGTGAACAAATTGAGCGATTAAAAGGAACGTTCGCTTATCATTTATCCTTTGTACTTCAAAAGGAACGACTTAACTCGTATCAGTTAAACGAAGCAATGCCCGCGAAACGACATTGGCGGCAGTTTACACACTCGATTCGATTTAATAAGAGTCGAAAAGCAGAAAACTTGAAAGAGCTTGAAACTAACTTGGATCGTATCAAAGAACTTGATTTTATCATTCAAGATTGGCATCGGTCCGGTGACTACTATTTCTTATACTTCCATCCCTTGGAACGCTGGGAACATGATGATCGCCGCAATGCCCTTCTCCTATAAGTAATATCAAGCAGATCAATAGAAAGTAGTCTTCTTCCATTCTTCATAGATTCAAATAAAAGAGCGTATGAGATCATGAATCTCGTACGCTCTTTTGAATGCTAGTTATGATTTTCCTTAAAACTATATGATGGTAAATAAGCGTTTTTCCTCATATCCTTAATCTACATTGTCTTTGTCCTATTAAATCGAGATTAGCTATCGTGTCATGTTGCCATTGAAAAATATGGTCGCTTTATGATCGCTTTAACAGCAATACAATAATCAAAGATAAGCAGCATTAAGCACTCAGCCATGCTCATGTACACTTTGATAATCACACTCATATATTTATATAAACGATCATTTTAAAAGATCTGTAAAGTAGTACCAATATAAATGGTCGTATATGAAGCAATAAGCAACAAATTAGGAACATATGTTCTGTTTAATTTTCTGTTTTTCTCCTTGTTGTAAGAACTCACGTATAATTGGATGTCTTATTCCCCAGTACATCTATTGATTGTACATGTCGAATCGTGTCGGAAAACGACCATTTTTTAAATTTAGACGTTATTTACCGTACTGAAACAGCACTTTTTCTTATATTTTTAGCATTTTTGTCGGATTTGACCGTACTGAAACAACACTTCATCGATTTAGGTCGTCGATCACCGTACCAAAACAACAGTTCTATAGTTTTGGTCGTTGATTACCGTACCAGAATGACCTTTTTGCAGTTTAGAACACTTTTTAAAAATTATTTTAAAGCGACTAACTTATCCATTTGGTCGTCATGTACCGTACTCAAACGACACTTTTAGACATTTTAGTCGCTCTATCCCGTACTGAAATGACACTTTTAATCATTTGGTCGTTATGTACCGTACCAGAATGACATATTGCATCGCTATATGTATGAATTTAATCAAGAAAAACCTCTAGAAAGCGCATCATATAAGGATTTTAGAGATTCTGGTCGTTTTTGACCGTACTGAAATGACATCTTTTTTATACCTGAAAACGGCTTCATATCAACGTTTTTAGAACATTGGTCGTTTTTGACCGTACCGAAATCACTTTTTGACAGTTCCTTTTCTGAACAGGATACTAGTACTAATAGTTCAGAGTAGGGGAGGTGTAGGTATGTCATTTAAACATGAAAATCGTCATGTATTGGTCGCTAATAAATTACTGATCGCGATGAGCGGCTTGACACGTTGGACAAAACGTCAAGACAGTTTTTTATATGAACAGCATCACTATAACATTCCAGGACCTTTCCTGGCATTGAAGTGGACAAAATCTCGTATTCGGCATTTGTTGACGCTTTTATCACATTGCGATGATCAAGGCGTTCTCTCGTTGATGGAAAGTGAAGCATTGGCTCACTATGCGCGTACGTCAGTTCGATCGTTACACAATAACCTACGCCTTTTTGAATCAGCTGGACTAATTCGTTATTCGATTCATTTCTCCGGAGTCGTTACCATTGAACTCGTAGATTATCTCGAGAACTACCGTGATCTTTTTGAAGAAGATGGTACGTATACATCGAAGACCGGTTATACGTCTCTTTGGTGTGGGATGGTGCGCCAACTGATGGATATTGAGCATGTGAATATCCTTCGTGTCGCGTTACGTGCTCTTGTGCAAGTAGAGCGAGACGTAAATGTTCAATCGCAGGAGAAAGCGACTTTAACCTATGATGAAGTACGTGGATTCCTACCACGTTACTGTGGACACCGTTTGGCTGTAAAAGGCATGCTCGATCAACTATCGCAGTTTTTCAATGTGCATTTAGTTGAGAACACGAAAGATTTCTTATCTGCTGTTAAAGAGAATGTCTCGCTTAAGAAGCGCATACATACCGTAACACGTCCTTTAATGTTTCACGTGAAACTCGAAGACCAAATTAACAGTAAGCGTATCCGGGAAGCGGAACGGGCGCGTACGTTGATCAGTTGGTTCGATCTTCGAGAAGTCGCCCGTGACTACGTAGATTTTGATGCATTAGAAGTTCCGCAAACATCGCTGCAGTCGTTGAGTGATACGTACGGATTTGCTGCCTGTGATGCAGTCATTCGTTCGATTCGAAACGATTTCTATCAATACGGGGAACGTCTCGAAGATGCAGAACTCTATCGCCTCTTCTTTGACTCACCAATTCTCTATCTAAATGAACAACTCCGAGTCGTATCGGAAAAAATGGCCATTGCATGATGGTCTATTTGTCATGCTTTTTTTTGAAAATAGTCGTGAAAAGACAACAATTCCGCGTTGTTTTAAGTTATCCTGATCAATTTCATTGTAAAACTACTCATTTTATTGATCCCTCCAAACTCAATATGAATATGCCATACTATTTAGGAAAAAAAACAAATTCTATTGTCAAAAAAACAGTTTTTTGAGTTGCTTATTCAATAGTTTCTGAACAAAATCATTTAATGAATTCATAAAAAACAACACTCTTTGAATTTCTACAAATTGTGCTGTTCGTTTCTCGAATTGTAAAATGTTTTGTTTTTGTTGGTGTTACAGGCTTGAGGAGATAAAGTCTTTTTCTAATTCTTATTAATTCTTTATTAATCTTTTTAATCTCTTCCAATGTGTTGAATCATAATAATCTGGTAGATCACGACGTATTATGATGAAGAATAAAATTAAAATATGGAGAAGCATTTTAAAAGCGTAGACAAAACATCTAAGTAGGAAAGCTTAAATAGCCTGTAAACATTTCGATGTCGAAATGTTTACAGGCTATTTAATAATGTATACATAAAAATACGTTCATATTATCTTTTGAATACTGATAATTATTGAAATTATAATTTTCATGTGCCATGATGAATGAAGAAAGGGGAGAGATAATGAATATTATGACGTTTTACATATCAAAAGGAGGATCCGGGAAAACAACTTGTTCGCTCAATATGGGTCATGCCCTTGGGGAGCTCGGGTATCGAACGCTTCTCGTTGACTTAGATCCGCAGGGATCATTAAGTAAGTTAATGCTGAAAGAGTCGGACACGATTCAATACATGACGCTGTACGACGTCCAAGCGAAAGGATTAGCGATTGAAGAGATCTTATTTGATGATGAAAAACATAACATTAGTCTTCTTCCCTCCAATGAACGAAATGCACGTTTAATCAATCTAATATCTGAACAAGATAAGATTTTTCTATTAAAAGACTTACTATCTCCTCTTGCCCATGAGTTTGATTGGATCATTCTTGATTCAGTTCCTTCAATCAATGAATTATCTAAAGTCGTCTTATCGTGTGCAGATGAGGTGGTTATCCCATTTATGCCGAAAAAGCTCGTCTTTGATCAGTTAGGAAGTACGGTTCGAACCATTCGACAAGTGAAGAAGTATTATAATGCTTCGCTAGAGCTATCGGGTATTATGCCAGTCGCAATCGATCTTGGTTTAAAAGGCGATCGCGAATACGCAGAAGCGATGGAACAGTTGGCAACAACAGAACAATTACACGTACTTCCCTCTGTACGACGCGCTGCTTTTATTGAGAAAGCGGCAGATAGCGGAAAGAGTGTTTTACAGTACAAGTCGAAAGAAGGCATAGAACTGGCACAGCCGTTTCGTGAGCTAGCACTTTTGATGACAGGAGGTCCGAAACATGAAAGCGCGGAATAAACAAATTCATAAAGTAAGACCACAAGACCAACATCCTTATCGGAGTGGATTGACTGATCTGAGTTCTGTCGTTCAGAAGTTACCGGTTTCCCGTGATTTAGAAAATCTCGCAGTCGAGATTAAAGAATTAGCGAAGATTCAAACGATCTCTGTTTTCGAGATTGGTAAGCGCTTGTCGATTGCTAAATCTGAAATGCACGATCAACAAGAATGGCGCACGTTTTTAGAAGTCGTCAACATGTCAAATTCACTTGCCTCCCGATATGTTAAAGCGTTTGACACCCTAGAACCATTTGAAGAACAACTCCAAACGTTACCGGCTTCCAAAGTATTCGAACTGATGTATGTCGATGATCCAGAAGACATCATTTTAAATGGGTTACCTGTAGAAGAAGGTCGGAAGTCATTAGACAGTGCGACAGTACGAGAAATTCGTGCTGCGCGATCAACTACAGCGAAAGTGAAAGTAAAGTCGTTCCAGCCACTCGAAGCGACATCGACGGTCCTTTCTACACGAGTCCCGACAGAAACATCAGAACAGATTCATATATTAGCTCGTGCTAAAGGATTAAGCATTAGTGAATACATTTCAAAGATGATTGAAGAGACGATTCAGCGGGACATTATAGAGGATCGTAGTGAAATCATGGAAGGAGAGAAGGAACAGTGAAGAAAATTGCCTTATATAACCGAAAGGGTGGCGTCGGTAAATCAACGACCACGATTAACCTCGCCCATGCGTATGCTCGACAAGGATTACGCGTTCTCGTCATTGATGCGGATGACCAAGCTTCGACAACGAATGGACTTGGCTTAACCGATGATTACGATGGGAAAGTATTGCTCGATTGTTTGATTGAAGAGCACGATCCCTCATATGCACCGATCGAACAAGTCATTGTCACTTGTGAGTATGAATTAGGAATCATTCATTTAGTACCCACGCGCCGTTCTGCTTCTCCTACAGGACTGACGAGTCAGATGGGGTACGAATACCGGTTGATTGAAGAACTAGCGCGACTCGAGGACTTATTTGATATTTGTTTAATTGATTGCCCGGGATCAACGTCCGCTTTAAACCCGTACGCACGTTGTGCTCTTGTTGCGCAGGACCGGATCGTCATGCCGGTACAGATGCAGAAGTTTTCGATGGATGCTGTGTACACAGCTCCAGAAGAATTGGAAGAAATGAGACACGGATACAAGGAAGATATTCATATCTCAGCGTTTATTCCAACAATGGTGAATGCGCGCTCTAAAGGAGATATGACGACTGTGGACGAGTTAAAGGAGTTAGGGGAAGAAGTTGGAATTCCTGTACTAACGACAATCCCATACATCGTAAAAATTCAATCCTTACAACGAGAAGCACGTCCTGTCCTTGACCATAAGAGTCCAGCGACAGATGCTTACTTACAGTTAGCAGAGGAGGTACTTGCCCTATGAGCAGTCGACGTAAAAAAGGACAAGCAACATTCAAAAGCTTTCAGAGCACAGTAGCTGAAACAACGGTTCAAGAACAGGGAACAGAAGCGTTACGGGAAGAGCAAGTCGAAGCGGTGAAGAAATTTGCTGCGCCTGCGATGTCAAATCCGTATCAGTCGCTTCCAGCTATCGGCTTATCACGCGTGCTATCAAAACGTCTTCCGGAAGACATGGAAGGTATTATTCAGTACTACAATCATATTGATACGATTCAAGCGACAAGTTTTGTTGAAAAGTGTCGTATTTTAGCACATGCGAATGAAGTATTCCGTGACGCTGACACTAAAGAAGCGTTTCAGCAGGAACAAGGAAGTTGGAAAGAATTTTTAAATCGAATCGGAATGTCTCATCCTCAAGTCAATCGCTTTATTTCATTTTGGAATGTATTTGGACCAACTATCTTAGACAAGGCGATTCAACAGGACTTTAGTGCTTCTAAATTAGCTGAACTATTAACATGGCCAGAGGATCCAAAAGTCGCCTTACTAGAAGAACGAAAGTATACGACGAACGATGGGGAGTTCACGGTCTATGAAATGACACGTGAGCAATTACGTGAAGTGAAAAAAATGCTGAATGAGCGTAAAGAACAAAGCGTGATTGATGCAACTCCTATACAGCCAAAACCAGCACGCGTACACGTAGATTTCTCCGATAAAAATGATCCATTGTACCAAACGCTAAAAAAGCGAGCGCAAGATCAAGGCATGAAACCGGATCAAATCATACGAGCAGCTTTAGAACAATACTTACGCACGTAATTAGATGAAAAAGACCGTCCTACATCTCAGTAGAACGGTCTTTTGATAATTTCAGCTTAATCGATTACTCATTTTCACTATCGAGAGATGATTGTGTACGCTCTCGTAATACAGCTAGCTCAACTTGTTCGTGAAGGCGTCGTTCGAATGATTCTTGATCCCGTTGCGCAATGGTTAGCGCTAACGACAGTTTTCGGTTTTCTTCTTCTAACTGTTCGGAACGCTCGGTACGTGCTTTTAATTCATCAATTCGATCAGTTAATGCTTTGTTCTGACGATACAATTGATCGCGTTCTTCTTCGAGTTTAGTAAGATTACCTTCTAAGTGAAATACTTCTCGTTTTAATGATGTGATTTCTTCTTTTTTAGATACTTCTATTTTTTCTTGTTGATCTCTTGCCTGAACTAATTCATTTTCTGTCTGTTCCAGTTTTGTTTTCATGTCTTGAAGTTCTTGATGATGATTAGAGACTTTTTCTACGTATTCTGCTTCTAAGTTTTCTTTTGCTTGGAGTACTTCTGACTCTAACTTAGTGACTGTCTCTAGATGACGAGATTGAATGCGTTGATTTTCGTGTTGGAACGCTTCAAGACGTGCTGCACGTTCTTGAAAGAGAAGCGTAATCTGTTTGAGCGATGCTTCTAATACAGCATCCTCTTCAGTGAGCTTTGGATCAATTTTCTTTTGTTCAGCGAGTACAATAAACTCTTCGAATAACTGATTGGTTGTAATTTGGCGTCCTTTTATTAATTCACCAATTTTGTCAGTAACGTCTTCAGAAAGACGGAACGATTTATTTTTCATTTCATTGGATGACATATGTATACCTCTTTCAACTTAAATGTTTATAGACAGTATATCATGTGCTAATTCAACATATTAACCTAAAAGAAATTATCATAAGAACGAGCTAAAAACTGACTATAAGAATAAGTAGCTGCATTTTGATTACTAAGGGCAGATTACATAAGTTCGTGTAATTAGTAGGTGTTATGTTCAATGGCGTTTCGAAATCGAACGTATACAAATCAATTTATTTTAAATGCGGAGCATCTACAGTTTAGAAGTAATTTCTTTGTTTATCGTAGAAATTACTTCTAGCATATTTTCATCGTGTTCTGAGCATTAATAAAACACAGCCTATAGCCAAAAAAGGCGAGGTGGAAGGATTATCCATACAAATTGCATAGTAATCGGTATACTAATGATTAAGAGATGAATTAGATAAATAATAATAAATTGTCTCTATATTTAAATTGAGGTGATATATATGGTATCCGTCACACAACGCATTAAAGATATAAAAAAAATTAACTCTGCTAAGCAACCCAGAGGTGGTTATATTCCTCCAAAAACATTTAATAGAAGATGTTTTGATGATGGAATTGAGCTGTCTTTAAATGAGAACATCCATCCATCACTGATTGGCATTGTCGTAGATTATTTGACTCGCTTTTGTCAAGGTGATCATAAAGCCTTTGCTTCCCCTATATCTGGAGCGTTGATGATAAAAGAGCTTGAATACGCAGGAGAACTACGATCGGAGATACACGGGTTAGATGAAGAATCGATTTTTAATGCGTGTAGATTATGTGGGTATGAGAGCGTAGCACGTGCTGGAAAACATACGTATGTACCTGTCCAAACGATTAATCCAGACGATGCAACGATTCAGAATATCAAAACAATGGTAGCGAGAAGCCTTCATTTTTTTGAAGAGTATGGACCGGTGAACCAAGAAAGAATTAGTTTTGAGGGTGGTTATACAGATATTATTACTAATGGGGATGCAGACTATTTAACTCCGCATGCTCTATGGGAAATGAAAGTTTTAAAAAGTAGCCCTACTACTGACCATACACTACAATTATTGATCTATTACTTAATGGGATGTCGTTCAAAACTTAAAGACCGCTTTGATGGACTATCCAAATTAGGAATATTTAATCCAAGACTAAATACAATGTACATTTTAGATATTGATTTAATTGACTTGGAAACGATTGAAGATGTGTCTAAGCATGTCATCGGTTATTCAAGCTAAGGTAGATGTCTAAGTTATCAATTTATTTTAATCTATATGGGTATTATAAGTGTATTAAAATACACGGTAAGTTGAGGTGAATAAGAATTGTCGAATGTAGACACACTGTTTCAATTGTTTTTGAGTAGTATTAAAGAAGACAAGCGATTATGGAAAAATGAATACCTAGTTTCAGAAATTGGAGAAAAACTTTTTGATTTAACTAGAGGGAGTTATAAGACCGCTTCTTTTAACTATGCAATGACTAGCTTATTTAGTAGACAAAAAAGTCAGAATTACTTTATTTTAAAGAATAAAAACCTGCATTCCGAATTTACACGTTTAGCTAACGATGCTAATAGAAATAACTCAAGTTGGAAAACCGTTTATGGAACAGAAAAAGTAAGGATTAATCCATACTATTTAATAAATCTTTTCCCGTATTCAAAAGGCGATAGCATTCGAATATTACCAATGTCTAATAAAGACTTAACATTTAGAGATAAAACTACTGCAGAAGTTCAAATATGGTTTCAACATACACTCCCTTCTGAACTGTATCAATTTAAAACTGGAATGAATATAGAACGGGGATCGCTTGTATTATTTCAGTGGAACTCTCACTTAATTGCTTCTGCCGTTTTAGAAGAAGTAATTAAATATTCTTCTCCAACCCAAAACGGTTATACGGGTAGCTATAGATTTTTCCCTTCTTCAATAGCTACATTTATTCCTATTAACCTTCAGGAGGTTCAACAATCTGGCATTCATCTAAACAAATTTAGTAATGCTAAAAGAATAATTAACACTTTGTATTTTTACAATATGATGTGCTTACTTTTATCCAAAGAAATCACATTTACATCCCTAGGCAAATTAGAGGATCAAGAGGCAATGGAACGTATTGAACTGCCACATCGTGATCCTGAAGATGAAGATATTCCAGTTCAACGGATCAGAATAAATAATATGAAATCAAATCAAAAGTGGGTCAGAAGTAAATCTATTGTCAAAAAGGCTTTAACTGCTTCCGACTATACTTGTGAATACGATGCATTACACCAGAACTTTATTTCTAAAGTGACAAATAAAAATTATGTCGAAGCACATCATCTAATACCAATGGAGTTTCAAGACGAATTCGAGTATAGCTTAGATGTAACTGCTAATATTGTAATGCTTTGCCCAGTTTGTCATAAACGAATTCATCACGAAAGCATTACTCAAAGCAAAGAAATAATAAAAAAACTATATGATCAAAGAATTGGCAGAATGAAGCAATGCGGAATTTCCATACCGTTAAAAAAGCTTCTTTTGTATTATAGGTAATCTCAAAGGGATTATTTAATCAAAAAATTCTTAAGGCAACTGAAATATTAATATATTATGATAGTTCGTAATCAAAGGAGAAAAATGATGAATCGGCTGCTATTAGAGGGTTCTGTTCGATTATCTAATAATATGACAGAAGCTAAATTTTACGAAGAGTTACAAAAATGGATTCATGAACAAGGAAGTACATTTGAAATAGACTTGCAAAGCAAGGATCAGGAGTTAAGCATTCAAAATGCGCAACATAAGGCTATTTTTAGTAAAGACGGGATAAAAAGATATAGTTTACATATTAAGTGGAAGACGAATGAGGAGTGTCAGAAAGTTAGCGTAGTTATGATGAATCCTAGTCATGCTAATGAAAGATTTAGCGATCCAACAGTAACATTTATGACAAAATATGCGCAAAAGTATTTTAAGGCGGGTAGTCTTACAATTGTCAATATGAGCCCAATTATCAATCCCGACTCTCAAGCTCTTAATGAAGATCACTTTATCAATGATACTATTAATGAGAAGGCAATCGAAGAAGCGATAGAGTGGGCTGATACTGTGTTTTTAGCTTGGGGCGATCTAGGTAGATATGGCGTTGAAGCAATGGGGAATAAATTCAGGAATTTACTGAATTCAAATCATCAGAAGTTATATTGCTTTGCACAAAGTCAAATGGGTCAGCCAAAACATCGAAATCAACGACCACCTTACCAACTAATTCATAGACCAATAAGAGTAAATCTAAATGCGATCTTTTAATTATTATGAGCTGTTTTTCAAATGATTTTTTTATCTTTGATAATATGGGGTACCGTGAGTCTTTCATATATTTGATAAAGGAAACAAGCACCGTTTCTTTAATGTTACTTGAATGATCGGTAGATGTATTATTGATACTAGACCAAAATTACTTATCTTCTATATGTGAATATATATTATAAAATTCCCCTTATCTGATAAATAGGTATCATAGTCTATTCATGAAAAGGGTTGTACATTTTTTGTGCATAAGAATCTTATTTATTTATACAAACAGAAATTAATAAAGAATACAAAGGCATATAAAATAGCATAATTCAAATATCTAATCAAAAAATGATAAGATAAATTAAAGTATACATTTCGATGTCGAAAAATTAAGCTATTTTTTATTTTCTAGAAGTTTAATAATAGTGTATGCTAATAAAAGGTTAGTTTAAAATAGCTGATTTTATTATGATCTCATGAACAGCTTAAAATTTTATGTACTTAGAAATAGTGTGATTTTAAATACACAATTTTTTGAACGTAAAAAGTATCTAACAAATAAAACAGTTGATTTTTGATTGAATAAAAGTATAATAAAAGTAACAGCAGTCAACTAACGCCTCTTAACAATGCGAAACACAGTTGGCCTTTTTTTATGTCAAAATTCAAGGCGGAGTTTTTTAAAGATGGATAATTCCAAAAAAATTAAATTTGTAGATGTTGAACAATTATTTTATACAGATGAGCTTTACGATGTAAGAGACATTGACAAAATTAATTTTTATTTTGATCAACCACAAAAAACAAAGCTTCTTATGAAATCTCCTTATTCAATAGAAGAAATGATTGAAAAATTGAAAAGAGATAATATGTCTTTCACATTGGAAGAAGAGAATGAATGTAAGGATTTTTTAAGAAAAGTAAATTATTACACGTTCAAATATTATTCAAATGATTTATTTGGTAAAGGCATTGAAAAAAGCTTTACTGCGGTGAAAGCAACTTATAGTTACGATCATTACTTAAGAAGTTGGCTACACGACTTGATTTCTAGACTAGAAGTATTCTTGCGGTCTTCCATTATCGATATATTAGCTCAAAATTATCAATCAGATAATTTTCAACCTGCTCAATTTTATTTAGATGAAGATATTTATTTCGAGGAGAAAGGGAAACGTTCTAGAACTAAGAAGGAGAGAGTAGTTAGAGTTAATAAATTATATGAAAATTTCTATAAAACGATCCAAGCTAATAAACAAAAGCATGAAGCGATTAAACATCATGAACAGAATTATGGTGCTACACCAGTCTGGTTATTGTTTGATTTAATGACTTTAGGTAGTCTTTCAACATTCTATAGCTTATTGATTCCTCAGTATAAAACTCTTGTGGCTCGAAAAATGACTTCGAATGCCAAAGAAAATAGGCTATTAGGCGATTTATTAGCAAGCTGGATTGATTCATTAAGACACTTAAGAAACGTAGTATCGCATACAGGTAAAATTTACGGTACTAATTTCAACTTGATTCCAAAAGAACATGAGAATGACAAACTGTACATAGAAGAACTAAGACGATTTCATTACGATAAGAGATTAATAATTCACTTATTATTTATGAGAAGACTTTTTATGGTGATGACTGATGAAGATCACACCATATGGAATGAGAAAATCGAAGAATTGTATTCAAAGTCTAATGAGAGTGATTCTGTTTTACTTTCCAAAATCGGATTTGTTGATGGAACGAAAGCGAAATTACTTATTAATGAAATACCAGAAAAATCATAGAAGTAGGCAGTTTTATTCGTTCGACTGTCTACTTCTATGAGAAAACCGTAGTTATAGATTATTTGTTAAAAGAACTGATAATTATACCTTGTATTTCCGTTGACGATTAAATACCACCTTCCAGCGCCTTGTACAGATATGGTTACTGGAGATTTTGTTTGGTGACCGCCAAAGTACTTAAAACGTCGGCCGCTTTTATAATGTTGATAGTTGATGCTATCTATTAAAAACACATCTGCTGCATGTTGCAATTCCACTCTAACAGTTAATGTAGAGTCTGTATCCACATAAGGAATTCGATCCATATTATCACCTCCTTTGAATGGTAATGAGCTTATGTTAATACTAATTCAGGATTAGAGGCTTTAAAGTGTGTTCTGATTTTAGTTTCATTTACAAAACTAAAAGGTATGATTTCTCGAGACTTTAATTGTTTCAAGTAGTGCGCTTCACGAAGTGAAACAAATGAAGTCAACTTCCAAATCTTTGATTCGTTGAAACCAATCGATCGAATGTTATGCATGAGGCGATCAATTGTATTAGGATCCTGCAGCCATATAACCTTTGCTTTGATACCATAAATTATTATCCTCATTTTTCTTCAGATTTTGACCACACATAGTAGCCGTATCAATTCGATCAATCATCGCAATGATATTACGAGCGCCAATCAACTTTCCTACTTTTCTTACAACTTCCAAATCTACATGTTCGCTATCAAAATTCATACAGATAGTGATATCTCCAGCAGCAGCAGCTTTAATCAACGTTCCCGGAACTTGTCTTACTTTCTCGCAAATATTATCAAGCGACCATTTTTGGATTTCTGAATCGTATAACTCATGTAGTCTGACTTTCTTTCCTTCTGATGTTCTCCACTCTCCACGTATACATAGCACCTTGAGATACACTGAATATCGCATTAGAGCGAAATATAGGAATGAGTATTGGTTTTTGAGTGTTCACAATAGGGAGTGAACTGATTTTTACCAATGGTCTAATTAAACAAGGTATATCTAATCTGTTAAGTTTTATACATATTTTCATTATTTGTTTGTTAGTAGATGGATTAAATATTCATATTACGAATGAGATTGATTCAGAGAATCGATCTACTAGCTGATTATTATTTTTTTATTGGGATATTGATAATAAGTTGTGGACTTGCTTTGTATATATGCTCTTCTTTACTTGCTGTTCTTAATGATGAATTTATGATTAAACTTAGCAAGCGAACAAGCTGGAAGCTGGCAATAAAAAAGACATGCGGAGAGTGTACAGTCTTTTGTATCGCGTTTTAAATGGATCAAGTGGTATCGGAACGTTATTCGTCCATTGTTTTTTAGATATTTTAATTGATATAGTGTCTCGCATTTTTGATATGATTAAAATACCAAAAAATTGACACGAGAAAGGGGTCTAATGGAAAAAATAACAAAAATTGATTGATTAGCTATCGTATCACGATCCACTGTACCACGCGTACTAAATAATCATCTTTGTGTAACAGAGCAAAAAGAGAAGCTGTTTTAGAGGCCATTCGTTTGACCAATTACGATACAAACAAATTGATGGGCTAATGGTTGCTTCAATAGTGACTTCAGCATCAGCCTTGCCGGAAATCAGTAAATTCGGTTCGATAGTATCATGTGAGTGGTCGGAAGGAGATCATTCTCAAATATACATTGATCATTCCGATGGAATTGAACTAGCCATGAATCACCTTTAGGAGAGTAGATATCAAAGCGTAGCGCTTTGTTTAAGAAATTCAGATAGCAGTGTTGGAAAAAGTCGTAAAAATGTATTTTATAAGTATATCCATTAGAGTAATTTTAGTCGGAAACGATTATGTGGCAGCAGGAATCATTCACCAAGCGAGACTGTTAAAGATAAAGATTCCAAAAAAATGTGCTGTGACAGATTTGATAATCAATTGATTACTGAAGCAATCGATATTACCACTATCGATCAGCCGATTCATCAATTAGGAGTGCAAGTAGTCAGAATGATAGATGGTTTAATTAATCGTCAAACAATCTACTTAAATGTGAACTTAAAAATACATGTGCAAGGAGAGCTGATTAAATGCGAAAACTGATTATATTCCATCAAAATAATTACAATCCAAAGACTAAAGAGAGATTTAAAACGAAAGAGTTTTTATTTAGTATTCTTTTATTATGTGGTTTTTTAGTGAGCATTCTTCTTATCCCACTATTATCTAATTATTTTGTACTTCTTGTCTCATGGATACTACCAGCTGGTTTTGCGATAGGAACATATCGTTACTTTAATTATTTAGAAAGAGAAACAGATTTTTTTGTAAATAAGAATGAGGAATACAAAATAGCATTAAAAAAACAGTTAAATGAAGAAAGTATAGTTAACAGTGCTCAACTTGATGTACTTATAAAAACATTAACTGAAGAGCGAGATGGAAATCAGAAACAGTTAGGTGTCGCTTTTCCATTCGTCGTTCTAGGCGTCACCTTAATTTCGACTCTTTCCAATAAGGGGCAAGTCACTAATGAAACATTAGCTTTATATTTTGTAATCTATTTTTTTGCCGCCTTAGTGATACATGCTATCTTAAAAATTTGTGAGCCATTTTTTAATTTGTATGCAGATCGTGTGGCTACATTGATTAGTTTTTTAAGGGAAATTCAAATCGAGTGGCTAAATGATCGTTCAAGAGAAACTGTCACTATTTTAGATCAAGAGGAAAGAAAAAATGAGAAGAAACTTTCAGTTGAAATTGAATCTGCAATGACTAAAACTTCACCAGTAGATACTAAAGAAACAAATCCATTAGTTTAATGTAATAAAAAATTAAAAACGACATTTTAATCAGCAAGTTGTTATTATCGTATAAATTACCTCTTTTTAAGACATAAGACAACGTTCTTATAAAAACTAAAAGGAGGAAATAGACAAATGGTTAATTTAGCAGTTAGCAACAAAAAAACTGCACCTAAAATGTTAGCACTAGGTGCATTGGCAGTTTTACTAGCAACAACGAGTGTTTCAGCAGCAACATCTACAGCATCACTAAACTATACAGCAAGTGCTGAGGGCGGAAAAATTAATATTCACGATGGCTCGTCACGTATGACAGTAACTAATAGCGGTGGAGGACCATTCCAATTAATCGGATACGCTAAAAAAAGTATTGTAGTTTTACCTGATCCAACTGTTCATACTAGCTATGCTCGCCCTGTTACAGAGGTAAAATCATCATTTTCTCCAGCACCATCCACATATTACGCAGAAGCATGGGCAGAATATAGTTCTAAAGATATCCGCGGAACTGTAAAGATTACAGATTAATGATATAAGACCTTTCTAATAATTAGAAAGGTCTTATTATACTAATTTCATATAGAAGGTGTGAATAATTTGAAGAAAATCATAAATTCATTCGTATTTTATTCAAAGATTAATTACAAAAATCCATTATTTATCGTATCTTCACTTTTTGGCTTTATCTATCTATCAATAATGATCTATACATACACGTTGTCCGAGATCTCTAACCCCGGGAACTTTCTACAATTGTCGTCTTTCTTAATACAGGGGAGCATGCTAGTATTTGTTTTTTTAGGTTATCATGCTGCAATTACTGAAACAAAAGAAGATATTAATAACTTTTTTAGCTCGATACCTAATAGTATAAGTGTCAAAAGTATTTCAAATTATTTCTTTGTATTTGTAAATAACATCTTATTCTCAGTAGGATCTACACTGATAATATTGATGATATTCTATTTTTCAGGATACAGAGAATCAGAAATCTACGTTAACTCAATCAAATTTATTATGCTGTATTGGTTCTTCCCAAATTTAATTATTTCTTTAATTGGATTTTACATCGGACAAATTTCAAATAGTAAAATTAATTATTCCGTACTAATTTTAATATGGCTGGTCCTTTCTCCTACAAACGTTTATGTTTTAGAACCATTTTTTAATATACTCGGCGTGAAAGAGATCCCTGCCTTTATTCATCTTGGAATTGATAATCCTCAAATGTCTTACAACGCATTAAGCGGGTTTTTATTTCCGCAAGGAGATCTAACAAATAAATACGTTTGGACGTTAATGCTGTTTCTATTAATAGCAATCAAATTATTTAATAATTCGTATTCGTTTTTTAAATTCCAAAAAAGTTTAGCACTAACGCTCATTATACCGGTGTTAGTAGTAGGATTTTCAAATTTTCAAAAAAATGAAAAAATTACACCTGAAAAATTTAACAAAAGAAATATCAACGAGTTGGATTACTATTACAACTATACTCCTGAAAAAGTAAACTCGTTAAAGAACTTTGATTACGACATTAAACAATACGATATTCAATTGAGCATTGAGAATCAGTTAAAAAGCGAAGTGAAGATTTACTTTAAAGACGAAGAAAAGGGTGAAAAAGTTTTTTCTTTATATCATCAATTTTCTGTATCTTCTATAAAAGATGAGGAGAGAAAAGTAGTTAGATTTAAGCAAGATAAGGACTTTTTAAAAATTTACTTAGATAGACCGACAAAGTCCATTGTTATTAATTATAAAGGTAGTTCATCTCCGTTTATGGAAGCTAAAGCATCACATGCATACTTACCATTTTATTTCTCGTGGTACCCTGTAAAATCAGTAAATCCTGCAATGAAAAGTGTTTACAATTCAAATATGCGATTATCAGTGTATGATACATCAAAAATAAAGTTCAATTTAAAATTGAATGGCAACGTTCAATTAATGGATAGTCTTGGAGAAAAAAACAATAATACGTATCAAATAACAAGTGATAGCGGGATAAACATTATTTATGGTGAGCTCAAAGACAAAACCATTAATAATTATCGTGTTGTGTACCCGATTACTTGGGAAAATAATATTGAGACTATAGCTAAATACATTGACAAATTAAGAGAGACATTTAATCTTATAAATCAAGTTTTTCATAAAAAAGCTTATAAATTTCCTGAAAATATTTATATTGTACCTGGAAGAGGCGCAAATGATGTTTTACCTACAGAAACTATGTGGTACCAAAAAAACAAAAATCTATTTATTTTAGTAAGTCCTTATGAACATCACAATAAATTAACTTTTGATATCATGAGCAAAGATATTTCATATCAACTCGTAGGTGCTATGACATGGAAAATACAAAATAACTATACCGAAAATGACAATATTCCAATCATATTTAATGTCTTAACAACAAATTACATTAATAAAATGCATAAAATAGCAAAAGAAGAGTATTCGGAAGGTGATTTTTGGATCAGTGAAGTATATGACAATGAATCTAAAAAAAATAAAAAATATATTGAAGAAATAATCAACTTTATTAGCACAAGTGATGATGACAAAGCTGCAAGATTATTAAGAAGATGGAACGATTTAATGATGAACAAAGAACTCACATGGTATCAATTAAAAAATCAATTGATTAAATCAGGAGGTAACAAATGATTTATATTAAAAACATTTCAAAAATCAAAAATAAAAAAAGTATTTTAGATGATGTTTCACTAAATATTGAAGGAATATACGGGTTAATTGGACCAAACGGTGCTGGAAAAACAACATTGATGAGAGCTATTGCAGGCATTATTAGTGTTGATAATGGAACGATTGACTTAGAGCATTCAGATGATCTTAGTATAAAACCTAAGAAGATTAAAGACATTCGGAATCTGATTGGCTATCTTCCACAAGATTTTAATTTATACCCGAAAGCAACTGTACAAGATTGTTTAAATCATATTGCAATACTTAAAGGGTTAAAAAATAGTGATGAAAGAGCAAAGAGAATTGATTATGTACTAAAAAAAGTAAATTTACTTGAATCAAAAACTAAAAAAGTTGGAAATTTATCTGGTGGAATGAGAAAAAGACTTGGGATTGCACAATTATTTTTAACTGATCCTCAAATTATCATAGTTGACGAGCCGACATCTGGATTAGATATTTACGAAAGAATACGTTTTAGAAACTTATTGAAGGAACTTTCTAGAGAAAAAACTGTAATTATTTCTTCGCATATTGTAGAAGATATTGAATTTTTATGTACAAAAGTAGGGATCATTAAAGAGGGGAAATTACTTGTTGAATCAACCCCCCAAGCGCTTGCTAGCTATGCGAAAGGGTTAGTTTGGGAAATGAAAATAAATCATGATAGTTTAAATGAAATATTAAATAAATATATGGTTATTGAAGTTGATGAGATCAATATAGATACAATAAAAGTGAAAATTATTTCTACAGAAAATCCAGGAGGCGCGGTAGCAGTAAATCCTCGTTTTGTAGATGGTTATGTATCTATTATTAAAGAGCTAGGTGGTGAACAGTTTAGTGAAATTTCAAATTAAAAGTATTGGCTTTAATTTTTATATTCCTATTATTATAGCTTTATCATTAATGATTTATCTTTTAGGTTTCTATAACTCTAAATTTGATGCACAGTTCTTTTTAGTTCTTCAGATCATTTTTGTTCCGTCAATTTCATTATGGTCGTCACTTTTAGTGTACAGTCTCTATCATGAAAATTCAGAAGAAATAATGATTCAACTACCAAGTCAAAAAATTGCTAAATATAATGCTTATTTTATAAGCCTATTTTCACTATTGATCATTATTTTAGTTACTATATTTTGTATTAAGAGCGAAAGTTTTTCTTTTATCAGCTTATTTTTATTATTATTTACTCAGTCCTTGATACTATCAATTACTTCATTTTTAAGTAGTATACTTTTTAAAAGTGTTGAGGTGTCTTTACTAATAGTAATTATGTACTGTGGATCAGAGGGGTTGACGGGTGGGAAATTAATTCCATGGCCACATATTTTTTATTTTGATACTCAATTTACCATCAAAATAATTATTATAAATTTATTTGTTACTTTGATCTATTTAAGTATATGCACATGGATTTCTATAAAATATTTGAGAACGATTGAAAGAAGAATTCCATTTATTTAAATAAGTATAAATCAAAAATGACTTGTCCTTTTTAATGAACTGAGCCCCGTAAAATGGACAGTTTAATAAAAAGACCAAGTTTTCTACGCTGCGATCAGATGGTTCCGATATTGTTTCGGGGTCATCTTTTTTAGGTTCCATTGACCGCGCTCGCAGTTGTAATAGCTGATGTAGTCCCCGACTATCTCTCGGACCTCCTCGATTGATTCGCACGAACGGTTGGTGACATAGTCCTTCAAATGACCGAAGAACGATTCGATCGGTGCGTTGTCGAGACAGTTGCCCCGACGGGACATGGACTGAACCAGTCCGAGGTCGCCAATGAGTCGCTGGTAGCTCGGATGGGTGTAGTGAAAGCCTTGGTCTGAATGAATCATCGCCTCGGGATGTCGCTTCTCTTGGAGATGCTCTTCGAGCTTTTTCATCGTCTGAAAGACGAGGTCCATGTGAAGACTCGTGGACAATTGGTGTGCCACGATCCCGCGTGTGGCGACGTCCTTCACACAAGACAGATAGACGTTCTCGCCGGAGGCGATAGGGAGGTAGGTGATATCGGTCACGAATACCTTCCCGGGCTCGCTCTGCCGGGAACTCGCGGTTCAATCGGTTCGGCACGACGCGGCGTGCGTCGCCCGAGAGAGCTTGTGATAAGAGTTCATCCTCCGGATTTTGGTCACGGTGTTATATTTGCGCATCAGCCGAAGAATCCGTTTATGGTTGATCGGGAAACCGAGGGTAGCGAACACCTCCATGTACAGCCTCCGATAACCGACTTTGCCTTTGTGGCTATCATGGATTTTCTTGAGGAGTGTCGCATCTAGATAATCATGCTCTTCCCGAAGGGAATCCGCCTCGGCACGGTTCAACCAAGCGTAATAGCCACTGCGGTCACTCCGGCAATCTCACATAGTGGGCAGACGAGATTCTTAATCTGTGCGATGCGGATGACGGTGTTGATGGCCTGATATTTCTCTGCTGGTGTCAGTTCGTACGTTTCGCCTGCCCCTCTAACTGCTCTAGCTTTTTTAAGAGCTCGTTCTCTGCCGTCAGGTATTTGATCCGTGCCTCTGCCTTCGCCAACCGTCTCTCCATCGACTCGTCTGTCTTCGGGCGTCCGCCTCCCAGAGCCTTTCCACGTTTGTCGTTCCGGAGACCCTCCTCTCCGTCTTTTCGGAACGTTTGGCGCCAGCGAATCAACGCGGAATGCGCTTTTCGTTTCCCGATCACCGTCAGGTCGAATCCAGCCTCCGTGAAGATTTGTTGAGGTCCTTTTCCTTCCATATTCTCACGTACAGCTTTGACCTTGAACTCGGCCGTGTACTGGATTGAACGTTCTGATACGGAAGCGACGTTCGGATTTTCTTCGAGCTGGTTGATTTGAGTCATAGTGAAGGTGATTTTACTCATGGTTGTTTCTCCCGTCTGAATGAATAGGTTCATTATAGCGATTCGTATGCACACGAAAAACCCCGAATGATACACTTTTTTATAAGTGTTTATCATTCGGGGTTCAGTTCATAATCGGATTAAGTCATTTTTTGATTTATTTTGAATGAGAATAGCTTGGTTATATTTTTAATATGAGTACAAAAACTTGATCTGACATTTGTTGAAAGACTTTAAACATTAATAAATAAGAAAAAGTAGATGTAATAGGTTGTATATGTTCTACTATAAACTTCTTTCTATAATATCAGCTGATAATAAAATGAAGGGAAGATGTTAATTTATGCTTATCGGTAAACGGTTAGAAGAACAAGAAATTAAATTTATTCTACATGACATCAAAGAAAATAAGAAGTTAAAAAATCTAATTGAAGAAATGAATCATAAACAAAAATTTGAATTTAATCCTCAAGAAGTAAAAGTCATTCAAGCAATTGAGTTTGATGCGAAAAAAGAAGAAGATGTTGTAACTGCAAAATCGATTTATTTTGAAGTGGCCAGCAATGTAAAGATTCGTTATATTACTCGATATCGAAATAATGATTTATCGACTCAAAATGACTTTTTTGTAGGTGAATATTATAACGAAGATAATGATGAAGTTACATTGAATAATTATACTGCTCGAAGCGAAAATTATATTAAGTTTTCAGAATCGACTTTTGATCAAGAATTAATCGCCTTGTATAAAGAAAAAAATGATAAAGAAGAAAGTGAGTTTCCTTTTTATCAAGATTATGTACCTGGAATGTTAAATGGAGATGTAGAGGCAAATGGTGTTTTTGATGGCTGTTTAGCTGGAGGTTATATTTGGTGTGGTCAAGCTTGTGGTGGTTCGTCAGCTTGTACTTCAACTAAAAAAGGAATTAATGGACTAGATAATTGCTGTAAAACACATGATTGCTGTTATACAAAACGAGGTGTAAGTTACCCTAACTGTTACTGTGATCAAAGATTATGTGACTGTGCTCAAGCAGCAGGTAAAACATTTAATACACCTGTAGTAGAAGCAGTAATGTGCTTTGTTTGCTAATAAAAAAAAGGAGAAGGAGATAAAAAAATGGAAAAGAATAAAAATGATGTAGAGGCTTTAGTATCAAGTAACGGAATTTCTATCGCTATTGGAGATAGAGTGGTCAATGGAACAAAAATGAATTTTACAAACGGTCTGGCACGAATCTCTGCTAAGAATACAAGTTCAAATGCAGTAATGGGTGTTCATATTGTAGACGTGGCAGGATTCGATGAACCAGTTAAAGAGTGGTTTTTGCAGCCAGGGCAATCGTTAAATCAGTCAAATATTAAAGTTAAAAAGGATTATTTGTATCTTCGATTGACAAGTTACAGTCAAAATGCGACAGGTCATGCTACATTGACTAAACTGTAAAAAATAAAAATTTCTCAAATTAATTAATCGATTGAATATAAATATAAATCCTAGTATTAGTGGTCATCTAATGTACTAGGATTTATATTTAATAAAATATTACAGGATTCCTAAAAATCCTAAAATTGATAATACAAATAGAAGTAAAAGAATACCCATTGCTATAAAAGCAAGATTTTTTCCGATACCTTTTTTACTAAACATAGCAGTTAATAAAGCTAACAGCATACCACCAATTAAATAATTTGTTCCCCAAAATCCGTTGACTGGAAGTACGCTAAATGTAATTAAAGTAAAAATAATTATCCCAATAGAAATCCACCCAAGATTTTTTGTCATGATGAAACCTCCTTTTATTACTAAATTAATTTTAGTATTTAGTATATAGTAACACATAAGTGTAAAAATAAAGGTTATACTATTTGAATTATTTAAGAAGATGATTATTTTTAACTAATTAATATTTCTTATGAATAGGACTAAAATATCGATATTCCATAAAAAAAGAATTTCGTGAAATGGTGCTTCTTTAAAAATTTTGATTAATGAGTAGAGTAAAAAAACCTTTAATTTACTAACACGACAATTTTATATAAATCCCAAATTTAGATTTTTTCGAAACACTTTTAAAATGTAGTAACTAAACTGAACTTTAGAGTTTAGAAAAAGTATTTGAATTGATTTAAGCTGCCATTAAGATGACTTCGGTATTGTACCGGAGTCATCTTTTGTCGTTTCCATTATTTTCGTTCGTTACTGTAATAATCAATAGATGCAACAATCATAGTTATACTTCATCGAGATTAGCTACTAATTACTAATCGAAACATCTTTAAAGCACCCAAAGAATACTTGGATCAGGACATTATTCAGTCAGTTTTCTGTATGCGACATGTATATAAACATTCCAACTCATGAATGCGTGATTAATAAGCAGGATAGGTATTTGAACTTCATTGGAATGTATTATGAATTGCGAGTAGCATATATTCTCGTGTAGTCATTCTACGAGTATATTCCTTGTATGATGCAGGTTTCATATAAAAGTTTGTAGATTCATAATATGCCATCATTTCAAGGGTGCGGAATCTTTCAAATAAGAGAGATAAACTACTTGGATAAAGTCAATACGAAGATAAGTGTTGTCTATAGCAAATATCTTACTATTTCTCTGATCGAGCTGACGGTTTGAGTCGTTTGATCCACTCTCAGTGTTATATGTCGCTATAGACATTTTATGCAAAATGCTCTGCCTACGGATCTTCATCGCATTCTTCAAGCAAGGAGAAATATGCTAGTGCCAAATAATTCTTGCGATTGACCTTAATGAGCATATACAGAGCCTTGGCAATCGGTTAAATGATTGCCTTCGTAAAAAATATAATGGTCATATAGTGATCACACGTCATTATTTTAAATTCTTCATTTCTCTTTTAAAACCATAAATTTGTTCTTTGCTGTAAGGTACTTAGTTCGTACTTCAGATTTCCCAAGGCTTCATCCGATGGAAGCTTCCTTTTTCGGTTAACGTCAAAGTTGAATCTTTCACATTTATCATTAAAACTCTTTTATCCATATATAAATTGTAGTGAACCATACTTTCACTACTTCGTTTGTTGTTTACTTAGCAATCATGTTACAGGGTAAAGAACAAATTGTATCGGCGCTTACCAACTGGATTCGAAAGTATCGCTCGAATTTTAAATTCTCCTTTGAAAATTTGCGATCTGATATGAAGGCGATGTGGAAAGTTGTTTGCGTTGATCTGTATTAATGATAAATCTGTTCATGGATAGTTCTCCTATTTAAACTGAGTAACTACAATATATCGATAACTTTAACTAACGTTTTAATCAAGGGGCCACTGCTCATTGATTAGTTTAACTTTACAGCTGATGTGTCACTTTTTACTTTTTGAGAGCTTAAATAATAAATTGAAGAAGATGATTATTTCTGAGAAGAATTTATTAACAAAAATTTTCATATCATAAAAAACATAAATAAAATAAAAATACATAATTATTTAATTTAATTCCAATAAAAAGTTGTTATAAGGCTTCTTAATACCTCTTTATAGGTTATTAAAGGCAATTTATGGAGGTTATTAATTGGCTAAAAAAGATTATGTGTCACCAAGTGTGTTGTCTGTAGGAATCGAAACAAAATGGCAAAAAGGATTCTACGGAGAAGGAATAGTCATTGCAGTTTTAGATACCGGTTGTGACGTGATGAACTTAGATCTGAAAGACAGAGTGATTGATGGATATAATTTCACCGAAGAGTTCAATGGAGATACAAATAATTATGGAGATACAAATGGTCATGGATCACATGTAGCTGGAATAATTGCAGGATCTAACAATAATTATGGCATTCAAGGTATTGCTCCCAAAGTATCTTTACTGATAGTAAAGGTGTTAAATGGTAGTGGAAAAGGTTCACTTGAACTTCTTTCTGAAGGACTAAAATATGCAATGAATTGGCGAGGTGATAATAATGAACGTGTCAAGATTATTTCTCTATCATTAGGAGTTCGAAAGTACGATAAAAAGCTACATGATCTTATCAAACAAGTTGATAAAAAAGGAATAACTGTTGTTGCAGCAGCTGGAAACGATGGTGATGGAGATTTGACTACGATGGAATATCGGTATCCAGCTTCTTTTAAAGAAGTGATTTCAGTTGGTGCAATTGATGAATCAATTAAAAATATAGCTGATTTTTCAAATTCAAATGAATTCGTAGATGTATATGCTCCAGGGGTAAATATTTATTCAAACTCCTTGAATAATGAGTTTATCGAAATGAGTGGTACTTCAATGGCAGTTCCTTTTGTAGCTGGATCCTTAGCAATTTTAATTGAGGAATATGAGAAAAAAGCTACTAGAACTATTTCTACAAAAGAAGTATTCGAAATTTTGATAAATCATACAACTATAGAGTTTATTGAGAAGACAATGATTAAATCTTTATATTTAGAAAAGTAATAAGTTGGAGGTGGCTTTGTGAAAGAGACAAGTGAATTGATTTTAAAATGCTTTTGTGAAAGTCGAAAAACACAAGCTTTTTTCTCAAAATGCTTAAGTGAAAATTTAAGCGAGACCGAAAGAAGTTTCATCATTGAGCTCATAAAAGATTCAAGTAACTTATCTGAAAAAATTAGCAACTACTGTAAAGAATAATTTTTTTTCGTTAATATAAGAACATACGTTTTTATTTCTTTGGGGGAAACTATGGATAAAGATAGATTAAACAGTTTAGATGAGAAAATAGTTGAATTTTTTGATGCTAATCAAGAGTTTTTAAATAACAAAATTATTAAAAATTTTTTAAATAACATCGAAAATCAAGAGCTTTTACTAAATGTTATTGAGAATCCAAATGAGAATAATAAAAATAAAATTGATGAATCGTTCAAAAAATTTTATTTTAACGTTCGATTTATCTCATTTATATCTCAGACTATATACTTTAGTGCAATTAATTTTGATAAGAAAATAAGACTTGTAAATAGTAGATTTCCGTTGATCGCTGATTCTAATTTAAAAGAAGATGATCAATTATCAATTAAAGATTTAATAGTTGATGATAAGGCCCATATCAATATTGAACAAATAATAAATGATGAGAATTTAGAAAAATATGTCGGAGACGAGAAATTACTACAGGCAATTCTTCTACTAACAGAAACTCAAAAAAAAATCATTAGTTTATCCTACATTGATGGACTATCAGATACTGAAATCGCTAAAAAGCTCAACAAGTCTCAGCAGACTGTATCAAAAACTAGAAAAAAAGCGCTAGAAAACATACATTCTCATTTAAATTTAGTTGAAAGGAGAACACTTGAATGACGGTAATTGAGTTACCACAATGGATTTCAATACTTGGAAATTTTGGATTTCCTATAGTGATTACTATGTATCTATTCATGAGATTTGAAAAGAAAATTGAAAATCTTGAAGTCGTAATTAGTCAACTATCAAGCGTAATACAGACGCATAAAAAGGATTGATTAAAATGGATCTATACGAATTAGTATCGAAATCAAAAAATGATGATCTTGCTCTTGAAAAAATCATTACTATGTTTGAACCCAAAATAAAAAAATCTTTGTCACTCACGACAAATCAGAATAAAGATGATCTCTCACAAGAACTGAAGTATAAATTAATAACCTCGATTAAACAGTACGATGTAAATTCAACTCCAGGATTTTGGGAGATTTATAATAAATCAAAAAAAGAAGTAGTTTAATTAAAAAGGAGAAAAATAAAAATGAAAATTACAGTATATACATCTGAAAATTGTACGTTTTGTAAATTGCAAAAGGAATTTATGTTAGAGAAAGGATTAAATTACACTAATGTCAACATTTATGAGAGTAAAGAAAAGTTTGATGCATTTAAATCAGAGGATGGAATAGGTACTCCATTAACGATTGTTGAAAAAGACAATGGTGAGAAAGTAAAAATTCATGGATTTAATTTATTAGAAATCGAAAAGCAATTACAGCTGAGCGATAATAATTAATTTTCATACTTCGTGTAAGAAAAATCATGAAGGAGTTTCAGATTGAACTTTAGGTACTATATGAAATTGATGTGTGCTCGTTGATTATGATTTTATAAAATGATTCTGATTTTGTATAGAAATCATTTTAATTTTATAATTCATGTTTAGAGTTCCTATAAAAATGAGCTTCAAATAAGTCGTTCTCAAGAAAAAAATGTAAGTTCAATAAAAGCACCCTTAACGTTTCAAGCTGATATGAGATGGCTTCGGTATTGTACCGGAGTCATCTTTTGTAGTTTCCATTGTATTGTAATAATCAATGTAACCATCGACCATGGCACAAACCTCATCGAGGTCAGATACTAATTAATAATCGACATAATCTTTCAAGTGCCCAAAGAACGACTTCATCTGGGCATTATCCAGGCAGTTTTTCTCTACGGGATATGGATTGAAGCATTCCCATCTTAACTTATACGTGTTTGATAAGCAGAATGCGTATAATGGAATCCTTGATTGGAAGGTATCATGGCTTCTAGCGAACATTCGCTTGGAGTCGTTCTGCGAATTTATTCGTTGTATGAAGGGCGGGTTCCGTATGGAAGCTTGTAGATACATGATGTGCCATCATTCCACGTCGCTCACTCCATAAATGCGATCTATCTTCCACCACCGTTTTAACGCTTAGTTCTTCGTTTGCTTACCAATCATGTCCAGCCCAAAGCCGCTTTCCTCAATGGTTTGTATCGGTCGCTTAACAGCTAAATTCTCCTTTATATTGAATTGTACGATCTAATACAGAGGCTATGTGAAGATCCATTTCAAGTTGTCTGGTTTGATCTGGATTAAAGTCGCGTTTGCTCATGAATAGTTCTCGCATCTAAATTGAATAGGCACAGTATATAGATACCTTTAAACACAAAAAACCCGAATGGGGTCTTTTATTAAGTGTCCACCATTCAGGATTCATTTCAAATTCTACGAAAGGGATGCTTTTTATATAGAAGTTAATAAAAATTAAATCTTAAATCGATTGGTTCCTTTTTCCAAAATATCAGTCGTTTTGTTCAGCGTGATAACTAAATCATGTAAGGATGTAATCGTACCAATCATCTGTTCCGATGCAGCAGCGACTTCTTCGTTTCCGGCAGTATGTTCCTCAGCGACCGATGCAATCTCACCTAACGCGTGACGGATGCGGTTCTCGGATTGCAGCACGTTCTGCATTTGAAGTGCCATGTGTTTCGTGGACTGAGAGACGACCTCGACGTGTTCCGTCAATCGACTGAAGGACTGATCTGTTTCGAGGATGGATTTTTTACCCGCTTCTGTCTCATTGACTGTTTCAGTGAAGCTTCTTTCCATTGAACGCGTACTGACGAGAACGTTGTTAACGATCGATGAGATTTGACTGACGTTATCCGCGACGTGCATGGAGAGGTTCTTTACCTCCGAGGCGACCACGGCGAATCCTTTCCCTTGTTCACCCGCGCGTGCTGCTTCGATCGCGGCGTTCAGGGCGAGCAGGTTCGTCTGCTCGGAGATATCACGGATGATGGAGATGAGACCTTGGATCTCTTCGGATTGTCGATTCAATTCCTGTACCTGATGCGTCGAATCTTGGACATGCTGATGGATGACGTTCATCCGCTCGACGGACCGATGCATGTGGGAACGGCCCTCTCGCGTCAGCTCGTCCATCTCAACCGTCGCCGTGTTGATGTCATGACTGACCTCGTCCGTGCTCCGGATCAGGTCGGCGAACGCGTTCATCTCCTCGTTGAGGGAGTGGGTGACGTGGGTCTGGCTCTCAGTACCGACGGCGATTTCCGTCATCGTGTGCGCGATCTGACGTGATCCATCGAGGACCTCCTGGGAGCTCGAGTCGATGGTCTCGCTGGTACGGGTGATCAACGTAGAGGTCTCCTTGATCTCGCCGATCATCGTACTCAGCATGTCATTCATGTCTTTCATCGATACGGCGAGGGCATGGATCTCGTCGTTCGCCCCCGCCTTCAGGTCGCGTAGGCGATGAGCGGCACTTTCCAGGTCACCTTCCGTGATGAATTGAGCGACCTCCTGCAGCGTACGGATCGGGTCGAGCTTACGCATAAGGATGAAGCGTAGGAAGATGAGCGTGATCCCGAAGAAGATGACAAGACCTAGGAAGAAGAGTGGGAAGTTTTGTTTGGCGAGTGCCATCGTTAACGCATGTACTTCGTCCGCCGAGATGTCGCTGCCGAGAATACCGATGACGTCACCGTTAGTAGCCTTGATTGGGACGAAGATGCTGATGTATTTTCCATATTTCTTATCTTCGATGATGTCGGTCGCATGTGTCTTCCCGGATAAAACATCCTTCACATCTTTGAGGGAGGCACCGGTCGCCACCTCACCAATGTTGCTCGCGCTCTCGGAAGAATTCCCGTCGACCATGAGCTTGACCTGACCGTCCTCTACGAGTGCTGTGTATGTGTAGAGAAGACCGTTTTGCTGGCGGAGTTTGTCTAGTTGAGAACGAAGCACGTCGTAGTCCTTCCCTTTTTCAGGTCGAGCGAGAAAACGCTCATATGCTGTAGGGTCAATCTGGCCAGCGATGCGTTGTGCATCCAGGGTGGCTGTCTTTTTGAGTGTGGAGAGGGCAGTTTGAGTAGTGTTGAGGTAGAGTGCAATGTTACTGAACAAGAAAAATAGAAGTAGAATGATACCGATGATGAGGGAGAGTCTGTTCCTTAATGAATGCTTACGTTTGCTGTGCATAAGAATCCTCCTGAGTTTTTTTCATACAGCTAGTAGTATCGGTACCTGCTGCCATTTGTTTAGGTTTTGATCAGAAGTAAAAAATTTCAGAAAGTAAATAAATGTAAAGTCTTCTGTATATACAATCTGTAATTGGTAAACGTTCATCTGACAACACTCGACATCTCAGTAAGTCGTTTTATGTCCTCTATGTGACGTTTGATAGGACCATGTCTTTCTGGCATAAGCGGGGACCGGAATGCTTTGGACTTGAGGAGCTGCAGCAGGATTAAAGTATATAAGGATGCAATATCATACTTCCAGTCGGCATACATCATGCTTATATCCAGAGATTAGGATTGTATACGTTTCGACGTCGAAATCCGTTTGAGTATCATTAAAAGAGATCGTAATGCAAAATAATAAGATTGAATTACGAAGAAAAAAATATCATTTTTCAGTTCAGGTATCTAAGCGTCTGTCGAATTCGAATTATCTAAAGAACAAGATCTATTATTTTGATGAATGAGAGACGACATGACGCTGAAAACATGGATCAATCGCAAATGGTTTTCCTAACTCTCTGTACTATAAGTAGTAGTCGATGAGCAAATTCTTGAATAGAATACCGGTGAGAGAGGTACAAGGGACAAAGAGATTTGGAACAGGAAAGAACAAAAAATGTCCATCAATCCGATTAGGACGATGGACATGATGATCAATGGAACATTATGTACAGCATTTAACAGCTTTCTTTTGATCTGATTTCGGTATGTACATGATATCGTTTTTAACTTGTACCTCAATATCATTTTCTTTCAGTCTTTCGACGTTTGATTTGTTATATTCGCCCCACTTGATCATTTCCTGAGTATTATGTTGACTTCCGCACCCGGCTAAAATGCTTACGAATGCAATCGCGACGAGATTTTTCATCATGTTTCATCTCCCCCTTAAAAATTTTATAGTCTTCTAAACTGATATTTATGAAACTAAAGCTATTATATCTTGTATACATAATAAAATTCAAAGAAGTATTTATCGGGAAAAATGTTATGTGCTACTTCGTTACTGCTCGGCCAATTCTATCTTTGGGATCAAAGAGACTAGGTCCATGCCTTCGGAGAGCAAGAACGGAATCAAATCAAATATAATCAAATGATGAATCAGGTACGGAAAGAGATCGACTCCATGGACCTTGATGCATCGGTCGTGGACGAGATATCTTCTGAAAATGTCGAATCGACATATCATCACGTTGGATATGAACCAACGCGTGTGATATATGGAAAGCGTCTTTGATATTGATCTACTGGAAAAGCAATTATCGTTGGTGTAACTCGTATCAGATTATATCCGTCAGTCAGAGATACATCTTATTTATATATATATAGAATGCACGTACTAAAGTTGGACCGAGAATTATCATCGGCTTGCTCAAAAAGAAGCGGCGAATTCGATAGTAGGTT
Organism: Exiguobacterium indicum HHS 31; assembly: GCF_001939065.1. Classification (GTDB taxonomy): domain Bacteria; phylum Bacillota; class Bacilli; order Exiguobacteriales; family Exiguobacteriaceae; genus Exiguobacterium_A; species Exiguobacterium_A indicum. The sequence continues at coordinate 20,077 of NZ_MPSZ01000009.1, read as the reverse complement.
TCCAACGAAATCCACCCGTCAAAGAAATACTCAAGTTATACATTAGTTGTAGATACTTGATACGTGCATCAGTAGAGACACCAGTCTGATTGAGCAGAGTCTCGCGCAAGGGATGATGACTCTCGATGAAAAATTCGTTTCTTCGATGAAGGCGCTCCAAATATTCCAGTGATGGAATACGTGCGAACTTACCATTCGATCCTCGATTACAACTTTGGCATGCCAATACTAAGTTCCAGACGCCATTCAAATCCTGCTCGAACTCGGTGCCTAAGATATGAGGAATGAAATGATCGACATCAGCTAAGTTCAGGTCGCCTGATTGAATGCTGATGTCACGGAAACAGTAAAAACATTTGCCTTTTTGGTAACCATTCAGGGCGTCTCTGGAAGAAGTGATGTCGATTCGTCGATTTCGATCCGTCTCTTGGATGAAGAATTGTTCTTTGATGGCATCGTGTTTCACGTTTAGTAGGGAAGGGGCGATGTTCAGACCCCAAGCTGTCTCAACTAGGCGCCATCTGGCCTCCACTTCGAGTGAGAAGTTCTCCATTTGAACAGATTGTAAGATATTGTACATATCGTCGGTCAAGACGATACCCTTCGTATTCCCATGTTTTTGTACTTGACGATTTGTCAAACAAAAAAGAAAACTCACATATTTCCTCAGATGTGAGTTCTACCTGTCTTATTTATAGATATCACGACGATGCCCGATCTCGAGAATCAAAATCACGACTTTTTCATCTTGAATGTCAGCAATCAGACGATAATCACCGATGCGATACCGCCATTCACCCGAGCGATTCGAGACGAGTCCTTTACCATGACGACGCGGATCATCCGTCCCGACCAGATTCTTCTTGATCCAGGACATGATGATCCGCGCTTGTTGAGGATCCATCTTCTTGAGAGACTTTTGAGCTCCGCGCTCAAACTCTACCGTAAATGCTGTCATTCTAAATCAAGTTCCTTCATCATATCGTCGAAAGAGATCGCTTCTGATTTTTTACGGTGTGCTGCCATCGAATCATGATAGAGTTGTAAATCGATTTCGTCTTCGATGCGGTCGAGGACGGCATCGCGAACGAGTGTAGAAATCGTGATGTTTTTTGCCTTCGCATATTCTTTGATGAGTCGTGTATCCTGGTCATCCAGACGTACGGAAATGGTACTCATGATTATCAGCTCCTTTGTAATACATTGTAATACATATTCCAGTAGTAGTCTAGAAATGGCACCGATTTAAAATAGGATTGAACCTGTTATAACTAGTATGAAAATGATGAATAAGTATGAAAAAAGAAAGACTGCTGTATCGCATGCCTTTCTTTTTGTATAAGACGTCGCACACGCTGAAATGCTCATGTGGAGGATCATAAATACACGGAAATACTATACAACGCTGCGAAAAATAATGAGATCGAGACGCCTAATCCAAGATAGAGGGTCTTGATGGAGTCTTGGGTTGATCGGATGACGTACACCAACAATCCCACGAAAAGGAGGCTGATTGCCATCAAGAAGAGGGATATCATGGTCGGCTCGAACCGGATATCAGAATAGGTGAAACGCGAGCTAGGGAAAAGAAACCCTGACAGTGGACCAGCCCCGCTGGATTGAAGAGTATCCTTGATCGAGTGAGGGGGTTCCTGTTGACCGAGCCACGCAGTCGCTGTGAAGAGAAGCAGGATCAAGATGCCTTCCATGCGCATCCGCATCCGTCGGACTTCAAACGATCGTTCAGGAGACGCGTAACTCCACTTCCCGTTCATGATACCGATGATCAGCACGGGTAGAATCAGGACGTGTTTCCAGAGTAAGGCTTGTCCATACGGTAAAATCCAGGAATCGGAATACTCCTCTACCTGCACGACGACAGACATCAGATAGATGCCGGAACCGACGATCAGTAAGAAACATAGCGTCACGAGTGGTTTGAACCATTCGAGGAAGATGCCCCAGTTACGGTCTGATGGACTCCAAAAGCCGAGTATGAGCAATCCACCGGTCCAGATGAAGACGGCGAGTGCGTGAATAGAATGTACGAGCATGCCTTCTGCCCCTTTGATGCTAGAGGCGTGCCCGGACCACGCGAACGTAACGACCATCGCCATAACAAGGAATACCCCTAGTTTTATACGTCCAGGACTGAGTGATGAACGATTGATGACGATGAGAAGGAGTACACTCCAGAGAGCCATCAGAATCCAAGCGTTCCCTGCCTCGAATGTAAGTAACACGGATTGCAGTGTTATCCAAAAACCGATCTCTTCATATAAATACAGTACGATTCGTAAGACGGACAGGGAAAAGGATAACAGCATCAGCACGATGAGCATGCGAACCCAGCGGATTGAAAGCGATACGTCAGGTCGGTAAGAACGAGGGATGAGCTGGACGGAAAAGAAACCGATCAACAGCGCAAGACAACCGTAGAGGAGCGTATCGCCGATCAGATAGAGCGCGGTCATCGCTTCCGCCCCTTCCCGATAAATCAGATCAGCTCGTCCAAACATTCACCGTTTCCGGGATGGACTGTAGTAGCTGTGCTAAGACGATCGAACAACACTTTCAAAAGATGCAAAATGTCCAGACCGTCACAGTTTCGTTTGCCCGTGGGGAGATGGAAATCGACCATCAGCTGGATGCTCGACAAGTCCAAAGCGAGCTGAACAAGATCGGTTTCGATGGATACGTCAAGGGAAAGAAAACGTCCGAGGCACCGGTCCGGTCGTTCGAGGGGATCTCCTTGATCCTGTCCGGGATTTTGATTGGTCTGGGATTGCTCATCCAAACGAGCGGAGTAGCGTGTCTTCCGAATGTTTTGTACGGTATCGCCTTGATCCTCAGTGGAGGGAGAGTTTTTCGGAGTGCCTATTATGCCGTCCGTGCCCTCTCACTCGACATGAACGTATTGATGAGCGTAGCAGCCATCGGTGCCGCATGTATCGGGGAGTGGCTCGAGGGAGCGACCGTCGTCTTCCTCTTTGCCATCGGCAATTTGCTTCAGAATCGCTCCCTTGCGCGGACGCGCAATTCCATTCAGAAACTGATCGAACTGTCTCCGAAGGAAGCCTTCGTGCTGACGGACGGGGACGTTAGACGTAAACCGGTGGAAGCGGTGCGAGTCGGAGAAATCCTCCGGATTCGACCAGGTGATCAGGTTGCACTGGACGGCACGATCCTGAACGGGACGACGACCATCAATCAAGCACCGATCACGGGCGAATCGATTCCTGTCGATAAGAAGGAAGGCGATCACGTATTTGCCGGAACGCTCAACATGGATCGTTCGTTCGACATGATCGTCGAGAAGACGTATCAAGAGACGACGCTTGCGCACATCATTGAACTGGTCGAGGAAGCGCAGGATAATAAAGCACCGAGTGAAGCGTTCATCGATCGTTTCGCGAAAGTGTATACACCGTTCGTCTTCCTAGGTGCATTGTTGCTGATGATCGTCCCACCTTTACTCCAACTTGGTAGTTGGGGAGAGTGGTTCTATAAGGGGTAGCGTCAGGAAAATGCGGATTTACAATGCTAAGGAAATTCCCATACTAAAAAGCCAAATTTCTCAACATCAATTGAGAAATTTGGCTTTTTCCGTTGCTCAGTTAAAGCGTCCTTTAGTTGTATATTTCCTGTTAATATCCCTTTTGAAGCATAACATTGTTTTCAATGATCGCACCCGATAGTTGACGCCCATTTTAGAACCTATTCTTTGATTTTCAATAAGCGTAAACTGTTTAATGTTACAAGTAAAGTTGCTCCCATATCAGCAAATATAGCTATCCAAAGTGTTAACCAACCGGGCATGACCAAAAGTAATGCCACTAATTTAATCGCCAAAGAGAAGGTAATGTTTTGCTTGATGATTGCTAAAGCCTTACGGCTTAATTTTATTGTATATGGCAATTTACTCAAATCATCAGACATTAAGGCGATGTCAGCCGTTTCTAAAGCTGTATCAGTTCCAGCACCACCCATTGCTACACCAACGGTAGATGCCGCAAGGGCTGGAGCATCATTCACGCCATCTCCGACCATCCCCACACTTTGATGTTTTTCTCGAAGTTCTTTAATAAAATTAAGCTTATCTTCTGGAAGTAAGTCAGCTTTAATATCCGAAACACCAACTTGTTTTCCGATGGCTGTTGCCGTTCTTTGGTTATCGCCTGTTAGCATCACTGTTTCGATTCCCATATTGTTCAACTTGCCGATAACTTCTTTAGACGATTCCCTCATTTCATCGGCTACGGCAATAAACGAAAGAATTTCTTTTTCTGTTCCTAACACCATCACCGTTTTACCTTGAGTTTGCATATCGGCAATTTTTTCTTTCCTATCGCTTGAAATGCTTCCGTGTAATTCCTCAAAAAGATTTGGACTTCCCACATAATACATTTCATTATTTATTTTGGCTTTAACGCCTTTACCTGTAATGGATTGAAAATCCTCTACTGTTACTTCGTTGAATTTTAATCCATTTTCTTCTGCTTTTCGCATAATCGCTGAAGCAAGAGGGTGCTGTGATCCTTTTTCAATGGCTGCTGTTATGGTCATTAATTCATTTTCATTTCTACCATATGTCACAATGTCTGTTACAGCAGGAATCCCTTTGGTTAATGTTCCTGTTTTATCAAAGGCTATCGCTTTTAAGTGTCCTGCTTCTTCTAAATGGATACCACCTTTAATTAAAACACCATTTTTCGCTGCATTTCCTATTGCTGTAACCACAGCAACTGGAGTTGAGACTACTAAGGCACAAGGACAACCAACCACTAATACAGCTAAGCCTTGATAAATCCATTGGCTCCAGTCTCCGCCAAATAATGGTGGAACTACCGCAATTAAAAGAGCTAGTATGACAATAGCTGGTGTATAGTATTTTGCAAATTTATCGACAAACGCTTGAGAAGGGGCCCGTTCTGCTTGGGCTTCTTCTACCAAGTGAATGATTTTTGAAAGAGTAGTATCTTCAACTCGTTTTGTTACTTTAACCTCAAGTAACCCTTCTTCATTCAAGGTTCCTGCAAATACTTCATCATTTGTGGTTTTCGTTACTGGAACACTTTCACCTGTAATCGCAGCCTGATTTAATGTCGATGTACCTTTAACCACTATTCCATCCATTGCTAACTTTTGACCGGGCTTAACAATCATGATGTCTCCAACTTGAATATCATCAACATGAATCATCATTTCTTCATTGCCTCGTCGAATTAACGCTTCTTTTGGGGCAATATCCATTAAAGATTCAATAGATTGACGTGCTTTATCCATTGAATAACGCTCTAATGCTTCACTAATCGCAAATAGGATAACAACGGTTGCCCCTTCACCCCATTCACCAATGATTGCAGCTCCTATAATTGCAATAGTCATAAGCGTATTCATATCGAAATTTAATCTGCTTAGATTTTTGAGACCTTTAATGAATAACGAATATCCACCGATTAAAATGGACGCTGCATAACCAATTGTCGGTAGAACATGCTCTTCACCATACTGCTCTCCTAAGAACCAGCTAACTACAAGTAAAAGAGCTGATATATATACCTTAATGTTTTCTTTCTGCTTCCAAAAAGGTTCTCGTTCTACCCTTTGTTCTTTTTCATCTCGAATTTTTAAATTTTCAAATGCTCCTGCTTTTTCTAATTCTTCAATGGTTGTCGTCCCTTTAACATAAACTTTAGATGCTCCGAAATTTACTTTCGCATCCTGAACACCGGGAAGTTCTTTAACATTATTTTCAAAAATGGCTGCACAGTTAGTACAAGTAAATCCTTGAACACGATAGGCTTTCATTTCTTCTTCAGACAGTTTTGCTTTCCCACTAGACATTGATCTTCACCTCTTTCTTATGTGCCAATGCAATCATCATAATTTGTCTGATATGCTCATCATCTAATGAATAAAATGCAAGTTTTCCCTCTTTTCGAAACTTAACAATCCCTTGCTTATGGAGCGTTCGCAGGTGATGAGAGGCATTTGCAACCGTAACACCTATAATATTTGCTATATCACACACACACAGTTCGTCATCTTGACATAAAGCATAGGTAATTTTTGCTCTATTTTCATCTGCAATAGCTTTTAACATTTGGGCAACACTAGAAATATCTACTGTCTGTAAATTACCTTGTATTCGATTGACCTTTTCTTCGTCATAACAATAAATTTCACAAGTATCTTTCTTAATCACATTCTCACCCCAATATCATTCAAGTGTTTATTTGAATATAGTATAACCATTTTTAATAATTCATTCAAGTGTTTATTTGAATGAGTAAAAAAATTCATAAAAAAAGAATTGGAGTACCCAATTCTAATAACAAAATAACCAAACTGCATAAGACTTTAAGTACATAACATTATCTGGCCAATTAATGAAATAGGACTGAACTATTTGTTCTCTTCCGATAGCTTTCTATATAATGAAGCCCTAGACACATTTGTAATTTCACAAATTTGATTTACAGTCATATTTCCTTCTTTATATAGCTTTACTGCATAATTCATTCCCGCATGATTTTTATGATATTTCTTTATCCGACCTTTAAACTTTCCTTCTTTCTTAGCCAGCTCAATCCCTTCACGTTGACGCATACGGATAAGATCTCTCTCTAACTGGTTAACACCAGCCATTACTGTAATTAAGAATTGGCTGTATGGATTATCCTCTGATAAATCTAGCCATGTATCCTTGAGTGATTTTAAGCTGGCTTTTTTCCTTCATATGTAATCGATCAATTCAAATAAATCTTGTGTACTACGAGTAATTCGAGTTAAATCTGTAACATAAATGGTGTCACCATCTTGTAAGTCCTCTAACATTTTTTGAAGTTGCTCACGTTCCTTCGTTGCCCCAGAAACTTTTTCTTCGTATATAATATCCATTCCGAATTCGCTTAGCTGCTGAAATTGTCTTGAAGGGTTTTGACTAGTTGAACTGACACGTACATTACCAATTTTCCGCAAAATATCACCTCACTTTTGAGACAAGTCTTATGAGACGCTAGATCACAGCAATCCACTTCAAAATAAATGACTTGATGAAGTCGCTTCAGATCATAGAAAAACCCTCATTTCGACGTCGAAATGAGGGTTTTTCTATGATCTGAAAAGATGCTGTCTTAGGACATCCTCTCTTCTTTTTTTAGGTTACAAATAGTTCAATGGGTTGACACTATTCGCTGCAGAATAACTGCTGTATTTATAACTGTTTTTATGAATCTCAAAGTGTAAATGATTTCCGAACGAGTTTCCTGTATTCCCAACTGTTCCAATCTTCATACCTTTAGAGACTGTCTGACCACTTTTTACCGAAAGACTATTCATATGAGCATAAACGGTTACGTATTTTTGATTCTTTAGACTATGTGAAATCATAACGTGTTTACCATATGCACCGCTGTTTTTAGAGGTAGTGACTTTTCCACTCGCAGAAGCATAGACAGGTGTGCCTTTTGTTGCAGCTAGATCAACGCCATTATGGAATGTATAACCGTAAGCGCCATTAGATTTTCCGTATCCTTGGGTCAGCCTCCCTTTAGTAGGAGAAGCAAAAAGAGACTCATTATACGTCATTTTTTTTGCAACGTGGCTCTTATATTTTTTTAGGTAAGAACTATAGATATACCGTGTGTTCCCTTTGTAAAGTACTTTTGTCCAAGCTCCTTTTTTTCCTAAATAAGAAAAAGTCTGACCAGTGTTAGTCACGCCGACTATATTGTAATTGAGAGAAGGACCAGTCCGAACACGGAGATTGTCTGTCTTTACTTTTACTTTATATGCACTACTTGCTTCAACTTTTGGGCTATGCATTGAAAAAGTTGTTGTGAGTAAGACGCTAGAAGCGATAAGTATTACCTTGTTTTTCATTAGTTGTACTCCTTTAAAGATAAAGATACGGTGACAAACGATTTGTTAAAAGGAGTATAGCATCACTATATTACAAAAAAGTGTATCAAATTCATTTCAAAAATTGATACGAGATTTAATCAAAAAATGCATAGTTTTTTCACAAACAGATTTTATGTTTAAAATTAAACACATTTCTTTTTTATACATCTTAAAAAAAGATTTATTTTTTAGAGTTCGGAGGAATTTGATGGAGTTATCTTTTTTGTTAGCTTTTGGAGCAGGGTTTTTATCTTTTATCTCGCCATGTTGCCTAGCTTTGTATCCTGTTTTTCTATCTTACATTACAGGAATTTCAGTTACAGAGTTAAAAGAAAATAAAAAGTGGAACTGGAATGGTGTTCCTCATACATTCGTTTTCTTACTTGGATTTTCGAGCGTATTTTTAGTGATGGGTTTTTCAACGTCATATTTGGCTGATTTTTTTATAGTGTATAAAGATGTTCTACGGATGAGCGGTGCACTTATTTTATTCATATTCGGTGTTATTTTAACTGGTCTGTGGACCCCAATATTTTTACTTAAAGAGCGAAGAATGAACTTAGGAAAAAGAAAGCGTGGTTATATCGGAACGTTTATTGTCGGAGTCGGATCGGCTGCTGGATGGACTCCTTGTACAGGACCAATCCTCGCTGGAGTTATTGCTTTGATCGCCACGAATCCTAGTAATGGATTTTTATATATGCTCTTTTATGTACTAGGTTTTTCTATTCCATTTTTCTTGATGTCGTTTTTGGTCGGGAAATCCAGATACTTAATGAATTATTCTTCAAAGGTTATGAAAATAGGTGGCTGGTTTATGATTTTATTAGGTATCATATTGTATTTCGATGGTCTGACGAAACTAACTACAATATTGATTGATTTTACAGGGTTTAGAGGGTTCTGACGCTCTATTTTCTATTTCGAAAGGAGATGCATCGTAAATGTCTCGTGAAAATGTCCTGATAATGGGAGTAGAGGAAAACTGGAAAGTGATGGAGAACATAAAACAACTTAAACCTGTAAGTATAGATATTCATATTTCTTCAAAAGAAGGATGGGTTCGAAAGCTATTTCCTGATTTTAAATATTTTGATTCATTTTCAAAAAAAGAATCAGAAGAAGGGTATATTAGTAATCTGATTGAATATTGTACTTCTCAAGAAATAGGCTGGATTATCCCTTTAAGCGAACAAGAAGCATCTACGTTATCAAAACATAAGTTGAAAATGAGAAAAAATAACGTAGCGTTTATAACATCCTTTGACTGGGATAAAACAGTACTTCATGATTCATTTTCGGTTCAAGGTAATACTTTCACTTATTCTTTTGACCAGATAAAGAATGCGCCTGAAGGTGTAAAGGTGGGGAAAATTGATGCATATGTCGATTATCGATCTAGTGAAGTGATTTGCTGTTTTATGAGAGAAGAGTATGAACGGTACCAAGATACTGTTCTTTCATACGAGGTGTTTGCCAACTCGATTTTAGAGGAGTGCGTAGCAATAATTGCTCAAAGGCTTAATATAAAGGGTTCTTTTTCTTTCGATTATCAACGTGATTCGGAGGGAATGTATACGATTACAAAAATAGAATGTTTCATGACGCATTCTACTCGTGAGGCTATTTTTAGTGATTATGATTTCGCTAATTATTTGTGGAGCAATATTCAAGGAATTGTCCTTTTAAAAGAATCAAATGATAAAAGCTCTTTTGTGTATCGCCTAAATGAAGAATACTTTCTTTTCTAAATCTCAACAGTTTGTTTTTATATGTAATCATCTTAAATGAGAAAGGTACTTTATGAATAAACTTTCATTTAAAATAACGTTATTTTATTTTTTCGGGATTCTCATGATTTTCATTCTCTCATCTGCTATTGTATACAACATTCTTGAGCATCAACAAGTAGAAAGTGAACTGGAGAGCCTTCAAGAGAGAGGCAATAGTCATCGAGATGTTCTTTCCACTAACTTCGACAAGCAAACAGTTGAACACGTTGTTTTAATGGAGGAAAAGGCGATGACTGATGTGATTATCTTAGACAAAAATAATCAAGTCGTCGATTCATCTAACGACGCTGAACAATTTTTGAACCCGGATTGGATTCAAAAAAAGGATGGAATCGTAGAAGGTAATTGGAGAGAGGGCAAATTTTTAGTGACGGTGAGTAATATTGAAGATGGCGGTCAAATAATCATGTTAGAGCCGACGAAGTATATACAGCATTTGATGGGGGAATTGAAACAACAAGTAGTGTTCTCTCTATTCTTGTTAGTACTTTTTCTATTAGTAAGTGTTTATTTTTTGAGTTATATCATTATAAAGCCACTTTTATCAATGAAAGAGGCAACGGTAAAGTTAAGTAAAGGCGAGGTGCTGAAAATCAGAGAAGCTGAGAGAAGCGACGAAGTAGGAGATTTAGCACGAGCGATCACTAAGTTATCTGTTGATTTACGTCACATTCAAAATACAAGAAAGCAATTTCTGACTTCAATCACACATGAATTGCGTACGCCGATTACCTACATCAAAGGATATGCAGGACTCCTCAAAAAAGACGAATCGAGATTTGGAGATATTATCTATGAGGAATCCGAAAGACTTCAAGAACTGATTGAGGATTTGTTTGAACTTGCTAGATTGGAAGAGCCACATTTTCAAATAGATCCTCAGATCACAGAGATGAATGATTTCTTAAAAAAAATCAGTGAAAGAATAATTTTTAAATTTGAGGAGAAACAAGTGAAATTAATTCTTCAAATTAATAAAACTCCCATCTACAAAGAGATAGACCAAGCTAGATTTGATCAGGTTCTCTTAAATTTACTGGATAACGCGCTAAAATATACACATGCGAACAAACGCGTATTTTTAAAACTTGATGAAAACTTTATTGAAGTTACGGATGAAGGTGGTGGTGTGGATGAGCAATCACTCCCGTATCTTTTTGATCGTTTTTATCGAGTAGATTCTTCACGAAATCGTGAAACAGGAGGTACTGGGCTCGGTTTGGCTATCACGAAAGAAATAGTTGAAGCGCACAAAGGGACCATCGTAGCTATTAATGTAGAAAACGGGCTGAAAGTTGTCATTGACTTGAGGGGGATTCCAGGATGAGAACCATTGCTTTGGTAGATGATGAGAATCGAATGTTAGAACTGATTGAACTCTATCTGCAAGACAGTTATACCTGTATTAAGCTGAACAGCGGAAGAGAGATATTGAACTTGATTGATGTAGATGAGCCTGACTTAATCATATTGGATGTGATGATGCCTTTAATGGATGGTTTTGAGACCTGTCAAAGGATAAGGGAAGTTTCGAATGTACCAATCATTTTATTGACAGCACTCGACGGAAAAGAAGAAATCGTAAAAGGATTACAACTGGGAGCAGATGATTACATTGTGAAACCGTTCGACGAGGCGGAATTGAAGGCAAGAATTCAATCGATTTTCAGACGAACTACAGTTTCTTCAGGATCAAAAATCGAATCGTCGGGTCTAATCTTAAATGAAGACGCCCATGAGCTGTATTATGATAATCATTTAGTCAAAGTCACGCCAAAGGAATTTTCATTACTTGCTAAGTTATTAAAAAATCCAGAACGTGTCTATTCAAGAGAGGAACTGCTCTCAAGTTTATGGTTAGCAAATGAGTGGACAGATGAACGAACGGTCGACTCTCATGTAAGAAACTTAAGAGAAAAACTTAGGAAACTCGAGTTTCCTATTGAAGAACACTTTCGCACAGTATGGGGAATTGGTTACAAGTGGGTTCCTTAAATAAGGAGAAATAAGACAAGAGAGGAACGGTTAAAAAACCGTTCCTCTCTTGTTTATCGTTTATTCTGCAGATAGTTCGTCTTCAGTCACCCATTTATGATTTTTCACTTCTTCACCTGTAGTCGATTCGAAATCAATCATATACACTGTTGTTTGCTTAGCTGAGTCGATAGTGGCCGTAGCATCCTTCATTCCTTTCATATGATCCGCGTCTACTTTTACTTCATCGCCTACTTCATAAGGAGATGACTTGGCATCTACAATCTCTTCTTGAATAATCCATTTATGATTCGTGACGCGTTTCCCGCCATTTGTAGGGTCATAAGAAATGCTATAAGCAGTAGTATCATAAGCTCCTACAATTTTAGCCTCGGCCCCTTTCATGCCTTCCATATGTGCTTCTTTGATCATCGCCATGTCGCCTACTTTAAATTTAGGGTTTTTAGCCTCTTGGAGCCCTTTCGGAACCTCTTTCGATCCAGACATGTCCATCGTCGAATGATCCATACCGTCCATATTTTTATCCATGCTTCCTGTTGATTTGGAATCATCACCATTGCTTCCGCACGCAGCGAGTGCTAAAGAAAGCGAAGCAGCCATAGTTGTCATAAAAATCTTTTTCTTTAATTTCATAAAAATTACCTCCAATTGTTTTTTTATGCTTTCCATAGACTCTATCACATAAATTTGCAGAAACATTGCAGAGAGCAGAAAAGTAACACATTGAAAAAAACTATAAAATTCATGGGTGGAAAGACATATTTTTTTCACAATCATTCTTTAAGTTAAAGATAATAATTAATTGAAGGGAATGATCCATGTGAAGAAAAGATGGTTAATCGCAACTATCGGTATCTTTACTCTCATGATTATAGTGGGCGGTTCGTATTTACTTTTTATCCGAGGTACTATGCCAAATAACAAACAGCACATGAAATCTATGATGAATGGAGGGAACACTACTACAAATCAGACTATGATGGAAGGTATGGGACATGGCGCGAGTGTCGATTTAAAATCAACTGAAGAAAAAGAGCGACGATTGAACATCCCTAAGATGCTAAAATCCGATCGTGAAACCAAGAATTCCATTCAATACACGATTGTCGCTAAACAAGGGGAGACACAGTTCTTCCGAGATAGTAAAAAAACTGAAACTCTAGGATATAACGGAAATTATTTAGGTCCTGTAGTGGAATTGAAAAAAGGAAAAATGGTAACAATCCGTACGGTGAATCGCTTATCAGAAGCGACTACATTCCATTGGCACGGTCTTGTTGTACCATCATCCGTAGATGGCGGACCACATCAAGTCGTGAAAGCTGGTGAAACGAAGGTAGTAAAGTTTAAAGTGAAGCAAGATGAATCGACATTGTGGTTTCATCCACATCCAATGGGGAAAACTGCTGAACAAGTATACAAGGGGTTAGCAGGATTGTTGTACGTAAAAGATGAAAAAACTAAAGAGACGATGCTACCTCAAAAATATGGTGAAAATGATATTCCATTAATTCTTCAAGATCGAAAAGTTAAAAACAGGAATGTCCTTGGATATGCTGATGTAGAAAAAACAGATGGGGCTTTAGGCGATACCCTCCTCGTAAACGGTACGATTAATCCATATTTCAACGTAAAATATTCGCAACTTAGAGTCAGATTGATAAATGGCTCCAATGCACGTAACTACGTAGTGAAGCTATCTGACGGTTCATCCTTTAAAAAAATTGCTGATGATGGTGGTTACATCTCAAAACCGAAAAACGTAAAGAAAATTGAATTAAGTCCAGGCGAACGTATAGAGGTATTGGTAGACTTTTCAAAAAGAAAAATTGGTGAGACTGTTTCATTTGAGACGAATGGAGTAAGGGTCGTTAACTTCAAGCTGAAGGATAAACAAGGGACGAACCTAAGTGCATTGGCGCCGAAAAGTGGATATGAAAAGCCGCTAAAGACCTTGTCTACAGTGAATCAAAAGTTAACTCTTTTCGGGATGGGCAAAAATGTTGAAATCAATGGGAAAAAGTTTGATGAGAAGAGAATCGATATTAAAGCGAAACAAGGAGAAACCGAAATTTGGGAGGTCTATAATAAAAAAGACATGATGGGTGGAATGACTCATCCCTTCCACATTCATGGAGTCCAATTCAAAGTATTAGAGCGAAATGGACAGAAACTGGATAATCAAGAAGCAGGTCTAAAAGACACTATCGCTATAAAACCAGATGAACGAGTTAAGATTCAGATGACTTTCAAGGAAAAAGGGGTATTCATGTACCATTGCCATATCCTTGAACATGAAGAGAACGGAATGATGGGTCAGTTGAAAGTGGACTAAAAAATAGGTGAATGTTTTCATCTTTTTTTCACAAACTAAGGAAATAGGCTTTGTGTAAGTCAAAAAAGACGGAAAATGGAGGTATTTTAGAATGAATACTGGACAACAAGAAATCTTAGGTGCCCTACACAACTGTATAGTGACTTGTAATGAATGCTTTGATGCGTGTTTGAGTGAACATCATGTTTCTTCGATGGCAGAGTGTATACGTCTAGACAGAGATTGTTCTGAAATTTGTAGTCTTTTAGTACAAGCTATTTCTCGAAACAGCAGCAATATTGATGTTCTTGCAAGAAGCTGTGTTGAAATTTGTGAAAGATGTGCCGACGAATGTTCGAAACATGATCATGATCATTGTAAAAAGTGCGCTGAGGCCTGTAATGAATGTGCAAAAGTCTGTCGTAAATTAATTGCTTAAAGCGAAGTGTTAAAAATGAAGGAGCATCTATGTCGCCATGCCGAAAAAGGTATGAGCTAAAAAGCTGATGCTCTTTCATTATTTATAAGCACTAAGATACTTAGTTATGAAAAAGTTCATAACCCTTATAGACCAGTAGTATGGTGAGAGAAAATAAGGATACATAGAGGATAACGATCAAACTCTTCATAAACACTTTCATGAAAATCAACTCCATTCTATAGGTTGAATTGATTATATAGAAAGTTCGTGAAATTTATGAGGAAATAGACTAACAATCATTTATTATTAAAAAATTTTAATGTAAGAGGTGGTGACTAGGATGGATAAAATATTAATTGTTGATGATGAAATAAGAATGAGGCAATTATTAAGACTCTATCTAGAACCAATAGGATATGAATGTAGTATGGCGAATGATGGGATCGAAGCTTTAGAGAAAGTGAAAAAAGAAACCTTCGATTTGATTTTATTGGATGTAATGATGCCAATGTACGATGGATTCGAAGTATGTAAGAAAATAACGGATTCTCACCCGGAAGTCCCTATCATCATGATAACGGCTCTAAATGATGCTGAATCCATCGTCAAAGGACTAGATGCTGGAGCTACAGATTATGTCACAAAGCCGTTTAACGGGGACGTACTTTTAGCAAGAGTTCGGTCTGTCATGAGAAGGAAAGCAAAAGAACCCGTTATCTACCACGGACTTACGTTCGATGAGAGCAACAATTTAATTTTACTAGATGGCAAGTCGATTGACTTTACACCAAAAGCACATGCATTACTGCGACTATTCCTTCAACATCCTGGAAGGCTGTTCAACAGACTAGAGCTTTATGAATTCGTTTGGTCTTATACGTCAGAATCGGATCCGAGGACAGTTGATTCTCATATTAAGATGATTAGAGAAAAGTTAAGAGAGTTAGATTACCCGATCGATAGGCATCTGAAAACAATTTGGGGGAGAGGATATCGTTGGAGTGAGAATGAAACGAAATGACACTCTTACTATAGGAGCAAAAGTGTCATCATAAAAATCATAAGGGAGTCGGTGTCGGCTTCGAGTATCCATCTTTATATGAAGAATCGATTGCAGAACGAATATCTTTAACCGATTCTCCGTCCCGTTGCTTCAAAATAGACTTTACAGCAATCTCGAGACAGGTGCTGCATGTCGTTCCGTGACTTGTCCATTTCACCGATCCATTCGTCGCGTTTTCTTCTATAAAGCAATCATAATTATTTTTATGATTGACTGTTTCACCGCAACCGCAATAGCAAGGTATTTTCTCTAGTAGTTTACGATTTTTCCCTACAGCTTGATAAACATTTCGTACATCTTCAGGTTGAGTTTTTAAAAACGTGGGAAGTATCAACGATGATGATGTTTCTTCAATCTTGTCACCGCCCATATGTTTCGCATGATCTACCTCCTTTGAATGATTGGGAGTAGAAGACTTCATCGGGGATTGAGCACAGCCGACCGCAATCAGGGATAGGCTAATAAGACTTACGCTTTTTAAGAGTATGTTAAGTTTCACGATTGGATTCTCCTTAGAGATAATTTTGTAGGTGCATAAAACAAAGCTTTTTAATTGCGTTTTTTGTATTAGCTCATTTGTCTGTTCACGATAGTACCTATTCGTTCATTTGACCATAGTCTTCATCAGTTCAGTTAATTCATGAATTGTCATCAATCATTTGATGTCTACCTCGAACTTGTCCTTTAATTCTTTTTAAAGTTTCAGTACTTGTGATTTTGGCGCTAAATAGTCCTATTCAAACAAATGGTCTCATTTTTTAAAATATATCCTATACTTGTATGATAATTTTTATTTTTTAGTGTGTCAAAATACATTTTATATTTATATATATATAAGTTTAACTGGAAGTAAAAACGAGATGTAGCTCTATATAGTCATGATCTCTCTATATACACCATACAGGTATATAGTACGTAAAAGGAGGTTTTCTTATGAATCACCATATCCATCACGAACATACTCATCATGAAGACCAACAAATGAGTGCTTCACATCATGAACATGAAGGAATGATCGGAGACTTCAAGAAAAGATTTCTCGTATCGTTAATGTTGACCATTCCAATCCTGCTACTTTCCAAAATGATTCAAGAATGGTCGGGTATCAACATTAGCTTTCCATATGACGACGTTGTTTTGCTTTTGCTATCCACAATTGTCTACTTCTACGGTGGATGGCCCTTCCTAAAAGGTAGTATTAATGAAATACGCCAAAAAAATCCTGGAATGATGATGTTGATTGCATTAGCGATTAGTGTAGCCTATTTCTATAGTGTCGCTATCATATTCGGTTTCGGACAAGGACATGATTTCTTTTGGGAGTTAGCGACCTTGATCGACATCATGTTATTAGGGCATTGGATTGAAATGAAATCAATCATGGGTGCCTCAAATGCGTTGCAGGAATTAGTAAAGTTACTTCCGAGTGTGGCGCATCGAGTGAAGGATGGGAAGGTTGAAGAGGTGCCGGTCAATGAATTAGAGGCAGGAGATCTCATTCGGATCAAGCCGGGAGAACAGGTACCGGTAGACGGAAAAATCGTCGAAGGAACAACAACGATTGACGAATCAATGCTTACCGGTGAATCACTTCCGGTAGATAAACAGGAGAATGACACCGTGATTGCTGGCTCTATCAATCAAGAAGGTGGTCTGACAGTCGAGACGACAGGTACTGGTGAAGGCACCTACCTTTCAAAAGTCATCGGCTTAGTAAGTGAAGCGCAATCTTCCAAATCACGGACTCAAAACTTAGCTGATCGAGCAGCAAAAATTCTTTTTTATCTCGCGGTGGGAGCAGGTGTTCTGACTTTCGTGATTTGGATTGTACTTGGATATTCGGTTAGTACAGCAATCGAGCGCATGGTAACGGTTATGGTTATCTCTTGTCCACACGCTCTTGGTTTAGCAGCCCCTCTTGTCGTATCCGTTTCTACAGCACTTTCCGCTAAAAGGGGTCTTTTGATTCGAAATCGAACACAATTCGAAGAGGCACGAAAACTAGATGCGGTTATCTTTGATAAGACTGGTACTTTAACGCAAGGTAATTTTGGAGTAACGGATGTGATGGCAAGTACAGGTATAAGTGAGGAAGAAGTATTACGACTCGCAGGAGCCATCGAACAGTCGTCGCAACATCCACTTGCTCGCGGGATCTTGACTGAAGTTCAAAGACGAAAGCTTGATTTACCATCGGTCGCAGGATTTGGATCGATGACAGGCATAGGATTGGAAGGAACAGTCGAAGGAAAGCAAGTCCGCGTCGTTAGTCCGCGATACGTACGGGACAAACAACTCGAAATCGACGAAGTGACATTCGAAGATTTGTCTGAAGAAGGGAAAACGGTCGTCTTTGTCTTAAAGGACACAGAATTAATCGGTATGATCGCCCTTGCCGACCTCGTTCGCGAGGAAGCTAAGAAGACTGTACAGGAATTAAAGGAGAAAGGGATTCAATCCATCATGCTGACTGGGGATAATCAAAAAGTCGCTTCGTGGGTCGCTTCCCAACTTGAGATCGATCAAGTGTACGCAGAAGTATTACCGGATGATAAGTCACGTCAAGTGAGACAGGTGCAAGCAGAAGGAAAAAAAGTAGGGATGGTAGGGGATGGAATTAACGATGCACCAGCTCTCGCACAAGCGGATGTAGGGATTGCGATTGGTAGTGGAACAGATGTAGCTGTAGAAACGGCTGATATTGTCCTTGTCAAAAGTAATCCAAAGGACGTCTTATCTGTCATCGAACTATCGCAAAAAACATATAATAAAATGATTCAGAATCTATGGTGGGCAGCTGGTTACAATATCATTACGATTCCTTTAGCTGCAGGTATTTTAGCACCATACGGCATTATTCTTTCACCAGCGATTGGAGCAGTTTTGATGAGTTTGAGTACGGTCATCGTAGCTATCAATGCGAAAACATTAAGAATTTAATAGAAGTTTGGTATATTTTTTCTTTTTTGTGTATGAACACACCCTATCTCACTTCATGAGTTAGGGTGTGTTCTTTTTTTCAATCAGATAGGATCCCATAGATAAAAGCATGGAACAGAGCGGTACCGCTCTGTCTGATGGAAAGGGACCGCAAGCCGTCCTGTTTCCGTACTCTAGCTCGCTCCTCGCCGGCGCAAGGGCCATCAAAAAAAGCCGCTGCCGTTCCTCGTCTTCCTCCGCGTTTTGGCTCAAAGCAAGGCTTTTCGCTCGCGGGCTCCGGAAGCCTCCGTACCGGTGCGCTGTCCGCTTTTTTTGATCTTTCCCTGCGGTCACCCTTGCGCCGTCTCGCGATGCTCGCTGCGTTCCCGTCAACAGGACGGCACCGTGTCGGACTGCATCCCACTCGCGAAAGGAGCTTTTCCATGAAACTGACTACACTCGTTGAAATCACCCGTATCCGCCAAGAGGTTCGTGAGCCAGACGTCGCGCTCGAGACAACGCACATCACGTCCCCCGAGGACGCGTTCTGTGTCGCCAAACGCTTCATCCAGGACGATGACCGTGAGGTATTCCTCGTCATCCTACTCAATACGAAGAACCGCGTCATTGCTGTCCATCGGGCACACGTCGGAAGTATCAACTCGAGCGTCGTCCATCCAAGAGAAATCTTTAAGTCCGCCATCCTCAACAATGCGACGTCGCTCATCGTCAGCCATCAGCATCCGAGCGGTGACCCGCACCCATCACGGGAAGACATCGAGGTGACTGAACGGCTCGTCGAAGTCGGACGTATCGTCGGCATCCAGCTGCTTGACCACATTATCGTCGGTGCCGGAGAAGAATACGTCAGTTTGAAAGCACAAGGTGTTTTGTAAAGGAATGGTATAGCGTAGACGGACGGGACAATCCCGTCCTGTCCGCGCGCCAGAGCATGGACGAAAAACGACGTCGTTTTTCTTTTGAGAGAGCGCAAGCGAGTAAGGAATGGATTCGTCCCGAATCCAAGGGCAATGAGAGACCCGCAGTGGACGGATCCACTGCGGGTAAGAAAGTACATCTGGTCTTTTCTATATAGATAGAAGGGTGTTATGGAAGATGCAGTAGTGAGACAGTAGTGGAGTGTACGAAGGTTCGAGGAGAGATAGCTGATTGAAGTGAATCGATCCTTCTGTAGATAGGTAGTAATGCTCTTTCTACTGGATGTACAGCATAAGAAGATTTTTCGGGCTCATGCGTGAGGCTGTAGGCTGCACGCAGCAACATCCTCATCGCACCGCTCCCCTCCTGCCGGACCGATAACGAGAGCTGCACATCGCTTGCGCGAGGCATCTCTACGTTCCTGTTCCTTGCGACGGAAGGCACGGAGCGTTCCATAGAATTCTAAAAAGAAAAATAAAAGGTTAGGATTTAGTCGAAGGAATGGCATACTAAAGGAAAGAGGCTTGTCCACGTATGAGATCGTCGTTAGTGCTTCGGTCGTGAATGATGTATCGTATGCGAGGATATCTAAAAAGGAGAAACTACATATGAACTTTGATGGATCGACTGATGTATTAGGTGCAGCACTTACAAATGTCAATCTACTTTACCTCGTTCCGATTGCATTCGGACTTTTCTTATTGATCGATTTCTTGTTTACAAAA
>NZ_MPSZ01000008.1 GCF_001939065.1 Exiguobacterium indicum HHS 31 | reverse complement strand
TTAAATGAAGAATTAATAAAAAATATTTCTAACGCTGAAAAAGCATTAGATATTGAAAAAAAAATTAATGTCATTAAAGGAAAGTTAAACGATAAAATAATTGATTTCTCTTTAAGTGAACTTAATTACGACGATTTAAAATCAAAAAGCCTAATTATTACAAACGAAATACAGAAGTTAAGTAAAGAATTAAAAGATCTGAAGCAATCCCAAGATGAAGTAAGAATTTTTGTGCATAATATGAGTAATATAAAGAATAGCTTTGAAGAACAATTTAATATTTATGAGGTTAACTCTATTAAAAGATTATTTGATAAGATAATAGTTAATCGTAAAAAAATTGATTCTGAATTGAATCTAATAAAATCAGTAATACCTTCTGTAGAAAATAGCTATCATAATAAACCTATCTTAAATCAAATAAACTATACAGAATTGAACATAATTCAAAAGAAAGCGATATTAGAGAAAGTAAAAGATAAAGTAAAAAAAGTAGAAAATGTTTCTAATATAATTAATGACGAATATGGGAATGCAGCTATAGATTTTTTAAATTCAAAACAAAGTGAAATTCAAACTTTCTATAAATATTTAAATCCAACTCCTTCTAAATTTAATGAATTAGATTTTGAAATTAAGAATAATAAAGATTTAATAATTAAAGTGACAGATAGTACTAATACTTTAGAGAATTCTGTCGAAAAAATTAAATTTTCTGAAAGTGCAAGTAGTATTTTAAGCTCAGGTCAGTTAAATATTTTGGCGTTATCAATATTTATTGCAACTAATAATGCGAAAAAAGGAATAGATTTCAATTTTATTGCAATTGATGACCCAATTCAAAATATGGATGATGTGAATCGCTTTTCTGTTTGCGATGTGCTCAGTAATTTAAATAAACAGTTGATTTTTTCAACGCATGATCAGGATTTTTTAAATCTTTTTTTGAAAAAAAATGAATATCAGCTAGAAAATATTGGATTGTTTTCTTTAGATGCAGAAAAAAATATTTATAAACAAATTTCATTAGTATGAGAATAAATAAGAAAAATTATATGGTTAATCAAAATAGCTATTTAATTTATTCTCTATGTTATTTATATCCTGTAAATATTGGTTTGTTGTACTGATAGATTCATGACCTGAAAGTTTCATAACTTCATATAATGGAACACCGTTAGATAATAGTTTAGTTATAAAAGATCGTCGGAACCAGTGTGGCGAAGTACTGTGTAAAGAAAATTGGTCAGAAGCTGCTTGAGCTATAAGTCTTAGTGCCTCATACGAAATAGGAAAGTCCTTAATGCGTAAATTAAAACAAATATAAGAACTTAACACTTCTTCTATTTGCATCAAATTTTTTAATCGGTGGATGAGATGAATTGTTTTTTTCGATAATGGAATGCGTCTCCATTTGTCACGCTTCCCTTTAAATTCAATATAATTTATAGAAGACGTTTCATGAATCTGACTGAACTGTAACTTTAATAATTCTGCAGCACGCATCCCAGTAGTCAACAATAGATAGCCCATCGTCTCGTTCCGTAACTGCAACAGCTCGCGATGCTTTTTCTGTTTCACCGTATGCCGGAAGGCGAGGGCGATTGCTTCCATTTCATCAAAGTCAATTTCGCGGCGTAGCGGCTCAGGCTTCATCTGGTCCTTCACCTGCAGCGACAGGTCTCGCGCGTGGTAGTCGTTTACGTGCAGGAAGCGCAAGAATCGTCGCAACATAGTATTTCGTCGTTTAACGGTCCGCGGCGCATACTGATCATGGACATCTTTTAAGTACTCGTGCAGGTTAAGAATCGTTAGCTGTTTAACGCCCTGCGTCTTCGTCACAAAGAACCGTAAAATATAATCGAGATCTTGTTTATAAGCCCGCTTTGTATGCGGGCTTTTTTGACTATAGATCGGGAACAACTCCGTTGCCCAGAATAGTTCGAAAATCTCGAGGTCGCTCAAAGCTTCCATGTTCAAATGATCATTTTCTAAAACAGCTAGCAACTTTTCCCGGCTATCAGCAAATGCCAGTGCTGCTTCTTCTTTAATCACAATTTCGTTCATTTCTTCTTCGTTCATCAACTATCCTCCGATCTCTCTGCTCAACGCTTCCTCTTTTGACACCTTTTTTGTTCATTTGCTAAGTAAATCACCGATTATTTACGTATTACATTCAATTATGACTGATATACATGCGTATTTAAAATGTAATCGAGTAATTAGTAATTGTATTACATCATTTATCCATATTCAGTATAACAAATAACTACTTGTGATAACAGATAATTATCACAAGTAAATTAATTAAGGGTAAAAAGGTGACATAACACGATTATTGATGAAAGTGAAGACCGGACGTATTTTAAAGTCCTAGTAAAGGTTCCAGTTAGTGCAACTATTTTTTGTCTCACTAAAAAGAGAATACTATTTATTTTGAGACGAAAGAAAAATCAATGACTTATATCCTATATGATTGCCTAAGGGATGAGAGTGAGCAAAGAAAACACGAGGATCGGTAGAAGAATACTTATCTGTTAGTAGAAATTAATTGAAAGCTACATATAAAAATAACATTATCGATGATGGGTGCTAATAAACTAACTTACTTCCTTTTATAGTTGTATGAAACAACTATAAAAGGAAGATAAGAAATTTTACTAATGGTGTATCGTAATCTTTTAATTGGTCAATGCTTTATAAAATTGATATGTGTTCTTCCCAGAAGCCTTTGCTGCATACAAGGCAACGTCTGCTTGTTGTAAAAGCGTTTCAACAGGTTGGTCATTCTCTTCGCTATACATTAAGATCCCGATACTCGTTGATACACGATAGGCAGATTCCCAGATAGAGAGACTCATTAGGATGCGTGTTGCTAACTGTTCCCACTCTTCTCGCTCTCCTTGATGAGCGAAATGAAGAACAAATTCATCTCCTCCTAAACGAACCGCATGGGCATGAGGATATTCTCCCGCAAACTGTTGGAGTCGTCGAGCTACTTCTTGTAGGACACGATCCCCTACTTCGTGACCAAAGACATCATTAACATGTTTGAATCCATCCAAATCTAAAAAGAAAAGTGCTCCGGCATGGTGAGGGTGATCTTCAAAATGTTTACTAAGGTAGCGTCGATTGTAGAGTCCTGTCAATGCATCTTTCCAAGCGAATCGTTCTAACTCTAAGTAGTAGAGGAACAGACGGACGATTCGTTGCAATAGCTCAATATTTCTTTCCTCATATAGACTTACTTCATCATTGATAGCACACAATGTGCCAAACGCTTCACCATTCGTTAGGACAATTGGCATTCCAAGATAAGATCGAACATTTGCTTGTTCAAGTGCTTCATTTAATCCCGCAAGATCCCCTTCTGCAGGTATGTTTTCTAACACCAATGGTATTTTTTTCTCGAAGTCTACTAAACTACACAGGGAGTGATTCAAGTCGAGAATCATCCCATCCGTCATGGGAATGTCAGCTTTCTTGTTTGCAATTTTAAAGATCAGTTGCTTCTCTTTCTCGATCGCTGATAGATACAGCATTTGATGAGGTAAAATCTCATGTGCAAATTGTAATACATCATCGGCCAGTTCATTAAAATTGTTATACATCTGCAATTCTCTAAAAGATTTCGTCATTTTAGCACCTCACTTGTATGGATTAGTAGATCAACCTCTCTTGGTAAGATTTAGTATCGAGCAACTTAGAGTATATTTTTTATCTACAAGCTAATTCAATTTTATCGTTAACTAAAATTCATCCTAATGAAGGAGCAACTAGAATTCAAAAGATGAGCATCTTTTTAAAATATTCTCATTCCATTAAATAAAAAAATGAGGTGACAAAAGAAATGGTCTACACACCAAACTGCTGTAGATGATGATCAAGGTGTTTAAAGATTCCTTTTCCCCACTCCTCAGCAGTAAGCCTTCCGAAAAAAGGATGTGGATGAGTCGTGCAACTTTCTGGACCGTTCATTTGGAAGATTTTAATTTTTTGTTTAAGTTTGTTCTTCTCATTTTCAAACTCTTTTGGATCAACGATCAAAATAGTTGGGATAGTAGACATATTCTTTGGTAACGGCTTGTTATTGTAAAAAATCGGCTTTGCTACTTTTCCTACAACGAAACCTAACCAACTTCTTGTTGGAGTAGAATATCCCATGGCGATGTCTTGAAAAGCGGAGCAATGAGATAGCATTTGAGCGACGTCCATTGCTCCCCACTTAGGTTGAGAGTTCTTATTTAATTTATCGATACGATTTAAGATTTCTTCCGTGCATTGAATATTAAAAATATTATCCATAAAGCCCTCCCTTAGCGTCATAAAAAATGAATATATACGTTATGATATGTAGTGGTACTTCGACATTTATTTCATACCCACATTCCATATTTTTCATGTTTTATTAGGGGATTGAACGTAAAAAAAATTATGTCATACGGATATCATAATCAAAAAAAGATTTATTCATCGATTTTGATGATAAACTTTCCTTTTAAATTTCTATTCGTGATTCAATTCTTTTACTTTTAAAATTTAAATACTAGTATTGTTTACACTGAGACTATGAAAAACAAGTGATATAGATGTAATGATAGAAAAAGCCCAATCTAGATAGACTCCTGAACTCCCCCCTTCGGTTTACTTAGAGGTGGTGGATTCCTGAGTGATTCGACCAATCGGTCGAAACGTGATCAGGCTAACTCCGTCGCTCTGGCGGTTGAAGAAGCTAAGATACGTTCTTCTCCTTGTTTGAGATTCGGTTCTGCGTTCATATCACGGTCGTGATGGATGTGGACGGACACACCCATCTTCAGCAGTTCGTTGATGTCCTGTGCAAAGAGCAGGGAAACGAAGTATTTGCCTGAAGCGGTGCGTCGGATCGTCGCGTTCAGAATTCGTCCTGCTACCAGCTTCGAGTTCGCGAAACGTACCCACTTCAGATTTGGAAGTTTAATCATGTTGCCTAAAATCGAGACTTCCGGAAGTTGAGACATACCTTGGATGTTCGGCTTATAGAATTGGACAGGTTTCGCTTCGACTTGAAGCGTAGGCGTACGTTCTGCTTCTTGAAGAAACGAGCATCAATCATCTGCCAGATGCTTGATGCTCGTTTGTACGGACGTACTATCGACTTCTTTCAACAACGGAAGTAAGAGCCGTAAGAGAGCCCTTTTTCCGGTCTCTTAGTAAGTCTCTTCCCACTTCGATAAGAAATAGTTGAAGACAAAGCGCGAATAACCGTCGTCTTGATAATCAGAAATTTTTGCTCTTTCGTCGGGTGTAGTACGAACTTGTACGCGGAATGCTTTAACATGATGTGCACCTCCTTTCCAGATAATGTACTCGAAAGGGAGGTTGGCGATTCATCTCTCACTATTACTGGGGCTTCATCCACGACGTTTAGAAGTGGGAGTATTCTCACCTAATTTAGATAAAAATGAAGAAACTGGTTATATAGATTTAAAGACCTGATTTCGTCCGCGATGCTTCGCTTCGTACAGAGCAGCATCTGCACTTCTTGTTACTTCCATGAAGCTGACAGATGTTCGTGAATCACATGAAGAGATCCCGATCGATAGGGTAACATGAATGTACTCTTCCTGATGGATATGAAAGCGTGTCGATGCACAAGATACTCGAATGTCTTCTGCCAATTGATCTGTATAAGAAATGTGTGTTTCAGGGATAAGGAGCATGAACTCCTCTCCTCCATATCGACCGACGATACCATTATGCGGCGTGTGTTCTCCGAGCAAATCACTGATCTGTGATAAGATTTTGTCTCCTTGGTCGTGTCCATATTTATCATTAACGAACTTGAAGTGATCGATGTCAATCATCATGACCGTAAATGAGGGATGGGCAATCATAAAGTAGTCCACTTGATCTTCAAGGGCACGACGGTTATGAAGCCCGGTTAAAGAATCCGTCAGTGCTAATTCTTGATGTAGTCTCACTTGTCCATAATGTTGTTTGACATAATACAGGAATGAATGGATGATGACGGCTACTGAGGCAATATAAAAACTAAATAAAATCGCATTTTCCACAAAAGAATTCATGTCGTTTTCACTGATGTAGACGAGTGGCAAGTGGATAAGTAAACAGCAGGTGATAATAAGGGGGAGTGTCTTGAACTCGTCTCGTAATAAGTGCTTTAACAGTAAGACAATACTCAAGATGACGGTGTAAGTGATTAAGATCCAAGGGAATAGAAAAAACTCATCGTTCGTTAAGGTCACAACTTGCCACATCAACAGAATGAACCATGTGATGATCCCGTAACTTGTCCCCCCATAATAGAGGGCGATGATTAGCAGGACGATCGAGAAGTCGAATGTAAAACCGCGAAACGAGATCTCGTTAATGATTACCCAATAACAGGCAATCAGTGCTAAGATGATCACGAATAAGTACTTTTTCATAAAGGTAGTAGTATGCGACTCGATTGTAAGACGTTTGTAGCAAAAAAGAGAGAGTAGCACGAACAGTGCAATGAGCGCTAAATTGACTATTAAATCGTTTACCAGATGAATCATGACGAAATCTCCTCTCTTCCTAAAACCTCCCTATCTCTGCCGTTGATTTTTGAAAAATGAATCATATTAAGTAATAAATACCCATCTATTTCTTTTTTACGCCTAGTTCTAAAGTGCTTCTGAAATAAATCTTAGAACCCTTCTTTTTAATGCAAAATAGGTGAGATGATGCATTTAAAGGAGCATTTAATAAACAGGAAAATCATTCAAAACTGTATGTTTATGAGATAGATAGGGAACATAGCTAGCCTACATCATAAAGTTAAATGAACTAAAAAATGACAAAAATAAAAAAGAGGCGAGAATTGTGGCAAAAAGCGATAACTTACTTGCTATCTTATGGCTACTACGAGAAGGAAATAAAATCACGGCAAAACAAATCGCTGAACAGCTAGAAATGAATGTGCGGACCGTCTATCGGTACATGGATACGCTCTCCATGAGTGGAGTTCCTATTGTTGCTGAAACGGGTGTGAATGGCGGATATACTCTTTTGAATCATTTTGTAGATGCTCCTCTCTACTTTGATCAGGAGGAACAGAGTGCCCTTTACCATGCAGCGATCTTTGCTGAAAAAGCAGGCTATTACGGAAGTACAAGCTTACAGAATGCCATTTTAAAAATTAATCGACATTCGAAAGTAGAGGAGACGGATGCACTGCAGCTTCCGATTGATGCACTTGAAGTAGCGCATGAACATGTCCCATTAACTGCTTCCGCAGCACGTAATCTCTCCCGCATCGAGAGTGCGATTTTAAAGCGATTCAGTATCGAGATTATATATAGACGCCCTAACGCTGAAAAAACTGAGAAGCGTAGAGTAGATCCCTACAAGATTGTCTATTGGAAAAGTGCCTGGTACGTGACAGGACATTGTCATTTGAGAAACGCGATACGTAATTTCCGAGTAAACCGGATTGAACAATTGACTGTGACTGATCATCTCTTTCTCCTACCCGAATCATTCAGAGAATCAGATCTCTTTTTGACCGAACTCTTACCTAGCAGTGAAACGAATGAATCGAAGAAAATTGATCTTGTCATCAGAGGAACCGAGACAGCCATTGAAGAGCTTAGTCGTCACTGGTACTTGAAGAACTGTATCAAACAACAAGAACAGCGAGAAATTGTCTTTTTCATTGAGACTTCTGTGCTAGAAACATACATACCAGGCTTACTCATTACATATGGAACGGCAGTACAGGTACTCTCCCCTACGGAGGCTAAGCAACTGATTGTCGAGCGCCTTTTGGAACTAGTAGAATTTCATTCTCAAACTTGATCTTTACTGACGGTAGGTGTCAGGAAGACCATTCTAAAATAAGCCTATGGCATATTTAGGAGAGTGGAAAAATGACAAAGCAGATGTATCTTTATGTCTTCGATTCAGTATCGGATTGGGAATACGGTTACGTAATGGCTGAATTAAAATCAGGCCGGTACTTTAAAAGGGGTGAGAAGCCCTTACATGTCATTACTGTCGGTGTAAGCCGAGATACGATAACGACGATGGGCGGGCTTCGCGTTAAGCCCGATATCACAGTTGAAGAAATGAACGTGAGTGAACAGGACTTAATCGTGCTTCCAGGTGGAGAAAGTTGGGGGCATCCAATACACGACCTTATGTTAAAACAAGTTGATAATGCCTTCAATCAAAGGGCATTCATCGCAGCAATTTGTGGTGCTGTCCATGGCTTGGCAAAAGCTGGTTACTTAGAACATTTCCATCATACGAGTAATGACCAATCTTATCTTGAAATGATCTATCCAGCATATCGAGGAAACACGTTGCATCAAAACGGTTCTGTCGTCAGAGACGGCCAATTGATTACGGCTTCCGGTGTGGCCCCGCTCGAATTTGCAAGAGAAACAATTGGCGCAATGGATGTCTTTCAACCGAATACGTTAGAAGCATGGTATCAGTTGAATAAAACAAACGATGCTACGTACTTTTATCAACTAATGTCGTCACTTCAAACAAAAGAAGGTTCTACAATTTAAGTATGAGTACTACGTGCTCTATTGAGATTTTATCAATAGCTGTGTTGTCGACAACTTTCGATGTTTGATATCAATTCAATTAACGCTCTAAGTAAGATAAAGGATGGTAGATAAGAATGGACGATTTTTGGATAGCCTTAGCACATATCAATGAACAACTATATGTACCCTGTGGATTGACGCCACATGCTATACGCGAAGAAGTGCAGAATGCTACATATGGAGCGGGACGATTCTATATCGGGGAAACTTCCGTTCGCTTTCGAGTTGCTAAAGTGACCACCGCTAAACTCGGTCAGTTTGTAGTGATTTGGGAAAAGGATACACTGAATAAAAATCAACCATTTTCAGAGGAAACGGCGATGGATTTGTTAGTTGTGAATACGTTCACTGACTCGAATCGATTTGGTCAATTTGCTTTTCCGAGGGAAGTGTTAAAGGAGCATAAGATCCTTAAGACGGATAAGACGAAAGGAAAAATGGCAATTCGTGTCTATCCGAGTTGGGACCAACCAGCGAGTAAACAAGCCATCGCAACACAAAAGTGGCAATTAGACTATTTTATAGAATTTGAAAGTCCCAATTCTCTATCGAAAGATGATGTACTTCGGCGTTATTCAAATGCTGCTAGAACGTAAAATGTTCAAACATAAGTCACTTGATGCTGATCGCGATAATCTGGTCTGCACATTTGATTATTGAGAGCAAGAAGAGAGCGCATTCTTTATGATGTGCATTCTCTTCTTTTTCGTATAAATAGCTATCGACTTACTTTAACTCAAGAAATAGTAGAGAAATCCCAACAAAATGAGAATAATCGGTAAAAAAATGAAGTACATCCACGACATGTTCTTAGCTGAGGTTTTATAGTCGTATTGTTCTTCTGAAGGTTTTTGACCAATTCTTAAGGTAAAGACAAGACCGATAAGGCAAATAACTAAAGCAATCCAAAATAACATCATCATATGTAATCATGCTCCCTTCATTCTAATCATAGCAAAGATGACGAACAAGAAACATCACATTACTATTTTGCAACTTAACAGTTCTACCAAGGAGTAATTAATTTTTGTAGTGTAAGGATAACGTTTCTTTTATTAATAGTATGTGAACTACAAAAGCTAGCGGAGAGTATGTTTACTCTCTTGTGCTGGGAATTTTGAAATGATTATTGGAAATTCTAAAAAAGAATGATTGACTCAATGCTGTACTATAGTTATGATACAGTAATTGGATGTACTATTGTTTTAATACATTGATTATTAAGAGGTGAATTACTTGGAATTCGATCAGAGAAGCCCCGTCTACCTACAGGTCATTCGTTGGTTTAAAGAACGGATTGCGACTGGAGAGTTTGTTGGTGGACAGGAAATTCCGTCCCGACGCGCCCTTGCTGCAGAGTTAGGTATCAATCCAAATACGGCACAAAAAGTATATAAGGAAATGGAGGAACAACAATTGATCACGACAGAACGAAATGTACCAAGTAGAATCACGACTGATCCACAAGTCGTCGAACGTGTACGCTCCGAATTATTAAGTGAGGCAGTCGCACAGTTTGTCACAGCAGTACAAGCGATTCAAGTGCCACTTGATGAAGTCATGTCGACGGTTCAGAACGTGTATCAAACCAACGAGCGAGGTGAGTTGGATGCTTGAGGTGCACGGCTTACATAAAAAATACGGACGAAAGCGTCCTGTACTTCAAGGCGTATCCTTCACGGTACCACCGAACCAACTCACTTGTCTGATTGGTTTAAACGGTGAAGGGAAGTCAACGATTTTAAAAAGTATCATGGGGCTCATCCCACTGGACGCAGGGACGATTGTAGTAGATGGTGAGATGTCGCGTGAGCGGATTGCATTTGTCCCTGATCTCTCGACGATGCCTGGTTATATGACTGTTGGGGATGCAATTCTTTATATGGAAGACTTCTATCCAGATTGGAATCACAAGACGGCAGAAGAATTGATGGCATTTTTCAAACTCCTGTCAACAGATAAGATTAGTGACTTATCAAAGGGAAACAAAGCGAAGGTTAATTTATTACTCGGTTTCTCGCTCGATCGTCCCTACTTGTTGCTAGACGAACCATTAGCAGGTATCGATCTCTTTACGAAGGAACAGATTGCTTGGATTTTCTCAAGTCACTATATGGAAGGACGCGGCATTTTAATGACGACGCATGAGATCGCAGAGGTCGAGCACTTGATTGATCGAGTTATTTTCTTACAAGACGGTAAAATCATCCATGAAGATGATGCTGAGGAGATGCGTGAGTTATATGGAAAATCGGTTCAGGACCGGATGCGTGAGGTATTCCAGCGATGAAAAAATTCATAATGTTATTGAATGAAGAATTAAAACGCGGAGCTAAGTTTTATCTGATTGCTCTTGTTGGACTAGTAGTACTAGAATTTATTTCTGTTGTCTATGAAATAAAGAGTTATCAGTCTAACGTCGAAGAGTATATGCGTGTGGATCGTATCTCACAAATGGAAGCAGTTCGTTTAGCAGGTGGTCCTTTTAATTTTGGTAATGCAACTTCTTACTTCCAGTACATTATTGCCATTGCCATGATGTTAATACTCTTACTCGCTTTCCAGATTTGGTATCGTGATTGGTTTGGTGAGTCGAAGTATATCTATCGACTACTGATGTTACCTGGGAAACGTACTGCAATCTTGATGTCGAAATTAACTGCGGTAATTCTAACGATTGCGAGCTTCATCGGCATTCAATGGATTGTTCTCTTATTAAGTGGGTCACTGTTCAAATGGTTAATGCCTGAAGATTTAATGGAATCCAAGCGAGTGTTTGGAGAGAATAGATTTATAAGCATGTTCTACACGTTCAATATTGCGGATACGTTTATTATCCTTTTGGTATCAACTCTTGTTGTTTCTTTTGTTTTCCTCATTATTTTGATTGAACGTTCTTATCGTAAACGTTTAGCAATCCTGCATGTAGTGTTGGATGTTGTATTGCTCATCGTTCCTCTTGTAGGACTTGTTTATTTCTTTGAGAACACGCATTTTCTATACCCTGATCAAATCACGACGTTTGTTATTGGTTACTTCCTTCTTTACTTTGTCTATGTCTATTGGAAGAGCATCCGGCTATTGAATCATAAAATCTCTATTTAAGGAGTGAAACGAAACGCATGCGACGTTATAAACATGTATTAGCAATCGGTGGATTGAGTCTGATTCCGATTGGGAGCTATTTCGGTTATGCTGCAATGATCGATGAACCAGAATACGTCGTCGAATCTGTACAAGGAAAGGCAACAGATGATGCCGTAAAGGATCTTCACATCGAACTTGCAAGCGCTCGAGTCAAACCTAATTTATATGATATAAAGTTAGATGGCACAATCAAGGTTTCTGAACAAAATTATTTAACCAGCTTATATGATCCGATTGATATTAACTACCCAAAAGATTTTTATCGTTTCATTCGGGGAACAAATGTATCCTCTAGCGAAAATGGCACCTATACATACGGAATTGAAATGAAGTCCGATCATATCAATTATCAATCCTATGATGAAAAAACTAAGAAATATACAAGGGTAAGATTTCCTTATGCTACAATCAACAGTCATCAATACCAGAATAATGAGAATGTGTTTCAAATACTTGGTCACACCAAAGAACAACTATACATTGCACAGAATGCCTATGGTCCAAGTAAAGATATGAAAATTCTGCGTCTTGATATCAAAAAACGTCATATAAAAGAAGTATCGTTTGTATCGCCGCCTCCAAAACAAAATCAATCTCGTACACTTGTTTCTTCAAATGAATTTGGAACACTGTATATTTTAGAAACAACTGATGAAAATGATGTGATCAATAAGTTTGATTATTATCTCGATAATGGGAAATCAGTTAAGAAAATTAAAGCATTAAATAAGTTTGCATATAATGGTTCAATGGATTTAATTTCCGATAACCGTCAATTATTACTGTACGATTCACCTAAAGACCAAAGTAAAGACATTGTATGGAGAATTTACGATTTTAAGACAGATAAATTGAGTGAACATCGAGTAACCGCTAAGTATCCAAATCAGTTTAATAGTACACACATCTTTAATACTGACGAACGATTATATCAAGTATCCCCTGTCGAAAAGTCAAACTTCCAAGTAACCGTCATTAATCTAATAAATGATTCGATTGAGTATCAAGGGATCATTCGAGACAAAAACGGACTAAAGAATTTTAATATATATGATTTTCGAATTGGACAATAAGAGAAATTTGCGATTGTTAATGCTTTTAGATATAGTGGAAAAGCACTTAGTGTTGTAATGGATGTAGTATCTCCAGCAACTGCTAAATACATGAAGAATTCAGGTAAAATCGCTAACGCTATTGATGGTTCTAGTGACATGCTTCACGATGCAATCTATCAATCACTTCTAAAAGCAGATGTACCAAAGGCAACCGTTCAAAATATCGCTCGGGAAATTGATGCATTTTTATTTTAATTTTTAGGGAGAAGTCGCTTTGAAGAGATCAGATACAGATTATCAATACTTAATCGATGAGATTGAAAAATTAAAGTTTCATAATCGTTCTTTATTAACTTTGATTGGAAATTTACATGAAGAAGAATTAGAGAATACTACGATTCATGAAGCAGTCATTTCATTTGATCTTTCTAAAACTGACTTACGTCAGTTGAAAGAATTGATCATGAATTACGATAAAAATCGATTTGCTTTTGAACAAAAAGCATTGCTCATCAATCCTGTGTTTTCTAGAGATAATCTACTTTTCATTATCGAATGTTTTGTTAACTCTGAAATGTTTACTACTATGGGAAACGAAATCTTGGATGATTATAAAAAAATAAATAATTGAGTACGATCAATCCCGTATGTCATTCCTGAAGCATCATGAGTTGAGAATCAATAGACTCATGATGCTTTTTCATATGTATAAGTAAACCATCTTAGTTCACTCTTTATTAAAAATTTTACAATTTGAATACACATTCACTATATCTTTGATAATTTTACAAAATTAGTGCTGATACAACTAATACCGTCATTATTCGACATATGTAATAAAGTTGACATATTAAAATAGAAGTTGAATTAACAGAATAATCTGCTATATTCTAACTATCACCAGGAAAACATTGTCATACTGTGGTTCTCGAAGGAAAGGAGCATGTATATGTACCGATTCGGAGAGTGGTTACGACGAGAGCGTCTAGAACATGGATGGAGTCAGGTAGAATTAGCAGAAAAGACGTTCGGAGAGATTTCGCAGGCAGCCATCAGCGCTTATGAACGAAATCGTTCACTTCCTTCTATCCTCGATGTCCAAATCCTTGCGACAGCCTGTGAACAGACACTAGGATCCATCCCCTGGGATGAATTCGACTTAAGGATGGAAAAGAAGCGGAATTGGTCCAACCTAAAGCAAGAACGTTTTGATTTAGCAGAACTTCCGCTGGCGGATTCTGTGCGCACGTTCGACGGTAAGACGTATCAGCTGCACGGACGAATTGCGATCGAACAAGAGAGTAAGGAGACGCGAGAAATTTCGCAACTCTATTACCGGATCCGTACGGTCGTCGGAGAGAATCAAGTCATCGCTAAACGAAAGAACCCGAATGACGAATTGACTCATGTCTCACGCCGTAGACTCGTTCATCAGTGATAATTGCTCGTTGAATACGTATCTACCTATGGAATGACACGAAGCAATCAATGTCAGGAAGAAATGATGACTGTAGCAGCATATCGCTAAGGACAGTCCTTCCAATCATATATCGGCGTGTCCCTCACGAGTGACCGGGTGAGCGGGATATACGCAGAAATGGTTTGGCGAGAGTCGCCTAAAACTCGCCCACAGGTCACGCATTCGTTGAGGGTTAGCGAAAAACCCTAGACAGATGTCCGGTACCGGATGTCAGAGTTCGTGGGGGAACGTGCTCTAATCCCACCGTCTTGCTCGACTCCGACTGTCCTTAAGGATGTGCTGCTGCGCATCGATCTCAAGAAAGGAGTGTACGTGATGCCGACACGTGAACAGAAGCAAAACAAGACCTTTGCCGAGAAGTTGCTCCGGATTCAAGGGAAAGACTATGAGGAGTGGCTCGACGCCCAACATCAGCTCGTCATCCAAGAGAACCAGGAACTAATCTTAGAAGCGCTCGATTCAAAACTGAACTTCACATCGCCTGTAGTTACGTCACGGGATTGAGAGGAGGAAAACAGATGGGCTTAAATGAGACAGGACTCAGCTTGCTCCAGTTCTTTCAAGGACTCGCCGTCATCGCCGCAGCCATCGCCTTCGCAGTTGGTGGCTTCTACTTCATTTTCGGGGGGGATCGTGGACGCTCGAAAGCAGTCGGTTGGCTCGTCGGTGGTGCCGTCGGCCTGATCATCGTCATGGGTGCTTTCACGCTGGCTGAGATGGTCAACGATAATATCAAATTCTAATTGAATAAGTGACCAAACAGACCGTCATTCCAAATTGGATGGCTTTTTTTATTGTCTTCGTTACGATGTCTCGCTTCAAAGGAGGAGAATCTATGCTCTTCATCCGTTTCACGGATATACCGAAAGATACCTTTCCGAATTATGAGCGTCTACCATACGAGGAGGCGCTTTTATTATCGACACAAGTTCATCAGGAAGCCCAGCAAGCGAACGAACGCTTCTCGAGTGAGTTCCGGATTTTTGATGATGCTAACCAACTCGTCTACAAAGGAATTTTCCAGTTTGGTGATCCGACCTATCCGAATCTTTATTTACAACTGAAAGACCGGATCCCGCGTATTCGGATCCGAAAGGAGGATGCGACGAAGAAGATCCTATTACTCGAGAACCTAGAACGTTTGACGCCGGAATCCTACAAGGCGATGACGATGTCAGTGGTTCAGCAACAGCCGAATGCGACACACGTCTCCCGCTTACGTCGCGGTCAACGTCGTCTCGTCTACGGCGTAAGTGGTGTCAGCCTCTTGCTCCTTGGTGCGTTGTCCGTTGTCCAACTCGTTCAGCCGGATCCACCAAGCGGCGTCCAAGCGGAAACATCAGATTGGCAACCACTTTATGAAGCAGCGTTGACGGGAGAGACGGATCTACTCGTCGAACGACTCGAAAAACGAAAGTCGCTGAACGATGAACAACAGCAATTCCTGATTACACAGTATGTCGAAGAACAGGACTACGACCAAGCGGTTGCTGTGACGAACGATCCGATCGACGTTGAGACGATCATCATGCAGTCGAAGCAATTCGCGACGAACCGTCAAGAGATGTTACAAGCCTTCCAAGCCGTTTATCCGACGGACGAAGGAACGTTCGATCTTGCTATCTTGCAGAAAGACTATAAGCGTGCCGTCTCACTTCCGGATGTCGAGATGACGACTGCCCGTCAGGAAGCTAAAACACGGGCCTACATCGTATTGAGAGATGTGAAGAAGGCACAAGAGAGCATCAAGACGGTTCAAGACGAGAAATTGAAGGAGCAAGTGGCAAGACTCATCCAGCTCGATGATGAAATTCAAGCGCTCGAGGGTCAAAAGCGACAGTTATCGGAGAAGAAAGATAAAAAAGAGTTAAAGAAGCTAAATGAGTCGCTCGAAGCGAAGCTAAGACAAATCAATAAGATTATTTAATGAAAGTATGGTGATTGAAATAATGAATAAATCACAGTCATCACAATCTATTCTTTCATCTACCTGGTTTTGGCGCTGTTTTATCTTCTTGATTGCTTTACCTATTCTCTTGTTCCTAATACTCAATGTGGCATCTCAATTCCTACAAGCGATATTTCAAAATCTCTTCCAGGACGGGAAGATGACGACCGGCTCTCCGCTTCAGTACGAATCGAATTGGTGGACGACGCTTGCTTGGTCTTCTTCCTTCGCATTCACGATCTTTGGTGCCTGCTTCCTGCTTAGTAGCTTTCTCTTATTGAAGTATTGGCTCAACTTCCGCGACCTCAAGGCAGCACAAAAAGGAAGTGCCCGCTTCACAACGTTCCAAGAGCTGAAACAGCAGTATCGCGATGTGCCGGACCGTAAGCAGACCTATAGCGGATCCGGTGGTGTCCCAGTCGGCCGTTACCGCGATCGTCTCTACATCGATGATAGTGCCGTTAATAACCTTGTCATCGGGACGACCCGTTCCGGGAAGGGTGAGACGTTCGTCTTTTCGACGATTGATCTCTACAGTCGTGCCGAACGCCAAGCGAGCCTGATCATCAATGATCCGAAGGGTGAACTATTCGCCGCTTCCAAAGAGACACTCGAAGCACGCGGGTATCAGGTCGAAGTCCTGAACCTGATGAACCCGTCGCAATCAATGTCCTACAATCTGTTACAGCTAACAATCGACGCGTATTTGGACGAAAACTACTCTCTTGCCCAACAGTATGCCCGTTCAGTCGCCTACATGCTGTATCATGACCCGAAGGCGAAGGATCCATTCTGGAGCAACTCTTCGACGGACCTTTGCACCGCTCTGATTCTCGGGTTATGCGAACAAGCAAAACATGAACCGGAGAAGATCACGATGTATAACGTCGCTTTGATGTTATCCGATCTCGGATCACGGACGGTCACGGATGACATGGGACAGGAACAATCGGCACTCGACGCCTTCTTCGCATCGTTTCCGGAGAATCATCCGGCACGTATGCAGTACGCGACGCTTCATTTCTCCGGTGGGCAGACGCGCGCGAGCATCCTCGCTAATACCAACGCCAAGCTCGGGATCTTTACGCTTGATGCGACGGCACGTTTGACGGCGCAGAACTCCCTTGATATGAAACTGATCGGCTTCAACCGTTGGATTCGCGGACGTGCCCTTCCCTTGTCACGGTTGACGTTCTACTTTCCAAGCGGGAAACAACTCGCCTTGACGACGGACGACGACGGGAGTTTTGTACTCCATCACGAAGAAAACCTCGAAGTGGATACTGATATCACCGTAGAAAGTGAAGGACAGCAGTACACCGTGTCACTCTCGGGTCGGAAAGACGAGACGGACGGTCTCTTCGACTGGACGACGGATGCACCAATCGATATCCGGGAGATTCGTCAGCATCCGCGCCCAGTCGCCGTGTTCCTGATCGTTCCGGATTACGATCCGACACTGAATGTCATCGCCTCACTGTACGTCAAACAAGTCTATACCTCCCTCGCTCGCGTCGCCTCGCAAGCGACGAGCGGACGTTGTGAACGCCAGGTTATCTTCCTGCTCGACGAATTTGGGAATATGCCAGCGATTGAAGGGATGGCGAACATCATCACCGTCTGTCTCGGTCGGAACATCCGCTTCAACCTCGTCATCCAGTCCTACGCCCAACTCGAGAACCTCTACGGGGAGGATTGGAAGACGATCGACGGGAACTGTGGAAACACGCACTACCTACTGACAGCAGATGAGTCGACGGCAGAATTGATTTCGAAGAAGCTCGGGGAGCAGACAATCGTCACGAAGTCGCGTTCCGGACAGACGTTCTCTCTCTCGAAGTCGAAGACGGAGAGTGTCGATGGTCGGCGCTTGTTGACGGCAACCGAGGTGATGGGACTGAAGGAAGGCGAGATGTTGATCATCCGTGTCATCAAGCGGCAAGACAAACAACAGAAACGGATTCAGTCCTATCCCCTCTTCCTGACCGGACGGACGGCGCTGAAATATCGCTATGAATATTTGGCGGATGACTTTAACACGGACCGTTCCATCAACGATCTCGTCATTCCCTGCGCCCATGCCCATCTTGACTTGAATACGCTTCGTGTCCCGTTCCATCTCGGCGCCTCAGTTACAACCAAGATTAATGAGACAGGTGAGGAGACAACGGATGCAACAGAATGGCGTGTCTGTGATGTCCTGCAGCCTAAAATCCTACGCTCAATCTTCGAGACGACAGAATACGATACGTTACCGATTGATATGTTCGAACAAGGCATCCTAGATAAGACAATTCCTGTGACCGACAATCAGCGTCACTTTTTGAAGACGATCATCAGCAAACGACTCGAAAAACTCCGTCATGGCGTCTAAGGAGGGCATCATATGACAGAACTGACACGCACGGAACGCGTCCAGCGTGAACTCCGCGTCATCGCGACCATCAAGGAGAATAAGAAGCGTCTCCGCCGTGGTGAAGTATTGAATATCCAGACCCGGGACGGATTCCTCGTCGTATTTGAGGAAGAAGACCCAGACTCAGGCGACCGAAAAACTGTTACGCTTATAGACACATTCGATTTCCGGGTTCACGTCAGTAATGGCGATCTGACGGATCCGGAACAGGTGTCATAAACGGAAAAGGGGTGGAGGCATGCAAGCGAAACGAGTATTCTCCGGACTATTGATTTCCTCTGCGTTACTTTTGGTCGGTTGTAACGAAACTAAAGACTCTAGTCAGGCGAATCAAGTAAAGTTATCCAAGGTAGAAAATCTAATGGATGGAAAACAGGAAGGATTCCTACTAATTTTAAAAGAGGAAGACGGAGATATTGGCTCATATCAAAATAAACTCGATTCCATAGCAAAAAAAACGAAGTACCTATCAACATCTATAATATTTTTCAACCTGATGCTAAAAAAATAGTGGATAGAGCAAACTTTGAATACACATCTACGCTACAAGGTGAACGTTTATATTACGTGTCGAAAGGAAAAATCAAAGATAAATTAAATATTAATCGCCTTACTGATGAGACTTTTACTAATACAGTCAATGAGTTTGTAACTAATAATAAATAGAATGAAACGGAGGTCTGGATAGATATGTCTGATGCTCAGGTTATCCAGAAACTTACCGAATTCGAACGTCTTTTCAATTTAAGTAATCTAGTTAACGACGCTTTACGAACTGTAGGGTGGATTTTTGTCAGAGGGCTTTCTTTATTGATTGATTCTCTCGAAAGTCTTACAGATGATATTTTGATGATCAAAACATTCTTTAATAATCCTCAAGTGGTTGAATTCGTTCAGACGATTCAACCTTTTTTGTATGTACTATTAGCCAGCAGCTTTGTTTTTACAGGCTATCTCATCATTTTTCAAAAGAAATTCGATCGTGAAGGGCTTCTTATCAATATTTTCATTTCATTGATGATTTTAGGACTTCTCTCACCTACGATGAAACA
This sequence comes from Exiguobacterium indicum HHS 31, assembly GCF_001939065.1. Classification (GTDB taxonomy): domain Bacteria; phylum Bacillota; class Bacilli; order Exiguobacteriales; family Exiguobacteriaceae; genus Exiguobacterium_A; species Exiguobacterium_A indicum. The sequence goes on along the minus strand of NZ_MPSZ01000008.1, from coordinate 53,060 downwards.
ACTAAATGAATTCACAGATCAGGCAGTCAATCAAGTCAAGAGTAGTAGTATATATGGTTCTGAAAAGGAAACTATATCTGAAACAATACTCAAAGAAAATTTAAATGATTTAGTAGCATATGATAAAAATGGTTTTGAAAACTATACAGAAAACGTCGTAAAAAATAATGTTCCGACCAAATTAATCAAAGGATTACAGATAAATGAGGTGTTCGATAGCAATAAACTAGACATCTCCACTACTGGATCAAAACTTTCAAAATCATTTATTCTTTGGGACGGTAGTGAGGAAGTACTAGGCGAACTCGATCAAAGCGGACTTGATTGGAATAACCAGTACTACTATCGGTATCATCCGAACTGGTTGACGATTCTTGTCACCCTTGGCGTGATGGGCTTCACCCTCTTCTCGATTGCCTACAAGCTGGCTCGACTTTCGTTCGAGTTGGCTTTTAATTATGTTCTAGCGATTTTAGTCGCTCCCGCCGATCTACACAGCGGACAAAAGACGAAGAAAGTCATTCAAAGCATCCTGAATACATTCCTCGTCATCATCTTGATTTTCGTCTCGATTAAGCTCTACACGATTGGGACGGCTTATCTGGCTGATACACTCGACGGTCTCGCCTACTTGATCGCGTTGATTGCTTTCTCCGCTGCCTTGATTGATGGACCGAACATGGTCGAACGCCTCTTCGGGATTGATGCAGGTCTGAAACGTGGGTGGGGTGTCGCGCTTGGGGCGTATGCTGTCGGGAAAGGTACTGCGAAAGTCGGAGCTCGCGTCGCTGGGCAGACGATAAAGAGGACATCGCGCCCTACTACTCCATCCGCCTCAGAAGCTGCCAGTACAAAGTTACCACCGAACCCACCACCTAATGGTGGCACACCGACGGGTCGTCCGGATCGTTCGTCTGACAGTGTGCCAGTTCGCTCACGAGCACAAGAGCGCACTTCACGATCAACCGGACAAGAGAACCAGCGCATTGAATCAACTGATTTATCGACGCACGACACGAATTCGGAGAGTCCGACTGCAACAACATCAAAAGAGTCCATGCCACGCCGTTCGGACTCCGTCTCACCACAATCACCTGCGACTACTCCGTCATCATCGCAAACATCTGTTTCACGACCGAAGATGCCCGATGAATCGATGAAGGAACGACCGATTACTTCACCTGATGCGTTCAATACCTCTGAAACAACTGTCGCATCGCAACCTACTTCACCGTCGGAACAATCCATTGGAACACGTGCACCTAATCCATCTTCTATTCACTCAGGATCAACACCTGACACGACACCTAAAGAGATAGCACATACTCTTCCCTCTTCAGGCGCGAGCAATTCTTCACCTTCTATCAATGAGTCGCAAGAGACGTCATCGGGAACACAACGGCAACGAAAGTCGATCTATCAGACACTTGAGACGACGACACAAAAAGAACTCAAGCATGTCGAACAAACGCAGACACGTGTGAAGTCAGAATCGTCACGGATGTACTCGACCGATGTACCGCGTCTAGACCCGAAAAAGGAGTGAGAACATGCAACAGCGCCAGTATCGGATTCCGAACGAAGTCACGACCGAGCTGAAAATCAATAAGATGCTCTATCTCTATGATTTACTCTTTCTCGTCGCTTTGATCATCGTCCGGTTGATTGCCCTGCCGTTCATACCGGACGCCTTGCATCTTCCGTTCACGTTCTTCCTTGTCGCGTTCGGACTTTTCCTCGTCATCCGACCGACGACGAATCCAGAGAAACGGATGATTCACGTGCTCTATTACGCGCTGATGAAGAAGAAAGACACTTATATCGCATTGACAGACAGTAAGGACGGATCGAAAGGAGCGTGATGGCATGAGTTTATCGGAAGAGAAACGATCTAAAACAATTCCGACGACAGACATTACTTGGCTCGATGAGATGCAATTGACGACACCTTCAACACGAAAGGAAAAACGCGTCCGGATCCCATCATCCGTCGCCTCGCTATTACCGATTGTCGATTCGACAGCATTCGACATGTTCGAGATGCAGGACGGGACGTTCTGTGACATCATCCAGCTGACTTCAAAGGATATCTACGGGTTGTCCGAAACGGAGAAAGATCATGACATCTTCTCCCTCGCCTATCTGTTACAGGCGTACATTCATCCTTTGAAGGTGATTCCGCTCAACACACCGCTTAATTTGGAGAAACAGAAACAACGGATTGAACGACAGCTACGGCAAAATCAAAACGCCGCCTATCATCCGTTCCTGCAAAAGAAGAAACAAGAACTGATTTATCTTGAGGAACATCGCACCAATCGCGATTATCTCCTCTTTTTTTATGCACTGGACGAGGCGATGCTGCGGGAACGGAAGCACCAATTGACAAAACTGCTTCGACGCAGCAATCCGATGATTGAACTGACGCTCGAGCAGAAAATCCATGTATTGTTCCAACTACACAACCCGAATACGAAACCGACTCAGGACGGAAAGGAGTGATGATGGCATGTGGCGTACGCGTTTTCTAAGGAAGCAGGACCCCGAAACAATCAAACGACAGAATGGCTACAATCCGACATTCGTCCAAACCATCCAACCACAAGGCGGACTCCGCTTCGAACCGAACTATGTCCGGACCGGTGACGGTTATCTTGCCTGCCTCCATGTCTACAAATATCAATCGACCGTCTACGACTTCTGGCTCGAACCGATTCTCAATCTCCCCGGCGTCCTGACGACGCTCGACATCGGGACGGCGGACAAACGGGAAATGATCCGAACGATTAACAAGTCGATGGCCGAGCAGAATACGCGCTTCGAGAATGCGAAGGATAACGTCGACCGGATTGATGCACGCGAGACCTACAAGGAACTGAATGAACTCTACGAACAGATCACGCAGGGCGAGACGATGAAGTATCTGCATCTCCGTCTCTACGTTAAAGCGAAGACACTAGACGTACTCGAACGCCAGGTACAGGACGTGATGGAAGAACTCGAAGCACGGAACTTCCGCGCAACCGTCTTCCTGAACGAACAGGAATGGGAATGGGAGAGCCTGTTCCTCAGCTACGAGCAACAGCAAAAACTACCGAACCGACGTCGCGGGAAAGAGATTCCGTCGCTCTCAATCGCAGGGGGTTATCCGTTCCATTTCACGTCGCTACAGGATCCGACCGGGACCTATTACGGGACGACCGATACGAACGGGAGCGTCATCTTCGACTTGTTCCATAAGGACAAGCAAAGGAAATTTTACAACGCCTTGATGATCGGCAAGATGGGCTCCGGGAAATCGACCTTGCTCAAGAAGACGGTCCTCGATCAAGCCATCAAAGGCAATCACGTCCGCATCTTAGACGTGACGGGTGAGTTCTCCGACCTCGTCCGACAACTGGGCGGGAAGGAGATTGCGCTCGATGGTTCCGCTGGTCGGATCAATCCGCTCCATGTCTATAAGACGGTGACGCATGCCGACGGCTCGGCGGACGAAGCCCTCTCGTTCATGCAACATCTATCGAAGATTGCGGTCTTCTATCACTACATCAATCCAGCAGCTACACAAGAAGAAGCGAACGAGTTCGAAATCCTGCTCCGGCAACTCTACCTCGAGAAAGGGCTCTGGAATGAGGACGGTGACGCGCCAATCACGACGCACCCTGCAAATACCTATCCCATCTTCTCCGACTTCTTAGCGCTCGTCCGCTCTGAATTGTATGCGGACGTTACGCGGACGACGATCCGCGAGACAATCAGTATGAACCGTATCCGTCGTCTTGAGAACATCGAGCTCGCGATCACGAACCTCGTCCACAACTACGGCAATATCTTCGACGGGCACTCTTCAATCGAACGATTCGATGAAGAAGCGATCGTCTCATTCCCGCTACGCAACCTGACCAATCTGAAAGATGAAATCTTTCAGGCACAGGTCTTCAACCTGATGAACATGCTGTGGGACGGGATGATTCTGAATGGTGCCGGACAACTCCGCAGCTACAACCAGGGCGAGTTATTAATCGAAGATGCCTTCAAATATCTGATTGTCATCGATGAGGCACATCACCTGATCAATACGCGCGATATCGCCCAACCTGCGATTCTATATCTGCAACAGTTCATGCGCGAAGCACGGAAATACTTCGGTGGTATCTTCTTCGCTTCCCATTTGATTACGGACTTTGTTCCGACCGGTTCGAAGTCGGAGAATGCGGAGAACGTCAAAACCTTGTTCCAGCTGACGCAATATAAGTTTATCGGTGAACAGGATGCCGAAAGCATCCCGACGATCCAGACCGTCTTCGACGGACAATTGACGGAGAGTGAGACACGGTTGATCCCGTCGCTCGAGACAGGACGGATCGTCCTCAGTATCTCCGGTGTGAAGACGCTGATCTTTGATGTTGATGTCTCACCCGAGGAGCTGACCTTATTCGGAGGTGGTGCCTGATGTGGAGTACGGTCCGGCAGTCGGCACGTGTCGCCGTCCGGATGAAATAGCGACTCCTGACCTTGAAGTATCGTCTGATTGCTCTCGGAATCGCGCTTCTGCTTCTCCTACTGATCATCATCGTCGCAGGGATTCTCGATACATTGACCGGGATCGAGAATGAACAGGCGACAGAGACCCCGATCGCTTACTCGGATGCGAGTCTACAAGTCAGTGATGATGTTCTACAATACCGGGAAGCAATTACGCGTGAATTGAAGAAAGAACAGCTCGAAGGACAGACGAACGTCGTCCTTGCGTTGATGATGCAGGAAAGTGGCGGACGCGGAAACGATCCGATGCAAGCGAGTGAATCGAAGTGTGGACGGATCGGTTGTATCACCTCACCCGATGAGAGCATTCGTTACGGCGTGAAACACTTCGCATCTGTCTTCCGACAAGCGAACAAGGACGTCAAGCTGACGCTCCAGAGTTACAACTTCGGGGGTGGCTTCATTGATTACGTCCAAAAAAACGGGGGACGCTATACGAAACAACTCGCGATCTCCTTTTCCCAGATGATGTACCAGCGCGTAAAGAAGAGTGGTATCTATCAATGCCATCGTCCGAGTGCGATCGAGCATCAAGCCTGTTATGGTGACATCGAATATGTCGATGCCGTCCTTCGTTATCTGACGCCGACGGTACTGGCAGAAGGCAAGACAGGACCAATCAAAGGGAAACTCCATGCTCCGCTCGACATCCCGCTGCAGATGACGTCGGGGTTCGGATCACGGATTGTTTTCGGAAAGACGGACGTCCATACGGGCATCGATTTTAGTTGTCACGATACGGATACCGTCCACGCCGTCCGCTCCGGTACCGTCACCTATAGCGGCTTACGCGGACCCTATGGACAGCTGATTCAGATCAAACAAGGCGACTGGATCACCGCTTACGCCCACCTTTCTGCACGCCAGGTTAAGGCGGGGCAAAAGATTGAAGCCGGACAAGCGATCGGAATGTGTGGATCGACCGGACGTTCGACCGGGAATCATCTACACATCGAATTTAAGACGAGTGATTGGTCCGGTCACATTGATCCGGCACCACTGTTTTCGCTATAAGGAGGGATGAACCATGGCATTGACGAGTCGTCATCTCCTGTGGCTCGTGTCGTTATGTTTGCTATTGTCGATCAGTGCCAATGTCTATCAATATCGCTCCATGGCAGCAGATGAATCGCATCGAATCGTCGAGAAAGACGAAAAGCATGTGTTACCACAAACGACGGTGTCGGATCCGCCTATCCCGACTAACGAACAAGAGCAAGAAAAAAATCCAATCATTTCGAAGAACGCGGAACGCTTTATCACGTTCGCCTTCACATGGGAGGACGAGACCTATCCGACACGCAAACGACAAGCCGATCAGTATATGTCAGAGTCACTCAAACGAACGTTGTTCGCGAATAGCGGAAGCGATGATAAGTTTTCCGCTACCGTCTCTGGGATTGAAGTCTTTCTTCGTCACGACGATCCAGAACATTGTCTCGTCCGCTTCCAACGGACGTTGACGATTGATGCCAATGGTTACGAGGAGACATCTGAAGAATTAGTTGAACTGACCTTTACGTATCAAGGTGGACGTTACATCGTTGATCAGATGAAGAGTCTTCAAACGTCAGGAGGTGTCTAAATGCAGAAAGGAAAACGAAAGACGCTGACCCATGACTGGTCGCGACTGTACCTCGGAACAGGTCTGTTCTTCTTGATTGGCTTTCTGTTTTTCGGTTTCTCCTCCCTCTTCTTTGCTGAGGAACAACCGATCAATGCGACACCCATCGGCGAAGAACAACGGTTGACGAATGGACAGACCGTCACGCTTCTCGATTGGTCCCATGATGTGCAGCGGAAACAAATGCGCGTCCGTCTCCAGTTCAATCAACCTCAAGACTACGCGTCAAAGCTTGTGGCACGAATCGCATATAAGGAACGACCAACAGGTGAACAGCGCGTCCGTGTCGTCTATCAGCAGGACGAGCACTACGTCTTCGAAATCGAAGATGTACCGCGCGACTTTGACCAACTAGCCCTCCGCTTGTATGTCATGAAGCCTGAACAGTCACTCGAGAAGCTGCGTGCTACGAAGCGAGAAGACGCGCTCGTCGAATCACTCTATATGGATCAGCGACGCGTCTTAAAGACATCACTTTCTGTTCAACAAGCGGACGATTATGCACAACTTTTTCTCGCTGACGAGCACCTGCAAAGTCAAAAACGGATCAAGAACATGAAGCGTGAACAGACAGAACACGCTTCCCTCATCCAACAAATCGAACAGGACATCGAGACGAAACAAGCCACTTTGCCCGACCTGACACTCGATGAACAAGTCGAACGTGAGGATGAAATCTTCAATCTGAAACAAGACAAAGAAGACGCACGATTAAGACAAATAGAATTGAAAAAACAACTCACGCAAGAAGAAAAAAGACAGGATCAGCTACTTGTTAAAGCACGTGAACTGAAATGGTAATGTGGCAAACACCGTGCCAAAATATCGTTTTTAGTGGCACGCAGTGTGACCTTTTGACGATTTTGATGATATCAGGGAAACACTAGGCTCCGCCTAGGCTAGCACGCTCCGTGATAGCAGTTTCCCCTTATGCTCTTTTTTCACGATTTTAGATCCATTTTGCTTTTTACGGCTTCTGATTTTTGGCCGGAAAACTTGGTCGTCCTTCTATCGAGTCCAATAAAAAAACGAGCATCTCGGCTCGTTGAATGTGTTCTAGGATTATCTTTTTAACGACTCAAATACTTTCAACATGACATAAAACGAACCAAAACTAAAAGCTAATCCGAACAACGCGAGCACCCAAACCGACATCTTCCATCCCCCCTCTCATCCTTATACAGCATTTGGAAGTGTGAGGTTTCAGCAAATGGAAAAATTTATTAATTGATACCGATTGATTCTTTCTTTGCACTAGAAGCGTCACTCATATCAACTGAGACAGATTCACGTGTGCGTGTCTTCGCATACAGGGCTTTTAAAAGTTCCACGATCAAGGAGACGCTCACGGCTTCTCCAAGTGCGTAACCGTGTTCGATGATGGATTGCATATGTTTCCTCCGTTCTTCGTCTAAGTAGGATTATCTCTCTCACTTCTAATGACAGGAGGAACGAGTGAATTGTTCGGAAAACTTTTCATTTTTTAAATCATTAAGACTCACTTTCCTGATGGAAGGAGGAATACGAATGGATCTCTTGATTCGTGACATCGATCCCGTCCTCGTCAAACAACTCGACGACCAGGCGGAGAAACAGATGTGCTCCCGGCAAGAGTTATTAAAAGGATTGTTGACGACCTGGTGCGCAGACGGCGTCCAGTCGACACAGATCGCACGCCTCGAACGACAGCTCGAAGCGAATACCTTACATCTGAAGCGGAGTGCAACCGAACTCGAACTCTTGACTACACTCTTCCGTGAGGTGATGCAGGATGAGTAACATTCCCGGCGTCATCATCAAGTCGAAGTTCAAGTTGCCGCAAGCAACTCGACGTGCGCGTCGTTATACGACGTACCTCAGCTACATCGATCGTCCGGAGACGAAAGCGCGGTCGCATCAATTCGAGAACTACCACGACTATATGGAAGATGAACTGAAATCAAGCGGTCTCTTCACGTCGACACAAGACCGATTGAATGCGAGGGAACGAGAACAGTTACGCGATATCTTCCGTCGGGCACAGGAGAACGGTAGCATCCTCTGGCAAGATGTCATCTCGTTCGATGAAGCCTGGTTACAGGAAGTCGGCGTTAAAGAAAATCGTTTTATCGATGAACAACGATTGATGCAAGCGACACGGAACGCGATCTCGTTGATGATTGAAAAGGAACAGATGCTGCATGCAACATGGACCGCTGCGATCCATTACAACACGGACAACATCCACGTCCATGTCGCGACCGTTGAGACGATGCATCCCCGCGAACGCGGTAAGCGTAAACCGAAAACAATTGAGAAGATGAAGGCTCAAGTCGTTCGTACGCTTGCCGACCGGGCACGGGAGCAAGAGAAATTGAATACCTTCATCCGTGATGAAGTCCTCGCGCACAAACGAAATCATGCAACACTGTCCGTTTCGAATCGCGTGCTACATCCAGCACTTGTACGCCAGTACAAAGCGATTCAAAAACAACTACCGGACGATAAACGACAGTGGTACTACAACATGAACGGCGTGCAAGAACTGCGTCCTTCACTCAATCAATTCACTGACACATACCTTGCGACACACTTCGAGAAAGAACACACCGCGTTCAAGCAACGACTTGATACGGAGGTCGCATTCTACGAACGAAGTTACGGATCGGCATCTCAAGCATCGACTTATCGGAAGACGAAAGAACAGGATCTCTACACGCGGATGGGAAACGCTATCCTGTCCGAGATGCGTGAATCAGATAAGTCGTCCCCGAAGCTTACGAAGGAGGATACATCCTCACCGAAACAAAAAATCCGATCAGCGTTTCGACGTGAACGGATCATGCAAGAGACACTCTATCGAATCGGACGACACATGAATGATGAATGGGAGCATATCAAGAATCAGCGTGCGTTTGAACAACTTGAACAGGAAGTCCAACACGAAAGGTAAGGTGACGGGCAGTGGAGGAAACAAAACAAGTCCGGATCAAGATGAGTGCCGTGACCGCTGAATTTTTAGAGGAATACCGGGAGAGAGAACGGTTGTCCGGGATCGGTCCAGCCATCGATCACATCATTCGCGACTATCAAGAGATGATCAAAAAGCAATGGGACTTGAACTATGTCAGTCGTTCCGTCTCGAAACAAATTGAGCAAGAGTTGACACCGTTTTGGGAAGAACAGATCACGAAAAGTCTTTCTCCGTTACGAAAGAGCGTCCAACAAACAGACCTTCAAACACAGGTATTGATCGAACTGGTACAAGCCTTGATGCAGACGGAGAGCATCGAGGACATCATCCCGACGACCGAATACCGTCCCTCGTTTCTTGAGACGGCAGAGACGGCTGTCAAACAGCGAATCGACCAGCGCAAGCAATATAAACATTCGGATGAAGAAAGGATGATCCACAAATGAAACGACTCGAAGCCTTCACACTCGCAACATTTCTCGAATTGCATCCGACCCACGTCACTGTCATGATTCATCAAACGCGCTATGACATTCCCCTTTCACAGGAGGAACACGTACTACTGCAACTCTTGCAGGAAGAACCCTTGGTATTACTTCCGGTATCACGTAATCACCGTCAGTTATTACTCAATCGACTGGCTACCGACCCGATGGTATTAGAAGAGTTGAACGATTTTGAAGGTGCTGCTGATTCATCCGTTTCGTCGGAAGGGGCGTGAGTGGTATGGCATACAAGAAGACGCGTGAGGATTACCAGAAGGAAGTCCAAGCGTTGACCGATAAGATGGAGACACAGCTCGCCTCCCATTTCGTCAGTCAGGAGAGCATCAAGGAACACCTCGACTTCATGAGCCGGTTCCATCGCTACTCGACGCGGAACATGCTGTTGATCGAGGAACAGTTCCAAGGTGCCCGTGCCGTTGGTTCCTATGCGTACTGGGAGAAGCAAGGTGTCCAGGTCCAAAAGGGTGAGAAAGGGATTAAGATCTTCGTTCCCTCCCCCGTTACGTTCATTAAACGAGAGACGGAGTGGGTGGCGTGGAAAGACGCCACGAAGACGGAGCAAAAACGTGCCAAGGAAGGTTCTCTTCCGACGCGGAAAGCGATGTACTACAAGATTGGTCATGTCTTCGAGTACACACAGACCGATGCTCGGGAGAAAGGACTCGAAGTTTCCGAACTCTTCGCTTCCTATCATCGAAATGGATCGCTTCGTGAGGCGGAATCGTTTCGCCGCGCGTTGAACGGGATTGCTGAGACACAAGACGTAAAAATACTCGATCAGCCACTCAGCGAGCTTGGTACGGCGAAAGGATGCTTCTATCCGGAACTGAACGCGATCGCCCTCAATCCGCGAAATTCGGATATTGAGAACGTAACCATCCTGATTCATGAACTCGCGCATGCCAATCTGCATAACATGGAGCGAAATGAAGAACGCGGAATTGAGTTGAATCCGCATGAGAAGGAATTCCAAGCGGAGATGGTCGCTTACACGGTCGCAGCACACTTTGGTTTTCCGACGGACGAGTTTTCATTGTCGTATCTCGCCAACTGGACGCAAGGCAGAGACTTGCGCGATAGGGAAGACTTGTTGCACGAAGTCCATCAGACATCCGGTCATTTCATCCGTGAGATCCATACTGCGCTCGAGCAGGAGCAAGTCTTGGAACGCGAAGCATCACCTATTAAAATAATTGAGTACATCGAACAGAAAGCACAGATCACCGAGCACGGATTACCGTTAACCGAACGATTGGAGCAAATCATGCAACATTCATCGGAGGACGTCGGTGCTTACCTGACGAGCATCGCTAAGCAGGACACGCAGCAAGATCTATCGTCTTTTGACGAACCGATGATGCTCGTCCATGGAGCGACAGATTTTTTCGAGCCGTTCGCAAAAGCCAACGATCGGGACTTCGACGAACATGAGACCGTCGCCTATACACTCGTCATCCCGGGCGAAGAACCGATCAGCCAACACTTCCGCGTCCTCGATGATGCGATGGGACCGTACCATCACATCCTGAACACAGAAGTCGTCAGTAAGGAGACCGAACAAGTACTTGAAAAGGCATGGTACGACGAGATGATTTCGACGGAAGATCGTGATTTAGAAAAGGTCCGACAAATCGTGACGCGTCAATTCAATGTACCAGAGCAAGATTTCCGTAGCCGTTAAAAACATGTCCTCTCCTCTTTTAAAATCAAGTACTATAAAAAAGTAGGATAAAACTGACAATACAGACAAGACGGAGGATTGACCATGACTAACAATCAAGCAATTGCTTATGCTGTTATCGCAATGGAGCAACTCGGCTATACACGTGAACAAATCGAAAAGGTCCAAGCGAGTATGTTGTCTGAGATGGACTGGACAGATGAAAAAACAGCAGAAAAGAAAGCAAACGCAATCTTAAACGGATAAAGTTGAAGATGAAGAGCCACAGTGCCTAAACTTAGGAGTACTGTGGCTTAGTTTTATAGAGTTGTTTTTTTAGATATAGAGATTTCTAAAATTCAGCTTATCACTTCATAAAAGGAAGACTGTAAACTAATTCTGAAATACCAGTAACGATTGTTATAAAATCTGCATAGCCAGTTAATGTACTTGAAGCCTTTAAGGAAACTAGATAAGAACGTATTCTACCTTTTTTAGGCTCTGATTTCATCATTTCTTCACGAATTCCCTCTACTAGCTCTGAAACCTCTTGTTTTTCATTCCTCTGATCTTCACCATAAAACAGTTCTGTTTTCTGAAGTAATTCAGTTAACAAACAATCTAGTTGAATTGCTGATTCTTTTTCAATCGTTTTATTTACATTCATAATAAACTCATTATTGCTACCAAAGGCAGCTTGAATATGGTTATCAGATCCGTAAACTGTTATGTTCTGGTTCTGCTGATGTCGATCACTCATATAATCTTTCAACCTTTCTGCTGCATTTGAAGCATCCATTAAACTTACGAATACATCTCTTCCTTCATGATACAATCTTTCAATCATTAGAAAATTTGAATCTTGAAAGTTTGCGCCACTCCATCGATCAACAATGTCATGATATACCGTGCCAAATTGATGATTACTTAATATTGATATTCTACCGATATTGTTCAAAAGATTTACATCTCTTATAAAAATTGAATCAGCATTTATACTTTTTATAATTACGTTCAAATCACTTATAAACGTATTTAGTTTCCTTGTTGCTCTTTCGTACATTGCTCTGAGGTTGAATGGCACTGTTTGATAGTAATTATTTTGTTTTAGCTCACATATTGTCTTATCAAATAGACTTAATGTTTCCTCAGAAAAAACAACCCATTTTTCTAAATCTTCAATAATATCTGCTAAAGTTTGGTCACTGTATTCAGAAGATCCTCCAAAAATACTTTGCGCCATAAATGTACCTCTTTTTCCCTTATCTTTTTCTTCGTGTCTTAAAATTAATTTATCTACACGATCACCACATATATATCTATCATCGTCCCAGCCTTCGTATCTAACTCCTTACTAATTCTTATACGATCAACCATATACAACATATTCATATCTTCTTTTCCCGCCTAATCTCTCACACTTTAAGCCATGATTATATTCATATCCATTTATTAATAGAACATCTAAGCTATACGCTTTAATCTCTCTATATCGTCTCTCTCTCTTATAGAATGGAATACATTCAAGATGCTCCAGGTATTTATATTTTGCATACTCAACATCAAGCCCACGGTTAACTAACAAGATATATCCAGCACGTTTGCCACCTGACATGGCAATGTTGTAAGCTGCTTTAATCATTACATGATTCGTTTTAAGCCTTAGTTCATCTAACTTCTTGCTAACTGGTGGATACAATAACCTTGCGATCTCGTTTAACTCTTTCAATTGCTGGTCAGTCATTTCCTCATCACTATACATCTTGTATAGTCTTAGATACTCTAATTCGTATTCAGATAACCACCCGATGCGATCCGGCATAATAACACCTCCGATTTAAGAATCTATATTTAAAAGAAATTATGAACATCTTCAGAATCCTCATTCAAGTTCAATCTTCTTCTCCCCTAGATCTTTTCCTGATAATCCTTGAGTTGCTTTCAAGGTGACGACTGCCTTCGGGTCCTCGATATCGTAAGCCATAATCCCTTTTGCAGTACCACCTGGTTTGATATCATCCAGCTGATGCTCTAAATAAGAAGCATACTTCTCTTCTTGTGGCGTCATCCCTACCTCTAACTTATTGATTGTATCCGTTCCTTCCTGTGTCGCTTCGAAGCAAGCAATCCAGACATTCATCCCATTCAGTGGCTTCTTGCTGTCGTTCGTCGTCTCATATGTGAAAACGATTTGTGGTTTTTCGCGGAAATACTCTTTACTTGGCTCAAGTACTTCTGTCGAAAGAATCTTGACGGTCGCCATGTCGATCTTTAACGTGTCGTCTTTGAAATAGACATCTTCTTTTTTCGGTTCTGCCACCTCGACCTTTTCAGTCGGATTCGCTGCTTTTTTCGGTGGATCTTCTATTGTCTCTTGTGTGCCGCATCCAACGAGTGATAACCCTAACCCAACGATGACGACCGCTTGTCCTAACTTATTCATCTGCTTCAGCTCATTTCTTTTTTAATCTTCCCATAGTTCTTCCATCAGCTCATCGATTTCATTCGAGAGTCGCTGCCGTTCACGGTCGTCCTTCTCGATATGACCATACTCATCCATCCAGATGACACCACCGGACTCCACCGTCATCGGAAAGCGGGAAATCAGAATGTCGCGCATCCCATCGTCGAACTCGACGACGACCCACTTCCCTTCAATTCGATCGATAATCCCTTTTCGCTTACTCATTTCGACTTCTTGATCGTGTAGGACGATCCGTTCCCTTCAAAGACGATCGTGCCACTCTTATCCGTCCGCAGCATCGTCGCCTTCGCGCGCTTCAGGTTTGTCACGACTTCCTTCGTCGGATGACCATAGGCATTCTTCCCGACACTGATGACGGCGTACTTCGGTTTAACGTACTTGAGGAACGTCGCACTCGTCGATGTCTTCGCCCCATGATGCCCAACCTTGAGGACGTCTGCACGTAGCGTCTTCTTCTTCGCGATCATGTCTTGCTCCGACTTCAGTTCCGCGTCTCCCGTGAACAGGAACGTGTTCTTCTTATAGGCGACATGTAGGACAGCACTCCAGTTGTTCAAATCACTCTTCGCATACTCTTTAACCGGTCCGACGAATTGCGCCTTTACGCCTCCTTTGACCGGAAGCGAGACGCCAGCCTTTGCTGTCTTAATCGTCAACTTCTCGCGCTTAACCGCCAACAAGAAGTCCTTGTAGGCTTGCGTCGTGTGCTTGACCTTCGGTGCATAGACGCTCTTGACCTTGAATGAGTCGAGGACTTCATCGAGTCCCCCGATGTGATCGGCATCTGGATGCGTCGAGATCAACACCTCGATGTCACCGACCTTCTGTTTCTTCAGATAAGTGACGAGTGCATCGCCTTTCCCTTTATTGCCGCCATCGATGACGATATCTTCACCGCTCGGCATCTTGATGTAGATCGCATCGCCCTGACCGACATCGATATAGTGGACCTTGATTTTCGGTGTCGCTGCCTCTGCGCCTTGCAGTGGTCCAACGAGCAATCCAATACTTGCGAGCGCTAAGCTAGCCCCCATCCATTTTCGCTTCACCTTTCATCGCTCCATTCTCGATTTGTAAGTTATCTTCAGTATACAGTGAATACCAGGATAAAGTTGGTTATATTTCCCACCCACTTATTTTTATTGATAGGTTAGTTTATATGTAAGTCTATACAAAAAAACAGACCTTAATGGGTCTGCTTGTTAAAGTGTGTCTGCATGAAGTCTGTCAGTCGATCAACATCAATGAACCATGTCACATGCTCAACCGAACCATCCACTTCTCGTACGAATCGAAGCTGGGCATCAATCAATGTTACCTTATCTGGTACCTGTTTCTCCTTTGCTTGATCCATGACCTCAAACATCTCAATTATACTCATGTACTCCACCCCTAATCGTTTTGTTAAGCACAGCATAGAATGATTTTAGAGTCTGTACGAATTACCTTAGATAAGATAAGCGAAATGATATGTAAGATAACTGGGTCATTACGAAACAATGTACGATTAATTTTTCACACATAAAAAAAGAAACGACCTTTTGAAGATCGTTACTGTCATAAAAATGATTAGTGTTTCCTACGCACATCGAATCAATAGAGATAAATAAGTACACCTACGATCAAAATGAACGGAACCAATAATATCTTACCGGTCCGGCTCAAAAAGCTCTTCTTTTCTTTTGTAAACAAGAAGTCGATCAATAAGAAAATTCCAAATGCAATCGGTACGAGGTAGAGTAGAGGGGCATTTGTAAGTGCTGCACCTAATACATCAGTCGATCCGTCAAATTTCATATGTAGTTTCTCCTTTTTAGATATCCTCGCATACGACACATCATTCACGACCGAAGCACTAACGACGATCTCATACGTGGACAAGAATCTTTCCTTTAGTATGCCATTCCTTCCACTAAACCCTAACCTTTTATTTTTCTTTTTATAATTCTATGTAACGCTCCGTGCCCTCCGTCGCAAGGAACAGGAACGTAGAAATCCCTCGCGCAGGCGAGTCGCAGCTCTCGTTATCGGTTCGAAGCAGTGCGATGAGGATGTTGCTGTGTGCAGCCTACAACCTCACGCATGAGCTCGAAAGTCTTTATGTCGTCCGCATTACTATGGAAACATCAATCCTCTATCCATAGAACTCCGTCCATTCACTCACTTCTTCGCTCATCCATGCATTGCAAAACTTCTTCAATTCTGTCACAAAATAATTTTTCCAAAATATAACTTTGTATACAATTGTAAATTACATAAAATCGTTATATTATAAAAGGTAATAAAGTATTGTGAACGTATGAAGAGTAGAAATGCTTGTATCTGGAAAAGTATATTTATTTGCAACAATCCATGATGAGAAAATGGATTGGCACAACCCAGTTCCTGCTTATGGAGAAGTTCTTATTGAAGATGGCGAATATATTCAAACTGTAGTTGATACGTATGAAACTGCATTTGAGAATCAAACGATCTCACCTATCATGGGGAGACACGATGAACTCGAGTTAAAAGAATGATTTGTTGAGGAACAAGCCACTCAATAAGAACACTTAAACTTTTTTAAAAATAATCTTTATCAAAGGAGAGCGTTTTATGGGTAAATTTAAATGGATGGGTGTTTTAGTAGTATTGGTTGTTCTATTTTTTGTGTTTGACCCTTTTCGTGGGGAACCACCAAACCCCAAAGTAGAAGCACAAGGAAAAGATATTCCAACGGTTCAAGGATCATTTTGTTGGGATGGTCTATTGCGCAACCAATGTGTCGATAAAGTATATGTCGACGGACTCGATATGACGAAAAAAAGCAAACCAACTGTAGTATCCTCAAATAAAAAAATCAATATTTCGTTTGAAGACGAACCGGAATCTATTGAGATCGTTCGTTGGAAAGATAAGCAAGATGCTGAAAAAGTTACTTTAACTGGCGATGCCGTTACTGTCCCGAAAGAAACAGGAACGTATGCCTATGAAATCAAAGCAAAGTGGTCCAATGGTGACGGACAATTCGCTTTTTTGGTTAAAGTAGACTAACCCCCTCCCCTTTCCCCATACTTCCTCTTCTACCAACAGTCAATTGGCTGTTGGTTTTTTTATTAATAACCAAGTATTTGTGATAAGACCTATATTTTAAATTAATTATTTCTATTTTTAAAACGCTCCGTGCCTTCCGTCGCAAGGAACAGGAACATAGAGATGCCTCGCGCAGGCGAGTCGCAGCTCTCGTTATCGGTCCGGCAGGAGGGCAGCGGTGCGATGAGGATGTTGCTGCGTGCAGCCTACAGCCTCACGCATGAGCCCGAAAGCTCTTCTTGAGTTATACAATCAGTAGAAAGAAGATCACTACCTATCTACAGGAGGATTGATTCACTTCAATCAACTATCTCTCCTCGAACCTTCATCCACTCCACTACTTGTCTCACTACTGCATCCTCTATCACACCCTTCTACATAGAAGAGACCAGATGTACTTTCTCACCCGCAGTGGATCCATCCACTGCGGGTCTCTCATTGCCCTTGGATTCGGGACGAAGGCTTCCGGAGCCCGCGAGCGAAAAGCTTTGCTTTGAGCCAAAACGCGGAGGAAGACGAGGAACGGCAGCGGCTTTTTTTGATGGCCCTTGCGCCGGCGAGGAGCGAGCTAGAGTACGGAAACAGGACGGCTTGCGGTCCCTTTCCATCAGACAGAGCGGTACCGCTCTGTTCCATGCCTTTGAAAGGATCATTTATCGCCTTACGAATACCGAATAAGACAGCAAGAACTAGTAAGTAGCGTTATAATGAAGGACGCAATGACAGACTGAACAGTAAAGGAGTACACTCATGAAGATTTCTTACATAGCGATTCCCCTTGCCGTCCTATTGATGGCAGGATGTACAGATACGGAGACGACCTCACCTCCACCCGATCAAACGGAGCAGGTAGCGCAACAGGACGACACGACTACACAAAAGACCGAAGCGAAGAAGAACTCCGATCAACATCCAGAAAAAAAGGCTGATACTCGTACAACCAAGCAACCAAAGGAGACGAATGCGTCAACGGAATCAAAAACGACGACTCCGCAGGATTCTTCCACAGGATATAAGAAAATTACGGTCGATGGCGGAGACATGTCCGGTAGTCGTCAGGCGAACGTTGTCGTCGACATTGGGTTCGGTGACCGGAAATACTGGGCGTTCACGAATGAGCATGGACAGCTGGTCCGCGTCATCGCGAAGAAGATCGTCCTCCAGAATGATGCGACGGAAGACGTCACGCGTGATGGACGCTACTACTCGGACGAGGCGAAAGTGCCTGGCGTCGAACGTGCGGATCTCGATGAAGGACATATCATCGCCGATTCGCTCGGTGGTGTCTCAAACGCCTACAACATCACACCACAGAACAGCACCTTGAACCGTCATGGTGATCAGGCGTACATGGAAGACGTCATCCGCAAGGCAGGTGGCGCGACGAACTTCGAGGCGCAAATCACTTATCCGGATACGTCGACGATGATTCCATCCGCGTATCAGTATACCTACACGGTCCGTGGGAACACCGTCGTCGACCGGTTCAAGAACGGTAACCCGGACGAGACGAATGCGGCACTCGGCCTGACGAAGAAAAAGGATAAAAAAACAGAATCGTCAGCGAAGCCCTCTGCCGATACCACAGCGACCGAGGATGTCTCGCGCGTCGATACTGACGGCAATGGTCAAGTGACGATCCAGGAAGCGAAGGACGCAGGCTTTGCGATGCCAATCACGGAGAAGCACTGGCTGTATCAATATATGCGGGACAACGATCATGACGGCATGGTCGGAGAATGAATCCTCCATCCAATCGAATAGTCGAAACATATTAGGGCAGTGACGAGATACTCGTCGCGCCTTTTTTCGTCTCCAGAAACGGAGGCATTGATGAGACGTCGAAAAAGCAGATTGAAAACAAGAGAAACGAGGAACATAATAAGAACAAATGTTCTTATTATGAAAAGGAGTGATTTTGATGATTTATGAAGACCGTGGCAACAAGAAGATATCAAACTTGCTGAGCACGATCCTCACTGTCTACAAGCTTCAAGACCAAAAAAATAAAAACTAATATTTATAAAAATTATACATAACTTTTTAAAAAGTATTGAATTCATAAATAAGAATTGGTATATTTAATTTATCAACAAAACATATTTTATATCATGAATAATAAAAGAGAGGTATGTGAAGCAAATGGAAACGAAGAGGTTACATGAACTCATTGGATCTTTACGTGACGTTACGCAACGCGATCCTGAAATCTTACCGTTTATCTTTGGTGTCTTGTTTAAGCAATTAGAAAGAACTGAAGGAAATGACTATTTTGGTCGTCTTACACGCGAAGAAGAAAATATCGAATTAGAACTCCATAAAGTTCTTACCGAAATAGAACATGGACATTCTGAACTATCAGAAATCAACTATCTTCAAATCAAATCAGTAAAGAAATTGAGACGTTTTTGGCTAGAATTAGATAGATATTTAAATGAAGTGACTGACTTATCATTATTTATTGATCACCTGATTGATGAACTATCTAGTATGGGAGGTAAAACTTCGAATCTTTCACCTACCCCACCATCTATTAACAATTTAGCGATTCAACTAATAAATCCGAATAATGGTAATTTCCATGACAGTATGTGCGGTCTCGGAGGAAGTTTACTTTCCGCCTATAAACATGCATCTATGAAAGAAGAGACACTTCAATTAACAGGGCAAGACAATAATTTGGTTAATGTTTCAATTACAAAAATCAGACTTTTTATTGAAGGAGTAAAAGATGCCGACATCAAGTTTGGTGACATCATCAGTTCTCCACAATTCGTAGAAAATAAGCGTCTAGAAAAGTTTGACTACGTCTTTATCGATCCGCCATTCGGGCTTTCATGGCGACCGGAAGGCGACCAATATAATCGCTTTGTATTTGGCACCCCACCCTCTAGTAAGATGGAGCTTGCTGTTCTGACCCATGCACTCGTCAGTTTAAAAGATAAAGGGCGAGCTGCAGTAATCATGAGTGGAGGAGTTCTGTATGCAGGGGGAGCGAGCGCGAAAATTCGTCAAAACATCATCGACCTTGATTATCTCGAGGCTGTCATCACCCTCCCTTCCAATCTTTATCAAAATACAGCCTTGCAAACGCACCTCATTATGCTGAATAAAGATAAACATTCAGAAAGACGAAACGAGATTTTGTTCATTAATGGAGAAGAACTATATCAGGAAATCGGTAAACGAAAACGAGCTATTAGTGAAAAGGGTATGCAAAAAATTATCGATACGTATCGGTCTTGGAAAGTCGAGGACGGTTTCAGTAAAATTGTTCGAAATACTGAATTAAACGAAAGCAATCTATTGCCTTCTCAATATATCTACTCAAATCGACTCACAATTGAACCATTCGGTGATATTGAAGTATCAATGGATAAAATTGAAGAGATCAATACGGCACCACTAGGTGATTTTGTAAAGCTATTTAGAGGATACAATGTCTCTCCGAGTGATGAGGATACGGAAGGTCAATATAAAGTGGTCAAAGCATCGGATGTACAAGAGGGTCAATTGCATTACGAAAACGTTACTCGATATAACATTTCGAAGAACTTCAATATAGAAGATTATAATCTGAAAAAAGGCGACCTCCTCATCACGGTGCGTGGACGATCAATCAAGGTTGCTCACGTCGATGTAGAAGACGAGCATCTACTATTTTCACAGAATTTCTTGGGTATCCGTTGCGGGGAATTGATAGATCCACAATACCTCAAGCTCTATCTAGAAAGCCCGGTGGCGCAGTTCATTCTCACGAGTAAATTAAGCGGGACAACCATCCCAGTTCTTAACCGTAAAGACCTAGAACAATTACCACTCCTAAACATTCCTCTAGAAGAACAGAAAAAGATTGCGCAGCGAACTGAAGAACGACATGCAAAATTGCGTTCTGAGCTTCAACGTATTCGGAATGAAATGATGCTAAATAAGAAGCAGTCTTACGAAGATATGGGATTAGCCGACCTGTTCTCAATAGAGAACGAATCATAACGTGTTTTGAATAGCTTGTTTGATTTCGTCTATTAGTGTGGTCACATGAGAGGATAAAATTGTGTCACTTACAAAACCATAATGGATAGCGGTGTAAATTCTCAGAGACCAACTATAGGAAATTTACAGCAGCTACCATACTTTCATACAGCATTCGATTAACAAGATAGATTTCAGTTGTTCGACACTCATAAAATTATATTGATATGATATAAGCATTAGTGAGTGGTACCGCTTCATCGATTTATACATCATAAGAAAATTATTGGGGGATATACAGTGATTACATCAGAAGAAATTAAACGTAGATTATGGGACGGCGCAAACGAATTGCGCGGCTCGATGGACGCCAGTCGATATAAAGATTATATGCTCGGATTAATGTTCTATAAGTTCTTGAGTGACAAAACGCTTGAAACGTTCAACGAAACAAGTGGACTAAATAGCATGATTCAAACTGAAGTGGTAGAAGAATACTCAAAAGCGCATACCGAATTTGGAGAACAGCTAGATGTAATGATTCAAAATGTTCTCGGTTATTATGTTGCGCCAGAATATCTCTATCAAACTTGGATTAGAGACATCAATTCTGGGGACTTTGAAGTTCAAAAAGTAACGGATAGTTTAAATAACTTTGAACGCACCATTGCTGTATCTGATGATGCGAGCGACTTCAAAGGATTATTCTCAAATTCTACATTAGATTTAACAAATACCGCGTTAGGAAGCAATCTAAACGAGCGCAGTAAAAATATTAAAGCGTTAATTTTGTTATTTGCAGACTTGAATATGGTCGCATTACAAAAAGGTGATGTATTGGGTGATGCATACGAATATCTTATCGGTCAGTTTGCCATGGAGTCAGGAAAAAAAGCGGGGGAATTCTACACTCCACGACAAGTGAGTGAAGTCATGGCTCAAATCATCGCGAAAAAAACTGATATAAAATCAATTTATGACCCTACTGTCGGTTCAGGCTCACTCCTCTTGACGGTCAAGAAACATTTGAGTGAAGAAGTTCAAAAAGATCTCGCTTATTACGGGCAGGAAAAAAATACAGCAACCTACAATTTGACTCGTATGAATCTATTACTCCACGGGGTTCGTCCAGAAAAAATGGTAATCAATAATGGTGACACTCTTTCTCGAGACTGGCCAGAAGATCCTGAGCGTCCAAATGAAGGTGTACAGTTTGATGCTGTCGTCATGAACCCCCCCTATTCTGTGAAGAACTGGAATGCAGCAGGACTTAAAGTCAGTGATCCGCGCTTTGAGGTCGCCGGTGCACTTCCACCAGACTCAAAAGGAGACTTTGCTTTCCTATTACACGGTCTGTTCCACTTGGGTCAAAATGGGACGATGGCGATTGTATTGCCTCACGGTGTTCTCTTCCGTGGTGGCGCAGAAGGCGAGATTCGAGAACGTTTACTCGAGAAAAACTACATCGATACCGTTATCGGGTTACCCAGTCACTTATTTACCAATACAGGAATTCCTGTAGCCATTTTAATCTTGAAAAAGAATCGAGAAACCGGGGAACCAGTACTCGTGATAAACGCTTCTCGCGGTTTCACGAAAGTCGGAAAACAGCACGTTCTATTCGAGAAAGATATCGCGAAAATCGTCGATACGTACGTGGAACGTAGAGAAGAAACAGGCTATAGCCGATTAGTGAATCGCGAAGAAATCTTAAAAAATCAATACAATATGAACATCCCACGTTATGTCGAAGCGATTGACGAGGAAATCCCACAAGATGTAGACGCTCACTTATTTGGTGGAATTCCTCAACAGAACATTGATGACTTGAAAGTACTGCAGTCCACAGTACCAGATGTATTGAATGCGTCTTTACAAGAAGTTCGTAAGGGTTACGTGGAGTTGGTGAAACCCGTTAAGAAGATCTCTACTCTTGTCTTCGATGATCCGCGTGTCCTTGAAAAATCAAAAGAACTTAAAGCTGAAATAACGAATTATATCCATAAATATTTCGATACAATTCGAAGTGTAGAGAGTATCAGTACGTTGCCGCAGTTGATGGAAAACATGTTGATCGAAATCAAAGAAATCCTTTCAGCATTTGACAATATTAATGTCTATGACGGCTATCAAATCATCGCAGAAATCTGGAAGGAGTCCTTGTCTCACGACACAGAAGTCATTGCTTTAAGTGATTTTTATAAAGCCGGTCGTACACGTGAACCGAATATGGTGACGAAGGGCTCTGGTAAAACAAAACGAGTCGAACAAGACGGTTGGATTGGCAGTATTGTATCGAACACATTGATTGAAAAACAGCTTTACAGCGATGAGTTAGAAGAAATTGAAACAAAGACATCACGCATTCAAGAAATCGAAACAGAATTAGCTGATTTAGTCGAGGCTGCAAAGGTTGAAGATAGCGAAGAAGCCAATGTATTAGGTGATACATTGAATGAAGCCGGTGAAGCATTTGTCAGTAAGGCGCTCAAAGCCGAATTGAAACAAGTGGTCAAAGATTCAGTTGAATATAAACATCTAAAACATGTTGAACAATTACTATCTGAAAAATCTGCGCTAAATAAAAAAGTAAATGCAGATAAAGACGCACTAAAAAAATCGGTACAAGAACGAATCTTGACTTTGACAGACGACGAAATCGATAACTTGATGTACGAAAAGTGGTTCGGTAGTACAGTCAATGCTTTAGTTCGCCTAATAGAAAAACCGTTACAAAAAGAGTTGGATATGCTACAAATGTTGCACGATCGCTATGCTGATACACTGTCAGCCATTGATGAAGAAAGTCGTAACTTAGAATCAGCGTTTGAAGCATTAATGAGCGAACTGGTGGTGGTTTCATGACTGAACAAATTAGTCTAGTGCCGAAAAGGCGGTTTAAAGAATTTCAAAGCTCTCATCCTTGGAAAACTATAAACTTGAAAGAAATCGTTAATTTGTTGAAGGATGGTACACATGGTACGCATCAAGACGGAAACTATGCATTTTTACTAAGTGCTAAAAATATCAAGAATGGTCAGATAATCATTGATGAAGTAAATGACAGAAAAATTTTGTCGAAGGATTACAATTTAATTTTCAAAAATTATAAATTGATCGATCAGGATTTACTAGTAACAATTGTTGGAACTATCGGTCAAACTGCATTATATAAAGAATCTACTTTAAGGGTCGCTTTTCAGCGTTCAGTTGCAATTATTCGTGGAGACAAACATGTAAACCAAAATTTCTTAAAATATACTATCGATTCTAGCTATACCCAAAAACAACTGAAGCAGTCAGCATCAATGTCAGCACAAGCTGGAGTGTATCTTGGAGATTTAGAAAAACTAAAATTATATATTCCTGAGTTTACTGAGCAAATTAAAATCGGACTTTTTCTGAGACAACTTGATGATCTAATCACAATTCAACAACGTAAGCTAGATAAAACAAAATCACTAAAGGTTGCATATCTCTCAGAAATGTTCCCTGCTGAAGGTGAGCTTTCTCCTAAACGAAGATGTACAGGATTTACTCAAGATTGGGTTCAGTGTAAATGGATAAACTCGGTTAATATTTCGACTGATATGGTGGACCCTAAATCAGGAAAATATGATGGTTTATTACACATTGGTCCTGGTAATATCGAATCATTTAGCGGACAACTATACAACAATGTAAGAACTGTTAAAGAGGATAACTTAATTAGCGGAAAGTTTCATTTTCACAAAGGCGATATCATTTACGGGAAGATCAATCCACAACTTGGAAAGTACATTTATGCGCCATTTGAAGGGCTTTCAAGTGCGGATGCTTATGTACTAAACGCAAAAGATGGATTTGACCAAACATTTTTGTTCGCATTGATTCAAACGCAACATTTTTTCAAATATTCGGTATCAGTATCAATGCGTTCAGGTATGCCGAAAATTAATCGCGATGAATTAAATGAATTTGAATTTAAAGTTCCGAATTTACATGAGCAAAAGCGTATAGGTGAATTATTCTTACAACTAGATGCCTTGATTTCTCTTCAACAACGCAAGCTCGAAAAATTACAGAATCTAAAAAAAGCATATCTACATGAGATGTTTGTTTAAAAAGGAGCGGATGTCATGAGCAAAGCACCGAAAAGTGCAGCAGAAAAAACATTTCAAGAGAACTTTGTGAAAGAACTAAAGAAATATAAGTGGGAAGCCCCCGATTTCTTAGATGGGAATCAGCAACAAGTTACAGTTGCTGACCTCATTCAACATTGGCGTAAGGAACTGAATCGTATCAATGCCGACCAACTGGAAGGTGTCGAGTTGACGGATAACGAGTTTAAGCAGGTCATGGCAAAAGTGAGTCAAATCAGTAATAGCTACGAAGCTGCCAAACTGTTGGCCATTGAAGAATCAAAAGGCAAGATCGACGGTATTTATCGTGACGACAATCCTAATATCACACGAACACAAATTACCTTGACCATCTTCAAAAAAGTCGAAGTACGCGGTGGCGATTCAAGCTACCGCATCGCAAGAGAAGTACAGACACCGAATAACAATCGTTTTGATCTGGTTTTACTGATTAACGGTCTGCCTCTCATCAATATCGAGCAAAAACGCACTGACAAAACGCTAGATGAAGCATATGGTCAGTTCATGCGCTATTATCGGGACGGCGAGTACACTTATAATTTCATGGCGTTTTCGCAGATGATGGTGATCACTTCAGAAATCGCTACTCGCTATTTCGCCACACCGAAGTCAATTGATGACTTTAACCTGAGTTTTGTCTTCCATTGGGCTGATAAAGAAAACCATGTCGTGAACGCATGGGAACAGGTCGTCGCACAGTTTCTGATGATTCCGATGGCGCATCAAATGGTCGGCGATTACTTGGTCATTGACGAAGCGCGTCTTGAAGAAAACAGACGGCATATGCTCATGCGTCCGTATCAAGTCCATGCGTTGCAGGCTGTGGAAGGTGCAGCTTTTGGCTGGGACAACAAAGAAAAAATCCCTCACGGAGGATTTGTGTGGCACACGACAGGATCTGGTAAAACAATTACAAGTTTTAAAACTGCTCTATTCTTGTCTACACGAGCCGGGTTCGATAAAGTCGTCTTTCTCGTTGATCGGCGTGAGCTTGATAATCGTACCAGTGAAAACTTTAAAGCGTATGCAGCTTATGAATCAGTGTCTGTCGATGATACCAAGCATACCTATCAACTTAGAAAGATATTGAAGTCTCCTAAAAATGGCATTGTCGTGACGACAACGTTCAAGCTGAACGCTCTGGTGAAAGAATTAGAAGAGGCACAAGATGCGAGCTTGACCGATAAAAAAGTCATCTTTATTATCGATGAAGCCCATCGAACGACAATGGGTCAGATGATGGGGACGATTCAACGACACTTCAAGAAAAATGGACTCTTCTTTGGATTTACCGGGACGCCACTATTTGATGAAAACAAAATCAAAGGTAAGGTAAATGAAAAAAGTGAAGTGATCAATACGACGGAGAAGTTGTTCGGTCCTAATTTGCACCAGTATACGATTGATGAAGCCATCGCAGATAAAAACGTGTTGGGGTTCCATGTGGACTATATCAACACCGGTGAATTTAAAAGCTATGATGATTTGAGAGAGCAACTGGTCGAAAAAATAAAAGAAGAAAAACCTGACTTAGCGGACAGAGATATCGAACGCGAAGTTCAAGAGTTGTCCGAGGTCGACGTGGAAAAACAGGCGAAAAAGTTAGGACTTCTCACTTACCATGACGAGACACATATCCCACGCGTTGTCGAAGAAATTCTAAAAAATTGGGACTTACAGTCACAAGGAAGAGAATTTAACGCGATTTTAACTGTCGCCTATAAAAATCGTGTCATTGCCTATTATGAAGAATTCCAAAAACAGATGGCAATGCGTGGTGAACATTTGAACATCGCCATGACATTTAGTTTTGGCAATGAAAATGACCCTACTCCCCTCGATCCCGAAATTGTGAAAGGGATGTTTAAGGACTACGCTTCATTCACCGGAATTTCGTTTGTAGCCGGTGATAAGAAGCATGGGGAAGAAGCTTATTTTGAAGATCTTGTAGAACGTGCCACTCGAGGCGGAAGCGGGCGAAACCCTAAGAACATAGATCTTGTGATTGTCGCAGATCAGCTCTTGACTGGTTACGATTCCAAGCGACTGAACACGCTCTACATTGATCGCCCGCTTGAACTCCAAGGCTTGATTCAAGCTTACTCGAGAACCAATCGAGTGTTTGGTCCAGCCAAAGAATTCGGGACAATCGTTAACTTTCAGTACCCTCGTATTACTCAAGAATTAGTTAATGACGCGTTACGGTTGTATGGTAGTGGCGGCAAGAGTAGTAAAGCCATTGTCGAACCTTACGAGACGTCTGTTCAGAAGTTCGCGATAAAAATTGCCGAAATGACTCCGACCTTGCCTGATCCTACAGACTGGCAAACGATTGAACATGACCTAGTGAGAAAAGAAGCCTTCTTACCCGCCTTTAAAGACGCTGCAGAGCAGTTGAATTTAGTCGAGCAATACTATGAATTCCAGTGGGATGATCATGCTTTTGGTATCGATGAACATACGTGGTTACAATATGTCGGGGCATATAAAAACTTAACGTGGAAGCCTGGCGGTCCTCCTCCGCCGTCAGCTGTAAATGTGTTAGTTGGCAAAACCAAACTAGCAGGTACCCAAGTGATTGATGCCGCTCACATTCTTAGTTTGATTGATTCAAAGATCACCACGTCAAATGGTGTCCAAACGGTAGATAGCGAAACCCTCCGTATCATTTATCAACAGATTCAGGAATTGAGTAACATGGGAGATAACGAGCAAGCCGAACTGTTAAGAGAGTTTGTCGATACCGAGTTGGTACCTGAGAAATTGTCTAGTAGTATGAACTTTGATGAGTCATTTGAACTTTGGAAAGTAAACCAAATGCAAATGGCCGTGAATGAGTTAGCTATGGAGTGGGGCTTAGATAGCGATCTGCTTGAAAAATCAGTTCGTTCTTATTCCCATTCGCAACCAGACGTTGTTCCCTATATCGATGAAATCATCAAAAGTGTTGATTTTGAAGCAGCCAACAATCAAGCGGGTAACAATCGATTAATACATGTCATGAAATTAACTGGTAAGCTCCCAGAGCTAATTGCTGAAATTAAGCTACGTTATAATTAAATTATAGAGATGATTCGAAGAATATCTATCTTCATAATGAACGAATAATAGAGAAGTATTCTTAATAGCTACGGTTAACTTTATTTCTACTAATTATTCGATTGATAAAGAGACTGCTGAGAAAATGGTTGAAGAGTATATTAATCAAATTGATGTTGATAGTCCGACTATTCAACATCTAGGTCCCGATTATTTCGCGCTTCAAATACTAATGATTAAAGGTGTAATACCTTATAAACCTATGTAATAAAAAAAGATTGACTCTAAATTGAGGACGTTCTAAATAAGAGGGTGACTTTTCGGCATTAAGTCGGAGAAGTCACTCTCTTATTTTGCTCTTCATACTTATTAATCCTCAACTACTAATTAAAAAATATTTATCTCGATTTTTCTAAGTCATGTAATGATCAAGTAGAACAATAGTTCATTATCACAATGAAAAGATAAGCTAAGATAACAAAAACACTAAATATATATATTACTAATCGATATAAGGAATCAATAATGTTTGCAATGAAACAACTAATTAAATTATCATTAAAAATCACCATTTATTTAGTTAATAAGAATATAAATTCTACTTTAGAGATATTGACTTGGAATTGATTAATAAGTTAGAAATATTTTTTTAGAAGCTTTCTCTTATAAAAAATGTTGTATGGAAAACGACCGTTATGTATACAAAAATGATTATTCTTTCACATAGTTGAATCGAATGGATCGATTTCAATATCAAAGTCTATAAACGCATCTTTTTATCAATGTATTTTTAAATAGTCCTTTTATGCATAAAAAAGATAAATAACTTCGGTCATACTTTTCAAAAAGTGCGACAAAAAGGATCAACGTATAGATACCATCGAGTATCTGAACGTTGATCCTTTTTCAATTATCCATCTAATCGTTGTTCAGCCATTTTATAAATTTCATCTTTATCCCGTTTACCGATCGCTACAATTTGAATGATCTGGAGTTTACCCTCTACTTCTCTAAAAACAACGCGTAATCCCATTTTTCTATTTTTTAACTTATTGCAATGCGACAAATTTCCACTGAGTGGCTGTCCTGCCGCCATTCCTATAGAAATGATACGGTTCAATGCTTTGTCTACGAATATCTTTTGACTACCATCAAGGTTATCGTAATCTTCTTTCGAATACTGCGTCCACTCAAGTTGATACAATGATCACTCCCACCCATCCATTTCATCAATAGTCGTAGGGTGAGTTACCTGTTCTCCACGGACTTCGGAATCAGTATAAGTGCGGACATTTTTATTAGATAGTCGCATCTCAACAGTCAAATCATCTAATCGACTGTACAATTCTTCAATTTCTTTATTGAGTGATTCGTATTGCTGTTGTGTCAACATGACGCCCGCAACTTTTTCACGGTTAAAAACATATACGCCGGCCGCTTCACGATCTGCTTTTTGGAAAGCTTCCATCGGAGACCGTTTCACGTCAGATATAGAAGTGGTTGGAATATCAAGTATTCGCATTCCCATCATTATGCCCTCCTCTTATTTTTCTTTAGTATACACCTTTTAAAAGTCTTTTAAAAGACTTTTAAACACTCATTTTGATTTTTATACTACCTATAGCTAACCCATCTTTTTAGAACAAAACCCCAAAAAACAATAGGGTTCTCATTTACCGAGTTCCCTATTGCTTGTTAGACGCTATTTTATTTAAATACAACAATCTGAATTACGTTGAATATACGTTTACAATACAAACACCAGTTGATTGTTTCTACTATAAATTCAATTGCTACTTTTGAGTATTTGTTAATTCGTAATCAAAAGATTATTCAATGATCTTTAATTTTACATCTGCTTGCGTCTCTAATACATCGCCATCTTCACCAAAGAATGTATAAGAGTTTACTCCATCCACACCGAGAATCGTGTTCACTTTCAAGTCTCCATCTATCGAATTAACTGTAAAATTCGACCCTTCTCCAATACTTTCAACACGGTATCGATTGACTGGCACATCATCACCGATGATATATTGACCAGGGCTCAGTGTAATGGGCTTACGCTTTGCATAGATGACTTCAAAAGTTAAGTCACTAAGAACCTCTTCTTTTTTACTTATTTTTTCTTCGAGTGACTTATTCTTGTCTTTAGTTTTTTCATAATCTTCTTTAATGGCATCACGTTGTTTCACTAAATCTAATATGTCTGTATTCTCTTTTTTAAGTGCGTTATTTTTCTCACGCAACTCATCACTATAGAGAGCACCATCCTCGATTTCAGTCTGTGCACTATACGTTCCAAAGAGTGATCCGATAAAGAAAATAAAGACAACAATGATCGGAAGTATGACATACTTCTTAAATTTTTGTTCCACTTACTAATCTCCCATCCTACCTAATTAATGTTAAGAAAAGAAATTCAAATAAAAATCCCAATTTCTAGACTGAAATAATTTAACAATACTTTTTTAAAATAGTCAATAACTATCATTTAAATCCAATTTACGTTATTAGAGTCTTTATATATATGATTATGGTAATTTATTTTAATCATGCTTCTAACGCTCCGTGTCCTTCGTCGCAAGGAACAGGAACGTAGAGATGCCTCGCGCAAGCGAGTCGCAGCTCTCGTTATCGATTCGGCAGGAGGGCAGCGGTGCGATGCGGATGTTGCTGCGTGCAGCCTACAGCCTCACGAATGAGCCCGAAGATTCTCCTCATGCTGTACATCCAGTAGAAAGAAGATCGCTACTTATTTATAGGAGGATCGATTCACTTCAATCATCTATCTTTCCTCGAACCTTCGTACACTTCAATACTGTCTCACTACTGCATCCTTCATCACACCCTTCTATATAGAAAAGACCAGATGTACTTTCTTACCCGCAGTGGATCCGTCCACTGCGGGTCTTTCAATGCACTTGGATTCGGGACGAATCCATTCCTTACTCGCTTGCGCTCTCTCAAAAGAAAAACGACGTCGTTTTTCGTCCATGCCCTCGCGCATGGACAGGACGGGATTGTCCCGTCCTGTCTACGCTCTATCGTCCCTTTACAAAACACCTTGTGCCTTCAAACTGACGTATTCTTCTCCGGCACCGACGATGATGTGGTCGAGGAGCTGGATGCCGACGATGCGTCCGACCTCGACGAGCCGTTCGGTCACCTCGATGTCTTCCCGTGATGGATGCTGGTCACCGCTCGGATGCTGGTGGCTGACGATGAGCGATGTCGCATTGTTGAGGATGGCGGACTTGAAAATTTCTCTAGGGTGGACGACGCTCGAGTTGATGCTACCAACGTGTGCCCGATGGACGGCAATGACGCGGTTCTTCGTATTGAGCAGGATGACAAGGAACACTTCACGGTCATCGTCCTGGATAAAACGTCTCGCGACACAGAACGCGTCCTCGGGTGACGTGATGTGCGTTGTCTCGAGTGCGACGTCTGGCTCCCGGACCTCTTGGCGGATACGAGTGATTTCAACGAGTGTAGTCAGTTTCATAGAAAAGCTCCTTTCGCGAGTGGGATGCAGTCCGACACGATGCCGTCCTGTTGACGGGAACGCAGCGAGCGAAAAGCGTGCTTTGAGCCAAAACGCGGAGGAAGACAAGGAACGGCAGCGGCTTTTTTTGATTACCCTTGCGCCAACGAGGAGCGAGCTAGAGTACGGAAACAGGACGGCTTGCGGTCCCTTTCCATCAGACAGAGCGGTAACGCTCTGTTCCATACCTTTGAAATGATGGCTATAGTGATAAATAAATTGTTACAAACCAGATATGTAAGAAAAGAGTATACATAAAAATAGTTATTTCAATAAGATTTCTGAATTATTTCATTATAGTTAAATCCTTTACATAAAAGGATTTAAATGAGAGAGTAAGGATATTCCTGCGTTTACCTTTTTATAAAAAACATATTGATGTTTTTTGAACTTGTATGATTAATTTAGGAATAAAAAAAGAAGAAACGATTAAATCGTTTCTTCAAAATATCTGTATTAGGTATTTTTCGAGAAAATCTTAAGTGCTCCTCGTGCATAAATACCTTTATATGAAGTAATCGATGTTTTTTGGACAATTGGAAGTAATTTCGAGACAAAAGCAATGTTACATTTTTTATTCTTTTCAGAAACATTGAACATACCAAGGAAGCATGCATCATGCGCCTTACAAGCTCTGTCTAGGTCATCAATAGCAGTGCCGCCTTTGTTTCCTTTACCACAGTATTTACCGTAGTTACCGATTGGTAAATCAAAAGCATATGTAGTAATTGTTCCTGGGGAAACTGTTTTGTTTTCCGAGGCGCTAATTTCATTAGTCATACGCATAACAGCTAGAAATTCTTCCGAAACACCGTTTGCTTCAGCAGCTGCTACATCGATAGTTGAATATCCTTTCTCATCTGTCACCGTATACTTATCCATTTCTTTAAACAAATCAAGCGTTTCTTGATCTAAGTCTTTTAACAATTCAGATGAATCCGTACTTTCTTCTGGTTCATCAAAAATCAATGGACTAGATGCTCCAACACTTTGTGTTGTAATAGTGAAGATGAACAGGACAGCAAATAACAAAAAACCTTTTTTGAAAAAATTAAACATTTTATTCCTCCTTTAGTAATAAAAACCATTTTACAATTAGTACTATATAACAAAAAAGGAGAAAAAACAATTTTTCAGAAAAGATAAAAAAAGGAGTTTTTTCATATGGATTTTTTATATTTACTTAAAGAACGTTTTCTTCCTCTCTCATTGATGGCGATAATACCGATTATTAGCGTTATATTACTTATTGCTATTTGGAAGAAAAAAGATCAAGTTTCTAAAATGATGTTAACTTTTGTTACTGTAATTTCATTAATATTGCTTATTTCTTCTCTAGTTCTTATGCTTTTCACTTTAGTAATCGGATACAATTCTTAATATTAATCTTAAAAATTCTCATTATGAGAACTTATTTAAGAGCATTTCTAACATTAGATTTTAAGACTCCGAATTTCTTTACCGGAGTCTTTTTTACTGTAATACGAATTTTCTATTTTTATTTCTACATTCCTAAAATTTTATACAAATCTTTTCTAGTCATATTTTTCTAGATATCCCTATAAAAATATGGATTTATTTTCATTAATTAGATTTTTTCGAAGGAGCAAATATACCATGCATTTTTCATATATAACGATTCCACTCGCCGTCCTATTGATGACAGGATGCACGGATACGGAAACGACCTCGCCTACAGAGCAAGCGACGCAGCAGGAAGACACGACTACACAAAAGACCGATGCGACGAAGGACGCCGATCAACATCCTGAAAAAAAGGCGGATACTCGTACAGTCAAGCAGTCAAAGGATACGAAGGCATCAACGGAATCAAAAACACCAACTGCAAAAGATTCTTTCACAGGATATAAGAAAATTACGGTCGACGGAGGAGATCTTTCCGGTAGTCGTCAGGCGAACGTTGTCGTCGACATTGGATTCGGTGACCGGAAGTACTGGGCGTTCACGAATGAGCACGGACAGCTGGTCCGCGTCATCGCGAAGAAGATTACACTCCAGAATGATGAGACGGAAGACGTCACGCGTGACGGACGCTACTACTCGGACGAGGCGAAAGTGCCTGGAGTCGAACGTCCGGATCTTGATGAAGGACATATCATTGCCGATTCGCTCGGTGGCGTCTCGAACGCCTACAACATCACTCCGCAGGACAGTACACTGAATCGTCATGGGGACCAGGCGTACATGGAGGACGTCATCCGCAAGGCGGGTGGCGCGACGAACTTCGAAGCGCAGATCACCTATCCGGATACATCGACGATGATTCCGTCCGCATATCAGTATACCTATACGGTCCGTGGAAACACTGTCGTCGACCGGTTCAAGAACGGCAATCCGGACGAGACGAATGCTGCACTCGGTCTGACGAAGAAAAAGAAGACGAAAACAGAAGCGACAGCGAAGTCGACTCCAGATACCGCAAAGACCGAAGACGTCTCGCGCGTCGATACCGACGGCAATGGTCAGGTGACAATCCAGGAAGCGAAAGATGCCGGCTACGCGATGCCAATCACGGAGAAGCACTGGCTGTATCAATATATGCGGGACAACGACCATGACGGCATGGTCGGAGAATAAATCTCCCATCCAATCGAATAGCAAAATATACTGAAGCAGTGACGAGATACTCGTCGCTGCCTTTTTCCGTTCTCATAAACGATGGAATTGATGCGATGTCGAAAAATCATATTGAAAACACCAGTATTAATAATCGTCACTGATGGACAAATACAGCACATAAAAAAAGAAGGTAGCTAAAATACCTACCTCCTTCATTCATGCCACAAAGCTATTCATCATTTATCTTTTCTTTTTACAGCATCCAGATAGACACGCTCCCGTGTCCGCTCTCCAATTGCTAAGATATTGACGACACCTTCAACCTCCTGCTCGACTTCGCGTCCGTCTGAGATTTTTATATTTCCTGCTGAAGCAATAACGATTTTATGCTCAGACAACAGTATATTAATCATTTCCTTTAATTCCGGATAATCTTTTATGAAGCCAAAACTGATATTGACGATGTCTACGTTATTGCTTAATGCCCATCGAAGTCCTTCAATTACATCTTTAACCTCGCCCACACCTTGTGAATCCAAAACTTTGACGTCATATATCTCAACATTTTGAGAAATTCCAACTATACCGACATCATTATCATTTGCTGTAATGATTCCGGCGACGTTTGTTCCATGACCAAAATCATCTTGAGTTGGTTTAGTCTTATTGACAGCGTTAAATGACTTAACCACTTTATTTTGAAGATCTTCGTGTTCTCTATTAATTCCGCTATCTAATATAGCAACTTTAATTTTTTTCTTTCTTACTGCAGTGTCGTACCCAATATAATTCGAACCCCAGCCTATGATTTGCTTTTCCGTCAAAGGATTTTCATCAATAGTTTTGTCTTTACTGATGGTATTTATCATCAAAATAATGACTAGAGCAATTAAAATTGAACCACACAAGATAATGCCTATTTTTTGCATTTTCAATAAGTATCATCAAAGATATTATCTTTGTAGACATTTCTAAAACCATTCAATTCATCTTCATCACTAAAAAGAACGAAGCAACCTCGATCATCGAAAATATTCAATATAATGTTTCGATCTACGTTCACAAAAAATACTTCGGGATAGTACGTATATTTATGACGGAGCCTAGGTTGTAGGTCTTTAAAATCTTGATTACAAATAGCTTTGATTAACATCCTGTAATCTAGAGCATCTTTGCTTGGTAAGAGAACCGCATATTGGATAATTTTTTCTTCTTCGTTAATCACCTTTTTTTTATATTCCATCTTATATTTATCATTTTTATGCTTCAAATGATGAAATACTTTTGTAGCCGTCTTTTGAGCAAAATTTAACTCACTCCTGACATGTGTCACTAAATAAAATTGCTCTTCTTCTCGAAAAATATCTTCAAATAAGGCAATTGATTTTTCATAGACGCTATGAAAGTAATCAAAATTGATGTCATCCGAACCGTCTTTCAGTTGGTAGAGATTTTTTTCTAACTCAAGGCGTATTGATAATTCTTTTCCGACAAAAGAATCTTCAAATAAAGTTACATTCTGAAACTCTGTTTGTAAATATCGTTCTAGTTTCATTTAAATTCTCCTTTATCACTTTTATTTTCTTAATACTTTCCCGCTCTTATCTAATGTGGCGATACGCTTACCTGCCTTGTTCATCAACTTCCAGTAGCTTCCACCATGAGCATTATCTTTACCGACATCTCTAGAAATACTCCAACCTGATTTAGGATCTTTTTTTGTTTGCGATCCTTTTATCTTCTGCGTAAACAATTTGATTATAACTCCATCATCATCCAATAATGATTTTTTAATATTTTTAGCTGCCTCATGTGCGGAAGACTTAAGCACAGCTTTTACGACATCGTCACCATATTTCTTTATGGCCCACGTGACACCATACCTAGCAATTTGTACTGCTACTACTATCAAAGGTACTGCAGAAGAATTTGCAACCTTCGTATCAAATGAATATTCTTCATTTGTCTTTCGATTGACGAATTTTCCACCGAAATCCTCATCCTCAATGTAAGTCAGAAATACTTCAAAATCTACGTCAATGCTCTCGTTTTCTTCTTGTATTTCACTATTTTTTTACATACTTGTTTCGCTCACTATTATAAAAAAACATGTCAAATAAGATTATACGAAATACTTCTCAGATCGTCTTTTTGAACTGAACCCTGAATGGTGGACACTTGATAAAAGACCCCATTCGGGGTTTTTTGTGTTTAAAGATATCGATATACTGTACCTATTCAATTTAGACGGGAGAACTATTCATGAACAGACGCACCTTCAATCCAGATCAAATCAGACAACTTGAAGCGAATCTTCACGTAGCCTCTATATCAGATCGTACGATTCAATACAAAGGAGAATTTAAGATTCACGTTGTACGTGAGAATTTAGCTGGTAAGCGACCAATACAAATCTTTGAGGAAAGCGGCTTTGACCTGGACATGATCGGTAAGCAAACGCCGAACGAAGCGCTGAAACGGTGGCGGAAGACATATCGCATTTATGGAGAAAAAGGACTCTTGAATGAGAGACATGGAAAATCTAATCTTGGAGGTCGACCGAAAAAAGATGATTCCGTCGAACGACGACTTGCGAGAGCTGAAGCACGAATCAAGTACCTCACAGCGGAGAATGAATTACTAAAAAAGCTAGAAGCTCTCGAAAGAGAGGCGAAGTACCGAAACTAACGGCATCTGAACGCTATCAGGCAATCAATATTGTCTTACGAAAACAATCGTCGAGTCGGTTCGTGACGGATCTATGTATGCTCGCTGAAGTGAGCCGCAGCGTTTATTACGCCTGGCTCGCACGTACAGATAGTGTTTCCCTTCGGGAAGAACGCAACTATGCGGACTACCTCCTTCTGAAATATGTTCATGATCGTCATAAGGGAAAAATCGGCTATCGTGGTCTTTACATGGAGATGCTTGATCTTATCGGGGGGCCGATGAATCATAAACGTATTTTGCGTATCATGAGGAAGTTTGGAATCGTGACGAAAATCCGTAGGCAGAACGCCTACCGTAAAATCGCTAAAGCGACATATGAACATAAGACTGTACCAAATCACTTGAACCGTCGGTTCAATCAGCAAGAGCCTGGTAAAGTATTCGTCACAGACATCACTTATCTCCGTATTGGATCTGGCCAAACTGTTTATCTTTCTTGTGTGAAGGATATCGCTACACGTGAAATTATGGCACATCATGTATCTAAAAGCCTCCATATGGAACTCGTCCTTCATACAACGAATAAACTCGCAGAACGACTTCAAGGGAATGTACACCCGGAAGCCATGATACATTCCGATCAAGGATTCCATTATACGCATCCTGCTTATCTAACACGCATCCGTGAGATGGGAATGCTTCAATCCATGTCTCGTAGAGGAAACTGCCTGGATAATGCCCCGATGGAATCGTTCTTTGGGCACTTGAAAGATTATGTCGATTATAAATTAGCATCTGACCTCGATGAGGTCTGTGCCATGGTCGATGCTTACATTGATTATTACAATAGCGAACGAAGACAATGGAAACTACAAAAGATGACTCCGGTACAATACCGAAGCCATCTCATAGCAGCTTAAAACGTTAAGGGTACTTTTATTAAACTGTCCAAACTGTAGGGTTCAGTTCAGCAGTAAGAAAGCAGCTATGAAAATCAGGGATCCTTGAAATACTAGATAATGCCAAATAGCAGTTCCTTTAAATTTAAACGAAAACCAATGCATGAACGCATATAGGATAAAAATAGATGTAAACAATACACTTTCTAAGAATTTAATTTGATTAATAAACTGTAGAAATAAAGCTACTATATAAACTAGAAGGATCCAAAATATTATGGGTGAAATACAAAGTAAAAAAGAAACTAGGAATTTAGTATTCGTGGTCATTTTTGATAATCAACTTTCGTGAGTGATTTTTCGATCACCGCTACGTAATATAGAAATCAAAATCATCTTGTTATTGCTGGTTTAACCTATTTTAAATAGAATTTTATCTGATATTATTTATCACTATTTTATTATTACTTATGTGAAATCAGTCTGAAGTCTAAAGTAATATTTTCTATTTAATCGTACACTTTGCTTTTATTGAAGAATCATATGGAAAGTAGGAATGCTAAAATGAATCCTCCAAAAATAAGTATTTTGTTACTACGAACATGTCTTTTTGCATTTTTTCTTGGTCTTCTAGGTTTAGCAATTTATGGATCATTTACACTGTTTAAAGGTTTATCAAATGGAGTTATTTTTGAGAAACCAGGATACGTAGTGTTAATGGTTGCTTATATTGCTCTCATACCTTTGTTAACTTCTATCTTTCATGGTTTCCGCATTTTGAACGCATTTGCAAAGGACTTTGACTCAGCGTCTTCTATTTCTTCATCGTTAAATATTATTAAAAATTCGTTCCTCGTTATTGCTGTTTTAGCCGCCTGTATTCTACCAGTCTTCTTTTATATTGGTCAGGCAGACGATGCTCCTGGAGTAGTCCTTTTAGGGATTACTATCGTCATCATCCCATTAGCAATCAGTGCTGTTTTTCGATGCCTTCAATACGTTTTAAAATAATGCACTCCTTTGTAAGCTAAACAAGTAGATAATTAATTTAGAAAAGATTATGAATTATGAATTACGTAGTGAAAAGCATTCTTTTTTAGAGATAATTAGGCTGACAACAAATTAAGGAATAAGAGTTTTTGTAAATAGGTGTATGCATTTCGATATTGAAATGCATACACCTATTTTAGACAATAATCTGTTAACTTTTTAATTAATAAGTGAGGCTGGAGACATCTTTTATTCTTTCATAAAATTTCTAGTTTTTATGAAATGTATTTTTTACCTTCAATAATAAAGACGGTTTCTACACGGTTACGTCCTTTTCTCTTTGCTTTATATAATTGTTGATCCACATCATTATAGAAATGGGAAACATCATAAGAGTCAGAACCTAAATAACCAGCTCCAATGGAGACCGTTATTCGTTGCGGTAATGAGAAGTCTGTCTGTTCTACGGAATGACGCAGATGTTCAGAAAAAGCAATAATGTCATCAGGTGATGTTTCTTGAAGAATTATCGCGAACTCTTCTCCACCAATTCGAATAGGTAAACCTGAATGGGGAGTGACAGAAGAAATCAGTTTAGCGAGTTTTATCAACACTTGATCTCCCTTCACGTGTCCATACGTATCGTTGATGCTTTTAAACCGATCAATATCAAGCAATACATAACCAAAAGACTCTTCGTTATCTCGTATCATTTGAATCAATTGATTCAATCGTCGTCGATTTGCAAGACCCGTCATTGGATCTGTTACTGCCATTTCTTCAAAATCTCGTAACATGACCTGTTGGTTTTCTGCAAACGAGAGAATCATAGCTCGAATATTTTCAGCTTCCCGATAGGGGGAGTTTAAACCTCTCGTTTCTTGTATGACTTCACCTATCGGTTTTTTATAATCGAGTAATGAAAGGCGATTCAACGGTTTTGTAATAAAGATAATCAATCCAATCAAGACAAGAAATGAAATCAAAATCAATGGAAACCCAATAGTGGCTGCTTTGATTGCTGTCAGTTGAGCAGGAGCCAATGCTTTTGATACAGGTGTCATCGAAATGATTCTCCAATCATTTTGAGGAACTGTTGTATATCCAGCAAATATTTGTTCCCCTGTCTGATCCACTATCGTTCCTTTATCAGGTCTTCCTTTATCAAGATTAATGGTAGCTTGGTTTTTATGTGCCTTTGTCCCGATCCAACCGCGTTTCTTATGATAGATGTAGGTACCGGTCGAGTCATAGACGCCTACATCGTATTTATCATTGCCGTAAGTTTCCTCGAGAAGATGAGTCAAAAAATTTTTTTCACGCAACCAGACTAATCCATTGAGCATACCGTAATATTTCCCATCCTTATAGAGTGCTGTCGAAACTATTAACATCAGTTTCTGATTTTTCCCGATATAAGGGCTCGAAGTAAAGTTTCGCTTCAATCGCAATCCTAGTCGTACACCTTCCGTATCCACCTTAGTTCCCATAAGCTTTAAGTCAGGAGTATTTGCTTTTCCAATACCATTTTTATCGATGATCGCAATCGAGTTGAAATTAGAATTAGATTTTTTCAAAGTTTGTGTAAGTTCGTTCAATTTTTGGGGATTATCCCAATTGGATAGGATAGTTTCATGATGTGCAAGTAATGTTTGCTCCATTAGTAGAAATGTATCATTAGTTAGAGCACTTAACTTCTTAGCATTTGAATAGTTTTCGTTTATCGTATTTTCCTTCAGCGTTTGTCGGTTAACATAGTAACTCGTAGCAAAAATAGAGATTAATACTACAATCATAGTTACCATTGTTACGGTAATGACCCAAAACTTAAGCGGTAGCTTCATTCAGTGTAGATCCTTCCTTTTTTATAACCATAATGTTACATAAATTATACCAAAAGAAAGAATGGTAACTTCATCTAGAAGATGTTTTAATATTTTTATTTATAATAAATGTGAAAGCGTAGACAAAAAATATTTTAAGTAGAAATGCCCTACAATTTACTCTTTTTACATATTTTCCTGATAAAATAAAAATACACGGTGGACATTCTTTTGAACACCAGGTATTCCGTCATATACGTCGGTCCATAAAGCCTTTAAACGATGCTCTCATTTCTTATCACAGCTGACTTAGATCACCTACTCCGTTTCCTAGTTTTTCCTTTACTATAGTGACCTCTAGTATTATTGCTGTGACTTTCTTTCGATGTCATTTTTGTAAATTATTTTTTTCAATTGTTAAAGTATGTATTCATATTAAAAGTAGGTCTCTTTTTACTTATTAGAGATATCTTTTTTGATTATCTCTTTAGAATGGAGGAACTATGAAACACTTACGATGGGGCTTATATCTTCTAACTATTTTTTTATTTTTATTTATTTATAATTCGTTTTTTAATTATGAATTCGTCCTGTTCATTTCGACTTTTTTGTCTATCCACGTCATGCATTTTTGTGTATTCTTCAGTTTTCTGCTCACTTTTTGTTCTATCCTA
Source organism: Exiguobacterium indicum HHS 31 (assembly GCF_001939065.1). GTDB lineage: Bacteria > Bacillota > Bacilli > Exiguobacteriales > Exiguobacteriaceae > Exiguobacterium_A > Exiguobacterium_A indicum. The sequence goes on along the minus strand of NZ_MPSZ01000008.1, from coordinate 11,879 downwards.
TTAATGATGAAAATTAGCTCATCGAATGATAGTAAAGCCGTTATCGGTATATTAATTACTCTCGTTTTGAATTTATCGTTTCTACTTATTACAGGAATCATCGATTTTATCGGATCGTGGCTGACTTAACAATATTGCTATACATGTTAAAGATAAACATGGGAACTATAAAAGATGACTCCGATACAAAACGGAAGTCATCTTCATGCAAGCTTTAGCCAATTAAGGTGGTTGTATTAAACTGTTCAAATACTAGGACTTAGAAAAAAATCGAGATGTTATTGGTTTGCATTTAATTTAATACGTTTATTCTAGCATTCATTTATTTAATACAAAGTTGATATCCACTCCCCTTTTATATTTTTAGTCAACCATCACATTAAATTTCTTAAAGTAGTATGTATCTTTAAGCTTTCCTTTGCTTATAAAAATTCATCATATAATTGTAAGGAATTATCTCGCACCTTTTAATAGTTATCTATTGAAAGATCATTTGTTTATTAAAAGACCTTTCCCACCTTTTGTTTGCAGCGTGTTTACTCTCTCTACGTTTTCAAGAAGAGGCTTTGCCTTTTGAATCAAAGTTTGAGTGACTGCTAGATTTAAAGATGCTTTATGGGATGTTTCATTCGACCATACTTCGTATACATAAACTACATTTGCTTCCTCATCAGAAACACTTACAACATAAATTTCACATTCCTCTAATTTTTCCATTGATCGAGAGGCATTTAAAAGGGTATCAACCATTTCTTCTCTTTTATTTTCTGATACAAAGAACTTAGTAAATAAACAGTACTTAGACATATATATCCTCCTTTTAGATTCGAGATATTATTATACTTTTAAAACCCTACATACTTGTATTAGTCTTTAGGTCTTTAAGTCTTTACCTCTTTCTCCACATCATGGTTTATTATTTGTAAAAAAAATGATTAATTAAATCAAAATTTTAGTTAAGCTCCTTATTCTCAAATTATGTTCAAAATCCTTCTATACTTATAGAAAAAATAATTTCCGTTACTTTTTTCGTCTACTACTGAAATTTATGAAAAACACCTAAATCTTATTACACAAGATAAGACCGTTCCGAAGAAAAACACGTATCCTAAAAAAGGTCTTTCATGATAACTGCATGTTTCTGAATTCTTTTTTATCAACACATATTTCCTCTAACTTTTTATATAAAAACAAAGAGTGTAGACATTTCGATGTCGAAATGTCTACACTCTTTGTTCAGTGAGTATTCGATTACTGATTTGATTACTGACTTCTTTGTCTAAATCTGATGTCTTATTTTTATTCCATATATTTTTCACACCGATTGCTGCGTTATGACCACCGAATCCAAAAGAATTGGATAATCCGTACTCTAATTCCACCGAACGAGCCCCTTCTGCCACATAATCCAGGTCACACATAGGATCTTTGACTTCAAGATTAATCGTCGGTAGAATGATTCCTTCCTGTAAACATTTCGCAAGTGCGATCGCTTCCGATCCACCGGGAGTGCGTTCGCATGTTCCTCAAACAATTTTTTAATCGTACGTATCTCGGACTGATCACCGACGATCGTACTCGTCGCATGCGGACTGATTACATCGATGTCATTCGTCTCGATTCCTTACATGTTGCACGGCACGTTTCATGGCGAGGTATGCTCCTCGCCACTATATGATAAGCATCTGAACTTACCCCGTAACCGACGAGTTCTGCATAGATGGACGCACCTCATTGCTTCGCGCGTGATAACGATTCTAGTATCAAGATGCCTGCATCCTCCGACATCACGAAGCCATCACGTGTCGCGTCAAAAGGGCGACTCGCTTTTGCAAGTGATTTGTTTTTTGTAGACAATGCTGTCCTTGCTATAGGCAATTCCGCGATGCCCGCTTCCATCCCATCAGCGAATGCAGCATCAGCTGAAAGTGCTCGAGGATCTACAAGTATGAGTCTTGACCTATCCTTACAGCGATGTTAGTAGCTATATAGACTAATTAGGGTAAAAACGTTATAAAAGTAAGCGGTGACCCATAAAGTTCCGGACTACTTCATGAAGAGGGTTGTTTCCCCTCTTTTTTTACATGTAGTGCTGATGTTTTCGAGTATAGATAAGAAATGTTATCTTCATTAAAACTACTGAAATTAATTGGATTATCGGTAAAATTAATAATAAACGAATGATTTCGACGTCGAACCGTATACACTCATTATTAATTTATTCGTTTCATCAAAATAATGTCAGGGTTACAATCAATAATAAAATGTGTGAGAGTATTTTATACAAATATTTTTGTTTACAATCTTTCTATTTACTATAATTCAGGTTTTTTACGTAAACAGCTTTTTTCCTTCTAACTACATTTTTTACAATAATAAAGAAGTCTTAAGGTCTAAAAGTTCTGTTTAGTATCTAATACTAGGAACTAGTGATAATATGGCAATCGAGAGTACATTATCGTATCGAGAAGTGAAGAAAATGGTTGTTTCTAAAGCTCAGATCACTGCAATTGGTTCCTACGTCCCTAAAAACAAATTAACCAATATGGATTTAGAAAGTATGGTAGAAACAAATGATGAATGGATTGTACAACGCACCGGTATTAAAGAGAGAAGAATAGCGAATAAAGATGAGTATACAAGTGATATTGCTTATCAAGCTGTACTAAATCTGAAAGAGCGCTACAAGAAGTCGATAGAAGATGTAGATATGATTATCGTCTGCACCCTGACACCTGATTTTAAAACGCCAAGTGTCGCTTCCCTTGTTCAAGCAAAATTAGGTATATTACATGCGGGTGCCATTGACTTAAATGCTGCATGCGCTGGTTTTGCGTATGGATTACATATGGCAAATGCTTTAATCAGCTCTGGATTGCATAAGAAGGTACTCGTTATTGGTGCTGAAACGCTTTCTAAAGTCACTGATTATACTGATCGTAATACCTGTATTTTATTTGGTGATGGTGGTGGAGCAGCACTGGTCGAATTCGACGAAAACCATTCAAGTTTTATTTCTTCACATCTCATTTCTGAAGGAGAAAAAGCAAAGAGCTTATATTGTTCTAATCTATCCGATCAAATATTTAAAGACGAAATATTAGACAGTAAAAAGATTGTTCAAAACGGTAGAGAAGTTTACAAGTGGGCAGTCAGTACCGTGCCTAAAGGAATGAAACATGTTGTCGAAAAAGGGGCGACTTCCTTAGAGCAAGTCGATTGGTTTATACCGCATAGTGCTAATCTCAGAATGATTGATTCGATCTGTGAAAAAAGCGGATTTCCTTTGGAGCAAACTCTGTATAGCTTGGTCGACTACGGAAATACTTCTTCTGCAACCATTCCTTTATCATTAGACAAAGGAATTAAAGAAGGAAAGATCAAGTCGGGTGACCGTATCCTCTTATATGGATTTGGGGGCGGACTGACTCAAGCTGGTTTACTGTTAGAATGGACTCTGTAAAATCGTAAATTAACACTAAAGCACCCACATTTCAATAATGAACTGCCCCATAAAAGTTGGACATAAAAATCCAACTTTTATGGGGTGTTTTTTATGGTCAAATATACAAAGGCGTTTAAAGTCTAGGTCGCTGAGTGTTATCTGACAGGACGAGAAGGATACCGAGGTGTAGCGATAGAATTCGGGATAGCACGTGAACTGATCCGTGAGTGGTCGCGTCTCTATGAGCGTTGGGGGGAAGCGATCTTCGATCCTTCCTATACAAGCCACTCGCTGGCATTTAAACTGGAGGTATTAAACGACATGGTGACCAACGGACTGTCCTACATAGAGGCGGCCGTAAAGTACCGAATTTCCTCCCCAGGGACGATTTCGAGATGGAGAACGCTGCGTTAAAAAAATTGAAAGCCTTGGTTCAAGAAGAGAATGCGCGACGAACCGGATCAAGCCACAAGTAATCGACGAATTGCGGTCAGTCTATCCCGTTCCGGGACTCCTTCGCGTGCTCGGTATGGCACGAAGCGTCTATTACTATTGGCGGACGCGCCTGACGGGTGAGGGCAAGTATTCGAAGGTGAAGACAGCTATCCATACCCTCTTCCACGAACACAAGGGACGATGTGGCTATCGTCGCATCCACGCACTTCTCGAACGCCAAGGCTTCCGGCAAGACCGAAGACCGTACGCCGTCTAATGAATGAGCTCGGTCTAAAATGTCTCGTCCGTATGAAGCGATACCGCTCCTATAAAGGACGGGTCGGAAAGGTCGCACCGAATCTTCTCCAACGTGACTTCAAGGCCACCGGCCTGAACCAGAAATGGGTGACTGACGTCACTGAGTTTCACCTGTTCGGGGAGAAGCTCTACCTCTCGCCGATGATGGACTTGGGAAACCGTGAGATCATTGCTTATACCCTATCGGACCGCCCTACCTATCAATTCGTTGGTGAAATGTTGGATCAGGCAATCGGGAAGCTCGACGGGAAAGCTCGACCGATTCTGCATTCCGACCAAGGGTGGCATTATCAATATCGAGCGTTCGTCGGTACGCTTCACGAGCACGGCATTACGCAAAGCATGTCCCGTAAGGGCAACTGCCTCGACAACGCAGCCATCGAAAGCTTCTTCGCTGTGCTCAAGTCAGAGCTCCTGTATCTCAAGGAGTTCGATGACATGGACCACTTCAAATGTGAGCTCGAGCGTTACATCGAGTACTATAACCATCGTCGTATCAAGGGACGACTAAAAAACCTGAGCCCAGTGGAATACCGGACTCAGGTCCTCAAGGTCGCCTGACAAATTATTTATTGTCTAACCTTTTTGGTTCAGTTCATAAATACTAGGAGATGTTGATCTTATATCGAAGCTGCGACTTCTTGTAAATTGTCTGCTGTTTCGGCAATTGAATCGGCGATGCGGCGCATCCCTTCGATTGTTCCGGCGACATCACTTGTATCTGACGATAACTCGCGTACTTGTCGTGAGACAACTTCTGTCTGTTCGGAGATTCTAGAGAATACGTGGACGATTTCTTGCATTTCAGTCGTCGTCTGAACCACTGCGCTTTCTGTCTCCCCCATTCGTTTCGACACAACCAGCATTTTTTGTGTGATTTCCTGTGCGATACGTGATGTCTCTGCTGCTGATTGTTTACTTTCTTCTGCCAACTTTCGTACCTCCTGAGCAACGACCGTGAATCCTCTTCCCATCTCACCTGCGCGCGCAGCTTCAATTGAAGCGTTCAAGCTCAGTAAATTTGTTTGGTCCGAAATCGTCGTTACCATCCCAGCAATTCGTTCGATTTCTTCGGATAGCCGAGATAGCTCTGCGACCTGTTCGGTTGTCTGTGTCAGGTCATGAACAACATCTTGAAAATGATGCGTTTTTTCTTCGACCAATGTCACTCCATCTTCTGCCTCCACAACTGCTTTTGTTAAACGATCTGAAATTGTGTCGGTTGTCAGTGAGACGCGTTTCGCATGCTGCTCGATTTCTTGAAAATTCGCTGATGATTCTTCACTCATCGCCGCTAATCCCTCAATTGATCGTTGAACACCCTCACCAACTTGACGCTTTGCTAATTCAATTGCTTGTCGCTCTTCTTCAACTTGCCCTTCATACATCGTCATGACGATTTGCTGTTCTAGATTGAACAGTTTACTCGCAGAACGCATAATACGAATACGCTCAGCTTCTGGCCAGTCACTATTTTCAATTTTATCGCTTAGCACATTCCATACTTTTTGGAAAGCAGCAACATACCATTTAGTCTGTAGACCTATCTGTACATGGCGATCTGCGATCCGACGACGAGCTTCTATGTAGTCCATCGTCACTTTTCCTTCAAACATTTGAAGAATGTGTCGAGAGAGCGTTCCTTTTAATCGTTCGAGAGTCGAATGATGCTCAATCAAACGACGTAAAGAAGGAATCCGAATTAGCTCTTCATAGAACGCATCGACCATACTAGGCATCCAATGAGCTACATCCGTATAAATAACACGTACCATTTGTAAATCGAGGATGGTTAGATCAATTAAGTGAAGCTGTTCTTCCAAAGAACTCGGTACTTTCAGGATGGCATGCGTAGCTTCAGCTTCAATTAACGCATCAAAGGTTACTACTTTTGCTGTTTTAAACCATTTCATTTATTTCTCCCCTTCATTTCCAGTTAAACCTCGCCTCTTATATCGTCGTATTTTATTGGAATTTGAATGGGAGTTCAAAGAACGGTGTCTTTTTCTTTTTAAGATAAATTATTTCATTGTCGTTATAAGGATACTGCGATAATTGTATATTTCCCTTATCAAACCGATAACTATTGAAGTATTTTAAATTCCAAATCCTATTCTCGCTATTAATTGTAGTAACGTTTTTAATCATACTATCACCCTGATCTTCAGGCGGAAGAATACAGTCTAAATAATTGCAGATATAGACATGCACCAATGATAGCGAAAAGGAGAATGATAGTGAAGATACCGAGAGGTGCAATCCATCCTGATGCGTAGATGGCGAGAGGCGCCAGCGACTTACCAAGTGTGTTTTGAAGACTATCAGCAGCTAGATACTGACCTCTTGCCTCTTCAGGAGCATAATGACCGATGAAACTTTGTGTGACAGGTGTACGCATGATCTCACCTAACGTGAAGATGAGCGTACAGCCAAACAGAAACCAGATGTTGTTATTCCATCCGACTAAAAACGTACCTCCTCCTGCAAGTAGCGTCGACATGACAAAGAGACGTTTTTCTGACCAATGTTTGAGTCGATTCGTTACGGGAAGAATCAAGATGACAAACAAAAGACCATTAAAGCCTACCAACCACCCAAAAATGGATTGGCTCGTGAGCTGAAATGAATCCATCAGGTATGGTACAAGAGGTTGTGTAGGTACATTCTCTATCACATAGACTGGTAAGTAGAGATCGAGTTGCATCACTGGGAAGAGCGAACAAATTCCCGCAATCACGTATATCAGAAAAATACGATCTTTGAGAATAAATCGATAACCAGACCATTTAGATTGAAAGGCAGATTTAAGTGGGATTGTGACATCTTTTGGCTTGGAACGATCAGGTAAGGTTTCACTGACGATAAAATAGATCGTGATGAAGTAAAGGAACAGAACCGTTGCACAGGTCCATAATAACAGTTGACGATATTGAAAAAAAAAGACTGCCCCGATAATAGGTCCTAAAACGGCACCTATATTGTTCACAGTCATAAATGTCGCGTACACCTGTCGCAATTCATCCTTTGGTACCGTGTCCGCTACCATCGCTGAACTTGCGGGTCGATAAAATGCTGCCCCTATCCCGATTCCAATGAATGCAACATAATCGATCCAAGGAGAGGAGGAGACGGCAAATAGAATAAACATACTCATTTGCAAAAATGTTCCGATCAGCATGACAGGACGCCTCCCTAACGTATCCGCAACGCTTCCTCCTATTAAACTTCCGATGATACTTAGTAAGGGCGGTAGTGCCATTATTAATCCAGCAGTCTGTAAGCCAAGTTTTTGACCAAAGTAGACCGTCAGAAAAGGAAAGTACATCCAAAATAATAAATTAAATAATCCTTCTCCTACTAGTCTGACTTTCACATTCGAATTCCAATAAATTTTGTTCATAATAACTCCTCTCAAATAAATAAGGAATAGCGTCTTCCTTTTGTAGCTTTACTATAGATAAGATGATTAATAAGATATAGACTTATCTTTTAATGTGGATTATACTAATATTATGAAAATTGAGTAGACAAACCTTTGTTTAAATTGTACCTTAAAACGAACGTATGTTTGTTTTAAGGTACTTTATTTTTAACTATCGCTTTTTTGTTTCTTCCTATTTTTTAAGAATTTTAGAGTTTCTTTGCTATATAACTGACCAATAAAAAGCAGTCCCTGTCTTTATATGACGAGGACTGCTTTTTATTATTTTAAACACGGCGACTTTTTACTTTATCGATCAGAAACAACTACAGACTAACTCGACTAAATAAAAATCACTTATCTTTTCTTAGCCGTAATTAACTCCTACAAGTAGAAGCAGAGATTCGTTTATATGGCTTATATGGAAGTTAAGTCCGTGACCTAGATTTCTCATACACATCATTTTTATTGTTCTTTTGCGACTCAATTATCAATAAATCATTCAATGTAGTGGAATGGAGGGAGTCAATGAATAAGGAATAGGCTTTATCCATTACGTAAGGGATGGCATATCCACCTATATAGCTACGTTCTACATCTGTGTAATGCGTCATCTTTTCAAATTGTAAAACGACTTCGCTCACTTTAATTTGAGTAGCTGGTTTTGCTAACTTAAATCCACCTCCCCTTCCACGAATAGTGTGAAGAAGGTCTAGCTTACTCAGGATCCAAACAATTTTCATTAGATGATTTTCCGAGATGCGTTGAGCCTCTGCTACTTCTTTCACTGTCACTAATCGTGAAGGGTGTGTCCCAGCAAACAACAGTGTACGGATGGCATAATCGGTCGATACGTTTATTCTCATAAATATAAGAGTCCTCCTTGCGCTCTACAATGAACCATATCTGTCGGCATATAACAAATCATTCTTTTCGATATAATACAGTTTTACAACTTTTTTTATTATAGAATATGTAGGATGTCCAGACAAAATAAATATCTTAATTTTAAGAAGAAAATTGAATGAATGTAACAATATTACAAATTGATTTATCAGCCTTTTAATCTGCTACTATTCTTTCGCAAGAGCAATTTAGATATAAAAAAACAAGCCACCTATTTAGATAGCTTGTTTTTTTACGATTTGCGAAATACCCAATAAGACTGACCAAGATAATTTAATCCCGTATAGATGACCATCCCGATTAGAATTGCGCCAGTCTCTTGTAGATTTGGTAAAAGGTAATGGACTCCCCATAGACTAAAACGATAGGCAATGAGGTAGCTGATGGAAACGACGATTAAAAAACGGATCCAATAGGACAACCCTCCTGCCTCTTGGCGAAAGGTAAAACGGCGATTGAGCATGTAGCTGATCCAAACACCACATGCATTCCCAATAGCCGTCGCTCCCCAATAACCAGTATGCAAGACATGAAAACAAAACAATGTCAACGTCAGACCAACCAACGTATTGAGGATTCCTACTAATAAGAAACGAAGGAAGGTCATCATTCTCGTTTTTTCTCGACGACATAACGAGGACGCCGCTTGACTTCCTGATAGATTTTACCGATATATTCACCTATCAGTCCGATCCCGAGTAACTGAAGTCCCCCGATGAACCAGATGGACATCATTAATGACGTCCATCCATCCATTGCCTCTCCTTCATATCTGCGATAAAGGGCATACCCGACAAATCCGACCGAGACGAAGAGCATAAACAGTGAGACTAAAAATAACAGCTTAATCGGGCGGACACTAAATGAGGTTACCCCGTCCCATGCAAGAGCCATCATCTTCCGTAATGGGTATTTCGATTCCCCTGCTTGACGTGCTTGACGTGTGTAGGTCACTTCTGTTGTTTGGAAACCAAGGGAAGGCACCATTCCTCGCAAAAAGAGATTACGTTCCGGATGTGCACAAAGCGTTTCGACGGCTCGTTTGCTCATGAGACGATAGTCTGCATGATTGAAAATGGTTTCTACACCTAGCCAGTCAATGAAGCGATAAAAACCTTGAGCAGTGGACCGTTTAAACCAACTATCGGTCTGACGATCTTCTCGTACGCCATAGACAATATCATTCCCTTTCGCAAATTCACCCAAGAACTGCTCGATTACTTTTACGTCATCTTGAAGGTCTGCATCCATCGACACAACACAATCTGCATGTGTGTGTCCTTCGACAAGACCCGCGAACAAAGCATTTTGATGTCCAACGTTGTGAGCTAATTTTAATCCTCTAAACCGACCATCCTGTGCATGGACATCTTCGATTTGAGACCAGGTATCATCTTTACTTCCATCATCTACGAATAAGACAAAGGAGTCCTCAGAAATGAGGTGTCTTTCTCGCCACTCTGTTAAAAAACGGTGCATCGTACGGACCGTCAAGCGTAATACTTCCGTCTCGTTATAGCATGGAATTATTACACCTAGCGTAGGTGTCTTCGTCATTGTCATATCATTACTCCTCCATGAACGAAATTACTTCGTGCTCTCTGTAGTAGCTTGAATACGGTACAACCGAATCTTCCAAGCGGAATGCTGATCTTCGAACGTTCTTTCGTACTGCAATCCAATCGCTGCAGCATTTTTGATTGGTACAGCAGATAAGAGATATGTTGCACCTATCTGCTTCAACTGTGCTGTATTGATGGACAAATGTTGAATTGGAACTTGGTGTTTCTTCGTGTATTCGTATTCTTTACCGAGCTCGGAAGAAAACAAATAAACTCGATTTCCCCACGTATCAAAATAACGTTGCAATAGATCACTTTTATTTAGTTCTTCAGCAATCACCTTTCGGAAGGAAGCTTTATACCATAGCGGATAAAAGTTCACATAGCCATCCACAGTCTGCATCCCATTGTACTGAGCGATCGCAGGGTGCATTCCAATAGAGGCAACCTGGTAATCTTTTGTAGGTTTGTCAATAAACCGTTTGATATCAGAGAACTGAGAAGTCGCATAAAATGCCTCATAGGATGGATGATGACGATAAAGGAACTCGGGATTCCATGCGAGCAAGACAAAGGTTTGGGCTATTAGCAGGCAAATCACCCATTTTCGTTTAGATGTTCTCCATAACCAATCGAGCATCAAGTAAAACAATGCATACCACAACATGGGTTGAAGAAAGTGGAATCGGGAGAAATTGAAAGTTCTGATGAGAGAGACCTGTTGCTTTAACGGGTTCCATCCCTCATAGAACCAAAATGCATACCAAAGTGATAAACCAAAAACAAACCACATTAAAGTTCGAATTCGCTTTGCTGCATGATCTTTTTGACGGAATACTAAAAATCCGATAATCAAGAGTGTTAGTAGGATAATGGGCGACTGAACCGCCCGATCATGTGTATGACCGAACATCAAATTTTTAAAAAACAAACGGATACTGGACCAAAAGCCGTTGTTTCCCGTCTCGAAGTCATTTCGACTGGTAGGTTCTTCCTCCCACAACATCGAGAAGACCAATCGATATTCAATTAGTAAATATAATAAGACTTGTAAACAATATACGATCCAAAAGCGACTATGAAAACTACGTTCGCGGATTTCCTTCATCACATGGTAGAGGGCAAGCGTTGCTAAAAAGAAAATGATTCCTAACACAAAGCTAGAATAGAATGGAACCAAAATTAGTATTAACGCACTCAACTTTATCTTTCGGCCACGCCAGATATTCCAGTACGCCCACAATAAGAGCGGCATCCCAAGCGTACTGAGCATGCCTGATGGCCAGAATGGAGTCCAAGAAAATAAAACCGCCACCCATAAAGTATATGATTTAGGAATAACACCTTTCGCATAATCACGTAACAATAGGTACATTCCTAAAAAAGCAAAGATTCGGACCAGTGTTTGACTGATTACATATGCCGTAAACGGCGAGAACCATTGATACAGCCAAATGATAGCCGTAAATTCGCTGACAAAGGCATTTCTTGAGACAACCCCACTTAATAAGTCAGGAACAGTCGCTTGAAGGCTTGCATAAATACTATTCGTATCGACCAATGTTTTGTACCAAACGATATTCGAATCTAAATTATCATGAATACGAACATGAGCATGTTCCCCAAGTAAGACCATTGGGGAAATGTAGAGACATGCTAGCAACATCCCTATTAAAATGCGAGTTCTTTCTCTCATCGTCTCCCTCCTTCTTTTTGATTTAAGATTAAATCTATTAATTTATAACCCTATTAAATACAAGGTATATCCTTTTTCCGTTCCATTTTTAGATAC
>NZ_MPSZ01000007.1 GCF_001939065.1 Exiguobacterium indicum HHS 31 | reverse complement strand
TTTTTTAGTTACTCCTTAATCCTTAGAAATTCTTCCTATTAGGCGATTCGAGACGAATAAAAACGTGTAATCCTACTCAGTTAAGAGAATGATTACACGTCGTCTTATGTCTAGAAAAAAGTCTTCAAACTCTTTTTTAGTTATATGATCGAGTCTGACTCTTCTTGAATATGTTTTTCTCGCTGCATAAGCCACTCTTGACTTTCCGTCAGTAATGCATAGGCTCGCGGAAGTGATACATTTAAACGCTGACTCAGCAGTTCAAACTGATCAAAATCACCTCGATCTGCACTAATCGCAAGCACTAAACAATCCCGAAACGGATGATCCTTTCCTTGTAGAACAATCTTCAGAGAATCTTCGAGTGGCAATTGATCGATGATATCGTCAATATCAACAGATAATAACGCATCGATGTGCGATAACAAGCCAATCATGTAAGCACTCTCCGGTTGTAGTGTTCGGGTTTCGGTAGCAAAGAGTTCACAGAGCTTCGCACAGTGTAAAGAGGACCGTAATAACTCATTTGACCACTCATAAGGACTAGCAAGCTTCATCTCACGTAAAACAATCAACGAAATCCAACTTTTGAGTTGCGAAAAGCCAAGCAGTGAAATCGCTTGACGAACGGAACTGACGGTATTGCGTAAACCCATTCCTGGAGAATTGATCAGCTGTAACACTTGAATACTAATATAGGGATTCGCTTCAATCTCATCAACGACCTCATCGTACTTTTCATCCGTATCGAGCCATTTCAACATTTTTAACAAAACCGGTAGTTGCGGTGGGACCGCCTTTCCTTTCATCAACATCGGTTTAGCATAAAAATATCCCTGAAACCAGTCATATCCCATGTCAAGACACCGTGTATGATCTTCGTGCGTTTCGACACGCTCAGCCAACATTCGGATATGAGGATAATTGCGACGGACAATATGGAGGATAGCACTTTGCTCGCGAGGGGAAATCGTCTCGATGTCGATTTTAATTAAATCGATCAACTCAAACAATTCCGCTCCATGCTGTCGGAGTAAATCCGTCACAAAATCATCGAGTGCTAACGTAAAGCCCGCGTCTTTCCAACTATGTAGAACAGACAGCATCTCTGTATCGATCTCAACTGTTTCTAGAATTTCAATGACGAATTGGCTTGGATCCAAATAATGAATCAAGTCACTTTTCAACAGCTCTGCCGTGAAATTAACAAATAGCTTCTTGCCTTCTGCTACATGATCTACTCCCATATGAACAAGTGTATTCGTCAAAACATCCATCGTCGCTAAATCACCATCAAACACACTGATTTGTTCAATCGAACGATACAATAGTTCAAATGCATCAATCGAACCTACTCGATTAACGATGGGTTGACGTGCTAATAAGATATCCATCGTTCTCATGCCCCCTCTATTCTTCTCTGATGTCATCTATTATATCAAAGTTTACTTTTTAGGAGATTATTGTTTTTTACAACATATCAATGTTCTTATTTTTTAATTCTATGCCATTTTCCGTAACACAAAAAAACAGCACGACATCGGTCGTACTGCTTGAACTATCACCTTTCATCCGGATTCCATATACCAGTCTCAAACCAATTCAACACATTCCGCGTCACACGCAACTTGTCATGAATCGGAAATTGATGGGCATAGGCATAAGTCTGAAGCATCGTTTTTTCGAAATAACGTGCGGCATAAGCCGTCGCGTGGCGTAAACGAACGTTCTCATCATACGCACCGTGAATCAATAACACTTCACCTTGAGGTTCGACATGGAGCGGCGAGCGAACCTCGTATTCATCAGGAACCGTATCTGGTGTACCTCCCGTGTATCGCCGCAGCATCTTTTGCATCGTCTTCTGCTCTTCATACGTCCACGTCAACTCCGTCACCCCTGCCCAGGAAACCGTTCGAGCGACTGGACGGTGATGCGCCAGGAGCAGTGCCATCTGTCCACCACGTGAAAATCCAAATGCGTGAACATGCGAAACACGTTGCTGCAACCAGTCAAAGGCGCTGCAGGCGTCTTCGATATCGTGATGTCCAAAGTCTTCTTTTCCCGTGCCGCCTAGATTCCCTCGATAGAAAGGTGCCATGACAAAAAAGCCTGCCTGTGCGAACGCGAGCAATCGAGTCGGTCGGACCATTCCGATCGAACGCGTTCCACCACGCAAGTAGAGAATTCCCTGACCGTTCACAACTTGCGGGAGTACGATATAGGCACCGACCCGTTCTCCATCCGCTGTGGTATAAAACATCCGAAACGTCCGAAACGGACCTTGCCGCGGAAGTTCAAACCAATCGGCGTTCGCTAAGTACACGGAGCGTCTCCGGAAGGACACGGTCCTTCATCATGAAACTGTATTGTCGATTCGTATCGAGACGTTCAGGGAGTTCCTCGAATAGAAAAGCACCGTCCGTTTCATCCACGGCAAGATGAGACGACAATGATCCGATTTGCGCGAAGTAGATGTTTTTGATGATCGTATCGCCTTTTCCGGCAACCCGATACTGCCCGACATATGAGAGGGAATCGATTTCCCCACCTGTCTCTTCCATCACTTCACGACGTGCAGCTTCTTCCGCCGTTTCCCCTGGTTCAACCTTTCCACCAGGAAATTCATAACCACGTTGCTTATGATGGGTCAGCAACCATTTTCCTTCGTACACGGCAATGACCCATACGTGCAAGGGACGATCCGAGAACGGATGGTCATCAAAACTTAACTCCACTTGATTTTGATAATAATCCAAGAATGTAATCACGTACGTGCACCTCATTTCTTCTTCTAACTTCACTTTACCTGTTTCACGGGTATTCTAAAAGTGAAAACGCTAGGATTACCTGTAAATCTGGAAAATGATAGCCTACTATCATCCGCTAAAGACAAAAAAACAGCCGATGTTCCACTAGGGAACGATCGACTGTCGTTTCATATTACTTCAAACGTGCTTCGAGTTCTGCTTTTTCTGCTTCGAATCCTGGTTTCCCAAGAAGAGCGAACATGTTTTTCTTATACGCTTCGACGCCTGGCTGATCAAATGGGTTCACTCCGAGGAGATAACCACTCATCGCACAAGCTTTTTCGAAGAAGTAGAACAGGAATCCGAGGTGATACGGTGTCATCTCTGGAAGTTCGACTGTCAAGTTCGGTACTTGTCCGTCCGTGTGCGCAAGCAACGTACCTTCTGCTGCTTTATCGTTAACGAATTGAATCGACTTCCCTGCAAGGAAGTTCAATCCATCGAGATCCTGAGCATCTTCTTCGATCGTCAATGCATGACGTGCTTGACCGACTTTGATGACTGTCTCGAACAGGTCACGACGACCTTCTTGGACGTATTGTCCCATCGAGTGAAGATCCGTCGAGAAGTCGACTGCTGCTGGGAAGATCCCTTTGAAGTCTTTTCCTTCTGACTCGCCGTATAATTGTTTCCACCACTCTGACACATAATGAAGTGCTGGTTCGTAGTTGACGAGAAGCTCGATCGTCTTCCCTTTCGCATAGAGCGCATTTCGAACGACCGCGTATTGATACGCTTCGTTGTCAGCTAGGTTTTCGCTCGCGTAGCGCTCTTGCGCGTCACGGGCACCTTGCATCAACTCTTCGATTGAAATACCAGCTGCTGCGATCGGTAATAGACCAACCGGTGTCAACACAGAGAAACGGCCGCCGACATCATCCGGAATGACGAATGTCTCGTATCCTTCAGAGTCTGCGAGTGTTTTTAATGCACCACGCGCTTTATCCGTCGTTGCATAAATCCGGTGTTTGGCTTCTGCTTTACCGTATTTCTCTTCCATGAACGATTTCAAGAGACGGAACGAAATTGCTGGTTCTGTCGTCGTACCCGATTTCGAGATGATGTTGACCGATACATCTTTTCCTTCGAGGACTTCGAATAAATCGTGCAGATACGTCGATGAGATATTATGACCTGCATAGATGATTTGTGGTGCTTTGCGATCTTCTTTTGATAACAAGTTATGGAATGAGTGTCCGAGCATCTCGATCGCAGCGCGCGCTCCGAGATACGAACCGCCGATTCCGACGACTAACAACACATCAGAATCCGACTTGATTTTTTCTGCAGACGCTTGGATGCGTGCAAATTCCGCTTGATCGTAATTCGTCGGAAGATCTACCCATCCTAAGAAATCACTTCCTGCACCTGTTCCTGCATGAATCGCATGGTGAAGCGTCTTTACCGTTTCCGCCATATGATCTACTTCATGTTGACCTACGAATTGTAGGGCTTTCGAATAATCAAAACGTACTGTTGACATGCCATCGTCCTCCTTATTCATTCGCAACGAAATGCGACCTTCCTTTTCATTAAAACGCAAGAAGGAAGGTCGTTCAAGTCTTTTGTGAAATGAGTAGCAAATGTTACAGATTGTTATAGGGCAGCTGTCACGATTTGACGAACGTCTTCGTTTCCAAGTGATTTGAAGTTTCCGAAGTCGCCGCGTGTCATTGCTGACTTGACGATTGCGTCAACTGTATCTTCTTTGATGTCGTAATCAGCGAGACGATTCGGTGCACCGAGTGATGTCCAGAAAGCACTGATTGCGTCGATTGTCGCGTGTGCTGCTTCCATCTCTGATTTACCTTCCGTATCAACGTTAAAGACGTTCTCACCGAGTGTGACGAAACGATGTGCGTTTGATTCGTCGAGTACGTGGCGCATCCAGTTCGGGAAGAGGATCGCAAGTCCACCTGCGTGCGGGATATCGTGAACAGCTGAAACCGCGTGCTCGATATTGTGTGATGCCCAGTCGCCACGTGCGCCCATTTGAAGGACACCGTTGAGCGCCATCGTACCAGCGAAGAGAATCGTGCCACGAAGTTCAACGTTCTCGAGATCGTTGACGAGTTTCGGTGCTGCTTCGACGACTGCTTTCATGACACCTTCTGTCATCCGTTCTTGGACCGGCGCATGCGCAGGGTGGAAGTATTGCTCGAGGCAGTGGCTCATCATATCGACGATACCGTAGATTGTTTGATCTTTTGGCACACTGACTGTGTACTTCGGATCAAGGATTGAGAATGTTGGGAACGTAAGCGGGCTACCCCAACCGTACTTCTCTTGTGTCTTCCAGTTCGTGATGACGGATCCTGAGTTCATCTCAGAACCTGTTGCTGCAAGCGTCAAGACTGTTCCGAATGGGATGACTGTCTCTGGTGTTGCTTTGCCGATGACGAGATCCCATGCTTCGCCTTCATAAGGAATACCAGCAGCAATCAATTTCGTGCAGTCGATGACAGAACCGCCACCGAGTGCAAGCAATGCATCAACGCCTGCTTCTCGTGCGATTTTGATACCGCGCTCTGCTGTCTCGATGCGTGGGTTCGGTTCGACACCGTCGCATTCGACGTACTCGATTCCTGCCGCATTGAGTTCACGTGTGACATCATCATAGACGCCGTTCCGTTTAATACTGCCGCCACCGAAGACGAGCATGACTTTCTTTGCACCGAGTGCTTCGAGTTGTGGTTTCAGTTGGCTGACTTGACCGTCACCAAAAATAAGTCTTGTTGGATTGCGATATTCAAAGTTTTCCATCTGTGTTGCCTCCTCAATAAGTAATGAACACCTTACATTATCCACACATTCCCCTTTCGCATCTAATTTAATGCTTATTCTATGTAAAAATCGCATAAAAAAAGAGAACCGACCGATGTCGATTCTCTCATGTGGCTTATTTTTGGAAGTTTGATTTTTCAATCCATTCTTCCAATTTACCTTTAAGAACGTTGAATCCAGGTGCTTCTTCTTGTTTGAAAGCAGGACCTGCATCGCGACGTCCAGCGTTTTTGCGTGGACCTTTCGCGCGTGCTTCACGTTTTGGAGCTTCCTGAGTTGCTTTGATCGAAAGCTTCATTTTTTTGTTAGCTTCGTCGATGTCGAGAACTTTAACAGTTACTTCATCGCCAACTTTTACGTAATCGTTGATGTCTTTTACGTAATCGTGTGAGATTTCTGAGATGTGGACGAGACCTTGTGTTTGCTCGTCAAGTGCTACGAAAGCACCGAAGTTTTGAATACCAGTTACTTTACCAGTAACGACTTGGTCTTTTTCAAAGTTTGCCATAATGTATACACTCCCTAACTAAATTCATCAACTTATAATAACACACTTTTCTTGTATCGTAAAAAATATTTTTGGAATTTGTTTATTTTTTATTTCACAAGGGAACATTTTAGTAGCAAGACTTCAAGTATTCCCCCTGATTCTGCCGAACTTTCCGAGTTCGGCCCTTTTTTTGTTCGTTTACTCAATTGACCTAAGTGACAAAGAAAAGTAATGCTTGAAACGAGAAAGACGAAAAACAGATAAGACTATCAAAAAAAACGGACAGTCTCGGTCTGCTCGCTTTCTGCGGACAAGCCCTCATGCCGCTTCAGATGCGTCGCATCTTCCAGGGTCATGATGACTTGTTTTTCCGCAGGAGTCGAGCAGAACCTCACCTGTCCTAGCGTAAAGGAAATATAGAGTAGAAGCAATCATCAATTGATCTATTTATTACTCACAGATCGTCGAATCCATTCGCATCCGTTACTTTCGCATACGAACGTGATTTTTGTTCGAAGAAGTCCGATTTTGTCGCGTTCATCGAATCATCCGAATACGCACGAATCCATGGCATGACGTCTTCGTCGTGCCCTTCATAAAGATCCGACAAACCGATGACGCGAAGACGTTTGTTTGCGAGATATTTAACGTAATCACGCATTTCACTGACATCAAGACCGTCTAGATCACGCAAGACATATTCGCTCCACTCGATTTCAAGATCGACGGCACGCTTGAACGTGTCGTAGACGAATTGTGTGAAGGAGCCATCGGCATCGATTTCTGGATGCTCCGACAGGACAGCACGTAACAATTGGCTGATGAAGTACGAGTGTTGTAATTCATCCCGTTGAATGTAGCTGATCATCGTCGATGTCCCGACCATCTTTTGGTGACGTGCTAAGTTATAGAAGAAAGCAAAGCCAGAATAGAAATTGATCCCTTCAAGAACGATCGAAGCAACGAGCGATTTCGCGAAATTCTCTGGAGTCCGGTCATTTTGGAAATCTTCATATAAATCAAGGATGAATGCATTACGCTTCATGACCATATCATCGTCTTTCGCGATATCGAAAATCCGGTTTTGTTCAGCCAATGGAACTAAGCTGGATAAGACGTAGCTGTACGATTGATTATGAACGACTTCCTGTTGCGCAACGATCGCAAGAATCGCGTGAACCGATGAATCCGATGTGAACATTGCCGATTCCAAGATATAACGTGTCTGAACCGAGTCAAGGATCGAGAGTAGCCCGATGATTCGTTTAAAGGCATCCTGTTCCCGTTCGCTCAATTGATTCCACTGCTGCATATCCTTCGACATCGAGATCTCATCTGGGATCCAGAAGTTCGATAACAGTTGTTTGTAGATCGAATAAAACTGTGGATACGCAATATCGTTCCAGTTGACGATGGCACTCGTTTCGCCACCGATGATTGCTGTCGCGCGATTCGGATGACGTGCATCAAGCAGTTTGATTTTTTGTAGCTGTTCCATGTGCTTCGACTCCTTCTTGCTGTAATTGAAGAATGGTCCGTTTCGTCCATTCCTTGACGAGATGTGGGCGATTGCGTGGTGACTGCTCGATTTTCAATAGTTCGCCGGCAAGTGGCACCCCGAATTTCGAGAGATGATACGCCATCTCATCAACGGCGCGACAATATTTGACGAACATCTTGTCCCCTGTTCCAAAAACAGCTGCCTGCGGAATCGCATGCGAACTCTCCTTCAGAACGGTTCTAAGGCAGTCGCGCATATCGTCGGGTAGTTGCCCATCCCCCCACGTATACGAACCAAAATAGACGATATCATAAGGCATTAACTGATACGTCGTCACTTCGTCCGCAAACAACATCGTCGGCTCGATTCCCATCTCAGAACACGTCTTCGCGACGAGTTCTGCCACCTCCTCCGTGTTTCCACTCAATGACGCGTATACGATTGCTGCCTTCATGATATCGTCCTCCTTATCTTATGATGAACACGATTCACATTCGTCAATCTCAACCGTCGTCGAACGCGTGTAGTAGATCGTCTTCATCCCGAGTTGCCATGCTTCCATGTGCATCTCGAGTAATTCTTTCGCCTTGACGTTATTTTTCACGTACAGATTGAAACTGATCGCTTGGTCGATGTGACGCTGACGCGAAGCATTTTGACGAATGCTCCATAGCTGGTCAATCTCAAACGCTGATTTATAGAACCAGTTCGTTTCCGGTGTTAAATCTGGAACAGTGACTGGAATCTTATAGTTTTTCTTCTCTTCCGAGTAGACTTTTTTGTAGATTGGATCAATCGATGCCGTACTACCCGCAATGATCGCCGTCGATGAGTTCGGTGCGACTGCCATCAAGTAAGCATTACGCATTCCGTACGCCGTGATGTCGGCTTGGAGACGATCCCAATCGAGTTCATCCGTCGTTTTATAGTGGCGACGTTTGATGTACTCTCCTGTTTGCCATTCCGAACCTTCGAAGAGACGGTACGCGCCCTTCTCTTTCGCAAGTTGCATCGACGCATCGATCGTCAAATAAGCGATCTTCTCGTAGAGACGGTCTGCGTATTGTACCGCTTCGACCGATTCCCAACGGATGCCTTCGAGTGCGAGTAGATGGTGCCAACCGAACGTCCCAAGACCAACGGCACGGTATTTTTGATTCGTCAATTGTGCTTGCGGGACATCGATCGTATTCAAGTCGATGACGTTATCAAGCATCCGCATTTGAATCGGAATCAATCGCTCTAAGACGTCAGAACGAACTGCACGTGCAAGTGCGATCGATGACAAGTTACAGACGACGAAGTCCCCTGGTGTCTTCGTGACGATGATCTTACCGTCTTCCGTGTACTCTTCCGTCACGGTCGTCGGGCTCATGTTCTGCATGATTTCCGAGCACAGGTTTGACGAGTAGATCATGCCTGCATGTTTATTCGGATTCGCACGGTTAACGGCGTCACGGAAGAACATGTATGGCGTTCCTGTCTCAAGTTGCGAACGCATGTAGCGTTTGACGAGATCGATTGCCGGAACTGTTTTTTTGCTGAGACGCGGTTCGTTGACACACGCTTCGTATCGTTCCGTGAAGCTGCCCCCTTGTTCCGTCTCATCGAAGTAATCTTCAAGGCTGAAGCCCATAACGGTACGAATTTCATGTGGGTCAAACAAATGCCAGTCTTCTCGTGCTTCGACGGCACGCATGAAACGGTCTGGTAAGTTAACACCTGTGAACAAGTCGTGTGTCCGAAGTCGCTCATCCCCATTGTTGAGCTTCGCGTCCAGGAATTCGAGGATATCTTTATGCCAGATGTCGAGGTACACCGCGATCGATCCTTGGCGCATACCGAGCTGATCGACGCTGACTGCCGTGTTGTTCAATTGTTTCATCCACGGGATGACACCGCTTGAGACACCTTTGAAGCCTTTGATGTCTGAGCCGCGTGAGCGAATCTTACCCATGTAGACGCCGATTCCGCCGCCACCTTTAGAAAGTGTCGCCACGTCCGTGTTCGAGTCGTAGATGCCGCGTAGCGAATCATCGACTGTATCGATGAAACATGAAGAAAGTTGACCGTAAGACTTACCAGCATTCGAAAGCGTCGGAGTCGCAACTGTCATGTAGAGATTCGACAATGCCCAGTAAGACTCTTTGACGAGTTCTAAACGACGTTCTTTCGGTTCGTTTTGCATCAGTGTCATCGCGATGACCATGAATCGTTCTTGTGGTAGCTCGTACAAGTTTTTGACGTGATCACGTGCGAGGTACCGGTCTGCCAGTGTTCGAAGACCAATGTATGTGAACAAGTGGTCGCGGGATGGATCGATCGTTGCCGACAGTTCGTTGATGTCTTCCTTCGAATACGCATCTAGTAAATGTTTCGTGAAGATGCCGATCTCTGTCAGTTTTTCAATCAGCGTATACAGCGAACCATACCGTTCTTCTGCTGCATATCCGCGATTTTCACCTGCTTCAAGGTATAACCGATTTAAGTAAGTCGCTGTCGCTACGAATGTCCAGTTCGGCTCTTCTGCCTTTAACATATCGAGTGCGTGCATCGTTAACAGTTCATAGACTTGATCGGCTAGTAGGGATTTTCCTTCAAGCGCTCGGATGGCACGTTCAGTATAGCGGTCGATATCAAGCTCCGGATACGTTTCCGTTGCTTGTCTAATCACGACATATACATCTTCTATTGTCATTGCACCCTTAAAGATGCGTGCTGTATTCAGTGGAGATGCCACTATGAACCACTCCCATTCTCTATCGTTAAACAGGTTCGCATTAGACGATGAAATACGCTAAACTAAAAAAAGACGTCCTACATATAGAAGGAACTCTACAACTCTCACTCTATATATAGACGTTTTTAGCGTTTTTAAACCTGTTAATCTACAAGATATAGGTTATCACTGAAATTCAAAAAAATAACCCCTTGCTTTGAAATTCAGGTAAAACAATTTGAAAAAGGCATCATGACGCCTTTTGAGATATATTGAGATAGCGAGTAAAATGCATTATAAGGTCAAGTGAACCGTTAAAACAAAGATGGTCCATTTCTCCTACTAGAAGAAAAATATTCTCTTCGAATTTTCTGATATACTGAACGTATCGATCTTCCGTCTATCAGGAAGAAGGATTCCATCCATCTATCACGAAAAGACGGCATATACGTATGTACGTTGAAAGGAGCTTACCTCATGCAAGTCGATTACACACCAAATCCGAATTCCGTCAAAATCACGCTCGAAGAACAGCGCTTCGGTGCTAAAAGTACGAGTGTCAAAAAAGAAGATACACCTGAAGATGCGTTGCTCGCATCACTGATCGCCCTTGATGGCATCGACAATCTATTCGCTTACGGCGACTTCGTGACGGTTACGAAAGAACCAGAAGCAGAATGGAACGAACTGCTACCACGCATTGAAGCAAACATGTAAAAAACAAGAAGACACCTGTTCCTGGACAGGTGTCTTTGTTCAAGGAGCGATCACTGATGCCAACCGTATCCATCATCATTCCGACGTATAATCGTCCTCGTGAATTAGCAGAAGCGCTAGAAGCATTGACGCGTCAACACTATCAAGACTTCGAAGTCATCGTCTTAAACAATAATGGAGACGATGTCTCAGCAGTGACGGCTGCCTATCAGGACCGTCTTCAACTGACCTATGTCGCGTTACCTGAAAACCATCATGTTCGTGCTCGAAATCATGGTGTCACGCTCGCTTCCGGTCGGTATATCTTACTTCATGACGACGACGACCTCTTATTACCGAGTCACCTCGAAGAAGCGGTCGGCGATCTCGAAGCTGGTGCTGATCTCACCTATACGGACGCGGAGCTCTTTACGTATCGCTGGGAAGGCGATCACCGGATCGCACTTGATTCTGAGCCGTTCGCATATCCGTACGATCCGGAGACGATTCGAGAAGACTCGACATATATTCCGTCCGGGTCGCTCTACCGTAAATCGCTCCACGATCAACTTGGTCTGTTTGACGAAGACGTCTTCAATTACTGGGACTGGGACTGGATTTTACGCGTCGGCAAGGATCATTTAATACTGCACCCGGCGCGCGCGACCGTCTTATATGCTTTCAATCCATCAGGTAATCATGAATCAGCACGTCAGGATGCAGCGCGACGCGTCTTTTTTGAACGCCTCGTTGAAAAACACCAACTTCCGACAAATGAAATGAAGAACTTCCATATCGTCCAGGCTGAGCGACGCGAACGATTGCGCCAGACCCGCCGTACCTTCAATGGTCAATTGACAGAAAGTGAGTGATCCCATGTACACCGAAAAACAACTCGAATTATTAGCATTATTAACACAAAATGGTCCGATGGACTTGGACTTGCTTGCGCAAATGCTCGACTGGGAAGCGTCAGAAGTAGCCGCTTCGATCGAGACATTCAAACGCGACGGTGTCCTACTCGGTTACACTGCTGTCATCGACTGGCAAAAGATTCATGCCCATCATGGCGTGACGGCTTTCATCGATGTCAAAGTCACACCGAAACGTGGACGCGGTTTTGACGAGGTAGCGGAGCGGATCCATCGTTTCCCGGAAGTGACGTCCCTCTATTTGATGTCAGGCGCATATGACTTACAAGTCGTCCTTGATGGCAAATCGCTACAAGAAGTCTCTCAATTCGTCTCGGAAAAATTATCGACGCTCGACTCCGTCATCTCGACGACGACCCATTTCCGCTTGAAGACCTACAAGCACGATGGTGTCCTCTTCAGTCAGGATGATGACGACAAACGATTGAAGGTGTCTCCATGAAGTCTCTATCTGAACGTGTCGAACAGTTAGCCCCATCCGGCATCCGTCGTTTCTTTGATTTAGCAGGATCGATGGAAGACGTCATCTCCCTTGGTGTCGGCGAACCTGATTTCGTCACGCCATGGAATGTTCGCGAAGCGAGCTTCGCAGCACTCGAACAAGGCTATACAGCGTATAGTGCCAACGCCGGTTTACTCGAGTTACGTCAGGAAATCGCGCTCTACATGCAAGAAAAGTTCGCCATCTCCTATTCGACGACGGAAGAAATCATCGTCACGACCGGAGCCTCAGAAGGACTTGATCTCGCTTTTCGTAGTTTGATCAATCCAGGAGATGAAGTCATCGTCGTCGAACCGGCATTCGTTTCGTATGCCCCTTTGATTGAACTCGCTGGAGGCATTCCTGTCGCCGCTGCGTGTCATGCAGAAGACGGTTTTGCGATTCAACCGGAAACGATCGAACAGTTGCTAACAGATAAGACGAAAGCGATCATTTTCTGTTTCCCATCGAATCCGACAGGCTCGACGATGTCGCGTGATCAATTAGCGGACCTAGCGTTACTCGTCCAAAAGCATGATCTATACGTCATCAGTGACGAGATCTACGCGGAACTGTCCTACGAAACGGAAGCAATCTGCTTCGCGACCCTTCCCGGTATGCGGGAGCGGACGATCATCATCAACGGCTTCTCGAAAGCCTTCGCGATGACAGGCTGGCGGCTTGGTTTCACTTGCGCCCCACCTGCGATCACGCAATCGATGCTGAAGGTCCATCAATACGGCATGATGTGTGCCCCGACACTCGTTCAATTCGCGGGCATTGAAGCACTGCGTTCTCGTCATAAGACGGTCCCTGACATGGTGACGAGTTATCGGCAACGCCGGAACTACTTCGTTAAGGCGCTAAACGATGCGGGTCTTCCGACACACTTACCAGGTGGCGCTTTCTATGCCTTTCCGTACATCGGTCATACCGGACTGACGAGTGAACAGTTTGCTGAGCAACTGCTACTCGCTGAGCGCGTCGCCGTCGTTCCAGGATCCGTCTTCGGAGCAAGCGGTGAAGGTTATGTCCGGGCAAGTTATGCAAGTTCGATTGAACAACTCCAAGAAGCGATCGCTCGAATTCAGCGCTTCATGAAAAAATGGCAGACTCAAGATGAGGCAGCATCGTCACATTCACACTAAAAAAATGATCCGCCTTGCTCCGAAGAGTAGGCGGATCATTTTTTAGTCTACATAAAGAACGAGGAACATCCGATGATCGTCTTCTGCATGATACGGCGAGATTGGACCGAGTTGTGGCGCAAAGACTTCCAACCGATACGGTGAATCCTTAAAGTCAAGTGGTGTCCGCTCTTTGATCAAGCGCCCCATTTCGTCCGCTAGTTCTTTCACTTCAACCAAACTACGCGAGCGTTTCATCGGTGCTTCGAAGACGAATGCCTCGATTCCCTCAATCGACGCACATCGGAGGAAACGCCGGAGTGACGGCAATGCTGCTTCCATGTTGTCCTCGATCGTTTGGTTCTCCTCGTACACAGGGGCTCCCCAAAGGCGCGCCTCACTTCCAGTCGCACTCCGGAAATGATCAATCGTCTCTTCCGTGATGGGATCACGCGTCAACGCGAAGCGTGTTTTATCCCGCTTCAGATTCTTTTCATTCGTCCGGTCGATTTCTGTCAGTAAATCCAGTTGAAGTGGTCGTGCTAACCGAAACAATTCGCGTTGCAGACGTGCTAAGGAATGACCAATCGGAACAATCGTATCTTTCGCTTTCGGCGGTTTATCGCCTTCATATCCGTTCATGACACGTGCGATTTGTCCGGCCTCATGCACGAGTCGATAAAACGAACCGTCCTGATCATCGTTTGCTGTATCAAGCGTCTCATGCTGTGCTGCAAGATCCGCCACGTATTGATTTGCAAGGCAGGTCGAGATCATCAAGACATCGACCAGCTCCAAGCGAAGGGCTTCTAAATCATTTTGTTCCAGTGCTTCACCGACCTCACCGACTTCTTCCGTCAGGCGTGCGAGACCAGATAGTGGTCGAAAATAACCGCCGAGTGAGCGAATCGTCGCATCAACCTTTTGTTGTAGTGTCTTCATCTGTTCCATCTGTCTGACCCTCCACGATTGCTTGGCGTACGTGCCTTTCTGTCTCTTGTTTGACGTGTTGTGCATACGCCTGATTTTTCTTCCATTCCCGGATTCCGACAGATGTCGCAGCAATCAACGCAGCTATTAGTCCGATTTCTCTTTTACGCATCGAGATCTCCTCCTTTTGAATGACTCGTAATCTATCTAAACATGATATGATGATATCAATAAATTCTACATAATCCAGTAAGAGGTGTTGCTTGTGTCGACTGAACGTCTTTGGCAAATGGCCCGGTTCCTGACGGTGATCTTCGCCTTCTTAGTTGGTGGATGGTTACTCATCCGCCTCTCGTCCATCTTATATCCATTCGTCTTTGCGTTTCTGCTTGCCCTTTTCAGCCGACCGCTCGTTGATTTTTTCCAAAAGCGGTTACGGATCAATCGTGGATGGGGTGCATTGTTATCGATCATTTTGATCAGTGGCCTATTAGTTGGGTCGCTCGCCTTGATCATCATGCAGTTGATTCGCGGTCTTGTGTTCGTCGCCAATCAATTACCGGCGCAAATTCAAGAGTTAAGCCTGTATTTTCAAAAGCTGTACAATGAAAAACTGGCACCCATCTGGAACGATGCTTCGGAAGCCTTACGCTCACTGGAACCATCGCAACAAAATACGGTTCAAAACAGTATCCAATCCCTCGGTAGTTCACTTGCGAGTGCGATTGGCGAAGGATCAAAAAGTATCGCTATGATGCTACAGACAGTCCTTGCGACGTTACCATCGATTGCACTGATTTTCGTCATCGTCCTACTCGCTTGGTTCTTCATCGCAAAAGATTGGCACCAATACGAGATGCGATTGAAACGTTATGAGATGCTTCCTTGGTTCGCTCGTTTCGAATCCGTCTTCTTGAGTCTACGGTCTGCCTTGTTCGGCTATCTCAAAGCACAGTTCACGTTAATCACGATCACGTTCTTTATCGTCTTGATCGGTTTGTTCATCATTGGTGTCGAGCATCCGTTTGCAGTCGCTTTTATCGCTGCCTTTTTCGATATCTTGCCGTATCTTGGTACTGGTTCCGTCTTCTTGCCTTGGATCGCTTACTCCTTAATTACCGGAGATACGACACTTGCGATTGGACTCGGGATTCTGTATGCTCTCGTCATTCTACAGCGTAACATCATGGAACCGAAGATCGTCGGCGACAACATCGGCATTCAACCCATCACGGCATTGATCGCGCTGTTCGTCGGGATCAAATTCTTTGGGGTCTTCGGACTGATTCTCGGACCATTGATCGCTGTCATCTTAAAAGCACTCTACAACGCCCAGATTTTCCATTATATTTGGGACTTCGTCAAAGGATCACCCACACCATTTCGGTGAGGGTGATTTTTTGGGTACAGCTGCATATAACGGATATCCTTCCGCGTCCACCGGTCGACTCGCCGGTAAATAATCACACGGAAAACGGGCGCCCGTCGCAAGCAGACAAGCGTCGAGCCAATCATCGATTGCAACATGCGACTGACGCTGTTCCCATAACGGTGGACAATCCAAACGCTCGAGCAATTCAATCCGTTCCGTAATGCCTTCGGTCGTCTTCTTTGAAAAACGTGCCGGATGACCGGCGAGTCGTGTGAAACAAACTTCCGGATGGGCTTCAATCATCTCCGTTCGATATACGCTGCGAACTTCTCTGATTTTCGGTAATAGATACCACGCTTGTTTTGAAAGCCCGATCCCCGCATGTTGTTTCGCTAAATCATTTGCTTCCATATAGCTAGAAGCTGTCAGCGCACTGAGGAACGGGGCATTGAAGACACTGCTCGTTCGCCCAGGGCGTAATTCCTGTCGCAACAACTGATCCGTTTCGCGTCGTCCTTCCGTTAAACCAATCGGCATATCAACCCAAATCCGGTCAGCTCTAGGAATATTTGCAAGTGTCGGTTCGACGAATCCCGTATAACGACCATTTTCGTACATAACGACGACCCACCCCGCCTTTGCCGCATCAATCCCGATGACGTGCATTCGTCTTCTCCCGGAAAGAACGCAGTAGTGATAAGACGGTGAAGATACCGATGAACGTCGCGAGACCGAGCGATAGACGGTCGCGCGCATCCATATACCAGACGACGGCAAGAATCGTCAACAAGACGCCGAGTAGATTCCAACGTCTCATTTTTCTTGCTCGACGAACCGGTACAGACTACGGACCATGACGCCCGTTGCTCCTTTTGGACCAATCTCAGACGCTTGATTCTGTTCCGATGTTCCCGCGATATCGAGGTGCAACCAAGGTGTGTCACCGACGAATTCCCCGACGAACGCACCACCGAAGATCATATGTCCCATGCGTCCCGGTGAATTGTTCAAGTCTGCGACTTCCGAACGGCGGACTTGTTTAATGAACGCATCGACATACGGCATTTGCCAGACCATCTCATTCGTCTCTTTCGTCACCTGTTCAAAGCGTTCGTAAAGTGACGCATCGTTTGTCAACGCACCTGTGATTTCTGTTCCAAGCGCGACAAGGACACCACCTGTCAACGTTGCGAGATCGATGATCGCTTTAGGTTGATATTCTTTGACGTACGTGACTGCGTCAGCAAGGACAAGCCGTCCTTCCGCATCCGTGTTCAGGACTTCAATCGTTTTTCCTGCCATCGACGTGATGACGTCATCCGGCTTGAAGGCATCCCCGGAAATCATGTTGTCGGTTGCTGGAATGACACCGATGACGTGAACATCTGGCTTCAGTTGACCGAGTGCTTCGAACAGACCAAGAACGGCTGCTGCGCCTCCCATGTCGCCTTTCATTCCGACGATCCCGTCTTTCGGTTTGATGGAATAACCACCTGTATCGAATGTGACACCTTTTCCGACGACCGCGATCGGTGCTTCTGCTGATCCTTTATATTCAAGGACGATCAATTTCGGTGGAATGACGGATCCTTGGTTAACGGCAAGCAAGGCGCCCATCCCGAGTGCTTCCATCTCTTCCTTATCGATGATTCGGAGATCATGTCCATGACGTTCGGCGATGAAACGTGCTTCGTCCGCAAGCGCTGGCGCCGTCAAAAGATTCCCTGGCATCGTTACGAGACGACGCGCTAAGTTCGTCGCTTCGCCCAAGGCCGTACCACGAAGGACGGCTTCGTCATCAGAAGGTAAAACCGTCAGATGTAACGTATACGCTTTCGAAGGCGACGTCTTATAATGTTTGACCTCATATGTAGCGAGGGTGAACGTCTCGGCAATCAGCTCGACTGGTTGCCCTGGGAATGTCGTTGCATCGACTGTGACATGTTCTAAGCGACGTGCTTTGACATGCTGTGCCGCTTTTCCGAGCAAGCGACGTAAATCGTCTTGTGAGAGTTGATCGACTTTCCCGAGCCCGACGAACAGCACACGTGCGACGTCGCCCGCTAACGTTGGCAACAGACGCAGTTCTCCGCGTTTCGTTGAGATATCGCCTTGACGAACCCACTCTTCTAGTTTGTCACCATACAATGCTTGTAACCGTTCATCGAGCGGTTGATTTCCAGAAATCCCGACAACGAGTACGTCTACGGATTGATTCGTTTGCATATAAAACTCCCCCTTTGACTAGTATCTATTAGTATGAAGTGTTTTCAGTCATTTTCCAACTGATAGCCTCTCGACTGACCGCAAACGCTTTCACTACTTCTGTTCGACAATTTGTCGAAATGCTTGGTTTCAAACAATTGTTGCCCGTTTCACAATATGATAGGATTATACAGGTGAAATGTTGAGACACTTCAAGAAACGATGTGTTTACTGTTCCTAGAAATGTCTACGTTTTCATTCGAGGGAGAGTGCGCAGAAGGCTCGTTAAGAGAGAGGCGTTTATGGGTATCTATAGATAGCTAAGAAACGAAGTCGTCGCGTTAAAAAAACTTACTGAAAAGAGGGTAATGCACATGGCACAACATATCAAGGGAATTGGCGCTTCTGCAGGGATCGCGATTGCAAAGGCATTCGTGATGGAAACACCGGTCTTTGAGATTCCATCGCACAAAATCGAGGATGCAGCTGCGGAAAAAGAACGTTTCCAAGCAGCAATCGCAAAATCGAAGACGGAACTCGAAGTCATTCGTGAAAATACCTTACAAGAATTAGGTCCAGATAAAGCGGAGATCTTCTCGGCTCACCTTCTCATCTTAGAAGATCCGGAAATCGTCAGTCAGGTGAACGCAAAAATCGAGGACGAACAAGCAAATGCTGCAAAAGCACTCGATGAAGTCGCAAATATGATGGTCATGATTTTCGAATCGATGGATAACGAATACATGCGCGAACGTGCAGCAGACGTTCGTGACGTCACAAAACGGACGATGGCTCACCTTCTCGGTATCACGTTCGTCACTCCAGCTCAAATCAATGAAGAAGTCATCATCATCGCTGAAGACTTGACTCCTTCGGATACAGCTCAATTGAACCGTAAATATGCTAAAGGTTTCGCAACGAACATTGGTGGCCGGACATCGCACTCTGCCATCATGTCACGTTCACTCGAAATCCCAGCAGTCGTCGGAACAAAAGTTGTTTTAACGGACGTGAAACACGGCGATCTTCTCATCCTTGACGGTGCAGAAGGTGACGTCATCGTCAACCCAAGCGAAGAGCAAGTGGCTGAGTATGAAGCAAAACGCGCAGCATACATCGCACAAAAAGAAGAGTGGAAAAAACTCAAGAACGAAAAAACAATGACAGCTGACGGTCATCACGTCGAGCTCGCTGC
This sequence comes from Exiguobacterium indicum HHS 31, assembly GCF_001939065.1. Lineage (GTDB taxonomy): Bacteria > Bacillota > Bacilli > Exiguobacteriales > Exiguobacteriaceae > Exiguobacterium_A > Exiguobacterium_A indicum. Next base: position 60,570 of record NZ_MPSZ01000007.1, on the reverse strand, counting down.
AAACATCGGTACACCAAACGATGTCAAAGGCGTTTTGGATAACGGTGCAGAAGCAGTCGGTCTCTACCGTACGGAATTCCTCTACATGGATGCAGAGACGTTCCCAACGGAAGACGAGCAGTTCACAGCTTACAAAACGGTTCTCGAGTCAATGGGCGATAAAAAAGTCGTCATCCGGACACTGGATATCGGTGGCGATAAAGAATTGTCGTACCTTGATCTCCCACACGAGATGAACCCGTTCCTCGGTTACCGTGCGATCCGTCTCTGCCTTGACCAAACAGACTTGTTCCGTACACAATTGCGCGCACTTCTTCGTGCAAGTGCATACGGTAAACTCGCTGTCATGTTCCCGATGATCGCAACGATCGAAGAGTTCCGTGCTGCAAAAGCACTTCTCCTTGAAGAGAAAGCAAACCTTCAAGCTGAAGGCGTTACGGTATCGGAAGACATCGAAGTCGGTATGATGGTTGAAATCCCAGCAACAGCAGTCATGGCTCGTCAGTTCGCAAAAGAAGTCGACTTCTTCTCTGTTGGAACGAACGATTTGATTCAATACACGATGGCGGCAGACCGGATGAACGAAAAAGTATCATACCTGTACCAACCGTTCAACCCAGCGATCTTGAACCTCTTGAACAACGTCATCACTGAAGCACACAAAGCAGGCAAATGGGTCGGCATGTGTGGTGAGATGGCAGGAGAAGAATTGGCACTCCCAATCCTTCTTGGTCTTGGTCTCGATGAGTTCTCAATGTCAGCATCATCTGTCCTTCGCGCTCGTAGCTTGATGACACGTCTCAACAAGTCAGAATGTGAAGCAATCGTTGAGCAAGTGCTTGATATGGATACAGCAGAAGAAGTCGTCGACTTCCTCAGCACGACTTTCGACATCAAAAAATAAGTTCTGTCAGACGAATCTGGAACAATCCAGGTTCGTCTTTTTTTGTCTAATTCAACAAAAAAACAACGCCTCTTTCTTATAAGAAAGAAGACGTTGTTGAAATGGTGATTATTGAGCTTGTTTCTTCTTCGCTGGAGTAGCTTGTTCCGACAAAATCGGACGCTCGTTCCCCATCAAGAAGATAAAGATGACACCGAGTACTGCTGGAATCAACGCCCAGAAATAGACGGTTGAGATCGATTCTGCAAGCGACGTCTTAATTGCTGTCGCAACTTCTGGTGGCATCTTCGCAAACGCAGCAGCCGTTGGGAACTGTCCACCGGACGGCGCTCCACCTTGCGGCAACCGATCCGTTACAGCTGACGCGAACGTCCGTGATTGGATGATTCCGAGAACCGTGACACCAAGCGTCATCCCGATTGTCCGGAATGTTGAGCCCATCGAGGTCGCTGCGCCCCGACGTTGCATCTCGATGCCGTTGATACTCGCTAGATTCAATAGAGAGAAACTGAAGCCAACACCAAATCCGAGAATGATCATATAAATCGTTACCGCTGTCCGCGATGTCTCAAGCGTCATCGTACTAAGAAGATAGACACCGAGTAGGAAGAAGACCGCTGAGACGATCATGACGTTGCGGAATCCAAACTTGTTCGGCAACTGTCCACCGAGCTGCGCCGAGATGACCGAGGCAATCAACATCGGCATCAGGATCAGACCGGAATTCGTCGCACTGCCACCAAAGACACCTTGCACGAAGATTGGAATGAATACACTCGCTGAGATGAAGACGAATCCATAAAAGAACGCCACGCCTTGTGTTGCCGCAAATAAGCGACGGCGGAATAGACTAAACGTAATGACGGGATCCGCGGCACGTCGTTCAGCAAATGCGAAGGCAACGAACGCGACGAGCGCTGCTCCGAACAGACCAAGAATTTGTGGCGAAGACCATGCATACTCTTTGCCACCCATTTCGAGCGCGAGTAAGAATAACACCAATCCGGCGACAAGCGTAAACGCACCGACATAGTCGATTTTCTGTGTCCGGTGCACCGGTGATTCCTGATAGAAGACCGTCACGAGACCAAGGGCAATCAAACCAAGTGGAATATTAATGTAGAACACCCAGCGCCAGTCGAGGGAATCCGTCAATACGGCACCAAGCAACGGTCCGAAGATACTCGAGATGCCGAAGACCGCTCCAAACAACCCACTGACTTTCCCCCGTTTTTCCGGTGGGAAGATATCAAAGATGATTGTAAAGGCGATCGGCATCAACGCCCCACCACCGAGCCCTTGCAAGGCACGATAGGCAGACAGCTCAATGATCGAGTCTGCCATTCCACATAAGATACTTCCCACCATGAAGAGGAGCATCCCAAAGAGGAAGAAGCGTTTTCTTCCATACATGTCACTCAGTTTACCGAAGATCGGCATCCCAGCAACGGTTGCGATCATGTAAGCCGACGTGACCCATGCATACTGATCAAACCCATTTAGTTCACTGACGATCGTCGGCATCGCTGTCGCAACGATCGTGTTATCCATTGCTGCGACTAAAATTCCAATCAATAATCCGATGACGACAGGTGTCGTATTCGTTTTTGTTGTAGTCGAAGACATCGACGCACCTCATTTCTCAAAAAATTAGCTAACTCTTATAATAGCTAACTTATTGTATCATCATATGTGCAAAATCTCATTATCAAATGTGCTCTACGATCATTTCACACAAAAAAGACGGATCGCTCAGGGCGATCCGTCGCTTTTCTTCTTTACTCTATACGATACGAAATTGCTTCTCCGGCTTCGACCGTCCGTCCAACATCAACGTCAACTTTTCGATCCCCACTATTCGTGACGATGATTGGTGTCAGTAATGATGGTACGAGTGGTCGTACTTGTTCAAGATCGACATTGAGGAGTGGTGTCCCCGGTTCGACACGATCGCCGGCTTTCGCCAACGCCTCGAATCCTTTTCCTTCGAGTGACACCGTATCAATACCGATGTGAATCAAGATTTCATCTCCATTATCCGCAAGAATACCAATCGCGTGTTTCGTCGGGAAGAACGTCGTGATCTCACCAGAGACTGGAGAGACGACATATCCTTCCGTTGGTTCGATCGCATATCCGTCACCCATCATGCGACCGGAGAACACTTGATCCGGTACATCATCGAGAGAACGAATGATACCGCTCAGTGGTGCGACATATCCATCTTCAGGCACGTAAGCCCCACCACGATCCCCAGCGAGTGGACCGGCATCTGCTGTACCAGTTCCAGAAGTCCGTGCTTCGTCTCCCGTTGGTACTTGTGGAATTGGATCTGCTTCCGGTGTTTCTTTCGGTTTATAATTTGGATCTTTCATGATATCTGCCATTTCTGTCTTGATCCCATCGGATTTCGGTCCAAAGATGGCCTGGACGTTATCTCCGACTTCAAGAACACCAGCAGCACCGAGTTCTTTCAAGCGATCCTTATTGACTCCGGACTTATCATTGACCGTAATCCGAAGTCGTGTGATACAAGCATCTAAATGTTTAATGTTTGACGGACCACCGAATGCTTGTAGAATTTCATACGGTAGATCGCCTGCTTGTGCCGTTGAGGTAGCGGCACCTTCTTTAATCGCTTCGCGCCCCGGAATCTTCAAATCAAACTTCGTGATGACGAAACGGAATCCGAAGTAGTAGATGACGGCGAAGACAAGACCGACTGGAATGACGAGCCACCACGAGGTTCGGTTCGGTAGAATCCCGAATAACGTGTAGTCAATCAATCCACCGGAGAACGTCATCCCGATCTTGACGTTCAGTAAATCCATGATCATGAATGAAAGACCTGCAAAGACAGCGTGAACGGCAAACAAGAGTGGTGCAACGAATACGAAGGAGAACTCGACTGGCTCCGTGATACCAGTCAGGAAAGAAGTCAACGCAGCTGAGAAATAAAGACCTTCGACGGCTTTACGACGATCTTTTGCGACCGTATGGTACATCGCAAGACAGGCTGCTGGCAGACCGAACATCATGAATGGATATTTTCCGGTCATATACGTCCCTGCTGTAAAGGGTACACCGTCCTTCAACTGTGCGAAGAAGATCCGCTGATCCCCGTTGATGATCGTTCCGGCTTTATCCGTATATTCTCCGAACTGGAACCAGAAGCTTGAGTACCAGATATGGTGAAGACCAAACGGAATCAACGAACGTTCGACGAGTCCAAAGATAAAGGCAGACAACGGTTCGTTCGCTTCGATGATTGTTTTTGAGAATGTGTTGATTCCACTACCGATTGGTGGCCAAATATACGACAAGGCAAACCCTGCGACAAGACTGAATAAGGCGGTTGCGATCGGAACAAAACGCTTCCCTGCGAAGAATCCGAGGAAATCAGGCAGTTTGATTTTAAAGAATTTATTATAACTGTACGCTGCTATCAAACCGGCAATGATCCCTCCGAATACTCCCATTTGCAAGGTCGGTATCCCGAGGACCGTCGCATACGACAAGTCACTCGCTTTCTGTGCTTCCGTGATTTTTTCTGGTGTGATCTGTAAAAACGAACTGATGACCTTGTTCATGATCAAGAAACCGACGATCGCTGCTAGACCGGCAACCCCTTCTCCATTCGCAAGACCAATCGCGACCCCGACGGCAAACAGTAACCCGAGATTCGCAAAGATGATATCACCCGCATCCTGCATGACTCGCCAAATGACGACTAGCGAATCGTTCTCGAGGAACGGTAAATATTGCGTCAAGTTCGGGTTTTGAAACGCTGTCCCGAACGCGAGCAATAGCCCCGCTGCCGGTAAAATCGCTACCGGTAACATCAGGGCCTTACCGATTCGCTGTAAGACACCAAACACGTTTTTCCACATGCGTATATTCCCTCCTTTTTTAAACAAACTACTTAATTCATACCCTAAAATATTCTAGCGCAAAACGATTCTAAAAGATTTTTCCAAAAAAAAATGAGCCCTTCCGCAGAAGGACTCATTTCTTAAAACATTAGACTGTTTTTTCTTGTTTACGTGATGCGATGACGGCTTGAATTTCAGACTTGATGTTGTCTGATTTCGGTCCGTAGATCGCTTGAACGTTGTTACCAACTTCAAGGACACCAGCAGCACCTAATTTTTTCAACTCATCTTTGTTGACTTTTGATTTGTCGAGAACTTCGACACGAAGACGTGTGATACATGCATCCAAGTGTTTGATGTTCGACTCTGAACCGAGTGCATCAAGGATACCTTCAGCGAGTTCAGAACCTTGAGCAGATGAAGTCTCTTGCGCTGCATCTTCACGACCTGGAGTTTTCAGGTTGAACTTGCGGATTGCGAAACGGAATCCAACATAGTAGATGACAGAGAGTGCAAGACCGACGACGATGACGAGCCACCACTGCGTGCGTCCTGGAAGAACACCGAAGAGAAGGAAGTCAATCAAACCACCAGAGAATGTCATACCGATCTTAACGTTCAACAATTGCATCGTCATGAACGAGAGACCTGCGAAGACTGCGTGAACTGCGAACAAGATTGGAGCAACGAACAAGAATGCGAATTCGATTGGCTCTGTGATACCTGTCAAGAATGCTGTAAGTGCTGCTGATCCAAGAAGACCACCAACGACTGCACGGCGCTCAGGACGAGCTTCGTGGTACATAGCAAGAGCTGCTGCTGGAAGACCGAACATCATGAACGGGAATTTACCAGTCATGAACGTACCAGCAGTCAATTCAACGTTATCTTTCAATTGAGCGAAGAAGATCGCTTGGTCACCACGAACGACATCACCTGCTGCATTCGTGTACGAACCGAATTCGAACCAGAATGGTGCATAGAAGATGTGGTGAAGACCGAATGGAATCAACGAACGCTCGATGAGACCGAAGACGAATGCTGCGAGTGTTGGGTTTTTCTCCATCATGAAGTGGGAGAATGTGTTCAATCCGTCCTGTGCGAACGGCCAAACGAATACAAGTACAAGACCTGCGAACAATGAAACGACAGCAGTGACGATTGGAACGAAACGTTTACCAGCAAAGAATCCGAGGAACTGCGGCAATTCGAGATTATGGTACTTCCCATACGCCCAAGCTGCAATCAGACCGATGATGATACCACCGAATACCCCAGTTTGAAGTGTTGGGATACCGAGTACGTTTGCATACCCTTGACCGTTAGCAACCATTTCTGGTGTAACGCCGAGCCAAACGCTCATTGTTTTGTTCATGATCAAGAATCCGACGATTGCCGCAAGTCCGGCTGCGCCGTCCCCTGCAAGACCAATCGCGACACCGACCGCGAATAAGAGTGCTAAGTTACCGAAGATGATATCCCCGGCTGCTTCCATCAATTTTGCAACCTTGATGATTGCATCATTTTTCAAGAACTCGAGTTTTGACGTCAAGTTCGGATTTTGCATCGCATTACCGAATCCGAGTAGGATACCGGCAGCTGGCAAAATCGCTACAGGAAGCATCAACGCTTTACCGACACGTTGAAGAACAGCAAAAATCTGTTTGAACATGTGTGTTTCCTCCTTTTCCTGTTAAGAGCGAAGTATGATGAATAATGCCAATAATTGAGACGAAAAAAGTCAGACATCTGACCGTTTTTTTACAGAAAAAAATCAGGCACGAGCGGATTGTAGACAATAGACTTATCCCGTTGCATAACGGAAATAAAGCTTCTTGCCCGACATCCCACTCATGCCTGATCGTATCAGTAACACGTAGTCCGTGCGGTCATTTACCTGAATCGTACTGCACTAAGCGTTGCAGATGCATCGTAAGATACGTCGCCTCACCGCGCGGTACCGCTTTCTTCAACTGACGTTCCATGATGGACATCAGCTCCCAAGCAGTATCATAGCATAGCGGATATTCTTCACGCAATAGCTTTTCTACTTTTTCTGGAGCCTCTAGATACTCCCCATTGGAAACCCTTTCAATCGCTGAACGAAGGTGCCGAATCAGACGCTTGTAATCAAGCGATTTTCGATCGATTTTAATCTCCAGTCGCTGTTCGATATGACTAGCAATTAAACCGACGAGCTGATGATGGCGGTTGACTTCAAGTACGTCTTTGAAGTTCGTCGCCGAATGAATATGAAGTGCGATGAATCCTGTCTCCGCTGGAGGTAGGTAAAAATTCATCTCAGCACTGATGAACTCGACGATTTCTTCTGCAAGGGCGTACTCTTCCGGATACAAGGCTTCCGTTTCAGCAAGAAACGGATTCGTGACTTCCATTCCTTGTTCGAGTCGCTTGAACGTAAACGTCAAATGATCCGTCAATCCGATATGGATATGTTCGTCGACCTTTTTTCCGAAGCGTGTCTCGATCATCGAGACGATCTCGTTCATCAACGCGATGAAATTTTCATCGAGATGACCGACGAGCGCCTTATATTGATCCTGTTCTTCTTTATCCTTCAACGTGTAGACTTTTTCCAACTTGTCGAGATCTGTCAGTTGATCGCCTGGCTTCCGACCGAAGCCAATCCCTTTCGCGAGGATAATGACTTCCTGATTCGCACCAGTCGAACAAATGACGACATTATTATTCAATACCTTGATAACGTGGTACATTTGTTTATCCATTCGCTCTCAACCCAATCTGCTCTTACACATTTATTTAAAGACATTGTTTTTATTATAACGGTTTTTCAGACACGAAAAAAGCCTACTTACTCAAGTAGACTTTAAAACATTTGGTAACCGCTCTTACGCAAGAAGCGAATCGATAGACCAGCGATGATGATTCCGGCAAGACCAGCCGCGAACATCGTGATATCCGCTGTCTGTAGACCAGCAATCCGGTCCCCGAGATTCGGAATTGCTTCACGAGCATTCGTGAAGTATTCGAGCGTCGATTGGTTGTCGATCATCATGATGATGATGACCGGATAGAGTACGAGCATCACCCATGTACTCCGCAACAACATGTTTAAGATGAATCCGATACTAAAGAACATGACGAGATAAAGCACACTCCCGATCACGGCTTGAATGATATGCATATTGTTCCCCCTTTGAATCTCTTCTAGTATAACCGACAAAAAAGGCAAATGCACGAGTGTACATTTGCCTAAAACGTGAACTTAGAACTTCCCTTTTTTGATCGCAAGACCAAGCTTTTTCAGTTCGAAGAAGTGTTTGTTGTCGATGACTTTTTTCATGAACGATGCGTTACGGCCGTAAATCTTCTTACCAAAGACCATGCCGATGCCGTCTTTGTGACCAAGCGAAGCGACCGTTCCTTTGTTTTCGTACGTGAACGTCGATGTTTGACGACCCGCGATGAGTGCTGCGATGTTCTCAGCGACTTTGTGTGCTTGTTGTGTCGCGATTTGTGCAGTCGGTGGGTACGGACGGTTCGAACTTGGATCCATGACTGCTGAACAGTCACCGATCATGAAGACGTTGTCGTGTCCTGGAACACGGAGATCTTCTTCGACGACGACACGGTTACGCATCGCTTCGAAACCAGATGCTGCAACGACTGGGTTACCGCTGACGCCACCTGTCCAGATGATCGTGCTTGCTTCGATCGTCTCAGTCGTGTCACCTTGAAGCGGACCGAACGTGACGCTTCCTGGTCCACATTCCTTGATGCCGTTACCGAGTTTGAACTCGACGCCTTGGCGCTCAAGCCATTTGTGTGCGTAGTTGACGAGATCAGCATCGAATCCTGGAAGGACTGTTGGCGCTGCCTCGATGTTGACGACACGAACGAGTTCGCGTGGGATGTCATATTGTTTGCACAGTTCTGGAATACGGTTGACGAGCTCACCCATGAACTCGATTCCTGTGAATCCAGCACCACCAACAACGATCGTCAAGAGTGAACGATCTTGTGATCCTGTTGTTTTGTACTGTGCGAATGAGTAATCGATATGTTCCTTGATTTTACGGACGCTGTTCAACGAGCTGATTGTCAGCGCGTGTTCCTTCAATCCTTTGATACCGAATGTTTCAGGAACGCCACCGAGAGCAACGACGACGTAATCGTAAGGAACTGTTCCGCCATCTTGTAAGAGAACCGTTTTAGCAGCCGTGTCGACTTTCTCAACGATACCTTTGACAAGTTTGACGCGTGACGGGTTGATGACATCATTGATGTAGATGCGCGCTTGCTCCGCAGACATCGTACCTGCAGCTGGTTCATGCAACCAAGTTGTTTGGTAATGATAGTCGTGTTTGTTAATCAACGTGATGTTCGCTTGATCGACGCCGAGTTTCTTTTGAAGGTTGACTGCTGTGATCAATCCACCGTAGCCCGCTCCAAGAATAACAATGTTAGGTGTGTTCATGTTCTGATACTCCTTACGAATCGTAGTTTTGTTGTGATTTTCTTCACATTCAATTACAGACGAATGCTCAAAAATTTTGTTCAAATAATGTTCACATGTCTATAAGCCTATTGAAACACTTTTCAGGAATGATTGCAAAAGAAAAATGTAATTTCCCTTAAAAAAATGTGAGATGTTCCGTACTTGCACCTTCACCCCCTACTTCCTATATAATGGACCTATCCAACGCTAGGAGGGAATCAGATGCACCAACCATATGATGTCACGATCATCGGCGGCGGTCCGGTCGGACTGTTCACCGCGTTTTATTCAGGAATGCGCCAGATGAAGACGAAGGTCATCGAGAGTCTACCTCAATTAGGTGGTCAACTCGCTACGCTTTATCCTGAAAAATATATATACGATATTGCCGGTTTTCCGAAAGTAAAAGCACAGGAACTGGTCGATCGGTTGCTTGAACAAGCAAATGAATTCGATCCGACATACGTGCTCGGTGAGACCGTCATCGCTTACGAACGGATGGATGACGGAATCATCCGCCTCGTCACGAATAAAGGCGAGCATTATACAAAGACCGTCATCTTGACGGCAGGAAACGGCTCGTTCGCTGCGCGTCCACTCGGAGTAGCGGATGCAGAACGCTTCGAAGAAACAAACTTACACTATTTCGTCAACGACATGGAACGTTTCAAGGATCGCCAAGTCGTCTTACTGGGTGGCGGTGACTCAGCAGTTGACTGGTCATTGATGCTTGAGCCGATCGCAAAATCCGTCACGCTCGTCCACCGTCGTGACAAGTTCCGTGCCCATGAACATTCGGTCGAACTGTTACACGATTCGTCCGTCAACGTCATGACGCCGTATACACTTGAATCGGTTACAGGTGAGACGCACATCGAGACGCTGACGTTCAAACATGCTGAAAGTGGTGAAGTCGTCGTCGTCGCTGCGGACGATGTCGTCTGTAACTTCGGCTTCGTCTCGTCACTCGGACCGCTCAAAGAATGGGAAGTCGAATTCGAACGCAATTCGATTCGTGTCAATTCGAAGATGGAGACTGCGATTCCGGGCGTCTTCGCTTGTGGTGATATCGCGACTTACGAAGGACGCGTCAAACTGATCGCAACGGGCTTCGGTGAAGCACCGATCGCCGTTAACCAAGCGAAACTTCTCGTTGATCCATCTGCTCGTCACCCGCAACACTCGACGAGTCTGTTCGAAAAAGTAACAAATCATTCTTGAGATAACTGAATGGCTGTAAACAAATAAGAGGTCGAATTCCGGATGACATACCGGAGTCCGACCTCTTATTTTCATGGAATCACATCGAGGACGTGACCAAACATCTTCGACTCCCACAGGAAAAGAAAGCACGATGCGTGCTTCAGTCAGGGATAGGGAAGACCCGACAGATCACATGGAATGGGAACTGGCGCGGCTTACATCCCGCCTAAGGAAAGCGAAGATGTTGAAAACGTCCGATTTCATACGGATGATCTTTTAACAGGTATCCGGTAAACCCGTTGCACGAGTTCCACCCCACCTCGCTCAATCATCGATTCTTCGAAGACCTGACCACCGAATCGCTCGTAAAACTGGCACGCTGGATTATCTCGCAAGACAGAAACCTGCATCGTCTCATATTCCGCTAAGTCCTCAGCGATGCGTTGAAACAACGCTTTTCCGAGTCCTTGTCCTTGTGACGCTTGCAAGACATAAATCGCGTAGAGTTCCCCTTCACGCGCATCACTTCGATTCGCTCCACCTTGCGCAAAGCCAACGACTTCTTCTCCTGACACGGCAACATACACGCGCTGATTGACTAATGTCTGTTCCCATTGTTGCGTCCGTTTCACATGCGACAACTGTGCTAAATACAGATCTGGAATGATACCTTGATACGTCTCGCGCCAGGCATCAATATGAACGCGGGCGATAGCTGACGCATCTTCTAGACGTGCTTCACGGATTCTCATAACGGGATGATGAAGCGACGTGTCTCGCGTCCATTACGAACAGTCGGCTCAATTTCTCGTCCGCCGTTCGCTAAGATGACACGGCGAGATGCTAGATTATCAACGCCACACGTCAACAGCACTTGATCGAGTCCACGTTGCCGTGCTTCTTCTAGCGCTAAACGGAGCCCAGTCGTCGCATATCCTTTCTGACGCTCGGATGGTCGGATGCCGTATCCGATGTGTCCACCGTACAACTTCAAGTTCTCCGTCAAGTCATGCCGGAAGTTCAGCGCACCGACGATTCGTTGCCCGTCGACCATCCAGTACGTCGAATGGGTGACAAGACCCGGTCTGACTGTTGTCTCCATTTCCTTCAGTTCCGCAAAATAAGCGCCCAGTGGTTCATATGTGTCTCCGACTGCTTCCGGCACGATCGTTTCGCCCGACTCTCGCCAGTCTTCTAAAAAGGCGCGATACTCTGTCTCCCACGCAAGAGTTGGTTTCATCAACTGCATCATTGGTGATTGCGCACCTCCTCTTCAATCAAACGATCGAGCCAGTCATCGACATGTTGGAACAGATAGCCGGCTTGTTTCGCAGCTGTCGTATCCATATAGAAATCGCGTTCTGGCGCAAGAGGCGATTCATCCTCTCCTTTTGCGACGAGTTGACTTGTCGTCCCCGCAACGCGGTCGATTTTATCCACTAGGTCTTGAATGGATAAGACACCGTCACTTGCAGCGTTGATCGGTCCCGTCAGTTCGGAGCGACCACACCACTCCAGAAAGGCAGCGGCTTCGTAACTTGAGATATACCCCATCTTCGCGTATGTGTTTTCGGCAACAATCGGACGCCCGTCAAGCGCCCGCTTGATATGAAAGACGAGTCGCTCCGTGTAGTCATCTGGTCCGAGAACGACCGGGAAACGGACCGCAACGACTGGGAACGTCGCCCGTTGGAAGAAATAACTCTCCGCTTGGCGTTTCCCTTCACCATATCCATGTTCCTTCTCGAGATCATATTTCCCGGGAAACGGGTTATAGGCACGCTCGGTGATATTCGCACCACCGCCTTCATAGACAGACATCGTCGACGTCAACACGTAACGCCCGACTTTTCCTTCAAACGCGTCGATCGCGAGCTTTGCTTGATACGGTGTGAAACAGATATTGTCATAGATAACATCCCAGTGCTGTTGGCTTAAGTCCTTCATCGTACTACTTGACGTCCGGTCCCCTTTGAAAAATGTCAAGCCCTTCGCAACCGGTGGCGTATGCTCGCCGCGTGTGACGATTGTCACGTCATCCCCCGAATCGGCTAACCGAATCGCAAGCCGGCGTCCGAAGTAGCGTGTTCCCCCGAAGATCAATACTTTTCTCATCCTGAAGCCCTCCCTGTTCGTAGTAGCATTCACTCTCTTAATATTTCGAGTCAACGGAACAGGTCTCCTGTATGCGGACAATAAAAAAATCGTGGACGATGTCCACGATTGGATTCATTAACAGCCACCCGGTGTCCCGGCATTCGTTGCCGTCCGGAACGATGTCCCGCAACCGCATGTTGCGATGGCATTCGGATTCGTGATCGTGAATCCGCCGCCGAGCATCGACTGCTTATAATCGATTTCCAGTCCTTTGACGACCGGGTAATCTTTTTCGTCCACGATGACGGTCACGCCGTGCTGTTCGAAAACGAGATCCGTTTCTTTCTGTTGGTCGAATCCCATTCCGTACGACAGACCACTACATCCACCACCTTGGACGAGCATCCGAAGATTCCGTTCATCTGCTGGTGCCTGCGCCATCATGTCTTGGACTTGTAGCGCTGCTGCCTCCGTTAAATGGATCATGTCATCACCTTCCTTTTCTTTAGTATACGCAACTTCTGAGCGAATCGAAACCTAGTTGCTTGAAACTATCTTGAATTCGTTGTATAAATGGTATGTACAACAAAATAATCGTTCCATCTTCAGGGCAGGGTGAAATTCCCGACCGGCGGTAAACAACTATTATGAGTTGAAGCCCGCGAGCGAATAGGGCGCTATTTGCTGATTCTGTGTAATTCAGGAGCCGACAGTATAGTCTGGATGGGAGAAGATGGCGGCATGAGTTTGAATTTGATCGATTTTTGCAACAATCGATTAGGTTTATTTAATGCGGACTTCTCCCCTGTTGATCTCATCAATAGGGGTTTCTTTATGGACGCAGTCATGCCAATACTTCATCGAGAGGAACGAGCAAAAGGAGACAATACTCGTATGAAACGCACACAAAAAATGGTCACTCTGTCAATGTTAGGTTCAATCTCATTTGTTCTTATGCTTATCAATTTTCCACTGCCGTTCTTACCGAACTATCTGAAGATCGACTTCAGTGATGTTCCTGCTCTCGTCGCAGCGATCATGTTCTCACCGGTCGCAGGTGTCATCGTCGAAGCATTGAAGAACGTGTTATATTACATCTTCCGCGGAAGTGGTGTTCCGGTCGGAGAATTCGCGAACTTCGCTGCTGGTGTCGCATTCGTGCTTCCTGTCAGCTGGTTCTACCACAAAAAGAAATCAACACAAGGTCTCGCAACTGGCCTCGTCGCTGGTACAATCACGATGGCACTCGGTCTTGCGATTCTCAACTATATCTTGATCCTTCCAGCGTATGCATGGTTCCTCGGTATGGACTACATGGCGGATCCAGCTGTCAAATGGACAGCAATCACAGCCGGTATCTTACCGTTTAACGTCATCAAGGCATTGTTCATCTCGGCACTCTTCATTCCGTTGTTCTTGAAACTACGACCATGGATGATGCGCCGTCAACAATCTGCCTGATCCGAAAAGCTGCGCCCGCTGACGGACACGAATCCCCTCGTTCAGACGAACGAGGGGATTTTTTGGCTGTTCGGGCTCACAGCTCATTCTCTTCGATTTTTAGGTAAATCTTTTCAAGCAACTCTTCCGGCGTCTCGCCTACGACCGTCTCACCATCAACGAGACAAAAATGATCAAGCGAACAAATGCCGCAATAGCCAAGGCAACCGTATTCGACGACGTCGACGTTCGGGTCACGTTCGAGTTGCTCCATGACGACCTGTGTACCAGCCGCTAAGTTACTGATACAAAATTCAATAATCGGATTCATTTTTTTTCCTCCTTCAAGCAGGAAACGACCTGCCTCATGTCGTATTATACAAGGTCAGACTGATTTAGGGGAACTAAGGGGGATTTTACGTTATGAAGCAATTGGTCGTACTCGGCGGAGGATATGGTGGAATGCGGATTTGTGAGCGATTCAAGGACGAGGAAGTTGCCGTCACGCTCGTCGACCGTCTACCGTACCACGCACTCAAAACGGAATATTACGCACTCGCAGCAGGTACATTATCAGATCGAGATGTCCGGATTGAATTTCCGGAGGGGAAACATCTTACTTATAAATATGGACATGTCATTAAAATCTCACCAGAGACGAATACGGTCCACCTGCAGGACGGATCAGAATTATTCTATGATGACTTGATCATCGCCCTCGGTTGCGAGGATAAATACCACAACATTCCGGGTGCTCAAGAGTTTACATACAGCATCCAGACACTTGAAGAATCGCGCAAGACACAGCAAGCGATCTGTGGTCTGTCACCGGGGTCCGTCGTCTCGATCGTCGGTGCTGGTCTATCTGGTGTTGAACTTGCCAGTGAACTGCATGAAAGCCGGAAGGATTTAACGATTCGTCTGTTCGACCGCGGTCCATCCGTCTTGTCATTCTTATCCGACAAAGTCTCATCTTACGTCCAGGAATGGTTCGAGGAGCATGACGTGGAAGTCATCAACAATTCGAACGTCACGCTCGTCACAGCGGACGACGTGCGTAACGGCGACGATACGTACCCGTCGGACTTGACGATTTGGACGGCAGGTACGCAACCGGTCAAGGTCGTTCGTGATCTCGGCTTTGCTGCAGACAGTGGCGGTCGGATCAAATTGACGGAACATCACCATGTACCGGAATACGATAACGTCTTCGTCATCGGCGATTGTGCCAGCTTGCCGTATGCGCCAAGCGGTCAACTCGCAGAACATCAGGCAGAACAAGTCGTCGACGTCTTGCAAGCGAAGTGGCAAGGGAAAAAATTGCCGAAACTGCCAGAAATCAAACTGCGCGGAATGCTCGGATCGCTCGGGAAATCAGATGGTTTCGGGATCGTCATGGGCAAGCAAGCGCTGACGGGGAAAGTCCCACGTCTCTTGAAGTCCGGTGTCTTATGGAAACACAAAAAGATTAAATGAACAAAAGAGGTGTCCCAAGCTTTGGGATACCTCTTTGTCATTCATCCCGTCTGACTTAACTTTGCATCAATCGCCGCCGTGATCGTCTTCAGCTTGACGTACCCCTCGTCAATCATCTCATCATCAAGCACGATCAATGGATAAAAATAGATATCCTCTTTTAGCGCTTCCGTCCATCGATCCGATGTTGCTGTCTCGAAATCGACATAGCGAAGCGTCATCGCTTGCTCATATTTTCGCCCGAGGACAGCTTGTAGCCAACTGAACGTCTCTTCCGAGCTAGGTGCCCCGACACAACTCGGACAAGTGACCGCTGTTCCATAAACCGTGATTTCCATCTTGAAGTCCCCCTTTTCAATTCTCTCCTCTTTAGTATACAAGTTTTCCAGATTGAGAACATTTTTCAACCCTGTTACAATGAAACTATACGAAAGGATGTGTTTACGCATGGAAATGTTTGATCAAGTGAATGAAGTTCTTGAAAAATTGCGTCCGTTCCTTCTTCGTGATGGAGGAGACGTTGAACTCGTAGATGTAGAAGACGGAATCGTAAAACTCCGTTTGATGGGAGCTTGTGGTAGCTGCCCAAGTTCAACGATCACATTGAAGGCCGGTATCGAACGTGCCCTTCTTGAAGAAGTCGCTGGCGTCGTTGAAGTCGAACAAGTCTTCTAATACATGAAATCCCGAACGAATTTTCGTTCGGGATTTTGTGATTCATAGAATCCATTCTGCTAACGTATCGACCATGTATGTCGGTTGACGATCCTGACCTTGAATGAAGACGGGTGTATGGACGCCAGAATTGACGTGCATCGTCCGGATGCCTCCATTGATTCCGAATAGAATATCCGTATGGTAGTTATCCCCGACCATGATGACGTCTTCTTTTGACAGACCAATCATCTCCGTTGCGATATCGACCATGACCGGTTCCGGTTTACCGATGAAGAACGGTTCCTTCTCCGTCGTCACGCGCAGGACGGACGTCAAGGCACCGTTTCCTGGTAAGAATCCACGTTCTGTCGGAATGGCAATGTCTCCGTTCGTCGAGATGAAGCGAGCACCGGCACGAATCGCGAGGGCACCGACAGCGAGTTTTTCATACGTGATCTGACGGTCGAGACCGATGACGACGTAATCTGCCGCTTCGGTTGCGACGACGTCTAACCCTTCCCGTTCAAGCGCATCAATCAGTCCTGTCTCACCGATCGCATAGACGCGCGCTTTCGGTGATAGATCAGCGATATAACGACCGGTCGCCATCGCACTCGTCAAGACGTGTTTCGCATCGGAATGAACACCCATCCCGCGTAATTTCTCCGCCACGGCTTCTGCCGTCATCGACGCATTATTCGTCACGAACAAATACGGAATCCCTTCTGCTTGCAGACGATTGACGAAATCGACCGCTTCTTTTACCGGTTCCGTTCCGTTATACATCGTTCCATCTAAATCAAATAAATAGCCTTTTGCCTTCATCCTGACTCACTCCTCGTTTGGTAAAAATGCAGACACCGGTCCGAGTTCTGTCTCGATATACCGGCGAATCGCTTCCGGGAAACGACGTAGCTCTGCTTCCTCTGTCTCAAGTACCGCCCGAATCTCCGCCATACTCGACTGTGTGAATGACCGGACGATCAACGTACGTAACGCAACGAGCTTCTTCAGACTCGTCGCGAGCGGTCCATCGATGACCTTCTCATCTTCTAAAATGAGGATGATATCTTCATAACTTCCCGGATCCCGCATGATGAATCCATCAATCATACTGTTTCCGATGTCGATGACACTTTCGATGACTAAAAAACCGATCCGTTCCATAGCCAGTGCCGTCGTCACCGGATCCCCCGTAACTTCCTTACTTTGTCGAAGTGCCGTCTCATAACAAACGACCGTCTCTTCGATTTTTTGACGATTGACGAAATACATCTTCATTCCCCCTCACATCCTCCATTTTATCGTTATCCGGCAATCCTGAAAAGCAGAAAGGTCATTTGCATCACATTCTCCAATGTGTTATCCTCAATTTAGATTTTTGCTGAAAATAGTATGTCACATTGGTGACGTGGAGGTTATATACATGGAACGGGAACTCGCACTGGAAATCGTACGCGCTACGGAAGCAGCAGCACTAGCTTCTGCTCAATGGATTGGTCGCGGTAAGAAAAATGAAGCGGATGATGCAGCAACGACTGCGATGCGCGAAGTCTTGAACACGGTCAACATGAACGGAACGGTCGTCATCGGTGAAGGCGAACTCGACGAAGCACCGATGCTCTTCATCGGCGAACGTGTCGGAACAGCAAACGGTCCAATCGTTGACATCGCCGTCGACCCGCTCGAAGGTACGAATATCGTCGCCAAAGGTCTCGGTAATGCGATGGTCGTCATCGCCGTCGCCGATCAAGGTGCCCTGCTCCACGCACCGGATATGTATATGGATAAATTAACAGTTGGACCGAACTTAAAAGGACACGTCTCGCTCGACGATCCACTTGAAGTCATCATTGAAAAAGCAGCTCAATACAACAATAAACGGATTGAGGACGTCACGGTCATCATGCAGGATCGCCCACGTCACGATCACTTCCGCGAAGCCGCGATGCGGATGGGCGCACGGGTTCGTCTATTTGAAGACGGCGACGTCTCGGCTGGAATCGCACCACTCTCTCCTGCGACAGGAATCGATATCTTCATCGGTACAGGCGGTGCTCCTGAAGGTGTCATCACGGCTGCTGCCGTTAAAGCGATGGGCGGCGACATGCAGGCACGCTTACACCCGATGAACGAAGAAGAAACTGCTCGTGTCATCCGGATGGGGCTTGAAGATCCGCTTCAACTTTTAACGCTTGATGACCTCATCAAAAGCGACGACTGTATCTTTGCTGCGACCGGCGTCACGACGGGCGAAATGCTCGATGGCGTTAAGTTCTTGACGGATGATATCGTTGAGACGACATCCCTTGTCATGCGTTCAAAGACACGGACGATTCGAAAAGTCATCGCCGAGCATAGCTTATCGCGTAAACCATACTTGCAAAAAGTCCCCCAAACCCTTTAATCTGAAACAGATATTAGGGAAATGAGGGAAGCTGAATGATGGAAGAACGTGATTTTTTATATGATGATGTCGAACAAACGAAGACACGCTTTGTCAGTTGGATCGGAGAAGCTAGTCGGTTTGATCTCGCCATCACGCACTCGGAACATTTTTACGGTAAGATTCTCGTCTTGAATCTCTTATCGAATCTCTATGCGATCATCGGTGCGGACGATTTTGATGAACCTGGCTACATCGCGACGGCGTTTGACGTCGAAGACGATGCGGCAACGGAACTCGAGATGTATCTACGCGCTTATATCGGTCTATGAAAAAAGCCTTCGTCCGCGGACGAAGGCTTTTTCTTATAAGAGACGATCGTTTCGTTCATTTAATGTGTTCGGTCCGCTGAAGACGTTCGTATTGTCTGACTCGTCATGGGCACGACGCTCCGAATGCTGATCCGCTTCATCACCGACGAGTAATACGAATTGACCGCTTTCGACCGCATGATTCGCACGATCGACGTCTTCCTTCGTCAAGCCACTTCCACGAATAGCATCTCCGTGGGAAGCCGTGTCATCTTTTTTGAAGATGCTCTTGATTTCCTGCCAGAGATTACGATGATCTTCCTGTGACAGACGCGTAGATGTCTGTTGGTTGTTCAAATCCGCTAGTTCCTCGATTTGTTCGAGATCGTATTTGTCGTGTGCTAAGACTTTTAAATCAGTCGAGACGACACCGGCAACACGGAGATCGTGCACGGCACTAACAACTTCTGGTACGGATGAGTAAATTCCAACGATTCGCATGGATGGTTCCCCCTATAGGTACATGATACTTATAGTAATAGCCGAATTCCGTCCACTAGAAACGTTTTTCTGTATGACAGTTTGATTACTCGCTTTCCGTCTTCTCTGGTGCAGGTGCGAACTTCCGTTTCAACTTCAACGTATTGGATGAAGAACCGTCGAAGCGAGGTGGTGCTTCTTCTCCTTCTACCAATCCGATCTTCTTGACGATGAAGTAGGCACATCCGAAGTTACAGTATTCGTAGAGATAATCCGCCACATGCGAAATTTTCGTATCGAATGTCGCTTTCTCGTGTTGATCCTCATAGAAGCCACGTAGCCGTAATTGACCGTGCCCCCAGTCCCCCACGATATAATCATATTTCTCTAGGACATCGCTAAAACGACCGATGAAGGCTTCCTCATTAAAACCTTCCCGCTTCTCTTCGACGACCTCATAACGTTCCCGATTGACTTGTATCATTATTCCCACCTCCTGCTGTTCTTATCATAGCATATTCCATTTCGCCTGGCAGACGAAAAACCGTCCGAGCAACTGCTCGAACGGTTTTTGATCGTTAGTCGATCGGAAGTGCTGTTTTATTCTTTTTCGCTGCGTTGACTTGCTCATCCGCGTGATACGACGAACGAACGAGTGGACCTGCCTCACAGTGCGAGAATCCTTTGCTGAGCGCGATCTGCTTCAGTTCAGCGAACTCTTGTGGTGTATAGTATTTGATGACGTCGAGGTGTTTTTTCGTCGGTTGGAGATACTGACCGATTGTCATGATGTCGACGTTATTTGCGCGAAGATCATCCATCGTTTCAAGAATCTCTTCCCATGTCTCACCAAGACCAAGCATCAAGCTCGACTTCGTTGGAATTTCAGGTGCGAGTTCCTTCGAACGGCGAAGGAATTCAAGCGTCCGGTCGTATGTCGCTTTCGCACGAACGGTCGGTGTCAGACGGCGGACCGTCTCGATGTTGTGGTTCATGATGTCTGGTTGTGCATCAATCAGCGTTTTCAATGCCTCAAAGTTCCCACCCATATCTGAAGGCAAGACTTCGATTGATGTCTCTGGATTCATCCGACGAACTTCACGGACGGTTTCAGCGTAAACGCCTGCTCCGAAATCATTCAGATCGTCACGGGCAACCGCTGTGATGACCGCGTGCTTCAGGTTCATCAAACGAACGGATTCCGCGACACGTTTTGGTTCTTCAAGATCGAGTTCGTTTGGGCGTCCTGTCGTCACGGCGCAAAAACGGCACGCACGTGTGCAGATACTTCCGAGAATCATGAACGTCGCCGTCCGGCGTACCGCCCAACACTCGTGGATATTCGGACACTTTGCTTCCTCACAGACAGTATGTAGCTTTTTCTCGCGCATCATACTTTTTAATTCTGTGTAGGTTTCATTCGTATTCAGCTTGATTTTCAACCATTCCGGTTTACGTTGGATTTCTCCGCGTCCCATGGTTTCGCTTCCCCCTTCATCCCCAAAAAGTCAATTCATGTCTGCTTTAGTATAACAAACAATCAGGGTTTGCGAACATGTAATTCATTATATTCCGACTTCTCCGATAAGCGTTCGAACAACAAATCCCGTAACAATTCCGGCATGAAATATTCTTTTGGCATTTCTTTGATTGCTGGAAAGAGTGGACCGAACGTGAACATATCCGGCAAGACGACCGTATAGTTTCGCGTTGGCTCAAGCGGTTGATGTGCCGCCAAACCAGCATAATGCATCCGCCCCATCAACTTACCACGGAAACCGAGACCTCGAACCTTTAGTTGTTCGAACTGATCTGTTTTGACTTCGTCGAGGAAAGTTTGTAATTCCACTCCGGTCATCGTCACTTTACAAGGATTGATCGGGTGCGGACAGAGTCGATGTAAATCAAAGGCAGAGACAGGACCTGGTGGAAGTGACCCAAGCAGAATACCTGCCGGGACACAAGCGATATCCGCATCACACCAATCACGCATCGTCTCGACAAGCAATTGTGAGAACGGCGACTCGCTGAACCAATCATTGGCTAGACCCGATGTCTCGCCAATCGGCTCCTTCATCTGTTGTTCCGCCAGATACTGTTCGCGGTCGAGTAATTTCGCCGTCGCTTCGTCCTCGACGTAATCGTGTAAGGAATGAAGGACCGCTTCCTTCTCTCCGGTATCCGTATTCATATAAATTTCACCCGCATACTGCCCATGTTTACCGGCTTGGGTGATTAAGACACCGTTCTTAACGACACCGTCATCAAGGACATGGTGCGTATGCGCACCGATGATCAAATCCAGTTCTGGAAAACGCATCGCCAGTTCTTCGTCTTGATAGAAACCGAGGTGACTCAAACAAATCAAGACGTCGACTTCTTGACGCAAATGTTCGATTTCACGCGCCGCGACGTCAAACGGTTCTTCGATCGTCCAACCAAGTAAACCGTACAGTTCGATATACGGTGCCGTCAGACCAAAGACGCCGACTTTTCCGGTCGGTAATTCGTGAATGACTCCTTGCTTGGCAAACGGTGCTTCTAAATTCGAGACGAGGACCGGAAAGTCCGCTTCCGTGTAGAGGTTCGCTAACCAGTCGTGCGGAAACGTGATGCCTTCATTATTCCCGATCGTCACGGCAGTCGGCATCAACGCATTCAGTAGATGCGTATTGATTTTTCCTTTTGTTGCTTCCGTCGCTGGATCAACACGGTCAGCATGATCGCCGAGATCAAAAACGAGCGAATCATACGTCCGGTGTTCCTTGACGAAGGACATGTAGCGAGGCCACATGTCGAAGTGTGAATGCAGATCATTATAGTGAATGATGTGTAACTTCATGCAGAAGCCCCCCTTGATGATTTAAAACAATGAGATTTGTCGCGGCGCGAGTTCATAGTCGAGATCGAGAATCTCGATTAATCGTTTCGCATTCGGGGCAGCATCTCCTGCTGAGTTGTTATTGAAGAAGACATATACATCCTTTGCTTCCGCTGCTACATTTCGGACGTGGTTTGCGAGTTCCTGTAACTCGTCTTCTGAGTAGCGGTAGAGACAGCGGACTTTTCGCCAATCGTCGCTGCTTTGACCCGGTTTCTTTAACCAACCCGCTTTATTTCGTCCATGGAGGCGGATGAATGCCGTCTCCTGCGTCACGACCGGTACGAATGGTACGGAACCATCTTCGGTCTGGGGTTCGTCACAAATCGTATGAATAAACTGATGTTCCTTCAAAAATCGGAGCGTCCGCTCACGATAAGCTTCCGAATACCACGATGGATTTCGGAACTCAATCGCGACCGGCAGTCCAGCAAGTGATTTTCGGATCGTTTGCAAATACTCCAAGTGCATTTTGCTGACATCGAACCAGGGCGGTAACTGCACGAGGATCGCTGCAATCTTTCCACTCTTTCGCATCGGTTCGATCGACGCGATATATTGTTCAAAAATCGGACCGAGCGGATCTTTATTCTCCCGGTCATGTCCACTCATCGCCCGGTGGACCTTGACGATGAAGCGGAACCCGTCCGGTGTCTCGGATGTCCATTTTTCGTAGTTTCGTTCCGGTTGAATCGCATAGAACGTCGAGTCGACCTCGACTGCTGGAAAATGTCCCGCATAAGCGGCGAGCTTCTCCTTACGATCTTGCGGGGTCAAGTAGAGACTATCATGATCTCCCCAGCCCGTAACACCGATATATATCATGCGCTCCTCCCCCTTACGTGTTCTATTCTACCTATTCATCATAGCATAGCAGAATCCGGGATTTCTTCTTCAATGCTTCAATTTAAACGTTCATATTCAAGTATGATACATCCCGATTCGAAGTATTGTGTTTTGATCATCTTTAAGTGTTGCGGTTGATCGAACACCGGAAACATCCGTTTTCCACCGCCGAGCAGAACAGGATAAATCACGATATGATAACGGTCGACGAGTCCAAGTCGTATCGCTTCAGCAGCAAGCGTCGCCCCACCGATCGCAATCTGTTTTCCAGGCAAGGCTTTTAGTGCTTGAAGTTCCTCGGTAAGTGACTTGGTCGCTAGACGTGTCTTTCCTTCGACAGCGTCGAGCGTCCGCGAGAAGACGACCTTCTCAAGCGATTGCCAGGTTTTCGCATACTCAACGACAATCGGCTCGTCTTCCTGATCCGCTGTCTCCCAGTATTGCATCATCTCGTACAAACGACGTCCATAGACATGGGTATCGAACGCTTTTTCGTAGTCATTGAAATACTGATGTAATTCTGCGTCCGGTGAAGCGAAATCGATCCTACCTGACGCATCTTCGATATAACCGTCAAGCGAGACTTGAAAGGAATAGACGATGTCACGCATAGTAATCCCTCCTTTTTCACTCTTTACCCGAATAACCATTTCATGAAAAAACTCCCCCATCCGTAGATGAGAGAGTAAGACGAATTATCCGATTGAACCTTCCATCTCGAACTTGATGAGACGGTTCATTTCGACCGCATATTCCATTGGAAGTTCTTTCGTGAACGGCTCGATGAAGCCCATGACGATCATTTCCGTTGCTTCCTCTTGTGAAATCCCGCGGCTCATGAGGTAGAACAATTGCTCTTCCGAGACCTTCGAGACTTTCGCTTCGTGCTCGAGCGAAATGTTATCGTTGAGGATTTCGTTGTACGGAATCGTATCCGACGTCGATTGGTTATCCATGATGAGCGTATCACATTCGATGTTCGAACGTGCGCCTGTCGCTTTCCGTCCGAAGTGGACGATACCGCGGTACGTGACTTTACCACCGTGTTTTGAGATCGACTTCGAGACGATCGTCGACGATGTGTTCGGTGCTAAGTGAATCATTTTCGCACCCGCATCTTGGTGTTGACCTTTACCAGCGATTGCGATTGACAATGTCATACCACGTGAACCTTCACCTTTGAGGATGACGGCTGGGTATTTCATCGTCAGTTTCGAACCGATGTTACCATCGACCCATTCCATCGTTGCGCCAGCTTCACAGATCGCGCGCTTCGTAACGAGGTTGTAGACGTTGTTCGCCCAGTTTTGGATCGTCGTGTAACGGCAGTAAGCGTTTTTGTTGATGAAGATCTCAACGACCGCTGAGTGAAGCGAGTTCGTTGTGTAGACCGGTGCTGTACATCCTTCGACGTAGTGAACCGATGCTTCGTCATCAACGATGATCAACGTCCGCTCGAATTGACCCATGTTTTCCGAGTTGATGCGGAAGTAGGCTTGAAGCGGCGTGTCGACTTTAACACCTTTTGGTACGTAGATGAACGATCCACCTGACCAGACCGCTGTGTTCAAAGCTGCGAACTTGTTGTCTGTTGGCGGGATTAATTTTCCGAAGTACTCACGGAAGATATCTTCGTTCTCTTTTAACGCTGTATCTGTATCTTTGAAGACGACACCGATTTCTTCGAGGTCTTCCTTCATGTTGTGGTAGACGACCTCTGACTCGTACTGAGCCGAGACACCTGCCAAGTATTTTTGCTCTGCTTCAGGGATACCGAGCTTGTCAAACGTACGTTTGATCTCTTCTGGTACTTCATCCCACGATTTCTCTGCCCGTTCAGACGGCTTGACGTAGTACGTGATGTCGTCGAAGTTCAATTCTGAGAGATCGCCACCCCATGCTGGCATTGCTTGTTCGTTGAAGATCTTGAGTGATTTCAAACGGAAATCAAGCATCCATTGTGGTTCTTCCTTCATTTTCGAGATCGTTTCGACGACTTCAGTCGTCAAGCCGCGTCCAGAACGGAAGATCGAGATATCGCGATCGTGGAAACCATATTTATAATCGCCAATTTCCGGCATGTTCTTTGCCATGTTCATTTCCTCCTCTTACTTGCTTGTGACCGAAGTTTACTTCCCTTCTTCTACGCCGCGTTCGAGCGCCTTCCAGGCAAGTGTCGCACATTTGATCCGTGCCGGGAATTTCGTGACACCCGAGAGTGCCTCGACGTCCCCGAGGTCGAACGATTCGTCGTCATAGTCTTTTCCTTGGACCATGTCCGAAAAGATATCCGCGAGTCGTAAGGCTTCTTCGATAGTCTTACCTTTGACGAGTTGCGTCATCATTGAAGCAGACGCCATGCTGATCGAACAGCCCTCCCCGTCAAATTTCGCATCACGGACGACATCGTCTTCAATCGCGAGCTGGAGACGAATCGTATCGCCGCACGTCGGATTGTTCATGTCGATCGTGACGCCCCCCTCGATCGCACCGCGATTTCGGGGAGTTTTATAGTGATCCATGATCACTTGACGATACAAGTGATCGAGATTGTTAAAATCCATGACTGAAATACTCCTTCGTTTGGCGAAGTCCTGTCACGAGTGCGTCAACCTCTTCTTTCGTGTTGTAGAGATAGAAGCTAGCGCGAGCCGTCGAGCTCGCTCCGAGCCAACGCATCAAGGGCTGTGCACAGTGATGACCGGCGCGAACCGCGATTCCCTGCATATCAAGGACGGTTGCGACGTCATGTGCATGGACATCACCGAGATTGAACGTGACGAGTCCAACGCGTTCTTCCGGACCGTAGATCGTTAGTCCGTCGATGTCACGCATTTGTGCCATCGCGTACTGCGCGAGTTCACGTTCGTGTGCTTCGACGTTCTCTAAACCAATCTCTTCTAAGAAATTAATCGCTGCCGATAAACCAACGGCACCTGCGATAATCGGTGTACCCGCTTCGAAACGATATGGAGACGGTTTGAACGTCGACTCTTCAAGACCAACGTAATCAATCATCTCACCACCGAATTCGACTGGTTCCATCGCATTGAGTAATGCCTTTTTCCCGTAAAGAACACCAACGCCTGTCGGACCACACATCTTGTGTGCGGAGAAAGCGAGGAAGTCACAGTCGAGATCCGTGACATTAATCCGTTGATGCGGTGCACTTTGCGCGGCATCAACGACCATGACGGCACCTCGAGCGTGAGCAAGACGCGCGACTTCTTTGATCGGATTGATCGTACCGAGAACGTTCGAGACATGTGCCATCGCGACGATCTTCGTCCGGTCGGACAGTTGTGCTTCGACCGCTTCGACCGTCACGCGACCATCCGCTGTCAAATCGACGTATTTCAACTTCGCTTTTTTGCGTTTAGCGACTTGTTGCCACGGAATGAGATTCGCATGGTGTTCGAGGTATGTGACGACGATCTCGTCGCCTTCTTCGACATGCTCCATACCGTAGCTTGACGCGACGATGTTGATCGCCGTCGTCGTGCCGCGGGTAAAGATAATTTCTTCATGGTGTTGCGCCTGGATGAAACGACGAACGTTCTCACGCGCACCTTCGTACGCATCCGTCGCTCGTGTTCCGAGCGTATGGACGCCACGGTGCACATTCGAATGAATCGTCTTATAGTAGTCGTCAATCGCGTTGATGACGACGAGCGGCTTCTGCGAAGAGGCCGCACTATCGAGATAGACGAGTTTCCGGTCGTTGACCTGTTGGTCGAGGATCGGAAACTGATTGCGGATGGATGCATCGATTCCCATATTAGTTTACTTTCCCTTCGATGACTTGAACGAGACGTTCTTTCACCGAGTCAATCGCAAGTTCCGAGACGACTGGCTGGAGGAATCCGTGAACGACGAGGCGTTCTGCTTCCTTCCGTGAAAGGCCACGGCTCATCAAGTAGTAGAGTTGTAGTTCATCGACACGACCGACAGATGCCGCGTGTCCTGCCATGACGTCATCCTCATCGATCAAGAGGATTGGGTTCGCATCACCACGTGCCTTTTCAGACAACATGAGGACACGTTCCGTTTGAACGCCGTTTGATTTCGAAGCGCCGTGATGGATCATCGACGTTCCGTTGAAGATTGATGTTGCTGCGTCTTTTTGGACACCGTGGATCAAGATGAAACCTTCTGATCCTTTACCGAAGTGGTCCGTCCGGACGTTGAAGTTTTGTTTTTGCTCTCCACGACCGACCGTAACGGCTTTCGTATCTGAGAACGAATCGTTTCCGACGAGGTGTGTTTTTGTTTCTGTAACCGTGTGACCGTCATTCATGTGACCGAGTGCCCATTCGAGCTTCGCGCCTTGTTTGACGACACCACGACGGTTCATATACGTGATGGCACCTTTCGATAACGTGTCGACACCACCGAAGAGGACTTTTGCGTTGTCTTCAACGAAGACTTCTGTGACGACGTTGACGTTATGCGCTTCGTCACCGTAAGAGACGAAGTTCTCGATATACGTCAATTCGCTGTCAGCGTCTGCGACGATGATCGCGTGATGGTAAAGTGCTGCGCCTGATTGCTCAAGCGTGTAAATCGCTTGCATCGGTACAGAAAGCTTAACGCCTTTTGGTACATAAAGGAACGTACCGCCGTTACGAAGTGCTGCGTTTAATGCCGCAAGACGATCTTCGTTGACTTGAACGCCTTCCGTCATGAAGTACTTCTCGACGAGTTCCGGGTGTTGTTTTAAAGCGTCTTCGAGCGTCGTGAAGATGACGCCGTTCGCCGCTTCACTGTTTTGCGCGTGAACGAGTTGTCCGTTACGCGTGACGAGCATGTGATCACGGTTTTCGCCGATCAATGCTTCGATATCTGAAGAAAGACCAGTGACGGTTTCGAGTTCCGTCGTACCTTCTGTGAAGTTCCAGCCTTCAATCTTGATTTTTTCTACTTTTGGCAATGCGAGCGTTGGGGCAAGATCAAGCGCGTCTTGACGCTTTGCGACCATCCAAGATGGTTCCCCTAAGCGAGTCGCACGTTCTGCCACTGCCTCGCGATTTACTGCAAGATTCAGTTCTACAGTCATCATGCTTCCTCCCTCGTCTTACGCTTTTGTTTCGATTTCGACGTCTTCGATGCCGAGTTCTTTTTTAACCCAGTCATAACCTTCTGCTTCGAGACGGTGTGCGAGTTCTTTACCACCAGACATGACGATTTTTCCGCCCATCATGATGTGGATGAAGTCTGGCTCGATATAGTTCAAGAGACGTTGGTAGTGCGTGATGATCAAGCAGCCGAATTCAGGTGAACGCATTTCGTTGACACCTTTTGCGACGACTTTCAATGCATCGATATCAAGACCTGAATCGATTTCATCAAGAATCGCGATCGCTGGTTTAAGCATCATCATCTGAAGAATTTCGTTACGTTTCTTTTCTCCACCAGAGAAACCTTCGTTGAGGTAACGGTGTGCCATTTCTGAAGGCATCTCGAGAAGACCCATTTGTGAATCAAGCTCACGGATGAACTTCATGAGTGAGATTTCATCGCCTTCTTCACGACGCGAGTTGATCGCTGAACGAAGGAAGTCGGAGTTCGTGACACCACTGATTTCGCTTGGGTACTGCATTGCGAGGAACATACCCGCTTGTGCGCGCTCATCGACTTCCATGTCGAGGACGTCTTCGCCGTCGAGTGTGACTGAACCAGATGTCACTTCGTACGATGGGTGACCCATCAATGCTGATGCGAGTGTTGATTTACCTGTCCCGTTTGGTCCCATGACCGCGTGGATTTCCCCGCCTTTGATTTCCAAGTTGACGCCTTTCAAGATTTCCTTGCCGTCGATCGCGACGTGTAGATCTTCAATCTTCAAGTGTGAAGCCTTCATGTTAGAATCCCTCCATCTATTCATTTCGTGACTGACGATTCAGAACACGAGCGTTACTAATTTAGTATCATTCTAATCTTAAAGAAACATCGCGTATTATTCAAGCGTCATCGCTCGTTGATTTTTCTCAAAATCATGCGTTTTGTTGAGAATCATTCGAAAGTTTCACCGGTTCCTCCAGTTCCTCGATCGTCGAAGCCCGATGAATCCGTTGTGACAGTAAGAGCAGTGGTATTCCGAACAATGTCAAGCCCGCTAATATCCCGAAAATCGGTAATGGGCGGTCCGCTCCATATAAACTTAACAAATGTCCTCCGGCGATCGGACCGATTGATTGTCCGATCGACGTCAAGCCCATCGCCCCGAAATAACTGCCCCGTAATTCTGGCTTCGCGAACCGATCGGTCAAGATATCAGTCATCGTGAACATCATGACTTCGCCGCACGTGAAGATGACCATCGCAACAACCATCAGCCAAATTGAACTCACATTACCGATGATGAACAATCCGACAGCAACTGTCGCAATCCCGGTCGTGATCGAGACGAGCGGTGACGTCTTCATACCAAACTTCATGATCGGATACTGCACGATCAAGACGGTGATCGCATTGATCGTGATCAAAATCGCATAGAGTGTCTTCCCGCCTTCAAGGAGTGACGTCTCCGTCAAGAACTGTGGCAAAGTCGAGTTGAACTGACTGTAGCCGAAGACCCCGAAGATGATGCCGGCGAGTGCCAGCGTAAAGGCGATATCCGTCCGCAACAGACGAACCGTTGCTCCGAATGACACCTTTTTCCCACCATGCGTCTCGGTGATCGGATGACGTTTGAATAAGATACCAATCATCACCCCGTACACGATATAGACGAACGCCGTGATGTAAAACGTCGCGGACGTGTTCCCCGCACTCAGCAGTAAAGCGATTCCCGGTCCGATCGCTGCTGCGATGTTGATCATCGCGTAACGGATATTGAAGACGAACAATCGGTTCGCTTCGTCCGTCGTATCACTGATCAAGGCACGGGCGGATGGTTCAAAAATCGAACGACAGACCCCGTTCAAGGCACTGAGCGTAAAGAATGCCCAGAATGTCTCGACTTGTGCCAGCGCAATGAAGACGATCGCGAATCCGATCGTTCCGGCAAGCATCATCGCCCGGCGACCATACCGGTCCGACAAGGTGCCGCCGATGAAACTCATGACGAGACTGGCGATCGCCGAGATACTGAGTACCCAGCCAACATCGACAGGATCAAACTTCAGGACGGTCGTCATGTAGATGGCGAAGAACGGCATCGTGATGAACGTTCCGAGACGCGAGAAAAACGTCCCGAACAAGACCCCGAGTGTCAACGGATGCAGTTGACGTATGCGTTGCATATGATTCCCCCTAACCCCTGTTTCAGACAAATGAAAAGCATCCTTCCATTATATAGGAAGGATGCCGGCTTCGGTGAACTTATTTGCTGACTGGAACGACCGCACCTTTGTACTTGTCGAGGATCCAATCTTGGTTTTTCTTTTCGTGCAGAACGTCAAGAAGTGCTGTGACACGCTTGTCTTTTTCATCGCCATCACGTGTAACGATGATGTTGACGTATGGTGAAGACTCATCTTCTGAAGCGATCGCGTCTTTCAATGGGTTCAGACCGTTATCGATCGCATAGTTCGTGTTGATGAGGACGGCGTCGCCTTCATTGTTTTTGTAAGCTTGCGGAAGAAGTGATGCTTCGATGTTCGTCTTGAACTTGAGTTTCTTCGGGTTCTCCGCGATATCACCGAGTTGTGCATCTGTCGTTTTACCGTCTTTAAGCTTGATCAATCCTTCATTTTGAAGGAACGTCAAGACACGACCGCGTTCCGCGACGTTTGAGCTCGTTAAGATCGTTGCACCGTTTGGTAACTTATCGAGTGACTTGTATTTCTTCGAGTAAATACCGAGTGGTTCAACGTGGACGCCACCTGCGTTCGCGAACTTATATGATTTGTTTTCTTTCTCTTGTTGCTCGAGATACGGCACGTGCTGGAAGTAGTTCGCATCGATTTCTTTTGAAGCGAGCGCTTTGTTCGGAAGTACGTAATCTTGGA
The DNA here is from genome assembly GCF_001939065.1 of Exiguobacterium indicum HHS 31. GTDB lineage: Bacteria > Bacillota > Bacilli > Exiguobacteriales > Exiguobacteriaceae > Exiguobacterium_A > Exiguobacterium_A indicum. The sequence goes on along the minus strand of NZ_MPSZ01000007.1, from coordinate 29,585 downwards.
ACTTCTTGATTTCAAGCTTGTACCCTTTTGCTTCGTATTCTTTTTTAACGTGCTCAAGAATCTCAGCATGCGGTACGTTCGAAGCACCAACGACGAGTGTCTTATCGTCGCTACCTGATCCTGATGATTTTTCGCCACATGCAGCAAGGCTGATTGCTAAGACGGATACAGCAGCAGTACCTACGAATTTTTTCCAAGTTTTCATGAATGATTCCTCCAATATGATTAAGTTTCGAATTAACGTTTATCGATCGCGCGGATCAGCAAGTCACCAATGATTTGGATGACGAAGACAATCGCTAAGATTAAGAGTGTCGCAATGACGATGACATCGTTTTGAGAACGCTGGAATCCTTCGATGAAGGCCATGTCCCCAAGTCCACCTCCGCCGACTACTCCGGCCATTGCCGTATAACCGACAAGTGAGACGAGTGTGACCGTGATACCAGAAACGATGGCAGGCAACGCTTCCGGGATTAAGACTTTATAGATGATCTGGAACTTCGTCGCGCCCATCGATTCGGCTGCCTCGATGACACCTTTATCGACTTCGCGTAACGCGAGTTCAACCATCCGACCGTAAAATGGTGCAGCACCGAAGATCAGTGCCGGTAATGCTGCCGTTGGTCCGAGGAACGAACCGACGATTGCTGTCGTAAATGGAATCAATAAGATCAGTAAGATGATGAACGGAATCGAACGGAAGACGTTGACGACCAAGCTCAACACTGAATAGAACGCCCGATTCTTGAACAATAACTCTTCGTTTGTCGCATACAATAGTAAACCAATGATCAAACCGAGGACGAATGTCGAAACACCAGCGATTGCCGTCATATAGACGGTACTGCCTGTAGCTTCCCACACCATGTCCCAATCTAGATTGTCAAAGAATGAAATCATCGGTGATCCACCTCCACTTCAACATCACTGGCTTGAAGCTTCGTGATGACCGCTTGTGTTGCTTCTGTTTCCCCGATCAACTGAATGAACAGTGTACCGAGTGCCCCTTCCTGTGATTGACCGACGTTTCCGCCGATGATATTGAACAGGACCGGCGAATCCTTCATGACTTCCGCGAGGATCGGGCTTTCTGCTGTCGATCCGACGAACGTCAACTGAACGATTTTTCCGGTTGGGTACCGTTCGCGTAGTTTCGCGAACGTTAACTCGTTCTCCGACGGCGACGTCAATTGTTTGACGAATTCCTTCGTCATCGCTTGCTTCGGATGACGGAAGACTTCTGCGACCGGTCCTTGCTCGACGATTTTACCGGCTTCCATGACGGCGACCCGGTGACAGATTTTTTGAATGACGTGCATCTCGTGTGTGATCAAGACGATCGTCAGTTTCAGTTTTTCATTGATGTCGACGAGTAACTCAAGGATTGAGTCCGTCGTCTTCGGATCGAGTGCACTTGTTGCCTCGTCACATAAGAGAACGTCCGGGTTCGATGCCAGTGCCCGAGCGATACCGACACGTTGTTTTTGACCACCGGATAATTGTGACGGATAGGCTTTTTCGCGTCCGTCCAAACCAACGAGTTGGATCAGTTCCGCTACCCGTTCCTTGCGGTGTGCTTTCGGGAAGCCACCGAGCTCGAGTGGGAACATGATGTTCTCTTCAACCGTCCGTGACCATAGTAAGTTGAAGTGTTGGAAGACCATCGAGACATTCTTGCGGACGCCTCGTAATTCCTTAGGTTTTAGTGATGTCATTTCAACACCATCGATTTGGATCGAACCACTCGTTGGTGCTTCGAGCATATTCAGTAATCGGATCAGGGTGGATTTCCCTGCTCCGGAATAACCGATTATTCCAAAAATTTCACCGCGCTCGATTGTCAGATCGACATTCGCGACGGCTTCGACCGCTCCGCGCTTTGAGCGATAAATCTTTCCTACGTCTTGTAAACGAATCACAACTGTCCCTCCTAAAATAAAAAAAGTGCGCGCGTTTTAGAGCAAACGCGCGCACTTTTCAGTACACAAAACCATTTGCTCTCATCTCCCAGACTTTTGTCTGCTGGAATTAGCACCACTTCGGATTAGATCCGCGGTTGCCGGGTTTCATCGGGCCAGTCCCTCCACCACTCTCGATAAGAGTTTCGGTATTAAGTTTGTAGAATATATTCTGAATATTAGCAGGGGTTATTTTTGTTGTCAAACAGTTTTTTCAGAAACTTTTTCGAGGAACGTGAAAGCACGTGTTAAGTCTTCTTTCAAATCTTCCGCATCCTCAAGTCCAACTGAAATCCGAACGAGACCGTCCGTGATGCCGAGTTCTGCCCGACGTTCTGCTGGGATTGACGCGTGTGTCATCCGTGCCGGCACCGAAATCAGACTCTCGACGGCACCAAGACTCTCAGCGAGTGTGAAGAAGTGTGTCGCCTCGACGAGTTTTTCTGCGTTCGCTGCTGAACCGACATCAAAGCTGATCATCCCACCAAATCCAGTCGCTTGTTTCGCTTGGATGTCGTGACCAGGATGCGATGCAAGTCCTGGGTAGAAAATGTTCGAGACGATGTCTTGCGCTTGTAGGAACGCAACGAGATCATGTGCTGTCTCTTCGATCGCATCCATCCGGATACCGAGTGTACGAAGACCACGGACGAGCAAGAAGCTGTCTTGCGGTCCAAGCACGCCGCCTGTCGAGTTTTGGATGAAGTGCAGCTCTTCGCCGAGCGCATCATCTTTGACGACGACAAGTCCAGCGACGACGTCCGAATGTCCGCCGATGTATTTCGTCGCACTGTGCAAGACGATGTCTGCACCAAGTGCGAGTGGTTGTTGATGGTATGGTGTCGCGAACGTGTTGTCGACGACGAGTTTAAGATCGTGACGTTTTGCGATTGTTGCGATTGCTTCAATGTCCGTAACTTTCAATAACGGGTTCGTCGGTGTTTCGACGTAGACGATCTTCGTGTTGTCTTGAATCGCTGCTTCCGTTGCCGCAAGATCCGTCGTATCGACGAATGTCACTTGGATGTTGAACTTCGGTAAAACGCGTTGCATCAAGCGGAACGTACCACCGTAGACGTCATCCGTCATGACGATGTGGTCGCCAGACTCAAGCAAGTGGAAGACGGCATGGATCGCTGCCATCCCAGAACCGAAGGCAAAACCACGTGCGCCACCCTCGAGATCCGCAATCAATCGTTCGATGCTCGTCCGTGTAGGGTTCGCTGTCCGTGAATATTCATATCCGTCCTTGAGTTGACCGATTTTATCCTGCTTGTATGTGCTTGTTTGATAGATCGGAGGTGTGACGGCTCCTGTTGCCCGATCGACACCTGTTCCTCCATGAATCAATGCTGTCTTCTTACGCATGAGTTTCGTCCACCTTTTCAAAGATTTGTTGGCTCAAGTAGCGTTCGGCACTGTCTGCGAAGACGGTGACGATCGTACTGCCGGGGTGACGCTTTGCGATATCAAGCGCAGCAACAAGCGCTGCACCTGCTGAACTACCAACGAGTAATCCTTCGCGAGCAGCGAGTGTATGAACTGCGTCAAATGCATCACGGTCAGAAATCGTATGAATCTCGTCGACGAGTTCGCGCGGCACGAGACTTGGCCATTTTGCTGTACCGATACCTTCTGTCTTATGCGGACCGGCTGGACCACCATTTAAGACGGAGCCTTCCGGTTCGACGATTGCTGCTTTTGTACCGAGACGTTGTTTTAAGAAGTCCGCTGTTCCGGCGAACGTACCACCTGAACCACAACCGGCAACGAACCAGTCGATATGCGGTAAGTCCGCAATCAGCTCAGGACCGAGTGTCCGCTGATACGTGACTGGGTTCTCTTCGTTTTCGAATTGTAACGGAACGTAACTATTCGGAATTTCCTGACCGAGTTCTTTTGCCCGGTCGATGGCCCCTTGCATATCGAGTTCAGTCGGCGTGTTGACGACGGTTGCGCCGAGTGCCCGCATCAACGTCTGCTTTTCCTGACTGAATTTTTCCGGAACGACACAGATGACTTGGAGATCGTATTTTTTAGCGGCGAGCGCCAAGCCGATGCCGGTATTCCCGGCTGTCGGCTCGATGATCGTACCGCCTGGTGTCACATGTCCGTTTTCGATTGCTGCATCAACGAGTTGAATGCCAAGGCGGTCTTTGACGCTGCCCCCAGGGTTCATCCATTCGAGCTTCGCCAAAATGCGCGTACCAGCAGGCAAATCGAATGAAGTGATCTCGTAGAGTGGTGTGTTTCCGACGAGGTCGCGGACGTTGTTCGCGATCATCCGAAGACGATGTCCCATTCATCACGACCGGCAAGCATTTTCTCGGCATAGTGCTTCGCTCCTTTGAGGTCATGTGCGCTCGCAAATCCACATTGGACTTCGTTTTGCGCTGGAATCTCTTCTGCTGCGAGGACGTCTTTCAACGTCTTCTCAACGAGTTCGCTCATTTTTTCGACCGAGTCGAAGTTCATCATCGCCATGTAGAAACCTGTTTGGCATCCCATCGGCGAGACATCGATGACATCATCCGAGTAGTTACGGATGTTTTCAGCAAGTAAGTGCTCGAGTGTGTGCATCGCACGCATCGGCATTTGCTCAACGTTTGGTTGCGTGAAACGGATATCGTATTTGACGACTTGGTCGACTTTACCTTCTTTATAACCCGCGACGCGGATATAAGGTGCTTTGACTTTCGTATGATCCAGGTTAAAGCTTTCGACGTTCATTTTTTGAAGTGCCATGATTTATTCCCCCATTTTCTCGGCTTCTACGAGCCAGACGAAGTGATTGTATTGTATAAATTTAACAGTGAATCCTCGTGCTGTAAACAATTCTTCCATAACTGGAATCAACGGGTAGAACTCGCGTTCGAGATCTTCCGCTAACGCGTCGAACCCTTGAGCACGTGCTTCACGAATCGTTTGCAGGCGTGCCTCTTCTGAGACGAACATCGTATCCGCGTAGACGATTTTTCCGTCTGCCGGTAAATGTGATGCCATCAGTTCGATCGCTTCTCCCTTTTCCTCATCTGTTAGATGATGAAACGCATACGTCGAAACAAAACTGCGTGCTTCCTGCGCTTCGAACGAGAGGAAGTGACCGTCTTGTACCTCAAGTGACGGAATCTTTTCCGTCAGGATTGCCCGCATCTCCGGACTTGGTTCGACGGCGAGTAGGGCGTCGTGACGTGCCAGAAGACGTTGTGTCAGGTTCCCTGTGCCTGCTCCGAATTCAATGACCGGCGACTGCGCTTTATCCGCTACTGTATCCAAAATCTCATCGTATCGACGAAAAACCTCTTTATACTCCGGATCGTGTCCGGTTACTGTCTCGTCATACGTCGATGCCCATTCTGTGAAAACATCCATAAAACGTACTGTCATGCCTTGTCGTCCTCCATCTCACCAGTTAATTCCGAGTAATCGGATATGAATTAAAGTAATTTTCCTTATTCGCATTGTAGCAAGGAGATTCTATCCTGGCAAGCGACCGGCTCAAAAAACTTCCAGAAAACAAAAAAAGGCGTTGCCGGCGAACCGACAACACGAATAATGTGGTTAGAAATGCTACGAAGGAAAACCCAGCTCCATTCGGAATTGTTCGCTCTTCCGCGTGGAGGACGGCGCCTGTTCGACATGATTGCCAGCTTACGTTCACTTCCTGATCGGTCCTTTCGATCCACCACCCGTTCATTGCACCGCTTCGTCTTTGGGGGACGACTTAAGGGGAAACAATACACCGGCTTAGGATGGGAGAAAGGGTTCAGGACTTGAATCGTATTGAACAATCATCTCTGCTAGACTTCCTATAATGCATTTCTAGAAGTTGTTATGAATATACCATTCATATTTCTGCGTTGTCAACGGATTATTGTAAATATTCCGACAATTTAACAAAAAGAAAAATCCAATCGGACTTTTCTTACCGTTCTTGACAGAAAGCAAAGACGTTTTGAACGGACTGGAAAGCATAAAGTCGCTCTACGACTTGATTTTCTTCAATTCGCAACAACGCAGGAACACTCATGACACGGGCTTCTTCTAAGAAATCCGGAATGAAATTCCCGTTCGCCTTCTGAATCGATTGACCTGATTCCGTCGCTTCGACGATATCGAGCATACGTTCCGCGATGGCGCATGTCCCGCACATCGGTGCATAGACATACAATAGCCCGTTTTCCGGGACGGTCGTGACCTCTTGCATGACGGTCGCTCCTTTCTTCGTGGTATCTGTCGTCAGTATACAAAAAAAAGAGAGCGGACGAAACGCAAGCGCCTCGTTCACTCTCTTTTCGTTAAGTATTACTCGTTGATCATCGATTTGTATGCTGCAGCATCCATCAATGCTTCGACTTGTGAAGCATCTTCGATTTCGATGTCGACCATCCAAGCGCCTTCGAATGGTGACTCGTTGACGAGTTCTGGGGAATCTGAAAGATTTTCGTTGATGGCAACGACTTTACCAGTGATCGGTGCATATAGTTCCGAGACTGTCTTGACCGACTCGACTGAACCGAATGGCTCGTTTGCTGTGATCGTATCACCGACTTCAGGCAATTCGACGAAGACGATATCCCCGAGTTCGTGTTGCGCGAAATCCGTGATTCCGATGCGCGCCTTGTTTCCTGATACTTCGACCCATTCATGTTCTTCCGAATAGCGTAAGTTGTCTTTTACTTGACTCATTTCCGATTCCCCCTGTGGACTAATTTGGACTAACGTGTTCAGTATACCAAAATCGACTCTGAACTTAATACCATTTTCCTTGATACATTTCTTCCTTGAAGCCGATCGTGACGTCTTTCCCGTCTGTAACGATCGGACGCTTCAACAACATACCATCACTTGCGAGCAACTTGTATTGCTCGTCTTCCGATAACTCTGGAAGTTTGTCCTTGATCCCTTGCGAACGATACGATTGACCGCTCGTGTTGAAGAATTTCTTCAACGGCTCTCCACTCTTTTGATGAAGTTCCTGGATCGTCGTTGCAGATGGTGTTTCCTCGACGATATGTTTGTAATCCACTTCGACACCGTGCTGTTCGAGTGCTTTTTTCGCTTTGACGCACGTACTACATTTCGGATAGCCGTACATCGTGACTGTTTTTGTCATATTCCTCACCTCACCTTCAAGAGTAGCAGATGGATCACTTCTGCTTCAAGCGTGCGAGCGCCCCGTCAATCTGATCTTGATGATGGGCGTCATGGGCAACGAACGACTCGACGAAGGCTTGCGGTCGAAAATCCTCATAGGTCGCTTCAAATTGCTCGTCAGACAAACGATCGAGGTGATTGACGATGTCACGCCGGACGCTGATTGCTTTCTTCAATAAGGCGAGCGGATCAATATGATGCGCATATTCGACCGCTAGTCGATTGAACTGATCAAAATCCGTCTCGACGAGCGTCAACGGTTCATCCGGTAATTTCGAGATGGCATGATCGTAATAAAACCGGTCCCATAAATACAGATGACTGACGCACTCAAGGACGGTCCACTTGTTAAGCGCAAGCGGCAGATCCCATTCTTCCGGCGACAAACGTTCAAGGGATTGATAGTAGGCAATCGCAAATTGCAGTTCAACCAATTCTTGGCGCATCTCGTTTTCCTCCTCCAACCAAAAACTTCGCCTTTACAGAGATTTTCCCTGCAAAGGCGAAGCGGTAAACCTGACTTAGACCGTATATTTGTTTGACTCGATGAGGCGTTTTGCGATGTCGCGTTTCGTACCGATGACGTTGATCGGCTGGTAACGGCTGAATTTTTTCAGCGCTGAGAGCAACATCCGGAGCTCGTCGCCGCTTGCTGCCGCGTAGAGCGTCTCTTTCGCGTCACGCTCGACAGCTTCGAACGCTTGTTGTGCGAAGACTTCCGTGTAACGGACTTTCAGTTCGCTCTTCTCGATCCCTTTGTCGGCAATCGCTTTGTCCGTCCGAACGATCGCTGACTCAAGCGCATAGATCGCACTCATGATGTCAGCTGTGTTCGCTAAGATCTCTTGTTCGCCTTGGAGTTTGTCCTGGTATTTCTGGACCGCTGTTCCGGCAGTCAACAAGAAGATTTTCTTCATCATCGCGAGTAAATGACGTTCGCGATCAAGTGGTGCTGTTCCGATTTCGGTCGGCATGAAGCTCATCACTTCTTGTTGCAGACGCTGTGCTTCCGCAAGCAACGGCAACTCGCCTTTCATCGCTTTCTTCAGCAATGTTCCTGGGACGAGGAGACGGTTGATCTCGTTCGTTCCTTCGAAGATCCGGTTGATCCGCGAATCTCGGTACATGTTCTCGACTTCATATTCTGCCATGAAGCCGTAACCACCGTGAATCTGGACCGCTTCATCGATGACGTAATCAAATGTTTCCGAAGCAAAGACTTTGTTCATCGAGCATTCAATCGCGTACTCCGCGATTGCATCGGCGATTTTCTTACCGTCCTTGCTCTCTTCTTCTGACAACTGATCGAGACTGTCTTGGAACAGACCACCCGTCCGGTAGACTGAACTTTCCATCGCATACGTCTGTGCTGCCATCGTCGCGAGTTTTTCTTGAATCAATGGGAACGAGCTGATCGGTGTCTTGAACTGTTTCCGTTCATTCGAGTACTGGACTGCAAGATCAATCGCTCGTTTTGACGAACCGACAGCACCAACAGCTAATTTATAACGACCGACGTTCAAGATGTTGAAGGCGATGACGTGACCGCGTCCGATCTCACCGAGGACGTTATCGACTGGTACTTCTGCATCTTGTAAGATCAACGTCCGTGTCGATGATCCTTTGATTCCCATCTTTTGTTCCTCGACGCCTGTCGAGACGCCTGGATACGATCCTTCGACGAGGAAGGCGGTGAACTTGTCACCGTCAATTTTTGCGTAGACAACGAACAAGCTTGCAAAACCAGCGTTCGTGATCCATTGTTTTTCACCGTTCAAGATGTAGTGCGTACCAGCTTCGTTCAAGACAGCCGTCGTTTTAGCACCAAGAGCATCCGAACCAGAGCCTGGTTCCGTCAACGCGTACGAAGCGATCCACTCCCCTGAAGCGAGTTTCGGCAAGTATTTATGCTTTTGCTCTTCGTTACCGAAGAAGACGATCGGCAACGAACCGATTCCGACGTGTGCGCCGTAGCTGAGGGCAAATGAACGACCCCGTGCGAACTTTTCCGTAATGATCGAAGACGAAATCTTATCCATCTGATAGCCGCCGTATGCTTCCGGAACGTCTGCACCGAGTAGACCAAGCTCGCCTGCTTCACGGAGGAGACCGACTGATAATTCGAACTCGTGTTTTTCGATTCGGTCAAGGACAGGAACGACACGATCTTCGACGAACTTCGCTGTCATGTCACCGACCATTTTGTGTTCTTCCGAGAAATCCTCTGGTGTGAAGAGACGTTCTGGTGCTAACTCATCTAATACGAAACTGCCACCTTTGATTAATTCGTTTGTCGTTTGGCTCATTGTCCTGTTCCTCCTTCAACTAATTCGAATACACCTGCTGCGCCCATTCCGCCACCGATACACATCGAGACGACACCATACTGGACATTCCGACGTTTCATTTCATGCAAGAGCGTCAATGTGAGTTTTGTTCCTGTACAACCGAGTGGGTGACCGAGGGCGATCGCTCCACCGTTGACGTTGACGATGTCTTCGTTTAATCCAAGCTCGCGGATGACACCGAGCGACTGCGATGCGAACGCTTCGTTCAACTCGATCAATCCGACGTCTTCAAGCGTGATGCCTGCGAGTTCAAGTGCTTTCGGAATCGCGACGACCGGTCCGATTCCCATCACTTCCGGACGGACACCACCGACCGCGAACGATTTGAACTTTCCGAGAATCGGTAACCCTTGGCGTTCTGCTTCTTCCCGTTCCATGACGAGGACAGCTGCCGCACCGTCTGACGTCTGCGAAGAGTTCCCTGCTGTGACGCTACCGCCAAGGCGGAACGCTGGGCGAAGTTTCGCAAGACCTTCCGGTGACGAATCCGGACGAACGCCTTCATCGTGTTCGACGATGAATGTCTTCTCTTCGATTTTCAGTTCATCATTGACGAATTGTTCCGTCACCGTTACCGGGATGATCTCTTCTGCGAACTTACCAGCCGCGATTGCGGCCGCTGCTTTTTGATGGCTCTTCAAGGCAAACGCATCTTGATCTTCCCGTGAGACATTGTAGGTCGCAGCGACTTGCTCCGCTGTGTGCCCCATGCTCATGTAGTATTCCGGTGCCGTGTCGACGATCGACGGATTAGGTCGGACGACGTGACCTGGCATCGGGACTTGGCTCATCGATTCAAGTCCACCAGCGACGACAGCGGTTGCTTGCCCCGTCATGATCTTCATCGCTGCGTCAGCGATCGATTGTAGTCCACTTGAGCAATACCGGTTGATCGTGATCGCCGGTACCTCGTGTGATAATCCACCGAGGACCGAAGCGTAACGGGCGATGTTCATGCCTTGTTCCGCTTCCGGCAAGGCACATCCGAGAATGACGTCATCGACCGCTCCCGTGTAACCGGACCGTTTCAACGTTTCCTGGATGGCGATGCCTGCTAATTCATCCGAGCGCATCGATTTGAATGCGCCCTTTTTTGCTTTTCCGACCGGTGTTCGTGCACCGGCGACGATTACTGCTTCCTTCATCCGAATCCCCCCAGTCCTCAGTTACGAAGCGGCTTGCCTTTGACGAGCATGTGCTGCATCCGTTGTTGTGTCTTCATCTCACCGATCAGGCTCAAGAATGCTTCCCGTTCGATGTCGAGCATATATTGTTCATCGACGTGGCTACCGAAGGCGACGTTTCCGCCGGCGATGACGTGTGCGAGTTTACTTGCGATTTTCAAATCGTGTTCCGAGATATAACCGCCGTAGAACATTTCGCGTGTTGCGAGTTCAAGCGTCGCTTTCCCCGCACGACCGACGACTGGAATCTTCGCTTTCGCTGGTGCCGTGTAGCCGGTCCGGTCCAGTTCAAGGACGAGTTGTTTCGCATCATACGTCAAGTGATCCCGGTTCATCGAGATTTGATCAACGGAGCGGACATATCCGAGTTCGCGTGCTTCAAAGGCTGATTTTGAGACTTTTGCCATCGCGACGTTCTCGAACGTCTTTTGCGCTGCTTTCTCGATATTGACGAGTCCGTCCGGTGTGTTTTCTAACAGTCGACGGTACGTGTTGACGTTTCCGCCGCCTCCCGGAATTAGACCGACACCGACTTCGACGAGACCCATATACGTTTCAAGACCAGCTTGCAGACGAGCCGCCGGAAGCGAGATCTCCGTACCGCCACCAAGCGTCATTCCTTGTGGGGCAGCGACGATCGGACGTGATGCGTAACGAATCTTTTGAATCGATTGTTGGAACTTGTTGATGATCCAGTCGAGTTCGAACCAGTTTTCATCTTCCGCTTCCATCAGCATCATCGCTAGGTTCGCACCGACACAGAAGTTCTTGCCATCGTTCGCGATGACGAGACCACGGTGGTTTTTCTCAACGAGATCGACCGACTGTTCGATCATCTGCATGATGTCGACACCGATCGCATTGCTCTTCGATGTGAACTCGAGCACCGCAACATCGTCGCCGATATCAAGCAGGCGTGCCCCGTTGTTCTCTAGTAAAACACCGTTTGACTTCCGGACGTCGCGGAGGCGGATTTCCTTCGGATTGACCGTTGCTCCAACGTAGTCTTTCGTTGCAACGTCATAATGACGACCGGACGCATCATAGAAGCTCGTTTTTCCTGCTGCGAGCATCTCATCGACCCATGCCGGTACTGCGTAACCGTCTTGTTTCATCTTCGCGACCGTTTTCTCGACACCAAGTGCGTCCCATGTCTCGAACGGTCCCATCTTCCAGCCGAAGCCCCATTTCATTGCTTCGTCGATCGCTTTGATGTCGTCTGCGATCTCACCAGTCAGCTGAGCTGAGTAGAGCAATGTTTTCGCATGGATCGGCCAGAGTAAAGCACCGACACGATCTTGCGCGAAGACAACGGCTTTCAGCTTGTTTTTTGCGCCCGGAAGTGCTTTAGCTTGTCCGATTGACGGCTCGGTAAGCGCTTTCTTTTCAACGTACTCAAATGTCTCTAAATCGAGTTCAAGGATCTGTTTTCCGACTTTCTTATAGAAGCCTTGACCCGTCTTCGCACCGAGTGCCCCTTGTTCGACAAGGCGACGCATTTCAGCCGGAACCGCGAACGTCTCCTTCTCCTCGCCTTCTGGCAACAAGTCATAGACGTTGTTCGCGACGTGAACGAACGTGTCGATGCCGACGACGTCGAGTGTCCGGAACGTCGCTGACCCTGGGCGACCAAGCAGTGGACCTGTGACCGAATCGACCTCCCCGATCGAATAGCCACCTTTTTTCATCTCATCCATCGTCACGAGAAGACCGTATGTCCCGATTCGGTTGCCGATGAAGTTCGGTGTATCCTTCGCAATGACAACACCTTTCCCGAGTCGTTCCTCTGCGAATTGCTTCATAAAGTCGACGACACTCGGATCCGTGTCTGACGTTGGAATCAACTCAAGTAACTTCAGATAACGTGGTGGATTAAAGAAGTGTGTCCCGAGGAAACGACGATTGAACGACTCCGAACGCCCTTCGCGCATCGCTTCGATCGAAATGCCTGATGTGTTCGAGCTGACGATCGCGTCTTCCCGAATGAACGGTTCGATCGTTTTAAACAATTGCTGTTTGACGTCGAGTCGTTCAACGACGACTTCGACGATCCAGTCTGCTTCCTTCAGACGTTCTAAGTCGTCTTCTAAGTTTCCGACCTCGATGAAGTCAATCAATTTTTTCGACGCGAGTGGTGCTGGATTTTGTTTCAAGAGTTTTTCGCGGTTATCGCGCGCGATGCGGGAACGGACGCGCGGATCACTCAGCGTCAAGCCCTGCTTCTCTTCTTGTGCCGTAAGTTCTTTTGGTACGATATCAAGCATCAATGTCCGTATGCCAGCATTCGCAAGATGTGCCGCGATGCCTGCACCCATCACCCCTGAACCGATGATGACGGCGAATTGGATGTGTTTCGTCAACTGGATTGTGGTCGGCTGACCGATTTGACTCGCCATGATATACCCCCTGATTTTAAATTGAATGAACAACCATTCATTATACTGACAAAAAAAGAAGCCGAACGACTTTGGTGTGCTTCTTCTACATCTTCATCATAAATGAATAATGATTCAGTAGCAATAAAAAATCAGTCAATGGACAAATTTTCCTGTTAGACTGATAAAAAGGAGTGGTTGAAAATGAGTCAAACCGAGCATGTATGGAATCAAAAAGCCGCTGACTGGGCGGATCGCGCTGACGATATGTGGACGAACGGCAGTCGGAAAACTGTTTTGCCGTTCTTACGAAAAACAATCACCGGTGGTCGCTTGCTTGATCTCGGTTGCGGTGATGGAGCAGCCTGTCGCTTACTGACACCGGACTTTCAGACAGTCGGACTTGATGTCTCAGACGAGATGATCCGGATCGCCCGTGAGAAGTCACCCGAGCAGACGTTCATCGTTGGAACGGGTGAAGCATTGCCGTTCGCCGATCATGCGTTTGATGTCGTCCTCGCCGTCAACTCACTCGAATGGTCGACACGTCCCGTTCAAGTACTGCAAGAAATCGAACGTGTCGCCCCGCTTGTCGTCATCAGTCTACTCGGTCCGACAGCAGCACCACGGCAACTTGCTTACCGTCGTCTCTACGGTGAGGAAGTCGCGATGGGGAATACGATGATGCCGTGGGAACTGTTGCAGCTAGCAAAAGAACGAGGCTGGACGTTACTCGATGAAGCGGTCATCCAAAAAGAAGGTGCCGTCATGACGGGGCATCGGTTACTGGATCAAGCCCATGCTTTCTCGTGTTTGTTTGCTTTTCAGACGACAGCTGCGAGGGAGAGATAAGTATGTCATATAGTCGTTTTTTCACTTCAATTTTAGGTGTGATTTCCATCTTCTTTTTATTTTACGTACAAGAGCTTGGTATTTTCGGAAAGTGGCAATTCTATATTTTCTTCATGGTTGTATTCGTTGGTACACAGGCCTTAGGAGAACGGGTATTATTTCGTCGATTCGAAGAAAAACGATTCCATCCACAGACGGCTGTTTTATTAGTTGCACTATTATTTGTTGGAATTTTTATTGCGGCGAATGTTTTGTATCCTTGATATAAATCGAGTCTTACTACAACGTTGCTAACCTCACTGTCCTTTCACCCGCTTTCCTCAAGCTAGACACAAGCCAGTCTTCCTCATCCTTCGGATGACGAATCCGGGTCTTGATTGTCTCTGACAGCGCGATAAAACGTCGCGCTTTTTCTTGTAGGAGTCGGGTGAAGACATGTGAGGAGGTTGAACGTATTCAATACTAAAAGCGATCGATTCCATTGACGGAAATCGATTGCTTTTGAGTTTAGTTCATTCAGGACGAACCGGGCATCTTCGACTCCTACAGGAAAAGGAAGCATGAACCATGCTTCCGTCAGGGAAGAGGAAGACCCGGCAAATCACATGGAATGTGAGATGCCGCGGCTTACTTCCCGCCTGAGGAAAGCGAAGATGATAGGGACGTCCGGTATACTATGCTTTATCCTCCGTGCGTTCGCTGATGTACCTGTCGCAACCACTCTTCAATTAAGACAAGATCCGATTGTTCTTCCCATTTCAGTCGGAAATAGAGTGTCTGTAGCATCTGTTTAACGTTACGATACGTCGTCCACTCCGCATCTCCCCATGTCACGTCACTCTCAAGCCACTCCTTAATATTACGTTCGATTCGTTGCAATAGGACATCTTCCGACAGTCCATGACGACAAGCTTGCAACCACGCCGTCACCATCCGGTCCGCTTCTTCATCGACATAGAGATAATCGGATCGGATCAACTGACGAATCATCGCATCAATCGCTCCGAGCTCCTCCTGCGGACGACTCGCTGGGTGCGTAAACCAAACCGCATAGACATCTGCGATATGTGCCATGCTGTGTGCCCACCCCATTCCGTCAATGAATCCACGGACATCCTTTTCTTGCTCCAAATAGGTTTGTAAGTAAGTGGACAGCCGATCCAACTGACTTTGCGTCAATAAGTGTCGGGTTTTGTCCATCACTAACAATTCAGCGAGTGCTAATGCTGAAAATGATCGCGTCAGAACAGCTGTTGTGTCCGCTGTTCCCATTCTATACATCAATCCATGCCCGCTTAAAATGAAATCGAAAATTCGATTGGTGTCTTCTATCGTAAAGGACTCTGATGCGATGTAGGTCGCTAACTGCGGATAGATCAATCCATCCCGTAACTCAGAATCCGTCGAACCGATATGTAGAAGTAACTCATCGAGTAATGCAGGCGTTACACTCGCGTCTTGTTGTAGCAGTTCCTTTAATTCTTGTTCTGTGCATGCCATTCTGTCCTCTCCTCTCTGAATCAAAAAAAGACGATGCAACGTTGCATCGCCTTCTCTTCTTATCCTTTGACCATTCCTTTGAGAACGAAGGCAACGTTTGCCGGTCGTTCTGCTAAGCGGCGCATGAAGTAACCGTACCAGTCACGTCCATAAGGAACGTAGACACGGACTTTATAGCCTTGTTTGACGAGTTCGAGTTGACGCTCGACCCGGATACCAAATAACATCTGGAATTCGAACTGGTCTTTTTCGATCCCATTTTCTTTAGCGTGACGGATGACTTGCTCGATCATCGCATCGTCATGTGTTGCGACGGCAGCATAGTTTCCGAGTGATAATTGTAACTTCACGAGCTTGATGTAGTTATGGTCGACGTCTTCCTTCTCTGGGAACGCAACCGTTGCCGGTTCTTTGTATGCCCCTTTGACGATCCGGAGATTCGTCTCGAAGCGTCCGACGCGTTTGATATCATCTTCCGACCGGTAGAGGTACGACTGGATGACCGTCCCGATGTTATCGAAAGATTGGCGCAATTCTTCAAACAATTGAATCGTCTTTTCACAACGTGGCTCATCTTCCATATCAATCGTGACGAAGACACCGAGTTCTTTCGCCCGTGTTAAGATCCGTTCCATGTTCGAGCGAATCAAGTCGTCCGAGATATCGAGTCCGAGTGATGTCAGTTTCAACGAGAGTTGCGAGTCTAATTTTTCTTCCGCAATCATCTCAACCGCACGAATACATTCTTGTGTCATCATCTCTGCTTCCGCTACCGTCGAGATGAACTCCCCTAAATGGTCCATCGTGACGCATAACCCTTTTGCGTTCAATTCCTGGATCGCCCGTTTCGATGCTTCCAATGAATCCCCTGCCACGAAGCGACTTGCTCCGAATTTAAGCCCGTATCGCTTGGCGAGACCGTTCAATGTCTTGTTTTGCGATAAGAAGATAAAACCATCCCGTAGTACTTTTTCCATCACTCATGATTCCCCCTAAATAAATGCTAGGCTGTTTTACCGTGTCGGTTCACATCTCTGCCTTTATATTATGCCATAAAGCGCTTACATGCGCTCTTTCTTTTGTTTATTTTTGAGAATCTGATGGGCAACGATACCAACAGCGAAAAACAAGACATACAGACCAATCGCCACAAAGAACTGCCAAGAGAATGGATCGCGAAGGCTTGAGCCGATATTATTGTAAACGAACGCACCGGGAATGATCCCGATGTAGTTGGCGATGGCGAACTGTTTAAAGCGGATTTTTGATAGACCGGACGCATAGCTGATCGCGTCAAATGGAAACAGTGGAATCAATCGGACGATCAAGACGACGAGAAAACCGTTTGTCGCGATGCGGTCGTCGAGCACGTTCAGCTTCCCTTTCCCGATCAATTTCTCGACGCCACGGCGACCGAGCAATCGGGCGATCCAAAAGCTGAGTAGCCCGCCGGTACCGGCACCAATGACGTCGAGTAGCGTTCCGAGCCATGGACCGTATGTGTAACCGCCAAAGACGGTCAACAGACTTGCTGGGAAAAAGACGAGTGGTCGAATCGTGTAAGCGAGTACGTAAAGCAACATCCCGGTCAGACCTTGATCCCGTACCCAATCTGATAATGCTTGAATGTCGAATTGCTCCAGCATTCCAGACATCCGGAAGTACAGGAGCAACCCAAGACCAAACATAAAATACAGCGTAAGCGGGAGCCAGTCCCGGAGCCGTAATTTCTTCATGACATCGTCGCTGGAGCAACATAGTAGAAAATCGAGAGGAAAATCAGGACACTGCCCGCAAGGACGAACAGATGCCAAATCGCGTGGTTATACGGCAAGCGTGACCAGACGTAGAAGATGACGCCGAGCGAGTATGCAAGGCCACCACCAAGGAGCAGTAAGAATCCTTGTAATCCAAGTGCTTCATAGATCGGCTTGATTGCAAACAGACAACACCAGCCAAGAATCAGATAAGACGCATTCGAGATCCAGACGTATTTACCGGTTGAATAGAGTTTCCAGATGATGCCGAGCGTTCCGACACCCCAGACGATGCCAAGCAACGTCCAGCCGAGCGGACCACGGAGTGTGATCAAAGCGAACGGTGTATAACTACCAGCAATCAAGAGATAGATGCCAGCATGATCTAAAATTTGTAGAACCTTGTTTGCTTTCGTATGCATCAGCGAATGCATCAAGGTCGAGAACAGATAAAGGAGAATCATCGTTGCCCCGAAGATACTGACAGCCGTGACGTTCCAAGCGCTGCCGGATTTCGTCGCCTGCAGGATCAACATCACGAGCGCGACGATACTGAAAATGACACCCAAGCCGTGTGTAATGGCACTGGCGATCTCCTCTTTCAAGGAATCACCTTTTGCGAGCAGCTCTTCGATCGTTTCCTTGGATTGTTGCTTGATCGTTTGCTTGATTTCTTTTTTCGTAACCAATCGAACACCTACTTTCTAAAAACAAAGGACTATGCTTTTGATTATACGCTCTCATGCGACAGCGTGCCTATCGAAACATTCTGTCGATTTGATGACAACTGTCATCTGTTTGTCTTTTCCCGCCCATACAAAAATCCACACCGCCTAGGCGATGTGGATATGCCTTACCACTGTTCAATATCCGGACGATCCTTGAACGTCGATTTTGTTCCGTGACGTTCGTTCAGGACCGCTTCGACTTCTTTGAAGGAGACACCGCGCTCAGCGAGCAAGACCGTTAGGTGGTACAACAAGTCTGCTGTCTCTTCTGCTAACGTATCGTTACCGGCGAGGACAACTTCAAACGCCTCTTCACCGAACTTCTTCGCGATCTTCTCGTACCCGGAAGCAATCAAATAATTCGTATAGGATTCTGCTTCCTTTGCCTCAATCTTCGCTTTGACGGTCTGTTCCAGTTCGTATAACATTTGGCACCTCCACTTCCGTATAGAAACAACTGCGATTTCCGGTATGGCATGTCGGACCGTTCGCTTTGACTGCGATCAAAAGACTATCTTGATCACAATCGATCCACATCCGTTTGAGTTCAAGTGTGTTCCCGCTTGTCTCCCCTTTCGTCCAAAGACGATTCTTCGTTCGTGAGAAGAAGGTGACGAGACCGGTAGCAAGCGTCTTATCATAAGCGGCTTGGTCCATGAAGCCGACCATCAAGACATCGTTCGTCTGTTCGTCGACGACGACGGCAGCGACGAGTCCTTTTGAAAAATTCAATGTCGTCATCGGACTTCGACTCCCCGTTCTTTGAGGTAGGCTTTCGTTTCCGGCATCGTGTACGTCGCTTCATGGAAGATCGAAGCAGCTAAGGCTGCGTCAGCGCCTGCTTCCAATCCTTCCGCCAAGTGATTGAGTGTCCCGACACCGCCGGAAGCGATAATCGGCACGTTGACGACTTCACGCAGACGACGGATCAAGGCGAGATCATACCCGTCTTTTGTTCCGTCAGCGTCCATCGACGTGACGAGTAACTCGCCGGCACCGAGGGCGACAGCTTCCTGTGCCCACTCGATCGCGTCACGTCCGACGGGTTGTGTTCCACCGTGAGAGAAGACACCCCATGAGTCACCGGTCTGCTTCGCATCGATTGCGACGACCGTCGCTTGGACACCGAACAGGCGGCTGACTTCTTGAATCAGTTGTGGATTTTGAAGCGCTGATGAGTTGAGTGAGACTTTGTCAGCACCGGCACGAATCAAGCGTTTCGCGTCTTCGATCGTCTTGATTCCGCCACCGACCGTAAACGGCATATAGATGACTTCTGCGACGCGTTCGACGATATCAAGCATCGTCTCGCGCCCTTCTTGCGTTGCTGAGATATCGAGCAGGACGAGTTCGTCCGCCCCTTGTTCGTAATAATACTTTGCGACGGCAACCGGGTCACCGAGATCACGTAGATTCTGGAATTTGACCCCTTTGACGACACGTCCTTCCTTGACGTCAAGACAGGGAATGATTCGTTTCATCAGCATACGCGCAACACCTCTTTTAAGGCAAGTGATCCGTCGAGTAACGCCCGACCGACGACCGCTCCGTCCATCCCGATTTCTTTGAGGCGCGCGACGTCATCGACTGTCGTCACACCACCGGAAGCAATCAATTCGACCCCTTCCCGCTTTAGACGATCGAGTCCATCAACGTCCGGTCCCATCATCATTCCGTCACGCGAAATGTCTGTATAAAGGAACGTCTTGATGCCTTTGCCGATCAGGTGTGTCATTGCCTCTTCAAGCGTCCAACCGCTCGCTTCGAGCCAGCCGCGTGTTTGAACGATACCTTCTTTTGCATCTAACGCAACAGCCAGTTTATCACCAGCGAGAGCAATCATCTGCTCGAGCAACACTTCGTCTTCTAGGGCGACCGTGCCGACGAGAATCCGGTCGATCCCGGCACCGACGTATGCTTCGACGGTCTCGATGTTACGGACACCACCACCAGCTTCGACGAACAAACCGGTCTCCTTTTTGATGTCGGCGATCAAGCTCAAGTGCAACGGTTCGCCGGCTTTCGCACCATCAAGATCGATCAAGTGGATCGCTGTCGCTCCATCTTCCTTGAAGCGCTTCGCGATCGTCAACGCATCGCCGAAGAATGTCTGTTGGTCAAAATCTCCTTGCTTCAGGCGTACGGCCTGTCCGCTCATTAAATCGATTGCTGGGTAGAGTTGCATGTCGTCTCTCTCCATTCCTTCAGTAGTTTCAGTCCGACTTCGCCACTCTTCTCCGGGTGGAACTGCATCCCGGTGACTTGTCCTTTTTGAACGATTGCCGGAACAAGACGTCCGTATTCAACCGCGTCGACGATCCATTCTGGGTCACAAACAGCGCCGTACGAGTGGACGAAATAGACCGCTTCGCCGTGGTTCGTCAGTTGGTGCCAGCCCATATGTGGCAAGCGGACGTCGCTCGGTAGTTTTTCGATCGTTCCCGGTAAAATCCCGAGTCCTTCTGTCAGTCCATCTTCGTCACTTGATTCAAAGAGCAGTTGCATCCCGAGGCAAATTCCGAGGAACGGCTTCTTTTCGGCTTGCTCTTTTAAGAAGTCGACCAGTCCCGTTTCCTTCAAGCGCTCCATTGCCGGTGCATAGGCACCGACACCCGGTAAGACAAGTGCTTCTGCTTGGTCGAGCAACTCCGTGTCACTCGTGACGATGACTGCTTCGCCGAGCTCCTTTAACGCCCGCTCGACATTCGCGATATTCCCGACGCCATAATCGACGATTGCTATCATTGATCAATCAACCCTTTCGTAGACGGTACGCCTTCGCTCGTCACGGCAACTGCCTGACGGACGGCCCGACCGAGTGCTTTGAACAACCCTTCGATCATGTGGTGCGTGTTCGAACCATACAAGACTTCGGCATGAATCGTCATCCGGGCACTGCGCGATAAGCCTTGGAAGAACTCTTCTGCGAGTTCCGTATCAAAGTCACCGAGCTTCGGATTCTTGAAACTAGCACGGAAGACGGTGAACGGACGACCGCTGAAATCAAGGACGACGGACGCAAGGGTCTCGTCCATCGGCACACGCGATTCGCCGTAGCGTTCAATCCCGGCTTTATCGCCGAGCGCTTCCGTCAACGCTGCCCCGAGAACGATCGCGGTATCTTCGACCGTGTGATGGGCATCGATCCACGTATCACCTTTTGCGGTTACCTTCAGACCGATCCGGGCCTGGAAGGCGAATAACGTCAACATATGATCAAAGAAGCCGACACCCGTCTTAATCTCAACCGGACCTCCTGCGAGATCGACCTCGACCTTGATGTCTGACTCTGCACTTACTCGTTCGCTTGCGCCACGCCGCATCGTAATTCCTCCTCTACACACGTTTCTAATACTTGCATTGCTTCTGGTGATCCACAACTGACACGGAAGGCTTGGTTAAACAAACGAATCCGTAATCCGGCGTCAGCACAACGTTGCGTAAAGCGTTCGGCTTCCGGATACTCGACGTAGACGAAGTTCGCTGCACTTGGATACGTCTTGCCGATTGGGGCGAGAATCCGTTCGATCGCCTCGCGGCTCGCATACGTTTCTTCTAAGACTCGATCGAGTTCCGGTTCTGCCATGATGGCGATGCCGACAGCTGCTGATAGACCAGAGACGTTATACGGTGATTTGATCTGTTCGATTTCTTCGATGATTTGTTCGCTCGCGATGACAAAACCAAGTCGGAGCGATGCGAGTCCGAACGCTTTCGAGAGCGTCCGTAAGATGATCGCTTTCGGATATTCTTCGAGTAAGTGAAGCATCGACTGTTCGAGCGCGAAGTCGATATAGGCCTCATCGATGACGACGTATTTGCCACTGTCGAGCAAGCGACGGATGTCCGCTTCCTTGCGGAGGACACCGGACGGATTGTGCGGGTGACTCAAGAAGATGATCTCACCCGGAGCTGCGATCAATCCCTCGACGTCAAGCGCCATTTCGTCAAGTAACGGCACGCGTTCAAACGGTGCCCGTGCCCGGTCAGCGTAGAACTGATACATGACGAAGTCCGGTTCCGAGGCGATGACTGGCATCCCGGGTCCGCCGTAGCGGGCACATAAGTAGCCGATCAACTCATCCGAGCCGTTTCCGGCGACGAGTTGCGTCGGACGGACACCGGCGTACGTCGCGTATGATGCCTTGACTTGATCGATGATTTCGACAGGATATTCATTTAAAGGGAACGTTGCGATCAATTCCTGGATCGCTTCGATCCCGACTGGACTATGGGTCGTGAATCGTTCGTTTTGGTGTAATCGCATTAGTCTTCCCTCACTTCGATGGCTTGTGCGTGTGCTTCGAGTCCTTCGACCCGGGCAACGGTCTTCGCTGCATTCGCGAGACGTTGTACGCCTGCGCGTGTGGCTTCGAGCATCGTCTGATGACGCAGGAATGTCCGCGCTGATAATCCAGACGCAAAACGAGCTGTACCGGACGTTGGTAAGACGTGGTTCGTTCCAGCGACGTAATCACCGAGCGTTTCTGGTGTCTCGTGACCGAGGAAAATCATCCCGGCGTGACGGATCGATTTGACGACCTCTTGCGGATTGGCAACGGCAAGTTCCAAGTGTTCCGCTGCGAGACGGTTCGCTTCTTCGATCGCTGTTTCGAGTGGAGCAACGAACACGCCACCGTTTTCCATCGCACGACGGGCAATCTCTTGACGCGGCAATTGCTGTAAGCGCCGTTCGATTTCTGCATCAACCGCTTGTTTCATCTCTTCCGTTGGCACGAAGGCGATCGCGACAGCGTCCCGGTCGTGTTCGGCTTGCGCAAGTAAGTCTGCAGCGATCCGGTCTGGATGCGCCGTCTCGTCCGCGATGACGACGACTTCCGATGGACCAGCGACCGAGTCGATGCCAACGATGCCGTAAACTTGGCGTTTTGCTTCAGCAACGAAGCGGTTCCCAGGTCCGACAATCAAATCGACGGCTTGGATGCTTTCTGTTCCGAATGTTAGCGCGGCAACAGCTTGCGCTCCACCGATCGTATAGATTTCTGTCACACCAGCGATCCGTGCCGCGACAAGAACCTCGTCACTTAAGTTCGTCATCGGTGTCACCATGACGACGCGTTCAACACCAGCAACTTTTGCTGGAATGGCGTTCATCAAGACGGTCGATGGATAACTTGCCGCACCACCTGGAACGTAAATCCCGACCGAATCGACGGGAACGAAACGTTGACGTCGTGTCACGTCTGCTTCGACGAGTTCGATGTCCGATGGCAGTTCCTGTTCGTGCCATTCGACGAGTCGTGTCGCCATCAACTTCAACGAGTCGATCAAGTTAGCGTCTGCCTGTTCGAACGCTTGTGTGATCCGTGTTTCACTGAGGCGGAAATCCTCGAGATCGACCTGATCGAATTGGTTCGTGTAATCGCGGACAGCAGCGTCACCGTCTGTTGCGACGCGTTCGAGAATCGCGCGGACCGCGAGCTCCGTGTCGCGATCGATGCTGAAAGGTTTTGTCGGTGTCATGATCGTGTCACTCCTTCTGTCAATTGCTCCAGCAAGCGGATGACTTCCACCCGCTTCCGTTTTAACGTCCATTCGCTCGTAAAGAACCGAGCGCTGATATCGATGATTTTTTCATATTCGTTTAGTCCGTTCGCCCGTAACGTCTCACCTGTCTCGACGATATCGACGATTGCGTCAGCAAGTCCGAGTAACGGTGCCAACTCAACGGAACCGTTCAGCGGTACGATGTCGACGTCGACACCGAGTTCGCTGAAGTAGCGTTTTGCGATGACCGGATACTTCGTCGCAATCCGGACGCGGCGCCCACCTTCAAATTGCAAAGGTTCCTTCGCACAGACCGACATTCGGCAGACGCCGAACGGCAATTCTGCCAGTTCCGATAATTCTTGATCCGATTCAAGTAAGATGTCACTGCCGGTGATCGCGACGTCAAGAACACCTTGAGCGACGTATGGGATCAAGTCTGATCCTTTCATGAAGACGAATTCGTGCTCGCCCCGTTTGACGATTAGTTCGCGTTCAATGGCTCCCCATGTCTCGACGCCAGCTTCTTTTAGATAACGTTCTGTCGCTTTCGACAGCCGTCCTTTCGTAATTCCGATTCGCATTTAGAGCACCTCCGCCAACCGTTCGACCGAGAAACCGATGCCGAACGCCTGTTGTTCTTGTCCGAATTGTTCATAGAGCCGGTCGTAGCGTCCACCGACGAGGACGGGTTCCGTCACGCCTTCGATGAAACCGTGGATCGTGATCCCGTCGTAGTACGTCTGTAAGCCCATTTGACCGAAGTCGAGATCGGCATTGACGGCTTCCGCGAGATCAAGCACGGCATTGAGTCGTGTTTCGTCGACGTAAGGTAGGATTGTCTCCGCCCCTTCACGTCCGAATAATAGAGGAAGTTTTGCGAGTAAGGCATCATCGAGTTGACCCGCGATTCGCTTCAGTTCGATGACGTTACGTAAACGGAGCATCTGCGTCACTTGGTCGCGTAAGTGGTGATCACCGACACGCGTCTCGATCAAATGCTCGATTAAACCGGCATCACCGATCGAGAGTGTGACTTCTTTTCCCGTCAGTTCCTCGACGAGTCGGACCGCAAGTTGAATTGCTTCGACTTCTGCGATTTGTCCTCGTTCCTCAAATCCAACCTGGAACTTCTCTTCCGGTTGAAAGACCGAGCCACTGTAGAAGACACGTTTATATTGTTCGCGACCCCGTTCGCTAAGTGCACGCGCGACACTAGTCGTAAAATCCATTCGAATCTGTTCCCGTCCACCGATTTCCTCAATTAAGGGGGTGATTAATCGGGTATAGTTAGATTGTTCGAGTCCATCTTCGAGCTGACGGATGACCTGCTGGAGCCGCGTTGCCGAGGCACCGACATAGTCTGTCGCTCCATCCTTGAGTCGAATCGTAGAAAATGATTGCATACTCCCACTCCTTTATCTTATTATCACTGTACCACGCTAAATTATTTAACGATAAGATACCGCGTTTCGGGCACATTGTCAATCGCTTTGCTTGCCAATTCTAAAAAATCGGAGGGTTACTCATGCAATTATTGAAATGGGACGGTCACGTCCACAGTCCATATTGTCCACACGGTACGAAGGATCCACTCGAAGCCTACATCGAGCGCGCCTTAGAGCAAGGCTTAGAACGGATCAGCTTCACGGAACATGCCCCTTTACCTGAAGGTGTGACGGATCCTGCGCCAGATAACGATTCCGGAATGTCGTTCGCGACAGCCGATGCCTACCTGAAGGAATTAACGCAACTCCGCGAGACATACAAGAATCAGATCGACATTCGGATCGGGATGGAGTTCGACTACTGGGAAGGACATGTCGACGGCACGCGTGACATCATCGCCCGCTACGCTGACGTCTTGACTGACGGCATTCTCTCATTGCATTACTTATACATCGATGAGCAATATTACGGCGTCGACTTCAGCAAGGAAAGCTTCGGTGAGATCGTCACGAAACTCGGAAGCGTCACGGCGGTCCACGAACGCTATTATGAAGGCATCCAAGCCCTCGTCATGACGGACCTCGGTGCACACCAGCCGAAGCGCCTCGGTCACTTAACGTTACCGACGAAATTCATCCAAGCCTATCCGCTTGAGTCGAACCCAACGAACCTCGACGACACGTTACGGAAAATCCGTCAGGCGAACTTCACACTCGACGTCAACACGGCAGGACTCCGAAAGCCGTTATGTGGTCTTTCCTATCCTTACCCGGAACTCCTGCAAGTCACGCAGTCGTTATCGATTCCGCTCGTCTATGGATCAGATGCCCATCTCGCAAAAGATGTCGGTGCTGATTTTGATTTCAAATGGTAAGAACGTAAATAGATAAAAGATCGCGCGCTTCACTTACTCTGACAGGAGTTGTGTAAAGCGCGCGATTTTTTTATTCTGTTTCGCTATACGGAAACGATCCTGACGTGACAGGTGGCAGTGATGCCGCAAGTATTTTAAGACGATCAACTGATACGTTACCGGCTAACAAAACCGTCTGTTCGCCGTCTTGATAAAACAAGCTAGTTTCTCGTTTCGTCTCATGGACGTAAGCTTCTATTCCATTCGCCAATGTCACGACCTCCGACGGTTTGCTGTCCATCGGTTGCTGCGAGAGCTTCGAAACCGTAAGGATTGATTCTTTTCCAGCAAACGTCCATGTGATTGGCGCGTCTTCCGCATCACTCCAACTCATTTCGTTCGTTGTGAATGTCGAAAATGGGAGCTTCAAGCCACGTGATTCCGAGCGTTCCGTTGTAACAGGTCCTGTCGCAGGAAGAACACCAGTTAATATCCAGCGATCAGACTGTTCATAAAACAAAACGATGTAATGATGTGGTCCTTCCGGAGACTGCAGCGTGACAATCGCTTTTTGACCAAGAATCGCTTCCGACAAGATATTATCATTAGTCGGTACGGCGGTTTGTCCGTTTTTATAGGTCAGCTGTATTTGCTCGACGCTCGCTTTGCCTGGTGTATCTGCATCGACGGATGGCTCTTTAATTAAAATTTCTTCGATTTCATCTTGTCCTTTAGTTGGTTTCACGGATGTAACTTCTGCAGATGGTTTTACAGCATGATCTTTTGTCTCCGTTGCACACCCCGATAAGACACAACTACTGATCAATACGACAGTTGTCATCGACTTCATAAAACGCATTGCTCCTCCCCCTTACCATACCTTTACTTCTTTTAGTATGGCAGGTCGATTCCTGCTAGTATCCGAATAATTTCTCACAAACAGGAAACGTTTTATTAAAAATCAAGTCAAAAAAGACCGGTAAACGTATCGCATACGTCTACCGGTCTTCTGGTTTATCTATTCTAAGTTGGCATGTTTCCCGTACATCGTTTGCGAATCGAGCTGTTTGTCTTCCATGATTTGCAGAATCAAGGCATCATAGAACAACAACATCGTCTGTTCGAACAACGATCCCATCGGTTGAACCGTCTCGTCCGCTGATGCCGTTTGTTCTTTCGGAACTCCAGGCAATTGGACGACCAAGTCGGCTAATCGTGCTAACGTCGACGTCGGATTGATCGTGACGACGGCAACCGTTCCACCAAGTTCCTGTGCTTTCTCGACGATTGGTACCAACGTTTTCGTCTCTCCCGATCCGGAACCGACGATCAACAAGTCACCGTCACGCAAGTTCGCTGTGACTGTCTCGCCGACGACATAAGCGTCGAGTCCCATGTGCATCAGCCGCATGACGAACGCTTTCCCCATCAAGCCGGAACGACCGGCTCCTGCGAGAAAGATCCGGTTCGATTCAAGAACAGCGTCTGCCAGTACTTTCGTCTCCGTCGCATCAATCGCTTCGACCGTCGCGGTTAGTTCTTCGATAATCGTTTGGATGTGTGTCATTTACGCCTCTTGGAGCATCCGGTGCATCGTTGACGCTGTCTCTTGTTTATCATCTTGTCCCGTAATCCCGCCACCGACGATGATAAGATCAGGACGTGCAGCGATGACTTCCGGTAACGTCTCCATCTTGATGCCACCTGCAACAGCTGTTTTTGCGTTCGTCACAACTGATTTGATCGTTGCGAGATCTTCGAATGAGTTTTGACCGACTGCTTGGAGATCGTAACCTGTGTGGACACAGATATAGTCGACACCTAGCGCATCCAGTTCTTTCGCACGTGTTGCGATATCTTTCACAGCAATCATGTCGACGAGAATCTGTTTGCCTGATTTTTTTGCTTCTTCGACTGCCCCTTTGATTGACATGTCTTCCGCCGCACCAAGGATCGTCACGATGTCAGCGCCGTGTGCGACAGCTTGGCTGACTTCGTAGCCGGCAGCATCCATGATTTTCAAATCAGCGAGGACCGTTAAGTTCGGGAACGCCGCTTTCATTTCTTTGACGGCGCGGAGTCCTTCGTTGATGACGACCGGTGTGCCGATCTCGACGATATCTAAATTGTCTTCCCCGATTTCTTTGACTAAAGCAATCGCACCTGCTGTATCGACTAAATCAATCGCGAGTTGTAATTTCATTTTGTATCTCTCCCATTCTTCTCTATATTGTCGTACCTGACACTTCCTTCAAACGTTCATGAAGGAACAGGACTAAATATAATCCGCAGGAGCATTCTTGAGAAGTACGCACTTTTAATTTACATAGTGCGGTTTTTCATACATAGTGCAGAAAAGTATACTGTCGATCGAAAGAAAGACTATACTGGAACAGGAGGTGGGACGATGCCACATTTTGAAGACCGTCAGTTTAACTGTGAGAAGGAATTGACCCTCTCGATCATCGGTGGGAAATGGAAGATGCTCATTCTATGGCACTTAGGCAAAGAAGGGACGAAACGCTTCGGGGAACTAAAAAGTCTGATGCCCGGCATCACGCAACGGATGCTCGTCAATCAACTGCGCGAACTCGAAGATCACCACATCATTCACCGGGAAGTCTATCCGGTCGTACCACCGAAGGTCGAATACTCGTTGACACCACACGGTCATAGCTTAATGCCGATTTTAGATGCGATGTATGACTGGGGTAAGGATTATGCGAAAAATGTCTTGGAGATTGATTTTGAACAACAAAAAGTATCACCATAAAAAAGATGCTCATGGTCTCGTCTCTTTTCAGAGATAAGTCCACGGAGCATCTTTTTTAGGATTCTTCGGTCGTATAGATTTTCGACATCGCCAGTTCATCAACGTATTCCCCATCGATGAAGAGCGACGCAATCCGTGTCCCTTCGATGTTAAAGCCAAACTTATGATAGAGCTCGATTGCCCGCAAGTTATCCTTGCGAACCGTCAACTCGAGTCGGATGAGCTCTGCTTCAATGGCAAACGCATCGACTGCCTCAAGTAGACCCGCACCAAGACCACGACCTGTGTAGGCGTCAAGCAAGCCAATGACAAGATTCGCGCGATGACGAATCCGACTCGGTTCACCACCAACGACGAGCACGTATCCGACGAGTTGATCATCGACATCGACGACGAAAATGTCCGAGTTGGCAGCCTGACCAAACTTCTCAATGAACGCTTCTGCCTGTTCCGTCGAGAGGACACGTTCCTCTGGCTCATACAACATATATTTCGTTTCCCGATCAATTCGTCGCATCAAGTCCGATAAGGCTTTTCCATCCATCAACGTGGCACGTCGTATCATAGTTGTCAGCTCCGTTTATAAAGACATAGTCAAGAAGAAGTTACCCAGATGTGTAATTGAGTTTTTTTAATATCTCTCCAAGTTTTTTAGTACAAAAAGTCAATAACTTTTTACTTTCAGAATTTTTTCTGTAAATATCGATTGGTAATGAACTGTATATTTCTTCAACCACTCCAAATTTTTCTTTTTCAATATCATCTTCAGTCATAAGATAATGTTCTAATTCTAAAAGAAGAAATCTAAAATTTTCAAGATAATCTACAGCATCGCTATCAATAATCAAATTATCTTTAGAGATAAATTCATACATGTAACTTAAGTCTCCAAAGAGTTCATCTTTATTTGTGTACATAATCCTATTTTCGAATCTACTACCATAAGTAATTCTCATATTCCTTAATTCTTTTTTTATATCTTCACTTAATGTATAGATATTAATAAATTTTCTTACATTTTCCTCATAATCTTTGCTTGCTAAAATAATATATATGTTATCTTTATTTTCAGATTCTACTTCATTCATTATCTCTTCTATCAATTCTTTAAAAAATTCCAAAGATGAATCCGAAGTATTT
>NZ_MPSZ01000006.1 GCF_001939065.1 Exiguobacterium indicum HHS 31 | reverse complement strand
TTTTGTTGTGGAAAAGGAAAAACTGACCGAATGACAGCCAGTTTTAAAATACGACATCTATATTAAATTCAAGATGTTGTTTCGATAAGACGAGGGATGACGTGTTTTAACAGCGCAGCGGCTCTTGCTTCAAGTAGTTCTGGTAGTTGATCGAGTGGAAAATAACGAAGATCTAGGCTTTCTCCATCTGTCATTTGTAATGCACCTGATATTCCTTTTGCTTGAAAGAGATGAATCACACTATAGGTTTGATCGCCATTTGGATAACGGAAGAAGTAATCAGGACCCGAGAAGACGT
Source organism: Exiguobacterium indicum HHS 31 (assembly GCF_001939065.1). Taxonomy (GTDB): domain Bacteria; phylum Bacillota; class Bacilli; order Exiguobacteriales; family Exiguobacteriaceae; genus Exiguobacterium_A; species Exiguobacterium_A indicum. The sequence goes on along the minus strand of NZ_MPSZ01000006.1, from coordinate 193,201 downwards.
CTAGCAGCTGAACGCTGCGTGCTTGAAGTCCGGTTTCTTCCTGTAATTCACGCATCGCGACTTCTTCAAGTGTCTCACCTGGTTCCATCGAACCACCGGGAAGTCCCCAACTGTGGGTATCCGAACGATATTGAAATAGCAGTTCATGTTGTGGATTTATGACGAGTACGGTCGCACCCACGCTGATTAACGGTCGGTTGCCTACGATTTTTCGTAAATCTAATAAGTATCCCATCTGCTCACTCCTTTCGTATCAGTATAGAAGAATATTCATTATGACAGTTAGTAAAAAGAAATAAGGCAAAAAGACTTGCCAATTTAAAAGACACATGTTATATTAATATCTGTCGAAACGTTATATCATCGCGGGGTGGAGCAGTCTGGTAGCTCGTTGGGCTCATAACCCAAAGGTCGTCGGTTCAAATCCGGCCCCCGCAACCAATTTTTAAATAATTAAATCCGAAACGTTTATCGTCGCGGGGTGGAGCAGTCTGGTAGCTCGTTGGGCTCATAACCCAAAGGTCGTCGGTTCAAATCCGGCCCCCGCAACCAATTTTAAACTTAACTTCAACTTTACTACGAAACGTTCAGCGTTTCGTATTTTTTTTGCCTTTTTCGTCCGGTACAATAGAGAAGGACAAACAGTACGTATTAAGGAGGAGACATCGTATGATAGAACTGGAAATGAACAGCTTGGAAGAAACGACTGCCTTGGCTCTTGAACTCGGACGACGTGCTGAAGCAGGGATGGTCATTACGCTCGATGGGGATTTAGGTGCTGGGAAAACGACTTTTACGCAAAGCTTTGCGAAAGGATTAGGTGTGACGCGTCACGTCAACAGCCCTACCTTTACGATCATGAAAGTCTATACGGGACGTCTTCCTCTTTATCATATGGATGTTTATCGCCTGGAAGGTTCCGGTGATGATATCGGACTTGAAGAATATTTGAATGGTGAAGGCGTCGCCGTCGTCGAGTGGTCTGAGTTAATTGCGGACAGTCTTCCACCTGAACGGTTGGCAATCACGATTACGCGAACAGGTGATGATAGTCGACGTTTTGAGCTGACGCCGATCGGAGAACGATACATTACATTATGTGAGGGATTGAAATCATGAAAATCGTAGCCATTGATACATCGACGAAACAATTATCAGTCGCTCTTTCAGACGGGAAACAGATTGTAGCAGAAGCTTCTTACGTCACGTCTTTGAATCATGCGACGAAACTCATGCCGTTGCTTGAGCGCTTGATGGTAGAAGCAAAATGGACACCGGCTCAACTGACACGCATCGTTGTTGCTGACGGTCCTGGTTCTTATACGGGATTACGGATTGGAGCGACTACAGCGAAGACGCTTGCCTATACACTCGGTATCGAGCTCGTTGCTATCTCGACACTTGAACTGATGGCAGCTTCGACTGGTCATACAGGACGCGTTGCGGCGATTCAAGATGCGCGGCGTGGAGCAGGGTTTGTCGGAGTGTACGACGCCGGGAAACGAATTGGTGAAGAACAGCATGTCGAGATTGCGTCCTTTGTAAAGACGTTAACGCCAGATACGCTCGTCACAGGAGACGTCGAGGCGTTCGAAGAGATTCTTCAGCCCTTCGAAAAGGTGGCTCCTGCTTTCCGGACGCCACGTGCCGGCGTACTCGCTTTACTCGGTGCAACGCGTCAGACGGTCGAAGCACATGCGTTTGAGCCACGTTACCTGCGACTGGCTGAAGCAGAAGCGAAATGGATCGAGGCACAGCGTCATGAGTAAGGGCATTCGTCGCATGACCGTACAGGATGCTGCAGGTGTTCATGCGGTCGAACTCGAATCATTTGCGACACCGTGGACGCTAGATGCCTTCGAAGCGGAAATGACACAAAATCCGAATGCCTATTATGTCGTTGCCGATCAAGATGGTATCGTTGGGTTTGCTGGTCTGTGGCATATTGCGGATGAAGGACATATTACGAATATTGCCGTCAAGCAGTCGCATCGCGGACAAGGGCTCGGGGAAGACTTGCTAACGGCATTGATCGCCGTCGGTCGTGCGCTTGGTTTGCGGGCGATGACGCTTGAAGTACGTGTCTCGAACACACCAGCGCGGACTTTATATGAAAAACTCGGATTCCAGTATGTCGGTGTCCGAAAACGATATTATCAAGATAACAATGAAGATGCTGCCATCTACTGGCTGGAACTGGAGGGAGAAGACCTATGACACAACCATTGATTCTAGCAATCGAATCGAGTTGTGACGAAACGGCGGCTGCCGTCGTCCGTGGAGGAACTGACGTCTTATCGAACGTCGTCTCGTCTCAAATCGAAAGTCATAAACGTTTTGGTGGCGTCGTGCCTGAAGTGGCTTCACGGCATCACGTTGAACGGATCACATACGTCATCGATGATGCTTTGACGGAAGCAAACGTCACGATCGACGATATCGATGCGATCGCCGTCACGGAAGGACCTGGACTCGTTGGAGCACTACTCGTTGGTGTCAGCGCAGCGAAGGCACTCGCCTTTGCGCACAATAAACCATTAATTGGTGTTCATCATATCGCAGGTCATATCTATGCGAATCGTCTCGTGCAAGAGCTTGAGTTCCCGCTCGTCTGTTTGATTGCATCAGGTGGGCACACGGAACTGATCTACATGCCAGAAGACGGTGTATATGAAGTCATTGGTGAAACACGGGATGATGCCGCAGGGGAAGCATATGATAAAGTTGCTCGAACGTTGCAGTTACCGTATCCGGGTGGTCCACGGATCGATCAATTGGCACAGACTGGTCAGGATACGTTCCATTTTCCACGCGTCTGGCTTGAGAAGGACTCGTACGACTTTAGCTTCAGCGGTTTGAAGTCAGCGGTCATCAATGCCGTGCATAACGCCGAACAACGGGGAGAAACGATCATTCCGGAAGATTTAGCTGCAAGTTTCCAAGCGAGCGTCGTCGAGGTACTCGTGACAAAGGCGGTTCGTGCCGTGAAGGATAAAGGGGGACGTCAATTGCTACTTGCTGGTGGCGTCGCTGCTAACAAAGGATTACGCCAAGGTCTCGAAGCGGCGTGTGCGAAGGAAGGAATCGATCTCGTCATTCCGCCGATGCACCTGTGTGGAGACAATGCAGCGATGATCGGAGCGGCTGCGATTCATCCATATCGCGCGTTACGCTATTCGACACTTGCCATGAACGCAGAACCTGGGCTAGATTTAAAGTAAGGAATCCGAACAACTTGGGGGAAATGGAATGAAAAAAGTCATCATCGCATTGTTAGCGGTACTGGTCATCGTCGCGATCGGGCTTCAGATCCGAGAAATCGTCAACGCATACCAAGTCGCCTATAAGGAAGAACTCGTACCCGATAAAAAAGCGGTCGAGACGAATACGAAACAACGTCCACTTTACGAAATCGGACGAGCAGAAGGGGAAAAGACCCGGATTCAAAAGTTATATGCTTTTGATCAGACAGTCAATGGTAAGCTCAGTAACGTCGTCATCGTCGATCGGAAGTATGGTTTAACGAACAAGGCGAGTGATGATTATTTCATGATTGCTTCTGGAACACCGGTGACGGATCAAGAAAAGAAGTCATTCGAACCGATGATTCAAAAGATGGATGCAGAACAAGTCCAAGCCGAGGTGATCTCAAAGCACGAGGTGACGGCTGTTGAGAACAATAAAGAGCGGATGTTGACGTTATTTAAGGTCTTCTATAAAGATACGGATCAAAACGAATACCTCTTCTTCATCGAAAAAGAAGGCGGTCTGAAGCTCGATCTATTCAAGAAGGGTTACTCCCGTCTTTCGAATTACTGAAGACATGAAAACAGCGGATTCCTAAATAAGGAGTCCGCTGTTGTTCGTTCATTGCCATTCAGTGATACCCGTCAAGTCATCATAGATACGATCGGGATCGAGATTCAATTCCTCGACCGGAAGTCCATTTCGATTGATCCATGCCGTTTTGAAGCCGAAACTCTTCGCCCCGGTGATGTCCCAACCGTTCGAGGACATGAAGAGGATCTCCTCGCGTTTTAGACCGAGCGTGTTTAAGGCATGCATATAGGATGCAGGTGCTGGCTTATACTGTTTGATATCATCGACACTGACGAGATGTTCGAACCGATCGGCTAAGCCTGACTGCTCAATGAGCGGATCGAGCATATCATGGGAACCATTCGAGAAGACGACCAGACGTTTGTCCGCCATCGTCTCGAGAACGGAGCTGACTTCAGGATATACATCAAGCGTCAGGTACGTCTCCATTAAGGTCGTGATTTGTTCCTCGGTCACATGAAGCTTCAGTTCGAGTAACGTATAGCGGAGAGCATCTTGTGTCACTTGGCTGAACGGCACATACTGTCCGTTCAATTGTCGGAGGAAAGAGTACTCCAGTTGTTTCTCCCGCCAGCGTTTGCTGATCGCTTCTCCGTGATCCGGATAAAGCGCTTCGGCTTGTTCTTTGACGGAATGGACATCGAATAATGTACCGTAGACGTCAAAGACGAGTGCTTGAATCGTCATAAAACATTCATCTCACTTTCATAGAGTTTGCTTTAACGATTCCCTTACAGTACGGATTCAAACGACACTCAAGAATGAACCTGTTGTAAAAAGCGATGAAACGTTTGCGCGAATGCACGACAAGCGGCTTGTTTCTCCGGGGTATTCGGATCAAACTCAATCTTCAAGCCATCCGTGACGAGGGTCGCCCCAGCTTCTTTTAATGCGTCTTCAATCAAATCAACGGCTGCGCAGTACTTCGGATAATCAAGATCCCCCGAACCAAAAGCAGCCGCCGGTATCCCGTCTAAGGATTGTTCCCTTAGCTCCTCAACGAAGTCTTCTGCTTCATACGGTAAATCACCGTCTCCCCATGTATATGAGCCGAGTAATAGACCATCAAAACGTGATAAGTCCTCCCCGACGAATTGATCTAGTTCCGTGATCGTCACGTTGACACCGTGTTGCTCGAGTTCATGTTGAATGAGCGAGACGATATCTTCCGTATTACCGGACATGCTGACGAATCCAATCGCGATATGCATGCATTTTCCTCCTTTCACTGTACTTCTCTACTTTAATTGATAATGATTATCAATGTCAAAGGACATATAAAAAAGCACCTTCCGAAGAAGATGCTTTTCTATACATTAGTCTTGTAGTTCGGCCCATTCCTCAATGGAACGAATGACCGGTTCGAGTTGGCGCCCTTTGTCGGTCAAACTGTATTGAATCTTAATCGGACGATCGGGAATGACAGTCCGGATGACGATGCCTTCCGCTTCGAGCTCCTTCATACGTTCCGTGAGCATACGACCTGATAATTCGGGAATGGCATCTTGAATCTCATTGAAACGACATGTCTTCGTCAACAAGTGACGTAAGATCAGACCCGTCCATTTCTTACCTAAGATTTCAAAGGCATGTTCGACTTTGGGACAAAGAGCCGGTTGGATTGCGACTTCTTCCATCAGCACTCATCCTTTCTATAGTTGTAGTATACCCGCTTCTGCTAAAAAAATCGAATCATTTTACTTAATGTAACAAAAAGAACTAAAACAAATCTATTTACTTTTAGTAAGTAATAAGATATAGTCTGTTTATTGAGTTACTTAAAGTAACTAAAATACATTAGGTAAAAGGAGAAGAGAGCAATGATGGATACAGGACTTTTAATTATTCGTTTAATCATCGGCTTAACGTTCGCTGCACACGGGACACAAAAATTATTTGGTTGGTTCGGCGGACACGGAATCGCTGGAACAGGCGGTTGGTTCGAATCAATCGGCATGAAGCCAGGGAAGGCACTCGCGATTACAGCAGGTCTTGCTGAATTGATCGGCGGCTTGTTGTTTGCAGGAGGCGTATTCCTCTGGATCTCAGCACTCCTCATCATCGGATCGATGCTTGTCGCGATCGTTAAAGTACACGGTGCGAATGGTTACTGGGTGACGCAGAACGGGTACGAATACAACATGGCATTGATCGTCATCGCGCTTGGTGTAGCGATGATCGGTGCTGGAGACTATTCACTCGCTGCACTCATCGGGTGAAGAAAAAGGTGGGTCATTCATGAAGTTCGAGGCATCAACGCTTAGCGCAAAAGACAATTATAAATTACTGATCGGAAGCATCATTCCGCGTCCGATTGCTTTCGTGACAACGCAAGGAGAAGACGGGACGGTCAACGCCGCACCGTTTTCCTTCTTTACGGTCGCTTCAAGCAGTCCGCCGCAACTGGTGATCGCCGTACAACGGACGGATCAGGGGCAGAAGGATACGGCACGTAACATCTTAGCGAAACAAAGTTATGTCATCCATATCGTCAGCGAAGAGATCGTCGACGCAGTCAATGAGACAGCAGCGCCACTTGCTTACGGTGAAAGTGAGCTTGAGCGGACGGATTTGACGCTCGTCGATAGTGACGCAATCGAAGTACCCGGAATCGCGGAAGCGAAAATTCGCTTCGAGATGCGCTTGACGCAACACGTCGAGCTAGAAGGTGCCGATCTTCTAATCGGGGAAGTACTGCGCTATCACGTTGCAGATGAACTCGTCGAGTCGTTCCGAATTGACGCGGCAGGATTGAAGGCTGTCGCTCGTTTAGCAGGGAATGATTATGCGACGATCGGGAAGACGTTTACGATTGCCCGACCGACGAAATGATCGAAGTGTGAATGCCTGACTCACCGTATGATTCGTTTTGATTCAAACAAAAAGGAGTGGAGAGACCGGTCTAACTACCGGAATCTCCACTCCTTTTTTCATGTCGTTCATCTGATTCATCAAGGCTGCGGATCGATTTCGTTTGAAGAGGCTTCAAGTCCATGACGTTTACTGTACTGATAGCCATCGAGCAAATAAAAGACGATTGCGAGTGCCCATATTCCGACGCAGCTGATCAAGAAAGCGCTGATTGGAGAGACACTACCGTAATACGATAAGATCAACGGATCATTGAGTTCGACGAATAGCTGTATCGTCAGGAGCGTACAGCATAATCCCGAGAGTAAACTGATGAAGAGCCCACTCCATGTCTGGATGACGAGACCGATCATGCAGGAAATCAAGAGGAACAAAGGAAGTGCAGCATTGAAGGCATCTGGACGAATAAAGACGGATACATAATCGGCATATAACGGTACGAAATAGAGAACACCGGATAGTAATCCTAAGATGAGATTGATGAAAAAGCTCTTCGTCCGCATCAGTGTTGGTTCTCCCATCGTTCCATTAATTCGAGCAAATCGACATCAATCTGATCACGTTCTGCCGAAAGTGCCGTTGCTTTCGGAATGTCATTGAAGACTTCCGGTTCGCAAAGCAACTGTTCGATCTCCGCTGAACGCTGTTCGAGCCGCTCAATGTCTTGTTCGAGTTGTTCGATTTGCTGACGGCGCTTGCGCTCTTCCTTCTGCGCTTCTTTATCGATCGTCTTCGATGCCGTGACTTTTGCTGCTTTTGCTTCCTCGGCTTCAAGACGAGCGATTTCTTCTTGCTCTGCTTTCTTTTCTGTATAGTACGAATAATCGCCAAGGTACTCTGTCACACCGGTTTCACTCATCTCGATGACACGGGTCGCGATCCGGTCGATGAAGTAACGGTCGTGAGAGACGAATAGTAGTGTTCCTTCATAGTCGACGAGCGCATTTTCGAGGACCATCTTCGAATCTAGATCTAAATGGTTCGTTGGCTCATCGAGGACGAGGACGTTCGTCTTCCGGAGTTTCAGTTTCGCAAGCGCGAGACGTCCGCGTTCGCCACCAGATAACTCATGGACGATTTTGAAGACATCGTCACCGCTGAACAGGAATTGCCCGAGGACAGACCGGACTTCTTGTTCACGCATCAGTGGCCATTCGTTCCAAATCTCATCGATGACGCGATTCCGGTCATTGAGTTCTGCCTGCTCTTGATCGTAATATCCGATCGAGACGCCAGTTCCGAAACGGAAATCACCGAAGAGGGGGCGTAAGCGACCGACGAGGACTTTTAAGAGCGTCGACTTTCCGATGCCGTTCGGTCCGACGAGTGCCAGTGATTCACCGCGTTGCAAGCGGAACGTGATGTCTTTTGAGACAGCTTCTTCGTAACCGATCGCCAGTTGATTGACTTGAAGAACGTCGTTCCCGCTCTGTTTTTCAATCGGGAAGGACAGGACCGTGCTACGCTCATCGCCATCTGGTCGGTCGAGTCGGTCGACCTTCTCGAGTCGCTTCCGGACACTTTGGGCACGTTTTGTCGTCGTCGCCCGAGCGATGTTGCGTTGAATGAAGTCCTGCATCTTCGCGATCTCTTCTTGTTGCTGTTCGAACTGTTTCATTTCTTGATCGTACAATGCCGCTTTTTGTTCCAAGTACTTCGTGTAGTTACCGGTGAATTTACGGCAGACATTGCGTGACAGCTCATAGACGACATTGACGACTTGGTCAAGGAAGTACCGGTCGTGCGAGACGATTAGGACGGCGCCACGATAACCACCGAGGTAACTTTCGAGCCAAGCAAGCGTATCGATATCGAGGTGGTTGGTTGGCTCATCGAGAATGAGGAGCTCTGGTGCTTGCAGGAGCATCTTCGCTAAGGCGAGACGTGTCCGTTGACCACCGGATAACGTTTGGATCCGGCGCGAATAATCGTCCGGATAAAAGCGCATGCCGTGCAGAACGGAGCGGATATTCGCTTCGAACTGATAACCACCCGCTTCTGAGAAGTCGTGTTGCGCTTGATCGTACGTCTTTAGGAGACGATCGTACGCGACCGGATCGTTCAAGATATGCTCCATGCCCATTTCGATTTCCATCCGGCGTAGTGTTCGTTCTTGTTCCTGCAAATGTTCAAAGACGGTCAGCATCTCGTTCCAGATCGTCTCGTTCGATTCAAGACCACTGTCCTGCGCGAGATAACCGATTTTGACATCTTTACCTTTCATGATGTCACCCGAGTCATGACTGAGTTCGCCAGCGATAATTTTGAGCAAGGTCGATTTACCGGCACCATTTCGTCCGACGAGCGCAATCCGGTCGCGCTCTTGTACTTCCAATTTGATATTTTCTAAAATCGGCTCAACGCCGAATGATTTCGAGAGTTGGTTGACTTGTAAGAGTATCATTTCCATCCATCCTTCCACCCTTTAGTCTATCACGAACAAAAGCGCGAGGTCCTGCGGAATATATTATTTGTGACTCTATGTGAAGTGGTTTACAATCAAGGAGAGTAGAAAGCTTTTTGCAAAGATTTGGGTGCCACGATGGATGTGGCCGAAGGGGGAACTGCAGGATGAATGGACCAGACACAAAAATTCCACAAGCGACAGCAAAACGGTTGCCGCTATATTATCGCTTCATCCAAAGTTTATACAATTCAGGCAAGCTCCGCGTCTCTTCTGCTGAGTTAAGCGAGGCGGTGAAGGTTGATTCAGCAACGATTCGTCGCGATTTTTCCTACTTTGGGGCATTAGGGAAGAAGGGGTATGGATATAACGTTCAACATCTCTTAACGTTTTTCCGCAAAACCTTGAATCAAGATGAGGTGACGAATGTTGCCTTAATCGGGGTCGGTCATCTCGGAACAGCGTTTGCAAATTATAACTTTTTAAAGAATAATAGTACTCGGATAGTCGTTGCGTTTGATGCGGACGAAGAGAAGGTCGGAACAACGACGCATGACGTTCCAATCTATCATGTTTCGGACATGAAAGAACAAATCGAAGCGAATCAGGTCGATGTTGCCATCTTGACGGTTCCATCCCAGTTCGCGCAGTCAGTAGCGGATGAGTTAGTCGAGTATGGTGTGACTGGCATCCTGAACTTTACGCCCGCGCGGTTGAACGTGCCAGCGAGCGTCCGGGTCCATCACATCGATTTATCGATCGAGTTGCAGTCGTTAGTTTATTTCATGAAGCATTATTCGCAATCAGCTGAAGGAGTGAAATCATAATGGAAAACCTTATCCCGTCAACTATAGCATTCATCGGACCAGGTAGCTTAGCACTAATCGGTGTCGTCGCATTAATCATCTTCGGACCGAAGAAGTTACCTGAACTTGGTCGTGCTGCGGGTCAGACATTGAAAGAGTTCAAGAGCGCAACGAACGGTATCATGGACGACGATAAAAAGGATGAACCGAAAGAGAAGTGATTGAATCATGGCGATTGATCAAGAACAAAGCGTGACGTCGCATCTGGACGAACTGCGTAAACGGATCGTCTGGTCGCTTATCATCGTCGTCGTCCTGTTCGCTGTTGCATTTCCGCTCGTCCGACCGCTCGTTCGCTTCTTGCAAGCGGACTTAAAAGAGCTCGGTATCGGTTTGAATGCCTTCAACGTCGCAGATCCTTTAATGTTATATTTGAATCTTGCGTTCATCATCGCAATCGTGTTGGCATCACCGTTCTGGATGTATCAACTGTGGGCATTCGTCCGCCCTGGTCTGTATGACAAGGAGCAAAAAGCGACATTGACGTATATTCCGGTCATCTTCTTTCTGTTTTTGGCTGGTGTAGCCTTCTCGTACTTTTGGTTGTTACCTTTCTTATTAAAAGTTTCGACTGAACTAGGGAAGGAACTCGGAATCGAACAAGTCATCGGAGTCGAGAACTACTTCAGTTTCTTAATCCGATTAACGATTCCGTTCGGTCTTCTTTTCCAATTGCCGGTCGTGACGATGTTTCTGACACGTCTTGGTCTCGTGACGCCAATTTTCATGCGAAAGAATCGGAAATATGCGTACTTTGCGCTGTTCGTCGTTGCGGCATTGATCGCACCGCCGGACGTGACGTCACACTTGATGATCTCGGTCCCATTGTTCGTTCTCTATGAGATCAGCATCTTGATTTCTGCGCGGACGTACAAAAAGGTCTTGATCCTCGAGCAACAGGCAGAGCTTGAACGACAGGCGGATTTGATGCGTGAATTGAATAAATGAATCGTGAATTCCTTCCGACGATTTTGGAAGGAATTCTTTTTATGAAAGCGTTATTTTTATATTGATAAAGCAGTTAGCGATGCGTATACTAAAGTTAATTCATGGGGGCTTAGCTCAGCTGGGAGAGCGTTTGGCTGGCAGCCAAAAGGTCGTCGGTTCGATCCCGATAGTCTCCACCATATTCGTACACTTCAAACTCTTGAGGATTCAAGAGTTTTTTTGTTTTTCTCAAAATATGGAAATGTAATATAAAGTGTCAATAAAAACAAATAATTATATAAAACAGACAGAACTGAATTGTTTATTTCCATCTATTTCATTAAACTAAATATACAGAATTTTCGTTTAACTGTTTTGTTGGTAACATCATTATAGTTTTTTAGAAAAGGGGAAAAGAAGCATGAAGAAGGAAATCGCACTCTTGGCAGCTGTCTTAATGACATCTTCCAACTTGGTCAGTGCTCAAGGAGCACTGTCCTCGCAAGATAAGGCAAGCGGTCAAAAGCCGCACGCCCTCTCACTTAAGAAAACAGGACAGGAGAAGGTGTATAAGCAGTCTGACAAGGTCCGTGTCGTCATCGAGATGGAGCAGAAGCCGGCGATTCAAATTGCGCAGGCACAAAACAAGCGGTATAGCACATTGAGCAATGCCGAAAAAGAGTCGATTAAGGATCGCCTCGTAAGTGTCCAAAAATCAGTCAAGTCAGCGATCGCTAAAAAATCGATTCCCGTTACATATAAGGAAAGCTTCACGACCGTCATTAACGGATTCAGTGGTGAAGTCAAGTTCGGCGACATCGAAGACATCAAACAACTCGACGGAGTCAAGAGCGTACATATCGCCCATGAATACGCGCGACCGAAAGCCGATAAAGGTGCAAAACCAGATATGTTATATAGCAAAGATATGGTTAATGCAAAAGAAACATGGCAGGACTACGGCTTCAAAGGGGAAGGGACAATTGTAGCGGTCATCGATACGGGGATTGATCCGTCGCATAAAGATATGGTGTTGAGCCCAGAGACGAAGATTGATTTGACTTCTTCAAAGGTTGAAAGCGCCAAAGAATCAAAAGGACTAAAAGGGAAGTATTTCACGGAAAAAGTCCCATACGGCTATAACTACGCTGATCACGATAGCGAAATCCGTGATTTAGGTGCAGGTGCATCGATGCACGGAATGCACGTAGCGGGTACGGTCGGTGCTAATGGAGACGAAGCGAACGGTGGTATCAAAGGGGTCGCACCGGAAACACAACTCCTCGCGATGAAAGTATTCGGAAATGATCCAGGCATGCCATCGACATTCAGTGATATCTACATCAAAGCGATTGATGATGCGATCGCCCTCGGAGCGGATGTCATCAACATGAGTCTCGGTTCGACAGCATCATTCGTCAACGCAGATGATCCAGAGCAACGGGCAATCGTCAACGCGATGAACAACGGGATCTTATGTGCGATCTCTGCTGGAAACTCGGCATTCACAGGACATGGTGCAGGCAATCCGTATACAGCGAATCCTGACATCGGTGTTGTAGGATCTCCAGGGTTGATCAGCCAAGCGCTACAAGTCGCATCGCTAGAGAATACGAAATTAACGCTTGAAGGTATGGCACTGACGATTGACGGACAGGATGCTGGGTATTTGGCGTACCAAAAACAGGACTCGCCGAATCCGATTAAGGTATTCAACAAGGAGAAGCAAGACGTCATTTATGTCGGCGATGGTCAAGCATCGAACTATCAAGGAAAAGATGTCAAAGGAAAAGTTGTTTTTGTTGTGCGTAACGGCAGTTTCAATTACGGTATGATTCAAGCAGAAGCTGAGAAACAAGGAGCAGCCGGTGTCATCGTTCGTGGACGAGTCGATCATGGGGATTATGTCAGCATGGCACTTAACAATCCGACGATTCCGATGGTGACGCTCAGCATCGCGGATGGGAATGATCTTGAAGAAAAAGCGAAAGCAGGAAAAGCAATTGCTGTCACGTTCGATGGAAAAGCGGTCTCAGCAGATAACCCAGTAGCGGGCGAGATGTCTGATTTCACGTCATGGGGTGTCACACCAAATCTTGATTTCAAACCTGAAATCACGGCACCGGGTGGAAAAATCTACTCGACGCTCAATGATAACGAATATGGCGTCATGAGTGGAACATCGATGGCAGCACCACACGTCGCCGGAGGAACGGCACTTGTCATGCAACGAATCGCGAAGGATTTCAAAGTCGATGGTGCGACACGCGTTAAACTCGCGAAGAATATCCTCATGAACACGTCACGTCCACAGCTTGATAAAGGGCAGTATAATGCTGAAGCGAAAACTGGTAGCTTCTATTCACCACGTCGTGAAGGTGCTGGTTTAATGGATCTACGTGCTGCGATGAAAACACCAGTCGTCGTTACGGAAACGAAATCGGGTGAAGGAAAGGCTGCACTCAAAGAGGTCGGCGAAAAATTCACATTCACGCTCGATTTGAAAAACTATAGTAGCGAAAAAGTGACATATCAATTAGCCGGAACGGTACAATCGGATCTCGGTGCAGAAGGAACGAACTTCCTGGAAGCCAACAATATTTATAAGAAAAACTCAGTGGATGCGGTCGATCCGAATAAAGGAACTTTCCCAATCTCATTCGCAGTCGGTTCGAAAAAAGCAAGTTCTGTCTCCATCAATCCGAAGAGCTCAACGAAAGTAAGTGTATCGGTCGATTTGAAAGATACAGTCGATTGGGCAAACGGTCTTCCACTTGAGCAAGTCTTTGAAAATGGCTACTTCGTTGAAGGTTTCGTTCGTTTAATCGATACGAAGAGTAAAAATCCGGAATTGACAGTGCCGTACGTCGGATTCAAAGGAAAGTGGGATCAGGCACCGATCGTCGATGCACCGCGTTATGACGAAGAGAAGACATTCTACGGATTAACTGGATTAGCGACAGAAGTAAAAGATGATTTCGAGTTCCTCGGCACGAACACGGCGGGAAAAGTCGTTGAAAACAAGGTTGCGTTCTCACCGAACAACGATGGTAGCGTTGACGAGGCGTTCCCAGTCCTCTCGTTCCTTCGTAATGCACGAAAAGTCGAGTATTCGATTCTTGACCGTAATAAAGCAACACTCCGTAAATTAGATCTACAAACAGACGTTGTGAAGAACTATTATGATAGCGGTTCTGAAGATGGGTTCACACCCGTCACAAGTGCGGCTTGGGATGGAACAGTCAATGGAAAACCAGTCAAAGACGGTCTTTACTATTACCAAGTGAAATCAGTCATCGATTATCCGAATGCGAAATGGCAGTCGAATCTCTTCCCCGTCTATATCGATACGAAAAAACCAGCAGCAACGGTTCAATGGGATACTGCAAAAGAAACGCTTTCATGGACAGCAGGCGATCAAGGAACAGGTATAGCGTCGTATGACATTCTCGTTGATGGAACAAGTGTCCTCAAACAGCCGCTTGCGCCGACAGAAAAAGCATATGAATTAAAAGGTCTCTCGAAATCGGCGAAGATTGATTTCGTTGTCAAGGATTATGCAGGAAATACAGTGACGAAATCGGTGAACACGACAGGCATCGACAAGGCGGTACCAACCGTCCAAATCGATACACCGGTCGCACTCGGTCTGTCGACATCTAAAGTGGTTACTATCGCGGGTCATGTATCCGATGAGTCAGGGATTAAATCATTCAAAATTAACGGAAAAGCCGTCCAGCTTCGTTTTGATGCAGCAAAACAGCAGTACGTGTTCAGTCATGATGTGACCTATACGAAAGATGGCGTCAAATCGTTTAAAGTCGAAGCTTATGATGGAAAAGGAAATCGCTTGGTATTTAGTCGTCAAGTCATTCTAGATTCGACATTGCCGACTTTAAAAGTGACAGCACCAAAAACAGTATCAGCAAAAATAAAGACAGCATCTCTTAAAATCGTTCTTCAAGATAATTATGATGAGATTCGATTTGATATGAATGATAATGCCGTATACCGTCATACCTTCAAGGAACCATACCAAATGAGAGCCTTCAAAAAGACAATCACAAAAAAAGTGACGCTCAAGAAGGGGAAAAACACGTACAACTTGAAACTGAAGGATCTTGGTGGACACGTTGTTACAAAAACAGTCGTCATCACGAAAAAATAAGTAACTACAGATAAACTCAGGCGGGTATCCGTCTGGCTTTTCTTGCGTGCCGAAGCGCCTTGAAGGGTTTATGAGACGAGAAGAGGGGGAATTTTAAGAACAGAAACAAGTCAGAGGGGGAACAACCATGAATCCGTTCACGACCTTAATCGCCTTCATCGTAGGGTGTCTCGTCTTATATCTCGGTATCCGTGACAAAAACGGCTGGCTGATCGGTGTCGCGATGATACCGCTCGCAATCGTTGCCTATAGCGTCATCTATCTGATCATCCAGGTCAGTGCGTAGTCTTCATGGAAGATGTCTTACCCTAAGCGGTAGGACATCTTTTTTTTGAAATTCGTACCACAGATGAAACCGATCGAGTAAAATGTAAGTATATGACAGTATAGAAAGGTGGATGATCATGGAACACGTACATACACAAACAGATGCCTTAGCGGCGCTGTACGAAGAGATGCATCAGAAGACGAAGACCGGCATGTGGGTCATGCTTGCGGTATTCTTAGCGCTCAGTAACACACTCGAGAAACCAATCTACGCGATGATCGTCCCGTTATTGTATTTTGGCTACGACATGTTCGTACAACGGAAGCGGTTCGCGCTTGTCGCGGAATACACATCAAAGGATTCAGCAAGACGGCTCTATCAGGTACATGTGCTGATCGGCATCTTACAGTACGGAGCACTCGCTGGTCTGATCGTTTGGGCGGTCGATCGACCGAACACGTACTTCTTGATCGGTCTCGTCATCGTCGTCATTCCGTTCTACTGGCTCTGTCGAAAGACGTTAGAGTTCATCTCACGAAAGATTGATCCAACATATATCACGGAAAAAGAAATTCACAAAGCGCGCTAAAGGAGACGATGTCATGCAAACAGCTCGTGAAGAACGTCTACAAAAACTTGCGCTCGCGTACCGAGACGTCGAGTGGCTCGGCACACGCTGGTATTGGAACATGTTTCTATTCATAACAGTCGGTATCTTAATTGAATGGACGGATCTCCCGATGTTGATTTTGGCGATTCCAGCCGTTTTTCTCGCCTCCGATTTTCGCTATCAATTAAAAAAACAAAAAATTTTAGACGGCTATATCTCAAAAGCACAAGTCCGTCGGCAATTTTTACTACGTGTCGGTAGTCACGTCCTGCTGTACGCTGTCTTGACGATCGTCATCATCCAGACGATCGAGGAACCGTTCTGGAAGATGCTGGTGGCCATTTTTGCGATTTTAACACCGCTCTACTTCATCAGCGAATGGATCATCCGACGTGACGGAGCGCGTGACCCGGATTATATCAGTGACGGAGAAGTAGCCCGCTTCGTCAAACAGAAAGGAACATCGAAATGGAACACCTATTCGAGCGACAAGCACGTCTGAATGTAATGAAACGTCCAGTGCATGTCGTCACCTATTTCTTTTCGATTCCTGGATTGATTGTCGCCATACTTGCTTGGTTTTTACCAGCGGTTGAATCCGTCTTTGGACAAACCTTGTTTTTCTGTCTTTGTGGAATCGGAGTCGCTCGAGAAATCGTCCGGCTACGACTCATGAAGTCCTATTTAACGCAAGGTATCTATCAACAGACTGTTCAGAAGGTTGCTCACCTGACGATCATAGGATATGTCGTGGCGTGGCTAATCGCTTTCGTCATGCTGTCGATTCCAAATGCTCCCGGTTATTTATTCGTTCTCTTATTTGTCTGGAGCGGCGGAGTCGGTCTTGGTGTCACTCGAATGAATCGATTGGCTAAACAAATCGATCCTGCGTACGTCTCGATGGGAGAAATTGAACGTGCGTGGTGGAAACGGTAAAGCAAAAAAATCCGTATCAATCAGTGAAAGACGCTGATTGATACGGATTTTTGATTATTTCTTCAACAGTAGATAGATGAAGTATGGTGCTCCAATCAAGGCGACGACGATCCCAGCCGGTACACCGTCTGGTCCCGCGATATTGCGTCCAATCGTATCAGCGAACGCAAGCAACCAGCCGCCGAGTAAAAGGGCAATCGGTAGGAAGAACTGATGGCGTGGTCCAACGAGCGCACGAGCGATATGTGGCGCCATCAGACCGATGAAGGAAATCCCACCCGTGACGGAGACGGCAGCAGCAGCGAGCGCGACGGCTGTCAACAAGAGTTGGATCCGTTCTTTTTCAATCGCGACGCCAACACCAATCGCGACCGGTTCATTCAAGGCAAGTAGATTGAGCTTATTCGCCTTATAGAACGTGAGCGGAATCAAGACGAGTAACCACGGTAAGAGTGAGTAGACGAAGATCCAGTCCGTCCCCCAGATGTTACCGGCGAGCCACTTGGCGATGAAGTCGACCTTTTCACGACGCGTCGACGAAATCAGGATGACCATGATTCCAGACAGTGCCATCGAGAAGCCGACACCCGTTAAGATCAAGCGGATCGGTTGGAGTCCTTGTACACGGTCGTACGAGAACAGGTAGATCGCTGTCGCGGTGACGAGTGCACCGAAGAAGGCAGCGATCGGTAACAGATAGATGAATGACCCGACATCGGTCGGGAAGTACAGGAAGAACAAGGCGACGGCGACGCCAGCTCCCGTATTGATGCCGATGATACCAGGATCAGCGAGTTCATTGCGGGTGATCCCTTGTAAGATGGCACCCGATAAGGCAAGCGCCATTCCTGCCATGACGGTGATGAGCAGTCGGGGCAAGCGGAGCGAATAGAGGACGAACTCCTCTTTGAACGAACCGTTTCCAAGTAACGTCGGCAGTAAACGATCATACGAAAGGGAAGCAGGTCCAAGACCGATGCTGACGACGAGTGTTGCGATCAATAGTGCCAGTAACGTCCAAAACGTCAGTTGCTGGCGACGGCGTAAACGAGATTCCATCATGAGAAAGCACGCCCTCCTTTCCGAACGATTAAGAGGAAGAATGGTAGCCCGAGCATCGAAACGATCGCGATGACCGGCGTCTCATAGGGTGCGTATAGTGTCCGTCCAATCGTATCAGCAAGCAACATGAACGTCGCACCAAAGATCGCGGTCATCGGCAGGATGAACCGATAGTCCGTCCCGACGATCGCGCGGACGATATGCGGAATCATCAGCCCGATGAATGCCATGTTACCGACGAGGGCTACGGCAGCACCGGCAAGCAGGATGACGACGACGTAGAGGACCGCTTTGATCCGCTGGATGTTCTGTCCGAGTCCGAGCGCGACTTCTTCCGAAAGACTGAGGATTGTCAATTGTCGTGAGAAAATGAACGAAATCAAAATTCCAATTGCGATGACTGGCGCAATGACTTGCAGTTGTCCCCAGGTCGACCCGACGAGTCCACCGGACGTCCATTGTGAGACATCTTGGGCAATCTTGAAGTAAATCCCGATGCCTTCTGCAATCGCATACAGAAACGCTGAGATCGCAGAACCAGCAAGGACGATCCGGAGCGGGGAGAAGCCGCCTTTTTTCGAAGCGCCGATTCCAAAGACAAGTGCTGCCCCGAGTGCTGCTCCGACGAAACACGCGATCATGATCCCGAAGTAGTCAATTTTCGGGAACAGGACGATGACGAGCGCCAGTGCCGCATTCGCACCTGCTGTCAGACCGAGCAGACCAGGATCTGCGAGGGGATTGCGTGTCATTGCTTGCATGATGGCACCTGAGACACCGAGTGCCGCACCGACGAGGATTGCTGCCAGTTCCCGTGGCAAGCGGATTTCTTGGACGATTTTTGCTTTTTCATTCAACGGTCCGAACGTCAAAGCGTTCCAGACTTCGCGCGTCGTCGTATCGGCAGCACCGAACGTCATTGCGATCCAGAACATCCCGAAAAAGAGGACGAGACCGAGTGTGATTTTAATGCCGAACGGAATTCGACCAGCTGACATGAATGTCGCCTCCATTTCTGATTCAGTGAGTGAGCCGCAAAAAAAAGGGAGGGATCCCGCAGGTTCCCTCCCTTATTCATTATGCGCCAAGGAAACTTTTCTTGAAGAACTCGAGTTGACGTTCGAGTGTGAGCGGATCGTTGAAGTAGAACTCCTTCGAATCGACTTCGAAGACACGATCGTTTTTGACGGCTGGAATGTTCTTGAACGTATCCGTTTTCGTGAATGAGTTGTCCGCTTCCGCACTCTTACTGAAGATGAGGTAGTCGCCTGCGTATTCAGGAAGGACTTCTGGTGACAACGCGTAGTATCCGTCTTTTAATGCCATCTTCGTGACTTTATCTGGCATTTTCAATTTCATTTCCTGATAGAGAATCTCTGTTCCACGACCCCAGTTATCGCCGAAGACGTAGAGTTGTTTATCGAAGCTTTCGATGACAGAAACAGTAGCATCTTCACCGATTTTTGCTTTGATGTCTTTACCGGCAGCAGCAGCGCGTGTTTTAAAGTCTTTGACCCAGTCGCGTGCTTCTTGCTCTTTGTTGAGCAATTTACCGATTTCGATATGTTGCGTCAAGTAGTCGACTTTTCCGTATGTGTACGTGACCGTCGGAGCAATCTTTTTGATTTTATCAAGGTTTTTCGTTGTTGAGTAGCCGATGATCAAGTCTGGTTCGAGTTCGATGATTTTTTCAACGTTCTCTTCCGATACTTCCGTGACATCTTTGAGCTTGTCGAACTTCGGATTCGCTTTTGACCACGAATCGACACCAACGACAGGTACGTCGAGTGCCATGACGTTACCGGCAAAACCAGCGAGAACAACGACACGTTTTGGATTAGCCGGAACTTTGATGTCACCGTTCTCCGATTTGTACGTAATCGTCTCGTTTTTCGACCCAGACGCTGCGTCGTCTTTTTTCTCCGTATTGCCACACGCTGCGATGACGAGCGTGAGAATGAGTAGAACCGGTAAAAGTAGTTTCTTCATGATTCAATCTCCCTTGATTAAGTTGTAGGTGATACACATCGGCTTGTTCGTCCGCGGATCGCGTCCGATTTCAGCATCGATATGGAATACTTCTTGTAAGACGTCTTTTGCGATGACTTCCTCACACGTTCCGGCTTTGACGACTTCACCGTTTTTCATGGCGATGATATAGTCGGCGAACCGTGCCGCTTGATTCAAATCATGCAGGACCATGACGATCGTCCGTCCTTCAGTCCGGTTGAGATGCTCGAGTAGTTCGAGTACCTCGAGTTGGTGGGCGAGATCAAGATAAGTCGTCGGTTCATCGAGGAAGATGATGTCCGTCTCTTGGGCGAGTGCCATCGCAATCCAGACCCGTTGACGTTGACCACCCGACAGCGCATCGACGGGACGATGTTTAAATGCCATCGTATCCGTTGCTTCGAGTGCCCAATCGATGATCTCGTAATCGTGTTTCGTCAAGCGTCCAAATCCTTTTTGGTACGGGAAACGACCGTATGAGACGAGCTCTGCGACCGTCAGACCACTTGCGCTCTCTGGAGTTTGTGGCAGAATAGCCATTTTCCGGGCAAGTAGCTTCGTACTTTCCTTGGCGATATCGAGACCATCGAGCAATGCACGTCCTGATTGATGAGGAATGATCCGTGTCATCGCTTTCAATAAAGTCGATTTGCCACATCCGTTCGCCCCAATGATCGTCGTGATTTGTCGATCGGGAATTTGGACGGACAAGTCTTTGACGATGGGACGATCACCGTAGCCGATATTGATTTCTTCTGTTGCTAGACGTACCATACGCGACGACTCCTTCGTTGTTCTCTCCGTTTTCAATGATAATGATTATCACTATCGTCTCATTAACCATACCAGTCCTGTAAAAACGCTGTCAACATTTTTTCTTGTGTTCAAGAGATGTTCACGTTATCATGAGGGAGTGAGAATGATAATCAATCGTAATCAAAGATGAGGAGTGAGCGAGATGAGGGAACAGGAGTTGTTCGACGTAACGATCATCGGCGGAGGACCTGCAGGGTTATATTCGACGTTCTATAGTGGTCTTCGGGGCATGAAGACGAAATTGATCGAGTATCAAGCAGAACTCGGAGGAAAATTGCACGTCTATCCGGAAAAGATGATCTGGGACGTCGGCGGACAGCCACCGATCATTGGTGAAAAACTCATGGCTCAACTCGTCGAACAAGGACTGACGTTCCAACCGACTGTTCAATTGAATGAAAAGATCATCTCGATCGCAAAAGACGTCTTCGGCAACTTCGTCTTAGAAGCAGAATCGGGTCGGATCCATTATTCGAAGACGGTCATCGTCGCGGTCGGCGGCGGCATCCTCAATCCACAAAAATTAAAAGTCGAAGGTGCGGAACGCTTTGAAGTGTCGAACTTGAACTATACGGTCAAATCGATTGAACGCTTTAAAGGAAAGACCGTCATCGTCTCAGGTGGTGGGAACTCTGCGATCGACTGGGCGAACGAGCTCGAACCGGTCGCGAAAAAAGTCTACGTCACGTATCGCCGGGATTGTTTCTCGGGGCACGAGGCGCAAGTCGACCAGCTCGTTAAAAGTTCGGCTGTTTGTCTCCTCAACACGACGATTCACAAGCTGATCGCAAGTCCTGATCATCAACGGATCGCATCAGTCGAATTGATCGACTGTCAAACAGAGGAAATCGTTGAGATTCCAATTGATGAAGTCATCATCAATCACGGCTACGAGCAGGACGCGGCACTGCTTGACGCCTGTGATCTCGATATCGCACGGGTCGATGACTTCTATATCGCGGGTAACGCAGCGAGCGAGTCGAGTGTACCGGGACTATATGCTGCCGGAGATATTCTTTCACACGACGGGAAGGTCCATTTGATCTCAGGTGCCTTTCAAGATGCGGCGAATGCCGTCAACCGGGCAAAACGCTTCATTGAGCCGGAAGCGCCAAAAGTGGCGATGGTCTCGTCACATAACGAAGTCTTTAAAAAACGCAATCGTGCGTTGATTGAGGAACGCGTCAATCAACAATCTTGAATAATGTTCAAACGTCCAAAATGCTTGGAAACAAGCGGATTTTGGACGTTTTTTTATACAGAATCTAGTTTTGTACTATAACAGAATGATTTGACAACGTACTGTATTTAGGACAAAATTCTACTTATGTTCCACTACATGTAGGATACAAGTAAGACGGATGTATAAGGAGGAAGAGTATGACAACTACGAAACGTAAGCCAATTGGTCTTGCCTGGCAAATTTTAATCGGCTTGATTCTCGGGATCACAGTCGGTGGTGTATTTTATGGGAATCCCCATGTCGCGGAGTGGCTCAAGCCAATCGGTGACATCTTTATCCGGATGATGAAAATGATTGTCGTTCCGATCGTCTTCACGACGATCGTCCTCGGTGTCTCATCAGTCGGTAGTCCGAAAAGTCTCGGACGTCTTGGCGTCAAAACGCTCGGTTACTTCACGATCGTGACGATGATCGCCATCTTCACGGGGCTGTTCGCAGCCAATCTCGTTGAACCGGGTGCTGGTATTAACATGTCGACACTCGATAAAACGGACATTTCGACATATGTCGAAACGGAAGAGACGACACAAGACGCAGGACTCGTCGACAAGATCGTCAACATCGTCCCGACGAACATCTTGGACGCGATGGTCCGCGGTGACATGCTTGCAATTATTTTCTTCTCGGTCTTATTCGGACTCGGTGTCGGTTTTGCAGGAGAGAAGGGCCAACCGGTCGTTCGTTTCTTTGAAGGCGTCGCAGCAGCGATGTTCAATCTCGTCAATATCGTCATGAAATTTGCGCCGATTGGTGTCTTCGCTTTAATCGGTGTCACGGTCTCGACGTTCGGGATTGAATCGCTCGGTTCATTGTTTAAATTGATTGCGACGTTATACGTCACAGCGCTTCTCTTCATGGTCGTCGTCTTCGGTGCCATCATGAAGTGGGTTGGCATTCGGGTATCTGATTTCACGCGTATCTTTAAGGATGAGCTCTTGCTGACGTATTCGACGGCGTCGTCTGAGACGGTACTGCCACGGATCATGGAAAAACTCGAGAAGATGGGTGTTCCGAAATCAATCGTCAGTTTCGTCGTACCGACGGGTTATTCGTTTAACCTTGATGGATCTGCGCTTTATCAAGCGCTCGCAGCCTTGTTCATCGCACAGATGTACGGGATTGATCTCTCGATTGGAACACAGCTGACGCTTGTCTTCGTCTTAATGCTGACATCAAAAGGGATGGCTGCCGTTCCTGGCGTCTCATTCGTCGTTTTACTCGCAACACTCGGTACGGTCGGTATCCCGGCAGAAGGACTTGCCTTCATCGCGGGGATTGACCGAATCATGGATATGATGCGCTCGGTCGTCAACGTCACAGGAAACACGCTCGCTTCACTCGTCATCGCGAAGTGGGAAGGTGTCCTTGACGAAGACCAACTCGAGACGTTCATGTCGACAGAAGGTAAAAAAGACGACGTCCGCAGTGCGTGATTGTCGTAAATATAAGGAAGGACTGAATCGTCAGTCCTTCTTTTTTTCGTCCTTGAAAATAGATTAAAGTCGATTGTTTTTAAATAAAATCCCTTATTTTTGATTATAGTTAAAATTATGTTGAATATTATTAATTATAAAGTTAATATTATTGATATAATCATAGGGGAGAGGCGATAGGATGGAAACGGTAGGAATCGTCATTGGTATTGTCATAGTCTGTATCGTACAATTTTACTTAGCACGGCGAGGAAGAGTCTGGAGCCTCATCATTCCAGCGATCATCATCGGGCTCGGAATTTACTGGTATTTCGGAACAGGACCACACACGTCGGATCGGGAGTCAGTGATTCGGATGGGAACGTTTGCCTGTTTATCACTCATGATCTCAATGGCCGAGATGGGAGTTAACTCACGTCGCAAGCAACTGAAGCGTGAAAAAGAACGAATGGAGATTCAAGATTTGTAAGAGAAGTGAGGGAACACGATGGAACGACAAGACGTGCCCGCTTGGGTACTGGCACTCGAACAGGAGCATCTCGAGTTCATCCGCAAGTTCGTCTTGAGCTCTGGTTCATTAAAGGATATGGCAACTGCCTATCAAGTATCCTACCCGACCGTCCGGGCGAAGTTGAACCAGTTGATCGAGCGGATTGATTCGGTGCAGCAAGAGGATGTCGAGTTCGTCAATATGATCAAGAACTTGGTCTTAGATGAACGGTTGAGTCTCGATGTGGCGAAGACGATCATCGATTCCTACCGCAAGGGTCAAGCGAAAGAATAAACCAAAAAACGAGATTCCCGTCTGACGGAAATCTCGTTTTTTTATTGTTTGTCGTTCTTTTTGTCCTGTTCCTTCTTGATCATCTTCTTTGCTGCTGCGCGGAAGCGGAAGATCAAGTAGAGACGGTAGAAGTCGATCGCGGCAAACAACGTCAGCAGGATCGTCCAGAAGTTAAAGACCGTTCCTGCTTCGACCGAGTTGTTGTAGGCGAGGAACATGAAGAGAATACCGAATATGGCATAGAATACTGCCATGAAGTTCGAGCTTTGACGCATGAAAACACGACCTTTCGTAAATTAAGACATCGCGTAGATGGCGAGTACGACGATTCCGTTGTTAAAGACATGGATGGCGATCGGAGCAATGATCCGGCGCGTCTTGACGAAGACGAGCGAGAAGACAAAACTCATCGCGACATAGATTAAAAATTTGTTGTCTTGGTGAATCAGTCCGAACAAGGCACCCGTCAAGATGAAGCTGAAGAAGAAACCGAGCTTCGAGGAGAGATTCCCGAACAGGATATGCCGGAACAAGAACTCTTCCATGATCGGTCCGAGCAGGACGACCATGACTTGAAGGAGTGGGATGACTTGGATCGCTTGGATGATCTGATCCGTATTTTGCGATTTCGCGACATTCTCGATCCCGCCTGCCATCCAGGCATCGATCAAGTTGACGCTGATCAAGAGCGCATACAGGAGCACGATCCCGATTCCGATCCATTTCAACGTATCCATCGGATCGGTTTGACGTCCCTCTGCCTTCCACTTCTGCCAATCGGGACGCAGGCAGTAGTAGGAGACGATGACGGCGACCGTGAAGCCGATCGCAAGCCACCAACCGGCGACGTCAGCAATGACGTTTTTCGGAAGGAAATACTGGAACGAACCCGGAACCAATTGGACGATCAGATAGATGATGATCGGAATGACGTGACGCTTTTGCCACTTCTCCGCCATCACGAAAGGCAGACTGATTGGATTTTTCATCGTACAGGACACAACTCCTTTGTAATGAAGGTACTGTCCCGATTGTAACAAACAAACGGTCTTGGCGCACGATTGACGATGATTCAAAGGTGTCGATTTCGGGAAAACGGATAAAGGTTCAGGCTTGAATTCAGAAGAGAAAGCGTATAAGATAAAAATATGTTAGCACTCAACTAAAGTGAGTGCTAAAAAACAGTCATTTTCAAGGAGGATGTTTCGCATGTTAAAACCACTTGGTGATCGCATCGTGATCGAAGTCGTTAAAAAAGAAGAAACAACACTCGGAGGAATCGTTCTTCCTGGGTCAGCGAAAGAAAAACCACAAGAGGGTAAAGTCGTCGCTGTCGGTACAGGCCGTGTGACAGAGCAAGGCGTACGTGTACCACTTGAAGTGAGTGTCGGAGATCACGTCATCTATGCACAATATGCCGGTTCAGAGGTCAAAGTCGACGGCAATGAATACTTAATTTTACGCGAAAGCGATATTTTGGCAGTAGCCGAGTAATTCAGTCAATCATCTAAAGGGGGATTTCAGTCATGGCAAAAGACATTTTATTCAGTGAAGAAGCACGTCGAGCAATGCTCCGCGGGGTCGACGCATTAGCGGATGCAGTCAAAGTCACGATCGGACCAAAAGGACGCAACGTCGTCCTCGAGCGGAAGTTCGGTTCACCACTCATCACGAATGATGGTGTGACGATCGCAAAAGAAATCGAACTCGAAGATCATTTCGAGAACATGGGTGCAAAACTCGTTGCAGAAGTTGCCTCAAAAACGAATGAGATCGCAGGGGATGGTACGACAACAGCGACAGTCCTCGCACAAGCGATGATTCGTGAAGGTCTTAAAAACGTTACAGCGGGCGCAAACCCGATGGTCATCCGTAAAGGAATCGAAAAAGCGGTCCGTCGCGCTGTCGAAGAGTTGCACACGATCGCAAAACCAATCGAAGGTAAAGAAGCAATCGCCCAAGTCGCAGCAATCTCAGCAGCGGACGAAGAAGTTGGTCAATTGATTGCAGAAGCGATGGAACGTGTCGGTCAAGATGGTGTCATCACGATCGAAGAATCACGCGGCTTCACGACAGAACTCGACGTCGTCGAAGGCATGCAGTTCGATCGTGGTTACGCGTCACCATACATGATTACGGATTCAGATAAGATGGAAGCGGTCCTTGAGAACCCGTACATCCTCGTCACGGACAAAAAGATCTCGAACATCCAAGAGATTCTTCCAGTCCTCGAGCAAGTCGTTCAACAAAACAAACCACTCCTTATTATCGCAGAAGACGTTGAAGGCGAAGCACTGGCGACACTCGTCGTCAACAAACTCCGTGGTACGTTCAACGCGGTAGCAGTCAAAGCACCAGGCTTTGGTGACCGCCGGAAAGCAATGCTTGAGGACATTTCAATTGTCACAGGCGCAGAATTGATCACAGAAGACCTCGGTCTTGATCTGAAAGAAACACAAATCACGCAACTCGGTCGCGCGTCGAAAGTCGTCGTCTCAAAAGACAACACGACAATCGTCGAAGGTCACGGACACGGGGATTCGATCGAAGCACGTGTCGGTACGATCCGTGCGCAAATCGAAGAGACGACAAGTGACTTCGATCGTGAGAAATTACAAGAGCGTCTGGCGAAACTCGCAGGCGGCGTAGCAGTCGTCAAAGTCGGGGCAGCAACCGAGACAGAACTCAAAGAACGCAAGCTCCGGATTGAAGATGCACTTAACGCGACACGCGCAGCGGTCGAAGAAGGTATCGTAGCAGGTGGGGGAACAGCTCTCATTCACGTTACGAAAGCCGTCGAATCGATTCTGTCGGTCTCAACAGGTGACGAAGCAACAGGTGTCAACATCGTGCTTCGCGCACTTGAAGCACCGCTTCGTCAAATCGCGGAAAACGCAGGTCAAGAAGGTTCGGTCATCGTCGAGCGTCTCAAGCATGAAGCGCCAGGAATGGGCTACAATGCGGCAACGGACGAGTATGTCGACATGATCGAGACAGGAATCGTCGATCCAGCGAAAGTAACGCGTTCAGCACTTCAAAACGCAGCGTCCGTTTCAGCGATGTTCTTAACAACAGAAGCCGTCATCGCCGATAAACCAGAACCAGCCGGATCTGCTCCTGCAATGCCTGATATGGGCGGCATGGGTGGAATGGGCGGAATGATGTAAGACATTTCATCTAAAAGTACCGAATCCTAGTAAGTAGGGTTCGGTACTTTTTGTTTGCGATAGTATACTTAATAGTTGAAAGAATTACATAAACAGTACTCGTCATTTTAGAAATAAAGATAACGAGAGAGGAGACGTCAAGTGAATGAAATTTTAAAAGGTATAGTAACGTCGGGTACGCTCATCGTCGCAATCGGCGCTCAAAATGCGTTCGTTCTTAAACAGGGTTTAATGAAAAACAATATTTTTTGGGTAGCGCTAGTATGTTTCTTATGCGATGTGTTATTGATGTGTACGGGCGTACTGGGAGTTGGTACCGTCATTAAGAATAATACGTTTGCAAATGTTGGTCTTGCGATTGTCGGAGGACTATTTCTTCTCTTGTATGGATTTAAATCTTTTCGTAGTGCATTTTCGTCATCACATACAATGGATGTTTCAACAGATTCTAAAATCATGCCCATTCACAAAACGATCTTACTCACATTAGCAATCACACTTTTAAATCCACATGTCTACTTAGATACGGTGGTCGTCATCGGTGGTATTGCTGGGACTTTGACGTTTGATCAAAAAGTCAATTTCTTGATCGGAGCCTTGATTGCCTCATTTGTCTGGTTTTTTGGATTAGGATATGGATCGAGATGGCTCATTCCTGTGTTTAAACAACCAAAAGCGTGGAAAGTACTGGATTTTGGAATAGGATGCTTAATGTTCTGGCTATCGTATCAATTAATTCAGTTTGCTCTAGAACAAAGTTAAAAAGATATTTAAAGGGTTAAGGAGCAACTACAAGATATGAAGGACGATGAGATTTTATATTTAGTTGAACAGATGTCTGATGAAGAATACCTCTATCATGAAGAAGTGAAGTGCTATACGAACGAAGGCTCACCATCCGACTTGGCTTATGAAAGAGTCCATCATTTTAGGGACGCAAATATGCTTCCGATATTGAAAACTTTACTCGACAAAGTGAAACAAGCAGAACAAAAAAAACATCTTTATTTTATGATTGGAACGATTGGTGTGAATTCGGGAGATGTTCGTGCAGGGATGTTATTGCTTGAAAAACTGGAGCAAGAGACAAAGCCGAGTCTTCTCGAAAGCATTTTGGAAGAACTAGCAAAACAACAATGCATTCCTGATACAGAACGAATTGTGAAATATATAGACGATTCTCGGTCGTCTGTTCGAGAAGCTGCGATTCGAGCATTGCGAGCCTGTCGAGATGAGATAGCAGAAGATGCGCTAATTCGTTTGATTACGACATCAAGTAACTCTTTTGATATCATGAGTGCTAATTTTGTTTTAGCCACGATTGGAACAGAACGAGCCGTTCCTTATCTGATTCCTTTATTGGATCATTCTCGAGGAGACGCGAGGCATTCGGCTCTAGCTACGCTAAGTGAACTTGGAAATAGATCAGATCTTTCAATATTTTTGCATGGACTAAAAGATCGATCTAGCAAGGTGAGAGAGTATGCGTTAGTCGCAATTGAGCGACATGGTGATGAAGCAGCGATTGAACCGGTGATCAAACGTGTACAAACATTATTGAAGCGAATGCGACAAATAAAAACAGATGAAGTCCTAATCGCTCTTCGATTTTTACATCGATACCAGCATTCCCATCAGGCGATTCCTAAACTGTTTCATTGGATCATTCAAACAAAAAGAGAAGTCTTGTTTGACGAAGAATGGCAATGGATCGAAGACCATTTTACTTGCTATTGATGGGCTCGAGGATAGGTGGAGATAACAATCAATAAACAAACCTGACCTTCTTCACGTCTAGTGAGAAGTCAGGCTTGTTTATTTTAAGAAAATCAGATGTCCTTTGATTACTCCAGTTCATTCTCCTCAATAATCTTATCCGACAGCTTTAACTGCTTACTCACATCCTTGACTTGATTTCGACAGAACTTCAGCTCAACTTTCTTTTTTGTCGAGACGTCATAGCAGGTGCCTTCACCGGATGCTTTCGTCAAATCCGCTTCATAGTAATAGTCCTTGTAGCGAAACGAACCATCACGGAAGCCGGTCAGATTCGGTTGATCATCGACGAGGGATTGTCCCATCATATAGGACGTCTTAAGATTCAATAGATCAATGATTGTTGGTGCGATATCGATCTGTCCGCCATTCTCTTTCATGACCCGACCGGTTTGCTGGTCGGGTTTTTTGATGAAGAGTGGGATGCGGCGCTCGAGTTCAAAGGCAGCAACCGGGGACGAGATATCCGCTTTTTTGCGCATCTCGCTGTCTTCATTGACAAGTCCACTATCGTGATCGCCATAAAAGATGACGAGAGACTGATCCCAAAGATCGCGTTGTTTCAACTCGTCGATCATCTTTCCGACACCGGTATCGACGTAATGGACGGTCTGATAATACCGTTTCAGCATTGGATCCTCATAACCAGATAGATCAAGCGTCTGGTCTTCCTTGTCAATTTCATACGGTGTATGACTCGTCAGCGCGACTAAAAACGAGAAGAACGGTTCTTGCAACGTCTCCATGTGATCAATCGATTCGAGGAAGAACTGTTGATCGTTCAGTGCCATGCCGATTTTCTTCTCTTTTGAATAATCCTTTTGGCTGAAGAAGTGCTTAAAACCGATGTTCTTGTAGACATCGTCACGATTCCAGAAGCCTTTTTCGTAGGCATGCATCGCTGCCGTATCGTATCCGTTTTTCTCAAGTAATGCAGGGAGCGGCTCGAATTCATTCGTCGGATATCGCGTATAGACAGAGCCTGATTTTAATGGATAAAGTGACGTGTTCGTGATGAACTCAGCGTCCGAAGTTCGTCCTTCATGCGTCTGGTGGTAGAACGACGAGAAGTAGAGTGATTCCTTCTTCAATTGATTCAGGTTCGGCGTCACTTCTTCACCGTTGATGGTCTGGTCGATGACTGAAGCCTGGAACGACTCGAGCTGCACCAGAATGATATTTGGCGTCTGCTTCGGACCCGTTGGATTCGTCTGTTCCTTTTGATTGATGCGCTGTTGTTCCTGTGCCGTCAGTCCGTCGCCGGGTCGTCCAGTCACGCCTTTAAACACATCCCATCCGTGATAACCCCAAAAGCCAAACAGGTAGTAGTCACGCATATCGGAGATCGTTGCCGTCGGTTGACGCTCTTCCGTTAGCGTCCGGTACGTCAGTAGCGAAGCAGACAAGACGATACCACTGACTGCAAGGATTCCCGCCGTCCGGCGTCGTGTTTGCTTCGTCGTCACTTCCGGTCGTTTGTGGAAAACAAAAAGCAGTAGTACAAAGATCAAACTATCAGCGAACAAGAGGAAGTCTTGCGGTACGATCAAGGCGGTGAAGCCGCTACTGACGTCACTCATCTGCGTCATCTGTGAGAGGAGCGAGACGGAGAGAAAGTCCTCGAAGTAACGGTAGTACCACATGTCGGAAGCCAGTAGAAAACTGTGCGCGAGCAGTAGACCGAGCCAGACCCAGCGGCGTTTATTCCACGGAATCAGTAACGTCCAGCTCGACAGGATCAGCATCCCGGCCAGGTTCATGAGTGTTAAATGGAGCGAAAGATCGGTCTTTGTAAAGTAACTAAACAGCATGAACTTCAGCATGCCGAGTAACAGATAAAGGGTGTAGCGAATCGCCATGGTCAGTACTCCTTACGTGTGTCGTCACACGGTCTTTACCCTAAACGTTTGATGGTGGAACGCCCAGATGTGGACAGCCATGTTCGCTTGTTCCATGATGTAGTCGAAAAATTGGTCTATATTTCCTCTTGAATTCAAACAATTGACGTTAATTTGCGCAGAAAGCGGGAATAGAAAGCGTGTACGTCCATCGTCCGTCACTGTCTTTTAAAAAAGGAGCGAAGTCATGTCAAACGTGAAACTAGCGGTCATCTATTACAGCGCAACCGGAACGAACCATCAACTTGCCTCATGGGCAAAAGAAGCGGGAGAAGCGGCAGGAGCAGAAGTCCGCCTTGCGAAAATCAAGGAGACAGCCCCAGCAGAAGCGATTGCTTCGAACCCATTGTGGCAAAAGCATGCGGATGCCACACGTGATATCGAAGAAGCGACACCGGATCTACTCGACTGGGCAGATGCGATTATCTTTAGCGTCCCGACACGTTACGGTCATGTCCCAGGACAATTCCAACAGTTCCTCGACACGACAGGCGGACTGTGGGCACAAGGCAAACTCGTCAATAAAGTCGTCAGTGCGATGTCGTCGGCACAGAATCCGCATGGCGGTCAGGAAGCGACTGTTCTCGCAGTTTATACGACGATGTTCCACTGGGGTGCAATCGTTGCGGCACCAGGTTATTCGGATCCTGTCTTGTTCGCAGCGGGCGGAAATCCATATGGTACGTCAGTCACTGTCGACCAAGACGGCAACATGGTCGAATCAGTCGAACCAGCCGTGCGCCATCAAGCGAAACGGACGGTTGAAGTGGCAAGCCGTCTTAACTCATAACATTACCTAATTTAAAAAGCGCCGGAATGCGGATTCGCATTCTGGCGCTTTTTCGTATGCATCATGTGTTTTGTGTCAACGGAAGTTCGACTGTGAACGTCGAGCCTTGCCCTTCGATCGACTCGACATGGATTTCTCCCTCATGTCCACGCGCAATTTCGCGACAGATTGAGAGCCCAAGACCAGTACCGCCGATTTGACGGGTGTCCGAATTATCGACACGATAGAATTTTTGGAACAGGTTACTCATCGCAGAAGCTGGAATCCCGATGCCCTCATCTTGAATCGCGACGGTGACACGTGACGTGTGTCGCGTTAGTTGGATATCGATCGTTCCACCAGCTGGTGAGTATTTAATCGCATTGTTGATCAGGTTACTGAACAATTGGCGAATCTTCTTCGCATCCCCTTCGACGATCAGCGGTTCGACGTTTCGGAATATTTCAATCGCATGGGAAGAAGACGACAGGCTATGCAACTGTTTCAAATCACGAATCATCGCGACGATATCGAACGGTGCCATCTCATATTCCTGACGGTTTGCTTCCATCCGTTGCAGGTCGAGGAAGTCATTGATCAACAGCGAAAGACGTTCTGTTTCCGAATGGACCGCTTCGAGATACTTCTTCTGTCGCTTCGGTGGCAGGTCACGCTGGATCATCAGCTCAGTAAAGCCATAGATCGACGAGAGTGGTGTCCGCAGTTCGTGCGAGATCGTCGAGACGAGTTCATTTTTGATTCGATCGATCTCGACTTCGTTCGTCACGTCACGTAAGACGAGTAGAATCCCGCGGAACTGTCCACCATAATGAATGCTCTCGGAATACGTCTTGATGAAGCGTCGCTCGTGATCGATCGAGAAGGTGATTCCTTCACCGATTTCTCGTTTCACGAACGTCTTTTTCAAGTAACGTTCGAATTCCGGTAGTTGGTCGACGCGATGCTTGAGTTGAACGACAGACGGAGTGATGTTCATCAGTCCGTTCTCATCGAGGCTGTCATCTACCGGATGATCGAACAGGTCAAGTAACGGTCGATTGATCAATTGAATATCGCCTTCGGGTTCGATATAGACGATCGATTCACGAATCGAGTTCAATAGTCGCGCCGTTTTTTCCCGTTCGCGTTCAATCTCGTCGAACGTCCGCATCCGCAAGAGTGACAATGCCAGCTGGCGCGCGAAAGCGGCTAGTTCCTCCTGCTCGTAACGATCAAACCGATCCTGATCGCGGGACAAGAAGATATAGGCGATGATCTCATTTTGACTCGGATCAAGAACCGGTGTGACAGCGCGTGCGACTTCGTCCTCGAACTGTGTATGCGGTCGTTTATCTTGTCGCGACTCACGCAATAACGGCTCAATCGTTGGCATCCAATCCTCGACTGTGAGAGGTGTCTGTGGATAAAAGACGATATCGATGACTTTTGTTCCTTCTTTAAAGATCAGTGCGCCTTGATCAGACTGCGTGATCTCAACCATCTTTTGGATGACAGAAGGATAAGCACTGATGCTATCACGCGACGCAAGTGTCTCCGTCAATTGATTACGTAGCCGTAAATGGGACTCGTTCCGTTGCGTCAGTTTCAACGCATCTTCGAGATTAACGTTCGTCGACATCAATTGGTGTTTGTTTTCAATCAAGGCTGTCGCCATCTGATGGAACGATTTACTCAATTCACCGATCTCGTCAGCACGGTTGAGCGGAATCAACGGTAACGTATGCTCACCACTTGCAAGGAGCTTGCTCTCCTTGCTGAGAAGGTGGATTTGTCGCGTCGTCCGTTCGATGAACGGGCGGACGATCAGCAAGATAACAAGGAACAATACGAGCAGATTGACGAGCCAAATCCACTCAGCATACTTTGTCTGGGTGACAAGTTGTTCTTTTGCACCGAGTTCTTTCGCGCGAAGACTACTCCGATAGTTCGTGAATGTGCTCTCCATCGTGTTGACACTTTTACGCATCGTCTCACTGTTTGAGGCATTCATCTTGAATTTCCGATTCGGATCCCGTGGTACTTGTGGCATCATCGCCTTCAGACTTGGCATCTGCAAGAAACGTTCGTCAATCTTTCCTTCTTGTTTTGCTTGGACATATTTAATTAAGCTTGGCATGACGAAATTGGTATAAGAATTATAGAGCGAACGAATATCAGACGCATAGATTTGATCCGCCTTGTAGAGACGATTTTTCTCAAACCAAGCCGTCTGTTGTTCGAGTGAGGCTTTTTTTTCATCAATCACGTCGAGCACGGCATCGTCACCGAAGACGATATAACCCCGCATCTCGTATTGAAGGGACTGCCAATCGTCCCAAAGTTTTGTCGCTCGATCTTCGCGCAAGCTGATCGCATCGAGCTCTTGTTTCGCATCCGTGACTTGGTGGTTCGTGTAAAAATAAGCAGCCAGGGAAGAGATCGATAGTGTAATAAGAATGAGATAAAACGACGACATGATCTGTCGGCTGATCTTTTGATTGAACCATTTTCGCATATGGATTATGGATGCTCCTTTGTCTATGTGAGTCAAGCGTCGATTAGATGTATTACGTTGGAATATTTGTTACCGTAATCGTACATTTTTTAGACGAATAAATATAGTCATAATGCTTAAAATATCTTCAAAGTAAGAGATACAGGTTCACAAAGAAAACTTAGAACGACAAAAAAGCAGGACGGGATTTTACTCCCAACCTGCTCCGATGCCCATTAATGATGTTCGACGACGATCTTCCCAATCGTTTTTCCGCTCTCGACGAGACGGTGTGCTTCTTTCAGATTGTCAGCGTTCATGCCGATTAACGTCTGTGTCACCGTCGTCTCAAGTGTATGCTCTTCGATCCATGCTGCGACTTGCGTCAGAATCTCATGTTGGCGGATCATGTCCTCTGTCGCAAACAGCGGACGCGTGAACATGAACTCCCAAACGAACGTCGCACTCTTTTGTTGGAGCGCACTTAAATCGAGTTTTTGATCCGTCTCGACGATGCTACAGATTTTCCCTTGTGGTGCAATTACATCGACCATCGTCTCAAAATGTTGGTCCGTCGCATTGAGACAGAAGATATAGTCGACGTATTTGTAACCGAGGGCTTCCAGCTGAGGACGGAATGCCTCGTGGTGATTGATCGTATGATGTGCACCGTGTTCCTTCGCCCAATCAATCGTCTCGTCACGCGACGCCGTTCCGATGACGGTCAGCCCAGCGTGATTCGCGAGTTGTGTCGCGATTGAACCGACACCACCAGCAGCTCCAATGATGAGAATCGTCTTCTCGAGATTCGACTTAGCGTCAAACGTCAATCCGAGACGATCGGTCAATGCTTCATAAGCTGTCAGCGTCGTCAACGGGAGAGCAGCGGCTTCACTGAACGTCAACCGTTCCGGCTTTTTGGCGACGATCCGTTCATCAACGAGTTGGAAGTCACTGTTTGACCCAGGGCGCTGAATCGCACCGGCATAATAGACTTCATCACCGACTTGGAAGAGGGAGGCATCATCGCCGACTTCAATGACGACTCCGGCTGCATCGTAACCGATGACCTTCGGGGCGTCTTCGTCTTTCCCGTGAGCACGGACTTTCGTATCGACCGGGTTAACCGATACGGCTTTGATTTCAACCAATAAATCGTGTCCGGTTGCTTCCGGGCGTGGCAGTTCTAAATCAATCAGACTCTCTTGTTCCGTTAGTGGTAAGTGTCGGTGGAAACCGACAGCGGACATGTTCGACATCGACAATCATCCTTTCCAGATAGGAATCGTTTCTCTCCATCTGTTCCACCCCCGCTCGGTCTTAAAACCAATTGCGAAACTTTGAAAACCGATTCCCCTTCTGTCGTCAACGTAAGAATGCTGGATAGATATGGTAGCATATGAGAGTAGCTATCAACTTTTGAGAAGGAGCGATTTTGTATGTATGACGTCATCTCTCTACCGGCAGGACCGACTCAAGTCACGATTGAACGTTACCTCGTCCATGCGCATCCGCACCCACGTCCGTATCGACCCGCGCGTTTGATTGCCTTGCGTCAAAGTGGTGGCGTCATGCATCGACTGTATCGCACGGAGCGGGAAATCGTGCTCTCTCCGCACGAGGCACTTGCCCCACAAGTCCAGCGGCTCTCGTTCTCGCAACAGGAGCGTGTCCTAGCGTATATCGAAGAACGTCGCGCGAGCTTCGGTTTTGATGAAGGGGAGGAATACAAATTTTACTTACTCGAAGTGGCATACGAGCTCCGTCATCTGCCACGAACGGATCGACCGATTCGGGCGCATACGTACTATCAACTGGATGAGCTGTTGTCGGGTCGGCCGCTCGTCTTGCGAGCTAGAAGTCAAGAGCGCTCCACATGAGACAGAAAAACGGAACATGAAAAAGCAGTCCGCCTTTCCTGACGTTCATCGCGAGGAGGGCGGACTGTTTATTAAAGTGCCGGAGTTGGCGTCGGTGTGACACCGGTCTTCTTATAAGCTTGATCGATGGCAGTCCGGATTTCCTTGACGGAGCTACCTTTTTGATAAGCAACGATCGACTGTGCTGCGATATCGAGACAGGTGCCGCACGTGATGCCGTGCGTCGTCCAGGTCGTGGAACTAGCAGTCTGCTCTTCGATGAAGCAGTCATAGTTGCTTGTATGACCAGCAGATTCACCGCAACCACAATAACAAGGCATCTTCTTCAAGAGATCAGGATGTTTAGCGACGGAGCGGTAAATCGTTTGGATCGACTCATCCTGTTCGTTCAGAAAAGCGGGTAACGTGTCTGGTCCCGCGGTCTTCTCGAGTTGATCACCAGCACCGTGGCTGGCATGGTCAGCATGATCTCCGTGATTCGTCTGTTCTGTCTTCGGAGCACCCGTTTGATCAGCTGTTCCGCATGCAGCGAGCAACAGGCTGATACTGAGGGGAAAGGCGTAACGATATAGTCCTGTTTGCATAATGTGCCTCTCTTTCATCGTCTTGCCTTCATTATAAGGAAAGACGTATCGAGAAGGCGTGACGATTTGTTGACGCTTACTTGGCGAGTGCTTCCGTGATCGTCTCGATGTTTGCTTGCATCATGCTGTAGTAAGTGTCGCCATCCTTACCCGGTGCACCGAGTGAGTCAGTGAAGAGAGTACCACCGATCGGAACACCAGTCTCCCTTGAGACGGTTTCCATGCTCCGCCGATCGACGCTCGTTTCGACGAACAGGACAGGGATATCTTGCTCCTTGATCGTATCGACGATCCGGCGGACTTGAGCCGGAGTTCCTTGATTATCTGAGTTGATCTCCCAAATATAATCCGCTTTGACGTCATAGGCAGTTCCGAAGTATTTGAAGGCTCCTTCGCTCGTGACGAGATGACGTTCTGCTTTCGGAATAGCGGCAAACTGCTTTTTCGCTTCCTGATCAAGCGTCTGCAATTTTTTAATATAGGCATCGGCATTTTTTTCGTAGTCGGCTTTGTGCTTCGGATCTTCCTTGATTAATGCCTGCTTGACGTTTTCGACGTAGCGAATCCCATTGCTTATATCGAGCCACGCATGCGGATCAGTCTCCGATTCTTTGCCCTTCGTCGTCAGGTATTTCGGTTCGACGCCTTTGCTTAAACGATAGACTGGTGCGTCAGACGCGTCTTTGCCAGTCGTTGCCCGGAGTTTATCGAACCACGCACCGCCGGCTTCCAGGTTCAACCCGTTGTAGAAGACGACGTCAGCATCTGCCATCGCTTGTACGTCTGCTGGAAGTGGATCATACTCGTGCGGGTTTGCCCCGATCTTGACCATGCTGTGGACATCGACATGTTCACCACCGACCTCACGTGCGAGGTCAGCGAGAATCGAATATGTCGCAACGACCTTCAGCTTCCCGTTATCTTCTGCAGGTGTCGAACAAGCAGCAAGCAAGACCGTGCTGAGGAGGACGAACAGAAAAAGTTTTAATTTCATACAGTAGACTCCTTTCGTTTCCGGTGACGCATCAGACCGTGACGTGGTGAGAAGACGAAGACGAGGGCGAACAACGTCGTCGCGACGAGGACGATCGACGCACCGGAAGATAGATTATAGGTAAAGCTGAAATACAGTCCGATGATGGCGGACAACGTACCGAAGCCTCCCGCTAGGAACAGCATCCGTGAGAGGCGGTTCGTCAGTAAATACGCGGTCGCTGCCGGTGTGATCAGCATCGCGACGACGAG
The DNA here is from genome assembly GCF_001939065.1 of Exiguobacterium indicum HHS 31. GTDB lineage: Bacteria > Bacillota > Bacilli > Exiguobacteriales > Exiguobacteriaceae > Exiguobacterium_A > Exiguobacterium_A indicum. The sequence goes on along the minus strand of NZ_MPSZ01000006.1, from coordinate 155,150 downwards.
GATGATGCCGACGGTCTGAAGTGAAGCGACGGTGACGAGTGTTAGTAACGTCATCAGTCCGTAATGAATCCAACGCGTCGATAGTCCATAGGCTTGCGCCATCGTCGGATCAAACGAGCTGATCAGCAACTCTTTGTAGAACAAGAAGATTCCACCGAGGACGATCAATCCGATGATGACGGTCATCCACATGTCGCTCGGACGGACCGCGAGGACGTTACCAAACAGAATGTGATAGAGATCGCTACTGCTACGTAAGAACGAAATCAGGATGATCCCGAGGGCGAAGGCGGATGTGAACATGATTCCGATTGCCGTATCGTTCTTGATGCGACTGTTCTGGCTAACGAAGCCGATTCCGAGTGCGGTCACGAGACCCGTCACGACAGCACCGATCAGGAAGTTGATTCCGAGTAGATAGGAAATCGCAACACCAGGTAAAACGGCGTGCGAGATTGCATCCCCCATCAACGACATTCCGCGAAGGATGATGAAACAGCCGATCACACCACAGATGATGCCGACCATGACGGCGGTGATCATCGCTTTTTGTAAGAACTCATACTGAAGTAATGCCTCGATGAACGTCATCCTTGTCCCTCCTTGCGTCGTTCGAATAGCGGTAAGCCATACGCTGGTTCGAGCCATTCCGGTGTCAAGATATCAGACGGTGGACCGACAGCGATCAGTTGTTTGTTCAACAGCATCAATGTGTCGAAATAGTCTTCTGCTTTATGCAAATCATGGTGGACGACGACAATCGTCCGCCCTTCGGCTCGGAGTGTCCGTAAGAGCTCGATGATCATCTGCTCACTCGCGACATCGATGCCGACGAACGGTTCGTCCAGCAATAGTAGCTCTGCTTCTTGGGCAAGGGCACGCGCCAGAAAGACCCGTTGTTGCTGTCCGCCTGACAGTTCACCGATTTGGCGTTCAGCATGATCGGACATACCGACGCGTTCGAGACAATCCATGGCGAACGCTTTTTGTGCTTTCGATGGTCGTTTGAATAAGCCGAGCTTCGGATAACAGCCCATCAACACGACGTCCTGCACACGAACCGGGAAATCCCAATCAATTGCACTTCGTTGTGGAACATAAGCGACGCGTGACCGGACGTCTTCGAGTGATTGGTCGAGCACGCGTAACTGCTCGATACGAGCCGGGATCAGACCGAGGACGGCTTTTAAGAATGTGGATTTACCAGCACCGTTCGGTCCGATGATGCCAATCAACGAAGCGACCGGGAGGCGAACGGACACTCCGTCGAGTGCATGGGTATCAAAATAAGAGACGGTGAGACGATCAACGTCAAGGGCGTACATGAATGATCACTCCTTTGGTTTTGTGGTATATAGAAGGAAAGTTTCCTTAGGGCAAAAAAAGGGTAAAAATTTTAACTCCAATCACTGGAAAAAGATTCGGTCTACAAATAATGTTTCCTTAAGGCAAACTTTAAAGCCATAGGAAACAGATGTCAACTGTTTTTCGATATCGATCGCGAATCAACTCGTGCTAAGATGAAAAGGCAGAATCGTAATGGGGGTGAGGAGATTGCGTCAGACAGCAGAACAACAATGGAAGTGGTTATTGCTCGATGCGCTCGCGAAGGAAAAGCGGGAGCAAGCACAGCAAGTCATCGAAGAGGTCTATCCGTATGATATCGCGCAAGTGTATGAAGAGTTGGGCGAAGACGATCAGGCACGACTCCTCGACTATCTGGATCACGAGCGATTGGCGGATGTCCTCGAGGAGCTCGAAGGGGAGCAACGTCTCGCCGTCTTACGTCGTTTAGACGTCGAGCGTGCCGGGCACGTCCTCGATTTAATGGAGAACGATGACGTCGCGGATTTACTCGAGGAACTGGGACCGGAAGAGACTGACCGCTTGCTTGGAAGCATGCGGACGGACGAGGCTCTGATCGTCCGCAATCTCTTGACGTATCCACCGGAAACGGCAGGGCGCTTGATGACGAACCGGTTCATCTGGGTCGGAGAGGATTTCACGGTCGGTGAGACAGTCGAGAAGATGCGCGACTACATCGAATATTCGGAGACGATCAACTATGTCTACGTCGTCAATCAACTCAGTGAACTCGTTGGTGTCATCTCATACCGGGATGTCATCTTAGCTGAAAACACGGAACGGATTAGTGACGTCATGGAGACGAAGGTGATTCGGGTAGCGGCAGAGACCGATCAGGAAGAGGTCGCGCAACTGTTCGAACGCTATGATCTCGTCTCGTTACCCGTCGTCGAGGGCGACATTCTCGTTGGATTGATCACGGTCGATGATGCGCTTGACGTCTTACGGGAAGAAGCAAACGAAGACATCGAGAAACTCTCGGCATCCGGTAAATCGATTGATTTCGAGACGAAGCCGTGGATTGCTGCGACCCGTCGCTTACCGTGGCTCGTCTTGCTACTGTTCATCGGGCTCGTCTCTGGATCAATCATCAGTCAGTTCGAAGAGACGCTCTCAAAAGTCGTCGCGCTCGCCTTCTTCATGCCGATGATTGCTGGTATGACCGGAAATACCGGTACCCAATCGCTCGCGGTTGTCGTCCGCGGATTGATCACGCGTGAAGTCGATAAGCGGGTCGCGACTCGGTTGATCCTACGGGAGCTCTGGGTTGGTTTAATCATTGGTGTCATTTGTGGTATCTTGATCGCCGTCATCGCCTACGTCTGGCAAGGAAGTGCCGTCTTAGGACTTGTCGTCGGCAGTTCGCTCGTCATCACGTTGATCTTTGGGACACTTGCTGGAACAATCATTCCGCTCATCTTACATCGCCTAAAGATTGACCCAGCAATCGCATCCGGACCATTGATCACGACGTTGAACGATATCTTATCGCTCCTCGTCTACTTCGGGATTGCAACGGCATTCATTAGCCGCTTGATGTAAAAAAACCGAACCGATTCATCTTCGTCAAGAGGAAGGGAATCGGTTCGGTTTTTTCATGTGTGATCATGCGTCGTGCGAATCCAGATCGCGAGTGGACCAACGTCGTCAAAGCCGGATTCAAGCGCTGTGATCAGGTGATCGCCATACTCGTAACCGACGAGCGATTGACCGGGAAAATGTGCTGAACTCAAACGTGCGATATCATCCCATAAGCGTTCGTCGAGGTAATCGGAATTGACGTACGTCAGTCCGGTCGTCACTTGATTCGAGTAGGCGATGCAACTTGCTTGTTGCGCCTCCGAATAGAAGAAGCGGACAGCGGGATGTTGCCATAACGTTGTGGGCAACTCCGGTGTTGCCTGGATAGCCTGGAAGCGAGCGAACTGATCGAGATCCGTCACGACGGACCAATCGACGGGAAGAGCACGGCGATCGAGTATGGCAGGGCGGGTCATCCATTCCGCTGTGAACAGATGACTGAGACCGGCACTCGAGAAATCATAGCTTGCCGTGCAGTCCTTGATACTGTAGACATCCGTGACACCAATTCGCTGATGGGGAAGCCGGACCATCAGTTCCGGATAATAGCTCGGTACGCTTCCTTGAGCGTGCCAGGTCGAATCAGTTTCCGTCACCCGGCAACCGGCTGACTCACAGACGAGGCGACACCAATCGAAATTATTTTGGATGGCAGCTTGGCGCATGGATCATTCCCCCTTATTCATCCTCCGGTTGTTTAATCAGGACATACGATAACGTGGCAATCAGTGTTAAGAACAGCCCGCAGCCGATCGTGATATATGCCATCGTAAAGACCTTACCGAGCGTCGTCGTTGGAACGAATGTTGGATGCCCAACCGTACTTAGTGTCGTGATACAAAAGTAAAGTGCATCCACCATCGACAGGTTTTCTTCCGTGCTATAGAAGATCGTTCCAGAGACGAGCGTCAACAGGCAGAGAATCAATAGACCACGAAAGTAAGATAAGTGAAAGGCGCGGCGCAATCCCTTGAATAAGCGTGAAAAAATCGTCAGTACAGAAATCATGGAATCTCTCCTTTAGGATCGTTGCGTCGAGTCCATCGTATCATGAATGAAATAATCGTTCTTTCCGGCATGTTTGACGCGATACATCGCTTGGTCAGCATGCTGAATCAGCGTGTCGAGATCGACGCCGTGATTGGGTGAGTAGCTGAGTCCGATGCTCGTTCGGATTTCAATGGTTTCTTCAGCGAACCGGTAAGGGTTGTCTTGCAAGTACGTCAACAAATTCGCAGCATAGGCATGGAGCGTAGCGACAGACGGATGACGATAGAGTAAGAAGAATTCGTCGCCACCGACACGGGCAGCGAACCCATTCTGTTCCGCATGATGTTCTAGTAGGCGAGCGATATGAATCAAGAAGGCGTCACCGATTTGATGTCCATACGTATCGTTGATGGCTTTGAAACCATCGAGGTCGACGACGATGATCGCGATATGATCAAGCTCGAGTAACTCTTGCGCTGCACGTTCATAAAAGCTCCGGCGATTCGCAATCTTCGTCAACGGATCGTGGTAGGCGAAGAAACGAATCGTCTGCTCCGCTTCCTTGAAGGACTGGATATCACGAATCAACAGCATCCCGTGCAGCTCTTGTTCGATGAAGACGAAATCGGCATCCATGACGACGTAGCGTTCTTGTTGTTGTGCTGTCAAAATCTTCGTCTCGAATTCATTGAACTTACGTTGCGATAAAAAGTGCGTCATATAATGCAGCGACCAATCGGCTTGTTTTTTATCCGGCAAGTAGGTCGAAAACGTACATGCCGTTAAGTCATCGGTCTCAAACAGCCGATGAGCGGCTGGGTTGGCACTCTCGATTCGTCCATCCCGGTCGAGCAGCAGGATTGCCGAAGGATTCAAATTGTAGAGCGTCGCGAAACGCTTCTGATAGGACGCGAGATAATCGAATCGGCGCATTGCGATTGCCAGTGCTCCTGCCCAGAACAAACCGCCATACATATAGGCATACGGTGGCATGATGCCGTAGAACGACCAGTAGCCGAAGACGATATCCCACGCGAGAACGAGAATCGCGACACTGAGTAAGACGTTGATAATGCCACGACGCGCATCTTTCAAGTGTGTCCGTGCGTACACGAGCAGACCGATGACGAGGAGATGGAAGATGTTCCCGATCGTCATCGTCACTAGATATTGTGTGTTGAATTCAGGATAGATGAACTGTCCGACCTGTGTGAATTGCTGACTGTTGATGACGTTCGTCTGGAATACGTATGTCGTCAGCACGACGCCCATCGGAAGATAGAAGATCCATGGGTACAGTAAACGTGGCATTCGTTTCCACAAATTCGAGACGCGAAAGATGAAGTGGAGCGATGTACTGAAGACGATCAGACCAGCATTTCCGAACCAGTAGGTCACGAATGCCGGACTAAACTCGATCGGGGAGGCATTCCGGAAAAATTCACCAAGGAACAACATCCCGTAAGCGAACGTGAATAAGCTAAGCAGTCGGTGTTGCGGACGTGATGGATTGCGTAAAAATATATCAATCGACATGTAGAACATGATGAAGGTCGGAATCAGATAGACGATCGTAAAAAGAAACAAGGATGGCATGGCGTTCCGCCCTTCTAGATAATTTTTAGGTAGATAGTCTCAGTATAGTGGGCGAAGATTGCTTAGGCGGATTGAAATTTCAAAAAAAGGGAAATCAGTCGAGATTTAATGTCAGTCGTCGTATTTTGGCGATCCCTTCGAGACCTGACGGATCATGATGTGTCTTATGGGCGACGAAATGTTCATCGGCTTCTGTCGTCCGGATCCGTAACGGACGTTCGTCACGGTGGACGACCTCGAAGATCACCTCAGCCAGAGCTTCTGCCGATTGGCGATCGGCATGTCGCGTCCGATACGTCTGCAAATAGGCCGTGATGATCGGTTTGAAGTCGTCTTCGTGTAAGCCGCCCGTCCGTTCGAGTTGATCGAGCACAGTTGCGGTAAAGTTCGTCTCGACGGCGGCTGGTTCAATCAGGGTGACGTCGATGTTGAAGTACGGTTTATAGTAGGTCGCAAGACTTTCGAACAGCCCTTCGATCGCAAACTTACTGGCACAATACAGTTCATTCATCGGTTGACCGACGAGACCACTGACGCTTGAAGTCGCGAGTAAGTGACTACCGTCCGGTGCTTGTTTGAGTAAGGGGAGACAAGCTTCGATCGTTCGGATGACACCGAAGACGTTCGTTTCGAAGAGTTGCTTGATTTCATAACTCGTCGCTTGACCGAGTGCGCGCAGCAAACCATGACCGGCATTACAGAACACGACGTCGAGATGATCGACTTCTTGTTCAATTTGACGAACGGCTGCTTTCACGCTTGTTTCATCCGTCACATCGAGCGGCAAGAAGGTAAGCGTCGGTAATGACACGGTCATTTCGTCTGGACTCCGGACACCAGCGTAGACGAACCATCCGGCGTCTGCGAATCGCCGCGCCGTTGCAAGACCGATACCGGAAGAAGCACCCGTGATCAACATCGTTTGCATATCAATTCCTCCGTTCTGAAAGTAGTAGTCTTCTATTATTTACCCGAATTACTGTTGAACTATTTGCATTAAAATTGCATATTGTAATGAAAAAACTTAATATAAAGAAAAAGGAGGCAGGAATCGATGGGGCAAATCGAACGGTTGCAACAGATGCGGGAATGGATCAAGACGAGTCCTGAAATTTCGCTCGATCAATTGATGCAGGAGTATCAGATTTCACGAGATACTGCACGTCGTGACGTCATCGTCCTCGAACAAGAAGGGGAGATCATTCGCGTTAAGAATGGATTAGTCCGTGCTGGTGGAACGCTTGCATATGAACAGCGGACAGAGAAACCGGAAAAACGGCGGATCGGGCAGCGTGCAGCGCGTCACGTCCAAGCGAACGATCGCTTATTGCTCGATGCTGCAACGACGGTATCTGAGATGGCACGAGCACTTCCGCCATATCCACTACAAGTCATCACGAACTCCCTCGATATCGCAGACTATGTCGGAGCTCGCACGGATATTGAGCTGTACGTCACGGGAGGACGTTTCGACCGGCATGCGCGTAGCTTGAGTGGGATCAAGACGGCAGACGACATCCTGAATTATCAAGTTGATTGTGTTTTTCTTGGAGCATGTGGATTGACGGAAGAAGGACTTTTTGCGGAACAACTCGAAGAAGCGGTCGTAAAGAAAGCGATGATTCGAAGTGCGACCCGTGTCATCGTCCTCGCAGACCATACGAAATTCAATAAGCGTTTTTTTCATAAGGTCTGTGACTGGGAGCAAATCGATGTGCTCGTTACCGATCAAGTTCCAGATGCAACGTGGCAAGAACGACTAGATCATTATCATGTCGATCTCGACGTGACAGAGGAGGAAACAACATGAACCCGATTCAAACAACGCTCGTCGGATTCGGCTTTTCAGCGGTGACGTTCCACGTTCCGTTCTTACAGGCATTACCGGCATTTGAAGTGACACAAGTCGTCTCCAGTCGACCGGAACAGGTAGCGCGCTATTTCAGTGAGGCGACGGTCGTCGCGACACTTGCTGAAGCCTTACAGGATGAGAACACGGAGCTCGTCATCATCACGACACCAACGGCACTCCATTTCGAAATGGCAAAACAAGCGATTGAAGCAAAAAAGCACGTCTTACTCGAAAAGCCGGCTGTCGTAACAATCGAAGAAGCACTGGCGCTGCAAACGTTAGCGAAACAACACGGCGTTCAAGTCGCCGTCTATCAAAATCGTCGCTTTGACGGTGACTTCCTGACACTTGAACAATTGATGGAAATGAACGAGATCGGCGACTGGCAAGTCATCGAATCACGCTTTGATCGCTATCGCCCGGTCGTTCGGGAACGCTGGCGGGAACAAGCGGGAAGTGGCGCCGGCATCCTGTTTGATCTCGGCTCACACTTACTCGATCAAGCACTTGCCTTATTCGGAGAACCTGATGCACTCACGGGCGACGTCTACCTGCAACGTGACGGTGCTGTCGTCGATGATGGTTTCCATATCACGTTGCACTACGGGACGCGTCGTGTCATTCTCCGTTCGACGTCCTTCATTCAAGGACCAACACCACGTTTCGAGTTTCATGCGACGCGCGGCAGTTACATTAAATACGGAATGGACCCGCAAGAAGGACGGCTTGCGAAAGGTCATCCGGTGAACGAACAGCTCGGTGAAGATGAAGTAGATTCCTACGGTTACCTTCAAATCGCTGATCAGCCAGTCGAGCGTCTCGCGACACTTCCAGGCAGTTATGCGACGTTTTATGAACAGTTGGCGGAAGGACTTCGCAGGGGACGAGTACCTGTCGATTTACGCGACGCGGAAAAAACGATGCGTTTGATTGAAGCAGTACGTATCAGCAGTGATGAAGGACGACGCCTCTTACGAAAGGAATGGGATGCATGGAAGAATTGAAGGTGTTGCTAGCGGAAGAGGACGAACTCGTCTTGACGTCCTTGACGAATACGGAAGCGATCGGGATGGGACATGAATTGATCGGACGGGCGATGAAGGAGAACTTATCGATCGCCGTTGAAATCAAACGGAATGGACAGCGTTTATATTACGCGGCGCTCGACGGTACGGCACCGGATCAGGAAGAGTGGATCCGCCGGAAATCGAACGTCGTCTTACGGCATGGCTATAGCTCGCTCTACATGCGTCGGTATAATGAGAGTAAACATCGCTCGTACCACTCGATGTATGCGGTCTCGCCATCTGATTATGCCGATGCCGGTGGATCGTTCCCGATCCGGATCGAAGGAGTCGGTGTCGTTGGTACGATCACCGTTTCCGGTCTATCGCAGGAAGCAGATCATCGTCTTGCGACGGAAGCGTTGCGCTTACTTAAGAGACAACAGCTGGGGCAATAAGGTATTTATAAAATACAAGTGTTGATTCTCGTGCAAGACTTCGCTTTCCGCGGGCGGAAGGCGAGCCTCCTCGCCGCATTCGCGCCTACGGGGTCTCACCCATTCCGCTTTTCCCGCAGGAGTCTTCGTCTTGCACGTTCATCAACGGATCGTTCGACACGAAAAAACCGAAATGCTGAAGTGAATATACTTCAGCATTTCGGTTTTTTATGTTCTATTTTGATAGATCATGAGAAACAGCAGGACTCACGTTGTTCACGCAATTCCTACAGGAAAAAGCGCAAGATTTTGCGCTGTCAGAGATAAACAAGACCCGGGTCGGCTGTCACTGACAGCCGAGACTGGCTTGTGTCTCGACTGAGGAAAGCGCGTGAACGAATCGTGAGGACAATCGTTACGATGCCATCGAATCAGATGAAGCCGACACGTCTTTACGTGTGTTCCCGCGATAGACGAAGTAAAGCGCAGCAAGCATCGTAAGCAGACCAAGCAGACGTTTTCCGTTGAGCGGAACGACGACGCCACCGAACGCACCGATGTGATCAATGACCATACCTGCTGCGAGTTGACCGATGACGGTCGCGATACTAGCTGCCGTGACACCGATTTGCGGGACAGCAAGAATCGTCAGGAAGAGATAACTGACGCCGAACAAGACGGCACTGAGTTGCCAACGTGGTGCTTCAAGCAAGAGCAAGACGTTCCCTTGACCAAAGAACAAGATGGCGAGTGCGAGAATCAGCATTCCGGTGAAAAAAGTCAGGAACGTACTTTCGAGAGCCCCTGCCTTTTGACTGAAGGCACCGTTGATCGAGGACTGGGCGCTCAGCATCACGCCGCCGAGTAATGTAAAACCGAGTAATAGAATATTCACGAGCGAACCTCCTTAAAAGATGAGAAATAGAGCGACGAGCATCAAAGCAGAAGCCGTCAGCTTGTCACGATTGATCGGACGTTTCGGACTACCGAGCCAGCCGTAATGTTCGATGACCATGCTGGCAATCATCTGTCCGATGATGACACTGATCATGGCGAGACCGACACCGACGAGCGGGATGCTGATGATCAGGATCGTCAAGTAGATGCTACCGAGCAGACCACCGAGCAAGGTCCATTTCGGTGCACGGAATGTATAGCCGAGTGAACCTTTTCCGAAGAAGAGGACGATCAGTCCGATGATGATCGTACCGGCGAAGAAATTATAAAAGCTACTTTCGAGTTTTCCGACGAAGTTCCCGAGTTCACCATAGATGGCTCCTTCGACACTTAAAGCGATACCCGCAAGTAACGCGAGTACGTAATACACGATTTTCAACAGAATTCATCCTTTCACGAATCTAAATATCGAGAAATGTCGATATGTAAGGCAAGGAGAACGGATCAAAGTTCTCCTTTGAGGTACGCTGCAAGCTCCTGGATTTTTTCTTCATTTCGCCGGTAATACGTCCATTTGCCGTGACGTTCGGATTCGAGCAATCCGACTTTTTGCAACATCGCAAGATATTGGGAGACGGTCGATTGAGATAAGTTCGCCTTCTCTTGGATATCTCCGACGCAGATGCCTCCCTTGTCCGACAGATTCGTCGCGAGATGGGCCGTCGGCTTATTGAAATGAGTCTCGGGATCCTTGAGCCAGCGTAAGATATCAAGACGTACCTCGTTCGATAATGCCTTGAATAGATCCACTTGATTTGTCATACGCTTAAACTAATCGATGATTCTCGATATGTCAATCCAAGACACTTAAGGTTGGACGAATGCATGCTTTAAAAGTCGATGTGTCACCTTAGTTGCCGTATACGGCTCAAAACCAAATCGTTCATAAAATGTACTGGCATCGTCCGTATAGAGCCAGAGCTCGGAATACGTCAACAGCGCTTCTGGAATGATTTTCTCAAGCAGTTGCGTACCGACACCGTGATGTCGCATTTCCGGTAAGACGTAGACATGACGAATCCGACCGACGTCGATCGCGTCGGTTTGTTTCATATAACCCCCGCACGCAATGACGTGACCGGAGAGCGACAAAACGACGAACATTGCTTCTCCGTCTTCTCGATACGTTTCATTTCGGCGTTCACGTAGCATCCGTTCGATGAAGGGATAGCCTTCCTGTGTACTCTTTGATAAGATTGGTAACCAGTTGAAGTCATCAAAATCGTTGACCCGTTCGATTGTCATCTCCATCTGTCATTCCTCCTTCTTCTCCCTTGGATATTCCTTTTTCGGGAGTGGGAAAAACACGAATCGAGAATCAATTCGAGCTTTTTTTAAATAGAGACTGGATTTTTAAAAGCCGTTTTGCGTATAATGAGAAGTAATGGATTGAACGCAAATGAAAGGAAGTGGCCGTCACAATGAGCCTCAGCCGTTTAAGTAAAGAAGAGATTACTGATCTTTCGCTGATCGAATTCGTCAACGAAATGTTGCAAGAAGCTGGCGAACAGCCAATCACGTTCGATGACATCACGTCAGAAATCGAAAAGTACCATACGTTTACAGATGAAGAAGACAAGTTCGAGAAACTTGCTCAACTCTATACAGACATGAACATCGATGGAAACTTCGTCAACGTCGGAGCGAACCGTTGGTCACTCCGCGCTTGGTATCCGTTCGATAAGTCGGATGAGGATCTCGTCATCGAAGCGCGTCAACGTGGAGAACTCGATGAGTTTGAAGAAGAGTTCAACTATGATGCAGAAGAAGATGAGTTCGAGACGATCGAAGACGATCTCGATACATTCGCGAAGACAGCGGACTATGATTCAGCTGACGACAGCGAAGACGATGATACGTTCAAAAAAGTCGCAGCCATCGATGATCTCGATGACGATCTCGACGAAGAAGACTTAGAAGACTTCGAAGAAGAAGAGGAAGTCTAAGCACGATCAACCACAACTGTACAGCTGCTATTTCCCTATAGAAATGGCAGTTTTTTCGTTGACGGCTGACGAACGAGCACGGAAATTTTTCTTTGAAAAATTAGGCTTGACGAAGTTTTCCGAATGACGTAAGTTAGTCATGGGCTTCTTTAAGCAACGTGCTTATTTCAGCAAAAGTGTCTCCTATTCCAATGGGGGCACTTTTGCTTTTTTGTTTTTACCACCTCTGTATTGTTGAGATGTGAATTAGAGAAGGGAGCAATATTTAACATGACAAAGTATATTTTCGTAACAGGTGGCGTCGTATCGTCACTCGGTAAAGGGATCACAGCTGCATCGCTCGCTCGTCTCTTGAAAAACCGTGGCCTCAACGTCACGATCCAAAAATTCGACCCGTACATCAACATCGACCCGGGTACGATGAGCCCGTATCAGCACGGGGAAGTATTCGTCACGGATGATGGCGCGGAGACGGACCTTGACCTTGGTCACTACGAGCGTTTCATCGACATCAACTTGAGCCAGAACGCAAACGTCACGTCTGGACGTATCTACTCGACGATCCTCAAGAAGGAACGCCGTGGCGACTACAACGGTGGAACGGTCCAAGTCATTCCGCACATCACGAACGAAATCAAGGATCGCGTTTTCCGCGCTGGAAAAGAAACGGGCGCTGACGTCGTCATCACAGAGATTGGTGGAACAGTAGGGGATATCGAATCGCTTCCGTTCATCGAAGCCATTCGTCAGGTGAAAAACGATATCGGGAAAGAAAACGTCATGTACGTTCACTGTACGCTCGTTCCGTATCTTGCAGCAGCAGGTGAGCTCAAGACGAAACCGACACAACACAGTGTCAAAGAACTCCGTAGCTACGGTATTCAACCAGATATCATCGTCTTACGTGCGGAGCACCCAGTCCCACAAGAGATGAAAGATAAAATTGCTCTCTTCTGCGACACACGTCCGGAAGCAGTCATCGAAGCACAAGATGCATCGACACTCTATGAAGTACCACTCAACTTGCAACGCCAAGGTATGGACCAACTCGTCTGTGACTACTTCAAGTTCGATACACCAGCTGCTGACATGACGGCTTGGAAACAACTCGTTCACACAGTGACGCACCTCGAGAAGACGACGAAGATCGCACTCGTCGGGAAATACGTCGAATTGCGTGATGCGTACATTTCGGTCGCAGAAGCATTAAAACACGCTGGATTTGCCTTCAACAGTGACATCGAAATCGACTGGATCAACGCAGAAGACGTGACGCGTGAAAACGTCAACGAATTGCTTGGTTCGGCAGACGGAATCCTCGTTCCTGGTGGATTCGGCGAACGCGGTATCGAAGGGAAAATCGAAGCGACACGTTTCGCACGCGAGAACAACGTACCGTTCTTCGGTATCTGTCTCGGGATGCAACTCGCAACAGTTGAATTCGCACGTAACGTCCTCAACCTTGAAGGCGCACACTCAGCGGAAATCGACCCAGCGACACCATACCCGATCATCGACTTGTTGCCAGAACAAAAAGACATCGAGGACCTCGGTGGTACGCTCCGTCTCGGACTCTACCCATGTAAACTCGAAGACGGAACGAAAGCGCGTGCCGCGTATTCAAGCGAACTCGTCTACGAACGTCACCGTCACCGTTATGAGTTCGGTAACGAATTCCGTGAGCAATTCGAAGCAAACGGCATGGTCTTCTCAGGTACGAGCCCAGACGGTCGTCTCGTTGAGATCATCGAAATTCCAGAACACAAATGGTTCGTCGCGTGTCAGTTCCACCCAGAATTGATCTCACGTCCAGAACGCCCACAAGCACTCTTCCATGACTTCATCCAAGCATCACTTGGTGAATAAGAAAGATAATTAAAGACGCGGTAACCTTCAGCATCATAGAAGGTCACCGCGTCTTTTTTGATTGGTTAGATTAAGAACTGCATATTATAGAAGAAAAACGTCAATCCCACTCTTCCGTCATCTCTTGGAGTTGCGTCAAGATATGCGTCAAGAGGAACGCACAAAGGGCAAGACTCGGTAGTCCGTGGCGTGAACCGTCCTCTGCCGGAAGCAATCCTTTATTGAACTTCAATGCAAGCGGAGCAATCGAACGCTCGAGCGTTTCCGTCACGTCACTGAGTGTGACAATCGCATAAGGCGTATGCCATGCGTCGTAACGGGCAAGAGAAGCGAGGAGATCCGAACGTTCCGTATCCGGCGTGAAGATTAAGACACGATCGACAGCGTGCAAGGTCTTTCGATCCTTGATCTTCGTAACGCGTTTCATCTGGTCTGGTCCTTCTGAGAGCATCGGATAGAGTCCTTCACATTCGCCGTAAGCGTCGACGTAGACCGTGCCTTCTCCGACGAGCGCTTGTGCGAGTAGACGGACGACATCGAATAGTTCGTCTTCCTGTTTTGCGAGCGTTTGCAATTTTCCGTTGAATTGTGTAGCTAAGATTTTCATCATTTTTCTTCATCCTTTCTATGTTTCTCTCAAGGACAGTATAAAGCAAGTTTTGCTTTAGTGTAGAATGGAAATAACTAGAGGGGGAGTGGCAGAGATGAAAGGCAGATTGTTGATCGTCGAGGATGAGCCGGGAATCCGGAATTTGCTTGCGCAATTGTTCCGGGCAGAAGGGTATGAAACGGACGTCGCCGTCGATGGAGAGGAAGCGATCGTCTACTTACAGGAAAAAGCGTACGATCTATTGTTGATGGATGTCAACATGCCGGGGCGGACTGGGATCGAAGTGTTGCGTCATCAGGACCGGATCGGACGACGTGTCCGGACGATTTTAATGACGGCACTCGGTGAAAAAGAAGCGATGGAAGAAGCGAAACGATTAGGGGTTGTCGCCTTCTTCGGAAAGCCATTTGACATCTTTGAATTAAAAAAAGAAGTGACTGTGCAAATTTCTCACGATGTAAGCGGTTAATCTTTCACGTCGCCGTCACAAACCAAAAAACCGAGCGAAATGCTGTACGTTCCGATGAATCAGTATGTTATAATCAGTCTGAAATTGCACGAGTTCGTGTAAGCAGCGATCAAAACAGAGGAGGATGTCATTATGCCATTAGTATCTATGACAGACATGTTAAACAAAGCTCTCGAAGGTAAGTATGCAGTAGGTCAATTCAACATCAACAACCTCGAGTGGACACAAGCGATTCTCGGTGCGGCTCAAGAAGAGCAGTCACCAGTCATCCTTGGAGTATCTGAAGGTGCAGCACGCCACATGGGCGGATTCTACACTGTCGTGAAAATGGTTGAAGGTCTTGTACACGACATGAAAATCACAGTTCCAGTTGCAATCCACCTCGACCACGGTTCGAGCGTTGAGAAATGTAAAGAAGCGATCGACGCTGGATTTACATCTGTCATGATCGATGATTCGCACAGCCCGATCGACACAAACATCGAAACAACAAAAGCAGTTGTTGAATACGCTCACTCTAAAGGCGTTTCAGTAGAAGCGGAAGTTGGCACAGTTGGCGGACAAGAAGACGACGTCATCGGTGATGTCATGTACGCGAAACTTGACGAGTGTGTACGCATCGTCAAAGAAACTGGAATCGACACGCTTGCTCCTGCACTCGGTTCTGTTCACGGACCATACAAAGGTGAACCAAACCTCGGATTCAAAGAGATGGAAGAAATCCGTGATGCGACAAACCTCCCACTCGTTCTTCACGGTGGAACTGGAATTCCGACACACGATATCGAAAAAGCGATCTCACTCGGAACTTCAAAAATCAACGTTAACACAGAGAACCAAATCTCATTCGCGAAAGTCGTTCGTGAAGTGTTAGCTGAGAAACCAGAAGCATATGACCCACGCGTATTCATCGCACCAGGTCGTGAAGCAATCAAACAAACTGTCATCGGTAAGATGCGTGAGTTCGGTTCAAGCAACAAAGCTTAATCGACTCCTCTTTAAAGTGCGGTAGACTTCGGTCTACCGTGCTTTTTTCATATCATGTGAACATATATTCAATGGAAAACAGTAGGACTTCTCGTGAAAAAAACCTATAATAGAGTCGTAAGCGATTTCAAGGGATGAAAGGGGAACGAGAAAGATGAGATTTTTCATTGACACAGCAAACGTAGAAGACATCAAGAAAGCACATAAAATGGGGATTTTAGATGGTGTCACGACGAATCCGTCGCTCGTCGCTAAGGAAGGCGTCGATTTCCATACACGACTTCGTGAAATCTGTGAAATCGTCGGGGACGTCTCTGTTAGCGCTGAAGTCATCGCGCTCGATGCAGAAGGAATGATTCGTGAAGGGAAGGAACTTGCCCAAATTGCACCGAACATTACGGTTAAGGTTCCAATGACTCCGGCAGGACTCGAAGCAGTCGCAGCCCTTTCAAAAGAGAAGATCACGACGAACGTCACATTGATCTTCAATCCGAACCAAGCGTTACTCGCAGCCCGTGCTGGTGCGACATACGTATCACCATTCCTCGGTCGTCTAGATGACATCGGCCAAGATGGAATGGGGCTCGTCGAGACGATTGCTCAAATTTTCGTCGTACATGATATTCCGACACAGATCATCGCGGCATCGGTCCGGAACCCGGTTCACGTCACGAACGCTGCTCTTGCGGGCGCAGACATCGCGACGATTCCGTTCTCGGTCATCGAGTCACTCACACACCACCCACTCACGACGCAAGGGATCGAAAAGTTCCTCGCGGACTGGGAAAAAACGCAGCAATAATCGTAGCGAAGAGAAAGGTTGATGGAACGTGGACATTTTGCATATCGTAGGGCAACAACGCCTAGAAGGAACCGTATCAATCAGTGGTTCGAAGCAAAGCGCCATCCCGTGTCTTGCTGCAGCCCTCCTGACGGATCAAACGGTCGTTCTTGAAGGCGTGCCGGAGATTGGCGACGTCGCGACGATGATCGAGATTTTGGAGACGCTCGGCGCGGTCGTGACACGTCAAGGCGATATGGTGACGATTGATCCAAGCCGGGTCGAATCGATGCCGTTGACTGGTGCGGAGACGCGCAAGTTACGCGGATCGATCTACCTCATGAGCGTTCTGGCAGCCAGATTCAAACAAGGAGTCGTCGGTCTTCCTGGAGGTTATGCCATCGGACCACGACCGATCGATTTACACATCAAAGCACTAGAGCGTCTAGGTGTTTCTGTACGTAACGAGCAAGGCGTCCATTACATGCGCGTCGATCGTCTCGTCGGTAACCGAATTTACCTCGATCTCCCGTCTTTCGGAGCGACGATCAGTGCCTTACTCGTCGCTGTCTTCGCTGAAGGAACGACTGTCATCGAAAACGCCGCCTACGACCCGGAAGTCATCGACGTCAGTACGATGTTGACGAACATGGGGGCAAGCGTCAAAGGGGCAGGAACGGACGAGATTCGAATCAAGGGCGTATCGCAACTAAGTGGTTGCCGGCATACCTTGATTCCGGACCGAATGGAGGCAGGAACGTTCTTGACGATGGGGGCGGCACTTGGACGCGTCACCGTCGATAACGTCATTCCGCTTCATCTCGAGAGCGTCATCCAAAAACTCGAGCGGTACGGTGCGTTGATCGAAGCAACGGATGATTCCGTCACGGCGACGTTTCAGGAGACGAAGCCGGTCGATATTCGTGTCTTCCACTACGGTGGATTCCCGAGCGACTTACAGCCTGTCATCTCGGCAGCGTTGCTGCAAGCAAAAGGAGCAAGTATCGTCGTCGATAAGTTGTATCCGCAGCGTTTCCGGCATGTGCAGGAGTTACGACGCTTGAATGCTCGAATCACGCATGAAGACGCCTCAATCATCATTCGTGGTGGCGAATCCTTACTTGGTACGGAAATCGAGGCACCGGACCCACGCGGTGGCGCAGCACTTGTCTTGGCGGGACTTCTCGCTTCAGGGGAGACGACGCTGCACCATGCAGAAGTGCTTGACCAGAGTTACGAACGATTTGATCAGAAGTTGAAGGAACTTGGCGCCCTCGTATGGCGTGAAACGATTTGACCGATTTGTAACAAGGGAGAGGGGACATACACATGGAGAGAAGTCTATCAATGGAACTGGTACGCGTCACGGAGGCAGCAGCACTCGCCTCTGCACGCTGGATGGGAAAAGGATTGAAGAATGAAGCGGATGATGCGGCAACAAGCGCGATGCGTGATGTCTTCGATACAATTCCGATGAAAGGAACCGTCGTCATCGGGGAAGGCGAGATGGATGAAGCACCGATGCTTTACATTGGAGAAAAGCTAGGAAATGGGTATGGACCACGACTCGACGTCGCCGTCGATCCGCTGGAAGGAACGAACATCGTCGCAAAAGGAACATGGGGCGCACTTGCTGTTCTCGCGGTCGCGGATGCAGGAGATTTACTTCATGCACCGGACATGTACATGGATAAGATCGCAGTCGGCCCGGAAGCGGCAGGACACATCAGTCTGGATGCGACGATCGAAGAAAACATCGCAGCCGTAGCGAAGGCGAAGAACAAAGAAATCGAAGACGTCGTCGTCTCGATTCTGGATCGCGAACGTCATGAAGAAATCATTCAACGGATTCGGGCAACAGGGGCGCGGATTCGCTTGATCGGTGACGGTGACGTCGCTGCTGCGATCAACACGGCGTTCCCGCATACGGGGATTGATATCCTGCTCGGTTCAGGTGGTGCACCGGAAGGCGTTCTTGCTGCCGTTGCCTTGAAATGCCTCGGTGGTGAGCTCCAAGGACGCTTGTTACCGGCAGACGATGCCGAGGTCGAGCGTTGCAAGAAGATGGGCATTGAAGATCCATCGAAGATCCTTATGATGGATGATCTCGTTTCAGGAGACGATTGTATCTTTGCTGCGACAGGCGTCACGGACAGTGAATTGATGAAAGGTGTTCAGTTCACGGCGCAAGGCGGTCAGACACACTCTGTCGTCATGCGTGCAAAATCCGGAACGGTACGTTTCGTCGAAGGTATTCATTCGTTCAAGAAAAAACCGAAGCTCGTCATTAAGTAAAACAGACTGACTCCTCAAAAAGGACGTCTGAATCCACACAAAAAGAGTTGGCGTTACGGATGATTTCCGGAAGGCCAACTCTTTTTTGATGATGTTTAAAACTGATAACGTTCATATCCTCACTTTCCTCAGGCGGGAGGTAAGCCGCGACATCTCGCAACTTATGCGAAATGTCGGGTCTTACCTTACCCTGACGGAAACGTTGAACTCGTTTCCTTTTCCTGTAGGAGTTGAGGATGAACGTCATAAATATTGAAATAATGAACATTATAACTATCACCGCGGACGCTGGACTTCTCCTGCTTGTCGGGTGACGTACCGACGCGGTAGAAAACGCGTCGAAAAGATATACCAGGCATTCCCGAAGCCAGGAACGATGAACGTTTTCCCCTTCATATAGCCGCGGTAGGCGATGCGCGCAACCGTCGGAGCATCCATGACACCAGGTCGCAAGAACAAGCGTGACTGTTCAAGATTTGCTGCTGATTCGAAGCCGGTATGGGTCGCGCCTGGACAGACAACGCTGACTTGGATACCGTCTTGTGCGAGTTCTTCCGTCAATCCTTCCGAGAAATGAAGGACGTAGGCCTTTGTTGCGTAATAAACACTCAGCCATGGACCCCCTTCAAACGCAGCCGTTGATGCGAGATGGACGATACGTCCTTTGATTCCCTGTGCTTTCATGCGAGAGGCATAGACCTTCGTCACGTGTGTTAATGCTTCGATATTCAAGGCAATCATCCGGGACTCGTCTTCGAACGAGGTCTCAAGGAAAGAACCAAAGACGCCGATCCCGGCGTTGTTGATGACGCAGTCGACCGGAATCTGTTCCGTTGCCCGAAATAGTGCGAGACGATGCGTCGGCTGCGTTAAGTCATACGGAAAGACGGTTGCCGTTCCCCCGAGTCGCTCGACATGGAACTTCGTTTCGAAGAGTGCTGTCGCATCGCGTCCGACGAGCAAGACGTGATCCCCTTGCTTGGCATGCAGATAAGCAAATTCACGACCAAGACCTCTTGAAGCACCTGTGATTAAGACATGCATCCGATTCCCTCCTCCTGTAATCGATTCGATGAAAAAAAGCGATCGAGCCAATGCTCAACCGCTTTGAGATGATGAATTATAGGTAAGATCCTGCGCCGACAAGGCGTGAACCCCAGTACCCTGATTTGAAGCTTGAGTATTTAACGCCACCTGTTTCTGAGTTGACCATGCTTGACTTGCTTGTTGCGATCCCAACGTGTTGAATGCCGCTACCGTGTGAGAAGAAGACAAGATCTCCTGGCTGTACTTTAGAAACGCTGACTTTCTTAGAAGAAGAATATTGTGAAGAAGACGTACGTGGTAATGTTTTACCAGCCGCTTTCTTGTAGACATAGCTTGTGAAACCAGAGCAGTCGAATCCACGAGTCGTCGTTCCGCCCCATACATATGGTGTACCTTTATGTTTTGCTGCTTCGCTTAGGATTTTAGTCCGTTTAGAAGATGTGCTCGTTGTTTTTTTAGCGCTTGAAGATGATTTGTATGTCTTTGTGTATTGTGAGAAGACATAACGTGTTTTGCCGCCGTATGAGATTTTTGTCCAGCTGCCTGACTTGCCTTTATATGTAAAGACTTGACCAGCGTTGACTTTCCCGACGATGCTTGCTTTCGTAGAAGGTGCTGTCCGAACACGAAGACCGTTGTCCGTGATCTTGACTTTCGTGACTGTTGCTGCTTCAACTTTACCTGTACCCACTGATGTAAGACCTGAAACCACTAAGGCTGCTGTCGCGATCGATGCTAGAAAACGTTTCATGTTAAGAATTCCTCCGTTTAATGTAGTGTGTTGCGTCCGTAAGTTATATGATGAAATCATTAAGTGTTTGGTTAAGCAGTGAACCTTACAACTGTGTAAGAATTTTGTCTGCAGGAATATCTTAGCATGCGCACACTTGAAAACGTTTTTTCAGTTAGAAGACAAAACAGATGTTTTTGTAACATAACTGAAATAATATCCTTGAATATTACAAAGTAAGAAACGCAAAGGATTGTTGACGACGAATTCAAAAAAATATGATACCTTTAGTTCACGAATAAAATTACATACCTCCTGATGTATGTATGGAAGTATGCTGAATGCAGTTGAATTTATAAAGAATAGGTGAAGAACATGCCAACAACTGATAAAAAAGATAAACCAGAACGTTCCTATACACTGGCTCAATTGAGCCAACTGACATTAAAAGAACTTTATGAAATCGCAAAGACGAAAAATGTCCCACAATACCGGGAAGCCCGTAAACGCGAGTTGATGTTCAAGATTTTAAAAGCACAGGCTGAATCGACTGGTCTTTATTTCCTCGAAGGGGTACTCGAAGTCATCCCTGGCAATCCACAAATGCAAAACGATGGTGGCTTTGGCTTCCTTCGTCCTATCAATTATTCCCAATCCTCTGAAGATATTTATATCGCAGCATCTCAAATCCGACGCTTTAATCTACGTAATGGTGATGTCGTCACAGGTAAAGTCCGTCCACCGAAGGAAAACGAACGGTTCCAAGGGTTACTTAGCGTGGAAGCCGTTAACGGTGAAGCACCGGATACTGCCCGTAACCGTTTATTCTTCCCGGCACTGACACCAATTTATCCGGACCGATTGATGCGACTTGAGACAGAACCACGCCATCTATCCGTTCGTGTCATGGATATGATCGCACCGGTTGGATTTGGTCAACGTGGTTTGATCGTCGCACCGCCAAAAGCAGGGAAGACGTCACTCCTCAAAGAAATCGCAAACTCGATTCAGGAGAATCATCCGGATGTCGAACTAATCATTCTCTTGATTGATGAGCGACCTGAGGAAGTAACGGACATTGAGCGTTCGGTTCCAGGAGCAGACGTCGTCAGCTCGACGTTTGACGAAACACCGGACAACCACGTCCGAATTTCTGAACTGGTCCTCGAGCGGGCGATGCGGCTCGTCGAACACAAGAAGGATGTCGTCATCTTGATGGATTCGATCACGCGTCTAACACGGGCCTATAACTTAACGGTACCGCAAAGTGGTCGGACGCTTTCGGGCGGAATTGATCCGGCTGCGTTCCATAAGCCGAAACGGTTCTTTGGTGCAGCGCGAAACATCGAACACGGTGGTAGTTTGACGATTCTTGCGACAGCACTCGTCGAGACAGGATCGCGCATGGATGACGTCATCTATGAGGAATTCAAAGGAACCGGCAACATGGAACTGCATCTCGATCGTAAGTTGTCAGAGCGTCGAATCTTCCCAGCGATTGACATTCGGAAGTCCGGTACACGGAAGGAAGAACTGTTGCTTCCGAAAGAGCAGCTTGATGCGCTTTGGGCGATTCGCCGGACGATGAATGAGTCGAACGAGTTCGTCGATACGTTCCTGCGTAAGATTCGTGATACGAAAAATAATGAAGAATTTTTCGTCGTACTTGAGAAAGAACAGAAGAAGGCGGTCCGACGCGCGCCAGCTAAACCACGTACCGTCAAGAAGGAAACGACGACAGAAAAATAACTATTGCGACGCATAAAAAAATCGTTTAGTATAGGAAGGTAACTTACTCTGGCTCAGCAAATGAACCAGGGCGGAAGGAGAGAAATCAACCATGAAACAAGGAATTCACCCTAACTACAACAAAGTAGTATTTATGGATTCAACGACTGAGTACAAATTCTTAAGCGGTTCTACTCGTTCTTCGAACGAAACGATCACTTGGGAAGATGGTAACGAGTACCCACTCATCCGTGTGGATGTGTCTTCAGACTCGCACCCATTCTACACAGGTCGTCAAAAGTTCAACGCGGCAGATGGTCGTGTCGATCGCTTCAACAAAAAATACGGCCGCAAGTAATTACTTGTTGGTTCTTAAAAAACAGCCTGCCTCCATTACGGAAGCAGGCTGTTTTTGTATAGACTGAATTGTGAACGATACGTGAGATACGTCTTCAAGACGAACGAGAAGGCGATTCCGCCAGCAATCCCGATTAAATAGGGCATGACTTCCGGATGTGCCAAGACATAGTCCATGACTTTATGGAACGAGAGATGGCGGCCGACGAAGTAACCGGCACCTAAGAACACGCTGATCCAAATCAAGGCACCTGTATACGCATAACTCGCAAAAACGCGAAACGGCATTTTTGAGACGCCTGCAAAAAAGGCAGAGAGTTGGCGGAGACCAGGTATGTAGTAACCGATGATCAAGACCGATTTTCCGTAACGACGAAAACCGGCTTCAGCGGAAAGAATATGTTTTTCTGAGATACGCATTTTCGGTCCAACGCGGTGTAGTAGTGGCATACCGAGTTTTAATCCGAGTAAATAGCTGATCGTCATCCCGATGCAACTGCCGGCGTAAGCGGCGAGAATCGTACCGACGAGTGGTAGATTGCCTTGATGCATCCAAAATCCGGACAAAACGAGCAGGGTCTCATCAGGAACCGGCAATCCCACGATACCACCTGCGAGAAGGACGGAGAGACCAAGGGCACCATATTGGTGCAGGATGTCATGTAAGAGATGATGAATCGGGGACACCTTCTTTCGTGAGAATCTTCTTCTTCAGTGTACAGGAAATAGGGGGCAGTTGGAATGAAAGGACAAAAATTCTAGGGAAAGAAAAAATGAATTTTGATTTCCGGAAGTCAACCCTTTTTCTCGATACCGTTTCGGGCTATACTCGTTAAAGTGACTATTTTTAGAGGACGGTGTCGGACGATGATGCATGTAATAAATCAGTACGGCTGGATCGAAGTAATTTGTGGCAGTATGTTTTCCGGGAAATCGGAAGAGTTGATTCGTCGTGTCAGACGGGCGCAGTACGGCAAACTGCCCGTGCAAGTATTCAAGCCGGCAATCGACGACCGGTACCATGAAGAGCATGTTGTCTCTCACGTTGGCAACTCTGTCGTAGCGATTCCGATGGCGACGAGTCGTGATCTTTATGCGGCAGTAGCAGAAGAAACACAAATCGTCGGGATCGATGAAGTTCAATTCTTTGATGATGAGATCGTACAAGTCATCGAAGCACTCGCACAAGACGGAAAACGCGTCATTTGTGCAGGCCTTGATCAAGATTTCCGGGCAGAGCCATTTGGGAAAATGCCTGAATTACTGGCGCGCGCAGAATTCGTGACGAAACTACAAGCCATCTGTCTTTCGTGTGGGGATCCGGCTTCCCGGACACAACGTTTGATTGATGGGAAACCAGCCAACTATGATGATCCGATCATCCTAGTCGGAGCGTCGGAATCGTATGAGCCACGTTGCCGTCATTGCCATGAGGTACCTGGAAAACCGAAGCCGCTCCAATCGGTGCAGCACCAAGAACGATAAATGAAAAAAGGCGAAGGCTGGGATATAACTCAGTTTTACAGATGATAAAAAGGAATTGCACATCCTGAGTGATGGCGATTCTTTTTTTTCGTTAAACTCAGCTAGTTAAGTCTCAGCTTCTTTTAGTCACTTTTTTAAACTCGAGATTAATGATAAAGAAAGCTAGGACTAAAAGAATAAAGTAACTAATTACTACTTGTAACAGTTCTTTATCGTGAGTTAGCTAACTCTAAACATAGAGTATATAAGTAATTAAAAAGACAATAAGGATTCATCAACTGAAAACTCTTACTGTTTTTCTCGTTTGTATGTAACCTTTCGAAGGTTTTTGGTGTAAGGTATAGTGTTTTTGAAGGATTTATTTAATGGATAAATTGAAAAGATCAAACAACGATAACTGTTGATGTAAGGAATTGGAGGTAAACAAATGAGTAAATACCATAAATCTAGCATACGATTAGTTTTGATTGTATTAGTTACAGTCACAATCTTGTATTATGGTTTTAACTTTGAAATAGGGTACGGGATAATCTTTTTAATCGCAGCTGTTGGGTGTACCATTTATCTTAACTTTAAAGCAGCTAAAAAAGAAAAAAGTGAGAAAAAAATCCTATAATTAAATATGGGAGTTTCAGCTTGTAGACAACCCCTCACTTCGTAATTGAAATGAGGGGTTGTTGTATGTATTAATTACTAAAATGTTAAAGAAACGTGGATTCCCTGAGGGATCCAAGGACCAATTTGTAGGCTTTTCGAGGTTCACGGTAATGAAAGTAAGCATTGCTTGAAGCGTCGTTTTTTCACTCCCCGGATCTGTTGTACTCTCCTGTATATGACGTCTTAATCTAATTTGTCTTTTTGCTTTCGGGCAACGCGTCTAATGTAGAGAAATAGGGTACCTATTCCTTCAACCCAAGACCTAAAAATTAACGGAATGTCATGTTAGTCTAGATCTCTTTGATGGTACGTCGCATGTAGGAAATACTAAATACATGTTGAAGAAGCGTCATCTTGATTAACAGGACGAGGTCGATGCTTGTCCCAGGAAAACGATTTGAAATGAACAAAGCGCAATCCTCCCATTAGAGAAAATTGCGCTTTGCTTACAATCTGTAGCAGCTATTTGCTTCCATATAGAAACGAATAGCTGTTTTTTTGATTCAGCCTGTTTCTTGCGAAAACTGACACGATTGTTCGATAAAGCGAATCGTCTCACGGACGATTAGATCCTGATCATGATCGAGTGTCGCGACGTGATACGAGTTGAGTAAACAGTAGCTTCGTTTATCATTCGTTCCGATGTGCTGGTGCAGATAATCTGAGCTCGACGGCGGAACGACGTGATCGGTCGCCGAGTAGAGAATCAATGTCGGTAGAAGGATCGATCCGAGGCGTCCTTTTGTCTCATCCATCAGACGGACGAGTTCAAACGCACAACGGCTCGGAACGAGGTCATAAATGATTTCGAAGGCTGCTCGCTTAATGTCCGGTGCCCCTTCCGGTAAGTACTGTGGACCGTCCTCGAACGAAAGTGCTTCATAGGATGGAACGGAGAGTGCAGCATTGATCGTAATGATGCCGGCAAACGGAATGCCGTCAGCGGCGAGTGACAGTGCAAGCGTCGCACCCATCGATTGACCGATGACGAAGACTTGATCGCATGTTTCTTGTAAACGTTCATAGCCGTCTTTCAGGCTTTGCTTCCAACATCGAGCAGTCGATTGTTCAAACTCGCGGACGTTCGTTCCATGTCCACGTAAGCGCGGGGCATAGACGGTAAAACCTTCAGCAGCAAATGCCTCACCGACGTCCCGGACACTTTGCGGAGTGGCGTTAAAACCATGACAGATTAGAATGCCGATCGATCCACCTTGAAAATAAAACGCTTCAGCACCAGTCAATACAGGATAGTTCATCATTACTATTTTTCCTCCATTCATGAAAAAAACTCGTCGACGTCACTGCTTGGACGCTCACGAGTTTTTCACCGTATCATCCAAAGCCGCGCTTTGCTGGTCGGAGCACCTTACAGATTGCAGGTTGCCGTGAAGTCATAGAGCCAGGTCTCTCGTTCACTCTTGATAAATATCATATTGGAATTGTCGGAATAATCATTGAAACGATGGTAGCACGTTCAAAAATGACTTGTCAAATCGTTCTTGACGAATCATGATCCGTTCAGTAAGCTAACTCATAACTTAATCATCCATCGATATGCGCCAAATGGATTATTTTTGAAAAGTTGGTTGACTTTTAAAGTTCCGACCCGTAATGTAAAAATTAGTTTTACGACATAAGCAACAACGCAACAACACACATACGAATTTCATACCGCAATACTTATCCAGAGAGGTGGAGGGACTGGCCCTACGAAACCTCGGCAACAGACTCATTATGAGCACTGTGCCAATTCCATCAGACAGATGTCTGAGAGATGAGTGGAGTGGATTCTGCCACTGTGCGGATCCAGGTCTCTTCTTGTTTCTCAAGAAGGGACCTTTTTTGTTGAATGAAGGGGGAAAACGGAATGATTGCATTTCATCAAGTCAAAAAAACGTACGTCACGAAAGATCAGACGATTGCAGCACTCGACGGTGTCGACCTGACGATCGAAAAAGGCGAAATCTTTGGTGTCATCGGCTTTAGCGGTGCCGGAAAAAGTTCACTGCTCCGCTGTGTCAATCTGTTAGAACGACCGACGTCAGGAACGGTGACGGTCGATGGGGAAGATTTAACGCAACTGTCTCCGAAAAAATTACGCCAAGCAAAACAACGGATCGGGATGATCTTTCAGCACTTCAATCTATTGAATGCGAACACGGTCTTTACGAATGTTGCAAAGCCACTCGTTCTCGCAGGCGTCAAGAAAGACGAGATTCGCCGCCGGGTGACGGAGTTACTCGAATTCGTCGATCTCGCGGACAAGGCGAATCATTATCCGGATCAATTGTCGGGTGGGCAGAAACAGCGCGTCGGTATCGCCCGGGCACTCGCGACGCAACCTTCCGTCCTCTTATGTGACGAGGCGACGTCAGCACTTGATCCCCAGACGACGCATCATATTCTTCAGTTATTAAAACGGATCAATGCCGAGTACGGGATCACGATTCTCTTGATCACCCACGAGATGGGCGTCATCCGGGAGATTTGCGACCGTGTCGCCGTCATCGAAGCTGGAAAGTTGATCGAGTCAGGAACGGTCTTCGACGTCTTTTCGAATCCAAAGACCGAGACAGCACGGAACTTCGTCCGGTCTGTCATGCATGACGAGATTCCAGCATCGATTCGTCAGTTGATCGAGTCGCGAAATGCGCATCCAATCTATAAGATTCACTTCCTTGGACATCACACCGGGCAACCACTCTTATCGCAAGTCGCAAAACGCTTTGACGTCGATGTCAACATTTTGCACGGGAGCATCACAGAGTTGCAGGATACGCCGTTCGGCACCTTGCTCGTCGAGTTGATTGGTGAGCCGGCTGAAGTGAAACGAGCGTTACAATACATCGATCAGGCACAGGTGACGGTCGAGGAGGTGCTCGCTGATGCTAGTTAACTACAGTGATATCTGGACAGCATTCTTGCAGACGATGACGATGGTATCCGTTTCGCTCTTGTTCTCGACCTTGATCGGCTTACCACTCGGTATCCTGCTTGTTGTCACGCGAAAAGGAGCGTTACTTGAAAATGTTCCGTTGTTCACGTTCTTCAACAGTATCGTCAATATCTTCCGCTCGATTCCGTTCATCATCCTACTCGTCGCGATCATCCCGTTGACACGGTTGATCGTCCAGACGTCGATCGGAACCGAAGCTGCAATCGTCCCGCTCGTCTTTTACGCTGCACCGTACATGGCGCGTCTGATCGAGAGTTCTTTACTCGAAGTCGATAAAGGCGTTCTTGAAGCAGCAGAAGCGATGGGCGCGACACCGTTTCAAACGATTTTCCGCTTCCTCCTACCGGAAGCACTCGGTTCACTCATCCTGAACTTAACGATCGCGACGGTCGGCTTGATCGGGGCATCGGCGATGGCAGGCGCCATCGGTGGTGGCGGTTTGGGTGACTTAGCAATTACTTACGGCTATCAACGGTTTGATACGAAAGTCATGATCATCACGGTCGGGATTCTCGTCATCTTAGTCCAAGGCTTACAGACGACAGGCAACATCGTCGCACGAAAAATCAGAAGACATTAATCAAGGGAGCGATTCAGCCATGAAAAAAGCAGTAGCAATTGGAGCAACACTCACGACGATTTTATTTGCCGGGTGCGCAGCATCAGGAGAAGACGAAAAGACAATCAAGCTCGGTGTCAGCGGTTCAGACACACAAGTTTGGGACTATGTCGCCAAAAAAGCAGAAAAGGAGGGCATCAAAATCGAGCTCGTCAAGTTCTCCGATTATGTCCAGCCGAACATGGCACTGGCTGAGGGTGAAATCGACGCCAATGCCTTCCAGACGATTTCCTACTTCAACGCTTTCAAGAAAGAACATAACTTGAAGCTATCGCCGATTGCGACGACTGTCATCGCACCGATGGGGATCTACTCGGATAAATACAAGGACGTCAAAGACATTCCAACTGGCGGGAAAATCGCTGTTCCGAACGAAGCGACGAACATGGGACGCGCCCTCTTGTTACTGCAAGAAGCCGGTCTGATCAAGTTACCGGATGACTTCGATGGCAACGGTTCGGTCGATAAGATCGTCGAGAATCCGAAGAAGCTGAAAATCGTTCCGATCGTCGCCGGGCAAACGCCACGCGTCTTACCGGACGTCGCGGCGTCAATCATCAACAATGGCATTGCCGTTGACGCTGGCTTCAACCCGATCAAGGACTCGATCGTCCATGAGAACGAGACAGCAAAACCATACATCAACATCATCGCGACACGGACGGAAGACAAGAACAAAAAAGAACTGAAAAAAATCGCATCGCTGTATCAACAAAAAGATGTCGCGGCCTTCATCAAAAAAGAATACAAAGGCAGTACAATCCCGACGTTCGTCCCACTAAGCGACATCGGCGAATAATTTCAAAAGGAGAGTGGATAGCATGACGACACCAGTACGCACGACATGGGTAGAGACGATTGAACAAGACATCGAACAAAAACGGGAATCGTACCTTGAGACGAGTCACCGAATTCATGCGACGCCGGAAATCGGGAACGAGGAATTCTTTGCTTCGCGGCTCCATGCGGAGCGTCTAACGGCGGAAGGTTTTACGGTAGAACTCGGCGTCGCGGGGCACGATACCGCGTTCTTCGCGAAGAAGTCGAGCGACCGACCAGGTGCGACGATTGCCTTTCTTGCTGAGTATGATGCGTTGCCAGGCATTGGTCACGCGTGCGGTCATAATATCATCGGCACGACGAGCGTCGCAGCGGCGATCGCGCTCAGTAAAATACTCGATGAAGTCGGCGGGAGTGTCGTTGTCCTTGGAACACCGGCCGAGGAAGGTGGACCGAACGGTAGTGCGAAAGGCAGTTTCGTCAAACATCAGTTGCTGGAAGGGATCGATGCAGCCTTAATGGTCCATCCGTCAGGTCAAACACGGATCACGGGTTCTTCGCTTGCGGTCGATCCGCTCGACTTTGCCTTTACGGGTCGTCCGGCACACGCAGCGGCGTCACCGGAAGAAGGCATCAACGCCCTCGACGCTGTCATTCAACTCTTCAACGGAATCAACGCCTTACGTCAGCAATTACCGGACGATGTCCGGATCCACGGGATCATCACGCATGGTGGCGATGCGCCGAACATCATTCCGGAATACGCAAAAGCACGTTTCTTCATCCGGGCGACGACACGGGAACGCCTCAATGCCGTCACGGAAAAAGTCAAGGCCGTTGCCCAAGGCGCGGCACTCGCGACCGGGGCGACGCTTGACGTCATCGCCTTCCAAAATGAAGTCGATAACCTCGTCTTCAACCGGACGTTCGACCGTCTGTTCCAAGAAGAAGCAGAGGCGCTCGGCGAAATCGTTCACTTGGACGAACGACCGGGTCTTGGTTCAACGGACGCCGGTAACATCAGTCAAGTCATCCCGACGATCCATCCGTATATCAAGATTGGACCAGATGATCTCGTCGCCCATACGGAAGCATTCAAAGAAGCGGCCCGTTCAGAAGCTGGAGATGAAGCATTGATCACAGGAGCAAAAATCCTCGCCCGGACAGCGCTTCGCGTCCTCGCTGATGAACGGACGCGCGGGGTGATTGCGCAAGAATTCCATGACCGGAAGAATGGTTATTTGTAAGTGGAAAATAACGACTGGACGCACTGCTATCAAGTGCTCCGGTCGTTTTTGAGATGCAGTCGATTACGAATTGGGGACGGGTGACAGAAGTGGAACGAAATCAAAAAAGAGACAAGACAGAAGCATTTGCGCTTTGTTTTCTTGAAAAAGATATGCTAGGCTAAAGTTGTATAACTCAATAATCCAGTTCTTCGGGGTAGGGTGAAAATCCCAACCGGCGGTGATGCGATCAATCGATCGACGAGCCCGCGACCCATGATGTACGCATCATGGCTGACTTGGTGAGATTCCAGGGCCGACGGTAAAGTCCGGATGGGAGAAGAACGAAACGACGCGATTCAAGCTGTTTTCTGAAAAAATGTTTTCAGGAGACGGTCTCTTTCTGCATGAAAAAATGCAGGAAGCGAACCGTGTATTTCGTGAACCCTTCTATACAGACGCCCCTTTTTCAAGGGGCGTCTTTTTTCATTTGAAAGGAGTGAACGCGATGTCACAGATGATGAGTTATGCCATGCAATTAGCACAAATGTTACACGGACAAACAAGTCCGAATCCAAGTGTCGGCTGTGTCATCGTCAAACAAGGACGCATCATCGGCTTCGGTGCACATCGGTTTGCCGGTGGGCCGCACGCAGAAGTCGAAGCCTTACGGATGGCAGGAGAAGCCGCCCGTGGTGCCGATCTCTACGTGACGCTCGAGCCATGCAACCATCACGGCAAGACGCCACCATGCACGGAAGCAATTCTACAAGCAGGAATCAAACGAGTCTTCGTTGCAACGGAAGACAAACATGCGATTGTCGCTGGTTCCGGAATCAAACGGCTACAGGACGCGGGAATCGAAGTCGATGTCGGCTTGTTACGGCATGAGGCAGAAGCCCTTTACACGGTATTCTGGAAGACGATCGAACGAAAACGTCCGACCGTGACCGTCAAAATCGCTCAGACGATGAACGGGATCGCGACGACAGGTGAACAGCGCTGGATCACGTCAGAAGAAGCACGCGCGAACGGTCGTGCCCTGCGTGGACGCCACGATGCCATCCTCGTCGGAAGTGAGACGGTGCTCGTCGATGATCCGGCACTGACGTTACGCGCATCGTCAGGCATCGAGCCGATTCGAGTAATCGTTGATCGCCGGGGGCGGATTCCGGAGACGGCGCAAGTCTTCCGCGATGGTAAAAATCCAACCTACTGGCTGACGAGTGTTCCGCGTGTTAGTCACGATCAGGTGACGGTCCTTGTCGGTGAATATGAGACGCCGGAAGCGATTTTGAAACGCTTATACGAACAAGACATCCGTAGTGTCTTGATTGAAGGCGGACCAACGATTCAAGCCGCTTTCCTTGAGGCAGATCTCGTTGACCGAATCGAAGTCTACCAAGCCCCATCGATTTTTGAAGGCGATGCGTGGAATGGTCAACACGATATCGAAGATCGTTTTCAAATCGACCAGGTTGAGACGGTCGGACCGGATCTCCATCTGACGTACATCCGAAAGGAGGAGACGACATGTTCACCGGATTGATTGAAGAAGTCGGAACCTTAAAACGAAAGATCCCGCGACCGAACGGGTTAGCGCTTGAAATTGAGGCGCACCGGGTACTCGAAGGAACGAAGATCGGTGATAGCATCGCCGTCGACGGGATTTGTTTGACGGTCACGTCGATGAGTCCAACCGGTTTCACGGCAGATGCCGTCCATGACACGATCCGTTCAACAGCACTCGGTACGTACCGAGTCGGAAGTCCCTTGCAACTTGAGCGGGCGATGCCGGCAGACGGTCGCTTCGGTGGACATTTCGTTAGTGGACATATCGACGGAACAGCCCGACTGATCAGTCGGCGACCGGATGGAGAAGCGATGGTCTATACGTTTGATGTCGGAGCGTGGCAAAAGTATTGTATTCCGAAAGGCTCGATCGCAATCAACGGCACGAGCCTGACGTTGCAACGCGTCACACCGGAAACGATCTCGATTTCATTGATTCCGCACTCCCGTCAAGTGACGACGTTTGATCGATTGGCAAGCGGTGCAGTCGTCAATATCGAGTGTGACATGATGGCGAAACATCTCTATCATTTCACGCAGCATGAGAAGCAGACGGACTGGGCAGCATTCTTAGGAGGCGACATGTAATGAACGGATTCGACTTGATTGAAGACGCAATAGAAGATTTGAAAAACGGACGACCGATCATCGTCTGTGATGACGAGGATCGTGAGAATGAAGGCGATCTCGTCATGCTCGCGGAACACGCGACACCGGAAAACATCAACTTCATGATTACACATGGAAAAGGACTCGTCTGTGTACCAGTCAGTCCGCGGATCGCACAGCGACTCGAACTTGCTCCGATGACAGCGAATAATACGGACCCGCATGGGACGGCATTCACGCTCAGCATCGATCATGAAGAGGCAAAGACCGGCATCAGTGCCGAGGAACGGTCGCTAACGATTCAGCGGATGCTGACGGATGGACCGGAACGTTTCAAACGACCGGGTCATATCTTCCCGTTGATCGCAAAAGAGGGTGGTGTCCGGGAGCGACGCGGACATACGGAAGCAGGTGTCGATCTTGCCCGTCTTGCCGGTAGCGATGAGATCGCCGTCATCTGTGAAATCATTAAAGAAGATGGCACGATGGCACGGGTCGACGATCTACTTCTCTATAAGGAAGAACACGATTTAAAACTGATCACGATCGAAGCACTTGTCGCGTATCTCGAGCGTCCATTGACACGTGAAGCAGAAGTATTACTTCCAACGACGTTCGGAGCTTTCCGGATGATTGGCTATACGACGCAAGACGAGAAAGAACATGTCGCTGTCTTATCCGGCGAAGCGCAAGACGGGATGCTCGTCCGTCTACACTCGGAATGCCTGACAGGGGATGTCTTCGGTTCGAAGCGTTGCGATTGTGGACCACAACTCGATGCGGCACTCGAGCGGATCGAACGAGAAGGTGGAGCCGTCTTGTATTTACGTCAGGAAGGACGCGGCATCGGTCTAATGGCGAAGTTAAAAGCGTACGAGTTACAGGAACAAGGACTCGATACGGTCGAAGCGAACCATGCACTCGGTTATCCGACGGACATGCGTGACTACACGGTCGCAGCCAATATGTTGCGCGATCTCGGCGTGACGAAGATCCGCTTGATGACGAACAACCCGGACAAACAACGGGTGCTCGAGCAAGAGGGGATCGAAATCATCGAACGTGTACCCCATCAAGTACCGGCCGAGCCGGAAAATCAGCGTTACCTAAAAACAAAACAAACGAAACTCGGGCACTGGCTCGACATCCAAGGAGGACACACATCATGATCTACGAAGGTTTCTTAACAGGAGAAGGACTACGCGTCGCAATCGTCGCAGCACGTTTTAACGAATTGATCACTTCAAAACTCGTCGGAGGAGCAAACGACGCTTTCCGCCGCCACGGGGTCGCAGCGGATGCTGTCGATACAGCGTGGGTTCCGGGAGCATTCGAAATTCCGCTCGTCGCGGAAAAGTTAGCGAAAAGCGGTAAGTACGACGCCGTCATCACACTCGGTGCCGTCATCCGTGGGGCGACGTCGCACTATGATTATGTCTGTAACGAGGTCGCAAAAGGTGTCGCAAGTGCCTCGCGCGATACAGGCGTGCCGATCATCTTCGGTGTCCTGACGACGGATTCGATCGAGCAAGCAGTCGAACGTGCTGGCACGAAAGCCGGAAACAAAGGCTACGAAGCTGCGGTTTCTGCGATTGAGATGGCGAATCTTTTACGGACGATTTAATTGAATAGAGGTAGGGTGACGGTACATTCCGTCATCCTGTTTTTTTGCGGAAATCTCTTGAAGATTGAATCAAATTTCAAAAAAAGAATCGTTGATTTGAAATTTGAGGATTCAATTTTAAGTAGAACGGTAATGGTCTACTAAAGAAAGTTTGAAACATTTTCCAATGTTTTTCGTAAATCAGGGTAACGCGTATAAAGGAGGAAATGAATATGAAGAAAGCTAGGTGGGTAGCAGCCGGGATCGTTGCAGCATCGATTGGGCTTGCTGGATGTCAAGATGGACAAACAGATACAGGGAGTGGCAGTGGGTCTGGTTCGACGAAGTCGGGGGAACTCTCGAATACGGAATTACTGAATAAAGCGACAGCCGCTCAAAAAGATATTAAATCGTTCCATATGGAAGGGACAGTCAACTCAAAAGCAGGTGAGATGACAGTGGATCAAAAGGTATCCGCCGATATCATCCAGAAGCCGCTTACGATGCACCAGACGATGACAATGAAAAATCCACAGGACGGTAAAGACATGTCGATTGAGAGCTATATCGTCGACGATAAGATGTATATCTCGCAAAACGGACAATGGCTCGTTCAAGATGTCTCGGAACTAGGCGATATGGTTGAAGCAATGGAGTCATCGGCATCGACGGATCAAAATCTCAAGCTGTTGAAAAAGTATAAAGACAACTGGACAGCAAAAAAAGAGGGTGACGTCTATCAAATCGACGTCAAACTAAAGGGTGACGACCTCAAAGCTTTCATGAAGGATTCGCTCGAACAAACAGGACAGATGGCGCAGATGAAGGATGCGATGGATAGCATCGACTATAAGAAGATGAACTACAAGATGACGTATGACGCAAAAACGTTCTATCCGAAGTCTCTCGACATGGACATGGTATTTGCGATTGAAAAAGATACCGAGTTCAATATGAAAAACGCGTCGACGTTCTCGAAATTCAATGAGATTGACGAAATCAAATTACCGGCGGAAGCAAAAGATGCCCAACCGCTCACAGGTGCGACACAATAACGAACAACAAGCCCTTCACCTCCAATCGGAAGTGAGGGGCTTGTCTCATTTAGACTTGAAATTGACGTAATACCTCTTTTAATGCTTCCGCCTGCTGTTGACTGACGGAAGTCTGTTCATGCACATCTCGGAACGCTTGAACGGAATGATTGATTTGCTCCGACATCGATTGTGTGCCTTGCGCCCCATCATTGACGGTGACGGCAACATCGTGGATGACACCAAGCATATTTGCTGTCAGTTCCTGAAGTTGACCAGCTTGAGCGGCAAAATGTTCTGCTGCATCACCGAATAATTGCGCATCATCACGGTATTGAATCGAGGCATCTTCGAATAAATCATAGTCTTTGACGACCTTTGTATCGATGAAAGAGAGCATCTCACCGGACGCGGCATTCAAGTGTTCGACGGAATCGATGACGGAGAGTGAGACGTCTTGAATTTGTTCAACGGTATCTCGACTGCTCTCGGCGAGTTTTCGAATCTCATCGGCGACGACGGCGAAGCCTCGACCGACTTCTCCGGCACGTGCTGCTTCAATCGAAGCGTTAAGGGATAATAAATTCGTTTGCGCCGCAATTGAAAGGATCGCGTCAGACAAAACGGAAATTTCCTTAACGGCTTTCGCCCGTGCCATCGCATCTTCCAGTTTATTTTTTGTTTCGAAGAGAATTTGAGTGGCGGTCTGTTTCGCTTCTGTGGCGACAACTTGAAGCGATTCAGCACGACCGCCGACTTCTTGAGCGCGTTTTCCGTTCGCTTCTGCGCCGGAGACGATGTCATGAATCGTCGCTTCCATATCGACGGCAGACGAGTTCATCTCTTCAGCTGAAGCGGCTGTCTCTTGCATACCCGCCGATAAGTTTTCAATCGTATGCGAAGTCGACGCCATATCTTGATCGAGTTCGCTGATTCGACCAGAGACATGACGAGAGGTCGACACGACGTGTGTTGCCGTATCATCGACTTGGACAATAATTGTTCGTAAGTGAGCGATGAATTGATTCATCGACTTGGCGATTTGTCCAATTTCGTCCTCTCGTACGACGTCGAGTTGCGCCGTCAAGTCACCACCTTGTGTTGCGAGTTCATGCGTTTTCGCCTGCAGTTGACGGAGTGGACCGAAGATTGAGCGTAAAATCAAGACGGTGAAGATGACACCGAGCAATCCGACGACACCGATGATCGTGAACAGCATAAGGTGCGCCGTATTAGCGGCGCTGGTGATAGCGTCACCATTTTTACCAGCTTGTTGATTATTGTATTTCACGATTTTCGTCAATTGATCCGAAACAGCGAAGTATGAATCACGACTCTCACCTTCATAATAGGTGACCGCTTCTTTTTGAGTTTCTGGTGTACTGAGGGCGAGAAGACGATCAGTCGTCTCATTGAAAGTTTGCCATTTTTTTGTGAGATCATTGTACAGTGCGCGATCGCTTTCTAAATAAATCGTTTTTTCGTATTTCGCGAGATTCGCATCAACGGTCGCTAAACCGTCTTTGACACGCTTATCATAACCGGCTTTGATTTCTGGATCATTTTCTTGAATGTGTAGTAATTCGACACGTCGTAAATCAGATAGAGCAGTATTCGTTTCATGAGATAAGTTCAGACCGGGAATCCAGGACGAGGTGATCGTTTGACTCTCTTGGTCAACACGATTGAGAGAAGATGCGCCGTATAACCCGACACCGATCAAGCTAAGCAAAAGGATGGAGGACAATAAGATAAGCTTCGTTTTAATCTTCATATGATTCGCTCCTTTTTTTGCAAGATGAACTATTCATTTTCTTGATTATACCGTCACAAGTAAAAAATTTACTTATTATAGAAAAAATTAAAATGTAGAATAGTTTTATGAAAAAATAGTTTGACAATTATCAGTAAATTCTGAAAAAATGGTAAGGAACTATAGATTACATAGGGGGAGGTAAAACGAATGGGAAATTCATTTAGTGACTGGATTGGTAAGGTGTCCAATTTTGTTTGGGGACCACCGTTACTCATTCTGTTGGTCGGTACGGGGATTTACTTGACGATTCGCTTAGGATTCATTCAAATTACCAAACTGCCGTATGCGCTGAAGCTTGCGTTTTCAAAGCATCAGGACGATAAGTCAGAAGGCGACATCAGTCACTTTCAAGCATTGATGACGGCACTAGCTGCAACCGTCGGTACGGGGAATATCGTCGGTGTCGCAACAGCTGTCGTTCTCGGGGGACCTGGGGCGATCGTTTGGATGTGGCTGTCCGGCTTGTTCGGGATGGCGACGAAGTACGCGGAAGCGATCCTTGCCGTCAAATATCGCGTCGTCGATGAAAAAGGACAGATGGCAGGAGGACCGATGTATTACCTTGAGCGTGGACTGAAGCAAAAATGGCTCGGTGTCTTGTTTGCTGCATTCGCTTCGATCGCTGCGTTTGGTATTGGAAACGGGGTCCAGACAAACTCGGTCGCCCTTGCGATGAAATCGACGTTCGATGTGCCACTTTACGTGACGGGGATCGCGTTGATGGTATTGACGGGTGTCGTCATTCTCGGCGGAGTCAAATCGATTGGAAAGGTTGTTAGTTTATTCGTTCCGTTCATGATTTTCTTCTATGTCGGAAGTGGCTTGCTGATTCTCGTCATGAATTATGACTTGATTCCAGGTGCGATCTCGACGATCTTCAGCAGTACGTTCTCAAACGAAGCCATCACGGGTGGGGCAATCGGGGCAGCGATTCGTTATGGTGTCGCGCGTGGTGTCTTCTCGAACGAAGCAGGACTCGGTTCAGCACCGATCGCAGCCGCTGCTGCGAAGACGGACTTCCCGGGGCGTCAAGCGCTCGTCTCGATGACGCAAGTCTTCCTCGATACATTGGTCGTCTGTTCGATCACGGGTCTGACGCTCGTCATGGGGGGACAGTTGGACACGAAATTAGAAGGCGTCGAGTTGACGACAGCAAGCTTCGAGGTCTTCCTCGGTCCTGCCGGGAAATACATCGTTACGATTGGTCTCGTCATGTTCGCTTACTCGACGGTCCTCGGTTGGTCGTATTACGGTGAAAAGTCGATCTATTATCTATTTGGTCAAAAATCAATCCTACCGTACCGCATCCTGTTCGTTTTAGTCGCCGGAGCCGGCGCGATGACGACGAACTTGAACATGGTCTGGGCGATTTCCGATGTCTTTAACGGATTGATGGCGATTCCGAACTTAATCGGTTTGATTGGATTGTCTGGCGTCGTCATTGCCGAGACACGACTGTTCCGCGAACAGTTGAGACGAGAAGAAGCGAATCGGAAGGTTTCGTAGGATACATGCTCTAAAAACGAGTTCGTGTATGATGAAGTATGAGAAAAGGGAGATCACGTTCCGGGTCATGTACTCGGATGGTGATTTCCCTTTTTATTTGATCCGAAAGAAATACGAATGTGCATCATACTCGACTCCCGCCTGTGGAAAGCGAGGATGATAAAACATGCGTTGTTAGAGATGGTGATCAAGAGAACAACAAGAGATGCATCACTTTTTACGATAAAGCATCAAGGATTCATAAGGACGTAACGTCAGAGTGTGATCTTCTGTCTGCATCTCCTGGTAGTTGTGAATCAACACCGTATAGTCCGACCCGTCACGAGGTAACGTGAACGTCGTGTCTGTTCCGTAGAAGTTCGAAACGACAAGCAACTCTTCCTCGTTCGTTACGCGTTCGTACGCCCAGAGTGACGGATCGTCTGGTGTCAACAGACGGTACGAACCATCCGTGAGCACGTCATACTGTTTACGGAGCTGTATCAACTGTTTGTAATGATGATAGACCGATTCCGGATCTGCGACAGCCGTCTCGACATTGATCTGATCATACGTTGGCGAGACCGGTATCCATGGTTCACTCGTACTGAAGCCACCGTTGACAGCATCCGACCATGGCATCGGCGTCCGCGCATTATCACGCGATTTTTGACGAATCGCAGCAAGAATTTCTTCTTCCGCTACACCGTTGTCCCGCGCTTCCTGATACGCATTCAATGTTTCGACATCGCGGTAGTCGGACAGATCCGTGAAGTCCGGATTCGGCATCCCGATCTCTTCTCCTTGATAGATGTACGGTGTCCCTTGTAAGCCGTGAAGCGTCGTCGCGAGCATCTTCGCACTTTCGACGCGATACGTGGCGTCGTCACCAAACCGGCTGACGACGCGTGGCTGGTCATGGTTGCACCAAAAGATCGCGTTCCAGGCTTGTCCGTTCATGCCGGATTGCCAGTCGGAGAAAATCTGTTTCAGTTGTTTGAAATCAAACGGTGCCGCCGTCCATTTTTCACCGTTCGGATAATCGACCTTCAAATGATAAAAGTTGAACGTCATCTTCAGTTCTTGTTCATCAAGCGAAGAATAACGAAGGCAGTGTTCAAGTGACGTCGACGACATCTCACCAACCGTCATGAGATCGTGTCCGGCAAAGACTTCTGCGTTCATCTCTTGCAAGTAGTCATGGACGTTCGGTCCGTCCGTATAATACGTCCGTCCGTCTCCTGCTGGATCGTTTGGAAGACCTGGCGTCTTTGAAATCAAATTGATGACATCAAGTCGGAAGCCGCTGACTCCTTTATCCCGCCAAAAGCGCATCATGTTGTAAACATCTTCCCGTAAACGTGGATTTTCCCAGTTCAGATCCGCTTGTGTCTTGTCGAACAGGTGCAAGTAATACTTGCCGGCTACCTCATCAAATGACCAAGCGGGACCACCGAATTTTGATACCCAGTCGTTCGGTGTCTCGCGCCAGATAAAATAGTCGTGATAGGGACTATCCGGGTGACGTCCTTCTTCGAACCAAGAGTGCGACGTCGAGCAATGGTTGACGACGATATCCATCATGACAGACAGACCGCGTTGTTTTGCTTCTGCAAGTAACGTCTCGAAATCGGCCATTGTTCCGTAGGATGGATCAATCGCGTAATAATCACTGACATCATAGCCATTGTCGTTCTGCGGTGAGGCATAGACCGGCGTCAACCAAAGGTAATCGACACCAAGATCCGCCAGATAATCGAGTTTGGCAGTGACGCCACGCAATGTACCGGTCGCTTTGCCCTCCGGACTATAAAAACTCTTCGGATAAATTTGATAAACGGCGGATTTGCGCCAATCGGTTGTCGTGATCATGAGATACACACCTTTCTAGAATTACGCTGCTTTTTTCAGGGCAGCTTTTTTTGCGCGTTTCGTTGAGACATAGTGGAACAGGAACGTACAGGCGACAGGGACGATGATCGCAATCACCATGCCGACGATGAACGACAGAATCGAACCTGGTACGATCGAAATGAAAGCAGGTAATCCGCCAACACCGATCGCAGGAGCAAGAACGCCACTGACAGCGATGAAAGCTGACGCAATCGCTGAACCGACGAGTGCCGCGTAAAACGGATACTTGAACCGGAGATTGACCCCGAACATGGCCGGTTCCGTGATTCCGAAGTAGGCGGATAAAGCGGACGTTGATGCCATGTTTTTATCGTTAACGTTTTTCGCGAGGAAAAGCATCGCGAGTGTTGCTGAACCTTGAGCGATGTTCGAAATCGCGATCATCGGCCAAATGAACGTCGTCCCACTTTGTCCGATCAACTGTAGATCAACAGCGATGAACATGTGGTGCATGCCAGTGATGACGAGCGGCGCATAGAGTGCACCAAAGAGTAGGGCACCGAGTAATGGAACAGCTTCGAATGTATTGACGACACCGATCGTAATCCAGTCACCGACTTGACGCGTGACTGGTCCGATGACGGCAAGGGCGAGGAATCCCGTCAATGTGATCGTCGTAATCGGTACGACGAGTAATTGAATCGCATTCGGTACCCGTTTTTTGAGCCAACGTTCAATCGTACTGAGAACATAAGCAGCGGCGAGTACAGGGAGGATTTGTCCCTGATAACCGACTTTTTCAATTTCAAAGAGACCGAGAATGTTGAACGTCGGGATTTCACCTTTTAGAGCACTTTGTCCGTAGTTCCAAGCGTTTAAGAGATCTGGATGAACAAGCATCAGACCCATGACGATCCCGAGAATCTCACTTCCACCGAAGCGTTTCGTCGCTGACCAACCGACGAGTGCCGGGAGGAAGACGAAGGCCGTGTTTGCCATCATATTGATGAGGTCCCATAACCCTTGCAGATTCGGGTAACGGTCAATCATCGTCTTGCCACCGAACTCGATACCGAATAGATTATTGATTCCCATTAAGAGACCAGCAACGATGATCGCCGGGATGATAGGCATGAAGACATCAGAAAAGACTTTGATCAACTTTTGGAACGGATTCATCTTGGCAGCGCCAGACGATTTGACATCTGCGATCGTCGTTGCCTGTAAACCGGTTAATTGAATGAATTCTGCATAGACCCGGTCGACGTCTCCGGCACCAATGACGATTTGATAGACACCCGCGTTCAAGAACGCGCCTTTGACGAGCGGAACTTCAAGTAAGGCTTCTTGATCGACAAGCTCTTGATTCTTAAGCGTTAAACGAAGACGGGTGACACAGTGAGCTGCCTGCTCAACGTTCTCCTTACCTCCGATGTTCTCAATGATTTGCTCTGCAATCTGACGATAGTTTGGTTTCATCTCGATGCTCCTTTTTGGAAGTGACATACTCGACCACTTTTGAAATGAAAACGTTTTCTTATCTGCGCACACTTATCTTAACTTATCTATATAAGTTGGTCAAGAACTTATATAGATAAGTTGGGAAGAATAAAAAAGAGAGAATCCGTCATCTACGGATTCCCTCATCTTGCAGCCTATATTCAACGACGGGCAATATCAGTGAACTGAAACTTATCGAGCCGGTGACGCGATTCCGTCCGTTCGAAATGTTGTCCTTCATAGAAATACGTATCGTTCGTGACAACGATGACATGCGTCATATCGTGAAGGTCGAGTCGTTCTTGGTCTTCCATTGTCGCAGGGCGAGCTTCGATTTTTCGTTTTGCGTAGCTGATCTGCCGACCAAGTGTCTCTTCGATGTACTGATAGATCGAACCTTGAGCGATGTCAGTAGTGAGTCCGGGTACGAGTGCTGTCACGAAATGATTGATGTCACGGATGACACGTTCACCATCGATTTGGCGAATGCGCTCGATGCGCGTCACGTCCGTTCCTTGTGCCACATGTAATAATGAAGCGAGTTCAGCAGAAGCGGAAAGGACTTCGCAGGATAAGACATCCGTCTCGACGGTATGACGCCCCATCCGGCGATGTGCTTCCGAGAAGCTGACGATGCCGTTGAATTGGAACTCGATCGCTTCTTGCGACAGGACGAAGACA
The DNA here is from genome assembly GCF_001939065.1 of Exiguobacterium indicum HHS 31. Lineage (GTDB taxonomy): Bacteria > Bacillota > Bacilli > Exiguobacteriales > Exiguobacteriaceae > Exiguobacterium_A > Exiguobacterium_A indicum. Next base: position 112,672 of record NZ_MPSZ01000006.1, on the reverse strand, counting down.
CCTTTCCCCTGGTGTTTACGGACGAAGCCTTTTTCTTGCAGGGCATCAATCGCTTTTCGAACCGTTCCGCGGCTCGCCTCGAATTCATGCATCAATTCCGTTTCAGAAGGTAATTTCGTTTCGGCCGGAAGCGTTCCTTCCTGAATCCGCTGTGCGAGCTCGTGATAGATGTTTACATACTTCGGCATATGATCCGTCCTTTACACTCAAATAATGCCTTTAGTGTAGCACGGAACGATTACAGGCATCAAAATAGCTCCACCTATGATCCGGACATGACCGGAAAATAGATAGAGCGTAGAAGTGTGAATGTCAGTCAACGAAGAGACGTCGAAAACGTCGTTCCTTTTTTGAGGACATCTTGTTTTTCATCGAGAACATCACTCGTCAAGAGTTCAATCGAGTCAACCGGATGTTCCAAGATGAAGCCGAAGTTACCACTCCGTGACTCGGACGGGGCGTAAGTCTTCGCAAGCGACTCCAAATAGACGTCGTCCTCGAGCGTCTTTTCTGTCGCAGCATCGAGTTTGAAGTGGGCGACAGGATTGAACGTGACCGGTTCATTACTTGTGTTCTTGATCGTGACCCGTGTCTTGATCAAATCAAAGGATTCATCGTGCGTAAAGCCATGGAAGAAATCAATCATGCCATAGCTTGGACGAGCATGGAATACTTTGATCTCTTCGATCGTCATCTCGATCGGACCAATCTTCCGTGTTTCGTTCACTCGTTTGAATTGTTTAAGCGTCAGGTCGCCCTTATCATCCGTGACGGTCTGATCGATTTTTGTCAAATCGCGATCGTCTGGAATTTGTGGGTTTGGAACGTAGGCGCTTGTTTTTTCAAGCGATACCGGCTGCTCCTGTTTCGCAGACGCTGGTTCTTTTGGTGTGTCTTGTGATGCTGAAGTGCCACAACCAGCGAGCACCGTCCCGAGCATCAAAGTAGCAAGTATCTGTCTCATGAACATTCTCCTTATTTCTTCGATTTCAAGAGATCGAAGATGATTTTCGCGTGATCCGTGTTGTCGACTTGTCCCGCGAAACGTTCTTTAGCAGGACCGAACGCATAGACCGGTACGTCTTCACCTGTATGTCCACCTGTCGTCCAGCCTGTATGCGAGCGTTCGTTGAAGATTTCTTCAATCGCATTATCAATCTCGAGTAATTTCTTCGATTCAGCAGCGCGGGAGACGCTATCGATTTCTTTGTCCGTCAAGGCGAGTTTGTCCTGATCGATATACGTCGTCAACGTCTTGCGGACGTCCGCACCATCGACGATTTTTTGCGCCATGAAGTCAGGTGTTTTCTTTGCCGCTTTGATCGGTTCAGCGAACCAGTTATAGATGCCATCTGCACCGATTGAATATCCACCCGTTGAGTGGTCAGCTGTCGCGACGACGAGTGTATGTTTATCCTTCTTTGCAAATGCGATCGCGGCTTTGAATGCCCGCTCGAAGTCTTCCATCTCACTCATGGCACCGACGATATCATTGTCATGACCGGCCCAGTCGACTTGGCTACCTTCGACCATCAGGAAGAATCCTTTTTTATTCGAGTCGAGTCGCTTAATGGCAGAGTTCGTCATTTGTTCAAGCGATGGGACCGAGTTTTCGCGGTCAATCCGTTTTGGTAATCCACCATCTGCGAACAGACCGAGGACTTGTTTGTTTTTATCACCTTGCAATTGATCCAGATCCGTGACGTAACTGTAACCGTCTTTTTTGAATGCTTTCGTCAAATCAACATCCGGACGGACGAAGTTCGACTTACCGCCACCGAGCATAACGTCAATTTTATGCTTCCCATTGACGCGTTCCTTGAAGTAATCGTCTGCGATCGCGTTCATGTTCTTTCGGCTCTCATCATGAGCACCGAACGAAGCAGGTGTCGCATGCGTGATTTCCGATGTTGCAACGAGTCCTGTTGACTTACCACGTTCTTTCGCTGCTTCAAGGACGGTCTTGACTTCCGATTTATCGTTATCAACGGCAATCGCTGCATTATACGTCTTGATGCCGGATGACATCGCTGTTGCTGCGGAAGCGGAATCGGTGACGTTTTCCTTCGGATCTTCCGGATAAGTCATCTGTTGACCAACGAGGTATTGGTCAAACGCTGTTTTTTCAGCAACCGGTGTCGATGGATCGTTCTTTAAGTAACGATGTGCTGATGTATACGAGACCCCCATCCCGTCGCCGATCAAGAAGATGACGTTCCGGATTTCCGGTGATTTAACAGGTTTTGTCTTTGCTTCTGCTTCAGGCATCGAGAGCATCGTACTAAGGGAAAGGGTTGATAAGGCAAAAATCGGAATGATACGTTTTAATTTCATAAGAGTTCCTCCTCGAAAGGTGCTGGGGTTTGATGATTGATACGACCTACAAACTCCACCTTACGGATAGAATGTGAAATCCATGTTTATCGTTTGTAAAGCTTTGTGAAGAATCGATGACAAAAAAATGGACCTTCTGAAAAGTCATTTCAGAAGGTCCATTCGTTGCATTAGCGACTCCACCCAATCATCCGACGATACGAGCTAAACGTCGGCCAGGCGAGAATCGCGATCGCGAGCCAGTACAGGAACTGGTTCTCAGACGAAATCAGACCGATGATGCCAGCGAGCAGAATCGTCGTATAGATCGAGAAGGTGATGATGAGTGCTGGATGTAATTTCGGGAAAATCGTGAAACGCCCGAGACGTTCGTTCGCACCTTTGACATAGAGACGACTACCGAAAATCAGTAAGATGACCGTCAAGGCTAAACTGAACAACACAGCATAGGTGATGTTGAAATCGGTATTGTACTCGAAGAAGAGCGCAAATGGCGTCGTGATCGTCATCAAAAAGCTTGTTGGTTTGTCTAACTCTTCATAGCCCACGCCAAAACCCAGTTGACCGATAGCATAGATACTGAAATACGTGAAGTAATTCAAGAACAAGAAGAACGTTCCGAGTAACAGTTGTCCGATGATATCACCAGCAATCGTTCCGGCGAATAAGAAGATCGTCAAAATCGTCACATCAAATAGAAGGAATAGACCAAAATCTTGAAGGAGTGACGACCACGTGACGTAATCGAACGGATCGATTCCGAATGCTTGAAGTAATAACCAACTAGCAAAAAAGCCGATGATCGGGAAGACAATCAATGTCACGACACCGATGATCCATTTGATCCAGAACAACCAGACCTTCGGGAATGGGAGTGCATGCAAGATCAAACTACGACCACTTCCACGCTCAGAGCCGAGCATCAGGATTGCAAAGACGGCAATCAGAATTGCTGCGAACCCAGCGAAGAACGGACTGACGAGTACAGTGTTGAGTAGATCGGGTTGCTGAGATACATCGTATTTTTCGAATTCATTGATGACGGTATAACTGCCGAACCCATAACTGAAGATTGCGAGCAGAATGAAACAAGCGAGAGGCCAAATACCTTGCTTGATATGATAGCGGATCAATTGCTTAACCATGTCGTTTCCCTCCAAATGTCCCTAAGAAGTAATCTTCCATCTGCACCGGTAAAGCATCCTTTAAGAGAGGGCTTGTCGTTTCAAGATAACGTGCGCCTTCATCCGATAAGACGAGTAACGTCACGACCCGACCCGTTTGGGATAAGACGTGGAGATCGGCATGACTGAGCTCTGGAACGTCTTCATAGACGACTTGCCATTTCTGCATGCTAGCTTTGGCATCATCGAGTGCCTTCGGTTCGCGGACGAGGTGTTTTTCGATCGTCATGACGCGGTCGGCAAGGGAATCGAGTTCTTCGAGTTGATGGGAAGCAATCAGAACGGCTGTCTGACGCTCCGCAAGTAACGAGACGAGTTGTTTCAGATAATCACGTTTGTTGATCCGGTCAAGTCCATCGGTTGGTTCATCGAGCAACAGAACGGGGGCATTCGTTGCAAACGCGAGTTGGAGAAGGAACAACTGGGCTTGTCCCTTTGATAAAGATGTCACGCGACGACCACGATCGAGATTCGACGAGCGACAATAATTTTCGATATACGTCTTTTCGAAATTCGGATAGAACGCATTGTAGAAGTTGATCAGTTCGCCAAGTGTCATTTGACGATAGACGGAGACGGAGTCCGGAACGAGAAAGAGGTGCTCTCGCGTCTGCGGGACATGGTGAATGGATTCGTTGTTCCATTCAACCTTTCCGCGTGTCGGCTCGAGCGCACCGACGAGTGTTTTCAGTAACGTCGTTTTTCCGGCACCATTACGACCGATCAACGCGGTGATCGTTCCTGCTGGCAGGGTGAAGGATGCATTTTCATAAATCATGGTACGGTCAATTTGTTTCGTTAGATGAGAAACGGTCAACATGAGGAATCCTCCCTTATGTGTAAGATGAGTTGATAGAGTTCTTCGTTTGAGATCGAGAGTTCGTCGGCGACGGAACAAAGACGGGTGAGTGGATCTTGAATAGCGGCTTGTTTGACTTCACTGAGGGGGATATCTGAGATGAAGGAGCCTTTGCCGCGCATCGTGACGATGAAGTTGCGGCTCTCGAGTTCCTGATAGGCACGGGAGACCGTGTTCGGGTTGACAAGGAGTGTACCGGCAAGTTCACGAACGGATGGCATCTGTTCGCCGGAGCGGAGTAGACCACGGGCAATCGAGCGGATGATTTGCGTGACTAACTGTTCATAAATCGGCAAGGGACTTTTCGGATCGACGGTGAACATTTCTTCACCTCCTTAAGTGTACTAATTCAATTAATACACCAATTATAGGAATTTTGAATCGGTCTGTCAATGTTTCTTTTCGAGAAGACGGTTACGCCAACGATCGCAATATTTGCTATACTGACGACAGAAGAACCGCCAGGAAGGATGACCGAGATGTTGGATCGATTGAGTGCCTTAGAGGACCGTTATGAAAAACTGAATGATATGTTGGCTGATCCAGCCATCATCAATGATACGAATCAATTACGCGAGGTCTCAAAGGAGCAGTCGCAGCTTGCCCCAACCGTTGAGACATATCGCGTCTATCGCGAGAAGATGGAAGCCTATCAAGAGGCACGTCAGATGTTGACAGATCCGGAGATGCGCGACCTTGCGAAGGAAGAAGTCGCGATGCTTGAGCCGGAGATCAAAGAGCTCGAAGCGAAGCTGAAAGCTTTACTCTTACCGAAGGATCCGAATGACGATAAGAACGTCATCGTCGAGATTCGTGGTGCGGCAGGGGGAGATGAGGCAGCCTTATTTGCGGGTGACCTGTTTAAGATGTACTCGAAGTTTGCTGAGAAACAGAACTGGAAGATTGAGATCATCGACGCGAGCTATACGGAGCTCGGTGGTTATAAAGAAATCATCTTTATCGTCAAAGGAACAGGCGCCTACTCGAAGCTGAAGTATGAGAACGGGGCACACCGCGTCCAGCGCGTTCCATCAACGGAATCGGGTGGACGGATTCATACATCGACCGCAACGGTTGCCGTGTTACCGGAAGCAGAAGACGTCGAGGTCGAAATCCATGATAAGGATGTCCGGGTCGATACGTTCACGTCGAGTGGACCGGGTGGACAGTCCGTCAATACGACGCAGTCCGCCGTCCGTGTTACACACGTGCCGACGGGGATCGTCGCGAGCTGTCAGGATGAGAAATCGCAAATCAAGAACAAGGAAAAAGCGATGAAAGTTTTACGGGCGCGTGTCTACGATAAAATTCAACGCGAACAGCAAGCGGAGTATGATGAAAAACGAAAGTCGGCTGTTGGTACGGGTGACCGTTCAGAGCGGATTCGGACGTATAATTTCGCCCAAAACCGGGTGACGGACCATCGCATCGGATTGACGATTCAGAAGCTTGATCGAATCTTGCAAGGCGAGATGGATGAAGTCATCGATACGCTCGTCATGGAACATCAGGCGCGAGCATCGGAGGCGGCAAACTGATGCGGATCGCAAAACGTCTAAATGAGGCAAAAACGATGATGGAACAAGCAGGACGCGAGGGTTCAAGTGCCGAATGGTTACTCATGCACGTCTTAGAAGTCGACCGGACCGGACTCCTTGTCCGCTTGTCCGATGAATTGACACCGGAGCAGGATTTCCGATTCAGTGAATACTTGCTTGCTCATGTTCACGGTGTGCCCGTTCAGCATTTAATCGGCTATCAGCCGTTTTACGGACGGGACTTTCGTGTCACACCGGATGTCTTGATTCCACGACCGGAAACGGAAGAGTTGATCGTCTTCGTGACGGAGCGTCTCAAACGCGAGACGTTCACCGCGGGACAGATCGTCGACATCGGTACCGGTAGCGGGGCGATTGGAATCACGCTCGCCCTCGAACTCGAGCAACCGGTCACGACCGTCGATATTTCACCAGCTGCAATCGCGGTCGCGAAGCAAAATCAAGCAGCGCTTGGTGGAGACGTGACGTTCCTTGAAGGAGATTTACTCGCACCGCTCGCAGATGATTCCGTCCGGGTGCTCGTTTCGAACCCTCCTTATATCGAGGAAGAAGAATTACTCAGTGAAGTCGTGTTCGATCATGAACCGCATCTCGCCCTGTTTGGCGGAAAAGACGGTCTCGTCTTTTACCGACGTCTCGTCGAGGAGAGTGGACGGGTCTTACGCGACGATTTCCGACTGATTGCGTTTGAAATTGGACACAATCAAGGACCAGAAGTGCAAATGATGTTAAAAGAACGTTATCCAAATGCGGAAACGGGTATTTTAAAAGATATAAACGGTAAAGACCGTATCGTGTATGCGGAACGAAAGGATTGTACAGCGTGAAGACGGAAATGATTGACTTACAGACGATGGATGAAGCAGTTCGGTTATTGCAGGAAGGAGAGGTCGTGGCGATGCCGACCGAGACCGTTTATGGTCTCGCAGGAGACGCAACGAACGAAGCGGCTGTTCGGCGAATCTTCGCCGCGAAGGGTCGACCTTCCGACAATCCACTGATTGTCCATGTCGCATCCGTAGAACAGGCACATCAGTTCGTCACGCACATTCCAGATGTCGCGGCACGTTTGATGGAGGCGTTCTGGCCAGGAGCCTTGACGATCATCCTCGAATCGAACGGCACCGCATCCACACTCGTCACAGCAGGACTAGATACGATCGGATTACGGATGCCAGACCATCCGCTCGCGCTTCAATTAATTGAAGCGACAGGGCTGGGCCTCGCAGCACCGAGTGCCAACCGTTCCGGAAAACCTTCACCGACGTCATCTGCGCACGTCGCATATGACCTCTCGGGACGCATCGCTGCGATCGTCGATGGAGGGGAAACGGGCATCGGGGTCGAATCGACTGTCATCGATTGTACGATGACGCCACCGGCGATTTTACGACCGGGTGGCGTGACACGCGAACAAATCGAGTCGGTCATCGGTCCTGTCACACTCGATCCTGCCTTATCGATGAAAGATGTTACACCGAAGGCACCCGGGATGAAATATACCCACTATGCGCCGGAAGCAACACTGTCCGTCGTCGAAGGGGATCTTTCATTCTTACAGCAACTCATCGATGATGCGCGACAAACCGGACACAAGACGGGCGTTCTCCTGTTTGACGGGGAGGATGTCGACGCAGATGTTCGCTGCTCCCTTGGTAATTCGATGGAGACGGCGGCACAACGTCTTTACGATTGTTTACGGCGATTTGATCAGACGACGGTGGATCAGATTTTTGTACGAGACCTATCAGAAGAAGGGGTGGGGCTTGCGGTCCGCAACCGCCTCCATAAAGCAGCAGGTGGTCGGGTCATTCGCCCTTGAAGAAGGAGGATACGGAGATGAGCACACGTCGCGTTTTATTCATCTGTACAGGAAATACATGCCGTAGCCCGATGGCGATGGCGTTACTACGCTCGAAAGTCGCTGATCAGGAATTTGACGTCCGTTCAGCAGGACTACGTTCGATGCAAGGATTTGATGCGTCCGAGAACGCCTTACAAGTGTTGCGTGAGCGCGGGATCGAACTCGAGCACTATACGCAAGTCTTTGATGATGTACTCGGACGTTGGTCTGACATCATCTTGACGATGACGCGTCAGCACAAGCAGGAAGTCGGTGAACGCTATCCGGAACTGAAAGAACGGACGTTCACCTTATATGAATATGTGACAGGGCTTGAACGGGATATCAACGATCCGTACGGCGGATCGATGAACGTCTACCGGCAAGTACGTAATGAACTCGAACCCCTCGTCAACCGTCTTGTGTTAAAATTGACGCAGAACGGAAACGGAAGAAAAGCTCCGGATACACGGAAACTTCCGAAAAAACAACCTAAACAAACGGGGGAATAGTAAAGATGAAAGTAGCAATCGGCGCGGATCATGGCGGTTTTAAGTTAAAGGCAGAAATCAATGACCTCTTACAAGAGCTCGGCATCGACTATACGGACTTCGGTACGCATTCAGCCGACTCGATCGATTATCCGGATGTCGCGATTCCAGTCGCTGAGGCAGTCGCAAGCGGAGAGTTTGATCGTGGTATCTTGATTTGTGGAACAGGGATCGGGATCGGAATCGCAGCGAACAAAGTCAAGGGCATCCGAGCAGCACTCGTCCATGACACGTTCAGTGCGAAAGCGACGCGTCAGCACAACGATTCGAACATCTTAACGATGGGCGAACGCGTCATCGGTCCAGGACTGGCTCGTGAGATCGCACAGCTTTGGCTTGAAACGGAATTCGAAGGCGGACGTCATGAGAACCGCGTTTGCAAAATCTCAGATTATGAGGTGAAGTAATGGACTTGACACGCATCCAGCACGATTTAGAAGAAGCACTGAACGCTCTGGATGAACGATTTTCCTTAAAAGGAAAATTGCTCGTGATCGGCTGTTCGACGAGCGAAGTCATCGGCAAACAAATCGGCAAGGCCGGTTCGCCAGAAGTCGCGGACGCGTTGTTCGACGTGTTTGATGCCTTTCGTCGGTCGCACCAAGTTGATCTTGCCTTCCAAGGCTGTGAGCATATCAACCGGGCGCTGACGCTTGAGCGGCAAACGGCAGAGCGACTCGGACTTGATCCAGTGACGGTCGTTCCGGTTCCGGAAGCCGGTGGATCGATGGCAAGTGCTGCCTATCAGCGCTTCTCGGCACCGGTCGTCGTCGAAGCGATTCAGGCAGACGCCGGGATTGATATCGGGGACACGTTCATCGGCATGCACTTGAAGGCTGTTGCGATTCCCGTGCGTTTGCCGCACAAGGAAATCGGTGAGGCACACGTGACGGCAGCCGTGACACGACCGAAATTAATCGGTGGAGCACGTGCTAAATACGAATGATTGATGCAAGGGGTTGCGCACCCCTTGCTTTTTTGATGTTGTTTTTAGGGATGCCGGGAACGAAACATTCGTGTTAAGATAGGTCTATCGAAATGAAATGGGGGAATTCAGATGGAACAAACACCGCTTACGTATCTGAAACAACAAGATGAGGCACTCTTTTCGGCAATGCGCCAGGAACTAGGTCGTCAACGGGATAACATCGAATTGATCGCATCCGAGAACTTCGTCTCGCAAGCTGTCATGGAAGCACAAGGCAGCGTCTTGACGAACAAGTACGCAGAAGGTTACCCAGGTCGCCGTTATTATGGTGGCTGTGAGTATGTCGATCTCGCTGAGAATTTAGCACGCGACCGCGCGAAGGAAATCTTTGGGGCGGAGCACGCGAATGTGCAACCACACTCGGGCGCACAAGCGAACATGGCGGTCTACTTCACGATTCTCGAGCAAGGCGATACGGTCCTCGGGATGAACCTCTCGCACGGTGGCCATCTGACGCACGGTAGCCCCGTCAATTTCTCCGGTGTCCAGTACAACTTCGTGGAATACGGTGTCGATCAAGAGACAGAGATGATTGATTACGACGTCGTCGCACAATTAGCAGAAGAGCACAAACCAAAATTAATCGTCGCGGGCGCATCGGCGTATCCGCGCGTCATCGACTTCAAACGTTTCCGTGAAATCGCAGACAGCGTCGGTGCTTACTTGATGGTCGACATGGCACACATCGCTGGACTCGTCGCAGCAGGTCAGCATCCGAACCCGGTCGAGCATGCACACTTCGTCACGACGACGACGCATAAGACGTTGCGTGGTCCACGTGGTGGGATGATCCTCTGTAAAGAAGAGCATGCGAAAGCGATCGATAAAGCGATCTTCCCAGGCATCCAAGGTGGTCCACTCATGCACGTCATCGCCGCGAAAGCTGTCGCGTTCGGTGAAGCACTGGCACCAGAGTTCAAGGACTACATCGGTCAAGTCGTCACGAACGCGAAAGTCCTCGGTGAGGAATTGACGAAGCGTGGACTCCGGATCGTTTCAGGCGGAACGGACAATCATTTGCTCCTCGTCGACTTGCAACCGCTCGGGATCACGGGGAAACTCGCTGAGCATGCACTTGACGAAGCCGGCATCACGGTCAACAAGAACACGATTCCGTTCGATCCAGCGAGCCCGTTCGTCACGAGTGGTATCCGGATTGGAACGGCAGCGATGACATCACGTGGCTTCAAGGAAGCGGAGATGAAAGAAATCGCCGAGTTGATCGAACTCGTCTTGAACCATCCAGAAGAAGCAGACGTTCTCGCACAAGCACGCGAGCGTGTCGTTGCTTTGACAGGTCGTTTCCCACTCTACCCAGAGCGCGGATGACCGTCATCCCCTTCGTCCTTTTCGTTATGAGAAGGGGAAGGGGATTTTTGTTTGTCTAAAAAAGGAGGCGTACGATGTATATTCTAGTCGTTGAAGATGATCCACATATCCAAGCACTTGTCGTATCGACGTTACAAGCCGACGGACATTCCGTCCGAGCGACAGCAGACGGAAACGAAGCGCTCGCTTGGATCGAGACGATGACGTTTGAAGCAGCCGTACTCGACGTCTTGCTCCCCGGGCAGACCGGTCTCGTCCTGTGTGAGCGATTACGGCAAAACGGGGACATCCCGATCTTGATGCTGACGGCGCTCGGTGAACTGACGGATAAGCGGGACGGTTTTGCAGCAGGTGCTGATGATTACATCACAAAGCCGTTCGATCCGGAAGAATTAGTGTTTCGGCTTCACGCCGTGGCTCGGCGCTATCAAAAAGCGGCGCAACCCGTCCTACATCTCGGAGATGTCACGATCGATAAACGCAGTCAGCTCGTGACGATCCAGTCGACCGAGTGGACACTTCCGCGGCGCGAATTCGAATTATTACATCAGCTGGCAAGTTTTCCGGGACGGGTCTTCAGTCGCGAGGAATTGATTGAACACGTCTGGGGACTTGATTTCATGGGAGATGACCGGACGATTGACGTCCACATCAAACGACTCCGTGGACGCTTAAAGGAGACGAATCAGGTGAAGATTGAGACGGTTCGTGGACTCGGGTACCGGTTGGAGGTCGAATCATGAGATCCCTCTATACGAAAATCGTCGGACTCGTCTGTGTCGTCCTACTCGTGTCCGCACTACTCGCGCTTTTAATCAGTAACATCGCCTACTATTCGTTTTGGCAGGACAGCTATAGCCAAAAAGTTGAGGAAGCGGTCGAGACAGCGATTGATTATTACGAGACGCACGGTGACGGAAAGACGGAATCGTTTTACCGGATGTTACAAGCGACTGGCTTTCAACTATATGTGCAGACCGAAGACGGAACGGAGCGTTACGGAAATCCATTTCGTGATGAAACGCTCTCAAGTCAAATCGTCGAGCAAGTGAAAAATGGTCAACCGTACTACGGGATGCGTGAGTATCCGTTCCACCTCTTCTTGCTCGGTCTATTCGACAATGAAGTCATCAATACGTACGGGACGTCAGTCAAGACGGCGCAAGGAACGGATGCAATCTTCGTCCGTCCGGACTTGAGTCGGCAAATCCGTGAGTTGCACCTGTTCGTCGGTCTGTTTCTCGGACTGCTGGTCGTGATCAGCTTCCTCTTGCTTGTCTTCTCCATCCGGTATCTCGTGCGTCCGATCCGGCGCCTGACAAAAGCGACGGAACAGATGGCGTACGGTGACTACGGAATCCGCGTCGGAACGAAGGCACGCGATGAGATTGGAGAGCTGTCCCGGCGATTTGACGAGATGGCAACGGCAGTCGAAGCGTCTGATACAGAACGACGCCGGTTCGTCGCAAACGTTTCGCATGAATTTCAGTCACCGCTGACGACGATCTCGGGGTACGCGGGACAACTCGACGTGACGGGAGAAGACGTCAGGAGACGGACGATCATTCAACAAGAGGCAGCGCGAATGTCGGAGCTGACGCGTCAATTATTGATCTTAGCGAAGCTCGATGAAGGACGGCGCTTTAAGCGGCAAGCACTCGATCTACGCGCGAGTCTAGAGACGACACTCGCAACACTTGCCTTTCAGCTCGATGAGCAAGGCATCGCCGTCGCACTCGATGTACCAGCAGCGCTACAGATTCAAGCAGATGCTAGTGCGCTCGAACATGTTTTCCAAAACGTCATTCGAAACGCTGTTTCGGTCTCAGCCGAAGGAGCGACGATTCACATTCAAGCGGAAGAACAAGTGAATCAGGTCATCGTCCGAATCAAGGACGAAGGACCAGGCATGACCGAACAACAGATGGAACATGCCTTTGAACGCTTTTATCAAGGTGATGTGTCCCGCACGTCGCGCGGGACGGGTCTTGGGCTTGCAATCGTCAAAGAGACGATGCGCCAACTTGGTGGGGATGCGAGCTTGTCGTCCGATTCATCCGGTCTGACTGTGACATTGATTTTTTTACGTACTTGACGCGTGCGTTCATGTTCCGTTCATATTGCAGTCGTATCATCAATCCTGTAGCGAACATACAGGAGGGATCATGCAATGAAACTAGGATGGAAAGAACTCGTCCGGATGAAAGGACGATTCAGTTGGATGACGATCGTGACGATGTTGATCGTTTTATTGATTTTAATGATCACCGGTCTTGCGGACGGGCTGGCCTACGACAATGGGGCTGCCGTCCGTAATCTGCCGGTCGAGCAGTTTGCACTGAGTAAAGATGCGGAAGGGCAGCTGACCCGTTCATTCTTACGGGCGGATGAGACACCGAAGGGCGCGGAAGCGCTCGGTGTCCAGAACATGGTGCTTGAGAAGAAGAATGGAACGAAGGATGATGTGACAGTCTTTGCGTTACCAGAGACTACGAATTATGGTCCAAAACAGTTGCAATCATTGCAAAAAGGTGAGGTGCTCGTCGATGCTGCATACGCGGAACAACGCGGAACCCGTGTCGGCGATACAATCACCGATTTTCGGACGAAAGAGACGTTCCGGATTGCCGGCACGGTCACGGACGGACGTTATAGTCACGCACCTGTCCTCTGGATGACGGATGAATCGTGGCAAGCATGGCAATCGAAGATGGGGGCATCATACGTCTCAGCGTACATCGGTCAGTCATTACAAACGGATCAAGCGGTCTTCTCAAAACAAGCAGTCGTTGAGAATGTGCCAGGCTATGCAGCGGAGCAAAACTCCTTCCAGATGATGCGGGTTGCACTCGTCGTCATCGGGGCATTGATTCTGACAGCTTTCTTCTATATCTTGACGATGCAGAAGATGAAACAACTTGGCGTCCTAAAAGCAATCGGCATCCGAACACGGACGATGGGTGCGAGTCTACTCGTACAAGTCATCCTCCTGACGAGCCTCGCCTTTGGTGTCAGTGTCGTTATCACCTATCTGACGAGCCGCTTCTTACCAGCGGATCTTCCCTTCCGATTTGAATGGTCGACGAGTCTGATGTACGGCGGCATTTTACTCGTAACAGCGATCCTCGGAGCGCTCGTTCCGTTACGAATGGTGAAAAAACTTGAGGCGGCAGACGCGATGGGAGGAATGAACGGATGATTCAGTTAGAACAGATTGAACAGAGTTATGGTGAGATGACCGTCTTGCACGATATCAACTTACAGGCAGAAGCAGGGGAACTGATTGCCCTTGTTGGACCGAGCGGGAGTGGGAAAAGTACACTCCTTCAGTTGCTCGGTTTACTGCAGACACCAACAAAAGGTGCCGTCTATTTTGATGATACGTGCGTCAGTGAAGCATCGGGCGAAGAACGTCGTCGCTTACGTCTTGAGGAAGTCGGGTTCATCTTTCAGGAGTCGCATCTCGTACCCTTTTTGACAGCCCAGGAGCAACTGGAACTCGTCGCAAAAGAAGCTGGACGAACAGTGGATACGGTCGCAGCACTAGCCATGTTCGGACTCGAACATCGCAAAGATCATTTGCCGCATGCGTTATCGGGCGGTGAGCGTCAACGCATCGCGATTGCCCGCGCCTTCGTCAATGATCCGCAACTTGTCTTAGCGGACGAGCCGACCGCAAATCTCGATTATGCGAATGGGCGTCGAGTGATGGAGCTATTACAACGGCAAGCGCATGAGTCAAACAAGACGATTATCGTCATCACTCATGATGAACGGATGCTTGACGTCTGTGATCGCATCTGGCGGATCGAGGATGGAAAAATTCATACAGCATAAGACAACGAATGGATCGCTTTCGAGAGAATGGAAAGCGATTCTTTTTTTATATTCAATCTTGTAAGAGGAGGCGATGTCATTCCAAAAATTTGCTATACTTTTTAAAAAAGGAAATGAAGGAGTTTACGCGTTATGAATATTATGAAGTTGACCCAAGCCGAGCTCGCGTCGACGACAGGAAGCCAGATGTTGAAATGGTTGGAGAAGAAGAGTACGACGAAATCAGAATACAAACGACTGTACGAAGATTTCAAGACGATCATCATCATGCAACAAGCAGGCTTTTATGAACAAGCGGATGCACGGCTTCTGCAATGGAAACATTTACCGATGCCGGTTGAATATTATACATATCGTCTTGCGATCGCCTCAAAGGCAGGCGGACGACGTCTTGCGAAGAAGCGATTCAAGGCGCTGCCGGAAGCGATTCAGAAACATGACAAATTAAAACAGTGGCGCCAAGCGGTGAATCAGAATCAATGGTGGATGGCGGCAACCGGAGTGGTAGCGGCCGGCCTCTTATTCGTAGGTATTCAAGCGTGGTCTCCTACTTCAGAAAATGCTGCACCGAAAGAAGAGACCGATCAAAAAATTGCGCAACAGTTGGCTGACTTACAAACGGAAGTCGAGCAATTAAAAAAAGAAAACGAGAAATTGAATACCGATCAGAAGGAAAAGACGGAAGTGGAAGTAAAACAAGAAGAGTCGCCGGTTAAGGAAAAGAAAACGACGAAAACGAGTGGTCTGAAACCGGAAGCCGCATTAAAGGAAGCGGTTGCGGCTGTCCAAGCAAAGGATTATCAAAAAGCAAATGACCTGTTGAGTGCAGACGTCTTGAAAAATAAAGAGACGGCAGGGATGGCGCGTTTTTATAAGTTGATTGCCGCTGGTAAGTTAAAGAAGACGACACAGGCGGACTATATCGCGTACCGTGAGGATTTTCCGAAGTCGGGTTACATGAGTGATGTCCTCTGGATGCAAGCGGTCTATGAACAAAAATATAAAAAAGGTGATTATCGCGCGACCTTGCAAGAACTCGCACAACAGCCGGACAATGAATGGTCTTACGCGGCGAAAGCGATTCTTTCCGGCAAGAGCACGCTTGGGGACTGACGAAAAAACAGTTCCCAAGCAGTGCGCTTTTAGAGTACAATGCGAAAAGAGAATGGAGAGGAGATGCAAACAATGAGTAAAGTACATGTATTTGATCACCCATTGATTCAGCACAAGATGACGATCATGCGTAAGGTCGAAACAGGAACGAAACAATTCCGGGAACTTGTCGACGAGGTGGCTTCATTGATGGCATATGAAATCACACGTGACCTTCCACTCACAGATGTCGCGATCGAGACACCGGTCACGAAGACGACGCAGAAGATGATCGAAGGCAAGAAACTCGGGATCGTCCCGATTCTCCGCGCCGGTCTCGGGATGGTCGACGGTATGCTCCGCATGATGCCAAACGTCAAGGTCGGTCACATCGGTTTGTACCGTGATCCGGAGACACTCGAGCCAACGGAATACTACCTCAAGCTCCCAACAGACGTCGCAGAACGTGATTTCGTCGTCGTTGACCCGATGCTTGCGACAGGTGGTTCGGCGGCAGACGCCATCTCCTCCTTAAAGAAACAAGGGGCGAAGAGCATTAAGCTCGCATGTCTCTGTGCAGCACCTGAAGGCGTCAAACGCGTTCAAGAAGAACACCCGGACGTCGATATCTATCTCGCGGCACTCGACGAGAAGTTGAACGACCACGGCTACATCGTCCCAGGACTCGGTGACGCAGGAGACCGTCTCTTTGGAACGAAGTAAAAATAGTAAGATACACAAAAAGACCGCAGACGATGATCTGCGGTCTTTTCGTTGCTATTTCGTAAACTGCGCAAGACTGCTGAAATATGTTTTAATGAAAAAAGGAAAAAAGGAGGAAGTCACCATGCCGATTACAGTCATGCCGATTTTCGGGACTCGACCGGAAGCTATTAAAATGGCACCGCTCGTCAACGCCCTGAAGCAACACCCTGCTTTTGATGTTCATGTCACAATCACAGCCCAGCACCGCGAGATGCTCGATCAAGTACTTACCCTGTTCGAAATCGAACCGGATCACGATTTGAACATCATGAAGCAACGTCAAACTCTCGTTGACATTACGACGCGTGGTCTTGAAGGACTCGATGCGATCATGAAAGAGATCAAGCCGAACCTTGTCCTCGTCCATGGCGACACGACGACGACGTTCGTTGGGAGCCTTGCTGCCTATTACAACCAAATCGTGGTCGGTCACGTCGAGGCAGGGCTGCGCACGTATAATAAATACTCACCGTTCCCGGAAGAGGTCAATCGTCAGTTGACGTCGACGCTCGCAGACTTACATTTTGCTCCGACCGCACAAGCGGCAGCGAACCTTGCGTCCGAGAATCGTCATGCTGGCGTCTATATTACAGGGAACACAGCAATCGATGCCCTGCAAACGACGGTCCAAGCCGATTACGTCCATCCGATGCTTGAGACGGTCGGGGATCGGAAGTTGATCTTGATGACAGCGCACCGTCGTGAGAACCAAGGCGAGAAGATGCACCAGATGTTCCGCGCGATTCGTCGTCTCGTCGATGCATTCCCGGATACACACGTCGTTTATCCAGTTCACCTTAACCCAGTTGTTCAGGAAGCGGCGAAGACGGTCTTTGAGGGACATGATCGGATTTCGTTAATTGCTCCGCTCGACGTGTTCGACTTCCACAACTTCGCGAGTCGTGCTCACTTAATCTTGACGGACTCCGGTGGTGTACAGGAAGAAGCGCCGTCACTCGGTGTTCCGGTTCTTGTCTTACGCGATACGACCGAGCGTCCGGAAGGAATTACTGCTGGGACGTTAAAGCTTGCCGGAACAGAAGAAGAGACGATTTATCAGATGGCAACCGAACTGTTGACGAATGACGCACTTTATAAAGAAATGGCACATGCCTCAAACCCATACGGTGATGGTCATGCGTCAGAACGGATCGTCCAAGCGATCCTGCATCACTTCGGTCAAGGGGAAGCGCCGGCACCGCTACTCACGCAATGAGAAACGACTAGTACTCTCCGAATCGCTTACATTCACTTGCTTTCCTCAGGCGAGACGCAAGCCGCGTCTCCATCGTCCTTAGACGAGGAGTCAGGTCTCACCTGTCTCTGACAGCACAAAGACTTGTGCTTTTTCCTGTAGGAGTCGCGTGAAATAAGCGATTCTTTTTGTTTTAGTACATCTATGGCGACAAGAGGTTTTAGTTTATAGGAATAACATCTTTGATTCTTACCATTTCCACTAAAATCAGCCCATTTGTTTAGAAAATGTAAAACCAGATGACCTTGAAACTGGAAGATAAACCATGACGATTCAGGCTGTGACACACCTCACGATTGAAAAATTGGAAATCGTTGAAATCTATTGTTACAAACAGATGTCAGAGCTGTTTTTGTGTCCCGATTAGGAAGCGTTTACAATTGTGAACAGAAAATGTTTTTTCACAAAATCGACACAAATCAATTTTAGAGGTCTTGTTTCGGTTGAGGTAGCACGATATAACGTTACTATTCAACGGTTTTGTTCACCATATGAACAATCTCTATAACCGTTGATAGTACTACATATTTTCTTCACATCTTCGTGAAATGAGTTGCACGGATGACATCTGTGAAAACCTTATCATTCGTTGATATGTATAGGTTTTTCGGCTCTGTTTTTATTGTGAATTCATTTGACTATGAAAGCTGCTTCATTGTATTCTTGACTAGTATGAAAATCCGCAAATTGTGGGAAAGAAAAAGAACTCACAATTGGGAAAAAAGGGGGTCGTCTCTAGTGCGCCAAAGTGGGCTCGCGAAGAGTATGGTCATGGCCTCGCAAATTTCGACGGCACTGGCTGCACCGATCGTCATTGGCTTTTTGGTTGGGAACTATGGGGAACAACAACAATGGTGGGAGAAAATGGGTGCGACGTTCGCCGTGTTCATCGGGATTTTCATCGGCATTCTTTGCATGATCGCCATGATCAGGCACTTGTTAGGGGAGAAGACATGAACATCATCCTTCAAGATGCGTTGTATCGTGCGTACTTACGATGGTTTGGACTCTTTTATGGAATCCTGGCTGTCCTGCTGCTCATCGGACGCCCGAGTGACCCAGTCATTTATGGACTAGCACTTGGTGGAACTGGCAGCTTTCTGATCTTGACGCTTCAACGATTAAGCGTCGATCGTATGTATCGTGTAATTGAGACCGGGCGCAAGCCAGTGTCTCGAGGGACCGTTTCACGCATGGCGGTCGCGGTACTTTGTGTGATGATCGGTTTGAAATATCAAACTGAATTGTCATTAACTGCGGTGGTAATAGGCCTTCTCGCCGGCCACGTCATACAATTTTGTGAGTTCTTGACTCACGAACTCAAGCGGGAAAAGAGGTGAATAGTCAAATGAACCACGAAATGCCACTTTACGAAATCCCACTCTGGGGTGACTTCGTTCTGTACGGTAGCTGGACGAACTTGATCACAGTATTGATTGCTGCTGCTCTCGTCTTCTTGATTGCCGTGGCCGGTACGCGACGTCTTGTGATGAAGCCAACCGGTGCTCAAAACGTGATGGAGATGTTCCTCGAATTCGTTCGCGGTATCATCAGCAGCACGATGGACTGGAAAACAGGGGGTCGCTTCCTTACGTTCGGAATGACATTATTCCTGTTCATCCTTGTGTCCAACATCATGGGTCTCCCATTCAACGTCGTGACGGGACACTACATTTGGTTCAACTCACCAACTGCAGATCCTTACGTGACACTGGCACTTTCATCTCTCGTAGTAGTCTTAAGTCATTACTACGGTGTGAAGATGCGAGGCTTCGGCGCTTATGCGAAAACATTCATGACGCCGATGTTTATCATTACCATCATCGAGGAGTTTGCAAACACGTTGACGCTCGGTCTTCGTCTTTACGGAAACATCTTCGCTGGTGAAATCATGATCGGAATCATTCTTTCGATCGGTATCGTCTCTGGTACGAACGATTTCCAATTCCTCGGACCAGTCGGCGCGATCATCTCGGGTATCCCGATGTTGATCTGGCAAGGATTCTCACTCTTCATCGGTGGTATCCAAGCGTATATCTTCCTTATCCTGACGATGGTTTACATCGGACATAAGGCAGCGCACGACCATTAATTCGAAGGTAAAGCATCCGCTTTTCCGATAACAGCACGACAAATCAATGAACATACTCTAGGGAGGCAATTTATCATGAATCTTATTGCAACAGCGATCATCATCGGACTCGGCGCACTCGGCGCAGGTATCGGTAACGGTCTTATCGTAAACGGTACAGTATTAGGTCAAGCACGTCAGCCAGAACTCAAAAACGAACTTCGTCAAACAATGTTCATCGGTATCGGTCTTGTTGAGGCACTTCCAATCATCGGTGTAGCGGTCGGTTTCCTTCTTCTCAACTCTTAATCCACGATTAACGAGAACGGACTACATAGGGCGCTATTCGTTCAACGTTTGAGTGAACCGTCACGGGAGCTTAGGCTCCCTTATGTAGATATTGAAGTTGAACCAACCACGAGGGGAGTGTAATCGAATGAATCTAACGTATCTTGCGGCAGAGGCTGGCGGCGAAGGCAACCAACTCTTATTAGCCAACATGATCGTCACGATCGTCGTTTTCCTCTTGCTCCTCATCCTCTTGAAGAAATTCGCATGGGGCCCGCTCGTCAACATGATGAAAGCGCGGGAAGAGCATGTGGCTAGCGAGATCAACTCGGCTGAAAAGAGCCGTAAAGACGCTGAAGTCTACGTAGAACAACAACGCGAAGAATTAAACAAGGCGCGTACGGAAGCACGCGATCTTTTAGAAGCATCACGCCGTCAGGCAGAAGCAGAGCAAGCACGTGCGATGGAGCAGGCACGTCTTGAATCCGAAATGAGTAAGGAAGAAGCTCGCCGTGCGATCGAACGTGAACGCGCTGAAGCACAAGCTGCTTTGAAGAACGATGTCGCTCTTCAAGCAATCGCTGCAGCACGCCACGTCATGAAAACACAGCTTGCGACAGACGAAGCCGCTCAAAAAGCACTCGTCGATCAATTCCTTGCTGATACTAAGGGCACGAACTAATGCGTGATCACGTAGCGGGACGCTACGCAAAAGCGCTCTTCGATCTTGCGCTTGAGCACCATGTGCTCGAGCAAGCAGAAGCTGATGTGCGGACGCTCGGCGAAGTGCTCCACGCAACACCAGAGCTCGCTTCGGTTTTAGATAACCCATCGATTTCTGCTGAAGAGCTCAAGCAAGTTCTTCAAACAAGCTTCACTGGCTTTAACTCGATCGTCTTGAACACATTGCTCGTCATGGTCGAAAACGACCGGGCGGCAGAAATCGTTACATTACCGGAACACTTCATTGCATTGTTGAATGAACACCGCAATGTCGCGACGGCAATCGTCACGAGTGCATACAAATTGTCAGACGAGGAACTCACGAAAGTGAAAGAGACGTTTGGCCAAAAATCAGGTAAAACGCTTGAAGTCGAGAACGTCGTCGACACGAGTGTCATCGGAGGACTTCGCGTTCAAATCGGTTACACGACATATGACGGTACGATCGAAACTAAACTAACGCGCCTTGAGCGTGAGCTGTTAAAAGCGTAAGAAAATAGGGGTGAAACGCATGAGCATTAGAGCTGAAGAAATCAGCGCCCTGCTTAAAGCGCGTATCGCGCAGTACGGTTCTACGATGGAAGTGAACGAGACAGGTACGGTCATCCAAATCGGTGATGGTATCGCTCGTGCACACGGACTCGACAACGTCATGTCGGGAGAGCTCGTAGAATTCGCTAACGGCACAATGGGCTTGGCGCAAAACTTAGAAGAAGGCAACGTCGGTATCATCATCCTCGGTGACTACCTTGAAATCAAAGAAGGTGACTCTGTTCGCCGTACGGGCCGCATCATGGAAGTACCAACAGGAGACGCACTCCTCGGACGTGTCGTCAACCCACTCGGTATGCCAATCGATGGTCTTGGTCCAATCGAAACAGAACACTACAACCCGATCGAGCGTAAGGCGTCTGGCGTCATGGCGCGTAAATCGGTACACGAACCACTTCAGACAGGAATCAAGGCGATCGATGCCCTCGTTCCAATCGGTCGTGGACAGCGTGAGTTGATCATCGGTGACCGTCAGACGGGTAAAACGTCGATCGCGATCGATACGATCATCAACCAAAAAGAAGAAAACATGATCTGTATCTACGTCGCAATCGGACAAAAAGAATCAACAGTCCGTGGCGTCGTCGAGACACTCCGTAAAAACGGTGCCCTCGATTACACGATCGTCGTTTCGGCAGCGGCTTCACAGCCAGCTCCACTTCTTTACCTCGCACCATTCGCAGGTGTCGCGATGGGTGAACACTTCATGGACCAAGGCAAACACGTTCTTGTCATCTATGATGATCTTTCAAAACAAGCAGCTGCTTACCGTGAGCTTTCACTTCTCTTGAAACGCCCACCAGGCCGCGAAGCTTACCCAGGGGATGTCTTCTACCTCCACTCACGCCTTCTTGAGCGTGCGGCGAAGTTGAACGACGAGCTTGGCGCAGGTAGCTTGACTGCCCTTCCGTTCATCGAAACACAAGCGTCGGATATCTCAGCTTACATCCCGACGAACGTTATCTCGATCACGGATGGTCAAATCTTCCTTCAATCGGATCTCTTCTTCTCAGGTGTCCGTCCCGCGATCAACCCGGGTCTCTCGGTATCGCGTGTAGGTGGTTCGGCTCAAGTAAAAGCGATGAAGAAGGTAGCGGGTACGCTCCGTCTTGACCTCGCATCTTACCGTGAGCTTGAAGCATTCGCTCAGTTCGGATCTGACCTTGATAAAGCGACTCAATCGAAGCTTAACCGTGGTGAGCGGACAGTTGAAGTCTTGAAACAAGACTTGAACCAACCACTTACTGTCGATAAGCAAGTCATCATCATCTATGCCTTGACTCGTGGTCACCTTGATGATGTTGCTGTAACGGATATTCGTCGTTTTGAAAAGGAACTCAACCTCTGGCTCGATCAAAACCGCAAACAACTTTGCGATGAGATCCGTAAGACAGGTAACCTTCCAGCAGACGAAGAGCTCGTAGCAGCAATCTCAGAATTTAAGAAAACGTTCCAAGCGACGGTCTAATCCGGCGGAACGCTCTTGATACTAACAAGGTGGTGAATCGAAATGGCATCGTTGCGCGAGATACAAACGCGGATCAACTCGACGAAAAGTACGAAACAGATCACGAAAGCGATGAACATGGTTTCGGCGTCGAAACTGAACCGCGCTCAAGCACATAGCGCGAAGTTCCAACCTTACATGCTGAAAATGCAAGAGGTACTCGGAACCATTGCGAATGGCACGACAGGTGCGAGCCATCCGATGCTCGAGAAACGTCCCGTCAAAAAGACGGGCTATATCGTCATCACATCGGATCGCGGCTTAGCTGGTGCATATAACGCCAACGTGCTGCGTGAAGTCTACCGGGAAATCAAAGAAAAGCATACTACGGACAGTTACGTTCTCTTCGTGGTCGGTAAAGTCGGTGTCCAGTTCTTCCGTTCACGCGGAATCACGGTCACGGATGCGATCACAGGCTTGAACGATTCTCCTTCGTATGTCGACGTCGCTGAGATCGTGAAGCGCACAGTGAGTGCGTTCACGATTGGCGAAATCGACGAGCTCAAGCTGTGCTACAACCACTTCTTATCTGTCATCAGCCAGGAAGTGAAAGTCGAAACTCTTCTCCCACTCGGAGAAATCGAAGCTTCGTCTTCGACGACTTATGAGTACGAGCCAAGCGAGGAACAAATCCTTGCTGAACTCCTCCCGCGTTATGCGGAGAGCTTGATCTTCGGTGCGCTTCTTGACGCGAAAGTAGCAGAACATGCGTCACGTATGACAGCAATGCAAAGTGCGACAGATAACGCAGATGACTTGATCGGTCGATTGACTCTCGTCTACAACCGAGCTCGACAAGCTGCGATCACGCAAGAAATCACAGAGATCGTCAGTGGGGCTGCTGCGCAGCAGTAACCCCGACTGGCGTAACGATAGGTAGGAGGAAACACGATGAACGAACTCGGTTTAAAAGGCCGCGTCGTCGCGGTCATGGGACCTGTCATCGACGTTAAGTTCGAAGGACACTTACCGAACATCTACAACGCGCTTCGTATTCAATATACGCCGCAAACTGTAGAAGAAGTGGCTATCGACTTGACGCTTGAGGTCGCCCTGCACCTTGGTGACGACGTCGTCCGTACCATTGCGATGGACTCTACGGATGGAGTACGCCGTGGAATGGAAGTACTCGATACGAATGCTCCAATCTCGGTACCCGTCGGAGAAGCGACACTTGGTCGCGTCTTCAACGTACTCGGTAACCCAATTGATGAAAAAGAAATCGCTGCTGATGTGGAACGTCTTCCGATCCACAAAAAAGCACCGACTTTCGATAACCTTTCAACGAAAGTTGAAATCCTCGAGACTGGAATTAAAGTCGTCGACTTGCTTGCTCCTTACATCAAGGGTGGTAAGATCGGTCTCTTCGGTGGTGCCGGTGTAGGTAAGACCGTCCTCATCCAGGAATTGATCAACAACATCGCGCAAGAGCACAGCGGTATCTCGGTATTCGCAGGTGTTGGTGAGCGGACGCGTGAAGGAAATGACTTGTTCCACGAGATGACGGATTCAGGCGTTATCAAACAAACAGCGATGGTCTTCGGTCAGATGAACGAACCACCGGGTGCACGTCTTCGTGTTGCCTTGACTGGTTTGACAATGGCAGAATACTTCCGTGATGAGCAAGGACAAGACGTTCTTCTCTTCGTTGATAACATCTTCCGTTACACACAAGCGGGTTCTGAGGTATCGGCCCTTCTCGGTCGTATGCCATCTGCCGTTGGTTACCAGCCAACACTCGCAACAGAGATGGGTATGCTCCAAGAGCGAATCACATCAACAAACAAAGGTTCGGTTACATCGATCCAAGCGGTTTATGTACCAGCCGATGACTATACTGACCCGGCTCCTGCGACGACGTTTGCTCACTTAGATGCAACGACGAACCTTGAGCGCCGTCTCTCTGAGATGGGGATCTATCCTGCCGTGGATCCACTTGCTTCAACATCACGCGCCCTTTCACCGGAAATCGTCGGCGAAGAGCACTACGGTGTTGCACGTCAAGTTCAGGAAACACTTCAGCGTTATAAAGAACTTCAAGATATCATCGCGATCCTCGGTATGGACGAGTTGTCAGAAGACGACAAATTGACTGTACACCGTGCGCGTCGTATCCAGTTCTTCTTGTCGCAGAACTTCCACGTAGCTGAGCAGTTCACAGGACAAAAAGGATCGTACGTCCCAGTTAAGGACACGATCCGCGGCTTCAAAGAAATCCTCGAAGGTAAACACGATGACTTAACGGAAGAAGCATTCCGTCTCGTCGGTCCGATCGAAGATGCGATTGAAAAAGCGAAGGCGCTTGTCTAAGTGACAAAGCATAAGGGGGACTTGAGATGAACACACTTCATGTCAATATCGTCACCCCGGATGGCGAAGTGTATGATGGCGATGTCCGTATGGTCGTTGCGAAGACGATTTCTGGTGAGATCGGGGTTCTCCCGCACCACGTCCCACTCGTGACACCACTCGACATCAGCATCTTGAAGTTGCGCCACGAAGATGGCGGACGCACGTTGATCGCTATCAGCGGTGGCTTTATGGAAGTGCGCCAGGATACTGTAACGGTTCTTGCGGAAACTGCGGAGCAAGCAGACAAGGTCGACTACGACCGTGCTGCAGCTGCGAAGGTTCGTGCAGAACGTCGTCTCCAGGACACGAAATTATCAGAACTCGAATTCAAGCGTGCTGAACTTTCACTGAAACGAGCAGTTAACCGTCTCAGCTTGAAAGACTACGGTCGCGACTGATTTCGATCAAAGACTCGATTCCTTCATGGAATCGGGTCTTTTTTTGTACGACGCATCAATGAATGAGTGCGAAGAAGCGTTTTCTGAGCGAGGCGCTTGGAATCAGGTTTAGGAAGCGAAAAATATGTAAAAGAACACTATATGCCTTGTTTTCACGATTTCTTCAACAGAAAGCTCATGATTTTCCTCATTTGCTCTTCAATAAATATATTTTATGCGATAAAATAAATGCAGCTTGTGTCATTTTGTTTGCGCAATCATTCATTTTATGAAATCATGGTAAAGTTGAAGAAATTATGAAGAAGAGGTGCAATGGTAGTGACGTCAATTGGTATTAGTGCTCTGATCAGCATGCTCATGTACGTGATCGCCATCTTGTTTGCTTGGTGGGTGATGTTACCAATCAAATGGGATAAATTCCTGCAACATCCTAGAGGTCCACAGGCGGTTTTACTACGTGTCCTGCTTGCTGTTGCTCTTGGTTCCAGTCTGGCGCGCTTTTTACTTGAATATGCGGGTTTTGCGCAACGTCTGAAATTCTTATTCAGCTGAACTTGTAACTTCATTGTAAACCTTGTATCGTGAAACTGGATTACCATGGAAAAGGACACTGTTCTTTAATGAAAGAACACAGTCAATTTATCAATCATCGAAACAGTCGCGTAGTAGTTTTAACTATTGGGAGTTTCTCTTCTATCGGTTCATCTCGAACCGCATACGCACTTATCACGCCATCATAAATAGAACAGAAACGAAGCAGAGGAGTATGGGGAATGGAAAAAATCGTTGTCCGAGGCGGACGTAAATTAGCTGGCACAGTCAAAGTAGAAGGTGCAAAAAATGCCGTATTAAAAACACTCGTTGCAACATTGCTTGCATCAGAAGGGAAATCCGTCCTTCAAAACGTACCACGTTTAGCAGACGTCTATACGATCAATAACGTGTTGCGCAACTTGAACGCGGAAGTCGAATTCGATGCGGAAGCCAACACGGTGACGGTCAATGCAGAGCCGAATCTTAAAGACGAGGCACCACTCGAGTACGTGCGTAAGATGCGAGCTTCGATTCTCGTCATGGGTCCATTACTTGCACGCCTCGGGCGCGCACGCGTTGCAATGCCAGGTGGCTGTGCAATCGGATCACGTCCGATCGATCTTCACTTGAAAGGCTTCGAAGCGATGGGCGCGAAGACGATCATCGGAAACGGATTTGTTGAAGCGCATGTCGACGGTCGTCTCCAAGGTGCAAAAATCTACCTCGACTTCCCATCAGTCGGTGCGACAGAGAATATCATGATGGCTGCGACACTCGCAGAAGGAACGACAGTCATCGAGAACGTCGCAAAAGAACCAGAAATCGTTGACCTTGCGAACTTCTTGAACGCAATGGGCGCAAAAGTCCGCGGTGCAGGTACAGAAACGATCCGCATCGAAGGCGTCGAGAAATTACACGGTGCAACACACTATGTCATTCCTGACCGGATTGAAGCAGGTACGTTCATGATCGCAGCAGCGATCACAGAAGGTGACGTCGAAGTCATCGGTGCTGAGCGCGAACACCTTCGTCCACTCATCTCGAAGATGGAAGAGATGGGCGTTAAAATCACGGATACAGAAGAAGGACTCCGTGTCGTTGGTCCAGCAAAACTTGAAGCAGTTGATGTCAAGACGATGCCACACCCTGGTTTCCCGACAGACGTTCAAGCACAGATGATGGCCCTCGTTCTCAAAGCAGGCGGCACATCGGTCATCACGGAAACAGTTTTTGAGAACCGTTTCATGCACGTTGAAGAATTCCGTCGCATGAACGCGGACATCAAGATTGAAGGTCGCTCGTCGATCATCAATGGTGGTGTACAGTTACAAGGTGCGGAAGTTCTTTCAACGGATCTTCGCTCAGGTGCTGCACTCGTCACAGCAGGATTGATCGCTGAAGGCGAAACGCGTGTCGGTGCGCTTCACCACATCGATCGTGGATACGTCGACTTCCACCTCAAACTTCAAGCACTCGGTGCAGACGTCGAACGTGTGACAGAAGAAGCGGCAATCGTCGAAGAAACGGCAGCAACAAAGCTTTAATTCCAATTATCCAAGCATCATCTCATGTTTTTGAGATGATGCTTTTTTGCTGTATTTTCAAAAAGATGACAATGAAATGTGAAAAGCGAAAAAGAAAGTCGTTTCGTTATGAGGCGTATGCTAGAATTGAAAAGTATGTATACATAAATGGGTTAGACGTCCAAACGACGTTCTATATTTTGGAAGAATAGCCATCGGGTAAAGGAGAGCACACGAGATGTTTTCAAAAGATATCGGAATCGACTTAGGGACGGCGAACGTCGTCATTCATGTCAAAGGAAGAGGCATCGTCCTCGATGAGCCATCGGTCGTCGCGATCGATAAGGCAACAGGTAAGATTCATGCAGTAGGAACGGAAGCACACTTGATGGTAGGGCGGACACCGGGGAACATCGTCGCGATTCGTCCCTTACAAGACGGAGTCATCGCGGACTTCGAGATGACGGAAGCAATGCTTCGCCATTTCATTGATAAGATTGAAGTCCGTAAAATGTTCGGTGGCGTCCGGATGTTGATCTGTACACCAGCAAGCATCACGACGGTTGAAGCGAAGGCGATTCGTCAAGCCGGTGAAAAATCAGGCGCAAAGACGGTCTTCCTCGAAGTCGAGCCAAAGGTCGCAGCAGTCGGTGCCGGTATGGACATTTGGATGCCAGCAGGGCACATGGTCATTGATATCGGTGGGGGGACGACGGACGTCGCTGTGCTATCGATGGGTGATATCGTATGCGGGGAGACGATCAAAGTCGCAGGAGATCGCTTCGACCACGACATCATCCGTTCAATCAAGGATACACATAAGCTCATCATCGGGGAACGGACGGCACAAGCGGTCAAGACGACGGTTGCTACTGTTTCAGAAGACGGACGGAGCGAACAGATGGATATTCGGGGACGCAATCTCGTGACAGGCTTACCGCACAACATCACGGTGACATCAGAAGAGATGCACGAAGCGCTCGCGGAAGCAGCGATGGAAATCGTCGAAGCAACGAAGCGTGTGCTCGAGAAGACACCACCAGAGCTCGCGGCGGATATCATCGATCGCGGTATCATCCTGACGGGTGGGGGCGCACTCCTTGACGGCATCGATCAACTGCTTGCAAAAGAACTCGGACTACCGGTTCTGATCGCAGAAGATCCAATGCTATGTGTCGCACGCGGTACAGGCATCATGCTCGATAATTTAGGCAAGTGATGAAAAGATGGAAGTGTTCTCATCGGAGAATGCTTCTTTTTTTTGTAGCATCCATTTTGCGAATTAATGAAGAGTAGAGGACAACTGGAAGAAACACTTGAACGATTCAAACGCTAGACATTTCATATTGTGAAGTGTATATTAGAAGATGTTGTATTGAAACGAATTGTAAAATAAAAGGAAGTGATGCCACAATGCCATTGTGGAAAAGAAATTTAGTCGTCGTTTGGTTCGGTAGTTTTTTGACCGCTGCAGCCCTCAGTCTCGTTTTACCGTTTTTGCCCTTATTCATTGAAGAACTTGGTGTCGACAGCCGACAAGATATTACGACCTGGTCCGGCATCGCTTTTGGTGCAACGTTCCTCGTCGCTGCGATCGTCTCACCAATCTGGGGACGTCTCGCCGATCGAAAAGGTCGGAAGCTGATGTTGCTTCGCGCAAGTCTTGGTATGTCGATCGTCATGTTCTTGATTAGTTTCGTTCAAGACGTCTATCAACTCGTATTCTTACGTCTTGTCATGGGAGCCGTGTCCGGATTCATTTCAGCCGGTATTACACTCGTTGCTTCCCAAACCCCAAAAGAGAAAAGTGGCTGGGCGCTCGGCACCCTGTCGACCGGTGGGATTGCCGGTGGATTGCTAGGACCTCTCATTGGAGGATTCCTCGCCGACGTTGTTGGGCTTCGACCCGTTTTTCTCTTTACGAGCGTTCCGCTCTTCATTACCTTCCTCGTGACCTACTTCTTAGTTAAAGAAGAATTCGTCCCAATGGAAGTCAAAAAAATGGCGTCCGCGAAAGAAGTTATCCAGTCGCTTCGTCATCCGGAACTCATTTTAAGTCTCTTTTTGACGACGTTCCTGATTCAGTTCGCGGCACAATCGATTAGTCCAATTCTGTCGCTCTACGTCCGGGAACTCAGTCCGGGGACAGAACGTCTCGCGTTACTATCCGGGATCGTTGCTTCGGCACCTGGGATCGCGGCATTGATCGCGGCGCAACGACTCGGTCGTCTATCGGATAAAATCGGAGCAGAGCGTGTCTTGTTTTTTGCGCTACTTATTTTTGCGGCGTTCTTGATTCCGCAAGCGTTCGTCACGGATACGAGCCAACTGATCGTCTTACGGATGGGAATTGGTTTTGCGACAGCTGCTTTAATGCCGTCCGTCCAAACGTTGCTTCGGAAGAATACGCCAGCCAATGCGTCAGGACGGATTTTTGGATATAACCAGTCCGCGCAGTTCATGGGGAACTTCCTCGGACCACTCGCGGGTGGACAGATTGCCGGGCACTTCGGCTTTGAAGCGTTATTCCTCTTCACTGGACTGATCGTCATCACGAATGCCGTGTTAGAGCGGACACAAACAGCAGTGCTCAGTAAAAATAACGGATAAGGTAAAACACGTCGACTCGAACGAAGGAGTCGACGTGTTTTTTGTCTTAAGAAGGCGGTTCGAGAACGTCTTCCAAAAAGGAAGGTTGAGAATGTTTCAGTTGCTCCTGGACGAGAGAAGAGAGCGCACGCACCTTGAAATCCGCTGCATAATGGAACAGGCCGTTATCGAGTTCCGTGATGGATACAGGAACGAGAAAAATCTCGGGATGAATCAATGAGGCAAGTGTCACGTTTAGTTCGATGTTTTGATGAATCGGCAGACGAATCGAAGAGTAGAAGAACAGCGTCTTATTCGTACATCGGTTGATCAGGATATCAGAGGATCCGACTTGGATGGCTCGACCGTTTAGCCGGGTAATCGTGATTTGAGCGAATAACGATAAGATCGCTTCGACTGGAGCGGCTGTACCGGTGTGTTGAGGATATAACATCCCTTTCGTCAGTAATTTTTCAAAAGTGCTCTCTGACACAGGTTTGCTAAATAAATAACCTTGAATCAGGTCGCACTGTAACTCGCGATAAAAGTCGAGCTGCGGAATCGTTTCGATGCCTTCTGCGACGACTGTCAATTGAAACTCCTTTGCCATGAAGAGAATGCTTTTGACGACGGAACGACTTTTTGGATCGTGCTCGATCAGTTGCGCGAGAGAACGATCGATCTTTAGGCAATTGATCGGATAGCGCTGGACGTGAGAGATCGATGAATAGGCGGTACCGAAGTCATCTAAGGAGATATGGACACCGAGTGCAGAAATTCGTTCTAGAATCTCATGGATTTTATCGCTTTCAAGTAAGATGTCGGACTCGAGTAATTCAATCTCAAGGAGATGACCCGGTACTCGGTATCGCTTGAGATATTGTTCGATGACTTGTCCAAAATCTCCGTAAAACAGACGCTTCGGGGAGACGTTGATGGAAATCGGAACGATGTTCGAATGGCGTTGTTCGCGAAGCTTACTGAGAAAACGACATGTCTGATCGAGTACCCAATCCCCAATGTGGAGATACATCTCACTTTCTTCCGACAAGGAGAGAAAATCCTTTGGCGTCAAGCGTCCCCACTCCGGATGATTCCAGCGAATCAATGCTTCGGCTCCTTGGATATTTCCGTTCCAGCCATCGACTTTCGGCTGGTATTCGAGGACGAGCTGCTCGTTTTGAATGGCGTATCGTAAATCCCGTTCGAGTTCATAACGGCGATACATATCAATATCGAGCGTCGTCGAGTAAAACTGATAATTGCTCTTCGTTCGTGATTTCGCACGCCGGAGTGCTGTATACGTTTGTTTCAATAATTCGTCTGCTGATAGTTTATCGTTGACGACGTATGTGATACCGATATAGACGTTCGTGAACAATTCATAAGACAAGACATCAAAACGTTTTTCAGATAGCTTCAGTAGCTGATGGCTTAGTTTCACGATAGCTGTCTCATCGATCGGTTTCTTAATGATGAAGAGATACTTATCACCGAACAGATGACCGACGAAATGATCTTGATCTGCAAAGCGACGCACTTCAGCACTCGTCTGGCGAATCCATTCATCTCCGACATCATGTCCGAAACGTTCATGAATGACATTGTATTGCTTAAAGGTGACAGCAAGCAACGTAAACGATGTTCGTGTCTTCAATAAACTCGTGATTTCCTCGAGTAAAAAGGCGCGGTTCGGTAACTGAGTTAACGAGTCATGCATGGAGAGATGCCAAATCGTATGCTGTTGCTCTTTTAAAATCGTAATGTCAGACGAGACCCCATAATGACCCGAGACATCGCCCTTATTATCAAGAATTGGAATACAGGTTTCCTCGATCCAAAAGACATTGTCGAGGAGTTGGAGGCGATAGACGTGTCGGATGACCTTACCGTTACGAATCTCAGGATACGAGAGTTCTAAATGTGGTAAATCCTCGGGGTGAATCAGTGTCCGCCATAACTGGGGTTCCTTTTCAATCCGGTTCAGGATGTGCTGATAGGGAGCTAAAAAACCGGCTGATTGAAACGTGACGGTTTGCGGATGATAGATATGTTCGTAAATGGACGTATCCAGTGAGCCGAAGACATCCTTTAAGGACTGAATGGCATGATCGCGTTCGCGTTCAAGACTCGTCAGCTCCGTCGCATCATGCAGGATGAAGTTGACGCAGCGGGGAGAAGAGTTTTGCTGAAGTAAGGCATCACAACGAACGACTTTCGTATAGTGACGTCGTTTGCTCATTCGAAGGGACATCGAGAATTCAGCAATCTGCTCGTCACACAAGGCAGTACTCTGTTGTAAGAATAGATCGCGGTCTTCCGGGTGGATTTCGTCGAGCAGTTCGTATGCATCCATTTGTGCGACATGACGCTGTGACCATTCTAGCAATTGACTAAGTGCGGCATCGGCAGTCAGTTGTTTCGTCGAAGGAATATATTCAAGAAAGGTGACGCCGTCAAGCGTCGTCGTCAACTGTTCCTTTGCAAGTAGACGATTATAAGCGGTACGTAATTCTTTTTGTTGGGAGACGTCACGCGCAATGCCGTAAAGTCCAATGATGACGTGTTGATTGTAGAGGGGAATGTTCGTGACGTTGACAGTCAGGATTTGACCATCTTTTCGTTGAATGTCCGTTGTGAAATGAATCGTTTCGCCTTCGTGAACACGATGTTTTAGTGGTGCAATACGTTCAGCTTCTGATTTGATGAGCAGCTCGCTGAAATGCATACTACGGATCGCGTCGGTAGGATAACCGAGTAAAAGAGGTAGCTTATTATTAAATGCGATGAAATTTCCTTTCAAATCCATCGTATAAACTGCATCCGGGTGATTTTCAAGGAAGTGGGTCATGTCTGTCAACAGTGTGAAATCTAAAGAAGGAGTGGTCGATTGGTTCGTACGTCTTTTAAAGAAAGACACCGTCATCACCTCGTTTCAACTGGTCGATATGAACTACTTCTAATTATACCCAATTGGAATAATTATGAATATGAAACGAATTCAAAAGAAGGAGAATGATTTTTTGATAGGAATAGTAGTACTTTAGATGCAACTCAGAATTTTATTCCCTTTTTTTGAAAAAAACTCATAATCTGAAGCAAACGGACCGATATACTAAAAGATAGAATTGAACATGAAGTCAATGAGGAGATGAAATATAGATGTTACGCGGAATGTATACGGCATCCGGTGCGATGCAGGCATTGCAACGCCAACAAGAGATGTTGAGTAATAACTTAGCGAATGCACGGACGCCCGGCTTCCGTGCCGATCAAGCATCCCTGCGCACGTTTCCGGAGATGATGATCCATCAAGCGGCGACGAATGAACGGACGGGAATTCGACCTGCTGGAAACGTCGGTACGCTCGCGACAGGTGTGTTTATGCAGGCGGCGACACCGAACTTCGCACCTGGATCCATCACGGAGACAGGAAATGCGACGGATTTACAGATTAGTTCGATCGACGGTGTGCCGATGTTCACGATTTTCCATAATACGGGAGAAGGAACAGGAATCGAAGGAGAAACATTGTATACGACGAATGGGCAGTTCGCAGTCGATGGAGACGGTATCTTACGGACGACGGACGGCGATCAGGTACTCGATGAGAACGGAAATATCATGAACGTCGGCAATGACGATTTCAAAGTCTCACCTGAAGGTGTCGTGACGCGGGGGAACGGAGAGCAAGTCGGACGACTAGGACTTGTGACGACGAATAATACGGAACAACTCGAACGGGTTGAGAACGGACTCTACCGGGCACCTGAAGCGTTGGCACAAGGCAACGTCAAGGTTGATCAAGGGGTACTTGAACTCGGGAACGTCGCGATTGAACAGACGATGGCAGAGATGAACGCTGGTCTGCGTCAGTTTGAAGCGAATCAAAAAGTCATTCAAGCGTATGACCGGACAGCGGAAAAGGCAGTTTCTGAAATCGGTCGCGTCCGATAATGAAAGGGGAATACCATGCAATCACTCTATACGTCAGCTAGTACAATGGCGCAATTACAAAAACAACTCGATACGACCGGGCACAACTTAGCGAATGTCGATACGAACGGATATAAACGTCGTGACGCCCAGTTCAAGGAGCTGTTGACGCGTAACATCCAGAACCAACCGGCTGCATTGCAAACGGGACCTTTATCGACACCGGCCGGCTTACGAATCGGTGTCGGCGGCTATGTCGCCAATGAAGCGACGCGCTTTTCGATGGGAACGTTCAAACGGACGGACCGGGCACTCGATGCCGCCTTATCGGATCCGCATCATTTCTTTGCGGTCATCGATCGGGATGGGGTGACGAAGTTCACGCGAGACGGAAACTTCCAACTATCTCCGCAAGCCGATGGGCGTATTCAATTGACGGATGACGCGGGACGGTCTGTCGTTAACGGTCAAAATGAACCAATTCTCTTACCTGCGGATGCGACGGGTGTCGAATTGAACAAGGACGGCAACGTCACGGGAATCGTCAATGGAGAGCGCCGTGTCCTCGCACGACTTGCTGTGGGGTATGTCGACAATCCGAATCAGTTGACGGAAGATGGAGCCGGCTTGTTTACAGCACCAGGACAGTATGAAACAGTCGATGGAAATCCATTGACGGTCGGCACACTCGAGTCGTCGAACGTCGATATGGCAACCGAGATGACGAATTTGACACAGATTCAACGGGCGTATCAATTCAATTCAAAAGCACTGATGACGACCGATCAGATGATGGGAATCGTCACGTCACTGAAATAACATGAAAAAGCAGATCGCCTCAGATTTGAGTGCGGATCTGCTTTTTATATTCAGTCTTGTAGCGCTTGATAAATAGCGGCCATATCGGCATTCCCATGGTCAAGCTTTGCCTTCGCATAACTACGATCCGCTGCTTGAGCGAGCGGCAACTCGAGCTGCTGACGTTTTGCTTCAGTTATGATCAGCCCGAGATCCTTCGCCATCAAGCGAAGCGGGAAGGCAGACGGGAAATCGTTGTTCCGGTACATGTCCCGTTTACCGGTGAAGAGCGGCGTGTTCATGCCCGATGCACTGATCATCTGGATCAGCTTCTCTTTCTCAAGACCCGCACCTTCTCCGAGCAACAACGTCTCCGCGACTCCTTGTCCGACGACGGCGAGTAAGAGATTGATGGCAAGTTTTGCCGCACTTCCTGAGCCATGTGGACCGAAATGGATCGTTTCCTTTCCGAGTAGATCAAGATACGGCTGACAAGCCGTGACGACGTCTGCGTCACCGCCAGCAAGCAAGACGAGCTGCCCGTTTTCTGCAACGGGGACGGACCCCGAAACAGGAGTTTCAAGATACGTCCCATCATTCTCTTCGACGAGACGTGCCATCTTCTTCGTCTCTTCCGGTGAGATCGTACTCAAGTTGACGATCGTCTTACCTGTGAGGTCGTCTGTTACACTCTCGAGAACGGACGCGACAGCTGGTCCGTCCGCGAGCATGATGAAGATGATGTCGCTTTGACGTACTGCGTCCTTAGCTTCTTTGACCGCTGTTGCTCCTCGATCCGTCAACGACACCGTCTTTTCATACGTCCGGTTGTAGACGATCACGTCATGTCCACCGTCGAGTAGCCGTTTTGCCATCGGTACACCCATATGTCCTAAACCAATCCATCCCAGTTGCATGTCGATTCCTCCTTAAAATAATGCGCTTTTGACTATACCCCACGCTTGATCGAATCTAACGACAAAAAAGACCGTCCACGTGATGTGAACGGTCGAATGATTAATCTTCATACATGAGAATCGTCGAAATGACAGCAATCGGGAAACGAATCGTAAAGGTCGATCCGACACCAACGACCGATTCGACATCAATCGTTCCGTTATGGTGTTTGACGATTTCCTTACAGATCGATAGACCAAGACCGGTTCCACCGATTTTTCGTGTCTCGGAGTTATCGACACGATAGAACTTATCGAACAACTTCGGAAGCGCGTCTTGTGGAATCCCGATGCCTTCATCCTGGATGCGGATTTGGGCGAAACCAAGTTCATTTGTAATCCGTATCAAGACCGTCCCACCGCTCGGTGAGTACTTGACGGCATTGCTGAGCAGGTTGTTGAGCAACTGCTTCATCTTTTCTGCGTCGCCGTCGATCATGATCGGTCCACGTGCCTCGAAATCAATCGTGTGTGTCTCATGCGAGACATCATAGAACTCGATTAAATCCTGGGCGAGTTCGACGACATCAAACGTCGTCATCTCGTAACGGTGTTCGCTCGATTCCATCCGTTGAACATCGAGGAAGTCATTGACGAGCGTCGTCAGGCGACCCGTCTCGGAGTGGATCGTCTGGAGATATTTCCGTTGCCGTTCTTCCTCGAACCGTTTGTTGAGCATCAGCTCGGTGAAGCCATAGATCGAAGAGAGTGGGGTCCGTAATTCATGCGAGACGGTCGAGACGAATTCTTCCTTCATCCGCTCCGCTTCCGTCTCTTTCGTCACGTCACGGAGAACAAGCATCGTACCGACCCACATGCCGTCGACCTCGATCTTCTCGGCATAAATCTGGATGTACGTACTCTGTTTTCGAATCGAGACGATCAAGCTATCTTTTGGTAAATTCAGCTCAACGATCTGTTCGATGTAGCGTTCGAATGGTGCTGGTTCATCGATGATGTCAGCGAGTGCCTGCATCGCTTGCTGGAAGGCAGAGCGCTCTTCGTCTTTGAACTCTGTTGGTACTTCCGGGAACAACGTCATCAGCGGTTCGTTGACGAGCAATTCGTCCGTCTCATGTTCGATGTAGACGACGGCTTCACGAATCGAGTTTAATAGTTGGGTCGTCTTATTCTTCTCACGAATCATTTCTTCATAAATGCCCATCCGAAGAAGGGAAAGCGATAATTGATGCGAGAACGACAAGATGTCATCCATCTGTTCCGCTGTGAAGGCGTCACGATAACGAACGAGATAGATACAGGCGATCATGTGCTCTTTCGTCGGATCAAGAACTGGGACTGCGACCTCATACATATAGTATGGGTATGGAAGCGGACTCTCATGCGCGACCTGTTTCGATGAATGGACAGGACGCTTTAGGAGGCGTGCACGGTGCAAGAGTGATTGATCATCGGAGACAAGACGACCGACCATCTCTTCCGTCATCCCATAATCGATCGTTGAACGGACTTCCTGTTGATCAAGGAACAACAATGCACCAATCTCAGAATGTGTGATCGAGACGAGCTTCTCGATGATTTCCGGATACGCCGTCAGTGTCTCACGGGACGCAAGCGTCTCGGTCAATTCATTGCGATACTTGAGATGTTGTTCGCTCCGAAGCGTGATATCGAGTGCTTCCTCAAGCTCTTCCTGCTGCGCTTGCAGTTCTTCTTGCTGGGCAACGAGTTCTTCCTGTTGTGCTTGGAGCTCTTCGTTCTTCGCCAGCATATGGACCTTGTTGTCGGCAATCGATGCCGCCATTTGATTGAATGATGCCGTCAGCGTATGCAGTTCATCCTTCCGTTTCGGTAATGGAATCGCTTGGATGTCTTCACCTGTTGCAAGCAAAGCGCTATCGCGAGACAGTGCGTTGACCTGCTTCGTAATGCGGCTGATGAACGGACGAACGAGCGAGAAGAGGACGAGAATCAAGACGACGAGGTTCGACAGCCAGATGAACTGGGCGACACGCATTTCGCCAAGAAGATCGTTCTTTGCATCGACTTCCTTCCCTTGAATCAACGTCAGATAATCAGCAAGTAACGTATCAATCCGTGTCATGTCGACATCAGCGTCTGATAAACTAACCGATCCGCGTATTGTTCCGTTTGCATTAAACAGATCCTTCCCATTCGAAAGCGCAGCAAGGGTATCAGGGTCGACAAAAGCTTCATCGATTTTCCCGTCTTTCTTCCCGTCGACGTATTCAGTAAGGAGTGGCAGTGCTGTTCCGAAATAATCGTCATACATTTGACGTGTCGCGGTTGCGTACTCTTTTCCTTGCTCGTACACGGCGTACTTCTCGAACCATGTCGTTAAACGATTGATTTCCTGTTGATTCGTCTTGACGGCATCCAGTGTTTCCTGTGAGCCGGTCAACAAATAGGATTTGACGTTACTTTGCGCGACGGTCCACTCGCTTGCGAGTGCGTTGGCATTCGTTCGTCGTTCACTCAAGTCATCGAATGTCGCATTCGCCTGATCGATTTTTTGTTCTGTGTAGAAATAAACGATCGCAGACGTGATGCTGAGTGCGACGAACACCATATAGAAGGCGAACATCAATTGGCGACCGATGGTATGGTTGATCCATTTCACTGGGGTATCCTCCGTATTCTATTTTACATGTATGAAAAAGATTGCTTAAGTTCGAATATATTCATCTTACGCACATTCAACTTGTACGGCAAATTTGAATCTGCAAATCTTATTAAAACAAATATATCATATATTGGTTAAAATGGAGGAAACGATATATTTTCTGAGAATAAGGATTAAGAAGTATGGTTTTAAGGAAAACAATAGGGGATATGGAACTTCATACTTTAAATTAGGGAAGTGGTTAGATGCAAAAAATGTTCGAAAACAAATGGTACCGATTCGCCTGGTGGATCATGACGTTACTCATCATCGTCTGGATTGGCGATCATGTCACGTTCCTATTCCGACCGGTCGCGATTTTGCTACAGATGGTCGTACCACCGCTTGCGATCGCCGGGATTCTCTATTATGTCCTGCTACCGATCGTCGAGTTGCTCGAGAAAAAGATGAAGCGACGGCCTGCTGTCTTGATCGTCCTCGTTGGTCTGATCGGAATCTTGACGACGCTCGGCTTCATCTTCGGTCCGATGCTATCAGAACAGATCACACAGTTCGTCAACTCGATTCCGACACTTGCGACGCAGTTTCAGCGTCAATTGATCGATGTTCGAGAGCAACTTGAAAACAGTTCGGTCTTCTCACGCTTCCTCTCAGGACCAGATAACTTGTTCAATAAGTTTTCTAGCAATATTTCGGAGTACGCTTCGACGTTCCTCAAGAACATCGGTACGGGTGTCGGTGGCTTCGTCAGTGTCGTGACGACGACGGTCGTGACGATCGTCATCATCCCGATCATGTTGATTTATATGTTGCTTGATGGTGATAAGCTGAAAGGTAATCTCGTCAAGCTGATGCCGTATGAGTACCATAAAGAAACGAAAAAAATCCTCGGTGACGTTCACTTGACGATCATGAGTTATATCCGAGGACAAGTCATCGTCAGCATTGGTGTAGGAATCATCGCTTATATCGGATATCTGATCATCGGGATTGATTATGCGTTGCTACTCGCGTTGTTTGCGACACTGACGAACATCATTCCGTTCCTCGGTCCAGTCCTCGGTGTCATTCCGGCCTTGATCGTTGGGTTCATCCAGGATCCGATTCTTGCGATTTATGCAATCATCGTCATGACGGTAGCACAACAGATCGATTCGCACATTATGTCACCGCTCGTTCAAGGGAAAACGCTCGATGTCCATCCATTGACGATCATCATCGTCCTGCTGGTTGCGGGGAACATCGCTGGTTTCTTCGGGGTCTTACTCGGTGTCCCGTTCTACGCCGTCATGAAGGTCGTCATCCTGAACATCCGTCGTCTCTATCATCTTCGGTCGCAAAAGAAGATGGTCATTACGGAAGAAGAGAAGACGTTCGATACGATCATCACGGAGCGCGATTGAGTTTTGAAATTTACGTAAAAGTGCGTCATACTGAAGACGTAGTTAAGAAAAAGGGGGCAGGGATCAGATGGATTCACGTCATACCGAAGAACAAGCCGATTTACTGGCATTGCAGAAGTTTCAACACAACTTCGAAAACAGCCTCAAGTCGAGTATCATTTATCTCTTGCGTGATGGGGCGTTGACGATCGGGGAACTCGAGCAACGGATCGATCAGTCACACGGTCAAATCCTCGAACAGCTGCAGGAGCTGATCGAAGATGGTCTCGTCGTCCAGCAGATGTCAGAAAAAGTGCACGGGCTGGCCTATTATTTAACGGCACCGGCAGAAGATCTCGTCCGTCAGTTCAAGGAATCGATCCGCTGGAGCAAACAGCATATTCGTTATTGAGGAACGTCAAAAGCCAGAGTCGCTAGACTCTGGCTTTTGTGTGGATCTTAACGATGTACGGCACTGAAGGCTTCTTCCGATTCAATGCCTGCTTTGTTGACGGCTGTAATGATGAAACGACCCGTCGCATCTTCTGGAAGTGGGAAGGCTTTCCGTTCGATGACATCTGTTGTACCGAGTTTTTTGCGTTTACCGTCTTTTTCTTGATAGATGTTGTATTTGACGACATCTTTATCCG
This sequence comes from Exiguobacterium indicum HHS 31, assembly GCF_001939065.1. GTDB lineage: Bacteria > Bacillota > Bacilli > Exiguobacteriales > Exiguobacteriaceae > Exiguobacterium_A > Exiguobacterium_A indicum. The sequence goes on along the minus strand of NZ_MPSZ01000006.1, from coordinate 72,212 downwards.
TAGAAGCATACCAGTTCACGAATCCACCACTGACGCGGACGTTCGTGGCTGGTTTCGGTGGTGTTTTGACGGGATCAGATGCTTTCTCATCGAGTTCTGTGAAAACGACGAGTCGATCATCATACGTTCCGGCATTTTGGTCAAATGTTCCGATACACGTAATCAAGTTAAGATTCCGTTTCTCAGAAGCACCAAAGATTTTTTGAAGCGGGGCATCCAAGTGATCGTATTGAACAAGCTTTTTGACGCGGAAGACGAGCGTCCGTCCCGAAGCATCCTTAATCTTGATTTGATCATTCTTCTTTAAGTCTCGTAGTTGATAGAAGACGGCAGGACCTGTTTTCGTATCGGTGTGTCCATCGATGACAGCATTCCCGACATCGCCCGGACGTGGACCGAACTTATACCAGCCGACTTGTTGTTCATTCTTTGGTGTCGCCATGGCGCCATTCTTATCAAGACCGACTTGCTCGACCTTTGTTTTGACGTCAAGCGTTGGAATCGAGAGAGTCTTTGGTAATTCGACTTCATTCGTCGAAAGATCCTTGAACTCTTTTTTGAAGATGTCCGATGGTTTTAACGGATCTTCTGCTGGCGCCTCCTTCTTATTCTCGGAAGAAGTCACCGTCTTGGGTGACGCCGTTCCTTGGGTGATGTTGGATGCTGCTTGTTCCGGTGTGCTAAAGAGCAGGAACAAGAGCGTTCCGACGGAAGCAACCATCAAAACGATGCTTGTCGGCAGTAACCATTTTCGCATGACGTGTAACTCCTTTCCGAGAGAAGGGTCTCTCTATGTAAAAACAGGATAGCAGATTGCTATCCTGTTTTTGATTATACCCAATTTCTTAGGCGTTTTGACGTTTGCGTGCGAGGACAAGACCAACTGCTCCGAGTGCGAGACCGAATACTGCGATTGCACCTGTTGTTGCAGCTGTGTTGTTGTCGCTCATACCACCGTTACCAGTGTTCGGCATTGAGCCTGGTGTACCATCCATGAATTTCTCTGGCGATTGTTTGACGATCGCCTCACCAAGGTTTTCACCTACGCCGTACATGTAAGCGTAAGACTCACGGAATGTGTCGACAGAACCTTTGTAGTCGCCTTCAACATACTGCATGAACGTATCTTGGACGTAAGTCTCGTGACCTGATACGGCTTCTTGTGCTGCTTTTGTTGGAAGGTTTTCTTCTGTTGCCGCACCGAGGAATGCACCGAAATCGTTCGAGAACATTTTGAGCATGTCTTGTGCGTCACCCATTAATTTTTTATCGTCATTGATTGCTGCTGTGACAAGGTTTGCTTGTGCTTCGATGTGGTTTTTCGTCCAATCTTGTTCGAACTGATCCGCACCGGCTTGACCGTAGATTGATTTGATCGCTGCTTTGAAGTCTGCCGTGTGCATATCTTCAGCCCAGTTTGCTGCATCGTAATCCTTCGCTTTATCAACACCAGCTGTCATGCTGAGGTTCGCAAGTGCAACGTGTTCAGCTGCAAGGCTGTTAAGTGTTGAACGAAGATCTGCTGCTTTTGAGTCCGCTTTCGTGTTATCGAATTTCTCAGGCATCTGTGTTGTGATAGCGACTGAGAGTGCTTTTGAGATATCGTACATGCGGCTGTATCCTTCACGGAATGTGTTGTACGATCCTTCGTAGTCACCAGCTGCATATTGCTGGAATGTCTTATAGACGTCTGCTTCGTGCGCACGGAGGACTTCTTCAGCTGCTGCTTTCGGGAGTTTCCCTTCCGTTGCTGTATCGAGGAAGCTTGAGAGATCTTGTACGAACTCTTCTGTCTCTTTCTTCGAAGCGTTGATGCCGTCTTGGTCATCTGCTTTTACAGCTTTGACGAGGTCTGTTGTGTATTTATTGTGATCAACGAAAATTTTCTCGAATTGTTTTGCGCCTTCATCGCCGTAAACTGAAGCGATGGCTGGTGTCATATCGAGTGCATTTTGTTTAAGTGCTGCTTCGTAATATTCTGCGTCTTTTGAACCGTCATATTGTTTTTTCATGTCCATGACAGCGAGGACGAAGTGCTCTGAAAGTAACTGATCGAGTGTTGCGCGAAGGTCAGCAGCTTTTGTTTTGACCGTGACGTTCTTTGGTGCCTCTTGTTTCATGTCATCTGCGCCACCAGAAGCGAATGCTGCTGTTCCTGGAAGTACGAGTGCTGCTGCCATTGCTGATGCTGCGAATTTTTTAGTGTGTTTCATGTTGAATCCATCCTCTCGATTTTAAGGTAGTGGAGCGCTTGCTTTGGTTTTTAATATGAAAAACGTTTGGAAGCGTTGATCTAAACTTGAATAGAGGGATGAAACCGGGCCCGTGTCATCCTGTGCTTGTAAGTGTTGCTCGTGAATCTGTAAGGCTTACGCGGATGGATGGCATTTGGATTTAAAAAAATGTGAGATTTACGGAAATAATGTGTTGCGAATTTTTTACTTCCTTATATAACAAAAGAAAACTTTTTTTAAATGTTTACCGATCGCTCGTGTTACACTAGCTAGGAACCAGGAGAAAACAAAGTCATTCCTGATATTGTTACCTGGTACTAATGTGCTATACTACGCTTAGACTGAATCAATGAAAGGTGATCAAAATGGTACAAGACCAAGCAGGTACGGAACAGCCAACGCGTGAACGTTCAAAGCGACATCAACAAGGCAAGGACGCTGGAACATCTGAAAAGAAAACACCACGTCTTCGGAAGTACACGACGCGACGTGTCCCAATTCTCGTCCGGTTGTTGATCGTTCTCGTTCTCGTCATCGTCGCACTGGTCGTCGGTGCAATGGTAGGGTATGCAACGTTTGGTGGTGGCGAGGCAATGGATGTGTTAAAGCTCGACACATGGACCCGCATCACCGATTTTTGGATGAAATCTTAATTTGTCAGTGATGGGAGCTGTTTAATATGTATACAATCGAACAAATCAAGGAAGTCATTCCGCACCGTTATCCCTTTTTGCTCGTCGATCGGATTTTAGAGGTCGAAGAAGGCAAACGCGCGGTCGGAGTGAAAAACGTGTCTGCGAACGAAGAATTCTTCAACGGACACTTTCCTGACTATAACGTCATGCCCGGCGTTCTCATCGTCGAGGCGCTCGCGCAAGTCGGTGCCTTCGCTGTCCTTAAGATGGAAGCGAATCAAGGAAAGCTTGCTTTCTTTGCCGGCATCGAGAACTGCCGCTTTAAACGTCAAGTCGTGCCAGGCGATCAATTGCGCCTCGAAGTTGAATTGACGAAGTTACGTGGACCTATCGGAAAAGGTCGTGCCACAGCGACGGTAGACGGGGAAGTCGCCTGCACTGCCGAATTGACATTCGCAATTAAGTGACGACCAGATGAAACGCTGGTTGCTTCCTCTCGCGATTTCCTTATTGATCATCCCTGGCTGTCAGCGTGCTGAAAAGGTCGAGACCGCTTCCCCATCGGTCATCGTCGACCCGATCAAACGGGCTGGTCAGACAGAGAACATCTCCGCCCAGATTTCCTTGACGAGTAAGGACCGGATGCGTTTGACGATCAAGACGACGAATGACATTCGTCTTGACGATCAACAAGTCGACATTCGCTTAGAGGTCTCGAATCAATCGATTCCGTTCCCATTCGTGTCGTTTTCCGCTAAAAAAATGGGTGAGATTCGCACGTACACTTCAGATACAACCGTTGAAGATGAAGTTTTCAACGAAAATCGCCTGCCTGTCCTCGTCATTGACGCCGGAGCAGGACGCGGGATTGAGATTCCGCTCGAAATCATCCGATGAACGATAAAGCGCCGACTCCTGTCACAGGAATCGGCGCTTTATCGTTTATTTGACGAGCGAGACGGCACGGTTTACGTCGAGGCGACCGTAGCCGTATGAGGTGTCGTAGCCTTTTGTTCCGAGATCTCGGGCAGACGATTTTAAAAGCTTCTCTGTCGCACTCGGTGACAAGCTCGGCTTCAAGCTCATCAAAAGACTCGCGACTGCTGCGACGTGAGGGGCCGCCATCGAAGTCCCACTCGAATAGGCGAGTTCACCGTCACCGATATAACTTGGGATCTCAACCCCTGGGGCGACGAGATCGAGTCCTTTTCCGCGATTCGAGAACGAAGCGCGGACATCTTTTCGGTCCGTCGCGCCGACAGATAGAACATGCGCATAGCGTGCAGGATAGCTGATCGTCTTCGCACCGTCATTACCGGAAGCAGCGACGACGAGCACCTTCTTCTGATCGGCATACGCGATCGCATCCTCGATAGCGCGTGATTTTTCATCCATTTCTAGACTGAGGTTAATGACGCGGGCGCCTTTTTTGATCGCATGGAGAATACCACGTGCGACGTCCGACGTGGAGCCTTGCCCGTTTGCATCAAGGACACGAATCGGAATCAAGGAAGCCGCTGGATTGATCCCTTGAATGCCATACAGATTATCGGCATTCGCAGCAATGATCCCGGCGACATGGGAACCGTGACCGTCTGGATCGGTGACGGAAGTCTTTCCGCGAATGAAGTCGTACCCGAGATCGGTCCGGACGCGTCCTGCGAAGTCGGCATAGGTCGAGTTGATCCCGGTATCAACGACGGCGACAAGTGTCGGCTGTAACGTTTTTCCGGCGAGTCGTTTTAAGGCAGCGGCGTACTGGATGTCAGCCCCGACTTTTCCTTTTCGTTGTCCTGTGTTCTGGAGCGACCATTGGTACGGGCGATACATATCCTTTGCCGTCCGGACGGTCTGTGTATGCTCGACGTAGTCAACAGCAGCTGATCGTTCTAAGTAACGTTTTGCCTGCGCTGCGGCAGCATTCGTCTTGAACGTCCATTCTTCGAGGGACAGGCCCGGAAGCGACGATCGTGTCGCCTGGAGCGACGTCGAGACGGATTGTTTCAGACTGCCGTGCTTCATCTTGACGAGGAGACTCGCGGTCTTTGACGTCGTCGCACTTGGTTTCATCGGTAGGAGCGGCTGGAGTTTACGAAGGATAAAAGGAATTTGATAGCGGGTTCCCGGTTTCCCTTCGAAGACGACGTACTGTGTACCGGACCAGCTGAGCGGGAAGATCAACGCTTCGTCCTGCAATTGGCGATACCGTTTGTAAGTCGTCCCTTTGCTGTAATTCGTCTTTGAGGTATAGACGGAACCTTTCGAGCGATCGAGATCGAATTCGAGATGCGTCGCCCGTTCGATATAGAGGGCTGAAGGTAGGGTGAAGACGACACGTCCGGACGCATCATATGTACCGCGTAACGTCTGACTCGTCACCGGAAGTGGTGTCGTAGCAGCCGAGGCGACGGACGGGGTCAGGAGACTGACACCGAGTAGGAGTGGAAGGATACGTTTCATGAAAAATCACGACCTTTACGGAAAATGGTGGAAAGTTGAAAAAAAGGACAGTTCAAACAAAATTATCTGGTTTAATTTTACGTTGTTGTTTAAAATTTAGATATGTTTTTCTTATTAGAAACGGAGCTGAATGAGACACCATGAAAAAAATCATCATCTTTTTGTTACTCCTGATGTGGAGTGGGACGGGCATCGCTCCGGTCCAAGCCGAATCGAAATGGGACGTGACAGCAAGCGGGACAGGACCGTATACGTTGACCTTCACGGGAGAAGGAATCGTCGATGTGACGAGTGAGACGGCGCTTGCGTTCTCAGACGGTTTGACGGGAAGTGGCATCGATATCACTGCGCATCCGACGGTGACGTTCACAGCAGAGACGGCACCACGGATCGTCGTCACGGAACCAACGACACAGCAATCGATTATCCTTGAGTTTCCGAAAGTCGACGCGGAGGAGCCGGCAACGGATGATCCTGGGACACCGGAAGAACCGGTCACGGAACCAGAAGTTAAACCAGACGTCAAACCGGATACACAACCGGTTACACCGAATCAATCAAAACCGACGACGCCGACAAAGGAAAAGCCGGTCACAGAAACAAAACCAGCTCCTGCGACGAACGTCAAGGCGACGAAGGGGCAAATTACGGGAACGGTCTGGTATGACGCAAACGAAGACGGGATTCGCCAAGAGACAGAAGCCCTTCTTGATGACGTGAGTGTCTTCTTGATCACGCCACGTGGCGACGTCACGGACATGGCCATCACGGAACAAGGGAACTACATATTCGAACAGGTGACACCGGGGACGTATCAAGTCAAGATCGATGGTTATGACATCGGTTTGTATACGTTCACGAAGCCGCATCAGGATTCAGATGTCAACACGTTCGGAACGACGAACGTGACGATCCAGGCAGGGGACGTCCGGGTCATCGATGCCGGCATGACGGAAGGGGACGAGATGACGGAGCCGTCGCACTTCTTAACACTGACAAACTTCGTCGACGCAAATGGGGACCAACAGCCGCAGGAAAAAGAAGAGACCGTCCCGATGACGTACACGTTACTGGATACCGTCACGGGTGAAACGGCATGGACGTTTGAAGACGAAGGGGATGATCAGGTTTTATCAGGAGACAGCCTCCCGGTCGGCACGTACATCCTAAAAGTCAAAGCGCCTGCTGGTTATACAGTCAAAGCGATGCATCACCTCGATTACATTGCGTTTGAAGAGGACATGAGTGAGGCGAAAGATGCTCAGGCACACCTCTTGAAACACTTGAAGCGTCAATCGGTCGACGCCGTCCTTGATCTAACACGCGATGGTGGCGGAACGATGGTTGCCGTCGAACTCGCTCCACCTGTTGAACCGGTCAAGGAAACGCCGACGAAAGTCGTTAGTCCGGTCAAATCGACAGCACCGGTCGCAGCAAAAGCGGATACTACGTCGACTCCAAGCGTTACAGCGGAACGTCTACCGCAAGCAGGGGAAGGCAAGCCGTTTCCGTTTGCGGTCGTCGGTGGCATGAGTGCCGTCGTCGGATTATGGTTGCTTGTCCGAAAACGATAAGGTTTAGATGGAACGTCTCTTGAGTGGAGGCGTTCTTTTTTGTGAATGGATGTGTGTTGATTGACACACACGCACACATATGCGCATAATGGTAGTATCAAATCACAGGAAAGAGGGATTCGATGTTAACGACAAAACAGATCAGTGAATTATTACGGGTATCGGAAGAGACGGTCCGGCGCTGGATTCGGACAGGGGAATTGCACGCGGAGCAGGACGGCAAAGGGTACCGTGTCGATGAATTGGCGTTGAAACGGTTAGTCGATGAGAAATCACAGATTCCGGGAACCGCATTGAACAAGATTCTCCCGATCATCCAAGATATGTTCGGACCGGAAGCAGCCCAGTTCGCGAAGTCGAACGTCTTTGATCCACTCCAAGCGACGATGCAATCGAGTGAAACGACGGCAACACCGGAAGCCTCGAAAGCTTCAATGGAAGCAGAACTCGCCCGCTTAAAACGGAAGAAACGTCGCCTCGAGCTCGAACACGAATTGAAGTTACTCGATATCGAGGAACAGATCGCGTCGATGGAACGTAAACAACAATCCTAAAGCAAAGCGCACGTAGGGGTATCTCCCTTGTGCGCTTTCGTATGTAAGAGGAAAAGACGCCTTCACTGATCCGAAGGCGTCTTTTTGACGGAACGTTGTTTACGTTTCCAGTACCAATAGCCGAGCCCGAGTGCGATCGGGATGACCGCCAAGTACGGATTGGCTTCGATATATCCAATGATCTCAAATAACGCGAACCATCCACTGATTAAACCAAGGACGAGTAAAATCGACCGCAGGACTTCTGGAAGCTTACGGATCCGATACGCGAAGAGACAAATGAGGCTAAAAATGATGATCGCCACATGCATTCCTCCATTCCGTACTCAGTATAGCGTATTCGGAAAGCTTTTTCGATGCACAAATCGGCTTTCCTCCCGTATAGTGAAGACAGAGAAAAATGGACAAGGACGTGATGGAGATGCAAGCAACAGTGATTGGGACAGGATATGTCGGACTCGTCACCGCGATCGGACTCGCAGAAAACGGACATGAGGTGACGTGTGTCGACTTGAATGCAGAACGGATGGAACGGTTAGCGCAAGGGATCGCACCGATCACCGAAGAAGGAATCGAAGACGCACTTCGCCTCAATCGCGACCGCCTGACGTTCACGACGGACTATCCGGCGTCCGACTTGTACTTGATTGCCGTCGGGACTCCGGAACGAGCAGACGGTAGCTGTGATCTATCGGCTGTCGAAGCGGTCGCACGCTTGATTGAAGAAACACGTCCGGGAGCGAGTGTCATCGTCAAGTCGACGGTACCACCGGGAACAACGGCCCGCCTGCAAGACGAGCACCCGACGTTACGCTTCGCGATGGTGCCGGAGTTCCTGCGTGAAGGAACGGCCCTCGCGGACAACCGTCAGCCGAGCCGTCTAATCATCGGGACGACGGATGCCACTTTTGCAAAAACGGTCGAGCAGTTATTTCAAACGACAGCTCCGGTCGTCGTCGTTGATTCAACGACAGCGGAGTTGACGAAATATGCGGCGAACAGTTTCCTCGCCGTCAAAATCAGTTTCATTAACGAGATCGCCCGGCTTGCGGATGCAGTCGGTGCCGACGTGACGGAAGTCGCCCACGGGATCGGACTCGATCCTCGGATCGGTTCTGCTTTCTTACGAGCAGGTGCCGGTTACGGTGGGTCTTGTTTCCCGAAAGACATCGCCGCATTGACGACGCTTGCGCGAACGCACGAGACGACGCTGCACGTCATCGAAGCAGCTGACCGGACGAACGAAGCCCAGCTCGATTACGTCCTCGCGAAGGTCCGTCCAGAGCGGGGGATGCGTGTCGCGCTGCTCGGGCTTGCTTTTAAGCCGGGCACGGACGATTTACGGGACGCACCGGCTTTGCGCCTCGCGGAACGACTCGAGCAACTTGGTGTCGTCGTTGCTGGGTATGACCCGGCAGCGCGGACATTGCTTGACCAAAAGTCAACGCTTGAAGAAGCGTTACGCGGAGCGGACGTCGCCGTCATCATGACGGAGTGGCCGGAGATGAAGACGATGGCGCCGGAACTGTTGACGCGCGTCATGCAGACGCCACGCTTGATCGACGGACGGAACTGTTGGCAGTACGTTGATGCCCCAGCAGGCGTCGCCTATGAAGCAATCGGACGTCCGGGAAAAGAATTTTCGAACAAACGCTAAGTGCGACCTGTCATTAGGGATGAGACCAGTCATGGTGTCATCCCTATTTTGATAGATGAAAGGACGAGGCGACATGCAAATCGATTATTTCGCAGTTCAACCGAGCGGTCCCAAAGGAGCGCTCGAGGCACACGTGTTATATCCCGGATGGAATCAACGACAGAACGAAGAGTGGGAACGTGCCGTCCATTACGGGGCAGGGCTGATCCGGATCCGTCAACGGGGAACGGAACTCCGAATTCCGATCGAGTTCGGATTCGGCTATGTCTTGCAGTACATACGTCAGTTCATGGAAGCGGAACGCAAGGGAGGCAGCATCCGCCAAAAGATGCAAGCCCAGCTCGACTGGATTGCGGAAGGGCTACCGGTTCGTTTTAAACGCGAGAAGGAGACGATCGTCGTCACAGCAGAACGGAGTCATGCCTTTGCGGAGCGTCCATTTCTTGAAGCACTGGAAAAGTCGATGTATGCTCTACCGTGAGTTTTATAAGAAAGGGTCTATTGTAAGGTAGCTGACTCGTCAGAGAAGAACGCTGTGGTCAGGCGAATACTAGCAAATCGACTTTAAAAAGAAAGCCTGCGTGGCTTTCTTTTTTTGTTAACGCTGATTTTTAAGAACCGGTTCCCATTCTCCTGAAAAGAACAAATCTCCTTTATCGGTCCGTTTCGTATACTGAGGAAGGCATGACCTAAAAACGAGGAGTGAAGGCGATGAATAGAATACGTATGATCGGGCGAGCGAGTGTGCTGAGCTTACTACTGATGATCTGGTCAGGTGGTGCGGTCGAAGCGGACGGTCCACTCGTATGGGATCAACCGGTATCTGGTGTACTAAAGGCCAACGAGTCAGCGAAGTACGATGTCACCGTGACGCGTCCGAGTAAGTTGACTGTCGACATCAGTGGGTTCGGTGAAAATACACGTGTGACCTTACAGAATGAACGTGGTAAACAAGTTCTCTATCAGAGTTTAACGAGTGACGGCGTCAGACCGGCACAAGCTGTCCTGTCTGAATACGTGGAGCCGGGCAACTACCGTCTCGTCGTATCGGAATACATTTTAAGTAAGCGACCGGCAGCCTACACGCTTCGTGCGACAGCAGAGACCGTCACGACGGATGATCAGGAACCGAACAACGGTACGCTAGAAGCGCAAGTCTTACCGTTTCAGCAAGCGGTCCGTGGAATGCTGTCTGCTCAAGATGAAAAAGACATCTATCAAGTGAACGTTCCAAAAAACGGCAAGCTATCACTAGCCATCGATACATACCTGCGCGGCAATGCAACGATCAGTCTGACGGACAGTTTAAACGAGAACGTCTTCTCAAGCTATCTCGTCAGTGAAGAGAAGTCGCCGGGAAAATTCCGTCGAACGGTTTATGTAGAAGAGGGGACTTACTTCCTGACCTTGTCACGGACGAGTACACAAACCGGTCGTTATCAGGTACAGGCAGCGATGCAACCGGTAACGACGAATGAACAGGAACCGAATGACGGAGTGCTCGAAGCAACACGTCTATTGTTTGCGCAAGACTACAGTGGTCTGCTGACGTGGCAGGATCATCACGATTACTATCGCGTGACGCTGCCGAAAAAGAGTCAGGTGACGTTCGACGTCTCAACGATGATCGATCCGTCCATGACGATTGAATGGACGGATCCGATGAACAAGTCGCTCTATTATAGGAGTCTGAGCGGAAGTGAAAAGACACCAGGGAGATGGATGGACAGTCTCGAACTTCCGAAAGGCACCTACTACTTCCGGATTGGGAGTACGTACTACAGCGGATACTATCATTTCCGGATGACAGCGAGTCACCTGTTCCCAGTCTTACAAATCAATCCGGTGAAAGCCGGAGCGCGACAGGTCAGCGGAACGACGGAGAAGAATGCTACAGTGCGAGTAACAATCAATCAGCGGACGTATACACAAAAAGCGAATCAAACGGGTCGCTATACATTTTCAATTCCCAAAGCAAAGCGTGGCACAAAGATCACTATCTCTTCTGAGAACCAATACGGGAAAACAACGAAGCAGATATACGTGACGCGCTAATCATCTCGCTAATCATCTATAGAAAGAACGCATTCCTAACAGACGAGGAATGCGTTTTCACGATTTTGACACAATTTGTGAGTGGGGACAATCAGGGGAAAAGCGATGAAAGGATCAAAAAACATCTAAAATAAATTTTTTTAATCTCTTTTGGATTGAAAATCGGAGCATGACTTTCGAATCATTTCCGCGTTTTTTAAAATCAGACTAAAAGCAGAGAAGTTAGTCTAGCTTTTTTGATAAAAAAATCATTCGACACCCAGTCGTGAAAACGTGTCACTTTTTGTCGAAAAAAAGGTATTTTTTAACGGTAGGGTAATCGGAAAATCATTTTCCATAAGACACCATGTAAAAAATTTTTAATAAGACCATTAGATTGCATTTTAGTTACAAATTTAGGGTTGTTGAAATGAAACACTTTCGGTATATTTATTCTTGTAGGTCGAGACAACTGGTAAACAGTGGGATTAACCTGCAAATTCATGAAAAACGATTTTTCTTCGAGAAATCGTTAAACATTGGAGTATCAGGTGTCGATAAGGAATATGGAATGACGATTACATACTGATTCGATAGAAAAGGAAAAATTAGGTTTCTAATATTACCTATTTTATCTAATTATCAATTTTCGTCAGGACGTAAGACTTCTTCCTTTATCTGACTTGGATTTGAAATACAATTGAAATTTTGTTGGTATAAATATCAACTCAATTACCATTGTATGGACGAGAAAAGGCTGGGTGAAGGAGATCCTGAAGTTTGTCTTTTGTCTTTTATTGGAGGTAAGTCGTCAAGTCAACTAGTAGTTTAATTAAGGGAGGATTTTTACACATGGGCACGAAGAAATCGAACAAATTATACGCTGCAGCAGCTGCTCTTGCAGTGACAGCTTCAGCAGTAGCACCAGGCCTTACGGCGGATGCTGCTACAAAAGTCACAGTTAAATCTGTTACAAACCCAGCTTCAATCTCACACTACGGTGGTTACACATTCGCAGTGAAAAAATTGTCACTTCCAAAAACGGTTAAAGTATTGCTTTCAAACAAGAAATACGAAAACCGTTCAGTCAAATGGGGCAAAGTCTCTTACGACAAAAAATACATCGGTAAATACCAAACAATCTCTGGTACTGTTTCAGGTACTACGAAAAAAGCTTCGATCAAAGTGAAGTTGAACAACTACCCAGTTGACGTTGTTGAGCCAAAGCTCGCTCCTGTCGCAGTTGGTGAGAAACTCAACCTTCCTTCAACAATCGACGTGAAATACAAAGACGGTAAAGTCATCGCTCGTTCTGCTAAATCGTTCAACCTCACGGCTGAAAAAACAGACAAAGCTGGCGAAATGAAGCTTTCTTACAACTACATGGGTAAAAACTCTTCAATCAAGGGTTCAATCGCTTATGAAGTCAAAGCTGCTGAAATCACAAACGTGATGGGCGAAGTAAAAGTTGATGATCTCTCAGTTTCTGCTGACGTGAAATTCCCAGCGAAAGATGCAAAAGCACAGCTTCTTATCTTCCCGGGCAAAGACGAAAGCAAAGCACTTCCTGCAATCGACGGTAAGCTCGAAAACGGTAAATTCACAGCTTCTGGTAAAAATATTCCAGTTGGAACACATTCGTTCGCGATTAAAATCGGAGATGTAGTTTCACCTGCTAAAGACTTCACAATCGAAGCTCCAATGGTTAAGGAAGTTAAGGCGATTAACGGTAAAGATCATGTTGTTGAATTTAACAAAGCCGTTGACAAAATCACTGCTGAAAACAAAGCTAACTATGAAATCTCTGTTAACAACGGAGCTGCACTCGCTACAACTGCTTACACTGTAGCTGTAGATGAAAAAGATCCTACTAAAGTTAAAATTACTCTTGCTGATACAGCTGCACTAAGCAATGGTGCATATGTTTCTGTCAAAGTGAAGAAAGCAATCCTTGACAAAAACTTAAAACCACTTGCTGATGACTTCACTAAGACTTTCACATTCATTGATAACTCAGCAGCTGAAATTGAAAAAGTTGAAGTTGACGGTAACGACTTAAAAGTTACATTCAACGACTACGTTTCTGAAGTTGGTTTAGTAAAAGTTAATGGTGTTGTAAAAGCAGCAGCTGCTGCGTCAGCATACTCTAAAGAACTCGTAATTTCTGGTGGGGCGACTGGCCTTGACAACGGAACTTACTCAGTTCAGATTGCAAACGTTAAAGACATTGCAAACATTAACGCAGCATCAGGTGCTGGAACGCCTAACCTTACAACATTCACTTCTGGAAACTTCACAATTTCTAACGTGACAGTAGCTCCAACTGTAAGCAAAGTTGAAAAAGTTGATGAAGACACATTCAAAATTACTTTCAACAAACCAGTTACACAACCTACTGTTGTAGCTAAGAAGAACGGACTTGATTTGACTGTTGCAGCTCCTGTTAGTGGTGCAGCCGGAAAAGAATGGACAGTTACTGTTTCTAACAATGGTGGGGTAGCACTTTACAACACTGGCGAAACTTCTGTTAACCTTGCATTGAACATCTCGGCTTTCAAAGCTGTTGCTGATAATGTTGTTGGTGACGCAGTGAACCAATCTGTAACGTTGTCTAAAGATACAACTGCTCCTGTAGTTGAGACACGTTTCAACGAGATTGTTGATGCAGATTCTTCAGCTACTGTAAATGAAGTATTTAACATCAAGTTTGATGAAGTGATCGGTAACCTTGATGCTTCTAAAATCATTCTTACTGACAAAGATGGTGTTCGTCGTACGGTATCAGATGCTAACATTGTAGCCGATTCTACTGGTGCTTTTACAATTCTTCAAGTTGAATCAACAGCAGTTCAAGCAGCAAGTGGGGCAATTCTCTCAGGGGCGTATACAATTGCACTTGGAGCAGGTACAGTTAAAGACTCAGCGTTGAACTCAAATGCTGCTACTTCAGTATCGTTCACAAAAGCTACTGGTACGACTACTGACTTTGCTGTAACAGCAACTGCTTCAGCAAACGTTATCACGCTTCCATTCGGAACACCGATGACAAACTCAGCTATCGATCTTTCTAACTACAAGTTAGATAACAAAGCTCTTCCTGCTGGAACAATCGCATACTTTGATGGTTCTAAGAACACAGTTAAAATCGAACTTCCTGCAGGTTCAGTAGCTCGTACACAAGCGGCTGTTCTTACAGTATCATCAAGCGTTGTTTCTGAAGCGGGTGCAAAACTTGACACAGCTTCACGTAACCAAGTAATTGCTACTGGATTAGTTGACAACGTAAAACCAACATTGGTTTCTGCTAAGAAACTTACTTCAACAACAGTCGAAGTAACATTCAGTGAAAACTTGGCGGCAGTTACTAATGCAGCTAACACGCAAGATGACTTCGTTGTTAAAATCAACGGTGTTAACTTCACAGTATCTGCTGTAGCCGATGGAACTCCAAACGACAATAAAGTGGTGTTGACAGTTGCTCCTTACAATGTTGATCAAACATTGACTGTTGCAATGGCTGATGCTACTATCAACATTGCTGACATTGCTAATAACACAGTAGAAGCTAAAACTGTGGTGACAGCTACAAAATAATATTTTACTAATCAGCGCCCTATCATATGATAGGGCGTTGTTTTTATTTTCAAATATATATTATTCCTTTGATACACCCTGACCATTGCGGCTCAGGGTGCTTTTTTTATGTCCAAAGGAGGAGAAAGAATGAAACCGAGTCAATCTGCAAAGCGTGTCGACATCGTCAGCATCAAACTCGTCAAAGAAGGGAGTGTCCGCTATAAAGGACGGACTACCTACAGAACGGATGACGGATATGCGCTTATGAAAGAGTTCTTGCATAGGTTCGACCGAGAGTATTTCCTCGTCGCTAGCCGCGACATAAAGAATCAACCTCTGCCATATCAGTAGCCCGAACGCGAGTCTCATCCATCCGAGAAAAACGTTGAAGATCGCAACCCTGTCTAACACGGTCGCCATGAATGGTCGGGCACAACCATCCAAGTGATAACACGGAACTATCACAAGAAGATATCGAGATGACGAAACGTCTGAAAGGAGCATATGTGCTTACGTGTTTTTACTTTTTACGCTATCGAGACGCACTGATCGAAGAACAATAGGTGGTCGCTATAATCAACAAGAAAGTCAATAGTCTGAAAGTGTACAATAGCTTACTCAGCGAAAAGAAGATTATCTAAGAATCGTATGTCGACTTGAAACTTGAAATGAAATTTTATTGTCAAACTTTAAAATAGCGACCAAATCGTTGCTCGATAGGAACGCCTGCAATCGCTTGCGATACAGCGTCAGCAAAAGGAATCAAGGCTTCTGCCCGATGTTGTTCGCGTTCTTCCTTATAAGCAATGATTTCAGGTCCAGTGTTAGCTTCAAAGAATCGAAAGGCATATGTTTCGTCTAATGCAAAATCAAGAGCGAGCTCCGGCAAGGTGAAGGGATACAAGGCATCTATCGCTTTCGCCAACAAAATACTTTGTTCAAGGAGTGCACGGTGCATGAAGGAACCTTCAGGATGTAACGATTGAAGAAACACGTCAGCTCGTTCCGTCTTATAGCCACTTAAATTCGTGATAAACCGTCCTTTTATTGCAAGATCCGCAATGGAAGCGAGCATCGTCCATTGACCAGAGGCGTCTCGAACTAAGTGTGTGCGCAGATGAAAAGTTTCGCCGCTTGCCGTGCGTGATGTTACGAATGGCTGGATAATGTAGTTGCTTTGTTCGATTAACGAGAGGATCGACGTTCGTAGTTGTTGATAGGTATACACATGACGCTGATCTTGAATAGTTACAGAATATCCTACCCCCGCTGCTTTTGTAATTTTATATATTCCTGTTCCTTTAGATGCATTCGTTGGTTTTAAGATGGTGACATTGTGTTTCTTCAACTGTGTTAGAAATTGATCGAATCCTGTTAATCGTTCGATTGGAATGAATAACGTTCCCCACGATCCCGCATCTTCTAGTTTTTGTTGAAGCACATACTTATCATCAATCAGGTGAAAGAAATGAGGAATGACTTGCTGAAGACGTAGATCCTCTTCGGGATGCGCGGATTGTGAAGGAACAACACAGTTTTCATTTAAGAGTAAAGACGGAAACGGAATCGATTGGCGACGTCACTTCCCATCATATACTTCTGCTTGAATGACTTGAGCATCAAAATCAACATCTTCGATCGTGCAACTGGCCACCTGTTGTCCTAAATGCTGAGCATATTCGATGTAATGATGTAATCGTTCTTTTGGTAGAATCATGCGAGGTGATTTTACATTGTTGAATAAAACAATCATGCGATTCAACTCCCTTAAAATATTTCATGTTATTACCATTATTGTATGTCATGTCAAAGTAGAATGGTTAGAGAAATTGAGTTGAAAATGATTACGTACTTGTCTCCATTCGCTTAATACGTACGTTTTTAATGCATTCCAATTAACAAATAAAAGGAAATCGCTTTATCGACAAAATCATTTTAAGTGATTGTAAATATTTTCTTTTGTTTTAAAAAATGGAATTTTATTATCCTTGAATACGTTAAACTATGAATGAAAGTTAGACGAAAAAGGATGATAGGCATGAGAAAAATAATGATGGCTTTACTTGGGGGAATCATATCTTTTGGAGGAGCATTACCTGTCGCAGCAGAAGTCAGCCTACCGTTAACCGGATCGTTCGGGTTATCGGGACAGTTTCAAATCGTCAAAGGACAAGAACGTGTTTGGGAGTGGTCTTCCTATCAACAACTGAGTCTGATTGACCTTCAAAGTGGAGAACGCATTCAGTCGCTCTCTGGTAGGGAATCATCGATTGAAGGATTCGATGTCTCGGACGATCAAACACGACATGTCGTGATAAAACAGGGAGTGCTTCATGTCTACAATGCTTTTGGAACAAAGGTTCAAGAAGTGTCAGAGATTGTCGACAAGGAAGACAAGATTACCAAGTTCGTTGACGTCCAGTTCATTCCGAATACGCATACGGTCGTGTTACTAGCGAAGAATGGTGGGTACTGTCAACTTCTTTCGTATGATTTAGATACGGAGCAACTCCTTAGTAGTCGTGGAACGAGCCCGTACGGTCAATTGTTAACCGCACGCGATCATGTTGCTGTCGTCTATTCGTCTGCTGTATATCTCTACACCGCTGACTTGACGTATATAGGCGTCATCCATGCGAGAGAAGAAGATGGTATCGAGGCATTTGACATGAATGACGAGGGACTTCTCGTCATCGGAGAACAGGGAGTACCACAGCCCGACGTCTACGATTTGAATCATGGTCTTAAAAAGACACAGGCGAGTCAGCAGTTTGTGGTGGGAAGTGACGTTTCCTACAGTGACATTGCGATTGATGAATCAGGAACCTTCATTGCGGTCACCTCGTCCGGAAGTGATCGCCCCTTCTCGTTATTTGAACGAGAGACGGGACGGCGTATTTATACTTCTCTCGACCACAATCAAGATTTTTCCTATCAATCAGGTGTTGAACTCAGTAACAAAGCACGTTCCATCATTGTCGAAGGATCTAACCAGACGAACATCTACAGTGGAAAAGCATTATCGAAACGACCGATCGCAATTCAGATACCGAAAGCCCGTCAACGCATAGATCGAGGGGCTTCAGAAACGTTAGCACTTGAAGTCACGCGAGCTGACGGAAAGACTTCTCTCGTCAAAGTAGGTGTCAACTGGGAGACAGATCATCCAGAAGCAGCCTTCATTCAATCAGGGAAACTGTACGGTGAAGCAGAAGGAGACTATACGTTAACCGCGACCTATGAGGGGTTCACGGCGACTGTCACTGGTGTGGTCGCACCGCCGAAGCTGTCGTCGCTAAAAGATATACCGTGGTTAGAGCGTCACCGCCAATCACTGCTCGATTACCAATCGTTTGAAGGCTTACCGGTCCTGTCCTCGTCCTATGCGAAACTTAAAGGAACGAAGGGGAAAATGTTCCTTTCGAAAGAGAAGGTGAATATGAACGGGAAATGGAAAGGAAGTGTCCTTGCTTCACGATATCCACGTCCCATAGAACATCAGCCGAATCAGATTGAGTTGCTGACGATGCTCCCAGCGCTTGAACAGCGCTCGATTTCGAAAAAGGAGATTCAGTCCGTCTTTGGTAAACCAGTGACCTCAACAACGTACGCTCCTTCCATTTCGCATCAGTTTTCAAAGTCTAATAAGACATTCGCGAAATACACCATCAAACGTGTCGATCGCTATCGCTTGAACGATCTCTCCGTAGAAACCTATTTTGATAAAAAGGATACGGTACGATTCATCACAGTGAGTAAGCAATCCTTTGAAAAAGGAAAGCGAACGACTTTACCATAAGATTTTTGGATTTTCGAATTCAATACATGAAGCAGGTGGCGTGTGTATACGTCACCTGCTATTTTATTTCTAAAAAGAAGTATTCATTTTTTGAATTGAAGGACGGGAATCTTGTAGAAGAATATCCGATTGTCGCGAGCCCTTCTAACTCACGAAATGTATCAGTGTCGGTGATTATACAGATTACAAAGTTGAGGCAGCATCATACTACTGGACGAAGAGTGACGCAAAGCGATTTCCAGGATTCTATCTTGAAAAAAGCAATATGTAAAAATTACG
The DNA here is from genome assembly GCF_001939065.1 of Exiguobacterium indicum HHS 31. GTDB lineage: Bacteria > Bacillota > Bacilli > Exiguobacteriales > Exiguobacteriaceae > Exiguobacterium_A > Exiguobacterium_A indicum. The sequence continues at coordinate 53,410 of NZ_MPSZ01000006.1, read as the reverse complement.
ATGCCGGGGTTTTTACTTTTTTCTATGTCCGATTCAAAATCTTATGGATTTCATGTGTCCACCACACCTTATGGTGATGAACCAAATATTATCTTTTATTTTAAAAAATGGAATTTTATCATTCTTTGATTACGGTAAACTATGGATGGAACGTTAAACAGGAAGAGGATGATGAAATTATGAAGAAAACGATGATAGCTTTACTTGGCGGTATTGCAATTTTGGGTGGGACATCTCCTGTCTCAGCAGAGGTCGATACCCCTATGACGACTTCGTTTGAGTTATACGGACAGTTTAACATCATCAAAGGACAAGAACTCGTATGGGGATGGTCTTCTTATCAAAAACCGGAGCTGATTGATCTTTCTAATGGCGAACGTATTCAGTCGCTCCCTAATGTTGACTCGTCGATGGACGGATTTGATGCGTCCGATGATCAAAGTCTACGTGTTGCAGTATCAGAAGGAATCATTCATGTCTATGACGCCTTTGGATCGAAAATCAAAGAAATACCGACGATTCTCAACAAGGAAGAAGAAATTTCTGACTTCATTGAGGTTCAGTTCATTCCGGATACGCATACGGTCATTTTATTAGCCGAAAATAGCGGAGATGGTAAGATGCTATCGTTTGACCTAGATTCGGAGCAACTCTTAAACATCCGTGGAACAAGTCAATTCGGTCAAATTTTGACGGCACGCGATCATGTAGCCATCATTTCCTCGTCGGATGCTAATGTCTATACATCCAATCTCTCCTATAAAGGCGTCATTCATGGAAGAGAAGAGGAAAGTATCGAAGCGTTTGATATGAATGATGATGGATTACTTATCATAGGAGAAAATAACACACCACAGCTTGATGTCTACGATTTGAATCGAGGGTTCAGAAAGATTCAAACGAGTGGACAGTTTGTGACAGGGAAGAACATTTCTTACAATGATCTCTCAATCGATGAGTCGGGCAAATTCATTGCGGTGACTTCTTATGGAAACGACCGAGCGTTCTCGTTATTTGAACGGGAGACGGGGCGGCGTATTCATACGTCCCTCGACTATGATCAAAATCTTGCATACCAATCAAGAGTTGAACTTAGTAACGAAGCGCGCTCAATCGTCGTCGAAGGTTACAGCAGCACGAATGTCTATAGTGGGAAAGAGCTATACAAACGACCAGTCGCTGTCCAAATACCAGCAGCTCATAAAAGTGTGGACAGTGGTTCTTCTGAAACGTTAGCACTTGAAGTCACACGAGCGGATGGAAAAACGGTTCTCGTCAAATCTGGTGTCAGCTGGGCGACGGACAATCCAACGAAAGCCTATATCAAATCGGGAAAGCTGTATGGCAAAACACAAGGATCATACACCTTAAAAGCGACGTATGAAGGCTTTACGACGACAGTAACCGGTAAAGTCATGCCGCCGCCAAAGTTATCTTCGCTAAAAGATGTTCCGTGGTTGGAACGTCACCGACAGTCGCTCCTCGATAAACAGTCGTTCGAGGGACTACCGGTCCTCGCATCATCGTACTCGAAACTAAAAGGAACGAAAGGGAGCATGTTCATTCCGGAAACGGATGCGAACACGAATGGAAAATGGAAAGGGAGCGTTCTCGCTTCACGGTATGTGCGCTACGGAGAGAGTCAGCCCAACCGAATTGAGTTGCTGACGATGCTTCCGGCACTTGAAAAACGCTCGATTTCCAAAGCGGAGATTAAATCTGCCTTTGGCAAACCTGAGACATCCGAGACGTATTCTTCTTCCGTACCACGTCATTTTTCAAAGTCCAATAAGACGTTCGCAAAGTATTCGGTCAAAAGTTACTATGAGTATCAATTAAAAAATCTATCCGTGGAAGTATTCTTTGATAAACAAGATAACGTGAAGTTTATCACTGTAAGTAAGCGATAATATAAAGCGGTTCATCGGAAGGTCTCATCATGGGATCTTCCGTTTGTCTGATAACTGATATAGCACGTAAAACGCGTTGCCTTTATACGTGTGTGCTCAGTACGAATAGCTGAGTAAGGAAAATAAGGCTAAAGAAATTACATTGATGAAGGAGAACGATCATATGCTTTACGTCATCATCGGAATCATCATTCTAGCGATTATCTTAAGACTGACAGGACCAGTGGGATGCGGCTGTTTCGTATTTCTTATAGTCGGCGGCTTCATCCTTTGGCGAATCGGCTTGTTGGGATTCGTCATCCGCATGATTAGTGGGTTCTTACGTTGGTTGATCAGAAAAATCGTCTATTACTATTATAAGTTTTTTGGAGAAGAAAGCAGTGCGATTGATTGGACACGTGAATTGATTTTAGCGAGTGTTTAAAGAGCCGCACGATTTCGATCGTATGTAAGATGAACATTGCAGATGTTATATACAGACGAATTTTTCATCACAAATACATATTTTCTAAATTACTAATCTGAATTAAATATAAGCAGAAATAGCAAACGACCTGAGTTACTTTTGTACAAAGAACTTAGGTCGTTTGTTATTTTTCATAATCATACTGTATAGAAACAAATTAATTTTTATACTTTGTCTTATTTTGAGTGAGCATACGAAACTCGTATAAGAAAACGGAGAAAATCACGACAATCAGAATCGCAGCAAAGCTAGTTCCTTTCGGTAAATCGAGTGTGAAGATGACGATGGATGCGAAGAGGACGATCAATGAAGAAATCAGATAGTCTTTTTTTCGATTCGACATACGTTCACTCCTTAAAGGTCTGGTATATTTGATGCGTTTACAATATTTAGTATAACATATCAAAAGATTTAGCGTTTTGGCGATGAACTATGAACACGAAGGGAACTAAAGATACTATAAAAAACTGCCTGGACGCATGTCGAGACAGTTTTTTCATAGTATCTGACATTGGGAGGTGAATCAACGGAAGGGTAATAAGAAGACAAGGATACTAAAGATAATCACAGCCAAAGAAGGTAGGTAACGTGTTAAACGATTCATGAATAATAGCTCCTTTTAATTAGAAAATTGAGGAATTAAATTTGGTTTAAAACCAAATAATGTAACCTTCTTTAGTTTAAAGGAAAAAATCTTTAATTATAGGCTTCGATTAACTTTTTATGGAAACGTGTTTTTGAGTAATTTGTTTTTGATATGCTTTTTAAACAACTTGTAGATGATAGGTGACGTATGTAATCGCATATCGAGAAAGAAAAGTGTAAAAAGGAAGCACGACGTATCGATGTCGCACTTCCTTTCTACTACTCCAATTTACTTATATTTTTTTCGAATCGCTTTACTGAAACCATCTGCATCACGATTCCCGACGACGTAGAAGTCAACGCTCGCATCTTTCTTGTACAATTTCTTATTGATCGACATTTTATACGAAACGTTGCTGCGTGGCTTCGCCTTACCGAGCAATTTCCATGATTTACTCGACTTATGGTAGACGTAAGCTTCTACACGAACATCCTTGTTCGACACAGACCCGGTTACAGTCCGAGTCGTACGTGTCAGTGTTTTAGTATCGACAGTTGCTGCTTTTGGAATAAACGTACGAACTGTGAGGTCAATTGGAGCGAAGTCGTATGAAATCGGATCTTGTGGCTCTTCCGTTGTATCGCCATCATCCTCTCCTGGCTCGTCCCCTTCATCATCACCATCACCGGGTTCGTCGCCATCATCTCCTCCATTGTTATCACCGTAAGAAGTGGCGCGCGTTAAGTAATACTCATCCTAGCCATCGCCCATTCCATCGTCATCGCCCGTGTAATCATCAACGCTTACGACTTCAAGGAAGTAGTTCGGTGTGACCTCGGCAGAGCTATCTTCGTCCTCTTAATCATAGTCATACTCTTCGGAATCAGATTGATGGTAGTCGTAAAAATCCTCGCCAATCAATCCCTCTTCGGGTAACTCGATTGAATAGTTCCCATTCGTATCCGCTTTTGCATGGGCGATTTCTTGTAGATCTTCTTCCTCTGTGTCGTCCGATTGTAAGACAACGATTGATCCGGCAGGTGCCTTTCCTTTCTAGACTTCCGTCCGTGTGTTGATGTTTTTCGTTTCTACCGTGAATTCGTCCGTCGCTGCTTCAACAGGCGAGAGATAGATCACGCTACTGAGACCGAGCGTCACGAGTGTTGTCCATGTCATACTTTTTTTCATCGCAAAACGCCTTCTTTTTCTGTAGTATAGCAAGGAAGTTAATGGATATATTTCAGTTTTAAATGATAAAGAAATGAGGTTTTTAAAAACATCAATGTGGAGAGAGTACATAAAAAAACTCCCTCTGTACCGGCACGCATACAGAGGGAGAAGAGAGGCTTATTTTTTAGCTGGAATCTTAACGAGGAATGGTACTGGCTTTGGAACATCATCGAATGTTGCGAATAAAACGACAAGACGTTCGTACTTGTCTGGCGTTACGACAGCTTGATTTCCTTGAATCGTCACGATGTCTGGATGAGAAGATGTCCAATTAGTGATTGGTTTTGCACCAATACCAAGGAGGCCACCATAGCTTTGAGGAAGTGACGCTGACTTGCCTATCGAGAGTGAATCGACGATCGGATTGACGATGCCTCCGAGGACATTCAGTAAGCTTGAAAGTAAGGATGTCTGAGTATCTTGCATAGCGAGCGACAAGATACTTGAAGTATTACCAGTCGTCGCAGAAAGCGTGAAAGGCGTAATTTGTGATCGATTTTTTACGATTCCGAGACTCGTTAAAAGACTTTCATTGCTTGATTTCCACGTAAGTGGTATGCCGTTCAACGTCGTCGGTAACTTTAAGTCAAGGTATACATTCAATGTCGGACTAACAGCTGCGATGCGAGCGAGATCTTCTTTAAGGATGAGGCTGAGATTCCCGGCAAGCGTTCCATCGAATGTCTTGCTCTTTAGTATGCCGTCTTTCGTGATCCATGCCGTCAAAGAGAACGCCTGTGACGAAACGGTCGGAATGATAGTACCGGTATTACTGATGATGTTCGTATTACTCGATTTCCACGTGATTGGTAATCCATTGATTTGAGTCGGCAAACTGATGGAAGACGTCAAATCTGTTAGTGAATTGAGGGAGAGATCTTGTAACGCCTTATCTACTAATTTTGTTGGACTCAAGGGAACTTTGATGCCTGTAATCGTTCGATTTTTAGTAATGCCGTCTTTCGTCGCAGTTATTGTGATATCGACGACTTCGTCAACGATACCTTGAGTGACGACTCCGCCACTTGCTACAACGGAAGGCTTGTCGGATTTAATCGAAACAGTGATTCCAGTTGGTGCTTGAAGAACCAGATTATTCGTTAAAATGTTTGGAATGCTCAGGCTATCAAGATAAGACTGGACAATGTCAGCAGGAGATGGATTTTTCATCGGAACCGTTAGCTGATTAAAGGTTTTGCTCTCCGTAGCAGTTCCTTTCTCAGCAGTCACTGTTAACGATAAAGTAGTGTTGGTTGCAGCTGGATCGATGGATCCGTCACTTAAAAGAACCGCAGGATTACTGGACAACAAAGTCACTTTAATTCCTTCAGCATTCGCCTCATCAATCAATTTAAGCTTTTCAGTTATTAAAGAAGGAACCGACAGTTGATTGAGGTACTGCTTCAAGAATTCTGAATCAGTCAATCCGCGTTTCGGTACTGAAATGTCTCCAAATTGTTTCGAGAGCGATATTCCATTTTTCGAGGCGATGACCGTAACATCAGTCTCTTGATCAATAATATCCGGTGTCAGGATTCCGGTACTAGACAACAGCGAAGTAGCGGAGGACTCGATGCTAACGGTTATACCTGCAGGTGGGTTCAATGAAAGATTATTTACGAGTGATGTCGGTAGGGAAAGGCTATTTATATAATTCGTCAGTTCTTCTAAGACTGTCAGAGACCGTGCGGGTACTGAAAGATTTGAAAACATCCTCGTCTTTGAAACACCGTTTAGCATAGCCGTCACACTGACCGTAACGGTTTGAGCAGTGTCTGCAGGTTTAATCACGCCTGACGTTGCGACAACATTAGGCTGAGAAGAGGTCAAATAAGCAGTCATTCCTTCAGGTGCAAGAGGCAGCTGAATGTTTTGATTCAGCGGACTAGAAATCTCGACTTGATTTAAATAAGTGTCAATCAAAGCATCTGGTAATACATCTTGTTTCGGAATTGTGATCAGCGGAAACTCTTTCTTACGAATGACCCCGTCTTTTGAGGCTGTCACTGTCACGGAGACAATCTGATCCGTCAGACCACGTGTAACGCTTCCTGTATTCGAAAGGACAGCTGTGTTCGTTGAAAAGAGAGATGTTTCGATTCCCGGTGTCATCGGGGTCGGCAAGTAATAATCAGCCGTCAAAGGTGACGGGATTTCGACCGTTTTCAAGTAATCATCAAGCAGGTCAGCTGTCGCATTCTCTTTCTTTGGAATCGTCAAGTTCGAAAAAGTACGCAACTTAGTGACTCCATCTTTCGTCGCGATGACTGTAAGTGACACGATTTTATCCATTTGACCACGGATGATCTGACCTGTATTTGACAAGATAGAGGTATTGGTTGAAGAAAGAGTCGTTTGAATTCCCTCTACTGTTGGAAGACTTACATCACGCGTCAATATACTTGGAATGTTGAGCTTATTCAAGTAGTCTGTCAATAATTCATTGATTGCTGTATCTCGTTTTGGGACTTGATAGTTCCAAAAACTGCGTGTTCGTGTCACGCCATTTTTTGTCGCAGAGACAAGGAAAGAGAGGGAGTGGTCGGTCAGATCGCGTGTCACTTTCCCGGTCGATGAGAGGACATCCGGAAGTGAAGACGTCAGAGAAAGTGTCGTTCCCGTAGCGGCAGGTAAGACTAAATCTCTTGTTAAAGGATTCGGGAATGTCAGGCGACTCAAGTAGTCGTCTAAGAACAATTCCGTCGCATTATCGACTTTAGGAACAGTGATATTCGAGTAGAGACGTGATTTTTCGAGACTGCCTTTTGACGCTTTCAGTGTAAGCGTGACGAGTTGGTCCGCCAGGTCACGGCGTACTTTACCGTCCGGTGTGACGACTTTTTCGTTTGAAGACAACAATTGAAACGAGATGCCCTCTGTTTGTGGTAACTGAATATCCTTCGTCAACGGACTTGCCAGTTTGAATTTGTCGAGTGTGAAATCGATCAGTTCCTCGTCCGTCAGATCACGTTTTGGAACCGTGATGCCCGAGAAGGAGCGTATTTCTTCAAGACCATTCAATTTCCCAACGATCGTAAACGCGACGTCCCGTTCTTGATCCGTTCGAGTGACTTGTCCGGTAGGCGATAAATTACTATCGGTGGAACGAATACTAAATGTGGCACCTTCTACTTGTGGCAGCTGGATATTTTGAAGGAGTGGACTTGGAATCGTGATGCCGGCGAGTACTGCCTTCAAGATTTTGCGTGAGTCGTCTGGTGTTGGAGGGGTGACGACGTTTCGAATCGTTACGGTCGAAGACGCTGCATTTTGCGACCCACTTAAAATCGAGACATCATAGCGACCGACTGGTAATACGCTCGTTTCAATTCGGAAGTATCCTTGTCGATCACGCTTTAACGGATACATGGATACACGGTCTTTGTCGTCGATCAGATACAGATGATGTGTCATACCCTTTGCTGGATAGAGGATACGACCGGTGACAAGTAATCGGCGACCACTTTCAAACGGCGTATATTTTACGTTTTCATGCTTGACGTCTGAGACGCGTAATGTATTTTTTCCGGCAATCAAGACGTTGCGTCCAACCGCTGTATACTTCACGCTTTTCTTCCCGAAGGACGCAGTCGTCGTACGTGTCCATTTGAGTGGATACGAATAGCGCTGTCCACCAGCGAAAATCGTCGATAATCGTTCTGGAAGTTTAGTCGATTGATTTTTACCGACCGTCTTGACGACAGGAGGGAGAATCGATTTCGGATAATTTTTAATCGTAACGTACCAATAGGCACTCTTAGAGGTTCCCGCAACATTCCCTTTAATTTTTTGTTTTCGATCAATCATTTTTTTATCGAAGCGAACACTAGTCCACTTTACGGATCGTTTTACTTTTTTACCGTTCGCAAGTTTGACACGGACGGTCTTCGGTGGAGAAAGGGGTTTGACCGCAAACACGTCACCGCCATAATGCACGGTCGATGTAGGACGGTATACTTTTTTAACGCTACTTGATTTAGCGGCAGTAACGGATTGGAACGAGGCGGGGAAGGAAAGTAACAGACAGAGAAGAACGATGAGACTCTTTCGCATGACCAAACCTCCCTAGAAAGTATAGTGTCCAGGCAAATGAATGGCTCTCAGGTGTTGAAATTCCCATGTTGTATGTAGATAAAAGAAAGTAGAAAAATATGCGATGAACCTGATAGGAAATCTAGGTTCATCGCATATGAAATTCAGAAAAACAGATTTGAAAATTAACGTTTAGGAATTTTGACAATAACCGGAACGGGTTTGTCGAGACCCTCATAGTCTGCGTAGAGCACGATGAGATGGTCAAAATCGTCACGTTTTACAGTTAAGTTATAACCTTGAATCGTCACGAGATCTGGGTGTGAACTACTCCAATTCGTAATATCACGTGCTCCAATACCAAGAAGACCACCGTAACTTTTCGGAAGTGTTGCTGTTCCTTGACCGCTAGCTAAAGTGTTGACGACAGGGTTTAATACATTCCCAAGTAAATCAACGACGCCACTTAACAAACCACCAGAAGGGCGTTGGATAGCGAGATTCAACGTTTCTGACGTCCCTCCAGATGTCGCTGTCAGTGTAAATGGCGTTGAACTAGAGTCGTTCAAGATGACGCCTGTACTACTTAATAGCGATGGTGCACTTGAAGTCCAAGTAACCGCTGAGCCATTCAGTGAAGTCGGAAGGTTGAGGTTGTAGCCAACGTTCAGCGTACCGACGCTCGATTTGATTTTGGCGATATCGTTTTTAAACGATAGTCCAAGATTCGCTGCGACTGTTCCTGCGAACGTTTTCGTTTTCGTGATACCACCTTTTGTGACGCTTGCTTTGAGTGTGAAGTTTTGTAAGTTCAATGCCCCTTTTACGACTCCGTCACTCGAGATGACTTCCGGATTATTTGAAGTCCATTGAACCGCAATGCCTTTTGAACTACTTGGTAAATTGACGTTACCTGTTAAATTCAACAGGTTCAGATTGATTGCATTCAGCGCAGCATCTAGTTCTGCTGAAAGACTGATTGGCACAAGAATATTCGTAAACGTTCGTGATTTCGTAATGCCGTCTTTAGAGACGTTAACTGTCACAGAAATCGTCTTATCGACATCTGGTGGAGTCAGAATACCTGTGCTCGATAAAATATTTGGGTCTGACGCACTGATTGATAAGTTTACACCAGCTGGTGGAGTGAGCGACAAGTTCGTAGTCAACGGACTACTAATTGTCAAACCAGACAAGTAAAGATCAAGTAATTCATCTGTCGTTGCATCTTGTTTTGGAACCGTCAAGTTCCAGAAGTCACGTGATTTTGTGATACCGTCTTTTGTGACCGAGACGACGATCGAGACCGTTTGATCCGTCATGCCGCGTGTGACGACACCTGTGTTTGAGATGACGTTAGGTTTAGTCGATGTGATGGATACTGTAGCACCTGGAAGCGCTGGAAGGACGATGTTTTTCGTCACTGGACTCTTGATATCGAGTTTATCAAGATAATCCTGCAACAGGCTATCTGTCGCATTGTCGACTTTCGGGACGAGGATGTTCGGGAAGCTCTTCGTTTTCGTCAGGCTGCCTTTCGTCGCACGTAGCGTCAAATCGACTTGTTTATCTTCTAGTCCACGTTTGACGATTCCGTTGCTTGAGACGACGGCTTCATTCGACGAAATCAGCGAGAACGAGATTCCTTCAGCTGTTGGCAATGTGATATTCGTTTTTAGCGGATTAGCGATTGTGAAGTTCTCAAGCGTGAAGTCAATCAACTCTTCATCCGACAAGTCTTTTCGTGGAACGAGGATGTTCGAGAACGATTTACTTTCTGTCACGCCACCGAACGTCGCTTTAATCTTCAGATTGACCGTTTGATCGGTCGCACCGCGCATGACTTTTCCGCTACTTGAGACGACTGGGTTGTCTGAATCGACCGTAAACGAGACACCATCGACTTCTGGGAATTCAATGTCACTCAAGAGGGGATTCGAGACGTTAATGACGAGAAGTAATTTTTGGAGCAATTCTCGTTTTTGTTCATCTGTTGGTTCTGTGATCGGTTTTTTGATCGTAATCGTGACGGATTTCGTCTTTTTTGAACCCGACAGGATATAGACCGTGTAGTCTCCTGGAGCGAGTTCCTGACTTGTCACGTAGTAGTGTCCTTTTTTGTCGAGCTTGAGATACATCTTCGTGCTCTCACCTGTCTTTTTATCCGTAATGACGAGGTAGCTCTTCATACCTTTTGCTTCATAGAGAATTTTGCCGGTTGCCCGGATTTTTTTCCCGTACGAGACGAGATAGTACTTCTGCATCGACTGAACGACATCGGATACTTTCAGCTTGGCAGCCCCGTAGATTTCGAGGTTGCGTCCGACTGTCGAATACGTCAGATTTTTCGTACCGAATGAAGCTGTTGAGACCTTACTCCATTTGAGCGGATACGAGTAGCGTTGTCCACCCTCGAAAATCGTTGAAAGACGTGTCGGCAAGTTCGCTGGTTGATTCTTTCCGACGGTCATGACATTCGGAGCAAGTACCTTCGCTGGATAGTTTTTGACTTTGACATACCAGTACGCATTTTTTGATGTACCGTAGACATCCCCCTTGATCTTCTGTTTCTTTCCGATGTACTTCTTATCAAAGCTGACCTTACTCCATTTGACGGAACGATACGCGTACTTCCCATTCGTGAGCTTGACCTTGACGGATTTTGGATACGTCAATTTCTTCTTGGCATACTTCACGCCACCGTAATGGACAAGATACTTCGGTGAGTAGACGGTCTTGACGCTACTCGAAGAAGCGGCAGAAGCACCCAATGGGGTCAACCCATAGGACAGAATGAGAAGAAGACTCAGAACAATTGCCAACCCTTTTTTCATCAATACAACCTCCTCTAAATCAATAGACTAAAGTGTGCATGGATGAACGTGCATCTCAGGTGTATAAAGTAAAATTACCCTTTTATTATGGAAAATATGTAATATTTTTAACATAATTATATTAAATGGTATTTATTAGGCATCTAATATAGGTCAATTGACCTGAATCATTGGTATAGGTTAGTTTATAACATGTAATTAATATTCAACAATTTAAGGAACATATACTCATAAAGTTTCAACGAATAGTAATTTTGGTCTAATTTTCAAATATATGACATACTTGTTTCTTTTATTTTCAAAAAGTACTAAATTCGGTCGTCCAGTGTATAAATTGAGTATTATTTCGAAATGAAGGTCATGAAAAAACGATAAAAATTGAATAAAAATGTAAAAATAAAAACTAAAAAGGAAAAATAGATAGAAAAAACCATTAAATCCATTATAATGAGATGAGGTATGAATGATGCATTCATGGAATGAACAAAAGAAAGAGGATGATCGAATGAAACGCATGACAACAACGGTACTTGCAGCAATGATCGCAGGCGCGACAGGATGTGCTGGAAGTGCATCGGCTGCTACTAAAGAGGAAACGAAGTACACGACGCAGTACACGAACTTAAAGACCGGTATGACGATGACGGAAGTAGCAAAAGTCTTATACGGTAAAGATTACAAAAAACAACTGGTGAAGAAGAGTGGCAGTACGGTCTTGAAGAAACAAGCCGAGTCGACGGAAATCTCGTACGGTCAAAAAACGAAGTTCTACTACTTCACGAATGGCAAGAACGGAGATAGCGATACGTCACTCATCTTCAAGACGAAAAAGAACAGTTCTGTCTATCGGTTGACTGGAAAATCGTTTGATATCTATCGTGAAAATACAAAATCTGCCGCACGTGAAAGTACACGTAAGCTGGCAAAGGGTGCAAAGGTTAAAGAAGGAATGACTGCGAAGCAACTCGATGCGATTCTTTCTGGGACAGGTCTTGGGGAATGGACTGGACTCGAGGCGACAGATTGGTCGTCGATTCAATCGAAAGCGGAACTCGCTGCGATCGGTGCAGAGAAGTCATCTTATAAGACGTATGTTTTCCCGACTTCGACGGGTGGACGGAAGATGGTCCTCATGAGTTACGACTATAAGAAAAAAACGTATCGCGTCGCAGATCATATGTCACTATGAATACATACAGGAGTCCATCTAGCAAAAGATGGACTCCTGTTGTCTAAGCAGGTCAGAAACTGATGCAATTGAGCAGATGAAACTACTTGGCTGAAGGAGGAATTCCCATGCAACACGACGAGTACTTGCACGAATATCTCATCTCACACCCGACGTTCGCAAAACCGACGATCAAAGCCTACCGTAGTGACGTCCGGCATATGGAACGTGCCGGTGTCTCGTGGTCGATCGCGTCGCTCCAGCATTACTTCGATCAGATGCGTCTGAATTATCAGCCGTCGACGATCCTGCGGCGGTTCCATGCCTTGCGCTCACTCGGGAATGTGCTTGTCCGAGCCGGGAGGTTGCAACGGAATCCACTGCATGACGTGTCACCGATCACGCATCAACGTTTTCCCGACGAGACCTACTATGATTTACAAGAAGGACTGTCGATCGTCCGGAGCATCAAAGATCCGGTGTACCGTTTGTTTTTCGAAGTGATTTGCCAAACCGGTCTCCGCTTCACCGAAGCACGCCTGTTATCCGTTACAGATATCGATTTCAAGACGCATACGCTATTCGTCCGCTACGGTAAGGGACGCCGCCTGCGGACGATTCCGATCGGGATGATGCTGTCGCACCGTCTCCTGCATTTCCTCGGTGAACGCAAAGAGGGCATCCTGTTTCAGTCCGTGACCGGACGCCATCTGCATGAACAGACGGCACGTCTCGTTCTCCGTGACGCAGCCTTGCGCTTGATCGGTGCACCGCTCCGCCCGCATGCGCTCCGGATCGCATATGCGACCTATCTGCATCATGAAGGAGGCTGTACGATCGTTGAGATTCAGCGCTTACTCGGTCATGCGCATCCGACGACGACCGTCGGCTATATCCGGAGTCGTACGAATCGAATCCGAGAGATCCTCAATACGTTGTCGGCTTGAGTCGGTTGACCGAGGCACGATCGATATCGCTAGAAGGAAGGATATAGTGTTGGGTCGTCCGGACGTCCCGGTGACCGAGTAGACGCATGATCGTCAATACGTCTGTCTCATGTTCGTGGTAGAGCGTGGTCGCAAAGGTCACCCGAAGATCATGCGGGCGGAGAATCCGACCGAGCTGGGTTAGACTCGCTTCGCGTAACGTCGACCGAATCCGTTCCGTCGGGAAGCGACGACCCGTCTCCGTTGAAAACAATTCCTGCGAAGGGACGGATATCGTCTCAAGATAACGCAATAAGACGCGATGCAATTCGTCATGTAACGGCAGGTGACGCATGCGTCCTCCTTTTCCGTGACGAATGAATAGTTGCTTGGTGTCCCAATCGATATCCGTCAAACGTAAAGCATGTGCCTCGGCGAAACGAAGTCCCGTATGGAGCAGTAAAAAGCAGAACGCGTAGATGGTCTCGTCCGTAATCCGTTCGAGGACGGATCGGACCTCATCATACGAAAAATGTGGACGGCGTTTGGCGACCGGAGGAGATCGCTTGATTTGAACAAGTGGATTATGCGTTAACGAGCGTTCAGTAACGAGTTGGTCGAACAGTGTCGACAGGGCGTGGAGACGACGGGCGACAGTCGTCGAAGCATACGACGTTCGCAGTAAGGTGCCGTACCGTTGCATCGAAGGAACATCGATTCGGGTCACGTTGCGACACAGATGACGGACGTCGCTGCGGTAAGCTTTTTTCGTCAATGGACTGTAGGGTCCTTGTTTGATCAACGTTAATAATCGTTCTTCATAGAACGCCATCATCCGAGTAAATACTCGACTTTCTTGCGGAGTTCGGATTTCAAGGACCGGAGTCGGGCGTGCGAATATCCGAGCGTCTCTTCGGTCCCGTTCATCAAGGACTCGAGAAACGTGAACTCCGTCGCCGATAAGTCTCGCTTGAGTTCATTCATCAGGTAGGTGAACGACAGGTGCGGGGTACGCGGGCGTTCCGGTAACGCGTCGGAGACGACTTCGGTCGCAAGCGTCCGGTTACGGGTCGCCAGGTAATCGAGCATCGCGCCTTTCGCGCGAATCCGAACGAAGGTGACGGTCAACGTCTTCCCGTCCTCGATCGATTTCCAGAGTCGGAGCAAGGCAGCTTGCCGGCATTCATCTTGTTCATTTGGGTGGATTGACAGGCGAGAGAGAAGAGAGTTAATCAGGGGGAGCCAGTTGCGAAGAAGTTCATTCATCGGAGGGAGTCCTTTGACGAGATATGCATATCTGCTATGTATTCCGCGGTAGTTTCAGTATAAGTAGAGTTATCCTCGGCTTTCAACGTCACTTTTTTGAATCGTGCCAACGGTTTTCTCATCTTTTACGATGCGTTCACCCTTAAATACAGAAAAAATCCTCTTCTTTAATCGAGAAAAACCGCATGAAATCAGACGGCTGTATCGGATAACTCTACTTATCCTCGAACGTGTTCGGAAAAAGTTTTATTTTTGGGAAAAGAAGGGAAATGTTGAGAATTTCATTATACTTATGAATAAGACGCTAATAAAAAAGGAGAAACCACATATGAAAAAATTGATCGTCGGTCTTGCTGCGACCGTATTGTATTCTGCAACGTCGATCCATTCGTCGGCAGAAGTCAAAATCCCGTTCGTCACGTCACTCACTCCGTCATCCGCTTTTCAAGTCGTACCGGATGAGTCGCGTGTCTGGCGCTGGGGGACGTATGAAGCACCACGACTCTTCGATTTCGAGCAAGCGCGTGACTTACAGGTACTGTCAACTGAAGAGGGAGCACCGATACAAGACTTCACGGTATCGGACGATCAACAACGATTCGTCTTTGTGAAGGATCAAGTGCTTGAGGTACGTGATGCGACAGGGAACGTACTACACGTCATCGATCAGATCAAGACACCTGCAGGAACGCTCCAGTCGTTCACTCGTGCTCGCTTCTTCCCAGACTCACATCTCCTTGCTGTGAGTGCGAAACAAGAGGGGGGCGAGCAGACGGCCGTTTACGATTTAGATACAGCAATCGTCCGTTCTGTCCAGGAGACGACAGGGGCAAAAGCGATTCGGACGTCGACTGCTTATTTAGCGATCATCCGCGCGACAAGCGTTGATGTCTACGAGAAAGACGGAACGCTCGCAAAACGTCTCACGCATCCATCCGGCTACGCCGCCTATGAGATGGGACGCGAGGGCACACTCGTACTCGCGAAGGCGAATGACCGCCGTCTGTATGTCTATGATGGAGCGCATCAATTCAAGGAAAGCACCTCCTCGCAGTTCATTACGGGGATGACCGGAACGTATAAAGATATCGCGGTCGATGAGAGTGGGAAGTTCATCGGTGCCTTGTATACGGGACGGGACGGTTACTTCTCCTTGTTCGAGAAAAACGGTCACCGGATCGAAACGTCACTGGATCGGGATGATTCCGTCAGTTACTCGTCGGTGCTCGGCATGACGAAAGGCGCCCGCTACCTCATCGCGAATGCCGATGGTGGTGAGCGGACGAACATGTACGATGGTCGCCTGTTAGTCGAGCGACCGGTTGCGCTTTCGATTCCGTCTTCCTTCAAAGAAGTGAAGGTCGGATCACCCGAGCCGCTTCTTCTCAATGTCACGCAAGTGGACGGCAAGAAAAAACAAGTCGCGGCAAAAGTGAAGTGGGTCTCGGATCAACCAACGATCGCGAGCGTCTCGTCCGGAAAACTATACGGGAAAAAAGCGGGAGCCTACACGTTACGAGCATCCTACGGAGGCTACACTGCGACACTCAAAGGAAAAGTCATCCCGTTACCGAAGCTCTCGACTGTCTCCGACAGCAGTTGGTTGAAACGTCAAAAGCAGGCGATGCAAGAGAAGCAAGGGTTTGAAGGGTCACCACGCGTCGGAGCTAGTTATGTCTCGTGGACAGGTACGTCCGGTAGCCTCGTTCAAACAGGAGAAAAGGTTCTCAACGGAAAGTGGAAAGGTCGTCATTTTGTAGCCCGTTATCCGCGCTTCGGCAGTCAAATCGATCGGATTGATCTCGTCACGCTCGCACCATCGCTTGAGAAACGGACGCTGACGAAAGCAGAAGTCAGTGCCGTGTTCGGGAAACCAACGTTCAAGGAAACGTATGCGACGTCCTACTCGCAACGCGTCGTCGAAGGCAAAACGACGCGCGCGACGTACGCGATCCGAAGCGTCTACGAATATAGGATCGGACAAGTGACGTGCCAGTTCGCCTTTGACGCGAAAGGAACGGCACGGTTGATTCATGTGAATTAAACAGATGGATGGATTTGGAAAAATGAAGGAGTTGTGTTAGGGTAACGGTAATCCACGACAAAGGAGGAACATCGAATGAAATGGATGAAAGGATGTATGGCACTACTACTAGTGCTTGTATTACTTGTTCCAATGACGGTTGATGCGAAAACGATGTCGAATGCCGCGTACTTGAAGAAACAATTCGCAGCAGCAGAAAAAGGAACCTTGCTTGATGCAAAGGCGAAGCTGTATGATCGTTTCACGATTAAAGGAAAGGACGCCAGCTATGGGGTCGATCAGACCGATTGTTGTGTCTTCGGGAAGTTGAAAGGAACGTATCTGTATTCCGATTTTCGGTTTAGTACGAAGTACCCGGAGCATGTCGGAGTCTTGATGACGTTACCGCAGCTCAACGACCGTAAAATCAAGCTGAGTGAGGTCAAACAGGCGCTCGGGAAACCGAGTCAACACGAAACGCTACAAAAGGATGAAGTCCCAGCAAAGATGAGCTTTCAAATTAAAAAAGAAGAATATCTCCGATTCGAACAAAAGGGTACGTACTATTACAATGTAAGTAAAAAAGCCTTACTTTGGTTTGACTACGATACTAAAGGCTATGTCCGCGCATTTGGTGTTTCAGCGACGGATCGATGAAGGAAAATACACAATATAGAACACGTCATCAGTCTACTGGATGCCATCTATCGATGGTGTCTGGTAGCTTTTTTTGTAGTGAACGAGGTGAAAAGAGACTTATTTCTTGAAGGAATAGTTTCTTAAATAATTAATATGGTTAGCTTTATAAAGTGGTGAAATAATGGTATATTTTTGAATAATCTATCAGTTATATCAAAAAGGATGGTGCAAATTTTGAAAAAGAATATGATGAGGAATATGGTGATTGCGATCATCGTACTGTTTGTTGTTGCCATAGCCATTCGTTACATGTATCCGTATAGCACTCTCAGCATCAACAAAAAAGTTGAAGTGGATTCGGACCAAACAACGAGTCGTTATCATAACAACCTTCAAAAGTTGTCTTCACACGTTCCGACTCTGTCGGAAGATGAAGAGTACAATGAAAAAATAAAGGCGCAGGTGGAGAACGTCCTCGCTTCTTCTGCATTAAATGAGAAAGATGTACGTAAAGCGGATATACTACAATTATTGAATGACATGAACGGTTTAGTGAAAAGCATAGGACATCACGTCAGATATCAACCAGATTATTTTAATGAAAAGCAGCGATCGTATCTGATTGCATTCAAAAATCATCTTCAAGCGAACTCCTATAATACGAATCAAATCATTGAAGACTCCTTTTCAAGCAACGATGAAATCGTCACTTCAATTCATGAGTTGTACAAAGGGATGAATCAAGACATCGAAGCCTTGTTACAGCTGAGTTGAATCGTTTTTACGACGGTTTGTCAAATTAAGCGCAACACTTCTTCGGAAAAAGACTTCGTATACAGTTTTCCAATACAAACACTTTCTTGGTCGATTGTTGATTCTAGAAAGTGCGTGATTTAATTCTGTCTTGTTGTTCATTCCGAAGTTGGTTCCCTTTGGGAAAAACTCACGGAGAAGACTATTGGTATTCTCGCTGCTGCCAAGTTGCCATGAAGAATCAGATAGAGGTCAAACAATTATAAGTAAATTTTCCATTCACTCAGATGTAAGATTTGCTATTATTTTATACAGTCCATGTGATTTAGGAAGAGCTATAAGTGTCCAAGAAGAAAGACCATATGCACGACAAAATGTCATTTTTGAACATTGATATTTTGTAACAAAACTTGGTATCGAGGATGTGGTGGCATAAAAAAAGGGGACGTAGATCTCCCTAATAACCTATCAGGGGTTATCTAAAAAGAATATGATGAATCAGGAGCAGGGAAATACAAAATTGCAAACGAGTTAGAAGAATCAGGTAACGAAATTGACTAAAAGTCAATCAGATAAAGTTTGTGAAAACGGTCGGGATCGACCGTTTTTTTTCGTGCTTAATTCTGCAGCAACTGTAACATTGCGAGAAATTGTCATGTCACGAAAGAATGATAATTTTTTATTCAGATATGTAAGAACACCATACTATTTGTATGGCATCGAATTAACAATAAATGGTTTTTTGGTGGTATAGTCGATTTATTCAGTCTTTCTAAATAAGACTTTTATAAAAATCATCAACGGGGGTACTTATGTTAAGTTTTAAAAATTCAACAACAGAAGTGAGTGACAGTGGAACAGATATTGCTATTTTATCAGTTGGAGCGACCGAACAATTTGGACCATACTTGCCAATGCATTTAGATACATTGATCGCAGAAAAATATGCTGAACACTATGGAGAAGTATTAAACGCTTATGTGTTACCAACTATTCCATTTAATACTTCAGAAGAACATGCCAATTGCAAAGGTACTATTACAGTAAGTCCAACAGTTTTAACAACAATGCTAGAAGAAATAATAATTAATTTAAACAGACAAGGATTCAAAAAGTTTGTCCTTTGTAATGGACACGGAGGTGCATATTGGGAATCTTCATTCGTTAAACACATGAACTACAAATATCCAGAACTACTTGTAATTACTACATATCGTTATTTAGCGTGGGAAGAAGCGTTAGAAGAAGTAAATTTAGAAGGCCATAATGAGATGCACGCAGGGTTATTATCTGTTTGTGCTGCAATGTGGCTATGTCCGGAATTAGTTAAGCTGGAATCTATGGGCTCTGATGTGCCTCTAGAAAACAGAAAATTTGCTGACTATATGTTTTGGGATAAATTAACCGAAGATGGTTGCTGGGGTAAGTTCGATAAAGAAACATACTCTCCAAATCAACTAGCTGAAATTGGAGAAAAATTTTGGACTTCCTTTATTTCTAAAAGAGGTGAAAACTTGAAAGATATTCTCGAAGAAGCATATCTAAAAAAAATGAATTGAAGATTGCTACCGCACTTCGGTTTCGGTGTTTACGCATGCACTTCGTTTGCTGGCGTACTGAGGAACGTTGATCGCATTGTAGGAAGGATTCTGTTTTAGCTCACGTGAGATCGTAGACGGCTGTCGTCTAAGAGATTGAGCGATCTTTCGCATTGAAAATCCAATCTCTAGATAAGCTTCTATTTTGACTCTTTCTGATATTGTAAGATGAACATAGCTCATAACGAATCCTCTGTTAAAATTTGGGTGGTAACTCGATTCTACACGAGGTCGTTATGAGTTTTTTTGTGTTTTCAGCTAGGTGTTACACTCAATATTACAATTCGTCTACGAATAAAGATGTTCTACTTGCTGCGTGAATGAGTACTGACTATTGATTCATAAGAATCATGGCTATTCTAATGTAACTTCGAAAATCAAAAATGTAGTCATGCACTTCCATTCGATCGAAGCATTCTTACATATTGAAATAAATCTTCTTCTTTTAATGGGCGACTAAAATAATAGCCTTGGAAATAGTCACAGCCCTCTCGAGCAAGCCAGTCAGCTTGTTCAGCTGTTTCCACTCCTTCAATCAAGACCTCGATATCAAGATTATGTCCCAGTTGAATCATCGATTGGACGATTGCTTGCTGGTTCGTCTCTTCAAACAAGGAACTGATGAAAGAACGATCAATCTTTAATAACTGAATTGGCAATGAGCGAAGCTGTTTAAAAGAAGAATAACCGGTACCGAAGTCGTCTAATGAGACGCGAATCCCAAGTTGTTGCAGTCGAGCTAATTTTTCGTAAATTGCTGTCTCATACGATAAGGCGGCAGACTCCGTAATTTCGAGCTCGAGGTAGGCTGGGTTCATCCCTGTCTCAGCAAGGATTATCTCAACACGCTTCAGGAACTTTTGGCTTGCGAACTGAAGCGGTGAGACATTGACGGCAATCGAGAACGACTCAGGCATGACGTCTTGCCACGCCACCCAGCGCAGGCAGGCAGTCCGTAACACCCAGTCACCAAGGGCGTGAATCGCTCCAGTATTTTCAGCGACCGGAATGAATTCTGCTGGGGAGACGAAGCCAAGTTCATCGTGCGTCCAACGTGCTAAAACTTCAACACCTATCATTTGTTCCGAAGCCACCATGATTTTCGGTTGATAGACGAGCTCGAACGCTTCTGTTTCAAGTGCTTCAGTCATGAATTTTTCAATCTGTACGGTTCGTAAAATATCATTTCGATTCTCAATCTTGAACTCCTTAATCGTATGTTGTGCTTCATTGAACGAAGCGTGCAGTGCTAGTTTTGCATACTCGATCAACTCTTGTGCGATTGTCGTGTCTTCCGGGTAATGGCTAATGCCAGCTCGCATTGTAAGCGTGATGACCGTTCCATCAATATCAAACGGTTGCGATAAGGCGGCGTAACATTTCTCGGCTTTCTGTGTCGCGAGTTGACTCCGTTCGTCGCTGAGGATGACGAGAAATTCGGACGAATCGAGTCGCGCTAGGACATCTTTTTCATGAATCACCGATTGCAATCGTTCTGCAATCTGAAGTAATAGGCTCTCTACACCTTGATGTCCGAGCATGTCACTGAGGAAACGCCAGCGATCTACACTGAGTGCCAGACATGAAATCGGAATCGCTTGTTTGATTTGTTCTTCAATGAACAGGGAGACTATGTTTCGATTCGGTAAATCCGTCAACCGATCGTGAAAGGCGAGATACTCGAGCTGACGCTGAGATGATACTTGATCCGTAATGTTTCGGAAGAACCAAAGCGTCTGATTCAAGTTCTCTCCCTTGAGCGGATGATTGACGACTTCAAGAATACATTCGTCGACGTGTAGTATCTGACGCGTATGATCCGGAACATCAAGACATAGAGCAGCACTATGTTCCGTTAAGTACAAATGACGCTCAGGAAAGAACTGATAGAATAGTGAATTTGCATATTGAATTGTTCCGTCGGGATTCGTCGTTACGACACCGTCTTCGGTTGATTCAAGAATCGTCGCTTGGACGAGATCCCGCTTGCGTAGCTGGAGATCAAATAAAACAGAAGCGAAGAAGACGATGAACAAAAACAGAGTGACAACCGAAACAAGAGTCAAAAGCATTGTCGGTTCGATCACTCGATCACTCGTGAACGATGGAATCATACGGAATTTTAAACCAAGCATACCGACGTGATGCATTCCGAAAATTGCAATTCCCATGATAAAGGCAAAGAAAACTTTTGTCTGAATCATCATCTGTTGCTTCGCATATCGAGAGAAAAAGCCAATCCAGAGCGCAGTCCAAGATGCGATAATCGCAATCAAAATCGATAGCAAGACATATCCTAGGTGATATTGAAGCGTCATTCCTTGCAAAGCCGCAATCCCGACATAATGCATCCCCGCGATCGCACTTCCCATTAAAAAGCCACCGAGGACGAATGACTCACGGGACATCTGGCGTGAGACAAGATAAAATCCTAAAATACATCCAATCACCGCGATGATGACGGACAGAAAGACGAGCGGGAATGAATAGGTCGCATCCTTCAAGGTGCCGTGTCCAAGCATCGCGACGAAGTGCATCGACCAGATGCCAAGACCTAAAATCGATCCACCGGCAATCAGCCAAATATGTTTTGAACGATTAGTTGCCGTTTTGACGCGACCAGCGAGCTCGATCGCGATGTAAGCGGATGTCGCTGCAATGAGATAAGACAACGTGATAAGTAAAAAGTCGGTATGAGAATGCATCGTGTGGGTTGGCATGATGGACGAAGTCACCTCGACAGAGTGGAATGATTAATCGAATTATAAAGGTGTAATCTAGATACCCTTTTTTGAGAGATCGTATACATGTTCTAAAAATGTATAAAAAAGTATCAAACTTATGAGGTTTTATCAAGCAATCATACAGGTGATGAGACGTTGATTATCCAAAGCATATTTATAGTTATGATGAAAGTGAGCTGACCGTGTAAACGATTCCATGATACGCTAGGGAACAGAAAAGATTGTCTAGAAAGAAGGAATTCCTATGCATATTCTTGTTATTGATGATGAGGCGAGCATCCGGCATCTCGTCAAACTACAACTTGAGCTCGATGGTCAGACGGTCGAGACGGCAGCGGACGGGGCAACGGCACTCGCATTGCAAGAGACACAAACCTTTGATTTGATCGTCCTTGATTTGATGCTCCCGGATACGACCGGCTTCGATTTGATTCCCAAGCTGCGGAAGACGACACCTGATTTACCAATCTTGATGCTGACAGCACGTGATCAAATGAACGATAAGATCATCGGGCTGCAGCTCGGAGCGGATGACTACATGACGAAACCGTTTAATGGAACGGAACTCGTCTTACGTGTGAAAAATCTGTTGAAACGTGTAAAGACGGTCGCACCACCCATGCCTGTCGTGACGGATCCCTTCTTATCGGTTGATCCGGAAGAACGCGTCATCCGTCTCGACGGTCAACCGTTGCCGCTGACGTACCGAGAGTATGCGTTGCTCGCACTCTTCCTGACCCATCCGAAACGGGTCTTCGAGCGTGACGAACTGCTCGAACAGGTCTGGGGCTTTGACTTCTCCGGTCAGACCCGTGCCGTCGATATTATGGTCCAGCGCTTACGGAAGAAACTCGGAGTGCAAGGGGAGCGGATCAAGACGATTTACGGTGTCGGCTACAAATGGGTCGACGCATGAAGCTACGTCAAGTCATCACGGAAAACTTCGTTTTGCTCCTCGTTCCGGCACTGCTCGTTCTCTTCTTGATTCTTTATGCCTTCATCCAATCGAACCTCTATGAGAACGCTGTCGAGTCTGTCCAAAAACTGAGTCGGGAAGCAGAACTCTATACGACGAACTATCTCGCGAGCGAAGAGACGGACTCGCTCGCCGATACGGCTGTCCCGATTGCTTCATACTTAGCAGACCGGTTTGACGCGCGCGTCCAACTGTTCGGACCGAATGCGGAACTACTCGCCGATTCGGAGCGCGATCAATTACCGCTTCTCGCAGGGGACATTGATCAAGCCTTAAAAGGAAAATCGAGTTATCTGTTCCTCAAAGAGACCGATGTTCCTGTGCTATTCTTCTCGAGCCCGCTGTATGGTGAGACAGACGTCATCGGTTCCGTCCGCTTTCTCGTCGATCTCCGGACGGAAGCGGAACTGCTTCGACAATTTACCTATGTCTTTACCGGTGTGTTTCTGATGTTGATTGTGATTGCCGTTTGGACAGCGCGGCGGATGGCGAAGACGTTAATTGGACCAATCGACGATTTACGTAGCGTCTCGCATGCCTTGACGAAGGGGCATTATGCAAACGCACTTCCAGCCTATCCATACGAAGAACTGAATCGACTGGCAGCGGACTTTTCGACGCTTGCTGACGCGATTCAGCACAACATCGGACAACTGGAACAACAACGAAACGACCAACAGACATTCATTGATCACATCACCCATGAACTTCGAACACCGATGACGGCGATCATGGGCTACGTCGAGTTAATTCCGAAGCTGCCGCCAGACGAAGCGACACACTGTTACCACTACATCGAAGTCGAGAGCCAGCGCTTATTACGACTCGTCTCGCATAATCTCGAACAGGCGAAACAACAGCGCAACGAACGCCACGCGACGTCGACGATGTTCGCACTCGATGCTTTGCTCGCAGACGCCTTATTCATCATGCAACTGCGACTTGACGGACAAGGGATTCAAGTCGAACAGGATGTTCCGCCTATTTACGTGCTCGGACAACCGGATCAGACGAAACAAGTCTTGTTAAATCTTCTCGAGAATGCCGTCAAATACAGTGACGCGATGACGGTGACGTTCGCAGTAGTCAGTACGGACACGAGCTTACAACTTCTCATGACAGATGACGGAATTGGTATGGATCCAGCCGTCCTGACCGAATGGAAGGATGAGCAACATAGTCTGACGACGGCGAGCGGGAATGGACTCGGTCTACCGCTTTGTCGGCGTTTGATGCAGGAACAAGGCGGTGATTTTGCACTGGAAAGTGATGCGAGCGGTACACGTATCACACTTACATTCCGATTAGCCGACCAAACGTGATGTAATCGCTTACAAATGATACATTTACGAAACAATTCGACCGGATTTACGAAACAATTACCCCGTAATCTAAGAATCAAGCAAGGAGAGGAATCATGAAAGCATCGACCATCGCCTATCTCTTCCTGATGGGGGTCTTGTTTGCCCTCGGTCTTCTTTTGCTTCAGCAGACGGTCTTCGGACGCTTACATGTCCTCGATGAACCGAAACGACTGAATGCTTCCGATGACTCGCTCCCGACCGAGTTGACGTTACGTCACCGGGCATGGGGGGAGCAGACGGTAGAAGACGGAACGGAAGTCCAGCGCATCACGACGCTATTGAAGCAAATGAAGACGGTGACAAACGGGACCTGTCCAGCAGATCCTGCGACATTTAACGGGACGCTTCGTTTCTTGAACGGAACGACGTGGACGTTCTCGCTCGGGGAAAGCATGACACTGAATGGACAATGTGTCGCAAAACGTCCTAGCACCCAGACGACGACATTAAAAGCACGGTTCTTAAACGCCTACCACGAACCGGAACAGCTCGCGCGTCAGTTTGCTGAGGCGGAAGTCGTGACATGGTATGCAGCGGGACGGTCGCGTACTCTAACCGCACGCGAGCGTGAAGACGTCAAGCGTCGCCTGGCGCAAGCAGAGCCGATGACGGACTACGAAGAAGTCGGTCAGGCACTTGATGCGAGTCAGCGGCAGCCGCGCATTCTCAAGCTTCAACGGTTCATGAATGAGCAGAATACGCGTGCCAATCTGCTGAATATCACCGTGTACGAGACATTGTTCAGCGTTCAGTACATGGATGATGACAATGGAAACACTTTCTATTTAAAAGGACAACTCCTGCCGACCGGGAAGGAGGCGGATCGATGAGAAAAGGAATGCTCTTCTTGCTGAGTATCATTTGTCTCATGAGCATTTGGATCGTCCGCAACAATGAACAGACGAAGCAGGGAACGGCTGCACGGGAAACCGTTCCGCATTTGACGGCGTATGTCTCCGCGAAAGAGGATATCGGTCGCGCCTTGCTGTCGTCATATTGTGAGCAGGCGGGTTGTACGTATGAGTTCGTGCGTCTCTCGACAGAAGAACTCGTCCGGCGTGTGACGAAGGAAGCGGATCACCCGCGTGCCGACGTCATCATCGGCGGAACGTGGGATGCCCACCAGACGCTCAAACAACGCGGCTTGTCGACACCGTTCCCAAGCGACATGGATCAAGCAGAACTGCAGGATCCGGATCGCTACTGGATCGGCTATGAAGTCGAACGCTTAGCGATCGTCATTAATACAGACGTTTGGAACGAGCGGTTCGGGGCGGCACCGTATCCGAAGACGCTCGCTGACTTGACGGCAAAGCGGTATCAGGACGAGTTGATTTTGCCGGATCCGAATCATTCTGGTACCGGTGCGACGATCCTGCAAGCGGTCTTTGACGGATACGGAACGAAGGCAGAAGAGGTCTTACGCCAGCTAATCGAGCGAACGCGACTATTCACGGCGAACGGCTTTGCACCGACGTCGTATGTCGCCAGTGGGGAAGCGATGCTTGGGGTCAATTTCATCGGGGATCAACAATCGCTGCGCGAAAAGTATTATCCGGTCAAAAGCGTCCCACTCGATACGTACTCGATCAACGCGATTTCAAAGCTGAAAGGACGGACGCAACAAAAGCAGGCGAACGCCTTCATGCGTTTCGTGCTTTCAGCAGACGGTCAGGCCATCTTGCGGAAAGTCTCGTTTGGTACGCCGACCTATGCGATCGCGAAAACACAACCGATCCAGCAAAACGTCGGACAGGATATCGTCGCCGATTACCGGGACTATCTCCGCCGATTCAATCAGCTCCAGGACAAATGATGCGAAGACTCTGATTCAGATAGGGGAAATGGAAGATGGGCTTCTTCAGCATCAAAAAATTGCCGAATGCCGGCATACCAATCGAAGTACAACGGAAACAATGGTTACAACAATTCTTAAAGGCATTTTTAGTCGTCTTCTTCTCATACATGGCGATGTATCTCATCCGGAACAACTTCAAGGCAGCGCAACCGCTCTTGAAAGAGGAACTCGGCTTTACGACGACGGAACTCGGATATATCGGCTTTGCCTTCTCGATTACATACGGAATCGGGAAAACGTTACTCGGTTATTTCGTTGACGGGAAAAACACGAAACGTGTCATCTCGTTCTTATTGATCTTATCTTCTCTAATTGTCACCGCGATGGGACTGTTGATGAGTGCTGGTGGAAGTCCAGTCGGTCTCTTGATGGTTTTATGGGGACTCAGTGGGTTCTTCCAATCGGTTGGGGGACCGTCGTCGTATTCGACGATTGCTCGTTGGACACCGTTTGAAAAACGTGGGCGTTACCTCGGTTTCTGGAACGTTTCGCACAACATCGGTGGAGCGATTGCCGGGGGTCTCGCCCTTTGGGGAGCGAACGTCTTCTTTAACGGCAGTGTCGTCGGGATGTTCATCTTCCCAGCTGCGATCGCGCTCGTCATCGGGATCGTCGGTCTGTTCATCGGGAAGGATGATCCGGAGGAACTCGGGTGGAATCGGAGTGAAGAGATCTTCGAGGAACCGATCGAACCGGAAAATATCGCTGCAGAAAGCATGACGAAATGGCAAATCTTTAAAACGTACGTCATCTCGAACCCCTGGATTTGGACGCTCTGTATCGCGAACGTCTTCGTCTACATCGTCCGAATCGGGATTGATAACTGGGCGCCGCTCTATGTTACAGAACATCTGCACTTCAGCACGGAGAGTGCCGTTAATACGATCTTCTTCTTTGAAATCGGTGCGTTATGCGGCAGTATGATTTGGGGTTACGTGTCCGATTTACTCAAAGGACGCCGGGCGCTCGTTGCCGCGATCTGTCTTTTGCTGACGGCCGTCGCGGTCCTCGGTTATCGTTACGGTACGAGTGAACTCATGATTTATGCGTCATTGTTCGCACTCGGTGCGCTCATCTACGGTCCGCAGCTCTTGATCGGTGTCTCGGTCATCAGCTTTGCACCAAAACAAGCGACGACGGTCACGAACGGGATGGTCGGAACGTTCGGTTACTTGTTCGGTGATTCGATCGCAAAAGTCGGTCTCGCAAAAATCGCTGATCCGGAAACGAATGGTCTAACGATCGGTTCCGTTACGTTGCACGGTTGGAGTGACACGTTTGTCATCTTTAATGCTGCGTTACTGTTCGGTTTGATCGCCCTCGCCATTGTCGCCGTCGTCGAGGAGAAAAAAATTCGCCGCCTCGGACTGCTGGAACGCCAAGCGGACAAACTAAGTTCATGAATATGGACAGCCTCTTGATTAAAAAGGGGCTGTTTTTTGTTGCTCATATTTAAGGTCCAAAAACTTTGGATGACGTTCTTATATAAAAAAATATCTTTTGTGCATGTTTTGTCGCAGACAGGGAAGCACTAATACTATCGAAGTTGATCGTTGTGCCTGTTTGAAGAGAGGAGTTTTTGTATGTCTGAATTATCCGGTTTCCCGTCATCGTATTGGAAAGCATCATCTGCTGGTGTATCGTATCCACCCCTTGAGACAGACACAAAACATGATGTCGTCATCGTTGGAGCTGGCATTGCCGGTTTAGTCACCGCTTTGCAACTCGCAGAACGGGGGTATGACGTGGGTGTTATTGAAGCAGAAGAAGTGGCAGCTGGTACGACTGGATATACGACGGCAAAGGTGTCGTCTCAACATGGTCTCATCTATGATCAATTGATCAAAAGTGTAGGAGAGGACAAAGCACGACTTTATTATCAAGCAAATGAAGAAGCCATTACGTTTCTTCGTCATCAAGTCGAACGTCTTGATCTAGCGTGTGAGCTTGAAACCCAAGACGCGTATCTGTATGTCTCTTCTTCAAAAGAGAATGCGATGGATCGAGAAATCAAAGCGTATGCTCGTCTTGAGATAAACGGTGGCGATGCGACAGATGAAGTACAGAAAAAGTTGCCGTACACCGTGAAGCGGGCGGTCGTTCTGCGCGATCAAGCACAGTTTCATCCCGTCAAGTACTTACAGGGCTTAGCAGAACATTTCGTCCGACAAGGGGGGACGCTGTATGAAAAGTCACGGGCGACGACGATTGAAAGTAATCGAACACCGACGATCGTCCTTGAGAATGGATATCGTATTGAAGCTAAGAAGGTCGTGATCGCAACCCATTTTCCGTTTCATGATTTCAAAGGATTATATTTTTCGAAGCTTGAAGTTCATCGATCGTACATCGTTTCAGGATTCGTCGACGATTCGTTTCCTGACGGTATGTTCATGAGTGCCGATCAACCAAGTCGTTCTTTACGACACACACGTACTTCGGACGGTCGTCGATTAGGACTGTTTGGTGGTGAAAATCATTTATCGGGTCACGAAACGGAAACGATGGCACGTTATCAGCACTTAGCTGATTTTGCGACGAACGCCTTTCAAGTGGAAACGTTCGACCGATTTTGGTCGGCGCAGGACTTAATTACACTGGATCACATCCCGTATGTCGGTCAAATGACAGCAGATGACCCGAACGTCTTTGTCGCAACCGGATTTGCAAAATGGGGCATGACGAATGGTATTGCGGCAGGACTGTTACTCAGTGATCTTTTAACTGGGACACCGAATCGGTTTCGACATCTGTTTGATCCGACGCGATCAAAACTTAAAGCAGTCGACGCGACCCAATTCATCAAGAATAACGCGGATGTCGCGATCGAACTCGTAAAAGGGAAAGTATCAAAAGCACATCGTGACGCAAAAGATCTTCAGCCTGACGAAGGAGGACTTGTGCGGCATCATGGAAAGACAGTCGGGGGATATCGTGATCCTGCCGGAAGGCTTCATCTCGTTTCAACGACGTGTACCCATATGGGATGTGATACGAAGTGGAATGCAGCCGAACGCTCATGGGACTGTCCGTGCCATGGTTCGCGCTTTGCACACGACGGGGCAGTGATGGAAGGACCTGCTGTTAAACCGTTAAAAAAGAGGGAAGAGTAAACAATATGCTCGTTGAAGTTTCTGAGAGAGGCAGATCGGAAATAATAAAAGATGCTGAAATATGAAAAAGAAAACAGGTGACTGTCTGTTTTAACAGAGAATAGTTCGGAGAACGGGAAAAAGGAAGTGTGAATCATGCTGTATACGATGACTTCGACATTACCGGCACAACATGGGGGACGTACGAAGTCGCTCCTCAGTCGAATCGCAATGATCGAAAAACACCTTGGCTATGCGACAACGATCCTTACAACCAACTATGATGCAGCATACGATCGTATCGTACAAATCTTTAGAGAAAAGAACATTTTAAGCGAGACGACGCAAATTGAGAATATCTATGAGTGGCTCTCCGGAAATCGATTATATGAAGCTACGACACCGTTTGTGACTTCCCGGGAAATCGAAGGATTACGAGCTGTGCAGGTAGACACAGACACAGTCCGGTACTATGACGGGAACACATATGTCTTATACCGGAAGTACCATGAAGCGAGTGATCAGCTGTCATTTGAAGATTTCATGAGTCCTGCATCGAAGAAAAAAGTCGAACGTTGGCAATATAACGATAACGGTCGATTGCATCGCAAGATTCGATACTCACCAAAAACGCATAAAAAAATTCATGAACAGTTCTATGATCAAGAAGGTCATATCTACTGCGAAAAACATTATGAGGAACAAAAACGGAATAAATTGATTTCGATTCAAACCTACCAACTTGGACGTCCTGTCCATACCTTTCAGACTGAAAAGGATTTATTTCTCTACTACTTCAATCATCGTTTGACGGATGGAGATATCGTCTTCAACGATGCGCGACTTCTCGACTGGTCATTGCTCAACTGTCAGGTACGGACAAAAAATATTCTCGTGTTCCATAATTCTCATTTGGAATTAGATCAGCAACGAATCAAAAAATCTTACCAAACCGCTCTCGAAGGGTCGGATCGTGTGGCAAAATATCTCGTCTTGACGACACATCAAAAAGACGAGATTCAAGCGCGTTTTCCGATACCGGATGATCAGTTCGCAGTCATTCCGCACTCGATCAAACCGGTCGAGATCGACCGGACGCATGTAGAGGATCAATTCTGTTTTATCGGACGCTTTGGAAAACAAAAGCAACTCGAGCACTTGCTCCGCAGTTACGCAATCTTCAAACGATCGGGACATCCGACGAAGCTTGCGCTGTATGGAGCGGATGAGGATGGACAACTAGCATTGATGAAGCAGATGATGTATTTACTGAATATCGAGGAAGATGTTCTCATTCACGACTTCACATCGACACCGGACCAAGTCTTCGCGGCGTCCCGTGCGTCGTTATTGACGAGTCGCTTTGAAGGATTCGGACTAACCGTCATGGAAAGCATTAATGTCGGCTGTCCTGTCATTGCCTACGACGTTCGGTACGGACCGCGTGAAATCATCGAAGATGGTCAAAACGGTTACCTCGTCCCTGAAGGAGACGTCACGGGATTCGCAGAAAAGATGGTCGAAATCGTCGAACGACCACTCCCACATGTGCGGACGAAACCTGAGTTATATGAAACACAAGGCATCGAAAATTACCGCAATCTGATGAACTGGCTGCACACTGAATGATCGAAGGAGCGAATGTCATGAAAAAACCAATCAAAAAAGCCATTATTCCAGCTGCGGGGCTCGGCACACGTTTTTTACCGGCAACAAAAGCCATGCCGAAAGAGATGTTACCGATCCTCGATAAACCGACGATTCAATATATCGTGGAAGAAGCCGCTGCCGCAGGAATCGAAGATATCATCATCGTGACTGGGAAACACAAGCGTGCGATCGAGGATCATTTTGATCATCAATATGAACTAGAAGCCGCACTTCAGGCGTCGGGAAAAACGGAGTTACTTGAAAAGGTATGTGCTTCGACGAATCTGGCGAATATCTTTTATGTTCGTCAAAAAGAACAGAAAGGACTTGGTCACGCGATTTGGACGGCTCGTCAATTCATCGGCGACGAACCATTCGCCGTCTTGCTCGGTGATGATATCGTCGAATCGGAGACGCCGGCGATCCGGCAGTTGATGGACGCCTACGAAGAGACCGGTCAGTCCGTCATCGGTGTCCAAGAAGTCGAACCGAAAGAAACACACCGCTACGGAATCATCGATCCGCTCGATAAAGAGGGACGACTTTATCCGGTCCGCCGATTCGTCGAGAAACCGGAGTCCGGGACGGCGCCTTCGAATCTTGCCATCATGGGTCGATACGTCTTGACGGCGGATATCTTTGATTACTTGGAAAACCAGTCGGAAGGCGCTGGGGGCGAGATTCAATTGACCGATGCGATTGAACGGTTGAATGCGGACCAAGCGGTCTATGCGTTTGATTTCGAGGGGAACCGTCATGATGTCGGTGAGAAGCTCGGTTTCGTCAAGACGACGATTGAATATGCGATGAAGGATCCTGAAATGCATGAAGAATTGAAAGCGTTCCTGAAACGATTCCAGTGAAGCAGACGTGTACGCCCGAGGGGGTGTACACGTTTTTTGATTAATTATAAACAGCAAAAACTCCACCTTATGCTCGGACGATGTGTCCTCTGTAAGGTGGAGTTCGCGTAAGCGTCGAACTCTTTATAGTAGATGACTTGCGATCCGAACGATGTTTCGTCCGGATCGTTTCGCTTGATAAAGCGCTTGATCTGAGAGTTCCATCGAGTGCTGGACAGGAATGTCGCGCTTTCCGGAAGAGAGTCCGATTGATGTCGTGACGTGAATCGAAGAGCCGTCTAATAGACGGAACGTATGCCGTTCGACTTCCTGACGGATCCGTTCAGCGATGGTAGTCGCTTGTTCTGCCGTCAGATCGGTCAGGAGCACGATGAATTCTTCGCCACCCATCCGAGCGACTAAATCTTCTGAGCGTGTATTGCGCTCTAAAATTTTTGCGAACTGTTCCAACACGGCATCACCATTAGAGTGACCATATTGGTCATTCACTTGTTTGAACTGATCCAAATCAAGGATGATCAAGTGATAGGTCGAAGATTGACCAGCGAGTGTCTTGGCACGTAATTCCCATGCCCGCCGATTAGCAAGCCCCGTCAACGCATCATACTCCGCTAAATGTTGATAGACCTCGAGCTGTTTTCGGTGGCGTTGCTGCAGCGGCAACAGATAGAGGAATATACCGTACATCAATAACGTGAGACTTACGTGAAAGACGATCGTGGAAAGCGTTCGATCCGGTAGGAAGAACAAAATGGTACTTCCGATCAGAAGATGCAGCATACCTAAGCGTAGAGCGAGATATGTCTTTTTTTGTAGGAGTGAGGAGAGAATCACGATGCCCACTACTGAAAGGAGCGCTTGCTCGATATCTGCCTTCATTCCTGTATTCATTAAAGTGATGAGCGCTATACTGAAGAACGCTCTTTTTTCTCGATGATAAGCCAGTATAACAAAAGGAATGACTTGCCAGATCGATGCATATGATAAAAATAAGACGTCGATGACCAACAAGTAACTGCCAAACCAGAGAATCAGGATGACAGTGCCTGCGATTTCAATATTTCTATTACGAATCAGTTGGTATGTGGCTAAAAGGAGATACGTCAGGGCGAATATCATGGACCCTTGAATCATCCAGTTTTGAATCATATATAAGACATCCAATCTATACAAATAGTTTTCTAAAATATATAATTAAAAACAGGTAGTGTCAAATACTGTATATCAGTATTTGACATAATAGATTTCTATCGAGACAAAAAGGACCATTTTCCTCAGATTTTAGAGGGAAATGGTCCTTCATCTTCGAAGTAAAGCATATGCCAGATACTTGACAAGTGATGGGATTCACTGTCATTTTATAAGGTGGTATATGAAAGAGTTTAGAATTTATTGTAATTCAAATCGACGTTTGATTTCATGTGAAGGAATCCATTCTTTTGAGCGAGTGTCGCACTTTTTGTTCCTTGTACAGAAGAAATCGTCAATGTTTTGATGTCTTGAGATTGACTCAATTTTTGGAGGTCTGTCATCCGATCCTTTGACCACTGATCGTTGGCGACCGTTGAATAATTGAAGTTCTCCCACATGATGCCGTCGACATAAGGATACGTATGATATTTCAACGTTCCGAATCCCCAGTTTTGGATCAGTGATAGAGACGCATGTTTTGTTTTTAGTGATTTTAAGAAGTTTGTCATTCCTACACGTTGTTGTTCAAGAACGACAGGCTGGTCGGCATGTTCGTTATCGATGTTACCGACTGTATCGAGGAAAACGCCATCTAGTCCTTTTTGGACGATTTGTTTCTCGACTTCTTTCATTAAAACAGCTTGGTAGTGCTTCGATGTAATATCCGTTAAGTACGAATCCCATTCAGCGTAATGAATACGCTGACCATCGCGATGGAAAAAGTCTGACTCGACGAGTTGTCCCATCAAATCCGTATTCCAGTTGTCTGCTTCCATCGTGTTGATGTAGCCGTATACTTTTGTACCGTTTTGTTGAATCTGTTTGATTTGTGCAGCGGAATAAAAGACGGGTTCGATGATCATGACATCGTATTGTTGCATCTTTTTGATTTTCGCTGCTGACGGTGCGTCGTAGTAAACTTTGTACGACTTCGCATTGTCCAATGGATTGGATTTTTCTGCTTTTGCGTCTAGTGACGACATGAAGAACACTCCTAATAAAAGAATGCACAAAATAGACGTCATGCGCTTGAGTGAGATAATACCCATGTTGATAGCCTCCTGATTAATTATCAGAGAGCGGCCGCGGCATTGCAGACTGGCGATCGGTATCCGTAGATCGACGACCCATGTCTTTGCGCCCTTACTTTTCAGTAAGTTTGCCCTTCTCGATATGAAATTGTAGTGTTCCAACGATACATTTCTTCCATCTACATACCGATAAAAAACAAAAGGAGTGAATAAAATGATATATACTCAGCACCGGCAAGGCATCAAGTGGATTGAGATGATCGTTAGTATTCTTATTATCGGCACTTTAGACTATATGTTTAACCTTTCGATCTTAAAATGGACGATTGATCCGCTTATTTTTTATATTTTACTTTTTTCTCTCCGTTATGGACTCCTCGGAGCATTCGCGAGTTTCCTGTTTACGATGATTTATCACCTGAGTTCTCTCGCCTGGGCGGGAGAAGACGTCTTACTCTTCGTTTATGATCGTGGCGAATTGTCATGGATCATTTTGCACTTCTTAGTCGCGATTTCATGCGGCATATTCAGTACTTCTTTCCAAGAACGTTATCTATCCTTACGCTTACGACAAGAGGAAGTGACAGAAGAGAACGAACGATTGCGCGATACGCTCGAAAAATTGCGCGTTGCGCAAGAGGCAATGCGTAACAAAGTGCTTGAATCCAATCACACGTTGACGAACATTTACCGGATCGGAACAGAACTTGATCAATCCGTCGCGGACATCGTACGCGATAAGCTGTTGCAAATCTTACAGGATTCCTTCGATGCGAAGGAAATCGCGATCTATCACGTTGATGCGTCACGTCGTACGCTTCGTTTGCATATTCGTTTTGGTGATAAGGAACTGTTGCCGCAAACGATGTTCATCGATCCGGAACAAGGCATCTATCAACGGATGTTCCAAAAACAGGCGATTGCCATCCGGACAATTGATGAGACGGATGTCCCGTTACTGATTGCACCAATCCGTTATGACGGGCGCATCCAGGAAGTCGTAGTCATTCAATCGATCGCCTTCGAACGTTTGACGAACTATGAGATGCACGTCATGCAATTGATCGTCGATTGGACAGGGTCGCGCATCGAGAAAGCGATGCTGATGGAATGGATTGAGACGCGTCATGAATTGATCGAAGGCACGCGCATCTTTAAACGAGAGCACTTCGAGGAGAAAGTGAAGTATCAAGAATATCGACGCGAGCATTATGGTCAGCCTTATAGCCTCGTACAACTTGATATTCGCAATACACCGTTTTCTCTGATTGAACTGGAATTGATCTTGCGGCAATCGATGCGTGAAATTGACCTGATCGGTTTTGATGAAAACACGGAGCACCTCCAATTTTTATTACCCGGAACACCTCAAGAACATGCGAACCGATTCCTCGAACGAATCAAGGCTGTGTACGTTCAAAAAGGAGGGCGTGTCCAATGACGGCACTCCTGCTCATGCTTTATGTACTTCATCTTTTTCTCATCGTATTGGCTT
The DNA here is from genome assembly GCF_001939065.1 of Exiguobacterium indicum HHS 31. Taxonomy (GTDB): domain Bacteria; phylum Bacillota; class Bacilli; order Exiguobacteriales; family Exiguobacteriaceae; genus Exiguobacterium_A; species Exiguobacterium_A indicum. The sequence goes on along the minus strand of NZ_MPSZ01000006.1, from coordinate 17,715 downwards.
ATCGTGTACTCGTCTTTCGATTGCCAGAGCAAGAGCGAGGGATCTTAACGTTCGTATGCTTGTTCAGTGCCGTCCTACCACTTCTTGGTGAAGTACTAGGGGGACTGGCTTATCTGATTTCCCGTCGTTTTGCTTCTTCTGATACGTTACTGGATTACGATGAATATGTGCAGTTCGATGTGATGAATCTTGAAGGACTGCAGCAGCAAGCTGCAGACAATATGGAGATGGTTCCGATCAAGGAGGCATTGAACATGGATGCGAAACGCCGGAAACAGTCGATGATCCATTTAACGACATCGTCCTTGAAGGAGACCGGAAAGTATTTGCAATACGGACTTGATCATGATGACTCGGAAACCGTCCACTACGCAGCGACGGTCCGAAATTCCTTATTTGACCGTTATGAAGCAAATCTTCGGCTACGGGAACAACAACTCAATCCGGTAGACGTGACGACGTATCATCTGTTCATTCAGGAATGTAAAACCTTCCTCGACAGTGGTCTATTAGATGAAGGCGGTATCGGTCGACTCGATGAGCGACTTCACCTCGTGCTAGAACAAATGCGCGCTCTCTATCCGACGGATCTCGTCCGGATTGAAGCGGAAGCGGAAATGGCGATACGTCAAGGCGAAGAGGAAAAAGCGATTTCCTTCTACGAAGAGATGATTCAGATCCATCCGACGTTGCCAGACGGATATTTAGCGTTGATTCGTTATTATTTTCAACGGCAGGACTGGACTTCGATCGGTCCGGTGCTTCGCCAGTTAAAAAAAGCGGTGGCGGAGGAAGACATACCAGAAGAGCATCGCTTCATATTGGAACGTTTGGAAGGAGGAGACCAATGAATAAGAAACCTTATGGCTATCTCATTGGATTATTTGTCGTCTTATTCGTGACGATGGGCATCGTACAGCTGTTTCGTCTCGATTATCCACATCGACTGATTCCTTCTGAAAAAACGAAGGTCCGTTCATTCGAGACAGCAAACACGAAAACGACTGAAGCAAAAGGGGAAGCACTTCGTGTCTACCTGCTTCAAAACGATAGCGATCTATCGAAAGGTGTAATCGAAAATTTCTCGTACGCGTTGAAATATGCGAAAATCGATCATCAACGGATTCGCACATCAGACATCAAGACGCTTCAACCGAGTGACCGGACAGTGCTTGTCTTATCCGGTGAACATACGAAAGAATGGCCGTACGAGACCATTCGGAAATTCGTCCAACAAGGCGGTCGTTTGTACATCGCCGGTCGCTTCATTGATCCAAAATGGGGCGACTTAGTAGGGGTAGAACGCTTTGGTGATTTTAAAGAGGATGTTAACGGGATGACATTCAAAAAAGATTTATTTCCCGGGTATATCGATTTACCGAAGACGTCTACTTTGTTTGTCCATAGTATTGCGGATGTGACGTTAAAAGATGCCGATGTCAAAATCGAGGCTGATGGGAATCCGATTTTATGGACCCATGAATACGGAAAAGGAGAGGTCTTGTTCTGGAATACTTCTTCGTTACTCGAAAAAAACTCGCGTGGTCTACTCGTCCAGTCCCTGTCATTACTGTTTCCGACATTCGTCAGTCAGCAAGTCGCTGTGAAGCTAGCTCATTTCGATGATTTCCCGGCACCCGTACCAGATGCCTCCAATCCAGCGATTCAGAAAAACTATGATTTGACCGTCAAAGATTTCTTTGCAGAAGTCTGGTGGAAAGACATGCAACGGGTCGCGAAGGAACAGGATGTCATTTATTCCGGATTCATCATCGGAAGCTATAAGAACGCCATCGATGATACGGAAGAGCAGTTGATTGAAAACATTCGTTTTCCGATGCTGAACTTCGGACGCGGATTATTGAAGATGGGTGGAGAGCTCGGTTTACATGGATATAACCACCAACCACTCATTGTTAATGGGGAGACGATGGATTCAAGCCTTGGCTATAACACATGGGACAATCGTTCTCAAATGATGAAAGGTATTGAGGAAGTCAAAGTGGCACATCAGTATTTCTTCCCGAACGAGCAATTGCGCAGCTATGTACCACCTTCGAACATCATTGGTCCGACCGGTTTATCCGTCCTAAATGAAGCATTTCCGGATGGATTAATTATCGCGTCTCTTTATATTGGAGACCCCTCAAAAGGAAGTTACATTCAGGAGTTCGAACCAGATTCGACCTATAAGAATCTCTATAATTTCCCCCGGATCACAAGCGGATATAATGAATCGCCTGAAGATATGTTTGTCTTAGCAGATGCGGTCGCGAACTTCGGACTTGTCTCGCACTTCATCCACCCGGATGACGTCCTTGATGAACGACGCTCAAAAGGGCAAGGATGGCCGACGATGGAACGTTCGATAGAAAAGATGTTCAAAACGATCCATACGGATTATCCGTATCTCGAGAGCATGACACAGTACGATGGCTACAAAAAAATGAAGTTGTATCAAGAATCGAAAATCGATGTTCGTTATTCTAAAACAGCGATTGAGATTTCAGGTAGTCAAATGCTCCTTCCTTCGAAGATGGTCGTTCGTGTCAATGAAGGAAAACTGGAGACCGGGTCCTTCGCGTACGGACAAGTGCGAAAACTTGGAGATGCGGACGATTTATACGAAGTAGAACTCAAGAAGAACTTCGCGCGCATACCGGTACTGGAGGGATCCCAATGAAGATTGGTTTAGTGTTAGAAGGGAGTTACCCTTATGTCAGTGGTGGCGTCGCTAGTTGGGCACATATGCTGATTCAACAAATGACAGAGCATGAGTTTGAACTGATCACGATCACACCTACACGCATGACGGAAGCAGAGTTCCGTTACACGCTTCCCGCGAACGTCGTTGGTGTGACGAACCTTCCACTCGATCAAACGCATGAGACGCGTCCGCTAAAACAGACGTTGACGCCGGAGCAGGAAGAGGATATCAAACGATGGATGCGATTCCAAGCGACGAACACGTCGATTTTCCCACTCTTCGGTCAGGCGATCGGAACATCGACGCAATTTTTCTCAAGTCGTCTCTTTTTTGATCTCGTCAAGACGAGTTACCGGGAAGAACGACAAGCTGGCTCCTTCATCGATTATTTATGGATGTGGCGTAGCATGTATGCGCCTGTTCTGGAACTGCTCCAAGCCGACTTACCGACCGTCGATTTGATCCATTCTGCGTCGACGGGATATGCGGGACTCGTCGCAGCGGCGATCAAACAACGCCAACACGTCCCGTTCGTCCTAACGGAACACGGGATCTACTCCCGTGAACGAGAAGAGGAGCTCGTCCAAGCGATGTGGATTCCACAAGAATACCGCATGCACTGGGTGCAGTTCTTCCATCACTTATCACGCGAAGCCTACGCTGGGGCGGACAATATCATCACGCTCTTTGACCGAAACGGTGAATTGCAGCGTGAACTTGGAGCACCTGCCGAAAAAATTCGCGTCATCCCGAATGGAATTGATGCGACAGGACTTGCTGCGTTAGGACATACTCCAAAGCAAGATGTACTCCGGATCGGCGCAATCGTCCGCATTGTTCCAATCAAGGACATCAAGACGATGATCCATGCCGCGAAGGTTTTACAGGAAATGCACGTTCCATTTGAAATGACGATCATGGGTCCGCTTGAAGAGGATCCGGAATACGCCCGTGAATGCCAAGAACAAATCGATCTCTTTGAACTATCAGAGAGTGTGAAACTCGTCGGAAAGGTCGATATCCGTAGCTATCTGCCATCATTTGATGTCTGCTTGTTGACGAGTATTTCCGAAGGTCAACCACTGGCTGTCCTAGAAGGCATGGCTGCAGGGATACCGTGGGTCGTCACTGATGTCGGTGCATGTTCCGAGCTGATCAACGGACGTGAGGATGATCCTTACGGTCCGGCTGGATTCGTCGTGCCACCGGTCAATCCTCGCCGGATCGCAGAACGGTGTGCCTGGTTCCAGTCACATCCGGAAGAAGCGATTCGCTTTGGACGAAATGGGAAAGAACGCGCGCTTGCGTATTACCAGACGCACCGCTTCATCTCGGAGTATCAAACATTGTATCAAGAGAGGGGGGTGACGTATGGCGGGCATCGGGTTTAAGCTTCAAAAATTGTTTCAAGAGGACTATTTCTCATCTCGGTTAAAGGCATATGCTTTCGCTGGACTCGTCACGTCCGGTCCATGGCTCATCGTCATCTTGACGATCGCTGTGACCCAGTGGCTGACGACGTTCCTGTCGATTGCTTCTTTTGAAGAACGGACGACCTTCAATCTGGTCGTCTCATACAGTTTCATTTTTTCACAAGTGTTGCTCGGTATTCAGCAACTCGTCGTCACGCGCTATTTGGCGGACTGTTTCTACGAGAAACGATATGAAGATCTGTTTCCTGCATTTCTAGGTATGACGAAGATGACGATGGCGTTAGGCAGTATCGCCTTTCTCATCTTCCTCAGCTTCTCAAAACTTCCGTTCTTGTTGAACGGGCTGATCTTCATATTGTTCATGACGATCAATTTGATCTGGGTGCACTTCCTATTCTTAAGTGCCGCGAAGTTCTATCAGGCTGTCGCATACAGCTTTTTGATTGGCGGTATCGTAGCTGTCGGATCGGTCTTACTGATTGATCGGTATCTGATGGAGTATGTAACGGGTATCGTGACACCAAGTCTTGCCTTAACGGCAGGTTTCACATTCGGCATGGTCATCACGTTATTCGGTCTATTCACCTCGATGTTGTTGACGTTCCCGCAACGCGGGACGAAAAATCAGTTTACCTACTTGAGTTATTTTGATCGTTACCCGGCGCTCTTTTGGACGAGTTTTCTCTACAATATTGGGGTGTGGGTCGGGAACTGGGTCATCTGGTTCTCTGACGGCGGTGCTGTTCATCTCGGGACATTCCGTTATCATCCGTTATACGATACGGCGATCTTCTTATCCTATTTGACGGTCATCCCGACGATGACGATCTTCGTCGTTTCCGTTGAGACGCGTTTCTATGAAAGGTATCGCATCTTCTATGGATACGCGAACGAGGGCGGAACGCTGGATCAAGTTGAAAAAGCGCGGGACGCGATGTTACTCGTCTTACGACAGGAATTACAACGACTGTTTCGAAATCAAGGGTTGTTTACGCTGTTCACCTTATTGTTCGCCTCGACGTTGCTCGGTTACCTCGCATTACCTGAAGCAACGATTAGTATCTTCCAAATGACGACGATCGGTGCGTTCTCGAACGCGATGGTTCTCGTCTTGACCCTCTTATTACTCTATTTTGAAGATCAAAAAGGGGCGGCATGGATTTCATGCGTGTTCTTCTTCTCTAATGGGATTTTAGCTTTGTTGATCGCGCCGTTCGGTTTTTCCGGATATGGTCTCAGCTTCGCGATCGGATCGACCTTGACGTTTGCGTTTGCGCTCATGCGACTCATCCATTATGTCTCAGATATTGATTACCATACGTTTTGTCGGATGGTGTTACCGCCACGCTCGATGCGTTTTACGCGATGGAGTGAACGATTGAATCGTTCGTGGATGTGAAGCGGTTAAAGGTTCTTTTGAGGAGATCAATAGCATGTAGGCTAATTTGAAAGGGCGATCCATTTCCGAATTCGTATCGGAAGTGGATCGCCCTTTTTGGTTGCAGATAAAACGATTTGTCCTACCTATTATTTTTGATACCCGTCTGGATTCTTAGATTGCCAGCGCCAAGCATCCTTACACATATCATACAAGTCTTTCTCCGCCTTCCATCCGAGGAGGCGTTCTGCTTTTGAAGCATCCGCATAACACGATCCGACATCACCCGGACGTCGTGCCGTGATCTTTCGATCGATCTGCAGAGACGTCGCATCTTCGAACGTCGCGACGAGTTCAAGCACACTTGTCCCTTGTCCCGTTCCTAGATTGAATGCCTCGATCCCGGAATGATCATGATAGAGTGCCTTGATATGTCCTTTCGCTAAGTCGACGACATGGATATAATCGCGGACACCCGTACCATCATCCGTATCGTAATCATTTCCGAAAATTTGAAGGGTATCGAGTTTTCCAGCAGCAACTTGTGTCACATATGGCATCAAGTTGTTCGGAATACCGTTTGGATCCTCACCGATCAGACCGCTCATATCGGCACCAATCGGGTTGAAGTAGCGGAGTAATGTGATATCCCATGTCGGATCAGCGAACGCGATGTCTTCAAGCATCTGCTCGATCATCAGTTTCGTCGCACCATAAGGATTCGTCGCGGAGCGCGGAGCAGATTCGGTGATTGGTGTCGTCTCCGGCACACCGTAGACGGTCGCAGATGAACTAAAGACAAGTTTTTTGACATCATGCCGGTCCATTACTTCGAGTAGGACGAGCGAACTGATCAGGTTGTTTTGATAGTAGAACAACGGGCGTGATACAGATTCACCAACCGCTTTTAAACCGGCAAAATGAATGACAGCATCAATCGCATGGTTTTGGAAGATTCGTTCGAGTGCCGATTCATCCCGCACGTCCGACTCATAGAATGTGACCGTCCGGTCCGCGATGTGTTCGACACGTTCAAGAGCACTCCGATGACTGTTACTTAAATTGTCGACGACGATGACTTCATGACCCTCTCGCAGCAGTTCGAGACAGGTGTGGCTGCCGATATAGCCAGCGCCTCCCGTTACTAAAATGTTCATAGGATACCCTCCGTTAAATTCCATTATTTATCTAATAATAGCATAAAGAGAGCGGTTTTTTCTTGATTTTGCTTTACATCCGTTTTGTTAGACGAATCAGCTGAATACGCGACTCGGACTCGATGATCTGTAATTGATAATGGGTGCTTATGCGCAGTCGTCCCGCTGTATTCGTTCGCTGGAACGTTCCAAGACGCGCCAACTCTTTTTGGGAAAGGCGCGGGCTCTTCCAATCGATGGCGTATGCGCGATCATCGATGAGGTGTACGGTGAATGACTCATACGTCCATGTTTCATCTACAGCCGTTTTGATTTTCTGTTTCGGTGATCCGAGACCGACCCATGTCGTAGCGGGATCATCCAATAGATCGGTCGCTCGTGTTTGTTTCGGAAGCGTCATATATGCGTCCGTCCATTTCAACAACGCCTGATCCGTCATCATGGAACCAATCGTTTTTTCGGATAGGTCGCTCGCTTTCATATAAGCCTGCGTCCGGTCAGGGAGCTGGATACGCACACGATCCTTGACGATATCGAGGACAGGGAATGCATCACCAAAGTCGGCGGATTGAAGAACGGTCGAGGAATCAGGATGACGATAAATCGGACTCGATTTCGTGGAGACGAAATGATAGATTACGTCTTTCTTTGCCCATGTCTGATATCCCCATGTAGCAAGCGCACCAATACAGAAGCAAGCGAGCGCGAGGAGGACGAGTCGCCAGGACAAGACTCGCTTTTTCGGTACTGCAGTGGGCGTCGTCTGTTCGAGCGGCATCTCGTCTCCTTCATCTAGTAAAGGAACAGATGTGAGGAAACCATAAAAGTCGGCGATGCTCTCGTGTGGATGACCGTCCAAAAATCGTTGCCACTCTTCTGGACGAACCGTATCTTGCTGAAACGGTCGCGAGGGTGCTATCCCTGTCAGATGAAGGCAGGTCGCCTGAAGCGAAGAAGAGGAAGACAAGGACAGCAGGATTCGTTCATGGAGACGCTTGATATCAACTTCCGTGTGAGAGGTATAGAATTGTAAAGCGGATAAGGCGCGATGCATAAGGCATCCTCCTTCCTTCTAACGTCAGGATATGTATGAATTTTCCGTTTCCTTTTATGATATCATTTTTTATGGGACGACGAATGAGAAAAGGGGGAAGGACGATGATCGATATTCATAATCATCTCTTGCCGTTGATCGATGAGGGAGCGACTCATGTCGAAGAAACAATCCGCATGGCACGGCGTGCTGCTGCGGAAGAAGTGCGCCGAATCATCGCAACACCATATGCGACGCATGCGACAGCAGAAGAAGTCCAATTGATCGTAGCAGAGCTGAATGTTTTACTGGCCCAGCGACAGATTCCTGTCCTCGTCTATCCGGGACAACAGACGCGTTTGACACTCGGATTGCGTGATGCGGTCAACCAAGGGCACGTCTTGACGTTAGCGGATACCGCCTATCTGTTAATCGATTGCCCCGACGATCCGCTACCGGTCTATACGGAAGAAGTCATGACCGGATTAATCGAAGACGGGTATTTGCCAATCCTTGCGCAACCGGAAGATAACGCAGAACTTCTCGAGCATCCTGAACGTCTGGTCCAGCTAATTGAAAAGGGCGTGCGTTGTCAACTGGCGACACACAGTATTCTCGGTCATCACGGAGAAGAAAAGAAGCTATTTTGTCAGCGTGCCATTCAAAAAGGATGGGTACACTTCATCGCATCCAACGCTAAAAAAGCAACAGACCATCTTCATCTTATGCCGGCGTATCAACAGATTGAACAGTGGTCTGGAGCGAATGTCGTCGATCGATTAAAATGGAACGCTGAACAAATCTTGGTGTCACCGCCAATTGTCTAATACATGACAGTGAGGCTGACTCAACAGTCATTCTCTACAAAAGTCAGGGTGGCAGAGTGATGAGCTGTCACCTTTACCTCATAACAAAAAGAGTGACGCGTCATACGCCACTCCTACAGGAAAATGCGTATGTTTGCGCTATCAGGAACAAACAAGCCCCAATTTCATGCCTGAATAAGGCAGGAAAACTGACTTGAGTCTCGCCTGAGGAAAGGGCGTGAAAAGACGCGTCATTCTTTTTTGTCAGCCTTATTTTTTAAAAAACTTTTCTAATAAATCAAAATCCTGAAAAATATATGATATGATATCATTACTTGGTACTAAAAATATTCAAGCGATTAATCAATATGGGCATGATTACGTTCGAATCTCCGAGGACATCGTCACGTACGCCGCTCAATTCTTTCATTTTTTAGGCATCATCATCATTAGCGTCGTGAACGCTGGAACAACCCGAGGAGGAAGTAATACATGAGTAAAGAAAAAATCGCACAGCTGCGCAAACATGTCTCGCCTTTTGAAAAGGCAGACATCAAGGCCAGCATCCGACAGATGATCAATACGATCCTGCCGTTTCTCGTCATTTGGTTTTTGGCGTATCAAGCACTTCACGTGTCAGCCTGGCTCGCAGTACCGCTTGCGATGATCGCTGCGGGATTCGTCGTGCGGATGTTCATCATCTTCCACGATTGTACACATGGTTCGTTTTTCAAAAACAAAAAAGCGAATGCAATCGTAGGAACCATTACAGGTGTGCTAACGCTATTTCCATACGAAAAGTGGAAACGAGAACATGCGATTCATCACGCTTCAAGCGGTAACTTGGACAAGCGGGGCGTCGGTGATATTTGGGTAATGACGATCGAAGAATACATTGCGTCATCGAAATGGACGCGATTGAAATATCGACTCTATCGGAACCCACTCGTCATGTTCGGACTAGGTCCGTTGCTCTTGATTTTAGTGACGAGTCGTTTCAACCGAAAGGATGCACGGAAGAAAGAGCGTCTTAACACATATCTCATTAACGGATCACTAGTCGTTTTATACGGTGTCTTGATTTACTGGATTGGCTGGCAAGCATTCTTGATCATCCAAGGGACGACGATGTTCACAGCGGGCGTACTCGGTATCTGGTTATTTTATGTTCAGCATACATTCGAGGATTCCTACTTCGAAGATGAAAACGAATGGGATTACGTCAAGGCTGCGATCGAAGGTAGTTCATATTACGAGCTGCCAAAAGTATTACAGTGGGTGACAGGAAACATCGGTTTCCATCATGTCCATCACTTGAGTCCGCGTGTACCGAACTATCATCTAGAGAAAGCACACGTCTCGACACCACCGCTTCAAAAGGCGACGACGATCGGTTTGTTCTCTAGCTTAAAATCTTTACGCTATAAACTATACGATGCAAAAAATAAGACGTTCGTCACGTTCCAGGATATCAAGCATCTCCTGCGTGAACCAAAACCGTCATCACTTTAAGTCTGTAGCACTTTATCTTTTTTGAGATAAGGTGCTTTTTGCTTTGAAATCACAAGAAGTTGACCGATAAAGAGTAAGGAATGGAAAAATATAGGCACGACAAAATTGAAAATGTTACTCTAAACTAAAGAATAAAGAGAAGAGACATATAGAAAGAAGGACTGGCATGAAAGGAAAAATATACTTCTGGCTTTTGTTTTTAAATGCGATTGCGACAGTAGGGGCACTGGTCTATCTGTCTTTTGAACTGGGGGCTTTGGGCCTTGTCTTAATGGGGCTAACGATTGTCTGGCTCGCCTGGAAAATATTACGACTCTTTTCCTCGGTGATCCGATTGCAACAAGAAGGCATTGAGGTAACCGAATATCGTTTTCCGGAACTATATCATGATATCGCGTCGTTATCGGAACGTTTGAATTTAAAGACACCACGCATCTATATCGTCGGAGACGACGTATCGCCCACTAGAGGCGTGAGTCTGTTCCGAACGAACGTGTTTTTTTTACCAGAGAAAGCCATGCGGGAGCGAAATGAGTTCGAACGAGCTCGAGAGTTGCTTCGTCTGAAGCATAATGACGAGGAAAAACGCTTCGCATTACTATTAGGCAGTTGGATTCCATTTTTAAGACCGGCTTATTTACGAACGATATCCTTATACCGGGATCGTCAAGCCATGCATCTTGTAGACGATCCAGATAGTGTCATGCAGAGTATTCTAAAAGAAAACGGACGGCACCAATTGATCAATGAAATCGATGTAACAGCATATTTAGCTGAAAAGAGGCAGATTACGCTAGCTGAAGTCGTTAGCGAAATGGTCTACACGACACCGACGACAGACAGACGATTGATTGAATTAGGCTGGATGTCACGCGAGACTCCTACTGGGCAGCATGCTGTTCGATTCTTGTTGGTAGCATCGAGTATAGTAGCATTCGTTTTGATTGGCTGGAGTGTCCAGAACGTTTCGTTTTCAAATGAAACCGCAAAAGCTGTCGTCACCTCATCGGATGAATCAAAGGCGAATGGATTGCAGGAAACGAAGTTGATGGCTGCCATTCAAAAAGGTACGTTGGAAGAAGTTCAGAAGGAGTTACCGGACGGAGATATGAAAGCCGTGGATGCAGATGGTGATACAGCACTTCACTATTTAGGGTATCGCAAGTCAAGTGAAGGACTGAAGGAAATCTTTGATACGTTACTTAAGCAGGGAAGTGATGTGGACGCAATCAATGACTTCGGAGAACGTCCGTTCATCACAGCAGTATATAGTAACAATAATGAATTAGTAGAACTGTATTTAAAGAACGGTGAAAACATCAATCAGCTTGATGATCAAAAGTACACACCTTTACATCATGCGGTGGAAGGGGAAGGCGTTCAAACCGTGAAAGTATTGCTAGAACAAGGGGCAGACGTCTCGATTAAGAATAAGGATGGTTTGACGCCTTTGATGTTGGCACAGCAATATGAATTAGACGACATCATTCGATTGTTAAAGCAACATACGTCTCAAACGTTATAAGAAAAATGCTCCTCCCGAAATCGGGAAGGAGCATTTTTTATGAACTTATTTACCTTGAAGAGCTGGATCCACGTTAAGGATTCGTCCTTCAATTTTATAATCGATTGTTTTCTTCGAAATCGCGTAGTCGCGGAATGTTTCCCAGTCAGAGAGACCGAGGTCTTTCACACGTCCTGATTTATACGCATCTTCAAATGGTGTCAAGAAGTCGCTTCCTTTAGCAGTGAAAGCGTTTGTAGCAACTGTGTACGTTTTGGCTGGATCAATGGCCTCTTCTACACCGCCATCTTTCGTAATCGTCATTTTCGTAACACGTTGTCCCTTCGCTTTTGAACCATCGTACTCAAGTTTCATACCTGATACTTGTAAGAATCCACCATTTTCAAGTGGTGCAAGTCCAACACTGATTTCAAAGAGATCTTTAAGTTGTGAACCGTTCATTGTCACGAGTGCAAGTGTGTTACCGAATGGTAAAGTAGTTAAGATTTCACCAGTTGTAAGTGGACCTGCATCGATCGCGGCACGAATTCCACCACTGTTTTGAACAGCGATGACGGTTTCTGGGTTAATTGATTTCGCTTTTGCAAGCATACCGTCCGTAATTAAGTTTCCGAGAGCTGTTTCACTATTTCGAACGCTCACTGTGTTAGTGCCACCAGTACGTGGGTTTGGAAGGGCAGATACAATATTAACCCCAACTTCTTGGTTTTTGATTGCTGTAATTTTATCCGCGTAAGGTTTGAGAATAGCAGCGGCTCCAGGATCTGCTGCATACGGTTTTACTTCAATCGTCGAACCACTGTATGATTTGACTTTTCCTTTGTAATCAAACGTTACGTTGACATCTCCAAGGAATTCACTATATTGAGAAGCTTGGGCGATGACTGTAGGCTCTTTTTTCTTTGTTTCTTCACTCGCAGGAATCAATACTGGTTTAGTAAGATTCGTATGAGTATGACCACCGATAATGACATCGATACCATCAACGTTTTGTGCAAGCAATGGATCGTTATCAATTTCAGAATTATCATCGTAACCGATATGTGTCAACGCAACGATTTTATTGATACCGCGTGCTTTGAACTTATCAACGGTCGCTTGAGCGCTTTTGATATAGTTTGAGAATGCAATCGTACCAGGGCTTGAAATACCAACTGTTTCTTCTGTCGTCAAGCCGAAGAAACCAACTTCTTCACCGTTGATTTTTTTGATGACACCTTGGTAGATCCGTCCATCTTCCGGACCAGACGTGATTGTTTTCTTTTGCATCCCGTTGAAGAGCGGATTTTTACTGAAATCAACGTTTGCTGTAATGAATGGGAAGTCAGCGCCAGCAACGAAGGCTTGTAAAGCAGCACCTTGATCTTGGTCACCCAAATCAAATTCATGGTTACCGAACGTCATCATGTCATATTTCATGTAGTTCATGAGTTCGAGATCAGCTTGTCCTTTGAACTCGTTGAAGTAGAGTGATCCTGAGAAGACGTCACCAGCATCAAGAAGAAGCGACGGTGTACCTTCGGCGCGGTAAGCGGCACGACGCTCTTTAATGACAGTCGCACGTTTTGGAGCGTTATCGAGTGCAGCGTGTGTGTCGTTCGTATGGAGCAAGGCAAGGCTGAAATCATCTGTATTGATGTCACGGACGATGATTTTTGCTTTTGTCGTGACCGTTTTGCCTTTATGCGTCAAGCTACCTGTCGCATAGTAAGTACCTGACTCACTCGTATCAACTTTGCTCCATTTGATTTCTTTATCGTAGACTTTGCCGTTAGCGTAAAGAACAGCTAGTTTTTTAGGAAGGACTGGTTTTTGATCGACTGAAATCACTTGTTCCTTAACGGACTCAATGATTTTGATCACATAATTCTCGACGTGAATCTTTACTTCGATTGGGAGCTTTTTCTTACCATATGTGCCATGAACCGTTTGGTAGCGATTGAAGATGTGCTTATTGTATGCACCCCATGAGATTTTTTCTCCCTTGTATGTAGCCGGAAGTTTAACAGGCTCACCCTTCGTGAAAGTGAGAGACTTCAATTTGACCGTCTTGACTTTGACATGTGTTGCAGCAGATACGGTCGTTTGTGCAGCCGGCACGATTGCCGATGTCGTCAATGCGACAGCTACTGCTGCCGCGTAAAGCGGTTTTGATTTGTACATAAATAAAAATCCTCCCTCGAGATGATATGAGGTCAACCAGCGATCGGTAACCTCTTCTTCTACTATAAATGCTTAACGGACAATCGTGTCATGAACCTTTTGTAAAATGCGTAAATTCTTAGGTCCGACGACAATACAACTCTTGCAAGTCGTTTGTTTTCTTCTACCTAAAAGAAGAAAAGATAAATGATTACGCTTACATTATATCTTGTTCCTCCTTCAAAAGAAACGTAGATTATAATAGATTGTAGGAAATTGTCCTCATTTTGAGAGAATCGCGTAGTAAACATTTTCAAAAAAATGTATAATTTACTATATGAAAAATATGCGATGGGGAGGCGAGAGTACGAATGGATGAAAAGATACGTAGGAGTCTACTCGTAGGTATACTTTGTATAATGGGAATCTTGATTATATGGGGGCTCGCCTCTCCACCGACGACAATTGAATTTCCTAACTTTACACATACCTAATCCTGTGAATGGATCGGCAAGGAGTCCTTGTCGATTTTTTTGTTTCAACGGGAAAGCTACAGTTTGGTGTCGGTTCACGCTATACGTTGACACGCTTTTTACGGATGGCTAGAATTGATTAAGTGTACTTCGTGTATACACAATTGAAAGATAAACGAGGAGGGATGGATAATTAGACATGATATATCATGTCGATCGGAGGAATGTTCGTTTGAGGAATCGCGGACAGAACCCGTTTTTTGTTTGAATTTGATCCAGAATTCATTGAATTACAAATACATGCACCATGAAATCGGAAGGAACTTACACTTATGTTGAAAGAAATGAAAAGTATCATCCGGGAACAGGTTGAAAACTTTCCTTTGATTCGCCGGCTCGCGCGATATGAAATTAAGTCCGCACACGCAGAACAACGCCTTGGCCTCTTATGGGAACTCCTCAATCCGGGTCTCCAAATTTTCATCTACTGGTTCGTCTTTGGTGTCGGTCTTCGGGGAAATGAAAATGTCGATGGAAACATTCCATTCATCGTATGGCTTCTCTGTGGGATCGTCGTTTGGTTCTTTATCAACGATGCTTTATTACGTGGATCGAACTCGATCAATAGTCGACTTGCGATGGTGACGAAGATGCGTTTCCCGATGAGTGCCATTCCGTCATACGTTATTTTGTCACGGATGTATCAACACTTCGCAATGCTTGTGATCGTATTCATCGTCATCCTCGCAAATGGGATTCCGATTACATGGAAACTACTTCAGTTGCCTTATTACATGATTGCGACATACATTTTCGTCTACGCATTCTCACTTTGTTTTTCAACGCTCATTACGCTCGTCAAAGATATTCAGCTCTTCTTGCAATCGATGATGCGGATGCTTTTTTATATGACACCGATTCTTTGGAATATTGAGCGGTTCCCGGACGCCCTGCACGGTGTCCTTCGCCTAAATCCGGTCTACTATCTCGTCGAGGGATACCGGGCGAGTCTGCTCGGAGGACATTGGGTCTGGCAGGAATGGCCAACTGGACTGTACTTCTGGAGTGTGACGCTCCTCTTGTTCACAGCCGGAACATTCTTGCATATCAAGTTCCGTAAATCATTCACTGAGCTCGTCTAAGGGAAGGAAATCGCCATGTCTATGATTAAACTCGACCATGTCACGAAACGCTTCGACATGGTTACGACTACGAAAGAAAAATTTAAGCTCTTGTTCAAGAATCAAAGCAAGAGCGTTAAAACATTCACTGCACTGCGAGATATCTCGCTTGAAATCGGCTCGGGTGAAGTCGTTGGACTCGTCGGAATCAACGGTTCCGGTAAATCTACACTTTCGAACTTGATTTCAGGAATCATCTATGCAAACGAAGGAGACGTCGCCATTAATGGTGAAGTCGCGATCATCGCCGTCTCACAAGGATTAAAGAATGTCCTGACAGGGCGAGAGAACATTCGTTTGAAGTGTCTCATGCTTGGGATGGATGATGCGGAAATCGAGCGTCGGATGCCAGGCATCATCGATTTCGCTGATATCGGTGATTTCATCGATCAGCCGATCAAGAAGTACTCGAGTGGGATGAAGTCGCGCCTCGGCTTCGCGATCGCGGTCAACGTCGACGCCGACATTCTGATCGTTGACGAAGCCTTATCCGTTGGTGACCAAACCTTCTATAATCGTTGTATCGATAAGATGAACGAGTTCAAGGATGAAGGAAAGACGATCATCTTCGTCAGCCACTCATTGTCACAAATCAAGAGTTTTTGTGAGCGTGTCATTTGGCTCGAATACGGTCAAGTACGACTCGACGGAACAACGAAAGATGTCTTACCGGAGTACAAAAAGTTTCTTGCGGAGTATAAAAAATGGTCGAAAGAGGAGCAACATCAATTTCGGCGTGACCGTTTAAAAGCACAAGCTGCTAATGCTCGTTCCGGGAAACAAAATACGGATTCAGAGGAAAACATCAAACATCCGGCATTGATCTTATCTGCGCTAGGTATTCTTGTACTTGCAGCAGGAAGCTTAATGGTCGTTGATGAGACGCCATCTTTGGCGAATTTAAGCGACGCTATCTTAAATTTCTTTTGATTCTCTGCGCCAGGTACCAATCGGTATCTGGCTTTTTATATCATGTAAGTAGGAATTAGTAAAAGGAGTGAAGAATGCTAAATAAAAGGAGTGAAGAATGCTAAAGGAGAGTGGAAAAAGAAGGAATCATCGCAAATCAAGAAATGTAATCAAAAAAAAACGGAGTTCAAGACTCCGTTTTCATCAGGTTTGTGAACGATCCATATAGGTTTTGACGCGCGGTGCTTCATACGTTGCAAAACGTTCTAAAAGACGTTCAGCATCTGACTCGACGATCAACATTGCACGGTGTTCGGGAATCAAGAATCCTTGACGTTCCATCGTATCGAATAGGGAAATCAAGGGATCATAGTAGCCATCAATGTTCAGTACACCACATGGCTTTTCATGAAGTCCAAGCTGTGCCCAAGTGAAGACTTCAAAAAATTCTTCCATCGTTCCTGGACCACCCGGGAGAATGATGAATCCATCAGAGAGCTCTGACATTTTGGCTTTTCGCTCATGCATCGAGTGGACGAGATGCAGTTCGGTTAGTCCAGGATGCGCAAGTTCTTTTTCCTGAAGAAAGTGGGGAAGAACACCGATTGCTTGACCTTTAGCAGCGAGCGTAGCATCTGCGACTGCACCCATCGTTCCAACGCATGACCCTCCATATACAAGTCCGATGCCGCGCGCGGCGAGCGCTTGACCGAGTTTTCCTGCCGCCTCTCGAAAGAGTGAATCGGCACCATCTTTGGAACCACAAAATACAGCAAGTCTATTCATGAAAGAACCTCCTTCGTTGTTTCCACCATAGCATATTCGACGATGGGAAGGCAGAATGGAAAGGAGATCGATATGCGACCACGTACAATTGTTTGGCTCGTCCTAATCATCGCAGCAATCAATTTAGGACTTGGGATATGGATGCCCGATACATCGACTCGGACGACGATTAGTTCGATACTACTAGGCGTGATTGTAGTACTCGGTATCTTTTACGTCATTGCGTTACGACAATCATCTAAATAAAAATGCTCGTTCGACTCATATGAGTTGAGCGAGCATTTTTATTCAGATTTGAAAAAATAAAGCGATGGAATATTCAAAAGAATCTATTTTCATACACAAATTCAACACTTTGATGGATAGTTTGTAAAAAAAGGACAGTATTCAGGACATATGATACGTGTCAAAAGTAATGGTTATAATGAATAATGTGTAAAATAACATAAATATTCGTATTCGAATATTTGGAGGGGGTCTAAGGATATATGATGTTGTTACAAAGCCAGACGAAAAAAATTAGGAGGTTATTTATATGAACTTGAAAAAGAAACTAGGTTTAGCAATTGCTGCTTTATCATTGACTGCTACTTTCGGTGTAAGTGCTGCAAATCAAATTGGACATAAAGACGTAGCAATCGAACGAATTCCACTTGAGTACTCAGTCAAACGT
>NZ_MPSZ01000005.1 GCF_001939065.1 Exiguobacterium indicum HHS 31 | reverse complement strand
AAACGGTGGTTCTGGAGCATACGCTCAAGGGCCGCCGCTTTTTTGTGTCTTTTTGTAGAAAGACATGTATCCATTTTAATGAAGGGACTGAGCAGGGATATGGCGAAAAAAACGAAACTACGCGTAGCCGTCGAAGAGAACGAGACGATTGGTGCCTGTTTGGATCGTATCGATGCCATGGGATACCGCCCGACGGTCCGACGAGAAGAACCAATCTTTGGATTAGACGCGAATGGCGAACCGTATCCAATTCGTCAGCAAATCGTCTTCGATTGCAAAGTGAAAGAGAGCGAATAACTACCTCAAGCATCGTCCGATTCATTCGGACGATGCTTTTTTTATACTTTATTTCATTTGATGCTTCCCAAGAAATAAACTCCGAATGGACACTAAATGAAATCAGGAAAACACCTTTTAAAACCGAACGATAAATTTTCAGACAATTAAATTGTTCGCCTTTGGTTGACGCCTTGGGATGGACTTGTTAAGATGAAGTCGTGACAGGATGATTGAATATAAACACCTCGTATAATAGCAGGGATATGGCTTGCAAGTTTCTACCCAACGACCCTAAATCGTTGGACTATGGGGTATATGGATGTTCGTCGATATTTCTTTGGCGTACCTTTTTATACCCTAAGCCACCCTTTTAGCCGTGGTTTGGGCTTTTTTTATGCACAAAGGAGGAAACAGCGATGGGAAATGTAGAAGTCGGCGTCATCATGGGAAGTCAATCGGATTGGGAAACGATGAAACATACATGTGATGTGTTGGAGCAACTTGAGATTCCATACGAAAAGAAAGTCGTTTCCGCACACCGGACACCGGATCTAATGTTTCGTTATGCTGAATCAGCACGTGAACGAGGACTGAAGGTCATCATTGCCGGTGCAGGCGGTGCTGCTCATCTACCGGGCATGGTCGCTGCTAAAACGACATTACCCGTCATCGGTGTTCCTGTGAAGAGTAGAGCGCTCCAAGGAATTGATTCCTTGCTCTCGATCGTTCAAATGCCAGGTGGCGTACCGGTCGCAACGGTTGCCATCGGAGAAGCAGGCGCAAAAAACGGCGGATTGCTAGCTGCTCAAATTCTCTCGATTCAAGATGAACGACTTGCCCGCAAGCTCGATCATATGCGAGTCGAACTAGAAGGAGACGTCATTGCATCTGGAGGAAACTTGCTATGAAACGAATCGGGATACTAGGTGGCGGTCAACTTGGTCGGATGATGGCACTGTCCGCCCGTGAGATGGGCTTTGAGATTCTGACACTCGATCCAACGGATAACGCACCATGTGCGCAAGTGGTGGATCAACATATTAAAGCTCCCTTTACGGATGTCGAGGCAGCGAAACAGCTCGCAGCTGAATCAGATGTCGTCACCTACGAATTCGAGAACATCTCGACGGAAGTCGCTGAAGCGATCGGGACGAAACTGATTCACGGAACGGATCTCCTCTTTCAAACGCAGCATCGGGTTCGGGAAAAAGAGATGATTGAACGCATTGGGCACTCTGTAGCTCCGTACCATCCGGTGACGCATCCTTCTGACTTAGAGGAAGCAAAACAGCGACTCGGATTACCATTCGTCTTGAAGACAGCACGATTCGGCTATGACGGAAAAGGACAGACCGTCATCCGGACGGAAGAACAGTTCCAAGCGGCAATCGAACGATTCGAACCGACTGAGTATGTCGCAGAACAATGGTTACCGTTTGATCAGGAAATTTCCGTCATCGTCACTCGAAGCGCAACAGAAACACGTGTCTTCCCAGTCAGTGAGAACATTCACCAAGAGAACATTTTGCATCTATCGATCGTACCGGCACGCATTTCTGAATCGCTCGAACAAGAAGCAATTGCGCTCGCTGAATCGATCGCGGATGCCGTCGGGCTGATCGGTACACTGACCATCGAGTTGTTTGTCGTTGGTTCTCGACTAATCGTCAATGAACTAGCACCCCGACCACACAATTCGGGTCACTATTCGATTGATGCTTGCGAAACATCCCAATTCGAGCAACATATCCGTGCCATCAGTGGTCTCCCACTCGGTGATACCCGTCTGACGACACCGGTCGTCATGGCGAACATCCTGGGTCAGCATGTCACAGCATTATACGAGGAACTACCGAGACTAAACGCTCGGACGAAAGTTCACTTATATGGAAAAGCAGAAGCCAAGACAGGTCGCAAGATGGGACATTTGAACATTCTTGCGGATACCGTCGACGATGCTTTGGCAGAAGTCGAACGCCTGTCGATATGGAAGGAGACAGTTCAATGATCGAACGGTATACACGTCCTGAGATGAAAGCGATCTGGACCGAACAAAACAAATTCGAGGCTTGGTTAAAAGTCGAGATCCTTGCGTGTGAAGCATGGAGTGAACTAGGTGTCATCCCGAAAGAGGACGTCCAGTTGCTTTGGGACAATGCCTCATTTGATGTCAACCGCATCCTAGAGATCGAACAAGAGACACGTCATGATGTCATCGCCTTTACGCGCGCTGTCTCTGAAACACTCGGAGAAGAACGCAAGTGGGTCCATTACGGACTCACGTCAACGGACGTCGTCGATACAGCACTCTCGTATCTGTTGAAGCAAGCAAACGACATTCTTGCTGCAGATCTCGATCGGTTCATCGACATCTTAAAAGTCAAAGCGAACGAACATAAATATACGGTCATGATGGGACGCACACATGGCGTACATGCAGAACCGACGACGTTCGGTCTGAAACTAGCGCTTTGGTATGAAGAGATGAAACGAAACAAAGTCCGTTTCGAAGCAGCACGTGAGACGGTCGAATATGGCAAGATGTCAGGTGCCGTCGGAACATTCGCGAACATCGATCCGTTCATTGAAAAGTATGTCTGCGAAAAGTTAGGGACAAAGCCTGCTCCGGTCTCCACGCAAACGTTACAACGTGATCGTCATGCACACTACATGTCGACACTGGCTTTGATCGCGACATCGATCGAAAAGATGGCAACGGAAATCCGAGGTCTGCAAAAAACGGAAACACGTGAAGTCGAAGAATTCTTCGCTAAAGGTCAAAAAGGATCATCGGCGATGCCGCACAAGCGAAATCCAATCGGTTCAGAGAACATGACAGGTCTTGCTCGAGTCATCCGTGGACACATGGTGACGGCATACGAGAACGTCTCACTCTGGCACGAACGTGACATCTCGCATTCTTCGGCAGAACGCATCATTCTTCCGGATGCGACAGGACTACTCAACTATATGTTGAACCGTTTCGGAAACATCGTGAAGAACTTGACGGTCTTCCCGGACAACATGAAGCGGAACATGGACCGGACGTTTGGTGTCATCTTCTCTGGACATGTCTTACTCGCTTTAATCGAAAAAGGCTGGTCGCGTGAAGCAGCGTATGATTTCGTTCAACCGCGTGCGATGCAGGCGTGGGAAGAACAAATCATGTTCCGTGACTTATTGTGGCAAGAACAGGACATTCAACAGCTTTTCACAGAAGAAGAGCTCGATGCGTGTTTCGATCCGACGTATCATACGAGTCGTGTCGATGAAATCTTTGAACGGTGTGGCTTGAACTAATCAACCTGAGACGGGGCACTTGCCCCGTCTACATCTTAGGATCATGGGGGACGAAAGCGATGCAACCACTTTATGAAGGAAAAGCAAAACGATTGTACACGACGCAGGAGCAGGATGTGCTCCGGATCGTCTATAAAGACGAGGCCACGGCATTCAACGGTGAGAAAAAAGAAGTCTTTGCTGGAAAAGGCGAATTGAACAACCGGTTGACGAGTCATTTCTTTGAAATCCTCGAACAAGCGGGCATTCCGACACATTTCATTGAACGTGTCTCGGAGCGCGAACAGCTCGTACGTCGTGTCACCATCATTCCACTCGAAGTCGTCGTCAGAAACGTCGTCGCGGGAAGCTTGAGTAAACGGCTCGGTATCGAAGAAGGTACGGTACTCGAAACACCAATCGTTGAGTTCTACTATAAAGATGATACGTTAGGCGATCCACTCGTCACCTCATCACACATCAATTTACTGAAGATTGCGACTTCTGAAGAGTTGAAACAGTTGTCGGACAAGGCACTTCGCGTGAATGAAGTCTTGCAACCTTACTTCCGTCAAAACGGAATCACGTTGATTGATTTTAAACTGGAATACGGAAAGATGGCAGACGGAACGATTCTACTAGCTGATGAGATTTCACCAGATACATGCCGTTTGTGGGATCAAGCAACTGGAGAACATCTCGATAAAGATGTCTTCCGCCGCAACATCGGTTCACTGACAGAGACCTACCAAACACTATTCAATCGCCTAGGAGGAAACACACAATGAAAAAAGTCATCGTATCGATCGCATTACGGGAAAGCATTTTAGATCCACAAGGAGTTGCTGTAAAAGGCGGATTGCAACAGCTTGGTTTTACGGGTGTCGAGAGTGTCCGAATCGGAAAACAGATTGAACTGCTCGTTGAAACGGAAACGACAGAAGCGATGATTCATGAGATGTGTCAAAAACTACTCGTCAACACGGTGATGGAAGATTACCAGATTACGATCGAAGAGGTGACGCCAGCATGAAGTTCGCGGTCATCGTCTTTCCGGGATCGAACTGTGATTTAGATATGTACCATGCGGTCAAGGATGCTCTCGGAGAAGAAGCTGAATACGTCTTCCATACCGAAACATCACTTGAAGGCTACGACGGCGTCCTGTTACCGGGCGGATTCTCCTACGGAGATTACCTTCGTTGCGGCGCGATCGCGCGCTTCTCACCGATCATGGAAGAAGTCAAACGTTTTGCGGCAGAAGGGAAAACGGTCCTCGGGGTATGTAACGGATTCCAGATCCTTGTCGAAGCGGGACTCTTACCAGGTGTCTTGCACCGAAACAACGGCTTGAAGTTCATGTGCCGGACGGTTGAACTAAAGGTTGAGAATACAAAGACACGTTTTACATCGGATTACCTGCCAGGCGAGACGATCTCGATTCCGATCGCGCATGGTGAAGGAAACTACCACTGCGACGATGCGACTTACGCGATGCTGCAAACGAACGGACAAATCGCCTTCACATATGTCGACAATCCGAACGGCTCGCGCGGCGATATCGCCGGAATCACGAACAAAGCCGGCAACGTTCTTGGGATGATGCCACACCCGGAACGAGCGGTCGAACTCTTGACCGGCGGAACAGATGGACTAAAACTCTTTACTTCACTCGTCAAACAGGGGGCACACCATGCTAAAACAACAGTCTGAACCAACACCAGAATTGATTCAAGAGCAACGCGTCTATGCCACGATGGGCTTGAGTGATACAGAATACCAGATGGTCGTCGATTTACTCGGACGCCAACCGAACTATACGGAAACAGGATTGTTCTCAGTCATGTGGTCCGAGCATTGTTCATACAAGACATCTAAACCTGTCCTCCGTCAATTCCCGACGACTGGACCACGTGTCTTACAAGGACCAGGGGAAGGTGCAGGTGTCGTTGATATCGGCGATGAGCAGGCAGTCGTCTTTAAGATCGAAAGCCACAACCATCCATCCGCTGTTGAACCGTATCAAGGGGCTGCGACAGGCGTCGGCGGAATCATTCGTGACATCTTCTCGATGGGCGCACGACCGGTCGCACTCATGAACTCGCTCCGTTTCGGTCATCTCGGTACACCACGTGTCAATCAACTGTTCGAACAAGTCGTCGCCGGAATCGCCGGTTACGGCAACTGTGTCGGTATTCCAACGATCGGTGGCGAAATCGGATTTGATCGCTCGTATGAAGGCAATCCACTCGTCAACGCGATGTGTATCGGTTTAATCAACCATGCCGATATTCAAAAAGGTCAGGCAAAAGGTGTCGGCAACTCGGTCATGTACGTCGGTGCAGCTACTGGACGCGACGGGATCCATGGTGCGACGTTTGCCTCGGAGGATCTCGGAGAGGATACGGAAGCAAAACGTCCGGCTGTTCAAGTCGGCGATCCATTCATGGAGAAGCTATTGATTGAAGCGTGTCTTGAAATCGTCGGGCATCCGGCACTCGTCGGGATGCAGGACATGGGTGCTGCCGGACTGACATCGTCTTCAGCAGAGATGGCTTCAAAAGCCGGTATGGGCATCGAGATGCACCTCGATGACGTCCCGCAACGAGAGACAGGGATGACTGCCTACGAAATGATGCTCTCGGAATCACAAGAGCGGATGTTACTCGTCGTCAAGCGTGGTCGCGAAGCAGAGATCGAAGCAATCGTCAGCAAATGGGGACTCCATGCCGTTCACGTCGGAGAAGTCATTGAAGAGAAAGTCTTACGGTTGATTCATCATGGAGATATCGTCGCAGAAGTTCCGGTTGATGCGTTAGCAGAAGAAGCACCAGTCTACGAAAAACCATCCCGCGTTCCTGCGTATTATGAAGCATTCCAAGCGATGGAAGAGACGCTTCCAGTCGTCGAAGATGTCGTTGAGACATGGCGGGCGTTACTCCGTCAGCCGACGATCGCTTCAAAACGCTGGGTCTACGATCAGTACGATCATATGGTCCAGACATCGACCGTCGTCGCACCAGGATCAGACGCAGCCGTCATTCGTGTCCGCGGCACGAACAAAGCGCTCGCGATGACGACCGACTGTAACAGCCGTTTCGTCTACTTGGATCCATACGTCGGTGGACAGATTGCGGTAGCAGAAGCAGCACGTAATATCGTCGCGAGTGGGGCGACACCACTCGCCATCACGGATTGTCTGAACTTCGGAAATCCGGATAAACCAGAAGGCTTCTGGCAGTTGCAACAAGCAACAGCCGGTATGGCAGAAGCATGTCGTGTCCTTGAGACACCTGTCATCGGTGGAAACGTCTCACTCTACAACGAGTCAGCCGGTCAAGCGGTTCACCCGACACCGGTCGTCGGAATGGTTGGATTACACGAGCAAACCGAATGGATCACGACACAACACGTCAAACAAGCTGGTGACCAGATTTATCTATTAGGAGAAACAACAGCCGAGTTTGGCGGCAGTGAACTTCAATATATGCAATTCGGTAAATCATTCGGTCGCGCACCACAGATCGATTTAGCCGTCGAACACGCACGCTTACAATTGTTACAGCAGGCAGTACAAGCAGGTGAAGTCAATGCGATGCATGATGTGTCAGAAGGTGGTCTTGCCATCGCTCTCGCTGAGATGACGTTTGGAACGGATCTCGGGTTGACGGTTCAGTTCGACGGACCGACCTTACACCTGTTCAGCGAATCGCAATCACGCTTCATCGTTACGGTGCCACAAGCGCACGTCACAGCATTCGAACAACGGACTGGTGCTCAAGCGATCGGTGTCGTTACGAACGATGAGCTTCTCGTCATCGAGACGGCAGAGACACGGATCGAAGCAGACCGTTCGACCTTACAGGGAGACTGGGAAGGAGCAATCGCGTGTTATATGACATCAAAGGACTAAATGAGGAGTGTGGCGTCTTCGGGATCTTCGGACAACCGAATGCGGCGCAACTTGCTTATTACGGCTTGCATAGCTTGCAACACCGGGGACAGGAAGGGGCAGGCATCGTCACGAGTGACGGTGACGACCTCTTCCCACATCGCGGGCAAGGACTCGTGACGGAAGTCTTTTCGGAAGAGACACTGACGAATCTGAAAGGACATCATGCGATCGGACATGTCCGGTATTCGACAGCAGGAGGAAACACGCTTGAGAACACTCAACCGCTGCATTTCAAATCGCGGACGGGAGATCTTGCTCTCGCACATAACGGAAACCTCGTCAACGCGGATTCACTGAAGCACCTGTTAGAAGCAGAGGGTGCCATCTTTCAGACGACGAGTGATACGGAAGTCGTCGCCCATCTCGTCAAACGCAGTAAGCTCGACACACTCGAAGACCGGATTGCCGACAGTCTCGCGCGTCTCGTTGGGGCGTTCGCCTTCCTTTTCTTAACGGAAGACACGTTATTCGTAGCAGTTGATCCACACGGACTGCGTCCACTGTCACTTGGGAAGACACCAGACGGCGGCATCGTATTCGCGTCAGAGACATGTGCCTTTGATATCGTCGGCGCGGAGTTCATTCGTGATATCGAGCCAGGGGAGCTCGTAACGATCACAGAACACGGCATGTCGTCTCGTCAATACATGGAACCACGTGAACGGGCGATGTGTTCGATGGAATACATCTACTTCTCACGTCCGGATTCAATCATTGATGGCGTCAACGTCCATACGGCTCGCAAAGCACTCGGGAAAAAGATGTATGAAGAAGCACCGGTCGAAGCAGACGTCGTTACCGGAGTGCCGGATTCAAGTATTTCGGCAGCGATCGGTTACGCGGAAGCGAGTGGTATTCCATATGAAATGGGATTGATCAAGAACCGGTATGTCGGACGGACGTTCATCCAGCCGTCACAAGAGTTACGGGAACGTGGGGTCAAAATGAAGTTGTCTGCGTTACGCGGCGTCGTGCAAGGAAAGCGTGTCATCATGGTCGATGATTCAATCGTCCGGGGAACGACGAGTCGACGCATCGTCGGTTTGTTACGTGAAGCGGGTGCGACGGAAGTGCACGTCCGCATCACGGCACCACCGATTACGAATCCATGTTATTACGGGATTGATACTTCATCGAAGGAAGAACTGATCTCTGCTCGGTTGATGCCGGAAGAAATCCGTCAGGAAATCGGTGCGGATTCCCTTGAATTCTTAACTGTACCGGGCATGGTCGATGCGATCGATCGCCCGTTCGATGGACCGTTAAAAGGACAATGTACCGCTTGCTTCACAGGAGAGTATCCGACACCGCTCGGTTCGCTCGAGTTAGAAGCTAAACTTTGATAGATGGAGGAAGAACATGAGCAAACATTACGAAGCAGCAGGTGTGAGTCTGACAGCAGGATATGAGTCAGTCACCCGAATGAAAAAACACGTCGCCCGTTCGATGCGCAAAGAAGTATTGACGGGACTCGGTAGCTTTGGTGCGATGTTCGACCTCAGCCAATTGCAGTTGAAAGAACCGGTCCTTGTCAGTGGGACAGACGGTGTCGGTACGAAGCTCAAGCTCGCTTTCGCACTGGAACAACACGATACGATTGGGATCGACTGTGTCGCGATGTGTGTGAACGATATCATCGTCCAAGGCGCGGAACCACTTTATTTCCTTGACTACATCGCGCTCGGTCAGGCAATTCCGGCGAAGATCGAACGGATCGTCGCAGGTGTCGCAGAAGGTTGCGTCCAGGCGGGATGTACGTTAATCGGCGGCGAGACAGCGGAAATGCCAGGGATGTATGCGGACGGCGAATATGATATCGCCGGGTTCGCCGTCGGTGCCGTCGAGAAACAAAAATTGATCATAGGTGATAAGGTCGCATCAGGAGATGTCATTCTCGGTCTCGCTTCGTCTGGCGTCCATTCAAATGGGTTCTCACTCGTCCGTAAAATCGTCGCCGACAGTGGTCTCCGCTACGAAGATGAAGTCATGATGCTCGGTCATACGCTCGGAAATGCGCTCCTCATGCCAACACGTATCTATGTCGAAGCGGTCAAAGCAGCCCTTGAGACGGAAAAGATCCAAGCGATGGTTCATATTACGGGTGGGGGATTCTACGAGAACGTACCACGCGTCTTGCCAGAAGGTCTCGGTGCATCGTTCGACCCGAAAAAGTGGCCGACGTTACCAGTCTTCGACTGGCTCGAGCAAGCGGGTGACCTTCCACGACATGATATGTATAATGTCTTCAACATGGGGATCGGTTTCATGTTGATCGTCAAACCGGAAGATGTCGCGGAAGTGACAGCACGCCTCGCTCGTGAAAATGAGACAGCGTACGTGATTGGTCAGGTGACCGATCAAGAAGGTGTCCGGATTCAAGGAGTCGACGCATGAAGATCGCCTGTTTTGCATCAGGAAGCGGTAGTAATGTCGAAGCACTTTTTGAAGCAATCGAGGCAGGAACGTTACATGCCTCGATCGAACTGATCGTCTGCGATCAACCGGACGCAGCAGTCATCGAACGGGCGAAACGACGCGGATGTGACGTCTTCGTCTTTCGGGCGAAGGACTATCCGGATAAACCGAGTTTTGAGCGGGAGATCATTGCCCGTCTTGAAGCGAAAGGCGTCGAACGGATCATTCTCGCCGGCTACATGCGATTGATCGGGGAAGAGTTGCTCGGACGATACGCAGGGCGGATCGTCAACATCCACCCGTCGCTACTTCCGGCCTTCCCGGGAAAAGATGCGATCGGACAAGCATTTCGTGGCGGAGTTAAAATCACAGGTGTTACAATTCATATAGTCGATGAAGGCATGGACACAGGACCGATCATGGCCCAAGAAGCCGTCCGGATTACAGAAGAGATGACGCGTGAAACATTGCAACAAGCGATTCAGCGTGTCGAACATAGACTGTATCCGCAAGTCATCGAAGAGTGGATGAAAGAGGAGGCAAACGTATGAGAGCGTTAATTAGTGTGTCGGATAAAACAGGAATCGTCGAATTAGGACGAGCGTTTCATGAAGCAGGGATCGAGCTCGTCTCGACAGGCGGAACACATCAAGCATTAGAGGAAGCTGGGCTTCCGGTCATTGGTATCAGTGAAGTCACACAATTCCCAGAAATGCTCGATGGACGTGTCAAGACGCTCCATCCAATGGTTCATGGTGGATTACTCGGTCGTCGTGATCTTGAATCCCATCGTGAGCAGATGGCTGCGCAACAGATCCAACCGATTGATTTCGTCGTCGTCAATCTGTATCCGTTCAAACAGACGGTCTTACAAGAAGACGTCGCCTATGCCGATGCGATCGAGAACATCGATATCGGTGGACCGAGCATGTTGCGCTCAGCAGCGAAAAACCACGCAGCTGTCACGGTCGTCGTCGACCCAGCTGATTACGAAACGGTCGTTGCTGAGATTCGTGAAGGCGGTACGACGTTTGAGACACGCCAACGTCTTGCGGCGAAAGCATTCCGGCATACAGCGGCGTACGATGCGTTGATCGCGGATTATTTCTTGACGCAAACAGGTGAGAAGTTCCCCGATCAGTTGACGATCACGCTTGAAAAAGTCCAGGATCTTCGTTACGGAGAAAATCCACACCAAGAAGCAGCCTTCTATAAAACACCGATTTACCGTGGAGCATCTCTCGCTTCAGCGAAACAGTTGCACGGTAAAGAGTTGTCGTATAACAACATCCAAGATGCGAACGCTGCACTTGAAATTCTCGACGAGTTCCGCGAAGCAGCAGCTGTCGTCGTCAAACACATGAACCCATGTGGTGTTGCTGTCGGTCCGACAATCGGAGAGGCATTCCGCCGCGCTCATGCAGCCGATCCAGTGTCGATCTTCGGTGGCATCGTCGCCTTGAACCGTGAAGTCGATTTAGAGACAGCAGAACAATTAAGCGGCATCTTCCTTGAGATCATCATCGCTCCATCCTTCACGGAAGAAGCATTCGCCTTGTTGTCAGCGAAAAAGAACATCCGTCTGCTTGAACTCGACGTCAAGCGTGTCCAAGCGATCCGTTATACGGCAGTCGCTGGCGGCATGCTCGTCCAAGACAGTGACGATGAGACGCTTGATGATGCAGCAGCACGTGTCGTGACAGACCGCAAACCGACAGCGGCGGAATGGGAGGACTTGAAACTCGCATGGCGCGCCGTCAAACACGTCAAGTCGAATGCCATCGTTCTCGCGAAGGACGAAGTGACGGTCGGTGTTGGTGCAGGACAGATGAACCGTGTTGGTTCAGCGAACATCGCGATTACGCAAGCCGGAGAAAAAGCAGTTGGCGCGTCCCTTGCTTCCGATGCCTTCTTCCCAATGGGCGATACGGTCGAAGCGGCAGCAGCAGCTGGCATTACGGCAATTATCCAACCAGGCGGCTCGATTCGCGACCAAGAGTCAATCGATGCGTGTAACAAACATGGCATTACGATGGTCTTTACGAACGTTCGACATTTCAAACACTAAGCGGAGGCGATTTGAATGAAGGTATTGGTGATTGGTAAAGGAGGGCGTGAACACGCGCTCGTCTGGAAGCTGGCACAGGATGAACGGATCGAGACCGTGTATGCTGCGCCTGGGAATGCCGGGATGACACAAGCCACATGTGTTCCGATCGCCGAAGATGCTATCGATGAACTCGTGACGTTCGCACAAGACGAACAGATCGATTGGACGATCGTCGGACCAGAAGGACCACTTGTTCTCGGAGTCGTTAACGCCTTTCAGGCAGCAGGACTGCAGATCTTCGGACCAACACGGGAAGCGGCAGCGATCGAAGGAAGTAAGCAGTTCGCGAAAGAATTGATGGAGCGTGCCGGTATTCCGACCGCTGCTCACGCCGTCTTTACTTCAGCAGCAGAAGCAGAGGCGTATGTTCGCAAAGCGGGTGCACCGATCGTCATCAAAGCCGATGGACTTGCTGCCGGAAAAGGAGTCACGGTTGCAGAAACCGTGGACCAGGCGCTTGTTGCAATCCACGATACGTTTGCCGGGGAATACGGTCAACAAAGCCGCGTCGTCATCGAAGAATGCCTGATCGGGGAAGAATGTTCATTGATGGCATTCGTGCACGAAGAGACGGTCATCCCGATGGTATTGTCGCAAGATCATAAACGGGCGTTTGACGGTGACTTAGGTCCGAACACAGGAGGCATGGGCGCGTATTCTCCGCTTCCTCAGTGGGACGAAGCAGCGTTGACGACAGAAGCTGTTGATCGCATCATTCAGCCGCTCGTCGATCAGATGGCAAGCGAAGGAATTCCGTTCACGGGCTTCCTCTATGCCGGTCTGATGCTGACGAAACAAGGACCATTCGTCATCGAGTTCAATGCCCGGTTCGGTGATCCGGAGACAGAAGTCATTCTTCCGCGCTTAGAAACGCCGTTGCTTGATGTCATCATGCCGCTGATGGACGGACAGATACCAGAAGTCGTTTGGACAAATCAAGCAGCTGTCGGTGTCGTCGTCGCAGCAGAAGGATATCCGGAAGCGCCAAAAACGGGACAAGCGATTCCACTTGATCAGATCGGGGACGGTCTTCTCGTCTTTCATGCCGGCACTGCAGAACGAGACGATCAACTTGTCTCAGCTGGTGGACGTGTCCTCGTGTGTGTCAGCCGTGCCGAGACGATCGAGCAGGCTGTCGAACAGGTCTATGCAAACTTACCAGACGTGACGGATCAGCCATTCTTTTACCGAACTGATATCGCTCAAAAAGCCTTTCGTGCCTCGCATGAATCATGATATCTGAACCAGACGTGCTCGAAGGAGCCTCGTCTGGTTTTTTGTTTCTTGGCGAAGTGCACGAAAAGATTTGTCTTCCATGGCGAATTTGTGTTATTTTGACCAAATGAATCCGGAACGGGGCAAAACTTCTTGAAACTTACTTAGCAACATTTTAGTATAAGAACTATAAGAAAGCGTTTTCAATAAAACAAAGGAGGTCGAGCTTTCGTGAAAAAAAATTGTGGAAGATCCCCTTGGACGAAATCTGAAGTACGAACACACCAAGCGGTCATCAGCGGAAAGCTTGCACCGACACTTGTCATACAGAATGCCACTTACCTGAATCATGGTGTCAAAGCATGGCGGACGGCGAACATCTGGATTAGTGGCGACCGGATCGTCTATGTCGGTCCAGAGATGCCGGAACAAGCCGATGCGTACCATGATGCGACAGGTCAATATATCGTACCCGGTTACATTGAACCCCATGCCCATCCGTTCCAACTTTACAATCCAGCGAGTCTTGCAAAATTCGCAGCAGAGCGGGGAACATCGACGCTCGTCAACGACAACATGTTGTTATTATTAGAGCCGACGGAGCAAGCGTTTGCTCAAGTCGAGGCGCTAGCAGACTTACCGACCTCAATGTACTGGTGGGCACGACTCGACGCACAAACCGAGCTTGATGCCGACAGTATCTCAATCGATAATCGCCGGATTCAAGCGTGGCTCAAGCATCCACAAGTCATCCAAGCAGGTGAGTTGACAGGATGGCCACGTCTCTCGCAAGGAGATGATGAACTGCTTCACTGGATGCAGGATGCGATCAAACTCGGAAAACCGATCGAAGGTCATTTTCCTGGTGCTTCAGCGAAGACGCTGACGAAGATGGCGCTGTATGGCGTGACGAGTGATCATGAAGCGATGACTGTTGAAGAAGCGATGACACGTCTTGAACTTGGCTACACGACGACGATTCGTTATTCATCGATTCGTCCAGATTTACCGGATATTTTTAAAGGTCTCGTCGAAGCAGGGTTGACGCAGTTCGATAAGGTGCTCGTGACGACAGATGGT
Organism: Exiguobacterium indicum HHS 31; assembly: GCF_001939065.1. Taxonomy (GTDB): domain Bacteria; phylum Bacillota; class Bacilli; order Exiguobacteriales; family Exiguobacteriaceae; genus Exiguobacterium_A; species Exiguobacterium_A indicum. The sequence continues at coordinate 180,304 of NZ_MPSZ01000005.1, read as the reverse complement.
TCAACGCCGTCCTTTTATAAGGCAGGCATGATGGACGAGACGATTCGATTGATGCTTGAGGCAGGCATCCCGGTCGAAGAAGCGTACCGGATCGCGTCGTACAATGCAGCGCGTCATTTTAATCTCGATCATCTACTCGGGAGTATCGCACCAGGACGAATCGCGCATCTCAATTTCCTTGAGGCAAAAGATGCACCGACACCTGTCGCCGTACTTGCGCGCGGCACATGGGTCCGTCAAGCCGACATCCCCTGTTACCCGGCAGAAGCGCTTGATGCTGTCTATGCGCTCATGCCACGCTCGGAAGTCCAGGTTTCCTTAACGGAACAGGATTTTTCGTTTAGCATGCCGGTTGGTCTTGAGATGGTCAATTCCGTCATCATGAAGCTCTATCAAGTCGAACACGATACAAGTGTGCCTGTGCTACCGACAGGATGTGATGAATCCTTCCTGATGTTACTCGACCGGGAAGGGAAGTGGCGACTGAATACCGTTCTGAAAAACTTTGCGACACAAGTCGGTGGTCTCGTCAGTTCGTACTCGATTAGCGGTGATATCTTGATGATCGGTAAATCGAAACGAGACATGCAAGTCGCGTTTGATCGAATGAAAGCGTTCGGCGGCGGAATCGTTCTCGTCGAGGACGGAGAAGTCATCGCTGAAGTTCCGTTGACCTTGATGGGGCAGACGTCCGACTTGCCACTCGAAGATTTGATTGTTCAGGAAACCGCTCTACGGGAAGCCTTGTTCGAACGCGGTTATGCGTTTGAAGATCCTGTCTATACGTTGCTATTCCTAGCATCAACTCACTTGCCATATGTGCGGATCACGCCGCAGGGAATATACGAAGTCCTTCGGAAAAAAGTCCTTTTCCCAGCGATTTTGCGATGATGCTTGAATTTTAAAACGTCGCGCTTTAAACTATTAAAGAGCAATTGAATGGGAAAGGGAGTCACAAGATGCAACTCGATAAATTGCGTGGAAAAGAATTGGATCAGTTATTTACAGCCATCATGAAGATGGATTCATTAGAAGATTGTTATACGTTGTTCGAAGACTTAGCGACCGTCAACGAAATCCAGGCGCTCGCCCAACGTCTTGAAGTCGCACGTCAATTACGTGAAGGCAATACGTATCACAAAATCGAAAAGGCGACCGGTGCTTCAACAGCAACGATCTCGCGTGTCAAACGTTGCTTGAACTACGGTTCGGGCGGTTATGATCTAGCGCTTGCCCGCCTAGGTCTTATCGAGCAAGAAGTAGCGGATAACTAATGTTATCCGCTACTTCTATGAGGGGGGGCGTGTCATATTGGATTTTGCGTTACAACAAAGAATTCAACATTTCATTCGAAAGTTGACGCCCATCCAGTCACTCGTCATCATCTACTTCGTTGCGGTCATCATCGGGATCATTCTGCTCGGTCTGCCGTGGTCGACGAAAGGAAATTACGACTGGGACTTCACGGACCTCGTCTTCATGGCGGTCAGTTGTGTCAGTGTCACGGGTTTGACGACGGTCTCGGTCTCAGAAACCTTCACGACGTTCGGTTACTTCATGATCATGATTTTAGTACAAGTCAGCGGAATTGGCTTGATGTCGCTTCATATCGCGATGTGGGTCATCCTCGGAAAACGAATCGGCTTTCGGGAACGCCAGCTTGTCGTCCGAGATCAGAACCAGACAACGATGCAAGGGGTCGTCAAATACATTCGCGAAGTCATCTTGATCATCGTCTCGATTGAATTGATCGGGGCTTTGATTCTCGGACTATATTACACGAAATATTTTCCGACACTCGGAGAAGCGATGCTCCAAGGACTGTTCGGATCGGTCAGTGCGACGACGAATGCTGGTTTTGATATCACGGGTGAATCGTTACTACCATTTCGGGGTGATTTATTCGTCGTGTTCATGCAAATTTTGTTGCTGACGCTTGGCGCAATCGGGTTTCCTGTACTCGTCGAAGTCAGACGCTATATTTCCTACCGGGCGACACGCCAAGCGACTCGTCAACCGTATCATTTTTCACTATTTACAAAATTGACGGCGTCAACGTTCTTCATTCTCGTCCTGTTCGGAACGGTAGCATTGCTGCTATTTGAATGGAACCAATCCTTTAAAGGTTTACCGATCGATGAGAAGCTCGTCGACGCCTTGTTCCAATCCGTCACGACCCGAAACGGGGGATTGACGACGGTCGACATCACGTCCTTCTCGCAGGCATCGATTTTCGTCTTGTCGCTCTTAATGTTCATCGGAGCGTCACCGTCTTCCGTTGGTGGGGGGATTCGAACGACGACGTTCGCCGTCGCCGTCTTGAGTGTCATCGCCTTCATCCGAGGCGAGTACGGGATCAAAATCTTCGGTCGTGAGATTGGTCAGTCAGACATCTGGAAAGCCTTCGTCGTCATCGTCGTCTCGACTGGTGTGACGATGGTCGGATTGATCGTCTTATTGCTTGTCGAAGATGCCCCGTTCCTCGTGCTGTTTTTTGAAGCCTGTTCAGCGTTCGGAACGACCGGTCTATCGCTCGGCATCACGGATCAATTATCGGATATCGGAAAATGGACGTTGTCCGTGTTGATGTTCATCGGTCGAATCGGTGTCATCTCGTTCGTTCTTCTCCTGAAAGCGAACCAACCGAAACGTAACTACAACTATCCGAAGGAATCCGTCATCATCGGATAAGGAGGCTCTTTTATGAAACGTGCCTTTTGGATCAACTTCGCCTATATCTTTGCTGTTCCTGTCTTACCGTTTTTGGCGCTCGTCAACGGCCGAGCACTCTGTTCACCGGATTCGCCGTTACTGGACGTTCCGGTACTCGGCTTCTTTTTGGCAGAACCGTGGGCGTTCGTGCCGGTATATGCCGTCTTTGCGTTGTTACTCGCATCGTTATTGACGAAACGACGGACACACGTCTGACCATCTCGCCCTGCGCGAGATGGTTTTTTGTTTTATACTGAATGTGGAATGAGAAAGAGAGGATGGGACGAACCGTGTTATTACCTTTTAATGAATGGCGACATGTCTTTAAACTAGATCCAGCAAAACCAATTGATGATGCTAGCCTGCAGGCGATTGCGACGTCCGGAACGGATGCGATTCTTGTCGGTGGAACAGATGACATCACACTCGATGCGACGCTTGATCTCTTGATGCGTTTGCGCCGGTATCCAGTCGCAGTGGCACTCGAGATTTCTGAACTCGAAGCCGCAACGATGGGATTTGATACGTATCTGACACCGACGGTCCTGAATGCGGGTACATTAGAGTACGTCGTCGAAAAACAAGTCGAGGCGTTAGAACAAGTCGGTCATATGCTGGCGCATGCTGATCTTGTCGGGGAAGGGTATATCGTCCTGAATCCTGATGCGAAGGTCGCGCATGTGACACAAGCAAAACCGCTAACATTAGATGAGACCGTCGCTTATGCGCAGTTAGCGGATAGCGTCTTCCGTCTACCGGTCGTGTATCTCGAATACAGCGGCGTTTACGGGGAACCGGAACGAGTCGCAGCCGTTCGCGATGTCTTGAAGCAGGCACGCCTGTTTTACGGTGGAGGAATCGACTCCGAAGAGCGAGCGCGTGAGATGCTACAGTATGCGGATACGATCGTCGTCGGGAACGTCATTTATGAGGATTTAAAAGCAGCGCTTGCGACCGTCGCAGCGACACGATAAAATATAGGAACAAAAGTTCGGAATATAAGAAATGAGGCTATTGATATGTTTAATTTGAGTGAACAGCTCGTCAGTGGACTAAACCCTGAGCAAGCAAGAGCAGTCAAGCATACGGAAGGTCCACTGCTGATCATGGCAGGAGCCGGTTCCGGGAAGACACGCGTCCTGACACATCGGGTCGCTTATTTGATGGCGGCTAAACAAGTCGCACCGTGGAACATCCTCGCGATTACGTTCACGAACAAGGCGGCGCGAGAAATGCGAGACCGGATCGGTCGTTTGGTCGGTGGTGTCGCGAACGATATTTGGGTCTCGACCTTCCACTCGATGTGCGTCCGGATGTTACGTCGCGACATCGATCAGCTTGGATACGATCGTAACTTCACGATTCTTGATTCAAGTGATCAGCAGTCGGCGATCAAGCTCGTCTTAAAGGAACAAAACTTGGACCCGAAAAAATGGGATCCACGTTCGATGCTGACGATCATCTCGTCACAGAAAAATGAATTACGCAGTGCTGAATTCTACGCCTCGATCGTGACGAGCCCGTATGAAAAGACAGTTGCTGAAATCTATAAAGGATATGAAGCGGTCTTACGCCGGAACAACGCGCTCGACTTTGATGATTTGATCGGAAAAACGACGGAATTGTTCAAGAAGAGTCCGGATGTCCTTGCTTACTATCAGAAGAAATTCCGCTACATTCATGTCGATGAGTATCAAGATACGAACAAAGCCCAGTATGATCTCGTCAACCTGTTAGCATCGGGACATCAGAATCTCTGTGTCGTTGGAGACTCGGATCAGTCGATCTATCGCTGGCGTGGTGCTGACATCGCGAACATCCTCTCGTTCGAAGAGGACTATCCGAATGCAGCTGTCATCTTACTCGAGCAAAACTACCGTTCTTCCAAACGAATCTTGGAAGCAGCCAACCATGTCATCCAAAACAACTCGACACGCAAAGATAAGAAACTTTGGACGGATAATGATGAAGGCGAGAAGCTGATCGTTCATACGGCGGAGAATGAGCGGGAAGAAGCCTTTTATATCGTCCAGGAGATTCGGAACTCAATTCGTTACGGGATGAAACTGAGCGATATCGCGATTCTGTACCGGACGAATGCACAATCGCGTGCGATCGAGGAAACGCTTCTTAAGTCGAACGTTCCGTACAAAATGATCGGCGGCACGAAGTTCTACGATCGTAAAGAGATCAAGGACGTGCTTGCTTATCTCCGATTGATTTCGAATCCAGATGAAGACCTGTCATTCGCGCGGATCGTCAACGAACCAAAACGCGGGATTGGTGCGACGACGATTGATAAGCTGCGTGATTTCGCCGACTTACAAGGTGTGTCATTGATGGAAGCGATTCGCGATATCGAATTGTCGAGTATCGCACCAAAGACAGCAGCGAAGCTGACGGATTTCCGGACGATGATTCTCGGACTCAGCCAAATGCAAGAATTCATCAGCCTTTCGGAACTAGTCGAAGAAGTGCTCGAGAAATCAGGCTACCGCCAAGTACTGAAGGAAGATAAGACACTTGAAGCGCAGAGTCGTCTCGAGAACATCAACGAGTTCATCACCGTTGCACAAAACTTTGAGAAGGAGACGGCGAAAGCCGATCCAGAAGACCGGACGATCATCGCCTTCTTGACTGATTTGACACTCGTCGCCGATGTTGATTCACTCGACGAGACGGATCCGGAAGAACAAGTCACGTTGATGACGCTTCACTCGGCAAAAGGACTCGAGTTCCCTGTCGTCTTCTTGATTGGGATGGAGGAAGGATTGTTCCCACATAGCCGCTCGCTTCAAGATGAAGACGAGATGGAAGAAGAACGTCGCCTCGCGTATGTCGGGATCACACGTGCTGAGAAACGCCTTTACTTGTCACATGCGCGGATGCGCTCCCTTTATGGACGGACGAACGCGAATCAAGAATCACGGTTCCTAGCAGAGCTGCCGGAAGTCGTCATCGAGCGGACCGGTAAAAAAGCGAAGCCACTCCCATGGGAAGACCGTCCTGTCCCGCAAGGCAAGGCCGTCATCGGTCGCTCGATCAGTAAACCGACAGCAATGAAGACGTCAGGTGCGGAAACGCTCGGTTGGTCGGTCGGAGATAAGGCAGAGCACGGGAAATGGGGACTCGGTACAGTCGTCCAGACTCGTGGTGAAGGGGATAATCTTGAAATCGATATCGCATTCCCAGCAGTCGGAATCAAACGATTGCTCGCGAAATTCGCACCGATTAAAAAGGTATGACGGGAGGTCCACAGATGGACGCAAGCCAGCGTATAGATGAGATTCGTCAAACATTGAACCGATACAGCTACGAATACTACGTACTGGATCAACCAACGGTACCGGATGCGACGTACGATCAATTGCTTCGTGAACTGACGGAGTTAGAAACAGAGCATCCAGAACTGATCACACCGGATTCGCCAACGCAACGCGTCGGCGCGGCACCGCTCGAAGCATTCGAGAAGGTGACGCATGATTTACCGATGCTGTCGCTCGGAAACGTCTTTGATGAGACAGAAATTCGCGAATGGGTTGCTCGGATTGAGCGGTCGCTCGGACGTTCGACGACGTATGTCGCCGAACTGAAATTCGATGGACTTGCGATTTCGCTGAAATACGAAGACGGTCGATTCGTTCGTGGGGCGACGCGTGGCGATGGAACAGTCGGTGAGAACATCACGCAGAACCTACGGACGATCAAAGCGTTACCGCTGCGTTTGCAGGCAGAAGAGACGGTCGAGGTCCGCGGTGAGGCTTACATGCCGAAACAATCGTTCGAACGCTTGAATGAAGACCGGGCAAGCCGAGAAGAGACATTGTTCGCGAATCCGCGTAATGCGGCCGCAGGTAGTCTGCGTCAGCTGGATTCGTCGATTACAGCGTCGCGCAATCTGTCGTTGTTCGTGTATGGCGTCGGCGTCAATACGTTGACGGCCCGTTCACATAGCGAAGCGATGGCCCAACTCGCTTCACTCGGGTTACCGACCAATCAACATATGCAGACGTGTGAGACGGTGGAAGAGATTCTTGCCTATATCGCGCACTGGACGGAAGCACGCGCGAGCCTGCCATATGAGATTGACGGAATCGTCTTGAAAGTCGATCGATACGATGATCAGGAGGAGCTCGGCTTCACAGCAAAAAGTCCCCGCTTCGCGACAGCCTATAAGTTCGCGGCGGAAGAAGTCATGACGACAGTCGAAGACGTTGATTTCAGTGTCGGTCGGACCGGGAAAGTCACGCCTCGTGCCCGTTTTGCACCGGTCGTCGTCGCGGGATCGACGGTGACATATGCGACACTACACAACGCCGACTTCATCGCTGAAAAAGATATCCGCCTTCAGGACTCGGTCATCATTAAAAAAGCGGGCGATGTCATCCCGGCAGTCGTACAAGTCGTCACGGCAGAGCGAACGGGGGAAGAGACACCGATCGTCTTCCCGACGCATTGTCCGGCCTGTCAGTCGGAACTTGTCCGTCTCGAAGGTGAAGTGGACATCCGCTGTGTCAGTCCGGAATGCCCAGCGCAATTGATGGAAGGCATCATTCACTTCGTTTCGCGTCAAGCGATGAACATTGACGGTCTCGGTGAAAAAGTCGTTCGTCAATTGTATGACCATGAAGCGATCCGGACGATTGCCGATTTATATCGACTCGATCGTGAGGAATTATTGACGTTTGACCGCATGGGTGAGACGTCCGTCGATAAATTACTTGCGGCGATCGAAGCCTCGAAACAGAACTCGGTCGAGCGTCTCTTATTTGGTCTCGGAATCCGTCTCGTCGGTCAAAAAGCAGCATATCTTTTAGCGGAACGTTTTGATTCGTTAGCAGGAATTGCAGCTGCAAGCTACGATGAGATTGTCGCAATCGATGGCATCGGTGGGAAAATCGCAGATTCAATCGTGAAGTACTTCGAACATCCGGAAGCACAGGCATTGATTCGTGATTTGGAACAACTCGGCGTTAATCAACGTTTCCTTGGGGAACGGGTTGATCAGACGAATGCACCACTCGGTGGCAAAACGATCGTCTTGACGGGGACGCTCGAGAGCTTAAAACGGTCAGAGGCTGGTAAACGACTCGAAGCACTCGGTGCCGATGTGACAGGAAGCGTCAGTAAAAAGACAGACGTACTCGTCGCAGGGGAAAAGGCAGGTTCTAAGCTGACGAAGGCTGAATCGCTTGGTATCGAAATTTGGGATGAAGCACGTCTGTTAGAAGAACTAGCTAAACACGAAGCGTGAGAAGAATGAATGAGAACAATCAAATAAAAAGGAAGGCGGAATTCCGCCTTCCTTTTTTCGTGTTCATCCTTGTCACGAAGCAATCGTCTCGCTCCGAATCAAAGTACCTTGTTTGATGAGACGATTCGTTGCCGTTTCTGGTGGATCACAGGTGATTAATGTGATGGTTGGGGAAGCGACAGATTGATCGAGGACGGACAATGTCGTCGGTGTGACAAGACGACTGGATGTGATGCGGTACGTATACCGATGTGTTTTTGTCGTGACGACGACGGTATCGCCTTTTTTGACGTCAGGCAGGCGATTGAAATGAAGCCCTTCCGTGAAACTTCGGTGTCCGGCGAGCGCATAATTGCCTTTTCCGGGTGATCCGGTTTCTGGAATATGACCGATACTACGGTCTAAGACCGCTGTCGTCGAGCCTTCTAAGATGACTTGCTCGAAATCTATGCTTGGAATCGATAGCAGTCCAACACCTGATTTTGCGAGCGGTTGTTTCGTCTCTTTTGCATCGACGGTCTTTAGACTTTTTGTCCATTGTTCTTTTAAATTGGCTGCCTCTTGTTCACGCTGATAGTCACTGATGAAGGGCCAAGCAATCAGAGCGATGCCTGCGAGTAAAAAAAGCAGACCGATGAATTTACGACGTGTCATGAGAAAAAGTCCTTTCGGATACGCTAAGGCGCATCATCTTTTTTAAAAATCAGGGAAAAACTTGTCCTTCCCCGATGGAAAACGATTCTGTTATGATAAAGAGAACGATTTAAAAACATGGGGTGCAAATAGAGATGAACTATAAAACAGCAGTAGCGTTGACGTTATCGAGCACGTTATTTTTAGGTGCTTGTTCGTTCGACCTTTCGCCAACGAGCGATACGAAAGAAGTCATTACTGAAAGTGAACAAGGTAAGGAAGTCCAAGCCGTTGTCAGTCCAGCCATTGATACGACGGATTCGTACTACCGGACGGTCTTGCCGTTTCGTCCAAGTGTTGCACGTGGAATGACACAAAAACGTGTCAGTTCACGTCTTGAGCTTGATGAAATCGAAACGGGTTTAATGCGTCACTCGACACAGTTTTTTGATCCGGAAAAATACTATTACCAAGAAGGTCAGTTACTCGAAGCCGACCAAATCGCGAAATGGTTGTTGCGAAAAGGAAAAGCAGGCGATGGCGTCAGCGATCCTGAAGGTCTGAACCCAGCTTATACGTCTGGTAAGTCGTATAAAGAAAAAAATCAAAAGTCACCTATGATTCTATCGCATATCTTAGAGCAAGACTACATGCTTGAAGAAGATAAGAAACTCGAACTCGGTGGCACGTCGATTGCGCTTGTCTTAAATAGTGAGTATGTGTTCCAAGATGAAAACTATGGACCAACCTATACCGTTAAACTTGATGAAAAGAAAGTCGTTGCTGAAGGAAAGCGGATGGCGAATGATTTAGTCAAGAAGATGCGTAAGACACAAGGGATGAAGACGACACCGATTCACGTCGCTCTCTACCTCCAGGAAAAAGAAGGGTCACCGGTTTCCGGTCACTATCTCTCGTCTGCCTTCATCGGTCGCGGGAATCAAATCAGTGCGAACGACTGGAAAAACTACAATGAGCGCTATTACTACTACCCGTCAGCACGCGCAACGAATGACGTGCGGGATGATGCGGCGAAATTCGATTTATTCAAAGACCGTCTAGAAGACTACTTCCCGAACTACACTGGTATGATGGGGGAAGGCTTCTATCAAGAAGATGAACTGAAAAAGCTTGAGATGAAGATTCCCGTTCAATTTTACGGAAAAGCAGAACTCGTCGCATTCGTTCAGTACGTGACGTATCTGCTTGAGAATCGTTGGGAGTATAATCGAAACATTCCAACGACGATTACTGTGACGAACTTGAACGGGGATACGGAAGCGATGCTATTCCTCGATCCGGATACAAAGAAACCGATCGTCAAGATTCGCTGATTTCTCGATTTACTTTATGAAGCGACATTCCTCCAATGGACGGAATGTCGCTTTTTTTATATAACGGACGCTGAAAGAGAGAAGTATATGAATAAGAAAGGAAGGGTATGGAAGAAGAATGGTATTTTGTTTCACTTTCCCATTTTTTAGATTTACGAAAGCCAGTAGGAGAGAGCATAATGAAAGAAGAACAGTTCTACAAACAGGAACGACGCGGTAAGTGATGAATCGTTAGTTCTTTTAAAAAGAAGAGGATAAAGGGGAGATTTAGATGAAAGGCGGTATCTATTCACAAATCGGTGCAGTTCGAGAGGAACTACCATCATCCTCACGAAAAGTCGCAGACTATGTCTTGACGCATATGAACCAAATTGCGCGCATGACGATCCACCAACTTGCAGAGGAATCAGATACAAGTGCCGCTGCAGTCGTCCGCTTCTGCCGCGCGCTCGGATTAAAGGGATACCCGGAGTTGCGGATGCGCATTTCTGCCGATACAGCACGGACGGATTTAAAAGGATATCACGATATCGAAAAGGATGAACGTCCTGTCGACTTGATTGAAAAAACGCTTAGTAACAGCATTCAAGCGTTACAGGATACTGCGAAGCAGTTGAATGATGAACGGATTGCGGATGCGATTGATGTGATTGATCAGGCACGCGCGATTTATTTTTACGGGATTGGGGCATCGCATGTCGTAGCTGAAGACGCTGCTCAAAAATGGACGCGTGTCGGGAAACTAGCGATTCAAGAAACGGACCAGCATCTACTTGCGACGATCTTAGCGAATGCACGTAAAGAAGATGTCTTCTTTGCGATTTCTTACAGCGGAGAAACGGAAGAGGTCGTCGAATTGATCCGTTTGGCGAAAATCCAAGGGCTGAAGGTCATCAGTCTGACACGTTTCGGGGACAACCGGATCAGCCAACTAGCGGATATCGCGCTTTGGACATCACGCGCACCGGAAGCGCCGCTTCGTAGTGCGGCGCTCAGTTCGCGTCTCGCCCAACTATTTGCGATCGATGTCTTGTTCTTATCGTATGCTGCGGGACATTATGAAGACACACTCGAACGCCTCCAATACACGCGGGAAAGCGTTAAGACACTGCATCAAAAGAAATAAGGGGGATACATATATGTCAGAACGAACTGCCGGACTAGACGCGTTGTATCCAGAAATGGTCGAGCGCCGTCGTTATTTACATCAGCACCCAGAGTTGTCGTTTCACGAAGTCGAGACCCCGCGTTATATCGCGCGACATTTAAAAGCGCTCGGAATCGAAGTCAGGACGGAGGTCGGCGGACGTGGTGTCGTCGGGTATATTCGTGGAGGAAAACCGGGGAAGACCGTCGCGTTACGTGCTGACTTTGATGCCTTACCGATTGCTGACGCTAAAGAGGTCGCGTATCGGTCGACGGTTCCGGGTGTGATGCATGCATGCGGTCACGATGGTCATACGGCGACGTTACTTGCCGTCGCAGAGACGCTCATGCAACAGCGGGAATCATTACCGGGGAACGTCGTCTTGATTCATCAACATGCGGAAGAAGTCGTTCCGGGCGGTGCACGCGATATGATTGCGGACGGTTGTCTCGAAGGGGTCGATGTCATCTTCGGAACGCATCTTTGGTCAACGATCGATTTAGGACATGTCGGTGTTCGGACCGGTCCGATCATGGCGGCGGCTGATAAGTTCGAGCTGACCTTATATGGAAAAGGCGGACACGGTGCGAAACCACATGAGACGATTGATGCTGTCTTACTCGGGGCAACGATCGTTAAGGAATTACAATCGATCGTCAGTCGTCAACTCAATCCACTGGAACCGGCAGTCGTGACCGTCGGAACATTACATGCGGGGAATACGTTTAATGTCATCGCGGATCAAGCGACGTTGACAGGAACGGTCCGGACGTTTGATGAAGCGACAGCGGACGAGATCATCGAGCGGATGGAGCGGACGATCAAAGGAATCTGTGAGGCAGTCGGAGCAACGTATCACTTTACATACGAAAAAGGCTATCCAGCTGTCATCAACCATGCTGCACCCACCGCATTGATTGAATCTGTCGCACGAGAAGTTCTAGGAGACGAGCGTGTATTTGAGATCGAACCAACGATGGGTGGCGAGGATTTTGCTTATTATCTGCAACACGTACCGGGCGCGTTCTTCTTTACAGGAGCGGGAGATGCTTCGTATCCACCGCATCATCATCCGCAGTTTGATTTTAAGGAGCCGGCGATGCTCGATGCAGCGCGTATTCTCGTCGAAGCGACGTGGCGGTATTTAGAACAAGCGACTGAAGCATGAAAAAAATCGCTCGTCTTGACTCCGAAAAGGAATCAGGGCGAGCGATTGCTGTCTTTTTATCCTAAAATTTCTTGAACACGACCGACTTGACCGTCTTCTAAGCGCACTTTAATCCCGTGCGGATGCTGCGGTGATTTCGTGAGAAGGTCTTTGACGATTCCTTCTGTTCGTTTACCTGTTCGTTGATCTTGCTTCAACACGATGCTGACTTTAAGACCAGGCGTGATATTTTTACGTGTTTTACCGTCCATCTGTAAATCCTCCCATCGTTCATTTCCAGTTTGGCTATCAGTATAACATGGTTCAGTCGGTGAAACTTGTTTGTCGCAAGGACGTAAAGTGAAAAGAGAACAGAATGTCAGAAAAAAGTTTGACTATATTTGACCAATTAAGATACGACTTTTATAATTAAGGTAATGAAGTATAGGAAAAGGAAGTGAATTCGAATGGCAAAAGACTACTACCAAACACTCGGTGTCGCAAAGGATGCATCGAATCAAGATATTAAGCGCGCGTACCGCAAATTGGCGAAGCAGTATCACCCGGACGTCAATAAAGAGGCGAGTGCGGACCAGCGTTTCAAGGATATCCAAGAAGCCTTCGATGTGCTTGGAGATGAGGAAAAACGAGCGCAGTATGATCGATACGGCAGTAACTTCGACCAGATGGCAGGCGCTGGAGCTGGTGGCGCTGGAGATTACGAAGATCTGTTCCGACAGTTTGGAGGTGGTGGACGGACACGACCTGGACAATCGTTCGGATTTGAAGACATGTTTGGTTCGTTCTTTAGTCAGGAAGAAGTGTCGACCGATGAAGAGCTTGAATTGACGGTCACACTCAGTCATCTTAGTACGAACGAAAAAGTCACGGTGCGTCTTGCGACGGGTTCGATCCAGCTGACGCTTCCGAAAGATGTCTATGACGGTAAAAAAGTCCGCTTACGTGGAAAAAGTTCAATGCGTAACCGACAAGGTGTCGCGGGAGATGTTTACGTGACGATTCACTTGAAGGATGACGATCAATTCCGACGGGTCGATCAAGACGTCATTTCAACCGTCCGTGTTCATCCGACGACGCTTGTGCTTGGAGGCGAAGTCGTCGCAGATACGCTTGAAGGGAAACGAATCAAACTGAAAGTCAAACCGGGCACGAAACCAGGAGCACGACTCCGGATTCCGAATCGTGGTCTGAGTCAAGCGAATGGTCATCGTGGGGCGTTACTCGTTCAACTCGAAGTCAAGTTACCTGAGATGGACCGTGCCTTTTATGAAGAGTGGGAACGTCAACTTGCAGTGAAGGAGTGATCAAGGATGGATTTTGAACGTTTAACGGATCGGGCACACGAGGGAATCGTCTCTGCCCAAGCGATCGCGAAACAACGTCGTCATAGTGAAATCACAGAATGGCATTTGTTACTTGCCTTACTTGCTCAAGAAGAAGGAATTGCACGAGTTGTCTTTGAAAAGTTGAATCAACGGATTGAGACATTGAATGCTGCGATTGACGAGGCGATTGGTAAACTTCCTGCCTTGTCCCAGGCGACGACGCCTCGGATCGGGGGCTCGTTGCTGAACGTGTTGACGGAAGCAGAGACGGAAGCGCGCCTCATGCAGGATGACTATGTCTCCGTCGAACACTTATTGCTAGCATTGATCAAACAATCAAGTCCAGCAGCTCAGTACCTACGTCGTCAAGGCATCACAGAAGAGACACTCCGGGAAGCGATCGTCAGTATGCGAGGCAATCGGAAGGTCACGACGAAAAATCCTGAAGAGACGTTTGATGTGCTGAAAAAATATGGACGTGATCTCGTAGCGGATTTCCGGTCTGGGAAAACAGACCCGGTCATCGGTCGTGATGATGAGATTCGACGTGTCATCCGGATTTTGAGTCGGAAGACAAAAAACAATCCCGTCTTGATTGGAGAACCCGGCGTCGGGAAAACGGCAATCGTTGAAGGACTCGCGCAACGGATCGTCCGAGGAGATGTACCGGAGAGTCTGAAGAACAAGCAGTTGTTCAGTTTAGACATGAGTGCGCTCGTCGCTGGTGCGAAATACCGTGGTGAGTTCGAAGAGCGACTGCAAGCAGTCTTGAATGAAGTCAAGGAAGCCGAAGGACAGATTCTCTTGTTCATCGATGAGCTGCATACGATTGTCGGTGCTGGGAAGACGGACGGCGCAATGGATGCCGGAAACATGCTCAAGCCGATGCTTGCGCGAGGAGAATTGCACTGTATCGGTGCGACGACGCTGGATGAGTACCGGAAGTATATCGAAAAGGACCCGGCGCTCGAACGTCGCTTCCAACAAGTCCTCGTCGCGGAACCAGATGTCGAGGATACGATCTCCATTCTGCGTGGACTAAAAGAACGATTCGAGATTCACCACGGTGTACGGATTCATGACAATGCGCTCGTCGCGGCGGCGATGTTATCCGATCGGTATATTACGGATCGGTTCATGCCGGATAAGGCGATTGATCTCGTTGATGAAGCATGTGCGATGATTCGGACCGATATGGAGTCGATGCCAGCTGAACTCGATTCGCTCGTCCGTCGAGTCATGCAGCTCGAAATCGAGGAAGCAGCGTTAAAGAAAGAGACGGATGAAGCATCCCGGAAACGACTCGCCGTCTTACAGCAAGAACTCAGTTCTGTCCGAGAAGACGAGAGTGCGCTACGGACACGATGGGAACGGGAGAAAGAGAGTTCGCAAAGTGTTCAGCAGTTACGTGCGGATCTTGAGAAAGCGAAACTGGCGTTACAAGAAGCGGAAGGGCGCTATGACTTGAACCGAGCATCGGAAATCAAGTACGGGCAAATTCCGGATCTTGAGGCACGTCTGAAAGTCGCGGAAGAGTCATCTGAACACGTCTCACACGAACTCGTTCGAGAAGCGGTGACGGAAGAAGAGATATCCGACATCGTTTCGAAATGGACCGGTATTCCGGTGACGCGGCTTGCTCAGGGCGAACGCGAAAAATTACTTTATCTTGAAGATACGCTTCATGATCGCGTCTTCGGTCAAGACGAAGCAGTCCGTCTCGTCGCGGACGCTGTCATTCGAGCGCGAGCAGGCATTAAGGATCCGAACCGTCCGATTGGCTCGTTCTTGTTCCTCGGTCCGACAGGGGTCGGGAAGACAGAACTCGCAAAAGCCTTGGCAGCGGCGATGTTCGATAGTGAAGATCACATCGTCCGTATCGATATGTCGGAGTATATGGAAAAACACAATGTCTCCCGTCTCGTCGGTGCGCCTCCGGGATACGTTGGTTATGAAGAAGGCGGTCAATTGACGGAAGCCGTCCGACGGAGCCCGTATTCGGTGCTGTTGTTCGATGAGATTGAAAAAGCGCACGGGGACGTCTTTAATATCTTGCTTCAGTTGCTAGACGATGGTCGATTGACGGATGCGCAAGGACGTGTCGTCGACTTCAAGAACACGATCGTCATCATGACGTCAAACATCGGGGCACCGATCCTGCTTGAAGCAGCCAAAGATGGTGTCATCGATGCAGCGGAAGAGGAAGCCGTTCGCCAAGAACTGAAGCGCCACTTCCGACCGGAGTTCTTGAACCGGATCGATGATACGATTTTATTCCATCCACTCCACCGGACGGAAATCGAACGAATCATCGACAAAGCGGTCGAGAAAATGAGTTCACGTTTATCTGGACGTGGTATTACGATTGATGTCACGGATGCTGCGAAGACGTTGATTTTCGAAGAAGCATTTGAACCACAATACGGCGCGCGTCCAATCAATCGTTATATGCAACGAACGATTGAGACGAAACTTGCCCGTGCCTTGATTAGTGGGGCGATTCAAGATGGTGCCCGGATTGCGATTGATGTAGAAGACGGTGAACTTGTCGTCCACGGATGAAGCAGATGCTAGAAAAAGGAGTCGACTCGGCTGAAACGAGTCGACTCCTTTTAGCGTTTACGGAAGAACCATATCCGTATCCGTCAGATGCGTGATAAGCTAGAAAAAAAGAGAAAGAGGGAACGCCATGAATGTTACACAAGCCCAACTCGAGGAGTTGATTGAAGAATGCCGTCCGTATACGGTGCTTGGACAAGTCGCCAGTTACATCCCAGAGCTTGCGAAGGTTGATCCGACACAGCTCGGAATCGCCGTCTGTAATGCCGACGGAACGTTCGTCTCGGCAGGTGATGCGGATACGATGTTTACGCTACAGAGTGTATCGAAGATCATCACGCTCGCATTCGTCCTCGAGACATTCGGAGAAGATTATGTCTTTTCAAAAGTCGGGATGGAACCGACGGGCGATGCGTTCAATTCGATCGCAAAACTCGAAGAGACGATTCCAACAAAACCGCTTAATCCAATGATCAATGCAGGAGCACTAGCCGTGACGAGCATGTTACCGGGAACGGATGCTGCCGATAAATTACTTCAATTGCGTCAATTCATCGCAAAGCTATTGGATATTGAAGTAGAAATGGTAAAATATGACGCAGATGTTGCTGAATCGGAATTCGAAACGACGGATTTAAATCGCGCATTATTGTACTTCATGCGCTATCACGGTGTCATCGAAGGCAATGTCGAAGAAATCATCGACGTCTATACGAAACAATGTGCGATTTTGACGAACTGTAAAGGACTTGCCATGATGGGGAAAATTTTGAGTACATCTGGAAAAACACCATCAGGACGCCAAGTCATTTCACGTCGGAACGCACGAATCATTCGAGCGATCATGACGACGTGTGGCATGTACGATGCATCTGGAGAATTTTCCGTCCAAGTCGGGCTTCCAGGAAAAAGTGGTGTTTCCGGTGCAGTCGTTGCTTGCGGTCGAAGTGATTTCGATATGGCTGATCTCGGAATCGGTGTCTTTGGACCATCGCTTGACGCAAAAGGAAACTCCATTGCCGGAACAAAAATGCTGGAATTACTCGTTCAACGTCATCCATGAGCGATTTCAATCTGATCAAGCGCAGAACGTAGCTCGTCCTCTAACCGCTTGATCTGACGCAAACGCTCTTCTTGATAAGCAGATGGAACCTCGAAAGAGCGCCATCTTTCTAATCGCTGATACGTATCATTGATGTGTCCGAGTCGTGTCTGGGTTGTCTTTAGACGATCAACAGCAGACTTCGGTTGATGCGTGTAGGGACGAAGGTACTCGACCGTATAACGGTATGCTTTTGTAGCAAGCCGTAATTCATGCATCCGTTCGACACGCTTCGTTCCATCCTTTCGTTGCACTTTTTCAAATTGTTCACGTTTTTTCTCATAGCGTTTCTCAGCGGCCTGAATCAGCTCTTTTTCTGACATCCGCTTGAGGCGCTTTGTCATCGGACCAGCTAAAAAGCGACGAACGGATCGATCCAGTTCATTGGAGATCAAGAGATGCATCGTCTCGATTAAAGTCGAACGTTTTCCTTGAAGTTGCAGAGCGACATGGTTCGCGAACAACTGATCGATTTCTGTTTTGTTTGAGGTCGCTTCGAGTTGTACGTCGAGGTCACGGACTTCGCCGAAAGCATGCATCAGCCGCTTCCAAATCAAATAAACGGGTTCCTCCGTCAAATCGACCAATCGGGCGAATGTGATCAGTTTCCGTAACCGAATCCGCGCTTGATGGACATCTTCCGGATTCTCAAACGTTTGAGCCTCTTTGGCATAATGATTGAAGGTAGACCATGTCTCAAGCAGTTCGAAAGTCAGCTTTTCAGTATCTCGATGGTTCATGAGATGAATCCCTCCTCGGATTATTTTCGTAAGAGTTCAAGAGTGCTAGGTTTTAAAATTAAGGAGGACTCCTCCTGAAATGTGGTGGAAACATGTTAGAAACAGTTACGTTCTCAGGAAAGATGAAGCAGTTCATGAAAATTTTCTTTCCCATCCTCGTAACGCAAGTCGCGTTTTACTTAATTAGTTTTTTCGATACGGTCATGGCCGGTCGATATGGTTCTGCTGATTTAGCAGGAGTCGGTGTCGGAGCAAGTCTCTGGGCACCCGTCTACACAGGACTGACCGGTATTCTACTTGCCGTCGCACCGCTCGTTTCCCAAGCGATGGGAGCGAAACGCGAGCGGGAAGTCAAACGGATCGTCATGCAGGCGTTGTACGTTGCTGTTGTGATCATTGGTTTGACCGTAGTCATCGGACTTATTGCTGTCAATCCGATTCTCGAACGGATGGAGTTATCAGCAGAGGCGCGTGAAGTCGCGCGAAATTATCTCGTGATGTTAGCACTCGGGATCGTACCGATGTTCGTTTTCTTCGTTTTACGAACACTCGTCGATTCATTAGGTAAATCAAATATCACGATGGTCTTACTACTAATCTCTTTACCCATTAACGTCCTTTTCAATTATCTATTCATCTTCGGAAACTTCGGTTTTCCGGAACTTGGTGGAGTGGGCGCGGGAGTTGCGACTGCCATCACGTACTGGATTCTCTGTCTAGCGATCATCGCTGTCGTCTTCAAAGGAGAATTATTTCAACGCCTTGGGATTCTGCGGCGCTTTTACCGTCCAGATATGAAGCGAATCAAGGAATTGATTCTACTCGGTGCTCCGATTGGTCTAGCGATTTTTTCTGAAGTCAGTATTTTCTCGGCGGTCACGTTGCTGCTCGGAGCGTACGGCGATGTCATCATCGGTGCCTATCAAGCGGCCATCAACTTCGCTTCGTTTGTCTATATGATCCCATTATCTGCTGCGTCCGCTTTGACGATCACAGTCGGTTTTGAGGTCGGTGCCAAACGAATCAAGGACGCTGTCCAGTACGTCGTCATTGGATTGACGATGTGTGTTGCCGTCTCCTTGTTCTCCGGAATCTTGTTGTACTTAAAGAATGAAGAACTTGCCGCTTTATATAGTCGTGATCCTCAAGTCATCGAAGCAGCCGCACACTTCATGATTTTAGCGATTTTCTTTCAACTGTCGGATGCCGTTGCTGCACCGACGCAAGGTGCATTACGTGGATTCAAGGATGTCAATGTCACCTTCTTGTTGACGATTGCTGCCTACTGGGTCATTGGACTACCATTAGGTTTTTATCTCGAACGCTATACGACGCTCGGACCAGATGGTTACTGGTGGGGATTGATCATCGGTCTTGCGGTCGGAGCAACGCTACTACTTGTTCGTCTTATGCATTTAATCCGTAAATCAAGGAGGCTGGCAGCTTGAAATTCTCAAAACAACGCATCATGACGATTGCGAAGATCATCTTACCGATCGTCTTGATTGGATTCATTTTTTATCAAGGACAAAACGAATTGCGTAGTTTGTCGCTACAGGAATCGATTCAAGCGATTCGTCAAGTCCCATCTTGGCAATTCATCCTGTTGATTCTCGCAGGTCTTGCGGCAGTCTCGACGATGTTCTTTTATGACTTCTTCTTATTACGTTCATTGGAGGCGAAAGCACCGATCGGACTAATTTTCCGAGCATCTTGGATTGCGAACTCCTTTAACGGCATCATCGGATTCGGCGGTCTCGCTGGGATGGCGATCCGCTCCGCTCTTTATCGACCATTCGTTGAAGGCGGTCGTTTGTTGAAGGCGATCGGCTGGATGGCACCGACGTTGATCAGTGGATTGTCCATCTTATCTGCCTTATCGCTTCTACACGTTTTTCCGGCGTTTGAAGTGCTCGATTTAAAAAAATGGCTGTGGCCCGTCATCATTGGTGTCGCATTCTTCTTTCCACTCTATCTGCTGTTCTCGTTTCGACGAGGCAATAGTAGCATCCATCCGAAATCGATTGCGTTATATTCACTCGTCTCACTCGCAGAATGGTTCAGTGCTGGCGTTGTCGTCTATCTGATTTTGGCAGCGCTCGGAACGGATGTCAGTTTCTCAAAAGTCATCGGTGTTTTTATCATCGCTGCGACAGCCGGTTTGATCTCGATGGTACCGGGTGGGTTTGGTTCGTTTGACTTAGTGTTTTTGATCGGCATGCAGCGTGCGGGTGTCGAGGAAGGCATCGTCTTGACAGGATTATTGATCTACCGTCTTGTCTACTACTTGATTCCGTTCCTGATCGGTGTCATTTTCTCAGCTCGGGAGTTCAGCGGTCCGGTCGTCAAGATGATCGAAGACAAACCGATCGTTGGTCCATCGATGGAGGTCGGGGGCGTCATTTGGCGCTTACAACTGCGATTCCTCAGTAAAATTCGTCATTTCACACTCGCATTGATCACACTCGTTGCCGGGATCACGATCTGGGGATTGGCGATTTTACCACCTGTCTCGACGCAATATGAATATTTGGAATCGAAATTACCGCATGAAGCGCTGTTACTCGCGAATAGTTTCTTCTTGATGGGCGGCTTATTGTTCGTCCTCTTATCGACAGCACTGTATCGTCGAACAAAACGGTCGTTATATATGATGTACGGGGCATCTTTTTTCGCATTGATTGGAATGGCACTTCGTGGTTTTAACTTGATTTCTTTCCTTGCCGTCATCCTCGTTCTCGTCTTGCTACTGATGTCGCGAAAAGCATTTCACCGAGAACGAACGCTCATTACGACGACACGCTTCATCCGGGTTGCCTTCGCTGGTCTATTGTACATTGGAGGATTCGTCTTTTTTGGATACGCCTTCTATACACTCGGATCAGCAGACGGAACAAAAGTGTATCCGGCACATGAAATTTTCATGTTTGCAGCGAGTGCCTCTATCTTTGCGCTCGTGTATGTTCTCGTCTTCATCCGCTTATTCAATACATTCAATCAACCGGTTCTCGGTGAGCGATTCGATGCTGAAAAGATCGAATCGGTATTGCGTGAGCAGGGTGGGAATTATTTGAGCCATCTCGCGTTTCTAGGTGATAAACGTTTCTTCTTCTCCGAAACAGGACGTTCATTCATCCAGTTCAGTCAGACCGGTAATCGGATCATGGTCCTTGGCGACCCCAGTGGAGATCCGAAGGAACATTCACAAGTCATCGCGTCTTTCTTACGTCGCGTCGAAGATCTTGGATATATTCCGAACATCTATCAAATTCAAGCGCAAAATATGTCTCTCTATCATGATTTTGGCTTCAACTTCTTCAAACTCGGGGAAGAAGCGATCGTTGATATCCCATCTTTCACTGTATCAGGGAAAAAACGAGCTGGACTTCGATCGATTAAAAATCGCTTTGAACGAGAGGGCATGACGTTCGAAGTAGTCGAGCCACCTATTTCAGGAACACTATTAGCAGAACTACAAGAGGTCTCCGACGAATGGTTAGGAGGGAAGTCCGAGAAAGGTTTCTCGCTCGGTTACTTCCACGAACCTTATTTAAACCGGGCACCGATCGGCATCATGCGTGAAGCGGAAGGACGATTGATCGGGTTCATGACATTCATGCCTGCTTACCAAGAAGGAGTCCTATCGATTGACTTGATGCGTTTTCGACCAGATGGACCGAATGGAATCATGGATGCGATGTTCATCCGACTATTCGAGTATGCGAAAGATGAAGGCTACCACACGTTCAACATGGGAATGGCTCCGCTTTCGTCTGTCGGAGAGGACGAGACGTCCTTCTGGCAAGAACGTGTGGCAGCGGATGTCTTCAATAATATTCGCTACATGTATAGTTTCACCGGTCTACGACGATACAAAGAAAAGTACGATCCAAAATGGGAAGGACGATATCTTGCTTACCGAAAGCGTCAATCGTTACCGATGGCAATCTTAAAAGCAACGCGTCTGATTTCTCGAAAGAAAGACCGGATTTTATTACCATGATCGACTGACGCATGAAGTCGGCAATCGACGGGTATACAAAGGGCGACCCTATATCTACGGATATGCGGGATCGTCCTTTTATAATTTCGTTTAAATGTACAAAGGTCTATACAACTAGAATTAATCGCGTTATACTAGATACGGAAGCAAGTCATGGAACGGATAGAGAAAGGAAGATGCCAGATGACAGTGATCATCAATGCTCGGATTTACACGGGAGAGCAGACGATTGAAGACGGCTTCATTCGTTTTGACCGAACAATCGAGGCGATTGGACCCATGTCGAAATTCGAGGAAATCGCAGGAGAAGAGATGATCGATGCGCAGCATCAATCACTCATTCCGGGAATGATCGATGTGCATATTCATGGGGGATATGATGTCGATGTCATGGATGGAGATGTCGAGAGGTTGCGTCATTTCAGCCGACAGATGTTACAAGAAGGTGTGACATCATTTTTAGCGACGACGATTACTCAGGACTGGGGAAATATCACACGCGCGCTTGAGACGGTCCGAGAGGTCGTAGCGCAAGACGATACAACGATCGTCGGCGTTCATCTTGAAGGACCATTCATCAATCCGGATTATGCGGGTGCACAGCCTCACGAACATATCGTCGAACCGGATGTCGAGCAGTTCTTGAAATGGCAAAAAGCAGCAGGGAACACGATCAAGCTCGTCACATACGCTCCGGAACGCCCGGGAGCACGTGCGTTCGAAGAAGCGGTGCGCTTGACGGGTGCGATTCCGTCAGCCGGACATACAGACGCGACGTATGCCCAAAACCAAGCCGGTCACGTCACGCATGGTACCCACCTCTACAATCAAATGCGGGCACTTCATCACCGGGAACCAGGCACGGTCGGATATTGCCTCCTGACACCAGACGTCTATGCGGAGATCATTCCGGATGGGATTCACAGTGCGCCAGAAATGGTCGACTTCGCCTACCGAATGAAAGGCGCAGATCGACTGATCGTCATCACGGATGCGATGCGTGCAAAAGGATTGGCTGATGGTGAATATGAGTTAGGTGGTCAGGCTGTATTCGTTCGAGACGGTGCGGCACGTCTTGAAAACGGTAGCTTAGCTGGAAGTGTCTTAACGATGGACGCCGCCTTACGGAATATCATCTCCTATACAGGCTGTTCGCTCGAAGAAGCGGTCCGCATGACATCGGTCAATGCGGCAAAAGAACTTCAATTGACTCAAAAGGGAAGCCTCTCGGTCGGCAAGGATGCGGACATCGTCCTGCTCGACGAAGCGCTACACATTCAAGAAACGATTCATCGTGGTACGCGACACCGGATCACGAACTGAAAGGAGTCTACCTCATGAAATGGATGATCGTAGAAAAAGGAGAAGAATTAGCACAGGTGGCCTATCAATTTTTGAAACAGGAAATTGAGCGTCACCCGGAAGGTTTGACGGTAGGACTGGCAACGGGAAGTTCACCGGTCGGCGTCTATGAAGAATGGCGGAAGGATTCGCTCGATTGTCGACATGTGACGACGGTTAATCTAGACGAATATGTCGGTCTCAGCCCAGAGCATCCACAAAGTTATCATAAGTTCATGCAAGAGCATCTATTCAAAGATGTCGCGTTTAAGGAATCATTCGTTCCAATCGGGGACACAGAAGATCCCGTGCGCGAAAGTGAACGATATGAAGCGCTCGTCCGCAATCGAGGAATCGACATTCAATTACTTGGAATCGGAGCGAATGGACACATCGCCTTCAATGAACCAGGTACACCGTTCGATGCTAAGACACACGTAACGGAATTGACAGAGTCGACACGAGAAGCGAACCAACGATTCTTTGATCGATTAGAAGAAGTACCGACGAAGGCGATCACGATGGGAATCGGTACGATCATGGAAGCGAAGAAAATCCTTCTCGTTGCTTCTAGTGAACGAAAGGCAGAAGCGGTTCGCGACATGATGGAAGGTGTCGCAACAACGGATTGTCCAGCGACTGTACTCAAGCGTCATGCTGATGTCATGGTGATCTTGGACGAAGAAGCTGCATCTTTATTGTCAGATGACGCTAAACGTACAGGACGAGCGGCTTATCTGAATTTCATGAAAGTATGACGATGGAAGAGCGATGAATCAAAAGGGATAGAGACAATCATTGGATTGACTCTATTCCTTTTTTTGATTCTGTTGAGCCTAGTCTCAAGCGATTTTTTATTTTGATAGAAAGGCATCAACAGGACATATACCAAGATCATTCAATCTCATGATACAGCGCACTAAGGGTCCATGATTTTTTCAGTGCAACGATTCCATACGATTTCTTTAATCGAAACGTAAATTGACATTTCATTAAATGTACGGATAATGGAGATTAGCGAACTTTACGGAAAATTTACATGAAAATGAGGGTTTACATGATGGAAACGCGATCCGCACGAAAGAGACAGCCAAGTGCTGGCAAGATGTTCATGAAAGTCATCGCTGCACTCGTCCTGCTTGTCACAATCATCGGTTCTGGATATGCTGGAGCTGTTTTTATTAAAACGCAAGAAACATTGGCAAAGACGCAGATTAACATTCCCGGCTCGAAGGTGAGCTCTAAATATGATGATGTTCCGTCTGAATCGTTCTTGATTCTTGGGACGGATGAAACGAAAAAAAGTAAAGAACGAAATGAACCGGCGCGATCAGATGTCATGATCGTCGGAATCTTAAATAAAAAAACGGAACAATTAGTGTTGACGAGTATTCCGCGTGATTCACTCGTGAACATCGATTATTCGAAATACGATGTACCTTATGGTAAGACAGGTGTTGAGCAAGATAAAATCACCCATGCCCATTACTTCGGTTCGATGGATAAATCGAATTCCTATAATGGGATTAAATTAGCGCGTGAAACGACAGAAAACCTGCTCGGTATTCAAATCGATCACGTCGTTAAAGTCAATTTCCAAGGATTCGTTCAATTGATCGATGCATTGGATGGCGTAGACATCGATGTACGATATGCGTTCAAAGAGCAAGATTCAAAACGTAAAGCCGGTACTGTCACTGTTGATAAAGGTATGCAACATTTAACAGGAGAGCAAGCACTTGCTTACGTCCGGAACCGTCATGATGATCCGCTCGGTGATATCGGACGCGGTCAAAAACAGATGCAAGTCATTCAAGCGGTCGCCAAAGAAGCGGCAAGTTTCCGTTCCCTCAGTGCATACCGTGATATTTTGGATGCTGTCGGTGATAACGTCGAAACGAACTTAGGTCCGAACGATTATACACGCTTAGCAGATTTCACAGCAGCGCTACGTAATACGACGGAGTACCAACTCGCTGGAGAAGGCTACATCGGTATTAGCGGGAAATGGGAATACCATCTCGATCCGAATCAATTGGAGCAAGTGAAAAGTAATTTAGCGAAAGCGATGCAAGGTCAAGAAGTCGAACCGATCAAGGAAGAGACAGACCCGGCACAAAGTACGACAGAAGAGTCAATTCCCAATACAGAAACTCAACAATAAGCGTTGGAAAATCCCCTTGTATCGTCACTGTACGACGATACAAGGGGATTTTTAGCGTTGGCGTTCCATTTCGACGGTGAAGGTATAGCGGTCGCCGCGGTAAGCGGAGATGACGTATTCAAACGGTTGCTCCGTCGCGAGATACGTCAGTTGCTCGACGGATAAGACAGGCGAAGCGGTCGATAGACCAAGATGACCCGCCTCTTCCTTTGTTGCAAGACGTGATTCGAACGTTTGACTCGCACGTCCAAGATTTAATCCGCTCGCTTCTGCAAATGCATAGAGCGATGCGGTCGCGACGTCTTGATCGAGTCCAGGTAAGAGCTGTTCCGGGATATAGACGGTCTCAAGGGCAAGCGCTTGCTCATCTGCGATTCGTAAACGTTTCAATTCATACACGGATGCCCCTTCGCGAATCCGGAGCTTGTTTGCGATCGTCATCGACGCGTCGATGATTTGATAGGAGAGAAGCGCACTCGTCGGTTCTAGTCCAAGATGTTCCATCTCTTCCGAGAAACTCGTCAAGCCAGACAGTTGCATGACGATTTTTTTATTCGCGACGAATGTTCCTCGTCCTTTTTGACGAATCAAGTAACCGGCGTTGACCAAGTTTGAAATGGCTTGCCGGACCGTCATTCGGCTAATTTGATGCGCTTCCGCAAATTCGCGCTCGGACGGAATTAGATCGCCAGGTTGAAGAACACCGCTTTCGATTTGTTGTTTTAAGGCAGCTTCGATTTGATAGTAGATGGGGAGTGGTGAATTTTTATTGATATGCTGAATCACGGCATTTCGTCCCTTCGCGATCGGTAGTCTTTCGTCTAGTGTACTAGGAAAAAGGCAAGCCGACAAACGATTCTGGATGAAATATGGCATAATACAGAGTGAAACTGACAGAGAAAGGTGGTCGAGGCATGCGCCCCGAACAAATAGAATCCGATGTCCGAACCTTTCAGACATCCATTCGCGCAACAAAACAAGTAGACGGCTATTGGGTTGCTTTAGAGAAAAGTTACTTCTATCCGGAGAGCGGTGGACAGCCGGCGGACCGTGGAACATTGAACGACCAACCGGTCCTTGACGTCCAAATCGAAGACGGTGTCGTCTGGCACCAACTGGCGACGCCGCTCACAGGTGACGTCACCGGGATCGTAGATGACGCAGTCCGGATCGATCATGCGGCGCAGCATACGGCACAACATGTCATCTCTGCAATCCTACAAGATGAATCAAATATCAAGACACTTAGTTTTCGGACGGGAAGTGAGGTCTCGACGCTTGATATCGAGACACCTGAATGGACAACTCTGCAACAAGAACAGCTGGATCGACGATTACGCCAGGTGATTGAACAAGGATTACCAATCACAGCGACCGAGTATGACGAGGCGGAAGCGCTACGCTTACCATTACGAAAAACACCACAAGTCGAAGGACGAATTCGCGTCGTTCAAATCGGTACACTCGATTATAGTGCCTGTGGTGGAACGCATCTCGATTCGACGGCACAGCTCGAGTCGATTCTCTTTACTGGAGTCGAACGAATTCGTGGAAATATTCGTCTTTCTTATGTCGCAAAGGAACGGGCATATCAACTCCTACAGGCAGAACGACGAGCTTTACGGGAAGCAGCGCAAGCTTTATCAGTCAAACCGGTTCAAATGCTAGAAGCCGTCCAAGCGTTACAAGAAGAGCAGAAACGCTTAACGAAACAGGTCGAACACGCCCAGGAACAACTTGCGACGTTCACACTCGCTCATGCTTTAGAACAACAAGAAGGCATTCTTGTGTTCGAACATCTGGATGAAGAAATCAAAATATCCGAGCAACTTGCTAAAGCGATTCAAGAAGCGGGACGCGTCGGCGTCGTCTGGAATGCGACGACGAACAAGTTACTGATGAGTAGTCCAGGTGAACCCCATCTCGGGAAGTTCGCTAAAGCACATGTCAAAATATTTAATGGGCGAGGCGGAGGAAATGCGGTTCAGGCACAGGCACAATTTACGAATCGGGATGATGCGATGGCATATGTCGATCGATTACGGGAGGAATATCAGTCATGACAGTCATTCAAGTACGTACAGCAGAACAACATCAAGCCGTCCGGATGATCCGGGAGCGTGTCTTCGTCGAGGAACAAGGCGTACCACGCCATCTTGAATATGATACACATGATGAAACAGCAATTCATCTGCTTGTCCTCGATGAGCAGAGTCGACCGGTCGCAACGGGGCGTACCCGTCCATATGACGACCAACGGATGAAGGTAGAGCGTGTCGCGACGCTAGCGACAGCGCGAGGAAAAGGATACGGTGGCGAGTTGATGCAGGCGATGGAACGAGTCGCACGTCGCGAAGGGAAGCAATTGCTAACACTCGGCGCACAAGTCCAAGCGATCCCGTTTTATCAAGGACTCGGTTATACGATCGTCTCCGATGAATTCGATGATGCGGGCATCCCACACCGGACGATGGAGAAAAAAATGTAAGTTATTTTGAAAGAAATCCTGCAAAAAGGGTTTCTTTTTTTGTTTTCTATGTATATATATAATTCATAATGAATTTTTATACAGACAGATGAATTTAAAACCAGGAGGGAATTATACATGTCGAAACAAAAATTGATCTTAGCGTACTCTGGGGGACTTGATACATCGGTAGCCATCAAGTGGTTGAGCAAGGACTATGACGTCATTGCCTTATGCATGGATGTCGGAGAAGGAAAAGATTTATCCATCATTAAAGAAAAAGCACTCCTCGTCGGTGCGATCGAATCGATCGTCCTCGATGTTAAAGAAGAATTCGCACAAGACTTCGTTTTACCGGCACTTCAATATGGCGCGCATTACGAAAATGCCTATCCGTTGATTTCAGCGCTTTCGCGTCCGTTGATCGCAGAAAAGCTTGTCGAAGTCGCGCATCAGCACGGTGCGACGGCAGTCGCTCACGGATGTACCGGAAAAGGGAACGACCAAGTCCGGTTCGAAGTTTCAGTCGCAGCACTTGATCCATCACTCGAAGTCATCGCACCGGTCCGGGAATGGAAATGGTCACGGGAAGAAGAAATCGCCTATGCGAAAGAAAACAATGTGCCGATTCCGATCAACCTCGATAGCCCATACTCAATCGACATGAACCTTTGGGGACGGAGTAACGAATGTGGCGTCCTAGAAAACCCTTGGACAGAGCCACCGCAAGACGCTTATGCGTTGACAGTAGCGCCAGAAGACGCTCCGGATCAGGCAGAAGAAGTCATCATTGGCTTTGAAGCAGGTGTTCCGGTCTCGATCAACGGAACGACGTATCCACTGGCGAAACTGATCACGGAACTGAACATCATCGCTGGTGCACATGGGGTCGGACGGATTGACCACGTCGAGAACCGTCTCGTCGGTATCAAATCGCGGGAAGTCTATGAGTGCCCAGGCGCAACGGTGTTACTCAAAGCGCACGCTGCACTCGAGACGATTACATTGACGAAGGACGTCGCGCATTTCAAACCACTACTCAGCAAACAATACGCAGAAACGATCTATAACGGTCTCTTCCATGCACCATTGACGAAAGGCTTGAAAGCATTCTTGACAGCGACACAACAGGACGTCACAGGAGAAGTTCGCGTTAAACTGTTCAAAGGAAATGCAACTGTGACAGGTCGTCAGTCCGCTGTCTCGCTCTACGATGAGAAACTTGCGACGTACACGAAAGAAGACGCATTCGATCATGAAGCAGCAAAAGGCTTCATCAAATTACACGGACTTGCCGTTTCGACGCATGCGAGCGTACATCGTCAGGCGGGTGTCACGAAATGACCAAACTCTGGGGTGGACGTTTTACGGAAAGTGCTTCCGCTCAAGCGGAAGCCTTCGGAGCATCGATCACGTTCGATCAAAAATTAGCGAGCGTCGATTTAAAAGGCAGTCTCGCACACGCGCAGATGCTATTTGAACAAGGGATTCTTGCTCAAGACGAGTGGACACAAATCGAGCAAGGACTGAAGCAACTGGAAACGACGTTAGCAGACCATTCCTATACGTTAGCGGATGAGGACATTCATATGAACCTCGAGCGTTTATTGACAGAACAGATTGGTCTGGTTGCAGGAAAACTGCATACGGCACGGAGTCGAAATGACCAGGTCGCAACGGATTTACATCTATGGATGGAACAACATGTTGAGGCGTTGACGACAGCATTACGCGAGCTCCAGTCGGTCATCACGGAACAAGCGGAGCAACATATCGAGACGGTCATGCCAGGGTATACGCATTTGCAACGGGCACAACCGATCTCGCTTGCGCATCACTTGCTCGCTTATTTCTGGATGTTCGAACGTGATGTCGAACGGTTGACGGATAATCAAAAACGAATTCGGAAATCACCGCTCGGGGCAGGTGCGCTCGCGGGGACGACATTCCCGATCAATCGTTTCCGGTCTGCTGAGTTGCTCGGTTTTGAGTCGGTCTATCCAAACAGTCTTGATGCTGTCTCGGACCGTGATTTCGTCATCGAATACCTCGGGATCGCTTCGACCGTCATGATGCATCTCTCGCGCTTTTGTGAAGAAATCATCATCTGGGCGTCGCAAGAATTTAGCTTTATCGAGTTATCCGATGCCTTCTCAACAGGATCGAGCATGATGCCACAAAAGAAAAATCCTGATTTCGCTGAGTTGATTCGTGGAAAAACGGGGCGCGTCTACGGTAACCTGATGGGCTTCTTGACGACGATGAAGGCATTACCACTCGCTTACAATAAAGACATGCAAGAGGATAAGGAAGGGGTCTTCGATACAGCAGATACCGTTCTCCAATCCGTTCAAATCTTCACTGGAATGATTGAATCTGCGACGTTTAAGACCGAAGCGCTCAAGAAGGCGACAATGCAAGACTTCTCGAATGCAACGGAACTCGCCGACTACCTTGTGACGAAAGGCATACCATTCCGGGAAGCGCACGAAATCGTAGGTAAAGCCGTCCTTTATTGTGTGCAAAACGGTTGTTTCCTGAAGGATTTGAATCTCGAGACGTATCAAACCTTCCATCCGGATATCACGGAAGACGTCTATCCGCTCCTCGATCCGGTTCAAGCAGTGGCACGCCGGAAAAGCTACGGCGGGACAGGGTTTGCTGCCGTGTCGGAGCAACTCGAACTCGCGAAACAGCATCTTGCGAATTGACGGATTTTGAAAAAAATCAGTCAAATGACTGGATTTAACAAAAGATGTCTGCTATAACTGTAACTAACAACCGACAGATAGAGGCGCGGATGACATGAGTAGCATCATTCTTGAAGGCAAGCATGCCGAATGATGTGAAAGGGGAAGTCCGCCGAAGTGAACGAGAAGATGCTTCTTCTCATTTGCTGGTACAACGGTTAAGATCCGTTGTACTGCCGAAACCGATGTTTCGGAGCGCTATCTTACGTAAAAGAACGAATGACTTTGTCTTCGTTTGTCCGATCGTGATAACGACGGGCCGTAGGAACGCTCCTACCGGCCCGTCGTTTTTTTCTGTATCGGGACAAAGGAGATAGGATTGTGACAACTGTACTTAAATTTGGTGGAAGCTCGGTTGCGACTGTCGAACAGATTCAGTCTATTGCGAATTATTTGAAGAGTCGCGCAGCCGAAGGTGAAAAACTTGTCGTCGTCGTTTCAGCGATGGGCAAGATGACAGATTCTTTGATTGCTCAGGCGCAAGCCATCACAGATCGCCCCGAGCGCCGAGAACTCGATCGTCTGCTTGCCATCGGAGAAGAACAGACGATTTCATTACTCAGCATCGCCCTCAACTCACTCGGCGTCAAAGCGTTATCGCAAACAGGCGCTCAAGCGGGAATCAGTACGATGGGATTGCATACGAAAAGTAAGATCAAACAGATTGATGGAAATCTATTACGACAAAAACTCGAAACATACGATGTCGTCATCGTCGCTGGATTCCAAGGTGTCAACGAACTCGGTGATGTCACGACGCTCGGACGTGGTGGATCGGATACAACGGCTGTTGCCCTTGCGGCAGTCCTTGATAAACGGTGTGAAATCTACACGGATGTCGACGGTGTCTATACGGCTGATCCACGAATCCATGCTGCTGCTCAACCGATTCCGCACATCTCATATGATGAGATGATGGAGATGAGCGCCCTCGGGTCGAAGGTCATGGAAATGCGGAGTGTCGAACTAGGAAAAAAATACGGCGTACACATCTTCGTCGGGAAAACACTTGAATCGAAAAGGGGAACATGGATCATGGAAGCGACGGAAACAATGGAACAAAAAGCGGTCACGAGTGTCAGTGTGACGAAGAACGTCTTGACGGTATCAATCAAACACGTACCGCAAACGAATGCAGCAGTAGCCGATATCTTCGAACTGTTATCCAATCGCCACGTCAACATCGACATGATCAGTCAAACGACGTTCGACAGTGACATTTTCTTATCGTTCTCATGTCCACTCGATGAGGAAGAGTTCCTCGATGAAGCATTGAAAGACATCATGGATCGCTTCACGACAGTCAAGGTCGATCGCCATAATCAACACGCAAAATTATCTGTCGTCGGAATCGGGATGCGGGATGCAACAGGTGTCGCTTCGAAGTTGTTCGCAATCTTCCGAGCAGAGAACATCCCGTTCTATCAAGTCACGACATCAGAAATCAGCATCTCGTACACGATTGCACAAGCAGACATTGAACGGACGGTTGCAGCGATTGCAAACGCGTTCGAGTTATAAGGAGGAAAACAGGATGTATCATGTAGCCGTCATTGGAGCAACCGGCGCCGTCGGTCAAAAAATGTTACAAGTCCTAGCAGAACTGGACTTCCCGGTCAGCCGCCTGTCCGCTTACGCTTCTGCTCGTTCAGCAGGGAACACGGTACAGTTCAAGGGAGAAGATATTACGATCCAAGCGCTGACGCCAAATATCACAGAAGACGGGATCGATGTCGCGTTGTTCGCAGCAGGCGGAACGATCAGTGAGCAATATGCCCCGTTACTAGCTGAAAACGGAACACTCGTCGTTGATAATTCAAGTGCTTTCCGGATGCAGGAGACGATTCCGCTCGTCGTGCCAGAAGTCAATCCGCAAGCGATTCAAGCGACGGACCGCTTGATCGCAAATCCGAACTGTTCGACCATTCAATCCGTCGTCGCTTTAGCACCGCTCCAGTCACTGGGATTCGAACGGATCAACTATACGACGTATCAGGCCGTATCTGGTTCTGGTCAAAAAGGAATCGAGGATCTGGCACGTGGAGCACGCGGAGAAGAGCCCGTCAATTATCCGCATCCGATTCACGATAACATCTTGCCGCATATCGATGTATTCCTTGAGAACGGCTATACGAAAGAAGAGCAGAAGATGATTGATGAAACACGGAAAATCTTCAATCTTCCAGCATTACCTGTCAGTGCGACATGTGTCCGGGTTCCAGTCACGAATTCTCACTCGGTTGCAATCAACGTCACGTTTACACAACCGACGACGGTTGCAGCGATCCGTGAAGCACTTGAAAACGCACCGGGCGTCGTCCTCATCGATGATGTCGCGAATACGCGTTATCCGATGCCACTTGACGCGAGTGGGACGGACGATGTCTATGTCGGACGAATTCGACAAGATGATAGTCTCGCGAATACGTTCCATCTCTGGTGTGTAGCCGACAACATTCGAAAAGGTGCCGCCTCGAATGCCGTACAAGTCGCACGCCAAGCCATCGAACAGTCGATTCATTCATAAAAAAGGAGGAGTTCTTCATGTTCAAAGGAGCAGGTACAGCGCTCGTCACACCATTTAATGAAGCAGGCGAGTTGGATCTACACGTATTCGAACGCTTGATCGAGCAACAACTCGCAGCAGGAATTCAGGCGCTTGTCGTCGGAGGAACGACAGGAGAAGGATCGACACTGACGAACACGGAATTCGAACAACTACTGACGACTGCCGTTCAAATCACGGCAGGACGAGTACCAGTCATTGCCGGAACGGGTTCGAACAACACGGCAGCAACAATCGAGAAGACGTTACTCGCAGAGCGCCTCGGTGCGGACGCAGCGATGCTCGTCACACCGTACTACAATAAAACATCGCAAGCGGGTCTCGTCGCACATTTCACGGCGGTCGCTGATGCAACCGAATTACCAATCATGCTGTACAACGTTCCGTCGCGGACAGGAGTTGCGATCGCAGTCGAAACAGCAGTGACGTTAGCACGTCATCCACGAATCCAAGCCTTTAAGGAAGCGAGTGGAGATGTCAGCTTCATGGGTGAACTGATGGCGGCGATTCCGGAAGACTTCGCGGTCTTCTGTGGAAATGATGATCAAATCCTGCCGTACATGGCATGGGGCGCACAAGGCGTCATCTCAGTTCTTTCGAACCCGTACCCAGCAGAGACACAAGCACTTGCTGAGGCGTTACTAGCGCAAGATCTCGTCACGGCACGCCGGATTCAGGCAGACTTGTTACCGGTCATCGGTGCCTTGTTCAGTGATGTCAATCCGATTCCAGTTAAAGCATCGCTTGAAGAACTCGGCTTTGCTGTCGGTGCGCCACGCTTGCCGCTCGTCCGTCAATCGGAAGCGGGGCACGCCCACTTACTCGAAACGATGCGGGCTTACAAAGGGGTGGTTCGATGAAACTCGCGTTACACGGTTATGGGGCGACAGGACAATACGTCGTCGAACTCGCACCACAAAGTGTCGTAGCGATCGTTGACCGGACGAAGTCATCCGATACGATCGCTTCATATGCCGAGCTAACGGAGATGTCAGAAACGGTCGATGCGATCATCGACTTCTCGCATCCGAGTTTGCTACCGGATCTGCTCGCATATGGGCTGGCGACAAAAACACCACTCGTCATCGCGACGACTGGTTTTTCGGAGGCGGAACTGGCATCGATCAAGGACGCCGCAAAAGAAATTCCAATTTTCCAGTCGTACAATATGTCGTACGGCATCGCGATGGTGCAGCAACTGCTGAAGACACTTGTGCCACTAGCAGGAGCGTATGACATCGAATTGCTCGAGAAACATCATAACCAAAAAGTCGATGCGCCAAGCGGAACGGCTGAGTTGTTATTGCAAACGATTCAGACGGCACGTGACGTCACACCGGTATATGACCGGTCACAGACGCGGCAAAAGCGGGAGACAAACGAGATCGGGATGCACGCGATGCGCGGTGGAACGATCTTCGGAGAACACGAAGTCTTATTCGCAGGTGTCGACGAATTGATTGAAATCAAACATACAGCGCTATCGAAAAAAGTATTTGCTTCTGGTGCGATCAAAGCAGCTGAAGCACTCATTCAAAAAACAGCGGGACTCTATACATTAGAGACGCTCTACACACAGGAGGATTCACATGTTACTCACTGATGCTTACGAAATTGCTAAATTCATTAAAGATGCTAAAAAACAAACACCGGTAAAACTTTACGTCAACGGCGATTTGGCGGGCTTGACGATCGAAGGCGCTACAGCATTCGGATCAGATGAATCAAAGATTTTCTTCGCGGATGCAGGACTTGTGGCTACTTTCTTAGAAAAGTATTCAGATCGCATCACGGATGTTCACGTGGAGTATGACCGTCGCAACAGTGCGGTACCAATGCTTGATACACGTCACTTGAATGCGCGCATCGAACCAGGTTCATGGATTCGTGATCATGTCGTCATCGGTGACAACGCAGTCGTCATGATGGGTGCGATCATCAATATCGGTGCATCAATCGGAGATGGTACAATGATTGATATGAACGCTGTCGTCGGTGCACGTGGGACGATCGGGAAAAACGTTCATGTCGGCGCAGGTGCCGTGGTCGCGGGTGTCCTCGAACCACCTTCAAAAACACCTGTCATCATTGAAGACGGTGTCTTGATTGGTGCAAATGCAGTCATTCTTGAAGGCGTCAAAGTCGGCAAAGATGCCGTCGTCGCTGCTGGTAGTGTCGTCACAGAAGACGTACCTGCTGGAAGCGTCGTTGCTGGAACACCTGCACGTGTCATCAAACAGAAAGATGCGAAAACAGAAGAGAAGACGCAATTGGTGGATGATTTACGTTCACTCTGATTGACGTCGAAGAGGAGGAAAACACATGGCAGTGGATACACAGTATGGAGAAGCAATTTGGTTAGATGGAGTCTTTCATGATCCGAAAGATGCGAACACGAGCGTCATGTCACATGCGATTCACTACGGTAGTGGATTCTTTGAAGGAATTCGTGCATACGCGACACCGGACGGACCGGCGATTTTCCAATTGAAGGAACATATCGAGCGTCTCTTCCGCAGTTGTGCGTACTACCATGTCACGATTCCGTATACTGTCGACGAACTTGTTCAAGCAACGATCGATTTAGTTGCGAAAAACGGATTTGAATCGTGTTATATCCGTCCATTCGTGTTCCTCGGTACGCCATGGCAAGCATTGATGGCGAAAGATACGACGGTTCATGTCGGCATCTCTTGCTGGGAGCTTGGGGAATACTTCGATAAAGGTGCT
This sequence comes from Exiguobacterium indicum HHS 31, assembly GCF_001939065.1. Lineage (GTDB taxonomy): Bacteria > Bacillota > Bacilli > Exiguobacteriales > Exiguobacteriaceae > Exiguobacterium_A > Exiguobacterium_A indicum. The sequence goes on along the minus strand of NZ_MPSZ01000005.1, from coordinate 144,309 downwards.
GGCATCCGTGCCAAAGTCGCATCATACCGCCGCGTCTCATCAACGATGATGCCGATGCAAGCGAAAGCGGCTGCGAACTATATGAACTCACAACTCTTAAAAGGTGAAGCGATCCGTGATGGATTTGATGAAGCCATCGCGCTCGACATGAACGGAAACGTCAGTGAAGCGAGTGTTGCGAATCTTTTCCTTCTTAAAAACGGAACGATTCATACACCGTCACTTGATTGTTCAGTACTCGACGGTATCACACGCCAAGTCATCATCCGTTTGGCACAAGATCAAGGCTATCCTGTCATCGAACGTCACATCGGACGCGATGAGTTATATGTCGCAGATGAGATCTTCTTAACAGGAACAGCTGCTGAAATCACGAGTGTCGGTGAAATCGATCATATCTCGATCAACGGCGGAACACGGAACGTCGCAGATGAGTTGCTCGATCTTTACCGTCAAGCCGTCACAGGTCAATTGCCGCAATATGCGGATTGGTTGACGTATGTGACACCCGCTGTCGCAGAATGACGACGCGTACACTCGTCACGATCGATCGGAAGGCGGTGCGACAGAACGTCGCATCGGTCTTCGCTCGGTCACGTAAACGTATTTTTGCCGTGGTCAAGAACAATGCGTATAACTTAGGTATGCTCGAGATGGTCGAGACGCTGATGGCATCTGATGTGCATCACTTTGCTGTCGCCGAGTTGTATGAAGCCATTGAAATCAAAACGAATTTTCCAGACAGTTATGTACTGGTGATGAATCCGACGGAGGATTTTGAAACAGCACGACGTTTCGGAATTGCACTCGGTGTCTCATCGCTAGAATGGCTCGCCCTAAACAGTAAACAGCTGCAGGGAATCGAGTTACATTTGAAGATCAACGTCGGGATGAATCGTTTTGGTGTCAGTTCGCTTCAAGAGGCGGAAGCTGTTCTTGCGCTTGCGCAAGCAGATTCGCTCGCTTTAACAGGTTTATATACACACTTTCCGCTTGCCGATGAGCCGGATGCGGATCACGATGGACAAGTCGAACGTTTCATCGCTATTGCCGATGTGTTACGAAAGCGCCATACGTTTACGTATATGCACTCGGAAAACAGTGCGACGATCGTCAAACACGATCCGCGTCTCGCATTTTGTAACTATGTCCGCCCGGGCATTTTCTTATTCGGCTATTCACCGATTGAAAAGATGGACTGGCTCGTTCCTTCGCTACGGATGACAACGGAGGTCGTTGAAATTCGCGAAATTGGACCAGGTGAGCATGTGGGATACGGGACGAACTTTACGAGTGCAGAACCGATGCGGATTGCTATTTTACCCGTCGGCTATGGAGACGGTGTCGTCCGTGGGCGTGCCGCGTTGCCTGTTCACATCAAAGAAAAACCTTATCCGGTCATCAATAAATTATTCATGAGTCATACATTCGTCGCTGTCGATGGAACGGTTGAGGTTGGAGACGAGGTCGTGCTATACGGGGATGGCGTTGAAATTGACGATATTACTCGGACAGGAGCAGCGAACAATTCAGAGCAGATGTGCGCCCGGTCGTGGCGTTTGACGCATCAGTATCTATAAGGAGGAACTTATTATGTATGGAAGTCAATACCTGACAGAAGAAAACAACACGTTGCACATCGATGGTGTCGCAGCGACCGATCTTGCAGCACAGTACGGAACACCATTGTACGTGATGGCAGAGCGGGAGCTGACGGATCGATTAGCGACCGTCCGGGAACACTTCCTTGATAAGTATCCGAACACGTATGCTTCCTTCGCTTCTAAAGCACTGACGGTTAGTGCGGTGTACGAACAAGTCGTGCGTCATGGTCTCGGAATCGATGTCGTTACGGGGGGCGAACTTTTCATCGCCCGCCAATCCGGCGTTCCGGCAGAACGGATCTATTTCCATGGTTCGAATAAATCGACGGCTGATCTTCAATATGCCGTCGAGGAAGGTGTCGGACGGATCGTCATCGATCACTTTGCCGAAATTGCACAACTCGAAGCCATCGCAGCGCAAGCAGGTCAAACCGTTCATGTCCTGATCCGGATCGTGCCACAAGTCATCGGGGGAGCGCATGCGAAAATCCAGACGGGTGGTGTCGATACGAAATTCGGTTTCTCAACGCATGCGTCAGATTATTTGGACGCGATCGAAGCGATTTTAGCATCGGAGCATCTGTCGTTACTCGGCATCCATTGTCATGTCGGTTCGCAAATCCAAGATCCGTCACTGTTCGAACAGACGGCTCGGACGATGATGGGCTTCGTCGAAACGATTCGTGCGCATCATGGCTTCACAGTCAGCGAAGTTAATGTTGGCGGTGGCTTCGGTATTGCCTATACACAGGACGATCATCCGCTTGATTTTGAAGCGACGATTGCACGCGTCATGGATGTCATCGAGACGGAAACGGAGCGACTCGGCATCGAACGTCCGCGCATCGGGATCGAGCCAGGGCGCTGGGTCGTTGCGAATGCAGGAACGACACTGTATACGGTCGGGGCAATCAAAGAGATCGAAGGCGTCCGAACATATCTTTCGGTCGATGGCGGAATGACAGATAACATTCGCCCAGCACTTTACGGTGCGGTGTATGAAACGGTCATCGCTAACCGGATGAGTGGCGAAACGACCGAAGTGACGGTCGTTGGAGCAGCTTGTGAATCAGGGGATCTCGTCGCTGAAAAAGCACAGTTGGTTACACCGAACGGTGGCGATACACTTGCTGTCTTTGGGACAGGAGCGTATAACTTTTCGATGGCAAGCAACTACAACCAGTTCTTACGTCCGGCACTCATTTTCGTTCGGGACGGGGAATCCCGTGAAGTCGTCCGTCGACAAACGTATGCGGATTTGATTCAGTGTGATCTTGGGATCAATGGGGTCCGATCAGAGTCGTAAGAGGTGCGGGGTCAAACTAGAGGACAAAAAAACCGACGCTATCGCGCCGGTTTCATGCATACGATCTAAAGCGATTCTTCTCTTGAATAGAGAGGGATCGTTTTTTTGTGTTGCGATTAGCATATTCATTTTGGAATTTTTAAGACTTGTCCAACGAGCAAGAGGTTCGGATTCGTAATGTTGTTTGCCTGCATCAATGCTGTGACGGTGACACCATATCGTGTCGCAATCGAGTAAAGTGTATCACCGGCTTTAACCGTATACATCGTTGTTGGAATTTTCAAGACTTGACCGACGTTCAACAGATTCCAGTTCGTGATGTTATTCGCACTCGCGAGGGCAGAGACCGAGACGTTGTATTTGCGGGCGATGGAATAGAGTGTATCGCCAGCTTTGACGGTATACGTCGTACCGGTTGAAGTCGGTGACCGTAACAGTTCTGAAATCGTGACGAACGAATAGCCTTTTGCTTTTAGTTTTGAAATCATCGTTGGCAAAGCGGTGGGTGTTCCTTTCGCACCAGCCCCAGTGTGCATCAGGATGATTGATCCGGGAACGACTTTTGGTATTACACGATCCAAGATGGCTGTTGAAGAGATGCCTTTCCAATCCGTCGTATCAATATTCCATTGAATCGTTTTCGTGTAACCTGCAGCCCCAACTGCACTCAACACGTTACTGTTACTTGCACCAAACGGCGCCCGGAAAATTGGTTTCGTCGTTTTTCCGGTCAAGGACCGGATGAGGGATTCTGTTCGGGATAATTCACTCGTCATCTGGCTTGCTGTTAAGGTCGTAAAATCCGGATGCGAATACGAGTGATTGCCGATTTGGTGTGTAGGAGAGGCGGTTGTGATGTTCTTGATCGATTGAGGATGATTGTTTGCACCACTGCCTGTCAAAAAGAAAGTCGCTTTCACTTGGTTACTTTTCAAGATACTTAAGATTTTTGCAATGTTCGTCCCATCTGAACCGTCATCAAACGTCAATGCGACGACTTTTTGTGTCGTCGTTCCTTTCGTCACAAACGTAGAGCTCGCCGCATTAACCTGTGAAGGAATCGAAAGTGGACTAAGGAGAAGTAATCCGATCATCATGATGGTAGGTTTCTTGATGTTCATCGTCTAGTACCTCCTTCATCAAAAACATGCTTTACAAGTACTCTTTATTAAGGTATTCCCTTTATTTTAAAAAAAGAACTAAGAAATTCCCGTTTTGCAAAGAAATAAAACTAAATTACAGAAAATTTGTTTAAACCGTAATCTTTTTGGGAAACCATAATATATGGAAATAGTAAAAAGGAGTGAGAAGGAATGATCGAATTCAAAAACGTCGGTAAGCAGTTTAAGGACAATGTCGTCTTGAAAGGCTTATCGCTCGAGATTCAAAAGGGTGAACTCGTTGTCTTCATCGGACCAAGTGGTTGTGGGAAGACGACATCACTTAAGATGATCAATCGATTGATTGAACCTTCTTCAGGTACGATTTTAGTCAACGGGAAGGACATCATGAAGACAGATACGATTGAATTAAGACGTCATATGGGATATGTCATCCAGCAAACCGGCTTGTTCCCTCACATGACGGTCCGGGAAAACATTCAATTGATTGCGGGGCTTGAGGGGAAAGATCACGATGAAATGGATCAACGGACAGAACAATTGTTGACGATGGTCGGGCTTGATCCAAAGCAATTCATCGATCGTTATCCGAGCGAACTCAGTGGTGGACAACAACAGCGTGTCGGTTTCGCACGAGCTTTAATGAATGATCCTGATGTCATTTTGATGGATGAGCCGTTCAGTGCACTCGATCCCGTTACCCGTAACGATCTACAGGAAGAACTTTTTAACTTGCAAGAAGAAGTGAAGAAGACGATCGTTTTCGTCACCCATGATATGGATGAAGCGATCAAGTTAGCGGATCGGATATGTATCATGCGTGATGGGGAAATCGTCCAGTTCGATACTCCAGAAGAAATCTTGCGTCATCCAAAAGATGAATATGTCGAATCGTTCATCGGAAAAAATAAAATCTGGAGTAGTCCAGAATTCATCAAGGCAGAAGATATCATGATCGAGGACCCAGTTTCAATCAGTGGCAAACGGACGTTGTTGCAGGGAATTGAAATCATGCGTGGACGCAAAGTCGACAGCCTGTTGATCACCGATCGTGACCGTGTCTTACAAGGGCTGATTAAGTTGAAGAACATCCAGACGATTCCGGATAAGAGCCAACGGATCGAAGAAGTGATGGAGGGCGAAATCATCGCCGTCAATGAACACGATTCATTACTCGATGTTCTTGAAGTCATGAATCAGGAAGAGACTGGTTATCTACCAGTAACGGATGCAACAGGAAAACTCAGAGGGTTGATCACACGTAGTAGCTTACTTTCCGTCTTGAGTGAGCAATTCATTCATGAGGAGGAAGTCCAATGAGCGGATTCTTTGATTATGTAAAAAATAATACCGATCAGATCGGTGATTTATTGCTAGAGCACTTACAGCTGACGGTCTTTGCCGTCGTCATCGCGGTCGTTCTCGGGATTCCGATCGGGATTCTGATCACCCGTTACCAAAAGTTCGCGAAGCCTGTCCTTGCGCTGACGAGCGTCGTGCAAGCTGTTCCGAGTCTTGCTTTACTCGGTTTCTTGATTCCGTTCATTGGTATCGGATCGACACCAGCGATTATCATGGTCGTGCTTTATTCACTCTTGCCAATCGTTAAAAATACGTACACGGGTCTGTCGAGCATTCCAGGGGACACGCTCGAAGCAGCTAAAGGAATTGGTTTAACGGATCGGCAAATCCTCAGTAAGGTTCAGATTCCACTTGCTTTGCCGATCATGATGGCAGGGATTCGAATTTCAGCCGTTACAGCTGTTGGTTTAATGACGATCTCAGCATTCATCGGTGCCGGTGGTCTTGGTTACCTCGTATTCTCAGGTATTCAAACAGTTGATAATAACCAGATTCTTGCCGGAGCAATCCCAGCCGGTATTTTAGCACTCGTCATCGACTTCGTCGTCAGTCGGATTGAATACTCCGTGGCGCCAAATGGGATTCCACTTGCAGATGGTCGAATCAAGAATAAGGCACGGAAGCGTCGCAAGGCGATGCCAGCTGGACGCAAGATCGCGATCGCAAGTATCGTTTTCATATTAATTGGTGGATCGGTCGCTTACTCTTTCCTTAAGGACGATAAGATCGTCATCGGATCGAAGAACTTTACAGAACAATTGATTCTCGGAAATATGTTAGCGGATTTAATCGAAGATAAAACGGATTTAGAAGTCGAACGTCAATTAAACCTCGGCGGGACGAAAGTCGCTTACGGGGCGCTTGAAAAAGGGGAAATCGACGCGTATGTCGAGTACACAGGTACTTTGTTGATCGACGTGCTCAAGCAAGACGTCGAGACGGATCCGGAAACGGTCTATGCAAAAGTCGGGAAGATGATTCCGGAAAAAAGTCAGGTCGACGTCCTTGACCCAATCGGTTTCAACAATACGTATGCCCTTGCCATGACGAAAGAAGATATCGAAAAATATGACTTGAAGACGGTATCAGATATGTCAAAAGTCAGTGATCGTTTGATTCTCGGATCAACAATCGAATTCGCGAACCGTGAAGATGGTTATCTTGGTTTGAAGAAAAAGTATCCAGATATGAAATTCCAAGATGTACAACCAGTCGATGGAGGACTCCGTTATACAGCACTGACAAATGGTCGAACGAACGTCATCGATAGCTTCTCAACAGATGGTTTGTTACAAAAATTCGATTTAACAGTGCTAGAAGACGATAAAAAGTTCTTCCCACCATACTATGCGGTACCGCTTGTTCGTCAAGAAACACTTGAAGAACATCCGGAGCTGAAAAAAGTCCTCAACACGTTAAAAGATAAAATTACGGATGAGAAGATGCAAGAATTGAATTACAAAGCAGATGTCGAGAAACAGCGCCCTGAAAAAGTCGCGCGTGATTTCTTGATCGAAGAAGGATTAATTTCAAAATAAACAGGTAGAGCCGAGGCGGGAATCCGCTTCGGCTCTTTTGGTATGCGCGCTGACGCGCTATATCGTTTTGGAAAATACGTAATCAAGTGATTAAATTATTTTTTGATGCGACTAGCGAGCCAAGCGCGAACAGTGCGTTGCTGAATCATACACGTTCTTCCTCTCGGTTTAATGTTCCAAGGCGGTGCTCGGCATCTTTAACGATACGTGTTTGAATCTCGACTGTCAACCAATCCGTTTCCGATTCGGGTAACGTCGGCAAACCGTAACTTGGGTTATTCGTAGATGAAAACAAATCAGACATGATGCGTTCTTCGTATACTGGAATCATATAAAATCCCCTCTCTGTGTCTTGATTCATCTCTTACACCTCTAGTGTACGAAAGAATTGTAAAGACGGAAGAGGGGAGGTATTAAGAACCTGTGAACTTTGTAAACGTTCTCACAAACTTGTCATATCCTCTGTGATAGCTTCAAAACTGTCAGCATACTGCTGACCTCGTTTCACGTATTTTCGGACTGTTCGTTCCATGATGAATCGATCATGGTCACTGATATCCCGGACGATTTTTGCAGGAACACCCATGACCATCGCGCCGGCAGGTACCTTCATTTTTGGCGGAACAAGGCTTCCGGCAGCAACGAATGCTCCTTCTCCGATTTCGGCTTCATCGAGGATCGTCGCCGACATTCCGATTAACGCTCCTTTTCGAATGATTCCGCCGTGAATCATCGCCATATGACCAATCGTCACTTCATCTTCAATGATAGTCGGATACCCTTCATACTGATGAATCATCGAACCGTCTTGGATGTTGACGCGTTCCCCGATGTGAATCGGACCTTCATCTCCGCGTATGACCGTATTGAACCAGACAGATGAGTCTTTTCCGATCGTGACCTCTCCGATGACTTTAGATCCGTCCGCTAAATAAACGGATGGATCGATGTTTGGAACAAGTGAACCGACACGATATTTCATGCGTTTTTCCCCCTCAGACATTAAATCGATACTCTTTCATCTTGACGTTACAAAAAATAAATTGCAACAGCTTCCAAACTAATTGTAAGATGGTAAAAATACGCTTACAACAGGAGGAGACAGGATGGAACAAACAGTGCGTGAACGATTGATCGCGATTGCTGCCAAAAAAGAGAAAGCAGCCGTCGTCTATCAGAATATTTCAGTCATTGATGTCATGACACGTGAGACATATACAGCAGATGTAGCGATTGATTCAGGTTATATTGCTGCTGTCGGAGAGGGGTATGACGGAATCGAGAATCGTTCGGGAGAAAGACTTTTCATCGCACCAAGTTTCGTCGATGCCCATGTCCATATTGAATCATCGATGGTGCCGCCAAGTGAGTATGAGCAAGCGATTCTACCGTTAGGTGTCACGACGATTATCGCCGATCCGCATGAGATCGCGAATGTCAAAGGAGCAGAAGGATTATCCTTTATGCTAGACGATGCTGAAGGTCTCGCGCTTGATGTCCGTATGATGTTACCGAGCTGCGTACCGGCGACTTCGTTTGAACACGCGGGAGCATCACTTGATGCGGCGGCACTTGCACCATTCGTCAATCATCCTGGTGTCCATGGTTTGGGAGAAGTCATGGATTATCCAGCGGTCGAACGAGCCGATCGCGATATGCTCCAAAAAATTAAACAGATCGAAGACGCAGGAAAACTGGTCGATGGTCATGCTGCGGGACTTGGACCACGCGAAATTAACATTTATGGTGTCGCCGGAATTCGAACGGATCATGAATCTGTCAGTAAAGAAGATGCGATTGCCCGAGCGCGTCGTGGTCTGTATGTCGAAGTGCGGGAAGGATCAGCTGCCCGAAACTTGAAGGAAGTACTCGATGCTGTGACGGAAAGCAACGCGAGCCGTTTCCTCTTCTGTACGGACGATAAACATTTGGATGATACATTACGCGAAGGTACGATCGACTATAATATCCGCTATGCGATTCGTCATGGAATTAAACGCGAAACAGCGTATGCGATGGCATCGTTGCATGCGACGAATGCCTATCGTCTGGACGATCGTGGAGCTATCGTGCCGGGACGCCGGGCGGACTTCGTCTTGTTATCCGATGCTGATAACGTCGTGATTGACGAGGTTTATATTAAAGGTGAGTGTGTCGCACGAGCAGGAAAAACGACCCGAACAGTACGACGCGCGCATGTTCCAGAATCGTTACGAGGTGCATTGAATACAAAACCGATTACACCAGAAGTATTTGCCCTTCCACTTGAATCATCACGGGCGCATGTGATCGGAGTCATTCCGAAAAGCATCGTCACGGAACATCTGGTTCTCGACGTTCCGCTTCAAGACGGACATTTCGTGCCTGTACCGGAGCAGGATCTCTTAAAGATTGCTGTCATTGAACGGCATCACGGCACATCCTTCTCGGCAGTCGGGATCGTCAAAGGTTTCAAGATGAAACGCGGAGCGATTGCGGCGACTGTTGCCCATGATTCGCACAACCTCGTCATCGTTGGCGCATCAGACGAAGAGATGCAACTCGCTGCGGAACGTCTCGTCCAAGCGGGTGGGGGAGTCATTGCCGTCAATGGGCAAGAGGTACTTGCTGAGTTACCGCTTGAAATCGCTGGACTGATGACGAATCGTCCCTTCCAAGAAGTTGGAGATACACTCGAAGCATTGAATGATGCCCTCGATGTATTAGAGGCGGATCGTTCCTTTAATCCCTATTTGACGATGTCATTCCTTTGCTTACCGGTCATTCCGGAATTAAAGCTGACCGACAGTGGATTATTCGATGTGAAACACTTCCAGCATATTTCAGTACAAGCAGACTGATGTCCGTCGCGAGTCTGAGTCTCTTTCCGGGACTCAGACCGTTTTGTGTTAGGAATAGATGATCTAAAATCAAAGAAAGGAACTTTACAAAACGGCTAAAATTCCTTGATGAAACTTAATAGTTTGGATGTTGAATCATTTTGGAAAGCTTGTTATAGTAAGGTCTATATCATTTGTGAGAAATCTCACTTTCTATGAAACTTTTATCTAAAAGGTTCGTAGAAAACAGTAGGACAACAAGGTTAGAAAGGAGATCATCATTATGGATAAGACATATTTTGAAGGGCACGAAGCTTTGATTGCGGATGTCTATCGTTCATTTACGCGTCAGTTCCATGCGTTACCAACACATCGACGAACAAAACGTCAGTTGCGAAATCTTGCATTCTCCGTCATTCGTCAAGCTCGACCAACGTATGAGGAACGCACCGTTCTTTATGCTTACTTCGCTGAATTCTTCCGAGCAGTTGAGGAAGGACAGGATGAAGAGATTGCTTTTTATAAACAAATTGCACAGTAAAGACCCCCGATGGCTCCGTCAGAAGGGGTCTTTGTTGTTTTTTGAGAATGTCGTCTGGAAATAAAAAAACAAGTAGGGAACGAGGTCCGCTACTTGTTCATCAATGTTTTAAAGGGTTATTTTACTTCCATCCATTTAAAGCTCATATCGGCACCGAATGGGTGACGGTATAATTTATCAATGTTTGTCCGTTGCAAGTAAGCTTCACCTTTTTGGTAGATCGGCGCAATCGCGTAGTCATCTGTTAGCAAGATTTTTTCAGCTTCTTGCATATCAGACCAACGCTTCGCTTCATCGGCTTGTTGTTTCGCTCCTTTGATGAGATCATCGAACTTTTTGTTCGAGTATTCCATCCGGTTGAAGCTTCCGCCTGTCAACCACATGTCGAGGAACGTCATTGGATCCTGATAGTCAGGTCCCCATCCAGCTGCAGAGATGTCATAATCACCCTTCGATTCGAGATCGAGGAAGTTTTTGAATGGTTGTTGTTTGATATTGATCGTCAAACCAGGAAGATGTTTCTCTAGGTCACCTTTTAAGTACTCAGAGACTTTCTTGAAAGCATCTTCATCCCGTGAGAGCATGCTGAGTTCAACTGTTTTGACACCAAGTTCCTTCAAACCAGCATCCCAAGCTTTTTTCGCTGCATCTGCATCGTAGCTTTGAAGATCCGGATACTTCGTACGGAAGTCTTCGCCATCTGGTGTAAATGTGAAATCCTTCGCAACGATAAAGTTCGCTGGTTTTGATCCATCGTTTAGGATGACATCGGTAATCCCTTGCTTCTCAAAACCGAGTGCAAGTGCTTTACGAATGTTTTTGTTTTTCAATGCTTTATTCTTTTGGTTAAAGCGAAGGAAGTTGATCCGAGCATCTGGACGAGTCTTGTAATCCTCTGATTTTTCGTACTGTGAGACGAACTCCGATGTAATCGGTGCAAAATCGACTTCTTTTGATTCAAAGAGGTTGACGCCAGTCGAAATCTCTTTGACGACTTTAACGTTAATTTGATCCATCTTGACGCTTGCTTTATCCCAGTAATCCGGATTTTTCTTATATGTCCACCCAGCGTTCGCTTGCCACTTATCGAGTACGAAAGGTCCGTTGAAGACCATTGTATCAACACTTGTCGCAAACTTATCGCCTTTATCTTCGACGAATGATTGCTTTAATGGTAAGTACGTTGGGAAACTCGTTAAGCCAAGGAAGTAAGGAGCAGGAGCTTCGAGTTGTACTTCAAGTGTTTGGTCATCGACTTTCTTGACACCGAGTTCATCGAGTTCAGCGTCTCCAGCCATGATTTTATTGGCGTTTTTCAAATCTTGTAAAATGTACGCGTATTCTGCTGCTGTCTTTGGATCAAGTGCACGTTTCCAAGCATAAATGAAATCATCTGCTGTGACAGCTGATCCATCTGACCATTTCGCATCTTTACGCAATTTGAACGTGTATGTTTTTTTATCGTCTGATACTTCGACACTTTCTGCGATTCCAGGTGTTGGCTTGTTATCGCCGTCAAGACGATAGAGTCCTTCAAAGACGTTGTTCGTAACAATGATGGAAGTCGAGTCCGTCGTTTTCGTCGGATCGAGCTGAGGTACATCTGTCGTCGAAACGAGCGTGACTTCCTTTTTCTTATTTTTCGAATCCGAGCCGCTTGCATTCTCATCATTTCCTTGCCCGCATGCAGCGACAGCAAGTAGTGCAATGCTGGATAGTCCAGCAAAAGCAATTTTCGATGGTTTATTCATGGAACGATGACCCCCCGAGAGTTAGTTTTAAATATTTCAGAAAAATGTGAACATATTGTTAATTTAAGTGAAAGTGATTAAAAATGCAACATAAATTTTCAGATAATTCTTACTGATCAAGGTCTATATCCTTAATTCCAAGTGATTTTAAATAGTCATAAAGTAGGAATAGGGTCAGCGAATGAGGGGAATACATCCGTAATGTTAATCGAATTGGATTTCCTCGCATGCGTATATTCGTAATCCGAACACCTTTTTGTTCAAGGGCGAAGATGATGTCGGATGGATCAAGATCGGCGGGAAGAAGTAAATGTGCGACGAGGACGTTTGCTTCAAATCGACTATTGTTGATGTGACGCATCACCCAAGTCAGACCTTCTAATAGGAAAAACAGAAAGAGAACGAGAAAAATCGATTCCCAAATGAATCCGGCACCGACAGCAATCCCAATCCCACTTGCACTCCATATAATGGCGGCAGTTGTTAGTCCGCTGACGATATCATGTGGTCGTCGTAAGATGACACCAGCTCCGATGAATCCGATTCCGGTAATGATTTGCGCGACAAGGCGCATCGGATCCATCTGGACATGAGTCGCCATATCGTGATAGAGCAGGACGGATTTTATAGAGACAATGGTTAAAAGACAGCTGATGAGGGTAATTACGAGGCTAGTGCGTATACCGACCGGTTTATTTTTAATTTCACGCTCGAATCCGATGAAAATTCCAAGTGTAGCAGCCAATAGGAGTTTTAGAAGGTCTTCGAGCTGAAATACATGAATCCAGTTCATTCGTCTCAAATCCTTTCTTTACTTTAGAAGGTGATTTGTTATAATGACTTTTGTGTCTTTCGAATGAATATACGTAAGATGTAATAGATATACGGAAAAAGGAAGTGTCTCATCATGAATCAGCAAAAAATCGGCTTCTTTGCGCTCGCGGCAATGGTCATCGGGTCCATGGTCGGTGGAGGAGCTTTTAACCTCCCTGGTGCAATGGCCCAAAGTGCAAGTGCAGGACCTATCCTCATCGGATGGAGTATAACGGGGATCGGAATGATCATGCTCGCGTTAGTATTCCAGCATCTCGCCAATAGTAAACCAGAGCTCGAAGGCGGCATTTATGCCTATGCGCGTGAAGGATTTGGACGTTTTGTCGGCTTTAACAGTGCGTGGGGATACTGGGTATCGGCGTGGATTGGAACGGTTGCGAATATCACGCTCGTGTTTAATGCGATTAGTTATTTCTTCCCGATTTTCGCAGCAGAAAATCGAATATTCCTCCTTTTGATGAGTGTGGTCGTCATTTGGGGATTGTTCTGGCTCGTCTCAAGCGGAATCAAGGAAGCGACACTCGTCAATTTGATTACGACGATTGCAAAGCTCGTTCCGATTTTGATTTTCATCCTTTTAGTAGGAATTGCCTTTAATATCAAAACGTTTAATTTGGATATTTGGGGAGAGGGAACAGAACTCGGTTCGATCTTCGATCAAGTAAAAGGAACGATGCTCGTCACGCTTTGGGCGTTCGTTGGTATTGAAGGGGCAGTCGTCTTGTCGAGTCGTGCTAAAAATCGAAGTGATGTCGGAAAAGCGACGGTAACAGGACTCGTTGGCGTGTTAGTCATCTATATCTTGATTTCTGTTCTATCACTCGGAGTGCTTAGTCAAGAACAACTAGCTGGATTAAAAGAACCGACGATGGCGTATGTATTAGAAGCAGCGATTGGACCAATCGGTGCGACGATCATCATGATCGGTTTGATTATTTCACTATCTGGCGCACTTCTCGGATGGACGATTCTCGCATCAGAAATATCGTATCTTGTGGCGAAAGACGGTGCGTTTCCGAAAGCATTCGCAAAAACGAATCGAAAAGGAGCTCCAGTCGGTGCGCTGTTGATTACACAGATCGCGACACAAGTCGTCGCAGGAATCGCGCTTTTCTCAGCGCAAACCTATCTTGTCTTATCGAGTATCGCCGGGATTTGTGCGTTATTACCGTACCTATTATCAGCGTTGTATAGCATTCGGACATCGCGCGAAGAACGCAATCAGAAAATGTTACTTTTCTCTGTCATCGCATCAGCGTATTCGATTTGGCTCGTCTATGCGTCGGGTATCTGGTACATCGTCATCGCGGCATTAGTCTATGCTCCAGGGATTCTCGCGTACGCGTTAGCAGAGCGAGAACAGCAACGGACGGGCATGTCACGTTATGAGTGGATTGCTAGTATGATCCTCGTTGTCTTAGCAGGAGTAGCCGTTTACGGAATGGTTGTAGGAGAAATTCAGTTGTAAGAAATGATATGCAAAAGAAGTCACGGTGATTGTTATCCACCGTGACTTCTTTTTTGATTAAGGTGCTAAGAATCGTTTTTCGATATCCTGTACAGATAGAGGTTCAGAGAAAATAAACCCTTGCATATGCTGACACGATGTTGTTTTTAGATAATCTAACGCGTGTTCTGTCTCAACACCTTCAGCGACAAGATTCAACTCTAAGTTGTGACCAAGTTGAATGATGGAATCCAGCAAGGCATGGTCATTTTTCGCCAGACCATCAATGAATACTTTATCAATTTTTAATTCGTCGATTGGAAAAGCACTGAGATACTGTAAAGAAGAATAACCGGTACCGAAATCATCGATTGATAAACGGAAGCCGAACGACTTGATGAGGTGCATACGTTCGACCGTTCGTTGCGTCTGTAAAATCGCAATATTCTCTGTCATCTCCAGCGTAACGGAAGATGGTGAAACGAGTCGCTCCGTTACGATATGTTGCAACGTTCGAATAAAAGAGTCACTTTGGAACTGATGCGGTGAAATATTGATTGCCATCGTCAGTTCAGGATTAATCGTCTGTTGCCATTTCGCGAGCTGTTCACATGCTTCAATGATGACCCAGTTGTTGATTGGTGTGATCAGTGAAGCTTCTTCAGCGAGTGGGATGAATTCATCTGGTGGAATACTCCCGAGTGCCGTGTGATTCCAGCGTAATAACGCTTCGAAGCCTTTAACGGCTTGTGTCTGAATTTCAATGATTGGTTGATAAGCAAGATATAGGGATTGATCTTCGAGTGCCGTGAAGAGGGAACGTTCGAGTTGGATTTTCCGTGTGAACTGTGTGTCCATCTCGTGTGTTAAGTACTGAATCGTTCCGGTACCAATTGATTTTCCTGCATATAGAGCAGTTTCAGAGCGGCGGTATAAATCTTCCAGTGTTTTTGCTTCCGACGGATAGACGGTGATCCCGAATGTACAAGAAACGATGAGTGAATGACCGTTAATGT
Organism: Exiguobacterium indicum HHS 31; assembly: GCF_001939065.1. Taxonomy (GTDB): domain Bacteria; phylum Bacillota; class Bacilli; order Exiguobacteriales; family Exiguobacteriaceae; genus Exiguobacterium_A; species Exiguobacterium_A indicum. The sequence goes on along the minus strand of NZ_MPSZ01000005.1, from coordinate 128,970 downwards.
AATAAGGACGCTGCAGTGCTTGTTGTAACTTTCGAGCATACTGAAAAAGTAGATTGCTCGACGGTGCAGGTAACAAGACACCAAACAGATCACTCGTCGGATGAAAAGCAAGTACATCTGTCGTATGTTGCAAAAGACGCGTTGCCATTGCTTGAAGAAGTTGATCGCCGACATGTGTTCCAAACGAATCGTTGATGACTTTGAAACGATCGATATCGAACAAAATGAGTGCAACGGGATCGTGTGATCCAGCAGAGCGGAATAAGGATTCTCCTTCGCGTAAAAATCCACGTTTATTCAATAAATGCGTCATCTCATGATGATGCACTAAAAAATCAAGTTCTTCTTCAAGCGCAGTTGTTTCCGTGATGTCGTTGCCGATGAACAGGTGCTGAAAACGAACGCCGTTCGCATCATAAATTGGAATCAATGTCGCTTGGAGATGTTTTCGTTCGCCCGTTTGCGAAGTGAGGCTAAGGCGACCAGACCAGGCTTTTCGTTCACGAAGTTGTGCACGAATCTCCGAAACGACGGGACTGGATGGGTCTAAGATGAGCGACCATGGTTGGTTGAGAAGCATCTCAGAACAATATCCTGTCACATCGATGAGTTGATCATTCGCGTACGTGATCGTTCCTCGTGCATCGAAGACAGCGACAGAAGCAATCTGATCGAATGCATAGCGCAAATCCATCAATCCTTGGAAGAGTGGTTTCATGTTCGTTTGTTGCTCAGCTGAAGGGATACAGCAAGCAAAAGCGGCAATAACGGTTCCTGTATCATCAAGTAAAGGAGACAGAAGGAGAGTTGATGTTACAGAAGTGCCCGTCTTATGCAATAAGGAGGCATTCGGTAATTGGACCGATTGACGGCGTTCCAAGAAGGCACGCCAAATCTGATGACTGAATGCCATGTCTTCCTGTTCAAGAAGTGGAACAGTCTGATCCACGACTTCTTGTTGTGTCCAGCCCCACTGGCTTTCGGCTAGTTCATTCCAAGAACGGATGGTCAAATCAGTATTCAGGATGAAAGCGGGTAAAGGGAATTCTTGAATGACGACTTCATAGGAATCAATGGTCGAACGATCCATTACGTGCGCACGCTCCTTTATGATGAAAAGAGATGACGGTTCACTTGTCTTGTCTTTTCCCAATATATTCAATTCTTACGCATCGTAATCCTCTAGGTTATACATTTTTTAGATGAAGATTATACAAGAAAATCTGCTATAATGATTTTGAAAGCGTTTTCTAAAGAGCTATAAGGGGGAATCTCGATGAATCAAACAGAGAAAATCATTCAACAGACAGAACAGTTCGGAGCACATAACTACCATCCACTCCCGATCGTCATTTCAGAAGCAGAGGGTGTCTTCGTAACGGATCCGGAAGGACGTCGTTATATGGATATGTTGAGCGCTTACTCAGCTGTCAACCAAGGGCATCGTCATCCGAAAATCATCGAGGCTCTAAAACGACAGGCGGATAAGATCACGTTGACGTCACGCGCCTTCCACAATGATCAACTGGGCTTTTTCTATGAAAAAGTAGCACAACTGACGGGTAAAGACATGGTATTACCGATGAATACAGGTGCGGAAGCTGTTGAGACAGCAGTAAAAGCAGCACGACGCTGGGCATATGAAGTCAAACAAATCCCAGGTGATGCTGAAATCATCGTTTGTGAAGGAAACTTCCATGGTCGGACGATGACAGCCGTCTCAATGTCAACGGAAGCAGAATACCAACGGGGATTTGGACCGCTTCTTCCTGGAATCAAGACAATTCCATACGGCGATCTTGAGGCATTAAAACAGGCGATCACTGAGAATACAGCGGCATTCATCTTGGAACCAATTCAAGGCGAAGCAGGCATCTTAATTCCTTACGATGGTTTCTTAAAAGATGCGCAAGAAGTTTGTCGTGCGCAGAATGTTCTGCTCGTATCGGATGAGATTCAATCTGGACTAGGCCGTTCTGGCAAATGGTTCGCCTCTGATTGGGACGAAGTGACGCCAGATATGTATATCCTCGGTAAAGCACTGGGTGGTGGTGTATTCCCGATCTCATGTGTGGCTGCGAATAAAGATGTCCTTTCCGTCTTCAATCCAGGATCACACGGCTCGACGTTCGGTGGAAATCCACTCGCTTGTGCCGTCTCGATTGCTTCACTTGAAGTATTAGAAGACGAAAAGTTACCGGAACGTTCACTCGAACTCGGTACGTACTTCATGGAGAAATTAAAACAAATCAACAACCCGATGATTAAAGAAGTACGTGGACGTGGATTATTCATTGGTGTTGAATTAACAGAAGCAGCGCGACCATATTGCGAAGCGTTGAAGGAAAAAGGCTTGCTCTGTAAAGAAACACATGAGACAGTCATTCGTTTTGCACCACCGCTCGTCATCACAAAAGAAGAGTTGGATTGGGCGTTCGAACGGATTGAACAAGTATTAGGTGTTTCCGTCGCCCAGTAAAAAGAATAGCTTTAGATTAAACAACAGTGGACAGGACGTTCACTGTTGTTTTTGTTTAGGTAAGTGTCGGTTTTGATACAGGAAACGTTTGAAAATCAGTGACAAGGGAACAGACAACTATCGCAAAAAAAACTTTTAAATGGGGGTAATGGTTATGTCAAACAACAGTGGTCTCAATAAAAAAGTAGATGGTCTCGTCGATAAAGTAGCGGGTAAAGCAAAAGAAGCGCTTGGGAAAGCAACAGGCGATAAATCGACAGAGCGCGAAGGTAAAAAAGATCAAGTAAAAGGCGAGGCGAAGAAAACAGTCGGTAACGTCCAACAAAATTTTGAAGATACAAATCGCCGCTAAGACCGTTGAAATTAAATAGAAAAACCGGACTGGAGAATGACTCTAGTCCGGTTTTTAGCGTCTGCTATAATGAATTTTTATATCAATAAAAAAAGATAATGAATAATTTGTATAAAGGTCTAGTCATTTAGATGTTTATGTGGAATAATAAAAAACGTAAAAGCGTTTACATTGTTCTGTCATTATCGTTTATTCAAGAAAGGGTGAAAGGTATGTTGCAGTTTCTACAACGCATTGGTAAAGCCTTGATGTTACCAATCGCAGTATTACCGGCTGCCGGAATCGTACTCCGATTAGGTTCAGCGGATATGTTAGATATTCCGTTGATGGTAGCAGCAGGAGGGGCTATTTTTGATAACCTGCCATTGATCTTTGCCATTGGTGTCGCGATTGGTCTATCGATCGATGCGAGCGGGGCAGCGGGTCTTGCCGGGGCCATCGGGTATCTCGTCTTAAAGAATGGCGTCGACTCGATGAACAAGGATTATTCCAGCGCACAAATTCAGGCAAAGTATGATGCGATCGCGGCGATCGTCAATGATTCCTCGACCAAGGTCGACGGAGCGACACTTGGTTCGATCGCGAATCAGGCGACACTCGGTTCGACCGTTAATATGGCGGTATTTGGTGGAATCATCGCGGGTATCGTCGCAGGACTTCTATACAATCGGTTCTATAACATTAAGTTACCGGATTGGTTAGCATTCTTTGGTGGTCGTCGTTTCGTTCCAATCATTACATCAGCGGTCATGCTCGTACTTGCTTTCATCTTTGGTTATGTCTGGCCGTTCATCGAGCAAGGCATCAACGGTGCTGGTGAATGGATGGTTGGTCTTGGTGCAGGAGGCGCTGCTCTATTTGGGTTCTTTAACCGTCTCTTGATTCCTGTCGGCTTACACCACGTCTTAAATAATATTTTCTGGTTCGTCTTCGGTTCATATGAAAAAGCAGATGGTACGGTCGCGAATGGTGACATCGCGCGCTTCTTCGCTGGAGATCCGACAGCTGGGATTTATCAAGCGGGCTTCTTCCCAATCATGATGTTCGCCTTACCGGCTGCAGCTTTTGCGATCGTCATGGCTGCGCGTAAGGAAAATCGAAAAGCAGTTGCTGGAGCGATGATTGGTCTTGGATTGACGTCCTTCTTGACAGGTATCACGGAACCGATCGAGTTCTCGTTCATGTTCTTATCACCTGTTTTATATGTCATTCATGCAGTTTTAACAGGTCTATCGATGGCCATCGTTAACTTACTTGGTATTTTACATGGCTTCTCCTTCTCGGCTGGTTTCATTGATTATGCCTTGAACTTCGGGATTGCCACAAAACCATTACTTCTCATCCCGGTTGGTCTCGCGTTCGCGGTCGTCTACTACTTCCTGTTCTACTTCATGATCACGAAATTTGATTTGAAAACACCAGGTCGTGAAGATGAATCGCTCGTCACAGACACGGGAGTCGTTTTGACAGATTCAGACGATAAATATGAGCAACAAGCAGCACGCATCTTTGCGGGACTAAAAGGAACAGAAAATGTCACGTCGATTGACAATTGTGCGACACGTTTACGTCTTCAAGTCAAAGATCCAAACATCATTGACGAAGCAGCGATTAAAGCGGCTGGAGCAAAAGGTGTCATGAAGATGGGGGCGACTAGCGTTCAAATCATCATCGGCACGGACGTCGAGTTCGTTGCGGATGCGATGAAACGACAGAAGTAAAGAAAACGACCTTTCCTGAGCTCAGGAAAGGTCGTTTTGCTGTACGTTCGCAACAGATGCTGTTTTGCTTGAGCGATAAATTGGATAAAAGATTCCGATCAAGATGATGACGATCCCGATCCATTGGGAACTCATCAGATGTTCTCCTAAAATTAAGACGGAACAGATGACTGCTGTCGGTAGTTCAGCCGCTCCAAGTAAAGAAACGCTTGCTGGGGAGAGATGAGGTGCGCCAGCAGCAAATAAGAGCGGTGGTAAAATCAACGCGAACAGACCGAGCGGAATCGCGTATAACAGAAGTCCATTTTCGAAGTTCGCAGACGACAAGAATGTTGTCGGTGGATACATCGTCATGACGAAAGCAAGACCACCTGTCATCATGTAAAAACTTTTCTTAATGACGGGTAAATGATTGGCGATGCGTCCGCTGGCGAGTAAGAAAATCGAGAAGCTGACAGCCGCTCCAAGACCGAATAATGTTCCACGCAGGTCGAGTGGGCTCGAGTAAGCAGCACTCGCAAGAATGGCTCCACCAATCAATAGAATCGCAGACAAGAAGTGTGCGCGAGATGGTAAGCGTCTGAATGCGAGCGCATCGATGATGACTCCGATCCAAGTAAATTGGAATAAGAGAATAATTGCAACGGATGCGGATACGGTTTGAAGACTTTGATAGTACAGATAACCAGTTGTACCACTTGAGATACCGATCAGCATGAGAAGACCAGCTGTTTTGAGATCGAGACGAAGATTTTTCGTAAATAAGGCAAGTCCGAAAATCATCAGCCAGCCGAAGAAAAATTGACTACCTGAAACGGCTGCTGAGTTGAATCCAGCAGCATAAGCGAGTTTGACGATCGTTGAGAGGACACCATAACTGATAGCGCCGATGAGAACGAATAAAGTGGCTTTTGAGCGATGCATGAATAATTTCCCTCCATTTTTAGTAAAAACCACACAAAAAAGGTTGCAACGGGGCCTTGTCCAGGTTTTTTGGACAGGGTTTGGTTGCAACCTGTGTGATTTATTGAGTTGATGTGTCGAGCAAACGATACAGCCGGGTTTTCGTTTGATTATACTGAACGGTCAGCGTATTCCACTTCTTTAATGACGCGGTAGCTTTCCGTGTTAAACGATTTAAATCCGCTGTTGACTCATCAATCTTAACGAAATCCGGTTTTTTCGTCAAGCGTGAAAGCACTTTCTTTTCGGCGTCCATCGCTTGTCGATACGTTTTCGAGAACGTTTGAAACGTCTGCTGGCGTTCCTTGATGATTGTCACTAAGGCAGTTCCTTCTGTTTTTGCTTTACCATCAAGTTGGTTGACAGCATCCTGCAATTCTTCAAGATCAAGTTCAGCGTACGTTTCTTTACGTAACGTTTCTTCTTGTTTCAATAAAGCAAGCCGTTCGTCATTTAAGGCTTCTAATTCCTCTCGTTCATTTTGAGAGCGTTTGATTTCTTCAGCACCTGCATCAAGAACGGCTTGATACGTATTAACTGAAATTTCGTCCTTACGAGCACGTTGATCAGCTAGCGTGAATGCTTTCTCTTCACCTTTGACTTGTTGCTCTAGCTGTTCATGAAGAGAGGTTGGTGAATCGTTGGAACAGGCAGCGAGTCCAAAGCTCGACAGGAACAGTACTGCTACGAATGTTTTTTTCATCTGGATAGTAACTCCTTATAAATTCGAGTGTTGCGCGAAGTTGTACGGAATATGGAAATCTTCATCATAAATCGCGAATTGATAGCCTTTTTTCTGAAGTCCGGCAACAATGGCTGGAAGTGCTTTGATGGCTTGTGGTTGTTCATGTAAGAGAATGATTTCAAACGGACGCTCTGCTCGCCGAATGACTGTATTCGCGACTTCTTTTGCACTATCTTTGTAATACCAGTCCATTGAATCGATCGACCAGTCCCACACACGGAAGTCTGCTGAATGAATGGCAGATGCCATTTTTTTTGTGATGCCTGGATCAGAGCCATAAGGTGGTCGTGTCAAATGTGGTGTTAGCTTCGTCAACTCATGGATTTTCTTCTGAACACTTTGCATCTCTGAGACATACTTTCCTTTTTCGTACAATGTATCGTAATCGTGTGTTTCCCCGTGTAATCCGATATAGTGTCCAGCTTTAGCAGCAGCTTTGACTTCTTGTGGAAAAGCATCTACTTGTGTTCCGAGATAAAAGAAAGTGGCACGAGTCTGAAGTTGATCCAATGTTCGAAGTAAGTCCGGTGTTAATGCGGATGGACCATCCTCGAATGTTAAATAAGCGACTTTTTTCGTCACACCATTCCATTTTTCCACGCGTGCTTTTTCCATATTGACGACAGGCACTTCAATAATGGATTTACCTGTCGTAATGGAATGTTGTTCAGGAGTAAAAACATATCGGAAAGCGACATATCCCCCAACTCCGAGAAAGACCAGTGTGAGAAGTAAGAAAAACCGAGGGAAAAACTTTCTTTTTTTGTACGCGGTCGTGGACCGAGTTCGCTAGCGTGGCTTGAGGTAAATGGATCCATCGTTGTCTGTCGCTCCTTTTGTCAAAAATATCATATACAGATAATGTAACATTCTGACTGTTTCTTTTGTAACAAACAGATGACAAAAAGATGACGGAAAATCGATTTTTCTAAAAAATATTGATTTATTTAGAAAGAGTTTAAAAGAAATAAAAAAACAACCACTAAGTAAGTGATTGTTTCATGTATTATTTAGTGTTCTGTTACAGCACACTCATCGCATTCCGTTTGATAGGATTCACATTGTTCATCCATCTCTTTTCCGCAATGGGCACACGTCTTGACGGGAAGCTCACGATAGAATGCAGCAGATGCTTCTTGGTAAAGGGGTTGTTCCATGTGTTTTTCCTCCTTCAAAGTAAACGCAATGATCTTTTTTCTTGATTTTATTGTATTAGTACAGAAGTTGAACGTCAACTATTGTTTTATAACAGTAGATTCGTTTGAAGTATTGATAGAGGACAATGAAAATAAGACATGCTACGATATCTAAGTAATCTGATAATGATAAGGGGGATTTACACATGACACAGGCAACACTTGATACAATGCGTGTCTTAACAGAAAGACGTTCCGTTCGTCATTACGACGAAACGTTCAAGCTTTCAAAACAGGAAGTAGAAGAACTATTAGAATGGACGACAGCCGCGCCGAGTGCTTGGAATTTGCAACACTGGCATTTCACGGTCTTTCATTCGGAAGAAGCGAAGCAGCAGCTTGCACCGATCGCATACAATCAGCCGGCTATCACTTCGGCTTCAGCAGTCATTGCGATCTTAGGTGATGTTCAAGCTAATCGAAACTACAATCCAGTGTACGGTCCAGCAGTGGAAGCAGGTGGCATGACAGAGGATCTGTTTGATTCGATCAAGGCACAGGTAGAAGGCGCTTATCAAAGTGAGGCGTATGGACGCGACGCGGCTATGTCGAATGCGAGCCTTGCTGCGATGCAATTGATGCTTGCGGCAGAAGCGCGTGGATTATCAACACTCGCAATGGGTGGATTTGATCATCAACGTTTTGCGGAAACGTTCATCACCGAGTCACGGTATGTACCAGTCATGCTGATTGCTGTCGGAAAAGCGGTTGAAGATGCGAAAAAACGTCCGGCACTACGTTTACCGATTGATCGAGTATCAACCTTCCTGTAAGTCATTCAAAATGGGGGAAGCGGGGTGGATTCCCCCATTTTAAATTTTTTATTTTTTTTCAGAAAAAGACTTGTCAGCCTTTTAGTTTCTTGATATATTAATACATGTCCTAGCAAGTACATAACGTACTGCAAACATGATTCTGTAGCTCAGCTGGGAGAGCGCTACCTTGACAGGGTAGAGGTCGCTGGTTCGAGCCCAGTCAGAATCATACCGAAAGCCCGCTTCTCCTTTAAAGGAAAAGCGGGCTTTTTTTTATTATTTCTTTATCTCATCCTCTGTGACCCATTTATGATTTTTCACCATCTCTCCACCGTCCGTTGGTTCATAGTTCACCATATAAACCGTCGTTTCTTTTACTTCGTCAATCGTCGCTTTAGCTCCATCCATACCCTTCATATGATCCGCTTTGACAGTCGCTTCATCACCAACTTGCAGTGGCTTAGTTGGAACGGGATCGAGTTCTTCCTGAATGACCCATTTATGATTTTTCACTATCTTTCCACCAGTAGTCGGTTTGTAACTAATCGCATAGACGACGGTATCATAAGCTCCCGCAATCGTTGCTTTAGCTCCGTTCATTCCATCCATATGATTCGTCGTCAACGTGACGTTGCTTCCTTTCGGATAAGTCGGATCACTGGCTTCCTTTAGACCAGACGGTATCTTTCCATCACTCGAATGCATCATATCTCCATGAGACATGTCGTGTGAGTCGCTATTGCTTCCTTCGTCATTTGAAGCGGATCCGCATGCACCGAGCCAAAGCGTAGAACTAAGAGCCAGTGCGGTTAACGTCAATGATTTTTTCATAATAAAACCCTCCTGAATTCACTAGTCTTTTTTACTATACCCAGCGTATGTGCAAATCGTGTGCAGATGAGGTGACAGTTTTGTTTGTCTGCGTCGATCGCGTTTTTTTTAGCTATACTAAAAGTGGAGAGGAAAAGGAGGAATCGTCATGCGTCGTATTTCATACTCGGTCGGAGGGATCGTGCTTGCGGCATTTTTAATTTGTGGCAGTGTGTTGTTTGGGACGTTGTATTATCAGTTGTCTCAAACACGAACGCAGGAAGTAGTGGACGGTTTACTGAACCGAGGAAATACCCATCGTGATGTCCTTGTCGATTCCTATGACCAAACGACGATGCGCCATGTCAGCATGATGGAAGCAGATTCATCGTTTACTGTAGTGATCACTGATGCAGATGGAAAACGACTCGAAGCGTCACGACCTTTGTCGAATGAGATGAAAAGTGTGCTAGAGCATACGGATTTCGATTACCGTCAACAAGGAAAAATCGTGACGATGCGTGACTTTTTAATGACGGACAGTCCCATCACCATCGACGGGAAACATCAGGGTCATGTCTTCATGTTCGCTTCTAAAGCAATCGTGGATCACGTACTTAATCCGTTGAAACAGCAGTTTTTCCAAGTGGGTCTGCTCGCACTTTTATTAGCAGGTGCGGCAAGCATTTGGACGACCCGACTCATCTCTCGTCCGCTGGTTCAAATGGAAAAAGCGACGGCACGTCTATTAGATGGGGAAGATGGAGCGTTGCCGATTGATCGACAAGACGAACTGGGACAATTGGCGCGTTCGATTCAGCAATTAAAACAAGATCTCGATTTTTTGAATCGGGAACGATCCGAATTTTTAGCAAGCGTATCTCATGAACTACGAACACCATTGACATATATAAAGGGATACGCGGACATTCTCGAACGTCAAACGTTGACGCCGGATGAGCAACAACGCTACGTTACGATCATTCGAGAAGAAAGTCAGCAAATGAATGAATGGATTGAGCAATTATTTTGGTTAGCACGCATTGATGCGAATGCTTTTATGATGGAACGAAAACCTGTCGATGTCGAAGACTTGATTCATCAAGTGATACGATTGATGCGCCTGGACATCGAACAAGAAAATGTTTCGTTCGAGATAGAAGGTGAGCGAATAGAAGTGATGGGTGACGCTCAGCAGCTCCGCCAGATGATCGTGAATATTGTTGAAAATGCACGGCGACATACGACGTCGGGAAAAATTATCGTTCGTTATGGTGTCAACGCAGTAGGGGCTTTCATTCAAATCGAAGATACAGGAGAAGGGATCGCTGCAGAATCTTTACCTCATGTAACGAAACGGCTCTACCGAACGGAAGCATCTCGTTCTCGAAAACATGGAGGAACTGGAATCGGACTCTCCATCGTTGAAGCAATTGCTCAGACACATGGAGCAGAATTGAACATCAAGAGTCAGCTTGGACATGGAACACAAGTGACACTGCAGTGGAAGGAGAAATAAAATGCCGCATGTATTGATCGTAGATGATGAACCAAGAATGCTTGAACTGCTCAAACTGTATATTCAGCCGTATGGGTACACGTGTCAGCTTGTGGATTCTGCGCAACAAGCTCTTGATCTCTGCCGTCAGCACGTATTCGACCTGATTTTACTAGATGTCATGATGCCGGATATGGATGGCTGGACATGTTGTCGTCTCATTCGAGAACACTCTAACATCCCAATCTTGATGGTTACGGCTCGGAATCAGCGGGAAGACATCATTCGGACACGAGAAGTAGGAGCGAATGATTACATATCAAAACCGATTCAAGAAGGGGAACTGATCGGGCGAATGGAAGTTTTATTACAGCAACAGTATGATGGTCTATCCTATGACCGGGAAAGCTATCGTTGTAGTTACCTCCAACAAAAGATTTCGTTAACGAAGACGGAGTTTGAGTTGTTAGGTGTATTTTTAGATTCTCCACGACGTGTTTGGACACGCGATCAACTAACGACGATGTTATGGGGAGCGGAAGCGTCTGTAGACGAGCGGACGATCGACTCGCATATCAGACATTTAAGAGAAAAACTACGTGTTTGCGGTTTTCCGATTGAACAGCATCTCGAAACAGTTCGCGGAATCGGATACCGATGGACACACCAATAAAGGGGAAAATCAAAACATGACGACACTCTATTTCGTACGGCACGCACACTCGACATATTCACCAGATGAACGGAAACGGCCACTTTCCGATAAAGGACGAGCAGATGCGATACGTTTACTTGAAACGTTTCAAGAAATTCCAATCGACAGGTTCTACAGCAGCCCGTATCAACGGGCGATCGAGACGATTGCACCGCTTGCGGAGGCACGTCAACAACCAATCATTGAGGTAGAGGAACTACGAGAGCGATTGTTAGCACCGGGAGAGCTTGACGATTTTCAAGCAGCGGTCACATATGTATGGCAACATCCGAATGAAAATCCGTATGGAGGCGAAACGAACAACGGAGCGTCGCAACGCATTCGGCCATTCATCGACGAACTAGTGGAGAAGCATCCTGACGAAATAGTCGTTCTTGGAACACACGGAAACATCATGGTGTTACTCTTAGAAACATTTGATTCGACGTTTGATTACGCATTTTGGAAATCCTTACCAATGCCAGCCGTATGTCGAATGGATGTGAGATTAGGAGAAAAGGCGGACATTCATGTCGTACCACTTTTGACGAATACAAAGTAAAAAAAGAGACGGAACTGATGAGTGAATCAGTTTCCGTCTCTTTTGTAATTGGAGAAATCTTAAGGCGTAGGAACAGCACCTTCATGTTTTCGGATCAAATCAGCTGTTAATTGACCGGACAAGGTGACCATTGGTACACCGCCGCCTGGATGTGTCGACCCACCAACGAAATAAAGTCCTTCGTACAAGTCACTCTTCGATGGAATCTTGAATCCACCATTTTTCTTCCGATCGGCTGCGACACCATAAATCGATCCACCGTTTGGACCGTATAATTCTTTCAAATCCTCTGGGGTAAAGCGATATTCAAACTCGATCGATTCCCGAAGTCCATGAAGTCCCATCCGCTCCAGTTTATCGAGAACGACTTCGCGGTACGCATCCCAGTCGACCTCACCTTTTTGAAGTGTTAGCGGTGGAACGTGTGTCAAGACGAATAAGTTATCCTTCCCTTCAGGAGCTTGGGAAGCGTCGGATTTTGACGAGACACCGACATAAATCGTTGGATCCTCTGGAGGAGTACCTTCTTTGAACATTTGGGCGAATTCACGCTCTGGATTTTCTGAGAAAAAGAAATTATGATGCGCTAGCCCGCGATACTCACGATTTACACCGAGCAATAGGACAAGACCTGAAACGGAAGGGGCAAACGACGCTTGTAATTTTTTTGCCTGTTTCCGGGCTTTTTTCTCCGGAACGATCCGTTCGTAAGTCGGGATGACCTCAAGGTTTGAGACGACGATGTCGGCTGCATGGAATGTTCCGTTTGATAGAACGCCCACCGCTTTTTTATTTTCAAGGACGATTTGTTCAACGGGGGAGTTGAGGTGAACTGTGACACGGAGCTCATCAAGTAACCGTTTCATGGCACGCGCGATTTGGTACATCCCACCTTTGACATAATAGATACCGAGACCCATTTGAACATAAATCATCTGATTGAAGACAGCAGGTGCCTGATATGGGTTGGAACCGACATACATGACCATATAGTTGAATAGCTGTTCGAGATACGGATCATTGAGATGTTTTTTGGTTCCGGTCGCAACGGTATTCATCGGGTCCATCTTTAATAAATCAGACATCGTATGGTATTTTTTTAAGTCCTTTAAATCTTCAAGACTGTATTTATAAAAACTGTCGAGGCACAAGTCGTACATTTGTTTGGAGTACCGGAACAATTCGACAAAATCAGCCCGTGACGAGACGTGCTCGACTTCTTCGAGCATTCCAGGTAAGTCACCTTTGACATCGATTTTTGTTCCATCCTCAAAGAATGTACGCCATTGCGGTTCAATGCGCTCGATTTCTAAGTAATCATCCAAGTTACGATGAACGCTTGAGAAGAGTTGTTCGAGTACCCAAGGCATCGTTAAGATAGAAGGACCGGTATCGAAAGTAAATCCCTTTCCACTACGTTGATTCAGTTTCCCTCCAACGTTCGCATTCTTTTCAAGCATCGTGACTGCATAACCATCTCCAGCCAAACGAATGGCAGCAGACATACCAGCAAGACCAGCTCCAATGACGATTGCACGTTTCTTCAAATGGATCACTTCTCCTTTAGTAGATGAATGGAATCAATCGTTTTCGTTTTGCAGCCCATACCGTATAGGCGGGTCCAAAACCTTTCGTTAACATCGCTTCTTCGATTCGAATCCGGTAGAGCAAGAAAATGAACATCAGAAGTCCGGAGAGAATGAAAAGTCCGAACTGACCGGTGAACAGGGGGAAGCTCATCGTAATCAACAACAACCCACTGTATAACGGGTGACGTAAAAAGCGATAGGGACCGCTACTGACGAGCTGATCACCAGACGCCACGACGACATGACGAGTGAACTGTTGTTTTAAGTGGAGAATTCCCCATAGGCGTAAGGAAACACCACACCATAATAAAATGCATGAAGAGATGCGCATGACAGAAGAAACAGTTTCATTCGCAAAGAGGAAAGCGCAGACGATCGTTCCGCTTAGGACAAGGAAAATCAAATAAAAACTAACTTGTTCTGCTGCGCCTGACTTAGACTCGGAGCGATTCCGGAAACGAATCATCTCGCCAATCCAGCAGATGCTACCGATACTGAAAATCCATTCCCAAAGTGACACGTACGCTACTCCTTTCTACATCAGAATCATGTTTCGAAAACGCATACATCGTTATTTACCCATTGTAATTCGTCCTTAAGCTACATTTAGAAAACTTCAGAAATACTTCATTTTCATGACAAGCATTCCGAAAGAACCATGTTTGAAAAAAAGAATGGTATTCTAATCTAAAATATGGAATGTAAATATTATTAGATGGAGTGAAAATCGAAAATGAAGAGAAAACAGATATTCATCATGACATTGGCAGTGATAGCTACGGTTACGTCCACGACGACTTACATACCAGCAGTCGATGCATCAACATCTTCTTATCGTCAAGCCAAGACATCCCTTCATTTACGTCAAGGGGCATCACTCGAGCAACCGAGTCTTACGGTTATTCCAACAGGGATCTATGTGACGGAACTGTCGAAAGTCGGTACCTGGTCAAAAGTACAATATGGTACGAAGATTGGTTATGCGAGCACAAAATATCTACTAACGGATGAACAAATCGGTGGAAAACGGATCGGTCATACTCTCATCGCGAATAAGAACTTAGCGCTCCGCTCGACATACGCTCCTGGTGAGAATCAACAAGCAAGAGCAGCGTTTGAGAAAATGCGTGTAGCGGCTAAAAAAGAGGGAATTACGCTCGTTGCATTTAGTACTTATCGCTCCTATGCCTATCAAAAAACGTTGTTTGATAAATATGTTGCGCGTGATGGATATGAGAAGGCGAGTACGTATAGTGCGGAACCCGGGAAAAGTGAACACCAAACAGGTCTTGCGTTTGATATCGGAGGCGCTGATTCAACAAAATACGCCACGTTCAGCTTTTCAAAAACAAAAGAGGCAAAATGGTTGTTTGCGAATGCTCACCGCTACGGCTTCCATCTCCGTTATCCATCTGGTAAAGAATCTTGGACGGGTTATACGTATGAGAGCTGGCACTATCGGTATGTCGGAGCAACGCTTGCCGCTCGTCTAAAAGTCAGTGGATTAACAATGGAGGAGTATTTCCACCTCGCACCATGGAAACCAGTAAAGGTTTCGACTCCTTAAAAACATGGTAAATAGAGGATGTTGGCTTAGTCCGTTATTCGTCTCGGGTGAAAGAGGTGGAACGAATGGCAAAAAAAGATGCGAAACATCACATCATGACGTTTACGTTCAAAGAAGAAGCGACATCCTATCAAGTATTTAGTGAATTGAAGAAATATCATGCACGAGGTCAAGTCGATTTCGAACAGGTTGCCGTCATCAAGCGAAATGAGAATGGTGCTTTTTCGTTTGAAGATGCTGTAGACCTAAGCGGATCGAATCGCGCCGTCAAAGGCTCATTGATTGGAATGGCCGTTGGTATCTTAGGTGGACCATTTGGCATCTTGCTTGGTTCGATGACGGGTATGCTGATTGGTGGATCGAAAGACATGAAGGAAAATCAAGAAATCCAAGAAACGTTCAAACGAACACTCGGTGTCATTCCACCTGGACAAACAGGAATTATCGCGATCGGTGAAGAGTTTGAACCATCCGTTCTTGACGGATTAGTAGCGCAACATGATGGTACATTAGAACGAACGGATGAACAGTTAGAGTCGTAAGCCTGATAGAACGAAAGGGGCCTATCGCTTGGATCGCGATAGGCTCCTTTTCATGTGCATTTACTTAGTCGTACGTTCTTTTTTTGCTTTTTTGAAGAAGAACAATTCATAGACGACAGGAACGATGATAAGTGTTAACAACGTAGAAGTCGTTAATCCACCGATGACCGTCAAGGCAAGACCTTTTGAGATCAATGTTCCTGAAGAAGTGGTTAATGCGAGAGGTACCAATGCCATGATTGTTGCAAATGCGGTCATTAGGATTGGGCGTAATCGCGTTTTACCAGCTTCAATCAATGATTCGCGGATCGGCATACCACGTCCGACGTTTTGACCAATGCGGTCGACGAGAACGATTGCGTTCGTGGTGACGATTCCGATCAACATCAGGAAGCCGATCATGACACTAACAGACAATGGTTCATTCGCAAGGAAGAGCGTGACGAGTGAACCAATCGGAACAAAAATCAGAGAGGACAAGATGATGAACGGAATCCGAGCTTTTCCGAATGTGATCAACATTGTCAGGTAAACAAGTCCGATTGCAACGACGATCGCAATTCCGAGTGATTGGAAGATTTCGACCGTATCGTCATTTCCGCCACCACTTGTCAGTGAGACACCGTCTGGTAAATCGATTTTTTCGACGTCAGCTTTTACAGCGTTCGAAACGTTTTGAACGTCGTCTCCTTTGACTTGTCCAGATACGCGAGCATATACTTTTCCGTCGAGTTTCTGAATCGATGTGAAGGTCTCGACTTCATTGACATTCGCAACATCTTTTAAAGCGACAGGACCGTTTGCTGAGAAGAGTTGGACATCTTCGAGATCTTCTTTCGAGACGAGTCCTTCTTCATAAGATAATTGTACGTCTTGATCCTTATTGTCGAGATTGAGCGTTCCGACCGTGACTGGCTTCGTTTGATCGTTGACGGTACCGAGAATTTGGAAACCAGATAGTCCGCGATCACTTGCTTTCTCAGGATCGATTTCTACGAGATACTGCTTTTGTTTTTCGCTGAAGTTGTTCGTGATATATTTCAAATCATTATTTTTCGACATGTTATCCTCGACGAGTTTTGCCGCTTCTTGAAGGGCTTCGAGGTCGTTCGAGAACAAGTCGACATCGACGTTGTTATTCGACGGAGGACCACCTGTCGATAGTTCAGCCACACTGATTTTGACATCGACGTTTTCATCTTGAGCGATGTCTTCCATCTGTGTTTCAAGTGACTTGATCGTTTTCTCGACGTTTACACCGTCTTTTAGATTCAAGAAGTAACTTGCTTTATTATCGAGACGTAAGCCTGTCGTGAAGTCACGTGCTCCGACAGAAGTCGTCACGTCAGCAATGGCTTTTTCTTTATCAAACATTTTTTCCATCTCAAACGAGACGTCACTTGTTTTTTCAAGTGATGTGGCAGCCGGAAGTTCGAGCGATGCCGTCAAGGTCTTCGATGCCTCGTTCGGAATGAACGTAAAGCCGAGACGCGGTACGATCGCTAGGGAACCACCGAGAAGGACGAACGATACGATCAAGATGATCGCCTTGTGCGAGAGTGATTTTTCAATCAGCTTGCCATACCAACGTTGGAGAGCGCCTTCTTTTTCTTCTGCTGGTACCTTCTTGAAGGCAAATTTTGCGAGAATCGGTACGATCGTGATCGCAACGAGTAGTGACGCAAGTAATGAGAAAATAATCGTCAAAGCGAACGGTAAGAAGAACTTACCAGTAATCCCACCGACAAATCCAATCGGTAGGAAGACGACGACGGTCGTCAGCGTTGATGACGTGATTGCTTTTAGAATCTCTTTTGTCGATTGTTCGATGATCTCATCCGTCATACCGGATTCGGATTTTCGGACGCGCCGGAAGATGTTCTCGATGACAACGATACTATCATCGACGACACGACCGACTGCAACAGCCATCCCACCAAGTGTCATGATGTTCAGGGAGATATCTTGCCAGTTCAAGAAGATAGCGGCGATGAGTAATGACAATGGAATCGAGACGATGGCGATGATCGTCGCGCGGATGTTCCGCAAGAATAAGAGTACAGCGAGTGATGCGAAGAGGGCACCAAGTAATCCTTCTTTGACGAGTGTCGCAACGGACTCCTCGATATCCTTCGCTGAATCAATCCCAATCGTATAGTCGACTTGGTCGTCATATTTATTGAGGATCTTCGTGACTTCATCTGCGATTTCGACCGTATTGGCATCTTGTTTTTTCGTGATTGCCATCGATAAGGAATCTTTTAAATCGTAACGTGTTTTTTCACTTTGTTGTGAGACGGCTTCGATTTTTGCGATATCCTCTAGGCGAATCGGCTCTGCAGGTTCAGACGCCTGATCTGCAGCTGCACCACCTGTTGTACTTGGTGGTCCTTGCGTTGCACCTTGTGGTGGACCGCCAGCAGATGAACCACCTGTTTGACCGTTACTTGATGAACTAGTTGCACCTGTAGCAGGTGTTAATTGTAGATTTTTTAGTTTATCTAGATTTTCTAGTTTTTCCTCAACACGAATCGGAATTTTCGAATCGTTTTCTGATAGCTGACCAGATGGGAACGAGACATACTTTCCATTGATTTGTTCCTTGATGCTTGAGAGCGAGAGACCCGCTTCCGTCGCTTTCTCCTTATCGACGGTGATTTGAACGAGATCATCCTTATAGCCACCAACCGACACGCTGTTGATGCCTGGAATCTTATTAAGTTCAGGCTCGATGTCTTCCTTAAGGATTTTTTCGATGTCTTTACCATCCTTGCTAAAGAAGGAGATATTATAGATCGGGAACGATCCAAAGGACAGACGATTTAATTTCGTCGTTGCTTCCTCCGGTAGATTCGCATCTTGGATGGCAGCATCGATTTGTTGTTCGACCTTATCCATATCGGTATCGAACGGGAATTCGATGTTTAAGATACCGATACTTTCATAAGAAGAACTTGTTAGCTTGGTAGCCCCTTCAATTCCTTTAAGGGAAGTTTCAAGCTTTGAGACGACTTGTTTATCGACATCGTCAGGTGATGCACCAGGGTAAACCGCTTCGATTGAAATCTGAGGAAACTCGATTTCCGGGAACTGATCAACTTTTAATTGTGAGAAGGAATACACGCCTCCTAAAATCAATAGGATTGCAATGATGAAGACAGCAACCGAGTTCTTCAAACTAAATCGGGTTAAAAAGTTCATATGAACGCTCCTTTCTTTTTATATGTGCTTATTTACATAGTAGAGGACACTCATAGAACCCGCAACTTTAAAACTGTTTTTATTTAAAAAGATCTTTCTTGGAAAAAGATAATTTTTTTGTGAAAAAGGCTTTACACTTTTCGATATGCTGCTATAATAAAAATATACCCAGTAACAACACAGCATGATTCTGTAGCTCAGCTGGGAGAGCGCTACCTTGACAGGGTAGAGGTCGCTGGTTCGAGCCCAGTCAGAATCATACCGAAATCGTTCCTTTTCGAAGGGACGATTTTTTTTTGCGTTAAAAAAACTATTCCCGAAATCAATCAGGAATAGTTGGAAGGGAGGTAAATTGTTTTATTGAATTTCAAGATGAAGATCGCCACGCTTCGTCCACCCTGCGACGGTCGTCAATCGATAGAAGACGAGCGTCAAGACGCCAGGTAGAACGACACCAGTCAAGAAGAAGACGAGGAACGCCTGAGGACCTTGGTTGACGAAAATATTGAGTGGGGCAATCATCGAATTTAATCCAAGTCCTGCGAGTTCGTACGGTACTTTCAAAGAGAGAAGAAGCGTCGCGACAGGAGCTGAAATCATCGCTGCGAGAAACGGTGCAACGACAAGACGTGGATTTTTAACGATATTCGGGAATTGTACTTTAGGTGTTACAAAGAATGAAGCAATCAAACCACCTGGATCCGTCTGACGGTATGCCATCAACGTGAAGCCGACGAATTGAGCGGAACAGCCAATCAGTGCAGCGGCACTTGCTACAGGATCAAGTTGCAAAGCGATAGCGAGTGCAGCGGACGAAGCAGGAGACATCAATAAGACACTAAAGATGAGTGCGATGACAAGAGAAGTTGCGATTGGAGATGATTCAACGGATGCTGTGATCATGGCACTGAATTTTGTAAGGAGTGGTGTCGTGACGGCAGCAGCACCGATTCCAGTCACGCCGCCAGCAAGGACAGCACTCATCGGGATGACCATCATGTCAAATTTCGTTTTTCCAGTCATACGTTTTCCGACGTATACAGCGACGGCAGCTGCGAGTAACGCACTGATCGGCTGACCGGGTACAAGAACGAGTCCAGAAGCAGTTGATTGAAGAGCGGCACCACCGATCGTCGCTGCGATCATCGCGCTGAACAGAACAAGTGTATTTCCTCCGAGCTGAAAGGCAATACCGGCACCAAGTGCAGGGGCGAGTAGTACTTTTGCGACACCACCAATCGTCAGTAGCATTTGGATATGTAGAAGATTTCCGAGTGTCTCAATCAGGAGTCCGACACCGAGTGTTACAAGAACGGCATTTGCCATTCCAGCTGATACTTTTACCATTCGATCCATCGCATATTCTTTCAACGTTGTCATCCTCTCTCTATCTATCTCTATTTTTTGCCATGAAAAAAGCCTATCCGTTTTTGGGATAGGCGCCACTCATTCTGTGCGGGCGCCTCATTCGATGCATCGAAAGAAGGGCCCAAAAATCATTTCCGTTTCATCATCGGAAAAGTTTTCAGTCCCTCATGCATAGAATAATCAGTCGGCCGACTTGGTTAAATGGCTGTTGCGTCGGAATCATTCGATCGTGCCCCTCTCTGTGAATTTTTCTAAGCCTAACATGCTCTTGATTAATAATCAATATTTTCTGACAATTTATTTTTTCCTGAAATCTGACAGGAATTCACGGTATCATCGGGAAATCCTAATGTACCAACAATGGAGGCGTTTACATGAAAGTGATGCTTTTTACAGATATTCATGGTAATGCATCAGCATTACGTGCAGTATTGTCCTATCTTGATCAACAACCAGAGATCGATGCCGTCTATTGTCTCGGTGATCTTGTCGGCATTGGACCAGAGCATAATGAAGTCATTGATCTATTGAAGCAACGACCAGATATTCAAACGATTTCTGGGAATCATGATGAATGTGTCCTTGCTTTAATCCATGGGGAGAACTATCCCGATAGTTACCGCCATGCGAAAGAGCACCATCAATGGATTGCGGATACGTTGACGCAAGAAAATCAAAAGTATTTGGAACGTTTACCGCGTGTCTTAAATATCATGCATCAGGAACAAACGATGCACCTGACGCACTATGCTTATGCCGACCAGACGAAGAAGATTGGTGAAGAGCCGTTAAAGCAAGCGGTGGATGGAACGAAAGAAAACTTATCCGTCCTGTTTGCTGGAAGTGAGGCGCGGATCATTGGTTTCGGTCACCATCATCCAGCGCAACAAGTCGAGACAGAGCAAACGCTCTTTATTAATCCAGGTGCACTTGGATGTCAGGAAACAGCTATTGCTCCAGTAGCAATCATCGATTGGGAGAAGGACCAAGTCCGTTCAGAAATCCTGAAGCTTTCATATGATGATCGACCATTTTTAGACGTTCTCAAAACGACGGAGATGCCGGAACGTGAGTTGATGCGCCGACTCTTCTTCGGTAGTAGGACATGAAAAAACCTTCATGAGTAGTTCATGAAGGAATTCAATCAAGACGACAATTTTGTCATGATTGAGATAAGACAAACGACAATCAGTAACACGATACCGATGTTTCGTTTCAATGGATGGCGTGACCAGTAAAAGAATAGCGCAAGGACAGGGGCCACAAAAAAGGCAACGATGAGACTGATTAATGTTGCAAGAAATAATACAAACATCCAAAGCTTGCTCGTTATCCGGTATACCTGCCACATGTCGTAAAGCGACATGAGTGTATAGGCGAGTAACACGAAGATGATTCCGGTCGATAAACTCAAAGTGATCATCACTCCATTCTCTATTTAGTATAAGGGAGGGAGCGAGAATGACTACACGACTTGAAGTAAAAAACGTGACGAATCGATGAACGTGCGATTATACGCTGTAACGAAAGAGAAAGGGGAAAGCACCAATGTCAAATATTTATCGTCGTTTTTTTCTGTTTCCGGATATTTTGATGATGCTCGTATTACTGATTGCGGTCAGTAGTTATGTCCTTGCTCAGCCGTTTCATTGGACGACTATATTATTCTTTTGTCTTGGACTGATCGTATTTAGCTTCAGTGAATACTTGACGCATCGTTTTTTGTTTCATTTACCACCGCCTAAAAATGTGCTTGGACGAAAATTGTTGAAACGACTTCATTACGATCATCATGCGCATCCGAATGAACTGCATCTGTTGTTTTTACCGGTCTGGTATTCCTTGCCGAATCTTGGTTTCTTTGCTGCTCTGACCTATTTTCTGACGCAATCTGTCGTTTCGACAGCGGCAGCCGCGAGTGGATTGATCGTCATGCTGCTTGTGTATGAATGGAAACATTACGTGGCACACGTTCCGTTGAAACCGAGAACACGCTTTGGAAAATGGATGAAAAGAACGCATCTATTACATCATTTCAAAAATGAACACTACTGGTTTGGTGTGTCAAATCCGGTGGGAGATTGGTTGTTTGGCACACTGAAGGATGAAAAAACAGTTACTTCTAGTCAAACGGCACGGAATTTAGAAAAGAATCGAGAATATGAAAAACCGCCGATCCACTGACCGGCGGTTTTTTGATTCATAAAATACGTAGCATGGCACGACGAATCGTATCGAGCTCAAGTGGATGCGCAATCGATGGCCATTCGGCAATCAATGCGATATACGTCCGGAAAATCAGAAAGGCTGTGACATCGACTGGTACGTCACGATCATCTTGTCCAAGGCGAGTCTCAAGGAGCGTTTTAAGATATTCGACGACATGTCGTTCAATACGTGTCCGTAATTCTTGCATTTCTTGTAATTTAAGATTACGTGTTTCTTCAATGATTTGAAGAATGAACAAATGTTGTTGCTGATGATAGACGATAGCATCGATCATTGCTTGCTTATTTTCTTCTACCGTCGCATGTTCGACGTAAGCGCGTTCTGCTTCTTCTTTCATCTCTTGCAGCACACGGGTTACGAGCGATTCGAACAAATTGAGTTTACTTTCAAACAGTTGGTAGACGGTCGGTTTCCCGACATGAGCGCGTCGAGCGACACGCTCGATCGTCGTACCTTTATAACCGAGTTCAGAAAAGCAAGCCATCGCTGAGTCTAGTATCAGTATTTCTTTATCAGACTGTGTCATGTTGTTTTCGTCTCACTTTCGTTGAGAGTAAAATCCGCTTGGCTCCGAGCCCTCCAACGAAGCTGATGAGCAACGCGACGACTAGGATGGTCGCGAGGACTTGACTGTTTGAGATGAGGGTGTCCGTCACACCAAGTCCAAGGGCTTCACGGAATCCACCGACTGAATACGTCATTGGTAAGAAGGCGTGAATCGCTTGGAAGAAGCTTGGCGTCATCTCGACTGGGAACGTACCGCCACTACCACCGATTTGAAGCAGAAGTAGTAGGAAGGCAAGGAATTGTCCGACGCGACCGAGTAGCATCGCGAGCGTGAACAGAATCGTGATGAACGTCATACCTGTTAAGGCGGCGAATCCGTAGAGTGCAGGAACGCTCGCGACATCAGAATCGAGAACATAGACGATGGCCGTAGCCGCTGCGACACCTTGTAATGCGCCGATCGGTAAGATGAGTGATAATTTACCGACAAGGAAGCGCCATGTCAGACTCTCGCCATGTTCTGGACGAATCTGGTAGACAGACGAGAACATCAAGGCACCTGCGAATAAGGCGATACTAAGGATGTAAGCTGATAAACCAGAACCGTAGTTGTTGACCGTCGAATAGTCATGTTCTTTTAAGACGACAGGTTCTGCCAGCATGTTATCCCGCTCTTTCGTAGGCTTGACAGTTGCGTCCTTAGCCCCTTTGCTAAGCTCATCCTTCAACGTTTTAGCCCCATCTTCAAGTTTCGTATTGGCATCCGCGATTTTTGAAGCCCCATCGGTCGTTTTACCGATACCGTCTGTAATCGTAGTTGAACCAGATGCCAATTGACCTAACCCGTTAGTTAACGCGCTAGCTCCTGTTTGGAGTTGGTGTGTGCCATCTGAAAGTTGATTAGCTCCGTCAGCCAGTTGTGTACCGCCTGTTGCCGCTTTATGCACGCCTGCAGTATATTGACCGAGTTTTTCATTGAATGTCTTTTGTCCGCTTGCTAATTGTTGTGCGCCAGATTCGACTTGCTTCGCACCGTCGACGAGTTTTACTTGACCTGCGTTCAGTTGCGATACGGCGGACTCGACTTGCTTACCGCCAGCAGCAAGTTGACCGATTTTTTTCGTCGCTTCGGTTGCTTGAGCAAGACTTTGATCGATTGCCCCTTCTTGCGCAGCGAGGCTTTTAATATTTTCTTCTAACGTTCCAATTGTTCCAAGTAACGTTTGTTTCTCCTCATCTGATAATTGATCAGAAGCGGAAATAACTTGTTTTAGTTGAGCGGCATTTGCTTCAAGCGCTTCTCGACGCGCACGTAGATCTTGTTTAGATTGTGCAGCATCTTGATTCAATTGATTTAATAATACATTAGCTGCCTGAGCTTTCTCGTCCAGTTGATTTAATCCGTCCGTCAACTGAGGAATTTTTTCGTTGAGCTGAGCCGTACCCGCAGCCAGTTGCTCTACCCCTTGACGGACTTGTGTCGAGCCACCGCTGAGTTTTGTTGCTCCGTCTTCTAGTTGCGCGGCACCGGCTTGCAACTTACCACCATTTTCGTCTAGCGTGTTCAACCCAGAAGACAACTCACCCGTTTTTTGAGCGAAGAGAGCAGTTTTTTCGTCGAGTGTCGTGACACCGTCACTGAGTTTTTTTGAACCTTGATTTGCTTCCCCGAGCTTTTCAGATAGTGTCAGACTGCCATCCGCAAGTTTTCCGAGGTTCGTAGCCAGTGTTTTAGCACCATCCGCTGTTTTGTGGTTGCCATCTTCTAGTTTAGAAGAACCGTCCGATGCCTTTTCCATACCGTTTGCAATTTTCTTTAACGCACCGAAGATCGCACTACTGTATTGTTTTGTCACGGATTTACGGATCTTTTCGTTTAATTGTTTGGCAGCCGTACTCGAAATTTGTGTGCCCGAGTAGTTTTTGGCTGGGTTCAAGTAATATTCCAACTCAATCTTTTTTGGATGATCATCGAGTAGTGTCGTTGCATTTTTAGAGAAATTCTTCGGGATGACAACCGTCATGTAGACTTTTCCGTCGCGTAGTTCTTTTTCGGCTTTGTCCTGAGACAAGAACTGCCAATCAAAATCATCATTTTTTTTGAGTTTGTCGACGAACTGATCCCCGATGTCGACTTTTTCTCCTTTAAACTTCGTTGCTTTGTCTTCGTTGACGATAGCAACCTTAATATCTTCTGTACGACCGTATGGGTCCCAGAATGCAGATAAGAAGATGGAGTTGTAGAGAAACGGTACGAGGATGAGGGCGAGAATGACGACGATCATCATCGGACTCTTCAATTTCTTCCATTCTGAGCGAAACATAAATACAAATCCCCTTTCTAAAACTCAAAACTAGTTTGAGTTTTAGGTTTTGATGAGGTTTACTTTACTCTCTTCATTAAAAAAAAGCAATCGATAATCTTGATTTCACATAAAAAAGACGACTCGCAGGGAGTCGTCTCGAAAAAAGCGAGTTAAGGGAGCAAAAGTAGTTTTCCTGTGCTGCGTCGGCTTTCCAAAAAGTCATGTGCTGCTTTGCCATCAGATAATCTGAATGTTGTAGGCGAAGACAGGGTGAGATGGTCGGATAGAATCCAATCAAACAGTTCACCCGATCTACGGATGCGTTCTTCAGAAGATGTTAATACGTTCCAAAGATCACCACCCGTCAATGTTTTGGACGTATCCATCAAAAAGCGGGGATCAACAGGTGCAGGATCACCGCCTGCCATACCGTAGAAGACAACTGTTCCATGGACTTTCGTGACATGGAAACTATCCATTAAGGTAGAACCGATAGACTCATAAACGACATCGACCCCTTTACCAGAAGTTTGCGCGAGTACGTGCTCGACCCAGTTCTCTGAATATAAATAGACAGATTCACAGCCAGCAGTTTTAGCGATCCGTGCTTTCTCAGGAGAAGACGTCAATCCAATCGGAGTTGCCCCAAGCAAGCGAATGAGCTGTGTCAACAACTGCCCAACGCCACCGGCAGCGGCATGCACTAAGACGACATCTCCCGGTTGGACATGATAGCTATCTCGAGTTAAATAATGCGCTGTTAACCCTTGTAATAAGACAGAAGCTGCTGTTTCGTATGAGATACCATCAGGAAGCGGAATCAATTTATCAACGGGTGCTGCGACGTACTCAGCATTCGCAAGCGGGACATCCGCAAAAGCAACTCGTTGACCTACGTGGAACGTTGAAACAGCAACACCGATTGCGGTGATGACTCCTGCACCTTCATACCCTAAAATATAGGGAGGCTGTCCTTCTAAATGATAGTTTCCTTTTCGGCGATAGATGTCTGCAAAATTCAAACCGATCGCTTTCATTTCAATCAGAACTTCCTGTTCAGTAATTGTTGGCGTTGGCACGTCTTCGAAGCGTAATACATCAGAACCTCCAAATTCGTGGAAAGTTAATGCCTTCATCTCAACACATCCTTCTTTTAAATCTGCTTTTAGTATAAGGCAGAACATCTGAAAATGATGGACAGATGCGTTACACTAGAAAAAAAGAGGAAAGAAGGGACGTTATGAAACGTGTCTTAATGGGAGGAATTCGTTTTTATCAGAAAGTCATCTCTCCCATGAAGCCAGCCACATGTCGATTTTATCCAACATGCTCCCATTACGGGATGGAGGCGATTGAACGTCATGGTGCAGTAAAAGGGAGTTATTTGACGACGCGTCGATTGTTACGGTGCCAACCGTTTCATCCAGGTGGTCTCGATTTCGTTCCAGAACCTGATCAATTTAGTTGGAAAGCACCGCTGCAACGGGAAAATCCGCGGGAGAAGGCGGAAGAAACGAAGGAGTAAGTCATGTGAAGGTTCTCTTTTGTTTAATGAAGTAAGAACAAATAAAGGGACGTATGTTACCGGAAATTACCGATAACATACGTCCCTTTTTGTTCTATTTACAAACGATCATAGTTTACCCGTTAAAAACTGTGCTTCGCCAAGACCGAAGCTCCAGTCGGCTGCATCATTTTCGACGATCGACACCATCAAATCAGTCGGTGCGAGTCCGCAGTTTGCTTGTAAGCGTTCGGCGAGTAAGTGGTAGAGACGTTGTTTTTTCTCTTCCGTCCGCGTTTTACTCGTTACACTAATAAGAACGATATCTTTACTCCGTTCAAATCCAAGTCCTGTATCTTGAATGACCATCTCATGTGCTTTATGCGTATGCACGATTTGATAACGATCGCGCTCCGGCACATCAAATGCTTCGACCATCGCATCGTGTGCGGTGTCGAGTAACGTTTTTAACTCTTCTTCTGAACGTCCTTCAATGACGTCGAATCGTAATAACGGCATGTGAAATCACTCCTTAACAAAATTATGTAGAGTAGGGGGAAAACCCTACTCATATATTACTCGAAGAATGGTTTGTATTGACGACGATCGTGCATGACAGACAACCATTGGACAGTCGAGAATTCTTCAAGTACCCACTCACCGTTGAAGCGACCGAGTCCTGAATCTTTTTCACCACCAAATGGCATATGTGGCTCATCGTTGACCGATTGATCGTTGATGTGAATCATACCTGTCTCGACTTCAAGCGCAAAGGCAGTCGCGCGTTCAATAGAAGAACCATGGACAGCGCCACTCAATCCGTATGGAAGTGAGTTCGCGATTTCGAGTGCCTCTTCATCCGTATCGAACGGGATGATGACAGCAACCGGTCCGAAGATTTCATTTTTAGCGAGTGGCATATCATTCGTAACACCAGTGACGACAGTAGGTGCGATGACGTTATCTTTTGCTTCGCCGCCGACACGAACGGTTGCACCCGCAGCTTTTGTTTTCTCGAGATCTTCAAGAATTCGTTCAACTTGTGATTGGTTGATGAGCGGTCCGACTTGTGTCCGCTCATGTGATGGATCACCGTATTGTAGCTCTTTTACACGAGCAACGTATTTCTCGACGAATTCATCATGAATCGAAGAAGCGACGAGAATTCGGTTCGTCGACATACAAATTTGACCTTGGTGATAGAACTTGCTGTAGACAGCAGATTCGACCGCGCGATCGAGATCAGCATCATCAAGTACGACGAAGACGTTGTTTCCGCCAAGTTCAAGCGCTGTTTTCTTTAGATGTTTACCAGCAAGTTCACCGATATGACGACCTACTTCAGTTGATCCTGTGAATGAAATCAAACGTGGTACAGGATGTTCGACGATAGCATCACCGATTTCTGAACCGCGACCGACGATGACATTCAAGACACCTTTTGGCAATCCAGCTTTTTCAAACAGACTAGCAAAAATCAATCCGCCTGAAACAGGTGTGTCCGTAGCTGGTTTGACAACGACTGCGTTCCCGATGGCAATAGCAGTAGCGATCGACCGTACAGCTAAGTGGAACGGGAAGTTCCATGGACTGATGACACCGATGACGCCAAGTGCTTTACGGTAGATCCGGTTTTCTTTACCTGGTACGACCGATGGACGAATTTCACCGTGCATCCGAAGTGGGAATGTCGCAGCTTCCTTGACGATCAAGACAGAAGCAAGGAATTCGCCTTCCGCTTTAATACGTGTACTTCCTGACTCTTTAATCAACCATTCGATGATCGTTTCTTTCTCCTCGTACAAGACTTTCAAGAAGTTTTCGATCAAGCCTTGGCGTTTTAAGGCAGGAACTTTCGCCCAGTCTTTTTGAGCGACTTGAGCCGCTTCATATGCGTCATCTAAATCTTGTTGATTCGCTGCAGAGATTGTAAAGAGCTCTTCACCCGTGAAAGGATTCGTGTTCGTCATGTTGCTGTCACTTGCGCCTGTGCGCCACTGACCGTCAATATAAATTTTCGTGAAATCTGTATGCAATGTAGCTTCGTTTTGTTGAGCCATATCATTTCATCTCCCATTCGTTTTCATAACAATTAAGTTATTCACGTTATGAAAAGAAGTAAAACACATCCGTGCACTTCGACCAAACATATTGCTCAAAGTCAGTCAGTCAGATGGGTTTTAAAGCGCTTTAAATCAGGAAATCAATCAGTATAGTGCTATAAAAAGGAGGAATTTTATTTTGAAGAAGCTGAAAGTCCTGTCTCGAGAAATCAATTGGTGGTGGCCATTGTTATATGGTCTCATTGGGATTGGTTTGACGGGAATCGTGACGTGGTTAGATGTGTATATATCAGACTGGTTTCCAAAAGAGTGGCAAACGACACTTGGCTTAGCACAGACGATCCATAGTTCGGTTTTTACCGGACTGCTCGCCATGATGACGTTCACGTTCTCGACCATTCTTGTCGTATTGACGACCTATTCATCACAATTCTCACCACGAACATTGCCTAACTTCATCGAGAATCGGCAAGTGCAACACATCTTCGGTATATTCATTGGAGCGGTCAGTTACTCGATGACGATGCTCTTTTTTCTTCGTCCGGCTTTGAAGACGAGTGTCGTCGCTTCAACAGTAGCGGTTCTCGTCGTGTTGATATCGATCGTTGCATTCGTCGCATTCATTCATATCGTCAGCCAGTCGATTCGCGTGACGACATTACTGGATCGATTACACGAAGAAGGGAACGAATTATTGAAACGGCAAGTCGAACATCTAGAATCGGGAGAACAAAAGATTACTGAAAGAAAGATGACGACAAATTATCCACATCTTATTCAGGCAACTCGAACCGGATATATTCAAGCAGTCGATTATGATGCTTTTGATCAGAAAGACCGCGTGTATATTGATCGAACGGTCGGCTCATTCGTAACAGAGGGAGAAGCCATCGGACGGGCGACTTGCCGGGATATCAATGAAAGTATCTTAATTGGACCGACGAAATCTTCAGAACAGGATTTTGCATTTGTTCTTGAAAAATTAAGTGAAGTTGCTTTACGTGCGATTTCTCCAGGAATCAATGATCCGAATACAGCGAGACATGCGGTTCGGATCATTGGTGACTTAATGCGACAGTATGCCGTAATACCAGATGGTGTACTAGTTGTTGGAAAGGACCAGCAACATATCGTCGTCAGGGAAACCTACCAACAATTGTTGTACACGACGTTTTATCAACTCCGACATTACGGAGCAGAGGATATTTCAGTTCTCGCGACGATGCTCGAGTCGCTTGGAACGATGAAGCGACAAGCCTTACCTGCTCACTATGAAACGATTCAACGATTCATTCCATACATCTGTTCGGAAGTACATTTTGAAACAATGAACGACTGGGATCGTGATTTTTTACAAAATCAAATCCATCGGGCGTTGAATGAAACTTTTGTCTCCCCTTCGACGTAAAAAGGGCAAGAGAATCAAAAGAAGGGAGGAATAGAAAGTGACAATCTTGTTATGGAGTCTGATCGTCGTCTGTTTTCTAGTCGCTTTTGCAGGTCTCGTGTATCCGATCATCCCAAGTGCGCCGATTTTAGTAGTTGGTTTTTTGATTTATGGATTCGGATTCGGGTTCTCTGAACTATCGATTAGTTTTTGGGTGATTCAAGCGATTTTCATCATTCTCTTATTTACGCTCGATTATCTCGTCAGCGCCTACACCGTCGATCGACGAGGAGGCTCACAAGCGGCTAAGATTGCAACGACAGTCGGATTGATTGCGGGACCGTTTATTTTGCCAGGTATCGGATTATTAATTTTCCCGTTCGTCTTTGCCATCTTGACGGAAAAAATCATTAGTAAAAAAACATGGCAAACCTCGGTTTCAGTTGGGATCGGAACAGTCCTTGGTATCTTATCAAGTGCCTTATTAAAGGGAATCGCGATGTTACTCATGATCGTAATCTTTATTCTCTATGTCGTCTGACGGTCTGAAATGATGTCTTCAAGTACACATTTTATGAAAGTTCCGTTATAGTATGAATATGAAAAAGTAGGGAAGCTTTGAAAGTCTGAAGCTTCTTTTTGCTGTAAACCACCAGATGCCTCGGCATCTGGCTTTATATTAATGGAGGTGAATCCCCTTTCTTCGGGGAAACGATTGGACAGTACACACTCAATGGAGACATTCGACACGACGACGATCATCATTCGGCTACTCGTCATTGCACTACTCATCGTCTTAACCGCTTTTTTTGTAGCTGCCGAATTTTCGGTCGTCAAAATGCGAATGTCTCGAATCGATCAGTTGATTACAGAAGGAAGCAAGACTGCGAAAGTGGCGAAGAGGCTACTTGAGAATTTGGATTATTATTTATCGGCCTGTCAACTTGGAATTACCGTGACAGCGCTTGGTCTCGGGTGGTTAGGAGAATCAACGGTAGGTGCGATTCTCGGTATGTTGTTCGAAGAGATTGACATTCCGAACTCCGTCTCGACGATCATTTCGTTCGTTCTTGCATTCTCGATTGTAACGTTTCTTCATGTCGTGCTTGGAGAACTTGCTCCAAAATCTTTAGCGATTCAAAAAACGGAAGCGATCACGATGTTACTCGCGCCACCACTATATTGGTTCGGTAAAATCATGAAACCTTTCATCTGGACATTGAACGGTTCAGCACGAATCATTCTTCGGTTGTTTGGCGTCGAGCCAGCGGGACACGAAGAAGTCCATTCTGAAGAAGAGATTAAAATCATCATGACACAGAGTTATAAGAGTGGAGAAATCAACCAGACTGAGCTTTCCTACATGCAGAACATCTTCTCGTTCGATGAGCGGATCGCGAAAGACATCATGTTACCGCGGACGGACTTAATCACGATTTCGAACGATGCATCGATGGAGGACATCATTCGCCTCGTTGAAGAGTATCAGTTCACACGTTACCCAGTAGCGGAAGAAGGAGATAAGGATAAAATCCTTGGCTTCATCAATGCGAAACAATTATTTACGGATCATATGGCGAATAAAGGAAAAGCATTAAGCTATTACATCCACAACTTGCCGATTGTATCCGAATATTCGCCGCTTCAAGATGCCATGCTGAAAATGCAGGTGGAACGGACACCGATGGCACTCGTCATCGATGAATACGGTGGTACGGCTGGTGTCATCACGATGGAAGACATCTTGGAAGAAATCGTCGGAGAAATCCGAGATGAATTCGATAAAGATGAGAAAGCAGATATCGAACAAATTCATGAGCGATTATACCGCATCTCAGGCCGTGTCTTGATTGATGACCTAAATGAACGCTTTAACTTAGGAATCGAAGAAGAAGACATCGATACGATTGGTGGCTGGGTCATGGCACAGGATACGGAAGTGTCGAGTGGTCAAGAATTCCGCTATCAGGAATACACGATCAAAGTCATGGAAGTCGATAATCATCAAGTGAAATCGATTTATCTTCAATTGCCTGATCAAGAAGAAACTGCAACAGAAGAGATTGGATAAGAAATAGAATGTGCAAGACGATGAACTTCGAGTTCATCGTCTTTTTTTGTCTACTTAAAAAATGATTAGCTAAGGTGATAGACACATCTTGTGTTTATCTCCCTCAGTGACGGGTATTACTGTCTATGTGGCAAAAAAAGCATTTTTTAATTCAACAGGAAAAGGGGTTTTCTATCATGTCAAACGTCATTCTTACTTCACGTGCATCTGCAGTCGGTGGTCGCGACGGGAAAGTCGCTTCAGACGATAACGTCATTAATCTCGATTTAGTCATGCCAGGAACAAAAGGCAAAGAAGACATTCCGACATCAAACCCGGAACAGTTATTCGCAGCAGGATATGCCGCTTGTTTTGATGGTGCCTATAACTTAATGGCGCGCCAAGCAAAAAAACGAGTCGAGACGCGGACGAATTCAGAAGTCAGCCTCTTACAGGATGAAGCGGATAACGGTGTAAAAATTGCAGCGAAACTCGTCGTCGAGGTCGTTGGCGTATCGCAGGAAGAAGCCGAAGACTTACTAGAGAAGACACACAATTTCTGCCCGTACTCAAAAGCGACACGTGGCAACATTGATGTTGATCTTTCTGTTAAAGTCGTCGATTCACTATAAGCATAATCGACGAATCATGACGAATCATAAGGAGGGTTTTCCATGGCACCGAAAGAAACCGATCGTCCAAATGAAGAGTTTGAAGATGAACGGGATCGTCTGTCGGATAAAGAACGGAAACTGACAGAGGAGCAACAAAAGGAAATCCTAAAAGGAAAAGACGAAATGCCAGATGATACGGTTTCTCCACGAGATCGCGGAGAAGATCCGATTTAAATCAAACAACTTGGGGGATGAATCACATGTCTAAAAAAGTAGCAGTCGTACTCGCCGATCATTTTGAAGATGTAGAATTCACAGGACCGGTTGATGCATTAAAAGAAGCAGGGCACGAGATCACTGTCATTGGTGTTAAAAAAGGTGCAGAACTCGTCGGCAAACAGGAAGAGGCAAAAGTAAATGTTGATCTCTCGATTGATGAGACTTCAGCAGCAGACTACGATGCTCTCCTTATTCCAGGCGGTTTTTCACCAGATTTACTTCGAGAAGACGAGCGTTTTGTCTCATTCGTCGAAGAATTCGATATGTCGAAAAAACCAATTTTCTCAATCTGCCATGGACCACAATTGATGATTAATGCAAAAATCGTCAAAGGAAGAAAAATGACAGGTTATAAATCAATTCGAATTGATTTAGAAAATGCTGGTGTGGACTTTGCAGATGAAGAAGTCGTCGTCGACGATAATTTCGTCTCAAGTCGTCAACCAGATGATATTCCTGCATTCAACCGGGAAATCGTTGCAAAACTTGGCTAATGGTATAGAACAAAAATCAGCACTGCGATAACGCAGTGTTGTTATTTTTTTTTTTTTTTTTTTTTTTTTTTTTTAGGGGGTTTTTCTGGATAATCACAGAGTTCCGTAATGACGCCGTGTGAATGACGAGGATTCATATAAATCAGTCGTCGTCCGAACGGCGTCGTTCGATACGTATCTTCTAAAAATGTTAAGCCTCGTTGTTTTGCTTCTTCAATCGCCTGATCTAAATTCTCTACACGATAAGCAATATGGTGGACACCTTTCCCGCGTTGTTTTAAAAAACGTGCGATTGGACTATCCGGACTTGTTGGCGTTAACAACTCGATGTGCGCATCATCGAACTCGATGACCGCAATATTGGAAGCAACACCAGGCGCAGGATTCGAGTACTCTTTTGTTAAGGTTCCTCCAAGTACGTTTGTATAAAATGAAATGGCTTCCTGCATGTCGCGAACGGCAATTCCAGTGTGGTCTAATTTCATATGACATCCTCCTTCTGTTCGCTTCAGTTTCCCAAAAACACTCCAAAGTTGCAACGATGAGTTACCTTCCAAATGTTTCTATTACATAGAAGAGGAAAGATTTATTTAAATTGAAATATCACTGAAATATTATGGAAGAGGAATGAATGCTATAATCAAAAACGTTCTTATAAAAAAGAAAAAAGATTACAGAATTTAAATTTAACTTAAATATTCTACGATAAATCATAAAACATATACTACAGAAAAAGAGGGAATACTACATGAAAAAAACGTTCGCGTCGCTCATCGTTTCCGCACTGGTTCTTTCATCAGCACCTCATTTTGCAGCAGCAGACGATTTAAGTGAACAGAAAGCCAAAAACGAACAACAGCAACAAGACAATGCTAAAAAGCAAAAAAACTTAGAGTCTTCTGTTAATCAAGAAGGTAAAAAAATCTCTAAAACACAACAAGAAGTCAATCGACTAGACGAAGCGTTGAACGAAAAAATCTTTGCTGTCGAAACAAAAGATCGTCAAATCAAAGCAACAGAACGTGAAATCGTTGAGCTTGGAAAAGAAATCGAGAAATATAAAGCGAAACTAAAACGCCAAGAAAAACTACTCGGTGATCGTCTTCGTGTCATGCAAGAGAATGATGGAAACTCAATTAAATGGGAAGAAGTCATCTTTGGCGCTAAAAACGTTGGTGACCTCGTAAGCCGTGTCATGGCAGGGAAATCCATTTCAAAACAAGATGATAAAATGATCACGGATTACCAAAATACGCAAAAACAATTAGCGGATGCGCAACAAAAAGTAAAAGAAAAGAAAGCGCAGTTGGTCGTTGAGAAAAAAGAATTAAAACGTCAACAAGCGGATCTTGAATCACAATTAAAAGAGCGGAACAAACGCTTAAAAGAACTACGTAAGAAAAAAGAAAAGTTCGAAACACAATTGATGGATGCAAAAGAAGTCCAGCAAATTTTGATCGCTCAAGAAAAAGCGATTGCAGCTGAAAAAGCAGCGCGTGAACGTGAAGCACGAATCGAAAAAGAACGTCAAGCTCAAGCGGCACGTGAAGCAAAAGCACGAGCAGAAGCTGAAGCAGCTCAAGCAGCAGCTCAAAAAGAAGCGGAACAACAAGCCGCTAAAGAAGCAGCAGCTCAGCAAGCAGCACAAGAGAAGGCAGCGCAATCAGCAAAACCTTCTGGTTCGACGAAACAATCGGCACCAAAACCATCTACACCAGCACCAACTGCGCCAGCACCGTCAGCTCCTGCGACACCTAAACCGTCACCATCATCAGGCGGACTCTTCATTCATCCAACTGCTGGTGCTGTGACACAAGGGTATGGTTCTGCAGGCGGAGAAAACGGTTATACGTTCCATAACGGGATTGACTTCGGTGGTCCAGTTGGCACGCCGATCGTTGCAGCTGCAACTGGTACAGTCATTACAGCATCAGGTGGCGGCCCTTACGGAAATCACATCATGATTGCTCACCAATTGAACGGGAAGACATATACGACAGTCTATGCACATATGAGTTCATTGAACGCTAGTGCAGGTCAACGCGTCAGCCAAGGTCAACAAATCGGTACACGTGGTAGCACAGGAAACTCAACAGGTCCACACTTGCACTTCGAAATTCACGTTGGTGGATACAGCTACAGTGCAACAGGTCCAGCTAACTCAGTAAATCCAATGACTATGTTTTAAACAGTGAAGAATCGTTGCATATGCAACGATTCTTTTTTTTATATTTGATAAGAAATATATATATTACAAAAAAACGTTTTCACTTGAAATGTAAATGAAATTTTTTTGAAACGATTAGGGTGCTATAATCTATTTCAGATATGAGAGAAACTTGAATACTATAATAAAAAATGAAAATACATAAGTGAGGAAAACGATATATGCTAAAAAAACTAATTTCTACCATTGTTTTAGGGGCATTACTTACAACAGGTACACAACCGATCGCGGCAGCAACGATTAAAGAAAAAAAGGCAGAAAATGCCGCTGAACAACGTAAATTAGAAAAAGAGATTAAAAAGCAAGAAGCTAAAATTTCAAAAGAACAACGTCAAATCAATCGAATCGACGCAGCGATTAACGAAAAGATTTTCCAAGTTTCCGAAAAAAATAAACAAATTAAACAGTTAAGCAATCGAATCGATGAGTTAAAGGCAGACATCGTTCGTTACGAGGAGATGCTACAGAAGCAGGAAGAACTTCTCGGTGATCGTTTACGTGTTTTCCAAGAAAACGATGGAAACTCGATTAAGTGGGAAGAAGTCATTTTTGGATCAAAGGATTTAGGTGATTTATTCAGCCGAGTCATGGCGGGTAAAAAGATTGCTGAACAAGATGATAAAATGATTTCAGATTACATCGCGACACAAAAAAAATTAGCAGAAGCAAAACAAGCACTCGTTGAGAAAAAAGCGGAGCAAATGCAAGAAAAGAAAGTATTGCTTGAACAAAAAAAAGCGTTGAAAGCTCAAATGAAAGAGCGTAGTGCTACACTCAAAAAATTACGAAAAGGGAAGACGAAGTTTACGACAGAACTGTTAGACGCAAAAGAACTGCAAGCGACTCTCGAAGCGCAAGAACGTGCGATTGCGGCAGCGAAGGCAGCGGCTAAAGCAGCGGCTGAAAAAGCAGCAGCAGAGAAAGCGGCAGCTGAAAAAGCTGCTAAAGCAAGTGCTCAAGCAGCAAAACAAGCCAATAAGAATACAGAATCAACAAGTTCAGATACAACACCAATCGCTTCAGGTGGTGGGAAATTTGTCCGACCATCTTCTGGTGGGGTATCACAAGGGTTCGGACCAGCTAGTGGAGCAAACGGTTATACATTCCATAATGGCGTCGATTTCAAAGGTCCCGTCGGATCTCCGATCGTCGCAGCAGCAGCCGGAACCGTCATTACAGCATCAGGTGGTGGACCTTACGGAAACCACGTCATGATTTCGCATTTCTTGGATGGAAAAGTCTATACGACGGTTTACGCTCATATGAGCTCATTATCTGTTCATGCAGGACAAACGGTCTCTCAAGGTCAGCAAGTCGGAACACTTGGTAGTACAGGAAATTCAACAGGACCACACTTACATTTCGAACTACATGTCGGAGGTTATCAATATAGTGCTTCTTCTCCTCTGAATGCAGTGAATCCATTGGCATATCTGTAATCAAAAAACGGGCTTCGGCTCGTTTTTTTTTGCTGCTATGCTACAGTTAAGGCGAAACGAATACTTGAGCAACTAGGGGAGCTGGAGGAATCCGGCTGAGAGGAAAACCAATCTGTTTTCGACCCTATTACCTGAACTGGATAATACCAGCGTAGGAAAGTTGAGCCGAACGGATACCGGAATGCGTGTATAACGCTTTCGTATAGCGTCGACTGCTTTTTTACAGCGGTCGACGCTTTTTTTGTCGGTCACGACTCCCTTACATTGCTCGATGGGAAGGTGAAAAGAACATGAAACATGTACTGACGATTGCAGGATCCGACTCCGGTGGTGGAGCTGGGATTCAAGCAGATTTAAAAACCTTTTCGGCTTTAGGCGTTTATGGAATGAGCGTCCTGACAGCTGTCACGGCGCAAAATACACTGGGTGTTCAAGCGGTGGAAGAGTTATCTCCAGAAATCGTAGATGCCCAGTTAACGTCGATTTTCTCAGACATTCGTGTCGATGCGATCAAAATCGGAATGGTCTCGAATGCGCAGACGATTCGTGTCATTGCTACACATCTCCGCAAACAGACAGTTCCGATCATATTAGATCCCGTCATGGTCGCTAAAGGGGGACATGCCTTATTACGGACGGAAGCCGAACAAGCATTGATTTCGGAGCTTTTACCGCTTGCGACACTCGTCACACCAAATTTACCGGAAGCGGAGCGTTTAACAGGACGATCGGTCACCAATCTAGATGAAATGCGACTGGCGATGCATCAATTAGCTACACAGACAGGGGCAGTATTACTAAAAGGTGGACATCTCTCAGGAGCTGCGACGGATTTGTTGTTTGATGGGGAAGTAGAACACCGCTTCACATCGGAACGGTTAGACAATCAACATACTCATGGAACTGGTTGTACCTTATCTGCGGCGATTGCGGCGCGGATGGCGCTTGGAGAAGATTTGACAGATAGTGTAAGACAAGCAAAGAGCTATGTCACGGAGGCGATTCGTCATGGATTTGCTCTCGGACAAGGTATTGGACCGACACATCATTTTCATTCACTTTGGAGGGATACACATGTTTACGACCATTCTTGAACACAAACCACTCATTCACCATCTGACGAACACGGTA
Source organism: Exiguobacterium indicum HHS 31 (assembly GCF_001939065.1). Classification (GTDB taxonomy): domain Bacteria; phylum Bacillota; class Bacilli; order Exiguobacteriales; family Exiguobacteriaceae; genus Exiguobacterium_A; species Exiguobacterium_A indicum. The sequence goes on along the minus strand of NZ_MPSZ01000005.1, from coordinate 90,698 downwards.
ACGATCAACGACTGCGCAAACGTCACACTCGCTGTTGGAGCATCACCCGTCATGGCGGAAGACATTCGCGAAGTAGAAGAGATGGTTAGACTCGCGCAAGCCCTTGTCTTAAACATTGGTACGATCGATGCAGACATGCAAGCAGCTCAACGACTTGCAGCCCGTGAAGCGGGACGTTTGAATGTCCCGATCGTTCTTGATCCAGTTGGAGCAGGGGCAACGACATTACGTACTGCCTTTTCTAAAGAACTCATTGATCTCGGGTGTACGGTCATCAAAGGAAATACTTCTGAAATCAAGACGTTACTTGGGGAAGACGGACGAACTAAGGGAGTCGATGCTGCGGGAGATGCAATGATGGATCGAGAAAGTATTCGTGCATTCGCTCGCAAACACAAATCTGTCCTCGTCGTGACAGGTCCGAACGACTATATCACGGATGGAACGCGCGAAATGGAATTACATGTAGGAACACCTCGTCTAGGAGACATCACGGGTACGGGCTGTATGACGGCTTCCTTGATTGCGAGCTTCCTCGGCGCAGGATATACGGCGTTTGAGGCGGCTGTTCACGGAACATTCGTCATGGGAAAAGCAGGAGAACAAGCAGTCTCTGCGCAAGGTCTTGGTGATTTTAAACGAGAATTGTTCAATGCGATCAGCCTCATGACGGAGCAAGAACTGGTGGAGGTGACAGAACGTGTCAATTGATTACTCCATCTATGCAGTGACGGATCGTCGGTACCATCCTGGCGTCGCGATCGAGACGGTCGTTGAGGAAGCTGTTTTAGGTGGTGCGACGATCGTGCAACTACGAGAAAAAACCGCACAAGGAAAGGAATTCTACGATCAGGCAGTTCGGTTGAAGAGACTGACGGATCGACACGACATTCCTTTGATCATCAATGACCGGATCGATATCGCGTTACTCGTCGGAGCTGGTTTGCATATCGGACAAGAAGACATTCCTTTAACCGCAGCACGTCGCCTTTTACCAGATGCTGTAATTGGTATGTCGGTAGCCACTGTTGCACAAGCGATTGAAGCAGAACGAGACGGAGCCTCTTATTTAGGCGTGGGATCTCTATTTGCGACGTCATCCAAAGCGGACGCTGATTCCATGTCGCATACGATGCTTCAGGCGATTCGGGAAGCCGTACGATTACCTCTAATCGGTATTGGTGGAATCACAGCAACAAATGTCTCCACCCTTCCCATCCCGCTAGAAGGGTACGCCGTCATTTCAGAAATTTTCGCTAAAGAAGATCGGCAACTCGCTGCGCAGCAAATGACAGATGCTGTGCGAGAATGGCATCAATCACTTTAGAACAGGGTATAATCCGTTCAGAGGTGATTGTATTGAAATGGCAGACGATCCGTTTTCGCGGCTATTGGATTCGATATCGGTTAGAACCACAAATCATTCGAGTCGATAATCAGGGGATCTACCATCTAGGAAAAGTCTTATTTCCGCGTCCTAATCGTATATCTTATGAGATGGCCCTTTTATTGAAAGAAAAGTATGAAAGACGCTACAAACGTCCGTTGTATATTAAAACGAGCTCGATTGCGACGGAAATTTGGGGACATACTCATTTAGACATCTATTACCGGGTACTTCTTCGTCTACCGATTCCGACTCGGCTACGACAGCGCTATTCGAACCGATTAGAGAGTACGAAAATCATTGATATCGGCGTACGCGCTGTCGATCAAAATCGAATCGTCTGGGATATCGGAGATTATGTTGGAGGATGGTTCGTATTTTGGCTCATTCGTAGGCGCATGCGCTAAACTTGCAATGTTCTGTTTTCCCATGGTGCAATATAGGTAAAAACGAGGTGATGGACATGGATATTCCCCGTTGTGAAACGATTGCGATTGACGAACAACGTGCGTCTGAAATCGGACAAGTCGTGGATACGATCCCAACACTTGAAATCGGAAAGCTATTTAAGATTCTTTCGGATGCGACACGACTGCGAATCGTTTATGCGTTGACGATTGAAGAAGAACTATGCGTTTGTGATGTCTCAGCCTCTGTCGACTGTTCGATTGCGACGGCGTCTCACCATCTTCGGTCTTTGTTGAAACAAGGACTCGTCAAGTTCCGAAAAGAAGGCAAAGTCGTCTATTATTCCCTGGATGATCATCATGTCTCATCGCTTGTGCATATGGCTATGGAACATGTGCATGAGGGAAAAGCAGTACGTGAATGATTCTTTAGAATAACGAAAAGCGTAGCTATTGCTGCGCTTTTTTTGTTCATCTCGGATCGTTTTCCTAGGACAAGCATCGACCTCGTCCTGTCAATCAAGATGACGCCTCTATAATCTGAAGAGGCTGACTCGAAAAAAGAATAACTCATCTTTTCAGACCCTTTCCTCAGGCGAGACACAAGCTGGCTTTCTTGCTTCATTCCAGCAGAAAAGCAGGTCTCGTTCGTCTCTGATAGCGCAAAATCGCGCTTGTTCCTGTAGAAGTGGCGTGTGACGCGTCATTCTTTTTGTTACGAGATAAGGGTGGCAGAATGATGATCTGCCACCCTTATCTTTGTAAAGACTGACTTTTGAGTCAGCTCCTTTTTGTTTATTCTTGTGCTGATTTCTCTGATATGGCAGGAACGAAGCGATGGAAGAAAAAAATCGTTGCACTAATCATCAAAAAGGACAGAATTGACAGGCCGAGGCACATCCATTTATATGTAGCAATTAACGCATCCGATTGTTGTAATTTTGCCTGAAGCGTTCGATATAAATCATCTTTTACACGTGATAAGTCTTCAAGGATCGTCTGAGTCGTTTGAGTCGATTGTCTGGCGAGACGTTTTGCTGCTGCTGGACTTTGGCGTTCATATACGACGAAAACCCGTTCGATTTCTGACTCCCAGACATTGTTGCGACGAAGAAGATCTTTAATTGTTCCTGGAGTAGTCGAAGATTGATTCAGACTATTACGTAAGTCATGAATTTTCGAAGTCGAAAAATAATATTGTTCAATATAACGATTATCTTCGTACAATAAGAGGCCGCGGACTGCGTTTGCTCGATCTCGATTATGTTCAACCAACTGATCGACTTGATTAATTAACGGTATATCATGATCCTTCATCTGCGCTGTCATCGCCGCAATTGTCCGATAACCAGATAAGGCATAAATGATTGGTATAGAGGCAAATAAACTGATCAAAAGAATCAGCAGAACACGCTGACGCCATAGTGAGTGCATGCAATCATTCCTTTAAATAAAAAGACATGTCATTAGCTTAACTACTATTACAAGAAAAGTGAAGCCTGTCTATTTTTTGAATAGGGATAGGAAAGTAAGAAGTCAGTATTCTGAATAAAAAAGCAGGAAAGCTAGTGCAATCCGAGAAGCTGTTTTATGTAGAAGAAAAAGCGCAGCTTGGCTGCGCTTGGTTAAAACGAATAGGAATGTTCCTTATAGTTTCCGAAAACCGTATGAATTTCTGAGAATGTAACGAATGCATTTGGCTCAACGGAAGAGACGATCTCTTGCAAACGGACGATTTCATTATTTTGAACGACGACATAGACCATTTTTTTCGTTCGGTTGGAATATCCTCCACGTGCATCGAGAATCGTGACACCACGACCGAGTTCTTTTGTAATGACTTCATTGATTTCATCTGCTTTCTCACAAATGATGATACATTGCTTAGAAGCAGAATAGAAACTGTAAACCGTCTGAAGGGCTTTGGCGCGAACGAAGCTCATGATGAGCGCGTACATAACGTGTTTTAAGTCAAACACCCACCAAACAAGGATGTAGATGACAAGATCTTGCATCAGAAATATGCGAGGAAGTGGCCAGTTATGAAAACGAGCGAAGAAAAATTTTCCAAGAATATCAAGCCCTCCAGTTGAAGCACCACCGAAGAATATCAATGCCATCGCAAGTCCAGAGACTAGACCGGCAAAGATGGAGGCGACGAGCGGATCATTTAAAGATTCCGGAACAATTTGAGTCGGAATCCAGTCGATTAAAAAAGAGGAAGCAACGACGATGATGCCGGATAAGAACATGAACCGTTTACGCAGAAAACGAAAACCTAAAAGGAAGAGTGGGATGTTTAAAAGCAATTGCGTTAAACCGATTGGCGTGTGGAAGAGCTCTTGGATGATGAGTGTGATCCCCATGATACCGCCTGATCCGATATCATTTGGAGATAGTAGTAAACTGATGTAAAGGGAATAAAGCAATGTACCGATGATTAAAAAACTAATTTTTTCAACTCTCTTTTTCTGTGGGTGTGTTGTAGTCATGGCAATATGATGAGTGACCTCATGCTCCTCCTTCTGTGAGTATCTGCCTGCAAGAGTACGCCCATATGCATAAAATTTCAACCCTTCTTATGAAAAAAGATGAAAAAGGGTACGTTTTTTTAGGAAGGTGATGAAAATGAAAAAAACGTTCTTGCTTATTGGTTGTATTTGTTTAGTAATACTAATTGGTATTCGCATTTTTCAACCATCGGATGAAGAAAATCGAACGTCTATTTGGCATGATGGAGATCTCGTAGCGAGACAAGTGGGTGCTTCGATGATGAATACGGTAGCGGTTCGTCAATTAGCCGAACAACTTCCGTTCTCATCAGATTTAAAACAGGTAGATGTCGAAGGGGAATCGTTGCGGCTTGTTTATGAGGTTACAGGAAAAGAGCGACAAGCCTGGATTGGTACCGATACTGGAACACTACAAGTGAATCAGGATTTTTTGAAAGCTCGGTTATCTAAAGTGCTGATGCATCATACACTTGTTTTATTTTCAACGATTCCTGATTTGACCGATCTCGAAATTTACTACACGGATCCGTATTCAGGTGCAGATTTTACGATGGACCGGAAAACATTCGACGCCTACACTCCGACCGATATTGAACGAGCTACTTCCTCTTCTAGACGCTTTAATCGGGTCGTCATTGATGGTTATGTGCTCGATGCATCAAGGCGAAATACTTTCTTTGAACGCTTCGCATCACGACTACGAATTCAAACTAATTAGTTGTATAAAGCAAGAAAAGGCATTTTTCACAATCTCGACACAATGATATCGTTTACATCTCGTTCTTTTATAAAAACGATAAAACAGGTCTATTCAATACTTGAACATCTTTTAAGATGGAAGTATGATAATAAATGAACAAACATTGTGAAGTGTTGAACAAAAGAAAGAGAGGTTTCTACGATGAACGAGGTAGAAGCATTAGAAGGATTACGGAATAAAGCAATCAAGTCGACGCGCATGCTACAAATGCGTCCTCTCGAGTACTTAGTTCGTGCCATGCTAGCAGGGATTTTCATTGGATTTGCAATTATTTTTACCTTAAAAGCAATTAACGGTCTATATATGGCGGAGTCACCTGTTGCGACACTTGTTGGTGGACTGACCTTCGGAGTGGCACTCGTCCTGATCGTTTACGGTGGGGCAGAGCTGTTCACAGGAAATACGATGTATTTCACGACGGCGACGATGCGCGGCTATACGACGAAGATGGATACGATGAAGGTCTGGTTGATCTGTCTGATTGGAAATGGACTTGGAGGATTAGCATTTGCGCTACTCTTTTCTCAAACAGGAATCATCCAAGAGCTTGGTATGAACAACTGGTTATTTTCTGTCTCAGAAACGAAGATCCACCATACGACGTGGGAAATCTTCACACGAGCTATCTTCTGTAACTGGATGGTCTGTTTAGCGATTTTCATTCCAAAGAACATGAAGAATGAGTTGGCGCAGATCATGATGATGATGGTACTGGTCGCAGTCTTCTTCGCATCTGGATTTGATCACGTCATCGCCAATATGGCCTTGTTCTCCATTGCGTTAGTCGTACCACATCCGGATACGATCACATTTGCCGGAGCGATGCATAACCTGTTGCCAGCTTTAGCTGGAAACATCATTGGTGGAGCAGTCTTCATGGGAATGATCTATACGTGGCTGAATAAAGAAAAATTAGAAGTAGATGAATCACGTCAATCCACGACACCTGTTCATATTGCTTCGAAACAAAATGCATAATCAAAAAGCAGCTGTCGCGACAGCTGCTTTTTTCATTCATTCCATATGTTGAAAGCGATCGACGTCTGCAGCCAGTTCTTCGTAAATCGTCTCGACGATTTGTGCATCATCGAAGAGCCCGAGGACGTTATCGTCCGGTAAGGCGTCAACAGGAGACGTAAAGTACAGAACGGCCGTCAATAACAATTGTTCCTGCTCCGCATGCATTTCGAATTTTTTCTGATAGAGAGCACGAAGCATTTCAAGCAGTTGTTTTAATTGAAAATAAAGGACGAGTTCTGCCTCGCGTTCGATGTCCGAGCTTTCTGTAGACGCGATATCTTGCGTCAAGTGCGCAAGTCCGATTTCTGCTCGAACTAACAATTCTTGCTGTGCTTTTTCATCACCAACGAGGTCGAGTGCCTGTCGGTGAAAATACGTATAAGCCGATTTAAAATCGCCGGGTGTGAATTCCATGGTGATGCCTCCTTCTCTTCTCTTTCTAGTTTCGCCTTATTTCTTGCAAAATTGCAACTATTTCGTGAAAATAAAGATACAAGAAAGGGGATTACATAATGCCGACACAAGCAGAATTACAACAATACGCGTCTTTAGCCGTGCGTACGGGAATTAATCTACAACCAGGACAACAACTCGAGGTGCGTGCAGGAATCGAAAATTTGCCGCTCGTTCGTGAAATCACGCGTGTCGCCTACGAAGTAGGAGCTACGCAAGTATATGTACAATGGTCAGATGATGAGATGACGAAAATCCGTTATTTCGATGCACCGGAAGAGTCGTTTGATACGTTCCCGGATTGGTTAAAAGCACGTTACGACCAACTGGCAGAAGAAAAGACAGCGTTCTTATCGGTCGTCAGTGAAGATCCAGATTTATTGAATGGCGTGGACTCGAGCCGAATCGCACGTGCGAATAAAGCAGCCGGTGTCGCTCTTGCTAATTGGCGGAAGTTCGTCATGAGTGACAATGTCAGCTGGTGTGTCGTAGCAGCACCTTCTGAAAGCTGGGCGAAGAAAGTATTCCCTGATTCAGAGAATGCTGTTGAAGAGCTCTGGTCAGCTATTTTAAAGGCTACACGTGCCGATCAAGCGGATCCGGTCGCTGCATGGGCGGATCATGATCAGAATCTGCGTTCAAAAGCAAAATTCCTGACAGAGAAGAAATACAAAACATTGCACTACACAGCTCCAGGAACAGAATTATCAATCGAATTACCAGAACGTCATGTTTGGTTAGGTGGCGGTGGTCCGAATGCAGATGGTGTTGATTTCATCGCGAATCTGCCGACAGAAGAAGTGTTCACGTTACCGAAAAAGACAGGAGTCAACGGACACGTCTCGAGCACAAAACCGCTTAGCTATAGTGGGAACTTGATTGATGAGTTCACACTCTGGTTCGAGAACGGAAAAATCGTTAAAACGGAAGCGAAACAGGGTCAAGAAGCATTAGATGACTTGATTTCACTTGATGAAGGTGCACGTTATCTTGGAGAAGTTGCGCTCGTGCCACACCGTTCGCCGATTTCTGACTCGGGTATCCTATTCTATAATACATTGTTTGATGAAAATGCTTCATGCCACTTAGCGATTGGTCGTGCGTACTCGACGTGTCTCGAAAATGGTCCTAGCCTTTCAGCAGAAGAACTAGAAGCACAAGGCGCGAACGACTCGATGACGCATGTCGACTTCATGATTGGATCAGCGGATCTATCGATTGAAGGAGAACTTGCAGACGGAACGCGTGAATCAGTCATGCGTGACGGAAACTGGTCAATCTAAACGAACAAAAAGGTGAGTCCGAATACGGAGCTCACCTTTTCTTGTAAGATTCTTGTTATGCTTCTTCACCAATAATTTTCACTTCTGTCTCAAGTAAGATACCGAATTTTTCTTGAACCGTTTCTTGGACATGACGAATGAGCGCGATATAGTCGGATGCAGAGGCATTCTCGACGTTGACGATGAAACCAGCGTGTTTCTTGGACACTTCAGCGCCACCGATGCGTGTTCCCTGTAAGTTGCTATCTTGAATCAGCTTCCCTGCAAAATAGCCTTCTGGACGTTTAAAGACGCTACCACAAGAAGGGTACTCGAGTGGTTGTTTCGTTTCTCGCTTATGCGTCAAATCATCCATGACTTCCTTGATTAGTGCTGGGTCACCCTCTGTTAAGGCAAATCGACCTTCGAGGATGATGTATTCTTTCTTCGAGAAGCAACTTGTCCGGTATCCCAGTTCGAGTTCATCATGCGAAATGTTCAACAGTTCTCCTTGTCGTGTCAATACAGTAGCGCTATGGAGGCAATCCTTGACTTCACCACCGTATGCTCCCGCATTCATGATCAATGCGCCACCAATCGTTCCTGGAATCCCACAAGCGAATTCAAGACCGCTGAGCTGATGCGCGTAAGCTACACGAGACGCTTCGATGATTGCTGCACCACTTTGAGCAACGAGTTCATGTCCTTCAACCGAGATATCGGTTAACTTCTCAAAGGAGAGGACAATGCCGCGGATGCCGCCGTCACGTACGACAAGATTCGATCCGTTTCCAAGCAACGTCAAGGGAATACCTTGTTCGTAAGCATATCGGACGACAAAAGCCGTTTCTTCATAAGAGGTTGGAATGATGAATAAATCCGCGATTCCTCCCATTTTTGTATACGTATGATATTTTAAAGGTTCATTGATTAGTACGGACTCTTTTGAAATGCCTTCATACAGTCCCGTCATTACTTGTTCAGTCATTATGGTCTCAGTCCTTTTCATGAATTCCTACCAGCGCTCATGCGCTCAAAATATATTTTAACATTAATCGTGCGGTCGTTGTTCAACATACTGTTCCCAAAATACCGACTTATGCCGGGAATTGCAAGCACTAGGGAGTGAATGTCATCGATTAGTAATGAAAAATGTCACAAGGAAAGCAGAGTCAGGAAGAGGAATGAAGCGAAAAGAACTCGGGAAAAGAGAAGTATAGAAGGAGGCGATGACGATGGAAAGTGAACGTTTATGGATGCGACCGTTCGAAGAAGAGGATTTCAGTTTTTATAAGTCGCTTGTCCAAAATGAGCAAGTCATGCGTTATATCAATGGAGGTACTGCCCTGAGTGAAGATGAAGCACGAGAGTGGTTCGAACGGCAATTGGAGCGATACTCGGATGAGCGACAAACTGGTTTTTTGCTGTTATTCAAAAAAGAAACGAATGAACCGATTGGTTTCGCCGGATTATTGATGCAGGAAGTGGATGGAATTGAAGAATTAGAAGTCGGTTATTGGCTCGAACCGAAGCACTGGAAAGTCGGTTATGGTCGTGAAGCAGCGAAACAACTAATGATGGAGGCGTTCAACCGAGGGCATGATCGAATCATCTCGATCATTCATCCCGATAATCATGCTTCGCAAAATGTCGCTCGCGTAAACGGGCTGAACTGGGAAAAAGATACGGTGTTTAGAGGCATTCCTGTCACGATTTACGCTGGACAACTATCACGACTTTGTCGTAACTAAAGAGGAGAGTTTTTATGTACGAATTTAACTTCGCGTCTTTTCACTCCATGACACCTGATACCTTATATGCACTTTTGAAATTACGGACGGATATCTTCGTCGTCGAGCAGGAGTGCGCGTATCCGGAGCTAGATGATCAAGATCAACAAGCGACACACCTAATCGTCCGGAGTGAGAGTGGTCAAATCGTCGGATGTCTTCGGATGTACGATCACCCGACAAAAGGAGTCGCGATTGGACGGGTAGCCGTTCATCGTGCACACCGGTCGGTTGGGTTAGCGAGACAAATGATGGAGAAAGCGATGGTTCATTTGCAGAAAGAAGCTGCGATCTACTTACAGGCACAAGCACACCTAGAAGGGTTTTACGGATCGTTTGGTTTCGAAACCGTATCCGACCCTTATTTAGAAGATGATATTCCACATGTGGACATGCAGTTTCACGCAAAGGATTCAAAAAAAGACTTCACGTCGACGATCGATGAACCGATGAATAAGTAGAATGAACTTTTTCGGAGGTGGATCAGTCATGAAGAAAGTGCTGGTCATTTTCGCTCTTAGTCTAATTGGTATCCTATCTTTAGGAGTCGGTATTTCGTATGCTCAATTGCAGGGGAACTATCGTGACTCTGAAAAAGAGTTGATGACGATTTTAGAGCGGCAACATGATTTATCAGCTTCCTCCTTTCTTGAAGTGCGCGCATCATTCTCTTTACGACATCGACAAATCATACACGTTCGACTTCGGGGTGAACCTGCCATCACATATGAGTTCATTCAGCCAAAGGATGAAATCGAATACCTGGGGTCTGTCGGAACAAGTGTTGAAAAGACAGGAAAACAAGATGCCGTCTTTCGAAACGCTCATTTAAAAGTCGGTAAAAAATAAAAAATGGAGGATCTTCCTGAAACGACGGAAGATTCTCCATTTTTTGCTTTCAAGACGATAGGATATTGCGTACACTACGAAGAGATACTGGAATGAGGAGGTCGAGGGAATCATGTGGAAACCCTTTATAAAAAATCAATCAATTGCACCGGCGTTACAAGCCTTCCGGGAACTTGACATCGAAATGTTTCGGACACATGTTGCCCAACTGAACGATGCGGAACAACAGGCCTTACAATTCATTAAGCGGGCGCTAGAGCAGGATTCACCTGCTCATTTAAAAATAGCGCTTGAAATGAAACAACCACTCGTCGAAGTCGATCGTCTGTTTCAAACACTCGTCACGTGTCAAAATCGTCAGCAGTTACTCGAAATGCTGCTAGCATACGGTCTAGACGTCAATCAAGTCTATACACTTGAAGGGCATCGATCGATCGTCCGCCAACCCCTTCACTTTCCGGTAGGTCTATATGCGGCGCGCCATTCCGAGTTGTGGGCACTTGTTGCTGAAAAGCTGGACTTTACTTATACGATGCATCTTCAACGCAGTGATCAATTCATGGAGACGCATGAATTGAATCTACTTGATCTCGTCTTATTGCTCGATATCGAAGAGGAGTTGACGGTTCGAGTGCTGGATCAGCTGTGCGAATGCAAGGCGACCGTTGGACTTGCAGAACGATTACAACGTCCCGCTTCACCATTGTTACTAAAGACGATTGAGGCGGATGCCTATCTAGCGACGTTTGTTTATGCTAAACATTATTTCCCGTTTTATGCGCTGATCGGACGACAAACCGTACTGTTCCAATCTTTATTGAACCGTGTGATGCAAGCGTCCATTGCTTCTGAAATGATTGAAGATGCCTTGCTTGCTTTTCATAACCATCAACCTGGACTTGCTTTGACATGGGGAGACGCCTACATCGAACAATTATACGAGATGGGGCTAGTGCTTCTTAAAACGGGTCATGTTGATTTTCGAGAAATGGATGCGGAGTATGTGTTGCCTGAATACGATGAAGTGATTGAACGATTACGTGGTTAACGATTTATTTTGAACTTGAAACGTATGCCAATGAGAAAAAAGTTGGATATCGCAAAATGTACTTTTTTGGTATAGTCTCAACACATCTAAGTTTGTGGAATGAAAAATGGTTTCGAACGTCTTGATGTTTGCTTTACACAATTTGGCTTGAAAGGTATCTAAAATTCGCCGACCGTAACCTTGATATTTCAACTCGGGCAAACACGTGATTTCAAGGAGACGAATCGTACGACCATATTTTTGATAGAGCAGTGTACCGATCACTAATTGTTGGTCGTATATTAAATAAGGTGATGTGTTTGAATGGCTGAATTGTTCATAATGTTCTTGATGATATGGAAAAAGATGATCACATCCTTTTATAGAGTGATTTCGAAGAGTGAGGTATAATTCTTGATTACGGGCATGTATAGGTTGAAAGCGTAAAGATGATACACGGTCATTTGAAATTCCGATTAAGCGAAATTGTTCAGCAGAAAGTGTATATCCGAGTGTTTTCCAAACCGATGATAGCGCACCATCTTGAGGCGGAACGACCTGTACTTTAATTTGTTGGGCACCTTGACGAACAAGATACTCATGTAAGTGTTTCGCAAGAAGGTGAAATGCGGAGATATTTGAGTAGGCACCGTTCATCAGACAAGTCATTTCATTTGAAATACGATAACCAAGAGTCGCATAGACTAGATCATGTTTGAGATAAACGAATTGATGACCTTCAAGTAATTGAAAAAAAGGAATGTCGTGTGCCCATTGATTATGTTGTAATAGTTGGTGAACATGTCGTTTTTGATTCCGTGACAGTTGATTATAATGTACGATAGACAAAATCATAGTCCTCCCTTAATTATATGAAGTTTATTCACCTATTATTTTACAGTAAATTAAAGGTATTTATATATTGTTTTTGAAACGGAAAGTAGATGGATTATTTAAGAAAATGAGGTTAATTGATTATGAAATATCTTTGGGGCGTGATTGGATTAACACTCTTTTTACTTCTCGCTGATGCGACAGTAGGAGAAGCAAAGGATTATGACGAGCCTGATATCAGTATGTCTACGACATACGGCGATTATGGAGCACAAAGTCATATTATCGTCGATCGAAAAGAACCGATCTATGAAGGGTTCGATTCACCGAACGACATGGCATTCCTATTCGCTTGTATTGCATTACTCGCAACAGTTGGACTTGGCATCGTCAATGCCTCCGATTGAAATGAATCTGACTAATAAAAGGCAAGTGACGAATCCATCGTCACTTGCCTTTTATTGTCTACTACGTGTGATCAAGAAGAATCTACTCTTAGAAATGAATTCGTTTTTTTCGACCAACGCGTGCCATTCGTTCGTGTTCTTGTTCGAGTCCGGCTCGTTCGAGGAGATCGAGGTAATAGCGAAACGGAGTCGAGCGATGCGAAAAATATGGGATATATTCAGTGAAAAGCATCGTCTCCGCTCGATCTAACGCGCGTAGGGAAATGAGAGCATGTAGCTCTGCGAAACGAATTTCTTGATAGGTGGATAAAGCGTCTGCATCAATCCGAACATGCGACTGTAGTTTTTTAGCATGCGCATTCAAGCAATGGATATATGCTTCTTGATGTTCGGGTTTCTCGCAATGGGCAAGTACGGCAAGCAAAAGGTCACTGCGCTCGGTATCGACGTCCATCGGAACCTTCAACGCTGTATAGAGGGCGCGTTCCATCCACTCGACACCATGACTATCATTTTTATAATAGCCGACTAATTCTTGAAAAAAATCGACTTGCGAGACTTTCAATAATCGAAACGGATCATTACTTAAAAATAAAGGTTCTTCCCCGGCAGCCGACGAAAGAAGAAAGAAAAATTCCTCAAAGGCAATCCGGGTTCCGTTTTTACGATGAGCGTAATGGCGTAAATGCTTCAACAGGCGTTTTGCGGTGATATACCAATTCTTTTGTTCGCGAAGCGGTACGATCGTATTTGGCTCAAGGTACTGGAGATCGTATGCTAATTGAATAAACCGTTCCGTCTGAGCAATCGTCTGTTCGACGGTCGGTTGTTCCTGTTCTTTTTGCAAATCCTTATACTTCACGAACTGTGTCAACATGGCGTCGAACTCTTTCTCTTCGATGACTTGTCTCGGGAGTTGACGATAGATTTCGACGATGATATCGCGAAGGGTCGTATCGCCATATTGTTCTAGTAAGAGTCGCAGTTTCCGTATTCTCATGATCGCCCTCCTTCGCAAGAAAAGCACAGTACAACACTATTCAATTCCCGCTTTTTTCATAAACCGAACCTCTTCATTTGCGCTTTTTAGTCAGAGACGACTATCTTAAATAAGAAGACTCATTACAGAAGGGGACGATTACACATGAATGAAACCATTCAACATTTACTCAACCACCGGTCAATCCGGAAATTCAAACAACATCAATTAGACGAAGAGACGATTGAAACACTCATAAAAGCCGCACAAGCTGCCTCGACATCCTCTTATCAGCAAGCCTATGCGATCATCGGTGTCGAAGACGAAGGATTGAAACGACAATTAGTCGACGTTGCAAGTGGTCAACGATATGTGGCAGAAAACAGTTACTTCTTCGTCTTTTGTATGGATTACCACAAACATACGTTAGCGGCAGAACTAGCAGGAGGCGACGTGAGCCGGACGATCGAGACGACGGAAGCGCTTGTCGTAGGGGCTGTCGATGCGGGACTTGCCGCTCAAAATTTAGTCGTAGCTGCCGAGTCGCTCGGCTACGGAACGGTCTACATCGGTTCACTACGAAATGATGCTCGTCGTGTCAGCGAACTCTTACAACTTCCAGATCACGTCGTACCATTATTCGGAGTCGCGGTCGGTCTTCCGGATCAACAACCGGGTAAAAAACCCCGCCTTCCGATGGATGCGGTCTTCCACCGGAATACGTATACTGATGACGATACGATGCGTGAGTTACTGACAGGATACGAAGAGTCAACGTCATCGTATTACGGAGAACGGACCGGTGGTCAACGGACAGAAGGGTGGGTCAAACAGATGGCTGCCTCGATGCACGAACCGAAACGGACGTATCTCCGCGAGTTCTTGAAAGAGAAACAGATCGCAAAAGATTGATACGGAGGTATCTGAATGGCAGAACATCAACCACACCGCTCTCGCTTGGAGCGACGACGTATGCAGTTAGAAGAGCAAGCTAGACAAGAAGAAGAACAGGCTAGGCAAGAAGAAGCTTTTTCGAAAGCGTACGCGCCGGACGAATCATTTTCTCAACAATCCTTTGAGAAGCAGCAAGAACCGGCTACGTATCATCGATATGTCGAAGAGCAACCGCGAGATCGAAAAAGTACATCGCGTCGTTCCGGAAGCGGCATGCTTAAACAGGTCGCACAGATGATCGGGGGTGCCGGATCACGGTTGTTTGCTAATCGGGAACGCTCGAGACGCCCGAGGAAGGCGGGGCGATCAGAGCAATCGGTACAGCAGAATCCTGACGTCTCTTCACGCGAAGCTCATCCTAAAAAAATCAAGAAAAAACGTCGTTTTAAACGAAAGCTTCTTGGACTATTTTTATTGTTGCTCATCGCATTCGTTCTTTTTGCTTCACAACCATTCACGTTCTTATTGATCGGTAGTGATGCACGACCTGGAGAGTCGTTGCGTGGATCACGTTCAGACTCCCTGTCGGTCATGCAATTCATTCCACTTTCTCGAACGATTCAACTGACGTCGATTCCTCGAGATACGTATACACCGATTTCCTGTGAGAATGGAAAGAAGGATAAAATCACACATGCCTTTGCCTTCGGTGGAGAAGAATGTACGCAAGATGCTGTTTCGGGTCTACTCGATGAAGAGATCGATGGAAAGATCGTCATCTCCTTCGATAGTTTCATCGGATTAGTGGATCAAATCGGCGGAATCGACCTTGTCTCGACAGGAACATTCTCCGAGCAGGATGCGAGTGGGAAAGCAAATCAGTATTCATTCCAAAAAGGGAAGGAATATCATATGGATGGCGCGATGGCACTTGCCTATTCGAGACATCGAAAAACGGATAATGACGGAGCGCGCGCGAATCGTCAGTCGGAAGTCATCCAAGCCGTCGCGACACACTTGATGAAGCCGACTGGATGGTCGAAAATTCCAGCAGCGCACACGTATATGAAAGAAGAGATGAACCTTGATTTAAGTGTCCGCGAGATGGCGACGGCAGGGTTATCGATTGCCTTGATGTCAGAACGAAAACATTATGAAATCGAAGCCGTCAGCCAACGACTGAACGGGATTTTCTATGACTTACCGAATGAGAAGGCACTGCAAGAACTACGTGATCAGCTCGATACGACGTTTTATGGCACATTGAAGAACTAATGGGGAGGGGTTTCCTTCCGTTCATTGCGGGTATAAATTGATGTACGTTGCTCCTTTGGTGGATTGTTTTAGGTTATCTCTGAAATCGACGATTTTTGGACATGACATCATGACATTCCACGAAGGTGACTAACTTATCGAGGAGGGACCCCCCATATGAAAGTACTAGTCGTAGGTGCATCCGGTACGATTGGAGCGCGCGTCGTCAAATCGCTTGCCAAGGGTCATCAGGTCACGGTCATCGTTCGTCATGAACATCTGGTGGAACGATTCGAAAAACTCGGTGTCAAGGCGCATTACGTCGATATCGAAACAGAACTCGAAAAAGTCATTGAGCACGGAGTCGCAGGGCAGGATGCAGTCATTTGTGCGGCGACCGCAGGAGTAGACGGCGAAGCAACTGAAATAGAACTGCTGGATCGAACAGTCGCTTTGAAAACAATTGATGCAGCTAAAAAAGCGCGAGTACGTCATTTCGTGCTACTGAGCGCTTATGGTGCAGATCGACCTGAGCAATTCAAGAAAGATGTCTATCCGTTCTACGCTGCTAAGAATGCAGCAGAGGAACAGATTGAACATAGTGGTTTGACGTATACGATCATTTGTCCGGTTGCCATCACAACAGGTGAAGGGCGTGGCTTGATTGAAGCCGATGAAGATTTGAAGGACACGAAGGACGCGACGATTTCGGAAACGGATGTCGCATCGATCCTCGTTGCTTCTGTCGATAATCGATCGGTATTCAATCGACGTCTAGAAGTCAAGGAAGGGAAGACTTCCTTGAATGAGGCCTTAGGGGGAGCGGAAGCTGTCGGTAGCGTTAAAGATAACCGTCAAGTCAAAAAACAATTACCACGTTTTAACTAACTGTTTGTCTCGTTAAAACGTGAATTCTCTAAAATGAAGCGAACTCATTTCCGCGTATAAGACGGAAGAGTTCGCTTTTTTGTTGATAAAAGTAGATAGTCGAAAAGAGGAAGTCTGCTACACTGAACAAAGAAGGAGGGGGTTAGATGTGAAAAAACCGTTGATCTATCTGATCCTAGCGATTGCTATTATCGGCATTGCCTATCAAGGTTATCAAACATATGATGCAAAACAAAAAAAAGTGGAGCAACAACAAAAACAAGTATCACAAGGTGGTCTCGAAGTAGGGATGAAAGCCCCGAACCTATCCTTGCGTCAAGAAGGAAAAACCATTGATCTAGACGAAATCAATCATGATGTCTTTGTCATTAATTTTTGGGCAACGTGGTGTCCACCTTGTAAACAAGAGATTCCAGAACTAAATGCCTTTGCACGACATACAGATGTACCCGTTTACGGGATCAATGTCACGACATCAGAACGACGTGTTTCGGATGTTGCCGATTTTCTGAAGCAGACACCTGTTGAATATCCTGTGTTATATGACCGAATGGGAACGTCAGAAGATGCTTATCGTCTCGTAGCAATGCCAGCGACTTATGTATTAGACCGGAAAGGAAAGATTCTTTCGAAGCACATCGGTCCTGTAACAGAACAGATGTTAAAAGAGATGGTGAAACGAACAGGAGGATGACAATGGAACTCCTATGCCACAACTGCTCCTTTCAACAAACATTCCAACTCGGTCAACTAGATGGTTGGCCGACATTTCCTGCTGTCTTGACGCAAGGGGTCGAAGCGTTCATGACAGGTCTCCCGCTTTGGTTCGTTCCGTCGATGCATGAACCGATTTTACAGCGGACGTATGTAGACGACTGGAATCGATTTCGATTAATTCAGCACTATCAGCTTTATCAGAAGGAATTAGCGGATGGTTGGGTACCGTATCAATTGGATTTATACCACTGTCCGACTTGTCACCGATTTTCGAATCGGTTTTGGTGTGCCCTATTTTTACAACTAGATGTCGTTCAACCACTTTACGAATGCCCACATGATCAGACGATACTAGAGCGAATCGAAATATCCGATATCGATCACTTTTCCTGCCCATCGTGTCATGGTCACTCCCTATATGTGCGTAGATAAAGCGAAAAAGCCATTCATTTCATGAAAGACTGATGAGAGAAACTCCTTCTCTATAGTCAATTCATGGTACTGAATGGCTTTTTATCGATCATCAACCCATTTGCCGAAACGAAAATGTTTGAAAGGAAGAGGGTGATGAATTACTGACATCTAACGTATAGGTTGTACCGTCAAAAATAATCGTATCGCCTAACCTTGCTTCAGGTGGTAAATAACGTCGTGGAATGAAACTTGAACCATTTTCCCATAGCAGGACAGCATATTTGCCGTCAAGTCGCTCCAGCGTACCACGTTTGATCATATTAACTCCTCCCACAAATTACATCGAAGTCATCCCTTGGTCGATCAGGAACGTACTCTCTCTCTATCATTCTTTGTAATTTTTAATCTTATGTTTGGTATATTCCCAGTTCATTTCATCTTTACACATGATTCTTTAAAAAAACGTGATTCCAAGCCGTTTTCGTCTTAAATCTGACGTATTTAACAGGAAATAAAGGAGATACTGGTAAGAAAAAAAGACCCGATAGGACATATCGGATCTTTAATATGAAATAGACTCAAGAAGCGAGAGATTGTTTTGTTTCGATTTTCGTTGGACGAAGAAATGCGAGTAAAAACGTAAACAATGGTGAAAGGAGTAAAAAGAATGCGAACGGGATGTATTCAGTTACCGGGACACCAAGAGTAGAAGCAAAGAATGCTCCAGAAACTCCCCACGGAATGAGTGGGTTGACGAGTGTTCCTCCATCTTCGAGTGAACGAGAAAGGAAACGCGGATCAATCTGACGCTCTTCAAAGATTTTCTTGAATGCTTGACCCGGAAGCAAGATGGACAAGTATTGCTCTCCAGCCATGAAGTTAACACCGATCGATGATAAGGCAACCGATGAAATGATGCTGCCATCGCGCTTCAATCGGGAAACCGTTCGTTCAATGACGACATCGATGACACCGATACCACGCAAGACGCCACCGAAAGCGAGCGCGAGCATGACGAGTGAAACGGACCACATCATCGATTGCAATCCACCTTTACTAATGATGGATGTAACCGTCTCACTAGAAGATTCTAGTTTTAATCCGTTCTGAATGACTGCCATCCAGTTCGAGATATTCCAGTTTCCTTGTACAAGACCTGTTAACAACAATCCACTTAAAACACCAGCAACAAGTGTTGGGATGACCGGCATCTTACGTAATGCTAACACCATGACGAGCAACGGTGAAAGCAACGTCCAAGGTGACAAGTCGAACAAACGAGCTAACTCCTGCTGTGTCGTTTGAACAACGGATGAATCAACATTTCCACTACTACGTCCGAAAATGAAGAATAAGATGAATGTGATCGTGATAGCGGGAATCGTCGTTCCCATCATGAAACGAATATGATCGAACACAGACACATTGACGATTCCGGGCGCGAAATTCGTCGTATCTGATAAAGGTGACATCTTATCTCCGAAACAAGCTCCACTGATGATGGCGCCTGCTGCAAGTGCAGGATTGACGCCCAGTGCGATTGCGATACCCATCAAGGCAACACCGACCGTACCGATCGTTGTAAACGAACTACCTGTAAAGGTCGAGACGACCATCGCAATCAGAAGAGCGCTCGGTGCGAACCAAGTCGCTGAAAGGGTCGATAACCCGAAATGGAGAAGGGTCGGCACTGCGCCACTCATCATCCAGACCGCGATTGTCATACCAACGAGCAACATGATCAAGATCGGTTTAATCGCTTCACGAATACCTTGAATCATATGGTGTTCGACGTCCTCGAACTTAAAACCGCGGTAAACGGCATATCCTGAGACGAAAATAAGACTAGACAAGATGGCAAGATGCGGTTCGGCTTTAGCACCGAATAACGCGGACAATAAGATGATGATACTGATTCCTAGGATAGCTGCGGATTCACGGAATGACATGCGCATGCTTCCACCTCCTTATATGAATATGAGAGTATGATAACGCTCTGTTGCTAACACGCTTTTATGCACAAAAGCATTGAACAAACGTAATACTAACGAATATTATGGAGGACGTCAACCATAAGAGTGTCGATAAAAAATATAAAAAAATAGAAATGTGACGATTTTTTGTCGTAAACGCTTTCTTTTTTTGTTCGAATCTTGCACAATAAGAAGTATCAAATGACATTTTTGTGAACGATGAGGAGGATACATATGTTTACATTGATTTTTGTAGTAGTCGTCGCGATCATGGGTGCAGGCGTATTTGGGATTGATCATCTCGTAGCGCAACGTGCGGAAAAGCGTTAAGTAGATGCGTGTAAAAGAAGCGTTGAAGGGACTGTCTTATAGAAGACAATCGCTTCAACGCTTCTTTTTTTGTGTAAAAACTAATAAAAATTCAATTGACAGTATAAATATACATATGTTTAAATCGGTATAACATTCTTTGAAGGGGAGCGTACTGATATGAAATGTACCATCATCGGAGCAACAGGATACACCGGAATTGAACTGATTCGCCTACTAGAATCACATCCTTCATTTGAGATCATATGCTTGATGAGTGACTCGATGGCGGGGGAATCCATGCATGACGTATTCCCATTTATGAATAAAAAAACATATTCCTCGTTATCTTCCTTTTCGGTGGATCATTTGATGGAAACCGAGACGGACATGGTGTTCTTAGCGACACCGAGTGGGATTTCAAAGCATTACTTAGAACAACTTCAAAACTGGTCCGGTTACGTCATTGATTTAAGTGGCGATTTGAGACTTCCAGCTGAAGCATATGCAACGTGGTATGACAAGGAACCTATTGATGCCCAGTTACAACAAAGAGCAACTTATGGATTACCAGAATGGAATCGTCAAGCTGTTACTGCGAGCAAATGGATTGCGAATCCAGGCTGTTACGCGACAGCAGTTTTGCTTGGACTAACACCATTCTTAAAAGAGAAAAAAATCGATCCATCTCAAATCATCATTCAAGCTTCTTCTGGTCTGACGGGAGCAGGGAAAACGTTGACGGCACAAACGCATCATGTCCATTCAAGCGAAAACGTTCGCTTGTATAAAGTGAATCAGCATCAGCACATCCCGGAAATTGAGCAGGCGCTTTTCGAATGGACCGGATCATCGCATCCGATTACGTTCTCGACCCAACTACTACCGATCAATCGAGGCATCATGGCGATTATGACGGTTCAGCCGTTGATCGATTTATCGGAAACGGAGTGGCGATCTTGGTTGACGGACCAGTATGCAACGGAACCATTCGTCCGAATCCAACAGGCTGATCCGGAAATCAAATCCGTCGTCGGGAGTAATCACTGTGATTTGACCGTTTATAAGGATGATCGGACAGGGCGAGTGACCATCGTTTCAGTCATCGATAACATGCAAAAAGGAGCTGCCGGACAAGCCGTTCAAAATGCCAACATTCTAGCTGGTTTTGATGAGACATCCGGTTTAACGCAACAGCCGATCTACATTTAATCAAGAGAAAAAGAAAGAGGAGGAACGCCTGTGTGGCAAGTACAAGTAAAGACCCCATTGACGATCACGACACCGAAGGGATTTCAAGCATCGGGAATACATGTGGGTCTGAAACGAAAGCGGAAGGATTTAGGTCTGATCTGGTGTGAAGTAGGAGCAAGCGCTGCAGCTGTCTATACGACGAATCAGGTGCAAGCAGCACCAATCACCATGACGAAACAAGCAATTCAGGCGTCACAAGGTCGTATTCATGCCGTCCTCGTTAACAGCGGGAACGCGAATGCGTGTACAGGGGAACTAGGGTTATCCCATGCGTATATGTCGCAACAAGCGATGGCGAAAAGTTTAAATGTTGCTCCAGAACAAGTCGCGATTGCTTCAACAGGGATCATCGGTCAACCGTTAGCCATTGATACGTTACTGGCAGGTATTCCACAGCTGATGCCTACAAATGACAAGGATGCCGCGGATGATTTTGCTCATGCGATCCTGACGACCGATACTGGTACGAAAACAGCTGGTCAACAATACATGCAAGGGGATGTCCAAATTTCAGTATGTGGCGTGGCGAAAGGATCAGGGATGATTCATCCGAACATGGCGACGATGCTTGGTTTCTTGACGACCGATGCAACGATTGAACCGGATGTCTTACAGACGGTGTTGCGTCGGACGATTCATCGGACGTTCAACTGCATTACCGTAGATGGAGACAGTTCGACAAATGACATGGTCATGATTTTAGCGAGCGGAGCTGCAGGGGGCGCAACGATCGTTGAAGGCACGGACGAAGCGTTGGCATTCGAACAGGCGATCGAAACGGTTTGCCAAGATTTAGCGAAACAGATTGCGCGGGACGGCGAAGGCGCGACGAAGTTGATCGAAGTGACGGTAGCGGGAACACAAACCGATGAAGTAGCACGAATGATCGCCAAACAAGTCGTCGGATCGTCTCTCGTCAAAACAGCCATCTTTGGGGAAGATGCGAACTGGGGACGAATCATCGCTGCTGTCGGAAGTATTAAGGAGCCACTCGATGTATCAAACGTTGACATCAAAATTGGTTCGCAGTGGGTGTTGCAACAGAGCATGCCTGTCTTATTCGATGAAGCAGTTGCATCGCAGGAACTGGCAAAGCAGGATGTCCATATTCATATCGATTTGCATGATGGAGTAGGACAAGGACACGCTTACGGCTGTGACCTGACGTACGATTACGTCAAAATCAATGCGAGTTACCGGACATGACGAAACGAAAAGTCATCAAACTAGGTGGTAGTGTGTGGGAGCAACTGGATGCGCGGTATTTCGAGGAATGGAAAGCGTGGGTCGAAACCGGTAACGAATTATTGATCGTCCATGGAGGTGGTCCTCTTCTATCGAGTTACTGTGAACAAGAGGGAATCAAACCCGTGTTTCGAAACGGTGTCCGTGTAACGACGGATGGTGTCTTACTCGGGGCGCGACGAATCTTAGCAGGGGAAGTTCAATCCGGTATCGTCCAGCAGTTGAATCAAGCGGGGATTCCTGCCGTCGGGATGAGCGGGTTAGACGGAGCAAGTGTTCATGGTAAAACAATCAAAGGACTCGGGGCAGTCGGTCAGATCACGCACATTCATCCACGATTATTCACGGTGTTGAGTACGAATGGCTATGTGCCTGTCGTCACATCCCTTGTCACAGGGGAGCAAGGTGTATTGAACAGTAACGGGGATGCGTGTGCGATTGCTGTCGCGAAGGCTTGGTCTGTCGATCGATTTGAATTGTTGACGGATGTCGAGGGTGTAAAAGTAAACGGTGACTATCAATTAGAAATCACGTCTGCAGCCATCGAAGCTGCGATAGCGTCGGGAGAAATCTACGGAGGAATGATTCCGAAGGTCGAAGCGATGATGCAGGCCACTCAGCATGGTATTCCAGAGGTCGTCATTCGGTCTGGGAAAAATGCGTTAGCTGCAGGGACACGAATCAAGGAGGAATTACATGAGTGCACTACTACCCACTTATCAACGTACTGATGTGGAATTGGTCAAAGGACAAGGGTCGATCGTAGAAGATGCGACAGGAAAGACGTATCTTGATTTCATCATGGGAATCGCTGTATGCAACACAGGGCACCGTCATCCTTATATTCAGCAACGGCTAGAGGAACAGTTGAATCAAATTTGGCATACGTCGAATCTGTTTCAAATCGCGACACAAGAGCGGGTCGCCGAGCGACTGACGGAAGACAGTCATCTCAGTCATGCTTTCTTTTGTAACAGTGGTGCGGAAGCGAACGAGGCGGCGTATAAACTCGTTCGAAAATGGACAGGGAAAACGGAAGTCGTCACGTTTAAACAGTCCTTCCACGGGCGAACGTTTGCGATGATGGGTGCAACAGGACAGGAGAAAATCAAAGCGGGATACGGGGAGATGGTGAATGGCTTCAAACATCTGCCGTTTAACGAGATGGAGAGTCTATCAGCGATTACGGAGCAAACCGCTGCCGTATGGCTCGAAATCATTCAAGGAGAGGGCGGAGTCGTCGTCGCCGACGATGCGTGGCTTGAAGCGTTGATGAAGAAGGCGCAGCAATACGATGTCAAAATCATCGTCGATGAAGTGCAGACCGGCATCGGTCGGACGGGCTCTCGTTTTGCATTTGAGCAGACGCCACTCGTACCGGATATCATCACTCTTGCGAAAGGACTTGGGAGTGGCCTCGCGGTCGGTGCGTTACTCGCGACGGAGGAGGCAGCGGAAGTATTCACGCCTGGATCGCATGGTTCGACCTTTGGTGGAAATCCACTCGCGATGACAGCTGCGGAAGCAACACTTGACCTCTTGTTAAGTGACACTGTCATGGCAGACGTTCAAGGAAAAGGCGAATATTTACGTCAGCAATTAGAAAAAAAATTACCCAAGTCGATCGTGAGTTCTATTCGTGGACGTGGCTTGATGATTGGTATCGAGTGTACGATGCCTGTTGCACCGCTGATTGACGCCTTACGTGAGAATGGTCTTCTCGTCGTCTCGGCTGGTCCTCATGTCATTCGCTTATTGCCATCGTTGTTCGTGACGGAACAGGAACTCATGCACGCCATCGAAAAAATACAACTCGTTTGTCAACAGGAGGTCATCGTATGAAACAATCCGGAAAACTAACGCTTGCGAACGGAACGACGTTTACCGGTTCGTGGCAAGGAACAGCTCCAGTCAAAGGCGAAGTCGTCTTTTTTACAGGAATGACAGGATATCAGGAAGTCTTGACGGATCCATCTTATCAAGGGCAAATTCTTGTCTTCACATACCCGTTGATCGGTCAATACGGTATTCAAGCGGAGGCGTCAGAAAGCAGCCAGATTCAAGTCGCTGGTGTCATCGTTCAAACATTAGCAGAGGACGGGGAAGGAACATCACTCGCGAGCTGGTTGAGCGAAGCGAATGTGCCGATTTTGTCGGGAGTCGATACGCGTTCTCTTGTGCATCTATTACGAACGGAGGGCGACCAATTCGGTGACATGGTGCAAGTGGATATGAGCGTCACTGCGTCAATCGACACAGCATACATCGCTTCTGTATCGACGACTTCAAACGTCGAATACGTACCGGAAGTCGAACAGGGGCACATCGTCTGTATCGATTACGGCGTGAAACAATCGATGATTGATGCTTTGCTTGAACGCCATATGCGTGTCACGGTCGTGCCATATGATACGACACCGGAACGGATTCAAGCGCTGGCGCCAGATGGTCTACTGTTTTCCAACGGACCTGGTGATCCGACGCAACTAGACCCGTTCCTTTCAGGAATCCATGAACTGGCGACGAGCTATCCGACACTTGGTATTTGTATGGGACATCAGGTTCTCGCTCATGCGTTTGGTTGTACCTTATTAAAACAACATCATGGACACCGAGGAGCGAACCATCCCGTACGTCATCTAGCATCCGGGCAAGTGTTCATGACATCTCAGAATCATGGCTATGCCGTTGATGTTAAAAGCATCGAAGCGTCTGAGATGGAACTTGCGTACGAACACATTAATGATGGGTCCGTTGAAGGATTGATTCATCCGGCTCTGCCAATCATGACAGTCCAGTTTCACCCAGAAGCGAGTCCAGGACCAACAGAGGCGATGGTCGTCTTCGATCAATTCGTAAATAGCGTATTACATCAGGAGGTAGCATATGTGGGATAAACAGAAAGTACTCGTCATCGGTTCGGGTCCGATCGTCATCGGGCAAGCAGCAGAATTTGATTATTCCGGCACACAAGCCTGTCAGGCGCTTCGAGAAGCGGGATGCGAGGTCATCTTAATGAATTCGAATCCGGCTACTATCATGACGGATCCGAGCACGGCAGATCATGTCTACATTGAGGCGATGACCCTTGAAAAAGCAACAGCCATCATCGAACAAGATCGACCATCCCATCTATTAGCGACGGTCGGTGGACAAACGGCACTCAATCTTGCGATGTCACTCGAAGAAGCAGGTGTACTTGAACAATACGGAGTCGAACTTCTAGGGACTTCGCTTGAGACGATTCGAGATGGGGAAGATCGCGAACGATTCAAGCAAAAGATGATCGAACTCGCGCAACCGCTTCCGGAAAGTCAAACGATCGAGTCGTTAGCGGAGCTTGAGGAATTCATGGCAGTACACGGGGTGCCACTCGTCATCCGACCAGCCTTTACACTCGGGGGAACGGGCGGCGGAATCGCGGTGACGAAGGACGAGGCACGTCTGTTAGCGCAGAACGGCTTACAAGCGAGTCCGATTTCACAGTGTTTGGTTGAAGTGAGTATCGCTGGCTATAAAGAAGTCGAATACGAAGTCATGCGTGACAGCGCAGATACGACAATCATCGTCTGCAACATGGAAAACATTGATCCTGTCGGTGTCCATACTGGAGACTCGGTCGTCTTTGCACCGATTCAATCGATTTCGGATCGAATGAATCAGCAATTGCGGACGGAAGCGCGTAAAATCGTGTCGCACCTCGGGGTCATCGGTGGATGCAACATTCAATTCGCGATCCATCCGACAGAAGAACGCTATTTCGTCATTGAAGTCAATCCGCGTGTCAGTCGTTCTTCGGCACTTGCTTCCAAGGCGACGGGATATCCGATCGCAAAATTAGCGACGCGTCTTGCGCTCGGTGAGCGACTCGACGATTGCATCAATCCTGTCACGAAAGAAACGATGGCAAGTTTTGAACCGACGATGGATTATATTACGGCAAAAGTGCCGTGTTTCCCGTTCGATCTATTTACTGGCAGTAACCGGACGCTTGGAACACAAATGAAGGCGACGGGTGAGAGCATGGCGATGGGGAAGACGTTAGAAGAAGCGTTACAAAAGGCGTGGCGCGGTGCAGGAGTCGAGCAATCGCCTCTTTATCCGACATGGATGAAAACAGCGGAATCGGATGAGCTGTGGAAAGAAGTGATGGCGCCGACAGATCGTCGCTTGCTTGCGATGCTCGCGCTACTGGATCGCAAGGAGACGACCGTCGAATCACTCGTCGAACAGACGAAAGTACAAGCTTTATTCGTCAAAGTACTTCAACGCCTTGTCGATCAGCAACAAAAAATCGATTTAACGGATGAAAGTTCTCTAAAGCAAACCAAAATGATGGGCTTTACGGACGAACAAATTGCGCTTCTGACGGGCGTTAGTGCTGTAGAGATTGAGCACTTACGTAAAGAAAAAGGCATCCTCCCTGTCTATCACATGATTGATACATGTGCGGGAGAGTTCAAGAGTGCGACTCCTTATTTCTACGGAAACTGGAGTGGTCAAACGGAAGTCACAGCATCGACGAAAAAGAAAGTCGCTGTCATCGGTGCGGGACCCATTCGAATCGGTCAAGGAATCGAATTTGATTATTGCTCCGTTCACGCGGTACGTGCATTGCAAGCATCCGGTTATGAAACGATCATGATTAACAATAACCCAGAGACCGTCTCGACCGACTTCGAAGTCGCAGATCGCCTGTATGTCGAGCCGTTGACACTTGAAGACGTCATGCATGTGCTAGAAGCAGAGGATTGCCAAGACGTCCTAGTCCAGTTCGGAGGACAAACGGGAATTGCGCTGGCGTCTGGTTTGGAGAACGCCGGTTATCATCTTCTCGGAACGACGGCAGATGTCATTGACCAAATGGAAGACCGTGAGCGGTTCTATCAATTTTTAGATGATATCGGTATCGATCGTATTCCAGGACAAGAAGTGGCGACGCATGAACAAATGACAGAAGTTGCAACAACGATCGGTTATCCGGTTATGATTCGTCCTTCCTATGTCATCGGAGGTAAAGGAATGCATATCATCCACGATCAAGAGCAATTAGAGACGATCGTGTCTGAATTGGCATTCCCTGTCCTCGTGGATGCCTACCTCCAAGGAAAGGAAATCGAAGTCGACTGTATTACGGACGGCACAACGACGTACGTTCCGATTTTGATGGAGCAATTGGAACGGGCAGGGGTTCACTCTGGAGATTCAACGATGATTCTGCCACCTGTATCGCTCAGCGCTACCGTTCAGAGCGAAATCGAGCGATTTGCACAGATGATCGGGCAACGAATGGATTATAAAGGAGCGTACAATATCCAATTCGTCTTGCATGACGATCAAGTCTACGTGCTAGAAATCAATCCACGTGCCTCCCGCACGTTACCAATCGTCGCTAAAGTAACCGGTCAACCGATCTTGCAGTGGGCAGTCCAAGCAGCGGTCGGTCAAGCGGTCGCACTACCAACGGAACAGACACAACTGGATTTCCATGCCGTCAAGACCCCTGTTTTTTCAACGTTGAAACTACAAGGCGTCGATCCGAAAACAGGTCCCGTCATGCGTTCGACAGGTGAAACGCTGCAATGGACGACAGATGGACTGGCGCTGGAACGTTTCATTTTCGACGAGACGACAAAACGACATTTGACGACGAGAGACATCATCGTTGCTGGAGCAGATACAGAGGCTTTCGGAACGAGTGTAGCATTAGATGAAACGATTGACTGGGCACAATGTGCGATTTTCTATTCGCACGTGATAGAAGAAAAAGCGAGTCGCGAAGCAGCGCTTGCTGCCGGGGTACAAGTCCTGACAGAACCTGAATTAGCGCATTATCATCTACAAGCGATAGAAAAGTCCCCTTATGCTGTGAAGCCACTTCATACATGGACAGAGCCGATCAAGGAGGAAGTAAAATGAAGACGATGCAACAACTAAAGCATTTCTTGACGATGGCGGAACTGACGCCGGAAGCACTGACGGAGCTATTGGCACTCGCGAAAGACATCAAGCATCAGCCGAGTGTCTACCAAAACGCATTAAGCCATAAAAAAGTGGCCTTATTGTTTGAAAAGGCATCGACGCGAACACGTCTATCGTTTGAGGTGGGTATCGTCGAACTCGGTGGACATCCGATCGTGCTAAGTGGAGCAGATATGCAAATCGGGCGGGGGGAGCCGCTCTCAGATACGATTCAAGTCATGAGCCGTTACGTCGATGCCCTGATGATTCGGACGTTCGGTCATGAGATCGTCGACACACTTGCGGCACACGGTACGATTCCAATCATCAATGGATTGACGGATCTACACCATCCGTGCCAAGTCCTTGCTGACTTGCTGATAATCGAAGAGACATTTGGAACACGATCTGGAAAGGTTTTGACATATATCGGGGACGGAAATAACATGGCCCATTCGCTGATGATTGGTGGAGCGCTCAGTGGAATGGAAGTTCGCATCTGTGCGCCGGAGGCGTATGCTCCTGATCCACAAATCGTTCATGAGGCACAAGTCATTGCGAAGGAAACGGGTGGAAACATCATCGTCATGACGGATCCTGAGGAAGCAGCGAGTGGTGCAGACGTCGTATATACGGATGTCTTCGCGAGTATGGGACAAGAAGAAGAAGCGACGATGCGTCTGCAAGCATTTGAAGGATATCAGGTTAATGCCAATATCATGAATCAAGCAAATGATGAAGCTATTTTCTTGCATTGCCTTCCGGCGCATCGCGGGGAGGAAGTCACGGCGGACGTCATCGATGGCAAGCAATCGGTCATCTTCGATCAAGCTGAGAATCGCCTCCACGCACAAAAAGCGTTGCTCGTCACATTACTTGGATAACCATAAAAGACTCGGTCACCAATTTGGCGACCGAGTCTTTTAGTTGAGCGAAGTTAATCATAATGGCGTCGGGCTAATCGTTCTTCTTGTTCTTTTTTGACTTGTCGCTTATTTTTTTCATGCAGACGTTTCATAAAAGGAGTCGTTTGCCAAGATGGAGCCCAGTCGGATTCTTTTCCGGCACGGAGGGCAAGAATATAATCATAGCTCTGATGAAGTCGTTCGATCATCTCTGTTCGGATATCACAAATGTGACCGTGTCCGGGAATCAAGAGTTTGACTTCATATTCATAAATGAACGACTCGAGTAACTCGAGCGTCGTCAAATACTCAGAGGAATCGTGTTCGATCAAGGGGATTTCAACGTCTGAAGCGTAATCGCCGCAGACTAACAAGTGAAGTGGCATGACGATGAAGGAAAGATGAGTCGCTTCATGACCGGGCGTCAAAAAGAAGATTAACTTCGTTTGTCCGATCGTTAAAATCGTCTCAGACTCATGGATGATATGTGTCACGTCTGGGAAAAGGACGGGAGAATCGATATAGAATTCATCATTAAAATCTTGTACGGCTTGGAGCGCTTCTTGTCGGTCGACATCGATGAACGGTTTAGAAGCGATGACGATGGCATCCGTAAAGGCATAGGCTCCTAAAATATGATCGAAATGGGCATGCGTATAGACGACGTATAATGGTCGTTCGCGACGCACGATTTCGACGTCTCGACGAATCGTTGCAATCTCATCGGGAAGCCAGCCAGGGTCGACGACGATCAGACAATCAGGCGTCTCGATTAATGTCGAAGTCGTTTTCATGAGTGTACTTTGATAGATCGTCACGCCGGGCATTTTCATCTGAATCATACGAATCCTCCTTTACGAATCTCTATCTATATCGTTGTATACCCATAAATTCGTTGGAATCATCAGCAGAATCAATAAAAAAGACGACTCGCACGTCGCGAGTCGCCTGCCCTCTAGAGGGAAATGGTCCTAGACCTATGTTATGTCATAATTGGAGCGGGTGAAGAGAATCGAACTCTCGTCATCAGCTTGGAAGGCTGAGGTTTTACCATTAAACTACACCCGCGTATTGGCTACATGAAATATAGTAGCATAGCAAAGAGGGCATTTCCATAACTTTTATGAAAAAAAGCAATTTCTTTTAAGATTCGGTGTACAATAATACTAGTTAATCGTTTCCAATGGTAATCTTGATTTGCAATATGGGTAAAGTTGGGTAGAGGAGAGAGTGTCTGGTGAATGAAGTGCGAGTTTGGAGCGAACAGCCGATGGGAAAAGGATGGAAGGCGATCTGTCACCATCAATTCGATCGTCATCGCTTATTGATAGGAGAGTGGTTCCATAACGTAGGTGTACTTGCTTTTTCCATCAATCAAGATGCGGATTTGCTACCGGATGTCCTTCCAAACACATTCGATCTGCCGCTCGTCTCGGAACGTGTGCAACGCGTCATTGCAGCATACGCTCCTTTTTCTGTACAATGTCTCAAGGTACATCTTGAGACGAAGGACGGAGTGGTTCCGTACTATCTTCTCAATCTCTTATCTGTCAGTCGGATCGAACATCTACATACGACGGATGTATTCCGTCCGGTCCCGAGACGACGCGTCTATTTTTTGACAGAGCGACGAATCAGCGATTCGATTTGTCCGCATCATCTTATGCGAGATGAGCGCACGCATCGCATGTTCGTCTCTGCTCAACTCGCTCGACAATTCGAGCGTATGGCTGTGACGGGTATCCGCTTTGAAGAGATACAACGAATGGAGGAATTCAAATGAAACAGTACACAGTCGATCATTGGATCACGCTAGAATATCCAAAGGTATTCGAATATCAAGAAGAAGAGACATATGTCAGTTTTTATTCGACGGATGAAAATGCGATGGGTACGCTCCAATTATCCATTTATGAGTCCGATTCAGAAGAATTGACACCGTATGAGGCGGCGGAACAAGAAATCAATCTGTTGGTGGAAGAGTTCGGCATCGAACTAACAGGAGCACTTGAAGTCCGTCGTAATTCAACAAAAGAAGCGTTGCTTGCAGTAGATGGGAAAGAAGAAGATATCTTCTTACGGATCTACGCGTATTCGGACGGGGAACGGTTAGTCTTATTGACGTACTCTGCAGAACGCGAGACGCTTGAAATCGAAGAAATCGAAGCGATGATTTCTTCACTGACTTGGATTCAATGAAGGATACGATAGAAGTGCAAAAGGCAACGGATCACAAGGATCCGCTGCCTTTTTTTATATCGATCGATGTGGCTTAAGAAGAACGGGAAGATGACTGTTTAGCTGCAGGATTGACTTGTTTATTCAACCAGCTCGCGATATCGGCAAAAACGCGGATGCGTTCGAACTCATGGAAGAGCTCATGACGTAACCCTCGATAAATCGTCAGCTGTACAGCATCAACACGGACACGATTATACATATCAAATAAATGATGAATACCTTTTCCGTCGAACGCGACCGCGTCATCCCCACCAGCAAGCAATAAGAGAGGCAAATGACGTGGATGCTGATAGATGGAAGCAAGTGCGTTGACGAGTTTCGTTGCGTGTAAGAGTTCGTGGAAGAACCCAAGCGTGACTGTTTGACCGGACAATGGATCTGCATCATAGCGCATGACGGATTGAGGATCCGAAGAGAGCCAAGCATTTTTAGAAAGTGCTGGGAAAAAGCGTAAGTTATACCGTCCGAACACGAGTTGTCCAAACCGTTCAGCAGGGTGTATTGCTGACAACTGATGGATTTGACGTTCGACGAGTTTTTGGCTGACATCACCGAGTAAACCTGTACTTGTCGGGGGTCCGCTCGCGATGATTCCAGCTACTGTATGACCGAGTGTTTGACCGATTCGGCGAGCAATCAACGAACCAAAACTATGACCGAAGATGAACACCGGTAGCGTCGGATAACGCTCTTTGATGTCAGAGACGAGTTCTTCTGCATCCTGCATCAATTGTTTAAACCCTTGATTCGGCTCGAGGTGTCCAAGTGTTCCGAGCTGTGCTGCTCGGGTTCCGAAACAGCGTAAGTCTGCGATGATCGTGTGGTAATGATGCGCATAGAGGAATTCGGCGAATTCCTCATACCGCGCGCCATGCTCCATCATCCCGTGAAAGACGATCACGACTCCTTTAGGGTCGTGGGCTTCGAGGCTATGCAATGTCGTAGTATAGCCGTCAGAGGCTATCCAATGTGAATGATCAATCGTCATGTAACTCATCCTCTCATTAAGAAAGTCCAAATACCTGTCCGTCTTCCGATACGCCCATGTGGAAGGCGGCAGGAACTGCCGGTAATCCTGGCATCGTTAATACATTCCCAGTCAATGCAACGATGAACCCTGCACCAACCGATGGACGGATTTCGCGGACCGTGATCGTGAAGTCTTCGACACGACCATAACGAGCAGGATCATCCGTTAAAGAAAAGGGTGTTTTTGCCATACAAATCGGTAACTCATTCAATCCCATCTCCGTACACCGTTCGAGTTCGCGGAGCGCTTTGTCTTCAAAATGAACGTCAGCTGCGCCGTAGACACGCTTTGCGATACGCTCGATCTTTTGACGAAGCGGTAAGACGTCAGGATACAGAGGGCGGAATTGGCTCGGTTCCTCAAGAGCTTGCATGACTTCCGTGACGAGTGCTTCGCCGCCAGCTCCCCCTTTACTGAAGACTTCACTTTCCGCGACACGAATATTACGATCCTGACACCATTCCAAGATCATATTCCGTTCTGCTTCCGTGTCGGTGAAGAAACGGTTCAAGGCAACAACGGCAGGGACACCGAACAGATTCATCGTCTCGACGTGTTTTTCAAGTAACGCAAGACCATCTGTTAAGGCGGCGAGATTTTCTTCGCTGAGTTGCGTTTTGTCGACACCTCCGTGCATCTTCAAGGCACGAATCGTAGCGACGATAACGACGGCATCCGGGTGAAGTCCGCCGATCCGTGATTTGATGTTGAAGAATTTTTCGGCACCTAAATCGGCTCCGAATCCTGCTTCTGTGACAACGTAATCACTTAGCTTCAGTGCAGTTTGCGTTGCAATCAAAGAGTTACAGCCATGTGCGATGTTCGCGAACGGTCCACCATGAATCAGTGCTGGTGTTCCTTCGACGGTTTGAACGAGGTTCGGGCGGAACGCATCTTTCAGGAGTAACGTCGCAGCTCCTGATGCCTGAATATCTTTGACTGTAACCGGCTGTTGATCGTACGTATAGGCGACGACGATGCGACTCAACCGCTGTTCAAGATCCGAAATGGAGTCTGCTAGACAGAGGACCGCCATGATTTCGGAAGCGACCGTGATGTCGAATCCATCTTGACGCGGCACACCATGCGCAGGACCACCAAGACCAATCGTAACTTGGCGCAAGGCACGGTCATTCAAATCAAGAACGCGTTTCCAGACGATACGACGCGGATCGATACCAAGGATGTTACCTTGATGCAGGTGATTGTCGAGCAAGGCACTGATTGTATTATGAGCAGATGTGATCGCATGCATATCGCCTGTGAAATGCAGATTGATCTCTTCCATCGGTAGAACTTGGCTATAGCCACCACCACACGCGCCACCTTTTAAGCCCATCGTCGGACCGAGTGAGGGTTCCCGTAAACAAATCATCGTCTTATGGTTTGCCCGATGCAACGCCTGTCCGAGTCCGACAGTGACGGTTGATTTTCCTTCACCGGCAGCTGTCGGATTGATAGCTGTGACAAGGATCAATTTCCCGTCAGATTTCGTTGCCAATCGGTTCAACAGTCCATCTGTCAACTTCGCTTTATACTTTCCGTACGTATCAAAATCCTCTTCTTGCAAACCAATCCGGTCCGCAATTTCTCGAATCGGGCGTAAGACGGTCTGTTGTGCGATTTCTAAGTCTGAACGAATGGTCTTTTCCATGGTATCGACTCCCTCTTTGATTGGATCTCTCTTTTTTCTAATAGTAGCGTATCTAGTGCGAACGCGCCAAAGGAAAACGTTCAATATTTTCCACCCAATGGGTCAAATGGTGACGTGTTCAAGTGTTAGAGAAAGACGTACTGTAGAGTGGAGGAGGGATGAAACAATGACATCTGGACAAAAGAAGTGGAAACGCGGTCTTGATTTTTGGCTCTTCGTCGGACCGGTCTTTCTTGTATTCGCAGTGATCGTGCTTGTACCGTTTTTCAATGGCGTTATGTATTCGTTCACGGATTGGAACGGTGTAACCGGAGAATTGAATTGGATCGGCTTTGATAACTATGTCCGTCTCTTTACGAGTGACGAGCAGTTCCAGCAGTCATTTTGGTTGACGACGAAATATACGGTCGTTGCCGTCATCTTAACGAATGTCGTCGGTTTCATCTTGGCGTTCTTATTGACACAAAATATTCGCACACGTAATTTCTTACGAACGATTTTCTTCATGCCGAACTTGATCGGTGGGTTGATCCTCGGTTTCGTTTGGCAGTTCATCTATGTCAAAGGCTTCGCATCGATCGGTGAATTGACAGGGTGGAGTATATTTGAACTTCCATGGTTAGGAGATGCCCGGACAGGATTCTGGGGTATCGTCATTGTTTCGATTTGGCAAGGTGGCGGTTACATCATGGTCATCTATATCGCGGCTCTGCAAAACGTGCCACAAGAGCTGATTGAAGCGGCAAAAATCGATGGTGCCAATCGTCTATCGACGTTACGGAACATTACGTTGCCACTGATCATGCCGTCGGTCACAATCTGTCTCTTCTTGACGATTTCATGGTCTTTCAAGTTATTCGATACGAACTTATCCCTAACGAACGGCGGACCATTCAAATCGACCGAGATGCTTGCTCTAAACATTTACAAAGAATCGTTTACGAATAATAATCTTGGACTCGGATCAGCGAAGGCAATCATCTTCTTCGTTGTTGTTGCAGCGATTACAGTCACTCAAGTCTATCTGACGAAAAAACGGGAGGTGGAAGCATGAGTACGGCACAACCATTACCCACTCCGCAAGAGGAGAAACCGAAGCGCTCTAAAAAGACGAGAGGTCGTTATTCACTCCGTCTTGGAACAGTCGAACTGGCAGCCTTATTGATGGGGCTACTGTACATGATCCCGTTTTATTACGTTGTCTCGAATTCTTTCAAGACGCAGGGCGATATCTTTACGAACACAACGGGTCTACCAAAGGAATGGATGACGTCCAACTATTCAGAAGCATGGGAAGCGATGAACTTCGGAAAAGTTTTTTTAAACTCCGTCATCATTACAGTCGGCGCTAACGCGGTCATCATCATCTTTTGTTCGATGGCGGCCTGGAAACTCGTCCGGACGAAAACACGCTTGTCGACGATCATCTTTTTCTTATTCGTTGCGGCGATGATCATTCCATTCCAGTCGATCATGATTCCCTTATCGAAATTGTCTGGTGATCTCGGATTGCAGAACAGTTATTGGGGATTGATTCTGATGTATCTTGGTTTTGGATCTGGATTATCAATCTTCTTATACCATGGATTCATGAAGTCGATTCCTGAAGAAATCGAGGAGGCGGCCATCATTGATGGTTGTTCACAATGGGGTGTGTTCTGGCGCATCGTGTTCCCATTACTCAAGCCCATCACGGTCACGATCATCATCTTGAACACGCTGTGGATTTGGAACGATTTCCTACTGCCATCGCTGATGTTACGAGACGTCGATTTACGGACGATTCCACTCGCGACGTTCTATTTCTTCGGTCAATATACGAAGCAGTGGGACTTAGCACTTGCCGGACTCGTCCTCGGGATCATTCCGTTATTGTTGTTCTTCTTTGCCTTGCAGAAACAGATCATTCAAGGAATTACGAGTGGATCGATCAAATAATTTTTGTAAGCGCGTTCTCGCTTCTGCGAGAACGCTTTTTTCATGATTCACACGTCAGATTAATCTGACAACTTTTATTTTTTTGAAAAAAAGTCTTTTCAAATGCTTGCGACCTGTTGTACGATGTTCTCAATTCAATTGTAACAACGACGTTGAAGGGAAGAGTAACACCTTGTACGACCGTATAGCGAGCTGGGGATGGTGAGAGCCCAGTCGGAAGCAAGATGCGAAGAACCTCCCGGAGTCGCTACCCGAACCCGAATGTCAGTAGGCGTAGCCGGAGTTGCCTGTCCGTTATCATAAGGCCGAAGATGAAGTGATTCGTCTTTTGAGTGAGCAACATCGTTGCTAACATGGGTGGTACCGCGGAACCGAGTCTTTCGTCCCATATTCTTGGGAAAGAAGGGCTCTTTTTTATGGCTTCTTTTTCAAAACACAATTGAGGAGGAACACCACCATGACAACACTCGTATCGATGAAACACACACAGGAAGCGATCACACTCGTAAAGAAACGCTTTGAAGAACGCTTTTCGACAACACTCGGATTGACACGTGTCGAAGCACCATTGTTCGTAGAAAGTACACTCGGTGTCAACGATCATCTCAACGGCGTAGAGCGAATCATTCGTTTCGATGCTTTGGATCACACAGCAGATCTTGAAATCGTACAATCTCTTGCAAAGTGGAAGCGTCAAGCGCTTCATACGTACGGATTTGAAGCGGGAGAAGGATTATACACGTTGATGCATGCGATTCGTCGCGATGAGATGCTGGATGCGACACACTCCATTCACGTCGATCAGTGGGACTGGGAACGGATCATCACGAAAGAACAACGGACGAGTGCTTATTTACAAGAAACGGTACAAGCGATTTATGCAACGATTCGCCAAGTCGAACAAGAAGTAGAAGCGGAGTATGGTATTTCAGCAATCTTACCGGAAACGATTCATTTCATGACAACACAAGAGTTAGAGGATGCGTATCCGACACTTTCGACGAAAGAACGTGAAACAGAAGTCACGAAAGCATATGGTGCTGTTTTCCTCATGCAAATCGGTGGCGCACTGGCTTCAGGTGAGAAGCATGATGGTCGAGCGGCTGACTACGATGACTGGACGCTCAACGGTGACATTTTAGTACACCACCCAGAAATCGGAGCATTCGAATTGTCTTCAATGGGTATTCGCGTTGATCGTGAAGCGTTGTTGAAACAGACAGCGATTGCTCAAGAAGAAGATAAATTGGCATTCCCATTCCATCAAGGTGTACTCGAAGAGCGTCTACCGTTAACGATGGGTGGAGGAATCGGTCAATCTCGTATGGCGATGTTCTTATTGAAGAAGCGTCATATCGGTGAAGTCCAAGCTTCTGTCTGGTCAGAAGAGACGCGTAAAAGTCTTCAAGCGGAAGGCATCCACTTGCTCTGACATATATATAGTAAGAAAGCGTCAAAACAGGATGTTTTATAAAGCAAAGGGCATGCTCCGATTCGGAAGCGTGCCCTTTTTTAGGTTCGTACGACCTCAGGCGGAGGAAAGACGTGTCGATTCCTGATAGAATGGGGATAACAATAAATAAGAAAGAGGTGAAAGCATGTCTTCTCTATTAATTGTTGGGATACTCATCCCTATTTTGTTCATTGCGTTTCTTTGGTTTAACATTAAGGGCTTACGAACGATGTGGCGGGATTATAAACGGACAGGCTCAATCGTTGCACTCGGTTTCTTCATTGTCGGGATCATCGGAATCTTCACAGGCGTCTGGACGACACTAGTCGTCATCATCTATTATCTCCTCCGTCCAGCGAGAGGATGAACGGAGGGTTACTTGTATGTTGGAATGGTTGTTCTCAGCCGGAGAATCCAATCTCTGGCTGTTTTTAGGAATTATGATCGTTGGTCTTGGTACGGAATTGATCCCAGCAGAAGTCGGCTTACCATTACTTGGTCTATATGTATCGAACGGAACAGTCAGTTGGACAGTTGCTGTTCTTGTCGGTTTTTTAGGAAGTCTAATGGGCGCGACGGTCTTTTATCTTTTAGGTCGTTATGCTGGTCGTCCGATACTTATCCGGTACGGCAAATGGTTACTGATTAAAGAAAAAGAAATTGAGCAAGGGGAGCGCATCGTCGTGAAATACGGCACATGGTCTGCTTTGTTCGGACGCTTCTTCCCAGTCGTGCGCTCGGTCGTTTCGATTCCATGTGGTTTGTTCGGCTTATCATTCAAACGTTATCTACTCGCTTCAAGTATTGGACTTTTCCCAGTTTCCTTCTTCTACATTTGGGTTGGTGAACGGTTTGGAGTAGAACGCGCGGAATCGATGCTAAAGGGATTAGAGCAAGAGTTGTGGTGGATCTTAGGTGGAATCGTCGTGATTCTTGGAGGGTATATCCTTTATCGTCGCTCTAAAGCAAAACAGAAGGAACAGACGCAAGACACAAAGACGAAATAATAGAATAAGTGAACATATAAAAAGGGAGTAGATGGCAAGCATCTACTCCCTTTTTATATGAAGCTCAAGCGGGTGGGAACAAAAATCGTTTCAGTGTTTTGATGCGATGTTTTGGTGTCAGCAATAACAGTTGATCATTGCCTTCAAGGGCAGTGTCGCCACGCGGTGTGATGATTTGATCATCACGAATGATGGCAGTGATCAAAAATTCTTGTGGCAAATCAATCTCTGAGATCGTCGTTCCAATGAATGGATGGGACATTGGTAACGTTAACTCAATAATTTCGGCGTTCGGTTTACCAATCGACATGAATTCAATGACCGTATGAATAGCAGAAGTCTGTGTTTCGTTCAGTCGTAATCGCTCGGAAAGAAACGTCAACATACTCCCTTGAATTAGCGTAGATAGTAAGACTGTGAAAAACACGATATTGAAGATCATCGATGCATTCTCGATATCCGCAACGAGAGGGTATGTCGCGAGAATGATTGGTACCGCTCCTTTTAGGCCAGCAAAGGAAATGAAGACCTTCTCTTGCCACGAATAACGAAACGGAAGAAGACTCACCCAGACTGACAAAGGACGAGCGATGAAAATTAAGATCAGCGCCAGCGCAATGGAAGATAGGATGACCTGGACATCGAGCAATTGTTTCGGAAAGACAAGCAGACCGAGCACGATGAACATTCCGATTTGAGCAAGATGCGCCATACTCATCGTAAAACGAACGAGTGTCTGTCGATAGACGAGTTCATGATTACTGATGTAGATCGCTGTGACATAAACGGCTAAAAATCCACTTGCATGGAACGTATCAGCTAAACCGAAAGACAGGAAAGCAAACGACATGAGCATGATCGGATAAAAGCTAGAAGAGGACAAATCGATCCGATTGATCAATGTCGAAGCTGCCCATCCGATGAACAAACCAATTAGAAGTCCCATCGCCATTTCCCAAACGAGTGATCCAAGTCCCGATAAGAGCGATGCTTCTTCAGGGTTCGTCACGAACTCAAGGAACAAGACAGTCAAAAAGACGGCCATCGGGTCATTCGTACCGGACTCGACTTCAAGTGTTGATCCGACTTTCCGTCGAATCGGCTGACCACTCAAGACAGAAAAGATGGCAGCGGCATCCGTCGAACCAACGATTGCCCCGAGTAAAAAAGCATTCGCCCAACTAAAGCCCAGAATATAATGGGAAGCAACGGCAACGATGGATGTAGCGATGAAGACCCCGAACGTCGCAAGCGAGAGGGAAGGGGCTAATTCATGACGCACTTCCTTCCAAACCGTTTGCAGACCACCCTCGAATAAGATGATGATGAGGGCGACAGTTCCAAGAAGCTGAGCCAGTTCTGCATCGTCAAAACGAATGAACCCCGTAATGTCGCTTCCAGCAATCATACCAAGGGCGATAAAAATCAGTAGAGCAGGAATATTCAGACGACTTGATAGCTTCGTCGTCCAGACGGCGGCAAACAGCAATATACCAATCAATAAAATCGTGAGTTGCAAGGACATGGCATCAAACTCCTATTCATAAAAGAATCTCTAGTTTCATGATACAACAATTCCGATGAAAAGACTCGGATAACGATTGTTCAATATTTTCCACCACACCGGACAACTTTCTCTCTCTTCATTGCAAGCGTTTTCATTTATTGTGAAGATGTAGCACGAAATGAAACGAAATCAGGGAGGGAATCCGAATGCGTAAAAGAAGATGGGCAGCATTACCTGTCGTCACGACGGCGATGGTCGTCGCTTTGGCAGCATGTGGTGGCGGTACATTGAATAGCGATGACTCGAAAGATAGTGGTTCAAAAGACGGTAAGACGCTCAACGTATTCCAATTCAAGGCTGAAATCGCAAAAGACATGGAAAAGATGGCAAAAGCGTATGAAAAAGAAACTGGGACGAAAGTCGTCGTGCAAACAGTCGGTGGTGGATCGGACTATGGCGCGGCTCTGAAATCACAGTTCGCTTCAGGTAATGAACCAGATGTCTTTAACAATGGTGGCTTTACGGAAGCAAAAACATGGCAGGATAAGTTAGAAGATTTGTCAGATGAAAAGTGGGTCGGTGATTTAACGGATCTATCAAAAGAGCCAATGACGATTGATGGTAAATTGTATGGTATGCCAATGAACCTTGAGGGATATGGCTTTATCTACAATAAAGATATCTTCAAAAAAGCCGGTATCACGGAACTTCCAAAAACATTAACGGAATTGACGGAAGCTTCTAAGAAGCTGAAGGCAGATGGAGTGACACCGTTCTCGATCGGATACGGGGAGTGGTGGGTTCTTGGAAATCACCTTTTAAACATTCCGGTCGCACAACAGGATGATCCAGATCAGTTCATTTCAGATCTCAACTCTGGAAAAGCGAAGTTCGAGGACAATAAACAGTTCAAGGAATTCATGAATCTATTTGATTTGACGATTGAGTATGGAAATAAAAATCCGTTAACGACAGACTATAATACACAAGTCTCTCAGTTTGCTGAAGGTAAGACAGCGATGATCCAACAAGGGAACTGGGCACAACAATTGATCACGGATGTCAATCCGGACATCAACATGGGCTTCATCCCGATGCCGATCAATGATGATAAAGAAAAAATGGATCGTCTGCCTGTCGGCGTACCAAACAACTGGGTCGTCAATAAGAACTCGAAGAACAAAGCAGAAGCGAAGAAATTCCTCGAGTGGATGGCGACGTCTGACACAGGAAAAGACTACATGGTCAATAAATTTAAATTCATCCCTGCCTTCAAATCAATCGAAGCGAAGGATTTAGGACCGCTTGCAGATGATATTCAAGCGTACTCGAAAGATGGAAAAACCATCTCATGGAACTGGTTCAAGTATCCGGATGGTGCTGTAAACGAGTTCGGAGCGATCATGCAAGCATACGTTGGTAAGCAAAAAACAGCTGATGAGATGCTGCAGGACTTCACAAAAACATGGGATAAAATGAAGAAATAAGAAGTGATTTAAAAAACATGCCTGTTCCGACTAACTGACGGAACAGGCATGTTTTTTATTATAAGAAGAATAATTGGATGAAGAAGAGAAGCGCGAACACATAGATGAGTGGGTGGACACGCTCTTTTTGGATAGCTTTCATGATCGGATAGACGATGAAACCGAATGCGATACCGGTTGCGATGCTACCGGATAATGGCATGATCAAGATGACGAGGAAAGCCGTGAAAGCTTCGCTGAAGTCATCCCATGGAATCTGCTTGATGTTTTGAATCATGAAGGCACCGACTAAGATCAATGCGGGCGCAGTAATCGCAGGGACGCTCGAAATCGATTGAACGAACGGTCCAAAGACGGCAGATAATGCGAATAGAATCCCGACCGTCACGGATGTGAGTCCAGTCCGTCCACCAGCAGCGACACCCGCTGCAGATTCTACGTAAGCCGTTGTAGGACTTGTTCCGAATAATGAACCAGCGACCATCGCAGTCGAATCAGATAATAGGGCACGTTCGCTGTTTTTCAATGATCCATCTTTTTCAATCAATCCAGCCTGTTCTCCGACAGCGACCATCGTACCTGTCGTATCAAACATCGTCACGAGAACGAAGGAGAGGACACCGCTGAACAGACCGTATTGGAACACGTCTTGAATGGCGTTGAACGGATTCGTGATGATCAATCCTTCTGGTAACGTCGGTAACGCAACGAAGGAATCGGAAAACTTCAATTCACCTGTCAGGAATGCAATCAATCCAGAGAGGATCATGGCATATAAAATAGCACCTGGTACACGTTTGATTGTCAAGATCGCTGCAACTAATAATCCGATGAGTGTGATCAATG
Organism: Exiguobacterium indicum HHS 31; assembly: GCF_001939065.1. Classification (GTDB taxonomy): domain Bacteria; phylum Bacillota; class Bacilli; order Exiguobacteriales; family Exiguobacteriaceae; genus Exiguobacterium_A; species Exiguobacterium_A indicum. Next base: position 48,033 of record NZ_MPSZ01000005.1, on the reverse strand, counting down.
CTTCTGGTGACGTCAATGCGCCAATCGTGACGAGTGTATCTTCACTAGCGACTAAAATTCCTGACATCTTGAGACCGAGTGAAGCAATGAAGAGACCGATTCCACCTGTGATCGCAAGCTTTAATGTCATCGGAATGATTTCAATCAGCTTCGTACGAATCGGTGAGAGTGATAACAATAAGAAAATGACACCAGCGACGAAGACAACCGAGAGTGCTGTCTGATATGGAATCTTCTCACCAACGACAAGTGTATAAGTAAAATACGCATTGAGTCCCATTCCAGGTGCGACTGCGATTGGTAGATTCGCATAAAGCCCCATCAGAAGCGTACCGATCAATGTCGCGATGATCGTCGCAGAAAAAGCTTGGGCTTGGGGGATACCGGCATCTGCTAAAATCGTTGGGTTGACGAGCAGAATATAGGCCATCGTAATGAACGTCACGAATCCAGCTTGGATTTCACGTTTTACGGTTGTTTGATGTGCGGCAAGTTTAAACATGGGTAAAAGGACCACCTTCATAACAAATTGATTAAAAAACGAACATTGATGATATTATAGTAAAATTCATTCGGAATCAAGTCGAAACAAAAAAGAATTTTTTGTAGGAATCATGAAAGAGAATATCAGGAAATGATGTAAGCGGATTCAAGGTTATGATACGATTGATTACAAGAAAAAGGATGGGGGCGCCTTTCATGAAAAGTATCCGGACGCGTTTGATTCGTCTCGTCGTCCTGGCGATCTTGATTCCGACTGCCCTCGCGACATCGATTTCCTATCTGTATGTGCGGCACCAAAACATTGAACAGGCAGAACGTTCTAGCCTGAACGTATTGACGCGGGGAAATACACAGGTGACCCATTATATAGAGGATATCCGCCGTCTATCGACGAGTCTGTACGCGAATCGTTCGTTGATGAACATCATGCGCGTCGGGGCAGATCAGGAACTAGACGAATCCGATGGAGTCGTTTCGCGGGCGATGTTAGGTCTGTTTTTATCACGTCAGGATATCGAGCAGTTACATTTCGTCATTTTAAATGGTTATTCGGAGTATTCGGTCTATAACATGAAAACAACGAGTCGAGGAAAGTTTGATTGGATGCAAGAAACGGATTATTTTCGATTGATGAAACAAAAAAACGGCTGGTTGATTGACGAAGCGCACACGATTGAACCATATAATGTGCACACGATGATTCTTGATGAAAAACAAGTCGTTAGTTTTCGTTATCGCATCGATCGTGTCGAAACAGATGAGCCACTCGGCTTCCTTTCGGTGGATATTCCCGTCCGTGTATTTGAACAACAGTTAAAACTGTTCGAGAATGATCCGGAAGAGTCGTTATGGTTGATGACAGAACAGCGTGTGTTGGCACAGACTGGGGCAGAGATGGAACTACCGGTCGATCGATTCACTGGGCAGAGTGGGAGTTTACGTGTCGGAAAATCGTTCATCGTCTACTCAAAGACGATGACGAATGGCGTTCCACTCATACTCGTCAAACGGATTCCGTATGCGTCAGTCATCCAAGGGGCGAATGAAACGGCATTGATTCTTGTTTTGATTGGTCTCGTCTCACTGTTCGTTATGATCATTGCCGCAAGTCTCGTTGCCATGCAGATCACGAAGCCAATCAAACAGTTGACAGCAAACGTCTGGCGAGTCGAACAAGGGGATTTATCAGCACCATTCGTTGCGACGACGAATGACGAGATTGGATTACTCAACCGTCAGTTCCAACGCATGATTCAACGGATTGATCGTTTAATCAAACGGGAGTATCGACTGGCACTCGAAAACCGGACGAATGAGCTACGGGCATTACAATCTCAGCTCAATCCGCACTTCTTATTCAATGCCTTACAATCGATCGGAACGACGACGTTACAAGGAGACCGGAAGATCGCGTACCGCTCCATCACCGGATTATCACAAATGATGCGCTACTCGATGAATAATGAGCAGACGATCGTGACGTTAAAACAAGAAGTCGATCATCTTCAAGCGTATATTCGTTTGCAACAGCAACGTTTTCCGGAACGCTTCCGTTATATCGTTGACGTCCCGTGGCATCTCAATGACATTGAAGTGCCGAAGATGATCTTGCAACCGTTCGCTGAAAATTACTTCAAACACGGCTTTCGACAGCAATTAGCAGCGACGGAGAACTATCTTGCTTACAAAGTCCGGACGGATGGCGGACGCCTCATTATTCAAATCGAGAATAGCGGTGCCGTCCTCGAAACAGGACGACTTGAAGAGATTGATCGTAAAATGCGCATGCATCGTAGCCCAGAGGATCTCGAGACGAGCGGCATTGGTCTCCATAATATTTATGAACGGCTCTTGATTTTTTACGGGGAACAAGCAAATATGACGCTCTCTTCTTCAGCTGTAGAGGGCGGATTCAAAATCGTGATTCGGATTCCATATGAGAAGGGGGACTTGGCATGAACGTGTTGATCGTAGACGATGAACGACATGTACGGGAAGCGGTCAAATTGCTCGGGGAATGGGACAGTTGGCAGGTCTCACATATTTACGAGGCGGAACATGGGGAAGAAGCGAAACGATTACTGGATACTGGAATGATCGATTTAATGCTGACAGATGTCGAAATGCCTGGACTCGACGGATTAACATTACTAGAATGGACAAAAAATCATCATCCAAAGGTCGTCACGATCGTGCTGACAGGGTATGATGATTATACGTATATGCGACGTGCCATTTTGCATCAATCCTTTGATTATTTATTGAAGCCGGTTGATCCAGATGTACTCAATGATGCCTTGTCCCGCGCGATGGAATGTATCCATCCGGTAGTGGAATCAGGGGAAGCGATTGATCAAATCGCCAAATACATCGAAACGCATTATGCGGAAGAATTGACACTGCAATTCATGAGCGAACGGTTTTACTTGAGCCGAGAGTATATATCACGACGCTTCAAACAGCGTTTTTCCGTTAACTTATCTGATTACATCCAAACGATTCGCTTGAATCGGGCGAAGGAATTATTGAGTGAAACGGAAGCGCGCATCTACGAAATCGCACTTGAAGTCGGATATCAGGACGATAAGTATTTTCGGAAAGTGTTCAAAAAACAATTCGGTATGACACCGAATGAGTTTCGTGAATTGTTGTCGATTTAAACGACTATCGAGGAGGAATCGTACATGAGTGTACACATTAATGCAGCTGAAGGACAAATCGCCGAAACGGTCTTACTTCCAGGAGATCCGTTACGTGCTAAATACATCGCTGAGACGTTTTTAGAGGATGTTGTTCTTTATAACGAGGTTCGAGGCATGTATGGCTTCACAGGTACTTATAAAGGGAAAAAAGTTTCGGTTCAAGGAACAGGTATGGGTGTACCATCGATGTCGATCTATGCGAACGAACTCGTTCAGTCATACGGTGCGAAGAACTTGATCCGTGTCGGTACTGCCGGTGGGATCACGCCAGACGTTAAAGTTCGTGACGTCGTCATCGCGATGAGTGCTTCGCATGACATGGCACAGAACCGTGTCCGTTTTAATGGACTAGACTACGCACCGACAGCTTCTTTTGATCTGCTGCATAAAGCATATACAGCAGCTAAAGAACAAGGTATCGATGCAAAAGTCGGTCAAATCTTCACGACGGATCAGTTCTATCAAGATGATTTCCATCATTTCAAAAAATGGGCGGATTTCGGATGTCTCGCAATCGAGATGGAAGCGGCAGGTCTTTACACACTTGCAGCAAAACATAAAGTAAACGCACTGACGATCCTGACGATTTCAGATCATCTGTTGACAGGTGAAGAAACGACATCGGAAGAGCGCCAAACGACATTCAACGATATGATGAAAGTCGCGCTTGAAACAGCGATTCAATTATAAGAAGTAAGACGGAGAAGCCTCTCCGTCTTTTTTCATAGTCGAAAAGAGATATGGTAAGATAAAGGCAGTGTTATAGATCAGTTAAAGGGGAGATTCTCGGATGGAGACAACGATGACAGAGACAGTGCTTTCAGAGCGCCTTGAGACACAGCGTCACTTTTTCCAAACAGGTGCAACACGTAGTCTAGCTTTTCGCTTAAGCATGCTGACATTCTTACGCCAAGCGATTGAAACGCATGAAGCGGAGATCTATGAGGCATTAAAACAAGATCTCAATAAAGGACAGCATGATGCTTTTACGACGGAAATCGGTTTCGTTTATGGGGAGATTCAACGGATGGAGCGACAACTCCGTCGACTGGCACGCCCGAAGCGTGTCGCAACACCGCTTCTGCATATCGGCTCAAAAAGTGAAATCCAGTATGAACCCTATGGCAACGTTCTTGTCATCGCGCCATGGAACTATCCTTTCCAGCTGGCACTTGCTCCGGTCATTGGTGCGATTGCAGCGGGGAATACGGTCGTCCTTAAACCATCCGAGCTGACACCGAACGTCTCTCGTGTATTACGAGAAGTTTTTGAAACGGCATTCCATGAACGATTCGGAATCGTCATAGAAGGAGATGCTGAAGTCAGTAGCGCTTTATTAAACGAACGCTTTGATTATATCTTCTTTACGGGTTCCACACGCGTCGGAAAAATCGTGCATCAAGCTGCAGCGAAGCATTTGACACCGGTCACACTTGAACTGGGTGGTAAATCACCGACAATCGTTCACAAGGATGCGGATCTTCGTCTAGCAGCGAAGCGGATCGCATGGGGAAAATGGCTGAATGCCGGACAGACATGTATCGCCCCGGATTACGTATTGATTCATGAGGACGTTAAAGAACGTTTCTTGCAGTTGATTGAAGAAGAAGCCTTCAAACAGTACGGGAATGGCGTCGGCGTCTCATCCTACGTCAAAATCGTATCGGACGATCATCTGAATCGCCTCAGCAGTTACTTGTCGCAAGGGACGATCGAATTCGGTGGACAAGTCGATCCGGAAACGCGTAAGATAGCGCCGACCGTCATGACGAATGTAGCGGTGGATGCTCCAGTGATGCAAGACGAAATCTTCGGACCGATCCTGCCGGTGTTGACCTACCGTGAAATCGAAGAGGTCATCGCGTTCGTCAATAATCGTGACAAACCGCTTGCACTTTATCTGTTCACAGAGAACAAAGCCGTCGAACATCGTATCCTTGAACGGATTTCATTCGGTGGTGGATGTGTCAATGACACATTGATGCACGTCGCACAACATCACTTACCATTTGGTGGAGTCGGGGCGAGTGGCATGGGTGGATATCATGGCAAGTATAGTTTCGAGACGTTCAGCCATCGTAAAGGAATCGTCAAAAACACGACGACGTTCGATTTACCTTTCCGCTACATGCGAACAAATAGCAATTCCAAATGGATGCGCTTTTTGTTATGATGAGCTGTATTGAATACGTGGTATGAGAGGGATTTTGATTGTGAAGAAGAAATTAATTCGACTCATGAAAAAAACAGGTATGGTGGAGCGAAGTCTTCGGGTCATGATGCGAATCTTCACCTTATTTCCGGTACGGAAAAATCGTGTCATGTTTGAAAGCTTTTTGGGCAAACAGTACAATGATAGTCCTAAAGCCATCTACGATGAGTTGAAAAAGATGAACGTTGACTTAGAATTGATCATCAGCAAACAACGCGGTGTTTCTATGACGGATGAACAGGTGACATCTGTGAATCGGATGACGATCAAATGGATTTTTTTATTAGCTACTTCTCGCGTTTGGGTGTCCAATAGTCGCCTTCCTTCATGGCTAGTAAAACGAAAAGGTACTCTATATTATCAAACATGGCACGGAACGCCACTCAAAAAATTAGCACTTGATATGGTGGATGTCCGAATGGCGAACACATCAACTGATCAATATAAAAAAGATTTTGTAAAAGAATCAGCAAAATGGGATGTCCTTCTCTCTCCGAACGCATACTCGAGTGAAATTTTCAAAAGAGCGTTTGGATACGAAGGAAAAATGTTAGAAATCGGATATCCTAGAAACGATGTGCTGTACCAAAATGAAAAACATGAAAGTATTATTGAGCGGGTAAAGGCACATTATCAAATAGAAACCGATAAAAAGATTATTTTATATGCTCCAACATGGAGAGATGATGATTACGTTGAGCAAGGAAACTACTCATTTACGTTACCTTTCTCCATTGAACGATTTGAGGAAGAATTTGGAGATGAGTATACAATGCTTGTACGACTCCATTATCTTGTTGGCGATCAATTGGATTTGAGTGCTGTCTCAGCGATTAAGAATGCCTCTAGATATCCGGAAATTTCTGAGCTATACTTAGCGGCAGATATCTTGATAACGGATTATTCCTCAGTGATGTTCGATTATGCGCACTTAAAACGTCCGATGCTATTCTACACCTATGATCTCAAACATTATCGTGATCATCTAAGAGGATTCTATTTTTCTTTTGAGGAAGAAGCACCGGGTCCGTTGATTCAAGAAGAGCAAATTCTTTTTGAAGAGATCAGACAGATCGAGTCGTGGGAGCGACGATTCGATTTGAAAAGTGAAGCATTTCGTCGTCATTATTGCGAATGGGATGACGGTCACGCAGCACAAAGAGCTGCGCTGGATATCTTAGAGAATATTAAATAAACGGGGAGTGTTTTTAGATGAAGAAGGTCATTACGTACGGTACATTTGATTTGTTACATTGGGGACATATCAATATTTTACGTCGCGCTAAAGAAATGGGAGATTACCTCATCGTGGCAATTTCGACAGATGAATTCAATCGTCTTAAGCATAAACAAGCGTACCATAACTATGAGAATCGTAAATTAATCTTAGAAGCAATTCGTTATGTGGATGAAGTCATTCCAGAGAACAACTGGGAACAAAAAGTAGAAGACGTTCAAAAACATAATGTTGATGTATTCGTTATGGGTGATGACTGGAAAGGTGAATTCGACTTCTTAAAAGACCATTGTGAAGTCGTTTACTTGGAGCGCACTGAAGGAATTTCAACTAGCCAAATTAAGAATGAGCTAGGCTCGAATTAATGGATGAAGAGACCTCGCGGGAGTGAGGTCTCTTTTTTAAGGGAGTCACTAAATATGCGTTCAATGATGATTTCGATCTATTTATTTATCTTTCGAATAGTCTATCAACTATTTTGTTTTTTACCTATTCAAGAAAAGACGTTATTTTGGATGAGCTATGGTGAAAATGCTATGCCAATACATCTTCGCTTAAATCAACGAAACAACCAACAAAAGCAAGTTCTTATCTTCGACGAACGCTATATGCGGGCGACAGATTGTTGGAATGTCAGTCGCAAAATTGCTTATCATCCAATGCGATTAATTACGATTTCTTATCATTTAGCTACTTCTCGTCATGTTTTTTTAGATAATTATATTGGAGAATTCAGCGTTTCCTCTACTCGAAAAAATACAAGGCGGATTCAATTGTGGCATGCCGCTGGAACGTTAAAACAGTTTGGGCTGACCTCATCGAAAACTCGTTCGATGTCCACGTCGACACAGAAACGATTTCGACGTGTCTATCAAGAATACGGAGATTTTATTGTTCCAGGAATGCGGTGTGCTGAACAATTCATGATGCCGCACGATTTAGAACGATCCCACTTTAAAGCGTTCGGCATGCCACGAACGGACTATTGGTTTGATGAGGAGCAACGAAAACAGAAAACAGTGGAATTAAGAAAACAATACGCAAAGACTGATCGTCGGATCTTATTGTATGCACCGACATACCGGGAATACAAAGAAACAGAAGATCATACGATTCAACAGTTTGAAAAACTTGCTCAAGCGGGGTGGACGATTCTCGTTAAATTGCATCCGACGATTCGAGCGCTTTCGACCTATCGTTCTAGCCATATCCATCTTGTGGACGATACGTATTCAATCAATGATTACTTGCTGATCACAGATGTGCTCGTAACTGATTATTCCTCCATTCCATTTGAAAGCTGTCTCCTCAACATTCCGGCGTTCCTGTATACACCGGATATCGATACATATCGACAACTACCAGGTCTCGTCGATCAGTATCCGAAACCATTGCCTGTGCGACAGACGGAGCGAATGGAACAATTGATGGATTGGATCATGTCTGAGACGATACTAGAAGAGTGCCGTCAGTACATGCAGGAATTTCAAACGAGTTGGTATGATCATCCTCCTGGTCAAGCAGTGGAACGCATCGTTGATCATTATTACGGAGATATATGATACTCAATCTGACGATTGCTTTAGTTTTAGAAAGCGGTCGTCAGATAAATTTCCGAAAATAAATGTGAAACATTGAACAAAGTTTGACAATCTTTTGAAAATCCATTCTTTTCGACTGTGATGTTCTATACTAAAAGTAGAAGAAGAGGAGAGGAGAAATGGATATGCTAACTTGTGGAACGACTGAAGCCAATACGTTCGTCTTATCACCCGAAACGCGAACGTTGCTTGAGAGCTTCATGACAGAAACGACGTTCAAAAAGGATTCCATTGTCTGTTGGGAAGGGGAAATGAACGATAAATTGTTTTATGTGAAACAAGGAGGCGTCAAACTATCGAAGTTGACGAAAAAAGGCAGTCCATTACTCATGTTTTTATATTTCAAAGGAGATTTGTTTGGCGAATTTGATGTAGGAGAAGCTTTTCCGAGTTCCTACAGTATTGAAACGATGGAAGATAGCATCATCGGATTCTTATCGAAAAATCAATTAGAAGAGCTTATGAAAAAAGACGGTGCCTTTGCGCTTGAGATCATGCGATGGCAAGCATTAATGCGGAAGCAAACGGAAACGAAATTACGTGACTTACTACTGTTTGGAAAACCAGGGGCATTAGCTTCGACGTTACTTCGCTTGATTGCGATGGAAGGGGAACAAGTGGGAGAAACGTATCGTCTTGCGAAGCGACCATCCGACGGTGAGTTTGGTCAATTGATTGGTGCACCACGTGAGACCGTTAATCGTATGTTTTCTCAGTGGAAAAAAGAAGGGGTCGTTTCGATGACAGCAAAAGAAATCACCATTCACGATCCGCAATATCTACGGGATCTGTGTCATTGTGAAGGGTGTCCAGCAGGTGTTTGTCGAATTTAATAAGATGTACGAATCATCCCGACGCGAAACAGGACTTTCCTGTCTCGCGTTATTTTTGTGTATAAAAGTTTTTTCTACGCTCGTTTAGATGTGAACTTTCTGTGTGTTTTCGAAATGAAAAGTGCGGAATTTTCATATTTAAAGTGATATTTATCACAGTTTCCAGACTTGCTGAATTCTTACAATAAAGACAAGTTCAGAGTAGGAAAGGAGTAATCACGATGAGTCAAAAGACAGAATCGAACCTAAAAGGAACATTCGTTGCCGTCCTGATCGTAGCAGGTGTCATCATCGGGATGTGGAGTTCAATCTTTCTATTGTTCATATCACGTTAAGGAGGAATCACGATGCACATTCATCTTTTAGAAAAAATCTGGCTGATCTTCGGAGTAGCGATGCTCGCGATCTTCTTGACGATCATCGGTATATCCGCTTTTGCATCCGGAAATCAACCGCCATCCGATGCGACATTGATTGATCCGACGAAAGTCGATCAGACGAAACCGTTTGATAAGCCAGGACTAAAGAAAATTGATGACAACCGATATGAAGCGGTCATCGTTTCACAAGCTTTTCAGTTTACACCAAAAGATATGGTCATACCTAAAGGGGCGACAGTCGATTTTCTCGTGACATCGAAGGACGTCGTTCATGGATTTGAAATCGTTAAGACGAACGTCAATATGATGGTCGTTCCCGGACATATTAATTCGATTGAGTATACGTTCAAGGAAGCAGGCGAATATCTCGTCGTCTGTAATGAATATTGTGGTAATGCCCATCATATGATGGCAACGAAAATCAAGGTGGTGGAATAAGATGAATGCTATATCAAATAAACTAAGACAGTTCGAGATGGAGCGTGGTCTACCCGCTACCGTCATCGGAGTCAAGGAAGCGAAAATGGCCTTTGCACATGTTAGTTTTTCACTTGTCGCCTTATTGATCGGTGGTCTATGTGGATTACTACAAACGATGGTACGGACAGGTGCCATTCCAGAAATCGCTGGAATCGGATACTATGAGCTTCTGACTGCTCACGGATTGATGCTTGCAATCGTCTTTACGACGTTATTCATTTTCGGATTATTGTTCTCATTTTTAGGTCAATCGTTCGGACGCTTCGAAGAGTTTCCGCGACGTCTCGGATGGGTCGGGTTCTGGTTCATGATTCTTGGTGTCGTCCTCGTCACGTGGATGGTGCTTGCAGGTGAAGCTTCCGTCCTCTATACGTTCTATGCACCACTCAAGGCACATCCTGTTTTTTATATCGGACTCGTCATCTTCGTCGTCGGAACGTGGATCGCGTCTGGTGCCATGTTCCGAATGTATGCTGATTATAAGCGGGAACACCCTGGTGTTCATCCACCGCTTCAAGCCTACATGAGCATTATGACTGCCTTGTTATGGGTGGTTGCGACACTCGGCGTAGCGGCAACGATTCTCTTTCAACTTCTTCCTTTATCTCTTGGTTGGACGGATAAGGTCGGGATCGAGCTATCTCGGACGCTATTTTGGTACTTTGGTCATCCGCTCGTCTATTTCTGGTTGTTACCTGCCTACATCGTCTGGTATACGGTCATTCCGAAAATCGTTGGTGGGAAGATTTTTTCTGACGCGTTAGCACGCATGTCGTTCTTGTTATTCCTACTCTTTTCATTCCCTGTAGGTTTTCACCATCAATTGTTAGAGCCAGGGATTTCTGCATTTTGGAAGTATGTCCAAGTCGTCTTGACATTCCTCGTCATCATTCCATCATTGATGACTGCCTTCTCGATGTTTGCGACATTTGAGCTAGCAGGTCGCCGTAAGGGAGCAACTGGCATATTTGGTTGGGTGAAGAAAATGCCATATCGGGATGTCCGGTTCCTTGCACCGTTCATCGGGATGTTGTTCTTCATTCCAGCAGGTGCAGGTGGTGTCATTAATGCATCGCATCAGCTGAACATCATCGTTCATAACACATTATGGGTTACGGGACACTTTCATATCACGGTCGGTGCTGCTGTCGCACTAACGTTCTTCGGAACAGCCTACTGGCTTGTCCCGCTCTTACGTGGTCGGACGTTAACAGCGGCAATGAATCGTCTTGGACTTATTCAAACGGCTGCCTGGACGATCGGAATGCTCTTCATGTCGACTGCGATGCACATCTCAGGATTACTCGGTAATCCACGACGGACGGGACCAGCCACCTACTTCAAGGATTCAATCGTCGCTGACTGGATTCCATATCATGTCGCAATGGCGATCGGCGGAACGATTTTATTCATCTCGATTCTGCTATTCCTCTATGCGATGTTCCAACTGGCCTTCCGAGCGCCAAAAGGAACGGAAGAATTTCCGATTGCTGAAACGGAAGAAGAGGCGATGGCAACGCCACTCTTCTTTGAAAATTGGAAGCTATGGATTTTCGTGACGTTCGCTTTGATTGCGTTTGCGTACACGGTACCGATTTGGCATATGATTGAAAATGCCCCTCCAGGAGCTCCCGGATGGAGACTCTGGTAAGACAGTGAAGAGGGGACTGACTCAAAAAAAGAATGACGCGTCATTACACACCATTTCCTCAGGCGAGACAAAGCCCCCCTTTCCTACTTCATTTAAGCAAGAAAGGGGGGCTTGTTTGTCTCTGACAACGCATAAATGCGCTTTTCCTGTAGGAGTTGCGTGTGACGCGTCATTCTTTTTATTACGAGATAAGGGAGGCAGATCATCAATCTGCCTCCCTTATCTTTGTAGAGACTGACTTTTGAGTCAGCCCCTTATTTGCGTGAGCTTAAGGAATAAGTAATGAAGGGCTAAATCTTATTTGACGAGATTATGCTTGAAGGCATAGACGACAGCTTGTGTACGGTCTACGACATCGAGTTTCGATAAGATGTTCGAGACGTGTGTCTTAACGGTTTTTAAGGAAATGAATAATTCGTCTGCGATTTCTTGGTTCGCCATACCACGAGCCATCAATTGAAGAACTTCCTGCTCACGTTCCGTCAAATCGTCATGCAAGTGTGTCGTAGGACGACGAAGACGTTCCATCATTTTACCGGTCACTTGTGCTGCCATGACAGATTGACCGTTTGCCGTCTTGCGAATCGCTTCTGCGATGTCAAAGGCGCTAGCCGTTTTTAAGACATAACTCATCGCACCGGCTTCAATGACAGGATAAACTTTCTCATCATCAAGAAAACTCGTCACGACGAGAATTTTTGCTTCCGGCCAGTCTTTGCGAATCAGTCGCGTTCCTTCGACGCCATCGACTGGCTCCATCACTAAATCCATCAAGATGACATCCGGTCGGTGTTCAAGCGCAAGCAAGGCTCCTGCTTGACCATCCGACGCTTCGGCGACGACCTCGATGTCTGGTTGTGTGGAAAGGAAAGCAGACACACCGGCCCGGACCATCTCGTGATCATCTACTAATAATACGCGTATCATACTTGCACCATCCGATCTTTTCTAAGTTTGACTTCGATTTGGGTTCCTTGTCCTGGAACACTGACGAGACGAATCGTTCCGCCCATCTCAGCCGTTCGTTCCCGCATCGAATTAATGCCATAAGAGGCAAGTTTTTTTTCATCAACGACGAATCCAACACCATCATCATTCATGCTCAGAATGATCGTTTCGTTGAATTGTCGGAGCTCGATATCCATATGAGACGCTTTCGCATGACGTAATGCATTCGTCAATCCTTCTTGGACGATCCGGAACAACTCGTTTTCGATTTGTCGTGGAAGTGTCATCTCTTCTAACTTCCAACTCAACTGTGTGGACTGCTTTCTAGATAATTCTTCGAGCAGTTGCGAAAGTCCTTGTTGTAACGTCATCCCTTCTAGTTCGACAGGGCGAAGCTGAAGTAAGAGGGAGCGCATTTCAGACTGCGCCGTTTGCGCCATCGTCTCGACCATCTCGATCTGTTTGGCTGCAGCTTCAGGTTGAGACAGAATCGTCTGTTTAGCTGCTGTCGTCATCATGGAGATGGCATAGAGCTGTTGCGAAACGGAGTCGTGTAAATCACGTGCGAGTCGCTTTCGTTCCTCCGTGACGGCTTGAACTCTTACTTGTTCAACGTGTTGCGGACGTGTACTGATTTTTTGGACGGTCTCGACTTGTTCGTCGATACGTTTTCCAATCCGCGACAAGCGCGTCAACGTATGAAAGTAGGGACCCGGAACGATCGTCACATCTTTTCCTTGTTCCAGTTCAATGATGGCAGTCGTGACACGTTTGAAGTCACGTCGCAAGAAAAAGTAATGCATGCTACCGATGGCAAGCGGTAGTAATAACGAGAGTCCGATGACGAGTAGAAGGACAGGGAAATCTTGTTGACGGACGAATAGGACATGCCAATCGACTTGTCGTGTACTTAAGAATAACAACGTCGTCATGACGGCAGTCAAAAAGCCCGTCATGACTTGGAGTGCAATGACACCAAGCGGGAATTGATCACGCTTCATATCGAAGACACCTCCACGTTGCCAATACCGAGCATGACATGAATGCGAACCTTCCGCGTCGCTTCGCCGTATTCCGGTGCCCGGAATTGAATGCGTCGATTAAAGAAGGTCGGAATCCGGCGGATATCTGTCTTGACGCTTCCGAAGCCGATTGACGTGTCGAGTGTATAGTCGTAGCCGGACGGTAAAAGAATTCGGACGTCCCCGACGACACCACTGACGACGATCAAGGTCTCGCCTTCTGGAACATAGGCGTGCGTCAAATCGATTTCTAAATCCTTGACGATGAACTGTTCGCTCAAATCCTGTAAGACGTACGGTGCATCGGCTTGAGTCGAGAAGGAATAAGCGGGTTGAATCTTGATCCCTTCCTCTTCATATTGATGCGGAGCAATCCGTGAAAATAAAAATTCGCGGACAGAATGTCGTGTCACGAGAATGATCCCAAGATAGAGCAAGATACCAGCAATGACAAAACCGATGGCAGCCGAACTAAGGACGACGCCAGCAAGAATGATCGTACCGACGATGTAGAAGAGGATTGCTAATTTTTCATGATTGCGTCGCCGGAAATGAATCCCGACATAATACAGCAGGAACGGAAATAAGACACCAAACAATACATTTCCTGCACCGGACAATAGGTCATAGAACAGACCGAGGGCGAACAGGATCGATACGTAACCGACCAGTTGTTTCGTACTTAATCGTCGCACGATCAATCTCCTTTCTAACATGACAAAGGGAGGCATACGCCTCCTTCATCATTGACTGCTTATTGGTGAATGCGGCGTTCGAGTTCAGCGATACGCGCATCGATATCATCTTCATCAACGGCTGGTTGTTTTGCTTCAGGCTCTTCTGCCGTGAACGGATGTGCTTCTTCTTTTATAGTAGCATTTGGTTCGCGATCTAGCACCTGGTTCATCTTGTTTTTTAAGTTCGAGACGTTTTCGCGCATCATCCATTCGTACCGTTTGTTTTGTAGATCTTCGAGCTTTAACTTCAATTCGAGGGCTTCACGTTCCAATTCGTTCAGCTCGCGTTTCGTCTCAGCGACGAGTTCTTCAAAGAACCGGTACTGCTCCCCGTAATGCTTCGATTCGATGGCTGCACGCTCAGCCAGTTGTTGTTCACCGGCTTCGTTCGCGATTTCGACTTGCTTGAAGCGTTTATCGGCTAAATCCTTCGCTTCTTCCTGTTTTTGTGTCAGTTCCAGCAGCAATGTCCGTTGACGCTCGAGTAGTCGATCAATCTCTTTTAAATCAGCTTCTGTTGATCGGATATGACGAACAAGTTTCTTAGCAGGTACTTCGCCCTGTTCAGCAGCTTTTTTGACTTCTGTCATCATTTGTGTCGCAAAATCGTTGAGTTGATCAAATACGTTTTTCATGAAAAAATTCCTCCTTGGAAGTGGCGAATGATATCGGGTCACACATTTTGATTAGAAACGTTTTTCGTCTAGGTCTTTCCAGTCTGCTTCGAAATGTGTCGTTGATGTACGGCGACGGTTAAAGAGATCTTGAACATTGACACGTTGTAGTTTCATACGCATGTAACCGACGTACAATGCGATGGCTGCTGCGATTCCGATGACTGCCCAGATGTTCGAGAGGGCAAGCCCGATTCCGATGGCTGCTAGGAATCCGAAGCCGAGTTTCGCTGGCCATTTGTTCGATTGCATGAACTTACTGATCGAATAGAACGCGAGTAACGCCCCTAAACCAAGTCCGATCATATGCGGTAATGTTCCGATAACGACGGCAAGTAACGCCAGTCCGGCGAGAATCATCACCAGTTGTTTTCCTTTCGATTGCTTCATGAGGAAGCCTCCCTTGTGTTGATACCTTTATGATACGGGAGTCCTTCTATTCCTACGACACTCTTTGGACCGTATTTGCTCTCGGGCTTAAGGCGGAGAGAAGGTCTGACTTTAAGGGAAGCGCTATCAGAACCAATGATTCATATGATACTCTATAAGGGAATTGAATCGAGAGGAGTGATGTTGATGAGTGCAACAATCAACGCTAAAAAAGTAACATGTATCGGAAACCAGGGAGGGGTTTCCCTCCCTTAAATCAGAGGAGGAAACCATTTGAACGAATGGGGTACACCACCTGTCTACGAAACGACAGGAACAGAACGATTAGGACGGATCATAGCCGTCTATCAAACACATTATCGCGTCATGACGGAAACAGGAGAATCGCTGAGCGAACTGTCTGGTAAATTGCGTTTTCAATCGGGAACGAAAGCTGAATTACCAGCGGTTGGTGACTGGATCATCCAAACAGAGCGAGAACCGGGGAAGGGACGGATCGAACGTGTCTTGCCACGATCTTCTCAATTTTCCCGAAAAGCGGCAGGAACGGAGACCGAGGAACAAATCATCTGCGCGAATGTCGACGTTGCCTTGCTCGTCATGGCTTTTGGACATGACTTCAACGTCCGTCGACTGGAACGTTATTTAACGGTTGCTTGGGATGCAGGGGTGACACCAATCATCGTCCTGACGAAAAAAAGTCTGATGCCGTCGATTGAAACGGAACTGCAGGCTGTCGAAGCGATCGCGTTCGGAACACCAATCCTTGCCGTTGATTCTTTGACCGGCGACGGATTAGAGGAGTTGCGTGAACAGTTACAAATCAAGCAGACGATCGTGTTAGTCGGATCGTCCGGCGTCGGGAAGTCGACGCTCGTCAATGCTTTAGCTGGAGAACAGTTAATGGAGACGGGTGGCGTACGAGAAGACGATGAACGTGGACGTCACACGACGACGCATCGCGAACTGAAACGACTATCGAACGGTCTACTGCTCGTTGATACACCGGGGATGCGAGAATTGGCCTTATGGGATGGAAGTGACGGACTATCGTCGACGTTTTCCGATATTGAGGAGCTTGCTGAAAACTGTCGTTTCCGAGACTGTAAACATGATAAGGAACCGGGCTGTGCCGTTCGGACAGCTTTAGAAGATGGCACACTAACTGCTGAACGCTGGAATAGCTTCGTCAAGCTAAAACGAGAAATCGCTTATGCGGAACGCAAGCAAAATGTGGCGTTGCAGGCGGCGGAGAAAGAAAAGTGGAAAAAAATCCACAAGCAGGCCCAAGCGCATACGAAAGTGAAGTATCAAAAGCGATAATACGACTGAAATATGAAAAGCATCTGCAACGGAAAAAGGAGTCTCTTTTTCTATGCAGATGCTTTTTTCTCGTTATTCTTTTGAAAGGAATTCATTTGTTTCTGTATGGAACGGCACGTTACCCGTCAACGCATCAAGACGATGTAAGTCGGATTGAATCGCTTCAGGGTCACTTCGGCGCGCGTTTCGTACCGTGGCCGTTCCGACCGGATGATCGTTGAATCCAGTCGTTAAATCAAACGTCCGATTCGACAGCCGATCAGTAAAATAACGATCGTGGGAGACGAAGAGGAGCTCACCAGGGAAAACATCGAGGGCGGCTTCGATTTGTTCACGAGTCGCAAGGTCCAAATAGTTCGTTGGTTCATCGAGAATAAGCAAGTGAGCACCAGAAAAATACAGGCGTAAGAAAGCAATCCGACATTTCTCACCCATACTGGCGTCGGAAATCGACCGGTAAACATCATCGCGACGGAATAAAAAACAGGCGAGTAACGTCCGGGCGTCCGTTTCACTCATCGTGCCGTACTCAAGTAATGCCTCTAACAACGTACCTGATGTCGGTAAGTGGGAAAGGGCTTGTGAAAAATAGCCGGTCTTCAATCGAGGATGACGGATTATGTTCCCTTGATGAGGAGCATATTCGCCCTCGATGAGACGCAGTAAGGTCGTTTTTCCGCTTCCATTCGGTCCGATGACAGCAATTCGGTCACCATGTTCTACCGTAAACGAAACATCCTTTAGGATCGGTTTCGTCTCATGCATGAAAGAGACACGTTCAAACGAAATCAGTCGTTTCGCACGAATCGCTTCATGTTCGAATGCGACGTGAACAGTCGGTGCAACTTGTGGTTTTTGTACACGATCCTCGAGTAGACGCTCGAGTTGCTGCTCTTTTGCCTTGACCTTCGTCGCATGTTTAGCAGCCTTCTTTTTCGCATACGGATCCCGTTCACTCGCTTGATTCGAGGCTTTTTGATGCCATTGCCGGTATCCTTGAATCATGCGTGTCAGCTCTTTACGGGTGCGTTCTTGTTTTTCGTACGCTCGTTGTTGCGACAGAGCTTGATGTTCCTTTTGTTCTTTATAGGACTGGTAGTTTCCACTGTATCGCGTTGCCCCTGATTCGGATAATTCAATGACGGCATCAGCTGTTGCGTCGATGAAGAATCGTTCGTGTGAGACGTAGAGAATCGAGGTCCGTGACATGTTGACCCATTCCGTGAGCCACTCGAGCGTCTCTTGATCCAGATGATTCGTCGGTTCATCGAGAATGATGAAATCAGGTCGTGACAGAAGCAGGCAGGCAAGTTGGAGGCGCGTCTGTTCACCACCGCTTAAACTGGATGCTTTGTGTGTCCAGAGTGCTTCCTCTAATTTGACTTCTTTTAAGACGCGTGTTGCATCTGCTTCAAGCGAGAAGGCGTCCTGATCGAGTGCTTGTTGATAGATCGTCAAGTCACCATTCATGGCATTAGCGCGAAGTTGATAACGAACCGCATCCGCTCGTTCGACGAAATCAAGAACGGTGTGATCGCCCGCTACGAAGTGTTGTGATAGTAGACCGAGTTTTTTGTAATGACGCTTGATCGAACCGTCAGTCGGCTGAAGTTGGTCAGCGATCAAGTGTAACAGTGTCGTTTTTCCGATGCCGTTCGGACCGATTAAGGCGACATGTTCACCGGTATGAATATGAAAAGAAACGTCCGAGAAAAGACGTCGTTCGTCGTAGTCCATCGATAGGTGTTGGATCGTAAGTGTTTCAGTAGGCATAAAAGCAGCTCCTTTAGTGTTCATTTCCGATAAGATGAAATGAAAAACACACCATCCGAAGCGAGCGGATGGTGTGCCGGAGTGTAACTCAAAGAAGGTGCTGGCCAGAGGTTGGTCACACCGAAATAGAGCAGACTCGTAGCGTCAGACATCCGCAACTGCATTGCGAAAGAGATGATTTCATTCATCAAGCGACGTGTACGAGTGATTGCTTCATTTCGATGTTGTACCTCCTGTTCATAGTCTATGCCGTCATTGTAACAAAATGGAAACGTTAACACAAGTACGATTCAAGTAAGGTTTGCGCAGTATCCGTTTCTTCTGATGAAGGGGGAAGCACATCAGTTAACGGATATGCGAGACCGAGGTTTTCCCACTTATAGACACCGAGTTGATGATAAGGGAGTACTTCGACGCGCTCGACGTTTCCGAGCGTCCGGATGAACTCGCCGGTCTGACGGAGGAAATGTTCTGACATCGTAATACCTGGAACGAGGACGTGGCGAATCCAGACGGGAATGTTTCGCTCGGCTAGGCGTTTTGCGAAGGCGAGTGTATTGGCGTTACTCCGTCCAGTCAAGACGCGACAAGCGGCATCGTCGATATGTTTGATATCGAGTAGTACTAGATCCGTCGCATCGAGAATCGCATCGATGTTTTTCGGGACGACGGATCCCGCGGTATCGATGACCGTATGCAGTCCATGGCGTTTTGCTTCTGTTAAAGCAGCCTCCAAGAATTCTGGCTGAGCGAGCGGTTCACCTCCAGAGAAGGTGATTCCGCCACCCGTGGCCTCGAAAAAGGAGCGATAGCTGATCGCTTCTTTTACGACTTCGTCTGCTGAGACACGCCGTCCGCAACCGAACTCCCATGTATCCACGTTATGACAGTATTGACATCGTAGTGGACATCCTTGCGTAAAGACGATGAATCGAATGCCAGGACCATCGACTGTTCCACATGATTCAACGGAATGGATCATACCATAGGTCATCCTGCTCACTTCCTTTCACATACTACACATCATTTTAGAGAGAACCGTGGAACGTTCGATTGATGACATCGATCTGTTGTTCACGCGTCAGTTTAATGAAGTTGACTGCATAACCGGATACCCGAATCGTTAACTGTGGATATTGTTCTGGATGCTCCATGGCATCGAGTAACGTCTCACGGTCAAAGACGTTGACATTCAAATGGTGTCCTTTTGAAGTCGTACCACCCATATATCCGTCAAGTAATCCGACTGTATTGCGAATGCGTGTGGCTTCATCCTTACCAAGTGCTTTTGGCACGATCGAGAACGTGTAGGAAATCCCGTCGAGCGCATGTTCATATGGTAATTTTCCGACAGATGTCAGTGCGGCGACAGCTCCTCTAGTGTCACGTCCATGCATCGGGTTAGCACCAGGTGCGAATGGTTCACCCGCACGGCGTCCATCTGGCGTATTTCCTGTTTTTTTACCGTAGACGACGTTTGAAGTAATCGTCAGGACAGACTGCGTCGGAAGGGCATTGCGATACGTTGGATGTTTACGGATTTTCTCCATGAACAGTGTGACGAGATCGACCGCCATCTGATCTACCCGTTCATCGTTATTCCCGAACTTCGGAAACTCGCCTTCGATCTTGAAATCAACTGCAATCCCATCCGCATCTCGGATTGGACGAACTGTTGCGTAACGGATGGCAGATAGACTGTCAGCGACGACCGATAAACCAGCGATACCGCATGCCATCGTCCGTAAGATTTCTGGATCATGTAAAGCCATCTCAATCCGTTCGTAGCTGTACTTATCATGCATGTAGTGGATGACATTCAGTGTGTTGACGTACAGTTCTGCGAGCCAATCGAGTTGACGATCATAAGCCGCCATGACGGTTTCGTAATCGAGTACTTCATCAAGCATCAATGGACTTGCTGGGGCGACTTGGATTTTGAGCTTCTCATCCATTCCGCCATTGATCGTATAAAGTAATGCTTTTGCCAGGTTTGCTCGCGCACCGAAGAACTGCATCTGTTTCCCGATCTTCATCGCGGAGACACAACAAGCGATGCCGTAATCATCTCCATAAACCGGTAACATCAAATCATCGTTTTCATATTGAATCGAGCTTGAAACGATCGACATCTTCGCACAGAATTCCTTGAATCCGCGTGGAAGCTGAGTAGACCAGAGAACGGTTAGATTCGGTTCCGGTGCCGGACCAAGTGTCGAGAGAGTGTGTAAGAAGCGGAATGAACTTTTCGTGACGTTTGATCGTCCATCTTCACTCATTCCACCGATTGATTCCGTTACCCACGTCGGATCACCTGAGAATAGATCGTTGTAGTCTGGTGTCCGTAAGAACTTAACGATCCGAAGCTTCATGACGAAATGATCGACGAGTTCTTGTGCAGTCTCTTCCGTCAAGCGACCAGCCGCAAGATCACGTTCGACATAAATATCAAGGAACGTCGAGACTCGACCGAGTGACATGGCTGCCCCGTTTTGCTCTTTGATGGCAGCAAGATAGGCAAGATAGACCCACTGGAATGCTTCTTGTGCTGTTTCTGCAGGGCGGGAGAGATCGAAACCATAGCGAGCTCCAAGCTCGGTCAATTCCGTTAATGCGCGCAACTGTTCATTCATCTCTTCACGGTCGCGAATCATCGATTCAGATAAGAACCCGCCACGTGCCTTTAAATCCTTCTTACGTTCTTCGATCAAGCGTGCCGTTCCGTACAAAGCAACACGACGATAGTCACCGATGATCCGTCCGCGACCATAAGCATCAGGTAATCCGGTGATAATACCGGCTTTACGTGCAGCGCGCATTTCAGGGGTATAGGCATCGAAAACCCCTTGGTTATGTGTCTTCCGGTACTCGCTGAAAGTTTTCGTGACGGTCTCGTCTGCTTCAAAGCCATACGCAGCTAGGGCATCATTCACCATCCGAATCCCACCGTTCGGATGAATCGAACGTTTAAACGGTTCGTCTGTCTGTAAACCGACGATTTTTTCAAGTGAGCGATTCAGATACCCTGCATCATGCGAGAGGATCGTTGATGGTGTTTTAGCATCGACGGCATATACACCACCACGTTGTCGTTCTTCATTCGTCAGCTGTAGAATTTGTTGCCAGAGACGTTCCGTTGCTTGCGTCGGACCGACTAAAAAGTGATCATCTCCTTTATATTCCGTGCGATTGAGTCGGATGAAGTCTGCGACATCGATCGTCTTTACCCATTCACCAGACGTAAAGCTTGCCCAGGCACTTGTTTTTTCTAATAACATGGATACCACTCCTTTAATATTGAGCTAATCATCAGTTCCTTATGTGAATAGTGTAACAAAAGGAAGGGGTGATTCCCTTTACGTTCATGTGAATGTTTTAACAAGTGTAAAAACGTTGGTATGACAGCCTTTCTTTATTTCTGTATTCATGAAAGAGTGAAGAACAAAAAAACAGTTGACGCTTGATAAATCAAGGTTTTTTAGAAACTGTATGAGTTGATTTGAAAAAGATTTACTAGAACAGTTGAAACTGTGAGGAATGTCACGCTACGGTGCCTTGTATTTTTAAGATGTATCGTTGACAATGAAAAAGGGAATATAGAACGTGGAGGTGTGCCAAATGGAGTATGTATCATTAACACAACAAGGAGAGTATCAGTCGGGAGACTGGGTCTCGCTGAAAATCGGATCGGACGGTTCAACGCGAACGGGAATGATCACGGAATTCGAAAATGATGGATTCTGGATTCGATTTGAAGATGATTTTGATTATGAAGACTTTATCGGCTATGATGAATCGTATTGGATTGCGCTTGTTCGTCGTCCGGTTGACGTAAAAGCGACGTATGCGAGTCTTGCGGAGTACCCGGCACTCGCTGCAGAATTACAGGATCGTGTCATCCAAGGATTCGAGATTTTAGAAGAAGAAGCCGGTGAAAGCGAGATTCGATTCCACATTCGATTGCTCGACGCAGGAAATGAATATACACAGACATTACGGGGATACCGTGATGCATCAGGAGATCATGTCGAATACGTAACGGCATGATGGAATTAAGAGAGTAGGAGAAATCGTTATGAACTTTACAAAACCATTTTTACAGGAAGCATGGGAACGGGCGCGCTTTACCGAGTTGATGCCTGTTCAAGAACAAGCGATTCCGTTGTTGCGCGAAGGAAAAGATGTCCTGGCTGAAGCGCCAACAGGAACAGGGAAGACGCTTGCTTATGTCATTCCAGCTTTAGAAAAGATTGAAGTAGAAGAACCACACGTGCAAGTCGTGATCACGGCACCAACACGGGAACTCGTCATGCAAATTCATCAAGTCATTCAATTGTTTGCTCAAGGAAGTGGTATCAAATCCGGTGCATTCATTGGTGGTGTTGAATTAAAACGACAATATGAACGATTGAAGAAAAAACCACAAATCATCGTCGGAACGCCAGGGCGTCTCGTTGAGTTGATCGATTCGAAGAAGCTAAAGATGCATAAGGTGAAATTGATCGTCTTGGACGAAGCGGATCAAATCTATGAGAGTGGTATGAGTGACTCGGCGACGCGAATCGCAAACAGTGCA
Organism: Exiguobacterium indicum HHS 31; assembly: GCF_001939065.1. Lineage (GTDB taxonomy): Bacteria > Bacillota > Bacilli > Exiguobacteriales > Exiguobacteriaceae > Exiguobacterium_A > Exiguobacterium_A indicum. The sequence continues at coordinate 24,990 of NZ_MPSZ01000005.1, read as the reverse complement.
CTACGCGATCGTCAGTTAGCATTCGTCTCCGCGACATTGCCGGAACGGACAGCAGAATGGGGACGGACGCTTGCAAACAACCCTGAGACGATTCGGGTTGAGCGTGCCGTCAGCACACAAGTGACATTCGGTTATTTGGAGACTTCACGTCGTCAGAAGCCGGAATTGTTACGTCGCCTGGCGAACATGCAAGGATCAAAAGTGCTGACATTCATCAACAACCGCTCCTTCCTCGGACCATTAAATGGTGAGTTGAGTAAATTCTCATTGAAATATCGGATTTTGGATGCTGAAAAAGGAAAACGAGAGCGAATGGAGACATTACGTTCTTACAAAAAAGGAGAGTTTCCTTTACTCGTCACGACAGGTCTTGCGGCACGTGGTCTAGATATCGAAGCAGTCACGCATGTCGTCCATTACGATTTACCGGAGTCGCTTGACGATTTCGTACACCGTTCAGGTCGGACGGGACGTGGAAATGCGAACGGAATGGTACTTGCTCTTGTTACGGATCAAGACTTAAAACACTTAAAAACACTTGCGAAGCAAATGGGCGTCGAGATGGAAGCAATGGAAATTTACCGTGGGGAAGTCATTCCAAAACGTGAATTCACAGCACCTCAGACGATTAAACGACCGGCTACTCCTCACCGGAAAGGGCGATCGAAATGAAGAACGATCGAAAAGTAATTCCGTTTCCGACGACGGTTTCTGAAGCGGAAATGAATGCAGCCTTGAAGAAGATGTATCAAGAAGCAGCGACAGCACGTAGTACGGATTGGGTCGCTTTCATAGAAGAGATTGCAACGGAGGGACGTTGGTATTTAAAAGATGCTGAGTTGTTCCGGGACTTATTCGTAGATTGGGCCATCTTCTATGAGACGGATGATCAAGGAAAAACGCCGCACGGTCGTTTTCTTGAGCAGGTCAAAGAAGAGTTATCGCCTAGCCTCTATCGTGCCTTGCGTGGATTAGCGGACCCGATGCCCTCGCTATTTCAAGTCGAGGCGGATGGTGTCGTTGATTTGATGTCAAAACAGACGTATCAAACGGATTTGTCTGAGATTGAAGTCGAACCAGGTGATTTGTTGATTGGAAAACTGCTCTACATTTCTGGGAAATGGCGCTTTGCGATTGCCTACATGAAAGTAGCGCGCGCACTGGTACCAGAAGTCCTCGCCTTGTTGACAGATTTCGTGGATGAAGTAGGAGAAGACGCGTTGCTTCGCCAGTACCCTGAGTTTTGTGCGGAATTGATCGACTTACTCCTCGATATCGAAGAAGGCAACATTGCGCCGAGACCAGAAGAATAATCGAAAAAACCTAGGACACATGACCGATTATGATCAATGTGTTCTAGGTTTTTTTTCAAGAATCTGCTCGATATAGGGCGACATCGTTTTTATCCCGATGTTTCACGCGATACATGGCAAGGTCGGCTTGCTTTAAGCATGTTTCAAGATCAGCTTTATGACACGCGGTCACACCGATGCTTGCAGAAACGAATAAGGATTGTCCTTTATAGACGTAAGGACGTCTTAAAAAGTGTAAGAAGGATTTACATTTTCGACGTAAGGACAGTTCATCATCGGCGTGTAAGAGGATCGCGAACTCATCTCCACCCAGTCGATACACCTGTTCTAAAGAATTCGTATGCTCGCTCAATCGTTTCGCGACCTCGATCAATACGTAATCACCTGCTTCATGACCATACGTATCATTGACTTGCTTAAAACCGTCTAAATCGACTACCGCAAGATAATTCATCTCGAGGAGATGGTTCGAAAAATCTCGCTCTAACGAACGACGGTTTCCGATACTTGTCAAGGCGTCATGGTAGGCGTGGTATTCGATCCGTTTTTGCCGGAGCTTTCGTTCAGTGACGTCATGTAAAATCGTGAAACGTCCCATCGAGGTGGCAGCAATTTGAATCGGAATATCAATGATCTCATATCGTCTATGTTGTTCATCTTCATACTCATCGATATCTGTCTCAAGTGTTTCTAATAGGTGACGCATCGTACGAGGAATATGTTCAATCGTCATGTCGGGTAAATGAAACAGACGTTGGGCAGCTAAGTTCGCGTATAGTGCCGTTCCGGATTGATCGAGTCGAATCATCGGATCAGGGTGACCGAGAAAGAGTGGGATGACTTGCTGTTCGCTATCTTTAATTTGTTGTTTTCGATGTTCGATGCGTGAAGCGAGTTGTTCATTCCGTTCGTGTAATTGTGCGACGATCAACCCATGCTGACGAGCAATCAAGATTTGTCGAATGATTAGTAAAACTAAAATGATAAAGATATCGAGCTTTCCGCCTTCTCGTTCCACCATGTAATGAATGAATAAAGGAACGGCCAGTAGAGGGAGCCAGGAACGGGGAATGACCGTCGTTCGAGTGGTTCCTTCTTCGATATGATCAATATGCCATAGAATAGCTGCACTTTGCACCAAACGGATCAAGATCGGGAAAAACAATAGATAATTCGCTGAGAAGTCCGGGAAATAAACACTTGAGACTTCGTAGATACCGCGAATAAAAATGGATAAAAACAATAAGAACAATGCCATCCTTGATACCCAATGGGTTTCTTGGATGAACGTGAAATAGAAGAAAACGAATAAACCGAGTGATGTATTCGTGATGACGATGATGGCATAAGGAACAGTTTGCAGTCCAGGATTCGTCAATTCATTGAGGACGTGAAACGCGACAAGTCCAATGAAAACGACGATGATCGCGGCATCGACGAAAGCGAGTACGTGTTGTCCGAGTGTCCGTTTTGTGATGATTCGGTAAAAAATCGCGTATAAGAATACGTAATGGGATATTGAAAATAAAATTAGGCTATAAATAGATGGAACTGGAAAGTCTGGATTGAAGAAATGTAATGTCTCAAGAACGGAACCGATACAGGATAAAACTAGTGATCCTAAAGCGATCAGCCAGAATTTTCGTCTTGGTACGACTAATGCTTGTTCCTTACGATAAGCAGTAAGAATAAAATAAGCAATCAATCCAAGAGAGGCATACTGTAGTACTTGTTCAACGATCCGATTAGAGATGGAAGGGGTCCATGTGGCAAGGATCATTAGAGCAAAAGACATGACGAGCATGGCAGGAAACCAACGGATGAAATAGTTCGATTTAAGCATGGACTCCCTCCTAACGTTTAATTTGAGTAGCGAACAAAAAATTGTTTTTTTCGGTCTTCTTAATATGGTACATGGCTTCATCTGCTCGAATCAATAATTGTTCTGAGCTTTTACCATCTTCAGGGTATAAGGAAATTCCGATTGATGGTGTGACTTGAAGCGTATGTGTCTGAATATAGAACGGATGATTTAGAACTTCGAGAACGTGTTCGGCAAACTGACGTGTTTCCGAAGCAGATGCCTGAATGAAGATCAAGAACTCATCTCCTCCAAGACGTGCAACGAGATCAGTTGACGTCGTCATCGATTGAAGGCGGCTCGCCGTCTCTTGTAACACGAGGTCACCAACATCATGCCCATAAGTGTCATTGATTTGTTTGAAACCGTCTAAATCAATGAATAGTAAGGAGCCGTATTCTAACGTCGGCAGAGTTAGATAAAGTTGTTCCTCGAAGTAACGTCGGTTTGGCAAATGCGTGAGCGAATCATGGTACCCCATACGTTCTAGCCATACTTCCTGTTGATAATCTTCCGTGATATCCGCCAAGATGACGAAATAGCGTTGTTGATCCGGGATATCGATGATTGTCGTATTCAAAAAGATTTCCGGATGTTCCTCCGTGGCCGGTACATGTAGCAAATGAGAGGGATAAATCAGCTGCGCTTGTTGAAGCAATGGAATGAGTCGATCGAGTTGTAGCCGTTGGCTCGGTCCGAGCGGTAAATCGCTCCATCCAGCTTCGACAGCAGCTGGATTGACAGATCGAATCTGATACGTAGCATCGATTTCAAGAACAACTTCTGGATAAGATAGAAAAAGCGACGTTAGTTCTTTTTCACGTAACTGTAAGAGTGCTGTCTTTTGATGGACGATGTCTTCTAGATTCGTTTGCAATGCTGTTGTTTCCTGTAACAACCGCAGATTTTCCTGATATGAAAAAAGCTGTCGTGTTAAAAATAATAAAAACGTAATGCCGACGGAAAGTGAGAAAAAGGTTTGGGAGACAGGGAAGAATGTAATATAGAGAATCAGTACAGATAATAAGATGTACGACATCAAGGAACGCGTAAGTGTTTCGACCCGAATAAGAGTTGCTTGTTGTTCATGACTGATGGGAAGAGCGCGAGTATTCATGAAGGCAAGGATGAAGAGTCCGCTGAGTGGGTATAGCGGAAGCAATAAACCAGCTATTCGCGGTTCACCGTTCAATAACAACGTATAAAAAATAAAGTTCGTCATACCGAGCACGAACGTTCCGAGTACCAGAAAGAGGAATCCTAATCTCGATACGTTTCGCTTTAGTCCAGAAGCATAAAGTAAGAAAAAGAACAGCGTCAACAGAATCGTCAAGAAGGCATAGAAGGTCCAACTGATTTGCTCGAGCACCGTTCGCGTATAAGAGGGGACAAAGCGGAAAATAGCGATGTATCCAGCAATCATCGATACAGTGAACAATGTTAAAGAATCAAGAATCAATAATTTTTGTTTTTGAAACAAAGTCAAATCCAACTGCCGAAATAAGAAGATGACTATCATCGTTAAATGAACCGTGTAAGGCAAATCCAGTAAGACGTTCAGGTTAACAGCGTTCCATTGAAAAAGACGACCAATCATATTGAGGAAATCGCCTAGAAAATACGAGAAAAAGGCGACCGATAACCATTTATATGGAATGGAAGATTGTTTGAAAGCCTTCGATTGACTAAGTAGGAAAATGACGAAAGAACCGACTAGACTAATGATCGCTGAAAGTTGTAACGAGCGATCTTGTGGTAATAGCCAGAGCAGGGTGTACGTGACAACTAAGTAGAATGCGACGGTAGGGTAGATGTTTTGAACGATCCGTTTCACCGGAACTCCTCCTTTCGCAAGCCTTCCATAAAAACGAAATATGCTATAACATTACCCGATATTTAGTTTGAATTCACATTTATTTTCAGATTTAAAATGAAAATAAGAGGTGATTCCCATTTCATGAAAAAAGCGGGGTTCTTCTTTAAGGAAGAACTCCGCTTATCGAAATTATTGATTAGATTGACGATAGTTTTCAAATGCCTCGATTTTTTCAGAAAGGTACGTCCAATACTCCATCCGTTCATCAAGCATCGCTTTCGTTTTTTCAATGGCTTGATACAGTTCATTGACTTTACCAAGATCGCTTCCTGCCGAAGCAAGTTCGGCTTCTAATTGCTCCAGTTCTGTCTCACTTTCTTCGATTTGTTGTTCAATGATTGCCCAATCTTGTTGTTCCTGATAACTTAGTTTTTTTGGCGTCTCTATCTTTGGTGCTGTAGCAACCTCAACCGTCTTTTCAACAACGATTGATGGAACGGGTGCTGTCATTTGCTCAAGATAGTCTGTATATTGTCCATAATAAAAGACGACATTCCCGTCTTCAAATGCAATCAAGCGATTGACGACCCGGTCGAGGAAGTAGCGATCGTGGCTGACCGTGATGACGGTGCCTGGGAATGATTCTAAATAATCTTCGAGGACGGATAACGTCTCAGTATCCAAGTCGTTCGTCGGCTCATCAAGGAAGAGGACGTTTGGTTCTTCCATCAAAATCGTCAACAATTTCAGACGTCGTTTTTCGCCGCCGGACAGCTTACCGATTTGTTTATATTGGGCTTCCGGTTTAAAGAGAAACTGTTCGAGCATCTGACTTGCCGTGATCTCCTCACCAGCGAGTGTCGTGATGACTTTTGCGATCCGTTCGACCTCATCGATGACACGGCGTTCGGGATGCGTGAACTCGGCAAATTGCCCATAAAAGCCGATCTTCACCGTTTCGCCGTGAATGATTTCACCGGTTGTTGGTTCTAAGCGTTGCGCAAGTATTGAAAGAAGTGTTGATTTTCCACTCCCGTTTCGCCCTACGATGCCATACCGTTCTTTCCGTCCAATCAGAGCGTTAAACGATTCAAAAAGGGTCCGTTCACCAAATCGATGGGAGACGTCATGCGCTTCGATGACTTTTTTACCAAGACGGGTCGAACCGACCTGTACTTCGAGTGTTGATTCTTCTTCCTCGTACGAGAGGTCTTGTAAAGCATCCACGCGCTGGATCCGAGCTTTTTGTTTCGTCGTCCGCGCCTTTGCTCCGCGACGCAACCAGGCGAGTTCGCGACGGAGGATGTTTTGACGTTTTTCTTCCATAGAAGCTGTCCGTTCACGACGTTCGGCACGTTTTTCAAGAAATGATTCATAGTTTCCGACATAGAAATAAGCTGTACCGTTCGCGATCTCCATCATATGATTCGTCACACGATTCAAGAAATAGCGATCGTGGGTGATCAGTAGAATCGCACCACGGTATTCCTTGATTTGAGTTTCAAGCCAGCTGATCGTTTCGGCATCCAGTTCGTTCGTCGGCTCATCGAGCAGGAGAAGATCGGCTTCATCGAGTAAAGCTTCAGCGAGTCCGACACGTTTGCGTTGTCCTCCGGAAAGCGAGCCGATCAACGCGTTCAAGTCGAGGATACCGAGTTTGTTTAAAATCATCTTTAAGCGTGATTCCGTGTCCCAAGCTTGCGCAGCATCGACTTCTGTCTGAGCAATGATGAAGCGATTGAGTAACGTTTCACTCGTCGGATCTTGTTCGAGTGCTAGACGCGCCGTTTCATAGTGACGTAAGGCGTTAATCGTTGGTGTATCACCAGACAATAGTACTTCCATGACCGTTTGGTCTTCCGGATAATCGGTCGTTTGCGATAGCAAGCGGATCCGATAATCATTCGGGTGATGCATCGTACCAGCGTCTGCCGTCTCTTTACCTGCCAAGATATGCAGGAGAGTCGACTTACCGGTACCATTGACGCCGATGATACCAATCCGGTCGCCAGGTGAGACGGAGAATGTCACATCTTCGAAGACGATTTTATCGGCAAATTCTTTTTTGAGATTTTCTGCTTTCATTAACATATTAGACACCTTCTACAATCTGTTTGATTTGCTGTTCGACTGTCTGGACGAGTTCTTTCTGTGTCATCGTACTCGGATCAATCGACGGTAAAATCGTAACGTCGACCGTGGCAGGGCGAATTTTACCCGTTTCCTCCATAACGCGATAGCTCCCCGAAATTGCGACGGGTACGACACGAGCACCACTTGATGTCGCGAGTGTGAAGCTTCCCGCTTTGAACTCCGCCATTGGACCGCCTTTAGAGCGTGTTCCTTCCGGGAAGATGATCATCGATTGTCCGTCCTTGATCGTGTCGACACCAGAACGAATCGCTTTCAGCGATTGGCGTCGATCTTTTCGATCGATCATGACACATCCCATCAGATTCATCCAAACATTGACGATTGGAATTTTATTCACTTCGATTTTTGAGATGAATGCTTTCGGTTTATCGATTGTTCCAAGTAGAATCGGAACATCGAAGTTCCCTTGGTGATTCGAGATGAAGACGACGGGTTCGTTTGCCGGGATATGCTCACGACCCGTCACGTTGACACGAACGCCAGCGAGTCGGAGAAGAGAGTTTGCCCAGACGCTCGCTACACGCTGAACGAATGCATAGCGCGCGAGATGCGTTCGACGTTTTGCGCTTGGTAAAAACGGTAAGGTACAGGGTAAGACAAGTCCAAAATAAATGAACCAAATGACAGTACGGATCATGGTGAAGTGACAGCTCCTTTTTTCATTGCTGATGTTATTGTACAAAAAAAGACCGGGCGTCGCACCCAGTCTGCGTGATTATTCCCAGTAACGAGGCTCAGATTCCTCTTCGCTTTCTCCAAGTTCAAAGGTGAGGCGACGTGTCGTCGGATCAACAGAGAACGTGGCGTTCGTATTGTCGATCTGTTTGATTTCCATCGTTTCCTCATCCAAAATGAGAGTCAAGCGGACCTTATCTTCGTGATCTACGAGCAGTACGCCATCTTCCTTCAACCATAAATCGATGACAGGAGAGTAGCGAAGTGTCCAACCGTTTGATAAAGGGATTTCGTTCATAATGAATCTGTTCCTCCTAGGTGATGAAATCGTGTTCTTTACTTATCATGCTGGTCTGTCGCGGAGAATGCAAGTGGTGTACTCGGATCTCGATGAGGATAGCCGATTTGATAAGATTGTTCTCGTTTCTTCATCCGTTCGTACTGTTTTTTGACACGACGGTGTTGAATGTATTCAATGTAAGTCAGATAGGACGTACGGATCAACTGGCGGATCGATGATAGTGACAGACAAATCGCTAGTGTAAAGACGAACACACCGATCGAACTCGTATAATAACCGGTAACAAAACTTAAGTATGTAGTGATGAGACCCGTAATCGTCGTAAATAAGTAGAAGAGCACGTCCGTTTCCTCCTCAAAAATTAAAATGATGGCATGTTCATTTAATTCGAGGTCAAACGCAATTTTCCTTTATCGTCCTGTAAATGTCCGGAAAAAATAAAAAATCCACACGGAAGGTGTAGATTTTAAGGGCGATCGATTTGCTGAAGCGCTGGTGTCTTCGGTGTCATATCCGTACTGTTCGATCCTTCTGCGAAGACAATTCCAATCGTAGCAAGGAACGCAAAAAATGCAAAAACCAATGTTTTCGTGAAGCGTCGTGCGAACGAACGCGATTGAATGTTATGAAACATTTTTATCCCCCATATTTACCTAAACTAAACCTTCTTTTTCCTGTTATTTAATCATATATCTTTTTTTCAAAAAAATCACGCAAATGTGTTCCGTTCACAAATATGTCACAACTGTCACCATTGTGTCGATATCAGAGATGAATGGAAAAAGAGTATAGTATGGTAGGGAAAGAACAGCAGAACGATTCACAAGAACTGGAATCGATTCAAATACAGAGAGGAGATGACCCGAAATGGGATTACGCGCAGGACAGGTTGTCACATTAAAAGTAGAACGCGAAGCAGAGTTCGGAGTGTTTCTGACAGATGGAAATGAAGACGTGTTGTTGCATAACAATGAACAAACACGGAAAGTAGCCCTCGATGAAGAGGTAGAAGTCTTCTTGTATCAAGATAATGAAGGGCGTCTAGCATCATCGATGACGATTCCAGAAGCTTCATTTGAAGACTATGTCAAGACGACGATTAATGGAACACGCTATAACACAGGAGTGTTCGCGAACATCGGTATTCAAAAAGACGTTCTCGTCTCACTCGACGATTTGCCGCAGCGCCGGATGTTCTGGCCAGAAGAAGGCGATCAACTCTTCATTCGTCTGAAACATGATCAGAAGCTTCGGTTACTCGGAGACCCTGCACCTTATGCATACTTCAACTTACGTGCGAAGCCAGCTCCAGAGGAGTGGAACAACATGGACGTCGAAGGTCTCGTCTTCTCACAACGTGAACCAGGCGTTAACGTCTGGGTCAACGATCAATCGATCGGATTCTTGCATGAACGTGAGATGGAACGTTGGCCGCGTCTTGGAGAAGTCTTGAAATTACGAGTGACAAATGTAAAACCAGATGGTACAGTATTACTTTCAGCACGACCACGTGCCTTTGAAGCCATTGATACAGACGCGGAGTTGATTCTGAACCATCTACTTGAACATGATGGTCAGATGCCGTATGGTGATAAGACAGCTCCCGAGACGATCGATGAAGTATTCGGTCTCAGCAAGGCAGCATTCAAACGAGCGCTCGGTCGCCTGTTGAAAGATAAAAAAATAGAAAAAAATGAAACGGGTATTCGGTTGACGAAATAATCGGACCGAGTAAGCCTGCGTTTCGAATAGATAGTAAGGAATTCATCATTTTGGTGGTTGCGGCTGGTTTGATTACCGGCGACCATTTACTGAATATACCCCATCACTAGTGGGGGCACGCGATGACGTACATCGCACGGTCCGGGCACTTCGCCTTTCCCTCGCCCTTATGGCAACGATTATGATGGTGACTTCCCTAAACATTATTATAAGAGAAACCACTCTATCTTTATGTGATAGATTCTGTTATAATAGGTAGTCGATTGTATTCGTTACGGTAGCGTCTGTTTAGTGGCAGACGCTTTTCATATGACAAAGGAGAGTATTTAGCATTGACAACATTTCGTGAATTAAATCTTAGTGAGGCACTTATCAAAGGTGTCCTAAAAATGGGCTTCGAAGAAGCAACACCAATCCAAGCAGAAACAATTCCAGTCGGACTCAGCGGCGTTGACTTAATTGGTCAAGCACAAACAGGTACTGGTAAAACTGCAGCATTCGGTATCCCAACAATCGAGCGTCTTGACGCAAAATCACGCAACATCCAAGCGTTGATTCTTGCTCCAACACGTGAGCTCGCAATCCAAGTAGCAGAAGAATTGAACCGGATCGGTGAAGTAAAACGCGTTCATGCACTTCCTGTTTACGGCGGTCAGCAAATCGATCGTCAAATCCGCGCACTTCGCAAAAATCCACAAATCGTCGTTGCGACACCAGGACGTTTGATGGACCACATGAACCGTAAGACGTTGAACCTCGATCACGTTCAAACGGTCATCCTTGACGAAGCAGATGAGATGTTGAACATGGGATTCGTCGAAGACATCGAGAAAATCCTCGGTGCACTTCCTGAAACACGTCAAACACTCTTATTCTCAGCAACGATGCCACCACAAATTCGTAAAATCGCAGATCGTTTCATGACGACTCCGACACACATCAAAGTCAAAGCAAAAGAAATGACAGTTGAAAACATCGACCAGTCATTCATCGAATTGAAAGAAAGCCAAAAATTCGACGTTCTTTGCCGTTTGATCGACACGGATTCTCCGGAACTCTCAATCATCTTCGGTCGTACGAAAAAACGTGTTGACGAAATGACTGAAGGTTTGATCCAACGTGGATACACAGCTGACGGTTTACACGGTGACTTAACACAAGCAAAACGTGACCAAGTCATCCGTCGTTTCAAAAAAGGAACGATTGATATCCTCGTCGCGACAGACGTTGCAGCACGTGGTCTTGACATCTCTGGTGTCACACACGTCTACAACTTCGACGTCCCACAAGATCCAGAGAGCTATGTTCACCGGATCGGTCGTACGGGTCGTGCTGGTAAAACAGGATCGGCTGTCACATTCGTTACACCACGTGAATTCGGTCAAATCAAAACAATCGAACGTGTCACGAACAAAAAAATGTCACGTCGTCATGCACCAACACTTGATGAAATCTTAGAAGGCAACTTGAAGCTTGCTGCACAAGAACTCATCAAACGCGTTGAAGCAAAAGACTCAAAAGAATATACGACACTTGCACAAGAACTCTTAGAAGAGTACGAAGCAGTGGAACTTCTTTCAGCAGCACTTAAAGGATTGACGAAAGAGCCGGATGCAACACCAGTCCAAATCTCTTCAATCGAACCAATCCGCGTGAAACGTTTCGGTAGCAACGGTGGTGGAAACCGTCGTCCTTACGGAAACAAAGGTGGAAGTGGAAGCGGCAACCGCAGTGGCGGATACCGTGGAAACAACCCACGCGGTGGCGAGCGTCGTGAAGGTGGTCGTTCATCTTCTTCATCAGATCGTCGTGAAGGCGGTTATGCTGGACGTAGCAACCGTAGCGAAAGCGATCGTAACCGTGGTGGACGTAAACCACGTTTTGAAAAGTAAACGATTCGAACCGATTTGTCACAGACAAGTCGGTTCTTTTTTATGATTTATCTGAGCGGTCATGATAAAATGAGCCATGAACGATAGGGAGAGGGCTGAATCATTCGTGTATACCATTTATGTAGCAGCATCCGTCTGTCTCGTTGCACTGATCGTCGCGACGAAAAAGATTTGTGAGCGGACGACAAAAGGACATTTTCGTTATATTCCGTTGGCGACCTTATTATTTGGCGGCATCATCTTTCTTGTGCTAGCCATCGGTAAGGGAGGAGCCGTCGGAATCCAATACGGTGTCCTGAGTATCATCTACTTGACGGCGACATTCGGTGTGTACTTGTATATCGCATTGCGGAAAGATACGACGTTATCGTAAAACAGGGGCTCTCTCGTTACAGAGAGGCTCTTTTTTTGTTAAGATAGAACAAGAGTACAAAGGGGGAATAGAATGGATGCATTAGATGTCATCGTTCATCCCGAAGAGATAGAGGCATGGTTTCAACCGATCGTAGGCGCTGCCCCTTTTAAGGTGGAAGGGTATGAAATCCAGTCCCATTTTCGTGGAGAACCGTTAAAACCATTTTTTCAGGAAGATGATGTTCCAATCGAGTATCAACTCGAAGTCATGGGGCATGTCGTCCGTCAAGCATTCCAAAAAGTACCCTCCGATGCACAAGCGTTTATTCTGATCCGTTGTCGTCCAGCTTGGCTGTTTGAAAACGGTGGGGAGGACTTCTTGCATGTCTTACGGACGGTCGACTCGTCGTTTCCAAAAGAGCGGATGTACGTTACTTTGACGGATGTCCAAGTCGATGATTTTGACCGTCTGGGTCGGATCGTCGCGTATTACCAGAACTCTGGACTGAAGGTAGCGCTGGACCGTGCGGAAGCAACGAGTCTTGAACGTGTCTTTTCGATGTCGCCGGATATGTTGATCGTCGATTTATCCTCCATGATTGAAAAAAAGACCGTCTCAGCGTCGTATCCACATCTCTTACAGACGATGGAGCATCTTTGCGACCAGCTTGGAGCGCCACTTTTGTATAAGAATATCAGTCATCTCGGTCAACTTCGGTATGCGTGGCAACACGGAGGACGTTACTACATGGGGAATCTACTTGGAGAAGCATCACCTGAATGGGTCATGACCTGTCCTGGTATGGAAGTGTTGATCCATGAAGTCCCGATGTTTTATAAATATGATCGCGAGCAGATGAATCGCTTGTTTCAGCTAGAGCAAGACTGGACGGTTCGATTTAATGAAGATTGTCAGTCCTTGAAGCCGGAGCAAGATCTCGATCAATGGTTGCTGACGCTCGCCCGGAAGATGGAGCCGGAATTCATACGGTTTTATATCACGGATGCGAATGGATTCCAACAATCTTCAAACGTCAGTAAAAAGAGTGGGGAGTGGAAGCTGTATTCCTTCTACAAAGGGTACAACTGGAGTTTCCGTCCTTACTTCATCCGGACGACGGTAGCGATGGAACGACGACATAGTGGATATTTATCCGAACGGTACGTCGACTTCAGCTCGAGTGAACAAACGCGGACATTTAGTATGCCGCTCAGTAATGGGATGTTCTTATTTGCGGATATCTCTGCAGATTATCTATATCAAGAACGATTGAGTGAATGAGGAGGAAATGAAAGTGTTAGATTATGATTACGAGGCATTACGAGAAATTGGACGAATCGTCGCCATGGCACGCGATGAGATGGCGGATGCCGTCAAACCGGGAATCACGACAAAGGAACTCGATGACATCGGAGCACGCATCCTGAAGGAACAGGGAGCAGAGTCTGCTCCAATCGTCATGTACGATTTCCCAGGAGCGACATGTATCAGTGTCAACGATATCGCAGCACACGGTATCCCAGGGAAGTATGTCATTCAAGAAGGTGATATCGTCAATGTCGATGTCTCGGCTGTGAAGAACGGTTACTACTCGGACACAGGGAAGACGGTCATCGCAGGAGAAGCAAAACGTCCGGAAGATGTCCGACTCGTTGAAGTGTCATTGACGGCGCTTGAGAAAGGACTTGAAAAAGTCAAAGCCGGAACGAAGGTCAACCAGATCGGAAAAGCAATCTATGCCGAAACACGTAAGAGCGGTTTCACGGTCATCCGTAACTTAGCGGGACATGGTCTCGGTAAGACACTCCATGGTGAGCCAGAATCCATCTCGAACTACTTCAATCGTGAAGAGAATGATTTGTTGAAGGAAGGGCAAGTCATCGCTGTCGAGACGTTTATTTCAACAGGAGATGAGTTCTGTATCGAAGATGAGCGGGACGGTTGGACGTTATACACACCGAACCGGAGTCTCGTCTCACAATTCGAGCACACGGTCGTCGTCTTAAAAGACGGGTATGAGATTTTGACGAAAGTCGAAGGCAAAGAATCGTTCTAAGAAAAGCTTATATAGTAAAATACGAAAAAGAGACAATGGAAGTCAATCCATTGCCTCTTTTTTGTTGTAGTACTCCTATTATAAGGATATCCGGGATGTTGCCAATTTGTTTAACTGTGACTCGGATACGGCTGGAGCGGAATAACGAATGTGTCCGTGTTCGACATGATACGGGGTCTCAAGCAAATCTTCTTCGAAATAATCGGCAGTACTTGTCATATCGATCGGATAAGCGAGTCCAGGCAGTGTTGCAAAAGCAAGGGTCTGACGACGCCCGATACCGCTCTCGAACATCCCACCGAGCCAGTAGGGTGCTTTTGTTCGAAGGGACAAAGCGTTCGTCAGTCCACCGACGCGTGCCGGCTTGATGTTTAGAATCTGACCGGCGTGGAGCGCTTGCATCAATTCGGCATCCACTGGAGCGACGATGGATTCATCCAGACAAATCGGTGTCTGTAAGAGTCTAGCGAGACGTTGATGTCCGGACCATTCCGACGCTGCGAGCGGCTGTTCCATCATAACGAGACCGAATGAATCCCACTGTTGTAAAAGAGGGAAGTCTGCTTCAGTGAAGCTGCCGTTAGCGTCAAACATCAAGGGCGCATCAGGGAAAACGGCACGTACTTGCTCAAGAACGACGGTATCCGTTGGAGCGAGCTTCAGCTTGATCCGTCCATATCCGGAAGCGATCGCTTGTCCGACGGCTTCGACGGTCTGTGCTGCAGAAGCCCGTCCGAGTGCTTTCCCACAAGGTACGAGAGATGATTCATCACCTCCGAGATACGTGGCGAGCGATTGACCGGTAGCTGCTGCGAATAATTCATAGATCGCTCCTTCGAACATCGCCTTTGCCATCGGATTACCTTGGACGATGCGGAAACGATCCGTAACGTCTGCTGGATGATGGAGCGGTTGTTCAAGTAACCGATACAGCAGCGGAGCGATTCCTTGAAGAGAGTGCTGCGTTTCCGATGTATACCACGGTGTATCAAACGCGACACCTTCCCCGTAACCCACTCGTCCTTCCGAATCAGTCAGACGCAAAATCGTCGTCCGACGTACTGTCAGCGTCGAAAGGGCGGTTTGCATCGGACGACGAAAGACGAGCGGAACATCGAATAGTTCGGCAGACCGGAGAGTGATACTCATAATGACTCCTTCAGTTGCTTCCGCAATAGTTTACCGTTCGCATTGCGTGGCAGCGCGCTATGATAGATATATTCAACCGGACATTTATATTTAGCGAGCAATTGACTGATTTCCGTTCGGACGGTGACTTCATCGAGTGTGCTGACGATGAAGGCGACCGGAACCTGTCCCCATTTAGCATCAAATCGTCCGACGACACCTGCTTCTTGAATCCCATCAATCGAGAGAAGTGCTGATTCGACTTCAGCCGGATAAATGTTTTCTCCACCTGAGATGATGAGGTCGCTTCGACGATCGAGGACGTAGAGGTATCCATCGGCGTCCAAGCGTCCTAAGTCACCAGTCTTGAAAAAACCGTCTGCCGTAAACGCGTCTGCCGTTTTCTCTTCCTCATGAAAATAGCCTTTCATGATCGTCGGACCTTTGACTTCGATTTCTTGATGACGTGTAATGCGAATTTGTGTCGGATGAATCGCTTGTCCGGCCGATCCAATCTTTCGTAAGGCGTCCTCAGGTAAGAGGGTTGCGATTTGAGAAGCCGTTTCCGTCATCCCGTATGTCTGCATGACCGGGATATTGCGGTCGAGTGCACGCGTCAGAATCGGTAATGGTACAGGACCGCCTCCTGTCAGTACGACGCGAAGCGCGTGGCGACGTAGCCCGGCTTCGAGCAGTCGATCAAGCATGACCGAGACGAGTGAGACGTGGGTGATCTTTTCTGTCGTAATCCAGTGCAAGGCGCGTTCTGGTGAAAAATGTGGCTCAAGAATGATCGGTACTCCATAGATGACTGCCCGATAGACGACAGCTAATCCACTCATATGGAACAGCGGTGTGACGATCAAAAAACGATCCTCTGGCAGTGATCCGATATGACGCGCGGCGTTCGTCGCACTCGAAAAATGATTCAACATCGTTTGTTCGACGGCTTTCGGATGTCCGGTCGTACCACTCGTAAAGAGCATCGATTGGACGTATTGCTTGGGCATATGGCGTATTAATAGGTCAGGTGCTTCTTTTTCATAAGAGAAAGCCACGCACGGGATCCTTGTATCAAGTGTCCGGTCCGTCACGATGAGCCGTACATCTGCCTGCTTGAATTGACGTAATACTTCCGTTTGCGTTAAACGCGTGTTGATCGGGACGACGGTCAGTTCGAGCAACTGAGCAGCGTGAAGTGCGACGATGTAGCGCGCACTCGATGGACCGTAAAGAGCAATCCGGTCTCCGCGTGTCACGATCGTTGCCCAAGTACTCGCTAAGCGATGCGCGCGTGCATATAGTTCGGACCACGACCAACGCTCTGTTTCCGTAATGAGTGCGATGTCATCCGGCTGTTCTTTTGCCCGTGTATAGATCCAAGGATACAAAATAGTCACTTCCTTTTGAGATGAATATACGAAAAAGGTTCAATGTCGTAAGACGATTGAACCTTTTTTTCATTATGGGAAACGCGGGAACTGTCCGAAGTCCGGGTTGCGTTTTTCTTTGAACGCATCGCGTCCTTCTTTTGCTTCGTCCGTTGTGTAGTACAACAACGTTGCATCTCCTGCGAGTTGCTGAATCCCTGCAAGACCATCTGAATCAGCATTGAATGCCGCTTTGAGGAAACGAAGAGCCGTTGGTGAATGTTGAAGGATTTCAGCACACCATTGAATCGTTTCTTGCTCGAGATCTGCGAGTGGGACGACCGTGTTGACGAGTCCCATATCCAGTGCTTGCTGTGCGTCATATTGACGGCAGAGGTACCAGATTTCACGCGCTTTCTTGTGTCCAACAACGCGTGCGAGGTAACCAGAGCCATATCCAGCATCGAATGAACCAACTTTTGGACCAGTTTGTCCGAAGCGGGCGTTGTCTGCAGCGATCGTCAAGTCACACACGAGGTGAAGGACGTGTCCGCCGCCAATCGCATAACCTGCGACCATAGCGATAACTGGTTTTGGGATGACACGAATCAAACGTTGAAGATCAAGAACGTTCAAGCGTGGAATTTCATCGTCACCGACATATCCACCATGTCCACGTACCTTTTGATCTCCGCCAGAACAGAATGCGAGATCGCCTTCACCTGTTAAGATGATGACGCCGACATTTTGATCGTCACGTGCACGTGAAAATGCGTCGATGAGTTCGTGGACCGTGTGTGGTCGGAACGCATTGCGAACTTCAGGACGGTTGATCGTGATTTTCGCGATCCCGTTCCATTGTTCATATTTGATGTCTTCATAGCTGCGGGCTGATACCCATTCCGGAGCATATTTCATGTGAATTCCCCCAATATGTTAGTGATGAATAAGTAGATTCTCTACCATTGTAACAAACTTTTGCGGTTGGTCGATATGTGGGGCGTGCGAAGCGTGCAAAATCACGTGAATTTTTTCAGGTGATGCCGCTCGTGAAGCGATGGCACGGAATTTTTCATCCTCTGCCCCGACGATCCAATCAATCTCTTTCGGAAGGCATGACCATAGGGATGGCATGCTTCCTGTACCTTGTGTACGTAACGAAGCACTTAAACCTTCAACCGTTTGGGAAAGACGCTCCTGACGCAGTCGCGTGCGTTGCGATTCCGGGAGAAGGGCTTGGGGTTTAAATAGTCCAAGTGTCTCCCAGTGATCGATGAAAGCTTCGAGTCCGCCTTTTTCGAGTCGCTCCGCAAGCAATCGATCCGATGTACGACGTACTTTTCGCTCGATTGCCGTCTCGATACCCGGTGTCGTACTAACAGCGATCGTCCGAGCGATTTGCTCAGAGACGACGCTCAGCATTAAAGCGATTCGTCCACCCATCGAGTATCCGAGGACGATCCATGGCTCGGATCGCATAGCGAGCAGTGCCTCGAGATCCTTGACCTGTTGCGTCAAACGCATTCGTTGCTCAGACGCCGGTGTCGTTTTTCCATGTCCCATCAAATCGAGGCGATAGACGGTGAAGTGAGTCGATAAATGCTCACTTAGCATGTCCCACGTCGAGAGGGAGCCTGTAAAACCATGAAGCAATAGGAGCGGTGGACCCGATCCCTCGATTTTCACATGATACGTATGCCCACGCAAAATCATTGGAACACCTCGGCTAACGCATGATTCGTCACGTCCCAGATCGAACGGTGCATCTGTACGTTTTCTGTTCGTGTCGTCTTGACTTCAAGAATCCGAGTGACGTTCGTCTCTTCCGCAAGTGCTTGACGTAACGCGGCAATGGAATCGATCGCCTGATAGGTTACACCGTATCCGGAAGCGAGAGAAGCGAAGTCGAGATGCTGCGGTGTACCGAAGAGTGGTTCGAATACCTCTTGCTCAAGTCGTTGTTGCGGTAAAAAGCTAAAAATGCCACCACCTGCATTGTTGACGAGAATGATCGTTAACGGAAGCGTCCGTGCTGTCATCAGACCGTTGATATCATGAATGAACGCCAAGTCACCGACGAGTAAGTAGCGATGTGTGGCATCAAACGTTGCTCCTAGAGCGCTTGAGAGAATGCCGTCAATTCCGTTCGCTCCTCGGTTCGCGAGTAGACGAAGGGATGTTCCTGTCGGTAGGAACGTATCGACATCCCGGATAGGCATACTGTTCGAAACAAAGAGACTTCCGTCCTGTAACGTCGCCAATGCACGGACGACGTTATATTCCGTCATCTCCTCTTGATCGATTGTCGCAAAAGCAGCGGCGACGCGTCGCTCCGCCTGTTGCAACAGTGTCAGATACGCAGGATCGTGCGGAGCAGATTCATGATGCGCGAGTTGTCGCACGTGACCAATTACGAAATCCGAATGAAGCTGTGGATCGCGCCAGTTTCCTGGATGACCGACGACCGTCGTCGGAATCTCCCGAGACCAAAGCAGATAAGGTTTTGACGTCGGCATGGCACCGAAACGAATGATTCGGTCTGGTCGGACGTGCTGAGCGGTAGCGGGATGTTTGAGCCATGTATCGTAATAGGCAAAAACGTGAGCATCATGCGATTGTCGTCCTTGACTGAGTGGATCCGCCAATACCGGAATCCCTGCTTGTTTCGCATACGAGATGACAACCTGACTGTCCGCCGCAGTAAGTTGTGGTCCAAGTACAAAAAGAAGACGCTCTTCTTGAAGTGCGGTCGCTAAAGCGTCGTTTACGCCCGGTGTCGGTTCAGGTAAAACACCGACCGGGCGTCCTGTCCGTAAGAGATCGAGTTCCGGCACGAGTGGTTCACGTAACGGAACATTGATTTGAACCGGACCAGCTGGTTCCGTTAGAGAGAGTAGGGTTGCGCGTTGTGCAACATGAGCGACGTAAGGAAGGCTCGCTTCTTCTGCTAACGGAAGATCAAACGCATGCCGAACCTGCTTCCCGTACAGACCAACCTGATCAATAGCTTGTGGCGCACCGACATTCCGTAATTCATGTGGTCGATCGGCGGTCAAGACGATCAGCGGAAGTTCAAAAATATTCGCTTCGGTCACTGCTGAATAATAGTTCGTCGCAGCGGTACCGCTTGTACAAATCAACGCAACGGGACGAACGCGTTCTTCCGTCCGTGTTAGACCTAAAGCAAAAAAACTAGCCGACCGTTCGTCAACAAGGACGTGGGTACGGCTAGAAGGATGCAGAAAAGCAGCAATGGCAAGTGGTGTCGAACGGGAACCGGGACTGATAACGAAGTCCCGGACACCAGAAGCGACGAGCGTATCAATTAACGTGTGCATCCACTTAGTCAACATAAATATCATCCTTTTCAATCGAACCGACGTGTCCAAGTGCTTGTACCATCGGTGATAGTTTAGTTTCCGTCTCTGCCAGTTCACTATCGAGATGAGAGCCTTCGACGAGACCGCAACCGGCGTAAAGAATGACCGCCCGTTCTGTAAACAATCCAGATCGAATGGCAACGATGAATTCCCCGTCATCCTGTCCGTTCATCCAACCAACAGGTGAACCGTACCATCCTCGTTCGAACGTTTCGATTTCTTGGATGGCATCGACTGCTAACTGCTTAGGTTCGCCCCCAAGTGCAGGTGTCGGATGCAGTTTTTCGATTAATTGGAATAACGTCACATCTTCTTTTAAATGAGCTGTGATTGGTGTATAAAGATGTTGAATATGGCGATTCTTCAAGAGAATCGGCGTATCCGGACAATCCAGTTCCTCTGAAAATACAGATAATGTCCGTTCGATCGAATCCGCGACGATTCCGTGCTCTACCCGGTTCTTTTGATCTTGTAATAACGATTGACCGAGTGCTTCGTCCATCTCATCCGTTGCGTGGCGTGGTGCAGAACCAGCGACGGCTGCCGTTTCAAGACAACGTCCACGTTTTAAGACGAGTCGTTCCGGTGTAGCGCCGATAAAGGCTTCTTCCGGATTTGGTTGGAAACAGAAGACGTAGCTGCCGGGCTGCGTATCTTCGAGTTCAGCGACGACAGCGGCTACGTCGAGTGGACGATCCAGCTCATAGACGACTTCGCGCGCCAGGACGATTTTTTCAAGTGTCGTCTCCAAGTAGTGCATCGCTTGATGGAACGAAGCTTCAAAGGCTTCATTCCCATCTCGCGATAGTCGTAAGCGCGTGACGCCTGCGGCAGTCGATGGTTGCGGTTGATTGACTTTGGCGAAATCGAGTGCGAGTTCATTTAAGATAGAATCGACTTGATCCATTGGCTCGACGCGAGCAAAAATCGTCACACGTGTCTTGCCATCTTGTTCTAGAAATAAAAACTTCGGAATCGTCATCGAAGCGTCTCCGAAGGAAGACCAACGATAATCCGGTTGTTTAAGTTCGGTAAACGAAAATCCGCTGAACGCAAATAAATCATGACCGACATGATCGCGATTCAAGTTTGCCCATTGCGATTGAATTCGTAAAAAACGATCCGTTCCTGAAGCCTGAAGTTGTTGTACGATGCCAAACCCGATGGCCCGCATCGAGCGATCAGGTGTCGCGAAATAAAATCGTTCCTCGATACCCTGTTCGAGGGAACGCATGTCAGTTGCTTCGATTTCCCATGAATACGAAGCGAGTATAGGTCGTTGTGAGGCGTTCGCCTGACTGACGGCCTGTTCGATACACTGTTTTAGCTCTTGTTGAGCGTAAGCCATACCGCTCATTGCCCCCTAGTCTATAGATACTGTGATATGTTTCACTTAATCTAAGTGTAAACTTTTTGCGGACAAAAAAGAAGGAATAAGCTATCTCGGATTGAACATTGACAGCAAAAAACGAAACCCGATACACTTAGACAGGAAAGGGGTTATTATATGAATAAATCAATCGCTGTCTATTGGCGAATGACACGACCGCATACATTAACAGCAAGTTTTGTTCCGGTCGTCGTCGGTACGGCAGTTGTCGCACCACGCGTGGAATCGATACGCTTGGATTTGTTCGTGGCGATGTTGATCGCATCGATGTTGATTCAAATCGCAACGAATCTGTTCAATGAATACTACGATTACAAACGTGGTTTAGATACGGAGGAGTCGGTCGGAATCGGTGGATCGATCGTTCGTGACGGATTCAAGCCGGGGACGATTCTAGCGTTCGCACTTACATTGTACGGCATTTCGGCATTACTCGGTGTGTATCTGTGCATCGAGACATCGTGGTGGTTACTTGTCGTAGGACTCATTTCGATGTTCGTCGGATATATCTATACAGGAGGACCGTTACCAATCGCCTATACACCACTTGGAGAGGTCGTTGCAGGCTTTTTCATGGGGTATATTATCATCGCGATTTCGGCGTACTTGCAAATTGGTTATGTTCCGACAGAAGCCGTTGCGATTTCGGTACCAGTCGCCATCTTGATTGGTTCAATCCTACTTGCGAATAACATTCGGGACTTGGATAATGATAAGGTCAACGGACGAAAAACGATTGCCTGTCTCGTCGGACATCGCCGTGCCGTGTACGTCTTGATCGGATTTTTTGCGGCAGCTATCCTGTCTCTCATTATTGCTGTACTCGCATTTGACGTTTCATGGTTTGCGTTACTCGCGTTATTGAGTATTCCGCTCATGATCAAAGCAGTACGTCTCTTCTGGGAAGACTTACCACCGGAAAAGCTGATGCCTGGCATGGCACAGACCGGTAAAGTGAACACGATTTTCGGACTCTTACTCGCAATCAGTCTCGTGATCGCGAATATCTAATCTTTAATCAAAGCAGCAGGCGATCCGCTTGCTGCTTTTTTAACGTGAAGATAGCAAACAGTTAGAAAAAAACTACTTCGGTTGTCACTGATTTAAAATTTTACTATAATTGAAGCAATGTGCCTGAAAGATCAAACAAGGTCGGAAATCAGGAAATATGGTTAGAGGTGGAACTGAAATGAATAAAATCGCGGTAATCGGAAAAGTATTCGTCGACATAAAAGGAACTTCGTTCGCTCCTTTGCATAAGGATGCGAAAAACGTAGGAGACATCACGTTTTCAAATGGAGGAACAGGACGCAACGTAGCACAAAATCTAGCCGTCCTCGGGAATGAAGTTCGCTTTATCTCGACGGTTACGAATGATCAGATTGGCGTGGGAGTGCTCGATGAGCTGAAATCTTACGGTGCAAATGTGGATCACGTCGAAATGTTAGAAGATCATGGAATGGGCATGTGGCTAGCTGTCATGGATAATGAAGGCGATTTGCAAACATCGATCTCAAAACAACCAGATGCCAAGTTGCTCGAAGAGGCGATTTTACGTCAATCAATCTATGCACTCGATGGAGTCGATGCCGTTGCAATCGATCTTGATTTGTCCGTTACGGTTTTAGAACGTTTGATTCATCTATGTCGTAAAATGGAGTTGCCATTGTTTGGTGTTTGTGGTCACTTGAGCGTCATCGAACGAAATCGTCATCTGCTACAAGGGTTCACTGGATTCATTTGTAGCCGAGAAGAGGCGGAAATTCTGTCTGATCTGTCGATCGTGACTGTTGAAGATGCGATTCATGTAGCGAATGAGCTAGCGAAAAAGGGTGCTCCGTTCACGGTCGTGACGATGAGTGAACTCGGGGCGGTCTACGTTGATCGTCGTACAGCGACATCAGGTCATGTCGGAACGAAAAAAGTAAAAGTCGTCGACTCGACGGGAGCAGGCGACTCATTCTTCTCTGCTGTCTTGTCTGAATTGACACAAGAAAAGTCAGCAGAAGAGGCATTGAAGCTTGGTATGAAGGTTGCAGCAGAAGTCATCGCTTCGACAGAGAATGGACTCGTTCCTGAAATGCTGGATGCTCTTCAATAAGTAGAAATGATAAAAGGGAGGTGGCGTCATGCCGATTCAACGAAGTGCAATCATTTTACGAAACGAACAAGATGAAGTTGCGTTGATTCGTCGGGATAAACTGAACGAAACGTATTATGTCTTTCCAGGCGGTGGGAAAGATGATGGAGAATCGCTAGAAGAAACAGCGATTCGTGAAGCACATGAAGAACTTGGAATCGACGTGGAGTTGACCGGTATTGCCGCCATCGTCCGTTTTAATGGATTTGATAATCCTTATTTTTGGGCGAAAACAATTGGTGGTCGGTTTGGCACGGGTACGGGTGAAGAATTCGAAGAGGAAGGATCGGGTTATACACCGGTCTGGATCAAGCGTTCGGAGCTACCTTCGTTACCGGTTCGTCCACCGTCACTTGCCAAACAGCTGGCAGAAATGACAGAACCATTCTATGAATTGATCCTTTCTGAAAACGAATGAGGTTTTAGTTGAAATAAAATGGGAAAAGTATATTAAAACAATGAGGTGGTCGTTGACTGCCTCTTTTTCATGAAGGAGAGATGACGATGGCGCATTCACGCGATCCAAAAGGGCTTGCCCTGAACTTAAAGCAACGAATGTCCGATCATAACATCACGGATTATGCAGGGACACTCGCTTATTACTGGTTTTTATCCATTTTCCCAGGAATCATTTTCGTCATTTCCGTCTTATCATTCTTTGACATCGATCGTCAGACACTCGAGTCACAAATTCGCGACTTAGCGCCAGGTGGAGCCGTCAACACATTCACGGATACGATTTTCCAAGCCATCAAGGAACCACAAGGTGGTCTGTTATCGATTGGTGCGATTCTTGCTGTCTGGTCTGCTTCCAAAGGGGTCGATCGTTTGATCACGACAGCAAACCATGCCTATGGTGACTTCTCGCCCCGTGGTTTCGTCGCAGCGCGTGGGATTGCCTTATTGCTCACGATTGTGCTCGGAGTCGGGATGTTGTTGCTGATCGTCTTGAATGTGCTCGGTGGTCCGATCATCACGTATCTTGCCAACTTCGTGTTGCCGATCGATATGGGGCAAAAAATCCTACTGACGGTCTTACGATATGTCGTGTCGACGATTCTATTGATCGGTATCCTGTCGATTTTTTACCGCGTCGCACCAAAGCGTCCGATTACATTCAAAGAAGCAATTCCAGGAGCCGTTTTTGGTGTCATCGTCTGGCAATTATTATCGGTTGGATTCGGATTTTACGTCTCGAACTTCTCGAATTACAATCAAACGTATGGTTCGCTCGGTAGTGTCGTCATCTTGTTATTATGGCTCTACTTCACAGGGCTGATCATCTTACTCGGTTCTGAATTGAACGCGTCATGGGAACGGTTCATGAAAAAAGCGGATCCGAAGAAAATGGAAGAAAAGCGCTTGAAGGAACAAGCCGAACTTGATGCCATTCCGACGAATACGTTCGGATGAAGGTACAAAAAAGCCTGACTGCCA
>NZ_MPSZ01000004.1 GCF_001939065.1 Exiguobacterium indicum HHS 31 | reverse complement strand
CGTCATTGTTTGTTTTGAAAATGGTGGGCCTAAGTGGACTCGAACCACCGACCTCACGCTTATCAGGCGTGCGCTCTAACCAGCTGAGCTATAGGCCCGTCAAAGCAAACAAAATATGGTGCACCCTGAGAGATTCGAACTCCCGACCCCTTGATTCGTAGTCAAGTACTCTATCCAGCTGAGCTAAGGGTGCGATATGGTGCGGTCGAGAGGACTTGAACCTCCACGATGTTGCCACCACTAGGCCCTCAACCTAGCGCGTCTACCGATTCCGCCACGACCGCAAATATGAAATTAAAAATGGTGTGTCATGCAGGATTCGAACCTGCGACCCTCTGATTAAAAGTCAGATGCTCTACCAACTGAGCTAATGACACATAAAAACTGGGCTGGAAGGGATCGAACCTTCGCG
Organism: Exiguobacterium indicum HHS 31; assembly: GCF_001939065.1. Lineage (GTDB taxonomy): Bacteria > Bacillota > Bacilli > Exiguobacteriales > Exiguobacteriaceae > Exiguobacterium_A > Exiguobacterium_A indicum. The sequence goes on along the minus strand of NZ_MPSZ01000004.1, from coordinate 221,862 downwards.
TGCTGGAATCAAAATCCAGTGCCTTACCACTTGGCTACAGCCCAAAAATGGCGGTCCTGACGGGATTCGAACCCGCGATCTCCTGCGTGACAGGCAGGCATGTTAACCGCTACACCACAGGACCGCAATTTGAAGTTGTAAACAACTCTTTAAAAAGAAATGGTGGAGGATGACGGGATCGAACCGCCGACCCCCTGCTTGTAAGGCAGGTGCTCTCCCAGCTGAGCTAATCCTCCATATGGTGACCCGTACGGGATTCGAACCCGTGTTACCGCCGTGAAAGGGCGGTGTCTTAACCGCTTGACCAACGGGCCATATCGTAATTAATAATTATTCTCAAGAAACATTTTCACATAAGAGGTCTGGCGGAGATGGAGGGATTCGAACCCTCGCACCAGTTTCCCGGCCTACACCCTTAGCAGGGGCGCCCCTTATAGCCACTTGGGTACATCTCCAAAAGAATGGCTCCGCAAGTAGGATTTGAACCTACGACCTACCGGTTAACAGCCGGTTGCTCTACCGCTGAGCTATTGCGGAACGTTACGTTCTGTTCGGAACACTTTTATATAGTAGCAACTTTTTTTCTTTCCGTCAATGCTTTTTTAAAAAAGTTTTTAGCGACGATAAGTTGTTTAGTTGCTGTCGTTTTGACGACTTCTATAATTTATCATGCTCCGAAATGAACGTCAACTACTTTTGTAAAAAATCTTTCCACGACATCGACCACATCGATATCTTTCCGTATTCATGCGTCTTTTCCTTCTATATAATGTGCTGCATTTCTCACATTCATAAAGATAGGATTTTTTTTCGTCTTCTTGTCTTCTCGGACTGTATCGAAGCCCATCGTAGCGCTCTAACCATTCCTTGAAGTCTTGATCTTGATGACGGTGTCCCATTCCTGCTAGATGTAAATGGTAGTGACACAGTTCATGAATCACGATTCCGCGGAAGACTTTCATGTCATCGATATATCGTTTATTGAAGTCTAAATGATGATCGCCTAAGAAATAGCGACCACCTGTCGTCTTCAGCCGTGGATTAAAATAAGCTTTATGTCGAAACGGTAAGGAAAATACGTCGAGCGACAGTTGCTCGACGTATCGTTGTAATTGTTCATTCGTCATTTCGGCGGAACCAGTGTCAAACCAATCCGTCCCCGCTCTGGTTCAACATTCGTCACCCATACTGTCACGATATCCCCGACAGCGACGACATCAAGTGGATGCTTGACACGTTTACGACTGAGCTTCGAGATATGAATTAAACCATTCTCTTTCACTCCGATATCAACGAACGCACCAAAATCAAGAACATTCCGAACCGTCCCTTGGAACTCCATCCCGACTTGGATCATATCCATCGATAGAACATCTTGGCGGAGCAACGGTTTATCGAGCGCTTCCCGAGGGTCACGACCCGGACGTTGTAACGCTTCGATGATATCACGTAATGTCGGCTCTCCGATCTCGAGCGTCTGTGCCATCTCCGGTAATGACAATGTAGACAATTGTTCCCGCACCGCATCCGTTCCAACTTGATCCAGCGTTAAGCCTAGTGTCTTAAATAACTTCTCGACTGTTTTGTACTGTTCCGGATGAATCGGCGTCCGGTCGAGCGGATGCGTACCTTCTAGAATTCGCAGGAATCCTGCTGCCTGTTCGTAGGCTTTTGCACCAAGACGAGGAACTTTCAATAATTCCTGGCGTGTCTTAAACGTCCCAAGTTCCGAGCGGCGTTCAACGATTTTTTTCGCCGTCGCCTTCGTGATTCCTGCGACATAACTCAATAGCGGTTCTGACGCTGTATTAACATCGACTCCGACTTGGTTGACGACCGTCTCGACGACAAAATCAAGCGTCTCCTTCAGTTTTGTTTGCGAGACATCATGTTGATATTGACCGACTCCGACAGACTGCGGGTCGACTTTGACAAGTTCAGCGAGTGGATCCTGCAGGCGACGCGCAATCGAAATCGCGGATCGTTGTTCGACCTGAAGCTCTGGAAACTCCGTCCGGGCAATCTCTGAAGCGGAATAAATACTCGCCCCTGCCTCGTCGACGATTGTAAAGGCGATATCTGTTTGCCCCTTCATCCAGTCCGCAACAAATGCTTCTGTTTCCCGTGAAGCAGTTCCGTTCCCGATCGCAATCAACTCGATTCCATATGTATCAACGAGCTGCGAAAGGGTTTGACGTGCTTCTTTTGCTTTTTGCTCTGACATCGTCACGTAAATGACGCCGACTTCCTTCATTTCACCTGTCGGATCAATGACTGCCCACTTACATCCTGTCCGGTAGGCCGGATCCAGTCCCAACATGACTTTCCCTTTCATCGGTGGTTGCATGTAGAGTTGACGGAGATTCTTACCAAAGACGTCAATCGCTTGGAACTCTGCCTTTTCCGTCAGTTCATTTCGAATTTCTCGTTCGATGGCAGGAAAGACCGATTTTTTATAGCCCGTCGTGATCGCTGCTTCGACGATATCACGTTTCTTTGGCGCCAGTTGTGCGTAGGAACGAAATAATGTCGGTAAAACCTGTTGTTCCTCTAACACGACTTTCACAGAGACGATTTTCAATGCTTCCGCACGGTTAATCGCAAGAATCCGGTGCGGAACGATCTGTTGGATACGCTCACTGTAGGCATAATACTGTGCAAAGACACCTTTTTCATCGACTGCATCCTTTTTCTGTTTCGTGACGATTTCTGCTGAACGGCGCATTTGCTTACGAATGAACTCACGCACCGTCGCTTGTTCGCCCCACTCCTCGGAAATGATCGATTGTGCCCCAGTAAGCGCTTCTTCCGGATCCAGCCCATTGCTCAAGCGATGGAATGTCGCTTCATCATAAGCAGACTTGTCGCGGAACCAGTCGGCAAGTGGTGCAAGCCCTGCTTCCCGTGCAATTTCCGCCTTTGTCCGACGTTTTGGTCGAAACGGTAAATAGATATCTTCAACTTGTTGTAACGTCGTCGCTTCTTCGAGCGTTCGACGGAGTTCCGGCGTCAATGCACCTTGCTCCTCGATTTTTTCAAGGACGTCACTCCGTCTACTTTCAAGTTGCGTTAATTGTTTATGTCGATCGAGAATCGCTTTGATCGCGACCTCATCGAGTTCACCTGTCTGTTCTTTCCGGTAGCGGGCGATGAACGGAATCGTACCGCCTTCTTCCGTCAATTGTAAGACTGCCTTCACTTGCGCAGGACGTACATTCAATTCACTTGCGATTCTCATTTCCATCTGCTTCACCTCTCATTCATTATACCGAAGAACGCATGGAAAAGAAAAAAGACTGACACGAGGTCAGTCTTTTGAGAATACTTCATTTGGTTCGACTTTGATCGCTTCACGTAACTTCTGTAAAGCGCGTCGTTGGAGACGGGAAACGTGCATTTGCGAAATGCCGAGTAGTTCGCCCGTTTCTTTTTGACTCATATTACGGTAGTAGGCACATTCGAGAATCGAACGTTCGCGGTCCGTTAAGACAGCAAATGCCTTTTCAAGAATCAAACGCTGATCGACGGAGTCATAGCCGTTTTCTTGATTCCCGACAAGATCGAGTAACGTAACGGTACTACCTTCCTGATCTGCCTCAATCGAGCTATCAACGGATAACGCTTGATAGCTTTTACCCATTTCAAGTGTTTCGAGGACTTCCTCTTCTGATACTTCAAGACGAGCAGCAATCTCATCGATGCGCGGAGAGCGTTGCAACTCCGTCGTCAACTCCTCGACTGCCTTCTTAATTTTCGGTCCGAGTTCCTTGATGCGACGTGGAACGTGAACGCTCCATGTCTTATCGCGGATGAAACGTTTGATTTCACCGATGATCGTCGGAACAGCAAACGACTCAAAACTGCGACCGAATTCCTTATCGAAGCGACGAAGCGCTGCAAGCAACCCAATCATGCCGACCTGAACAAGATCGTCATGAATCGGTCGACCACGCGAGAACTTTCGGGCCAAAGCTTCTACCAAGTCTGAATAACGCTCGAGTAATGCCGCATGCACTTCCTCATCTTGGTCGTCCTGCTGATACAAATCAATCAGTCGAAGTACTTCATCATCACTGTGATGGCGTTGTTGAGACTTTGCTGGCACTTTGACCCACCTCATCTCTATTCATATATTTTGTCATATGGACAGTGACGCCGTTCGCTTTCTCGATCGTTACTTGATCCATCAATGCTTCGATCATCAAGATACCGAGTCCTCCTTCATGCAAGGAATCGAGATCGTGTGCATCCGTAATCGGTTCACTTTGGCGTTTGACCTCATCTTTATCGAACGTAATGCCGTTATCCTTGACGACAATCTCGAGACGATCATCCGGATAGACGTTACATGTCAAGGCGATGCTACCATCTTCTTTTCCTTCGTACGCATGTTGAACAGCGTTCGCACATGCTTCTGAGACAGCGATCTTGATATCTTCGATGTCATCATACGTGTATCCCATCCGGTTGGCGACACCTGAAACCGTCAGACGGGCAATGGCTACATATTCCGGTTTTGCCGGTAATGTCATGTTTAGTTGTTCGTTCTTCATTGCGTTCCACCTCTTACACCACTATCGATTGTAATGATGCTTGAAAGACCTGTAATTTCGAATAGACGACGGATGCGTTCAGAAACGCCGACGAGCGTGAACGATGTACCGTTCTTTTTCGCCGCTTTGAGTGCTCCGACGAACACGCCGAGACCTGTCGAATCCATGTAGTGTACTTCATCCAAATGGACGACGACATCGTTTGTTTCAACTGCCGGGACTAGTTCTTGGCGAAGCTTTGGTGCTGTATACGTATCAATCTCACCTGCGATATAAAGATGCGTCTGACCGTCAAGCTGCTCTGTTTTAATTGTTAAATCCATCTTCAAGTTCCTCCTCAAGGAAAATCTGTCTATGTGGTCTTGCTATTCATCCTACCTCATCCCTTTATAAAAAGGTCACTTGGGTATGTTTCCCCGTAAAGAAAACTTTAAAACCCATTTTATAAAAAAAGAGGTCAAAAAAAGTCGCATACGCTAGTATCGACTCTTCTTGTGTTGCGCTTCTATGTAAGTGCCTAAAAATCAACCAAGCCTAAGCTGATTGCGACGGCACTATTTACTTTCATCATCGTGTCTGGATCTAGATGTGTGACTTTATCCGTTAGACGGCGTTTATCAATTGTACGGATTTGCTCAAGTAAGATGACCGAATCACGTTCTAATCCGTGTCGCTCTCGATATACTTCCACATGGGTCGGTAGTTTGGCTTTGTCGATCTGTGCCGTGATCGCAGCCACGATGACTGTCGGGCTGAATCGGTTACCAATATCATTTTGTAGAACAAGCACGGGACGAACTCCCCCTTGTTCCGATCCGACCACAGGTGACAAATTTGCATAAAACACGTCGCCACGTTTGACTATCAAAGCTTACACCCCGCTTACTTGACGTAGGAGTGAGAACTCCGCCTCCGTTTCAATCTGGAACATTTCGCCAACGATCGATAAATTGATTGCTGCCATTTCTTCGTAACCACGTTTCAATTCCTCACGTAGCTGACGCTTGCGTTCTTCGGTCGTATGGTTCGACTTCATCCCAATCGTCTCCTTCGCTACATTTCGCTCAACAAACTGCATTTCCCGTTGTTGGACCAAGATAATGGCACCTCCAGATTCACTGAAACCTTAACGAACGACTCACTTTCTACTTCAATATATCAGTCGAATTCAGAAAATACAATCAAAATTCAAACAAATAACATATTTTTGCCATCTTATTGATGTCTTGTACGAATCATTGACGCGGCACGCGCTTCGAGAATTGACAGAGAACTTCATAGTTGATTGTCCCGAGCCAATGGGCTGCTTCCTCGATCGGTGCCCCTTTTCCAATCAGAATGACTTCCGTTCCGATTGGATATTCCCTTGGTAATCGAATCATGAGCCGGTCCATGCAGACTCGACCAACGATTTCACACGGTAGACCGTCCACAATCAATGAGTAGCCTTGGAACTTGCGTGACCAGCCATCCGCGTAACCGATCGGAACAGTACCGATCCATTCATCCGTCGGTGCCGTATAGGTCGCCCCGTAACTGATCGTTTGACCAGGCTCGACTTGTTTGACCTGCATCAGACGACTTTTCAGTGAAAACGCCGGTTTTAAGAACTCGTAATGTCCTGCCATCTCATCCGACGGCATCGCCCCATATAAAGCGATACCGACTCGAACGACGTTAAACGGCGCTTGACCTGCTAGACGAATCGCTGCCGCCGAATTGGCACAGTGGATGTAACGGATATCCGGTACTAGTGCGACATACGATAAAAACGTTTCAAGTTGGCGTTCGAACAATCGGCTGTTCAACTCGTCAGCAGTTGCGAAATGCGTATAGATGCCTTCGAGTTCAACGAGATCGTCATCACATTCAGCAAGAATTCGCTTCAACTCATCGACATGTTGCAGTCCGAGTCGTCCCATTCCGGTATCGACCTTGATATGCAGACGAAGATGATCGATTTCTGTCAAATGACGTTTCGCTTCCTGAAGCCAATCAGCTGAAAAGACAGGAACGGCGACATCATAATTCGAAGCGACTGGTGCATGTTCCGGTAGTAAGGCTTCAAGCATCAGAATCGGTGCTTGGATGCCCGCTTCGCGTAACTCAATCGCTTCTTCGAGGAGCGCGACAGCCAGTAAGTCTGCTCCGTTCTCAAGAGCGATCTCAGCGACCGTCACTGCCCCGTGACCATAGCCGTCCGCCTTGACGACCGCCATCACCTGTTGTTCGCCCATCCGTGTTTTGATTTCGCGTATATTATGTGCGATCGCTTCCCGATCGATTTCAATCCAAGTTGGTCGGTACATCCCATTCCCTCTTCTCTAATAAGACTTGCGCAGATGCATAATGCTCTGAATGTGTGATCGAGACGTGGATGACGCCATCGAATGGTCCACTCATGATCGGTCGCCCTGTCTCATCGTTTAAAATTTCAACGTCTTGCCAGGAAACTTCTTTTCCGACGCCGGTTCCGAATGCTTTGACGAACGCTTCCTTTGCAGCGAAACGTCCAGCGAGGTACTCGATGCGACGGTGTCCTGAGAGCGATTGATAGCGTTCCTGCTCTATCTGCGTTAAGATTCTTCCGGCAAAACGTGGCTGCCGCTCAAGCGTTTGCTCGATTCGATCCAGTTCCACCAAATCGATGCCAATTCCATAAATCATCCGAGACGCCTCCACAGTTCTATTCTTCGCCATCTTCATATAGAATGAAGATGAAGCGAGGTGTTGTCATGTTTAGTCGAACGGAAAACCTACAAACGTTCACACGTTCTTATCCGGTCGTTTCGTTGTTCATTTTAATCCAAGTCGCCCTGTTTGTCATCGAACAGTTAGGTGCACTCCTTAATCTGACGTTCTCTCCTTTAAGTGCAGGCGCAGCAATCAATCTCTTAATTGGACAAGGTGAATGGTGGCGTGTCGTCACGGCCACGTTCTTGCATTATGATTTTTGGCACATTGCGTTCAATACGTTTGCTCTCGTCATCTTCGCTCCACCGCTCGAGCGGATGATCGGACATGCTCGATTTGCCGCTTTTTACTTGCTCGTCGGTACGCTCGCGAACATCTTGACGTACTTCACGAAAATCAATGAACCGTTTTACGGTCAAGCTGGAGCATCGGGTGCCATTCTTGGTTTGCTTGGGTTTTATGTCTACTTGAGCCGATTCAAGCGGACAGTCATCCTAGCAGACGATACACGTCTTGTGTATATCTTTACTGCGGTCACGGCAGTCTTTACGTTACTTGGCTCAAATGTCGCTGTATTCGGTCACTTGTACGGTTTCGTCCTCGGATTCCTCTTCGGATTCGTCTTTGGTAATCGTGCCGTTCCATTCACACGTCCGTTCCAAACCGGTCGTCGATCGAGCGGTGGACCTGTCTTCGTAAGCGGTTCTGGTCAACTCGGTCGGATCTTCTTCTATATCATCATCGCGTTTGCCGTACTCGGATTATTCTTCCGCTACTTGTAAAATGGCATAAAAAAAGGACTCCGCTACACGCGCGAGTCCTTTTTTTGCTTATTTGCGAAGTACTTCTGCTAAGTCCTTCACGTCGTCAATCAGATTATGGATTGTCTCCTGATTATCCGTATAGAGTGCTTTTAGTTCTTCAAAGCGCCCTTTTGGATCTTGTTTGACAGCAGACAATTGTGTTCCTGCGCCGCTGAATGTCCGTTTCACTGCTGCAAACTGCGCTTGGCGCGTATCTTTATGCAGTAGTGATAAAGTAGCGCCGACAAGTGCGCCACCAAGTGTTGCTACGACAAAATAGTTCTTCTTCATCTGTTAGTCCCCCTGCATCTCACTCATTTGTTGGTGGTACGATTTGATACCGTTTCATGACGGGAGAAGGCGCGAACGACTTCCCTGCCTCTTCAGCATACTGGTCTACCGTAAGACGTTCAACTGATTTTGCATAACGAGCTCCGTCCCCTGTCTCTTGGAACTGAATCAATAAGGCAAGATCCGTTCCCTTCTCGACACGTCCAATCCGAAATGCCTGGAAGCCACCATATTCTGCTCCGATGACTTTCGGATTCGACATCACTTGATGTACGAATAGATCCCCGCTATTTTGATCTGCCGGAATCGACCAGTAGAAGAGACTGCCTTCGTCCGAAAAATTGCCACGTGATTCGAGCAACGTATAGGTATTGCCACTTTGAAAAGGTGATTTCGAGTCCGTCTCCATCCAGAGGATGGCATCGCCGCTTCCGCTAGCGACACGAATATGAGCATCACGGGAACGAATTTGTTCAACGAACGAACCGCTACCGAATGTAATCGAAAGTTTAGATGGCATCACAGGCCTCCGCAAGTTGAAAGTCTTTTTCCGTCAATCCGTTTTCATCATGAGTCGTCGCTGCAAGTGTGACGTTTTTATAGTCGATCACGATTCGTGGATGATGATTCAAGTTTTCAGCGATACTTCCGACTTCCTGTACGAAATCCAGTGCCGCAGGAAACGATGCAAGTGTATAAGTCCGGACGATTTCATCATCCACGACACTCCAATCCTGCAACCGCTCAAGACGCTCTTCCACTTCATACTCATTCAACCTAGCCATCCCTTTCTCCTCCTCTACTATCATTTTCGTCCTATACCTTATACCCCATTCTTTTACTTCTCTATACCTGTTTGTATCCGATTTCTTCCTTTTGCCTTCTGTGTGAGATAGAGTACAATGTGAAAGAGAACACTAATTCAAAATCGGAAAGGGGCTTACGCATATGCGCGCTCTGATTGTCATTGATTACACGATCGATTTCGTTGCTGACGAAGGAAAGCTGACTTGTGGAAAACCAGGACAAGCGATTGAAGATCGAATTGCTACGTTGATGGAGGAATTTTCAACGGAAGACTACGTCGTCATCGCCAACGATATTCACGAAGAAGGCGATACGTTCCACCCGGAAACCGTCCTCTTCCCGCCACATAATATCCGCGGAACACATGGACGTGATTTGTTCGGAAAAGTCGCAGCCATGGCACGGGTCGCCGATCACGTCATCGACAAGACGCGTTATAGTGCGTTCGCCGGGACGGACCTCGATTTACGCTTGCGTGAACGCGGTATCCGCGAAGTCCACCTCGTCGGTGTCTGTACGGACATTTGTGTCCTTCATACAGCTGTCGATGCCTACAATCTCGGGTATCGTATCGTCGTCCATGCCGATGCGGTCGCAAGCTTTAACGCGACTGGTCACGAGTGGGCGCTTACACACTTTAAACAATCGATCGGCGCTGAAGTCGTCGGCGAATAAGAAGGGATCTGTCCGTCATGTTACAACGTAATCTTGCACTCCATACCGATCTGTACTTACCACGGTGGATGTATATCTATTGGAAAGAAGGACGTCATAATGAACGCGCCGTCTTTGATGTTTACTACCGTTCGAATCCGTTCGCAGGAGGCTATGTCGTCTTTGCGGGTCTCGAAAATATCATCGAGTACATTCAAACACTCCGTTTCACGGAAGAAGATATCACGTACTTGCAAGAGATGATTGGCTTCCCGGATGAGTTCAAGGATGAACTGCGTCAGTTCAAGTTCAATGGCTCGATTTCAAGTGTCAAAGAAGGCGAAATCGTCTTCCCGAACGAACCATTGATTCGGATCGAGGCACGCATCTTTGAAGCGAAGCTCTTACAGACCGCGATTCTGAACATCGCGAACCACGAATCGCTCATCGCGACGAAGTACGCACGTATTCGTCAATCGGCTCCCCGTGCGAAGTTCCTCGAAGCTGGTGCCCGTCGCGCGCAAGGCATCGATGCCGCTTACTTCGGAACGCGTGCTTCGTACCTGGCTGGTTTTGACGTCACAAGCCTTGCTTCAGCAGGACGCGACTTCGGCATTCCGTGTGGTGGAACGATGGAACATGCTGACATTCAATTCCACGATGACGAATTGACGGCATTCCGGACATTCGCTTCTCATTATCCGGATCAGGCGACATTACTCGTCGATACGTACGATACGCTCAAGAGTGGTCTTCCGAATGCGATCACGGTTGCGAAGGAGCTCCAAGCCAAAGGGCATAAACTGCGTGGCATCCGGATCGATTCTGGCGACTTATCTTACTTGTCAAAACGTGCCCGTAACATGCTTGACGAAGCTGGCTTCCCGGAAGTCGACATCGTCTTGTCAGGGGACCTCGATGAGTACGTCATTCAGGACTTACGCATCCAAGGTGCCCAAGCCAATACATTCCTCGTCGGAACACGTGGTATTACAGCTTACGAACAACCGGCTCTTGGGATGGTCTATAAACTGGTCGCACGTGAAGTAGATGGCGAGCTCGCACCCGTCATCAAAGTATCCTCGTCAAAAGCCAAGACGACGACACCTCACATCAAAGAAGTCTATCGCATCATCGATCCGGTGACGGATAAGTTCAAAGGCGATTACGTGACGTTGATGGACGAAGATCCGTCGACACTTGAAGCTGTCGATCTCATCGACGTCCGAGACCCATCGTTCCGAAATCGCATCGAACAGTTCAAGGTCGAGCGGTTACTTGAACCAATCTTCAAAGATGGAGAACTGGTCTATACGGTCCCAACGATTGAAGAAAGTCGCCACTTCCACGAAACACAGATCGGTCGTCTGTGGGAAGAGTACAAACGGCTGCGGTTGCCAGAGATTTATGCTGTCACATTCAGCGATCGTCTCTGGAAGCTCAAACTCGACATGATTCGGGACACTCGACTGGCAAGTGGGTTAAAATAAGACACAAAAAGCGCAGTTCTTCCTCCATCGGGATGAACTGCGCTTTTTCTCATGTTAATCCTGCTTCGTTTCCGACAGGTGTCATTTCTGTTGGCGCTTGTTCCATCTTCTTACGAAAGTACCATGCGAAGCCAAGTGCACCTCCGATGAAGACGATATACGTGATGCGTTGACCGAATTCAGCTAAGGAATCCGCGTAGAAAATACTGATTAAATGATCACTTCCACTAATGAGTAGCAAACAGGCAATCAGGAGCGCAATGCGATATGCAAGCGTCGGGCGGTCTGTCGGTTCAGCATGCCAATACATGATGATATGGTGGGCAAGTAGAACGATACCCAGGATTCCTAATATTCCAATGAGTACTTGCGGCATAATGAACGATCCTCCTGTTTAGTAGTATCTAGTCTTATTTAAACATAGTTCATACGAATTTCGTCAGGAAAAGTTTCCCGTCTTACATTCCTCACGGTATACTGTAGGAAAATCGTAAGCGATCAAGGGAGGGCATTTTTTCATGAAAACCTTTAAGTTATGCACATTACGCATTTTAATGGATGAGTCAGGACGTGATACGACGATTCCCGTCGCCATTCAGGACGGATTGACGGTCAGTACCGAACAGACGGCACAGTGGGTTGCAGAAATCGTCGTTCCTCCGACGGATCAGCCGATCGTCGATGAATTGTTCACAAAACATTTACGTGCTTTGATTGAAATCACGATCTCACGACCTGATAATGACCCTGCCGCGATGATCGTCACGCCTCTTGAACGGACTGTCTTAAGCGAAAACGTCTCGTATGTCTTCACGGGTAAGATGGTCATGATGAAAAATGATTTATCTGAATCGATCTTACGCGAAGTCGTCGAAGATGGATTCGCTGGCGAAGAACTCGTTCAGGAGTATAAGGATCGTCGTTCAAAACGTGGTGCCCATATCACAAGTATCGCTAAAGAAACGTTCAAACAATATTTGACAGAGCATCCGAACACACCCGTCTCTTAAGGTTTTTCGACCTCGTCCGTGATGTGGTCCGCTACGTTGATGCGGTCAATCGTATAGCGATCCGTATGATAGATATAATTCGCACACGCGTTTTTCAAAGGTGTCCGGTAACTGAATGTCGCGTCAATCGATGATAATGCTGCCTTGATCGTATGCGAGTGACAGACGATTAGAATTCGTTTCCCTTCATACGTGCGTGTCACTTCCTGTAGCGCCTCGAACACGCGATCCTGGATGGCTTGTTCCGTTTCAAGACCCGGCACAAGCGTCGTATCGTTCGCTTGAACGGCTTCGTAAATCGCTGCGACCGGTTCACCGGAAGCGGCTCCGAATTCGCGTTCGACAAGTCGCTCATCTGTCCCCGTGATCGTTAAACCAACAGCACGACCGATGATTTCCGCTGTCTCAACGGCACGCGACAGGGGACTTGCTAACAAGACATCCCACTTTTCATTCGATAGATAAGCGGCGCTGAGTTCCGCTTGTCTTCTTCCTGTTGCATTTAACGGGATATCTTCTCTTCCTTGAATCCGTTCGTTTAAGTTCCAATCCGTCTGACCATGCCGCACTAAACAAATTTCAGTCATGTCTCTGTCTCCCTCATTTAAGAAATATGACTGATTGTATCATGTTTTCCATTCGGAAGTTGTCGCGGTGGCAACAGTAGTACCTGACAGGTGAAATGTTCAATTCGTTCAAGTAATCGCTCGATCTTTAACGGATTTTCCGTCTGAGCGAAACTAGCTAGTGAGTGCGTACCATTCGGAAAGGAAAATAACCGAACATCGGCTCCGACATCTGCTCCTTTCTCAACGAAATGCAAGGCTTGAGAAAACGGAACAATCGGATCTTTTTTACCGTGCAAAAGCATGATTGGTGGGGCATCTGACGATAAATGTGTGACGGGTGAGACGTGCGTCATCAGCTTGCGCCATTCTTCTCGCCCCCCCTTGTAGAACTTAATGTGGGCAATCCAAGTTTGAATGAAATTAAACAACAAAAAGTTCGTCGGTGGATATAAAGCGATCACACCACTGATCAATGGCATGTGCCGCTCATCACGCTCACCGACGAAAGCAGATGGGGCAAGTGCCGTCGTCAGCATGAGTGCAGCTCCGGCTGAGTCTCCCCATACCATCATCCGTCCTCTTAGAATGCGAAGGTCCTCTGCTTCCTTGTTCAAAAAACATAACGCATCCCGTACATCCTCGAGGTTATCCGGAAAATAACTGCCCTCTTCGAACAAACGATACTCAATACTACAGACGGCAACTCCGAGTTCAAGTAGGCGGTCAACGATTGGACTAAAGCAGAATATGTCATCACGCTCCCCACGAACGAATGCACCACCGTGTGCATAGATGGCAACTGGAAACGGTCCTTCCCCCGGCGGATAATAGAGATCGAGCTGTAAGGTGCGGTCCCCCACCTGTTTATAGATGAGTGTCCGCGGTGCAAGTTGTTTTTCTGTGAGTGGCAAGGCGGGTTCGGTCCATCGAAGTAGTGCACCATAATTGTTCCAAATACTCGCTCCCGCTGCTGCTGTCGTCAATAATGCAGCTCCCCCCATTAGCCATGCAGTTTCACGTTTCACTTGATCACCTCCAAAAAGACGTGCCAGTTTCTTCACTTTATTATCCTTCTACCCCGTTTTAAAAGATGTCGAACGTCTTGGTATCCCTACTTGACGCTTCATCAACGTTCCGCTATAGTGAGAAAGTCCAAATCGGAATAGTTACGTTTTAATAATGGGGGTATCATATAATGAAAAAAATCATTCCTGCTTTAACAGTCGCATTTGCGAGTGCGAGTGTCCTCGCGGCTTGCGGATCAAATACCGATTCATCAACTTCAGAGAACAAACAGACAGAAGTCTACGCGTCAACGTTCGCGACGGCTGCTATTGCCCGCGAAATCGGAGGGGATCAAGTCAACGTCAAGATGATCGTTCCACCTGGAGCAGATCCCCACTCTTACGAACCGACATCGAAGCAACTCACAGAGATCGCTAAAGGAGACTTGTTCCTTTTGACAGGTACGACACTCGAGCCGTATTCGAAAAAAATCCAAGAGAGCTTAAAAGGCACGGACGTCCGCTTCATTGAGACGAGTAAAGACGTCAACTTGCTAGAATCGGATGCTACGCTTCATGCACATGAAGAAGAGGGGCATACAGAAGACGAACATGCTCACGAAGAAGAAGGGCACGATGATCACGCAACGGACGAACATGCGCATGAAGAAGAGGGTCATGACCACGGAAAATACGATCCACACGTCTGGCTCGACCCTGTCAACGCAAAAGCAATGGCACGTTCGATCACAACTGCTTTATCAAAAGAAGCTCCAAAAGACAAAGCAACGTTCGAAAAAAACTTGAAAACGTTCGATCAGCAAGCTGATGAATTGGACGAACAATTTAAACAAGCCGTCGCTGATGGATCGAAAAAAGAACTTCTCGTTACGCATGCCGCTTATGGTTACCTCGCAGAACGATATGGTTTCACACAACTGCCGATTGCGGGAATTTCTCCTTCCGATGAACCGTCACAAAAGCAACTGGCCGCTTTAGTGAAAGAAGCACGGATGCATGATTTGAAATACGTCGCGTTCGAAGAGACGGTCTCACCGAAGGTCGCACGTGTCATCCAAAAAGAAATCGGAGCTGAATCCGTGACGATTCATAATCTAGAGTCGGTCACGAAAGCGCAACAAAACAGCTCTTATTTCAAGTTGATGGAAGAAAACGTCCAAACATTGAAAAAGGCACTTCAGTAAAGTACAGTTGACACGCGTTACTCAATGCGGTACGGTAAGAAACGTGTTTTACAACAATTGAATGACTTCTTTTTATCGCGAGAAACGGAGGGACTGGCCCAATGATGTTTCGGCAGCGGACGATTTGATTCGTACTGTGCCAAATCCAGCAAGCGAAAGCTTGAGAGATAAGAAGAGCGTCTTTATTTCATAAAGACCTCCTTCTTTCTTGCGAAGGGGTCTTTTTTTGTATCTTTGAGAAACGAGGTGTCAACAATGAATGAAACGATCACGCCTAACAAATGGGCACTGCTTCCCCTCGTCGTATTCCTAGTTCTCTTCATCGGAGCCGGGATCTTCTATGACGACTTTTACAAATTTCCGATCCTTATCGCCGCACTGATCGCTTTGATCTTTGCTGCAATCACGACGAAAGGATCCATCAATCAAACGGTCGAACGAATCGCAACGGGTGCCGGAAATCCTGATATCATGATCATGGTCTTCATCTTCTTACTAGCCGGTACGTTTTCTGGAACGGCAGAAGCAATCGGCGCCATCGATGCGACCGTTAATGCTGCTTTGACGTTCCTACCTCCGTCGCTCCTCATGAGTGGTCTGTTCATCATCGCTGCCTTCATCTCGATGGCAATGGGGACATCGACTGGAACGATTGCTGCACTCGCGCCGATCGCCTTTGGAATTCATGAAGCGACAGGCATCAACGTTGCGATCGCAGCGGCTGCTGTCGTTGGTGGATCGATGTTCGGCGATAACTTGTCGTTCATCTCGGATACGACGATTGCCGCCGTCCGGACCCAAAAAACGAACATGCGCGATAAATTCCGGACGAACTTCATGATCGTCCTACCGGCTGCTATTTTGACGGTCATCCTACTCGCATTCGTTTCTGGTTCTGGTGACGTCGTCGAAGCAAAAGCATTTGAATTCTACAAGTTGATTCCATATCTCGCTGTCATCGTCCTTGCACTATTTGGCGTCAATGTCATTCTTGTCTTAATTGGTGGTACGTTACTCACCGGCATCATCGGTATGATTGATGGTAGTTTCGGCTTGAGTGGCTTCGTCCTCTCGATGTCTGAAGGAATGATGGGCATGGCGGAGATCTCCATTTTGACGCTCCTCATGGGTGGTCTCGTCAGCTTGATTACGTTCAACGGTGGAATCGCCTTCTTAAAAGAGACGCTGACACGCAAGATTTCACAGCGTCGTGGTGCCGAATTCAGTATGGCGGCACTCGTCAGCGCAACGAATCTCGCGACTGCAAACAATACGATCTCGATTCTCGTCGCTGGACCACTGGCAGCTGAAATCGCCGATACGTATGAAGTCGATCGCAAAAAATCGGCGAGTATCCTTGATATCTTCTCTTGTGGTATTCAAGGCATCATTCCGTACGGGGCACAACTTTTGATCGCAGCAGAATTGACGAAAACGGCTTCACCAGAACTGATTCCGTATCTGTTCTATCCGTTCCTCCTCTTCGTCTGTGGATCAATTGCCATCTTCTTCGGCTTACCACGCATGAAGAAGACAGCGACGAAGCAAGAAAAAATTTCTTCCTAATCATAAAAACAGGTCCGATCGCTATGATCAGACCTGTTTTGTTATTTTTTATGCTTTGCTTGTCTTTCTAAGATCAAATAGGCGATTGCCGGAAGTGGAAACTGAAGGAGTCCAGCACCTCCCCACACCCATGGATTACGTCCTGACTTTCGCGCACTAAGAAACAGACCCACTGCCTGCGTTACTAACAAGGCGCCAATGCTAAGCCACGTACATTTGGATAGCTGTTTATTCTTTTGAACCATCTTTTCTCCCCCTCTTTTAACACACGATTAAATCTCACGATTCTTTTCTATTTTACCTTATTTCATTCCTCCATGAGCATGGAAACGGACGTCTTCGTTCGTTCATGCTAAACTAAACGAGCAAATCTAAACTACGTTTTATGAGGAGGAGTAACACATGCAATACGCAAAACTTTCAAACGGTATTACGATTCCCCAAATCGGATTCGGTGTCTGGCAAGTAGATGAAGAGACAGAAGCACCTGCTGCTGTCGCTGAAGCATTACGTGTCGGCTATCGTCATATCGATACGGCTGCTGTCTACAAAAACGAGCGCGGTGTCGCAAAAGGAATCAAGGAAAGCGGCGTGAAACGTGAGGATCTCTTCTTAACGTCAAAAGTCTGGAACGATGATATTCGTGCCGGTCGGACGAAGGAAGCATTCGCAGAATCGCTCGAACGTCTCGAAACAGATTATCTTGACCTTTATCTTATCCACTGGCCGGTCGAAGGCTATATCGAAGCGTGGAAAGCAATGGTTGAACTGTATGAAGCAGGCAAGATCAAAGCGATCGGTGTCTCGAACTTCAAAGAACATCACCTCGATACATTGGCAGAAGAGGGCTTGATGGCACCAATGATCAACCAAGTCGAGTTGCATCCACAATTACCGCAACACGAACTGCACGAATACTTGCAAGATCACAACATTCAAGTCGAAGCATGGAGCCCACTCATGCAAGGGAAATTCCTCGAAATCAACGATTTCAAGGAAATCGCAGAGAAACATGGCAAGACACCTTCACAAGTTGTCTTACGTTGGCATCTCGACAACGGCATCGTCGCTCTTCCAAAATCCGTTACACCAGCACGCATTGCGGAAAACTTCGACGTCTTTGATTTCCAACTCGATGCTGATGATCTTGAGAAAATTGATCGTATTGCAACGGATGTCCGCCTCGGACCGGATCCGGACGAAATCGATTTTTAATCTGGCGATTCACGTAAAAGAGAACATCTTCCATATGAAGACGTCTTGCTTCATCTGAACGATGAGAGACCCGTTTCCAATCTATGACTTGGAAGCGGGTCTCTTTTTTTATGATTGAAGCTGATCAGACATAATAAATTAAAATCGTATCTTCCGCTTCTTCTGCCTTTTGAAAATAGGCGCGTAAATCGGCGAACTGTTCCCAGACATCCTCGAATTCGCCTGGTGTTCCGGCTTCATCATGAATCGAAGCGAGTGCCCGTTGATCAAAATTCCGCATCACCTCAGCTGAGATGATGAGGAGTGGCAAGGGAAGAATACCGACAATCGCCGCTTTTTCTTCATTGACGATCAACTCTTCGCCAACGATTGCTCGTCCCAGGTTGTAATGTGTGTCTTGATCAATATAGATATCGATTTGATTCATCAAATGATAGATGGCGTTCGTCTGTTCGAGAGCGAATAATTGTTCGTGATCGGGTTGTGTCTCATGAATGAATAAAATCCAGTCCATGATGATGTGGGGATCGTTTCCGAACGACTCCCAGACCGCATCCGTGACGCGGACGAAATGTACGTTTTCCATTCTTCCCCTCCCTTCTGTACTCTGTATTCCCTTTTTAAATTCGTTCTATACAAAAAAAGAGCCAGATTTCTCTGACTCCCTTTCCTTAGATCGCTTTTTCATCTTCTTTTGATTCCTGCCATGCTTCAAGCGTATCTTTCCCCGGCAAGTTCGGAATCGAGTCCGCATAGAATCGCGGCTCTTTCCCTGCTTTTCGTTGTGTCATGTAATCATCGAGAGCCAGCTTCGCTATCTTTGCAAGACGGAAAATCGCATACAGATTGACAATCGCCATTAATCCCATGAAGATGTCCGCTAACGCCCACACGAGACTAGCCGACTCGACAAGTGAACCGAAGACGATCATGACGAGGACGAGTACGCGGTATGCCATCATGACTTGTTTATTTTCACGGATGAAGTTGATGTTCGATTCACCGTAGTAGTAGTTTCCGACGACGGAACTAAACGCAAATAGGAAGATGGCGAGTGCCATGAATCCTGTTGCAAATGATCCAACTTGTGATGCAAGTGCGCCCTGTGCTAAATCAATACCAGCTAAGGCATCTCCATTCGCATCTTTTGTCGGAACTCCACTGACGAGAACGATCATCGCTGTCGCCGAGCAGACCATCAATGTATCGACGAAGACCGCGAATGATTGAATCAAGCCTTGTTTGACCGGGTGAGAGACTTCCGCTGTTGCTGCTGCGTTCGGTGCCGAACCCATACCGGCTTCGTTCGAGAACAAACCGCGACGAATACCATTCAGAACGGCCGCCCCGATTGCTCCCCCTGCTAATGTCTTAAACTCGAATAATCCTTCTTGGAAAATCAATTTAAAGACACTTGGTAATACTTCAAGATTCGTCACCATGATATAGAGGGCGATTAAGATATAACCACCTGCCATGATCGGAACCATGAATGAAGCGACTGTCGCAATACTGCGGACACCACCAAAAATGATCAGTGCCGTCAAGACGACTAATCCGACCGTAATCCATATCTTATCCACGCCATATTGACTTTGTAGAGAAAGCGAGATCGTATTCGATTGGACAGAGTTAAAGACAAAACCAAATGAGATTGTGATCAGAACACTAAAGACAATTCCTAACCACCGTTGTCCAAGCGCTTTTTCCATGTAATAGGCTGGACCACCACGCCATTCTTTTCCGTCACGTACCTTGTAAATCTGAGCAAGCGTACTTTCGACGAATGCTGACGCCGATCCAATCAAGGCAATTAACCACATCCAGAAGACTGCACCCGGACCGCCGAGTGCGATTGCAGCCGCCACACCCGCGATGTTTCCGGTACCGACACGTGCTGCCGTACTGATCGCAAATGCTTGGAATGGCGATACGCCATCTTTCCCTTTATCCGTTCCTTGGAACAATAAGCGAATCATCTCCGGGATCATCCGGAATTGAACGAACCGCATCCGGAATGTAAAATAAATGCCTAATCCAACGAGTAAAATAATCAATACATTTGTCCATAAGTAATCATTTGCTCGATTTACTAGTTTCATCACTTCTTTTTCCATCAAATCTCCTCACTTCCATCCATCTTTTCTCTCTATTTGTATGTAAGTTTTTTTCACATGTGATTTATCATACGCAATTTTTTTTGAAAAATCAAACTCATCTATACCTTAGGACGTAAAAAAAGTGTCAAACCTCACATCAGATGTCAGGTTTGACACGTTCACATAAACAGTTTTTAGATTAGATGAACAGATTCAGATTGGCACCGTCCGTTGCACCAAGGTAACTCGCGACACCACCGTAATCAATGCCATCGAGGAGTTCTTCCTTCTTAATGCCCATGATATCCATCGACATCGTGCAGGCGATCATACGGACACCCGCTGCTTGCGCTTTTGCCATCATCGTCTCGAGTGCATCGACTTGTTTATCCTTCATGACTTTTTTCATCATTTTTTGACCGGCGCCTGCCATGTTCATGTTCGAGAGCGGCAACTCCCCGGCATGTTTCGGCATCATCATGCCCATCATCCGTTCAATACCGGCTTTCTCAACTGCCGGTGCGTCTGATTTTCGAATGATGTTCAAGCCCCAGAACGTAAAGAACATCGTCACTTGTTTCCCCATCGCTTGTGCACCTTGCGCAATGACGAAAGAGGCAAGTGCTTTATCAAGATCACCACTGAAGACGACCATCGTCGCATCATCTGCCGGATTGACTTGAACCGATGCTGCAGCAGGTGTCTCCCCTTGCCCTTTTTCAAGCAAGACCTCGACGACTCCCTGATTCATCTCCGCTGAATGGACCGTGTGACCTAGTTTTTTCGCCCATGCTTGAACGTCTGGCAAGAATCCTGGGTCTGACGCCTTGACGAAAATTTGCTCGCCGTCCGTCATCTGATCGATTTTTGTTTTCAGCTCTAAGATTGGACCTGGGCACTGTAAACCGCACGTATCGAGCAGCGCCACTTGTTCTGGTGCAGTCTTCGTTGTTGGCTCACGTTTCGTTACCGTCACAGCAGTCTCCTCCTTCGCTTGGCTTCGTGCTTCTTGATCACGATGCACGACCGACCATGTTTTGTATCCGCCGCTTAAGTTTTTCACATCATAACCGTATTGTTGCAACAGTTGACTCGCAATATATCCACGTAATCCGACTTGGCATGTCACATAGATCGTTTGATCCTTCGGCAGATCAGTCAACTTCTCACGTAACGTCGGTAACGAGATATTGACCGACCCTGGAATCGCGCCTAACTCGTTTTCCGATGGTTCACGGACATCGAGTAATAAGCCACCGTTGGCGACGATCGCGTCAATTTCGTGCCAATGAACGTTCGCACTGTCACCAAGCACGATGTTCGACGCGATATACCCTGCCATGTTGACCGGATCTTTCGCTGAACTATACGGCGGTGCATATGATAGTTCAAGATCTGGTAGATCAAGCACTGTCAATCCACCTTTGATCGCTGTCGCGAGAACATCAATCCGTTTCTCGACACCTGTCATGCCGATTGCCTGCGCTCCGTAGATCGTTCCTTCGATTGGATCAAATAGTAACTTCATCGAAATCGGACTCGCCCCTGGGTAGTATCCCGCATGCGATCCCGGGTGGAGATGCACGGCTTCATAACGAAGACCAAGTTGACGCAACCGTTTTTCATTGTTACCGGTCGAAGCGACCGTCAAATCAAAGACTTTTGCTACCGCTGTTCCGAGTGTGCCGCTATACCGGACGTCGCGTCCGGCGATGATGTCAGCAACGAGGCGTCCTTGACGGTTTGCCGGCCACGCGAGTGGAACATGTGTCGCTTCCTTCGTGATATAGTCTTTGACTTCAATCGCGTCACCAATCGCAAAGATCGATGGATCAGATGTCCGCAGTTGATCGTCGACTTGAATCGTCTGTTTGATGCCAAGTGTTAAACCAGCATCTGCTGCGAGCGTGCTCTCCGGTGCAACACCAATCGATAGGATGTTCATCTCGGTTTCGATTACGCGTCCACTTGTCAGGACGACGCGGCGACCTGCCTCTTCAAAACGAGCGACGCCATCTTCTAGAATCAACTCGACGCCTTTCGCACGCAGATGTTCATGAACGATTGCTGCCATTTCCGGGTCGACCGGAGCCATGACTTGATCCGCCATCTCGACGAGGGTGACGTGCGCCCCACGTTCGACGAGGTTTTCTGCCATTTCGAGACCGATGAATCCTCCACCGATGACGACTGCCCGCTCTGGACGCGTCGTATCGACGTATTCCCGCATCCGGTCCGTATCCGGAATGTTCCGTAATGTAAAGACGTTTGTTGCATCTTCAAGTCCTGGAATGTTTGGACGAATTGGTTTTGCACCTGGAGAAAGAATCAGATGGTCGTACGATTCATCGTATTCTTCACCCGTTTCGACATTGCGGATCGTGACCGTCTTCGCTTCACGGTTGATCCGAATCGCTTCCGACAAGTTACGGACATCTAAATTAAACCGCGCGTGCATGCCTTCTGGCGTTTGGACGAGTAATTTATTGCGATCTTTGATGACATCTCCGATATAGTAAGGCAGTCCACAGTTCGCGAACGAAATCTCTTTTCCTCGTTCAAGCAAAATGATTTCTGCCGTTTCGTCAATCCGACGCAGTCGTGCTGCAGCCGTAGCGCCACCAGCGACGCCGCCTACGATGATCGTTTTCATCTGATGATTCCTCCTTGAATTTCTATCTGTCACCTAATATACCCTGTTAGGTATGTCATTTCAAGTCAATTGCTCGTAGATTCACAAACAAGACATATCTCTGCTCTTTTGTATTTTCTTCCTATCTTAACGGACATTAGTTGCAATTCCTTCTGAAATGCTTGAAACTGAATTTATAGTATATAAAGGGGGATTTTGCAATGGACCAGGAACGTAACTCGAACGAATCAAACGAGAACAATAAAGTGACACCGATTCACCAAGATCGTCAACCCGAAACAAACGAACAAGGAATCGCGCCACAACAGCAACAACACTTGGAAGCATTCCAAGCTTTCCTCGTTGAAAAAGGCATTCCAATGGAAGCACGTGAGAATGAGACACACGTCTTCTTTATGACACAAGAAAAAACACCTGCAGGAGCAGAACCGATGATGATGATCGTCTTCAGTAAGACGACGACAGATGTCGAATTATTCGCTCGTACGGTGACACACGTACCAGACGGTGTCGAGGATCTCCCGATTCTGAACGCCATCAATGACTTCAACCAAGAGTTCAAATACTTCCGCGTCGTTCTCGACAGCGACCGTGATGTCACGATCGCATCAACGATCGATCTTGATCATGGCTTCAACCCAGCTGCGATCTTCGGACATTCTGTCATGATGTTCCAAGCATCAGACGAAGTCTACACGTATTTGACAAAACTGTACGAACAGTTCTAATTTCTCATTTTAAAACGGCTTTGGAGCCCTGCTCCGAAGCCGTTTTTTTCTTTAAAGTTCAATTGACAATGAGAATTATTCTCGCTATAGTTAGATTTGTGAAAACGACTACATGACGGAAAACGTCTTATTAATTCTTCTGGGGGAATCACGATTATGAAAAAACGTTTAAAAGTAGCTTCTATCTTCATGGTAGCCGGTATCTTAGCTGCCTGCGGTTCGAATGAAACGGATACGACTGCACCGAAAAAAGAGAAAACGGAACAGTCGACCGAAACTAAATCAGCAGATGCGGGGATCGCTGCAACGACACTGACAGATGAATTGACGATCTTCAGCTCAATCAAAACAGAACTCGACAAAGCAAAAGAAGGACAAGCGATTGATTGGAAGATGGTCACGACAAGTTATGAATCGAAACTAAAAGGTGGTGTCGAGACGACAGCACCAGAAATCGAACAAGTCATCCAGTCTGCTTTAGCAGGTGTGGAAGCGAAGGATCTCGATGAGAACATCGCGCGTCAACTCGTGGATAAAGGTCTACAATCGTATTTCTATAAATTACAAAAAGCAACACAAGCAAAAGCTGAAGAAGCACTCGTAGCTGGTAAACCGGAAGCTGCAACGGAAGCACTCAAGGACGTGGAAGCGATGGCGAAGACCGTCTTCATTCCGACAGCTGAAAAACGGGACGCGAGCTACGGCTTCAAAAACGAAGACGCCATCGCTCAAGCGATCACATCAGGTCTTGCAGCTCAGCAAGAAGCCATCGACGCGAAAGAAATCGGTGACTTCAATGTTGCGAAACAAGTGACGGATAAATCGATTTATCGTTCCTTCTATTTAGCTGCACTCGGTTATGCACAAAAAATCGAGGATGGCGTCAAAGCCGGTACGGACGAAAAAGAATTACAAATGGAACAAGCAGAAGGATATGGCTTCCTCCTCGCGATCGAAGAATCATTAGCGGGCGGAGACGAAGAGGCTGTCAAAACACTGAAAGAGCGCTATGATTTCTCAAAAACAAAGCCAGCTGACGTTTCTTACAAAGAAATCGAAGGATTGTTCGCAAAAGCGTTGACTGAAAAAGTCGACGGGTATCATGAAGAGGCACAAGAAGCGATCGAGAAGAAAGACGTCGATACAGCACGTGCAGAAGCAATGGAAGCGAACATGTTCGTCGTTGCGATGAAACCGACGCTTGAGAATCGTCTCGGCAAGGACAAAGCAGCGCAAGTCGCAAAAGATGCAAACGAATGGTTCGCACTCGTCGAAAAAGGCGACGTCAAGGCTGAAACGACAGGTGAACGGATCACAGACGCACTCGAACCACTTAACTAAGAAGGAAATGGAAACGGAGGGATAAGATGAATATCGGAATCACAGGAGGTGCCGGCTTCATTGGCGCCGCCCTCGCCCTCCGGCTCCAGCAGCACCATACCGTCCATGTACTTGATGCTTTCACGGACTACTATGATGTTCAGTTAAAAGAAGAACGAGCAGCTGCATTAAGACGTGCCGGTGTTACCGTTACGACGGGTGACGTTCATCACGATCTCGACGCCTGGATGGAGACATCGTTCGACGCCGTCTTTCATCTCGCAGCTCTTCCAGGTGTTCCGCGTTCGCTCGAGGAACCGCATCACTATATTCGTGAGGACATCGATATGACGGTGACCTTGTTAGAAGCCGCAAAAAGACATGGCATGCCGCATGTCTTTTTCGCGTCTTCTTCTTCCGTTTACGGGGAACAGACGGGTCTGCTGAAAGAAGATCAGGCAACGGGACACGTCGCCAGTCCTTATGCGGCAGCCAAGTATAGTGCCGAAAGCTTTTGTCATGCTTATGCTCATTTATATGATGTAAACGTGACGCTGTTTCGCTTCTTTACGGTCTATGGTCCTTCGGGTCGTCCTGATATGGCGCTGTTTCGATTCATCGAACAGGCATTACGCGGAGAGGCACTCACCGTCTTCGGTGATCCGATCCGTGACTTCACGTATATCGATGACATCACCCGTGGAATGGAACAGGCGTTGCTGGCTCGTGCAGTAGGTACGTATAACCTCGGCGCGAATCAGCCGGTCTCCGTCCGCACGCTAGCTGAACGGATCGGTCAACGGTTTGATGTGCCCGTGCAAACTCAAACTGCACGACGTGGGGACGTGACGATGACATGGAGTGATACGACGGCTGCAAAAGAAGCATTCGGTTACCAACCGTCAATCGAGATCGATGTTGGACTGGAGCAGGTGATCGCGTGGCATCAAAACCGCTGATTCGAACGTTTCTGTATCTGACGCTTACCGGGCTTGTCATCTTTTTACTGCTCCGTTTTTTCCTGGAGTTACCGGTCTCGTATCGGTACATTGAAGCTTTATTCAAGAGTCCCTGGACGATCCTTGCGACCTTGACGTATGCGATCGCCTTTTATTTACGCGCGGTCGCCTGGCGCCGCGCCGATGCCAAACGTGCACCGACTGCTGTATACCTGTCGAGCCTGTATCTCGGACTGACGATCAATCATCTCTCACCGGTCAAACTGGGAGAGATGATCCGACTCGTGACGGCGAGAGCCGTCGGAAGTCCATGGAAACAGACGAGCGCGATCTTCGTCTTACAACGAAGTATTGACTTGATCGTTCTGTGTACCTTCATTCTGATCGGTTGGTTGTTTCACCCAATCGTCTTGCTCGTCGCGCTCCTTGCGACCGCGTTATTGCTCGTGTTACGCCGACATGTCCCGCATCTCCCATCGCTCGTTCTGTTCGGAACGCTCGCTTGGGCAGTCGAGGCACTCGCCGTCTTCCTCCTCTTACATGGAGCTGGTGTCGATGTGTCCTTTCCGACGACATTGATTGCGATGAGTGCCGGTGTCCTGTCCGGTGTGATTCAATTCACGCCGGGTGGACTCGGTACGTACGAACTCGCGATGGGTACGGTGTTACGGCAAGCCGGTGTTGCTCATGCATACGACGTTGCCTTGATGACGCACTTCTTTAAATATGCCTTTGCTTTTCTTATCCCGCTGTACGTTCTCATTCGGCATCCGGCTACACTTCGGTTGTTGGTTCGTCAGCTCAAATACACTGATTGGAAAGGAGGAAGACGATGAAAAGCGCTTCTCGCTTTGAAAAAGTCGCAGCACGCGCCTGGAACTTACTCAATGAAGGAAAACCCTTCACACCCATTTTTACGATCGGCGTCTTCTTGACGTACGCCTTATGGACGCAGATGCCTCTCGCAGAAGCTGGTCTTGGTTTCATCGTGACGCTTCCTTTGTTCATCTTGCTTTGGCGTTATGATTTTCCGTTATTTTTACGAAATTACCTTTGGATTCCGGTCATCGTTTGGCTGTTCCTTCGGGGTACGAATGCAGATTATTTACCTTTGTTCGCCTATGGCGCAGGTCTCTATTTCTTCTTCACGATTTTTTTCTGGGGGACGATCTATTATCATCTCCGGATTGGAACGCGCTGGACGAACTTCACGCGCTTTTGGAAACTCGTTCTGAAGAATAGTGATTCGACAAGTGGTAACGCGCAGGAGCAACTGCCTAAGGTTGCCTTGTTACTCATGTACTGGTGGACGGCAAGCGACGCGCCGACACTCGACATGACGTTCGTCTGGTTCCCAATTGGTCTATTCGTCTTTGCATGGATCCTGCATCACTACCTGTTCGACTGGAAACCGAAGTTGCCCGAGGCAATGACGGTAGATGCCGATCTTCCGACTTCAGAAAAAGTCTATGTCCTGATTGTCGACGGAATGCGTAAAGATCGCTACATGGCAGCAAACACACCGTTCCTCGAACGATTGCGTCAGGAAGGAACGGAATATACGAATATGGAGACGGTTTACCCTGCCCGGACCGTCGTCTGCTTCAGTTCGATGTTCACCGGTGCTCGCCCAGAAGATCATGGCATTCATTCGAACATGGTCTGGAATACGACCGGCGTTAAAACGGATACCGTCTTCGATCGTCTCCGTGCCGTCGATAAATCAGGAAAAATTCTTGGTATCGCGCACCTTGTCGATGCGTTCGGTTCAACCGATGTACGGACCGTCACGGCAGTCATGCATAACGATGTTGCAGATCGAAATATCGTTGAACGTGCCAAACAAATCGTCCATGAAGAGGATCCGGATCTGCTCGCGATTCAGTTGATCGGAACGGATCAAACGGGACACAGTCGGGGCACCCTCTATTCCGAGTATGTTCAAAAAATCGAAGAAGCGGATGCATTACTCGCTGAATTTTGTGAGGAGCTCGATCGTCTCGGTAAACTCGAGGATGCGACACTCATCGTCATGGCAGATCACGGTCAAGCGGATGGAATTGGCGGACACGGTCACTTGGATGAAGGCGAACGGTTCGTTCCGTTCTGGATGTACGGTAAGAACATTCATGCCGGTCTAAAAGTCGATACGCACCATCATATCTTGTCACTCGGACCGACGATCACAAAAGTACTAGGGGCAGACATCCCGCACGATAGCCGCGGGGTGCTGTTGACAGAAGCGTTCAAGGAGGCGAGGTACACATGAAGATTATCGTCTTTTTACCGGCACACAACGAGGAAGTGTCGCTCCCGCTCGTCTTAAAACGGATCCCGGACATGATCGACGGTATTCCGGTCGAGACCCTCGTCATCGATGATGGTTCGACTGATGAGACGAGTACGATCGCGCGTCAACACGGCGCACATGTCTATCGGTTCGAACAAAATCAAGGACTCGGCGCTGCAGTCCGGGAAGGACTCCGCCAATCCTACGAACTTGACGCGGATGTTGCTGTCATGATCGATGCGGATAACGAATATCCGGCCGATCAAATCCCGGATATCGTGCGACCGATCTTACACGATCAGGCCGACTACGTATTCGGTTCCCGCTTTCTCGGTACCGTCGACGGGATGCGACTCTATCGCTATATCGGGAATCATGTCTTCACGTGGTTGCAATGCCTTTTATTGAAACGTAAAATCCATGATGGTCAAAGTGGAATGCGTGCTTTTTCACGCGCAGCGTGTCACCATGCTGAGATCATTCACGATTATAACTATGCCCAAGTCTTAACTCTCAATCTCGTCCGAAAAGGCTTCCGCCTGCACGAAGTCCCGATTCGTTATCGGGTCCGGGAAGCAGGAAAGTCTTTTATCCGTCTGAATTATGTCCAACGTGTCCTCCCAGCGATTTACCGGGAATGGCGACGACCGATCACACAGCTTAGCGTTGAAGAACGCATGGAACGAAAGGAGCACCTCGGATGAAACGCCTTCTTTTGCTACCGCTCCTCCTGCTCTCACTGTTCGTGAGCACTTCCACGGTTTCCGCTTATAGTTATGGAGACCCAGGAAAGGAAGCTTTTGCGGAAGCGTATAAACAATTTGAAGAACAGCTTGATGCCAAGGATTACGCGCTTGCGAAAGAAACCCTTGCCGCCTATGATAAAGAATTCAAACTGTATTTCCCTGAAGCGAAAGCGAAGATCGACACGGCGCTTGAACAAGAAGATGCAGAGGCTGCTAAACAAGCATACCGCGTCGCTCTCCGTCAAAATATTGAACGTCGTCTGCACTTTGCTGAAGAGCAGTTCGAGGACTTCGGTCAAGCGAAGCTCTTACTTGCGAAAGCCCGCGGAACATACGATGTGCTCGCGCCTTACGTCAAGGAAAGCAAGGATGCACAAACATCCGATGACGTGTATACTGCATTTGATGAATCCTTAAAAGCACTCGGAAATCCTGGTCTGTTTGGGGTCGGGAAAAAAGCGAGTGATGAGGAATCCTTCAAGAAAAACATTACGATGATCGAAGATACGTTAACACCTCTCTTCGTTTTGCCGGGTGAAGAAAAAACAGGCGTCTTCACGGAAGAAGACTCCTTCCTCGGTCAAACGTTCGGAACGGACGCGATTTGGAAATTGATTGCGCTCGGACTCGTCATCGTCCTCATCGTCATCGTCGTCATTGGTCAATGGAAGAAGAAACGCCGCTCATAAGGAGGAAGACAGATGGATTTTCAAGCGTTTTTGATTACGCTTCGGGAGTGTCTCGAGGCTGTTCTCATCGTTGGGTTGATCTTAGGTTATCTCGATCGATTGAACGCTCCACAATATAAAAAGTGGGTCTACGCAGGTGTCGGGTTGGCACTTCTCGCTAGCCTTGGTGTCGCGTTCCTGTTCCAAGTCGTCTTTACGAGTTTTGCGAGCTTCGGAAGCGATACGTATCTCCGTCTCGGCATCATGATGGTCTCCGTCCTGCTCTTGACACACATGGTCCTCTGGATGGGAAAGGAAGCGAAAGAGAATCAACAAGCCTCCCAAGCGAAGGTCGCCGCTGCCGTCTCGACGGGTAGTGCCATCACGATGATCATCCACTCCTTCCTCGTCATCGTTCGAGAAGGAATTGAGACCGTCTTCTTCTTCGCTGCCATCTCAGGTGGGGAAATCGAAAAAGTACTAACGAGTTATGGCGCGGTTTCCGGTCTGTTACTCGCCTTGATTTTCGGATACTTATTCGTTTCCGGCTCTATGAAGATTCCCGTCAAACGCTTCTTCCAAGTGACGGGCGTACTCATTCTATTCATCGCAGCCGGCATGCTCGTCCAAACGATTGGACGCTTCCAAGATCTTGGTTTGCTCGGTAGTCTTTTGATGAATGCTGACGGCACACCAGCTGCTGTATACAATATCGTCGGCTTCATGCCGGAGCACTACATCGATCAGGTGCAATACTTGCGTGATACAGGAAATTCAACATTGATCAGTGGACAGATCGGAACGTTCATGGGTGCGATGTTCGGATACAGCCATAACCCATCGCTCGAACAAGTCGTCGCTTGGTGGGGCTACTTCGCCTTTGCCGGTTGGATGTTGCTCCGTCAAAACAAACCATCGAAGTCATCAAAGTCCTTACAGGAGGTTTCTTGACCGTCCGAAGCGATCGTTCACGTCCGCGTGGAAGATCGCTTTTTTGGATCACGCTGCTATTCATCGGTGGCTGGATTGGTTTACGGATCAGTTACGTCAGTCCCTTCATCGCGAGCTACGATATTGCGAACTTCACGTTAGCTGTGACCGATTATGATCTGGCTGATTTACGTCCGCACTTTCCGGGTTATCCCTTTTTCATCTTATTTGCCAATCTGTTTCTGCCGCTGATGATACCTGTCAAAGCGCTCGGACTCGTCTCTACACTAGGACTGGCAAGTGCGCTCTTGCCACTTTACTCGCTCTTTCGCCGTCATGCCTATGATACGGCTCGGCTGATCGCTGCCTTTACCGTTCTCTCCACTGCCTCACTCGTGACGTTCGCTGCGACAGGGATGTCGGATGGGCTCGCCCTCGGACTACTCGTCTGGTACGGCTGGAGCATCGAACGCGCACGGCATCAGATTCGTCGCTGGCTTCCGTATCTTCTGTTCGGTTTACTGATGGCGACTCGATTGTCCTACGCGCCGTTTGGTTTCATGTTGCTTGTCCTGCTGTGGCAGGTACGAAAGGATTACTGGCAACTCTTATCCGAGTGCGCCCTTCTTGTTCTGGCACAGCTTGCTTGGTTGCTCCCGGTCGCTTTTTCTGTCGGTGGACCCTATTCGTTTCTTCAATTATCACTCCGCTTCATCAGCGGTCATTTTTCCGATTGGGGTGGTTCTGCTCAGACCGATGATGCTTCTATCGTTCAACGATTTGTTCAGACGCTTCAGCAACTCTTCTGGCATGGAATCGGCTATGGCACATGGATCGGACTAGTGTCTGGACTGCTCCTATTCTTACGCAGACGTTGGACGGTCGATGTCGCTTGGGGAGCGACGGCTGGACTCTATTTCGTCTGGGTCTGGCTCGGACAAAATATCGATAAACCCCGTCATGTCTTACCGCTTGTCCTATTGCTACTCATCTGGTTGATCCGTCAGCTTCCGTTGCGGATGTATCTGCCGTTTTTAGTCATTCAATTGACGATCGGTAGCCTCGCGTTAAACGAGCAAGCAACGCGTCCTCCGGCAACGATTGAACTAGCGCGTTACGTAGCGACTCTTCCAATCGGCGCGACAGTCTTTACCGACGAGGAAGCTCGCCAATTCCAGTCTGAACAACCGGATGCCGCGATCGTTCCGATCGGATCGATCAGTAAATGGAACGCAGAACCAAAATCCGACCAGAGTTACGTGACCGGTCGATTGCTCGAGCGTCTTCACGCTCAAGGCGTACGACCAAACGTCAAACAAGTCGTCCGCTTCACGAGTGATGCCCGCTACGAACCAGAAGACGCGCAAGCGATGCTGTATCAATTAACGCCTTGACGACACGACTACACCCATACGAAAAACCATGTCGATTCCCGAATACCACCGTGGAAATCGATATGGTTTTTTTCATTGCTGCGTATCGTAACGACGTTCCATATAATCAAAGGTACCGCCGCTGATTTCAATCGTCCGGACTGGTTCGAAGCCGAGACGACGATACAGTCGCTGTGCTCCTGCATTCGTTTGATCAGCGTTTAAGGTGAACGCTTGTAGTCCTCGTTTTTCCCCTTCTTCCGCTGCTGCCTGCAATAGTTCCGTTCCAATTCCTTTTCCACCATGACGCGCGTCAACCGATAAAGTATCCAAGTAATAGACCGGTCCTTCCGTCTCGACGTCGATCCGGACGTCTTGACCCGTCCAACGTTTCAGTTGTGCTTTGATCGGTTCGTCGAGTTGTTCCGCATCCGTCCCGGCATATGCAATGACGATACCTGCTACTTCACCCTCGATGATTTTCACGAGGATGTTTTCATGACTCAATCGGTTTCCTGTTTCAGCGACGAAGTACGCGAGTCGCTCTAAAACTTCCTCCCGCTTTGTCGTACCCGTCAGTGTCTCAGCAATCTCATGAATCGCCTGCTCAATCAACGGGGCAATCTGTTGTGCTTCAGAAGCATGTGCTTGTCGAATCATCTCATCCTTCTCCTTTCGTTTTTTCTAATCCATGAACCTGAAAAATCGGACTCGACGATGTCGAATCCGATACATGATTTTTTTAGACATTCATCTGTCTCACTGCGTGACTTTTTGTACGACAGGTGCCGGTACGATGACAGGCTCCCGTGTCATGACAGCCACGACACGTCCAGCGATCGCTACAGCCAGTAACGTATATAACGTTAAGCTGAGCGGCAGATAGACGAGTGAGATGATTAACACGATGGCATCGAGTCCGAACAAGATCGTTCCGATCGATAGACCTGTCAGTTTACTTAGTCCCATCGATAGCAAATCGTCTCCACCTGTTGCCGCTCCACTTTTCAAAACAAGTCCGAGACCATATCCGGTCACGATTCCGCTAGCGATCGCTGCGATGAGCGTCGCTGGCCAAGCCTGTTCTGGAAAGTGGAACAAATCGAGTCGGTGCCACATCTCATAAAAAACTGATAATGCACCTGCTGAGAGTAACGCTTCGCTGACGAAACGTTTTCCTTTGAAGTACAAGGCACCAATGAAAAATGGAATATCGAGCACGATCATTGAAATCGAAGGATTGATATCAAAAAAGTATCGACCGAGCAACGACAATCCGATGAAGCCGCCTTCTGCTAATCCGAACTGTTCATTCAATGTGTAGTAACCGAACGCCATGATTAGCGTTCCGGTTAAGATGGTTGCGATTCGTTTCATGTTTTATTGTCCTCTCCCGTTTACATCGCGGGAGAGGTTTTATACGTCCCGTTTGGGTATTCATCTATTTTCGCTCTCCCTGATTTTTATAAGCCATTACCGTCTGTTCGTTATGACCGGTACTGCTAAAAATCAGGTAAGCTGAATAGATGATTGGTCCTCTCGGTATCCATCGGTTTCCACCCCTTCATTAAAAATCTACATTCATTATAACCCGAATTTCAGTAACTAAAACAGTTTTACGCATTCTTCACATAATCCAAACACTTTTGCTCACTCATTCACAATTTAGACAAGATTATGCTCAACATTGAACAAACTACTTGAAAACAACCTTGTGAAGGATTACACTAAGTATATCAAATGAATGTGATATTTATCACAAACAAAACACAAAGGAGACTTTACCCATGAAAGTAGCAGTCATCGGATGTACACACGCAGGAACAGCAGCAGTCAAAGAACTCGCTTCACAACAAGACGTCGAGATCACCGTTTATGAGCGGAATGACAATGTATCGTTTCTCTCTTGTGGAATTGCGCTTCACGTCGGTGGTGTCGTCAAACATGCGGAATCGCTTTTCTACTCATCACCAAGTGAACTCGCTGAACTCGGCGCTGAGATGCGTCTGAAACATGATGTACTTGAAATCGATAGTGAACGCCAAACGATCGTTGCAAAAAACCTCATGACTGGTGAAGTCGTTCACGATATGTACGATAAACTCATCATGACGACTGGATCATGGCCAATCATTCCGATGCTTCCCGGCATCGAATTGAATCAGATCGAGCTCTGTAAAAACTATCACCACGCTCAAACAATCATTGAAAAAGCAACAGATGCAGAGCGGATCACAGTCGTTGGTGCAGGGTATATCGGTGCTGAACTCGTCGAAGCGTTTGAAGCATACGGAAAAGACGTCACGTTCATCGATAGTGCGGATCGCATTCTCAACAAATACCTCGACCGCTCGTTCACTGACGTCATCGAACGTGAATTGACAGACCGTGGTATTCGCCTCGAACTCGGACAAACCGTCCAAAGCTTCAAAGGGGAAAACGGCGCCGTGACACACGTCGTCACAGACAAAGGAACGTTTGAAACGGATCTCGTCATTCTCTGTGTCGGTTTCCGCCCAAGTACGGAACTCTTAAAAGGACAGGTCGACATGCTACCGAACGGTGCTATCATCGTTGACGATTATATGCGCACAAGCAACCCGAACATCTTTGCTGCTGGTGACAGCTGTGCCGTCTATTACAATCCAGCTCGGACACATGCCTATATTCCACTCGCAACGAATGCTGTCCGGATGGGAACATTGATCGGTAAAAACTTGCGCGCACCAAAGATTCGTTACCAAGGAACACAAGGCACATCTGGTCTTCGCCTATATGATTTGAATATCGCATCGACTGGTTTGACAGAAGAAGCGGCACCCTTGTTCGGACTCGAAGTGAGTAGCACGACAGTCACAGATGCGTATCGCCCAGAGTTCATGCCAACAGCAGAAGACGTCCAATTGAAGCTCGTCTTCGAGACAGCAACCCATCGTGTCGTCGGTGCACAAATCATCTCAAAAATTGATTTGACACAAGCGATGAACACACTGTCTGTCGCGATTCAAAACGATATGACACTTGAAGAGCTCGCTTTCGTCGACTTCTTTTTCCAACCGCACTACAACAAACCGTGGAACTTGCTGAACCAAGCAGCTCTGCAAGCAATGAATGAGCGTCAATCCGCTCGTGTCTAAGCGCATTACACGATAAATCAAACAAGCAACGGATCACCGTTGCTTGTTTTAGACTGAAGACAAAGCGCAATTTTTCTCTAACGAGAAGGATTGCGCTTTTTTGTTCGTCTCGAATCGTTTTCCTGGGACAAGCATCGCGCCGCTTCGCTTCACTGCAGGGTCGCTCCTGCTTGTTTTTTCCTAGGAAGCGATTTCGAATGAAAACCCCAGTTATGTCGTCTTTTTCTCCGATTCAGTCTCAAATAGATGCTGCCAGTCCTGATACGGCATTGTGCCGTTCACCGTCTCCATGTCAAAGCGTAACGGTGCAATCAACTCGAGTGAATTTCCATCTGGATCCTCGAAGTAGATCGCCGCGTGCGCATGTGGATGGTTATCGAGAACGAGCGGTTGATCGGCTGCCGCTACACCAAAGGCGGATCGGACGATAATGCCCATCTCCTTTAACCAGTCCTGTGCTTTATCGATATTTTCTTGCTCCATTCGAAACGCCACATGTCGAATCGATGGATGATACGGTAACTCGGCTTGACCGGCTTTCCATAAACCTAACCAACTCTTGCCGTGCTCGATCCAAAAGAAAGCGACGCGTTCATTTTGGAACGCACATGCAAGTCCCAATTTTTCATAAAAGGCAATTGATCGTTCGAGTTCTTTGACCGGTAAATGAGCTTCATACAATCCAGTAATCATCTTCTTCACACTCCTCTTTTTCTAGTGTAAACCATCAATTTCCAAATTTACTACGATCAGAAACGTTTAATCCGACCTGTTGAGGGAACATACACCCTATACCAAAACCAACTTTCAGGAGGAATGTTTACATGGCTGCATCGAAAAATCCGTTAACCCAATACTTCAATGACGATTTCCCAAAACAATATCAGGACGCACCAGCAGTTCAAGCAAAAATGGAACCTGTTCCCGATTGTGGCGAAGAGAGTTATAAAGGCTCTGGCAAATTGATCGGCAAAAAAGCACTGATTACGGGTGGCGACTCCGGCATCGGCCGAGCAGCAGCCATTGCCTATGCTCGTGAAGGGGCTGACATCGTGCTCAACTACTTACCGGAAGAACAACAGGATGCGGAAGAAGTCAAAGCACTCGTTGAAGCAGCGGGACAAAAAGCATATCTCTTACCTGGTGATTTAAGTGATGAAGCGTTCTGTCAGCAACTCATTAAAGAAGCACACGAATCGCTCGGTGGACTCGACATTTTGGCACTTGTCGCAGGTAAACAACAAGCCGTCGAAGATATTCTCGACCTGTCAACGGAGCAATTACGTAAGACATACGAAATCAATGTCTTCTCCCTTTTCTGGGTCGTCAAAGCAGCCTTGCCACTCTTGAAAGAAGGGGCTTCGATCATTACGACGACATCCGTTCAAGGATACAACCCAAGCGCGAACCTCTTGGATTATGCATCGACGAAGTTTGCCATCAACGGGTTCACGCGTGGACTCGCTAAACAAGTCGCGCCAAAAGGAATCCGTGTCAACTCCGTCGCACCTGGTCCGATTTGGACACCGCTTCAAATCTCGGGTGGTCAGCCAAGCGAGAACATTCCAGAGTTCGGGCAGGAAACACCACTGAAACGAAGTGGTCAACCGGTCGAACTGTCGGATGTGTATGTCTTCCTCGCTTCAGACGCTGCGAGCTATGTTACGGCGCAAATCTATGGTGTCACAGGCGGAATCGAATTGGCATAAGGATTGAATCTCGACAGGATAGCTTCGGCTATCCTGTTTTCATGTGTCTTAACGGGATATCAGTTGCATCACGAGGCACCATTTAGTCTAATGAGAGTAATAACGATGAAGGAGTGAATCAGATGACTGAAAAAGAAAAGATGATTCAAGGGGAACTCTACTTAGCACAAGATCCGGAACTCGTAGCTGACCGTATCCGGGCACAATCGCTCTGTTATGAGTTCAATCAATTGAGTGTTCATGATGGGACTAAACGGAAGGCACTTCTTCAACAATTATTCCAGACGGAGCAAGCCGACTTTTACATTGAACCAACCTTTAAATGTGACTATGGCTACAACATTACGTTAGGGGCTCGCTTTTATGCCAACTACGACTGTGTCTTGCTCGATATTTGTCCGATCACGATTGGTGACAACTGCATGCTTGCTCCAGGAGTACATATCTATACTGCGACCCATCCACTCGATCCTGTCGAGCGCAACAGCGGTTATGAATTCGGGAAACCGGTCGTCATCGGGAATAACGTCTGGATCGGTGGACGCGCGGTCATCAATCCCGGTGTGACGATCGGAGATAATGCTGTCATCGCCTCAGGTAGTGTCGTCGTCAAGGATGTACCGGCAAACAGCGTCGTCGGTGGAAATCCAGCCCGAGTCATCAAAACAATCTAATTCTCATCAAATTCTAATCTGTTCCTCAGCTTCCTTTCACATGGTCTGGTTATTCTATGTATAAGAACAACAGCCACTACTAAAGGAGGACATCATCATGACTGAAAAACGAACAGATAAAGGGAATAAACGTTTCAAAAAAGGAATCGCTACACTTGCCGTAACGGGTACAGTCTTAACAGGAGCCGGTGCGTTCCTACTCTTCACAGGTCCGGGACACTCTCTCGTCAACTCGACGGTCACCACTTCACAGCAGGCAGAGCAAAAAGTCGAAGCTGCTTCGCGCCAAGTCGAACAAAAGCTTCCTGCTTCGATGCGTGACGATCAAGAAATCGAAGGCACATTACAAAAACTATCGGATCGTTCAATGACGATCGACGTCAACGGTGACACTCAGACGTATGACTTTGCTTCGTCAGTCGAACGCGAAGCCGTGCAAGAAGGCGATTGGGTCAAAATCGATCTGAATGCGAATCAGCAAATCACGGAACTGGAGCGAGAAGATCAAGACGATCGGAATGACCGAGAGGACGATGGCAATCGCTCAGATGATTCATCAGACGATGCGAATGAACGGTACGGCATCCTTCGTGCCCTATCACAAAGTGAATTGACACTCGAACAAGATGGACAAGAGACGGTCTACGCGATTGCGGATCGTGCGGAACGCGACGCTGCGAAATCTGGGGATATCGTGAAAATCGAATTGAATGCAGACGGTCAAGTCCGTGAAATCGACCGCGAAGATGACGACGAGAATCGTAATGCTACACGCGACGAAGACGGTGACGATGCACGGGAACAAGAAGTCCGCGGCACGCTCGCTAAAATAACGAATCAAGAAATCATCATCGAACAGAATGGTACGCAAAAATCGTACTCTCGTGCATCAAACATGGAACAAGATGATGACATCCGAGTCGGTGGTTCCGTTAAACTTGAGTTAAACGCGTCAGACGAAGTGAAAGAAATCGATGAATGATCATTAAAGGAGGATGTTTATGCCAACTACCATCTTAATCGTTGAGGACGATGCGAAAATCGCACGCCTCCTTGAACTCGAACTCCAATATGCCGGGTACGCGACACGTGTCGCCCCCAACGGAAAAGATGGTCTCGCTGCCGCTGAGCATTCGGTTGATCTCGTCTTACTCGACGTGATGATGCCGGAGCTGAGCGGCTTCGAGGTGTTGCGCAGGCTCCGTGGAAAAGGTATTCATATCCCCGTCATTATGCTAACAGCACGTGGGGAAGTTTACGATAAGGTCGCAGGACTCGATCTTGGTGCGAATGATTATGTGACGAAACCGTTCGAGATGGAGGAACTCCTTGCCCGGATCCGTGCGTTACTACGCACTCCGACTTCAACTAGTAACGCATCGCGCACGTTACAGTTCGCAGATCTTGTACTCGATCTTGATCGACATGAAGCATTTCGCGATGAATTGCGACTCGATTTGACACCACGGGAGTTCGAACTCCTGACGTATTTACTGGAAAACAAAGAACATGTCCTGACACGCGAACAAATCTTAAATCGCGTCTGGGGATACGATTACTTCGGCGAGACGAATATCGTCGACGTCTACATCCGTTACCTTCGAAAAAAAGTCGATGCTCACCCTCCTGCTTTGATCCAGACCGTTCGTGGGGTTGGTTATGTACTGAGGGAGGCGAACCCATGAAGCTTCGAACGAAACTTGCTTTATCCGTCACCGCCTTTACGACACTTTTATTGTTGCTTTCGTTCATCGTCGTGACCTTCGTCGTCCGCAATCATTTGATTGAATCGCGTTATACCCAACTGGAACAGGCGGAGGAATTGATGGAGGATGATTCATCGGTCCGGGCATTGTTGACGCTTCATGAGGATTCCGTCGTCTTATCGAACGAAGATGGACGATGGGTCATTTCAAATGATGAAGATGACGACGACTCGTCTACCGTTAACGGAGACGTACAAGCAAGTGACCTACCCGGTATCCCGCGTTCGAACGAACCTTTCAAATCTGGTGATTGGTTCGGTATCGTCTATCAGGATCAAGCCTATTTATTCGAAGATGAAAGCGTCGATGATACGGTCTCGACACTCGTCTTGACCTTCACCATCGTGTTGGTCGTTGGAATCGTCATCGCGTTCATCAGTAGCTTCTGGATTGCGTATCAGACGCTCCGCCCGCTCAGGCAACTGAATGATACGATGCAACGGATCTCGTCTTCTGGAACGCTTGAGACCGTGCAGACTGAACGTGATGATGAGATCGGTCGCCTCGGTCGCGTCTTCAATCAGATGATTGGGCGTGTCGATCAGACGATGGAACAACAACGGCAGTTCGTCGCCGATGTCTCGCATGAGATGAAGACACCGCTGACCGTCATCGAAGGGTATGCGCAATTATTGAAGCGATGGGGCAAAACGAAGCCGGACGTCCTCGATGAATCGATTGAAAATATCTTACAGGAGACGCATGCGATGCGGACGACCTTGATCGAGCCCATGCTCGAACTGTCTCGTCTCGGTTATGAAGAA
Organism: Exiguobacterium indicum HHS 31; assembly: GCF_001939065.1. Taxonomy (GTDB): domain Bacteria; phylum Bacillota; class Bacilli; order Exiguobacteriales; family Exiguobacteriaceae; genus Exiguobacterium_A; species Exiguobacterium_A indicum. Next base: position 182,185 of record NZ_MPSZ01000004.1, on the reverse strand, counting down.
ACGTCTGTCGAAGAGATTGACTTAGCCGAGCTTGGGAGCGAACTCGCTGATCGGATGTATCACGCGACAGGGACGATCATCCCTGTTGATGCCTCTGGAACGATCCTGGCGAATCGCGAAGCGGTGCTACGCATCTTGACGATTTATATCGATAATGCCCTGAAATATGCCACTTCTCCTGAATTGCATCTGCGCAAGGAGCGACTCGCTGTTCTTGATCGAGGAACATCTCTAACGAACGAAGAACGTACCCGGTTATTTGACCGGTTTTACCGACTTGATGCAGCACGCGATCGTTCAGGAAGTGGACTCGGATTGTCGATTGCTGCAGCTCTAGCGACGACGCATCATTTTCAGGTCGGTAGTGAAGCCCGTCAACCAGATGGCAGTTGTTTCTATCTGATTCCCGAGCAGTCTAAATGAAACTTTTTCTACATTTGTGTCGTACACTTAAGGAAGAACGTCACATGATGAAAGAAGGAATTTCACGATGGCTAAAAAACGTTGGGGTGGACTTACTGTTGCCGGCGCCTTTCTCTTAACGAAAGGAAAGGTCATCCTTGCCTTATTAAAATTTTCGAAGTTTGGAGGCACTCTGATTTCGTTCGGAGTTTCGCTTCTCTTTTACGCTCAAGTATTCGGTGTCTGGTTCGGGGTCGGATTACTCTATCTCCTATTCATTCATGAGATGGGACATCTACTCGCTGCGAAACGACTCGGTTTTAAAACGGGTCCCGCGATTTTCGTACCGTTCATGGGAGCCGTCATCGGGATCAAAGATACGTTCCGGACACCAAAACAAGAAGCGATTCTTGCGTACGGTGGACCACTCGCGGGTCTTGTGTCCCTGATTCCGCTTGCGATTGGATACGCTGTGACGGGAAATGACTTTTGGCTCGTCATCTTCCACCTCGGGGCCTTGTTGAATCTCTTCAACCTACTTCCCGTCAGTCCGCTTGACGGCGGACGGATTCTTGCGGGACTTCCGATCATCGTTTGGGTTGCGGGTCTTGCTGCCTTGATTGCTTACGGCATCACGAACTTCAGCCTGATTCTGCTCTTGATCGCTTTCTTCGGCGGCAGTGCTGTCTGGAAACGGTATAAGTTCGCAAAACAATATGAAGAGAACCGATCGACCTTGATGTTATACCGTGCTGCACGCGAACGCGTCTTACGCGCAAAGGCGGAACAAGAACGTGCAAACGCGGAAGTCGCTCTTGCACCGGAAGTGGAGGAAGAGCAAACGGTCGAAAGTACGTACGACCCGATCGCTTGGTCGCTTCGTCTCGATTTACAAGATTTGCGACAAGCGAGTCCGGAAGAGGCACGTCAGGAAGCGGACGACCTGTTACGGTATCAATATGATGCTGCGAACGACTACGATGCGTTGTTGCGACGAATCGATCAGCGGATCGAACCGCTCCGACTCGCTGAAGAGTCGGTCCAGTATCACCAGATGCCGAAAAAACAACAAACGATCACCTTACTCGCTTACTTGGCGCTCGGTGCCATTTTATTCATTGCTTTCGAGTACTCGAAAGGGTACTTGCCTACACCATCTTAGAACGAGTTCCATCGGATGCGCTTCATGGCGCATCCTTTTTTTATAAGACGAACACATTGACTAGAGTGATTTCTTGCATCTCTTCATAGAAGCGACTACTCTGAGTAAAACCCTACTTACCACTTGTCTAAAAAAGGAGGCTCTCCTTCCATGAATAAAAACACTGCCCGTTTGGGTGAAGCACCTATCAACCAGCTCTTACTTAGTCTCTCCTTGCCGGCAATGGTCGGGATGCTCGTCACGGCACTCTATAATATCGTCGATACGATTTTCGTCGCTCAAGGCATCGGTACGGCTGCCGTTGCCGCTGTCGGAATCGCTTTCCCCGTCCAGCTCGTGTTGATGGCAATCGCCAACTCGATTGGGATCGGGGGGGCTGCGATTGCGTCACAACGGCTTGGTCAAAAACAGACGGATGGTGCCAGTCGTGCTTATGCGAACGTCTTGATAGCAGTTTTCTTCATCAGTATGCTCGCCATCATCAGTGCTTTCATCTTCGTCGAACCGTTACTTCGTCTCTTTGGAGCGACAGATGAAATCATGCCGTATAGCATCGATTTCTTACGCGTCCTCTTGATCGGATCTCCTTTCTTCATGTTGACGATGGCGTCGAGTGCAATGTTACGCGCAGAAGGACGCGCGAACTATCAGATGCGCATCATGCTGACGACGGTTGCCATCAACATCGTCCTGACACCTCTGTTCATCTTTGGTCTTGATTGGGGCATCCAAGGTGCTGCACTCGGAACAGTCGTTGCGCAAATCGTCGGTGCTGCACTTGTTTTCCGATTCTTCTTTACGAAACGTCGGCAAACGGGGTTAACACTCGATCGGAATGCTTTCAAACCCGATTTCCGTTTAACGTTTCGGATGATGCAAATCGGATCATCGTCGTTCATCATGCAAGTCTCCCAATCGATTTTGTTCATCACCGTCAACCACATGCTCGTCCGGTACGGTGGTACGACGGAACTAGCGACGTTTGCGGTCATCAATAAGTTCATGGCGCTCGTCGGTATGCCAATCATGGGGATCGTGCAAGGGATGCAACCGATCGTCGGGTATAATTTCGGTTCTCGGCAATTTAGCCGGATGTCGCTTGCCATCAAGTTGGCAATCCGTTACGGCTTATCGTTATCGATCAGCTTGTGGTTACTGATTCAATTGTTCCCTCGCTTCTGGGTCGGCTTGTTCACGGAAGAAGCAGCACTGCTGCAGGAAGGCTCGAGTGCGATGCGCATCTTATTCGCTTTATCGTTCGTCTATGGGATTCAAATGATTGTCAACGGGATGTATCAATCGCTCGCCAAAGCGAAAGTCGCTTTATTCTTGTCCTTGTCACGCCAAACGTTATACACGATTCCACTCGTTTTGATCTTACCCCTGTTCTTCGGTGTCAATGGTGTCTGGTTCGCTTTCCCGATCGCTGATGCGATGGCTGTCTTGACGGCCCTTGTCTTCGCCTATAAAGATCGCGTTCTATTATTTAAACCGGAGGAGTACGTCGCAGAGGAACAAAAAGTCGCCACCGCGAAGTGACTGGAATGGATATCAGATCATCTGCCTTGCAGATGGTCTTTTTTAATGGACTTCTATAATACGAACATGTATTCTGTTACTAGTGAATGACAGAAAGGAGTCTGCTGCATGTATACATTAGCGATTGACTTTGAAACGGCAAATCGGAATAGCCGAAGCATTTGTGCGTTTGGTTGGTCCGTTCTCTCCAACGGTCGCGTCACGGAGAGTAAACAGGTCTTAATCAATCCAGAAGAGAACTTCGATGCTGGAAACATCCGGGTCCATGGAATTCGTCCGAGTGATGTCTTCGATGCACCGACGTTACCTGAAGCGATGGAAGCACAGGGCTTATACGATTTAATCGCAGGTGCTCAACTGGTCGTTGCCCACAATGCATCATTTGATATGGGGGCGCTCCAAAAAGCGATTCAAAAATACGATATGTACCAGATGCCCGCTTTCACCTACGGCTGCACGGTCAAATTATCCCGCAAACTGTATCCGTGGTTGCCGAACCATCGATTGAATACGATGGCTGAATTCCTCAACGTCTCTTTCCAGCACCATGACGCGAAAGAGGATGCCTACGTCTGTGCCTTGCTCCTAAACGATATGTTGGAACGAACGAATCTACAGGATCCGGTCTCCTTGCATACGTTTTGTGGCGTTCGGATGGGACAGGTTGCCTATTAATAAACAAAAAAATTGTAGACAACAGGGCTGACTCCAAAAAATGACGCATCTTTTCACGCCCTTTCCTCAGGCGAGACACAAGCCAGTTTTCCCGCTCTATTCGAGCAGGAAACGGGTCTCGTTTGTCTCTGACAGCGCATAAATGCGCTTTTTCCTGTAGGAGTGGCGTGTAACGCGTTATTCTTTTTTATCTAGAAGAAGGATCCGAGACGCGTTTTGTTCACTCGACATCGCTTCCTAGGGAAAAACAAGCAAGAGCGACCCTGCAGCGAAGCGAAGCGGCGCGATGCTTGTCCCAGGAAAACGATGCGAGACGAACAAAAAAGCGCAATCCTTCTCGTTAGAGAAAAATTGCACTTTACCTTCAGTCTCAAAGCACTCTAGACACGAGATCTAGAGTGTTTTTTGATACTATTCTATTATTTGCTTGTTTGTTTGATCGGGAACCAGCCTGGACGACTTGTGATGCCTGCCCATAATGCATCTGGAACGACGAGTTCTGCTTGTGCTTCTGGATCAAGTTCTGTCCGGATTGACGCAAGGTCACCCGCTTCGACTTTCTCAACCCACTTCGGTTCCATGATCAGTTCACGACCGAGAGCGATCATTGGAACGACAGCCAAACCTTGTTCGACTTCGTCCGCTGTGTGCAGCGATCCGACACCGATGACAGGTACTTGTTCGCCAACACGTTCTTGGACGAGCGTGATTGGTGATGTCGTTGCATTTTCGTCACGAATCGAACCTGCGAAGAAGTCCATCACGGAAACGTGCAAGTAATCGAGGTCTTTTTTCGCCAGCTCATCGACGAGGCGCATCGTATCATCGAGTGTGATTCCTGGATTTTCGATCTCTTCTGGAGAGAAACGGTATCCGACGATGAACGAAGGATCCTGTTTCGCGACAGCTTCGACTGCATCCACGACCGCTAATGGGAAGGCGAGACGTTTTTCTAAGCTACCGCCCCATTTGTCTTCGCGACGGTTTGAGTGTGGTGAGAAGAATTGTTGAATCAAGTACGTGTTCGCACCATGAATCTCAACACCGTCAAATCCAGCTTCCATCGCACGACGTGTCGCCTGACCGAATGCTTCAATGATTGCTTCAACTTCTTCCGCCTCTAGCGCACGAGGTGTCATTGCTCCTTCACGTACAGGTGCGACAGCACTTGCACTGACTGTTTGCCCACCGACGAGTTCTGGTGGTGCCATACGACCAGCGTGGAAAATTTGTAAGATCGCTTTTGCGCCTTTATCTTGAATCGTTTTTGCGAGTCGCTTCAGACTTGGAACGAGATCGTCACGATGCGCACCGAACTCATTCGGGAATCCTTGACCGTCTGCTGTGACATTCGCACATGCTGTAATGACCGCACTGACGCCGCCTGAACGTTCTGCATAGTACGCGAGTTCCGCATCCGATACTTCGCCGTTCTCTTGTGCTGCATAGTTCGTCATCGGTGCCATCAAGACGCGGTTTTTCAGCGTCACACCGTTTGGTAATGTAAATGGTTCAAACATTGCTTGAGTTGCCATGAGTGAAGTGCCTCCTCTAATTTCTTGAATTGAATATCGACAGTATACGCTCGTCTTCCTCCGAATAGCTACTGATGTGCTTACGCGATGTGTCACTTGCGAATCGCTTTACGACGACCACCCGGCCACCACCAGTTCCAGTGACCAAATAGTTTCATCAGTGCGGGGACGAGTAGCATCCGGACGATTGTGGCATCAATAAAAATCGCAAGCGCGATACCGACGCCAAGTTGTTTAATTGGACTGACGCCCGTGAAGGCAAACGCCCCTGTGACGACGATCATAATTAAGGTAGCAGACGTAATGATCTTACTCGTCTTCGCAAGCCCCATCTCGGTCGCATAATCGTTATCACCCGTCTCGTCATAATATTCTTCCATTCGCGAGACGAGGAACACTTCATAATCCATCGATAAACCAAAGACGAGTGAGAAGATGAAGACCGGTGTCAGAATGCCGATCGTCTCCTGCGGAAGAACTGCGCCGGACTCGAACAAGATGACGAGTAATCCGAATGTCGCTCCTAGACTAAGCAAATTCATCAGAATCGCCTTGATTGGGATCAAGATGGACCGGAACGCAATCAGCAGGATGATGAATGTCGCCAAGACGACGACACCGACTGCTAGTGGGAGTTTCGATTCAATGGCATCATAAATTTCCTGATTGAAGGCTGCCGGTCCCCCGACAAGATAACCGTCCGCTTGCATCTTTCGCACCCAGTCTTGCGAAGCAGCATCCCCGGGATCTCCTTTTAAGTTAACATCAATTCGTGCTTGGTCGTTCTCTGATAGAAATGCCGTCAAAGCTTCGCGCCCGGCCGGAACAGCGACTAACTGCTCGAGCGGCACTTGTTGCTGTTCGGCAATCGTTGCGGCGGATACGACGGAACGTACATCGGGATCCGACTCGAGTCGAATCGTCACGTCTTCGATTTTTTCTCGTCCCACCTCTGAGGAAGCATCAGCAGATAAGATGAGGACGGCGTCCGTTCCATCGTTTCCGAATGTTTTTTCCCACGACTCAAAGGCGAGACGTGACGGATAGGATTCCGGTAAAGCGGTCGCTTGCGGAATGTTCAACGTCAAGTCACGTAACGGCAATAAACAAGGTAACAACAGCAATAAGGACAAAATCGTCACTGCGACCGGGCGCTTCATGACGAAACGAGCGAGACGACGCCAACGATCTTCACTACGACCTGCTCGCTGCCGGAAGAGTCGTCCTTTCTCTAACACCTTCCCGAAAACGATCAATAGTGCCGGTAGTAACGTTAATGCACTGACGACTGCCCCAAGGACCGAAACGAGCGTCCCGATCGCAACAGCGCGGAAGACATCCACATCAATCAGCAATAGCCCGGCAAGTCCGACGAATACACAGATTCCGGAAAATAAAATTGAACGCCCTGCCGTCTCGACCGAACGGATCGCTGCCTTCCGAATATCTTGTCCGTCCTGCCGTTCTTCGCGAAATCGATTGACGTATAACAGCGAAAAATCAATTCCGAGCGCCAGCGAAATCATCGCGACCGCATTCAAGACGAAGATTGATAACTCTTGTTGCCCGGCGACGAAATAAAGAACACCGGCACCAAAGACAAAAGTAACGAGTCCCATGATCAACGGTAGGATGGCGGCAACCGGAGTACCGAAAACGAGTAGCAAGACGATCAACGCTGCTGGAATTCCAATCAACTCAGCCCGGATGAGATCATTTTTCGACGCTGTATTCAAATCATCGACGACGACTGGTTCACCCGTTAGTCGAATCGTTCCGGTATCATCCAGTTGACGTGTGACCGCAGCTGCCCATTTCGCATCAAGTGTCGGTACCCCGACCGTCACGTATCCCTTATCGTTCCGAATCGCTCGCGGATTTTCGACGGGACCAGTGACGTTCCCGACACCTTTGATATCACGGAAGCGCTCGACATGTTCCACCATCGTTTGTCGTAGATTCTCTTGATTTTCAAATAGAACGATGATCGTATGCGGATCCTGACCGAAGTCTTGATCGAGTACTGTCTCGACGCGTTGAAAATCACCGTCACGCGTAAATCCGTTTCCTTCTAGCCGATCGGGTAGTTGATAAGCGAAATATCCAAGCACGACGAGCAGGATTGCCCAAACAATCAACACTCCTCGAAAATACGTACTCATCAGATGACCAAGCCGTTGCATGATGCGTCCCCTTTCTGTATAAACGTACAAAAAACATCCTTCTTGCTGAAAAGCGAAAAGGATGTTTCATTACGTCTTTTGAAAAATTTGAACCCATGTGTTGCCGAATGTCGCCGATGTCGATACGATCGCAAGACGTCGCGCCTCTTCATCGAGTAACACACTTTTGAGTAAAACGGAGGAATGACATCCCTCGAACTTATATTTCAGCTGACTCTTCTCATACAAGTAAAAACGAGATGAATCGGTGATCGAAAACAATTGGTGCCGGTGATCAACGAGCGAGTACTCCGCGTAATCCGAAAAAGGAATGATCGATTCCTGATTCGTCGCAGCGTCCCAAATCACATACCGTTCTTTTAGATCATCATAAGAAATGATCGTCGTAGGTGCGATGAATCGTTCGAACGTCAAACGTGTATCATATCCTCGCTCCACTAAGCGTCCGAACAGTGGCGCCTCTTCATAATTTGAGTACCGCCAGTCCCCTGTTTGAACGTTCACACAGACGACGTCTGTTTCTGCCGTGTACAGGAAGATCTCATCATCTTGCCACAAGAATAAATTACTGAACCATGCCTCGGAAAAAGCAGCGGGTCGCTTGATATAATCTAAATGCCCTTGCTCTAAATCTAGTAAACCAAAATAAGCTGACTCTTCAAATACGATGAACAATCGTCCACCGCCTGGCTCAATGTACCAGGAGAATGGAACATACGCACATGCTGTTTCCCATAGTGGTCTTAAATCCGCATCACATTTCATAAATCCGTGGCGATCTCGAAAAAGAAGCAAATCCTCCCCGATTCGATCAAACAGTGAGACGGATTCATGGAGTAACAGCTCTGCAGCAGGTTTATACATATGCATCACTTCCTACTTCATACGGTATCAACCTTCTCAGTTTCTCGCTACTATTGATGCGCTCGGCTTGCACCTCCTGTTATACTAACTTCATGGAAAAAGGAGGACGAACACGATGAAACCTTTACAATTATCAGCAGAGACGGCTGTCGAACTCGCAAAACGTCTGAACGTACCACTTGAACAACTGATGCATATGCCGCGCCATATCTTGATTCAAAAGCTCGTCGAACTCGAGCAGGAACAAGCGAAAACAGAATCTGATTCGTCTAGGGAATCGGAATCTTGAGTAAAAAGCCTCTATTCCAATGACGGAAAGAGGCTTTAATCTTCGTTTAAGATTGTGGATGATAGTCGGATTTACCGTAACGGAAGACATTGATGATTGCTTTTCCGTCACTCGGATAACCATTCGGATGATCGATCGGGAAGAGGGAGAAAAAGACGAAATAAAACGAGAAATACGCAAATTGGTACGTAAAAATCGATGCCTCGAACACGCCGGCATAAATAAGACCATTTACGACTAAGATACTCACCAAGTTCGCGATCGATCCACCAGCATAGACCATGATATTAGCAAACTTCGTTTCATGACGCAGCGCCTCATATTGACACCATCCATCCCAAAAATAAACACGATTCAGTCGAATTGGACCAACACGAAGCAATGATTTGCCTGAACCAATATTGATTTCCATGTTTCCACCGAACAATCGGGCGAAAAAGTAATGACCCATCTCATGAATCAATGTCACGATAGGCAGCAGTAAAAAGAACGATAAAAAGAATTTCCATAAATCACCGAAACCGAACATACAACGTACACCCTCTCACTTCAAAACAACATCTTAAATACTACATATAATTTTTCCCGAAAGATGTATCTTCAAACAATGTTTCGATGATTTTCGCAAGTCAATTGCATGACAGACTGACATCGGACTGTCATCCACGCAAAAAAGGACGAAGCCTTATAGCGCTTCGTCCTTTTTGATTTAATCGGTTTTCTTACGACGTTTGTTCGCTGCGTACAACAATCCGATAATCGTCAGTGCTGCACCGCCTGCTACCGCATATTTCTTGTAATCCGCTTTTCGTTCGGCGATGACCGTCGTCGTCAATGCTTGGACGACCAACTGTTTCTCTTCATGCAGTCGTGGTGCGTGCAACTTAACGGCACCCGACTCCACCAACACCTCGAATTCACCGTTTGGCAATTCAATCGTGATATCCTCTTCCGTCGCATTATGATAGACACGCTGCCGTTCGACGTATCCTTCATATGTTCGTTTCAGTTCAAAGGCAATGACACCTTCCCCTTCTTCGAGGAAACGCAGATGTTTTTTGATCATCGCTGCGTTTGCGAGACGGAACATCGGATACTGACGACGGAGGGCAATCAATCCTTTGACGTACTCGACTGCCGGACGCTCTGTTTCCGCCCGTTCATAGTCAAGACGATTGACGACCTCTCCGGCATTGAAGCTGTCACGAATTCCGTCCTTCGTCCGGAAGAACTCTTGTCCGGCATGGAGGAACGGAATCCCTTGTCCCGTCAAGATGATGGCATTCGCGAGCATTTGCCGTTTCCGACGAATCTCTTCCGTATCCTCAGGGCGAGACACCGTTAATTTATCCCAAATCGTCAAATCATCGTGCGCTTCGACATACGAGACGACCTGATTCGGTTCATCGGCAAATCCTTGCGAAGAGACGTTGCCGGCGATTCCCCGTTTGACTTCACTCGTCCGGTCGAATGCGCCACTGATGAAACCGCGGTCTTCCGGCGTTTGGACGTCGCCTTTGACCCCGTCCCGTAAACCGTTATTGAAATGAGCGATTCCTGGCATCTTCGGTGCGTTGAAATAGTTCGCTTTTTCTTCCGGATCAAGTGGCGTATCGAGATCCCAGCCTTCACCGATGATTAGAATCGATGGATCGATCCGATCAAGTGCATGACGTACCTGATTCATCGTCTCGACATCATGCAGTCCCATCAAATCGAATCGGAAACCATCCAGATGGTACTCTTTCGCCCAGTACGTCACACAATCGAGAATGAACTTCCGCATCATCAGACGTTCAGATGCGGTATCATTCCCACAGAAACTACCGTTTGACAAGCTACCATCCGCCTCTTGACGATAGAAGTAGCCAGGAACGAATTGACCGAGCGGAACCATTGCTGCATCATACGTATGATTGAAGACGACGTCCATGATGACACGGATCCCGCGATCATGTAACGCTTGTACTAATTGCTTTAACTCAAGGATCCGCGTTCGTGGATCATCCGGATTCGATGAGTACGAACCTTCCGGCGCAAAGTAATTCACCGGATCATACCCCCAGTTATAGTTATCCGGGTCGTTCGGCGCTGTCTCATTGACTGAGCCAAAATCATAGATCGGCAGTAACTGGACATGCGTCACACCAAGATCCGCTAAATAATCAAGTCCTGTCAATCCGCCATTTGGTGTCCGTGTCCCTGCTTCCGTCAGCCCAGCGAACGTACCACGTGCGACGACACCACTAGCCGGATGACTCGTTGCATCGCGTACATGTAATTCATACACAACTGCGTCTTGCGAAGAATGGAACAGTGGGCGTTCTTCGATCCATCGTTCTGGTGTCACACTTGTCGGGTCAATTAACGCACCGCGTTTTCCGTTCGTTCCGACGGCTTTCGCATACGGATCGACCGCCTCGACTTTTTGTCCGTTGATGCTCGCTTGAAACGTATAGAAATAACCTTCATATGCTGCTCGATCGAGTTCAACGACGTACGTTCCCCGTTCGCCTGCCATCATCTCGACCTCTTCGACTTTTCGTGCGCGTAGTGTCTTGTAGAGACGAATCACGACACGTTCTGCCGTCGGCGCCCATAAGCGCACGCGAATCGCCGTCTCTGAGAAGGTCGCTCCTAAATCATTTCCACTATAGGCAAATCGCTCATCCAGTTCTTGCGGTGTGAGCGTCAACATGTCTGCTGTTTGTTTCAAAGCTAAGCACCCCTTTCATTTCATGGTTTTTATTATAACAAAATTTCAAAGCAGTGGACGCTTCCGGTATTCCTCTCTAAAATAGAGAGTGGAATGAAAGGGGAGATTAACATGGCAGCAAAAGATAATTCATTTGATATCGTGTCACAAATCAACATCGAGGAAGTCAAGAACGCCGTCCAGATCGCATTGAAGGAAATCACGAACCGCTTCGACTTCAAAGGTTCAAAGAGCGACATGAAGCTCGAAAAAGAGGATTTGATTCTAATCTCAGATGACGATTTCAAACTCGATCAAGTCAAAGATGTCTTAACAGCAAAATTGATCAAGCGCGAAGTCCCGACCAAAAACCTGCAGTACGAAAAAGTCGAGCAGGCTGCTGGGAATACGGTTCGCCAACGTGTCATCCTTAAGAGCGGAATTGATCGTGACGATGCGAAAAAGATCAACAATGCCGTCAAGGAATCGAAATTAAAAGTGAAGACACAAATCCAAGATGATCAAATCCGTGTCACAGGTAAATCACGTGACGACCTACAACAAGTCATGCAAATCGTTCGTGAACTTCCGTTATCGGTCGATGTTCAGTTCATTAACTTCCGTTAATCCACTCACGTCAAATTAGCTGAACGTTTTTGTTCAGTCCATCAAACAAAAAAGGGAGGTGCTTTCTGGATTGTATCCAAAAAGTACCTCCCTTCATTTATATCGTTGCTTACTGCGCTGTATAACCACCATCGAGAACGACAGCTTGACCCGTGACACCTGCTGCTTTGTCACTTGCAAGGAAAATAGCGTAATCCGCGATTTCTTTGACTTGGAGTAACCGTTGTTGCGGAACAAGTGGATAGATGACTTCTTCTAATACACGTTCGAGTGGTACATTCCGTGTTTCAGCGAGCGAAGACAATTGGTTTTGGACGAGTGGTGTATCGACATATCCTGGGCAAATCGCGTTGACCGTGATACCCGAAGTTGCCCCTTCTAATGCTGCGACTTTCGTTAAACCGATGACGCCGTGTTTCGCACTGTTATAAGCAGCTTTCCCTGCAAAACCAATCAATCCGTTGATCGATGACATGTTCAAGATCCGTCCAGAGCCTTGTTTTTTCATGATCGGGAAGACATATTTCGTATAGAGGAATGGTGCACGAAGCATGATGCTTTGAAGCAAGTCGAATTTCTCAGTCGAGAACTCTTCGATTGGTGAGACGTGTTGCATTCCCGCGTTGTTGATGACGATATCAATCGTTCCGTAATGTGCGACCGTCTGATCGATACTTGATTTGATTGCCTCTTCACTTGTCACATCACCTGCGACAGCAAACGCATCGAAGCCTTTTTCACGAAGCGTTTCAGCAGAGCGTTTTGCAGCTTCTTCCTGAAGATCGACGATGACGACCTTCGCACCTTCTTGAGCGAATTCTTCAGCGATCTCAAGACCGATTCCGCTTGCTGCTCCTGTAATTAACGCGACTTTTCCTTCGAGTTGTTTCATCATGATGGATTCCTTCTTTCTTTATCTTTACGTGTTCGGTCTCTTTACTGTACGCTGATTGAAAGAATAATAAAAATGAATACTTGTTATGACATCTATAACTCAAAAGAATAGGAGAATACTAATGGATTTCCGCCAACTGGAATACTTTACGGAAGTGGCACGCTTCAAAAGCTTCACTCGTGCCGCTGAACATCTCCACGTCACGCAACCGACGCTTAGTAAAATGGTCCGTCACTTAGAAGAAGAACTTGAGATGGAATTGTTCGACCGGAGCAAACGACAAATCGTCCTGACGGATGCCGGCGAGACCTTATTGATTGAAGGTGAAAAGATTCTGCGACAGTTATCTGATCTGCCTTCTCATCTCTATGATGTCATGCATCTGACGAAGGGAACGATTCGTCTCGGCGTACCCCCACTAATTGGTTCGCTGTTTTTCCCAGGTCTACTGCGTCGCTTCGAAGAGATGTATCCGATGATTCAAATCGAATTAATCGAAGCCGGTGGACATGCGTTAGAAAAAGCGGTCGTCGCCGGTGAAGTCGATTTGATCGCAACGGTGCTGCCTTCGGATGAGCATTTAACGACACACCCCTTCATTGAAGAAGAACTCCATTTATTCTTACCGAATGATCATCCACTCGCTGATCGGTCGATGATTGCGTTAGAAGAAGTTTCCGACATGCCGTTCGTCTTGTTCAATGAAACGTTCTCGCTCCACGATGTTGTCTTGAACGCCTGCCAAGATGCCGGATTTACGCCTAACGTGTCTCGGGTGAGCTCGCAGTGGGACTTCTTATGTTTACTTGTCGCAGAAGGAAATACCGTGACCGTCCTTCCGCGTTCGATCGCGGATCGCTTTTCGATTCGTGGCGTCAAAACGATCCCACTTGAAACACGAGTCCCGTGGCACTTAGGAATCGCCGTTCCAACCGGTCGCTACCAATCGTACGTGACGCGGAAATGGATTCAATTCGTCAGCGATATGTATTCCAAATAAGCATACCTTTCATAAAAACCATGTATTTGTAGAATGGAAATTCTTCCTTTACGATGAGAACATCGTTAAAAAAGAAAGGAAGTCCTTTACCATGGCAACTCATTTTGAATCACGTCACGAAACAGGCGTTAAAAAACTCAGCGAATTCACAGACGCAAACGCTGCACAATCGACGCATGACAAAATCTCTGAATCCCTGAAAGATATCGCTCCAGCAGTCGGTGAGTGGATCACGGATTTCGCATACGGTGAAGTTTACAGCCGTGATGGTCTCGTCAATCGTGACCGCGCAATCGTGACGATTGCTTCCCTCGTCACACAAGGTACAGAACCACAGCTCGCTCTCCACATCAATACTGGATTGACAGCTGGTTTGACAGGAAACGAAATCGTCGAAGCTATCATGCATCTTGTTCCTTACACTGGATTCCCACGTGTCTTGAACGCACTCGAAGTCGCAAAAGTCGTCTTCGCAGAACGTGGCGTCACAGTCGAAACAGAATAAGATACGCATGACTTGATTGAAAAAAGATGGGCATGACGCATTTTCGGGTATCTCCTTAACAAAGGAGTGGTCGATCATGCGTTATGCCCTTTTTGCGGATCTTCACAGTTCAGTAGCCGACACAGCGGCTGTCCTAGCTGACATACGGCGGATCGCTCCCGATGCGCATTTGTTTTGTCTCGGTGATGTTCATGAATGCCATGTCGGTAAAAAGCGAGCGAAGCGCTATTCTTTCGAATCGCTCTCCCTCGTCGTGACGCTCGATGATGATTTTTTAGAGCTGATTGATTTTAAGACGTTACTTGGTAATCAAGAAGAGCGCATCCTGTCGCTCGTTCCACCACATCTATCTCCTGTCATCGATGCATTACGCGATTGCCCTCGAAAACAACGCATCGAGGGGGCATTGTTGATTCATGGAGACCAACTCAGTTGGTCGCGGGATTTTCTACCCGACCTGTCACAACAACGCGAACCGTTACTCTTTTTTGGTCATAGTCATATCAGAGGTTTGTTTCGAAATGGCATCGCCAAACCGAGCCCACTAGGTCAAACTTTATCCATCAAAGGAGGACGGTATGCCGTCAATCTAGGTCCCGTCATGTTCGAACGAGAATGGTGTCTTTACGATTCAGAGCAACAAACGATCGTATTCTATCAGGCGAAGTAAGAAGATACGACAAAAGCCGTCGGGCACAGGGCTCGACGGCTTTTGTTCGTGCATCTTATTGATCAGAGATAACGGACAAGCGATGCCTTGACGACATCCACTTGTGTGAAGTTCGTCTCTTCCGCGAATGTTTCGATGACTTGACGGACATCCCCTTGACGACGTACGAAGCTCGTCGGGACTGGTGTCGTACCGACAAGTTGCTCATGCAGACTCGTCAATCGATGATCATCGATGATCGTCGTCATCAAATCAAGGAATAGGAGAACATGCAGACGGTTCAAATAATCCCATGGTTTGTCTTCCGAACGGAATTCATTACGAGCGAGCCATTTTTTCAATCCGATCGCATCGATTTGACTCAACGTCTCTGTCGTACGTGCCGACTTCCAAAGCGTCAACAGTTCACCCAGTTTTTTTCGTGTCTGTTTCTTACGCATGAAGAATTCAAAATTATCTTTCGTCCGTAATGCGTCTCCTTCAATCGGAGCAATCAAATCGGCTTCCGGCGCCGTCACGAAATCGTGAACGAAATCGACAGACTCTCCCGGTAACCAAGCAGCGACTTTCCCGTGAAAATCAGCCATAAAGGCGACCGTTTCTGCCAAAGGCTCCTGCTTCATCTGTGAAGCAGCTTGCTGTAATCGTTCTTTCGTCTCAGTCTTCATAATCTACCTCTTCTTATTCGTGGATTGGTCTTACATTTCTTCTGGAGCGCCGACACCAAGCAAACGAAGACCCTCTGTCAAGACGATCGTGACCGACTTGACGAGTGCAAGACGCGATTGTTTTGCTGCGTCATCTTCGAGAACACGGACGTGTCCGTAGTATTTATTGAAGCTTTGTGCAAGATCTAAGACGTAACGGCTGATGATTGATGGCTCGCGACGTGTGAACGCGCGATCGATGACCGTCGAGAATTGGTTTAGCATCGAGACGACACCCCATGCATGATCATCGGCACTACCAGCGAATGGTGTGCCATCATAGCCACCTTTACGGAGCAACGAGTGCGCACGGGCATTCGTGTACTGGACATACGGTCCTGTTTCGCCTTCGAATTTCAACATCTGCTCAAGATCGAACTCGATGTTGTTCATCCGTTCGTTCTTCAAGTCGTGGAAGATGACGGCGCCGACACCTACTTGACGAGCCGTTGCTTCGGCATTCGCTAAGTTCGGATTTTTTTCCGCGATGTTTTGCTTCGCGACGTCGATCGCTTCTTGTAGTACTTCTTCAAGTAAGACGATCCGACCTTTACGCGTCGACATTTTCTTTCCGTCCTTCATGATCAGACCGAACGGCACATGGTGCATTCCGTCGACGTTCTCAAATCCAAGTTTCTTCAAGACTGCGAACAATTGCTTGAAGTGAAGCGCTTGTTCCCCACCGACGACGTAGAACGCTTGCTCAAAGCGGTACGTTTCGAGACGATAGACAGCAGCTGCTAAGTCACGTGTCGCATAAAGCGTTGCGCCATCTTTCTTTTTAATCAAGGCAGGTGGCATACCCTCTGCTTCGAGGTCGACGACCATTGCCCCTTCTGATTCGACGAGGAGATCTTTTTCTTCGAGCAAATCGATGACGTGTTGCATCTTGTCGTTGTAGAAAGCTTCTCCGTTCAAGCTATCGAATTTAACACCGAGAATCTCATAGACACGGTTGAACTCGACGAGTGAAACTTCACGGAACCACGTCCAAAGCGTCGTCGCCTGCTCATCACCTTGCTCGAGTTTTTTGAACCAGAGACGTCCTTCATCTTCAAGAGCTGGGTTCGTTTCCGCTTCTTCGTGGAACCGGACGTATAATTTCAATAATTCCTTGATTGGTTCTGCACGAACTGCCTCTTCCTCACCCCACATCGTGTAAGCCACCATCAATTTCCCGAACTGTGTTCCCCAGTCCCCTAGATGGTTGATCCCGACGACGTCGTACCCTTTTTTACGTGAGATTTGGTTGAGCGCGTTCCCGATGACTGTCGAACGCAAGTGACCCATCGAGAAAGGTTTCGCGATGTTTGGCGCTGAGAAGTCCGTGACGATCGTTTTTCCATTCGCTTCACTTGATCCGAACGCCTCTTGCTCCGTCAAGACTTGGTTGACGATTTCTTGCGAGACGACTTCCCGGTTCAAGAAGACGTTGATGTAAGGACCAACAGCTTGAACGTTCGAGAACAACGGCGCGTCAATTTTCTCTGCGAGCTCCGAAGCAATCATGTTCGGTGCTTTACGGAATGCTTTCGCGAGCATGAAACATGGGAATGCCAGATCTCCATGATCTTCATGTTTCGGTTGCTCGATCAGTTGTTCGATTTGTTCAACCGATAAGGCACCTTCCATGACGTGATGTAATACTTCTGCATACTGCGCTTTATAACTCATCTTTATTTCCTCCTGATTCACTGATTTTTTGGCAATAAAAAACGCCCCTTGCGCCACGCGCAAAGAGACGGAATGACCGCGGTACCACTCTTCTTGGTGTCATTTCGACACCCACCTTGTTCGGGGATAACGGGGTTCCCCCGGCTACGCCTTTTCCATCAGGAATCGGGTAGCGTCTCAGAAGTGCGTTTCACGACCGGTTCGTCCTCAGGCTTCCACCATTCCCTGATTCGCTAGTTGACGAATATCAACCGTTACTCTCTTCATCATCGACTGTATTCGATATCTTTCACATTATACGCAATTCTTTCTTTTCTCTCAACCTTATTTTTTTGGTAAATGGCTTATCAAAATTTCCACAATTCGGGTATAGGAATAAAAGATACTTCTCAGGGGGAGGGATGTTTCATGCGCTACTACCAACATGTAGCCCGGACGAGCTGGATCGTCTTCGGTCTCGTCGCCTTGACATTATTAGTGATCGGCATCGTTCATCCACCAACCTTCCATCCTTCTGTCTCCATCATCAACACCCTTTATTTATTCGGACTCGTTCTCCTGTTTCAGTTCGATAATGTCCGTCGTGGTGGCATTTACTATACATTCCAAGAAGGAATTATCTTATTTTTATTCCTCAATTACGGTTTAACGTACGCCTTGATTTTAAGCCAAATCGGTATTCTCGTCTTTCAATTCATGTCCCATCGAAAAGCGATTCGTTGGAAACGTTTCGTTTATCTTTACCCGATCAATGCCTTATTCGATTTAGTCTACATTTCGCTTCCGGCCTTTGCGTATTATGCGCTCGGCGGACCGATCGGCTCAAACTTTACGTATACGAAAGCCTTGCTCCCTTTCACCGGCTTTTTGATCACCGTCTTCCTTGTCTCTTACTTCCAATGTCTGTTCGTCAATCGCTTCCTCTACTTGAAATACGATTGGCAACGTCTCGTAAAGCTTCAGTCCCTCGTCTATGGAATCAGCATGTTAAGTGCTCTACTCGGAATCTGGTTCTACGATGAAAGTCCGCTCGTCGCGGCTACAGTTTCCGCCTTGATTCTCTTTTTGTTCAAACGTCTGTTGCAAGAGCGTGGCGACTCCCTTGAAGCAAACGATAATGCGAAGCGATTCGATGATGCGAAGGAACACTTGTTGATTTCCCGCTTCGAACGCGAGACGATCGATTCACTGCTCCTCGATTTACCACATCTGTTGCCGTTTTCTGAAGGTTGGATCTCAATTCAACAACAGCGGAAACAAGTCATCTATAACATCCGGACGAAACAACCAATCGACGTGTTACCACTGTTTCATTCCTTGTCAGCCGACGATTTGCATACCCCGATCATCTATGGGCTGCGTTGCGACTGGGGAAACGATATTCAAATCGGATTGCCTGTCGATCGTCACTCGATGTTAGCGATTCCTTCGATTACGAGCGGTGAGGTCGATGTTTCGATCATCCTGTTCCATCAAGTCGCAGACGCCTATGATGCGACGAATGCCGACGAATTATCTCGTTTGCTCCGTATCTTTTGTCGCGTCTTAGAACGCTCACGTGAAACGGTCCAACTCTATACGGAAAGTCGGACCGATGCCTTGACCGAGTTACCGAATAGTCGGGCTTTTTATGAACACGGTCGGCAGGAATTTGCCGCTGACTGCTATCCGCTCTCCTTGATCCTGTTCGATATCGATCATTTCAAACGTGTCAATGATACGTACGGTCATAAAGTGGGCGATCTCGTCCTTCGTGAACTCGGTCGACGTATCCAGGCGATCCAATTGCAATATGATGATGTCTTTGCTGCTCGTTATGGCGGGGAGGAATTCGTGCTACTGTTGCGAAATGGTAGTCAAGAGGCTGCTATCCAGATTGCCGAGACGGTCCGCCATGCGGTCATGGATCGTCCCTTCCTCGTCGATGGTCACCGACTGTCCTTAACCGTCAGCCTCGGAATTGACACAGTGGAGGAAAGATATCAACGAACGTTCGAAGAATCACTCCGTCAAGCCGACCATGCACTCTATGTCGGCGGAAAACACAACGGACGCAATTGTACCGCGCATTACGCAAATCTTTGAAAGGTCGTGACTCTATTGTCGATTACGGAAATTGAAATGACGCTACCGACATCACAAGCTCTCCGGACGATTCGGATTCATCGTCCGCCCCATTTAGATCCTTCTGAAGCGTTACCGGTGATTTATATGCACGATGGACAAAACGTCTTCAGTGGAGAAACCGCCTCGTTCGGAAAAGGCTGGGAGATTCATCTTGCGCTACAACAAACACAGATTCCGGCAATGGTCGTCGCGATCGACAGTCCAGAAGACGGAATGGATCGTTACGACGACTACGCTCCTTGGAGTGATGAAGCTTTATTGATGCGGACCGCTTATCCTTCGCACCGGAAGTCGATCGGGGGAAACGGTAAGGTCTACATGGACTGGATCATCCGCGAGCTAAAACCATACATTGATGCCAACTACGCGACACGCCCTGACGATACGACGATGATTGGCAGCTCGATGGGTGGCGTCATCTCGCTCTATGGATTGTTCGCGTATCCGGAAGTCATCACGCGCGTCGCTGCCCTGTCGACTGCCGGATGGGCAAACTTCTCCTCACTCCTTGAATTCATCGAGCGCAGTCCATCGCTGTCTACTGCCCATCGCTGTTATATGGATGTCGGGACAAAAGAAGTGAGTGGTCCGATGACCGAAACGGATTATTTACACACAAATGATGTCTTAGCACGCGCGGTCGAACAGAAACTTACTCAAAGTCGCTATACGATCATCCCGGAAGCGATTCATCATGAAACGGCCTGGGCCGAGCGTTTACCGGATGTTTTGCGTTACTTGTTTCCTTCCTCGTGAATACACAAAAAGCCGGGCGATTTCTACTAAAGAAATCCTCCGGCTTTTTACGCGTGCCTTATACTAATTCTTCTTGTTGCTCTTTTTCATAACGGTTACGCGGATGCTCCCGGCATTCATCGGAACACGAACGCATGACTTTTGGTTCGCATTCTTCACAGCAGAAGTGCTGTCGATTACATTCCGGGTTTGCACAATTAACGTAGCGCGTCTCCGGTTTTCCACAGTAGTAACATTCTGAGACGACAGAAGGATTGACGGCATTGACAGGAACTTGTACACGCTCATCAAAGACGTATAGTTCGCCTTCCCAGTCTTCTCCTTGCGTCTGTTCATCTTTTCCGTACATGACGACTCCGCCTTTTAGGTGGAAGATATCATCACTCTGTTGCCGTTTACGGAAGTACGCCGTGAATTTTTCACAACGAACACCACCCGTACAGTATGTGAGAACCTTTTTTCCTTCAAACAAATGCTCGTTCTCGTCAAGCCACTCCGGGAATTCCCGTGAAGCCTCGACATCGACTTTTACAGCATTCTTGAAGTGTCCGAGGTCGTATTCATAGTTGTTGCGTACATCGAGAATGACGACATCATCTTGTTTCATCATTTCTTTCCACTCTGCTGGTTCAAGATACGCAGCGTGTTCTTCTGGTACGTTGAATTCATCCTCAAAACGCCATGTGACGAGTTCTTTTTTGTAACGGACGAACGTCTTTTTGAAGGCGTGCTCTTCGACTTCATCGATTTTGAATTCGATGTCAGCGAATCGTGGATCCGCCGTCAAGTCCTTCATGTATTGTTCCGTTTGTTCGACCGTTCCAGAGAGTGTGCCGTTGATTCCTTCTGGTGCGATCAAAATCCGACCTTTAATACCGAGCTCTTTACAGTAAGCAAGATGCTCTTTCGTTAGCTGTTCCGCATTTTCGATCGGAACATACTTATAAAATAATAGTACGCGATAAGGTTTCATATTCCTCATTAGCCCCCATGTCAGTTTTTTGCAGTAAAACGAACGTTGGCAAACGAAGCGTCTAGCTATTGACTAGCTGGGAACGCCTGCAAAACGCACCCATTTAAGTATAATACCAACTCCCTTTCGAATGTACAATCTACAATTCCTGAATCCCTTTCAAGGAATTTCATTCCCTTTCTGAATCAGAAAGAGGTAAAATAAAACACAGTAGTACATCTCGCAAGGAGGATTCCGAATGCTCCATACACTTCGTGACTGGATCGAGCAGATGATTTTCTTTCTCCAAGACTTACCTGGAGGAGCTGCCACCGGTTTGATTGCCCCGTTTCTTGAGTCTCTATTTCCTTTCCTGCCACTCGTCCTGATCATTTCCGCGAATGCGGCAACCTATGGTTTTGGTATGGGTGTTCTCGTATCATGGGTCGGGAGCATGCTTGGATCACTCGTCGTCTTCGCTTGTATTCGATATCTATTTCGTCGTCCGGTTACGCGTTGGCTTGAAAAACACCATGCCGCACAACAGTGGATCGAACGTGTTCGTCACATGAGTCCCATCTCACTCGGATTCTTTTTTTCACTTCCTTTCATGCCTGCGTTCATCATCACGTCCATTTCCGCCATGATTCAACTATCGCTGCGGACGTATTTGATCGCTGCTGGTGCCGGTCGTCTGATCGTCGTCATCATCTTCTCGCTAATCGGAAAGGAATGGTCCACGTTCCTTGAACGTCCGATGCGTCTTGTCCTTCTATTTTTGATTTTACTCGCCATCTGGGGAGTCAGTCGCGGTACGGAAGAATGGCTGAAGCGTCGTGCGCTCTCAAAACGTGCGGATCATTTACGGGAAATCGAAGATAAGATCGAACGTCCATCTGAAAAATGACTCAAGCCTGTCTATGCTTCCATAGGCAGGCTTTTTAAGTTGTTCTCATTTTCCGGGTACTAGGTCTTTTGAATCATTTTTCGATATAATTAATATATAAAAATAACGTTCAAACAATGTTCAATATTGCAAACGCTTACATTAAATTGGTATGACCAATATTAATATAATAATGAGCTTTTCTTCTTAAAAATTAGGATAGCTTTTCCAGAAACGACATCCTTATAATGAATTTACATTCATTCCTTAAAGGAGGCGTCCTCATGCATCAAGTGTCCGAAGTTCAAAAAAATGAAGCGACTCAATCCGCTCCAGCAATCGTCGAGAGCGCTACTTTTCAACAATTGATGCGTCAAAAGAATGGCTTCATTCTTCCAGCCATCAGTTTCTGTCTTATTTTTTATTTTACGCTTCCGATTTTAACAAGCTACTTCACGATTTTAAATCAGCCGGTGTTCGGTGATATTACAGGTGCTTGGATCTTCGCTTTTGCTCAGTTCATCATGACGTGGACGTTCTGCATGATGTACAGCAAAAAAGCACGTGCCTTTGATCGACTCGTCGAACAGATCAAGGAGGAGTCGAAATGAATTATACTGCCGTTGCCTTATTTGCGGCGATCGTCGGTTTGACGCTCGTCATTACATACTTTGCTGCTCGTAAAACAAAAACTGCTAACGACTTTTATACAGCGGATGGTGGACTCACTGGTGCACAAAACGGGATGGCGATTGCCGGCGACTATATGTCTGCTGCCTCGTTCCTCGGAATTGCTGGAATGATCGCTTTAGCCGGATTCGACGGATTCTTCTACTCGATCGGCTTCCTCGTTGCCTATCTGGTTGTCTTGTACCTCGTTGCCGAACCACTTCGGAACCTTGGGAAGTACACGATGGCGGATATGATTGCCGCTCGTTTCAATGCTTCAAAAGTTCGAGGAGTCGCTGCCATGAACTCAATCGCGATCTCGATTTTCTATATGATTGCGCAACTCGTTGGTGCGGGTGCCTTGATTGAACTGTTATTAGGAATTCCTTACACGACAAGTGTCATCATCGTCGGTATCTTGATGACCGTCTACGTTGTCTTCGGTGGTATGACGGCGACCTCATGGGTCCAAATCATCAAAGCGATTCTCTTGATGGCAGGAACAGCTGTCATTTCGTTCATGGTCTTCGCCAAGTTCGATTTTTCGATCTTCAAGATGTTTTCAGAAGTCAAACAAGCGACACCGCTCGGTGATTCATTCTTGAATCCCGGAAACAAGTTCAAATTACCGCTCGATACGATTTCATTGAATCTCGCACTCGTTCTCGGAACGGCTGGATTACCACATATCTTGATTCGTTTCTTTACTGTTAAGGATGCTCCGACTGCTCGTAAATCCGTCGTATATGCGACGTGGATCATCGGTGCCTTTTATATCTTGACGATCTTCCTCGGCTTTGGTGCCGCTGCTTTCGTCGGTTCTGAAGATATCATTGCTGCCAATGCTGCTGGTAACATGGCGGCACCACTTCTTGCCCAAGCACTCGGTGGCGATTTACTCTTCGCGTTCGTCGCTGCAGTCGCCTTTGCGACGATCCTCGCCGTTGTTGCGGGACTCGTCTTATCCGCAGCATCCGCCTTTGCCCATGATTTCTATAGTCATATTCTTCGCAAAGGACAAGCAACGGAAAAAGAACAGATGACGGCAGCACGACTCGCTTCCATCGCCGTCGCCTTGATTTCGATGGTACTGGCATTGTTCGCGCAAACGATGAACGTCGCGTTCCTCGTTTCGCTTGCCTTTGCTGTCGCGGCAAGTGCCAACTTGCCAGTTATTCTCTTGACGATCTTCTGGCGCCGTTTCAATACTGGCGGAGCTGTCACAGGTATGGTCGTCGGGTTATTCTCTTCACTGATTCTCGTCGCACTCAGTCCAAACCTTTGGGCAGTCGACGGTTCAGCCTTGTTCGTCGGGGAAGCCCTCTTCCCGCTGACGAATCCAGGAATCGTCTCCATCCCGCTTGGCTTCCTCGGAGCCATCGTCGGAACATTGTTGACGAAATCGAACGAAGTTGCCGGTAACTTCGAACGTATCGTAGTCAAGGCCAATACCGGTATCGATGCAGCCGCAGAAGTCGCCGCGTCAAAAGAATAAGTTCCCCTTAACGGCTCCTTCAACCCCCTTGAAGGAGCCGTCCCCTTTTACATTCTTCTCATTCATTGCCATACTAAGTGAAGAATAGAGAAGAAAAGGAAAGGAAGACTGTACATGGATCTCGCTTTTTATTATTTCTTAATCCTCGGATTTTTCATTGGAATCATCTCCGGCTTTTTCGGAATCGGTGGCGGTATCATCTTGACGCCCCTACTACTCATTTTAGGATATGCTCCAAGCGTTGCGATCGCGACCAGTCTCATGTTGACTCTCGGATCAACGGTTTCAGGTACGCTCTCTCACTTACGCCTTAAAAATGTCGTCTGGCGCGATAGCCTTGTCGTCGGGGGCGTTGGAATCATCGGTTCGACGATCGCGACACCACTTGTCCTTCGTTTAGAGGAAGTCAACGGTGCTCATCTCGTCATCTCGATCGTTTATATCGGACTCCTACTCTACTTCGCGAATAAGTTCTTACGTCCGAAAGCAACGACCGGAGAACAGACAGGTTGGAAAAATCGATATCTTGCCCTTGCCTTTACTGGTCTGTTCGCTGGATTCATCTCTTCGCTTCTCGGTGTCAGCGGTGGATTCATCATCACACCGTTACTCGTCGGGATTGTTGGCTATGAGTTGAAACGTGCGGTTGGAACGAGTATTGCCTCCGCGTTACTGATCGTCCTATCGGGACTCGTCAACTATACGGTCGCGAGCACGAATATCGATATCCTCGTTGGAATCATGCTGATTGTCGGCGCCTTGCTCGGAGCACCGATTGGCGCGAAGCAGTTGACGCATTTCGAAAGTCCGTTCGTCAAAAAGTATCTCGGTATCTTCTATTTGACAGTTGCGGTCAGTGTTCTACTCGAAGTCATCGGCTGGAACGTCGCTTCACTCTCTGTACTCGTTGCGCTTAGTTTAATTTTCCTGCTAACACTCCTCATCTACAGTCGTCGTCGAACGAATGGATGAATCGTCTCACCAGAAAAGGGGCTGACTCAAAAGTCAATCTCTACAAAAATAAGGGTGGCAGAATGATGATCTGCCACCCTTATCTCGTAAAAAAAAGAATGGCGCGTCACATGCCACTCCTACAGGAACAAGCGCATTATGCGCTGTCAGAGACAAACAAGACCCGCTTTCCTGCTTGAATGAAGCAGGAAAACTGGCTTGTGTCTCGCCTGAGGAAAGGGCGTGAAAAGACGCGTCATTCTTTTTTTGAGTCAGCCGCTTTTTTCCGTTAAGCCACTCGTTTGTGACCGGCTCGTTCATAGTCTCTCGTTTGTTCAATGACTAAGTGCGACAAGAACAACATTCCAATCAAGTTCGGAATCATCATTAATCCATTTGCAATATCTGCGACCAGCCACAACGGTTCTAATTGCGCGACAGCACCATAACAGGCTGCGAGCGCAAAGAACACGCGGTATCCTTCGTTGAAGCGTGTCGTACCGCTCAAGTACTCCAAGCACTTCTCTCCATAGACATACCACCCAATGATTGTTGAATAACCGAAGAAGAAGACGGAGAAAGCGACAGTCCATTCTCCAAATGATCCAAGAACACTCGCAAAGGCGGTTGCTGTCAGTGCTGCCCCGGAAAGATTCGCATCATGCATCATACCTGAATGTAGCCCACCTGATGGATCCCAAAAACCTGTCGTCAGAAGGACAAGTGCCGTCATCGTACAGACGATCAAGGTCACGATGAAGGTACTCGTCATCGAAATCAATCCTTGTTCGGCCGGACGCTCACTTTTGGCAGATCCAGCAATCAAGGCTGCAGTCCCAAGTCCTGCTTCGTTCGTAAAAATTCCCCGCGCTACACCAACTTGCATTGCCATCATGATCGATACACCGGTGAAGGCTCCCGCAGGCGCAAGCGGCTGGAAGGCGTACTCAAAGATTAAACCAAAGGCTGGTAGAATCTGATCTGCCTTCAATACTAAAAGGACACAAGCGGCACCGATATAGAGTAAGCTCATGATCGGAACGAAGATCGTCGAGATTGCACTGACGCGTTCGAGCCCACCACGAATCGATACATAAACCGCAATTGCGAGCAGAATGCCGAACACTAGCAGCGGCATACGGAACGATTGCTCAAGCACCGTTGCCATCGCATTCGCTTGCACCGTATTCCCAACACCAAATGATGCGATCAAACCAAATACTGCAAACAGGATGGCGAGGAATTTAAATTTAGGTCCTAGTCCCTTTTCGATATAATACATCGGTCCACTGACGGCTTCGCCGCGTTCGTTTCGACTTCTAAAGAGAATGGCAAGGAGGCTTTCTGCATATTTCGTCGCCATTCCAATTAAACCGATGACCCACATCCAAAAGACTGCGCCCGGTCCGCCCATCGTCAAGGCGACTGCGATCCCTGCGATGTTTCCGTTTCCGATCGTCGCCGCGAGGGACGTCATCAACATCTGAAAGCTACTGATTTCACCTTCACCTTGCCCTGATTTTTGAACAGATAATTGAAACGCTTGTTTTAAGCGCCGAAACTGAAGACCACGTAAGCGGATCGTAAAGTACACTCCTGTTCCTACCAACAACACCATACTCGGAATCCCCCAGACCCAAGCCGATATCAGACGTAATACTTCCATGCCATTTCATCCTCTCTCTCATTTCCGAGGCTTACCGTAGCATGTAGTTGTGTTTTCTTACAATACAAAAGAATATTTTTTGTGATTTTACACAATAGAAGATATACTAAAACTATCGAGTGAAAGAGAAAGAAGGGAAATCCCATGTTAGAAGCTTCATATCATTCCTTAGACGACTTAGCGGAAGCAATCGGTATTGCCTTGAATGCCCCGATTACGATTGAAGATCGCAATCACCGCCTTCTTGCGTATAGTACACATACAGCTGATACCGACCCTGCCCGTGTCGCAACGATCATTGGTCGCCGGGTACCGGAATCGGTCATCGACCAACTCTGGAAAGATGAAGTCATCCAGAGCCTTGCTACACAAGATGATCCACTCATTATTTCTGCACGCACGGATGTCGGACTGAATGACCGTGTCGCCATTGCGATCAAGCAAGATTCAGAAATTCTCGGCTATATTTGGTCGATTGCTCGAAGCACGCCGTTTACTCCTTCGGAACTAGCGGACTTAAAGAAAGGAGCTCTACTTGCTCAACGTCAGTTACTGGCGATTGACATGCAGAAAAAACGGAAGGAAGAGCAAACGGAACAGTTCTTCTTCGAGTTATTACATGAAGAACTATCCGAGTCGGAGATTCTGAAAATGTTCTCTAAACTCCATGTCGCACCACCCGGCATCAGTCGCTTGACGGTCATTCGTTTTTCAGAGGCAATCACACCGCGTCTCGCCGATCGCCTGCGCTATTTATTGACGATTCAGCAGACGGTTCGTCCGTTACTTTATGCATATGACGAGACGGATTTTATCTTGTGGATCAGCACAAACGACCGCGACGCAGAACAAGAACGTCTGCAGTTCGACGCCTTCATCCAGTCGTTTCGACAATTACTCGCGGAGCGGTTCGATTATACGGACTTCGTCGCAGCAAGTAGTGAAGTCTTCACCGGCGTCCAAGCCATTCCCGAGCGCTATGAAGAAGCGGGCATCGTCTTGCGTCTGAAAGACGCCTTTCCATTCGAGCTGAAGAACGTGACCCGTTACGAACGCCTCGGTCTATTCCAGCTCTTACCGATTTTCTCAGAGCGTTTGCGACGGCGGACGGTTCGCTTGGAAGAAATCGAACGGTTGCGCGCTTATGATGTGAAACATGCCTCCTCCTTATGTGAGACGTTAGAATGGTTCCTTCATTATGATGGGAACGTCAAACAAGTCGCCTCCCATCTCCATGTCCACCCGAATACGATCCTCTATCGGATGCGACGAATCGAGGAGGAAGCGGGCATTCGAATGGAATCTTTACCTGAACGTTCCTTACTTTATTTGTACCTAAAAGCAGACCGATATCCTTTGTGATTTTTCACAAAGGATATCGGTTATTTTTGAAAACGCCGATAAAGTAGAACGCTTTCATTTCTCGTATACTGAAGATGAAGAGAAATTGATTTGTTTATTTGCGAAAGGGGATCGCGTTCACATGATCATTGGAGTATTAAAGGAAATCAAAAACAACGAAAACCGTGTTGCATTAACACCTGCCGGGGTAGCAGCGTTACATGCACAAGGACATCGTGTCATCATTGAATCGATGGCAGGTATGGGGAGTGGCTTC
This sequence comes from Exiguobacterium indicum HHS 31, assembly GCF_001939065.1. GTDB lineage: Bacteria > Bacillota > Bacilli > Exiguobacteriales > Exiguobacteriaceae > Exiguobacterium_A > Exiguobacterium_A indicum. The sequence goes on along the minus strand of NZ_MPSZ01000004.1, from coordinate 153,643 downwards.
ACGAACGAAGAGTACGTCAAAGCAGGTGCTGAAATCATCGCGACTGCTGCTGAAGTCTGGGCAACAGCCGAACTTGCTTTAAAAGTTAAAGAGCCGATCGCTTCAGAGTACCAATACTTCCGTCCGGATCTAACATTGTTCACGTATCTTCACCTAGCGGCTGAGCCAGAATTGACACGTGCACTCGTTGATTCAAACATCACAGCAATCGCTTATGAGACGGTTGAGAAGAACCGCACACTTCCATTGTTAACACCAATGAGTGAAGTCGCAGGACGTATGGCATCACAAATCGGTGCACAGTTCTTAGAAAAACCACACGGTGGTATGGGCATCCTGCTTGCAGGTGTTCCTGGGGTTCGTCGTGGAAAAGTCACAGTCATCGGTGGTGGTGTCGTCGGAACGAACGCTGCGAAACTCGCAGTTGGTCTCGGTGCGGATGTCACGATCATCGATGTCAGCCCAGAGCGCCTTCGTCAGCTCGATGATATCTTCGGTAACTCGATCAACACGTTGATCTCCAACCCGTACACGATTGCTGAAGCGGTCGCTGAAAGTGATCTCGTCATCGGTGCCGTCTTGATTCCAGGTGCAAAAGCACCGAAACTCGTCACTGCCGATATGGTCAAACGCATGAAGCCGGGCGCTGTCATCGTTGACGTTGCCATCGACCAAGGTGGTATCTTCGAGACGGTCGACCGTATCTCGACGCATGATGACCCAACATATGAAAAATTCGGTGTCGTTCATTACGCAGTCGCGAACATGCCAGGTGCTGTTCCACGTACGTCTACACTAGCGTTGACGAACGCAACGCTTCCGTATGTCCTTGAGCTCGCGAACAAAGGCACACACCGTGCGCTTGCTGAAAACGATGCTCTTGAAAAAGGATTAAACGTCGCACAAGGATTCGTCACGTACGAAGCCGTCGCACGCGATCTCGGATACACGTACAAATCCGTTGAAGATGTGCTTCACCTACACGCATAATCTTGAAAGTAGAAATAGTCGATGATTCCTTTTTGAGGAACCATCGACTATTTTTTATTACTTCTTGAGGCAACACTCGGCTTGTCATATGATGAGAAACGAAGACTTATGATTTTGAACTAGTAGAGGGGATCTCATTACATGACACAAACCATAACCGCCCATTCTCATGAACTCCAGAGCCACGTCGCTGAAGTCGCGTTACTCGAAACACTGACATCCGATACAGAAGAGAGCGTACGTATTGCCGCAACCGAGCGCTTACGTGTTTTCGTCCCATCTCATCCATTGCTCAACATTGCTACAGCTCATTCCCTTTACTTCAAGAACGAACACACTCAAGCGCGCCAACTGATCGAAGAGACACATCAGCAACTCGGCGAACATGTGCAAGGATACATACTCCTCGGTATCATCAGTGAAGAGGAAGGGTATATGCACGAAGCAGAACAGTTTTTCCTTTCAGCCATCACACGGTTCCCTGAAGAGCCAGCAGGACATCGTTTCCTTGCCGTCCATTACAATCATCGTCAATTTTATGGGGAGTCCGCTGTTCATGCGTTTACATATTTAAAGAAGGTTGGCGCATCTGGAATCGATACGCTGATGGCCATTGATTCCATCCAACAATTAGACGGTCATTCAATCGACATGTTGGAAGCACTCTATACATTAATCCTTGGCGTATCCCATCTCGACAAAACCAGCGTCTTTCATGCGACAGCTTCTGTCAATCAAAGCATTCAATATGAGAAGTTGCATGCTACATTGCGCGAAGACAGCGACGAGACCCTCTACGCTCAGCTCGACGAATGCCTTTCCAACATGCTCGAGCATGGCTTGTTCGCAGCTGTTTATGACGATTCCGAAGAAAAGATCTATCGCCATGTCTTTCAGGAGATGTGTCGGGATATGACAATCCGTCATGCAGGTTGGCGTGCGTATCCGGACTATATTCGATTACGCTTTCTCTATTTCAAACAATTGTTGTTACGCGACTGAACGTTAAAAAGCAAACGCGACGAGTGCCGCGATCGTCCATGGCAAGATCAAGTTGTCGAGATCGCGATATGAGATGGCTTCGATCAAGGCTGCGATGTTCGCAAGCAAGAAGCCATAACTGACAGCGAGCCAAACCGGTTGTCCATAAAACAAGAACGTCACGGTCAACACGAGGAATGACGCCAAAAACAGGGCGATACTTCCTTCAAAGGATCGCTTCGTCTCACCACGGACGTAAAACGTCTTCCCGAAGCGTTTTCCGACGAGAGCCGCGAGACCGTCGCCCCAAGCAAGCACCATGCTTCCCGCAACAAGCGCCATCGGTTGTCGCTCGAAGAAGAACAGGACGAGTCCCGCTAGAGCGAGTGGATAATAGACCGTTCCGTAAGAAGGACGATCGACATCGTGCATCTGACCGATTCCTTTTCGTAGTGTCACTAGATTTACGACAGCAAAGAATAACAGCGGTACGATCGCAACGTACCAGTGATCGAGCCAGAGCAGCGCAAGAAATACCCAGTGACCGACAGCAATATGAATCCATTTCCGAACCGTCTCGGGAGAAAAGCCGAAACGGCGTCCAATGACCTCCAGGATGACGAGAACTAGCCCGACGATTCCAATCGTGCCAAGAGCAGCTATCCATTCCATCGTCATTCCCCCTTTCTTTCCTATTATTGTACGTTGTTTCAGTTGTCATTTGCCCTATTGAACCTTCATTTGATAACATAAGGTCAAATGACGTCCTAGAGAGGAAGTTTTGGAAATGTATGATGCTCAAGCAGTCCAAACATTATCAAGTTGTCTGCAACGCTTGAACGAAGGAAAAGGAATCGAACCCCTCGTCGCAACGGAAGGCACAGAATTGCCGAAGGTCATCAATCGCTTGAAGCAATTCGATCCATTAAAAAATGGTCTATCTATCAATGAAATCGTTCATTTGGCAAATGCCCTGATCGGCGAACATATGTCAGCGACGACGATCCAGAACTGGACGAAACGTGAAGTCCGGGACATCATCGGCGTACCGCATCGCGGAAAGAAGTACTCGATCAATCAAGCTTCGATCATCTATCTACTGGATGATTTGAAACACCTCTTCTCGTTAGAAGAAACACGAGAACTACTGACGATCGTCTTTAAGAATCCGAATATTGATGAGGATGATTTAATCAGTCCGCTTAATTTTTACCTCGTCTATACGCAACACGCGGAGACAAGTGGTCCGATCGAATTGACGGAGAAGCGTCTCAGACGCTCGCTCGAGCGCATTAACGCTTACCGCCCTGAAACTGTCCACGTTCTCCAACTGTGTCTCTATGCCCGTCGTGTATCGCATTTAACACACGAAGCGAAACAACGTCTCCATCATGTTCTGCAAACGACATGATGAAAAAAAGATGCCATCCATGTCATGGAAGGCATCTTTTTTTATTTAGACGGCTGTCAGTGATTTATAGTGGACGTTGTTCGTCAGACTTTTCAAGACAGAGAGTAGTTCGTACATCGAGAGTTTGTCAGCATCCTTGACGAGACGGTACTCATCACCGTCTTGCAACAATTCAGCAACGACTTCTCCAGCTGCACTCCGTACGGAGAATTTTCCTTTTGTCAGGTCGAAGGAAATCGTGAATGTACCACGCTCATACACGTTGTACTCACATTTCTTCGAGAAGAGCGAAAACTTCTCACGCATTTGACCTACCTCTTGTCCATCATGGTTCATCACGACCCACTTCTTACACGTCGGAATGAACTTACCAAACGCTACCCCTCTACCTTCACCATTCATTACTTGAACACGACCATTCTCGTCGTGTTGAACCGCACCGATCATTTGGTGCGCTTCATCATAAATCGCGGCATGACCTTGCGAAAAAACGCAACCCTGCACATAGACAACTTTGCGCAACAGAAATTCTCCTCTCACTGCTAAAACGTGCTGGTTTTTCGTCCCCAGTTTATTTAGACATCCTGTATAGTTTAACTTTCTTTATCTGTATGATATTTCGTTAACGAAAATGATTATTGCACCGTTTCTCCAAATTGACAACCCCCTTTTGTCGACAATCATTCGACATGTTCAATGCAGGTTCATCTCCTTTGCAAATGCGAGCAATTCTTCCCGATCAATGAGGCGAACCTGATTTGGTTCCGCTAGCTGATATGCAGCTTCCGTAAAGGTCGAATTCGTAACGACCCACCCCTCGTCCATCCCATAGAATGGAACCGAGGCAGCGACCTGTTGAACCGCTTCGAGCCCTACAGCCGCACTATATCGCTTTGCCTGGATGGCAATCTTATACCCTCGTTCATCCTCTATCAACAAATCTGCTCCGAAGTCGCGTGAAGCAGGTGTCAACTCGACTCGATATCCTGCTGTTTCAAATAAATCGGCAAGCCATTCTTCAAATTCTCGTCCTTCCATTCGATCGAGTCGTTTTTCAAGCGACGGCGTTAAAATGGACAAAAGAAGAAAAAGGATACACCCTACTATACTGATGATTAAGATTAAAGGTTCCCAAGAACTCGAAAAAAAATAAGTTCCGAAAATTCCTATCATTGCAAACAAAGCTGCTAGTAACAATCGTTTTCGTTTCAATCGTTTCATCGTGCTTTTCTCCTCTACTTCGTCGTGACCTTTTTTTCACTATACTAAAATTCTTCGTCGGTTGCTTCCTTCAACAGGAAACACGCCTCATCTTGCAGAAGTAAGCTGAGGAAAGACTGTCTTAAAATCCATGGTCGAAGACCAGTCAGGAGGTAGCTCATGGCAGAACATTCATCCCCTTCATCGATACGAATCATTCACGCGACGATACGTGCTATGAAAGACCCCGTTCTTCTAGTCGATGCAAATGGAAAGATTCAATTTCATAATGACGCGTTTCAACACCAGTTCATGAACGCTCCGAATATCGAAACCATTCAGGAGCTGTTTCCCATCACGGATGATTTCTTTCCATTACAGAAGGAAGCCGTCATTTCAACGACATATCAATTAACAGTCACAGCGATTGAAGCGACGGACTATTTTCTTGTCCATGTCGCTCCCCTGAAAATCGAGGACTTATTCAATTCAACACTAGATACTGCTCTATTCATCACCGACTCCGAGTTTCGGATTCAAACCTGTAACGAGGTGGCAAGCACCTTATTTCGTTTCGAGCATGCCGAAGACATCATGGGTCTCCAAGCGACGGTTCTACATGATGCGAAGGAAATCACTACCCGCCGTCAACATCTCGAACAATTGAACTTAAAAGACTTATCGGACGCGCAACTTTTTTTACTGCATGGACGGGAAGCCGAAAATGAATGGACCTATCATCGTTTGGATGGCTCAACGTTCCATGGACGCCTTTATATGACACGGTTACCAAACGATACTTACTTCCTGCTCATTCAGGACATCACACCGCAAAAACAAATCGAATGGCATCTGACGAAAAGCGAACGCCGCTTCCGACTCTTCTCGGAATCCGTCGTTGAAGCCGTCATCTTTCATGACCACGGAATCATCATCGATGCCAATCGCGCAGCAGAAGTCATTTTCCGGACGAAACTCGAGAAAATGAAAGGCAAGACGACGCTTGAATTGATTCATCCGGATCATCACGCGCGTGTCTTGCAACGCATCGAGGAGCATCGAGAAGAACCATACGAAGTTCTCGGTCAACGTGCCGACGGAACCTCTGTCGAAATCGAAGTCTTCCCGCGTGAAATCATCTACAACAATATCCGGATGCGTGTCGCCGTCGTTCGTGATATTACCGAACGAAAAAAGATTGAGAAAATGCTTGAACGCGAAAAAAATGCCATCATGCGTCAGCGTGATATCACACAATCGATTCTTCAAGCATCCAATGAAGGTTTCCTACTGACAGAAGAGGATGGAAGTTTCATCTTCATGAACGTCAAAGCACGCAAATTACTCGATGTCCCAGGCATTGCACCAAGTAAGATTCAAGAACGAATCAGTCTGATTCCGAATCTCGATTTGAACACTCGATTCGAGATGCTCCGACAAGTAGAAGAATTACTCGCCGGAAAACATTCTGAACTATCGTTTCGTTTCACGTTACAGCGACCAAATGAGTCCAGTCCACTTTATTTCGAATTTTATGCGACTGCGATCAAAAAGGAGAAGAGCCGCATTTCTCGTCATGGCTTCCTATTTGTTTTCCGTGACCGGACAGAGGAAGCGAAGATGGATCAAGTAAAAGACGAACTCGTCAGTACAGTATCGCATGAGTTGCGCACGCCACTGTCCTCCATTCTTGGCTATATGGAATTACTACGATATAAAAAACAATCGGCTGATCGAATCGAACGGTATGTTGAGATCGTTCACGAAGAGACGAAACGATTGACGACGCTATTAAATGAGTTTTTAGACATTCAGCGTCTAGAAGGTGGAAAACAGGAGTATACCTTCACGTCGTTCTCGTTACGCGATCTTCTCGCATCAACCGTCGATGCCTATGGTGAGACCGTCGAGACGCATCGAATTGATCTAGAACTACCAGAGGATCCTGTTCTGATTTTTGCGGACGAGCACAAAATCAAGCAGGTGATCTTGAACTTGCTTTCGAACGCCATTAAATATTCTCCACAGGCGGATCATATTCGAGTCATTCTTTCAGCCAATCCGGAACAAGCAACGTTCTCTGTGACAGATCATGGACTCGGCATTCCACAAAATGCTTTTGAAAAGCTCTTTACGAAATTTTACCGGGTCGATAACTCAGACATCCGGAAAATCGGCGGAACCGGACTCGGACTTGCCATCTGTAAGGAAATCATCGAATCACACGGAGGTGCGATTTCCGTTGAATCAGAAATCAATGATGGTTCGACGTTCACCGTTGTACTCGAACGTGATCCAAGAAAGGAATGGAATTGATGCGGACCTACTTCATGACGGGTTTCCCCGGTTTTTTAGCGACCAAACTGATCGAACAACTGGCACGTGTACCGGATCAAATCGCTTGTTTTCATTTGCTTCATTTACCGTCAGAGCGAAACGCAGCTGTTAAGCGACGCCAGGATCTTCTAGAACGTACATCCTTACGATCGGAGCAACTTGTATTGCACGAAGGCGATATCACGGTCGAACAGCTTGCTTTATCATCAGAGGCGCGGATGATGTTGCAACAAGACGTCACACACATCTTTCATCTCGCGGCGCTATATGATTTAGCAACAGCATATGAACCCGCCTTTCGGATCAATGTGATCGGTACCGCGAACGTGACACAGTTTGCTCATACGTGTCGAACCTTAGAGCGTTACATTTACTTCAGTACAGCGTATGTCTCGGGTCTTCGTTCTGGAATGGTTCTAGAAGATGAGTTACAAGCAAGTACCTTTAAAAATGCTTATGAAGAAACGAAATATTTAGCAGAGGTACGTTTCCGTAAAGAAATCGGAACGATCCCCTATACGATCATCCGTCCTGGAATCGTCGTCGGTCATTCCGAAACGGGCGAAACACCGAAATGGGACGGGGTGTATTTCGTTTTGAACGTAATGCGTCTCCTGCAATCCTTCGCTCCTCTTCCATACCCAGGTCGAGCAAATGCACTCGTCAATCTCGTGCCCTATGATTACGTCATTGAAGCGACTGCTTATCTCAGCCATGCACCGGTCGGAAGAAATAAGACCTATCATCTGACGGATCCATTCCCACATGGCGCACGCGCGATTTTTGAGATGTTACACGTCGCCTATTATGGACGTTATCCGCGCGGAATCGTTCCGTTTCGACTCGTTAGCACGGCATTGACTCCAGCTGTCGCGAAACGACTTCAGATGCAACGGCAGACACTTGACTACTTCATTCATCCCGTTCAATATGACACGACACATGCCTTACGTGACTTACGGGACACTGGTATTATTTGTCCAGACCTTGCAGAAACGATGCCTCGACTCGTCCAGTATTACCAAACACACGCAACACACTAAAAAAGTCCAATCGTTCTTCCACAAGGGAAGTCGATTGGACTTTTTAAATCGGTTACCCGATCAACATATTTTCTTTTGGATAACGAATCGTCCGGTCTCGTTGCGTCGCGAACGTGAACAGAATCGTCAAGGAGCCGACACGTCCGAGTAGCATCATGAACATGATCAAAAACTTACCAAAGCTATTGAGCTCAGCTGTTACGTTCAAAGAAAGACCAACTGTTCCAAATGCCGAAACGGTCTCAAAGAATAGACCAATAAAGGAAATATTCGGCTGGGTCAATGCCAGGAACGTCGTGATCAAAGCGATGAACAATAAACTGAAGACAGCAATCGCATATGCCTTTTGAATCGCCTGCGTCTGAACGGTCCGACGCATCAAAACCGTTTCACGCTGTCCGCGTATATACGTCCAGACATTCTTCAAGATGACCGCTGCCGTCGTGACCTTGATCCCGGAACCTGTTGATGCGGAACCTGCCCCGATGTACATCAAAACCATCATCAAACCGATCGAGAGCGGCACCATCGTCGTTAAATCGATCGTCTGGAAACCAGCCGTTCGTGTCGTGACGACTTGGAAGAACACGATATGGAGCGCACTGAAGAACGATTCATCTTTTAATGAACCCAAGTTCGAAACCCATTCGTAGAGCATCATTGCTAAAACACCTAGTCCATTGATGACGAGTAGTGATAGCACCATCAATTTAGAATGGAGCGAAATTTTCTTGAAGTTTCGTTTACCAGCGATATCCGCGATGACCGTAAAACCAAGACCACCAATCATCAAGAGCGCTGCAATCGTCAGAATGAATGTCGTATCTTGTTGGAAACCGATTAGATTATCACCCCATAGTGCGAATCCTGCATTGTTGAAGGCAGATACGGCGTGGAACAAACCGTAATAGAGTGCTTTTCCGAAGCTGTATTTGTATTGAATGAACAAATCAAGCGCAATCAAAAACATGCCGACGATCTCAACGAGGACCGTCGTGACGATGATATTACGAACGAGACGAATCGTTCCGCCCGGACTATCGAGATTAAACATCTCTTGGATAATGATCCGCTGACGAATCCCGATTTTTCGTCCCGTGACGCTGAGCAAGACGAGCGCGATCGTCATGAATCCAAGTCCACCGACCTGAATTAAGAGCATCATGATGATTTGACCGAGTAAATTATAGGATTCGGCAATATTAATCGGTGACAGTCCTGTGACGGTTCCTGCCGATGTCGCAACGAATAGGCAATCGATGAATGATACATCTTGCCCCTCTTGTTGTGAGATCGGAAGCCACAATAAAAAACCACCCAGTAAAATCGTCAATGTGAAGCCCGTTGCGATGAAACGTGCTGGTTTATCGAATAGCTGATGATACATCAATTCACCTAAACGCCCGAAGCGTGCGAGTCGTGAACGTCTTTTATGCGAGAACATCTTACTCCCCCTAGATTGTTTTCAGACAGAATTGTCTTTATCATACTCCCTCGAATTAAGAAGTTCTATCGAAATATGCAATCGACTAAACGTTTTCGTATTTTTTTGGTAAACTAGATAAAAGTGGACGTGTAATCATTAAAGGAGGTTGAGGGAAACAGTGGACCCTAAGACGGCTGATCATTCGATTGAGGATGTCTGGCGAAGGCTGGAACGACAATCACAATGGATGCCTGCGCAATTGTATTATCAATTCGAGGAACTCTTATCATTACATTTGGAGCAACCGATTCTAAATGAATTGTATCAAGTGTTAAAAAAATACGACGTACTGACCGATATAGAGCGTGACGAACGAAACGAAAGCATTCAAATGCTAATCGACGAAAACGGCGCTTGATTCTCGGTTTTTGGATTTCCGAGCAGAAGAAGTGTCTTCTGCTCTTTTATTTTTCGTTCCTATACGGATTACATACAGAAAGGTGGCACACATCAATCATGGATATCGTGTCGATCATCGGGATCATTCTTGGTCTCATCACACTAGTCGGAGGTATGATCTTAAAAGGTGCTCCTCCCGTCGCTTTGCTTAACCCAGCAGCCCTCGTCATCATCTTCGTCGGGACAGCAGCTGCCATCATGATTTCCTTCCCGAAGGAACGATTGAAAGTCTTACCTGCCTTGTTTAAAGTCATCTTATTTGAACAAAAGCTGATGACGAAACAAGTGTTGCTCGGACAATTTCTGACACTCTCGACGCAAGCACGTAAAGAAGGTCTGTTATCTCTCGAATCAGCACTTGAAGAAGTCGATAATGCCTTCATGAAGCGTGGCGTCATGATGGTCATCGATGGACAACCATCCGAATATGTCGAGGACGTCATGACACGCGACCTCGAAAACATGACGGAACGCCATCATGCAAATGCGAACATTTTCACGCAAGCTGGAACCTATGCTCCAACGCTTGGGGTTCTCGGTGCCGTTGTCGGTCTTGTTGCCGCCCTATCCGATTTATCGGATATCGAAAAATTAGGTCACGCGATTTCAGGTGCCTTCATTGCGACGTTATTCGGGATTTTCACCGGATACGTCCTATGGTTCCCGTTCGCAACGAAGCTGAAGCAAAAATCAGCAAGCGAGATTCAGCTGTATGAAATGATGATTGAAGGGATTCTCTCGATTCAAAACGGTGAATCCCCGAAGAACTTAGAAGATAAGCTACTCGTGTACCTGACACCGAAGGAGCGTGCGAACTATGAAGCGGAAAAAGAAGCCGCATGACGAACATATCTCCGAAGGCTGGTTAATTCCCTACGCCGACTTATTGACCTTGCTTCTCGCGCTCTTCATCGTTCTGTTTGCTTCGAGTAATGTCGATGCCGTCAAGTTAAAAGCAATGTCCCAGTCGTTTAGCTCCGTCTTCAACGGTGGTTCAGGGATGATTACGAATAGCTCACTCTCTACTCAAGAAGAAGAGGATTCGAAAAAGCTCGATGCACGGACAAAAGCACAAAGTTATGAAATCGCAGAACTCGAAAAGATTAAGGAAGAAGCCAATCAATACATCAAAAATGAACAACTTGAGAAAGACATCAAGGTCGAAATCACGAACGAAGGACTTGTCTTTACGATTCGTGATCGCGCGTTGTTCTCACCAGCTCAAGCAGAAGTAAAAGGACGCTCGCTTCAAATCGCAGAAGGCATGAGTGCACTGCTCGTCAAAGCAGGGCAACGTCAAATCCAAGTCTCTGGTCATACGGATAACATCCCAATTAATACAGCACAGTATCCGTCGAACTGGGAACTGAGCGCGGACCGAGCGATCAGTTTCATGCGTGCCTTACAACGGAACCCAAAGCTTGAACCAAAACGCTTCACCGTCAGCGGTTACGGAGAATTCCAACCGATTGCGTCCAATCAAACGGAAGCCGGTCGTAGCAAAAATCGCCGTGTCGAAGTGTTAATTCGACCATTGATCGACTTAAAAGCGAATGTACTTGACGAAACAAAAGTTAAATCCTGACCATTAAAAAGACTCCTTCGTGGTAGACACGAAGGAGTCTTTTTAATAATACGGACGAATCATGATATAGACGATGACGCCCGTTAAGCTGACGTATAACCAAAGCGGCATCGTAAAGCGTGTCCACTTTTTATGCTTCTCGAAGTTTTGATTCACAGCGTGCGCGAGTGACATCAAGACGAGTGGGACGATGACTGCAGCTAGAATAATGTGCGTAATCAGAATGAAGAAATAGACAGGGCGAACGAAACCTTCGCCTCCGAATTTCGTCGATTCACTGACGGCATGATACGTGACGTACGAAATTAAGAATAAAGTCGTCGTCGTCATCGCACCACCAATGAAGCGACGATGATTCACCCGATTGCCACGACGAATGGAAACCCAAGCACCGAGCAACAGCATGAAGGTAAAACTATTGAAGATGGCATTCAAAAAAGGAAGAAACGTCCAATCGAATCCTGAATCAACTTGTACAGGTGGTGCAAAGAATAAAAGCGCCACGAGCAGATTGATGACAAGCGTCAACAGGATGACGAGTGGGACGAAATTCCGTTTAGTAGCAGGTTGTTGCATGTATCATTCTCCTTGTTTCCAGTCGAAATAACGTTTCAACCATTTTGGGATCGGACCAGCGAATAGACGTTCACGCCAGTAGACATCAGCAGCACGCTGAACCGCAGCACCACGGATCGGATACGGATGGACGACACGCGACAATTGACCGACCTTATCTTTACGTGCCATCGCATAGACGACTTCTTGCATCCACTCACCTGCTTGTTCTCCGATTGCATGTGCTCCAATCAGTTTTCCACGCTTATCGGCGATGAGCTTGACGCGCCCTTCCGTCTGACCATTGATGACGAAACGATCGACTTCATCGAGACCGGTCTGATAGACCTTGATCTCTCCATGTTTCTTGCGTGCCTCGTCTTCCGTCAATCCGAGATGGAATAATTCAGGCGTCGTGAATGTGACCCACGGAACCGCTCGATAATCCGGCTTCGTCCGTAGACCGAATAAAGCATTCGTAACGACCGTTTTTCCTTCAAGTCCTGCGACGTGCGTAAATGGGAGCGAGTTGATCGTATCTCCAACCGCAAAGATGTGTCGCTGACTTGTTCGAAGTGAACCATCGACTTGGACGAATCCTTTCTCGACGTGTACACCAGCTCGGTCGAGACGTAGTGCTTCGATGCGTGGCTTACGACCGACTGCGACAAGCACGGCATCCGTTTCAATGACACGTGATTCGCCGTTTGCTTCAACCGTCACTTCGATGCCCCCGGCCGACTTGCGGACGTGCGTGACCTTCGTATCGAGATGTAACGTCAATTCTTGTTCGAGCTGACGTTGAATGACTTCGACCATGTCACGGTCTTCTTTTCCGAGTAACGTCTTCATTCCCTCGATGACCGTGACTTCTGTTCCAAGATGCGCATATGCTTGCGATAACTCAAGACCAATCGCTCCACCACCGATAACGAGCAGTCGCTCCGGACGCTCCGTTAATTCGAAGATCGTCTCGTTCGTTAAATAATCAATCGTATCGAGTCCATCAATCGGTGGAATGATGGGTTGAGATCCCGTCGAGATCGCAAACTTCTCACCTACGACAAGCTGTCCCGCCACTTCCACTTCATGAGCACTGAGGAATGTCGCTTCTCCGATATAGACATCGACACCAAGGTCTTCGAACCGTTTCGTGCCATCATGTGATTGAATGATGTTACGTGCTCGATCGACGCTTGCTTTCGTTTTCGAATAGACCGCATCCCCGTTCAGCGTCACGTTATATTTTTCAGCCGTTCGCTTCATGACATGGACATCGTGCGCCGCTTCGATCAACGCCTTTGAAGGAACACAACCATAGTGGAGACAATCTCCGCCTAGGTGCGTATGCCGTTCGATCAGTGCGACGTGCGCGCCAAGACTTGCTGCACCAGCAGCAATCGTCATTCCGGCTGCCCCACCACCAATGACAACTAATTGATAGGTCTTCATCGCAAGCCCTCCTCGTAACGACGTGTGATGTCTTCCATCCGTTTACGGTTGACGCCCCAGTCGGAGTATCCGACACGCGATGCCGAACGGAAATGAATCACTTGTGCGGCTTCATCGAAGTAAAATTCGACGTCATCCTTGAAGCGAAAGACTTTACTCGTGAAGATGGCATGGATGTATGCCCCTTCCTCCTTGACGACTTTGACGCGGTCGAGGCTTTGTAGGATACGTAAGAGTTGGAACTTCGAATCTGCAAGCGTTCCTTTGAACGGGAGCGGACGCATTTTCATATCCTGTAGATCGGTTTGAGTAGATACCGCGTTCGGTTTTCCAGAGAGCGGTTGAAGCGTACCATTTGAAACACCAAGTGCCATGACTGATTCCTCCGTTTCCTATCATCTGATCCATTTCGTACTATAATCCACTTAACTTTACCAGTTTCTGTTTCACTCTGCCCGTCTCAGTGTTTACGCTTTCGTGACAGGTAGCAGAATCGTCGCAATGACGCCGCCTTCCGGCTGATTATCAATGAATAGCTTGCCTTCATGTGCTTCGACGAGTTCTCGACAAATCGATAGGCCGAGCCCTGTTCCACCCTTTCCTTTTTGCACTTGATAGAATTTTTCTGTGACGTGACGTAAGTGCTCTTTCGGAATCCCGGGACCTTCATCACTGAAGGAGAGGAACAATACACGCTCTGAACGAACGAGTCGAATGGTGATCGTGCCACCGACTGGAGAAAAGCGGATCGCATTATCAAGCAGGTTCAAGAAGACTTGTTTCAATCGGTTTTCGTCGTATAGACCGACGACTTGTGCCGGTAACTTCTGTACGATCTGGACATTTTTTTCTTCCAGCTTTTGACGCAGTTGCGCCGTCACGGTCTCGATGATTTCCGTCAAGTTGACTTCCTGACGGTATAAGACGAGCCGACTCGTCTCGAGTTTCGAGAAATCGAGTAGCTGCTCAACGAGCGAAATCAAACGCTCCGTCTCCGAATGAATGATGCCCATCCCAAGCGACGCCTCTTCCGGCAACTGATCCTGTTCGACGAGTAACGTTTCACTCCAGCCTTTGATTGATGTCAGCGGTGTCCGTAATTCATGGGAGATACCAGAAATGAATTCATCTTTCAACGTTTCCTGCTGTTTAATCTGTTGTCCCATATAATTGATCGTCCGCGCTAGTTCTCCAAGCTCGAACGAGTATTCCTCGTTCACCTTGACGTCGTAATGCTGTTTCGCGATTTGATCCGATGCACCGATGACTTCTTGAATCGGTCGGACGATCGACGAGACGAGACGTGAGGAATAGATGAAGGCAAGTCCCCAAATTACTGTACCCAGGAGGACGATCGCTAAACAAATTTCGATCACACGTCGATCGATTCGCTCAAGCGACGTCGTATAACGAAGCGCTCCCGTCGTCTGACCGAACGACACGACAGGTTCTGTTACTTCCAGTAAATGTTCTCCCGTCGCCTCATCGTCATATCGTTTCGTGACAGTCTGCCCCGCTCTTACTTGATTGATCGCCGCTCGCGTCAACTTACGTTCCGAGATGAATCCGGTCGAAGAGTAACGCGGAATCCCTGTCGCATCCAACACTTCGATCTCAGCGTCTGGATAAGCGTAAGAATCAAGTACGTCATGGATCGTCGCTTCTGAATCGGCGTAATCATAAGCAAGGCCACTATTCGCAAATAAGACAGCACTCGCATTCGCATGACGTTTCAAGACATCCGTCGCCGTCACGTAGTAATAGTTATAGGTCACGAACGAGAGGATCCCGATGACGAGTAAGACTGTCACCGTGATAATCGTCATGAACCGCATTAATATCTGGCGCTTCATTCTTCGTTACGCCACTTGTATCCATGTCCCCACAATGTCTCGATGAACTTCGGTTCCGCTGGATTTTCTTCGATTTTTTGACGAAGACGGCGAATGTTGACATCAACCGTCTTCCGATCACCAAAGTAATTCTCACCCCATACCGCATCGAGTAATTCATCTCGCGACATGACTTGATCTTCGTTTTTAATGAAGTGGCAAAGTAAATCGTATTCAGTTGGTGTCACTTCGACGTCGACACCTTCTTTTTGGACGCGCTTCGCGCCTAAATCAATCCGAAACGGTCCAGAGACGAGTTCACGTGGCTGTTTTCTGCGACGTAATGTCTCTACCCGTCGCAGGAGCGACTGGATGCGCGCGAGTAGCTCTGCTGGACTGAATGGCTTCGCGATATAATCGTCCGCTCCTACGCTCAGTCCCATGACTTTATCCTCTTCTCGTGTCCGTGCCGTCAGCATGATGATCCCGACGACTTCATCCTTTGCCCGCGCCTGTTCACAGACGGCAAAACCGTCGACTTCTGGCATCATGATATCGAGTAACAGAATGTCGAAGGTTTGTTGATCAAACCGCGCAAGCGCTTCTTTCCCATTTTCCGCCTCGATGACATCATAGCCTGCTCGTTTCAAATTAATGACGATGAAACTGCGAATCGCATGTTCATCTTCGGCTACTAGTATTTTGGTCATTCTTTTCTCCCCCTGATTCTTTATTCCACGAGTGTGACACGATTGACGAACACTTCATATTCCTTCGTCGCATCAATCACATAGACATAATCGATACCTTCTTTGATTTTTCGTTTTTGATCACTAGCAATGTATTGATTCTTCGGAATGACCTCTAATTCGAAATCAATCTGCTTCGTTTCTCGATTGATGAACCGAACACGATTTTCGCGTTTCTCGATCGTTTCACGCGTCGCCCAGTTGGCAGGGAACCGCATGACGAAATTGTATTCTTGATCGATGTACTGCTCTTCTCGCAATTCGAACCCACTCTCGAGAAATGGCGGATTATCTGATCCATTCCATGTGTAGTATGCCGTGATGCGTGGTTTTGGTTCACCCTCACGCCCTTTACTGCCTTCTGGCGTATACTGATGACCAAACTCGACGATTCCGTCTTGATCGACATCTTTCGGGAAGGTATACATCGGTTCGACGATCTCATCGACCTGACCGAAACGAACCTGTTCCAATGTATCGTTCGCTAAACGGAATAATGCGATGTGCATTTTCGCATCTCGTGTATACGATACGATCAAGCCTTTATTTCGAGCGGCATTGATCGTATCGACTTCAAATAAATCATGTTCTGCGAATAAATCGCCATCCTGCGTTGAAAGTGTCGTCTCTTGGTGCTCTTTCGACAGGATGTCTTTATAATAGATCAAACGAGACGGACTGCCCTTTTGCAGAAGCACCATATCCCGCTCTCGATCTTGATTTAAATCAGCTACCGACAGACGATCATACCGATCGACTTTCGTGACGTCTCGTTGCTTCGATAGTAACTGCTCAATGATGTATAACGTATTTTCACCATAACTGGTAATCCCGATGACCAGATGGTTTTGTTTATGTCGTGCGTCAGTTATGACTTCGAGTCGATCGATGGCTCGACCGTCAGCTACCGTCTGTCGCGCCACGAGTCGCCATTTTTCGCCTTGTCGTTCATGGACGAGCAGATGAATCGTGAAGCGCCCGTCCTGCTCGCTACGGTAGAAGGTGATCGCTTCATCTTTACCGTTTCGATCTAAGTCGACGAGTTCGTATAGGCGGGATACCGCTTGATTTCGTGGCGCCACGATCTCTGCCTGTTTCGGCAAATCGCGGTCAATCCGTTCTTTCAACGACTGCTCCCATGCCGGAAGGGACGGATGTTCGAGTAGAGAGGCAGGATGCGGAAACATCGTACTGCATCCTGCTAATAATAGACTTGATATGATCATGAAGAGATATTTCATAAAGTTGGAATCCTTTCCGTACGGGCTCTGTTTCCACTTTATCATACTCTCTTCGAGGAGAGTATATTGTCGAATGGGACACAAGTTGTTACGATATACAGATAATTGAAAGGGGTTTGAATGTATGACGTATAAAATGATTGTTCTCGATTTAGATGATACCTTGTTGACAAGTGACCATACGATTTCACCACGTACGAAAGAAGCTTTACTCGCTGCGCAGCGACGCGGGAAGAAGGTCGTGCTCGCTAGCGGTCGTCCGACTTTTGCCATGCTCGACCTCGCAAAAGAACTGGAACTTGCACGCTACGGCAGTTACATCCTGAGCTTCAATGGCGCTTCGATCATCGATTGTAAAACGAACGAGTCGCTCTTCCTCAGCACGCTTTCCCCAGAGACGGTCCACCGCCTCGATGATTTAAGTAAACGGGAAGGTGTCTACATCCACACGTATATCGGAGATGAAATCCTGACAGAACAACCAAACGAGTATACGACGCTTGAAGGACAACTGACAGGCATGGAAGTCATCCCTGTCGCTGATTTTAAGGCAGCGATTCAAACACCTGTCGTTAAGTGTTTAATGATGGCAGAAGAGACGCACCTCGCGCGTGTCGAACAGACCCTTCAACAGGAACTTGCGGGTGAACTCGCGGTAGCTCGCTCGAAGCCATTTTTCCTTGAATTCACAGAAGATGGTGTCACAAAAGGCACAAGCCTTGCCTTACTGTCTGAAAAACTAGGAATCTCTCAAGAAGAAGTCATTGCTTGTGGAGACGGTAACAACGATCTATCGATGATTGAATGGGCAGGTCTTGGTGTCGCGATGGCGAATGCAGCCGATACCGTCAAAGAAAAAGCACAGTATATGACCGCTTCGAACGATGAAGATGGTGTTGCTCTCGTCGTCGAAAAATTCATGATGGATGAGGAACCGGCGATCTCAAGCCGCTAAGTAACTCAAAAAGCGTGTGTTCCGCATTCAACGGGACACACGCTTTTAATTTACGACAAACACCAGTCGATCGGCTCTCTTCCCTGCTCTTTCAGCCAAGCATTCGTTTGCGAATACGGTTTACTACCGAAAAATCCACGACTTGCGGATAAGGGACTCGGATGGACAGCTTCAAGAACAAGATGACGATCCGTATCGATCAGCGTTTTTTTACTCTTCGCATGATTTCCCCAGAGGATGAATACGATTGGTTGTGTCTGTGTTCCTAATACTTCGATGACCCGATCGGTAAACGGTGCCCAACCTTTTTTAGCATGGGATCCCGCTTTCCCTTCTTCAACCGTAAGCGACGTATTGAGTAAGAAGACTCCTTGTCGTGACCATGCTTCGAGATTACCGGATGTCGGAGTCGGACAACCGATATCCGAGACGAGTTCCTTATACATGTTTCGAAGGGATGGAGGAATCGGCACTCCGTCATGCACGGAAAAGCTGAGTCCATTCGCCTGACGTGGACCATGGTAGGGATCTTGCCCTAAGATGACGCACCGGACATCTTCTGGAGCGACCGCATCGAACGCATGAAAAATCCGCTCTTTCGGAGGATAGACGGTCGTCGTTTGATAGGCTTCCTTCAAAAAAGCCCACAATTCTTGAAAATAGGGTTTTTCCTTTTCTTCTTTTAACACGGTTTGCCAAGATGGATGCACGTGAATCCGCTCCTTTTTCAGTCTCAAGTCGCTGTTCGTCCGTCTTGATTCTGCTATGATGGATGATGAGGTGGAAAACTATGATTCAGACAAAACAAGTATTCGGACTACCATTCGTCGATGCGACACCTTCGCAATGGTATAGCCATATTAAAACAATCTTACACGAACGTGGAAAAGCCTTTCTTGTCACGGCGAACCCAGAGCTCGTGTTGCGTGCATTGCGCGAACCTTCTTACGATGCCATCTTACGACGGGCGACGTTCATTACACCAGACGGAATCGGTGTGACGGCTGCCAGTAAACGGATGGGCGCACCGCTCACTGCGACATTGCCAGGAATCGAGACCGCACGTGAACTATTGCGGACGGCAGACGCACTCGAGAAGCGTGTCTTTTTACTCGGTGGACGTCCGGAAGTCATGAAATCGTTGATTCGTCAGTTATCGATTCGGTTTCCGAATATCCACTTCGTAGGAACGTTTCATGGTTTTGGAAAGACAGAAGAAGCAACGCAAGCCATTACAGAAGCAGACGCTGATCTTGTTCTCGTCGCACTCGGTGCACCGAAACAAGAAGAATGGATCGCTTCCGTCTATGATCACGTCGATCATGGCATCTTCATCGGTGTCGGTGGTGCGTTCGACGTTTGGTCAGGACACAGTAAACGTGCGCCTAAATTATTTCGTCGACTGAAGCTAGAGTGGCTGTATCGCATCTCGACGCATCCTCGTGGTTTTGAGAAACTTAAAGACTTGTTGTTCTTCGTAACGCTTGTACTTCGCAAAAAATCAACGCTCTCTTGAGTGCACACAAAAAGGGCTGACTTAAAAAATGACGCGTCCTTTCACGCCCTTTCCTCAGGCGAGACACAAGCCAGTTTTTCCGCTTCATTCAAGCAGAAAAACGGGTCTTGTTTGTCTCTGACAGCGCAAAATCGCGCTTTTCCTGTAGGAGTGGCGTATGACGTGTCATTCTTTTTATCTCTGGAAAAAGGATAATCAGAGAATCGTTTTGTTCACTCGACATCGCTTCCTAGGGAAAACAAGCAAGAGCGACCCTGCAACGAAGTGAAGCGGCGCGATGCTTGTTCCAGGAAAACGATGCGAGATGAACAAAAAAGCGCAATCTTTCTCGTTAAGAGAAAAATTACGCTTTGTCTTCAGTCTCAAGGCTCCCGACACGGCGGGAGCCTTTTTGACGCTTATCTTATGCGTTGACAGTCGAGAATGAACGACCGAGTTCTTTCGCTTTAGCGATTGCTGCTTCTTTGATTTCTTCTGCTTTTTCTGGGTTCATTGCCATACCTTCGATGAAGAGTGCATCGTAGTCTGTTACACCAGTGAAAGCAAGCGCTTGACGGAGGTAGTCATCACCGAAGTTGAGACCAGATCCTGTGTAGACGCCACCTGTTGCTTGGATGTGGAGTGCTTTTTTGCCTTCCATCAAGCCTTTTGGACCTTCTGCAGTATAAGCGAATGTTTTACCTGCAAGAAGAACGCTGTCGATGTACATTTTGAGACGCGCTGGGAAAGAGAAGTTCCACATTGGTGTGACGAAGACATACTCATCTGCTTCCATGTATTGCTCGAGATGTTTTGTCATCGTACCGACTTTTGCGATCTCCACTTCTGTTAACTCTTCGCCTGTTGCGAATTTGCCCCATGCGCTTAGAACATCTGTATCGATTTCTTGGACTGTTTCGTTATATAGATCAAGAACTTCTACTTCAGCTGAAGGATTCGCTGCTTTGTAGCTTTCGAGGAATGCTTCACCGACTTGAAGGCTGAAAGAGTGTTCTGTAGCTTTCGGGTTAACAGTTACATAAAGTAATTTAGTCATTATTATTTCTCCCTTTTATTTAAAGTAAATTCTGTAACTAAACATACCAACCACCTTTTCGTTTGTCAATTAGTTTGACTTCCAAACGAATAAAAAAAGCTCAAGTCCGTGACCTGAGCTTTCTTGATCTTATGAGTGCTAATTCTTACACATTTTCGAGCGGCGTATAATGTTCGGCTCGTAAACCGATTCGTTTCAACTGATCAATCAACTGTTCCTTTTCAGAAACCGACAAATCGTTAAATAAGTCTGCTAAAAAGGCTTCATGTTTCGGGAATGTCTCTTCCATTAGTTCGCGTCCAGCTTCCGTTAATGTCCCAAACGTGACACGACGATCCGTCGCACATGATTTTCGCGCAATCAACCCACGCTTTTCAAGTTTATCCACGACATACGTCACACTTCCGCTCGTTAATAGAATCTTATCGCCAATTTGTTGTAGAGGCGTGTCCCCTTTGTGGTACAGCAATTCAAGAACTCCGAATTCTGATAAATTCAACTGATGTGTTTTGATGTCTGCCTTCACTTGCTCCGTCACCGCATGCATCGTCCGAGATAGAACAACGAGCATTTTTAATGCCAGCTTCGAGTCTGTCGATTCCATTTTACGTTCGCCCCTCTTTGTGTTGTATCGTCACAATCATAGACTTCTTTGTCTAACTGGTCAATTCTTGCTGAATTTTTCCAATCGATCCACTGCTCAAAAATAGTTCTTGCCGTGAAACGCGTTTCATAGCCTATCGTCTTGATATACACTAAAAAGGAGGTAATCATCATGTCGATTCATACACGGTTAACACAACTGTTTAAACGAAATGTTGCTTTTGAGTGGGCCATCGAACAATTGCATACACCAGCAGGCTATTATTTGTGTCAGCACACGTTGGTCGATCAATACCCTGATTTGTCTCCTCAAGAAAAAATAAGACTGCTCTCAAAAATCAATGAATTGGCTGAGCAGACAGCTCCATTCTCGGCTCCCGTCTCTCGACAGGATTGGCGCCGACTTGAACGACGATTATCTCGTAAGATGTAATCCAGGAGGGATGCGCGATGACGAACATCCGAGACTTGGCACGTGAAGCCAACGTGTCCGTTACGACAGTCTCACGTGTACTAAATGATCATCCTTACGTTGCGAACGAGAAGCGACAAACTGTTCGAGAAGCTATCGAAAAACTCGGATATATCCGTAATCAGACAGCTGTCCATCTATCGACGGGTATGACAAAAACGGTCGGAGTCATGCTTCCGTTCGTTGATCATCCATATCACGCTGCCATTCTTCAAGGCATCGCGCAAGCCGCCTTTGACGCGAGCTATCGGTTCTTGACGTGGCAAACGAATTATGTGGAAACGCATGAGCAACTGGCACTGGATGCGCTGGCGCAACAGGAAATCGACGCACTCATCGTCGTGTCGCACAGTCTTCCCTTATCAGCGATTTTATCGTATGAACAATATGGTCCGATCGTCTTTTGTGAACATCATGAAGATGTCGCTGCCGTCTATATCGATCACTATACGGCCTTTCAACAAGGACTTGCACATCTACGACAACAGGGACATACGAGCATCGGCATCTGTCTCGGACGACCGGACAGTACGAATAGCTTGGCGCGTAAACATGCGTATCAAGAGGTCGTACGTGACGAATTCGTCTATGAACAGACCTTGACGATTGAAGACGGTGCGACCGTCGCAAGACGCTGGATGCAACAAAAACAACGACCGACCGCTATCTTGACCGCAAGTGATCACGTGGCAGCTGGTCTCATCTTAGAACTCCGAAAACAAGGCTATCAGGTTCCTGGAGACCTGTCTGTCATTGGTTTTGATGGAAGTGAACTCGCTGAAGTCTTAGCGATGACGACGATCGCGATCCCTTATGCCACGATCGGGCGACATGCTTTTCAATTAACCGTCCGCGAAGATCTCGTTGCTCGTCCACAAATCGAAGTACCCTCGACATTCATTGCTGGAACGACTGTTCTTCCTCACACTTGAATCCATATAAAAAAGCGACGAGTTCATCGATTTGAATTCGTCGCTTCGTTTTGTTTAAAGAGTTCCTGCCGCTACATACCGTGATCCCCAGTAGCCACCACGGAACGATTCTTTGACGACTCTTCCATAATACGAGTTCGCATTGATCATCGTACCACCATCGACAGCGATTCCAACGTGTTGAATCCCACTTCCATGTGTAAAGAAGACGAGATCACCAGCGCCTGGTGCCGTACGTTTTGTTGCTGAGTATTGAGCCGCTGCCGTACGTGGGAGTGATTTTCCTAGTGCTTGATAAACGTAGCGTGTAAATCCAGAGCAATCAAAGCTAACAGGACCTGTCGCACCAAAAACATAAGGACGTCCTTTGAGACCTTCTGCTACCGAAACGATCGTTGATCCTGTTTTACTAAGACCTTTCGTCGCTTTAGCGTTATATGCTTTCGTGTATGTAGAAGCGATATATGCTGATTTTCCTTGATGACGGATTTGATACCATTCTTTGACCTGACCTACGACGGTTACAGCTTGTCCAAGTTTCAATTGCCCGACTCGTTTACTCGATACAGCAGCTTTTGCACGAATATTTAGCACATCCACTGACACCACTACTTTTTTACTTGTTGCAGCTTGCGTTGATGCTGGGACGAGTGTCCAACTACTGATGAGTAACGTTAAGGTTAACAAAACACGAGTGACAGCTTTCATCGATTCATTCTCCTCTTATGTATGAATGTTTTTTACGTCTGAATTGTCAGATAATTTCTGTATTTATCCTATCATGTTCCAGATTTTCATCATGTTACAGTTCTTTAACGCTAATTCTTTTTCGTAATACTTTTGTAACAAAATAAAAAAACAGGCTGTAGAACGGCTTAGGATAGCCATTTCTACATACCTGTCAGTTTGAGTCATTTAATCGTTTTTTCAAGAATCAATTGACTTCTTTTTACGGAAACGTGCTAAGAATTCATAGACGATTGGCACGATGAGGAGTGTCAACAACGTCGAACTCGTCAGTCCACCGATGACCGTCACACCTAACCCTTTTGAAATCAATGCGCCACCTTCGAGTCCAAGCGCAAGTGGTGCAAGTGCACCAATCGTCGCAAGTGCCGTCATCAAGATCGGACGTAAACGTGTACCTGCTGCATCGAGTAGTGCTTCACGCGTCGATAAACCTTCCGCTTCTTTATGAATGACACGGTCGATCAAGACGATCGCATTCGTCACGACGATTCCGATCAACATCAACGCACCAATCAAGGATGACACAGAAATCGTCTCTCCTGTAATCAACAGGGCAACCAGTCCACCGATGATGGCGAATGGAAGTGAGAACAAGATGACGAGTGGTGTCAATGCTCCTCCAAACGTAATGACGAGGACAAGATAGACGATCGCTACAGCTGCTGCCATTGCTAGACCAAGTTGTGTGAACGACTCTTGGATCTGCTCTGTGACTCCGCCTTGCTCATAAGAGACGCCTGTCGGACGATCAATGTTTTTGACGGACTTTTCAATCGCTTGAGAAGCCTCGGTTGCTTTATCCGTTTTTAGTTCTGCTGTAACGGTAGCGACGAGTTTTCCATCACGTTCGTTGAGCGAATCAGGAGTCGTTCCTTTCTTCACTTCAACGAAATCGGACAGTTTGCGCACTCCAAGCGGTGTCACGACATCTGTCTCTTCCAAATCTTGAACGGAATCGTATGTCGTTTGTTCGTTTGGAACGATGACATCGAGTTCCTTCCCATCTACCTTAATAGTAGAAAGTGGTTTTTCTTCTCCTTGGACATTAGCAATGCCCTGCGCAAGTTGTGCTGTTGAAACGCCGAATTCAGCCGCTTTTTGCTGATCGACTTCGAACGTATATTGCGTATACGCTTCTTTTAAATCTGTCGTTACTTTTCGAACATACTTCGATTCACCTTCGATCGCATCGACGAATTTCGGTGTTACTGCTTCTAAATCTTCAATATTATTCGCAAAGATTGAATACGAGACACCTGACGAAGCTGCGCCACCACTAAAATCTTGCTCTTTCCATTCTCCTGTCGGAATGTCAGCATTCAGCTGTTTGATGGCTGTCTGTTTAACATCTGCAAAATCTTCCGTGTCTGGATCGTATTGGACGATGAAGACCCCTTGTTTCGTATTCCCTGGATTCAATGGATTTTCTCCACCGACGGTAAACTGAAGATTATCGATATTTTTTTGTTTGTTGAAATAATCTTCTGCTTGATCAGCTGCTTTTAACGAATCATCCAACGTTTGACCTGGTTTTGGATTGTACGTGACGTAGAGTGTCTTTTCTCCTTCTTGATTCAAGAAGTTGACACCAATCGTTGGTACGAGAGCAAAACTACCGATTAAAAGCAAGACTGAAAGACCAAAGACGATGAGTTTATGGTTGAGAGACCAATTCAGCATACGACGATATCCATTCGCCAACTTTCCGCCCTCTTCTTTTTCCGGTTTTGGTGCTTTACCACGCTTAAAGAGCGAATCAGCGAACATCGGAACGACCGTAACCGCAACGATCAAGGACGCGAACAGTGCAAAGACGACTGTCAAAGCGAATGGTAAGAAGAGCTCACCAACGAATCCCGTAACGAACCCGAGTGGTAAGAAGACCGCGATCGTAACGACTGTCGACGAAGCGATGGGAATGAATACCTCTCGTGTTGCACTGATGATCAGTTCTTTTCCTTTTAACTTTTCCGTCGGATCCGTCAAACGGCGATAAATATTTTCGATGACGACGATGGAATCATCAACGACTCGACCAATCGCGACCGTCATCGCTCCGAGTGTCATGATGTTTAAGGAAATATCCATCTGCTTCAACACAAGAATGGCCATCAGAAGCGATAATGGAATCGAAATAACAGCGATGATCGTTGATTTAATGTTTCGTAAGAACAGCAAGATGATGACGATCGCAAATAACGCACCAATCAATGCTTTACTGATCATCGTCGAAACAGATTCCTCAATTGGTTTTCCTTGATCAAGTGTCACAGATGCATTGACCGAACCGTTTTCTTTTTCAAAGTCTTTGATTGTCTGCTTGACTGCATTGACGACATCGACTGTATTCGCATCTTGCGACTTCGTTACTTGAACCCCAATCGATCGTTCACCATTCGAACGCGAGATCGATTCCTCGATCCCTTTATCTTCAATCGTCGCGACTTGTGACAACGTGACAGTTGGTACTTGCGTTGGTGCCGTCTGTGTTGCCTGATCTGACGCCGCACTTGTCGATGGTGTCGTTTGGGATGCTGCAGGGGCTGACGATGGAGCTTGTCCTGCTTGTCCTGCTTGTCCTGCTTGTCCTGCTTGTCCTGCTTGTCCTGCTTGTCCTGCTTGTCCTGCTTGTCCTGCTTGTCCTGCTTGTCCTGCTTCAGGAGTATTCGATGCTGGTGGCGTATAGGGAAGACGAAGATCTTTTAATTCCTTGACCGTCGTTGCTTTCCCATCTAATACGACTGCTTGTTCCTTATCCCCCAACTCGTATAAGCCAAGCGCTAAACGGGAATCATTAGCTTGAATCAATTGTTTCGCATTCTCTTCGGTTAAACCGTAACGTTCGAGTTTTTTCTCATCGAAGCGAATTTCGATCCGGCGAATCTCTTGACCCGCGACTTGAACCGTCTGCGCCCCTTCGATTCCTTCAAGCTTCGGTTGAAGTTCGTTTTCAACGAGTTTCGTCAACTCAGACAGGGAACGCTCCTTATCCGAAACGGCAAAACCGATGACCGGGAATGCATCAAAGGAAATCCGTGATACTTGTGGTTCCTGAACACCTTCCGGTAATTCGACGTTTGAAAGAGCTTCTTTTACTTTTTGCTCGGCTTCTTCCATATCCGTACTGAAGTTATAGTCGATTTGTAGGTTCGATGCATTTTGGAAGGACGTCGAGCGTACAGTATCGACTCCTGATAAATTTTCGACCTTACTTTCAAGTTCTCGACTGACTTCATCTAGAACTTGTTCTGGTGTAGCACCTGGATAAATCGTCGTCACCGACACGGTCGGTGTCGTGATGTCTGGCAATGTCTCGAGCTTCATCGATGTTCCCGCATAAATACCAGCAACCGTGATGATGATCGTCATGAGCCAGAGGGCAAACTTATTGTTCACCGAAAATTGGATGATCTTTTTCATCGTATGGTTCTCCCTCACTCTTCAATTTGTTTATCTA
The DNA here is from genome assembly GCF_001939065.1 of Exiguobacterium indicum HHS 31. Lineage (GTDB taxonomy): Bacteria > Bacillota > Bacilli > Exiguobacteriales > Exiguobacteriaceae > Exiguobacterium_A > Exiguobacterium_A indicum. The sequence goes on along the minus strand of NZ_MPSZ01000004.1, from coordinate 126,661 downwards.
GTCGTCGTGCACGTTCTATTAATTGCAGAATTAATCTTTGTCGCACATTTGGAGACGGTGCACCGAACTGAAAATGCTCCGACAATTTCAAACCGTCTAATGTAAAGCGAATCGACAATACTTCAACCGGATCCATCTGTTCTGTCAGTTGGCGAAAGAACTGCTCCGCTTGTCGCTTTCGTTCCTCGACGAACGTCGCATGATCCTTTAATAAGGACAACAAGTAAAGAAGCGCATCCATGTCGAGATGGAACTCCTCTTGTTGCTGGATTTGCAACGTCACGAACGCTTCCATCGGTCCCATCGTCAACTGATGCTGTTCATATAGTTTAAATTGTCGTGCTTCTTGCGCCTCGATGACCCCCATTAATAAAGCTTCCTTCGAAGCGAAATGATACAATAGTCCACCTTTTGAGACATTTGCTTGTTTCGCTACTTCTTCAAGCGTCAATTGGGTGAATCCTTGTTGCAAAATGATCGTCGTCGTGGCTTCAAGAATCCGACGACGAGTCTCTTGCGCTTTTGCACTGGCCAATAGTCTCCCCCTTCCCTCATATTTACTGTACCGTCTGGACGGTTTCTTTTTACAGTGTACGAATTCTTATTTGAAGATGCAATCGCTTTGTTTATGTTTCACGTGAAACTTTCGTGAACGAAAAAAGACTGACTCAAATGTCAGTCTCTACAAAGATAAGGACGTGAAAAGACGCGTCATTCTTTTTGAGTCAGCCTCTTTTGAATCCATTATTCGTCTGCTTCGCGTGAACTCTCTCGTAGTGCCGCTTGCATCGTATCGAATAAGTGACGCTCTCGTAGCACTTGGACGCCACGATCCGTCGGTCCACCAGGTGCCGCAACATCGGCAATCAGACGATCCGTACTTGCGTCGGAGCGCATGAGAATTTCAGCTGAACCTTTCATCGCTTGAGCAACGATTCGACGTGCATTTCCTTCTTCAAAACCAGCATCCGTCAAAACCGGCACCATACCAGCTACGACTTCATAGAAGAAAGCAGGACTACATCCAGCTGCCGCCATGAATGCAGGCATCGTCGATTCATTTGCTTCCGCAATTTCTCCGACACGTCCAAATAATGCCTCGACTACACTTCGGATCTCTTCATTCACGCGTGAGCCGAACCATAGTCCAGTCATTCCTAAACGGTGTGCGACTGGGGTATTTGGCATGGCAGCAACTGTCGGACGTTTTGCCAACTGTTCGATTTCATATGGTGTAATATGTGCAGCAATCGAAACGATCGTCTGATTCGTCCATTGTTGATTCGCTACATAGTCGAGTACACCATCGGGTTGCATGCCCAGCATGACGAGATCGTATAAGGAGACGTCCTCCTGCTCGACCGTTTGAACGCCGTGTCGCGCTGCGACTTCTGTCAAGCGTATCCCGCCACTCCGATTCGTCATCGTGATATCTTCTCGTGCAAATCCAGAAGCGACCCATCCTTGAACGAGTGCCTCACTCATCGCACCGGCTCCTACTATTAATAGTTTCATCATCTATCCTTCCTTTCCCTCAAAAAAAGACCAGTCATGAACTGGTCTTGTGCGGGTCCATTATACACGAACGGCTAAATCTTCGACAGCAACGACTCGAAGTCCCTTATCGTCAAGTTTCTTAACGATTTTTTTCTTTGTCTTCTCGTCACAATCCGTCGGTAATGTAATCAATACACGACGCATGACGCTACTCTTCGCATCGAGTGTCATCAGACTCGCGACCGTTGAATATTTGTTGACGATCTTCGAGATCTTCTCAAGTGCCCCTTTTTGTTCACTTAGGGCTACTGTCAGGACGTAACTTCCAGAATCACGGTTCCATGCTTCTTCAAGCATTCCAAGCATTTTTCCGTGTGGCAGGATACCGAAGAAATGACCGTCATCATTTAAGACCGCGATATACGGTAATTCCTTGATTGAGAAGAAGACTTCAAAGAAATTACTTCCTGTATAGATGTATTTGGATGTATTCTTAATCAGCGACATGACGTTGTCGTCTAAGCTGCCACCATTCATCCCATGCCGATAGATGTGCATCTTATAGATGTTCCCTTTAAAGTCCTGTCCTGATTGGTCAAGGACCGGGACACAGCGGTATCCGGTTTTTTCAAGTGTGTCGAGTGCTTCACGAATCGTCGCTGTCTCGGAAATCGTGACACATTGATGCTTCGGAATACATAAACTTTGTACGAGCATAATAAAATCCTCCTCTTTTACCTAATTACGCAGACTTAATCATATCATTCGATTTTCATGCGCCATATCCTCTTTTCCCACTTCTGATGCGCTTTTATTCTTACAATCACAAGACAACCTCTTGCAATCACAACGTAATCCAACTCATTTCAATCAAGTACACTTCACTTTTACCATTGTCAGACAATTTATTAAATCTACAATCACTTACGTATTAAGATTTATTAAGATTTCGTAAAGACGCTTCATAAATGTATTCTTTTACAATACCGTCTGCTACAATCGAACTCGTGAAGTTACTTCACTATTCTATTCTTGTTCTTAATATGGAGGCAGAAGAAATGTTTAGTAAAAAACAAGATCCATTCGCAGTGAAATTATCCGAAATCGCAGGACACTTAAAAACGACTTCGCAATTCTTCGTTGACTTTAAAATCAACGGCATCGCGGATGTAAAAGAATTTGCACATAAAGTAAAAGACTTCGAAACAGCTGGGGACGATTTGATGCACCAGTTGATCATCGACTTGAACAATGCGTTCATCACGCCGATCGACCGTGAAGACTTACTCGCACTTGCTAACGCACTTGATGACGTCTTAGACGGTTTTGAAGAATGTTCAGCGATCTTCGAAATCTACAATATCGTTCAAGCAGACGAGCACATGATCAAGTTCGTCGATGAAATCAACATCGCTGTCACAGAACTCGCGATGTCAATGGATCTTCTTGTTGCACGTAAATTGCAACCGATGCGTGAACACGTCATCAAAATCAAAGAACAAGAGACGATTTGTGATAACCTACGCCGTAAATCGATCAAAGCATTGTTCGCAACAGAAACAGATCCAATTAAAATCATCCAATATAAAGAAATCTATGAATCGCTCGAATCAATCGCGGACTACTGCCAAGATGCAGCTAACGTCATTGAAACGATCATCATGAAAAACGCTTAAGTGAGGAGCTAACGAGATGGATAGCCTGTTTATCATCACCGCCATAATCGTGATTCTCGCACTTAGCTTCGACTTCATCAACGGTTTCCACGATACAGCGAACTCGATCGCGACTTCGGTGTCGACTCGTGCGTTGAAACCACGTCATGCCATCATCTTGGCTGCATCGATGAACTTCCTAGGTGCAATCACGTTCACTGGAGTCGCAAAAACGATCTCTGGTGACATCGTTGACCCGTCAACACTTGAACATGGTAGCTACGTCGTTATCGCTGCCTTGATTTCAGCCATTGCCTGGAACCTTTTGACTTGGTACTTCGGTATTCCGTCAAGTTCTTCGCATACACTGATCGGTTCGATTGCTGGTGCTGCTGTTGCCTCTGTCGGATTCGGAGGAATCGAAGCAAAAGGCTTCTTGAAAATCGTTCAAGCCTTGCTCATTTCACCAGTGCTCGCATTCACACTCGGTTTCATCGTTTATGCAATCTTTAAAGTCATCTTCAAAAAAGGAAACTTGGCGAAGACGAATCGTCGCTTCCGTCATGTTCAAATTGCAACCGCTGCTTTGCAGTCGTATACACACGGTACGAACGACGCACAAAAAGCGATGGGGATCATCACGCTTGCTTTGATCTCATCTGGTTATCAAACAGATCACGAAGTTGCGACTTGGGTTAAACTCTCATGTGCGATCGCAATGGGTCTCGGAACATCTGTAGGTGGATGGCGGATCATCAAGACCGTCGGTGGTCAAATCATGAAAATCCGTCCGGTCAACGGGGTTGCAGCTGACTTAACATCAGCAGCGATCATCTTTGGAGCGACAGCGATTCATCTTCCGGTTTCGACGACACACGTCATCTCTTCTGCCATCTTGGGTGTAGGTACATCACACCGTAAGAAAGGTGTAAAGTGGGGAACAGCACAGCGCATGCTCATTACATGGGTCATCACATTGCCAATTTCGATGGCTTTCGCTGCCTTGATCTACTATATTCTCGACTTCTTATTCATTAAATAAGTACTTGCCCCGCCTACTCAAAACAGGTGGGGTTTTGTGTACGTCAGAAGCGTCGATAGTTGTTGTTTTTCCCATAATTCGCTATGATGAAGAACAAGAAGGATTGTCTATTTCTTTAGGAGGAATGCCCCATGACAAAACGTAAAGCCTTAACGATTGCTGGTTCCGACACGAGCGGTGGAGCTGGTATTCAAGCTGATTTGAAAACATTCCAAGAACTTGGTGTCTATGGAATGAATGCTTTGACGGTCATCGTCGCCCAAGACCCTGATCACTCTTGGCACCATGCGGTTTACCCAATCGACACAGAACTCGTCCGGACACAAATCCACACGGTCCTTGGAGGTATTGGTGTTGATGCGATGAAGACGGGTATGCTCCCGACTGTCGAAATCATTGAAGCCGTTGCTGAGAAAATCAAATCATCCGGCGTTCAAAACGTCGTGATCGATCCTGTCATGGTCTGTAAAGGCGAAGACGAAGTGCTGAACCCTGATACAGCAAACGCACTTCGTGATGTCTTGACACCACTTGCGACGGTCGTCACACCGAACGTCTTCGAAGCCGGACAACTGTCGGGTCTTGGTAAAACACCAGCAACGATCGACGAGATGAAACTTGCAGCAGCGCGGATTCATGAAAAAGGTGCGCAATACGTTCTTGTCAAAGGTGGCAGCAAGATTGACCATCCACAAGCAGTTGACGTGCTTTATGACGGAAAAGAGTTTATCCTGATTGAGGACGAACGAATCGAGACACCGTACACGCACGGTGCTGGCTGCACGTACTCTGCAGCAATCACGGCCGAACTCGCAAAAGGTGCATCAGTAGAAGCTGCTGTCCGTACAGCAAAATCTTTCATCACTTCCGCGATTCGTCATTCATTCCGTTTGAATGAATACGTCGGACCAACTGATCACGCTGCACATCGTACAGTCCAGTCTTGATCCGCTTAAGAAGTCCGCGATATCCGCGGACTTCTTTCTGTATAGGAGAGGAGAAAAGTTTATGCAAGCCATTGATGTACAAGAAATACAGCGTTATATCGACGAACATGCGAATACACCGTTATATGTACACGTCGAGACGACGAACGGTGCTTACGCGACGCACCAAGATCCAACTTTCCATAGCGCAGGGATGTTTTTCCGTAATGCGGAAATCACTTACGAACGTGGTCTGATCACAGGAAACGGACCTTACCGGATCGGTTTGAAACTTGCTCACGGCTGGTTATACGGTGAAGGATTGACTGACTTCGAATTTGCTGGGGAACAATTGTTGATTGCCGGTCACGATATCGAAGGACGTCTTGCAATTGCTTTTGAACTTAGCCCGACACCATTCGCTCAAGGTGCAGAGGAGGTAGACGCATGACACACGAAGATCATTTACTCGTCGTCTTCCCTCACCCGGATGACGAAGCTTTCAGTTCTGCCGGTACGATCATCGAACACGCTGAAAACCGTGGTCCTGTCACGTACGCTTGTCTGACACTTGGTGAGATGGGACGTAACATGGGACGTCCTGTCTTTACGAACCGGGAACAGCTCGCAACGATTCGTAAACGCGAGTTGATTGATGCTGCTGCAAAAATGAAGATTTCGGATCTCCAAATGTGGGGACTTCGTGATAAGACTGTTGAATTTGAGGATGAAGCGGCACTTGCCGACCGTATTCTTACCTTGATTCAACAGACACGACCAACTCGTTTGATTTCGTTCTATCCGGGTTACGCGGTCCATCCCGATCATGAAGCGACAGCTCGTGCCGTCGTTCGTGCCCTTCGGATGATGGATCCTGCTGATCGTCCAGAGTTCCTTGCGGTCGCTTTTGCGAACAATACGAAAGAAGAGCTCGGGGAAGGAACGTTCATTCATGATGTCAGTGCCTATACGGATCAAAAGATCAAGGCACTCGAAGCGCACGCTTCACAAACAGGTGGTCTGATGAAAGTCATCTCGGAAGATTCGAACATTCGAGATCTACTCGTCAAAGAACGCTACTATCACTATCCACTTTAATCTTCTTACACGAGATGCGTACCGTCCGATCGACGATACGCATCTCTTTTTTTGTCTTCATCAGAAAACGTCGACTTTTTCAATGGCTTCTGCTAGTGTGAATAGTTGAGACTATGTCTCCGGAGTTCGTAACCTCCTCCGTTACAAAAACTAGGAATGGAAGTGTACATTATGAAAAACGAACGTGCTCTTGTCGTCTTTAGTGGCGGCCAAGACTCAACGACTTGTTTGTTTCAGGCATTGAAACAATACGAAGAAGTCGAAGTCGTGACGTTTAATTACGGACAACGTCATGCACAAGAACTCGAAGTCGCACGCGACATCGCCTCTGAGCTTGGTGTCAAACACCATGAGCTTGATCTCTCTCTTCTCAGTCAACTGACGAGTAACGCCTTGACTGACCACAGCCAAACCATCACGACGAATGAAGATGGTCTTCCTTCTACTTTCGTAGATGGACGAAATCACCTGTTTCTTTCGTTCGCAGCCGTCCTTGCGAAAGGACGCGGAATCCGTCATATCGTCACTGGCGTATGTGAAACGGACTTTTCCGGTTACCCTGACTGCCGTGATGCCTTCATCAAGTCACTCAACGTGACATTGAACCTTGCGATGGACTATCCATTCGTACTTCACACGCCACTCATGTGGCTCGACAAAAAAGAGACGTGGGCGCTTGCCGATTCGCTCGGTGCGTTTGATTTCGTTCGAAATCGCACGTTGACGTGTTACAACGGCGTCATTGGAGATGGTTGTGGCGAATGCCCGGCCTGTGAATTACGGAAAAATGGCTTAGATGCATACATCAAGGAGGTTCAACACACATGACATTCAATTACGAAGCACCTGAAACGGTCGAGCGCCCGACTGGCGACTCGCTTATCTATACGAAATCCCGCGTTATGATCGTAAAAAAATTAACGTTCGACGCAGCACACCACCTATATGATTATGATGGAAAATGCCGTGCCCTTCACGGTCATACGTACCATGTCGATATGGGGATCAGTGGTTTTCTGGATCACCGCGGTATGACACTCGATTTTGGTGATCTCAAAAAAATCTTCAAAACACATCTCGAACCACTATTGGATCACCGCTACCTGAATGAATCGTTACCATACATGAATACGACAGCTGAAAACATGGCGGCTTGGATTTTCGAGACGCTCGGACAACACCTTCCGGATGAGCGTGGACTTCGTGTCGAATTCGTCAAGCTCTATGAGACACCGACTGCTTTTGCTGAAGTCCGTCGTGAGTGGATGAACGAAGCATGAGTGCTTTAACGAAAACACCAAAAATTCCGGTTCTCGAGATTTTCGGACCAACATTTCAAGGAGAAGGACGATCGATTGGTCAAAAGACGATGTTTGTCCGGACCGGCGGTTGCGACTACTCCTGTTCGTGGTGTGACTCCGCCTTCACATGGGATGGTTCTGAAAAACCTGAACTCTTGACGGCAGAGACGATCATAGAACGTCTTGATGCACTCGGCTCTTACGGACATGTCACGATTTCTGGTGGGAACCCGTTACTTCATGCTTCAATCGGCACACTGGTTGCGGCACTAAAAGAACGAAACATCACGATGTCCGTCGAGACACAAGGCTCCTACTGGCAAAATTGGTTGCTTGATATCGATGACGTCACACTTAGCCCTAAACCACCTTCAAGTGGGATGAAGATTGATTTCGATCGCTTGGATGTCTTTTTTAAACGTTTACCGGAACAACAGCGTGCCGTTAAAATCGTCATCTTTAATGAGGAAGACCTCGACTTCGCGGCGATGATTTCAGAACGATATGCGCTAAAGACGCTTTATCTATCGCTCGGTAATCCTGATCCGCACGAAGAAGGAACGATCGCTCCACGCATGCTACACGATTTAAAAACACTTTGGGAACGCGTCGCCCGTGATGAACGCTTCAATCATGCGCGCGTCCTACCACAACTACACGCCCTCGTTTTCGCGAACGATCGTGGCGTCTAAGGAGAAATGATTTATGCGCCCTGAAGATTTAAACGACTTATCGTTACTCGGCCAAAAAGCCGTTCCATACATTTTTGAATACCAACCCGAAGTACTCGAAGCATTCCCGAACCGTCACCCGGAAAATGATTACTTCGTGAAATTTAATGCACCAGAGTTCACGAGTCTTTGTCCGATCACGAATCAACCGGACTTCGCGACGATTTACATCTCGTACATCCCAGACGAAAAACTCGTCGAATCAAAATCACTGAAGTTGTACTTATTCAGCTTCCGTAACCATGGTGATTTTCATGAGAACTGCATCAACGTCATCGGAAAAGATCTCGTGAAATTGATGGAACCTCGCTACCTTGAAGTATGGGGGAAATTCACGCCACGCGGTGGAATCTCGATTGATCCATACTACAATTACGGCAAGCCTGGTACAAAATACGAACAAATGGCAGAGCACCGTCTATTCAATCACGATCTCTATCCTGAAACGATCGATAATCGTTAAGACGACTAAAAGAGGAACAAGGGGAAATCCCTTTGAGACTGAAGACAAAGTGCAATTTTTCTCTAACGAGAAGGATTGCGCTTTTTTGTTCGTCTCGAATCGTTTTCCTGGGACAAGCATCGCGCCGCTTCAATTCGCTGCAGGGTCGCTCTTGCTTGTTTTTCCCAAGGAATCGATGCCGAGTGAACAAAGCGCTACTCTGATTGTTCTTTCGATATAAAAAAATGACGCGTTACACGCCACTCCTACAGGAAAAGCGCGATTTTGCGCTGTCAGAGACAAACAAGACCCGTTTTTCTGCTCGAATAGAGTGGGAAAACTGGCTTGTGTCTCGCCTGAGGAAAGGGCGTGAAAAGACGCGTCATTTTTTGAGTCAGCCCATTTGTTTACAATCTACAAGAAGAAATCCCTTTGTTCCTCCTTTTTGATGCCCATCAACTAGATGGAAGGTCGATCAAGGACGTGCTATCCTGCTGACGGATGACCTCAGGTGGCCAGATATGCCGAATTAAGTGATCCGAAGGGACATGTAAGACACGGGCCAGTCGCTCAATCATTGAAAATGAGGGATGGGCAATGCTACTTTCTATACGCTGGATCATCTCAGGTGTCGTCTCAGTTAACTCTGCTAATGTATTTTGATCTAACTGATGACGTTCTCGTAACGTACGAATCCGCTGTCCGTACTGTCCGATCGGTTGAATCCCTTCTTTCATCCGCTTCAAACATCCTTTCTTCTTTTAAAACTAGACAACGTTCACTGTAGTCTTATTCCCACTTTTTTTAAATCTGAATACCTTTCCGAACTATCAATTTTTAATCAAAATAAAATTTCAAATATTTTTCTTATAAAACACTAGCTTTTTAAAAAGTTATCGCTTACAATTCTATATGCAAACGGTTGCATTAATCGCTTACATTATTGCACTGTTCTTACACACATATTAGAGAAAAAGAGATACAAAAGGAGTGAATGATCTTGAAAAATGCTATTTCGTTCGATTTTTGGCAAAAACTCGGTAAAGCCTTGATGGTCGTCATCGCGGTTATGCCTGCTGCAGGAATCATGATTTCGGTCGGGAAACTGATCGGCATGTATGGAGGCGATATCGCGTTAATGCAAACGATTGCTCGAATCGTTGAAGATTTAGGTTGGGCCATCATTACGAACCTTCATGTCTTATTCGCCGTCGCGATTGGTGGGTCATGGGCAAAAGAACGTGCTGGTGGTGCGTTCGCAGCGTTACTCGCCTTCATTTTGATCAACCGTGTCACAGGAGCTATCTTCGGTGTCAACGCTGACATGATCGCGGACCCAAAAGCAACGGTCGATTCATTGCTTGGTTCTGAGCTCATCGTAAAAGATTATTTCACTTCAGTTTTAGGGGCACCTGCTCTCAACATGGGAGTATTCGTCGGAATCATCTCTGGTTTCCTTGGTGCCGTTCTCTTTAATAAATTTTATAACTTCAGTAAATTGCCAGATGCGCTTGCATTCTTCAACGGAAAACGTTTTGTACCATTCGTCGTCATTGGTGGATCAGTCGTTGCAGCATTCGCCTTATCACTCGTTTGGCCGTTCGTTCAAGGCTTATTGAATGACTTCGGTCGCTGGATTGCCTCTTCACGTGATTCTGCACCGATCATTGCACCGTTCGTATACGGTACACTCGAGCGTCTATTACTTCCGTTCGGTCTTCATCACATGTTGACTGTCCCGATGAACTACACGGAACTCGGTGGAACGTACAAAATCCTGACAGGTGCTGCTCAAGGATCGACGGTTGCTGGTCAAGATCCGCTTTGGTTAGCTTGGATCACTGACCTCGTTAATTTAAAACAAGCCGGTAACACACAAGGATACAATGACTTAATCAACAGTGTCGTTCCTGCTCGTTTTAAAGAAGGACAAGTCGTCACATCACTTGCTTCATTGATCGGTATCGCTGTCGCAATGTACATGTCAGTTGATGAAGATAAGAAGAAAGCATACAAACCTGTCTTCTTATCTGCTGGACTTGCAGTTTTCTTGACAGGTGTCACGGAGCCAATCGAATTCATGTTCATGTTCATCGCTCCTGTTCTTTACGTCATCTATGCTGTGCTCACGGGTGTTGCTTTCGCACTAGCAGATGTCATGCATCTTCGGATTCACGCATTCGGTGCGATCGAACTCTTGACGCGGATTCCATTGATTGCAAAAGCTGGATTAATTGGTGATTTAATTCGTTTCATCGGTGTCTGTGTGTTCTTCTTCTTCTTGAACTTCTTCACGTTCCGTTTCGTCATCAAGAAGTTCAACTATGCGACACCAGGTCGTAACGGGAACTATCTGGACGATATCAACGTATCTACAACTGAAGCTTCAGGTGAGGCTGCTGCGACATCAGCTCCTGCCGACGGTTCGCAAGCTTCACAAATCATCGATTTGCTTGGTGGACAGCAAAACATCGAGGACGTCGATGCCTGCATGACGCGTCTTCGTGTCACTGTCAAAGATCCAGCGCTTGTTGCAAAAGAAGCAGACTGGAAAGCAAACGGTGCACTTGGTCTGATCCTTAAGAACAATGGCGTGCAAGCCATCTACGGTCCAAAAGCCGATATCTTAAAATCAGATATCCAAGACCGGATCGGCGCATAAACCTGCGAGATTAGGGAACTACCTAAAGGTGAAGCTCTTTTATAAGAGTTTCACCTTTCTTATTTGAAAAATCAGGAGGACCACTCATGCGTCTACTCACACTAAACTGTCATTCATGGCAGGAAGAACAGCCACTCGAAAAATTAAACCAGATCGTTCAACAAATTCTTGCTCAAGATTATGATGTCATTGCGTTGCAGGAAGTGAGTCAATTGATGGACACACCGATCGTCTATGACGATGTGCGCAACGATAACTTTGCCTATTTGATCCAGCAAGCGTTAAAAGAACAAGGTCAAACCTACTCCCTCGTCTGGGATTTTGCTCATATCGGCTATGATAAGTATGAAGAAGGACTCGCTCTTTTGACGAAACATCCAATCTTAAAATCGGACAGTTATTATGTCAGCCGCAGTCAAGATACATTCGATTGGAAATCGCGAAAAATCGTCCGTGCGACAATCCAAGTCGACGGTACACCGATTACGTTCAATACATGCCATCTTGGCTGGTGGGCAGATGAAGTCGAACCGTTCCAGGAACAATTCAATCATTTGATGGCTCGGATGGATCCACTCGAATGGACATTCTTCCTCGGTGATTTCAACAACGATGCCTTAGAACGAAATACAGGTTATGACTATATGATGCAACGGGGATTACACGACGTCTTCCTGCTAGCTAAGGAAACGGTCGGAATTGAGACGATCAATGGCAACATCGATGGATGGGAAGACAATCAACAAGGATTGCGGATCGATCTCGTCTTATCGAATCGGAAAATTGACGTTGAACGCGTCGGTGTCGTGTTTGATGGGATTCACGGTCCCGTCGTTTCAGACCACTACGGTGTTGAGGTCGATATTCAGATTCAAAAAAATGAACATTAAGTATTGACAACGCTTTCTTTCCTCCTTTAAGATGAAATCAAATCAATAGTGCGGATTGTGACAGTACGGCTGGCAAGACCGAAATGACACCTCCTTAGGAGAGGTGTTGTTCGGTCTTGCCTTTTTTTGTCTCATTCAGCACGTTTCATGAAAAAGGAGGACTTTTCCGATGGATTATCAACAAACTGCTAAACGTGTGCTTGAACTCGTCGGCGGACGCGAGAACATCATCACTGCTGCTCATTGCGCGACGCGTTTACGTCTTGTCTTGCATGATGAATCAAAGGTCGATCAAGCAGCACTTGAAGACTTAGATGGTGTCAGCGGCGCCTTCTCAAGTTCTGGTCAATACCAAATCATCTTTGGAACCGGTACCGTCAACAAGGTATTTGCTGCGTTTGCACCACTTGCCGGTGTAAAGGTCGATGGAGAAGAACCACTTGACGTTAAAAAGGCTGCATCGCAAAAATTAAATCCGTTCGCCCGTCTTGCCCGCTCGCTCTCGAACGTCTTCGTTCCACTCATTCCGGCAATCGTCGCAGCCGGTCTCTTGATGGGATTACTCGGTATGATCAAGGCCTTCGGTTGGGTTGACGGTGATTCACCGATCGTCCAACTACTGGATATGTTCTCGTCTTCTGCCTTCATCATCCTACCGATCCTGATCGGTTTCTCGGCAGCCCGTGAATTCGGTGCGAACCCGTACCTCGGTGCCGTCATCGGGGGGATCATGACACACCCGTCCCTCTTAAACCCTTGGACGCTCGGTAATAGCGATCCGGAAGTCATGAAGTTCCTCGGAATGAACATCGAGTTGATCGGTTATCAAGGAACGGTCTTCCCGGTTCTCTTAACCGTTTGGGTCATGGCAAAGATTGAACAACAAGTCCGGAAACGGACACCCGAAACGCTTGACTTACTCGTGACACCGTTCGTTACGGTTCTCGTCACTGGATTCCTGGCATTGATCGTCATTGGTCCGATCGGAACGTTACTCGGAAAAGGCATTTCATTCGTACTCGTCTTCTTCTATGAACAGTTCTCAGTCGTCGCCGGTCTTCTCTTCGGTGGACTTTATTCGACAATCGTCATCACAGGGATGCACCATAGTTTCCATGCTATTGAAGCAGGATTACTTGCAGATAAGAGTATCGGAAAGAACTTCCTCTTACCGATTTGGTCGATGGCGAATGTCGCTCAAGGTGGTGCCGGACTTGCCGTTTACTTCTTGACGAAGAACGTTAAACTCAAAGCACTCGCCCTACCGTCTGCGTTCTCAGCATTTCTCGGAATCACAGAACCCGTCATCTACGGTGTCAACTTACGTCTTGGAAAACCATTCATCGGTGGTGCCATTGGTGGTGCGATCGGTGGCGGTTATGTCGTCTTGACACAAGTCGCTGCGAACGCTTATGGATTAACTGGAATTCCGATGATTGCGATCGTCGCGCCACTCGGTGCGTCAAACTTGATCAACTATCTCGTCGGGTTCGCCATTGCAGTCGTCACTGCTTTCATCTCGACTGTCGTCTTAATGCGTCTCGATGCACGGAAACAAAAAGAAACGGACGTTGCTGCTTAATCCTTCATGCGACCAAACCGAGTCCTCGGGCTCGGTGGTCGCATTTGTCGGTTCGCAAAGCGCTGAAGTTCGCTTTATAATAAAAGAAAAGATCGGAAAGGAGGACGTCAGGCTGATTATTCATAAGATCCTCAATAACAACGCTGTTGTCGTCAAAGAAAATGGACAGGAACGCATCGTCATGGGACCAGGCATTGCTTTTGGAAAAAAGAAAAAAGATCCGATTCAAGCGACGAAGATCGAAAAAATGTTCATCCCTTCATTTGAAAATGCAGAACAGTTCAAAGAGATTCTGACAACGACACCACTTGAGATCATTGATTTATCGGAACGCATCATCTCACATGCAGAAGGTGAGCTCCAAACGCCGTTTCATGACTATATTCACGTCAGTCTGACGGACCACCTTGCTCATGCCGTACGATTAGCACGTGAACAACTCGTCGTGCATAATCGATTGGCAGAAGAGATTCGCCTTTTGTATGGACCGGAGTATGCGATTGGAGAATGGGCAGTTCTTGAGATCGAGCGTGCCTTACAGGTCACGCTACCGAAAGAAGAAGCTGCGAACATCGCGCTTCACTTATACAATGCACGCCAAACGCATCCGAATATGGCCACTGCGTTGCAGACGGTTACGTTACTCAATGAACTACGTGAACAGATCGAAGTCTTTTTTGGACAAACGATCGAGACCTCATCGATGACGTATTATCGTTTCTTTACGCACATGAAATTGGTCCTCGCCCGGATTGAACAAGGAGAAACCTTACACGACATGGATGATGTGATTTTATCTGCCGTCAAAACACGTTATGCTGAGGCTTATGCCTGTGCGAGTCAAATGGGCAATTGGTTGACTGTCGAACTCGATACACGTGTACCTGAATCAGAAATCGGCTATATGGCTTTACACATCGAACGGATTCGTCCGGATCTTGAAAGGAGTTCTACGTATGAAAATCTTTAGTTTAGGGGAAGCATTGATTGATTTGATTCCTCTTGATGCTGAAAACATGACGTTTCAAAAAAATCCTGGAGGTGCTCCTGCCAATGTCTCTGTCGGACTCGCTCGATTAGGCGCTGATAGTTATTTTCTTGGAGCTGTCGGTGATGATTCGATGGGACACTTCTTGAAAGATACGTTACATCATTATGGTGTTCGTACCGATCATCTCGTCCACGATTCGACGCAAAAAACAGGACTTGTGCTCGTTACAAACGGTCAGGATGGAGAGCGGTCGTTCGAGTTCATCAATGCGGAGCGCGCTGATATGCAATTCCACGAAACACATGTACCGGAGGATTTCACGTCCGTCGATTTATTACACATCGGTTCGATCTCTTTGATTACTGGAGAATCCGTCAACGCGACACGAAAAGCCATCGCACGTGCAAAAGCGCACCAAGTACCAGTCTCTTACGATCCGAACTTACGAGAGTCGTTATGGCCGAATCTTGACGAAGCGCGGACGACGATCCGGTCTGTCCTACCGGATGCACAAATCGTCAAACTTGCTGAGGAAGAATTGACGTTTCTAACTGGACAAACGAATCTTGATGACGGGGCTGCTGAATTGTTAGCTGAATATCCGATTCGTCTTCTTGCCATCACGCGAGGAAGTGAAGGATCGATTCTCTATACGGATCGTGCGATGGCTGTCATCGATGCGATTACGGTCGACGCAATCGATACGACAGGAGCTGGAGATGCCTTCATGTCCGGTTTACTCTACCAGTGTGCGTTACGCGATTTTTCGTTTGATTGGTCTGAAGATGAACTTCGCGACATCGGTCGATTCGCAGCGATTTCAGGCGGACTTGCTGCTTCCGTCAAAGGAGCGATGGCTGCTTTGCCAACGCTCGACGAAGTCGCTCATCGCTTGAGTTGAATCGATAACTCAGTAGAAATAAGGATGGAGAGATTCCGGACCCAGTGCCAGAATCTCTCCATCCTTTTCATTTGATTGATGAGTCGTTTATTCACTAAGAGAATTGATTAAGGTGTATCGATAAATCGTTTGATTTCATCTAACGACTCGTCCTGTTGTTCTTTTGGCGTTAATGGGCTGCTGTTATCCCCTTTTTGTCGACCGTACATACCAAAGTTCGCATGGTTCCCTTGCTTAATTTCATGGAATACCGCATCTTTTCGAACGTCCTGTTTACTTTTTTCGATATCAGCGACTGGTAAGACACCATCTCGTCCACCATAAATCGTCAACGAGGGCACATCAATCGAATCAATCGGATAGGACGCGAGGAAAACGATCCCCTTAATTTTCGGATGTTGTTCGACGATCGTCGAAGCTGCGCTTCCACCGAGCGAATGCCCGATCAGATACCATTTTTTGACTTGGGGATAATCCTCGATGATATCGAGTCCTTCGCTTGAGTCAAGCAACGCAATCCGAAACGGTAGCTTTGGGATGACGACGAAGTGCCCGTCTTTCGCTAGTTGCTTGCCGTAATAACTGTAGGCCGCTGCATCAACTTTTGCCCCTTGATAAAAGATGAATCCAACGTCACTCGTCTTTTTTCCAAATGTCACTTCACGTGGTGTAGCTGTCTCCACGTAAGATATCGCTTGGGGAGATGCATCATAATCGAACTGCGCCCAGATCATGAAGGCAAATACGAGCAGTGCCAACAGCGCAGCAATCGTTCCAATGATTCTTATACTCCATTTTTTCATTTCATTCCCTCCCGTTACCGTTATACCCCATATTATGTGTTAAATCACATATGAAAACAAATATTAGAATTTTCAGTCATTGTAAGCATCCCTATCGCTTTTTCATGAATTGGTTTAAGATGAAACCAATATTGTTTTTTCGAAAGGAGATTCACGTTTTGCCGCGTACCCTTGTGTCTACGATTCAATGGTTTTTATTCATCATCTGTACTAACATTGCCCCGCCCCTTGCCATCGCAGCATCGTTTGAACTCTCGGGTGCCGAGACGCTTTCCTTCTTATCTCGTTGTCTATTCGTATTTGCCATCTTAAGTCTCTTTCAAGTCCTGCTCGGACACCGTCTACCGATCATGGAAGGTCCTGCTGGAATTTGGTGGGGTGTATTTGCTCTTTATTCGTCGATTGGTGTCACATTGTACGGCAGTTATTCAAACACATTACAGTCGCTTGGATTCTTACTCCTACTCAGCGGTATCATCTGTATCGTCTTGACGATGACGGGTGTCTTACGGCGCTTAGTCCCCCTTTTTACACCGCAAGTCATCGGAGTCTACATGCTGTTGCTGTCGGCACAGCTGTCCGGATCCGTCATGAAAGGATTACTCAATATCGAGGATGGACGAATTCAAGTATTACCTGCCGTCATCTCGATTCTGACGGTCTTGATCTCACTTTATTTAGAACGAAGCGATCGCTTACGCCAGTACGCTTTATTAATCACGTTACTCGTCGGTTGGAGCATGTTTGCATTGATTGGTCGTGCCGAGATGCCAAGCTTCGACGGTCCACTGTTCACTTTACCGAGCTTGTTGCCGTTCGGCGGTATTCATGTCGACTGGAGCTTATTACCGACAGCTCTCATCATCTCGTTGTTGTTAATGACAAACGTCTTAGCAAACATCAAAGTCATCGAACGGATCATCAGTGCCAAGCGTGGTGAAACCGTCAAAGGACAAGTCGGAACAGCTGGTATCACGGCTGGTATCGGACAACTCTTCGCTGGTCTGTTCGGTACGGTCGGTCCTGTCGCCATTTCCGGAACGGCTGGGTTCATTGCCTCAACAGATAACACGGACCGCAAAGCGTTCGTCTATGCGAACATCACGTGCCTCTTCCTCAGTATCGTGACACCATTCGTCGGGTTGATTGCTAAAATCCCCGTCGCCGTCGGTTATGCGATGGTCGCACCGATCGTTGCCGGAATGGCAATCATCGGCGTCACGGAAGCAGCCCGCGACTTGAATCGTCAAACGGCGATGATCACGGTCGGTCTCCCGGTCCTCGTCGGCATCGGTGCGTTGTTACTACCGAAAGGGGCAACGGCCGATTTACCGCCACTCGTGACGACCCTGATGTCAAACGGTCTCGTCCTCGGAACATTGGTCGCCTTGCTCGCAGAAGGGTTACGCCATATTCGGACGAACGATTAATAAAAAGACGCTTTCTCGATTGAGAAAGCGTCTTTTTTCATGCATCAGCGAATACCGCGCATGTATTTTTGAAGTTTTGGTGCGAAAGCGAACAAGAGTAATCCGAAGATGACGGCAACGATACCTGTGATACCGAAGTACAAAATCTCCGTATCATTCGTGTAGTATTTAACGATTTGTGCGTTGACCGCTTGACCTGTTGCATTCGTCAAGAACCACAGACTCATCGTTTGCGCTGAGAAGGCTGCCGGCGCCAGTTTTGTTGTTGCCGATAGACCGACTGGTGACAAGAAGAGCTCACCGATGACGACGAGGAAGAAGCTCAGTGCAAGCCAGAGTGGACTAACTGACGTCTCCACACCGAACAGGATACCTGGTAGTGTCATGACGATGAACGAAAGTCCAGCGAACAGAAGACCAAACGAGAACTTTTGCATCGTCGTTGGTTGACGGTCACCGAGTTTGACCCAGAAGCTCGCAAAAACAGGTGCTAATACGATGATGAAGAGCGGATTCAACGATTGGAAGAATGCCGGTTGAATCTCAAATCCTAAGAATGAAAGGTTCGTCCGTTCACTTGCGAAGATCGAGAGGACGTATGAACCTTGTTCTTGGATTGCCCAGAAAATCGCTGCTGCGATGAACAACGGAATATACGCAATCAAACGTGAGCGCTCATCATCCGTGATCTTTGGACTACGAAGCATGACTGTGAAGTAAGCAATCGGAATCAAGATCCCGAGAATCGTGACCATTAAAGTAAAACGAGAAATCGTCAACAGTCCTGTCATCGATGCAACGACACCGAGTACCGCAACGACGACGACAACGATTGATGCGATCGTGATGAAGCGTTTTTTCTCGTCCCCTTTTAATGGGTTCAAGACATACGTACCCGCTTGACCAAGGTTTTTCTTTTTCGTCAAGACGAAGACGACAAGTCCTGCGAACATCCCGATGGCAGCGAGTGCGAAACCAGCATGATATCCACCGCGGTCAGCCACTTCACCGACGACGAGTGGTGAGAGGAATGCCCCAGCGTTGATCCCCATGTAGAAGATACTAAAACCAGCATCGCGGCGGTTATCCGTCTTGCTGTACAAATCACCGACGATATTCGATACGTTCGGTTTCAAGAAACCAGTACCGATGACGATAAGTCCCATCGAGATGAAGAGGGCTGTAATGCCTGCTGGTAAAGCAAGGACGATATGCCCTAGCATGATCAAGATACCACCATAGAAGACGGTGCGTGACGTACCGAGTAAACGGTCAGCTACCCATCCCCCAATGATCCCTGACATGTAGACGAGCGAACCATAAACTGCCATGATTGACGCAGCTGTCGTCTTATCGATACCTAGACCACCGTTGGCAACTGAATCGTACATGTAGAAGATAAGGATGGCACGCATGCCATAGTAGGAGAAACGCTCCCAAAACTCAGTGAAGAAGAGGGTGAACAACCCTTTCGGATTCCCGAAGAATCCTTTTTGCGGAACGGTCTTGTAGACCTGATCGCGATCAAACTCTGCCATATGATCGGCTCCTTTCATCAATCCTAAATAAGTGCATAATCCATCATCTTTTCCCGCTTTCCCCAAACGATAAGCGTGACGAAACAGATAGGATACGAATACACTGTTTTGCCTGAATTGTCTCACTTCTTTTTTTATATATGAGACAGCACTTTACCATTCAACCGCAAATCATTTGACGAGTCAAATATTATTTACGTTACAAGAATAACAAAAAGAGCAGTCGACTACTCGACTGCTCAGGATTGCATCTGTTTCGATTCAATGATTGTAATTCCAGGCGGTGCATGTAACGTTTCACGGATCATCGCCGCAGCGACTTGACCAGCTTCGATCGGAGCAATGGCACTCCGCTTCAACAAGGGGCGTAAAACCGTCGAAATTTTCGCAGCCGCTTGTTCGCCTAAGCGGAATTCATCTCGATCCCCTAGCAACAATGACGGTCTAAAAATCAATAACGCGTCATATCCGAGTACACGTAATCCGTTTTCCGTGTCCCCTTTTACGCGATTGTAGAAGGTTTTCGCATTCGGATGGGCACCGAGCGCCGAAATCAAGGCAAATCGTGTCGCCCCGAGGTCTAACAATTCACGACCAAGTTCAATCGGATATGTGTAGTCAACCTGACGAAATGCCTCTTGCGATCCTGCTTGTTTGATCGTCGTGCCCAGTGCACAATAGACATGGTCGACGACAGGTAGTTCAATTTCTGTCACACGATCAAAATCAATCACCCATTCTTCCAATTTCGGATGAAAACGGCGCATCGGGCGGCGAACGAGAACATGTACCTCGCTATACGCATCTTCTGCCAACAAACGATCGACGAGTTCTTGTCCGACTAGACCAGATGCTCCTAAAATTGCTGCTCTCATACGTTTCTCCCTCCTTCATGCTGTCGACCAATTGGTACGAAATAGGAACGGTTTCCGGTAATCCGTTCTCCGGCACGTACACCAATCGCACTTGGTCTTCCTCCTAAAATAAAGACACCATACATATACGCGACTTCTCCCTCTTCCTGAAGTGAGTACGTCGGTAATTCTTGATACGCTTGATAAACAGCCGGTTGATCACGAAACGTATGCTGTTCATTCTTTAGCATGATATGTCCTTGTCCATCATGGACCGTCACGGTATCTCCTTCACGCCCGAAGATTGGTTTTTTAACGAATGATCTCTGGCTTGAAATGAATGGATCAGCGGATAAGTACGTCGGTAAAAAGTAACGCGTAATCGTCATATGGTCCGTTTCGCTCAAGTACGGATGATTGGCTTCATGCAACATCCAGATCAATGCAAGAACCGACTTAGCTTGCATTAAAAAGGCAGACGGTGGATTGATGATTTCGAGTCGACCCGTCTCGACGAGTTGCAGGAGTAATTGTCCTAAATTTTTTCCGTCCTCATCCCGGTCAAGTAAGGCCATCTCAATCGGAAAGGTTTGACGATATAAGATATCGATTCTTTTACCAGCCTCATCGTACAGACCTTCTTCCGGACGAATCTCTAATGCATGAAGTGGACAATAGGTCGCATCACTCCAAAACGACTGCAAATACTCAGCTGTCAATCGATCCTCGATGTGGTCACCATGTGAGGTGAAGACGACATGCGGATGCTGTTTCGTCCGATGTATCGCGGCTTCGATCGCACGACGGACAGTTGCCTTCAGCCATTTGTTTTCCCCATCGTTGACCCGTTCAAAACCTTGTTTTTCCGCTACGACATCATTGACTTCAAATACTTCTTTAATGAAAGTCGGCGTATCCGCGTTCCATTCCATGAGTGAGATACGATCTGCCGTCGCAATGAAATCAAAGCGTCCGATGACGGTCAACGGTCGCATCGTCTCGAGTCGTAAAAAAGCGAGACTTTCAACTGGAAAGCCCAGCTCGAGCAGTGCCTCATCATCCATCGATCGAAGAATCGGAAGTACTTTTTCAAATATCTTGTAAACTTCTTGCGCCGCGATATGCAGTTGGTCGATTCGTTCTTCCGAGATGGGCATGATTTCCGTCACAGCGTACGGTTCCCCGT
This sequence comes from Exiguobacterium indicum HHS 31, assembly GCF_001939065.1. Lineage (GTDB taxonomy): Bacteria > Bacillota > Bacilli > Exiguobacteriales > Exiguobacteriaceae > Exiguobacterium_A > Exiguobacterium_A indicum. The sequence goes on along the minus strand of NZ_MPSZ01000004.1, from coordinate 105,132 downwards.
CTAGCACATCCCAAAAACGATCGATGTCTCCGTAAAAGGTTTGTCGTCTATTCATCCGCCGAAAAAGCCGGAAGATGAGCCTGTTCCGAATCCCTTTGTCTTCGTGTTATAACTCTTTACTTCTTTTGATTTCGGCGTATACCCTTTCGTTCGCATCGCACTATGCATCAAGGCACGTGATGCGAAATAACTACCACCCCAGTAATAGTATCCTGAATGGGTTGATGAACTATCATCACAGTACCAAACGCCTTCATCATTATCATACTCATAGTCATCACAATCCGGATCATCTGGTCGTTCCGCTCGTGCATCATCCGATCCACACCCACTCAGTGTCGTTCCGATCAACAGTGTTGCAGCTAGTGTCGCTTGTTTCATCCAATTCACCGTCTCAGTCCCCTTTCCTTTGACTCTCGTTATGGATAGTATACGCTTTTTTGGAGAGAAAAGTTTCTTTGTTCTGTCGGAACTTTTTTTCCTTCAATGTGGTAATAGTATCTATAGAACGAAAAGGAGGATTTACGCATGTCACTTGCCTACTACGTTGAAGAAAATGGTGAATTCCATCCGATCTATCAATATGATCGTTATGCGATTGAACCGGAAGAGATCATCGCCCACCAACTCTGCGAATTTCATATCATCGAAGGACATCAATACGAGCTTCGTTCCAATGAGATGGCAGGTGATTACGATCAATTGATTGTCGATCATATCAAGGCATCACCGCGTGCGACAGAAGAACGCGTTTATCCACCGCATCAAATTCATATCGAGTTCAGAGAATATTTATCTGACAGCGCGCAACCGCTCTTAAAGACATCAACGGTTCCGAATCACGTCCAAGCGATGCGTTTTTTGATCAAGGACAAAATTGAAGTCGAAGGACACGGTGTGTTTGAGCGTGACAGCTGTGAAATCGATATCGACCGAAATTGTTACGTCGTCTATCTTGCCGATACACTTTGAGATGTAAAATCAGGTCTCTTCATTTCCAAGAGACGTTTTTTTTGGCATACTAGAAAGTAAGAACGAATCAATCGAGGTGAACGAACATGAGTGAACAACCAAAAAAACTATCATTGCAAGAGGCAATGATCGAACGCTTGAAAGCAAAAAAACAAGCGCAAACAAAACGTCCGACTGGCTTACAAGGAACACAAACGAAACAATTGACGAGCCAACAGACGAAAAAAGCAAACAACCAGAAAAAACGGACAGGCGTCTAAGTCACAGGAATTCATGAAATAAGGAGTAATTATGAGTATTTTAACGGTATCTAACTTAAGTCACGGATTCGGTGACCGCGCCATTTTCGAAAATGTCTCCTTCCGCCTGTTAAAAGGCGAGCACATCGGTCTCGTCGGTGCGAACGGTGAAGGAAAATCGACGTTCATGAACATCATTACGTCGCAACTTGAGCCGGATGAAGGAAAAGTCGAATGGGCGAAGCATGTACGCGTTGGTTATTTGGATCAGCACGCTGTCCTTGAAAAAGGATTAACCATCCGCGATGCACTTAAAGGTGCATTCCAGTACATGTTCGACATCGAACAGGAAATCAATGATTTGTACGGTAAAATGGGCGAAGTCGAGCCAGAAGAACTGGAAAAGATGCTCGAAGAAGTCGGCGTCTTGCAGGACATTCTGACGAATAACGACTTCTATACGATCGATGCAAAAGTCGAAGAAATCGCGCGCGGTCTTGGGCTCGATGAGATCGGACTCGACCGGGATGTACAAGAGCTCAGTGGTGGACAGCGGACGAAAATCCTGCTCGCCAAACTCCTTCTTGAAAAACCGGACATTCTCTTACTTGATGAGCCGACCAACTATCTCGATGTCCAGCATATCGAATGGTTGAAACGCTACTTGAATGAATATGAGAATGCGTTCATCTTGATTTCGCACGATATTCCATTCCTCAATAGCGTCATCAACTTGATTTATCATATGGAAAATCAAGAATTGAATCGTTATGTCGGTGATTACGACAACTTCGTCACGATCCATGAAGCGAAGAAAAAGCAACTCGAGTCCGCGTTCAAGCGTCAACAGCAGGAAATCTCTGAGTTGAAGGACTTCGTTGCCCGGAACAAAGCCCGTGTCTCGACACGGAACATGGCGATGTCGCGTCAGAAGAAGCTCGATAAGATGGATGTCATCGAACTTGCGCAAGAGCGTCCAAAACCAGAGTTCCACTTCCTCCAAGCACGGACACCAAGTAAATTGATGTTCGAAGCAAAAGGTCTCGTCATCGGATACGATGAGCCACTTTCGCGCCCTCTTGATCTGACGATCGAACGTGGGCAGAAGATTGCGTTGCACGGTGCGAACGGAATCGGGAAATCGACGTTGCTCAAGAGTTTGCTCGGTGAAATTCCAGCTGTCTCGGGTGTCGTTGAGCGAGGCGAGAACTTGCATATCGGGTACTTCGAACAAGAAGTTAAAGAGAAGAACTCGAATACGTGTATCGAAGAGATTTGGAATACGTTCCCGTCTCTGACACAACAACAAGTCCGTGCTATGCTCGCGAAGTGTGGTTTGATGACGAAACACATCGAATCGAAAATCGAAGTGCTCAGCGGTGGGGAAAAAGCGAAAGTCCGTCTTTGTAAATTGATGAATACGGAATCGAACATCCTCGTACTCGATGAGCCGACGAACCACTTGGACGTCGAAGCCAAAGAAGAATTAAAACGTGCGTTACAAGAGTACAAAGGAACCGTCCTGTTGATCTCACACGAACCAGAATTCTATGAAGCTGTTGCGACAGACTTATGGAACTGTGAATCATGGACGACAAAAGTATTCTAAGCTACACCATACAAAAGATGGGATGCCCAGAAGGGTATCCCATCTTTTTAGTTCATACACTTAATCATTGCATGATCGTGCATCTTCACGCACACTAAGACTTAGAAAATGATTATGAAGGAGCGTGTTTTTTTGGAAACGATCACGAAAAAGGCAACACTATCCTATCTCCATGTTCCAAGCGGTGGTTCAGAACAGTTGATTGCCCGTCTCTATTCACCTGAACATACAGCGAATGCTCCACTGATTGTCCTCTTCCACGGATTTCCCGGGAAACAGTTGAACATGGACTGGGCAGTTCAACTTCAAAGTGCAGGGTACCATGTACTCGTCACGTCGTATCGTGGAACGATCGGGAGCCCTGGAACCTTCCGATTCCAACATGTTTTGGAAGACGCGACCGCGACACTACAGCACGTCTGCTCAGAGTCTTTCACTGCCGAACATGGCATCAAGGCGGATCAGATTACCGTCGTTGGTCATAGCATGGGCGGTTTCGCCGGTCTACATGCTTTTGCTGAGACACCAGAGGCTGCACATTATGTCGGAATCTCTCCGTTTAATTTTGGTCTCGTCGGTCAGCTCGTCCTCGAACATCCGGAATACGAAGCTGCGCTACACGGTGTACTCGAACGAGGAGCTGGTTTCCTAAATGGTGCCGTTGCTGACGCGTTACTCGATGAGTTGAAGCACCATCATACGACTTGGAATTTACTGACGCTAAAAGAACGTCTAGCCGATCGCTCGATGTTGCTTATGACGTCAGAAAGGGACGAAACATCGATCAAAGCACTCCATCATGACTTATTGCTATCCGACAGTCCGTTCGAGGAAGCGATTGTCGATAGTGATCACAACTATATCGAGAATCGGGACGCTGCCTTTAACGAATGGACAGCTTGGCTCGCCCGACAATGAAAAGAGCGCTCAGCGTATGACTGAGCGCTCTTTTGCTGAAGTTCGAGTCCGTTGCACAGGACGGATCCGTATCCGATAAAGGACGAGCGTAAACATCGTCAGTGTTGAGATAGCGTACCAGATCGTCGTGAACAGGGTTCCGGTATCCGTACCGATGAAAAGACCATGTGCCGTCATTAATAGCCAAGCAGGTAAGACCAGCCAGTGTGTCAATTTCCAAAGCGTCTTGCCTAACGTCTCCTTTAAGAAATCCGAAGTCACGAGAACGAATCCGAATAAGTAGAGACTGATCGTTCCTAGCGCATTCCAGAGTGGTTCATAAGAAGCTTGGCCCGGAATCAGGACTTCAAAGATCGTCAGTGGTGCGTATGAATCGACGATGATGAGCGTCGCATGAAGGACGATTGCGAGCAAACCTGCCCAGCCACTATATAAGTGCACGTGATGCAGTCGTGCTTTTTGTTTTTTGAGTGCCGGGTAGGAACCGAGCAATCCCGCTAAGACAGAAATCGTCATGAAGAAGTGCCCACTTAATCCACTCAACCGGATCATCGTCCATGTTGAGAACAACCATTTCATCCAGTCCATGTCTCACTCACTCCCTTCTGTTCACTTCGCCATTCCCCAGCAGTATCCAAAATCAATAATCGTCCTTTTGGAAACCAACGAAACAGCTTTTCTTGACGTTCTGTCTCTGTCATCTGAAAGGCAAGCTTCGTCATGACTTCGGCTTCATAGAGTTGTGGCGCAGATGCCGTCACTTGAAGAATCGGACTTCTCGTCGGACGTCCTGTTCGTCCATCTAACAAATGATGATGCGTCTGTCCGTCCGTCTTCCACGATCGATAGACACGGTTCGATGTCGCAATCGCACCTTGTCGTAATTGCATGTCAGCGACGCGTTGTTCGGTCTCGGGATGCGTGATCGTGATATTCCATGGTTCCTCCTCGGACCAGACGATGACGTCACCTCCCGCTTCAATCAATCCACGACTCCAGCTTTTTCGTAGTCGCTGCGCTGCGATCATCGCGGCAGCTCCTTTTCCGATTCCACCTAGGTCGATAAAACCGCCTCCGACTCGCGTCACGTCACATCCTTCAATGATGAACGGGGCGATCTCTGGTGGAGCAACCTCTTCATAAGCGACAGCTTGTGTGAAGGGAAATGATTGGCGATAGCCATTGGCTTGTTGTTGCGCCAGCAGGAATGGGGAAAAATAACGTTCGGTCTGCTCGAAGTATCGCGTGGCGCGGGCCAGTAAGCGGGCTAACGGTAAGGACACAGATAACGTGTCGCCGATCCGTAAGCGATTCAATCGACTGACTTCACTTTGCTTATCAAAGCGTGACCACTGCCGATCCACATAATGAAAGAATCGGACAAGTTCCTCCCATTCTGCTTCATCGATCGGCTGATCCGTCACGAACCGCACCTGATTATGCATCGCATACAATTGTCGCTCCATCTTCCTCCTCCTTACCTCGAATGGCTAGACTGACCGTCACTTGATCCACCGGGTTGACTGAAGCCAGACGATTCATCACCTTGCCATTGATCATCATCGTCATCTTCGTAATATCCATCATCCCCTTCGTATTCGCCATCATCATCGCTATACTGATTCCCTTGAGATGGTAGCGTCGTATCGTTCGAATACGTATCGCCTGTCGAAACAGGTGTCGTAGAGGAATCGTTCGAACTGACACTCAACTGACCAATCGCAAGTCCGATGAAGACGGAACTACTAAGCCCGACGAGCCATTTCGCAAATGGTTTTGGTTTCATCTGTTTCCTCTCCCTTCTTGTTACGTTTACTGTATCGAAAAAAACTGACAACTAACTGACGGCAACTATGGGATAATGAGAAAAAAAGAGGAGCGATGTGCATGCGCGTTTTGGTAGCAGAAGATGATCAGCGTCTTGCGAAGATGTTACGCCTCCATTTGGAGCGGGCAGGATATCAGGTAGATGTTGCGCAGGATGGAGTGGAAGCGCTCCTCCAATGTCAGACGTATCGCTATGACTTACTCGTTCTCGATTGGATGATGCCTCGTAAGAGCGGAGTCGAAGTCGCCGCTACCTTACGGCAAGAACAGTTTGAAGGCGGCATCTTGATGCTGACTGCTCGCGATACGGAAATCGATCTCGTTCATGGTCTCGATAGTGGAGCCGATGACTATCTCGTTAAACCGTTTCAATCGAATGAATTACTGGCACGACTGCGCGCGCTCAGTCGTCGTCAACAAAAGGCATTCGTGTCGACGGTTTCTTTCAATGGACTACTCCTCGATCTGTCCTCACAAACGATTTCTTACGAGCGACATCCAATCGATTTAACACGACGTGAATTTGAATTCCTTTCCTTACTGTTAAGACGACCTGAACAGGTGATGAGTCGTGAATTGATCATCGAAGTCGTGTGGGGGATCAGGGCGGATATTACGGATAACGCGCTCGATGCGCTCGTCCGACTCGTTCGAAAAAAATTAGATGCGGTCGGTGCTCCTAATTTGATTCGGACAGTTCGCGGATTCGGTTATCGTTTAGGTGATCCGCATGCTTGAATCGATTCGAAAACGACTGACCTTGTTATTCAGTGGCTCGTTTTTTCTTGTACTAGTCCTTATCCTGATTGGTGTGTATGTCACGAACGCTCAATTGCTGAATCGAATGGAATTGAATCAATTGAAGAGCGTATCTGATCGAGATATCTTCGAACGGATCGAGCATGGGGAGGATCACTTCATTCGAAATCCGATCTACTTCCAGTTACTCGATGGTTCAGGAAACGAACGCTATGCAAGTCTGCCGCCAGACGTCGAGTCCAAAACACTGCGCCGTTTTTTAAGCTCGAATGATACGACGCAACAAGTGGAATGGGATGATCGACACTTCTTGCTGTATCAACGGAGTACCGAAGAAGGACGGCTACTACTGATGAAGGACATCTCTCCGACCGAAGACACCTTACAGCGATTGATTGCCGTTCTGGCGGGGATCGCGGTGCTCGCAACGATTGTCCTGACGCTAGTCGGATATATCCTTGCTGGTCGAGCCGTCATTCCGGTGCAACAAGCATTCGATCGTCAACGTCGTTTTACGTCCGATGCTTCACATGAACTACGGACACCTCTGACAATCGTCTACAGCGGGATTGAATTGCTAGAAGCGGAATCACTTTCGAATGAAGGGCGTACGATTCTAGAGGACGTTAAAGCAGAAACGGCAGGCATGCAGTATTTAGTCTCTGATTTATTATTGCTTGCGCGAGAAGGACAACCTTCACCGAAACAGGAAGTTGACCTTAGTTCGCTCGTTCAAAAGACCGTCGAACGTTTTCAGCACGCCTACTCGAATCGCGTCATCCACGCTTCGATAATGCCTGACTTACGCATGAAGGGAGATACCCATCAATTGAACCGCTTATTGACGGTCTTTCTTGAGAATGCTCTTGTCTACAGCGATGACGTCATTGATGTCTCTCTCGAAGAAACTACTACAGAACGCCAGTTGACGATACAGGACCGCGGAATCGGTATCGCTTCCAATCAACAAACTAAAATATTCGAGCGTTTTTACCGGGGGGACCATTCGCGTCACGGAACAGGAACCGGTCTTGGGTTATCAATCGCTCAATCCATTGCGGAGCAACATGGCGGAACGATTTCCATTGATTCCACATTAGGTGAAGGTACACGGTTCATCATTCATTTCCCAACTCTTTAAAACGGTGTCAGTTAACTGTCAGATAAGCAGGGTAAAGTGAAATTATGCTTTACCATACTTATCCAAGGAGGTTTTTGATATGTTGGGGAACGTACCGCTTCATCCACTTCTTGTCCATGCACCGATTGCACTTTTATTATTTGCGACGATCCTATTACTCATCAGTCTGAAGTGGACACAATTCAAACTGTTTGCCCTTTTTACGTTAGTCGTCGGTCTGATTTCCGGAGTCGCTGCCTATTTGTCTGGAGACGGAGCAGAAGAGTATGCGGAAGCGAATTTAAGCAGCGTTACCCATGCTGCCATCGAAAATCATGAGCATTTTGCACTGTTCAGTCTTGTTGCCTTTGGTGTCTCGCTGTTATTTCTTTTGTTAGGTTACCGCTCGAACAAAAAAATGTTTTTATTACTCAGTTTCGTTGTTGCCATCGTCGGTAGCGGACTACTTGCTTATACTGGTCATCTCGGTGGTCAGATGGTCTACGCCAAATAAAACAAGAGCCGGTCTATTTTCTCTTTTGATAAGAGAAGTAGACCGGCTTTTTTATCTTGTTTCTGTTTATTTACGATGTGCACGTCCCGGGCGACGGTTATTCGAACGACGTGTGTTTCCACGTCCTTCTGTCGTCTTCCGTGATCCTTTACTTTGATCGTGCTGTGCGCGAATCGCTTCTTCAGACAATTCGACGACGATCGGCGTGACCGAGATGTTCAATTCCCGTTCCATATCACGGAACGTCCGACCATCTTTTGGTGTTACGATGGAAACGGCAATTCCGTCGTTCCCAGCACGTCCTGTCCGACCAATCCGGTGAACGTAGCTTTCCGCATCATCCGGTAAATCATAGTTAAAGACGTGTGTCACACCTGTCACATCAAGTCCACGCGAAGCAACATCTGTTGCGATCAGGAATTGTGTTTTTCCTTGATAGAACTTCGCCATCGCTTTTTCACGTTTCCCTTGCGTTAGTCCACCGTGCAATTCATCCGTCGGATACCCTTGCATCTGCATTTCTTCGTTCAATTTACTAACGCGACGTTGTGTACGGCAGAAAATAATGGCTGCGTACGGACGCATCTCGTCAAGCATCGTCCGCAGTGTCGCTTGCTTGCGGCGATCCGTTGTTTCGACGACGAACTGTTCGATCGCTTCAACAGTAATGCTTTCCGCCTCCACCTGTACTTCGACTGGATTACGCAAATACGTTTTCGCCAGTTCCTCTACTTTCGGTGGCATCGTTGCAGATAACATGACGAATTGACGATCAACCGGTGCTGCTTCGATGATGTCTTCAATTTCTGGCAAGAAACCGATTTGCAGCATTTGGTCCGCCTCATCCAAGACAAGCGTCCGTAATTCACTTAAATCAAGTGTACCGCGACCGACGTGGTCAAGAATTCGTCCTGGTGTCCCGATGATGATTTGTGGCATCCGACCGAGGCGTTGAATCTGTTTAAAGACGTCTTGTCCACCGTATACAGCAAGCGCACGGTACTGTTCCGTGTTCCGAATCAGTTTATGCGTCTCATCGGCAATTTGACGCGCAAGTTCGCGTGTCGGTGCGACGATCAATGCTTGTACTGTTTGTGATTCGACATCGATTTGCTCAAGGATTGGCAAGAGAAACGCTAATGTCTTCCCTGTTCCCGTTTGCGCTTGACCAATCAAGTCGCGTCCGTCGAGTAATGACGGAATCGCCTGTTCTTGAATCGGTGTTGGTTCCTTGATGCCTTGTTTTTGTAATTTTTTTATCCACAGGTCACTGATGTGTAATGTTTCAAATGTTGACATGATATATCCTCCTAAAAATTATCCACAGAAAAAAGCTGTGGATAACCTGCTTCGCATAGACAAAAACAGTTATCCACAGCCGTGCTCTATTCAGTATACACAATTTACGCGTTTGTTGCTTCCTGTTTTAGCTTCCAGTCGAGCACGAACGTACCAAACGGGATGAATGATGCGATGAACGCAATCCCCGCTTTGACGATCGACCAATCGTATTTGAATTTCACGACCGCGAGCCAGAGTGCATACATGACGAACAAGACACCGTGAAGTGCACCCACGACCGAAACAGCTTGCGGAATATCCGCCATATACTTCAACGGCATCGCAATCAACAGTAAGACTAAAAACGAGATTCCTTCTAGTATCGCAATCATTCGGAATTGCCCAAGCGTAGTTCTTAACATCCCGTCACTCCTTTTTCTTGATTCCTGTTCTTAGTATACGGGATGGACGATCCTTCTGTGACCTGTGTCACAGGATTGTCAGATTTCAAGTGGACGTAACCGCGCTTCGATGGCAGCTCGCTTTGGTTCAAGAAATGGTGGTAACGCAAGCGTCTCCCCTAACGTTTCAACCGACTCATCCGTCGCGAATCCCGGTGTATCTGTCGAGAGTTCGAATAAGATATGGTTCGGTTCCCGGAAGTAAAGAGCTTGGAAATAGTGACGATCGACTTTACCAGAGTTCGGTAAGTGATAGGCATTCAGGCGTTCGACCCACTTTTCATATTCATCACTGTTCGGTACTCGGAACGCGACGTGATGGACGCCACCACGACCAAGACGTTCTCGGTCGAGATCTGGACGTGCCTCGATATGAACCTCTGCTCCGATACCACCTTCTCCCGTTGCATAGACTTCAATCGGTGCAAAGTCACCTGCTAAAGATGGATAAGAACCTACTTTTCGGAATCCCATGACTTCCGTCAGTACACGGATCGTCAACGTCGGATCGTTGACCGTCAATGTGACGGCTCCTAGTCCAACGATTGCATGCTCCGATGGAATTTCTTCTTGCGGCCATGGTACACCACCTGTGACACCTACCTCACCATCTTCTGCGACGAGAATCAAACGTGTTCCTTCCTGATCACGAAAGGCGAGTGTTCGACGCCCTGCTCGCTCGACGATTTCATCGTGATCCACACCTTTCGCTTCAAAACGTTGTTTCCAAAAATGAAGTGCAGCCGTTGTTTTGACACGAAGCGATGTCGAAGAGATACTCGATGCCCCCGGTACGCCCGTTCCAAGATGCGGAATATCAAAAAACGTCAAGTCCGTTCCTGGATTCCCTTCCGCATCTCCATAAAACAAATGATACGATGTCGTGTCATCTTGATTGACAGTCTTTTTGATCAGACGCATGCCAAGTATTTGTGTGTAGAATTGATAATTGCGTTCCGCCATGCCTGTTAAGATCGATACATGATGAATTCCGAGTAATTCCATCTTCCTCACTCCTTGTCAATGATTTGGTAATTGGAGTATATCTCACATTTATCTTGAATTCAAGATATTAGTCTAATAAAAAACCGCCCCTCCGAAAAGGGACGATTGAATAGTTGAAATTAAAGTTTTACGACGTTAGCAGCTTGTGCTCCACGTGCGCCTTCAGTGATTTCGAACTCAACTTCTTGACCTTCGTCAAGAGTTTTGAAGCCTTCACCAGTGATTGCTGAGAAATGTACGAATACGTCTTCTCCGCCTTCAACTTCGATGAAACCGAAACCTTTTTCTGCGTTAAACCATTTTACTTTACCTGTGTTCATGGGAACAACCTCCAAAAATAAATTACTTAATACATATGCTGGGCATATGAAAAGAATTCATTATTGTCCCGAAATACATGGAGCAACGAAAAGATTGTTCGTGACACGATGTGAATCCGTAATGACAATAACAATATTAAGCTAACGTAAGTATAGAATGGATGCGCTTTAAAAGTCAAGTTGTCAGACCAATGTTTTTCCAATTGATTCCACTTCTTCTACATAACTAAAACAAAAAACAGGTTCAGCCGAAACTGAACCTGTTCTTCTGTTTTAACGGTGGATCCAGACAGCTCCAGCAGAGTTATCTTTTGCTTCACCGATGACTTCAATCTTCAAACCATTGTTCGGGAGTAGTTTCCCTGCATCCGGAATCAACTGGTTGATATACGATTTCGAATCATCGAACTTTGTCACACCTGGGAGACCTTTATAATCGTATGTTCCACGTGATGGCGAATCAATCAACCATGCAGGTGCTTTATCAAAGCTAAACGCAGCATCTGCGATTTGGTAACGTGTGCTTCCTGTCGTGACCGGTTTACCATTGAGTGTTCCGACAATTGCTTCAGGATGTGAGTCAACGACTCCAAGGAATCCTTCACCTGGGTGAACACCTACCCAGTTATCGTCAAAGCTCGAATCACCGTACCAGACGACAAGCCCTGTGTTATACTTCACGCCGCGTGCATGCTCGAGTGCTTTATCCGAGCCTGCATAGTTACGCCATTCGAGGTAGTATGCGTTATCTGCGTAAGAGAAACCGTCTGATGCGACGAAACCGTCAAGCGTGAATTTCGGCGTACCTTCTGCATCATCTTCAAAGACGACTTTACCGTCAACCGTTAGCTTCGCGTTATCAAGTGCGAATCCATCTAGCGCAAGACCAGCGTCTCCGACGTAATCAAATTTCAATGTCACTTTTTTACCCGCGAATTCGCTGAGATCGTACGATTTATCTACCCATGCTCCTTTAGTAGAATCAGCGCGCTGATCTCCATCTGTATCTTCATCACCGATTGTATCGATGACTTTTGATTGTCCATCCGCCGTCGCTGTAACAGTCAAGAAGTCGTAGTTATATTCAATATCATACAATGTTTTGAAGTCGAACTTCGCTTCTTTCGCATTCGTCAAATCAAACTCCGGGGATGTCATGGATGTATGCAAGTCGTTCCCTTTTGTGCTGTAGTAATACTTTTTACCAAATGCCGGTGCGATGCCTTTTACCGGTTTTTTCGGTAAGTTGACTTTGATGATTCCTGGATTTTTCGATTTCGTGACGCTCTGATCGAGGTACGAAGCTGTTCCTAGCTTATCTAAGGAATCAAAATCAACTTGTTGGATATTCGCCCAGTTTCCACCCATCACATTTTGGAAGAACTCTTTGTTTTGTGGTGAGAAACTTGTTGGTTCTGTTCCGGCGATATTTCCGTTCCAGCTACCACCACTCATGATGGACCATGAAGCGACTGGTTCACCTTGACCCGTGTACTTCGTATCGTACTCATCAGGAAGTCCAAGATCATGACCAAATTCGTGCGCGAAGACACCAACCGCACCATCTTCAGGCTGCACCGTGTAATCATAAGCAGCCATTTTTCCACCCCAGTAATCAACACTTGCTGTCGTATTTGCTACCGGATGAACACCATCTAACGTCCAGCGGTGTGACCAGATTGCATCGTCACCAAGAGTACCGCCACCTGCTTCTTGTCCCGTACCCGCATGAATGATCATCAAGTGATCGACGAGACCATCTGGTTCGTTCAAGTCACCGTCTCCATCCATATCGTACTGGTCGAACTTATCGTAATCTGCTAAGTTAATGCCAGCTTTAACAGCTGCCGCTAACGAATCCTTGACGAGACCACGTGGTCCTTTTGATCCCGGTAAGTTATCGTTTCCACCAGCAGGATTATCTGAACCGTAATCCTTCGCTGTACCAGGAACCGTCAACCAGTTCGATACCGTACCATCGACTGAATAACTACCACCTGATTGTTCTTCATAGTATTGTTTGAACGTCTTTACTTTGTCACCATTGAAAAGTTCGAATTCTTTATCACCAAACATTAAATCTTGGTAATGTTTTTGATTGAAGTCATCTGAGTACATATATCCAGGTTCTTGAACGACGTTGTTGTGCTTGAAGTCGCTGTACTCGACGAGGAGGACAAGGACTTTATCCGTCCGTGTTGCACCGTTATAGGCTGCCTGTTTCGCTTTATCTACTTTGACGAAGCCGTTTGGATTGCCTTTTTTGTAGTTTCCGTGTTTTTTCTTCAATTGTTTAGCAAGTTTTTCCTTTTGCTTTGTTAAGAAGTCTTTTGTCTTCTTATCAAATGCTGCTTCTTTACTGGATTCATGATCATGATCGTGATCAGCAGCCGGTTTTCCGTTCGCCTTTTTGTCCAGATACTTTTGAACGGCTTGTTGTTTTGCTTCTGTTGAAGCTGCTTTTGAAATGACCCCACGTTTTTCAAGCACTTTTGCTAATCGATCCTGATCGACCGTGTTTAAATCCATCGGTGCACCAGGTGCTACTTTTTCGGCTGCTTGTACGGACGTTACCTGCCCACCAGGTAACACCGGACCAACAGCAAAAGCAGCTGCCGTAATTCCAGATAGAACGGCTAGACTAAGCTGTTTCTTTTTCCCCACGTGAATTGACCCCCTATGTAGTAGTGAAAAGCATGTGATTACTATACTTTTCTGAATATTCAAATCATAGGTTATTTTATTTCGTTAATCAATCGCTTTTAAGATAATTAGTTCTTTTCGACCATACCTATTTTTTGGAATTTAAATTAATCGGTTATTTTAAAAATCACTCTCCTTTTTTGTAAAAATGACCGGATTTCTTCTTTTGTTTCACGGTACGCTGAAATCACTCTGATGATTACATAAGGAGGATACAATGAGCGCTATAAAACGTTTTGAACGTCATTTGCTTAGAAACTATTTAATTGGTTCATTTGTCGCTGTGTTCGGCGTCGGATGTCTATTTATTTTTGAGACACTGACTTTTACCGGTACAGAACAACTCATTCTAATTGGTATCATGTTTTTTTCTGTTAGTTTAATGGTTTTATTAGAATATCTCGTCTACTCAAAGCATGTTCGCTCTTTACGATACTTCTTTCAAACTGACTTTCCTTCGCTGTCTTCTTTTCAAAATGCTTATCGGACAGCGCATCGGTTTCCGGTTCTGACAGTTCAGCGAATCATGGGACCACACTTCTTAGGTCTCTCGGTTCCTTCGTCACTTTTAACGGCACTCGCGATCTCTCAAGGATGGTTACGAATGCCGTACTATTTGATCGGTCTCGCCTGTTTTGGTGCTGTCCTCGTCGCAATTCTCCACGCTTTGATCGAGTTTTTTCTGACTTATCGTGTCACGGAGCAGATGCTACTTACTTTAGAGAAACATGCTCTTGATCGCAGATTCGATGTTCCGAAAAAAACGACGGTTGTCACGTTAAGACACAAGATGCTCATCAGCACCTTGATCATCGGCGTTTTTCCGGTCATGCTGTTCGTTCTCGCCTCAGCTGTACAACTAACGGAAAATGAGAGCCTTCGTTCCTACTGGAGTTGGGCGACACTCATCTTAGTCGTCATCTTGTCCGTCGCGACGTTTTGTAGTCTTCTTCTTTATGAAAACATCCGAAAGCCGATTGCGATTCTCCAGCAAGGGATTCAAGATGTCGAAAATAATCGACTCATCTCGTTACCGAATCCCTATTCTGATGAATTTTCTCATCTCGTCTCCGGCTTTAACCTGATGATGGAAGGAATCAAAAAACGCGATGAACAAAATGAGCAATTGCTCGATAGTCTGTTTACGTTATTTGCGGCAACACTCGATGCCCGGGATCCTTACACGGCCGGACACTCGCTTCGCGTTGCTGCCTATTCCGTCGAAATCGCTACTGCTGCAAACCTGCCGCACGAACAAATCGAGTTGTTACGTAAATCAGCGCTATTACATGATATCGGAAAGATTGGGATTCGAGATGATGTGTTGTTGAAAGAAGGACGCTTGACTGACGAAGAATTTCAGATCATCCAACAACATCCTGTCATCGGTGTGCACATTCTATCGCAAGTTCAGCTCCCAAAGACGTTACAACCGATTCTTCCTGGGGTAAAGTACCATCACGAACGCTACGACGGAAAGGGGTATCCGGAAGGTCTCGTAGGAGAAGACATTCCACTGTTCGGTCGAATCATGGCCATTGCCGATGCCTACGATGCGATGACATCCGATCGTCCCTATCGTAAGGGAATGCCTGTTGAGAAAGCTTTATCTATCTTAGAAGAAGGCATGGGTACACAATGGGATGCTACCTTTACGCGTCTTTTTCTAGACTTGAAACGTTCGCTAATCAAAGACGTGTCATAAATACGGAAAGGAGATTCTCATGCATCCGAAAATCGTGGAACGTCATGAATTTTATTTTGTTGGTCTTGGACTGACTTGCGAAGAAAACGAACTGCATACGTTGATGCCGGAACTCTGGCGTGAATTTTCAAGACGTTCACATGAGATTCCTGCAAAGCCAGATAGCTATCCGCTTGATATCTCACTCGAACGAAATGGAACCAAATACTCCCAATGTGTCGGGTATCCCGTCTCCTCACTCGATGGCATCCCAAAAGGAATGAAAGGTCACCGGATTCCAGCTGCGCGTTATGTCTTCTGGAAGCACGAAGGACCGGATATCGAAATTTGGAAATCATTCGAGAAAATCCAACGCTTTGCTTCAAAGCAAGGAATCGAGCTTGATCCACATGATTTTAAAATTGATGAGACCCGAGATGACGTCCACCATCTCTACCAACGCATTCGCTGAACCATTCTCTTGAATGGTTCTTTTTTCGTCTTGAAATATCTTTTACAGTTAATAATTCAGTCCAGGTACTACGGACTATATTCAGAAAATTCGATTTAATTCGAATGACTTATTCTCGCTTTCTTCATTCTTTGGCATAGTTAGACTCAACCCAAACAAGGAGGCGATTTATTTTGAAAAAGTTTCTCGCTACATCGCTTGTCGCAAGTGTACTTGTTGTTCCTACAGTCGTAGGTGCAGAAGGTCTTCAGTCTGGTAAACTCACGAAAGCTTCGTCAGAACCAGCTGCAACGATCGTTAAAGATTTCGTGAACAAAAAAGGTGACTTTGCTGTTCAGAACGTCGAAAAAGACGGATCTTCACAGATCGTACGTCTCCAACAAGAAGTGGATGGCGTCCCTGTCTTTGGTAGTGTCGTCGTCGGGAACGTCGCGAAAGACGGTACTTTGAAAGCAGTCGTAAACGATGCGATCAACGTTAAAGGAAAACCAGGTCTCGCGAAAAAAGCAACGCTCTCTGAAAAGAAAGCGATCAAGCTTTATCAAAAAGCAATCAAGGCTTCTAAATTCGAAGTCGCTCCAAAAGCAGAACTCGTCATCTATCCAGTAAAAGATGATGCTGTGTATGCATACAAAGTCACATCGACTGTCCTCGCGGGCAAAGAGCCATCACGTTGGACATACTTCATCGATGCGAACTCAGGTAAAGTACTTAACAAGTTTGACCAACTCGCTCACGCAACAGGTACGACAGTACTTGGTACAAGCGCAACATTCAATACGACGTTGAGCGGTTCAACGTACTATCTTCAAGATACGACGCGTGGTAAAGGTGTCTACACATACGACGCGAAAAACCGGACATCACTCCCAGGAACACTCTGGGCAGATGCAGATAACGTCTTTAACGCGACATATGACCGCGCTGCTGTCAGTGCACACGTCAACGCTGCAAAAACATATGATTTCTATAAAAACACATATGGTCGTAACAGTTACGACAACGCTGGTGCACGCTTGAACTCAACAGTTCACTATTCAACGAACTACAACAACGCATTCTGGGATGGCACGAAGATGGTCTATGGTGACGGAGATGGCACGACATTCGTCGCACTCTCGGGCGCACTTGACGTCGTCGCTCACGAATTGACACACGCTGTCACAGAATACACAGCTGGTCTCGTGTACCAAAACGAATCTGGTGCGATCAACGAAGCCGTTTCAGATATCATGGGTACAGTAGCTGAGTATACAGTCGGATCGAACTTCGACTGGCTCGTAGGAGAAGACATCTACACACCTGGAGTTAGCGGTGACGCACTCCGTTCGATGTCGAACCCAGCTGCTTACGGCGATCCTGATCACTACTCAAAACGTTACACAGGTACACAAGATAACGGTGGTGTCCATATCAACTCTGGTATCATCAACAAAGCTGCTTACCTCCTCGGTAACGGTGGAACGTTCTACAACGTATCTGTCACAGGAATCGGTGTACCGAAACTCGGTGCGATCTACTACCGTGCCCTCAACACGTACTTGACTCCGAACTCGAACTTCAGCTCACTCCGTGCAGCAGTCATTCAATCGGCAAAAGACCTCTACGGTTCAACAAGTGCGGAAGCAACAGCTGCAGCGAAATCATTTGATGCAGTAGGCGTCTACTAAGAAAATCTCCTCCCAAAGGATTTTCATATTTCCTCCCGAGTGTCGGACTCGGGAGGTTTTTTGCGCAAAAAAGACGGATTCGCTTGAAGCGAATCCGCCGTTCATTCATTCTTGTCCAGGATCACGCGCAAGACGTAGACGCATCTTGCCGTTGTCCGGGAACACTTTTAGTTGTAAGGATTCTCCCTCGTACCATGTACCATAGCTCGTATCGACGACGGGTTCACCTAGTGTCGATAATCCACCAGTCGACGCATTCGTCCAGTCGATTGCTTCAATGATTCCGTCCGAGACAACGAGCAGATATCCAGCATTCGAGAAGTAGTACGTATTGACGGCATCCTTTTGTGTATTACCGACGGCACCGTACTTCTTTTCGAATTCAGCGATCGGTTTTCCGAGATACTGCTCCGGCTTGTCGATCGGTTGGTTGGCGACTGCTTGTGAGAGCGCCGCAAGAACGGCTTTGTCTGATGTCCCTTTTGGTGCTTCTAAACGAACTTCACTTTCCGGTAAGTACCCTTCGATACTGTCATTGAGTTTGAGATGAACCATGCCGTCCTTCGCATCTAACACCTCATAGACATCACCTAAATCTGCTTTGTAGATGACACTACTACGACTCGCATCGCTATAGACATTCGCGAACGGACGTGTCACCCAAGCCGCTTGCGCATACTCTGCTGCTTTTTTCTTTGATTTTTTCTTTTCTTTTTTCGCTTCTTTTTTATCTTTCGACGCTGCTGTTTCTTTCTTCGACTCATCGTTTTTCGTTGCTTGATCGGTCGTTTTCGGCTTCTCGAGCGTCGATGTTGCTTGAGAGGCGTCGTTGTTCGTCAACATATATAACCAACCACCGACGATGAATACCGTCGCGAGAATACCACCAAAGGCAATCCCTCGACGATTTCGTTTTTGTTTCCGTCTTTCTCGACGCGACTGTCGTTCTTGTTCTTGTTGGTGTTCACTCATGTATGGTTCCTCCTGAAAAAGTCGACACAGTTTTTCCCCACTATACCACCAATGTTTACTCGAAATATTTAAATTTCGATGACAGTTCGACCACGATGACGTGAAGTCAGCAAGGCTTCTGCGACTTCAGGTAAGTCGTTTAGTGTTTTGACGTCGACTTCTGACGCAAGATCGACCTGCCAGTCACTCGCTAAACGTTGCCATAGCTCTTCGCGATAGGTAATTGGTGTTTGCACCGCATCGATTCCGATCAAGCGGACGCCACGTAGGATGAAAGGATAAACTGTCAACGTCATTTCTGCCCCACCGACGTTCCCACACGTCGTGACGACACCACCATATTGTACGAAGCGAATGACGGACGCGAGCAATGGTCCCCCTACCGTATCAATGACACCGGCATAAAGCCCCTTTTTTAGAGGACGATCGGTTTCTTCTAGGAACGTAGCACGATCTAGTACCTCAGCCACTCCCTTTTCAAGCAACCGTTCTTGTTCTACTCGTTTTCCGGTCACGGCATGTACCGTGTACCCTAAGCGAATCAGTAAAGCAATCGCAATCGTACTAACGCCACCCGTCGCTCCCGTCACGAGGATCGGTCCTGCATCCTTCGAGACGATTCGCGATAATTCATCAACCGATTGCGCTGCCGTCAATCCAGCCGTTCCATATTGCATCGCTTCTAATGGATGAATGGATTCTGGAAGTCGCGTCACCCAATCGGCTGGTACACGTATGTATTCTTGAAATCCGCCCGAAGTGTTCATCCCGAAATCAAAGCCATTGACGACGACGGCTTGACCGGTTTGAAATCGTTCATCTGTCGTTTGTTCGATGTATCCTGCTGCGTCAACGCCCGGTGTATGCGGATAGGATTTCGTCACCCCACGATTACCCGACATCGATAAAGCATCCTTATAGTTGACGCATGAGTGCGTGACACGAATCAGGACGTCTCCTTCTGGTAAATCATCGACGTTCTTTGTCTCGATGTTCCCCTCATACGATCCGTCGACTTCTCGGACGACGAATGCTGAAAAAGTGTGTTCCATGATCTCTCTCCTTTCGCTTGTGCTTCTCTATACCCTGTTGTTTCCATCGACACACTAAAAATCCCTGCCGTTTTTCAAAGAAGCGACAGGGATTGAGGATCATATACAACAGCAAGTCTCGAGCGTTTTCAATCAAACTGATGCATAAATGCTCCGAATTCTCCCTGAATCGTTTGCTTGTCCCTCTCCGATAACGTAGTAGCTTTTTCTGTGTATCGTTCTAAGAGATAGGCTTTTATTAAGAGATGAGAAGGTTGAAATCCGATACGCAGGAACCATTCCTGAAACGTCTCTGTATCATGCCGCTGTAAACGGACCGGTAGGATCTGATTGAACTGGATGAGCTGTTTGCGAATCCAGGCATCTGGTAGATCGATTTGTTCCTCTGTCAAAATAAAGTCATTATGGGGAGGCTGTACTTGGAGGTCAGTTTTTATCAGTTCTTCATTGTGCTTCTTGGTCTTTCGACGTTTCCGCCAAACGATATAGCTTATGATGAATAGAGGGAGAACAAGCAAGCTCACCAGTAACATCGATGAGGGCGCTCCCCCTTTTCCATTCATACCTCTCTTAGCATTTTTAACCCCTACAACGACCACCTTACTCTTTTTCGGTTTAAGATCTTTCTGCTTTTTCGGCTTTTCGTTCGTGTCCCAAACACGCAAATCTTCATCATTTTTTATCTTCTTTTTCGGCAACCACGAAAGAAAAGGAATGTTTAACAATTTTCCATTTTTATTGCAGTTCGGTTTACATGATCTATTCATTTCGATTCCAGACGTCTGAACCGCTTTTGGCTTCATTGCTTGAAAAGCCGCTTCTGTCAGTGGCTTACCGATTCCTAAGATTAGCAAAATCAGTCCGATACCAATTACGAGTCGTTTTCGAAGTGACATCAGAAGACCCCCTCTTTTAAATACCATTATAATCCATATTAAAAATTTTTGTGTATTTTTATGGATGTCTTGAAACGAGGAATGATTGTGTAAGGAGAGGGGAAAAGGTAGACAGACCTATTCAGAGAGGGGAACCATTTCATGTTAAAACTCGATCACACGCATGATCCGTATCAAAATGCGGCGTTGATTCAGGAATACGTTGAAACGTCAACCAACGAACAAGCAGTTCGACAAGCGGAGCAACTGCTACACGATAGTGCATTCATTGCACCACGACGCAATCCTAACCTCAGTCGAACGCTTCGTTCGATGATTTCACCATTATTTTTGACGAACCGTGATAAACATATTCTACCGCTGACACCCGCTTTCGTAACACCAAGCGATGAGGTTCGACCAAGTTGGTTCGGTCGTCTCAATCATGAGTTCGAACGTTTGATCAGCGATGTCGAAACCGTCGATGTTACTGCTTTTGGCGCAGTCGGTGATGGACAGACGGATGATACACAAGCGTTCATCGACGCGCTTGGTGATGGACATCGACAAGTCCATGTCCCGGTCGGTACGTACGTCGTTCAGGGGATTCGCTTACCTAGTTACACGATCTTAACGGGGGCAGGCAAAGGGAAGACAATCTTAAAGATGCACGATAAGGCACCAAAAGGCCGTCGTCTCGTGACGAATCAAAATTATCTTCTCGGCAATCATCATCTTCTTGTCGAGAAAATGACGCTCGATTGGAACATCAAACGCATCGGTGACGCGAAAAAAAGTAGCACATGGGGCAACCACTCCAGTTGTCTCACATATGCGCATGTCACCTATGCCTGGGTCTTTGATGTCGAGGCCGTCAACCCGGGGCTTCACTGTTTCGATATCTCGACGCCCTATTACAATTACAACGGGGACGGCGCCCGCGCGAACTTAAGTAGTTCATTCATCTGGTTCGACGGATTGACCGGTTCCGGATTCGGCGATGACGGAATCACGACGCACCACAGTGACCATCTTTTCATCTCGAACTGCTTCATGCATGACCCAAGTGGACGTGCCCATGCAGAAGGCTTCTCCAATTCAAATGGAATCGAGATCGATGACGGATCACGCGACGTCTGGTTGTTCAACAACGCAACAAGTCGGTGTTTCGGTGGACTCGAAATCAAGGCACATGCGACCTCTTCTGCTGCCTCAACCGTCAAAATCGTCGGTCACCTATCGATTGATGATCATCGTGCCTTTAACTTCCGACATATCGGACACCATCAAGCAAGTGATCCGACGTCTCAGACGGCTTACAATATCATCGCAACGCGCTTGATCGCTCAAACTCCTCAGTATACGGAGTTATATGCGAATTCAAAACCGCGCGCACTCGTCGTTTCCGCTTACCGTAACGTCGTCATACATGATTTTACGGTGCTCGGTGATCCGTATTATGACTATCAAGAACAACCGATGATCGGAATTCAATATAAGGCACGAAACGTCACGCTCAGTCAGTTGAAGATGAGCGGATTCCGTCAAGCGAAAACGGACATCCAAATCTTTGGTGGAGAAAACGGGGCTGAGGATATACGCCTTCGTGATATTCGGATCGAGGATTCCGCTAAACACGGAATTACGATCGGTCCAGACATCACGCATGTCAAGCTGACGAACGTGGCATTAAAAGGAGACGGAACAGTTGGCTTAAACGCTAAATCGGAACCGGAAATGGAACGATTCATCGCGACCGGATTCAAAGTACCGATTCGCGCCCAGTCGACACAAGTATGAACAAAATGACAGGATGGACCGCGGTCCATCCTGTCATTTTTCATTGGGATCGAATATACGCGAGAACACGTGTATCAATCGCACGATCCGCTTGTTCGCGCATCTCGAAGTTTTCCGTATGCAGATATGTCCGGAACGCGTCTTCGAAATCACCCCGGTAGCCGAGCGCTAATAATTTATCCATCAACTCTGACTCTAAGACATCATCAATCGGCTTGATTTCTTCCGGCTTACTCGGTTGCAGATACAGTGTATGCAGTTGATAGATACGTTCGAGCTCCTCAATCGGACTCGGATGATCGTCAACGCGTAAATCAATATAGCGGTCGTTGAATCCACCGTATCCGCCACCCTCCTTGACGACGAGCAGTGCCGCTGATTGCATTCCGCGTGAGTCCCCGCCTGCTGCTTGACCAGCTGCTAACGCACGCAACAAACGTTCTGCAAGCGGACCTTGCGTCGATTCAAAGACGCGTGCCATCTCTTTCACCGTATTGCCGTCTACAAGAATATTCCCTTGCGCTGCAAAGTGTTTACCGGCAATACCGCCTGCCCAGTCGTTACATCCCTCACCCGTGAATGTCGCACTCTTGCCATTCGCATCGATAATACCGACCTGGCGATCCGCTCGTCCTTCATCTGCTTCCGTTAATCGACGTATTACTTCGTCCGCTGAAGCGCCTTGTTCGATCATCCGCAATCCTTCAGGACCATACGTCGTGTTTGCAAACGACTGTGTCGCTACCGCACCCACTCCTGCCTTCGCAAACGGAACAGCACTCCCGACCGCTAAAAACTTCGACTGAACGGCAACGCCCCATGCTTGTTCTTTTTCACAATACCCAACGATTGAATATGTCACTTCAGTTCCCCCTTTAGTCATTACCTATTCCGTTCGTGATAACGCTTCCCGATTCCTGCAACTGAAAAACCTTCCGGACACCTGTCCGGAAGGTCGACTTCATTGAATACCAAGTGTCACAGCGAGTAATAAGGCAGCACATGCCAAGGCAATCCAGATCGCGAAGAGTTTCCAGACGAAGCGTAACCATTGCTCATACGGAATGCCTGCAATTGCGAGAAATGCCATCAAATGCGCGCTCGTCGGGAAAATCATGTTCGTCAGTCCATCTCCATATTGGAATGCTAAGACAGCCACCTGACGCTCGATCCCTAATAAATCGGACAATGGTGCCATGATGGGCATCGTCGTTGCCGCTTGTCCACTCCCGGATGGAATGAAGAAATTCGTAATCAATTGCACGGCGTACATCCCGATGACAGCAAAGAACGTCGGTAAATGTCCTACGGCATTCGATAAGCCGTAAATGACCGTATCGATAACACGTCCTTCTTCGAGAATGACGACGATTGCTCGAGCAAACCCAACAATCAAGGCGCCGAACGTCACAGCTTTCGCACCGTCAATCAAACTCTCGAACGTTCCGTTTACACCAAGCGTAACGATTCCCGCAATCATCCCGATGATCAAGAAGGATGCGGTTAATTCCGTCAAATACCATCCCCATTCAAAGATTCCGATTACATTGAGCGTAATTCCACCGATTAAAACCAGTAAGACGAAAGCATGACGTTTCGAAAAGCGTGAAATCGTCGTCGCTGCTTCTTCCGAGCGACGTTGTTCAAGATCATAAACCAGACTGCGCGCCGGATCATGTTTGACTTTCCGTGCGTAGTTCATGACATAAAGAATCGTCACTGCTAAAAATACGATATACACAGCCGTTCGGTACCCAAGACCACTAAAGAGCGGTACTTCCGCAATTGATTGAGCGACACCTACCGTAAACGGATTCAACATCCCGCCGGCAAAACCAACCGCCGCCCCTAGACTGACGATCGCGGCTCCTGTCATCGCATCATATCCAAGGGCACGCGCTAACATGATCCCAATCGGCACGAAGATGATCGTTTCCTCTGCCATCCCGATCGTCGCCCCGGCAATCGAAAAGACGAACATCGTCATCGGAATCATGATGTGCCCTTTTTGACCGAATCGGCGAATCAATTGATTGATTCCTGCTTCAATGGCGCCGGTTTGACGAATGATGCCGAAGACACCACCGACAAGAAAGATATAGAAGATGATCGCAGCACCCGCTTCCATGCCTTGCGGGATTGCTTCAAATAAACCAAAGAGATTGACAGGTGCAGACTCTACCGCGCGATATGTGCCATCGATGACGACGGTTTGTCCGTCTTGTTTTTCACGGTCGAATTGCCCTGCTGGAAGTGTATACGTCAAGATGACTGAGATGATGAGAATCGCCATGATGATGGCATATGTATGAGGCATCTTGAAGAATGATCGCTTCGACTCTGGTGCATTCGTTCGTTCATTCATGATAAAGGCCTCCTTTTTTGTGTCATTATAAGAATAATGCCCTAATCAGGGAAAAACTAACAGTTTCAATGAAATGTCATACGATTGTAAAAGAAAAGTGGAATACTTCTAACTTAAATAGAGGCTTTAATCGATCATATCGCATGAAACAAAAAAGGAAGATATGCTAGGTCATGAACCTAGAATACCTTCCTTATGTGTCATGTCAATCGCTTATGATTATGCTTGGAACGATTGAACGTCTAATGGTTTAGCGAGAGCCGTTTGTGCAAACGCAACGAACTGTCCGAAATGAGCACTTGTGTTGTGTGCTTCGATTGCAGCTTGGTCTTCCCATTTTTCAATCATCATGAAGACATTTTCGTCTTCTGTGCTTTGGAACAAGTCATAGCTGATGTTTCCTGCTTCAGCACGTGATCCTGCCACTAGTGTTTTAGTTGCTGCTAAAAATTCTTCTCGTTTTGCGGGTTGTACTTCTAATTTTGCTTCGATGGCGATCATCGGAAAGCCTCCTCTGTAATTTCGTTAACTTAAGCATCTTAGCACCTCCGAATTCGTTACGCCATAAAGATGCTCGGACGATTGATGATATTTAATTACGGGTAATTACAGATGTAATTATTACTTTGTGCCACACCAGAGAAAGGAGCAACGAAGATGCGCGTTGAGGTATTTTATTTTGAGGATGACGGGCACATTCCGAACAACCCGACATTCCCCGTGTTGATTTATCGGCACGCATTTGCAGAGCCATCACACATCGAACAGACCTTCCATGCACATGACTGGCGTAACAGCTGGGTGGATGGGATTTTTGACTTTCATCATTATCATAGTATCGCTCATGAAGTGATCGGGATTCTTGAAGGGCATGCAACCGTTCAGCTGGGTGGTCCGCTCGGTAAGACCTTCACTTTGACGAGCGGAGATATTCTTTTACTTCCTGCAGGTACGGGACATAAAGCACTTGATACAAGTCGACACTTTCGAGTGATCGGTGCCTATCCGGATGGTCAAGACTACGATACGCTGACAGGTCAAACAAGTGAACGCCCGGAAAATCTTCAACGTATTCGTCAGGTGATGCGCCCAACTCAAGATCCTGTATTCGGTGATCACGGTCCTTTGTTTGAGCATTGGTGACGTCTCCTTCTATTGAAGAAGACGTTTTTGTTCGGAGTTCGCGTGGTAAACCCTACTATTGTCTCTCTACTAAAGGAGGAAGAACGATGAACGCAACAGAAAAGACGTTGATACTTGCTGCATTAAAGCAAAAAACGGTGACGTTTCCCGATCAGACGCATGTTCGGGCACTCGGACAAGGCACATGGCGAATGGGAGAAGAGTCGGAAAAGCACGAAGCAGAAATCGAAGCACTCCGTGTAGGTCTCGATAGTGGAATGGAGCTCATCGATACGGCAGAGATGTACGGGGAAGGTGCTTCTGAAGAATTGATTCGCGACGCGATTGCAGATCGACGAGAGGAAGTCTTTCTCGTCTCGAAAGTGTATCCGCATCATGCTGGCGGAGAAGCATTAAAGCAGGCTTGTTCCAACACACTTGAACGCCTCGGCACCGATTATCTCGATTTGTACCTCCTTCACTGGCGTGGTGATATTCCACTCAAAGAAACGGTCGAAGGGCTGGAAGCTTTAAAACAAGAAGGCAAGATTCGCCGTTGGGGTGTATCGAACTTTGACGTATCAGACATGAAGGAACTGTTAGCACTGCCAGGTGGTGATCAATGCGCTGTCAATCAGGTACTCTATCATCTTGGATCACGCGGAATCGAGTATGAACTATTACCGTTACTACGTGAGCATAATATTCCAGTGATGGCGTATTGCCCACTAGCAGAAGGTGGTTCATTACGCGATCAACTTCTGAATCATCCGACTGTCGAAGAACTCGCTGAGACACACGGTGTGGATCCGGCACAGATTCTACTTGCATGGGCGATTCGTGAAGGTGATGTCATCGCGATTCCTAAGGCTGGTCAGGCACATCATGTCGAAGCCAATGGTCGCGCTGCGCTTCTGAATTTAACAGAGGAAGAGCTCGCTGCACTTGATCAAGCGTTCCCAGCACCAACAAAAAAAGAACCGCTCGATATCGTTTAAGGAGGTCATTTTCATGACAAAACATGTTCAACTCGGTCAATCTAACTTATTCGTTCACCCAATCGGTCTCGGTACGAATGCTGTCGGTGGACACAACTTGTATCCGAATCTCGATGAGCAAGCCGGACGCGATCTCGTTCGTGTCGCTTTGAAGCAAGGAATCAATTTCCTCGACACAGCTTTTATCTACGGACCAGAACGTTCGGAGGAACTCGTCGGTGAGGTCTGGAACGATACGGTCGCTCGAGAAGATGTCGTCCTCGCGACGAAAGGTGCGCATCAGTTCGTTGACGGAAATGTCGTCATGAACAATTCACCAGACTTTCTCCGTCAATCGGTCGAAGAGAGTTTAAAACGTCTTCAGACAGACTATATCGATTTGTATTACATTCATTTTCCGGATGAATCAACACCAAAGGATGAAGCCGTCGCAGCACTCGCAGAACTGAAGAAAGAAGGAAAGATTCGCGCAATCGGTGTCTCGAATTTCTCACTTGAACAACTGAAGGAAGCGAACAAAGACGGACATGTCGACGTCTATCAAGGGGAATACAACCTATTCAAACGGGATGCGGAAAAAGAATTACTCCCGTATATCGTTGAGAACGGCATGTCGTTCGTCCCGTACTTCCCACTCGCTGCTGGATTATTGGCAGGGAAATATACAAAAGAGACGACGTTTGATGATTTACGAAAAAACGATCCTTTGTTCCAAAAAGATGTCTTCGAGGAAAACCTCGCAAAAGTCGATCAACTACGTCCGATCGCAGAAGCACATGATGCGGAAGTCGCACACATCGTACTCGCGTGGTATTTGGCACAAGACGGCATCGATGCCATCATCCCTGGTGCGAAACGACCGGATCAGGTGACGGATACGTTGCGTACGTTAGATGTTCAGTTGTCACAAGAGGATATCGAAAAAATCGACCAGATTTTTAGCTAATTGTTCTCTTCGTATGTACATGAGCAGAATAGGCGAAAAATCATGCTGAACTTCGTATGATGGAAGCATGGAGGCGATTGATCATGAAGCACCATTTTCATTTAACCGCAGACTGGCCGGGCAATCGCAATGATGTCGGTCAAATCGAGACAGGTGAACTAAAAACAAAAATCTCAATTCCGGACGCCATGGATGGTCCAGGGGTTGGTACGAACCCAGATGAGATGTTACTTGGGGCTGCTGCTACGTGCTATATCATCACGCTCGCCGCGATGCTTGAGCGTAGTCACATTCCAAAAGTCTCGTTAACGATGGAATCTGAAGGCATCGTCGATGTCACGAACGGTGTCTTCACATACGACGCGATCATTCATCGTCCGAAACTCTTATTGCCATCCGATCTGTCGGATCGTGATCTGGAGAAGGTGCAACGTCTTGCTGAAAAAGCGGAAAGTTCGTGTATGATTACGCGGGCACTGGCTGGTAATGTTAAAGTATCGCTTGAGGCTGTTGTGGAGCGAGTCTCAAATTAACAAACTAAAATCATCGTTTAACTTTTTAGTTAAATGATGATTTTTTACTTTATTTAGCTATTTATTGGTATATTATTGATGATTTACTTATTATAAATACCATTTAATATCATTCGGAGGATAACCATGTCTTATTATGAAACACTACGTTCTTCAACTGAAGCTAACTCACAATCCGATACAACAAGTGTCTCTGTACCAGCACATGACTACACAACAGAATTACTTACGCACCTTAATCAAGTACTATATCAATCTTTAGACCATTTACAAAAACAAGATAAACCTGATCAAATGGTTGAAACGGTCAATGAATGGCTCCTGCATTTAAATCAACCTCCGATCGACTCGCCGCTTCATCGTGAACTCACTACTAGCACAACTCATGCTTTACCTACACAATATAAAAATTCTTTGCGTGCTTGGGAACTCATTGCTCCTGGCCAACTTGAACAAGAACAGTTATTGCATCACATCAATCAAGAATTATGGACAGCATCTGCTGCTGATTGGATGGTGAGTTTTACACGACATTCTGGAATTCAGACGCTTGTCCCAGCCTTAAAAGAAGCAGAAGCTCAAAACAAACCAATTCGTATATTGACTTCATTCTATATGAATATTACAGAAGCGAAGGCTATCCGACAGTTGATGGAATTCAGCAATATCGAAGTAAAAATTTATGAACCGATTAAAAAAAATCATGCGTTTCATCCGAAAGCCTATTTATTTTCTCGTCCTGATCAGTTGGATAGTGCTATTGTTGGATCTTCTAATTTATCAAAATCAGCTTTAACGAACGGCATGGAATGGAATATTCGTATACCTTCTACACCCGTCACAACATTAGTCACTCAAGCGAAAAACTTATTTGAACAGCTTTGGAACAGCCACGAAGCGACTATATGTACAGAAGAATTATTAGTTCAATACGAACAGTACCAACAAGAAACACCACCTATAAGATCATTTTCTATCCGCGATACAGTTGCCGAACCCGCTGTCGATTACACCGTTATTGAACCAAACCTCATGCAGATTCCAGCTTTAGAAGAACTGAATCGTTTGCGCGAGCGAAAAGAAACAAAAGCAATGGTCATTGCGGCAACAGGAACAGGGAAAACGTATTTAGCAGCATTTGATGTCCGTCAAGCTCACGCTAAAAAAGTATTATTTGTTGCACATCGTGGAAAGCTACTATCACAAGCTGAGCATACATTTAGGCAAGTTTTTTCAAATGAAAGTTATACATTTGGTAGATATTCAGGATCACAACAAATTCAAGATGCACAATTTACCTTCGCTACCGTTCAAACACTTTCAAAAGAGGTTCATCTTAATCAATTTTTACAGGATACGTTTGACTACATCATTATTGATGAATTCCATCACGCTTCATCTGCTTCTTACCAAAACATTCTTAACTATTTTACACCTCAATTTTTGCTTGGCGTAACGGCAACACCAGAACGAATGGATGGTCAAAATATCTTCCAGCTTGTTGACTATAATGTCGCTTACGAAGTTCGTCTGTATGATGCCTTAGCACAAGATTTACTTTCACCATTCCATTATTTTGGGATTCAAGATGATGAATCGATTGATTATTCTCTTATTCCTCAGCAAAACGGCTTTTATGTAGAACAAGATCTTGTTGTTGCACTCGAACGATCAACACGAACAGATTATATTGTTGAAATGATTCGTAAATTTGGGTTTAGTGGTAATCAGGCTGTTGGATTAGGATTCTGCGTCAATATCAATCATGCAGAGTTTATGGAGCAAGAATTTAAACGACATCAGATTGAAGCAATGGCCGTTACAAGTAAACAGTCCGAAGATGAACGCGAAGAGGCCATTCGCCGACTAGAGGACGATCAAGATCCACTGCAATATATTTTTACAGTTGACTTGTTTAACGAAGGAGTCGATATTCCAAAAGTCAATCTAATGCTATTTTTACGTCCAACGGAGTCTCCTACAATTTTTATTCAACAATTGGGGAGAGGCTTACGTAAACATAGCTCAAAAGAATTTGTTACGATTTTAGATTTTATCGGAAATAGTCAAAAGGCTTTTGTTGCACCGCTTGTGTTGTCTGGTCAACAATCGTTTCATTCTATTGATCGTTATAAAATTGCTACTGCTGTAAAACAGCATTTTCCGATTTTACCGGAAGGTTCTTTAGCCATTCTAGATTCAATTACAGAAAGATTTATTATTGAACAAATGAAAAAAATAGAGTTTTCAGCTAGCAAACAGCTCCGTGAAAGTTATCAAAGGCTGACACGCATGATCGGAAATCCTCCGAGTTTAAATGATTTAGTTGCACATAAAGAGGCGCCAGCTGTTGAAAGTATTGTTCAGCAATGGAGAAGTACATTACGTCTTAAACAACTTGAAAAACATGCTACCGATGAAGAACTACGTTTATTGCTCGATGACACTACACGCAAAATTGTTGAACAGCTCGAAGGACTATTTCCAATTCGTGAGCCCTTCAGCTTACTAATTTTAAAACATTTACTGCATCACCCCTCTGCTTCAGTACAAGATATTGAACAAGAAGTTTTCAAAGAATTCGCCTTATCACCGAATCACTCTTTTTCAAAGCGACCAATTATTCATCATCTTTTTAAACGCTGGTCTACTGCGTTTAAAAATGATCGTATTCAATTGCTAGATGCTGTATCAGAAGAACGCTATCGCTTTTCAAATACAGTCGTTCAAGCACTTCAACAATTAACTGAATTACGTTCATATATGATGCATTTTATCCAAGCAGGTCTACTTGCATTTCACCAACTACCAGATCGAATTAATTGGTTGATCGAAGATCAGGCGTTTCTATTACATCAAACATACAATCGTTCTGTTATCCAACGTCTCCTATGTTCATCAAGTCAGGAAGGTTCTTGGCGTGAAGGCGTAGCTCAAGCTGGTGACGACTACATTTTATTCGTGAATTTACACAAAGATGAAGCCATTGATGAGCAACTAAAATATAACGATTATTTCTTAGATCAATATCGTTTCCACTGGCAGTCTCAAAGCAATGCAACCGCTACAGGTAAAGCGGGTACTTTATATCAAAACCATGAGAGCGAAGGAATTCGTATTCATTTGTTCATGCGCAAAGCAGATAAAGAACAAGGAAGAGCGCTACCGTTCACATACTTTGGCCAGTTAAAGCATCTTCAAAGTACAGGTTCTAAACCGATTAGTGTGACTTGGTCACTTCATTCTCCACTATCAATTGAACTGTTTAAGGAGTGGCAAACTCTTTCTTAATGTACTCAACTGCAGGAATATCAGCAGGAGCCCATTCAAGCTGATCAAGGTCTGAAACAGATACCCAGCGAAGCTCTGCATGTTCTACGGCAATCGGTTCTCCTGTTACGATTTCAGCTTCAAACGTATGCAGTGTAACAATAATAGCATCGTACTCGTACGTCGTTTTTTCGATTGGTTGTTTGACCTTAATGTTACATTTTAATTCTTCATTGATCTCGCGAACTAAAGACTGTGAAGGCGTTTCATGTAGCTCAATTTTCCCCCCAGGAAACTCCCATAAGTTGGGCAATGACATTTGGCTACTACGAAGTGCACACAATATTTCATTATGATCATTGCGAATGACAGCCCCTACGACTTGAATATGTTTTTTCATTTTTATGTTTCACTCCAAATCACTGTAGATTTTTCAGTTCTTTGCTTATCATAACAAAAACCGTTAGTCCTTTTACTTACATAAGGATTAACGGTTTTATTTGTATCAAGTTATCCACATGTGGATAACTCTGTTTATGATATACTAATCACACTTATCCACAAGTAGAAATGAGGAAATTAGATGCCCCGTGAACTCTATCCGATCGTCGTCAAATCCGAATGGATTGAATTGATTCGAAGCGGTTATCCCGCGTTACGTAAAGAAATGTTTGAATCCTTGCAACATATTAAAGAAGCAGGTGGACTGCTTCATCTGATGACAGAACATAAAGAATACCTTGCAACTGGCTATTTTGGCAAGCAAGAAAAGGGTGTCGGTTGGACACTCTCGATGGATGAACAAGACACGATCGATGTTGCTTTCTTCAAACGCCTTTTCGAACAAGCTCTAGACAAAAGAAACGACTTTTTTGAAGAAGAGTCCGAAGCTTTCCGTATTTTTAATGGTGCAGGTGATGGTATTGGTGGACTGACGATTGATTGTTATGACCATCATTACCTCATCCTCTTCGAAAATGAAGGCATCTATACTTTTCGCCCGATGATTCTCGAGGCGCTTGAATCGCTCGTTCACTATAAGAGCATTTATGAAAAACGAGATTTTCTTATCGATCTTCAACCCGTCAAAGGCGACGATTTTTTAATGGGTGAACGCGGTGATTTTCCAGAAATGCTGCAGGAACATGGTGCACGGTATGCATACGACCTTGACGCTGGCATGCGGACTGGCTTCGATATCGCGCAACGCGCACTTCGTAAAGTTCTGATGGATTCAGTTAAAGAAAAGAACGTACTGAATCTCTTTTCTGATACAGGAACTTTGACAGTATCTGCACTTCATGGTCATGCTACTCACACGACGAGCGTTGATTTCTCGACACGTAGTCGAAATAAGACGACAGATAATCTTACGTTGAACCATTTTACTCCTGAAGAACAGATACTTTTGGTTCAAGATGCGTTCGACTATATCGAACAAGCGGATAAGAAGACTCGTTTTGACGTTGTCTTGTTCCATCCGCCCGTACAAGTGAATACACGGACGCGTCAGTTTCGAACGGAACAGGATCTTTCTCCTTGGATCCAAAAAGTCATTCATCTGACGAATCGCGGAGGATTGCTTGCGATTACGACAGATAGTCCTGCTCTTGATGCGTCACAATTGAAAAAAGCTATCGAGCAGGCCTTCAACAAATTGCGTCAAAAATTTGAAGTCGTATGGGAGCAACCGGAGCAGAAAGATTTCCCGACTCCTCCTTCTATGCCGCAACTCGCTCAAAAAAGTATTCTTGTTCGCCGTAAATGATCTGTTATCTAAAAAATCCGCTACCGAAAATTTCAGTAGCGGATTTTTTATGTTTTTAACAGGAAATGTAAAATAAATGAAGAATCATTTTTTAAGACTTGGACGCACACTCACTTTACCAAAATGTGATGTTTGATCAAATCGTTGGTAGAGATCATTTAACACATCGCGCTCATAAGGAATCTGCTCTTCGATCCGAATCTCGATTGTGCCTTCTTTCACTAAATGAATAAGTTCTGCTAAGTGATGTTGCTGTCGCTTCATCTCATCTACTTTTCCTTTTAGCAAAGGAAGTGCGACGAACACAGCCTCAAGTGATAAGGCTTTACTATGCATCATCGTTAAATCTTGTGTCGTCCGTGTCGCGATCGAAATGATGCGTCCGCGTTCTTTAGCGAGTATGAACGATTCTTGTAAATGATCGCCACCCACCGTATCAATGATGACATCGAATCCGTCAAAATCCAGTCGTTTGAGCAATGCTTCAGCTGATTCTTCCTTATACCGATGAACGCGAATCCCTCTCGCTTCTAACCAAGCTGCCTTCTCGTCCGAAGAGGCGCTCGCTGTGACGTCGCACCCATAATGACGCGCGAGTTGAACAGTCAGGTGTCCCACTCCGCCCGTTCCACCTGCTACATACACACGGATTCCTGGTGTAATTACGATCCGTTCTTTTAAAATCTCCATCGCCGTTAACCCGATCACCGGTAAACAACCAGCAATCTCAGCTGAGACCTCTTTTGGTCGTAAGACTGCCATCTGTTCGGGCACAAGCATTTCCTCCGCTAGCGCACCGGCACGTGTTCCAAGCCCACCGCCGAATGCGACGATGCGATCGCCGATAGAAAAAGACGTCACACCCTCGCCGATTTCAATGACTCTCCCTGTTACATCGCCCTGGAGAATTCCAGTCGTCGATGCTGCTGCCACGTGTCCGAAGAACATCTTCGTATCAAGTGGATTGATGCTCGACCCCTCGACTTGAATGCGTAATTCGTACTTCCCCGCTTTTTCAGGTGTGACGTCTTTTTCTATAAGTGATGCGTCTTTTCCGTATTGATCGACTACGAATGCTCTCATGAAGAATTCCCCCTTTTTCATTATTAGTCTATCATGATTCAGAATTCTCTCACATTAGGTCTTCATGCTATGATGAAGGTATCTTATGACGAGAAGGGACGTTTTTGATTTGAAACAAGAATTGATTGATCGTCTAACTACATACGTGAAAATCGATACACAATCGAACTACGAGAGTACGACTGTTCCAACAACTGAAGGACAATGGACACTGGCTCGTTTGCTCGTAGAAGAATTAAATGCAATCGGTATGGAGGAAGTCACAGTCGATGACAATGGGTATGTCATGGCGACGTTACCTGCTAATACAGATGCAGACATTCCGACAATTGGTTTCCTTGCTCACCTGGATACAGCGACGGATTTCACGGGCACGAATGTCCGTCCGCAACTCGTGGAAGCATATGACGGAAATCCGATCACGTTGCGTGAAGCACCGTCTGTCATCCTATCGCCTACTGATTTTCCTGCACTTCACAACTATGTCGGTCACACATTGATGACGACGGATGGTGCGACATTACTCGGTGCCGACAATAAAGCCGGAATCGCAGAAATCATGACAGCCATGCACCATTTGATTTCGCATCCGGAAATCAAACATGGTCGCATTCGTGTTGCCTTTACGCCAGATGAAGAAATTGGTCGTGGACCACATCACTTCAATGTCGAAGCATTCGATGCAACGTATGCTTATACAGTCGACGGCGGTCCGCTGGGTGAACTCGAATACGAGAGTTTCAATGCAGCGGCTGCTAAAATCGTTTTCCACGGAACGAACGTTCACCCGGGAACAGCAAAAGACAAGATGGTCAATTCGCAGAAACATGCGATGGCATTTCACGATCGTCTTCCTGGAGAAGAGTCTCCTGAATTCACAGATGGTTTTGAAGGATTCTTCCATCTGATTTCGTTTGACGGTTCTGTTGAAAAAACGACGCTCGACTACATCATTCGTGATTTCGATCGTGAAGCATTTGAAGGACGGAAACACTTCTTATCTGCTCTCGTTGAGGAGTGGAACAAAAAGTATGGAGCAGGCAGCGTTGAAATCGACTTGCATGACCAGTACTACAACATGCGTGAAAAAATCGAACCTCACATGCACATCGTTGATATCGCTCATGCCGCGATGGAATCTCTTGATATCCAGCCAATCATTAAGCCGATCCGTGGTGGAACGGATGGATCACAACTTTCGTACATGGGTCTTCCGACACCGAACATCTTTACAGGTGGCGAGAACTATCACGGCAAGTTTGAATTCATCTCCGTTGATAACATGGTAAAAGCGACGCAAGTCATCATCGCTATTGTTCAAGGGTTTGAACAAGCCGCTCGCTAATCAAAAAGCAGATTCTCAGCGCTGAGAATCTGCTTTTTTTATGCTTGGCGTTGCTGTTTTTTCAAACGGTAGATATAACCGATTAATAAAAAGATGATTAAGGTCGATGCCATCATAAGTTCCTTTGACCATTCTCCGACAAAGGAGTTCGAATTTTTTTCGATATCCCGATTGGGTATCTGCTCTTTCATCTGATTCGCTTGACGCTTCGTAATCTTAAAGCTGTCTTTCCACTTCCACGTCTTGCCTTCTCCCTTAACGCGGATCTTAATGTGATACGTGCCGGGTTCTAAGATTCCTGTCGTTTCAATCGGTGTTTTCATATAAATCGATGGTGCGAATCGAACGTCCATTTGTTTTCGAACCACGACTTTTTTTCCTTTCGTGACGATCGCTTCGAATTTCATCGTTTTACTAATGGTCGGTGCTTGATTTGCTAATTTAACGAAAACAGTAGGTCTTGAAAAAGAGGACTTTGCCTGCACCCCCTCATATGTGATGACGGGTGCAGTCTCTTTGATTGAAGAACGAACTTTTAATCCAATGACGTAGGCATGACGATTTTGAATGCCGATGGTATTGTCGTTAGTCGTTTCACCTTCCGGCTTGCTCTCAATCCGAATACCGGCAAGCAATGTCCCATCCAACTCATTTGACACTTCAAGTGGTAAAGAAACGATTTTCGACTCTCCGCCTTTAATGAATGTTGATTGCGTATTCGGTTTAATGAGATCCGTCAACGAAGTCGACGCTAATGGAACGGATTTTTTCTGATCATAGACGATCAAACCGTTATTATTCGTTGTGGCATTTCGGATTGAAGTTAAAAACGTATGATCAGCGGGTCCGTGATTATAGATTCGAACTTGAAGATTCGTCTTTTGTTGCGCTGGCATCCTTAAATCGAAATAGGTTACACCGGAATCGACCTGATACGCATTCGGAACCGCTTCGACCGAAAAATTAACACGATCTTCTGCAAAACTGTCTGAAGGTGTCATCCAGACAAGTAATCCATAAAGCAAAACGATTAGACAACCGACTCCCCATCGTTTCATCTCTCTCCCCCCATTTTCTCATCAATTCACGACGTCAGAGAGCGTCCAATCGAGCGTAGCGGTATGTTTTCCTTCGACTTGAACACCGACAGGAACGTTCAGCGTAATGCGATCGTTATCTGTCCCGTTTCCCTTCCAATAAATTTGCCACGTTGAAAACGTTCCAGCAGCTGATGCTAAAATAACTTTTGCATCTCCCGGATTTCCAGGTGTTAAGGTAACATTTCCTGTCGTAGGTGCTGCATTAATTGGTAATCCAATCAAGGTTTGTACATCACCCGCATCGATCGTCAACGTGGATCCAGCCAAGGAATCTTTCCCACCGCTATCTTTAAAGGTACTGAGTTTTACTTTAACATCCCATTTCGTAGGGAGAATACGTCGATCCGTTACTTGTAAAAAGGGCTTTTGATCTTTTGCTTTGAAGAGTGCTTTATTAACAAGTACTTCGTTCGAGCCAAAATTGAAGTTAGGTGCATAATCGAGTGTGAGTGGTCCAGTGTTTCCGGTTGGCGTATTTCCTCCGTTATCCTGAGGTCTATAGGGAGTATTCGGATTAGGTGAGTCTGGATCGACGATGATCGGTGCTGCATTCGTCGTAAATGTGATTTCAGCCTTGGATGTTCCCGTTGAGGTATTCGCAGCCCACGCAGAGGTCGTTCCTAATATTAAAGCAGTACTTATCAAGATCGTTGAAAAAGCAAAGCGTTTTTTCATCTTTGTTCTCCCCTTTTCACGGTGCATCGACTAAACTCCATTGAATGTCTGCGCTATACGATAAAGGTTTCGGATATTTTCCTGTTAAATCGAGAACGATGCCTTCATTTTCAGCGTACGTCAACGGTGTCTGATTTGAACTCGCCGACATCGTTCCCGTAGCCACTTCAATTGCGGTTGTTTGCAGTAATTGGGTTTTCGAAGCGGTCTTAAAATAAAGAACATCGGTTAAGACATCACCTGTCGTACTCGTCAAAGGGCGACTGAGACTCGCTTGTAACTTCCAGTTATATCCTGTGGCATTTTCGTGAGAAATCGCAATCGTCATTGGGGATACACGAGGAATAATCTTCTCTCGCCCCGTCAACTCATGACTACCAAAATCAAGAGTGGTCGGAGTCGTCAAACGAAGTGTTGAGCCAATCATTAAATCTGCTGATGCTGTACTATTACTTAAAATATTTAAATCAATCGCTTCATCGATGACAGCACTTTTGAAAGTGTATTGATTTGTAGAATTGATAGGTAAATTATTTATTTCGAAAACAAGTTTATATTCGATATTGTTTAATAACCCTAGCAACCCTACTGAAATAATCGAAGACGTATTCCAATAAATCAAATTATTTGTTTTATCAATGGTAACACTTTCCTTTTTAACAATATTTCCCGACTTGGAATATTCTAAATAAACACTCTCTGCTTTAATTTTATCCATGATACTTGGTGGAATGATAAAAACAATATATTGTTTATTAGAAAGCCCCAATCCTAGAAATGCGGAAAATCGATTCGTTAATTCAATCGTTTTTCTAGTACCGTCATTTTCAATTTGAACCTCTTGATAACTTGCACTTAAGCTTGAAGTACCTAATAAGCTTATGGAAAGTAAGTTAGGAACTGCTGTATTTTTTCCTTTGTCTGACTTCGATGTTTCAGAATTAGGTGTACTTTCTTCGTTATCATCTGACTGAGGTTGCTCAATTACTATTGTTTCATCTTCTTCAGTTGACGAAGTCTCAGATGTCGGTGGATCTTCACTCTCAGGTGGGGTTGTCTCAGATGTCGGTGGATCTTCACTCTCAGGTGGGGTTGTCTCGGATGTTGGTGGGTCTTCACTCTCAGGGGGAGTTGTCTCGGATGTTAGTGGATTTTCGCTCTCAGGTAGGGTTGTCTCGGATGTTAGTGGATTTTCGCTCTCAGGTGGGGTTGTCTCGGATGTTAGTGGATTTTCGCTCTCAGGTGGGGTTGTCTCGGATGTTAGTGGATTTTCGCTCTCAGGTGGGGTTGTCTCGGATGTTAGTGGATTTTCGCTCTCAGGTGGGGTTGTCTGCTCTAGTTCCAAGAGTTCTTCGCATTGTATCCGTTCTTCTTTTTTTAGCAAGTCCTCTTTCGTTGGATCATTCAACGTCTCTTCACAAAACGATGACGTCAAAGGGTCTGGTATTTCTAGCTCGTCGGTCGTCGCATGACTGTGCGGAATCGAAAAACTTGGCGCAAATAGAATCATGAAGATAATAAATGTATTTGGTGATCGATTTTTATACAAAAATTATCCCCCCTATTTTTTGATACTTATTTTCAATTGAATAATCCTCTTTTACGTTCGTTTCCCTTCTAAATAAGGGAATTAAACTATAAATTTTACATTTAAAAGATATAAAATAAAAGTTTTTTTATCTCTATACTAAAATTAAATAATACATCTATCTTTAATCTACTGATTTATTATTACAGCATAAAAAATAGACCTATAAATTAGGTCTACTTTATTTCTTTTCTTCTGTTGTAGCATCTGGAATCGGTAATTGAACCATACTCCCCGATCCACTGACGAGTGGTGACTTCCCATCCCACTTCTTGACGGCTTCGTATTGAATCATTTCTTCCGTCAATGTCTTCTGTAGTTCTTTTTGAGCTTTTGCCAACCCTTGAGCTTCGATCAAACGGGCATCAGCTGCTCCTTTTGCTTCTACGCGAAGACGCTCTGCTTCTGCTTTAGCGATTTCAAGATCCGTCTTCTTTTTATCGAGTTCCTGCGACGCTTTGACACGCGCATCGATCGCTTCCTGTGTCTTTTCATCTGGTTTCGGTGCACCGAGTGCGACATCCTCGATGATGAAACCGATGTCCTTGACGTCTTCTGCAAACTGCGTTTGAATGCTCGTTGAGACATTCCCTGATTTTTCACCGAATAGTTCAAGGACGGTGA
The DNA here is from genome assembly GCF_001939065.1 of Exiguobacterium indicum HHS 31. GTDB lineage: Bacteria > Bacillota > Bacilli > Exiguobacteriales > Exiguobacteriaceae > Exiguobacterium_A > Exiguobacterium_A indicum. The sequence continues at coordinate 65,462 of NZ_MPSZ01000004.1, read as the reverse complement.
CTTTCGAGATTTGCTCACGCGATGCATCATAGAGACGTTGTTTCAGATATCCTTTTGCGATCTCATCGATTTCGATCGGTCCGAACTTATTGAAGACTTTCGTCACCTTATCCGGTGAGACGGAGAAGCTGTATGTAAAGTCGACGACGATGTTCTTTCCGTCCTTGGTCGCAAGCGTCATGTTCTCAAGCGCTTTTGTCTGTGTCCGAATCGGATACTCTGTCACCCGTGTGATCGGTGAAACGACATGCCAACCTTGCGATAACGTCTCATCTTTGACACCGCTTGACGGTGTATAGACGACACCGACTTGTCCAGGTTCGATTTGTTCGACGATGAATGGCGTCGTAGCGAGCAACGCTAGTACGAGCACACCTGCGATGATCATCGATGGGCGAATTTTTTTCTTCGGTTTGATTTCTCTCATTCTGAATCTCCTTTATCGATCTTTTCTTGGATATAGCGGTAGAGTTCCATGCCAAGCAAAACGATGAGGGCGAAAAACAATAATGTGAAAAAGATGGCCATCTAACCCCTCCTCTAACGAATTCCTTACTTTGTTCTACGTATCCATCTGGAAAATGTTTCATTTTTTTAAATGTCCGGTTGCTTATTTTTAATTTCTGTCCTAATATGGAGGGAACTTTGCCTGCTCTACGACAGATCACGATTTGTGGTACACTCGAATGAGCACATCACTTACTAGAAACGAGGGTTCATCTCTATATGATTACAGTACAAAACGTCGGTCTTCGCTTTGCAGATCGAAAATTATTCGAAGACGTCAACATTAAGTTCACACCAGGTAACTGTTACGGTCTGATCGGTGCAAATGGCGCTGGTAAATCGACATTCTTGAAAATTCTCGCTGGTGACATCGAAGCACAACAAGGCGATGTCATCATCACACCAGGCGAACGTTTAGGCGTTCTCCGTCAGAACCATTACGAATACGAAGAATTCCAAGTCATCGAAACGGTCATGATGGGACACAAACGTCTCTATGAAGTCATGAAAGAAAAAGATGCCATCTATATGAAAGAAGATTTCTCGGACGAAGACGGCATGCGTGCTGCTGAACTCGAAGGTGAATTCGCTGAGATGAATGGTTGGGAAGCGGAGTCGGAAGCCGCAATGCTTCTTCAAGGACTCGGCATCAAGGAAGACCTTCACTCGAAGACGATGGCTGAGCTGACAGGATCGGAAAAGGTCAAAGTTTTGCTTGCGCAAGCGTTGTTCGGTAAACCAGACATTCTCTTACTCGATGAGCCGACGAACGGACTTGATTTGAAAGCCGTCAAATGGCTCGAAGAATTCTTGATCGGATTCGAGAACACGGTCATTGTCATTTCCCACGACCGTCACTTCTTGAACAACGTCTGTACGCACATGGCGGATCTCGATTACGGTAAGATTCAACTGTATATCGGAAACTACGATTTCTGGTACGAGTCAAGTCAGCTTGCTTCGCGTATGGCAAGTGACCAAAACAAGAAAAAAGAAGAGAAAATCAAAGAACTTCAAGCCTTCATCGCGCGTTTCAGCTCAAACGCTTCAAAAGCGAAACAAGCGACGTCGCGGAAGAAATTGCTTGATAAAATCACACTCGACGACATTCGTCCATCGTCACGCCGTTATCCGTTCGTTGGTTTCACACCGGAACGTGAAATCGGAAATGACCTCTTGATGGTCGACGGCATCTCGAAGACGATCGATGGTGTCAAAGTCCTTGATAACGTCCGCTTCTCGTTGAACAAGACGGATAAAGTCGCGTTCATCAGTCAGAGCGATATCGCAATCACGACTCTCTTCAAGATCCTTATGGGTGAGATGGAACCGGATAGCGGTACGTTCAAATGGGGCGTAACAACTTCGCAGTCGTACTTGCCAAAAGATAACTCGGAATTCTTCGAAGGCTCGGACAAGACGATCCTCGATTGGCTCCGTCAGTACTCACCGGCAGATGAGAGCGATACGTTCCTCCGTGGATTCCTCGGTCGGATGCTCTTCTCAGGAGAAGAAGTCATGAAAAAAGCTTCTGTCTTATCTGGGGGCGAAAAAGTCCGTTGTATGCTTTCAAAAGCAATGCTCAGTGGTGCTAACGTCCTCGTCCTCGACGATCCAACGAACCACTTGGATCTCGAATCGATCACAGCACTCAACGATGGCTTGATTGCTTACAAAGGCGCGATGCTCTTCAGCTCGCATGACCATCAGTTCGTCGAAACAATCGCGAACCGGATCATCGAGTTGACGCCGAACGGTATCGTCGATAAAGAAACGACATACGATGAGTACTTGAACAATGATACGATCCAACAGCAACTAACAGCGTTATACGCGCAATGATTTTGAGGAGACCGGAACTGTCGTTTCGGTCTCTTTTTTGAACACGTTGAAGGAGGAATGCGACATGAGGCACCGCGTATGCGCTGCGTTGATCGAAGAGAAACAGATCCTAATGGTCGAATTACACACGCCTTCCCGGACATTTTGGACGTTACCGGGCGGAGGTGTCGAGAGTGGCGAAACAAAAGAACAAGCCGTCATGCGGGAAGTATTAGAGGAGACAAACCTTCACGTCACGATTGAACGACAACTCTACGAGATTTCAATTGATCAAGGAACAGAGACATGCTTTCTCGTCCGACGTGCCTTAGGCAGTTCTGCACCTCGACTCGGGATTAATCCCGAACTCCCATTTGACCAACAAGAATTACGAACCGTCCGTTTCCGACCATTAAAGGAACTTCACGATGATCCACAGATTGCTCGTTTGCTGACCTTACTGTAAAGGAAAGATTAACTAACTGAGATATAACTGACTAGGTTTCTTTACACCCTCTACATAATCGACTGATTAAATGGAAATGTAGTAACAACACAAACTCATTTGGGGGAAACAAAAATGAAACGAACACTCATGGTTGGTCTATCAGCAGCGGTCTTGTCATCAAGTATGGTCCCGATGTTCGCGGATGCCCATAGTTCTTCTCATAGTACACGCAACATTAAGAAGGTCGAATTCTTGTCGATGGATGCACCGACGAAAATCGATCAGATGGTAAAAACCTATACAGAAGCAAAAGTTAAAGTCACGTATACGAATGGTAAAACAGAAGTGAAACCGTTGAACTATAATCAACTGTTCCTGTCGCAAGATAAAATCGTCGAAAACAAAGGAGAGATGATTGCAGCAGGTACACCAATCGATGCTAAAGGTAATCCGATCATCGACCGCAGTGTACCGGACAAACCGGAAGCTTTCGTCTCAGATGCACCCGACTCGAACAGTCTGCTTGAAGTCCACGGAAAAAAATACATGGTTTCTCACTTCGAGTATGACTCGATCGACAACGCTGGTAATGAAGTCAAGGGACTTCCAGCATCGATGACATTAACAGAAGTCGTACAAGATAAAAAGACAGGGAAACTTGCTGTCAAAAAAGCCAGCAAGATTGATTTTGAGAACGTCAATGGACTCTGGACACCATGTAACGGTTCGACGACGCCATGGGGAACGCACCTTGGGTCAGAGGAATATGAACCAGATGCTCGTGCGTTTGAGTCAGACAAAACGTCAGCTGCTTATAAAGAAGTAAATGCCTTCGCTGAGCACTATTTCGGAACGACCGAAAAAGCAAATCCTTACTTCTACGGCTTCACACCGGAAATCTCGGTCGACCGAAAAGGGAAAGCGACAGCAGTCAAACACTACAGTACAGGTCGTTTCTCGCACGAGATGATGCAGATTCTGCCGGATCAAAAGACAGCGATCTTCGGTGACGACGGAAACAATACGATGATGTTCATGTACGTCGCGGACAAAAAACGTGATTTCTCAAAAGGAACACTTTACGCGGCGAAGTTCAAACAAACACGCGCAACAGAAGGCGGAGCGGGTGATATCGAATGGATCAAGCTTGGTCATGCTTCCGATAAAGAAGTCAAACGCTTGATTGATAAAGGGACGAAGTTCAGCGACATCTTTGAGACAGCCGATGCGCCAACTCCGGGCTTTAAAGCGGTCAAAACAGCTGCTAGCAAAAAAGTCGAATACTTGAAGCTCAAGCCTGGTAAGGAAAAAGAAGCTGCCTTCCTTGAATCACGCCGTTATGGTGCGTTGCTTGGCGCAACATCAGAATTCAACAAGATGGAAGGCATCACGGTCAACGAGCAAGACAAAAAAGCCTACATCGCCTTGTCTTATGTGTCAGGCAGTACCGAAAAACAAGAAGGTGCTGTCCAAGACGACATCCAGCTTGAAAAACGCGAATCGGGTGCAACATTCGAAATCGATCTTGGCCGTGCAACAGGCATCGACAGCCGTTACGTACCAACGAATATGCAGGCACTCGTCATTGGTGAAGATTTGAAGAAGCCGGATGCTTACGGCAACACAGCGAATCCGGATCTCGTCGCGAATCCAGATAACCTCGCTTATTCCGCGACATCTAATACGCTCTTTATCGGTGAAGATAGCTCCTTGCATACGAATAACTTCGTTTGGGCCTATAATCTGAAGACGAAGAAGCTTTCACGGATTCTGTCCGTTCCAGTCGGAGCGGAAGCAACTGGTCTCCGTTCACTCGATCATGTTGGTGGGTATAGCTATCTCTTGAGCAACTACCAGCACCCAGGTGAAGCATTGACAGGGAAACAAATCACGGCCGTCGATCCAAAAGCGCTCGAACAAGCGATGAAAGACGGCATCGGGATTCAAAAAACAGGTGGTGTCGGTTACCTCTCTGGTTTACCGAGCGGTCATAAATCGTATACGCATCGATAAGATACTAAAAACGGATTCCCAAGCGCGGGAATCCGTTTTTTTATGCGTTGTTCTTCTTTTGTTTTGCTGCCTCTTCTTCCACACGTTGCAGCAGTCCATGAACGATTTTCTCGTTCTCCCGCTCGCCACCGAGTGACAAGAGACTTTTTCCAACAAAGTTCGCCCCCTCATTTTTTCCCGTATAGATCAACAGACAGCGATCATGGTCGATCGGTTTGAGCGTAAAGGTCATCTCGATCTTGAATATTTTAGCCAATGTGAATCCAATCGTATTTTGCTTGAAGTCCGGCTCGTTCGTATAGGCTAAATCGGTCACGATATAGGTTTCGAGTCGATTGCCCTGCATATACGTTTGGCGATAGGTCGAACCGACGACACCCGGTTTTCGTTCAATCACCTCGTGCTGGACGACATTTGGAATCAAACGCTGCAGTCGCGTGTGATCAAACAAGTGCCATGCTTCTTCAATCGGAATATCGAGCTGTCGTTCTTCTCTCCACGTAATCATACACCTGCCCCCTTTTTCTATAGAAATACCCTGTCATCCGGTCTTGTAACGTCCGGCGACAGGGCGAGAGCAGATTCTTATTTTACTGTGCTTGTTTCAAGGGCTGCACCGAGGAACTTCGCTAGTTCGAGCATACCGTAGCGTCCTGCAGCTGCCTCAGCATCCGAATTATAGTTCGTATTCGTATTGACGTCATACGTATAGATCGTACCTGACGTATCCTTAATGAACTCGATACCGGCGACCGCGATTTGGTTCGCTTGGAGGAATGCTTCATATTTTTCAATGATTGGGTCATCGAAGCCTTCAACGATTTGGAACTTCATCGGTGTTTGCGGTGCTTCTTCACCAACTGGGCAGAACAAGTCGTCGATTACACATGCATCCGCTGGGCAAAGCTCAAAACCTTCTGATGTATCGACTCGAACCGCGTAGACGAACTTTCCACCTACGAACTCACAACGTGTGATGTACGGTTCTGGTGCTTGAATATACTCTTGAATCAACGTGATGCCATCGACTGGTTCGTCGAATGTCGGACCGTCGAGATAAGCTTCAAGTGCTTCAATCGAGTGGAACAGCTGGACGCCGAGACCTTTCCCAGCCCGGTTATGTTTCGTGATGAATGACGAAACGCCAATTTCTTTTGCTGCTTGTACGATTTGATCGCGTCCGACGGCAGCCGTCGTCTTCGGTACACGAATCCCAGCCTTACGCAACGCCGTGTATTGATTGACTTTGCTGACTTCTAAACGAAGCGCACGCGTTCCATTAAAGACAGTCCGGTCATGCTCTTCTAACCAAGCGAGGACCCCTTCCGTCAACTCCGGCGCGTAACGATGCCCCCGCGTATGCGAAGAGGCACTCATGCGGCTGTAAAAGACGCCTTCTGGCGGCAGTTCGTCCAGCGGAACGATCCCTTCATTCAAGTGCCACTCTTCATACGGTAACTCGAGTTCTTCGAGACGTTTGATGAGATGGTCCGTCCATTCTTGATTTTCGTGGAGAATATGAATTTTTGTCATGATTGTTGACCTACCTTTCGTTTCGCTTCGACCAGTGGCATTACGTCACGAGCAAAGCGTTCCATTTCTTCGAGTTGTGGTGAGAATTGTAATAAGAGTAACGTGACACCAACAGCTTCGAATGCTAGAATCCGTTCAGCGATTTGTTCTGGTGTTCCGATTAAATTCGGACGTAGACCACGGTTCGAGACGGAATAATCGTTTCGTTCGACCTGTTGCTCCAGTTGCGATTTACTGATGAAATCCTGATAACCGGCATAACCGGCGCTGTCTTCCTTAACGTCCGTGATGCGTTGCCATTCAAGAAGTGCTTCTTCTTCCGTATCCCGACAAATGATGTAGGCCGCAAGACCGAAGCTCTCGAGCGGCGTTTGTCCCGTCGTTTCCCGGCGTACTTTCATATCATTGATTTTATGGGCTACTTCTTCAACAGTACCCCCATGCATGACATAAGCATCACAGTGTTCGACGATCGTTCGTTTTCCAGCTTCACTCTCTCCACCAGCGTAGAGCTTGATGCCTGGACGCTGGACTGGCTTCGGATGGAGTTCCGCCTGCTCGATCGTGTAGTGATGACCGGAGAAGCTATACGGTGACGCATCTGCCCATAGTCCTTTCATGACCGTGACGAACTCTTCCGTCCGAGCATAGCGTTCATCGTGCGCTGTGAAGATACCGTTGTATTGTTTCGCTTCCTCTGCCCACCACGCTGAAACGACGTTGAGCGTAAAGCGTCCACCACTCAACTGATCGATGTTTGCCGCCATCTTCGCTGTCGTCGCTGGATTATGGAACCCGGGACGAACCGCTGTCATGATCTCAAGGCGTTCCGTCGTTGCAGCAATCGCTGCTGCCGTCGTCCATGCCTCAAGACTCGGTTCCTTGATGCCTTTAATATCGTTCAAGTTCAGTTCCGCGATCAACGTCGTCGAGAAGCCGATCCGTTCTGCTGTTTGTGCGACTTGTTTCGCATAATCGAAGGTCGGTGGCATCTGTTCATCCTCGACATTACGTAACCATCCCCCAAAAATCGGTAACCAAAAACCATACTCCACTCCATCGTCCCCCTTATCATAAAAAAACGCTCTTTTCGAAGTTCGAAAAGAGCGACGGTATCTTGTCCTGTCCGCTCTTATCTTCGGAAGGTATCCCTTCCTGGAAGTAGCACCTTCCGCCACGGCGGGGTTGCTGAAGTGTCTTCGGGCCAGTCCCTCGACTTCTCTAGATAAGATGTGTTGCATTCATCGTACAAAATTCACTGAACTAAAGCAACTATTAAACCGTCTTTTCCCATCGGAATTATTTCACACATAAAAAAATCCCGACGTAGTGTCGGGATCCGGTATTAATATGGTGCGACGAAATCTGATGTTGGCTCTGGCGTTTGTTCACCACGAACACGATCATAAAATTTTGCAAAGGTAACACTGAAATATGGTGTAATCCACAAGAATGCTAGGCCGAGGGTAACGATTCCTAAAAGAGCCCAACCAATAAACGACAGTAGAAGAAGGAATGCTTCCATTTTATGCCCGTCCATCATTTTTCGGGAGCGTGTAATGGCCTCTAAGATACCAATCGATGGTTCATCTCGCAAAATATAGAACGTTAGCATGTAAGAAAATGATTTAATGATTCCCGGTACGACTAATAGCAGTAACCATAAGAAGATAAAAAAGAGTTGTACGATGGCTAGACCAATCACTTTGAAAAACATACCATATGGTTCAAATAAATCCGTCACTTTCGTTTCTTCTCCGCGAGCAATCGACATCGCAATCCAAGTCCAACCGACTCCGACCGGGATTAATAAAATCGATACCAACGATACGACGAGATCCATCGTATTAGCTGGTTCATCTATATCTGATCCAAATAATCCAGGCACACCTTGAATGATACTAAACAGAATAACTGTTAGGACTGCGAATCCCCAACGACCGCTGAGCGACTCCTTCGCTGCTTTTTTTAATTGAGATGACATGAGTAAGGTCCTCCTTGAAAAATAAGTTCTCACCTTACTCTACGGCTAATAACTTCTAATGTTTCACTGATTTTTCAATAATTTCCCCTCTTGTTTCTGTTTCAACCAAGCGCGCTCAAGTTGCCGCTCACACGCTGTATATAACGAACGTCGACCGTCGAGGCGTTCCATCGCGAATGGAATACCATGCTTTTTCGCCTGAGCGATGACATGTGCACTCGCTGCATGAGAGACACGGCTCGTCACGACGACGATCGCGTCCGTCTTTTTGGCGAGATAAGCAATCTTTTTCGCGGACTGTGCGTCCCCTGCTAGATGAATTAATTCGATCCCCGTCGGCGCAAAGAACTCACGATAGACAGCGGTCTGTTGTTCGTTTCCAACGATAACAAGACGCATGCCTGTGAAGCGCGTGAAATCTAACGGTGTCTTATCAACGAAATCCATCAATTGTCCCGGTACGGCTGTTGTTACGATCGGTTCAATCGTTTGCTCTTTTGGCATACGGACGCGACGCTGCGCTTTTTTAGCTTTCGGCACCGGTTGCCGTTTCATTTTTCGTGCATACCGATTTGACTTTTTTGTTGTCACAGGCGTCTTCACTACCTGTTGTTCTATCGCTGACGGACGGTTGGATGATGCGTTGACGATCGGCTCTTCAAACGTGAACGGATGCTTCCAAGCAATCGTTAATGTATCCTTCCGTCCCCGCCACATGACGAGATCGACAAGTTGCCCTGCTTCTAGTCGGAAATAGCGCATGTCTTCTACCGGTACAACATAATAGAACGATCTACCCGACTCATCTTGCAGTGGACCATTCACCGTTTCCTCAATGATTCCATGTGCTTTGACGATTGCTTGTTCAAACACGACACGTTCCGGATTCTCTCTCATTCGCTCCGTCGAGACGACGGCTTCGATACGACATATCGTTTTTTGATCATCCTGACGATCGACACGGACCCGGACTTCCATGCCGTGCTCGAGATTCCAATCGCGGACGTCTCGTTCAGAAATATGACTGCCCGACCATTCTAGTAAAGTACCGCCTTTTAACCCCCGCTGAAACGTATAGGCATAACGTTGCTTGCGTACTGGCTCGACCGGTACTTGCGGTGGCATGACGATGGTCTGCTCTAGCTCTATTGCTTCATCGATGACCAATGTTTCTTGAACGTCGCGCGGTGCATAATACGCTGACATCTTGACCCATTCATCGATTCCGTTTACTTCGTCGAGCCAGAGTTGCCAATCTTCATACCGCTCCACGGCCGCTAATTTCATCTGTACCAATTCAGTTGCTCGTTCCATCACCTGTTGCATCATCCATGACCACTTCCTTTGCGTTTTTTTCACTATAGCAACGAAAAAACGCGGAAGTAGTTCAAAAAAACAGCCTGGTTGTTTTTTTGTTTAGGTACGTTGTTGAATTTCCACAGCCGGATCCTGACGCTTATATTTTGCGACGATGACGATCAAAACCGTGATGATCACAAGCAGGAACCAAGAAGACAATTTTCCAAGATCAACGACTGCCCATCCGCCTTCTTGATGCGGATAGACCCAGCCTTTAAAGAACGTTACGATGTTCTCCGCGATCCAAATGAAAAAGGCGATCAATAAAAAGGACAGGACGAGCGGCATCCGGTAGATCGTTTGCTCGATCGTAAAATGAACCCATGACTTATAGAAGACGAGAACGACGAGGACCATCAATAGCCAGCGTGCATCGAAGATCCAGTGGTGGGTGAAGAAGTTGAGATAGACGAGACTCCCGACGCTGATCGCAAGCCAAGGTGGTGGAAATGCTATAAATCGTAAATGAAATCGCCGAAACGCCTGGCAGACATAACTCGCAACGCTTGCGTACATGAATCCTGCATACAAGGGAACACCAGCCACTTTCGTCAAAGCGTCTTCCGGATAACTCCAAGATCCGACGTTCACTTTAAACAGTTCAAGGGCTAGACCAATGACGTGAAACAATAAGATCAGTTTGAATTCTTCCATCGTTTCATAACGCGTGACGAGTAAGACGATTTGGACGAGAATACACCAAAGCAACAAAAGATCATATCGAGCAACCGGTTCAGTAGGAAGATAACGTGAAAGAGCAAGCGCCGCAAAAATCATCACGGGAAAGACGCAACAGATGGCTTCTATGTATGTAAAACGAATCAGGTGCCGGATCGCTTTCATTTTTCTCCCTCCTTTTTCTTCAGTATACGTTTCTCTTTTATCCTTCCCCTCCTACTTAGGATGTAAAAAACGGAAAATTTCGTCTTTCTTCTTCCACTTTCCTCATGATACAGTTAACAAATCAATTATTTTTAAGAAATGAGGTGCCAGACATGACGCGTCATCGTGCTTCCTGGTTGTTACGCGCTACGTTAAAGTGGGGGCTCTTCCTACTTGGTTTATTTTTACTCGCCCTTGGCTCATCGATGATGATCACAGCTGAACTCGGTGTCTCGACGTGGGATGTATTGCATCTCGGTCTCCAAAAAAAGACGCCGCTATCCGTCGGAACGATCATCTTGCTTGTCGGTCTATTACTCGTTTTCGTTAAGTACGCATTAGACCGCGTCACACCGCAAATCGGAACGCTCGTCAACGCGATTTTCGTTGGTGTCTTCATGAATCTTGTGCTTGGTTCTCATCTCTTACCCTCTTTTGAATCGATCTGGTTGAATACGCTCTGGCTGATTTTCGGTATCTTCATCATTGGGATGGGCGCTGGTCTGTATGTCGCTGTCGGATACGGGGCTGGTCCACGTGATGGGTTAACGCTGACACTTGCAGAGCGCTTCGGAACGTCGATTCGTCTGATGCGGACGATCATGGAAGTCACGGCATGCGGCATCGGTTGGTTGCTTGGGGGACCTGTTTTCTTCGGTACGATCCTCTCGATTTTCCTGATTGGACCGTTTCTGCAATTTTGGTTGTTTTATTTCCGCCGGATCATTGCAGCGATTGATGCAAAAGGAATTCCAGCGTCTGAACGCCAAATTAGCTAAGTCGCCTGACTCGATATCATTCTGCGTGAATGATATCTTTTTTTATGTCAGAAGCAGATAAGTTGCGCCATCAAAATAAACACGTTATATTCGTTTACATATCAATCTTTGATACGTCAAAGGTTTCTTCGAACGAAGGGAAGGATGTGATGGATTGAGTATTTCCTGCACCGAAAAAGGACGTTTGATCTATGCACTCGTCTCCGTCAATAAGACGATTGCTCAAAAATTCGATCTCTGTACGGATGGTTTCAGTCAGACTCGAATGGACCTACTTGCTCAACTACAAGTCGATCAAACGATCAGTCAAAAAGAATTGCAAAAACGTGTCAATGTCGATCATGCAGCAGTGACCCGTCATCTCAAACATCTGGAATCGACCGGGATGATTGCTCGCGAGCGGTCAGCCGCTGACAATCGGGTGATTCTTGTTTCCTTAACGGAACAAGGGGCGACGCGCATTGCACGATTACGCGAACAAAAAGATGAGTTCCTCGAGAACTTACTCGAAGGATTCTCCGCTGAAGAACAACGGACGCTAGCTGAGATGATTCAACGCATCGAAGCGAACGCCGACACATTACCTAAATTAAAAGAGGAGTCGATTTAATATGGCAACGCAAACAACAACAGACTTCATGGAAATCGTCAAAGGACGTCGCTCGATCCGTAACTACGATACAGACGTGAAGATCTCAAAAGAAGAAATGACACAAATTCTTGAAGAGGCAACACTCGCACCTTCTTCTGTCAACATGCAACCATGGCGTTTCCTCGTCATCGATAGCGAAGAAGGCAAAGCAACACTTGCACCACTCGCGAAATTCAACCAAGTCCAAGTCGAGACATCTTCTGCTGTCATCGCGGTCTTCGGTGACATGAACGCTGTTGATCAACTCGAGAACATCTACGATACAGCTGTCGCAAAAGGACTCATGCCACAAGAAGTACGCGATCGCCAAGTACCAGCGATCCAAGGGATGTACAGCAGTGTATCGGCGAACGATTTGAAAGACAGCATCTTGATTGACTCGGGTCTCGTCTCGATGCAATTGATGCTCGTCGCTCGTGCACACGGATATGATACAAATCCAATTGGTGGTTACGAGAAAGATCAAATCGCGGAAGCATTCGGTCTTGAAAAAGATCGTTATGTACCGGTCATGTTGCTATCGATCGGTAAAGCGGTGGACGCTGGATATCCATCAGTTCGCCTACCAATCAACGACATCGCAGACTGGAAATAAGTTTTTTTACACTATAAAAAAAGAAAACACACACAAGGGAGATTGAATAATTATGACTACTCAAACAACAACGGACTTCATGGAAATCGTCAAAGGACGCCGCTCGATTCGTAACTACGACACAAACGTAAAAATTTCAAAAGAAGAAATGACACAAATCCTTGAAGAAGCAACACTTGCACCATCTTCAGTTAACATGCAACCATGGCGTTTCCTCGTCATCGATAGCGAAGAAGGTAAAGCGACACTCGCACCACTCGCAAAATTCAACCAAGTTCAAGTCGAGACATCTTCTGCTGTCATCGCCGTCTTCGGTGACATGAACGCAGTCGATAGCATCGAGACAATCTATGATATGGCTGTGGAAAAAGGTCTTATGCCGCAAGAAGTACGTGATCGCCAAGTACCAGCTATCAAAGGGTTCTACCGTCCAGAAGACGTTGAAACATTACGTGATAGCATCTTGATCGACTCAGGTCTCGTTTCGATGCAATTGATGCTCGTTGCTCGTGCACACGGTTACGATACAAACCCAATCGGTGGTTACGAAAAAGACCAAATCGCAGAAGCATTCGGTCTTGAAAAAGAACGTTACCTCCCAGTCATGTTGCTTTCAATCGGTAAAGCAGTGGACGCAGGATACCCATCGGTTCGTCTACCAATCGCTGACATCGCAGAGTGGAAATAAGCGATTTCACCTAGTCCGGATTCCTTTCATAGGAATCCGGCTTTTTTGTATACTCAAAGAAAAGGAGGTGTCAGCGATGTATGATGTGACGATTATCGGAGCTGGTGTAGCAGGAATTTTCCTCGCCCATCAGCTCGTTGAAGACGGACAACGCGTCCTACTGCTCGATGCCGGAAAACCGATTCGCGAACGAACAGCAGAAGATGCGTATCTTGGATTCGCAGGGCTTGGCAAATCAGAAGGAAAGTTTAATTATGCGACGGGATTCGGTGGAGAACTCGTCTCAAAAATCGGTGAAGAGACGACTCGACGACTGTTCCAAGAAGTCGATGATCTTTTATGTACATATGGTGGAGATACAGTTGAGACCTATTCGACGCATTCCCCTATTGTAGCGTCTCGCGCCCGCCGCGCCGGTCTACATTCGGTCGAGACGACCGTCCGTCATTTAGGCACAGTACGGACAGCTGCTGTCTTCACGGCGTTTGAGGACGCCTTATTACCGCGTCTCGATGCCCGATTCGAAACGACAATCGAGCAGATCACGAAGTCGAAGTCGTTTACGATCAAAACAGCGGACGAGACCTTCGTCAGTCAACGGATCGTGTTCGCGACAGGTCGTTCAGGTGCAGACTTTACGTTGCACCAGTTAGCGACGCTTGGTGTCACCCCACAGCGAACTCGACTCGATCTCGGGGTGCGAATTGAGACGGATGAGGGACTATTTCGGACATTGTTACAGGAGACGTTCGAGACGAAGCTCGGTTACGACTCGCCTTACGGTCAAGCAGTCACCTATTGCATGAATCCGCGCGGACGGATCATCCGCAAATATCAAGAAGGACTCGTCATGCCGGACGGTCAAAACGTCCACGAGACGGCAGACGGCTCGACGAATCTGAACTTTACACTATTTCTCCCGCGGTATTTTTCGACACTAGCGAAAGCGAATGCGTATGCCGCGCGCATCATTGGCGGAATCAACCAAGGTGGTGATCGCATTCTCATTCAGCGACTCAGTGATTTCCGAACATCGCGAGCGACGGCACACGATCAATTGAGTCGTAACACGGTCATCCCTTCACTAACCGCGTCTCCCGGTAATTTGCATGCAGAAGTACCTGCAGAAGACCTGCTTGTCTTAGAAGCGTTTTTAGAGCGCCTTGAGCAACTCCTTGAAGTGGAACTTCCAGGAGATACGTTGCTTTACGGATTAGATGGCAAGTTTTACGCACCGATGCTTGAGACGTCAGAGACGTTTGAGACGACATGTCCCGGTGTCTATGCGATTGGTGATTGTTCCGGTGCGACACACTCGCTTGCCCAAGCAGCTGCTAGCGGACTCCATCTTGGCCATGCCTTGACGCAAAACAGCCGGTCCCTCTTCGCTTAAGCGGAGAATGACCGGCTTGTCTTATTTCTTGAATGCTTCGTACACTTTCAATTGTTTCCCTTTGACCTTCGTCGTCTTCATCGCCCGGAGGACAAGCGGACCTTTCCCGTTGAGGATATCGACATACGTCAACGTATCCTGAATCGAGATGATACCGATGTCGTCTGCCGTGACGCCTTCAATCTTAGCAATCGTTCCAACAAAGTCGACGGCACGGAGTTTTTTCTTTTTCCCGCCGTTAAAGAACAATTTCATGATGTCCGCATCAAGCTGTTCCGTTTTCGAAGAACGCGTATCTTCCGTCGCCATCTTCTCCTCGAATGCATCCGCTGTCCGCATCAAGTCCTTTTCTGTCGGTGCTTGGCGACGTGTCAGCTTCCCGTGATACTGCTCAATTTCCTTTAGGCGACGTTCGTCTGCCGGCGTGACGAGACTGATTGCTTGTCCTGCTGCTCCTGCACGCCCCGTCCGACCGGTCCGGTGAACGTAGCTTTCTCGTTCGACAGGGAGATCATACTGGATGACGTGCGTGATGTTCTCGATATCGATCCCACGTGCCGCGACATCTGTTGCGACAAGAATTCGGAACTTCCCGGCACGGAAGGCTTTCATCGCATCGAGTCGATCGTCTTGTTCCATCCCACCATGGATCGCTTCAACCGGATAGTCATGTGCGCGTAGACCATTCGCGACGAAATCAACGTGTTCTTTCGTCCGACAGAAGATCATGCAACGATCCGGGTTTTCAGCGACCAGGACATCTTTTAAAATGGCAAACTTCGTCTTATCCGTCACCGGAATATAACTATGCGTAATCGTTGAGACGACGGTTTCACCCACTTCGATCCGTTTTGGTGCCTCCATGTAACGGTCACTCAACTGTTCGATGTCTTCTGGGAAGGTCGCAGAGAACAATAGTGTCATCCGCTCCTTCGGTAACTCAGACAAGATGGCATCGACTTGATCGAGGAAGCCCATGTTCAGCATTTCGTCCGCTTCATCTAAAACGACGTAACGGACTTTCTCAAGCGATAACGTGCCCCGCTCGATATGATCGCGTACGCGTCCCGGTGTTCCGACGACGACGTGTGTCTTTTGCTTGAGCTCCGTGACTTGCCCACGGAACGGTTGCTTGCCGAAGACAGCTGTCGCTTTGATCCGCTTATAACGTCCGATGTTCATGATATCTTCTTTGACCTGCAAGGCCAGCTCACGTGTTGGTGTCAAGACTAAGACTTGTGGTTTGTTTTCTTCCCACTCGACGAGTTCACACAGTGGGATCGCAAACGATGCCGTCTTTCCGCTCCCCGTTCGTGATTTGACGATGACATCTTTTCCAGATAGTACGACCGGAATGACGGATTGCTGGACTTCGGTTGGTATCGTGTAGCCGAGTTGCTCGATTGAATCGAGAATCGGTGTGCTTAAGTTAAAATCATTGAATCGTGTACGTGTCATAGAATGTCCTCATTTCTTATCGTAAAAAAAGCTTCCCACCGAAACGATGAGAAGCCCAACGAATTATTTGGATGCTACTTTATCTTTTTTGATTTGCTTACTACGTAATTGACCACATGCCGCATCGATGTCTGTTCCGTGCTCGAGACGAACACCACAGTTCAAGCCGTTCTTTTTCAACGTATCGTAGAACGTCGTGATATCTTCAGACGTACTGCGCTGATATTGACCGTGCTCATCGACTGGGTTGTACGGAATCAAGTTGACATACGTCAGGTGACGTTTGTCTTCGAACAGTTTTGCGAGTTCGACTGCGTGTTCCTTTTGGTCGTTGACGCCACGAAGCAAGATGTACTCGATCGTGATTTTACGGTTCGTCGTTTGAACGTAATAGTCGATTGCTGGCATCAATTTCTCAAGCGGGATCGCCCGGTTGATTTTCATGATTTGCGTACGCAATTCATTGTTTGGTGCGTGAAGCGAGATCGCCAAGTTGACTTGGAGTTTCAAGTCAGCGAACTTGTAGATCTTGTCTGCCAAACCACTTGTTGAAACCGTGATGTGACGTGCACCGATTGCAAGACCATTGTGGTCCTTGATGACGTTCAAGAAATCGACCATGTTGTCGAAGTTATCGAACGGTTCACCGATACCCATGACGACGACGTGGCTGACACGTTCTTCGTTACCGACTGCATCGAGGTGATGTTGGACGTTCATGATTTGCTCAACGATTTCGCCTGCTGACAAGTCGCGGCTCTTTTTGATTAGACCACTTGCACAGAAGCTACAGCCGATGTTACAGCCGACCTGTGTCGTAACACAGACAGAAAGACCGTACTTATGACGCATTAGAACCGTTTCAATCAAGTTGCCATCATATAATTTGAAAAGGAACTTGATTGTTCCGTCTGCTGATTCTTGCTTGACCGCTTCTGTCATCGAGTCAATCGTAAAACTCTGATCTAACAACTCAAGGCAATCCTTGTTGACATTCGTCATTTCCGCGAAAGTCGTGACACGTTTACGGTAGAGCCAATCCCATACTTGTTTGGCACGGAATGGTTTGTGCCCTTGATTCGATAACCATTCTGTCATCTGCTCAAGCGTTAATCCATAAATGGATGGTTTATTCATTTCGAAAGACCTCATTTCTTTTTCCAGAACTACAACATTCCTTTATCTTAGTAAAAATCAGCGCGTGACGCAACGTTCAAATCCTAAATGTTCACTTTCTGTAAAGTTTTTGCGCCACTTTCGATCAAATCGACAGACTCCGACGCCCGAATTGAACGACTGCTCCAGTCAAGAACACGAGACAGAGGACAAGTAAAAGAATCGAATGAAGAAGAAAATGATTCGTTCCTTCTAGTAATTGCGTCGTGTTAAATAAGGAGAAGACGGATAGATAACGGAGCCACTCCGTCTTGTCACTTAGTTCCGACAGAATCGTCAAGACGATCGATAGGACAAGCACACTACCGGCAAGCGAAAAAGCACGACGTTCTTCGTCAAATAACGTCGCAACGAATAACGTAAAGGCACCGATCGCCAAGAGTAACAATAGCGCATTGAGTTGAATCCGCCATAAGATGACGTCATTGATCGAAATATCTGTCATCCACCAGTCGGATACCATCAAGACAAGTCCATTCAGTCCTACGAGAACTATACTTGCGATACCAATGACGATCGCGACAGCAAACGTATACGCATTCCGGGTGATCGGGGCTGCGAGATAGACAATCAGCTCTCCATTGTCGATTGGTCGCGCAACGAGTCGCGCTGCTAATGAGAGCAAGAATAGACTCGCAATGACTTGAAAAATCAGTCCGTAATAGTTTCCCCCGAGCAGATCCAGTACATTCTCGAACCCTGTCACCTTATCGTATTGAAATGCTTTTAAGACTTCCGGAGGTAACGCTTCTAGTTTTGCTTCTAGTAAACCGGTCTTCATCATCGATGGATATAGCAACGCAAGCATCAATAAGTAGAGACTCGTTCCAATCGCATAAGCAAGCACGGGCTTTCTGACCTGCTTGAATAAAGAGCGGATCAGCAATATCACGACGATTCCTCCTCCCCATAATAATGCAAGAAGACCTGTTCTAAATCATCTGCTGACGGACGAATCAGCCGTACATCATACTGGGTTAAATAAGCGATCACCTGATTTAAGCTCAGCGTCTCGTCCGTTTGAAAACTGACTTCCAGCCGCTTCGGTTCAACACCGACTTGCATCGCGAACTGTGCCGCCTCCACCTCTGTTCGGAAGAAGATCGTGTACGTCTTTCGACTCGATCGAACCAACTCATGAATATCCGATTCGACGATAATGCGTCCTGCTTTGATTAAAGCCGCTCGATCGCACGATTTTTCCATCTCCGGAAAGTGATGTGAACTCATCAGAATCGCTTTTCCAGCATGTTTCTCCTGTTCGATCCACTCTAAAAAACGCTCTTGCATCAAAGGATCGAGTCCACTGGTCGGCTCATCAAGTAGATAGACGGGTGCATCCTTCATGAAGCAACCGACTAGTGCCAGTTTTTGTTTCATCCCTTTTGACATTTTGCGGATTTTCGTCTTCGTCTCAAAAGGAAATCGTTTCAACAACAGTTGTCGCCGTGCCGGATCGCTACCGTGTAGTCGTTGCATCAAATCGAGCATGTCTGCTCCCGTCATGTCTCCAGGTAAACTAATCTCCCCCGGCAAATAACCGACCAATTTCTTCACTTCTTTACTTTGCTTCCAGCAATCAAAACCACCGATCGTCGCCTTTCCACCATCCGCAGCCAATAGTCCCATCAAATGTCGGAGTGTCGTTGATTTTCCAGATCCATTTGGTCCGATGAAACCGAATATCGTACCCGGATCAACTGTAAAACTGACATCGAATATTCCACGCCCCGGTGCAAACTCTTTCGTGACATGCTCTAAACGGATCATCATCCGACCTCCTTATCTTTTATTTCTTTCCTCACTGTATTCATACCCGTTTTGAAGCAGTTTGTTCGGATCAAAGCGATAGATGACGAACCGCTCGTCATGATTTTTTTCATAGAGGTCTCGTAATCGAATCTCATCGACTTGCTCGAATATGGTATGACGCTCCAGGTACTCCCGGTATTCATCGGTCGGGTAATACAAGATGAGATCAACCGAACGCGGGGAACGTTCGACCGAACTTAAAATGTGATCAATCACTTTCATGAAAATTTGTGAAGAGAATGGATTGAAGAAATAAAACTTATTCGTCTCATCCGGAATGGCATACTGCTCGGCATACGTCTGTTCAAATCGCAAACTTCCGGAACGCCGCTTCCGTCGACTTTGGTAGTTCGCCATATTCCGGAGTGCGTCCTCGTAAAATTGTCCGTTCATCTCGATTCCGATGACGGAACAATCGAATCGGTCGTGTAAGTAAAAGTTCAAACGCCCTTTCCCACACCCGAAATCAATGACCGTGTCCTGTTTTTGAAACAAATACGTTTCGCATAATTCGTCTAGTGCCGCATAAGGCGTTGGTTCATATCGATTGTAGTGACTAAACACACCATAGAGGTGTTGCATCTCAATGGTCTCGATTCGTAATCGTTGATCGTATTCCTGTTCATTCATTGTCGTTTGTTCCTTCTTTCCGGCATTCTTGCCTTCATCGTACTATACTGAAGAAGTACGTTACTCGTTTTTTGAAAGGGGATTTTATGATGATCGTCGTTACGAACCGGATTAAAGTCAAAAAAGGGATGGCTGCAGCTCTCGCTCCTCGTTTTACGCGTCCAAGTGGACTTGATACGATGGACGGATTCATCCGCGTCGAGGTCTTATTGACGCAAAACATCGAAGAACATGATGAAATGAACGTCAACATGTATTGGGAAGACATGAAGAGTTTTCAAGCATGGCGGGAGAGTGACGACTTCAAAGCGTCACATAGTCGACCTGCGAGTAGTGAGGCAGGAGAATCGCCAATGCTCGGCAGCGAGATTCTGACATATGAAGTTGCTTCGGTCAAAGAACGCGCATGATGCACGAAAAGGACTCGTCTCGAGTCCTTTTTTATATACCTATACACAAATAGTGAAAGGGTGTAATTGTCTCAAATGGTATTATTTGTTATTATAGTGCCAATACAGAGAGAGAGGGTTCTTCATGAATTCATTAACTATATTTGAACAAGCCATTCGTAGCTTACCTGATGATCGTACGTTACGACGTGATGAATTATGGACGGACGATTTTTTATTGCAACAGGAGAACGAGCTGACCGTCTATTACTCTCCGATTGGCGAATATGTCAATACTGAAGCAAAAGTCGTCATCATCGGGATCACACCAGGTTTTGAACAGATGCGAATCGCTTTCGAAGAAGCAACGGATGCCCTCCATCATGGGGCTTCACTAGAAGGGACGGCACGCATCGTCAAATATGCAGCCAGTTTTGCCGGAACGATGCGACGTAACCTCGTCCAGATGCTTGATACACTCGAGCTTCCAGCATTGCTCGGAATCGAGACAACAGCTAGCTTATTTCATCAACACCAGGAATTGTTACATCCGACGTCGCTGTTAAAGCAACCCGTCTTTTATCGCGAAAAGAATTACTCGGGTCATCAACCGAAGATCAATCGCAGTCCTTTATTGAGGCACTACGCGGAAGAACACTTCGTCGCTGAGATCAATCAGTTACAAAAACCAGCGTTATTAATTCCACTCGGTCGGGTCGTCGAGACGCAAGTCCGTGGATTGATTCAGGATGGACGAATCGAACAGCATCAGCTTCTTTCCAACTTCCCCCATCCATCTGGCGCGAACGGTCATCGAAAAAAACAATTCGAAGAAAACCAAGCCTATTTGATGAAACAGCTCATTCAACATTTTGCCGAATGAGCAACTTTGTCTTAAATTATCAGAATATATGGTTGAATCTTTTTTGAAATACGTGATAAAGTGTCTATAAGAACAGAATATGACTATTCTATCGATGAGGTAGAGGCGCGATTTCAATCAGTACTTGGTCCGAGGATGACAACGAAGACGACTACAGGAAAGGTGACATCGCCGAAATGACAGTATGCGTCGAGCATGCCGTCGTTGGTCGATTCGGGAAATACCCGATCGATTGCCATACATAACAGTTGTATGGAGCGCTCCAATTCGGCTAAGAAAGACGCATCCAGCGAGGGTGTCGGCTTTGTTGCCGGTGCCCTTGCTTTTTTTGTGCCGCGGGGTCTCATCTTTAAGCCATTTTTAAAGAGGAGGATATTCTTCATGGTCAACTATTCAGATTCCATTATTGCCCTTGTACCTGCTTTACTAGCTATCTTATTAGCCATCTTTACCCGAAAGGTCGTTCTTTCGTTAGGTGTCGGCATTCTCGTCGGTGCCCTGTTACTTCACCGTTTTAACCCGATCGATACGGTAACCTATCTCGGCAAGAATATCTTTAGCCTCTTTTGGGCGGATGGTGCCTTGAACGAGTGGAACGTTTTATTACTTGTTTTCTTGTTATTGCTCGGTGTCCTTTCCACATTAATTCAAACATCTGGTGGCGCTCGCGCCTTCGGTGAATGGGCTTCTACACACGTCAAGACAGCGCGTGGTGCACGCTTAGTCGCCTTCGGTCTCGGTATCTTGATTTTCATCGATGATTACTTCAACAGTCTCGCTGTCGGCAATGTCAGTCGTCCGCTAACGGATCGCCGTGGTGTCTCACGTGCGAAGCTTGCCTATTTGATTGACTCAACAGCTGCGCCTGTTTGTGTCATCAGTCCGCTTTCGAGTTGGGGCGCATTCATCATTTCCATCATCGCCGGTATCTTAACGACGCACTCGATTACGGATTACTCAGCGTTTAGTGCTTTCATGATGATCGTTCCAATGAACTTCTATGCGATTTTCGCGTTACTTTTAACACTTTACATCGCTTACTCTGGCGTCTCTGTCGGACCGATGAAACAGCATGAACGCCGCGCTGCGAATGGTGAACTTTTTGATGCGTCAAAAGGAACACCGATGGGGATGGCAAAAGAGGTCAACGAACATACGAACGGAAAAGTCCGGGATCTCGTCGTTCCGATCGTCGTTCTCGTCATTGCTACGATCAGTGCGTTACTCGGGACAGGTGCTCAGGCACTTGCAGCCGACAACCGTCCGTTTACTTTAATTGGAGCATTTGAGGCAACAGACGTCACACGCTCACTTGTCGCAGGTGTCGTCATCAGTTTAATCGTCGCTTTCTTGATGCTGATCGGACGAAAAATTCCGGGTCGCGATTACCGTGCAAGCATCGTCGCTGGTATGCGTTCGATGTGGCCAGCAGTCGTGATTCTATTATTTGCTTGGACGATCATCGCTGTTATTGGTGATATGAAAACAGGCGATTATCTCGCAAGCTTCATCAGCAACTCGATTTCTGCTTCGTACTTGCCGTTCTTATTATTCTTGATTGCCGGCTTGATGGCATTCTCGACAGGAACAAGTTGGGGCACATTCGGGATCATGTTGCCAATCGGTGCGGATCTCGTCATGGCTGTCGATGCCTCACTCTTATTACCGACGCTTGCTGCTGTTCTTGCTGGATCTGTCTTCGGTGACCATTGTTCACCGATTTCCGATACGACGATCCTCAGTTCGACAGGGGCTGGATCCCATCATATCGATCACGTTACGACACAGTTACCGTATGCGCTAGTCGGTGCCGTCACTGCGGCAGTAGGTTATTTAGTCATCGGTTTCACGGAGTCTTCGGTCTTCGGTTTCATCGGAGCTCTTGTCACATTCGTACTCTTCGTCGTCGTCTTGAACGTTCTCTCGAAAAAAGGCGAAACTGCTTCGGATTTACAAACGGATTGATGAAATGAAAAAGGGACTGACTCAAAAAAGAATGACGCGTCTTTTCACGCCCTTTCCTCAGGCGAGACACAAGCCTGTTTTCCTGCTTAAATGAAGCAGGAAAACGGATCTCATTCGTCTCTGACAGCGCATAAATGCGCTTTTCCTGTAGGAGTGGCGTGTGACGCGCCATTCTTTTTGTTACGAGATAAGGGTGGCAGATCATCATTCTGCCACCCTTATCTTTGTAGAGACCAACTTTGAGTCAGCCCCTTTTTTCGACTTCATGTCATGTCTTATACCATAAGTTCACACACATCATTCGCGAACGCTACCGGATCCTCGAGTGGAAGCCCTTCGACAAGTAATGCTTGTTGATACATCAGTTTGGTATAGCGCTCGAATTTCGAACGATCGTTTTGATACGCTGCTTCAAGAGATTGGAACACCGCGTGTGACGGATTCAATTCAAGAATCTTGACCGCTTCTACCCCTTCGTTATTCGGCATCGCCTTCAAGATTTTCTCCATCTCGATCGAGACGGCGCCGTCCGTCGCAAAACAGACGGGATGCGATTTTAGACGCGTTGATGCTTTGACTTCCTTGACTTGTCCACTTAACACTTCCTGCATTGCTTGGAACATCTCCGCTTGTGCGTCCGTCGTCTCTGCCGCTTCTGCTTCAATCCCTAGATCGCTACTCGTGACTGACTTGAACGTCTTCTCGTTATATGTCACGAGCATCTGGATCGCGAACTCATCGATCTCTTCGGTGAAGTACAAGATGTCGTACCCTTTATCACGCACAAGTTCGGATTGTGGTAACTTGTCTAAACGATTCGTACTCTCACCAGCGGCGTAGTAAATATGTGCTTGATCTTCCGGCATCGCTGCGACGTATTCCGCAAGCGTGATCAACTTCTTCTCCTTCGCTGAGTAGAAGAGGATGAGGTCCTGCACCTGTTCTTTATGCATGCCGTAATCATTGTACATACCGAACTTCAGCTGACGTCCGAACGCTTGATAGAACGTTTCGTACTTCGTGCGATCCTCGCGCAGAAGTGCTTCGAGTTGTGTCTTGATCTTACTTTGGATGTTTTTCGCGATCAATTTCAATTGACGATCGTGCTGCAGTAACTCACGCGAGATGTTGAGCGATAAGTCTTCCGAATCGACCATCCCTTTGACGAAACTGAAGTGATCCGGCA
The DNA here is from genome assembly GCF_001939065.1 of Exiguobacterium indicum HHS 31. Lineage (GTDB taxonomy): Bacteria > Bacillota > Bacilli > Exiguobacteriales > Exiguobacteriaceae > Exiguobacterium_A > Exiguobacterium_A indicum. The sequence continues at coordinate 41,309 of NZ_MPSZ01000004.1, read as the reverse complement.
ACAAGTCGCTGCATTTTTCCATGATCAAGACACCATTGGCATAGAGTTCAAGACCCTTTTCAAATTCCTTCGAATAATAATCGTACGGTGCTTGCTCCGGAATGAATAAGATCGATTGATAACGAACAGCGCCGTCGACACTGATATGAATATGTTTCGCCGGTGTGTCGAAACCATACCGCTTCTCTTGGTAGAAGTTCGTATAGTCTTCGTCTGTCAATTCCCGTTTATTCTTCCGCCAGATCGGCACCATGCTGTTGATCGTCTTGACGACTTCGACCTCTTCCGTCTCGTCACTGCCTTCGATCGGCTGACGTTCGAGTTCCTTCATCTCGATCGGATAACGGATGAAATCCGAGTATTTTTTGATGATGCTACGCAGACGATATGTCTCGAGGTATTCATCATACGATTCTTCTTCCTCGTTCGCCTTGATGTGGAGTGTAATCTCCGTTCCGACGGTTTCCTTGTCGACTTCCTCGATCGTATAACCTTCGACACCACGCGATTCCCATTTATAAGCGACCGCACCGCCGAATGGTTTCGTAACAACAGTGACGACGTCTGCGACCATGAATGCAGAATAGAATCCGACACCGAATTGACCGATGATATCATGACCATCTTGTGCTTCGTTTTCTGCTTTGAAGGCAAGCGATCCACTCTTCGCGATCGTACCGAGATTTTCTTCTAGTTCTTCCTTCGTCATTCCGATTCCCGTATCACGAATGATGAGTTGACGCGCTTCTTTATTTGGTTCGATCGTAATTTTGTAGTGTTCCTTTTCGAACGAAATCGTCTCGTCCGTCAATGCTTTGTAGTACATCTTATCCATGGCGTCACTTGCATTCGAGATCAATTCGCGCAGGAAAATCTCCTTATGCGTATAGATGGAATGAATCATCATCTCCAGCAATCGTTTTGATTCCGCCTTAAATTGTTTCGTTTCCATGCTCATTCTGCCTCCCTTTTTTAGCACTCAATCATACAGAGTGCTAATTCATCTCCTATTATTAGGGAGTTCGAAATATCTGTCAATCACCTTTTTCACTGTATGTCACGACTTTTTCACGGACGATTTTTCCGATTTGACGTAAGTGTTCTGCTGACCCATAGGTGCCATGGCTGACACCGTTTTCATCCTTTCGATTACCGAGACCGATGAACTGCTCACTCGGTTTGAAGTGGAGTCCGACGACGGATACCTGAAATCGTGACGAGAAGCCGATTTGAAAAATCGCGTCCAGATAATCCGTTGGTCGATAGGTCGTCCAAGCGATGTCTGGTTCGAGCTTCGCAAATCGTTCCGTGTGTTCCTTACCGAGCAGGATGATTCCTTTTATCGAGAACAGTTCAAGCAGGCGTAACAAAAATGTCTGACCGAACGGACTATCTTCCAACACGCTGCGTTCTTTGATCGCTCCCATGTAGTGGTGTGTCGGAAACGGGAAAAAATCCAGATGAATGACCGGATCAAACGTCGTCTCGTAAAACGACGCACCGAGTCCGTTCAAGAATCCTTCGAGCTTACCGCCACCTGGTCGACCGAACCAGGTTCGGTACACATTTGGTTGTTTGAAGTAACGATTGAAGCGTCGGATCGATTCCGTCAATGTCTCTTCTTGTAAATACGCATTCCACGTCATGGATTGTGGACGTATGAAAAGTGGACCGTGCTCGTCAAATCGTAATGCACCTGTTCGGTCTAAAAACTGCGATCGGGATGGGTTCGTCGCGATCGTCACCCAACTGCTACGCGTCGCATCACCAAACCAGAGGACAGGTGTCGTTTGGTCGATCAATTCACTTGCAAATGCACTCTTCTCGAGTGTCATTTGGTACTGGACGGCTTCGTGTAATAATTTTTTGGCAAGTTGCCATTGATCGGATGTCAGCGTTCTCATCTCCCTCTATACAGCGATTGTGCTGTTGTAGATGTACCCCCTATCCTCTAACACTAGACGCATCGATGGGTTTAATCTCCATTTCTCCGGGAATGTTTCATAAGGTGAACGATACGACTTAGGAGGGATTTAATAATGGGTAGACTCGATCAAAAAGTAGCTGTCATTACCGGCTCGGCAACAGGGATTGGACAAGCGACTGCACTTGTCTTCGCAGAACAGGGAGCAACGGTCGTCTGTGCCGATGTCTCACTTGAAAAAGCACAACAAACAGTAGAACAGATTACACAACAAGGTGGGAAAGCGGAAGCCGTCCATGTCGATGTCTCAGACGTCGAGAGTGTCGAGCAACTTGCGAAGCACGTCAAAGAGACATACGGTACGATCGACGTTCTCTTCAACAATGCCGGAATCGATGAACAAGGCGGGAAAGTCCACGAGTATCCAATCGATCTCTTCGACCGGATCATCGCGGTCGACTTGCGCGGTACATTCCTCGTCAGTAAATTCTTGATTCCACTCATGCTTGATAACGGTGGTTCAATCATCAATACATCATCGATGTCTGGTCGCGCAGCTGACTTGAACCGATCCGGTTATAACGCAGCGAAAGGTGGGATTGCGAACTTCACGCGCGCGATGGCAATCGATTATGCGCGTCATGGCATTCGTGTCAATTCGTTATCACCAGGAACAATCGAAACACCACTCATCGATACACTCGTCGGTGAAAAAGAAAAAGAGCAAGGCAAACAGTTCCGCGATGCGAACGCTTGGATTACACCACTCGGACGACTCGGTAAACCACGCGAGATGGCAACAGTCGCCCTCTTCCTCGCTTCTGACGACAGCTCATATGTTACAGGTGAGGATATCACAGCAGACGGCGGCATCATGGCTTATACATGGCCGGGAGAGATGTTAATCGATTCGAAGTGGAAAGACGAAGCAGAAAAAAGTGAATGAGTAAGGTACGGTGTAACCTTCTGGTTGCACCGTTTTCTTTTATCTCAAGACGTTCAGCTCCGTAAATTATTTTCCGAATTCGTTTACCTCCCTGAAGTATTTTTATCAGGGTACAGGATAGGTAAAGGAGGAAATACTTATGCAAACAGCAATTACTTACTTACAACGATGTCTTCAAATTCCAAGCGTTAATCCGACGGACGGAGAGGAAGACGTCGCACGTTATGTGTACGATGTACTGATTGATCATCACATCTCGACAGAATGGATCGAAGTCTCACCGAAACGGATTTGTCTCGTCGCGACCGTTCCTGCGAGTGAAGAGGTTTCACGCCCTTCCGTACTCGGGCTATCTGGTCATCTCGATACGGTTCCGGTCCAAGGAGACGGCTGGACGAAAGATCCATACGGTGGTGAAATCGAAGACGGACGCATTTATGGTCGTGGGGCTTCGGATATGAAATCAGGTGTCATGGCGATGGTGCAAGCGCTCATTCAATACAAGGAACGTCAAGACCGTCCGAACACCGTCAAACTTCTGATTACATCCGATGAAGAGAATGGCATGACGGGTGCTCGTCATTTGACCGAACAAGGACACGCGGATGATTTAGATGCTTTACTGATCACAGAACCAACGAGCGGGATGATTGGATATGCACAAAAAGGAGTCGTTGGGATTGAAGTGACGTGCCGCGGGAAAAGTGCGCACAGCTCTGCTCCGCAACTCGGTCGTAACGCGATTGATGACGTGTATCGCATCATTCAAGAAGTGAAGTCAGAACGTTTCTCGATCACAACGAATCATCACCCGGCACTCGGTCCGGTCGTCGCGTCAATCACATCCATAAAAGGAGGCGAAGGACCGAATGTCGTTCCGAGTCAGGCTTCTTTTTATATGGACATCCGGACGATTCCTGGATTCGGTCGGGCGGACGTTCTTGCTGCCTTTACGGATATTGAGCGTCGACTTGTTGCAGAAGATCCTAACTTTGACATGAGCGTGACCGTCATCAAGGATATTCCTTCTTGTGAAACCGATGAACAAGCGCCTTTCTTGCAACAGGTCGCAGATACGATGGAGCAGGTCAGCGGCGTGACACCACGAAAAATCGCCATCCCAGGTGGAACGGATGGTGCGATGTTCAGCCAAGCGAAAAAGTCATTTCCGATTGCAATCGCTTCTTTCCATGATTTCCGCCTTGCGCATCAAGTCGATGAGTCAATTCTGTTATCCGAGTATGAACAAACGATTGCGTTTTGCTTTAACTTGATCAACACACCATTACATCAATCGCTTCCATCACTTTAAATAAAAAAGGGACGACTTTCGGGTGCAATACCCAGAGTCGTCCCTTCTACTTTTACTGTGTTTAGTTTAGTACACACCAAGCTGTGCCAACGCCTCACTTAAATAACTTTGATCACTGCGAAACTGATGACTCGTTTGTCCGTCAGACCAACTGATGAAGACACGACCAAGGCGGTCATATCGTAAACGGAGACGAATCACGCCCTGCTCGAATACGACTTCACCGTATAACGACTCATGGACGCGAGCAAAGTTACGGATGAACGCATCATATTGATTAAATGTAACTGAAAACTCGTGTTCACTATCTTCTCCCGTCATTTGAATCGTTAGTTCCTCTTGCTTTGGATATACGTGTAAGATGTCCCACGATACGCTGCTTTCTTCTCCTCGAAACACGATGCGATGCTTCATTCGATTTCCTCCTTTATGTACAAGGATTTTCGCTTTCTTTTTTCGAAAGTAACCGATATCTTCTTCATCCGAAAGGAGTCTGCTTATGTCTGATACGCCAAAGACAGGTCCTACTGAACAGTCCGTTGATGCCTTTCTGGCACAAGTCGAACCGCCACTACGTCAAGCAGATGGTATCACGTTACGTCAGTTCTTCGAAGATGTCACGGGATACGAAGCCGTCATTTGGGGGTCTTCCTTGATTGGTTTTGGTTCCTATCATTATCACTATGCCTCCGGTCACGAGGGCGACAGCTTTTATGTTGGCTTTTCTCCACGCAAGACGAACCTCGTCCTTTACCTCGCGCTTGGTGAAGACGATGTATCGGAACGACTGCTTGCCACTCTTGGTACGTATCGACGTGGTAAGTCCTGCCTCTACGTAAAACGACTGACTGACATCGATTTAAACGTCCTTCGGGAAATGATTGAGCACTCGATTCGCACGTTAAGAGACATGTACCCGTCTTGATTTCAATCAAAAACAGCCGAAGCGGATTCGCTTCGGCTGTTTTTGAAATTAATGTCCGCCTTCTGTCCGATCGATATGGCGAATGTGTTTGAGATTGACCCCGATGATGATGACGGATAAGAGGACAAAGCCACTTCCGACATAAAACGGTAAGTTTGCGTTGAAGATTTCAGCCAATTTACCGGCCATGAATGGCGCAATGGCTGCCCCGAGAAAACGTAGGAAACTGTATGCCGCAGATGCTGTCGAACGTTCAACAGGTGCTGCGTCCATGACAGCTGTCGTGATGAGCGTGTTGTTATTCCCAAGCACGGCTCCCGCCAAAATGACACAGACGATGACGACGGCTGGTGTTTCCGTAAAGATCCCCATTAACAGAAGCAAGATTGCGAATATGATCAACATCATGACCATCGCTTTGATTGTTCCGAACCATTGTTTCAGTTTCGGAGCCGTTAAGACCGATGTGATCGCAAGCAACATTCCCCAGCCGAGGAAAACGAATCCGAGTCCTTGCGCTGGTAGTTTCATGACGAATGGTGCATAGGCCATGATCGTAAAGAACCCAACGTTATAAAGTGCCGCTACGATTCCGAGCGTCAAGAGCGAACGATGCTTCATCGCTTGGAACGGTGCTTTTAATGATAACTTCTGTTTCGGTGCTGCAGATGCTGCTGGTTTTGGCATCAAGAAGAGCAAGACGAGGAACGCGATGACCATGATTGTTGCAACACCCATGAATGGCGCGCGCCATGTGATTGAACCGAGCGTTCCGCCTAACAGTGGTCCAATCGAAATCCCAAGACCAACGGCTGCTTCATACAAAATGATGGCTTTTGCTGTTCCGCCTGACGACAGCGAAACAATCGCAGCAAGTGCGGTTGCGACGAACAAAGCGTTCCCAAGTCCCCATCCACCGCGTAACGCGACGAGCGTCCAAATGCTATCTGCTTGTGAAGCAAAACCAGCAACGGTTGCGATGACGGCGATCCCGAGCATCAATGTTCCTTTTTGACCAATCCGTGATGAGATCGCGCCTGTAATTAACATCGCGAATGCCATGACGGCGTTATAACTTGTAAATAAGAGCGTTACTTCACTTTTTGATGCTTCTAAATTCTCGGCAATCGTCGGTAAGACGGGATTGACGAGCCCCATTCCCATGAATGCTGTAATACTGGCGAAAAAGACTGCCCAGACAGCAACCGGTTGATGGAATAATCCCTGTTTGCTTTCTGCTAATACCGTTTCCGGCTCAAGCGTCGTTGTTTTTTCAGCAAGTGCCATAGTGTCCCTTCTTTCTATTGAATGTGTTACATGAACTGTTTAAACGAATGGCGAATGACGTCGCCTCGACTAATGATCCCAACAAGCCGTCCTGCTTTCAGGATCGGAAGCTTTTTGATCCGTTTTGCGCCAAGTGTCGCCGCAATCTCTTCTATTTCTGTTTCAGCGTCCGCTGTTACGACCTTCCGACGTGCCAGTTCCATGACAGGTCGATTCAAGATATGACGAATCCGATCTTCGTAATCTTCTTCGTCTCCTTTGATGACATCTACATATAAGAATGTATCGACGATGATGTCCTTGTGTTTTCCAATCGCGCGCATGATATCTCCGTCACTGATATACCCGACGACCTCTTGCTCAGCATTAATGACAGGTACGCCGCTAATACCAGATTGAATGAATCGTTCGATGACCGTACGAATCAGATCTGTATCGTTTACTGTGATGACCTCTTGTTTCATCGACTCATAAGCTTTCATCTGAATTCTCCTTTGTCGTTCGTTTCTCATATGAAAAAGTTGTATGATACAATTAAAAGAACAAAAATGATTGTATAATACAACTACAACTCTGTCAAGCCTCCTGCTTTTCGCATTGACAGCTTATCCACATTGGGTAATCATGAGGGACAGAGAGACCTTATTGAAAGGGGAGATACCCGATGTCTCAACAAGCACTCGAAACCATTGAATTAGAGTTAGCAATTCTGATCCGGCGCTTGACGACAGCGACGGCAGACAATCGTAATTTGGATCGTGCTTCCTACCTTTTACTGCGACAACTAGCGGATTCCGGCAACGTCGGTGTCAAAACACTTGCTCGTGAACTCCAGCTTGATGTCTCGACCGTCAGTCGCCAAGCTGCAGCGCTCGATCAAAAGCAACTTGTGGAAAAAGTAAAAGATCCGACAGATGGTCGTGCCTTCTTCTATCATATTACGGATAAAGGACAAGAAGAGCTCACGATTTACCGGACAGCGCGCCTCGCGAGCATCGAACGTCTACTGACGGACTGGCCATCGGATGATGCCGAAGATTTTGGACGTCTATTGCAACAATTCAACCGTGCCTTGCGCGAGCGGTAACGAAATCACACCATTTAAAGGAACGGACGCGAAATCAATCGATTTCGCGTCCGTTTTTTCGTCATTATTCATGATGTATGAGAAACCTGACAAACCGAACGAATTTGTGCGATATGTTCAGGTGACGTTCGGCAACAACCGCCGATCAATCGTGCCCCTGCCTCATACCATGTCTTCGCGACGGTTTGGAACGACGTACACTGATTCGTACCCGACCATGTTTTTGCGACCGGATCATAGACCTCACCGGAGTTCGGATAGACGATGATTGGCACATTCGTCAACGCCTTGACGTGACGGATAAAGTCGGTCGCGTAAGATGCCGGAAAACAATTTGCACCGATTGCTGCGAGCTGTGGATGTTGTCCGACCGTTTCAATACACGTCGCAAGTGCCGTTCCTTCACTAATGTGTGTCGCATCTTGAAGCGAGAACGTCAGCCAAGCAGACACTTCCGGATACGCTTCGAGAATCCGGAACAACACGACAGCTTCCTCGAGCGACGGAATCGTCTCAAATGCCAGCAGATCAGCCCCCGCTTCAATCAATGCTTCGATCCGTGGTCTGTGGAAGGCTTCTAGCACATCTGCTGACACCCCATAATGACCGCGATACTCAGAACCATCTGCTAAGTAGGCACCATAAGGACCCACTGATCCTGCGATTAATGCGTCACTCTTTCCGCTACGCGTGCGTGCATTTTGGACCAAGGTAACGGTTTGTCGAATCAGCGACTGTGCTTCCTCTGTCGTGATATGACGTTGCTTGAAGCCTTCGATACTTGCTTGATAGCTTGAAGTGATGGCGACATCAGCACCTACTTCAAAGTAATCGTGATGGACACGCTCGATCTGTTCCGGTGCTTCGATCAAGAGACGTGCTGACCAAAGCGGGTCGTTCAGATCGAATCCCTTCTGTTCAAGTTCGGTTGCAAGGGCACCGTCTAAAATGAGAAAGGGAACTTCCTGTAATCGTTGATCAACTGGATTTTTGATTCGGGACATCTTCAACACTCCGTTTCTGAGAAGAATTCGTGAACGCATGAACGATATAACAGATCACGATGAATGGAATACCACAGTACAAGGCAATTCGTTGTGTCGGATCAAATCCGATACCAATCAGAGAAATCAAACAAACGACGAAAGCGGCGATCGGTACGAATGGAAAGAGTGGTGTGCGATAGACCAATTCGTCGACCGTATGCCCTTCACGAAGAAATTGCTTCCGGAAGCGATACTGGGCAACGCTGATACTCATCCAAACGACGACGACAGCAAGACCGGAAATCGAGACGAGCGCGATATAGACACTCCCTGCTGCATAGATGCTAGACAGCAAGGCAAGTCCTCCGCCAAGCATGCTGAACAATACAGCTCGAAGTGGAACCCCACTTGGTGTCACCTGGGCGAAGAAGCGTGGAATCATACGTTCGTTCGCAAGCGACCAGAGCATCCGAGAGGCGGCGTAAAGTCCAGAGTTCGCTGCCGACAAGATCGCTGTCAAAATGACGAAGTTCATCACGTCTGCAGCGTAGGGAATTCCGATCCGTTCGAACACGGCGACGAACGGACTTTCGAGTACACCTTTCCCATCCGTTGGCAATAAGACGGCTAACACGATGATCGTACCGACGAAGAAGAGGACGAGTCGCAAGATCGTCGTCCGGATCGCAAGCGGAATCGTCCGTTTCGGATCGACTGCTTCACCCGCTGCGACACCGATCAGTTCCGTTCCCGAGTAAGCAAAATTCACGGCAAGCATCGTCATGAAGATGACGAAAGCACCATTTGGGAATAATCCACCTTCCGTTAAGGAAGAAAAGAATGGGGCTGGGCTACCATCTTGCAGTGGAATGAAGCCGACGATCGCTCCCGCACCAAGTAAAATGAACGCAATAATCGTCACGACCTTAATGGCGGAGAACCAAAACTCGACTTCAGCGAACACGCGAACCTTCAAGACGTTGATACCAAGGATCATCGCAGCGAATAAGGCACTGAACACCCAAACCGGAATCGATGGGAACCAACGTTGCATCAAAATGCCTGCTGCCGTGAATTCTGAACCAAGGGCGACCGTCCACGTCAGCCAGTAGAGCCAGGCTACTGTATAACCGGTGCCGGGTCCAATGTACTTCGTTGCGTACTTATGGAATGATCCGGTTTCCGGCATGTGCACGGCGAGTTCACCGAGACTTAACATGACTAAGTAAACGACGACGGCTCCGATCAAATACGATAAAATCGTTCCGACACGTCCTGCTTGTTCCAACGTATAACCTGTACTTAAAAATAATCCTGTTCCAATGACACCACCTAACGACAGCATGATCAGATGACGTGATTCCATCTTGCGTCGAAATGCTCCGCTCGTTTTCATGAATCCATTTCCTCCTCGTTCCACCTATTTCAAACAAAAAACGCATCCTCACGGATGCGTCGGTCGACAATTCGGAAATCTTATCGATCGGGTGCAGCACCCGCAGGAATTAGCACAGTATCTTTCGACCTGTTGCTGAGGTTTCATAGGGCCAGTCCCTCCACCTCTCTGGATAAGTATGTAATTGTTCCTAACCATATCAGAATGCAGATAATTCAGTCAACAGGCATTTCCCGATTTTTTTGATAGATCCATAAATTAGATTCAATCAGTTGAAGATGACGTGAAGAGCGTGTTTCGAGCAACGTACTAAAGAAATGTTTCACTTCGACGGGCTGACCCTTTTCCATGTCCCGTAACATTGACGATTTCATAGTGTCTTCCATTGCATGCATCTGCTTCAGCAAGACCGCTTCTACATCGTCATTAAAGACTGCGCCTTGTTCTTCCATCGCTTGCTTCGCTTCCTTCATGACGTCTTGAATCATCTGATGACCAATTGGGTCCTTGCGAATTGGACCGATGGCAGAGCGAAATAGTGTCGTCACGCCCGCAAATGTCGAAATGAAGAGGTACTTTTGCCACATGTCATCCATGATATGCATCGAGTACGCCATCGGTGCCTTCGCTTTCGCAAAACGTGTTGCAATCTCCTCTAAACGCGATGTTGGTTTACCGGTTCGTGAACCAAACAATAGCCGATGCGACGGGCTTGTCTGTATAATACGCCCTTCTGCATCAAGCGTCGATTCAATGAAGCAAAGTCCGCCCAGTACTCGATCTTCTCCGAAGACTTCTGTTAACCGTCGTATATGCTGCATGCCGTTCAACAAAGGAATGATGTACGTCTCGCTCGAAACAAATGGCGCAAGATCCTGTAGGACATCATCCAAGTGATAGGCTTTCGTCGAAAGTAAGACGACATCAAATGTGTGATTCAGTCGCATGTCTCGTGTCACTAACTGAGGCGTGATCATAACATCATCATGAGGACTAGTGATCTGTAACCCTGTCTTTTGTAATTGTTCATAGCGCTTCGGACGAACAAGGAATGTCACCTGTTCCCCTTGCTCAGCAAGACGTCCCCCGAAATAACCTCCAACTGCTCCGGCACCTACGACTAAAACATGCATATGCATTACCTCCTTTTTAACTAATCGATTCGTTACTTACTCCTTCACCCTAACATATCGGAAACCATTTTCCTGATTCCTGCTTGAATCACTAAAATGTAAGTTAAGCGTTTGCATTTTAGAAAAAAACGTTTATACTAACTTGTATACAAGTATACTCACTTTAGAAATCAGGTGATTCCATGTCAGAACTGTTATACCCCTTGAAGTGGTTAGCAAAAGCTTCCGCTGGAGATCGTGTCGCACACGAGCTACGGATGCGCATCATTTCAGGAAAGATTGAAAGCGGTACCATTTTATCCGAAAACAAATTAGCCTCTGATTTTTCAGTCAGTCGCTCGCCCGTCCGTGATGCGTTAAAGGTCCTTGCATCCGAACAATTGATTCGTCTCGAACGAATGGGAGCGGTCGTCGTCGGTTTGTCTGAGCGCGACATTCAGGAAATCTATGATGTCCGGCTACTCATTGAAACGTTCGTCTTCGAACGACTCGTCAAAATCGAACGGGCAGAACTCGTCCGTGAACTCAGTAAAATTCTCGAAATGATGAAAGTTGCCATCAAATACAAGGATGCCGATGAATTCTCCTTCCAGGACGTACTGTTTCACGAAACGATCATCCGCTCGATTGATCATGGATATGTCAGCATGATTTGGCAAAATCTCAAACCGGTCATGGAAAGTTTCATCCTCCTATCGATGCGGGTACGATTCGAGGAAGACATCGAAGACTTCGAACGCATCCTCGCGAACCACGCCTTGTACATCGAAGCGATCGAGACAGGGGATCGTGAACGGATGGTCGCTTCCTTACATCAGAACTTTGATGACGTCCAGGAAGTCGAAGATCTCTGGAAAACGCAACAAATGATGTCGAAAGGAGTCGATTCACATGACTGAATACATGTTAGGCGTCGATATCGGAACGACGAGTACGAAAGCGGTCCTCTTTACGACAAAAGGAGAGGTCATCGGACAAACGAACGTCGGTTACCCGCTTCATACACCGAACCGGTCGACAGCGGAGCAAGATCCAGAAGAAATTTTCGATGCTGTACTCGAATCGATCCGTTTGATCACGAAACGTCATCCGAGCATGCCACCGAAGTTCGTCGCGTTCAGTAGTGCTATGCACAGCTTGATCGCGATGGACGCACAACATCAACCATTGACTGCCTGCATCACATGGGCAGACAGTCGGAGTGAAGCATGGTCGAACAAGATCAAGGAACAATATGGTCTATCAATCTATCACCGGACCGGAACACCGATCCATCCGATGTCACCGCTCAGCAAAATCAGTTGGCTCGTCGAAGATCGTCCGGAGCTCCATGCTCAAACGAAAAAATATGTCGGGATCAAGGAATTCGTGTTCCAAAGACTGTTCGGCAGATACGTCATCGACCACTCTCTCGCTTCAGCAACCGGTCTCTTCAACATTCATGAATTAGGCTGGGATACGGGCGCGTTACACGTCGCAGGAATCGATGCCAGCTATTTATCGGAACCCGTACCGACGACGACGTCATGTACCGGACTGAATACTGATTACGCACGACAAATGGGACTCTCCATCGATACGCCGTTCCTAGTCGGTGCCAGTGACGGTGTTCTTTCTAACTTAGGTGTCAACGCGATTCGCAAAGGGGAAATTGCGATCACGATCGGAACGAGCGGTGCCATCCGAACGATCATTGATCGTCCGCAGACCGATGAAAAAGGACGGACGTTCTGTTACGCGCTGACCGAGGACCACTGGGTCATCGGTGGGCCCGTCAATAATGGCGGAATGGTCTTACGGTGGATCCGAGACGAACTCGCGTCAGCCGAAGTCGAGACAGCAAAACGCCTTGGCATCGATCCGTACGCTGTTTTGACGAAGATTGCCGAACGCGTCCGTCCTGGATCCGACGGGCTATTGTTCCATCCTTACTTGTCCGGTGAACGAGCGCCGCTCTGGAATCCGGATGTCAGCGGTTCGTTCTTCGGTTTAACGCTTTCGCACAAAAAAGAGCATATGATCCGGGCAGCACTAGAAGGCGTCATCTACAATCTGTATACCGTCTTCCTCGCACTCGTCGAGTGTATGGACGGTCCTGTGACACGGATTCAGGCGACGGGTGGGTTTGCCCGGTCCGAAGTCTGGCGCCAAATGATGGCGGACATCTTTGAATCGGAAGTCGTCATTCCGGAAAGTTTTGAAAGTTCATGTCTCGGTGCGTGTATTCTCGGACTGTATGCGACAGGGGAAGTCGATTCGTTCGAAGTCGTCTCCGAGATGATTGGGGAAACGCATCGTCATGTACCAAATGAAGAAGCGATGCATGAATATCGTCAGCTCTTACCGATTTTCATTAGTTTGGCTCGAACATTGTCTGAGGATCATAAACGAATCGCTACGTATCAACGGAGCTTGATTCAAGAAGAAAACTAACTTAATCTTTTGGGGGAAGTCATCATGCCTTTAGTCATCGTAGGAATTGGGATCGTCGCGTTGCTCGTTCTCATCATGGGGTTGAAATTAAATACGTTCGTCTCACTCATCATCGTTTCCTTTGGCGTTGCACTACTACTCGGCATGCCGCTCGATCAGATCGTCAAAACGATCGAAGCTGGTATCGGAGGAACGCTTGGTCACCTCGCATTGATCTTTGGTCTTGGTGCCATGCTTGGAAAGCTGATTGCTGACGCCGGGGGGGCGCAGCGAATCGCCATGACGCTTGTCGCTCGGTTTGGGGAAAAGAACATCCAGTGGGCAGTCGTCGTCGCTTCATTCATCATCGGGATCGCCCTCTTCTTCGAAGTCGGACTCGTCCTGTTGATTCCAATCGTCTTTGCGATTTCACGTCAGCTTCGTGTCTCGATTCTATATCTCGGAATCCCGATGGTCGCAGCCCTGTCTGTCACGCACGGCTTCTTACCACCTCACCCGGGTCCGACCGTCATCGCTGGGGAATATAAAGCCAATATCGGGGAAGTCTTATTGTATGGTTTCATCGTTGCTGTTCCGACGGTCATTATTGCCGGTCCTATCTTTACGAAAATCGCGAAACGACTCGTTCCTGAATCGTTTACACGGACAGGAAACATCGCGTCACTCGGGGAACAAAAAGAATTTGATTTAGACGAGACACCAGGCTTCGGCATCAGTGTCTTCACGGCGATGCTACCGGTTCTTTTGATGTCGGTCGCAACGATCTTCACGCTCTTACAAGAAACACTCGGTTGGGGTGAAAACAGTGTCATCTCGGCGATTGAATTCATCGGGAACGCTTCAACGGCGATGTTGATTTCACTACTCGTCGCGGTCTACACGATGGGGATCGCGCGTCAGATTCCGATGCAAACGGTCATGGAATCTTGTACGACGGCGATCGCCCAAATCGGGATGATGCTATTGATCATCGGTGGTGGCGGTGCCTTCAAACAAGTCTTGATTGACGGTGGTGTTGGGAAATACGTTGCGCACTTATTTGATGGATCAGCGTTATCCCCAATCCTACTCGCTTGGTTGATTGCTGCGATTCTCCGGATCTCACTTGGTTCCGCTACAGTCGCTGCCCTCTCAACGGCAGGTCTCGTCATTCCGTTACTGGAGCAATCCGACGTCAACTTAGCGCTCGTCGTTCTCGCGACTGGTGCAGGTAGTCTGATCGCTTCACACGTCAATGATGCAGGCTTCTGGATGTTTAAAGAGTATTTCGGGTTATCATTAAAAGAAACGTTTGCGACATGGACTGTGCTTGAGACGATCATTTCCGTTTGTGGACTTGGGTTCGTTCTTCTCCTCAGCCTCGTCGTCTAAGAAAAGGAGTCGTTCTACTTATGCAACATTCTATCGGAGTCATCGGGCTTGGCGTCATGGGACGCAACCTGGCACTGAATATGGCAAGTCATCAAGAAGAAGTCGCCATCTATAACTACACACGTGATTTAACAGACGATCTCGTCGCACATGATGAAGGACTACCCCTTCATCCGTACTACGACATTGAAGCATTCGTTCAATCACTCGCTCGCCCACGTAAAATCTTCATGATGGTCACGGCTGGTAGCGCGATTGATTCAGTCATCGAATCGTTGCTTCCGCATCTCGAAACAGGCGATATCATCATGGATGGTGGGAACTCTCACTTCCTCGATACAGAGCGTCGTTTCGACGAGTTACAACGCCATGGGATCGAATACATCGGCGTCGGTGTATCGGGTGGTGAAGTCGGTGCGCGGACCGGTCCTGCGATCATGCCTGGTGGATCGAAAGAAGCTTACGAACATGTCGCACCGATCTTGACGAAGATCGCCGCTCACGTCGAAGGAGATCCATGTTGTGTTTATATTGGTCCGAAAGGCGCTGGTCACTTCGTCAAGATGGTCCATAACGGAATCGAGTATGCGGACATGCAATTGATCGCTGAAGCGTATAGCTTCCTCCGTTTCCGTCTCGGACTCGACGTCACGGAAGTCGCGGATATCTTCGCTGAATGGAACGAAGGTGAACTGAAAAGTTACTTGATTGAGATCACAGCGGATATCCTCCGAAAAACGGATGACGAGACAGGGCAACCGTTGATTGATGTCATTCTCGATCAAGCCGGTCAAAAAGGAACTGGAAAATGGACGAGCCTGCAAGCCATTGATAATGGGATCGCCTCTTCGATCATTACAGAAGCCCTGTTCGCGCGTTACCTTTCAGCTATCAAAGAAGAACGCGTCGTAGCGTCTGCTGTCCTAAAGGGACCAGAAGACTTGTCAACGCTTGAGCGAGACGCGTGGGTCGAACGGATTCGTCAAGCGCTTTATATGGGGAAAGTTGCCGCATACGCGCAAGGCTTCACCCAGTACCGAACGTCGTCTGAGTTGTATGACTGGAACTTACGCCTCGAGGAAATCGCCTTGATCTTCCGTGGTGGATGTATCATCCGGGCCGACTTCTTGAACGTCATCAGTGAAGCGTTCAAAAATGATGCGAACCTCTCGAACTTGATGCTCGCCCCGTTCTTCGCTGAGAAAGTACAGGCGTATCAAGAATCGTTACGTCACGTCGTTGCCGAGGGTGCATTATCTGGTTTTGCACTCCCATCTCTATCGACGTCACTGACGTATTACGATAGCTACCGGACAGCGAATTCGAATGCCAACATGTTGCAAGCACAACGCGATTATTTCGGTGCTCACACGTATGCACGGACAGACCGCGAAGGGATCTTCCACACGGACTGGCAATAAAGAATACAGCTCCCGACTCCTGTTTCATTTAGGAGTCGGGATTTCTTTTTTTGTTCACACAATCTTTCCTGAAATAAGAAATTGCCGATTATACCTTGACAAAAGTGTTGGTCTATATGAAATTAGTATTAGATTAGAATTATTCTAGTGTGATAAATACAGATTCCTTGTATGCACTAGAACAGATTCTAAAAATAGAACCCTTGAGGAGGATTTTTATCATGTCTTTAATCGGAAGTGAAGTAAAACCATTCAGTGCATCAGCATTCCACAACGGAGAATTCGTTGACCTAACGGATGCCAACCTTCGCGGTAAATGGAGTGTCGTATGTTTCTACCCTGCAGACTTTACATTCGTTTGCCCGACAGAACTCGAAGATCTTCAAAACCAATACGAAACACTCAAAGCGCTTGACGTTGAAGTTTACTCTGTTTCAACAGATACGCATTTCACACATAAAGCATGGCACGAAACATCAGAAACAATCGGTAAAATCGAGTACGTCATGATCGGCGACCCATCACACGTCATCTCACGTAACTTCGAAGTCTTGAACGAACAAGATGGTCTTGCTGACCGCGGTACGTTCATCATCGATCCAGACGGCGTCATCCAAACGGTTGAAATCAATGCAGGCGGTATCGGTCGCGATGCAAGCACGCTCGTCAACAAAATCAAAGCAGCACAATACGTACGTAACAACCCAGGCGAAGTCTGCCCAGCGAAATGGGAAGAAGGCTCTGCAACACTCACACCAAGCCTTGATCTCGTCGGAAAAATTTAAGGAGCGGATTCGCGATGGCTTTAGCACCAGACATTAAAGCACAACTCGCGCAATACCTCGAGCTTCTCGAAGGCGATCTCGTCCTAGCGGTTAGCGCTGGGACAGACGCCGTCTCGCTTGAGATGAGCGCACTCGTCGAAGAGATCGCAAGCATGACACCACGCATCTCCGTCGAGCAGGCAAGCCTTCCCCGGACACCAAGTTTCTCAGTCAACCGTGTCGGTGAGACAAGCGGCATCACGTTCGCGGGAATCCCACTCGGTCATGAGTTCACGTCCCTCGTTCTCGCTCTGCTACAAGTCAGCGGTCGAGCACCGAAGGTCGATGCGGACGTCATCAAGCAGATTCAAGGCATTCAAGAAACGTACCATTTCGAGTCGTACATCAGCTTGAGCTGCCACAACTGCCCGGATGTCGTACAAGCATTGAACGTCATGAGCGTCCTCAACCCGAACATCAGTCACACGATGATTGATGGCGCGGCATTTAAGGAAGAAGTCGAACAAAAAGAGATCATGGCTGTTCCGACGGTCTTCGTCAATGGCGAAGCATTCGGTAACGGACGGATGTCACTCGAAGAAATCTTGGCGAAGCTTGGTACAGGTGCCGATGCTTCTGATTTCGCTGATAAAGATCCATACGATGTCCTCGTCGTCGGTGGTGGTCCAGCTGGATCGAGTGCTGCCATCTATGCAGCCCGTAAAGGCATCCGGACAGGAATCGTCGCAGAACGCTTCGGTGGACAAGTCATGGATACGATGAGCATCGAGAACTTCATCAGCATGAAGTACACGGAAGGACCAAAACTCGTCGCAAGTCTTGAGGAGCACGTCAAGGAATATGGCATCGACGTCATGAACCTACAACGGGCAACTCGCCTTGAGAAGAAGGACCTCCTTGAGCTCGAGCTTGAGAACGGTGCTGTCTTGAAAACGAAGAGTTTGATCCTTTCAACAGGTGCACGCTGGCGTAACGTTGGTGTCCCAGGCGAACTCGAATTCAAGAACAAAGGCGTCGCCTACTGCCCACACTGTGATGGTCCATTGTTCGAAGGAAAACGTGTCGCAGTCATCGGTGGCGGAAACTCAGGGATCGAAGCAGCCATCGATCTCGCAGGAATCGTCAAGCATGTCACGGTCCTTGAATTCGCACCGGAACTAAAAGCGGATGCTGTTCTTCAAGAACGCCTCGCTTCCCTTTCGAACGTCACGGTCGTCGTCAACGCACAGACGAAGGAAATCACAGGAACGGACAAAGTGAACGGTATCACGTATATCGAGCGCGAAACGAACGTCGAACGTCACGTCGAGCTCGAGGGTGTCTTCGTCCAGATCGGTCTCGTACCGAACACGGACTGGCTCGGTGAAACGGTGAGCCGTAACAAGTTCGGTGAAGTCCAAGTCGATCGTCATGGTGCAACGAACGTACCAGGCGTGTTCGCTGCAGGAGACTGCACGGATAGCGCGTATAAACAGATCATCATCTCGATGGGATCTGGTGCAACAGCTGCACTCGGTGCTTTCGATCACTTGATCCGGAATTAATGAAAAAGAGCGGAACTCAAACGAGTTTCGCTCTTTTTCTGTCTCAATAGTAGATTTCACCGTACCATGTACAATGATATTCTTTTGTGATGTGGTGTTTTGTTAAGATGCCCTGCTTCGCGTATGTACCACTGACTGTTACGACCATTGTTTGCCAAGCATCGATTGGAGTACCGGAGAATCCGGTTTGCGTCCATTTTCCACCATCGATTGCAAGAGACGTCATCGAAAAGACATCGGATAATCGTTGGCGTTTACTCTGTTCCAAGAGTTCCGTCTCGAAATTTCCGATGATCCGGACATCGTTTCCACGTTCTGTGCGTTCAAGCGTTCGTTCACTATCCCACTCTAAGCTCGTTTGGACACGTAGCGGCTTCAACCGTTCGAGTGCCCGTTCTTGAAAACGTTCCGGCGAAACCCAGTCCTCGTCTGCGAATTGATTTGCTGCAAGCAACGTGACGTCCGCATTTTCATGTGTCCGATTTATGTTTTCCACGATTTTTTCATATGCTGCGTAATAACGTTGGTGTTGTGTCGTCTGGTCCTTTGCCTCCGATGTGACTGATGACAATGAAGCGAATAAAAAAACAGCTGTCGCAATCTGATATTTCACTGACTTCCCCTCCCTTTCGCTGTTCATTGTACGAAAAAAACGAGGAACAGATTCGAAAACGACAACCGTTTTATGGATTTTTTCATTCAAGAGTGTATCAATAGATCGTACTCTTATGGAATTAAGAACAGATCAAGATTTGTATTCAAAACTGACCCCTATAAATAATTCAAAGTTGACACTTTTGACTAGTTCAGTCATCTGATAGATTGAAGATATCTTAAAATCTATCATAAAGAAGGTTAGCCACATGCAAAAAGCAGCACCGTATTCTAGCACTCGTACCCGCCAGCTCGTCATCACTGCGATGTCAATCGCACTTGTTCTTGTTGCGACACTATTCATCAATATCAAACTGCCGATCGCTTCAAGCGGCGGTCTCGTTCATATGGGAACAGCGATGCTCTTTCTCATCGCGATTTTATTCGGTCCACGGACAGCATTGATTGCCGGAGCAATCGGTATGGGATTATTTGATCTTATCAGTGGATGGACACTCTGGGCTCCATTTACAATCGTAGCTCGAGGACTCCAAGGATATATTGTCGGGCGTATCGCCTGGTCTTCGCGATACAAAGGAGACAACCCTGGCTTAAATATTTTTGCAATGATTGTTTCTGCTCCCGTCATGCTTGCTGTTTACTATGTTTGTGAAGGTATTCTTTACAGTAACTGGGTCGCACCAACCGCTTCGATTCCAGGAAACATCACACAAAACGTCCTCGGAATCCTTGTCGCGATTCCAGTCGGGATCGCATTAAAGAAAACACGCTTCTTCCGTAACTTCCGCTAAATCAAAAAAACCGTCCGGCTCCTCGTAGAGTCGGACGGTTTTCGTTTAGCGAATCGGTTGACCTTGTTCGAGTTCGAGCGTTTTTGCTGTTTCGGCATGGATCTGTTCGAACAGCTCCGGATGTTCAACGAGTGAGATCCCGTAAGACGGAATCATCTCCTTGATTTTTGCTTCCCACGCCGGTAGTTCGGACGGGAAACATTTCGCGAGTACTTCGAGCATGACCGGTACCGCTGTTGAGGCACCTGGAGACGCCCCGAGTAAGGCAGCGACAGATCCGTCGGCTGCACTGACGACTTCTGTTCCGAACTGGAGTGTCCCTTTTCCTTGTGGTGTATCCTTGATGACTTGGACACGTTGACCAGCGACGACGACATCCCAGTCTTCTGTCTTCGCATTCGGGATGAACTCTCGTAATTCGTTCATCCGTTGTTCCGTCGACAAGAGGACTTGTTCGATCAGGTACTTCGTCAATCCCATCTCTTTAGCTCCCGCAGCAAGCATCGTCAAGACGTTGTTCGGTTTGACGGACGCGATCAAATCAAGATTTGAACCTGTCTTGAGGAACTTCGGTGAAAAGCCAGCGAACGGTCCGAAGAGGAGTGATTTCTTCCCATCGATGTATCGTGTATCCAAGTGTGGTACTGACATCGGCGGTGCTCCGACTTTCGCTTTTCCGTAGACTTTCGCATGATGCTGTTCAATGATTTCAGGATTTTTACAGACGAGGAACAAGCCACTGACTGGGAAACCACCGATTTGCTTCGATTCCTCGATGCCTGTTTTTTGGAGCAACGGTAGACTACCGCCACCACCCCCGATGAAGACGAACTGAGCCGTATGATGCTCGATCCGGTGATCGCGCTCATTCTTCACTTTGACTTCCCAGCCTCCGTCAACACGCTTCAAATCCTCGACACCGTGCTGATAGTTAATCTCTACATCGTGCTGTTCGAGATATTCAAACAGGATTCGTGTCAACGCACCAAAATTGACGTCCGTTCCTGAATCGATTTTCGTCGCAGCGATCGGCTCGGGTGACGTCCGACCGTTCATGATGAGTGGAATCCACTCGGCTAATTTCGCTGGATCCTCTGAATATTCCATTCCCGCAAACAACGGATTCGCTGATAGCGCTTCCAATCGTTTTTTCAGAAATTCGACGTTTTCTGTTCCTTCAACCATACTCATATGTGGAATCGGCATGATGAATTCTTTCGGATTCGGCAAGACACCTTCCTTGACGAGATGCGACCAGAATTGACGTGATAGTTGGAACTGTTCGTTTACTTTGACCGCTTTACTGATATCGATTGAACCATCAGCGTTTTCCGTCGTATAGTTCAGTTCGCATAATGCGGCGTGACCTGTTCCTGCATTGTTCCACTCGTTCGAGCTCTCTTCCCCGGCACTCGCGAGTTTCTCGAATACCTTGATGTTGATCTCAGGCGCGAGTTCTTTTAATAAGACCCCTAACGTCGCGCTCATGACTCCGGCACCAATTAAAATAACGTCTGTTTTTTTAGGCATACTGCTCATGATATCCTTCCTATCCCCGTTGATATTATGGACTACCTGTCATGAAAAACTTCCCCCTCATGACGACAACTTACCTTTCCATTATAACCCTATCATAGCTTGCACAGAAAGGAACTTCTTTTACATTCAGAAATGTGCCGCGGCAGCTGATTTTACAAAATCGTCTGCCTCTTTTCGAAGCAGACGATTCCGCTCATTTGATGCGTAATCCTAAGTTTCCTTTAATGGTTTCATACCAACGATAGGTGTGATGGCTTTTTTGAATCACTGGCTCCTCCATCGAAATAGCCATGACCTGCTGTCCATAGTCATCAAAACGTAGATAAACAAGATAACTCCCCCGCTCCATTTGTTTGGGTAGTTCTACCTGCAAGCGATAATAATGATTTTCAAGATCTATGACATCTGTCTTTAAAAGATGCGTTTCTTCCATCCAATTACGATGTTGTAACGAAATCCCTTCTACACGAATTCGACGATCTCCAAGTGTTTGAACCGTTAGCTCGAGTCCCTTTTCTGTCAGTTCTAATTCGTGCACCTTCACATATAGAGGGAGAGCTAGCATTTGTTTCTGACCACTGCCTAATGGAATACTCCAGTAAGGTTGATCATCCACCCATTCGATTTCCTTTGTTTCTTTCGATTTCGACCACTTGACAGCATCCATGAAATCATCAAAACGTCCGGTGTTCCAGTAATGATACAACAGACGATTGAACGGCTTTTCAATCAATGAATCGATGGGATAGGAACGGTGTTGCGTAAATAAGGCAACGACGCGCGCAAACATTTGATGATAGGCTGACGGATCATGACTTTTGAGAAAGTGCTTACGATCATATAAGCGTGTGATGCAGTCAAACTCAATCAGTCGATTGAGGATGAGACGCTCCTTTTCAACAGGTAATTTATATTCCAACACACGTCGTAAGACGATAAGATTTGTTTCCATCTTTTCCATGATATCAGTCTGCTTCGTTAATGAGTCATTTTCCTCGAGACGGTTCAAATAATAGATGGGAGCCGTGACCGTTGATATCGCATCCGTTCGTATTAAGACATCGATAAAAAATTGTTTATCTTCGGCGAATTTCATTGAAGGAAATTGAATCGCATGACGTAGCAGAAAGTCTCGACGCATCATACGGGCACGTGGACCGAGATGATAAAACGCATGCTTTAACGTATAAGGAGAAACGTGATCACGATTACGATTCGATTCGTGAACACCGATGATTCGGTTCGGTTGATTCGTAGACACTTGAATTGTACGTCCGACGGCGTAGTCCACTCCGGTTCGATCCATCGTCTCATTCAAAATTCGTAATCCATCATGCGCTAACCAATCGTCCGCATCCAAAAACGTAACATATTTCGATCGTGCAAGAGCCAAACCTAGATTACGTGGCATCGCAGGCGTGCCCGTATTGTTTTTCAGCAGTATGCTGACAAGTTGAGGATATAAGGAAGATAAGCGTCTTAACAGACGGCGTGAGCCATCTGTGGATTTATCATCTACCGCAATGATCGTCACGTTTCGAATACCGATCGTCTGTACTAAAACGGAGTTAATCGTTCGTTCAAGATAGATAATCGCGTTGTACACTGGAATAACGACTGTAACAGCAACATGACGTCTTAGACGTTTTGCATTTAAAACCTCATAGTCTTTTGGTACTGATGAAATCTTTGACCTCACTTGATTCACTCCTCATCCTCAAAGGTGATTCAATTTATCAACTATATTGGTTTTTAATGTAAAATACTTATAGTATAAACAAAATTTAATTGTCCTGCAAGTATCGTTTGGAACACACACGAACGTATGAATTTATTCAAAAACGGTAATCATATAACAAAGATAAAGGAGGGACTCTCATGGCGACACGCTGGATATTTGGTAATCAATTGAATCACGATCTCCCCTTATTGCAGGAAGCAAACAAACAAGATGACGTCATCCTGATGGTCGAAGCGACCTCACGCTCCAAGTGGAAGACGTACCATAAACAAAAACTTGTCCTCGTCTTCTCAGCGATGCGACATTTTGCGGAAGAACTGCGCGAAAAAGGCTTCACCGTCGATTACCGAGAAGCCGATTCGTTTGATCAGGCATTTAAGGCACACCGGAAAGATCATGATCCGGACCATGTATTCTATACGGCGATCACAGACGAACCGATGCGCAAGGCGATGCACAAGTGGCAAGACGCCTTGCCGAAGAAGATCACGGTCGAAGTCTGTTCTGACGTACCATTGTTTTTACTGACACAGGAAGAAGCGATCGAAGCAATCGGCGACAAGCCATACAAGATGGATCGTTTTTATCGCAAACTGCGCAAGGAACGAAACGTTCTCATGAACGGCTCTAAAGCGATCGGTGGAAAGTGGTCGTTTGACGCCGAGAACCGGAAACCGGCGAAGTCCGGGACGACGTTTCCCGATCCCGTTCAGTTTCGCCCTGATCGCATCACAAAGGATGTCATCGACAAGGTCGAACGTGATTTTTCCAATCATCCGGGAGCACTTGATTCCTTTCATTGGCCGGTTACGCGACAGGAAGCGACTCGGGCTCTCCATTGCTTCATCGAAGAACGACTCGAGACGTTCGGGACGTATCAAGACGCCATGCTGACCGGTGAAGATACGTTATCGCATTCGCTCTTATCAGCAGCAATCAATCTCGGCTTGCTGACACCCGAAGAGGTCATTCGTCAAGTCGAGGCTGCCCTTGAAGATCAAGATGCTCCGCTCAATGCGGTCGAAGGTTTCATTCGGCAAATTCTCGGCTGGCGCGAGTACATGCGCGCCGTCTATCTAGCCGAGATGCCAGACTATGCTTCTGTCAATGCGCTACGTCATGAAGCGGATCTACCAGACTTTTTCTGGACCGGGAAAACGAACATGAACTGTGTCGCAGAATCGTTACGTCCTGTCGTCGAGCATGCTCATAATCACCATATCCAACGCTTGATGGTGCTCGGGAACTTCGCTAATCTATTTGCGATCTCGCCGCAACAGACGGCAGATTGGTTCAACGAGATGTACATCGATGCCTACGACTGGGTCGTCTTACCGAACGTCCTCGGGATGGCGCTTCATGCCGACGGAGGAACATTATCGACTAAACCGTACATCGCTTCGGCGAATTACATCCATAAGATGAGCGATTATTGCAAGGGATGTCCGTTCCATCAAAAGGACATGCTCGGAGAAGATGCCTGTCCGTTTAACGCCTTGTACTGGGATTTCATCGACCGGCACGAAAAACGCTTCGCTGATAATCAGCGGATGTCGATGATGTATCGGCAATGGGGAAAGCGCGATGCGGACAGCAAACGCGATATTCGAAAGAAAGCTAAAGCACTTCGGAAACAGCTACAGGATGGAGCTTTCGATATACCATGAAACAAGCCGGTCGGATTAGATCCAACCGGCTTGTTTTGGCTTACGCACTTTTTTGATTAGCTGCTTGTTGTTTCTTTTTCCGGAGGTGATACAGTCCGAATAGTCCAAGGAACCAGACCGGTGTCAGCAACAAAGCTGGACGTGTATCGTCAGCAAATAGCATGACGACGAGAATGACTGCAAACAATCCAAGCACGAGGTAATTGACGAGTGGTGTCAATGGTGCTTTGAATGTCGACGCCGCATGCAATTCCGGATTTTGTTTCTTGTACCGGAGATGACAGACGAGGATGACACCCCAGACCCAAATGAAGCAGATCGCACTGATTGTCGTGACGATACTGAACGCTTGCCCTGGTAACAGTTTACTGAGCAAAGCACCGACTGAGACAACGATCGTCGAGACGAACAAGGCGTTTGCTGGAACATGATTTTTATTCAACTTCGAGAACTTGTTCGACGCTTGCTGTTGATTTCCCAGGTTATACAGAATCCGGCTCGTCGAGAACATTCCGCTGTTACACGCAGAAGCAGCAGACGTCAGTACGACGAAGTTGATGATTCCGGCTGCGAGCGGAATCCCAATCAGACTGAACGTCTTGACGAACGGGCTCTCTGTTGCACTTAATCCTGTCCATGGGTTGATCATCAAGAGGACGAGTAAGGCACCGACATAGAAGAATAAGATCCGAAGTGGAATCTTATTGATTGCGGATGGAATGTTCTTCTTCGGATCCGCTGTCTCTGCTGCCGACACCCCAACGAGCTCAACGCCGACATAGGCGAAGACGACCATTTGGAACGATAGCAAGAATCCTGTAATTCCATTTGGCATCCAGCCGCCATGTGACCAGAGATTCGACACCGTCACCGGACCCGCGTCTGTTTTAAACCCAATCGCGAGCAAGACGATTCCGACACCAATCAAAGCAAGGATTGTCACGACCTTGATCAAGGCAAACCAAAACTCGAGTTCACCGAACAATTTAACGGTCAACAAGTTAAAGCTAAGTAAAATCAAGAGAGCAAGAACGGCTGGAATCCATTGCGGGATATCAAACCAATACTTGACGTACAGACCGACGGCGATGATGTCCGCCATCGCTGTCATGATCCAACAGAACCAATATGTCCAACCGGTCACGAACGCGGCACGTGGTCCGAGATAATCTTCTGCGATATCCGTGAGTGACTGATAACCTGCTTTTGACAATAACAATTCCCCAAGTGCCCGCATGACGAAGAAGATCGCGATCCCGACGAGTAAGTAGGCAAAAATGATCGATGGGCCGGCGAGTTGGATCGCTTTACCTGATCCTAAAAACAAACCCGTTCCGATCGTTCCACCAATGGCAATCAACTGTACATGACGATTCGATAAATCCCGTTTTAATCCTTGCTGTTCCAAACCTGAACTCCTCCTTGTGATGGTTTCTCTACGCTTCAGACCGTTCTGTCGGTCCTGAAAAAGAAAAAAGAGACTGGACGAATGTCCAATCTCAACAAAATCAAAGGAATAACCCATACACGCCACTACGACATTCCATGAATGCCCGTCGCTGCATGTGATTACTCTTCTGTCCGTTTGCCTGAGATTGTGAACCCTTCGGCGCCGTGTCGACACGGTCTCTCCAGAAGCTGCTCCTGCCATAGTGTGACCCATGACAATCATAGCTTTCTCTTTATTTGATTATCCGATGCGTCGCTGCATCGATGAATTGTTTCTAATTCTAGTAATCTCGACAGCGTTTGTCAACGCCTTTTTCAAAATGATTTTTCAATCTATGAAAAGGACTTTACCATCTTTTCCAGAAATCATACAGCACCACTTGATCACGAAAGGATGAAACATTCATGTCGACGATTTACTTGATTCGCCACTGTGAAACGACTGGTCAAGCACCGGAAGCCCCGTTAACACCTCGTGGAGAAGAACAGGCGCAACGACTGTGTACGCAGTTATTTGATCTTCCAATCCCACACCTTATTTCGAGTCCGTATCGCCGAGCGCTCGACTCGATTCAACCACTTGCGACTGCTCTGAAACTACCCGTTGCACAAGAAGAGGACTTAAAAGAGCGACGGTTAAGTGCTGTTCCACTTGACGATTGGCAGGACCATCTTCGTCGAACGTTCATCGATCCAGACTATACGTGTCCTGGTGGTGAATCTAGCTGGATAGCAACTAAGCGCATCACGCGTGTCGTTGAAGAAGCGTTGCAACAGCATGATGGTTCCATTCTCGTGACACATGGGAATTTGTTATCTTTATATCTGCATTCGATTGACCCTACGTTTGGATTCGAAGAAAGTTTACAGCTGAAGAATCCGGATATTTTTAAGGTGACACGTATTCAGCAACAAACAATCGTCGAACACTTGGAAGCTTTTTGAAAATCTATTCATTTTAGGCATATGACTTGATATAATCTATTCTTTTTACTTATGAAAAGCATAAGAACTATCTATTTTACTTCCCTTCGAAACGGCTTTATATTAAACGAATTGATAATAAAGTTAAGTAGTTTTCGATTCAGGTATGAAACGGAACTTCAGAAAAGAAGGGATTTTTATGTCTACCACAAAAAAAGGCTATTTCATGATGATCGTCCTCTGGTTCGCCTATGCGACCTTCGCCATGAACTGGGTCGCGGGTTCATCATTGACGCCACAAATCACGGCGCATTTCTTCGGCAATCAGACCGTTGACCCCCTCATCTCACAACTCGTCAATTATTCGATTACGACGGCGCGTGTCTTCGCCAACATTCTCGCCGCGCTCATCTTGATGAAGCTCGGTCCGAAAAAAGCACCGTTACTCGCACTGTTCTTCCTGATGATGTCGATCGTCGCCATCTACCTACCGAACTACTGGGCGTATACGGTCGCTCGCATGGTCATGGGACTCGGTGGTTCAATGGTCATCGTCTACATGAACCCGGTCGTGACACGTTACGTCCAAGATCCGGCTGAAAAATTACGGATCAACGCCTTCAACACTGTTTCCTATAACGTCGGTGCATTCGTTGTTTCGCTCTTGTTCACCTTGTTCGCTGATCAGTTCGTCAGTGACTGGAAACTAACGTTGACGATCTTCGCGAGTCTAACAGCGATCCTCTTCTTCGCGTGGTGGATCGGTAGTGAGTCGTTCGAGTTGAACGATGCTCCGGACGCGGACGAAACGCCTTACGGTTACGGAGATGCTGTCCGCGATCCGTTCCTCTGGAAATATGCGGTTGCCTTCGGCGGTTTCTTGACGCTCTATATCTTATCGCTCGTTGGCTTGAAACCTGTGTTCGATACGTATACGCAGTTGAACGGTTCGCTCGTCAACCTGTTGGTCTCCGGTGCCGGAATCGTCGGTACGTTCGTCGGTCTGCGGATCGGTAACAAAGGGACACCTCGTAAACCGATTCTGTTGATCAGCGGGACGGTCATGATCGCGAGTTTCCTCGTCACCGTCTTGTTCGGAAACATCTCGCCACTCGTTTCATATGTCTTTGCGTTCATTTCTGGATTTGCGATGTACATCCAGTATCCGATCTTCATGAACTTGGCACACGAACGAAAAGGGATGACACCGCAAAAGATCACCGTTTTATTCGGCCTCTTCTGGGCAATCGCTTATGCGACGCAGACGATCTTTACGATCATTTGGAGTTACGCACTCGGACATGCGGGATATACGGTCTCAATGATCGTCTTCTTCCTCTGCTGTTCCGTGTATCTGTTCTTCACGTTCTTCTTACCAGAAACAAAACCAAAACAGACGGATACACTTCAAAAATCCGCTTAATCAAGCAACAAGCCCTTCCGAATCACCGGAAGGGCTTATTTTTATGCTTCGTTATGCGCGCCGTAACTATGGCGAAGGGCAAACAACAGTCGAATCAATGATTCATGATAACCGATGAACCATCCTTCTTCGATTCCGTTGACGATGGCTTCTTCTGTCATCCAAGCGACGCGTTGGACTTCTTCTTCCTGTAGCGTCAACGTCGTCAAATCCACTTCCTGCTCGACGAGATAATAATCATCAAAACCGATTTCAAACGGAATCGTCAGATGGGGACGAATGCCTGTGAAATCGATGTCGAGTCCGAGCTCTTCCGACAGTTCCCGTTGCGCTGCCATCTGACTCGTATCCCCACTGATCGCACTGCCCCCGACCGTCACATCCCACATGTTCGGCCAACCGGATTTGAACGGTTGCCGTTGTTGGACGAGCATCTCTCCTTTTGCGTTAAAGACACAGACGTGAATCGTCATGTGATAATCGCCGGCTGTATGTGGCGTTCCCCGTTGCCAGAGCCGTCCTGTTTTCTTACGATCTGCTGTGTATACGTCCCACTGTTCCATTCTAAATCCTGCTCCTTTTTAATCAATGAAAGATGTAGAGTTCGAACTTTCCTCCGCCTTGACGCAATCAATCGCGACGACGAGGGCGATCAACAATTCTTCCATTGCTTCATCTTCGACTTCAATGATGTACTGATCGGTCCAAGAGATCCATTTCTTCTGCACGCGACCAATCCGTTTCCCTTGTTGTAAGACCTCAAAATCAACATCCCACCAGTCGCCCGTCACTTCGAATTGATCCGAGTTGATTGTATAGCGGTCCTTGAAGAACGTGAACTCTTTAATGATTTCAAACGATTGCCCTGCTGCTTCGACATAAAAGACCGGTCGGAAACTGAACGTCTTCTTCGTGATTTCCGCGACTTCCTCTCCATCTCGGTTCGTCACGCTGAACGACTTCGGAAGTTTCATAAAACTGCCCTCGATGTGATAGGCGTCGTGCCCTGCCTCGTCTTGAATCGAGAATCGTCCACGTAAACTAAACGCTTTTTCTTTCATATAGAGTGTATGCATCCCGGTCTCCTCCTTTAGTGTATAGTCTCATTTACGCGATCATCGACGGAAAAGATTCAATATCTGGAAACTACCTCCGTCCAACTTTCTCTTATTTCCTTCATTCCCTCCTGCATCTAGTGAATCGCATCCCTTACTTGCACTTTTTAGCCAGAGCGCTTAAAGTGTATAGTTGATGAAATTCTTTAACCACACATGTGCATTACCTTAAGGAAAGGGTTTAATATACTATGAAAAAGAACTTTTGGCAGGACTTACCACGACCATTTTTCGTCTTAGCACCGATGGAAGACGTCACCGACGTCGTCTTCCGCCATGTCGTCGCAAAAGCGGCGCGTCCGGACGTCTTCTTCACGGAATTTACGAATACAGAAAGCTATTGTCATCCGAAAGGCAAGCAGAGCGTCCGCGGACGTCTCGAGTTCACGGAGGATGAACAACCAATGGTCGCTCACATCTGGGGCGACAAACCGGAATATTTCCGCGAAATGAGCATCGGCATGGCAGAGATGGGCTTTAGCGGGATCGACATCAACATGGGCTGTCCCGTCCATAACGTCGCTGTGAACGGAAAAGGCTCCGGCTTGATCAATCGTCCGGAAGTCGCGGCTGAACTGATCCAAGCTGCAAAAGCGGGCGGTCTCCCGGTCAGCGTCAAAACGCGTCTCGGCTACACGAAGGTCGAAGAGTGGCACGATTGGTTGCGCCACATCCTCGAACAAGATATCGCGAACCTCTCGATTCACCTCCGGACACGTAAAGAGATGAGCGCCGTTCCAGCACACTTCGAATTGATTCCGGAAATCAAGAAGTTACGCGATGAGATCGCACCACAAACGTTACTGACAATCAATGGGGATATCAACGATCGCCAACACGGTCTTGAACTCGTCGAGAAGTACGGTGTCGACGGTGTCATGATTGGTCGCGGGATCTTCCACAACCCGTTTGCATTCGAAGTCGAGAAAAAAGAACATTCGAGCCAAGAACTCCTCGATTTGTTACGTCTCCAGCTCGATCTGCACGATCATTACTCGGCTCAATTCGAGCCCCGTCTCTTCAAGCCATTACGCCGGTTCTTCAAGATTTACGTCCGCGGATTCCGCGGTGCGAGTGAACTGCGGGTCAAATTGATGGAGACGAACTCAACGGACGAAGTGCGTGCCTTACTCGACGCCTT
The DNA here is from genome assembly GCF_001939065.1 of Exiguobacterium indicum HHS 31. Taxonomy (GTDB): domain Bacteria; phylum Bacillota; class Bacilli; order Exiguobacteriales; family Exiguobacteriaceae; genus Exiguobacterium_A; species Exiguobacterium_A indicum. The sequence continues at coordinate 10,354 of NZ_MPSZ01000004.1, read as the reverse complement.
CGTTGAAGAAGAAGGAATTCACGAGGTCAACTCGTTTTCAATTTAACAGCAAAGCACGCCTCCTCGTCTTGAGGAAGCGTGCTTTTTTCGTATCACCAGTGTTCGACGGTTTGCCGCGTATCTGCACACCATTGTTCAAAGTCAGACTGATGCGTCAGCAACAGGAAGCGCCGTTTGCCGAGTCGCCGATCGAGCCGTGCGATACCACGAATGAAAGGATGTGGATGAACAATCGCTTGTTCAAACGCAAGGTTCGGGTACTGCAACAAGTCCTGTTGCATCTCGTAGTTCTCCATGTACCCGTCTTGTTTGACCTGTCGTTCGATCTCAGCGGATAACGCATGCGACTGCTTCAACCAGTCGGACTGCCATAACGATCCGGCTGGTTTTTCCGGTAACTGTGCAGCTTGTAATGCATAACGCCGCTCGACTTCCCGCTCGAAGTGAAAGTCGTCTGCTCCGAGAATCTCTTCTCCGTCAAACGTCATCCAAACGCGACTAGGACTATCTTGAATCCGGTAGACAGCTGCATGAAAAGCAATCCGTCCCTGTAGCGACGGGGCGAGCAGTTGCTCGACCCGTTTTTTGATGATGGAAAACTGCACGCAATCCGTCCTTTCCGTCCGGCTAATCTAATCAGCCGTTCTTCATATGAAACGATTCCGCAAGCATAAACGTCAACTCTTTTAACTCGAGACCACCGAGTGCAAAGTAGAGTTTCAGATAGTTGTGTGGGTTGAAGACGAAGACGTCCTTCGTCTGACTGACCCACTCGCCGTTCGTTCCGTTGAAGGTAAAGGTCGCGACCGGCATGTTGTTCGCAAACAACGTCACTGGCATCTGCGCCAGTTCACCAGCATTCGAACGTGCCGTCAACGTGACCTGATACATCCCTGTCTCTTCCGCCGTGACAGCGAAGACATGACTGCTGCCTGTTGTCGTCGTGACGTCCGTTAACGGGAACGCATCTCCACTGACGAGGCGTTGGTGCGAGACCGCTTGCTCTTCAAGCGTCTCTTCTTCAATCGGAGCTCCGAGAACTTCGACCGGTGATCCTGTTCCCATCACACGGTCCATGACTGGTGAGCGTAACAGGAACTGACAGATGTTCGCAGCACTCCGCAGTAACTCGGAACGTCGAAGTGTTCCGTCAGCGAGAGCCGTCAACGTGTCATCCTCAAACGGATTCGTTCCCGGTTCACCGACGACCATATAGAGATCGTTTTGCGAACGGACCATCGTCGCCGTTTGCTGACGATTTGCTTCCGTTCCTTCCGCATTGATCTTCGCCCACCAGTCGGTCATGATGATTCCGTCAAAGCCCCACTCATCGCGCAAAATACGTGTGTTCTGATCATATAAGCCGGCAGTCCAGATCCCATTGACGGCACCATACGTCGTCATGATCGAGTAGGCTTTCCCGTCCTTGACGGCCATCTCGAACCCTTTCAGGTACAACTCACGCAACGCCCGTTCTGATACGATTGAATCCAGATCGTGTCGGTGGAACTCTTGGTTGTTGGCACTGAAGTGTTTCAACGTTCCCGTCACACCAACCCGGTGCATCCCGTCGAGCTGTGCCACGGCCATTTTTCCAGTCAGATACGAATCTTCCGAGAAATACTCGAAGTTCCGTCCGTTGAGTGGATGACGGTGGAGGTTCATCCCGGGTCCAAGCAACGTATCAATCTCGTTTTTCCGTAACTCAAGACCTGTCATCTCAAATAAATCGGCAATCAACGTCGTATTAAACGTCGAGGCAAGCAACGTTCCATTCGGTAACGAGAAGGCTTTCGTTCCGATATCCATCCGGATCCCAGACGGACCATCCGCACAACAGCCTGCTGGAATGCCAAGTGCTTCGAGTTCTGTCGTCACGCCACCGAAGGCGCCCGCCGTTCCCGGTGTGACGCGCGGTGAGTTCATCCCTTCGCCCCGGACGATTGCTGCGAGATCCGCATCCGTCAATTGATCGAGAAACGTCTCGAGCGTGACCCGTCCTTCTTTGACGTCGCGTAACTTCCAACCGGCATCTTCCGTCTGCGTCCGTTCAACAGGACGCTCCTGTTGACGACGTTGTTCCGGATCGATTGTCCGTAGTGGTGTCGCTTCATACGTCACCGTATATCCCGTTTCGGTCGCTTGTGGTTTGATGCGTTCAAACGCCGTCACCGGTGCCATGTTCTCCGTTAAGACGTCCGTGACGTCAAGCGTCTCGACGGAATGGCTTGCGACTGGAACCGCCGACCGGACGTTCGTTCCGAGATACAACTGATACGTGCCGGGTTCGACGACATAAGACGACTTATGCCCGGTAACGCCACTATCGTCATAACTCGCAAACGAGGCGAACGGTACGACGAGTGTGAGAGATTCTTGCTCGCCTGGTGCGAGTTCTTTTGTCTTACCGAACGTAACGAGTTGACGCGTCGGGTTCCCGAGTTGTCCTTGTGGTTTCTCGAGATAACCTTGTACGACTTCCTTCCCGCTCGTCTGACCGGTATTCGTCACCGTCGCCGTCACCGTCCAAGCATCAGCTGACGTCGTCACGTCTGTCGTAAGGTCGAACGACGTATACGATAATCCATAACCGAACGGATACAAGACCGCTTCCGGTGCGAACGTCTCGAAATAACGGTACCCGACATAGATGTCTTCTTGATACAACGCGCGATCAGCATGACCGAAGTGTGGTGTTGACGGATAATCATCGAGTGAACGAACGATCGTATCCGGTAGTTTCCCTGACGGCGAGACACGTCCGAGCAAGAGATCACTCAGTCCAGTTCCGCCTTCCATTCCTCCTTGCCACGCGTAAAGAATGGCACTTGGCGCCGTCTCTTCGACCCAGCGCATATCGATGATATTCCCGACGTTCAAGACGACGACGGTTTGTTTGAAGTGTGTCGTCACGAGTCGGAGCATCTCCTGTTCCGTCTCCGTTAAAAAATAACTCCCTGGATCCGCTGTATTGTCGCGGTCTTCCCCAGCCGTACGACCAATCATGATCAAGGCAACATCGGAGTCAAGCGCTGCTTGCTGAACGAGTGTCGCGTCAAGCGGCATCTCTTCTTGCGACCACGGCTCGGCTGCCCAACCTTCACCTTGGTCAAACGGATGGTCTTCAAGCCAGTTTTCGTACGCCTTGAGGACGTCTGCATTCAGCGTTACGTCTTCGCGTAGCATGTCGAGCGGACTGACGACGTTCGTGACGTTGACCATCCCGCCTGATCCTGTGCCACTTTTATAGTAGTTGAACTGATTACGTCCGAAGACAGCGACCGTCGATGCGGGTTGCAACGGGAGCACACCATCATTTTGTAAGAGGACCGCCCCTTCCGCGACGGTTTGTCGTGCGAGTTTTGTATAGGCTTGCCAATCGAGCGTGTATGTCATGCGTCATCCACCTTTGTTAGTTAGTTTGAGAAAAAAGTCGTTTTAAGTCTTTCGCGATTTCGTCTAAGCTGTCTTCGGCTTGCGGATACAGACCGAGTTTATCAAGAAAGGCATGTTCCATCCCGCGGTACTGGAGATAACGAGTCTTGACGCCGGCGCGCGCCAGTTTTTTCGCATACGCTTCCCCTTCAAGACGTAAGTAATCAAACTCTCCTGTAATGACGAGTGCCTCTGGTAGATCATCGAGCGTCGCGAACAACGGTGAGATCCGTCGATCCGTCGAATCACTTGCTTGAACGTACCATTGCTCGAGGACACCTTCTTCATCTTGCAGCGACAAAATGATCCGTTCGAGTAACTGCGGTTCCGTTTGTCGGTCATACGCTTCAAGCGTCCAGTCATATTCCGAATTTGGATGTTCCCCAACGTTGACGACTGGATAATACAAGACTTGATAGCGGATATACGGTATCGGACGCTCGCGGTCGAGCAAACAACAGACCGTCGCTAAGTTCCCACCGGCACTATCACCGGCGACAGCGATTGCACCTGGATCAATCCCAAGTCGATCAGCGTGCTCGACTGCCCAATCGATCGCTGCATGACAATCCATAAGCCCTGTCGGAAACGGATGCTCGGGTGCCAATCGGTAGCCGACCGACAAGACGGCGACGTTCCCTTTATCGGCTAATGCCTTACATGGGTTCTCGACCGTCTCGAGCGTACCACCGAAAAAACCACCGCCATGGAAATAGACGACGAGCGGGAGCGGACGTGCCGCTTCCGGACGATACAGCCGTGCTTCGATCGTGGTACCGGGTCTTGGGATCGCGAGGACATCCGTTGAAATTTGCCGAGTCGTCACGTCTTCGTTGTCCCACCCCATGCCGGCACGTGCCAATTCGACTGGCGACGCTCCTTCTGGAATCGAGACCGATGGACGTTGCGTGAGAACAACCTCACGGACACGCGGATCGAGTGTTCCCGGAGTCGAGACGTCAGGAATTGGCTTATCGACGATTTCAAGACCGTCTTGATGGATGGATGAACGATTTCGTAACGTTCGTAGCAAATCTTGCATCGATACGGTAGACAAATGGATCGCTTCCTTTCTTGTCAAACGGTTATCGAAAGCGCTTTCGATAACCGTTAAAAAAATTTCGAATGCCTCTTTTTAAAAAAAGAGACCGCTTACATCACAATATACCTGTCTTTGACAGGAGAAGCAAATGTTTCACCTAAAAAAATCAGCGCAGTCGCCTGCGCTGATCCTCATCGTAATTGTTCTTGTGAAACGATCGTAAAACCATCGATGACCGTGTCTTCCTCGACCTCGATCAACAGGCAGCGTTTCCCTTGATAGTTGACTTGTTTGACATACTTCAAGTCTTGCGGACTGATCGCGATGTTCGCGACCTTCGTATTGATTTTAATCGATTTCGCTTCATAGTTCGGAACGATGTTACTCGCCTTCATCTCGTATGTCGGGTCGTCAACGACCGTCTTGAACGCCCGTTCGACCTGCTCCGTGCTGACGTCTTCGACACCACTTGCCTTGAGGACACGTTCGACTTCCTGAACGTCGAGCATTGGTACTTCTTCCTCATCTTGATCCTCTTCGACGACGATCAACTGGTTGATGTTTTCATAGACACCGGCTAACGTCTTCGTATCCATCGATTCACCAACGACCGATTTGACGATCTCCTCGAAGATCGCTTTATCCTCATCTGCCGTAACGATTGGTTGACCGTTCAAGACGTTTTCAAGGAAGCCGAAATCTGGTTTATTCGGTTTGCCCGCCGCATACAAGACATGATTGACGTCTGCTGCATTGTCGGTGAAGGTCGGGAAGAGGAATCCACCGATTGGCGACGCCAGTTTGATGACCGGATTGATGAATAAGTTCGACTTGAATTCCCGTTCGACGAAATCAAAGACGAGCGATTGTTTCGGTAACTCCGTTAAGTTCAGGCTACCGAGGATGAATGGTGTCGTATAGACGTCGTCATTCGGATCGATCTCCGTCTCATCCGCTTGGCGCTTCGTCGTTTTATAGTATTGTCCGCGAATGAACGTGACGACGAGGTCGTTCTCGTACTGGACGTCCTGGACCATCTTCAACGCCATCGTCTGCATCTGTTCGACCCAGTCCTCCGGCTCTTCCGCATACAGTCCTTCATAAAGAAGCTGCTGCGTATGACCCGTCTCCCCTTCTTCCGGATGCGTGAACTTGACCTCGAACAGCTTGACGTCGAGTTTTCCACCTAGTACTTTCTTGAAGTTCGCGAGGAACAGTTCCTGTTGCTCCGGATCAAGCAATGGAAATGGTCGGGCTTCCTCATGATAGATTTCGCTCGTCTCTTTTCGGATATAGACGTTGTAGATTTCATGGATTTTTAGTAAATCGGCATCCATCTTGAAGTGACGACGGATGTCGGCGATGTCTTTTTTATTCATGCATACCAGCTCCTCGAATCATTAAAATCCTGCTTCCTGAAAAGCGTACCATATGCGAGATGACCCGACATCTTTTAGAAAATCAATGCGCACGGAATGAATAGGCGCGTGTGACAGGATTAGCGATCTCATATTCATATTCTTGGTGGGCAGCGCGAGCTTGCGCGATGCAATTATCTAGTTCTTTTGTGTTGAAATAACGTTGCGCTTCCGTCAATGTGCCACTTACGACTAAAAATCCGCCGAACACGATCAACCATCCTCTAATTCGTTCGTTCATGATGTAGTCTCCTTTCTTCTCCACCTAAATCCTAACATCAGACCCTTCTATATAATGACAAAAGTTTAATTTTAATAACATTTACACGATATTCATTTTTTCCTAAATAAGTGATGCCATACTAAAAATTGTGAAGGGTGTCTTCACATCATCTCGTCTCATACATAGGAGGAATGACACGTGTTCAAAGCCATCAAGTCCATCGTCATCACTACGCTCGTCTGTCTGACCGCTTTCCAATTCGATACGACGTCTGTTTCCGCGTTACCATCGGGCATCTCATCGAAAGCGACGGCCCAGTCTCAACTCGATGCTTTAACGGTTAAAACAGAAGGCAGCATGACCGGTTATTCGCGTGATTTGTTTCCGCACTGGAGCAGTCAAGGAGGCGGCTGTGATACACGACAAGTCGTCTTAAAACGTGACGCCGATTCATATGTCGGATCGTGCCCTGTTACATCCGGTTCTTGGTATAGTTACTATGACGGACTGACATTCACGAACCCGTCTGACCTCGACATCGATCACGTCGTACCGCTTGCGGAAGCATGGCGCTCAGGAGCAAGCAGCTGGACGACGACGACACGTCAAGCATTCGCAAACGATTTGACAGGTCCGCAATTGATCGCTGTCTCTGCAAGCTCGAACCGTTCAAAAGGGGATCAGGATCCGTCGACATGGAAGCCGACACGATCAGGTGCGAGCTGCGCTTACTCGAAGATGTGGATCAATACGAAGAGCCGCTGGAACCTCAGCTTACAGTCGAGTGAAAAAACCGCCTTACAAACGATGTTGAACACATGTACATACTAAAAAGGAGTCGATTCGATGGAAACGAAAACCTCTACCTTTACCGCCACACATGGTGTCATGACGCAAGAAGTTGGTGTCATCAGCGGTGAACTCGAACTCCGGACGACCTGTCAGGAGGACGGGACGTTGGAACTAAAGATTGCTTATGTCGGAGCAATAGACGTCTATACGTTACCCGGCAGTTATCGTGTCCATGACGTCCGTGATCATGACGTCATTCATCAGATATTGGCGACAGTGTTGGAACGTTCTTAAAAAATAGAAATACACTATTCTCAACGTATTTCTGTTTATCTATGATTTATTTAATATAATTAATTAAAAGGTAGCCAAGACAAGTAACTACTGTCTTGACTACCTCTTATATTTTTTCGAAAATTTGTTATTAAGTAATTAAAAATCACAATAATCCATTTTATTTTAAAAAAAAGTTACTATTATTAAAAATCTTAGTTTTATATTTATTGTGATTCACTTTTTTTATATTTAATAGACTTGAGTATCCATTATTTTTTTAGTTATTACAGAATTAAAATCTTTTGGTAATAATGCGGCTTTACATACATAAGAACTAATAAGAAATGCAAACTTTGCTGACTGAGGGTACTTCTTAGCTAATTGATTAGACAACGAGTATTGTATAACGCCCTCATCCATAGACGAAAAAGCTAACTCTCTTAATAACAAGGGAACGTGTGATGTAGCATAAGGTTCTTCTAATAATTGACGAATAAGTTGTACAAAATTATCCCATTCTGGCAACTCAATTTCACTATCGTTCCCTTTCTGACTTGCTAATTGATAGAGCTTGTTCCAATAGTTAAATTGATCCATACCTCCCCATATCCATATTTTTAGTTCGCGAGATAAGTGTTCTTTTGTTTCTGGTAAAAGATATTGATTAAATATATCTAGTACAACTCTGTTTAGAGCGATAGAAAATAAAGCTATTAAATCTAATAACAAAGCCAGATGCTCCTTATTATCAGGATTCAATTCGCGGCGAATATCTCTAATGATGAATAATGTCTTTCGCAACTTAAGTTTACTATCATTTATATTCCAAAATTCATCTTTAACATATTTAATCGCATTATTAAGTGAAGGATATTTTTTATGTAATTCAAAAAAATTATCCCATATTTCTCCATTACATAAAGCACTATCTACATTTTTATAGTTAATACATGTTTTACTTACATATAATTCAAAATCATTTTCAGACATTAATGAAATATTCATATTTGAAGATAATTGCTTATGATCACGCTCAATTTCTTTAGTTAATAGAATTAAGCCTTTATCTGCCTTTAACAGTCCCATCAATCCACTGAGCCAAAAAGAACGAGAAATCGGTGATTGATTCCTTAATGTTTTACAATCTCCTATCATAAATGACATTTCCCCAAAATTCGTAGGTATCAAAGCAATTGTATCTAGGTCTGTTACAACCTTTCTTTTAACAGAGATACCTTCTGAAAAAAAAATTTCTGCTTCCATATGAGGAAACCATTCGTTAGCAACATAATATCTAATTAACTTCAACTTCAATCCTTTATCTTTAATTATTTGAAACGCCTCCTAAAAATAGGTTATCTACTTCTTCTTGATGCTCTTCAGAAAGTGATACTGTTTCTTTTTCTTTTAGTTTATTAGCGCTAATTAATGACTCAATATAAGTTTGACCTTGAGCAATTGCTAATCTAGCATCATCATCGATTTCTAACCCTTTGCCTTCTCCTAGTTCTATCAATTCTAAAGCTAATTTTACAGCTTCTCTATTCTCTTCAGTATCATTTAATACAAATTTCATCCAACCATTATATTGCTTAACTAATCTGCCTACTCGAAGTACTGTTAATTGTTTATACTGTTCAAGAGCTTCTGTACTTGCGCCTATCTCATTATCATTACTCAATTTTCTTAAAATTGCATATGGGCTTCTAATTGCATATTCCTTTGGTAAGTATTGTCCCTGTCTAACCGCTGAAACAAGTGCCATTGCCCTCTCATAAATTTCTCTTTTTGTAGCGCTTAATCTAGCTTCTCCTGGTTTTGGAGTAAATAAAAAATAATTTTCTCCAGAATGTGATGTTTTTATAGAAGGTGGTTTAATGACACTATCATGAGCTAAACTTTTTAACAAAGTAATTTCTTGGTCGGTAAGTTTGACTCCATTTATCTCTTTTCTAGTTTCAACTATGTGTAAAGGTATTCCTTGAGCTTGCTTGATTAGAGTTAAAATTTTTTGAACCGTTTTAGCTCCAGACTTTGCAACAAGATCAGAAAATAAGTCGGCATTTTCAGAGAAATACACTGGACTTAATAGAATATCCTTACCCCTACTTCTCTTATTAATAATATAGTTTCCCTGCTCTCCTATTGAAAGATTTCTTTGAACTAGACTCTTCTCAGCCCCTAATTCGTATATCCAAGAAGAATGGATTGGAGAATGTGTCAATTTTTTTAAAATTGTAATTGCAAGTTCCTCTGTTTCATTGACTTTTTTAGTACTTGCGAATTCTCCTACCTGGTCATATAAATCTTCATAAAATGGAACAGTAGGTACAATAGCTTTTATAGTCGATCCTTCTGAAATAATTTGGACAAATTCGATTTCAGCTAAGCTAAGGACTATATTTCTACAAATTAAAGTCGATATTCCCAAAAAATGAGAGGCTGCTAATTTTAAAGTCTCGTATGGTATGCGTGATAGACCTCTAATATGTAATGCTAGTTTTACCATTAGCCCAACTTCAGTAATAACCTCAAAATCTGGAACCTCTTTGTTTCCTAAACCTATCGTAATATCGTGACATCTCAAAGCAAATTCTTGTTTTTTTTCCATTAATTTAATCCCCCTGTAATATAGTTAACTTTATTGTATATTATACTTTAAAATACCAATAGTGTTACTTTTTTTATTAATTTTATCCATATTAGTATAAAATGAATTTAAAATTATAGAGGTGAGAAAAATAGAAAAAACAAATGAATTAATAGATGCAATAATATCTATTTTAATTGAAGAAAGTATAGAGGATTTGCCAAATATTTGCTTAAGATACGGTTTGGATATAGGAGATACATTAGAAGCATCAAAAAATAAAAATATCTATATAAAAAAGAGACTTGAGAGCAAAAATCAACTGTTTTTACTAGATCTTGCAAGGAGATTGTTAGATGATTATTATCTAAAGGCAGACTTTTTAAAAAATGTTTTATATAAAGTAACATATAATGGTCTTTACACTATTAGTGAATTAACCAGAAAAAATATTATGGATGCACTATATTCTAAGGGTAATATAGAAGGTAAATTAGAACTCACTGATTTTTTAAACAGAATCTGGAATTTAGAACAAATGAGTTCAACCGATCATCGATTTAATAATGCTTTAGGTG
>NZ_MPSZ01000003.1 GCF_001939065.1 Exiguobacterium indicum HHS 31 | reverse complement strand
GATGTAGCGATCGAGCGTATCCCACTTGAATATTCTACAACACGAGCATAATTAACTATTTTGACTAACAATATTTTTTAAAAAATCACTTCGAATAGAAGAAATGATTTTTTTATACTGATTCATGTTGAGTAGTTCGAACAAAAAATACGCTTTGTCATAGGCACCAATAATTTGTTCTTTAGTCGCGCCCAACTTCTCAAGACAATCTCCCTTTTGAGCGTATAACTGTCCTAATACCGACATGTCTTTAAAATTAAGGCTTTCTTCAATTGCTTCATCAATCAATTGCAGAGCTTGTTCATATTTAGAGAAATCTAATAAGATTTTAGAAAAATTATAGGTGATTCTAATTTTTTCTGTTACTAAATCATCACTATCAAAATTTAATTTGAGGATTTCCTCATAAACATTAATGCTATGCTGATAACTTTTATTTTCAGAGTATAGATTCGCGATAGCTGACTTAATACGAATCAGCATACTGGGTGAATAATGAGAAGTTAGATAATCTGCTGATAAATTTTGAAGCTCAACGATACAGGTTCGATAATCAATTTTTTGAAGTCGATACGAACAAAGGTAATAGTAGTATTTGTACAGTAGTACAAACTCAAAAGAAGAATCATGTTGCTCTAAAATCTTTTGACTCTCTTTATAGATCGACTCAAAGTCTTGATTTCTAAAACGATGTAGTAAGTCTTCATCGATCGTCTTTAATGAATCTTGTTGACGATTGGGATCTAGAAACGCAGAAATCGGAACTTGTAACCTTCGGGATAGCGCATATAACAATTCGATTGTTGGGGAATGTGTGCCACTCTCAATCTTACTGATTTCTGCTTGACTGCAGATACCGTTTGCTAAATCCTTTTGCGTTAGATTATGTTTTTTTCGCAGACGGCGTAACGCCAAACCAATTTGCGGTGACGTGAAATGATCCATTGGATCCTCGTCCTTTCATGAAAATTGAACTGTTACTCAGTATCCATTTCTATTATAGAAGTGATTGCAAAGGGATACCATAGATTTACTTGATTTCATATCAATGTTTCATCGCCCGCCGTATTTGATTCAGAAAGGGGTACACCCATGACACTCATCTTAAAAGAAACGCGACGTAACATGACTTCTTGCGCTTGGTGTCTCAATGCTGCTACCGTCTCAGTCGCCCCCTTGGCTCATCGGGAAATGGATCAAACCATTGCTAAGTCTAAGAAAGATAGAAACAAGACTGCTTGAATCATTCTAAGGACTTCATTCGTATGTGGGATGAAGTCCTTTTTGCATGATTTTCATCAGAAAGGAGCAATCACATGATAGGAATTACGATCGTATCAGAACAGGATGGTTGGTTACAACGCTCACGTCCCTCTTCAGCGATGAGACACTTTTGTGAAACCCATCGTTTTTCTTTAGATGTTTTTGATTACGACATGCATACGTTCGAGGATTTACTGGATTATATGAATTTTCAAGAATATGAACATTATCTCTTTATTCTACAAGGTGAAGGAGAACGTACATTACGACTGGTTGCTTATTTGCAGCAGCAGATGCTTCATGTTCAGTTTCATTTAATTCGAGCGGAAGGTGGTATCGTATTTGGACAACCCGATTTTCTAAATGGTTTAGAACTACCTCTCATATTTGAGGATGAAAAGTTAGTGCTTCCCATCGTTCAAAACGAGTTATTGTCTTTGATGACGGGCGTTCATCGATATGCTTCACTATTCCAACCGCAACCGTTGCGGCATGTCTATATCGAAGATAGCTCATTGTTGAATCGTATTCCAGCCTCCTTTTTCACATCGATGACAGTGAATAGTATCGTGTATTTTGATCATCCGATGCGTCACGATCTACCAATCATTGAATTAATGAGTCGGATGCCAGTCCTTCTTGCTTTCGGTGATACACTGTCCCCACCGCTTGAAACACGACTTGATGTTTTATCTCGGGCAGAACTCGCTCGTCAGTTGGAGCGCTGGAAGGATACCGGGTGGATTCAAAACGAACGATTTGCCGGTATATTGGATTATGCGACACAAGCTGGATTGAAAAATTCACATCGTCTTTTTTTCTTTGAAGATGGTATCTATGCGGATCGACAGAAAACCGATCGGTTGAGTTCGGACATTTCTCTAATGGTTGAGCAAAGAGCAGGGCAGTTAGAGGCAATGGCCACACCAAAGGAACTCGAGTTATTTCCGTTACTCTATCAACTCGCAGGATCATTTTCAGGTGAAAGTCGATTTGTTACACCCTATTCAGATTTAGAATTACCACGAACGATTGGACGTATCGGTCCACTCACGTTGATTGGTATTCAAAACGAAGAGGGGTATTTCGCTTTCGATTTAACATCGATGCAACTATTCGAAACGAACGAAGCATTTTTGTGGATTCTTGAAGCTGATCAAAAAGAACAATTTGATGTATTACCAGAACGACTTGGAGCAGACTATGCAGAAGCGATTCGATACTATAAGGAGTTGATGTATCATGAGTGACGTATTATTTGGTCCATTTTTAAGAAAGGGAAGCTATTCACGTGTTGAAGTACTCGATCACGTTTATGCGGATGAACGTTTTGGGCAACTGTATCAAGAAGCGAAGCAAGTCACAGAAATTGATGAATTGACGTTTTATCGACGCTATCTACAAAAAGAAGAGAAGGTTCTGTTTTACGGCACGTTCGATCCAAAACTCTTTAATCTCTTATCTGATGAAGGATACGATTTATATTTGATCGAGTCAGAAATGATTCGGACACATCAAATCGATACACCGTACCGTCATAAAGTATATGGCTGGAGCCATGATGTGACAGACGTCGTAGGTCCTGAATTCTTTGATCGGATCGTTCTTCCTGGTACGACCATCATGCATTACAACCGTGGGGAACTGCTATTATTCTTTCGGAACATACGTCAACTTTTAGGTGTACATGGAAAACTGCTCGTTTCGTTGCACGATATTCCTTATCTAAGAGAATCAGAGCAGTCCATTTCGACTCGACGGATACATGATACTTTAATGTTCTTTGGTCATCATGTAGATGGCGAACGACTCTTATTTAATGCGTATTTAAAATCAGGTAGCGAAGAAAAAGTAAGCTATGCAATCGATTACTTATACAAACCTGAAACCTTATTTGAATTCGCGAAACTCTCTCGTTATGAAGGTCGATCAATATATGAAGGAAAAACAATTGTCGTTCTTGAATTCAATAAACAATAAGCTTTTGATAGAATAGAAGGAGAATAAATTAAAAATATATCTCCTAGTTTAGTTTGAATAGGTCTAAAGGCAGGGTATTGAGATACAGAAGTTTTGTATTACGATTCAAAGTACATCATGAGAAAGAGGAGCCGGACCATCATGGAAAATCAGAACGAAACTACCTTTCAAAAAAGCTGTCTATCGTTCATTGAGACTTTGTTTCCAGACGAATCCTTTCACTTCTTAGAAGAATCGAGAGCAATGGATGCTTTCGGACATCACGGTATTCAATTGTTTTTTTCTTCAGAACTTCGAACGCTAAAATTCAGTCTTCTCAAACAGACACATCAACGATATGATCGCGTGTTCGTTTCAGAGAAGACGGTACAAAACACTTTTTTTCGAAGACTGTTGGAGGCAACATATGAAGAAAGTCAATTGTACATCGATCATGTCGTAAAAACGGACTAAAAAAAGAGAGAAGGTATGGGAGCGATTACGTCCCATGCCTTTTCTCTTTTTAAGCTTCGATCGATGCTGATCCGCGTTTTAACGCATGATCAATCGAAGTCGCCATCTCTTCTCGAACTGTAGTTGAGATCAGTCTACCATCGAAATAAATTTCTTTAGATAAACTCAAATGAACGAGTAAATCCTCTAATACGAGCTTTAAATCAAGAGGTTTCGTCGGTTCGAGCGCTTGTTGTATGAATTCATTCAGAGATGGGTGCTGAACATGCTTTGGATCAATCAAATCAATGATTGTTGTATTTAAAGCAAGTGCTAAGCGTTCGAGGGATTGGGGAGTTGGCATCCGTTGTCCGCGTTCATATGCGGAAATCGTCGTCGCAGTTTCACCACATTTTTCGGCTAGATGCTTTTGGGTGTACTTGTGCTGTTTTCGTAGTTGCATGATTTTTTTTCCAAGTGCGCGATTCATAGCGCTTCACTCCTATTCCTCAGGTCATCGTGTATAGTACTAATTAACCACTTATCGTACGGGAGAAACCTTTGAAATGTAAAAAACGTTTGAATAAGGAAATAAAAAGATAGTTAAATACTAAAACTGGCTTTTAAAGCGATAGTTATACTGATGTAAACCGCATGCTATTCTAAGGTGTATGTGAAAAAAGGAGTGTCTTCATGAAAAAAATTACATGGTCCGGCTATGTTGTCCTCGCCGTTCTCTTAGTCCTCTTTATCTCAAGTTCGATGCCGTACCAGGCACAATCCATCAAACCAGGGTTATCGCGCTTCATTCCGTTAGGATTCGTCGATCATCTGCGCTTCATCTCCTTTTCCTATCATGGAGAAGTCAGTGTCGCTGCCCTTGGACGGAGTGGCTTCATTGAATTTTTCATTCGAAAAGCCGCGCACGTCTCAACGTTTCTTGTGTTAGGTGTGGGATTGATTGATTTGACGCGTCGTCGCCTAACGACAGGACTGGCCGTCTTGTTTGCCTATTCGTTAGCAATCACGGTAGCGGTCTTTGATGAGTTTCATCAGATTTTGACAGGGGACCGGACAGGACTCATTCAAGATGTCTTACTCGATGGAATGGGGGCATTAATTGGAATCGGATGTTATCTACTCGTCTATAGGAAAAAAGTACGACGCCAAGCAGGAAGTCTTTCCTTCTGGCACGAAAAGAACAGGCATCACTTTTAACGAAGGAGACTGCCTTATGAAGACTTCCCATTTATTGATGACGAGCGTTGGTCGTCGGACGAAGCTGGTCGAGTATTTTGTCCGTGAGATGTCATACGGTCATGTCAGTACCGCGGACTGTAGTCCACTCGCACCGGGTCTCTATATGACGGAACGCCATCATCTCGTACCACGGATCGATGCACCGGATTATATCAAGCATTTACTTGAATTGTGCCAGCGGGAACAGGTGACAGCATTATTGTCATTGATTGATCCTGAACTGGAGTTACTTGCAGCGGCGACGGAACAGTTTGAAGCCATCGGTGTCACGGTCCTCGTCTCACCGATGGATGCCTGTCGTCTCTGTTTCGACAAGTACGCGATGTATACGTATTGTGTCGCGGAAGGGATCGCGCATGCGCGGACATACGTGACGCTCGAAGCATTCCGGAGCGCACTTGCGCAAGGGGAGGTCCAGTTCCCAGTCTTCGTCAAACCACGCAATGGGAGTGCCAGTCTCCATGTCCAGGCAGTTTCTTCACTTGAGGTCGTCGAAGGATTATTCGCTACCTATCCAGATTTATTGATTCAAGAATACTTAAGAGGACAAGAGCTCGGTGTCGATGTCTATGTCGACTGGCTGACGCATGAAGTGACCGATATCTTCATCAAGGAGAAACTCGTCATGCGTGCAGGAGAAACTGACAAGAGTCGTTCCGTTAAACGCGATGATGTCTTTGAACTGGTCGAGCACGTCTTAGATGGAACCGGTCTTATCGGTCCGCTTGATTTTGACCTGTTCGATGTGGACGGAACGCTCTACCTATCAGAGATCAATCCGCGATTCGGTGGGGGGTACCCGCATGCGTATGAATGTGGCGTCAATTTTCCGAAAGCGATTCAAAACAATCTCCACGGGCAACGTAATCCCCGACGCATCGGAGCGTATGTGGAAGACATCTATTTATTGAAGCACGATACGGTGACGCTGTTGCCTGCCTCGCTGCTTGAGCAAATCAAAAAATCATAGGCACGAAAAAGGAGTGATCCGGTCGAGACCGGACCACTCCTTTTAGGTAGAAGAGCAGAATCAGGAAAGAGAGACGCGTGCACGCTTGAGGCATTGCACGGCGGAGGTCCAGCTACCGAAGAGAGCATTGATCGTTGAGGTGCTCGGAACCGAGCGACCTTCTGCCCATTTCCGGTAATGAATGATGCTGAGCGAAGGTAACTCTTCTTGTGCCTGCCGCAGTGCTTCAAGGACATCTTCTTCGACCCATTTCCGGCGAGGCGGGGCGATGTCGAGGCAAGCGAGGGCATCTGCCCATGAACCGTATTTACGGGCAATCGTCGCGACTGTCGGATGTCCGTTTTCTTGTGCCCAAATCGCATACGTCTGTGTCGTCAGACGTGGAAGGACATCTGAAGCTTCGAGCAGTGCCGTGATAATACGTTCTTCTGTCATCGAGATAGAACGTGTCATTTCAATGTGTGCTTCTTCGAGTGCACGTGACCAAGAACCGAAGCGTAAGTTGATCAATGTCAAGGAGGGGCCATGTTTCGCCTTTGCCCACTCCCGGTAGCTGTTGCTATGGAAAGGATGAAGACGCGTTGACGCTTCCTTGATGAAAGCAAGGATTTCTTCGTCTGAGAAATAAGGACGGATCGATGAGAGACCAGCGGCTTGGAGTGCTTCACGCCAAGAGCCAAATACATTGATGATCGTCGTGATCGATGGAATGTCTTTTCCGACCGACCAGCGCGCATACGTCTTTGCGTCGAGAGCGGGATATTCGATACTAGCTTCGATTAGGCTATCGATGACTTGTTGTTCTGTCCATTTCTTCATGATGTCATACCCCTTTCATGTAGGTGCTCTAGGTGTGGGTACTGTCGTGAGGTGGAAGTCGACGAAGCGACGTATAAGCGAGAAGGCTGAGCCAAATGAAATAAAATCCACTCGGTCTAACGAGAATGCTTTCCGTGAATTGAAGTAGTCCGAGCCAGCTTGCAAGCAACAGTGGGAGAAACGCGAGATCCGTTGTCTGAATCCGAAACAGTCGATAGAACAGATACAGAAAGACTGCGCCGTACAGCAAACAACCGATGAGTCCAAATTCATAGAGATAAGTGATCGGTGTACTGTGGAACGTATAGAGAACTTGTTCGTTCAGTTGTTCCTCCAGTCCGCGTGGGGCACTCCCGATCCCGTGCCCGAACCAAAGCGAATCAGCGGAAGCGCGCCATCCGGCTTGCCAAAGCGTCAATCGTCCGTTGAGACTGAGCAAACGGGGAAGCAGTCCTTGAAACGTAAAGATGGCTAGGAGGATCAAGCTGCCCGTTACGTAACACGCTGTCACCTGCACCCGCTGTCTCGTTCCCGGAACCATTCGAATACTCGTCAGCAGAGCAAGGAGGAGAAAAGAATAGATACCTGTCTGCGAACCGCTTCTGAGTAACGCGATGATGATGAGGAGGAGGAGTACGGCGTGCAGAAAGCTTTGCCGACGCGGGAACTGTCTGAGCAGATAGAACCAAGCAAACAGTCCGCCTGGAACAAGCCACGCTGCAAACGTATTCGGATTGTTCATCAGACCAGCGAGGCGAAGGAAAGAGCCTTGTTCCCCGACGTACAGTTGAGGAAACGACAAAGGACCGATTCGAAGCCATTGCAGGTTTTCGACCGGGACATACTCTGAACCAAAGGAGACGATGAGGGCATAGGAAGCGAGAAAGACGGCTTGTCCATAAAGAAAATGACACAACAGTCGTTGCCATCGTTCGATCGATGTACGCGAGAGCGAAGAGACGATGCCAACGAACAGCCAAGTCGAGATGAGGTAAAGCGAAGCAAGAATACGATCCGTATTCGTGTTAAAGAAGAAAAAAACGATATGAAATGTCAGATAAATCAGAAAAATGAGTGCAATTTGATGTCCAGTCGCTCGGTTGGCGCGATAGAACGGTCGTAAGATGAGCCAACAGACACTGAACAGAACGATGTAGACCGGAAGCAACCAAAGAGACCACTGTTTCGGCAACACTTCGTCCGTGAAGGATAAGGGACGAATCCAAGCATCGAGCATGATCCAAACGACTAGGATGGATAAGGCAAACGATGTGGGTATATTGGCTGATTTTAACATGATTTCTAAAGACTATCCACCCTTCATATAGGACTTATTACCGATTTGAGCACTTTTTAATCATCAAATTGGTATTTACCCTTATCTTTCAAAACATCATGCAGATAAATGAAAAAATATTAAGGAAAACGTGATCATTTTTTCGTGAATCGCGTTTTTTTCGTGATATGAATTCATGCTGTGAAATAGTGTCACGCAAGCGAGATAGCTACCGAAAAAAATATAATCATTTCCACCAAGCTCTAATTGTTTTGGGAGTCGATTGGAAATAAGGTGTAGACATAACCAATGTCCATCCATTCGGTCAAGCCAGAAAGAGGTGAACAACAGTGAGCTCGATGCATCAAAGAAAAACCTTCGGAGATCATTTGACGACACTCCGACGCGGCTGGTGGCTACTTGCACTCTTCATGATTCTCTTTGCGGGAGCCGGATATGCGCTTAGCACGTATGTCATCCCAAAGACATACGAGGCGACGGCATACATCCTCGTCGTTCCTCAAGCGAACACAGAGGCGACATCGACGCCGACACTCGTCAGTACCTATCAAGATATCCTACGAAGCCCAGAGGTCGTCGATCAGGTCGCCCAAAAGATGAACGTCACCGACAAGCGGTTATTCGATTTGACGGATCGCCTGACGGTCTCGAGCAATCTCGATTCGCAAGTCATCGCCTTATCCGTCACGGATCGTTCGGCGGAGCAGGCAGCCATCCAGGCGAATACGATGACGGAAGTCTTCCAGGATTATCTTCCACAACTGATCAACACGAGTAAGACGGAAGTGTTCTCGAGCGCACGGATTCCAACGAAACCCGTATCACCGAACATTCTCATGAATACAGGAATCGGTGGTGTCCTTGGTCTGATGCTCGGACTCTTGATCGTCTATTCTCGCTCGTTAAGCAAAAAGGAAGCGACACGCGAATCCACTGATAGTTATCCGAAAGCGATTCCCCGCAGTCATTCATGAGAGAGGAGAGGAGACACCGTCATGCAGCATTCCCCGCTCACCCCGTACCGTCGGCAGTTGAAAATCGGACTCCTTCGCCTGATCGACGCCGGAATCATCGCACTCGCGACTGTCGTTACGTTCTACTTCTTTAATCCGCTCCATCTCACGGTCAACTTCGAATTGCAGGACGCACTCGAAATCGCTCTCATCCAGTGGGTCGCTCTTACGTTCGTCGCACACTGGATGCGCTTCTATCAAATCATCTGGCGTTACGCGAGTCTTCGTGATCTCGCCGTTCTCCTAGTCGTCGTCCTCGCCAGCAGCTTCGTCTTACTGGGTCTTGAATACGCGTTATTCGACTTCGCGGTCGAACGAGCGATTTTTTTACAGACCGGACTCGTTTTAAACGGTATCTTATTCGTCCGTCTGTTGATTCGTGGACGTAGCTTAAGACTCGTCCCTGATAATAAGACGCTCGGTAAAAGAACGCTGATCATCGGTGCCGGTGCTTCCGGTCAGATGATCACAAAAGAACTGAAACAAAAGAAATCGCACATCTTAAACGTCGTCGGATTACTGGATGATTCACTCGAACTCCGCGGGATGCGGATTCACGGTGTTCCCGTCATCGGAGCAATCGACCAACTTGAATGCATCATCGAGGAACAAAAGATTGAAGCAGTCGTTCTCGCGATCCCATCGTTACCGTATCCGCAGCGGGTTGAATTGCTGAACCGGATTAAACAAACCCAAGTCGAAGCGCATACGTTACCGATGCTCGTCGAACTGGCGTCCGGAAAGGTCTCGATCAAACAAATTCGTGAAGTCTCGATCGCTGACTTACTCGGTCGCGAACCGGTCGAACTCGATATTACGGAAATCGAACGAAGCGTTCATAGCGCGACCGTCCTCGTCACCGGTGCTGGTGGTTCGATCGGTTCCGAAATTTGCAGGCAACTGATTCGCTTCCGTCCTGAACGGCTCATCCTTCTCGGACACGGCGAAAACAGCATCTACTTGATCCGCCGGGAGCTCGAGTGTCTCAGCCGGGACATCCAGTTCGAATCTGTCATCGCCGATGTGCAAGACAGTGATCGGATGCTTGAAGTCATGCGACGGTTCGAACCGGATCTCGTCTATCATGCGGCAGCCCACAAGCACGTGCCACTGATGGAAGATAATCCGAGCGAAGCCGTCAAGAACAACATCTACGGCACACGCAACGTT
Organism: Exiguobacterium indicum HHS 31; assembly: GCF_001939065.1. Classification (GTDB taxonomy): domain Bacteria; phylum Bacillota; class Bacilli; order Exiguobacteriales; family Exiguobacteriaceae; genus Exiguobacterium_A; species Exiguobacterium_A indicum. The sequence continues at coordinate 217,498 of NZ_MPSZ01000003.1, read as the reverse complement.
GCTCGAGCGGCGGAAGCGGCTGGTGTCAAACGCTTCGTCATGATTTCGACCGATAAGGCCGTCAATCCGACGAGTGTGATGGGGGCGACGAAACGAATCGCCGAGATGGTCATCCAGCAGATGGCGCGTAACAGCGAGACGACGTTCGCCGTCGTCCGGTTCGGCAACGTCCTCGGGAGCCGCGGTTCCGTTATTCCACTCTTCAAAGAACAAATCGCGAAAGGCGGACCGATCACGATCACCGATCCCCGGATGACGCGCTACTTCATGACGATCCCGGAAGCGAGTCGTCTCGTCATCCAAGCGAGTGTCCTCGCAAAAGGTGGCGAAGTGTTCGTCCTCGATATGGGTGAACCGGTCCACATCACGACACTCGCGAAGAACTTGATTCACTTGAGTGGATTCACGGAAGAGCAGATCCCGATCGTCTACAGCGGCATTCGAAAAGGCGAGAAACTCTACGAGGAACTGCTCGCTCGTGATGAAGTGCATGACGAACTCGTCTTCGACAAGATCCTTGTCGGTAAGACACGACCTTTTGGATCCGTCGACCCGTACCTGCGAGAGATCGCCCAAGCGCTCGGTCAGGACGAGGTACTCCGCCAGTATTTGTTGGACGTCACGAACGAAACCGATGCCGACCCGGTCGCACCGACGATGCGGATCGCTCGCAAATAGAGAGGAGGGGAAACGATGAAAACGGCCCGGCTGTCCCGCTTCAATCTCATCTTCATTGCCGATACGGCGTATTCGCTCCATCAATGGATGATTTTGACGCTCCTGATCAAATGGAGCACACCGCTCAACATCGGTTATTTCAACTACGCCCTTGCCATCACCGCACCGATCGTCATGTTCTGTTGGCTGAACGCCAGTACGATCCTGACGGCAGAACGGGCTGGATTGACGAACTTCTGGCTCTTCATCAAGACTCGTTTTTCACTCCTCTCGGCAGGTGTGTTCGTCCTCCTTGGGGTCTATTATTTCTTCGGTGAAGCGGACATTTTACTCCTGACACTGCTTGTCTACCTGAATAAGTACATGGAATCGTTCGCTGATCTCGCTTACGGTTTCTTGCAAGGACACACTGCCTTCAAGGAAGTCGCCGTCTCGAAAATCTTCCGGAGTCTCTTGAACGTCTCGGGCGCAGCACTCGTCCTCTTTACGACCCATTCAATCCACGGATTCGTACTCGCCTTGATCGCTGGAAACTTGATCATGCTACTCGCATACGATTTACCGACAATTCGCCGCATTGGTCGCGGCTTTGACAATCAAGCGCTTGACTTACGGTACCGGTCAGGCAAGGAGCTGTTCCTTAAAGCGATGCCACTCGGCTTCGTCGCTCTTCTGATCGCCTTGAACGCAAACATTCCACGATTGTTCGTCGGTCACGCAATCGGAACGGAAGAGCTCGGTTACTACGCTAGCATCGCCTATCTACTCGTACTTGGCAGTCTGTTCATCCACTCCTTGATCGCCGTCTTACTACCGAACTTCTCGTCTGAGACGGGTGAACGTCAAAGTTTACCGGAACTGCGCAAGCTGACCCGCTCGATGTTACTGATGACGAACGTCGTCGGCATCCTGTTGATTGTCGGAGCGATCTTCTTCGGCAAGTGGGGCTTGACGATTTTCTATAACGCGTCGTTCGTTCAATACCATCTGATTTTCGTCTTGATGATGGTCGCCTCACTCTTTTTCTACAACTCGACCGTCATTCAGGCACTCTTGACCGGCTTCCAGCAATTTCGGATCCAGACGATCTCGATCTTCGGTAGTGTCGTCGTCAACCTGATCGCCTGCAGCCTGTTGATTCCGCTGTATGGTCTATACGGTGCGACGATCGCTTACACCCTCTGCGCCGTTACTCAGATCGTCCTATTGTTGCCAGCACTGTATCGATCCTTGTATCCACGGGACGTCACGCTCGTCGTCGAACAAAGCAGCTAAGGAGGGAAGAAGATGCGACCAATCCTACTACTCATCGTCATCGAAGCGCTCGTTTGTCAATTCGCCCGGTCGCTCTTCCCGGACACCTACGTGACCGCCTTGCTGCTCATCAACTCGGTGTTGTTTCTCTATTATCTACTCCGTCAGGCAGAGACGACGCCACTCTTTCTCGTCTTCATCACCGCTTTCTTCGTCCGGCTGGTCCTGATGTTCATCGATCTCGAGCTGTTCCGTTTACCGCCACACAGTGGGGACGATACGGAAGCTTTTCATCTCGAAGGTGTCCAAATCTTCACCGATCCGTCGACCTTCAATGATGTCGTTCGTGGCACCTATTCCAAGTTTCTCGGAATCTTCTACCTGATGTTCGGTCCTGAACGAATCCTCGCTCAGTTCTTGAACGTTATCCTAGGTGTTGTCGCTGTCGTCATCCTAGCGAAGACGCTACAACGGTTACGCTTACCGGAACGATACGTGTTCGCAGCTACACTAATCTTCGCATTTTTCCCACAAGGATTGTTGCTCTCACCGATTCTCTTGCGTGACCAGATCGTCGCTCTGGGCATCGTCTACACACTTTACTACATGGTGCGCTGGACGGAAGAGAAGTCCGGATGGCATATGACGCTCGCGTATCTCGGCTACTTCGTTAGTACAATGTTCCACTCCGGACTTGCTGTCGGGATCATCGTCTTACTCGTCTATTTCTCGTTTTATAGCCATGAGACACGACGAATGGATTTTGAACCGACGAAGGTGCGGCGACTAATCTTTCAAGTACTGATCGTCGGCTTCATCGTCTACAGCTTCCAGGATGTCTTGTTTGCAAAGTTCACCCACGTCTCAGAAAACGGTCAGTTGTTCAGCGGGATGAGTTACGACCGTGGCGGCTCCGCTTATCTGAACGGATTGACGGTGACAGGTCCAGTTGACATGATTCTCTACTCGCCGATTCGAACGATTTACTTCCTGTTCTCACCGTTCCCGTGGCAATGGTCGAGCGTCATGAACATTCTGATTTTCTTCCTTGACGCCGTCTTCTACTTCATCGCCTGTTTTGCGATCGTCCGGTCCTTTAAACTGATCCGTCAGCATCCGTTCGGCAGCGTCCTCTTCTTCTTTTTCCTTCTCTTTGCACTTAACGCCGTCATCTTCGGTCTTGGAACCGGCAATGTCGGAACGGCCATCCGACACCGGTATAAGTTGTTCCCGATGTTACTCATCGTCTACACATCCGTTCACTACATGCGCTGGCAAGCGCGCCACTACTTCGAGGAGGTCGAACACCGTGCCGAATAAAACGATCTTAATTACAGGTATCGCAGGCTTCATTGGATTTCACGCCGCACGTCGTTTCATCCGGGAGGGTTACCGGGTCATCGGACTCGATGAAGTGAACGACTATTACGACCCAACGTTAAAAGAAGCCCGGCTCACTGAACTTGGAACGGACTACACGTTTTACCGGGTCTCACTCGAAGAGACAGCAGCCGTCGCGCGGATCTTTGAACAGGAATCGATCGATCTCGTTCTCCATCTGGCAGCACAAGCTGGGGTACGGTATAGCATCGATCGACCGGACGTCTACATGACGTCAAACATCGTCGGCTTTCTCTCGATTCTTGAGGCGTGTCGGCATTACCCAGTCGAACAACTGATTTACGCTTCTTCAAGTTCCGTCTACGGATCGAATACGAAGATGCCGTTTGCGACGACGGATGCCGTCGATCATCCGCTAAGTCTTTACGCCGCTTCAAAGAAAGCGAATGAACTGATGGCACACACCTACAGCAGTCTCTACGGCATCAAGACGACAGGCCTTCGCTTCTTCAGCGTCTACGGTCCTTGGGGACGCCCGGATATGGCACTGTTCAAGTTCACGGAAGCAATCGCGAAAGGCGAACCAATCGACCTCTACAACTACGGTGAGATGGGGCGGGACTTCACTTACGTCGACGACATCATCGAAAGCATCTACCGCCTGTTCCAGACTGAACCGGAAGTCGATGAATCGTTCGATGCCTCAAATCCCTTACCGGACCGCAGCAACGTTCCGTATCGTGTCTATAACATCGGCAGTCACAGCCCGATTCGTCTCAATGAATTCGTTGCTTTGATTGAGCGGCGCCTTGGCAAGACGGCAATCCAAAACGGGATGCCGCTTCAACCAGGCGATGTTCCAGAAAGCTTTGCTGACGTCTCATCACTGTTCGAGACGATCGGCTACCGTCCACAGACGACGGTCGAAGCGGGCGTCAATGCATTCATCGACTGGTACGAGAGTCACTACTTGCTGAAGGAGGAAATTCAAGATGGCGCTTAAAGAGGAATTCTACTATCGGTCCCCAATCTTCATCCAAAATTGGCTGACCTCCTTATACGGTCGGAAGTTAATGCAAGAACGATACGGTCCCCTCTATGAACAGAAGATGAAGGAACTCCGGAAAAAAGATCGGACGCAAGATTATAAAGCGGAACAACTCGATCGCTTGAATGCCTTTCTCATTTTTGTTGCAACGCATACGCCATACTACGCGCAACTCTTTCACGAACATGATATCCAATTACCGTTCACGTCACTCGAGCAACTGAAGACAATTCCAATCCTTGAAAAAGAAACACTTCGTCAAAACAATGACGCCTTCATGTCCCGCGTCGATGCGCCGGTTCGAGGGCGGACGGGGGGGACGAGCGGGAAGTCACTTCAAGTGGCGTTCATGCGCGAGGATGTCCAGGAACGGATGGCACATCTCGATTACTTCAAAGAACGTCATGGTTTCCACGCCGGAATGCGCCGAGCGAGTTTCACCGGACGGACGCTGACAGCTGTCGATCAAAAGAAACCAATCTTCTGGCGGATGAACCGACCACTCAATCAGTTGCTCGTCTCGATCTTTCACATGAAGGAAGAGAATTTCCCGGCCTACATCGAGGAGCTGAATCGATTCCAGCCGCAAGCACTTGACGGCACACCGACAGCGATGGTCGAAATCGCCCGCTATATGCTGAAGCATCATATAAAGCTGGATATCCCGCTGATCGCCATCTTCCCGACATCGGAAACGGTGACGGAGGAGATGCGCTCGGTTCTCGAGGAAGCCTTCAACGCACCGGTCTTCGATCAATATGGTTCTTCAGAAGGCGCACCAATCATCTCAGAATGCAGTCATCGAAAACTTCATCTCCATCATGAGACGGGCATCATTGAACCATATGGAGAGGACGGAGAAGTCGTCGTCACGTGTTTTACGACACGGGGAACACCGCTGATTCGTTACCGGATCGGTGACCGGATGACACTCAGTGACGAGACCTGTAGCTGTGGACTAAACGGACCAGTCATCGCTTCGATCGATGGACGGGGAACGAGTTATATCGTCAGCGAAAAGCGGGGCAAAGTGTTCGAAGGGGATATCACGACGATTGCCCGAGAACTTCCGAACTCCGTCTTGCGACTCCAAGTCGAGCAGCACGCGCTCAATCACGTGACACTTCGGTATATTCCAGATGCGAAGCGTTTCCGTCCAAAACACGAGCAGATCCTCTTGAACGAGATGCGCAAGTTGCTCGGATCCGAGATGAAAATCGTCCTTGAGCCTGTCGAACAAGTCAAACAGGAACCGAACGGAAAAACGTTGATCGTCAAACAGTCGATGAAATAGGAGGAACCCACCATGAACAAGGCAGTCAAACACATCGTAGATACGACAGCAGCCCAAACTGGTTCACTTCCCATTGCCAACCGTTCGATTGCCGTCGTTGGACTCGGATACGTCGGTCTTCCCGTCGCTGTCGCCTTCGGCGAAAAAACAGCCGTTGTCGGCTTTGACATCAAGGAACAACGCGTTCAAGAACTGCAAGAAGGGATCGACGCGACACTCGAACTGAGTCCGTTCACGTTGAAGAACGCAACCGTCGACTACGTCTCGGATCCATCAGCACTGCAAGCGAGTGACTTCATCATCATCGCCGTTCCGACACCAATCAATGCGCAGAATCAACCGGATTTAACGCCACTCTTACGGGCCTCACACCTCGTTGGTCGCCAGCTCAATAAAGGCGATATCGTTGTCTATGAGTCGACGGTCTACCCAGGAGCGACGGAAGAAGATTGTATCCCGGTCCTTGAAGAAGCATCCGGCTTACGCGCTGGTGTCGACTTCTTCGTCGGCTACTCACCGGAGCGGATCAATCCGGGTGACCACGAGCACACGTTCAAGACGATCAAAAAAATCGTCTCGGCTCAGGATGAACAGACACTCGATATCGTCGCGGAAGTTTACGAAGCGGTCGTCGAAGCCGGTGTCCACCGGGCTTCGTCGATCAAGGTTGCAGAAGCCGCAAAAATCATCGAAAACACACAGCGCGACCTCAACATCGCCTTGATGAACGAACTGGCAATCATTTTCGACCGGATGGACATTGATACGCTCGAAGTCCTCGAAGCAGCCGGTACGAAATGGAACTTCCTTCCGTTCCGCCCGGGTCTCGTCGGTGGTCACTGTATTGGCGTCGATCCATTCTATCTAACGATGAAAGCCGAGTCGCTCGGCTATCACCCGGAAGTCATCCTCGCCGGACGCCGGATCAACGATACGATGGGACGCTTCATCGCAACAGCGCTCGTCAAGAACCTGATTAAACAGAACATGCCGGTCCTCGGTGCTCGTGTCACGATCCTCGGCTTATCATTCAAGGAGAACGTCAGCGATATCCGGAACTCGAAAGTCGCGAACCTCGTCCGCGAAATCGAAGAGTTCGGCATTGACGTCCAAGTGACGGATCGACTCGTCGAAAAGAGTGAGGCGAAACGCGAGTACGGCATCGACTTGCTCGAGATGAGCGAACTCAAACCAGCCGACGTCGTCATCTTCGCCGTCTCACACGAAGAATACGTCGAAGGCGGTTGGAATCTAGCGCAACACTTACTGAAGGTCGGACGCGGAATCGTCGTCGACATCAAAGGCATGTTGCCACGGTCAGAACAGCCAGAGGGGGTCCACGTATGGCGCCTTTAAAAATTCTTCAGGTCTGTGCCCTTGATACGACGGCAGAGACGATGTTACAGCCGCTCTTACTCGCTTTACAAAACGCCGGGCACGACGTCGGCATTGCTTGTGCCGACACCGGTGCCTCGGTGAAACTGGCTGCAAAGGGATTCCGGATGCACGACATCCCGATCGAGCGCCGGATCGACTGGACGAGTAACTGGCGGACGATCCAAGAAATCACACGAATCTTGAAGGAGGACGGCTACGACGCCGTCCATGTCCACACACCAGTCGCTGCCGCCCTCGGACGCGTCGCCGCAAAACGGGCCGGAACGAAGCATATCGTCTACACGGCACACGGCTTTTACTTCCACGAGAAGATGGGGCGGGTGACGTACCAGCTGACGTATTCCGTTGAAAAGTGGCTAGCTCGTTTCGCGACCGATTACCTTCTCCTCCAGAGCGAAGAAGATTATCAACTCGCTCAGCGCAAACGCTTTAAGGCGAATACCCGCCTGATGCACCTTGGAAATGGGATTGACTTGACCCGCTTCTACCCACGACCACGTGAAGCCGGAGCGCCGTTTACGTTCCTCTTCATCGGTCGGATCGTCGAAGAAAAGGGGATTCTCGAACTGCTCGATGCGTTCGAGGACGTCGTCTATCGCCACCCGGAAGCCCGTCTCGTCATCGCTGGTGAGATGATGGCAAGCGAGCGGGATCAGACGACGAAGCACTTATTCTTACGACGGATTCGCGAGATTCCGAATGTCGATTACCTTGGGTTCGTCGAAGACGTACCGAGCTTGTTTCAACAAGTCGATGCCTTCGTCTTACCATCGCATCGCGAAGGCGTCCCACGTTCGATCATCGAAGCGATGGCGAGCGCAAAGCCCGTCATTGCGACAAACATCCGCGGCTGCCGCGAAGAGGTCGTCGAGGGGAAAACGGGGTATCTCGTTGAAGTCCACGACATCGCGAAGCTCGCCAAACGGATGAATACACTCGTCGAACATCCTGACCGTGCCAACGAGATGGGACGGAATGGATTTGACCGTGCCATGAAACATTTCAACGAAGCCGACGTCATCAAACGACAACTTGATCTCTTTTCAGCTATGTAAAAGGAGGACGTCATCATGAAACGCACATTCGACTTCACGGTTAGTCTGATCGCCATCCTCATCTTGATTCCTGTCTACGCCGTCGTCGCCTTAGTCATCTACACGAAGCTTGGACGACCGATCTTCTTCAATCAAGTCCGCCCTGGTTATAAGGGAGAATTGTTCAAGATCTATAAGTTCCGCACAATGACGAATGAAACGGATGCCGAAGGGAAACTCCTTCCGGATGCGGACCGGATTCCGGCATCGCTCGAGTGGATTCGTCGCTTGAGCCTTGATGAGATCCCGCAGTTCTTAAACATCCTCCGCGGACAGATGAGTTTCGTCGGACCGCGTCCGTTACTCGTCAGCTATCTGAACCATTATACGAAGGAGCAGATGGCACGACACGATGTCTTACCTGGTCTGACAGGCTGGGCACAGATTCACGGTCGCAACGCAACGACGTGGCAGCAACGCCTCGAGCAAGATCAATGGTATGCAGCCAATCATACATTCCGACTGGATCTCTACATCCTATTCAAGACGTTCAAAATGGTCATCTCGTCAGAAGGGAACTCGACGGCTCACCAGACCGGCATGGGTGAGTTCAAGGGTCTCGACGGAGGTGTTCCCCATGATGTCGCTAAGCGATGAACGGTTGATTCGGGATCCACGCGAATGGGACGCACTCGTCGCGACCTATCAACTCGATTGTTATTACGAACATGCTTACTTCGAACTTGCGAAGGGGCCCGATGAGATTCCTGAATTATTTTATTATCCGACGGAGTTTGGGACGTTGATCTATCCGTACTTGCGGCGACCGATTCCAGGCACACGCTTTGAGGACATCACGACGCCGTACGGCTATGGTGGTCCTTATTTCATGGGTATCTGGTCACTTGATCAGATTCGCGAAGCCCGCGCGCGATTCGAACAGTACTGTCGTGAAACCGGAATCGTCACCGAGACGGTTCGTTTCCACCCTTTGCTACACAATCAGGAACTCGGTCAACACTGGTGCCATCAAACGGATATCTTGCAGCCGACGGTGACACTTGAGCTGACGGATCCGTTCGAGACAATCGAAGGCGGATTCTCGCAAATGACGCGACGTAACATCCGGAAAGCACGCCGCGAAGGCGTCACGATTCGCCTCGGACGTCCGGAAGAGTACTCGGACTTCGCCCGTCTCTATCAGATGACGATGGATAAACATCAAGCCGATGCGCGGTATTACTTTGATCAGACCTACTTCGATCACTTCGCTGAAGGACGGATCAAAAATGTCCTGTTGCTTGCCGAACAAGCGGGGCGGATCATCGCTGGGTGCATCGTCCTGACGGGTCGCCAGTTCGCACATTATCATCTCGGTGCTTCAGATCCTGCCTACTTGTCGCTTCGCCCGAATCATCTATTATTCGCGGAGATGATTCGCTGGGCAAAACAAGCTGGTCTTCAAGCGTTACATCTCGGTGGCGGAACGACACGATCCGATGCAGATAGCTTACTCACCTACAAACGATCCTTTGGTGAAGCGAATCGAACATTTTTTGGACTCGGGACATCGATTCTTGATCCGACGATTTATGACCGGCTCGCGCGACAAATCAAACAACAACATCCGGAAATCGAGACAGGACAGTGGTTCCCGATCTACCGGACGCCGCTCCGTCAGCTGTCACCTCGAAGGGAGGAAACATCATGAAACATATCCCGCTCTCCATCCCGCACTTAAGTGGTCAAGAAGCACGTTACGTCACGGAAGCACTCGAGACGAACTGGGTCGCACCGCTTGGACCGAACGTCGACGCCTTCGAACGAGAGATGCAAGCCTACACGGGAGCTCGCGCAATGCTTGCGACGAGCAGTGGTACGGCAGCCATTCACTTGGCACTCGCGACGCTTGGTGTCACGACGGGGGATGACGTCTTCTGTCAGTCCTTGACGTTCATCGCTTCGACGAATCCGATTCGTTACGTCGGTGCTCGTCCTGTCCTGATCGATTCGGAAGAGGAGACATGGAACATGTCACCCGTCGCACTCCGACGCGCGTTGATCCAGGCGGCAACGCGAGGAAAACTTCCGAAAGCCGTCATCGTCGTTCATCTATACGGAGTAGCGGCACAAATCGAGGAGATCGCTGCGCTCTGTGAAGAGTACGATGTTCCGTTGATCGAAGACGCGGCAGAGTCACTTGGAACACGCGTCAACGGGCGGATGACGGGGACATTCGGGACGTTCGGGATCTACTCCTTCAACGGCAACAAGATCATCACGACGTCAGGTGGTGGAATGCTCGTCGCAAATGATCCAGTCTTGATCGAACGTGCCTTCTATCTCGGGACACAGGCGAGACAACCGGTCCTCCATTACGAGCATACGGAAGTCGGCTACAACTACCGGATGAGCAACGTCGCTGCTGGGATCGGACGCGGTCAACTCGAAGTCATCGATCAACGCGTCGATGCGCGGCGGAAGATCTTTGATCGTTATGAACGTGCCTTTGCACCGGGCGGCGTTACGTCGCAAGTCGAGCAGACCGGAACATTCGCCAACCGTTGGCTCAGTGCTTTTCTCTTACCAGGTGGTCAAGTGCAACGCGACGAAATGATCCAGACGCTACAACAGGTGAATGCCGAGTCCCGTCCGGTCTGGAAACCGATGCACTTGCAGCCCGTCTATCGCGACGTACCATTCATCACAGCAGAAGGGATGGATGTCAGCCGTCGTCTGTTTGAAGACGGAATCTGCCTCCCGTCTGCTTCACAAATGACGTTCACCGAACAAGCCGTCGTCATCCGAAACGTTCGTCATACCTTACAGACGAACGTACGCCGGAACGTCCAGTCATGAATATATGGGAAGGGGACATCGTCATGCGCGATATGGAGGAAGCGATCCACGCACTCCGTCTCGCTGCGAACGGGAAGAATGAATTGACGGCCAATACCTATTTCCGCTGGCAATTGAACACCACTCATCCAAGCGTCGCGGAAATCCTGATGCTGTTTGGGTCGTGGCAGATCGCCTTGGAACGAGCTGGCATCGGACAAGCCCGCTTGACGTTCACGAAATCGGAAATCATTGACGCCTTGCGTCAGGCACGGGAGGAACTCGATCCTTTCACGAGCGCGACGTACCGCGAATGGGCGCAACAAAAGCAAGCACCTAGCCTGACGGATATCGTCCATCAATTCAACTCGTGGCAGCAGGCATTGTCAGAAGCGGATATCTTAAAGGAACGCATCCAGGAAATGGAACAACGGATCATCGAGTCATTACTTGAAGCGCAAGGTGCCTTGCCGGTCTTGACGAGCCAGACCTACACGAAGTGGGCGGCTGGTCAAAATCGTCCGACCGTCGCAACGATTGCTCGCCGGTACGGCTCTTGGTCAAACGCCCTTGAAATCATCGGCATCGAATTTCCGCGAAAACGCTGGCGGGAAGAGGAGGTACTCGACGTGCTCGCCGCAGCTGCAAAAGAAACGGAACATCTGACGATCGCAAGTTACCAACGGTTCAGCATCGGACGTGATGCGCCAAGCATCGGCGTCATCACCGCTTTGTTCGGTAGCTGGCGCAATGCGTTGCTCGTACTTGAAGCGCAGAGACCGTCCTGAATTCAGATCGAAGAAAAGGGGAATGGATGATGAAGAAGTGGAAATGGATCGTGTTGACACTGACGGGGATATGCCTGCTCCTTCTCTTCGGTTCAGGCGGGTATGTGTACCATAAAGCGAGCCAGACGATGAAAGAAGTTCAAGTCCAAGTGCCAGTCAAGGCGAGCGTCGAGACAGAGAAAGCCGTCGAACAGAAAAAAGGGCTCTCCTTTTTATTACTCGGCGTCGATCAACGAAAAAACGAGACAGGACGCAGTGATACGATCATCGTCGTAACGATTGATCCGAAGACGAATAAGAGCCAAATGATCAGTATCCCGCGTGATTTGAAAACAGAAATCATCGGCAATGGATCGAACGATAAGATCAATCATGCGTATGCCTTCGGTGGTCCACAGATGGCACTCGACACGGTTAGTCATCTGCTGGATATCCGACTCGACTATTTCGCAGAGATCAATTTAGAAGGGTTCACGGATCTCGTTAATGCCGTCGATGGTGTCACCGTCGAGAACGATATCAATTTCTCATATTATGAGATGCAATTTCCAAAAGGGGAACTGTCGCTGAACGGGAAAGAAGCACTTGCCTATGCGCGGATGCGCTATGATGATCCACGCGGTGACTTTGGACGACAGATCCGTCAACGGCAAGTCGTTCAGGCGGTCACCGATAAGATGACGGAGGACTTCTCGATTCGTCGCTTCAATGCTGTCCTCGACGCACTCGGGAAAAACGTCAAGACGAACGTACCATTTTCCGTTGCCCGGACCGTCGCGACGGATTACCGGGATGCCTTACGAAATGTCGAGACCTTATCACTCGACGGGAAAGGGGGAATCGAATCGGACGGAATCTACTACTGGCATCCGACGGACAAGTCGTTGAAAGAAGTTCAAGCTCAACTAAAGGAAGCATTGAAATGACATGAGGGAAGAACGAGCGTACGCTTTGTTCGTCTCGCATCGTTTTCCTGGGACAAGCATCGTGCCGCTTCGCTTCGCTGCAGGGTCACTCTTGCTTGTTTTTCCCTAGGAAGCGATGTCGAGCGAACAAATTACTTTGCTTTTCGTTTGACGTGTACTACAAATAGAACAAAAAAGATGTCCACCTTTGATTCATAACCGAAAATGGACATCTTTTTTTGATGAATCGATGAGCGTATCACGATGACCGGATCGTCCGAAGCATCGAGAATTTCATCATCGTATAGAGGAAATAGGCAGCAGTCAGAACAGCAGCACCACTCCATAACCACTGGTATGCTGAACTAAAGTAGCCGAATCGAAGCCCGATCAGTGCCGGTACGATTAATGTCAACCAGCTCAAGACGAGGGCAACGCGGGCAGTGATTGCATCAATCGGGCGATTCATTCCCATTCCGAGGAAGAACAGGCTCCAGAGCAATGCCCAGAACAACCAGGTCACACCGCCGATGATGTCATTCGTCGTGAAGCTGACGAACGCATAAAACAAGGCGGCAATCGCAACGAACAAGGAAAACCAACCGACCCCGCTCCCGTCGAGATTGAACAAGAACGTGATCCCGACGTAAACGTACGTAAAGGCAAACAGATAGATGCTCGCGTATCCGAACGTCAACGCTGGATCGCCAGCGGCACCGATGACGAGATAGGTTGCGATGAACGTCTGCAATAAACCGGTGATGAGACTGAAGACACCCGCGCTACGGAGATCGACTTTTTCGAACAAGGTCAAACTATTTAAAAAGAGCGCGACGCCCCCAAATAACAAACTGACATTTCCCACGTAAAACTCTCCTTCATTAAGACGTCAGACGTCTGATTCTAAACTTAACTCTAAGATGAATTCGTTTTCAGCGCAAGCATAATTTTAGAGACAAAATGAAAAATAACCTGACTCCCGGAAAGGGAATCAGGTTGTTGATTGAGCAATTATTGTTTTAAGACAGAGCGGAGTGTCGTTTCCGTTTGAGTGGGAGTACCTTTGAGTGTGACCAATCCATAACGGACATTCCCCTTTTTAAGGAAAAAGACGCGCGTATTGTTCGCTTCAGGAGTATATCCCGTTTTACTCGCATAAATACGAGGTTCCTTAGGTAAGGTTTTATCCGTGTGATACCACTTTAACGTCCGAGCGTAAGGTCCTTTGATGCTTGCTTTATATGATTTTCGACCGCTTACTGTAATCAGGTAGCTATAATTCGCGTATGTGTTCGCGAGTTTTTGCATATCGGCAGCTGTCGTATAGTGATTCCATTCATGAAAACCATGTGGATTAGAAAAATGACTTGCTGTCATGCCGAGTGCTTGAGCACGACTATTCATTAACGAAACGAACTTTGATTCAGAACCCGCGGTCCGAACGGCAATCGCTTTAGCGGCATCATTACCCGAGCGAATCAACATGCCATTCAAGAGTTGGCGCATCGTGACACGATCTCCCGAGCGTAAACTCGCCACACTGCTACCATACGGTACTGAAATCATGGAATACGTGAGCGTAAAAGGTTGATCCAGTGTACCGTTTCGAGCGGCTACTTCGTATCCGACGATGGCAGTCAACAACTTGGTCGTACTTGCCGGATACCGTCGGACATTACTTTGTTTCGTCGTAATATAGGAAGTAGAACCGAGTTGAAAATAGCGTAAAGAGGCAACCGGGTATTTACTAGCTGCTGTTTTCTTTCGGACGACTTGATTGGAAACGTAGCGTGTCTTTCCTCCGTCTTTAATCTTATACCATCCTTTGGAATAGGAGACTGCTTGTAGCACACTCTTGTAAGCAGCACGCCGAACGATCGTCTTACTAGAGGACGTGCTTGGTTTGGAGCGAATGTTCGCGCCAGACTTAGAGGTGACGACGAGAGCATATGTACTCGGACCGGTCACTTTTTTTGCGACTTGATTGGACAGATAACGGTAGGTGCCGCCATCTTTGATTTTGTACCAACCGTTCGAATACGATACTGCTGTGAATTTCGATTGATACGCAGCGAGGCGAACGATAGTTGCAGAGGAACTCGTACTTGGTTTAGAACGAATATTTCCTCCGGATTTGGATGTGACGACGACTTGATAACTGGCAGCTTGCGCCGGTAAAGCTGGTAGGAAAAGTGTAAACAGGATCAGGAGTATCAGACTCATTCGAAAAAATGGCTTCATAAAAAATCATTCCCTCCTTTTTGAAAATATAGATTCATCATAAAACAAAAAAGGAAATTCACTTGTTTTCAAAAAAATTGATGCATCCGAATATAATAGTGATGAAAAGGGAATAATGGAGCAGATGAATGGAGGAGATAGTAGATGAAATTAGCCGTAGTAGGTATCGGAGATATCGCACAAAAAGCATACTTACCTGTATATGCCGCAAGAGAAGACGTGGACATTCATTTGATTTCGCGCGAAGAGGAAAAAGCGAAAAAATGGCAATCGATGTATCGTTTTTCAGGTACGTTTCCGACTTTAGAAGCGGCGTTGTCAGAGGGAATGGATGCTGTCATGATTCATTCCGCAACAAAAGCGCATGTAACACAAGCGAAGCAAGCACTTGAAGCAGGGGTGCCTGTATTCGTCGATAAGCCGATTTCGATGAACATCGAGGAAATTCGGGAGCTGGTTCAATTGGCAGAGGAAAAGAAGGTCCCGTTCATTACAGGATTCAATCGACGATTCGCGTCCGCACATCGTCGCCTGTTAGAAGTTGAATCCCCGAATATGATCATCATGCAAAAAAATCGAACGCCTTCTGTTGAGGGCGCGCAACCTTTTTTGTTTGATGATTTCATCCATGTTGCGGATACGCTGCGCTATTTGACGGGACGTGGAAAAATCGAAAACCTGCATATCCGGAGTAAGCAGGATACGAGTGGGTTGCATCACGTTACGATTCAATTCGAATCAAATGGAATTACTGCCATCGGAGTGATGAACCGGAACAATGGTGTCACGGAAGAGCGGGTAGAAGTGATGGGACCGCATGAAAAGCGGATCGCTACAGACGTGACGATGCACGAACGACAAACGAGTGAAGGAACGCTTGTCTATCCGCTAGATAACTGGGAATCGACATTGAGTCGAAGAGGATTCATTGCCTTGATTGATGCATTCTTGAAAACGATAGCGGGTGATCCGTCTGCGTCCGTCACGGCTTCAGATAGTTTAGAAACTCATGAACTCTGTCATCACATCTATCAACATGTGATGAGATGAACGAAAGCCGTACTCTGGAATCAAGAAGAGTACGGCTTTTCTATGGATGGAATCGAGGAATGGGTCTTCTACCATCACGTCACCTCATAAAGCTGATACGTCTTTTTTCCGCCTGGTCCTTCGAAGGTCAGACGAAGCGAGGAACGAACGAATCGATAGGTCACACTTCCTTCTGAAAAGAAAAGGCGAGCTGAAAGGTCAGGCTCGAATCGAATGACCTCTGTATCGTTTCGAAAAGATCCAGCTGTTCCGAAGTGATCGAATTGAAGGGATGCGACAAAGGTATTTCGTGAATCAAACGAAACGTGGATACGACCGCTCCCTTCAAACGGTTCATTTTCGAAAGTACTTCGCTCCACTTCATACGTTCCTTCAAACTGCCGGACTTGCTTGATTTTCTCTTGAGCGGTTTGTTCAATCAACTGAGCCCGTTCACGAATCGGGTGATCCGGCGCTAAATCAGACTGTTCAATCGTACGGGCAGTTCGGATTACTTCTTTGAAATGATAGCTAGCGAACTGTTGCTCCAACTTCACCATCGTTTGAGCCGCTTGACTATCCTGCTCAGTTGTCGCGCGCTCGACGACTTGAGTGTAGGCATCGTTCTCCATTTCCCTTTGAACGTTAGAGGGTGTCTCTTTACAACCTGATAAAATCAAACAGAAAAGAAGCATCCATGTATATCTCATGTTTTCACCTCAGTTCGTGTAGTGTGCGTGATTTGGAGATGATCCGTATGCAGTTGAATACGATACTGCACGCGATAGGTGACAAATGAAGGCTCGTTTCCTTGTGTCGTTTGATACGTTTCTAGCGTACGAAGTTCATAGATGGAACCATCGGATGAAAAATCCTGGAATTCAACTGTGTGAACGCGGGGTGGTGCAGCAGAAGTTGCTTTTTGGCGTAGAGCGGTCAGTGCCTGAAGTTCAGATTTGAATGCGCGAGAAGACATATATTGAATCGAAGAGAATGTCTCGATCGAATCATAACGTGTTGAAAAGGTGATGAGTTCAGGGACGGTTCCTGTATACTGACGGACGAAACGTAATACATCATACGATGTAGGCGGTTTATTTTTCGAATAGGTTTGATTATAGGCAACCTGTTCATCTGACCATTCCGAGAGACTCCATGTCTGGACTGGAGAAGGTACGACCTCTGAAGAAGAGGCATCTTTCGTCATATACCAAAATAAACTCGAGGTCATTAAGACGAAAAAAATGATTATGCATAGTAGAACAGGACGAAATGCAGATGAAGTCGGTTCCGTTTCAGGACGCTTCCGTGCGATGACGGGATGCTGGCAATAGGAGCACGCGTCATCCTCGTAGCCTAGAGGTGTTCCGCAAAGTGAACAACGTTCCATAAGACAAGTCCTCCTAAGTGTATGAAATTCAATTTCTTGTCGGTATCTTATTTATTGAAATCATTTCCATCTTATCATTAATTGAAAACGTAATCAAAGCATGAAAAAGAACTCATCCAGCTTGATAATGGATGAGTTCTTTACTGTTTCATTTACGTACTTTTCAACGGATCCGTTACGAAGATTCCTTCCGCTGTCTCGGACGCTTCGAGTGGAGCATCATCCAAGAAGTAGGTGCGTACTACGCGATTAGCGGCAAGTCCATCCTCTTTCGCACAGAACGTTTCCCGAAAATGATCGAGCTTTATTTGATAATCCTTCGACCAAGACGGAATCGTCGCCAGTGCCTCGTAAAAGGACAGTTCCTCTTCAATGATCGGACCAGGTAAGTCCTTTTGATAGTCCAAGTAGAAACCGCGCAACGTATCGCGATAGAGCTCTAGGTCATAAGCATAGAACAGGACTGGACGATTAAGATTGGCGAAATCAAAAAAGACGGATGAATAGTCAGTGATCAATAAATCAGTTAATAAATAGAGTTCTTGGATGTCGGGATAGTTGGTGACATCGAGGAACTGTTCTCGATACTCACTTGGAATTTTCGGTTTTTTCGTCACGAGTACATGGGTCCGAATGAGGAATACATAGTCATCCCCTAGTGCTTCAGCGACACGACTGAATTCGAACGGGTAATCAAAGAAAAATTTTCCGTTTCCTAATGCATGATGATCTCGGAACGTAGGAGCATATAAAATGACCTTCTTATCCGGCGAAATGTTCAGTTGTGCACGCAAGTCGTCGACCTTTTTCGTAGCATCTGCAAAGAATAAGTCATTACGTGGATAGCCGGATTCAAGGATCGTTCCTTCATACTGGAAAGCACTTTTAAAAATCGCTGTCGCATAACTACTCGGCGAAAGAAGCACACTCCATTGTTGGATCGAACGGGTGACGCGGTCGACATACCCGGCGTCTCGACCATGAATTTCCTCTAAATCGAATAACATCTTTTTCAGTGGTGTGCCGTGCCATGTTTGAATATAGGTCGTTTCTTTACGACGGGTCATGTAATGAGGGAAATTTTGATTGTTCACCCAATACTTGGCCGTCGCTAAATGATAAAAGTAGCGAGGTGAAAGACGTTTGATGACGTTAACATGATCATCCCCGAGATAGAGTCGTTTATTATGCACCCAGATGACTTGATGGGTGCTGCCGAGGCGACGCAATTCTTCATAGATATAACGGGGACTATCACCGTACTGTTTACCGAGCCCGCTCTCGAACACGATTTTATTTTCTTGTACCGGTAATTTTTTCATCAAGCGATAGCTGATTTTCATGATTGGGAAATAGAAGCGACTCCGACGGAAAAGTCGGAATAACACGAGTGATGCTTCTTTTGTTTGTATCGTTTCCCAAACATGGCGCTGCTGTTTGTAATCAAGAATCGTTTGGTAGATATCTTCGGAATAAGACTGTTCTGTTGGTTTTAAGAAGACCGCAGCCCGCTCCTTGTAAGACGGAAGCATCGCAAAATCACGTGAGGCCGTCGCTTCGAGGTCAGCGATTAAATCATCGACTGTAGTCGAGATGGGACCGGGTAACTCTTTCGCTAAATCAAGGTGCGAACCGACCGGACCGATGAATCTGCGAGCATCGAATTGGAAATAGTGAACCGGTCGTCCTAAGAAACTAAAATCAAAGGCGACGCTCGAGTAGTCTGTAATGAGTAAGAGACTCTCCTTCAACAAACTTTGGACATCCCGTTCACCTTGATAGATGACGGTCACTGGGAAACGCTCGAAATGGCTCGCGTACTGTTGCATATTCGGATGTAGACAGAACAGAATCTCCAAATCATGGTCGTGTGCGAGTTCATGGAGGCGCGGGTGTTCTAAAAGAGCGGAGTACTGTGCGAAATAGTCCGATTCCAAGAACTGAATAGGTGTTTGCAACCACGAACGCCACGTCGGAATGATCAAGATTTGCCGTTTGACGGGCGTGTCACCGTTCAAGAGGGCGTCGAAGCGTGAGAGCCCCGTAATTCGAATCTCGTCTTGACGATAGCCCATATCCTGCATGACCAATCGACGTTCCCGTTCAGAACTCACTAAAAAGAGATCGGTATCGAACGATAATGCGAATTTGCCGTACTGATTCTCCATATTTTTAGCGCCCAGTACTCCATGTTGAATGAAGATCCGGTCGGCTTTCATTTTTCGCTTGAATCGCGGTGAGCGAAGGGGATAAAGATAGTCGGCATGATGGGTTCCAACGAATTTACTTGCCATGAACGAATGATAAATATGTTCTTTCGAACGGAAAGGCAAGGTATTTCCAAGAATCGCGACCTTATCATACTCAGGTGAATTTGGATCAATCACGTAGTAAGCAGGATGTTCTGCATGTTGCTCGCGCATGAACCGGAAAAAGTGATACCCGTTATCTTGTGCTTTATAAGGTCTTTCCCCGATCAACCATGTTCTTCGGTCAGCAAAGAGACGATAGAGAGGGGCAAACGTCATCATATGCTCAAGGTAACGATAATTTTCGTTCGTGAACGCACTTAATTCAAACGAGAGGTTCCGATGACCGACAGTGAAATAAGGTGTGACATGCATCGTATGTGTCGCGTTGCGCCCAGTAAGTTCCGTTGTGAGATGACGTGTGATGTAACGAGCTCTTCCGAGTCGGACGAGGCGAGGGATCAGACGATGGTAGTAGGTCAGTTCCATGAAGCTATCGTAGATGCCTTCATGGAGAAGACGCTCCGATTGTAAGGCGGACCAATCAATCTGTGTGCGATACGTATAGCGATATAGACCAAACCGACGTTGACTTGCCTCTTGATCATAGAACCAATCAACAGGCAGTGCGATCCGATCTCCGGTTTCACGATGGACGAGGATGAGCTGTCCTTTCTTTAAAAAAGAATGACGTGAAAAAAGTTTCCCTTCGATATGTGTTTCGTGAGAGTGTTTTTTATCGATCCGATCAATCTGAAGCCGTGACTTAATGACGGGTTCCTTGTTGAGCAATAATCGGATGTTTCCTTTCAAGTCTGTGTATAAAAAGACGCGATGTTGCTTCGCTTCATCAAAAAGAGGCGAGAGTGGTGAAGGAATAGTAGTACGTAAGAAACGACCTAATGTAATTTCTCGTACATATGACTCATTAGTAATGGTCGATCGCGAAGGAAGACCGCTCTCTTGCCACTTCTCAAGTGTTTCCGGTGGAATGGCCGCAAGCGGTTTACGATATTTGAGATATAGGGAAAATCGACCATGAGGCAGTAACGTCTCAGGTGTAAGAGCTGATTCTTCTAAAAAATCTTCTTGTTCTAGGTGAGTGTCTTGATGCTGAATGAGGTGGTCGATCAGAAGGTGAATATGGGATGGATTGAATTCGAATCGGAAAAAGGTTGAACGTGCTTGATGATTCACGAGCTCCGTGACGAGGAGCTGATTCCGGTCATAAATACAAAGGGACTCGACGACTAAATCCGGATCGGTCAGATGACCCGATAAGGATAAAGCATGTTCATCTGACATAAGAGAGATCTGCTGTTTGCTAGTCTTCCGTTCTTTAGAAGAAGAGCGTTTCGGTAAGATCGTTTTACCGGACCGTGCCATTCTCAAAAACAGATGTGATACATTCATAACAAAACCTCCTAAAATGTAAAAAGAAGTAAATGGTATTTTCGACACACAATAACATACCATAAAAGTAAATGTAAGTGGTTACAGAAAAAGTCGGATTAACTTATAAAGAAGGTGTGAAGAATGCGTCATTTGATTTTAATGGACACGTTCAAAGGAAGTCTCGCTTCAAAAGAAGCGGCAGAGGCGGTCGCTGCAGGTATTCTTCAACAGGATCCATCCGCGATCATCGATCAATCGCCTGTTGCTGATGGAGGAGAAGGAACACTAGCTGTGTATGCGGCAGGTGGCTATGAGATACGGACGGAGTGGACGGTGGATTTAGCCGGACGCCCTTGTGAAGTGATGTATGCGCAACATGAACAGGAAGCCGTCATTGAAGTCGCACAGATATGCGGACTATCGATGAGACATGAAACAGACGATCCATTTTTGTTACACACGAAAGGAGTCGGTCATCTCGTCCAGACGTTACGCCGAAAAGGCATGACAAAGATTCGAGTCGCTCTTGGAGGAACAGGAACGACAGATGGCGGGCTTGGTTTTTTACATGAAATGGGATGTTCTTTACGAGATGCGGAAGATCGTCCGATTCGGTTTCACACGAATCCGCTAGTCGAGACGCGACGGCTGGCATGTATAGACGCTCCATTTTCGTTGGAGGCATTGGTAGATGTTCGTTCCCATTACTCTGGTCAAGACGGTCCAGCGTATCTATTTGGACCCCAAAAAGGGTTACGACGAAATGAGATTGAATGTTTAGATCAACGATTGAAAGAAATGGAAACGATTCTCAAGCTAGAAAATATTCAAGGTGCAGGAGCCGCAGGGGGACTGGGTGGTGCGATTCATGCTGTCGGGGGAACGATCGTGTCGGGTGCCCAGTCCATCCTCGCGTATTTAGGATGCGAGGAACGATTACGGAAAGCAGATTATGTCTGGACTGGTGAAGGGAAAGTCGATCGCCAAAGTCAATTAGGGAAAATAACAGGAGAAATCGTGCGATCTGCTGGAATTGCTCAAGTTCCATGTCTTATTCTTGCGGGTATCGTCGAAGAAAAGATACCCGGTGCGCTGGATTGTCGATCGATTCATATCGACCGACCCGTTACGTTAGACAAAGAGCAGACGTTTGCTCGCTTAACAGAGCAGGCCTCGATCTGGCTAAAAGAACTTTCACGGGAACAGGGATGAAGTCGGAAAAGTTTGGGTAAATAACTGTATATTGCCATACTTTTAGAGAAGGTAGGTCATCGTATGATCAATCAATCGATTCAATTATCGTTTCGCCAAGTCCGAGCACTGGTCGAACATACTCTGCTGTTGTTCAAAGAGCTCGATCAACAATTAGCAAACCGTGGATACGAACCAGTTCTCCCGGAAGTCGTCCAAACGGAGCATGGTCTGAGCATCCATCAGACGAAGGAGAGTGCGGAGTCGCTCGTACCGCACTTTTTAACTCGGACGTATGTCCGGCAACAAGAAAAAACGAACCAACATGGATTGCTGATCTCTGTTCAATATACGCATCCGCTCCATGAACGATTCGATCCGGTCGTCCTCGTCGGCGATATTGCGTTCAAGCAAGCGAAACATGCGCAAAAAATCTTGAGCGAGAAACCATGGCTTCTGAAATACGCTGCCTTTGAATCAACGATCGCGCAAGAGTTCGTTGCCGATGGTACACGCTATACGACGCAACCGATTGAAGAAATCGAAGAGCTGATCGTCTGGGGGCATCCGTTCACGGAAATGCGCGATATCGATGACGTCAAACGATTGGCAGAAGAGATGATCAGTCGTCGTCTTGAGCCGGGGACAACATGAAAATAAGCTTCCGTTCCTTCAAGAGAGAAGGAGGGAAGCTTATTTTTTTAGACTTGAACGAGCAATCGTTCGATCGCTGCCGTCAAATCCGTCGGGTTCGTTTTTGGAGAGAACCGTGTCACTTCTCCATCACGGGTCACGAGGAATTTCGTGAAATTCCACTCAATGTCTGTTGCACCGTCTGTCGTTGGTGCTTGTGCTTTTAATTCCTCAAACAGCGGATGTGCTTGCTCACCGTTGACATCGATTTTTGAAAAGACGGGGAACGTCACGCCGTAGTTGATTTGGCAGAACGACTGAATCTCCTCGTCCGTTCCCGGGTCTTGGTTCGCAAACTGATTACATGGGAAACCAAGTACGGTCAATCCTTGCGAACGATAGTCTTGATGCAATTGCTCGAGTCCTTCGAACTGCGGCGTCAAGCCACATTTACTGGCTGTATTGACGATCAGCCATGCTTGAGCTGGGTAGTCAGTTAAAGATGCCGACGTTCCGTCGACGCGTTGAAATGAATGATCTTGTAACATATCGATTCCCCCTTTTTAAGTACTTCTACAGTGTAACAAATCCGTTTTCTCGTCGTCTTCTCTCGTTACTTATGAGATGACAGAAACATCACAATCGAGTGTCAGCGACGCTTTTTCGACGAATCTTTGTTACGATGAAAAGGAATATGGAAGGAAAGGAGAGATGCCACATGAGAAAAATGTTGAAACAATCGCGGTTCGTCATGATCGCGACGCTTTGTCTCGTCCTGGTCGGAAGTTGTATCACGTTACTGACGCTTGGATTCGAACGCGATATTGTGATTCTTGTTTCTGGAGTGGTTGCCCTATGGGTGACGATGCTAGCTCCTTTGACGGTCCATGCCAAAATGAATCAGCAATCATAATCGTTGTTTGTTCATGAAACTGCGGAACGATTCTCACTGAAATGGAGCTCCTCCATTTTAGATGAAGGAATCGATTTCTGCGGTTTTTTTTCTTCTATAGCATAGGGACGAAAAACACTATTTTTCGAAAGTAAGTCATTAAAAAATCAGACTATTTTTTTTTCAACTTTTCTATTTACAACTCTAAAAAATCGGAGTAATATCCATCTCATCAACGAACACTAACATGTTAATGCTTCGATCTCAAAGTACGCCGAATTCATGATTGAAGCGGGGGACCCAACCGTCACGACACGTGACACGGGGTGAATCCTTTCCGAACGGGAAAGGTAGGGCGAAATCCTAGGTATGCCCGAATCCGACAGCTAACCTCGCAGGCGTTTTTAGGAGGGAACGACTCTTTTTCAGTATGCCAAGGTATAAAGGCGATGCTGGGGCCGTTTTTCGCCTCACATCGTCTTTTTGTCGTGTTTAATTGTAAAAATATTGAATAATATGGAGGTAATTTCATAATGGGAGAGCTGTGGAGTATCGTATTGCTTGCCTTCTTCTTCGGTACGACGTTCGGGATGATTCATCTGATCGAACGCGTCCAGTGGAGAGCAGGTGACCGCAAATGACATGGTTTTTACTAGCGACGGGCTGCCTCGTCTTCTTGTATCTCGGTTATTGTCTGATGTATCCAGAAAAATTCTAATCGCATAGGGAGAAAAGAAAAACATGTGGACTCAATTCATGATCCAATTTTGGATCCTTCTCGTCATCGCACTTTGCGCGGCGGTCTTGCTTGGTCGCTACATTGGAGTATACTTCGCACCTGTCGCAGAGCGTCGGGTCGATAAAATCGGTAAGGTCGAACGACGACTCCTGTTGTTACTCGGCGTCGATGAAAAGAAACACGATCAATCGTGGGTCGGCTATTCGAAAAGTTTGTTGCTTGTAAATATGTTCTTCTTCATCGGTGGTTATTTGCTACTTCGTTTCCAAGGCAGTCTACCCTTGAATCCGAACGGTGCTGTGAATCTCGACTGGTCGACGGCGCTTCATACGACGATCAGCTTCATGACGAATACCGATCAACAACACTATTCGGGTGAGGCACTCTCGTATCTCTCGCAAACGTTCGTCCTCGGAACGATGTTATTCGTCGCTCCGACGATGGCATTCACGGTCTGTATCGCTGTCATTCGTGGTCTTGCGAACAAACCACTCGGTAACTTCTATGCCGACTTCTTCCGCTTCATCTTCCGAATTCTCTTACCGATTTCGTTCGTCTTCGGTTTAGCGATGATCCTACTCGGTGTACCGCAGACATTTGGAGGAGCAGTCAGCGTCACGACGCTCGAAGGAGCAAAACAGTTGATCTACCGCGGACCAGTCGCTGCTTTTGAAGTCATCAAACAGCTCGGAAACAATGGTGGTGGTTTCTTTGGTGCCAACGGAGCGCATCCGTTTGAAAACCCGAACCAGTTCGTCAACTTCATCCAGATGTTCTTGATGTTGCTGATTCCGATGTCACTTCCGATTGCATACGGTAAAATCATCGGTTCAGCGAAACAAGGGCGACTGTTCCTTAGTGTCATGACGCTTCTCTTCATCATGATGACGGTCGGGATGGCAGGGAGCTTACTTGCGAATCCAACAGCGCATGGTCAGGAATTACGATTTGGTCAAATCGGAACGGCGCTCTACAGTTCAATTACGACGGCAGCTGAAACTGGTGCGGTCAACGCGATGCACGACTCACTGCATCCGCTCGCAGGATTGATCCAACTCGGCAATATGATGCTCAACGTCGTTTACGGTGGAGCAGGTGCAGGATTCCTGAACGTTTTGCTTTACGCCTTTGTCGCAGTCTTTCTGACAGGTCTCTTGATCGGTCGGACACCGACGTTCCTCGGGAAGAAAATCGAGACGTTCGAAGTGAAGATGATCGCGATCGCGCTACTCGTGCCGCCCTTCCTGATTCTCGTCGGAACGGCGATCTCGATGTACGTCGCACCAGGCGTCGCCGGCATCTCGAACCCAGGTTATCACGGACTGTCGCAAGTCTTGTATGAGTTCACGTCCGCGACAGCGAACAACGGATCCGGTTTTGAAGGACTCGGCGACGCAAACGTCTACTGGAACGTCTCGACATCATTCGCGTTGTTCTTCGGACGCTACATCCCATTGATCTTGATGCTTGCAATCGTAGGTTCGCTTAAAGCGAAGCAATCGGTTCCGCAAGATGAATTTTCGTTTAAGACAGACACACCACTCTTCGGAACAGTCTTCCTCGGTACGGTCGTACTCGTCGGTGCATTGACATTCTTGCCAGTGCTCGTACTTGGACCGGTCGCGGATTGGCTGACGATGTGAACAGGAGATAAAAGCATATGATGGAACGAATCATGCATCCGACGCCCGAGGAACACCAACCGAACGGGGAGCCGGAACACCAATCCAAATCAGCAATCAGTGGCTCGATCGCGCGTCAAGCGACGATCGATGCCTTTAAAAAATTGAATCCCGTTAATATGGTCAAACAACCGATCATGTTCGTCGTCTGGATCGGCTGCTTGCTTGCAATCGGCTATACGATCTTCATTGATGAGATGCGTGGCTTTAACTTAACGGTCAGTATCATCCTTTTCCTGACGGTCTTGTTCGCGAACTTCGCGGAATCGATCGCGGAAGGACGCGGGAAAGCCCAGGCGGACTCATTGAAAGCGTCAAAAGCAGATGTCATGGCACGTAAACGTGTCGGACAACTGATTCAAAGTGTCTCGTCGGCGACACTCCGCAAAGGCGATATCGTCTTCGTCCGAGCAGGGGAGTATGTACCGGGTGACGGTGAAATCATCAAAGGACTTGCTTCGATTGATGAATCAGCGATCACGGGTGAATCCGCACCGGTCATCAAGGAAGCGGGCGGTGATTTCTCCTCGGTCATCGGTGGAACACTCGTCGTCAGTGACGAGATCGAAGTTCGAATCACGAGCAATCCGGGTGAATCATTCCTCGATCAGATGATTGCCCTCGTCGAAGGCGCAAGTCGTCAAAAGACACCAAACGAACTCGCGTTATCAACGCTCTTGACGAGCTTGACATTGATTTTCTTACTTGTCGTCATGACATTACCGGTCTTTACGAACTACCTTGGATTTGATCTATCAGGTCCGATCTTGATCGCCTTACTCGTCTGTTTGATCCCGACGACGATCGGTGGCTTACTGTCAGCAATCGGAATCGCCGGGATGGACCGCGTTACCCGCTTCAACGTCATCGCGATGAGCGGGAAGGCGGTCGAAGCAGCAGGCGATATCCAAACGATCATCTTGGACAAAACAGGAACAATCACGTTCGGTAACCGGATGGCGTCGGAAATCACGCCGGTCGGCGGACGCACTGCCGAGCAGGCGTTTGAGGGGGCAATCCTCGCCTCACTCGCTGATGAGACACCAGAAGGACGTTCCGTTCTTGAACTCGCTGAACTTCGCGCGATGCCTGTTGAACAACATTGGTTAGATGATGCAGAGATCGTACCGTTCCGCGCAGAGACACGGATGTCCGGACTCGATTTAAGAGATGGTCGCCGTGTACGGAAAGGGGCGGGGCAAGCGATTCAAGAATGGGTCAAGGAACAAGGTGGAACCATTCCGAATGATTTGCAAGAGAAAGTAGATGCGGTCTCTCGTCTTGGTGGCACACCACTCGTCGTTGCGATCGATGCAACGATCCTTGGCGTCATCTATTTAAAAGATACGGTGAAACCGGGCATGCGCGAACGATTCGATCGGTTGCGTGAGATGGGTATCAAAACGGTCATGTGTACGGGTGACAACCCATTGACGGCAGCAACGATTGCTCGCGAAGCAGGCGTCGATGATTTCGTCGCCGAATGTAAGCCGGAAGATAAGATTCGTGTCATTCAGCAGGAACAAGCAGCTGGTCACCTCGTCGCGATGACGGGAGACGGAACGAATGATGCACCAGCGCTCGCTCAAGCCGATGTTGGACTCGCGATGAACAGCGGAACGCAAGCCGCAAAAGAAGCGGCGAACATGATCGATCTCGATTCGAACCCGACGAAAATCATCGAAGTCGTCGAAATCGGGAAACAGCTCTTGATGACACGGGGTGCCTTGACGACGTTCTCGATCGCAAACGATGTCGCGAAATATTTCGCGATCATCCCAGCAATGTTCATGGTCGCAATCCCGCAGATGGAAGTACTCAATATCATGCGTCTTGATTCACCGACGAGTGCGATCTTGTCTGCCTTGATCTTTAATGCGATCATTATTCCGATGTTGATTCCACTCGCGATGCGGGGGGTTACCTACAAACCGATGACGGCGGATCAATTACTCGGTCGTAACTTGCTGATCTACGGTCTTGGCGGTGTCGTCGTTCCATTCATTGGGATTAAAATCATCGATGTCTTGCTTGCAAGCATCCTCTAAGGAGAAAACGAATCATGAAACAAGCCATTCGTGTGACGGTCTTCGTCACGGCGTTATGCGGGATCGTCTTTCCCGCTTTATTGACTCTGTTCGGTCAACTACTCGTACCGGATAAAGCTGAAGGTTCTTTAGTACAAGAAAACGGAAAATTCATCGGATCGGAATTGATTGCCCAGCCGTTCACGTCGAAACAGTATTTTCACGGACGTCCATCAGCGGTCGATCAATTAGCGGGAGCGTCTGCTGGGGATAACCTAGCAGCATCGAACCCGGAGCTTGGCACGAAGATGGCGGAATTACAGAAACAGAACCAAGTGGACGGCGCTTCGCTTCCGGACGATGCCCTCGTGACATCCGGTTCTGGCTTCGATCCGCACATCTCAGTCGATTATGCTTTGGTTCAGGCGAAGCGTATCGCAACCGCGCGCGACCTGTCGCGTGAAGAAGTACGGAAGTTGATCACGAAGGAAGCAGAAACACATGATTACGTCAACGTCCTGCGTTTGAACTTAGCCCTTGATCGGAGTAAGTCATGACACGAGGAAAGCTGAAGCTGTACATCGGCTCAGCTCCTGGTGTCGGAAAGACGTATAAGATGCTTGCCGATGCACGAACATTGACGCTTGAAGGCAAGGATGTCGTCATCGGTCTGATTGAGACACACGGTCGAAAAGAGACGGCGGAGATGGTCGGGCAACTCGAACAAGTCCCGCTACTTGAAGTCGTCTACAAGGACAAGACATTCCCCGAGGTGAACGTGGACGCGATCATTGCCCGTCGCCCCGATATCGTTCTGATCGATGAACTGGCGCATACGAATGCGCCAGGATCGGTACGAAAGAAACGCTATCAAGATGTCGAAGCACTTCTTGAAGCAGGAATTAATGTCTATTCGGCCGTCAACATCCAGCATTTCGAAAGCTTGCTCTTTAAAGTCAAGGAAGTGACGGGTGTCGAAGTGCGGGAACGCATCCCGGATCCGTTTCTCGGGGAAGCCGATGAGATTCTACTCGTCGATGTCACACCACAGACGTTACGGGAACGACTCGAGCAAGGAAAGATCTACAAAAAAGAAAAGATTGAACAGAGCTTGAATTCGTTCTTCTCGCTTCAGAATCTTGCGAGCTTACGTGAGCTATCGCTGCGTCAGGTCGCGGACGAAGTCGACGATCAAGTCTATCAATCACGTTTGCTGATCGAAAAAGATCCGGCGTCGCTACAAGAACGAATTCTCGTCTGTATCCAGCTCAACGACAACGCGCGGAAGTTGATCTATCGCGGCTTTCGCATGGCAAGTAGATTGAAGGCAGAACTGTATGTCCTAACGATTTTACCGGCAGCGGAAAATCAATTGAATGCGAAACAGAAAGAAGTCTTAGCGATGGTACGCGAGAGTGGTTCCTTGTTCGGAGCAGAAGTTCTAATCCGAATCCAAGGCGAGCGCTCGATCGCCCAAGCGATCACGGCAGCTGCCAAGCATCATCGCATCACTCAAATCGTCCTCGGTCAATCCGCACGGACCCGTTGGCAGGAAATTCGGCGCGGATCAATCATCAATGAAATCATGCGTCATGTCCGCGGGATTGATATTCAAATCGTTGCCGATGACATGGAACGCTAGGGGAGCCCTTCCGCGTAAATGCAGGGGTTCTCTTCGAAGTTTGTCGTTTCACAAGACGAACGAGTCGGTCATTCTCCCTGTCCTCAGGGCGGGAGGTAAGCCGCGGCATCCCTGCATTTGATGCGGTCTGCCGGGTCTTACCTAACCCTGACGAAAGCGCCGAGCGCGCTTTCTGATCCTGTAGGAGTGGAGGATGACATTTTTCGTTCTACATCAATCAAAAAGGAAAGACCGTTCCAGTGAAGTCACCAGAACGGTCTTTCCTTTTTTGTTGGAATCATTTCAATGATTTAAAGACTCGGCTTCATCGTTTCCTCAACGAGCGAAGACTGGAATATCGAAGACAGCTGTATAGCTATCCATTTGTTGATATAAATCATAGATGCGAGTCGTTTGTTTCGCTGCCCATCCCATGTCTGTCGCATATTGATGACGACCAGGATTCATTGGGTTCCAGCGCATTTTATAGAGTGTGTTTTGATTGTATGCATGGTGAATATATTGGGTTCCAATAAATTCGGCTCCACCCATGATGGCTGCTTCCGGTGTGAACCATCCTTTTTCGTAAGCTGTTCTTGCTCCACCGTTGATTGGATCTGAATCGATAGCACCGATGCCGTACATGTTGTAGACCATTTTTCCATTCCACATGACGCCATTCGCTAAAGTTGACGTTCCATTTCCTGTCTCAAGTAGCGCGTGGGAGATCAAGTAGATTTCGTTGACGGAAAAGGCTGTACCAGCGTCGATGAATGCTTGTCCACAGCTTCCAGTCGTACATTTACCAAAGATGCCTTTTGTACTGATGATCTTATCTAATGTTGCGGCAGATGCGCCTGTCGTCTTCGATAAATCAAGGAATTGGAAGAATTCCTTTGAAGAGCGGCTGACTTTTAATGGGTCAGCGACGTTCCGGACATCGGACTCGAGTGCATTCAACCAACCGAGTGTCCAGTATCCAGTGGAAGACGTGTAAACACGCGGATACGTCGTATAGAAATCACCGATTCGTTGATAGACCTTAATCATCTGTTTCGGCTGGAATTGTCCATAAATATGGCTATCCGTCGCCGCACCCGATCGGATGTTGAGTGGTGTCGTTGACGATACGGTCGCGAGTGTACCATTGACTGGGTCTTCTGATCCACCGAATCGAACATACATCGAGCTGACATACATCATCTTATTTTTATACAAATCGGTTTGAGGTG
Source organism: Exiguobacterium indicum HHS 31 (assembly GCF_001939065.1). Lineage (GTDB taxonomy): Bacteria > Bacillota > Bacilli > Exiguobacteriales > Exiguobacteriaceae > Exiguobacterium_A > Exiguobacterium_A indicum. The sequence goes on along the minus strand of NZ_MPSZ01000003.1, from coordinate 186,599 downwards.
AAGGATTTAACTTCATTTGAGTGCTGATGAAGTTATCAAATGTATACGGTGTCGCAATGGAGTTGTAGACATTTAGTTTTGAAGATGTCGTTACAAGTGTTCCATTATACGCATAGCCTGATTTACCTTGATAGGAAATCTTATACCATTGGCCGATTTGTCCGGTGACGTTGACGACGACGTTCGAAGGAATCGTCGTCACGACTTGATAGGAACTTCCGACATACGAGCGAAGTGGAGTAGGACTTGTAGCTCGGACGTATAACGAATCTTTCGATACATAGTCAATCTTACTTGTAGATGCGTTCGTATCGACATACCCTGTTTTTCCATTGATCGTTACTTTATGCCACTGTTTATTCGTATGTGACGTAATCAGTGAAGTCGTGTAGTAGACGTTTCCTTTAGCTAGTGTCGTAAGTGCTGTTGCTTCTTCTAAAGGTGAATTTCGAATGATTAAGTTCTCGTTCGCGAGGAAACGAGCGCCACTAATCTTTTTTGTTTCTGTATAAGGTGTTAAAAGAGCGCCATCGATATACCCTGTTTTTCCATTAACACTTACGTTCATCCATGTCCCGATTGAACCATTCACTTGTACGACTGTTCCTTTCGTAAGCGATGAGACTTCGCTGTATGTCGGACCAGCATATGACTTCAGAGAAGTCGTTTGTACCGTCTTATAGCGATGGGCTGAAATCTTACGGTATGAAATCGGACTTCCTTGATTCGCTCGGATATATCCTGTTTTCCCGTCTACTGAAATACGATGCCACGACTGACCGTGACCGTTCGTGACAAGGCGCGTCGTGTAATAGACATCTCCGCTTTTTAGCGTCTTCCATGTATCGGCATCCGCCTGATACGTCGTTTTGACGTCGATGGATGTATTTAATACATAACGCGCTGCTGAGATCGTAGACGTTACGATATATTCGTTCAAATCATCCTGATGAACATATCCGATTTTTCCTGCATACGTCACACGGTACCACTCATTGATAGCCCCTGTTACGGATAACTTCGTACCGCTTGGGATAGACTTGATGGAAGCGTAAGATACGCCAGCATAAGACTTTAATCCTGTAGCGTCGGTTGTTTTCATCGTCACGGCATCCGCTTGATAGGAGACTTTTTCTCCTGTTCCGTAAGCGATGTAACCGGTCTTTCCGTCTTTTTTGATCTGATACCATTTTTTAGAACCAAGTGTGACGAGACGTGTCGTGTAATAGATATCACCCTCTTGAAGCGTAGCGATTTTAAACGCATCTGCTTCAGGAGCGACTAAGATATCGGTGGATGATGTGACGGCGAAACGTGTACCTGAAATGGTTTGGACGAGGGCTGCTGTCTTAAACGTCGAAGCCGACGCATATCCTGTTACACCATCGTACGTGACACGATACCATGTACCGATTCGACCAGAGACGAGCGGTTTCGCACCGGCCGGAATCGACTTGATTCCTGCATACGAACTGCCTGCATAAGAGCGAAGTGTCGTTTTAGCTGTTGTGACGAAAGAGACGTTCTTCAGGCTTTCATAATTCACGATCGTTCCTTGATTCGCTAAAAGATAACCGGTTTGACCGTCTTTTTTAATTTTGTGCCACGTGCTACCTCGAGAATCCGTTGCAAGTGTCGTCGTGTAATACGCATCGCCTGTTTTTAAAGAAGCAATCGTTTTACTCGTCGAAGAGGCAGATGCTTTGATTTCGACGGATTTCTTCAAGAGAACACGTGTAGTAGGAATCGTTTTGACACTTTGTTTAGAGACTTGTAAAAAAGCGTCACGGTGCATGTATCCACTATTTTTGCCGTGACGAACGCTATACCAGCCGTCGATTTTTCCGACTACTTCAACGTTTGTCCCAACTGGAATCGATTCGACTTTTGGATAACCCGTTCCTGCATAAGTATGTAGCGTGTAGGTATCCGTCGTACGTGATGTTTCGTTCGCAATCTTCTGATAGGAAACAGGAGTGGCACCAGATGGGACATATCCTGTTTTTCCTGCGTAGTTCAGGCGATACCACGTTTTGCCGTATGGATCGGTAATCCGTTGTGTCGTATAATACACATCTTTACTTTGCAAGGTACCAATTGTCGTTGCTGTCGTGCGTGCCGCATTTTTAATCGCCGTATTCGTAGAGACGATATAGCGTTGTCCAGAGATCGTTTGCTTTTTCTCATACAACACTAAATATTTTGAAGCGACATATCCCGTTTTTCCGCCATATGTTACTTTTTTGTAGCTTCCGGCATCATATGCGGATGAAACGACCGTTCCGGTCTTGATCGTCAACAAGCGTTTCCGTGAAGATGTCGTCTTATCATACAGATCCGTATCTGCCGATAGACGATAAGCCGTTACTTTCGTTGTTGCTGCGTTCACTATCGGTAGAGATGATAGAATGATGCTAAACACGATAAGAAGACTCGCGAACACCTTCAAAGGTTTCGAGATGGATGTCGTATTCAAAGTATCTTTCCTCCTAGTAGATATTCGTCCAAGCGGACGGAATCGGCTTCTAGGATGTCTGGTCTAAGGTGTACGTACTTATGCCTATTCCTACTATCGACCATATCGGATTTTTATGAAGAAAATATTGGGTTTTTTTGAAAAAAGGGATTTAGTTTTTTGAAAAACCCTCCTGTTTGTTTAAACAAGAGGGAATAGGATCAGATAGTGAGACGTGCGAGGATTTCTGTTAAATTCGTCGTCGGGCGTTCACAAGTAAAATCATGACAGAGATACGCCGTTGGCTCTTCTGGTTCTGGATAATCCGCGAGCAAAGAGACGTGCGGCAAAAGGTCACGCTTCGTACCAATTAACAAGGCGACTTCCGGCAAGCGCATCTGTTGCAGTTGATCGATTTCGACCGGGATGTCTACGTTTTCTGGAATCAAGATAATCAATTCCTTCGGTTCCATCTGCCGGTAGGTGAAGGTACCGACAAGTGAGGCGAATCCGGTCGGTTGTTGCTCGACTTCTTCGATTAAAGCTGCGAGCGCCCGTTCGGCACTTTCCTGATAAACGAGACGACCAGTCAGACGACTGAGCGTGAAGAAGGCGTTTAAGGCAATACTATTTCCAGCAGGTGTGACGCCATCATACAGATCGAGTGGACGAACGAGTAGCTCATCGGAGCGTGACGACGTCAGATAAAAATAACCATCTGCTGTTTGAAACTGGTCCTGTAGCACATCTGCGAATGCTAAAGCTTCCTTTAGATGAAGCGCCCGTCGTGTTGATTGGAATAGTTCAAGATGTGCATCGATCAAATATGCATAGTCATCGAGGAATCCGTGTCCGGTTGCTTGTCCGTCTCGGTAATGAACAGCAAGTTGATTCTCCGTGCGGACGAATCGCTCGAGTGATGTCATCGCACGCGTGGCGACATGTGTATAATGCGGTTCACCAAAGACACGACCGGCTTTAGCGAACGTCGAGATCATCATCGCGTTCCACGATGTCAGGCGCTTATCATCACAAAATGGTCGCGGGCGTTCACTTCGCGCACGAAGAAGAGTTTGTCGCTCGCGTTCGAGTTGCGCCGCTGTCTCAGCAGGTGACAAGTGCATTTCACGTGCGAACATCTCGAGTGTTTGTCCTGTCCGGTAAAAGACATTCCTTCCTTCGAAGTTCCCGGACTGGGAGGCATGGTAAAAGCGCGGGAACAGTGTGTCTGGTCCGAGTAAGTCGGTCAGTTCAGCTGCCGTGAACGTATAATAATGTCCTTCGCCCCCTTCATTATCCGCATCCAAGGCGGCGTAGAAGGTGCCGTCCGGTGCAGACAACTCACGCTCTACGAATGTCAGTACTTCTTCCGCGTAACGTCGGAAGCGGATTTGCCCGGTCACTTGATACGTCTCGATACATAGGGTTGCAAACCAAGCATTGTCGTACAGCATCTTCTCGAAATGAGGAATCTGCCACTCGGCATCGACCGTATAGCGGAACAGACCGTAGCCGACTTGATCGGTCATCCCGCCGTCACGCATCGCGATTAATGAACGCATGACCATATGGAGCGCTGTTTCGTCTTCCGCGAATTGATAATAATCAAGCAAGAAACGAAGCAGGGCTGGCGACGGAAACTTCGGTGCCTCGCCGAATCCACCGTGTTGACGGTCAAATTGGCACATCGCTTGATCAAAGGTCTCGTGAATGATGGATTCATTCCAAGTATGGGTAGACGTCGTAGGCTGCAATACGTCGCGAAGCGTTTGCGACATGTTCTGACCGACTTGTGCGATTTTTTCTGGTGAACGGCGGAATTGCTCGCTGAGCTGAAGCGTCACCTGACGAAAACTCGGGCGGTTGAACTGAGGCGTCTTCGGAAAATACGTGCCGATGTAAAATGGTTGCTGGTCCGCTGTCATGAAGACGCTCAGTGGCCAGCCACCTTGTCCGTTCATGACTTGAGCCGCCGTCATGTAGACATGGTCAATGTCAGGACGTTCTTCCCGGTCGACCTTGATTGCGATGTAGCGTTCGTTCAAGAGTCGTGCCGTTTCTTCATCTTCGAAGCTCTCATGAGACAGCACATGGCACCAATGGCACGTCGAATAACCAATCGATAAAAAAATCGGCTTGCCGCTTTCTCGAGCGGCAGTGAAGGCGTCTTCGCCCCACGGGTACCAATCGACAGGCTGGTGAGCATGTTGCAATAGGTAGGGACTCGTTTCATGGATAAGTCGATTCGACATGATGGATTTCCCTCGTTTCTTCTATAATAATAAGTCCTCTTCACGATACTCGGCTTTTACGGCAGGTGCAACTCCAATTCTGAGACAGGAGAAAACGATTTTTAAAAAGAAAGATTGACTTTATAAAAGAAAGTGTGATAGATTAATATAAGTCATGAATCGGGGATGATCACTCATGTGAGAATCTTCAATCCATATCATACAATTAAATCGACAGGTCAGGATTTTTAGACCGCTACTGACAAATGAGTCAGACATAAGTCATCGCTTTTATTTTGTCCTTCTTCATACTACGAGGAGAAGTTGACCCAGCAAGATAAACCTTCCAATCGATACTTTTCCGCTCATTCCCGAGCTATTTCTAAAAATCCCAGTATCATGCGTCCGTTGCAGACGCATCACGATTCTTGCTAAAATGCTTGATTCAGCTGGCGCGGCCAAGGAGCCGTAACAACGAAAGAGAGGTAGGGCTTTCGTCGTTTCAGGTGTTTTGATCACCTGTAATCCTCGATTCTCATGACAACCAAAAACAACGACACGCTGATGAGGCGTTTTTTTTGTGCCTTTTTTCGGGTAATGCTAAAAGAAGGGGGGTGACGACATGCCATGGAATGAGAACGACTATCCGGAGTCATTCAAGAACTTTGATCCGCCGCTTCGAAAGAAAGCGATCGAAATCGCGAACGCGTTATTAAAAGATGGCTATGAAGAGGGGCGCGCCATTCCGATCGCGACATCGCAAGCTGAAAAATGGTACGAAAGTCACAAAGACGAACAATAAAAAGTTGTAAGCGATACCATTTCTTTCATTTACGAAGGATGGTATCTTTTTTTACGAAAAATATACACTATTGAGAATATAATCTGATATTATGAAGAAGTGTCAGAAAATTCAATAGGGGGTCTCATCATGAAATACGGCAGTACGTTTGGAAAGTGGGCATTGGCCGGAGTATTAACAGCAGGAATCCTTCCACAAGCGGGTCTTGTCGGGGCAGAAGGCGAAGGCGTCATCTTGTCTGAATACATAGAAGGAACAAGTAATAATAAGGCAATCGAGCTATACAATGGGTCGGGGCAAATCATTGATTTAGCAGACTATACACTCGTTCAATATACGAACGGTGGACCGTCAGAAGCGAAAATCACACTATCGGGGAAAGTGGATCCAGGGAAGACGTTCGTCATCGCGAACTCGAGTGCGAATGCAGATATCAAAGCAAAAGCACAATTGACGACGGGATCATTGAACTTCAACGGGAATGATCCGATCGCATTGAAAAAGGGTGATGTCGTTCTTGATATCATCGGACCACTCGGTTCATCGACGGATTTCGCAAAAGATACGACACTTGTCCGGAAATCTAGCGTCACATCAGGTGCTAAAACGTACGAACCATCACAGTGGACGAGCTTCCCGGTTGATACACTGACGAATCTCGGCAGTCATCAGACAGAAGCGGGCGACGTTCTTGCAGCACCTACAGCTTCTCCGGTCGGTGAAGTCGAACGTGGAGATCAAGTGACATTGTCAGGTGAAGGAACAATCCATTATACGGTCGATGGCACGACACCGACTGTCGACAGTCCGGTGTACACGTCACCGATTACGATCAACGATGAAGTGACGATTCAAGCAGTTGCCGTCAAGGACGGTAAAACGTCAGCGGTTTCGACATTCAAGTACTATATCGCACCACAAATCACGAAAATCAGCAACATCCAAGGTATTGCGCATACATCACCATATGCCGACCAGCTCGTCCGGACGACAGGTGTCGTCACGTACGTCGTCGATGCGAACAACTTCTACATGCAGGATCCAAATCCAGATAACGACAGCCGGACATCAGAAGGGATTCTCGTCTATGCGAAAAACCATGGTGCTGCTATTGGACAACAGATCGCGACGACAGGATATGTCAAAGAGTGGTTACTTGGCGGATACAGCGATAAAGCAGATACAGACCTTGCTGTCACGGAAATCAGTACGGTCAATCTCGTGAAGGGTGCGCTTAATGAAGGCTTACCAGCAAGTATCGTTCTTGGTGATAAAGGGGTCTTGATTCCGACGCAAGTCGTCGACAATGATTCCTTCGCCCAGTTTGATCCAGAAGAAGATGCGATTGACTTATACGAAAGCTTAGAAGGTATGCGTGTCGCTTTACCGAACGCAATCGTCACAGGGCCGCAAGCAAACCGAACAATCCCAGTTCGGACACAAACAGACGCAAACAAGGTCTACACAAAACGTGGCACACCAATCCTGACGAAGGATAATGTCAACCCAGAACGTCTATTTGTCGAGATGGGCAGCTCGTCGTACCGTGCGAAAGCTGGTGATACATTCGATGGAACAATCGAAGGCGTCATGAGCTATAACTATTCGGCTTATAAAGTACTCGCCAAAGCAGCGGACCTTCCGAAACTCGTCACGAGCGAAGTGGAGCGTCAACCGACGAACATCAAGACGGGGGAATCACGCTTGACGGTTGCTTCGTACAACGTCGAGAATTTCGCCTCAACGGCAGACGCTGGAAAAGTCGATCGTGTCTCAGAAGGCATCGCGACATTCCTGAAGACGCCGGATATCGTCGGTTTGACAGAGATGCAGGATAATGATGGTGCGACGGATAGCGGAACAGTCGACGCATCAAAATCATTCGAGACATTGATTGCAGCAATCGAAGCAAAAACAGGTGTCCGCTATGCCTATACGGACATCGCACCAGAAGATAAGAAAGACGGTGGACAGCCAGGCGGAAACATTCGTGTCGGATTCCTCTACAATCCAGCACGTGTATCGCTCGCACCAGGTGAAAAAGGTGGCGCGACGGAAGCCGTTACGGTGGAAAATGGTAAGTTAACGAAAAACCCGGGTCGTATCCAACCGACGGATCCGAACTTCGCGAGTTCACGGAAACCGCTCGTCGCTGAATTCCTCTTCAATGGTGATTCGTACCATGTCATCGTCAACCACTTTAACTCAAAAGGTGGCGACGGAGCTGACTTCGGTAAGAACCAACCGGTCGTGCGTAAAAGTGAAGTCCAGCGTCATGCGATTGCGAATATCGTCCAAGATTTTGTCTCTGAATTGAAGACGGAAGTCAAAGGCTCGAACGTCGTCGTACTCGGTGACTTAAACGACTTCCAGTTCTCGAAGACGCTTGATATCTTAAAAGGCGATAACTTGTGGAACACAGTTGACGATCTGCCGGAATCAGAGCGGTACTCGTATGTCTATAACGGAAACGCTCAAGTGCTCGACCATATCTTAATCTCGAACAACTTGAAGTCGTATACGTCGTCGGATATCGTCAACATCAACTCAGAGTATATGGAAGCAGACGGTAGCGCGAGTGATCACGACCCAGCGATTATCTCGATTCAAGGTGCAGAGACGGCCGTACCGGTCAAAGGAACAGCAGAAGTCGGAAACTGGCGTGCTGTTCAAAAAGGAAAACATATCTTCATTGAACGTCAAGTAGGTTCGAAATGGGAGAAGGTCGGAGAAACACATGCCGATCAGCAAGGAGATCTTCTCGCTCTTCGTGTATCACAAGACAATCCAACCATCCAAGTGAAAACGAAAAAGGTAAAACGCTGTGGCTTGAATTAGCGAACGGCTATAAATTACAAGAAACGAAAAACTATCAATAATATGACAACGGACCTTTTTGACGAAGAAGGTCCGTTGTTTTTTTGAAAGCGGACTTAGCGGTCCGCTTTTTTGCGTGCTGGAATTAAAAGCGAAAGAAGTGAGAGGGTGCTGATCGAGAGCGTCGAAATTAAAGCAATCGGTAGAGGAATGACGCGGAACATATAAGTGAAGTGGATCAAGATTAAGAACAGGATGATAGCAAGACCAGGAATGAATTTCTTAGAAAGTAGCATACCTGATCCAGGAACAAGCAACTCGAAACCGAGCCGTTGATTGAGTCGAACATCTTCATGTGCATTAGCCAAGCTAAACGATACGGTCAACGCGACAAGAATCATCCAGCCGGAAAATAAGTATTGTTGAATCGGTAAAAAAGCAATGGATTCATAAATGAAATACAGTAAAACCATAGGTCAACTCCTTCATATCATTATGTTATTTGGAAAAGCATTGAAAGTTTGGCTTACGAATTCTAATGATACCGAGTAAGAATTCCGAGAGCAATCAAAAATCTCGAATGATGAAATAAAAGAATGTTCACACATTTTAAGAAAAGGGAAAGATGGTTTAGTATATGTACTAAATACTTTTAAGAATCCTCTTAACGAAAGCATTTTAATAATATGAGAACGTTCTCATAAAACGTGTCTAATTTGTGAACGGAAAATGTGATTTAGACAATTAAGAGCCAATGACTGTTCGAAAGAATCATTTTCTTTTAAAATAAAGGTAATGATTAAAGGAGGCGAAACGAAGATATGAAAAAATGGTTGATCGTCGGAGTAGCAGCAGTAGCTTTTTTCGGCTACGAGAACATTCCAATGGAACAGGCAGAAGCCGATTATCCGAAAAGTGGCGGCAAGCTGATTGATCGATATAGCAGTGAATATCCAGGTTACGACTGGGAAGTCAGGCGGACGTCCAGCGAAGAATTCGTATCGTTGACGAAGGACGGTAAGGAATACGGAAAGTACCGATTTAAAAATGGTATAACAACGCAAGGGGCAGTCTTGAACAAGGATACGGAATCATCGCTGAAGAAAAAAGGATGGACCGCAGTGAAATCCTACCGTAAAGGCAACACGAACTACATGTTGAACCTGGATCATGCAGCCGTCTATGAGAAGAAGGGGAATTACGTCACCTATTTCTTCGACCAACATGATGGGAATAAGGTGAAAGCGACACTGTCGATTCCGAAAGACGTCGAAGCGAAGAAAAAGGGTTTCTATGGTACGGCTTCGAATGCGTTACGAACGACGGATGAGAAGCTGATGCTACGATTGATGAACTGGGAACGGGCTGACTACAAGTTAAATACGTTGGCTCCGTATACGGCACTGAAGCCAGTGACACGCGGTCATAGCGAAAATATGGCGAAGAATAATTTCTTCGCACATACGGATCCGCAAGGGCGTGATCCGTTCGACCGGATGAAGCGTGAAGGCATCAGGTTCAGCTATGCTGGTGAAAATCTATCAATGGGCTATCCGAATGTCTTTGCATCACATTGGGGCTTAATGAATTCAAAAGGGCACCGAGAAAATATTTTGAAAAAAGAGTACAAACAAGCTGACATCGGTGTGGCTTTCCGGAGTAACGCGCCATACTTCACGATTAATTTCCGAACACCTTAAAATAGAAAAATGGAGGACGATATTTCACGATGTCGTCCTCTTTTTCATGAAGCGATGTGTTTTACACTAAAGGCAGGAGGTGGGGATGTTGGAAATCCGTCGATTGAATCCAGAAGATGCAGTACTCTATAAAGCGTTGCGATTAGAAGCCTTACGAAACCATCCTGAGGCATTTGGCTCTGATTATGAATCAGAAAAAGATCGATCCGTCGAACGGTACGCAACTCGTCTTGAAAGCGAACAGTCGATGACGTTTGGTGCGTTTCATGAAAATGAACTCGTCGGTGTCGTCACCATCGTCTGCTCCGAGCCGTTCAAGATGCGACATCGAGCGAATGTATTTGCGATGTACGTCACGCCACGCGCCCGAAAACAACAGGTCGGACGACAACTCGTAGAAGAGGCATTACGTACATTAAAGCATCATCCTCTAATTGAGCAAGTCCATCTCTCGGTCGTCCGGACGAACGAAGCTGCTAAAGCGTTGTACCGGTCGCTTGGTTTTGAATCATACGCGATTGAACCACGGGCGCTGAAAATCGATGATACCTATCATGATGAAGAACTGATGTGGTATCGGTTCTAACACCAAACGACCGGAATTCAAAGAGATGATCTCTCCTTGAATTCCGGTCGTTTTTTACATCAGTTTGCCCATTCAGGCTTGCTGAAGCCTTTGAATGATTTTTCGATGACTGTATTGAAGGCGTCCGATTCGACGGCTGCTTTTAAGTCTTTTGCGACTTGTTTGTCCGCATCTTTCGTTTGGACAGCGACGAGGTTACGGTATTGTTCGTCCATCGTCTCAAGTGCTAACGCATCAAGTAAGTCGAATTTCGCAGCAAGTGCGAAGTTTCCTGGAACGGCTGAGATGTCGACACTTTCAACAGCGCGTGGCAGTTGAGCCGCTTCAAGTGGTTTGATGACGAGTTTCTTCGGATTCTTGACGATATCTTTTTCTGAAACGGTCAGTGGATCAGCGTCCGGCTTGAGTTCAATCCAGCCTTGTTCCGCAAGCAAGTTCAGTGCCCGTGCTTGGTTCGTCGGATCATTCGGCGTCGCGACTTCAGCACCTGTCTTGACGTCGTCAAGTGTCTTCGCTGTCTTGCTGTATAGTCCCATCGGTGCTGTCGGAACCGTGATCAGTCCTTTTAAGTCGAGATTCTTTTCTTTAGAAAACGTCTTGAGATAGATCGAGTGTTGGAACAAGTTGGCGTCGATATTGCCGCTACCGAGGGCGATGTTCGGTTGAATGTAATCGCTGAACTCGACGATTTCGACTTTATAGCCTTTCTTTTCGAGTTGTGGCTGAATCGCTTGTTTGACCATGTCGCTATACGGACCGCTCGTCGCCCCGATCTTGATCGTCTTGTTTTTTTCATCAGCGCTGCTGTCTCCACATCCTGCGAGGACTCCTGCACCGAGTAAGGCTGTTGCTAAAAAGGCATATCGTTTTTTCATGATTCCACTCTCCCTTTGCATGTATGATTAGCGTTTATCTGTTTTTCGCGCCAGTTGATTGCCAAGTGCTTGAATACTTTGAACGATGACGATGAGCACGACGATCGTCACGATCATGATGAGATTATCGTAGCGATAGTAACCGAAACGGATCGCGAGGTCACCGACACCACCGCCGCCGACGATACCAGCCATCGCTGAGAAGCCAATCAAGCTGATCGTCGTTAATGTGATGCCCTGAATGATGCCAGGGAGTGCTTCCGGTAAGAGGACACTGACGATGATCCGCAAGGGTTTCGCCCCACAGGCTTCCGCTGCTTCGATTAGACCAGGCGGAATTTCACGGAGTGATGTTTCGACGAGTCGCGCGAGAAATGGAATCGCTGCGACACTGAGACTGACAGATGCTGCCGTCGGACCGATCGTATTGTCGAGTAAGAACTTCGTCAACGGAATGAGGGCGACCAACAAGATAATGAACGGTAGCGACCGGACGATGTTGACGACGAAGTCAAGAACACGGCGGACGGCAAGGTTTTGAAAAAATAATCCGCGGTCGGTGACGAACAAGAGAATTCCGAGCGGAATCCCGACGACCAATGCGAAAGCAAGTGAAATTCCGACCATCCATGCTGTCTCGCCGAGTGCCTTCAAGAGTTCAGGTAACATCGTTTGAATACGATCAAGCCACATCCTGAATCACCTCGAGTGCATGAAGTTCCGTCGCGAGCCAGTCGAGGGCAGGAGCGATTTGATCGGATGATCCCGTCAAGCTGACAATGAGGACACCGAAGGCGACGTCTTGAATATAGTCGACCTTGCCGTGCAAGATACTGACTGAGATATCGTAACGGCGGATCGCTTCTGATAACGTACTCTCACCGGTCTTCTCGCCCGTGAACTGCAAGCGGATGATCTTGCCTGGGGTTGCCTGTAAGATGCGTTCCGGCAATTCGATTTGTAGTGCCGTATCGACATAATGTTGCGTCACCGGATGCTTAGCTTGACTGAACAAGTCATAGGTTGAGGCGACTTCAACGACTTCACCTTGTGACATGACCGCGACACGATGGCAAATCTGTTTGACGACATCAATCTCATGCGTGATGAGGACGATCGTCAACCCGAGTCGTTCATTCAAATCCTTCAGCAGTTCAAGGATCTGTAGTGTCGTAACGGGGTCAAGAGCGGATGTCGCTTCATCACATAACAAGACGGTCGGATTGTTTGCGAGTGCCCGGGCAATCCCGACGCGCTGTTTCTGCCCACCGCTTAATTGACTCGGGAAGTTCGTCTCAAATCCTTCAAGTCCGACGAGCGAGACGAGTTCGCGAATCCGCTCCGGGAAATCTGCTCGTTTGACGCCAGCGGCCTTGAGCGCAAAAGCGATGTTATCCGCGACGTTGCGCGACTGGATCAATTGGAAATGCTGAAAGATCATTCCTGTCCGCAAGCGAAGTTGACGCAAATCTGCTTTTGACATCCCGCCGAGCGAGACACCGTCGACCTTGACGGTTCCTTGTGTCGGATGCTCGAGCCCGTTGATTAGGCGAAGCAACGTACTTTTACCGGCACCAGACTCTCCAATGATTCCGAAGATTTCTCCTTTTTGAATCGTCAAATCGACATCCCGTAAGGCAAAAATCGGGGTCCGGTCTCGGACGAACCGTTTTGTAATGTGTTTGAATTCAATCATCCGCTCATCTCCTCATACAAAAAAAGTCGCTTTTTCCTAGTAGCGGAGCAACCAGAAAAAAGCGACGAAAGTGTAAGATTTCGTAACTTATCTCTCAGAATGAAAATCATTCTGTAGGATGTGGCACCGTTCCTTACAGGTGGTTGCCGGACGTCGTTGGGCCTAATCCCTCGGTCGCTCTCGATAAGTAGTTATGCTGTTGGGATTTACTTTAACGGAAATGATTCCCATCTGTCAAATGTTTTTTCAGAATTATTCCGCAACAGGTGTCCGGAACAGGTTGAGCGTTCCGATTCGATCGACGGCTTCTTCTAGACGTTCAACGTCAGCAATCAAGCTGATCCGGACGTAGCCTTCACCGTATTCGCCGAAGAAGGATCCAGGGGTCACAGCGACATGTGCTTCGTCAAGCAGGTGATCCGTGAAGCTTTGGGACGTATAACCTTCCGGAACAGGAAGCCAGACGAAGAAGGAACCGCCCGGTCGTGGTCCACTCCAACCGATCGCATCGAGTTTTGCGAACAACGCATCGCGTCGTGTTTCATACAAGCGACTTAACTCGCGGACACAAGTCTGGTCACTCGTGAGGGCGACGGTCGCCGCATGCTGAATCGGTGTGAAGGCACTGACGTAGAGATGTTCTTGGTACGTTTCGATGCTTGAGATGACGGACGGATTACCAATCGCAAAGGCAATCCGGAAGCCGGACATGTTGAAGCGTTTCGAGAGTGAGAATAGCTCGATTCCGACGTCTTTCGCCCCTTCCGTCTGCAGGAAGCTTCGCGTCGGACCATCGAAACTGATACCGCCGTATGCTAAGTCATGAACGACACAGATATCATGGGCATCGGCGAAAGCGACTGTCTGTTCGAAGGCTTCTGCCGTCGCGGTCGCACCCGTCGGATTACTCGGGTAGTTGAGGAACAACATCCGGGCACGCTCAACGTCCGTCGTATCAAGTAAGTCATAATCCGGCAAGAAATCATTTTTCTCGAGCAACGGAAGCGTAATCGGGTAAGCGCCAGCAAGTGCTGCACCAGACAGGTAATCCGGGTATCCTGGATCCGGGACGATGACACCTTCTCCAGGGTTGACGATCGTCTGCGGTAAGGCGACGATTCCGGCTTTACTGCCGAGGAGAATCGCGACTTCCGTTGCCGGATCGATCGTGACACCGAATTCAGTCGCGTAAAAGTTTGCGACAGCTTGTTTTAGAAAATCATGTCCACGAAATGGTGGATATTGAAGGTTCGTTGGCTCGTCGATAGCTTGTTTTAAGGCATCGAGAATATGTACAGGCGTCGTTTGGTCGGGTGTTCCTTGACCAAGTGTGATGACATCATGTCCGGCAGCTTTTACAGCACCGATTCGGTTCGCAAGTTCAGCGAAGACGGGAGCAGGAAGCCGATCAATGGCGATGGATGGAGCGAAATGTTTCATGGATGAATGCCTCCTTCGTGGTATTGTCGTCAAGGATAACGAATATTCAGTCAAAAGAAAAGAACTTTTTCGAAATTTAAAAAAATTGTCGGATAAACAGGTACAGATAAGTGGAGCGGGAATAAAGAGTAGGGAGAGGAGTGGGAAGATGAAGCGAGCTAACTGGAAAGAGGCAGTCGTCTATCAAGTCTACTGGCGTAGCTTTAAAGATTCGAACGGGGATGGGATCGGTGATTTAAGAGGTGTCATCGAGAAGCTTGATTACATCGCTTCACTTGGTGTCGATGTCGTGTGGCTGAATCCATGTTATCGTTCCCCGGACGTCGATAACGGCTATGATATTGCCGATTATTACGAGATCATGAAAAAAGCGGGAACGATGGGAGATCTCCAGGAGTTGATCACGGCTGCTCATGCCCGTGGATTAAAGATCATTCTCGATTTAGTCGTGAACCATACGAGTGACCAGCATGACTGGTTCCGTCAGTCATGTGAGCGGATCAACGATAAGGATGACTGGTACATCTGGAAAGACGGCACGAAAGAGACGCTTCCGAACAACTGGCGCTCGTACTTTGCGCCAAGTCCGTGGACGTGGAGTGAAGAGCGCGGGCAGTATTATTTTCATTCCTTCGCCAAAGAACAACCGGACTTGAACTGGGAGCACCCAGCTGTGAGGCAAGCAATCTACGATATGATGAACTGGTGGATTGCTCAAGGGATCGACGGCTTCCGGATGGATGTCATCAACTTGATCAAAAAACGGTCGTTCGAGGATGTCGCCAATCCGTTTGATCTCTCGTACCTTGGGAATCAGCCAGGTGTGCATGACTTCTTGCAGGAGATGCATGCGAATGTTCTCGCTGGTAAAGACTTGTTTACAGTTGGTGAGATTCCGTTCGTCGGTCCAGAAGATGGACTGTTATATGTCAGTGACGAACGAAAAGAACTCCGGACACTGTTTCACTTCGAAATCGCGGACGACATGGAAGCGATGGATCTCTTACGATTCAAGGAGATTCAAAAACGCTGGTACGACGTCTTATACCCATTAGGTGTCAATTCACAGTTCCTCAACAACCATGATCATACACGACAAGTGACGCGCTTCGGCAGTGAACGATACCGGGTTGAGAGTGCGAAACTACTCGGTTTGATGTTGCATACGTTACCGGGCATTCCATACGTGTATCAAGGAGAAGAGATCGGGATGACGGGGATTCGCTTCTCGGATCCGTCGCTTTATCAGGACGTCGCCTTTCGAAATCGATACGCGGAGCGCGTCGCTGGCGGAGAGGACCCAGAGGTCGTGCTCTCATCGATGCAGTTACTCGCACGCGATAATTCCCGTACACCGATGCAGTGGGACGATACACATGCAGCTGGCTTTACGAGTGGTAAACCATGGTTAGCGGTCAATCCGAATTATACGGACATCAATGTCGCGCAAGCAGAAGCAGATCCATCGTCCGTGCTTGCTTTTTACAAGTCGCTGATTCAGATGCGAAAGGATCATCCGATTATGGTCTATGGTACATACCGAGACTTAGCGCTTCATGATCCGTATCTCTATATCTATGAGCGGGAATTAGAGGGAGAAGTCTGGCGGATCGTCCTCAACGTACATGATGAACCGATGCAGACCGCCCTCGTCTTACCACAGGAAAAGTTGCTCATATCAAACTATCCGGATAGCCCGGATATCTTGCGTCCTTACGAAGCACGCGTCTATCGTTATACTGTTACAGAACAGACGTGAGTCGTCTGTTGAAAAGAAAAACATCCGCGGACATGTCAGGAACACGTTCGCGGATGTTTTTTCATATGCGTACATTACTTGAAAGGTGATGTTTTTTTCGTCTGTAAGACGTGAGAGAATCGATCGACGGCTTGGCGCATCTCGTAACTCGGTCCGAGAAAGAGCGGACCATGTCCGACAGCGAGTATATCCGGAGACAGTTCCGTCAGTTGATCAGCCGAGCGAAGGGCGACGTCCGGATCCCATGTTGCGAGTGCAGGGAACGGGAATTGCCAGCGGACGTCACCGGAGACGGCGAGTCCTCCTTGCGTCTGAAAAGCATCTCCGGCGATCAACGTCCGGCTTCCTTCATGCCAAAGTGAGATCGAACCAGGTGTATGACCGGGTGAGGCGATGACACTGAGACTTCCGACTTGTTGACCACTCTCGAGCAAGCGATCCGGACGTGTTTTGATGTTTTTCGGAATACCACCTTTTAAAGGTGTCGTTTCGCCTTCGCGTAGCGTCTCGTCCCCACTGAGCAATGCAGCATCGCGATAACTGATACAGACTTGAGCGAGAGGAAAGGCGTTCGCAAGGAAATCAAGCGAACCGACATGATCGGCATGCGCATGAGTCAGGATGATTGCACCAAGCGGTTTCTCTTGCTTTCGAATATAGTGATAGAGCGCCTTTGCGTTGATCCCGAGGCCGGCATCAATCAATGTCAAACTGTCTGCTTCTTCAAACAGGTAGCAGTTGACCGGGAAAAAGGATGGGGTCGTCTGCAGTTGGTGTAAACGTTCGATTGTCGTGACACGCATCGGCTTCACTCCTTCAAAAAAATGAATAGTCTTCTTCTTTAGTATCGTCTGTTTTTTTAGATGCGTCTAGACGCATTATGTGGAAAAAGAGGCATCACCTGTAAAAAGATGATCCCTCTTCTATGAATCATTCAAATGTCACAGCGAAGACGGCACCGGCATGTGGTGCATCATCTCCGTCGGCAGCCGTCGTGACGAGCAATCGATCTTCATAGAAAATCGGGCACGTCGGATTCGAAACAGGGAAGTCGACATGATCGAGTTTTTCACCAGTCGCAAGATTCCAACGGGTGATGCATGATCCAGCATAATGCGCGATCCAAGCATGACCTTCCGCGTCCTTCGTCATACCATCCGGGAACCCTTCTTCTTCTTCAAGGTCAACGGCGACACGTTTATTGGAAAGTGGTGCGTCCGGAGCGTAGTCAAAGGCATAGACTTTTTTTGTCGGTGTATCGATGTGATAGAGCGTCTTGCCATCTTCTGACCAGACGAGTCCATTCGAGTTCGTCAAGTCTTCGTGCAAGACATCGATGGAACCGTCATGACGCAGACGGAACAATCCAGCAGTCTTACCGTCTTCTTCATTAATGCTACCAGCGACATATTGTCCAGTCGGATCGAGCTTTCCGTCATTCATTCGGTCAGAATCGGGCAGTGACAGTTGATGCTCAAGAGACAGATGACCTTCCTTGAGATCAAACGTCCCAAATCCGTGTTCAGCCGTGACACGTAATAAGTCTGGAGCGTCCGTCAAGGCAATTGATGTGATGGCGCTTGGTAACGTGTACGGCTTGAGTGCTTCTGTGGCAAGGTCATATGAAAAAAGAAGTTGATTCGGAATGTCGACAAAATAAAAGCGTTTTGTTTTCGCATCGTAGACAGGAGATTCACCTGTCTTACACGCGACATCAATAAATACAGATACACTCATGAAAAGGCCTCCTACATCATGTATGAATAGATTCATATGTTGATTGCAACATATGTGGCTTAAAAGGAATCAGTTAACTACTTTCTATACCTGTTATGAATAAAAATAAACCTCTCCTAAATTAATTATGTCATTTATTTACTAAAAAAGGCATAATATATAACGGAGGTGTGTTATGTTCAAGAAAATTTGTATTTTATTAACAACTTTTTGTCTTTTTCAATCTGTCTCTACCACTCAGGCAGAAACGATTTCAAAAGGTGTGACCTATACGACAAAATCAGAAACACTTTCGGGTACACCACAGTTATTTCGACATATAACGGTTCAGCCCGATACCGGTAACTACTGGATGACGACGAAAGGACGAGATCGTGTATTAGCAACAGAATCTTTACCTTCTCAAGTTAGTCGCGTGACAGCGAGCGGGGGGCGTGTCGTAACAGCGATCAATGCCGATATGTATCGAGTAGCTTCGGGGTTACCGATTGGACTTCAAATTCAGCAAAATCAAGTACTGGTTAGTCATAGTGTAAAAGATTCTGCGACAAAATTCCCATCATTCATGATCAACGGACAAGGGAAACCAGAGATCGGGTCGTTCGGTATCATCGGATCTGCGACGACTGATACGAAGCGGGTAACGATCCACTCAGTTAACCGTAACGAGAACTTAGCGAATCGAATCGGTATCTTTAGTTCAGCTCATCATGCTTCAAAAATGCTGAAGCTAATTGAGCCGTCAGAAGCGATGAAAAAAGAAATTGCTATCGTCTATTTAAAAGGAACAGCGACATCGGCGTTTACGCTCGGGAAGAACTATCAATGGACCGTTGAATCGGTAGATACGACATTCCGTAAAGAAATTCGCTTACCCGATGCTGGAGTTGTCCTCGTTGGTCTCGGAAAACAAAAAGCGGCACTACTCGCACTTGTGAAAGCAGCAGAAGAAAAATCAAATGGTCTGTTATCAACACAATTAAATCTAGTTCAATTATCGAATCTTCAAATGCGTAACGATATTCAAGAAGCTGTATCTGGATATAACTGGTTGATTCAAAATGGAGTTGGATATAGTTTAGACAGCCTAGCATTGAACCATGACCGCTTTTTGATGCTCGCTCGTAAGGCGCGGACACTTATCGGTACAACGTCAAACGGGACAGTTCAAATCATTACGGTGGACCAAGCTCGTCTTGATTCAAAAGGGATTACGATGCTTGAGGCAGTGGAGCAAATGAAGCGTTTAGGTGTAACGTCGGCCCTCGCATTTGATGGTGGGGGATCGACAGAGATAATGGTCAGACGCGCTGGAGAGTTTTTACCTAAAACAGCGAATGTACCGGCAGATGGAAGAAGTCGCTCTATTACGAACGGTTTAATATTAGCCACTCATTATGTTCCATCGAATGTAGCGACGACGATTTTATTGACTGCCCCTAAAGAATTATATGTAGGTGAAAAAGGTGGATTTGGATTAAAGCTGACGGATGCAAATGGACAGCCTGTAGATGCAACGAAGAAATCGATTATTTGGAAAGGGACAGGTGTCAAAGGCTTACAAGTCACGGCACCGCTGACTCCTGGAAAATGGACAGGTACGATGCAAGTTGATCGTGCTAAACGAACCGTATCGATTCCAGTCACGAATCGCTTGACCGGTCTTACAGTCAATGGAGGGCGTCCGATCTTGTTGAAAGTAGGACAACGCCTCGCGATTTCATCAGAAGGATGGCTAAACGGACGACGTGTCGTAATCCCTGCTTCGCAACTCAATTACCAGGTTGCAAACGGAGCGACCGCATCGATTACAAAAGGGAATATTCTTGCAAAGAAAATCGGGAAGACAGAACTAACTGTCTCATCTGGAGGGAAGACGGTTCGACTACCGGTCACCGTCTCTGCTATGAAAAAAGAGGAAGTCATCGATTCCTTCGAACAGGGAGTCTACGAAGCGAAATCTCCTTATGTTTCGAGTTATACTGTCCGTCTCAGTTCCTTACAGAAATCCAGTGGCAAACAATCGCTTGAAATGACATATGATTATTCAGGGTGGAAGAAACAAAACGGAGCCATGTACATTAAAAAAGCATCATGGATCATTCCTTCTCCTGCCCGTGCATTGACGATGGATGTGTATGGAGATGGACGCGCGCCTTGGCTTCGCTCAGAAGTCAAAGATGCTGCAGGAAATCGACATGTCGTGGATTTCGTCAAGAAGGTAGATTGGAAAGGATTTAAAACGGTACAAGCGACACTCGATCCGACGTGGCCAACACCTCTTAAAATCGAATCGTTGTATTTTGTTGAAACGGATACATTGAAAAAAGGAACAACCATTAAGAGTAAGGTGTACTTGGATCAACTCAAAGTTTTATACTAAACCTAAAAAAAAACAGGGAATCGGATTTCAATGAAATCTTGACCCTGTTTTTTTATCAGATAAAAATTACTCTGACGGGTGGTTTATAGTAATTAGCGACTTTTGACAAGAAGATTTACAGCTTCCTTCACAAGCTCTTCTGTCTGACCGTCACCATTTTGTTCGGCGTCTCTTACGCACTCAATTAAATTGGAGCTTACGACGACACCAATCGTACGATCAATCGCGGAGCGAGCAGCGGAAAGTTGAGTAATGACATCTCGACAGTCTTGCCCTTCTTCCATCATACGAAGGATACCACGTAATTGCCCTTCGATTCGGCTGACGCGATTTTTCATTTTGCGATCATAATCCATATATGTTCCTCCGTTTCATAGTAGAACTAACGTCTGAGTAATACCTTTATGCTATGCCCATAACGGTATTACTGTCAATTCTATCGAATTTTAAGATATACTTTTCTTGAAATCAGGGAATATGGATGTGGTGAGGAATTTACTTAGAAAATTGATGAAAACTAAAACGATTTGGTGTTAGCTCTCGTATACTATATGATGAAGCTGATATCAGGAGGAGGAAAAGGATGCATACTCAATCCGATGAATCGCTTTATCATCTGATGCGTAGCGGTGATGAACAGGCACTCGAGACTTTGTATGAGAAGTACGAGCGATTGTTATTTTCATTCGCCTATCGCTTTACGAATAATGATCGATTGTCTGAAGAAGTCATTCAAGAAGTATGGATGAAAATTTGGAATGGTCGTGTTGATTTTGATACACAAAAAGGAAAGTTTTCATCTTGGATTTTGACGATCACGCGTAATGCGGCTCTTGATTGTTTACGTCGTGAAAAACGACAACCGACGATTGAAGTTGAAGAACGAGATGGCGGATATGATGAACCTGTTGAGCGGACCGTCATGCAACGCGAAACTGCAGCGGAAGTGCGGGGCGCCGTAAGTGAACTAAAATCAGAACAACAGGATTTGATCGAACTAGTCTATTTTCAGGGACTAACTCAACAACAAATCGCAGATCAACTTGACTTACCACTCGGAACAGTCAAAACACGTATCAGAAGTGCGATTCAAGCATTAAGAAAACGATTAGATGGGAGGGAACGAGATGGAAGAACGTTGTCATGACTTGATCAATTACTTCAATGGAACACTCTCTTCAGCAGATCGCGACGCGTTCGAAGCGCATCTTGCGACGTGCGAAGAATGTCGCGAAGCACTTTTAGAAATGGAAGAACTCATGCTTCCCATCGCTGAATCGCTTCCGGAGCGTCCTGTTCCTGTAGGAATGAAAGCACGTATTCTTGGAGAAGTTCTTGGTTCAACAGAGACGGAGTCTCCTAAAGAAGAACCGATGACTACTCCAGTAGACATTAAACAAGCACGTCAGCAACAAACGAAGAAAAAGAGTGTCCCACTTGGCTGGTTGATGAGCATTGCTGCCGCCCTTATTCTTTCACTTGGTGCGAATGCCTACTTTTTGTCACAGGAAGAAAGTACAGATACACCGGAAACACTGGCGATAGATGAAATTAAAGGAATGGGAAACTTTGAAAGCAACGAGTCGATCAAGGGATCAAGCATGGTATTTACACAAAACGATAAGTCGTATATGCTCGTTCAATTGAAAGATCTGCCTCCATTGAAAAAAGGAGAATTGTATCAATTATGGACCATCAAAGGTGAGACACCGACTGCGAACGGTATTATTGAAAAAGACGGCGAAGCAGCAGCGGTATTTCAACTCAAAGGTAATGGTGACGTCGATGCTGTAGCAATCACTGTCGAACCCGAGCCGGATTTAGCGAAACCTACGGGAGAAATCGTGGCCTCAGTTGCACTTTAACTTAAAAAATACGAACGGATTCGTCTACGACGAATTCGTTTTTTTTGTGCGTTTTACATTAAGAAAAAAAGACTAAAAAGTAGAAAATATCAATTAAATCGCATGAAATGCAAGTTTCGACTGAAAATATACTTCATAACCGTCGATACTAAGAAGAAAGTCAGTTCTATAAGGAGAGGCCACATACAATGAATGAATGGATTATTTTAACAAAGCACTATGAAGTGGGCTTAGTTGTACTGTCGGTACTCGTCGCGATCATTGGATCGTATGGATCGCTTGAATTAAATCGACGTTTGGCTAAGGCGACTTCTTTGAAAAAACGAGCGTTATTCTTATCTTCTTTGACGATGGGACTATCGATTTGGGGGATGCATTTCGTTGGTATGGGTGCTTTCGCTTTACCCGTCACGGTTCGTTATGACTGGATTTTAATGTTCTTATCCGTCATTCCAGCTATTTTAGCTGCCTTCATCGCCTTTTATCTACTCTACTCATCAGCGATTACACGAAACAAAGTCATTTTAGCAGGTTCTTTGATGGGCGTAGGTATTGCGATGATGCATTATCTTGGGATGATGGCAATGGATTTTGGTGGCGCGATTCGTTATGAAACAGGGTTGTTCGCTCTATCCATCCTAATTGCGATCACTGTAGCATATGTTGCCTTGTTACTCTTACATCGTCTACGACATGTTGATAAGAAAAGAATTCTTATTCCCATTGCGATTGTAATGGGCTTTGCTATCTCTTCCATGCATTATGTAGGTATGTTAGGAACATCTTTTTGTATCCCGATTGATCAAGCAGGACGTATTGGTGATGGTCCTATTACATCGAATATTTTAAACGATGTAGCCATTCCGGTATTTTTGATTTTGATCTTAATCGCTGGACTCTATATTCATTTAGAACGACGTGCCTTACAGATGATGGCATATACTGATCATTTGACCGGTTTGCATAACCGTAGATGGTTAGATCACCATATGATAAAAGTAGATGCGCATTACGGAAAGTCTAAAGACGAGATGGCGATGGCTATACTTGACCTGGACGGGTACAAATGGGTCAATGATACGTTTGGTTTTGATAAAGGAGATGCCGTCATTCGTGAGTTTGCAGATCGGATGCGTGCGTCCTTATCGGAAGATGAAGCATGTATTCGTTATAATGGAACGCAGTTTTTTCTTATCAAAAAAGTACCTACTGATGCATTACTTCGTACTTTCGAACAAATTTTAGAAGATATTCGACAACCGATTCACTTAGATGATCAACCAATCCATTTGACAGCAACGATGGGTGTCATCTTACCGGATATGGGAGAAACGTTAGAAATGCGAATTGGTCAAATGGAAAGTGCTCTCCGGGTCGGCAAAAACGAAGGAAGAGATCGATTCATCGTGTACGATGATTCCCTGCATTCCGACAAAAGAGAGCAATTGATCGTCGGTTCCTTACGCCGGGCGATGACGGATTTCAAGGAGTTCGCTCTCGTCTACCAACCGAAGATCGCACTCGCGACAGGCAAGGTGGATCAGGCGGAAGTTCTAATTCGCTGGAATCATCCGAAGTTCGGTTTCATCTCACCGGCGGAATTCATTCCACTTGCTGAAAAGTATAGTTTAATTCATCGTTTGACCGAGTGGGTGTTGAAGGAGACCGTTGCACAGATGGAGATTTGGAAGAAAGAAGATTATTTCATTCGCCAAGTCTCGGTGAACTTATCCGCGATGCATTTCCGATCGGAGTCGCATAATATGATGATTAAAGAAATCGTTCATCATTCCTTGAAGAACGGAAGTGAATTGCAACTACAACTCGAAATAACGGAAACGTCCGTTATGGAGAATCTGGACCGGGCGATGACGATGCTTGGTGAATTGAAACAGCTTAGTCTGACAATCGCTCTCGATGATTTTGGAACGGGTCTATCGTCGCTAACGCACTTGAAGCATTTGCCGATCGATATCTTAAAGATCGACAAGTCGTTCATCGATGAAGTCCCACATGACGAACGGGGAACAGCGATTACGGAAATGATCATCCAGCTTGCGAAGAGTCTTGGGATCGAAGTCGTCGCAGAAGGTGTCGAAACGCTCGAACAGCATCTCTTCTTGAAACGCCTCGGTTGTGATTATGGACAAGGCTACTACTATAGTAGACCGATGCATGTGAAGGATTTGAATCAGCAAGCGATCGAAGAAACGGTTCTTAATGTCGGATAAGGCAATCCAAACATGAATTTCGTTCGTATACTAGATAAGCATGCGAGGATGATGCATGCGACGTCTGGGGGGACGCAAAGCGCTGGGATATTACCAGCTCGTGCACGACGCAGACAGACATCTAGTACATTCAATCATACTCAGACCATCTAGCTTTCGACGCAGCACCTGTCTGTTCGAACACAAACAAAGGCAACTTCCACGACGGAAGTTGCCTTTTTCATTTGCGCTTATGAGCGAACCGTCAGGACGCAGCCTGTTTGATCCGTCACGAGCACATTCGTATTGAAGTATTGGCCATCACTTTTTAGGATGAGCGCTTTTTTCTCCGCGTTGTAATCGAGTGTCATTTCTTGATCGAGGAAATGACTCGACCACCGCTTGACGAGAACGGGACCGACGTTTGAATCAATCGTCATGTCTTCGGATGTCGCTTCATCGACGATGCGAATACTGAAAATACCAGAGTTTCCGCAACCACAACCCTCTGTATCGTAATAGAGATGCAGTTGACCGGATACTTCACCGCGTAATTGGCGGATTCGCTCCTGAGCAGACGGTGTAAATGTGATGTTCATGGTCATTCACTCCTTTCTTTTAGTATACGCCGTTTGAACGAGAAAGGAACGTCACTTGCTCACGCTGACTTGGCGGCGCATCCGAACGAGAAGGAAGATATAACCGGCTAATAATAAGACGACGCTACCGAGAACTGTCGTATCGACGAGACCATTATCGGACTCGAAGTTGATCGCGATATACGCCCAGACGAAGACAAGCGGATAAATCGGATCACGGTTCGCAAACATGAAGAGAAGAGCGATGATGACTCCGACGACGAGTATGATCATCGTCCAGCCCGCATCTCCAATTCCAAGCCAAGATGTTACACCTTCTGCGTTGATCGTCAGGAAGATGTCGGCAATCGTCGCGACCGATACCCAGCCGAGGTAAAGTGAGAACGGTAGCTTAAAGCGTAATCCTTTCGTCTCACGATCAATTTTTGAGTAGATGACGATCAAGGACAACAAGAGACCAACGATGACGACAACGGAGACAACGAACAGTTCAAACGTGAAGGAAACGATCCAGCCAGCATTAAACAGACAGCTGATCAAGAACCACGGTCCGATTTTCTTCGCCAGTTCGTGTTCCTTGAACTTCGGAATCGATTGTAAAATCAACCAGATGAGTAGAATCGTATAAATTAATCCCCAAATCGAGAACGCATACCCAGCCGGTTTGAACAATGTGATGATCGAATCAGAGATTCGTCCTGTCTTTCCACCATCAAGGGCGTTCACGGCAATCGTGAAAATGAAGCCGACCCAGTTGAGCCAAATCCATTTATTATTTTTCAAACAAAAAACCTCCTTTATTCTCTAAAGAAGGTTTACCCAAAAATCAAATTCATTAGTCATCACGGTCGGCGCGTCGGGTTCAAAAAGGACATCCCGATCGCTGGATTTCCTGTATGCGAACCGAGAACCGGTGTCAAGTCATCGATCCGGACACGCACATCGTATTGCGATTCGAGGCGTTGTTTCCACTCGAGTGCCAGGTCATACGCTGTCGCGTGGAATAGTGAAATATCCGTGATCTGTCCCCGTTCAATGATTGCGACAAGGTGATCAAAAATCTTCGAATGCGCTTTTTTGAACGTCCGGACGGTTTGATAAGGAACGATCTTTCCTTCCTCGAAGTGGAACAACGGACGAAGTTGCAACAAGTTACCAACGAATGCCTTCGTTGAAGAGATCCGTCCACCTGCTTGTAATTGATCGAGGTTTGCGACCGTGAATTCAATGTGATGATCGAAACGACGCTCGAGAATGATCTGTTCGACGGATTCGATCGAGTGTCCCGCTTCGACGAGTTCAATCGCTTCTGCTAGGAGTTGACCAGCCGGGTAAATGCCACAACGGGAATCAATCGCAATCAGACGAAAGCCAGCAATCTCTGCCCCTTGAACGGAAGCGCTGTACGTGCCGCTCAGTTCACTCGATAAGTGAACAGCGAAGCCGACGTCGTAATCCTCTTTCAACCGCTCATAATGCTCAGTGAAACTCCCGATCGAAGGTTGGCTCGTCGTTACCTTGTGTTTTGAGTCAATCCAGCTATAGACGGTCTCTGCATCAACGTCGACACCATCGACGAAACTTTCTCCATCCTTCATGACAAGTAAAGGGACGACCGAAAGATCATCGCGCTGAGCGATCGTATCCGGTAAAATCGTTGTACTATCAGTGATCCAAGCGATCCGCATAACAAGTTCCTCCTTAAATTAGTACCTGATATTAATTGTAGGTGTAAGCGTTCTCGCTGTCAAATGAACATTAAAAAATATCGAACGTTTTAGTTGATTAAATAATGAAATACGCTATAATCGGTACGTGATTAGTAAACTTTTAGTCATCTTATACTAAACTAAGCCGATGAGAGGAGGACGTCGATTGTACTCAATCGGTCAAAAAATCAAGAACCTCCGTCTTCAAAAGGGATTGACGCAAGAGGAACTAGGGGAAAGAACAGACCTGAGTAAAGGGTACATCTCGCAACTCGAACGGGAAATCAGTTCACCGTCGATCGAGACGCTGTTTCATCTCCTCGAAGTCCTTGGCATCTCACCGAAGGATTTCTTTGATGAGGATACACTCAATCAAAAAGTTGTCTATGGGGAAGAGGATGTCACGACATATGCCGATGAGGAACAGGGGTATCATGTCACGTGGCTCATTCCGGAATCGAATGAAAAAGAGATGGAACCGGTCCTGCTCACACTCGCGCCAGGGGGAGCATTCAAGACGTATGAACCATCAGGTGCCGAGACGTTCGTCTATGTGCTCGCAGGAAACGTCACGCTGACGCTCGGACGTCAGTCTTTTGTAGCAAAACAAGGAGAGACACTTTACTATAAGGCTTCAGAAATCCATCAACTACGCAATGAGTCAACACAAGAGACGAAGGTCCTCGTGACTGCGACTGACTCATACTTATAAAGGAGGAACTAGATTGGCAGATACTACGATCATTCAATTCAAGGACGTTACGAAACGATACGACGATCAGACCGTCCTCGACCAAGTCAGCTTCGAAATCGAACGCGGGAAGTTCTATACGTTACTCGGACCATCGGGTTGTGGGAAAACGACGATCTTACGACTGATTGCTGGCTTTTCGGAAGCAACAGAAGGGGACATCATCTTCAACGGAAAACGGATCAACGATGTACCGGCGAACAAACGTCAAGTCAATACGGTCTTCCAAGACTATGCACTATTCCCGCACTTGAACGTCTTCGAGAATATCGCCTTCGGTCTTCGCATCAAGAAGGTGAAAGAAGCAGAAATCGCTAAACGTGTGACGGACGCGTTGAAGTTCGTCAACTTGTCCGGTTATGAGAAACGAGAAATCACCGAGATGTCAGGTGGACAGCGGCAACGTGTCGCGATTGCTCGGGCAATCGTCAATGAGCCGGAAGTCATCTTGCTCGATGAGCCACTGTCAGCGCTCGACTTGAAATTACGGACAGAGATGCAGTATGAGCTCCGCGACTTGCAACGTCGTCTTGGCATCACGTTCATCTTCGTCACGCACGACCAAGAAGAGGCACTGGCGATGTCAGATGAAATCTTCGTCCTCAATCACGGTGTCATTCAACAATCGGGCACACCAACGGATATCTATGATGAACCGATCAACCGCTTCGTCGCGGACTTCATCGGTGAGTCGAACATCATTCCAGGGCGCATGGTGGAAGACTACCGGGTCTGGTTCGCCGAAAAGGAATTCGAATGTGTCGACCGTGGTCTTGAACTAAACGAACCGGTCGAGATCGTCATCCGTCCGGAGGATCTCGAAATCACAAACGTGACCCAAGGGAAACTACAAGTCACCGTCGATTCGCAACTTTTCCGTGGCGTGCATTACGAGATCGCTTGTATGGATGAAGTCGGTAACGAATGGCTCGTCCACAGTACGAAAAAAGCGACGGTTGGTGAGCAGATCGGACTGACATTTGATCCGGAAGCGATTCACGTCATGCGACTGAACGAGACGGAAGAAGAATTCGATAAGCGTCTGGAATCCTACGACGGGGTGTTATGATGCAAAAATCACGTAACTGGTATCTCATCCCGTATCTATTCTGGATTGCCTTGTTCGTCATCGCACCGATCGTACTCGTCGTCTACTATTCATTCCTTGATTTGGACGGTAACTTCTCATTTGAGAACTACCGGAACTTCTTTACGTCGACCTATTTGACGATGACACTCAGCTCGTTCTGGTATGCCTTTTTGATTACGGTGTTTTCGCTCTTGATCGGTTATCCGACCGCTTACTTGTTGACGAAAACGAAGCATAAACAGCTATGGCTACTTTTGATCATCTTACCGACGTGGATCAACTTGTTGTTGAAAGCTTATGCCTTCATCGGGTTGTTCAGTACGTATGGTCTTGCGAACCAAACGCTTGAAGCGATTGGAATTGGACGACAACAGATTCTCTTTACCGATTTTAGTTTCGTCTTCGTATCGGTCTACATCTTCATTCCGTTCATGATCCTGCCGATCTTCAATGCGATTGAAAAACTGAGTCCGTCACTCGTCTTTGCTGCACGTGATCTTGGGGCGTCGAACTTCACGACGTTTCGGCGTGTCGTCTTCCCGCTGACGCTCGATGGTGTGAAGTCAGGCTGTCAGCTCGTCTTCATTCCGGCGTTATCGCTGTTCATGATTACGCGTCTGATTGCAGGGAACCGCGTCATCACGCTCGGTACAGCGATTGAACAGCAGTTCCTCGTGACACAGAACTGGGGCATGGGAGCGACGATCGCTGTCTTCCTCATCATCGCGATGGCGATCATCCTTGCCTTGACGAGTACGAAACGGAAGAAAGGAGCGACGACTTGATGAAACGTCTGAAACTAGCAAATCTTTATCTGATCGGAGTCTTCATCATTTTGTATGCTCCGATATTCTACTTGGCATTCTATTCGTTCAACAGTGCTGACAACATGACGAACTTCGATTCGTTCACGTGGGATTGGTACAAGGAAGTCTTCCAAGATTCACGTTTGTTGATCATCGTCTTGAATACACTCGTCATCGCCTTGTTATCAGCCGCAATCTCGACGATTCTTGGCGTATTCGGAGCGATTGGGATTCAAGCCGTCCGTAAGAAACGGGTCGAGACGTCGTTGTTGACGCTCAACAGCATCTTGATCGTCAGTCCGGATGTTATCATTGGGGCATCGTTCTTGATCTTCTTCACGCTACTTGGCATCCAACTCGGCTTTACGTCAGTCCTACTGTCCCACATCGCGTTTTCGGTACCGATCGTCGTCATTCTCGTCCTGCCGAAGTTGCAGGAGATGAGTCCAACGCTCGTTGATGCAGCGCGCGACTTAGGCGCAAGCCGTTGGGATGTCTTGACGAAAGTCATCTTGCCGTATATCACACCAGGGATCTTCGCTGGCTTCTTTACGGCATTGACGTACTCACTGGATGATTTTGCGGTGACGTTCTTCGTGACAGGAAACGGCTTTACGACGTTGTCCGTTGAGATCTACTCACTTGCCCGTCAAGGGATTTCGATGAAGATCAACGCCTTGTCGACCGTCATCTTCTTGTTTACGTTCTTACTCGTCATCGGCTACTACTTCTTGAACCAACGAGCTGCTACGAAGCTTTCGCGACCGGAGGTGAAATGACCGTTGAAAAAATTGATTCAATTATTTGCCGCGATTTTCCTGATCTCGGGTGTCATTTTATTCACCTTGAATCAGTTAAATGAGACACAAGGGTATTCAGGGAAAAATGTCCTGAACATCTACAACTGGGGCGATTACATCGACCCAGCACTGATCAAACAGTTTGAGAAGGAGAGCGGCATCAAAGTCGTCTATCAGACGTTCGATTCAAACGAAGCAATGCTGACGAAGATCGAACAGGGAGGAACGACGTACGATATCGCTGTTCCGTCCGACTATGCGATTGCGAAGATGATCGATGAGAAGCTCGTCGTTCCGATCGATCATCAAAAAATCCCGAATCTCAAAAACATCGATTCGCGCTTTTTAGATTTATCGTTCGATCCGAACAACAAGTACTCGATTCCGTATTTCTGGGGAACGGTCGGTATCGTCTACAATAAAGACTTGATTGATGGGAAGAAACCGACGAGCTGGAAGGATCTCTGGGATCCGAAGCTAAAGAATCAGATTCTACTCGCTGACGGTGCCCGTGAAGTGATGGGGATGAGCTTGAATAGTCTCGGTTATTCGTTAAATGAAACGGATGAGTCGAAACTACAGGAAGCAAAAGCGAACTTGATGCGCCTGACACCAAACGTCAAGGCAATCGTCGGAGACGAGATTAAGTTATTGCTCGCGAATGAAGAAGCGGGGCTCGGTGTCGTCTGGTCAGGTGATGCAAACGAGATTATGAGCGAGAATGAAAATCTTGACTACGTCATTCCAAAAGAAGGATCAAACGTCTGGTTCGATAATGTCGTCATTCCGAAGACCGCGAAAAACGTCGAGGGGGCACATGAGTTCATCAACTTCATGCTGCGTCCAGATGTTTCAGCGAAAAATGCGGATTACGTCGGTTATTCGACACCAAACAAAGAAGGCTTAAAACTGCTCGACAAATCGGTTCGGACCGATGAGCGATTCTATCCTGATAAACAAGTCACCGATACACTTGAAGTTTATGAGAACCTCGGGAAGAAGATGCTCGCACATTACAATGAGTTGTTCCTAGAGTTTAAGATGCATAAGAAATGAGGAAGAACCTAGTGTCCCGCCGACACTAGGTTCTTTTTGTTTGCATGTATAAAAAATAAAAATAAACTTCCATAAAAAAACTATAAAAACTGAATAATTTTTTGAAATAGGGGAATCAGTTTATTATCAACGCTTTATATAGGCGCCGAGGAGGACATTAGCATGAAACAAGTCTTAGGAATCATCTTAACTGCCGCACTCACTGTCAGCATCGTGTCAGGCACTTCATATAATCAATCGGTCGAAGCAACAAAACAAACTGATGTAAAATGGCTTCAAGAAATTCAGACGCAAGCAAAACAAGCACATTCCCTCGATGGAAAAGTTGTTCTTGAAAAAACGACACTTGCGCAAGTACATAAAGCGTACAAAGGCGAAAAGAGCTCGAACTGGTGTCAAAGTGGAAATGGTCTTGCTTCAGCAGATCGTGCCCTTCACTACTGTTCAACGTATGGTGTGAAGGATGCAAAAGCGAAAGTCAGTGCCATCGTTTATGATCCGAAACAAGTCAAACGGACGGTTACAGTCAAGGAAGTCAAACAAGCCTATCCGACAGCAAAACTCGATAAAACGTTCAATGTCATGACCGTTTCCTCAAAACAGGTCAACATTTATCTAAATTTAAACTCTGACCGTACACAAGTCATGTCAATTCTAGTAAAATATAACTAATGAAAAGGATGACCGATTCGGCCATCCTTTTTATTTAATCGTTTTATAGAGTGGTACGAGATGCGAATAGGTATTTCGAATCACATCTAATAACTCCTCGCGTGTCAATTCGCTCACTTGTTGTGCTGAAATGTGACGACCGACGAGGAATTCTGCTTTTTTGACATCATGGAAGCGTTCTAACCCTGAATGGATGTCGGTCTCGTGTACGGGAACAGCATCTTTTTTCATATGATCATATGAAATGACGAAGTCTTCAGGGAGTGTGGTTAGTAAATCCGTATGATTTAGTAATTTTGAGGCATAGTGTTGTTTGTTCGGCAACTCATAGATATAGGCGAGCCAAATGAACAGATGGTCATCAAACAGTCCGACTTGGAAGTGAGGATGCTTTTTATAGCCGCGTTTATCTGGTGAAAAAGCCATCCATGTATCCTGTGGCGGATTTACTTTGCGTCTAGCATGTTGTGCGATATGGACGTGCATGTCCTCTTCGATCGCGACGGTCAAGTCGGGCGTGATTTCTTGTCCGATATCGCGAAAAATCGGTTGGATGCGCTCGCGAATGGCATGCATTCGTGAATCAAGACCATCAATGTGAAACGTGTCAAAAGCATATTGAGTAAACGTATTTGTCATGAAAGATCACCTCTTTAATGAGTGTATCAAATGAAACGATTCAAGTTCGACATTTTGCTCAAAAAATTGAATAATAGAATTAACAATTTATTACAATTTTAAAAAATAGATTAAACAGGAAGGGGAAGTTCGAGTGCGCCGTTTTCAACAATATCTCCTTCGAAGCTGGGTCGTATTTTTCTTAATCGTGATTGGCATCGATCTTTTTGCGAAGTCTAAGGATTATAGCCTCAGCGTCGACTTGTTCACGTTTTTATTGATTGCCGCATTATCCACTATTTTTGTCGTCGATCCGGTTCGCCGACGACATATGAGCTTCACGTTTCATTTTGGTTTTGTATTGTTCACATTTTTAACGTATGGCATGCTTTCTGCTATTTGTGTAGGACAGGTCACCATGTTGATTTATCAATTACGTACGATTCATACACCAGTCGGAAGACGACGGATGCTACATAACTATCCGTTCAATGTGGCGCTAGAACTTTTCTTAATCGTACCAGCAGGTCTGGCTTATAATCTCTTAGGTGGAACGCATGGTGATGCCTTTCAATTAACTGACAACATCATCCCGTTGCTTGCGATGGTCGTTATTTTATGGATTGTCTTATTGCTGCAATACCAACTTTCACGATTTCTTTTGGGTGAAAATATTCCAAGTGATGTCATGTTTCAGCTGTTACGCTTCGAAGCAGTCGTCATCACGGCAGAACTACTCTATGGTATTTTCAGTACACTTGTCGTGCAAGGTAACGGGAATAGCGGGCTTGTAATGGCAGCGTTTGCACTTTTCATCATCAAGCGTTCTCTCGGTAGTTCGGTCCAAGCATCGGACCGGATCGAGCATTGGGAACAAATTGAACGTTTAAAAGAAGCGGCGTGGAAAGACGGTGACGCGCAATTTATCATCGAACGATACCTGCGGCAGCTCAATCAATTCGTCAAACCGGATATTGCATGGATTAAATTCGATTTCGAAGAGGGACAACAAAGTGTCTATTATTCCTTAAAGGATGGGCGTAAATTAAAGGCGGACCATGTAGAAGGGAAGGTCATAGAGGAAATCATTGAAAAAGAGGAAGTTTTACTCTATGGTATGCAACAGGAGTGGGATATTCGATTGTATGATTGTTTACCAGAGGAAATTCAATCCGTCTTATTCATACAGCCTGAAGCAACGGAGACGATCAATTGCTCACTCTTACTTGCTTCTGAAGCCAGTGGAGAGTTTACGAAAGACTTTGGGTACGAGTTGTATCGCGCGTTGCGTGTCCTGTCATGGGCTGTAGAGCGCGCACATGAACGAGAGCGATTGCTGATTGATAGCCGGACGGATGCGATGACGAAATTACCCAATTATCGCGCGTTACAAGAGTGGGGGGATCGTCGAATCAAACAACGCGATCTGTATCCTTTCTCCGCATTGATGATCGATCTCGATCACTTTAAGCAAATCAATGATACGTACGGTCATGAAATCGGCGATGTCGTCCTATTTGAAGTAGCTAAGTTGCTGATGCAAGCGACGCGAATCACGGATCTCGTGGCTCGGTATGGTGGGGAAGAATTCGTCATCTTGCTTCCGAATACGGATCTAGAGTCCGCCCGCATCGTGGCAGAACGAATTCGTGAGACGTTGCATGCTAATCCGATAGTAGTCGAGGGTCATACTCTTGAGATTACAGCGAGCATAGGGATAGATACGCTGAAGGAACTGGGCGATCTAGCCAGTTTGATCCGAAACGCGGATCGTGCGATGTATGTCGGTGCGAAGTTCCAAGGACGCGATCGTGTCGCAGCGTATCATGAATGGAAAGAGAAAGTCATTTGAATCACACCAAAAAAAAGATGGACGGAAACGTCATCTTTTTTTTGGTGAAAAAAAGCCTTTCCGTCTCGAAGATCGGAAAGGACTGAAGAATGGATGAGTTCATTGAGCTTGTTGTTTGTTGAGACGGATCTCATTTTCAATCGCATGAATCGCAGCCGACCAAGAGCCGTATCGGTGTAATAGAGCTTTCGTCGAGGGTTTATTGTTCCGTTTCGCCCATTCTCGATAAGCTTCAAATGAAAGAGAAAATCCGACTTCTTCGATGGCTTGACGAAGCGATGCAGCGAGCTCTGCTTTAGAATAGGTCACGCTGGCTTCAAGACCTGCTGCCGTACAGGCATCATGCCATGATCCGAACATCTTAACGATGTGATAGTGACTCGGCGCGTGGTGAACGGATTTTCGCCACATTTGATACTTTTTCAAGGTGATTGTCGATCCGACATCCTGCGCATAGCGATGAAACGATTTTAAGATCTCATCTTTTGTATACTTCGGCGCCCGCTCGAGTTCTTCGGGTTGCTGATCTACATTCCATTCGTAACCTGCTGCAGATAAAGCTTCAGGCCAAGACCCGAATTGACGAACGATATTCTCTGGCTGTGGCCAGTCATTGACGAGCGCATAACGACGGTAGACTGTACGCCTTGGACGATCCTGGATGAGTTCACCGACTGCGCGAATCGCTTCGATCATCTCGAGTTGTTCTTCCGTATAACTCTTTTGATTTGTAAGTACGCGTTGCTTCATGAGTGAGTCCTCCTTCCTAGTGAAGTAGAGTATTGAGGCAAAAGTCCTCTGTGGTAAATATATCGGTTCATTTCCATTAATTATGAATAATTTTAATGAATTATTGTAAATATAGTGAATCGGATTCTTTGATAGTATAAAACGAAGATATAAAAATGAAAACAGAATGACACGAAATTTTAATGCTATTCAGAAAAATAGGACAAATGACACAGGTGGAAAAAAAGACCAGACACGCTCGTCAGCGAATCTGGTCTTTTGGTGTAACTTATTTTCCTTCGATTGATGCCCATTTGTATGAAGTATCGGCACCTACTTTATGGTTGACGATTCCTTTGACATACGGCTTACGTAAGAAGGAAGCTCCGCGCTGATACATAACTGAGATCGCTTGATCGTCCTCAAGGAGAGTTTTCTCAGCGTCTTTCAGTGCCTGCCAACGTTTCTCAGCATCTACTTCTTTTTGAGCTGATTTGATGAGTGAATCATATTTATCGCTTGAGTACTTACCACGGTTGTATGGTCCACCTGTTACCCACATATCGAGGAATGTCATCGGATCCTGGTAGTCAGGTCCCCATCCTGCGAATGATAGTTCGAACTCACCTTTTGATTCTAGCTCAAGTTTGTTCTTGAACGGCTGTTGTTTGATCGTGACTTCAAGACCTGGAAGGTTTTTCTCCCACTCGCCTTTAAGGTATTCAGAGATTTTCTTCGAGTTATCATCATCGTATGAAAGAAGCTCGAGTTTGACTGATTTTTTACCGATATCTTTCAATCCTTTTTCGAACGATGCTTTTGCAGAAGAAGCATCGTATGAACCGAAGCCTTCGTTACCATCACGGAAGTCTTTACCGTCTGGACCTTTTGCGAATTCTTTCGGGACATAGTAATAAGCTGGGATTGAACCGTTGTTTAAGAGAACTTTTGCCATCTGCTCTTTATCGTATCCAGAGTCGATTGCTTTACGGATGTCTTTATTTTTCAAGAGTTCATTCTTGAAGTTCATTTGGATATAGTACATCGATGCATCAAGGCGTGTATCAAAGTCTTCGTTATCTTTGTACTGATCTACGAATTCGCTTGTCAGACCAACTTGGTCGATATCACCTTTTTCGTAAAGGTTAACTGCAGTCGATGTTTCCTTAACGACTTTGTAGTTGATCTCTTCGAGTTTAACGTTATCTTTATCCCAGTACTGATCGTTTTTCTTGTAGCTCCAACCGACTTCTGTTTTCCAGTCTGATAGGACGAATGGTCCGTTGTAAAGGAATGTATCTGGTTTCGTTGCGAAGTTTTTCCCTTGTTTTTCGACGAACTCTTGTTTCAGTGGCATGAATGAACCGAAACCAGTTAATGATTTGAAGTATTCAGCCGGTTGTGTCAGCTTAACTTCGAGCGTTTTGTCGTCAACAGCTTTGACTGCAACATCGTCAGCTTTTCCTTTTCCTGTGTTATACGCTTCTGCGCCATCGATGAGATACATGATATACGCATATTGCGAACCACTTTTCGGATCAAGAACACGTTTCCATGCATACTCGAAGTCTTTTGCTGTGACATCACTGCCATCCGACCATTTCGAATCACGAAGCTTGAACGTGTATGTAAGTCCATCTTCCGAAACATCAACACTTTCAGCAACACCAGGTGTAGCTTCTTGTTTGTCATCAAGACGGAATAGACCTTCTTGGACGTTGTTTAACACTGTGAAGGAAACAGAGTCTGTTGCGACGGTTGGGCTAAGTGCTGGAATATCTGAAGCACTCGTTAAATTTAAGATTTGTTTGTCTGAAGATTTCTCTCCAGATGTCGAACCGCTTTCTTTTTTACCTTCATCTGTCGTCGAACATGCCGCAAGACTTGATCCAGCGATTGTCAGTGCTCCAACGAGTGCAAGTGCCTTTTTCTTCTTCATAAAGTAAATCCCTCCCAAAAGAAATAGATATATCTGGTGAAACGATAAGAACCGATAAGATAGCGATCCGGTGTCCGACTAAAAATAAGAGGGGTCATCGCCTTTTATTCTTAAGCTGTGGAAAGCACCGGATCAACTTGTTATCAATAATAAATACAATATTCAGAAAAATCAATAGAATATTTTCAGATTATTTCAAAATCATTAAATTTGTGTGTAATACCAATGGTTTTTTTATTAAATTATTTTTGTTGAAGGATAAAATTAGGAGTTTTTAAAAGGGTTTAATACAAAAAGAACCAGTTGTATAAAACAACTGGTTCTTGAACTCATTTCTGCTCTTGGACGTACTGAAGTGCTTCTGCGACGTGATCTTTTACTTTCACACTGCGCCATTCCTTGACGATTTCACCAGACTCATCAATTAGGAAAGTTGAACGAACAATTCCAAAATATTCCTTACCGTAGTTCTTTTTCAGTTGCCAGACGCCATATTGCTCACACACTTCATGCTCGATATCTGATAACAATTGGAACGGTAATTCGTATTTTGCGATAAAGTTTTGATGCCGTTTCTGACTATCAGCAGAAACACCGAGAATGACGGTGTTATTTTCTTCGAACGCTTGCGTCGCATCACGGAAATCACATGCCTCGGTCGTACAACCAGGCGTTGAATCCTTCGGATAGAAATAGAGTACGACTTTTTTTCCACGATAATCCTCGAGGGAAATCGGTTCTCCTTGTGCGTTCGGAAGGGTGAATGTTGGTGCTTGCATGAAAATTCCTCCTTATCCTAATTCCATGTTTAATTGATCCGCATATTTCTCAAGCTTCTTTTGAAGACTCTCTTTTAATGGATCGAGGGCAATCAAGTACTTCTCATAATCCGTACCGGCTTTCGCTGTCTTCATGAGGAGTGGCTGTTCTTCTTCATACCAGTCTGCGTAGTCTTGATAGTAATCAACGAGCGTTTCAGGATTTCCTTCGTTCTTGAGCGCCTCACCGTAAATCATCAGGATGTTACTGTTCATCTCAAGCGCCATATAATCGGTTTGCGCATTGACACGAGAGAAGACGGCATCCTGCTCTTTTTCATCGGTTTTTCCGATCTCATCAGCCGCCTTCGCATTGACACCATATTCATCAGCGTTAAATCCAGTGAACATATCGCCAAGCGTCGAGAAGACGGACGGATCGAATGTCGTCGGTGTCAGGACGATTTTCCACTCATCGTCTTTCTTCAATAACAGTTTCGATCCCCGGTTTGGGAGAATCGATCCTTTCGCATCCTTGAATTCGTGGATGATATAGGCGACGTCGCCCTTTTGGAACGACTTGACGACCTTACCGGGAACGACATTCAAGTTCTTCGCACCAACGGCAAGCGGTTCAAGTTGTTTTGCGTCAGCCGTATATTCAATCGATGCGAGATCCTTCGCATCTGCTCGTCCGGATTGACCGAGCGTTTTTTCGTATGTTTGATAGACGTCAAGAACGGCCTGTTCAGCCTTCTGTTGTTTCGTTTCCGTCGTCTTCGGGGATTTGGTATCTGTAGAAGACGGGGAATCGTTTCCGCAACCGACGAGTACGAGACTGGTCGCAAGCAGCACTACGAGCGATCGTTTCATTCGAATTCCTCCTAAGATGAATGTTTCATGGTGCTTTCATAGCTAATCTTGTCTCTACCATACAGGAAATTCGCTTTTTTGAGTAGGATATCGGTACACTAAACGAAAGGGGAGTGATAGATATGAAAATTCATATTACAGATGAGGCATTACAATACTTCAAAGATGAGATGGAAGCAAAATCAGGCGATACGATTCGCTTCTTCGCAAAATATGGTGGCTCAACGGATTTAACACAAGGTTTCTCGGTCGGTGTTCATATGGAAGAAGTCGAACGGGCAGCGGTCGAAGAGGTCGTCGACGGCATCCACTTCGTCGTTTCGGATCAAGATGACTGGTTATTCCAAGGGCAAGACGTCAAAGTTTCAATTGAACACGAAGAAATCGTCTTTTCACAAGCAAAGGAATAATCGAGAACTGAGGAGAGACCAAATCGGTCGCTCCTCTATTTTTTTGACTAGAATAATTGTAAGCGGACTCATGCTTCTGTACAATGGAGAATGTAAGCGATTTAAAGTAGAGATTAAAGGGGGAATAGAGATGATTCCGTACAAACACGAACCATTCACGGACTTCTCACAAGAAGCAAACAAGAAAGCGTTCGAAGAGGCACTTGCACTCGTCACGCAAGAACTCGGCAAAGATTATCCGCTCGTTATCGGTGGAAAACATGTGACGACGGAAGATAAAATCGTCTCCGTCAATCCGGCTAACAAAGAAGAGATCGTCGGACGTGTCTCGAAAGCGACACAGGAACATGCAGAAGAAGCGATGCAAGCAGCGGTCACAGCCTTCGAAACATGGAAATTCGTCAATCCGTCTGTACGTGCGGACGTCCTATTCAAAGCGGCGAACATCATCCGTAAGCGGAAGCATGAGTTCTCTGCCTACCTCGTCAAAGAAGCAGGGAAGCCTTGGAACGAAGCAGATGCCGATACAGCAGAAGCGATCGACTTCCTCGAGTACTACGCACGTCAGATGCTCGTCTTAAAAGACGGCAAAAAAGTCGAGAGTCGTCCAGGCGAATACAACCGTTACGATTACATTCCACTCGGTGTTGGTGTCATCATCTCACCATGGAACTTCCCACTCGCGATCATGGCTGGAACAGCTGTCGCAGCAATCGTGGCAGGGAACCCGATCCTCTTGAAACCCGCATCAACGACACCGGTCGTCGCAGCGAAATTCGTCGAAGTGATGGAGCAGGCTGGTCTTCCGGCAGGCGTCTTGAACTTCGTACCAGGTTCAGGGGCAGAAGTTGGTGACTACCTCGTCGATCACCCGAAAACACGTTTCATCAGCTTCACGGGATCACGTGATGTCGGTCTTCGCATCAACGAGCGGGCATCGAAACTAAACGAAGGTCAAATCTGGCTCAAACGCGTCATCGCGGAAATGGGCGGAAAAGATACGATGGTCATCGATGAGTCGGCCGACCTCGATTACGCAGCGGACATGATCACGAAAGCGGCATTCGGATTCTCGGGTCAAAAATGTTCAGCTTGTTCACGTGTCGTCGCACTCGACTCTGTCTATGACGAGTTGCTCGAAAAAGTCGTCGCGAACACGAACAAACTCAGCATCGGTAACCCGACGGATGTCTCAAACAACGTCGGACCAGTCATCGACGCAGCAGCATTCAAGAAAATCACGTCGTACTTCGACGTCGCAAAAGAAGAAGGACGCATCGTCGCAGGTGGTACGGCAGACGACTCAACAGGATTCTTCGTCTCACCGACAGTCGTCGCGGACGTTCAACCAACGGATCGTTTGATGCAAGAAGAGATCTTCGGACCAGTCGTCGCCTTCACGAAAGCGAAAGATTTCAAAGAAGCAATCGACATCGCGAACAACACGGAATACGGGTTGACAGGCGCTGTCATCACGCAAGACCGGACGAACCAAGAGTACGCACGTGCGAACTTCCACGTCGGTAACCTCTACTTCAACCGTGGGTGCACAGGCGCAATCGTTGGTTACCAACCATTCGGTGGATTCAACATGTCTGGAACGGATTCGAAAGCGGGCGGACCGGATTACTTGACTTTACATCTTCAAGCAAAAACAACTTCAGAAATGTTCTGAAATGGTGTTTAATAGATGAAACGGGTGTGCGACCTGCATGCCCGTTTTTCTTATATCACGAAAAAAAGGGGGAGCAAGGATGAACGGAATGTGGTTTGCGATTTTGCTGTATCTCGGACTGATGGTCGCACTAGGCGTCATTGCGTATTATCGGACGAAGAACATGAATGACTACATGCTTGGGGGACGTACGATCGGTCCCGTCGTCACGGCGCTCTCTGCAGGGGCAAGTGACATGAGTGGCTGGCTGTTGATGGGATTACCGGGTGCGATGTATGCAACTGGTCTGTCCAGTGGATGGATCGTCGTTGGTTTATTGCTTGGCGCTTATGCCAATTGGTTGCTCGTCGCGCCGCGTCTGCGTGCGTATACGGCACATGCAGGGGATGCGATCACGATTCCCGATTACTTTGAAAAACGATTCCACGATAAAAGTGGTGTCTTGCGTACAGTTTCAGCTGGAGTTATCTTAATATTCTTTATAATGTACGCATCAAGTGGTTTTGTCGCCGGTGGTCGTTTATTCGAAGCTGTCTTTGGTCTCGAGTACACGACAGGTCTTTGGATTCTAGCTGGCGTCGTCATTGCATACGTCTTCCTCGGTGGTTTCCTCGCCGTCAGTTGGACGGACGTCGTCCAAGGGATGATCATGGTCATCGCGTTGCTGATCGTACCTGCTGTTGCGCTGACTTTAAGTGGCGGGATCAACGATACACTCGAGACGATCCGGTCGACGGACGGCTCGAAATTGGAACTCTTCAAAGGGACGACGACGATTGGTATCATCTCGCTCCTCGCCTGGGGACTTGGTTACTTTGGCCAACCGCATATCATCGTTCGTTTTATGGCGATCCGGAATTTACACGAGATGAAGTCAGCGCGTCGCGTCGGAATGATTTGGATGACGTTCTCGATCGTTGGTGCGATGGTGACAGGTTTGATCGGTTATGCCTATTTCACGCAACAAAGTGCTGGATTAAAAAATCCAGAGAATGTCTTCATTCAATTATCACGTGATCTTTTCCCAGGATTCATTACGGGACTGTTGCTGGCAGCCTTACTCGCTGCGATCATGTCGACGATTTCGACGCAGCTGCTCGTCTCTTCAAGTGCGGCAACGAATGATTTCTATCACCGTTTCTTTAAACGCAGCGCTTCAGACCGTGAACTGATGGTCATGGGTCGCGTGATGGTTCTCGTCGTTGCGCTTCTCGCGATTCTCTTATCGTTCGGCGCGCAGAAGTCGATTCTGACGCTCGTTGGATACGCATGGGCTGGCTTTGGTTCGGCGTTCGGTCCAGTCGTGCTGTTCAGCTTACTGTGGCGCCGAATGAACAAAACGGGAGCACTTGCTTCAATGATTACGGGATCCGTCGTCGTCATCGCATGGATCCTCATCAATCAGAATATCGCCGGATTACCATCCTACATTTCAGAAATGTATGAGATGATTCCGGCGTTCATCGCTTCGACGATTGCGCTCGTCATCGGTAGTCTCGTGACGAAGGAACCGAGTCAAGCGATCTATGATGAATTCGATCAAGTGCAAGCGCAGCTAAAAGGTGCAGAACCTGAGCGGAAAATCGTCTAATTAACCAAAAGGAGTGTTTCCTGATTACAGGAGACACTCCTTTTTTGTTTACTTCATACGTTATTATTTACCATAAACATATTTGTTGTACTTGCGCAAAATGAGCGTATAATAAAAACAAAAAGTGAGGTGAACGAGATGGCGACACAACCACTTACACATGATTTACCGAAAAAACGGACATATATCGGACCGGCGTTCGTTGCTGCCGTCGCGTATCTCGATCCGGGAAACTTCGCGACGAACATGACGGCAGGCGCCCAGTATGGCTATTTGCTGCTCTGGGTCATCGTTGCCTCGAACTTGATGGCAGTCGTCATTCAGTTCCTGTCAGCCAAGCTTGGAATCGTCAGCAATCTCAGTTTAGCGGAAGTGATCCGGGAAGAGTTATCGCCGGTCACACGCTTCTTCTACTGGGTACAAGCGGAACTTGTCGCGATGGCAACCGATCTCGCTGAGTTCGTCGGAGCCGCACTCGGATTTCATTTATTGTTTGCGATTGATTTACGGATGGCGGCCCTTTTAACAGCTGTACTGTCCTTCGTCATCCTCGGCTTCGAGCAAAAGGGACTTCGGCATTTTGAAGCCGTCATCGCCGTTCTTGTCCTGATCATCGCGGCTGCTTTTGCGATTGAAGTATTTGAAGTTCATCCTGTATTCCGTGATCTATCGGCAGGTTTGTTAC
Source organism: Exiguobacterium indicum HHS 31 (assembly GCF_001939065.1). Classification (GTDB taxonomy): domain Bacteria; phylum Bacillota; class Bacilli; order Exiguobacteriales; family Exiguobacteriaceae; genus Exiguobacterium_A; species Exiguobacterium_A indicum. The sequence continues at coordinate 143,430 of NZ_MPSZ01000003.1, read as the reverse complement.
CGGGATTCGAAGGCACATCGAGCATCGTCCTCGCTGCCGGGATGCTCGGAGCGACCGTCATGCCGCATGCGATCTATCTCCATTCCGATTTAACGAAACGCCGGATGGGACACGTTGCGAATAAAGCTTCGATGTTACGGATTCAGCGTTTCGACATTTGGGGAGCGATGTTGATTGCTGGAGCGGTCAACGGAGCGATGCTCGTCATCGCCGCCAGTGTGTTTTACGGCACGACGTATCAAGCGGGTTCGCTTGAAGCGATCTACGAGGGACTTCATGTCACGCTCGGTGGTAGCGCACCGTATCTGTTTGCGATTGCTTTACTTGTCTCGGGTCTCGCTTCTTCAAGCGTCGGGACGATGTCAGGGGACGCGATCATGCGCGGCTTTCTTCATCTTCAACTGCCACTGTTCGTTCGCCGGACCGTGACGATGTTGCCGGCAATTTTGTTGCTGTTCTCCGGTTTTGATCCGACACGAGCACTTGTCCTTAGTCAGGTCGCCTTATCGTTCGGGATTCCGTTCGCCTTGATTCCCTTGATTCGGGCGACAGCGAGTGAACAGTACATGGGGGAACATCGGAACAGTCGGTTCATGAACACGTTGGCCTGGATCATCGTCTCGATCGTCATCGTCTTCAATGTCTATCTGCTCGTCGATGTATTAGTATGAATATTCAGTATTTTTGTTTCGTCTGATTTAAAGCGGGTATTTCATAACTAGAAGCTTTCCGCCCGGAAGCTTTGCTACCCCTATAGGACGATGGTGCGGACCTCCCCCCGATGCACCATCGTCTTTTTTGTCTGGACGAAAAGTGCTATGATTAGAAATAGTGTAAAATATATCGCAAAAGTTCCGGAGGTGGAATGACATGGCAAAGATTAATGAGGAGCAAGTCCGCCACGTGGCGCATTTGGCACGCCTTGCCGTGACAGATGAAGAAGTAGCACAATTCACAGGACAACTCGAGAAGATTCTTGGGTTCGCTGAACAATTAAATGAACTCGATACGACAGGCGTCGAACCGACGACTCATGTCCTCGATTTAAAGAACGTCCTACGTAAGGACGAAGTACGTCCATCACTTCCGCGTACGGAAGTAGAACGACTCGCACCCGATTGGGAAGACGGACAAGTCCGCGTCCCAGCGGTGTTCGAATAAGGAGGAAATGACCCGATGTCACTTTTTGAACATGGTGTCAAAACACTACACACACTCATTCAGGATGGCGAAGTCAAAGTTTCTGAACTCGTCCAAGAATCCTTTGATCAAATCGACCGCGTCGATGGAAAAATCGGTGCGTTTCTTTCATTGAACGAAGAAGCATTCGAGCAAGCAAAACGAATGGATGATGTCGCGAAACATGAAGCAAATCCATTGTTTGGTCTTCCAATCGGTGTCAAGGATAACATCGTCACAAAAGGGATGACGACGACATGTGGTTCGAAATTCCTCGAGAACTTCGTACCAGCGCATGACGCGACGGTCGTCGAGCGTCTGCATGAAGCAGGGGCGGTCACGATCGGGAAATTGAACATGGATGAGTTCGCGATGGGTTCTTCAAACGAGAACTCAGCGTACAAACCGGTTCGCAATCCATGGAATACGAAACACGTTCCAGGTGGTTCTTCAGGTGGTTCAGCAGCAGCTGTCGCAGCAGGCGAAGTCTTGTTCAGCCTTGGTTCGGATACAGGTGGTTCGATTCGTCAACCGGCTGCCTATTGTGGTGTCGTCGGGTTGAAACCGACATACGGTCTCGTCTCACGCTTCGGTCTTGTGGCGTTCGCGTCGTCGCTTGACCAAATCGGTCCGTTGACACGAACAGTCGAAGACAACGCGTATCTCTTGAGCGCGATCGCAGGACACTGTGAGATGGATTCGACGTCTGCGAATGTCGCCGCAACGGATTACACACAAGCGTTGACAGGTGATATCAAAGGGTTGAAGATCGCTGTTCCGAAAGAATACTTCGGTGAGGGTGTCAGTGAAGGTGTCAAAGCTAACATCCGTGAAGCAATCCAAAAACTCGAAGCACTCGGTGCGACGGTTGATGAAGTGTCACTTCCGAACTCGAAATATGCGCTTGCGACGTACTACTTACTCGCTTCATCCGAAGCATCATCGAACCTCGCGCGCTTTGACGGTATTCGTTATGGAGTCCGTGCGGAAGCGGACGCACTTGAAGATGTCTTCAAGTATTCTCGCTCACAAGGATTCGGAGACGAAGTCAAACGCCGGATCATGCTCGGAACGTATGCGCTCAGCTCAGGTTACTACGATGCCTACTATAAAAAAGCACAACAAGCTCGAACGTTGATCAAAAAGGACTTCGACGATGTCCTCGCGAACTATGACGTCATCATCGGACCAACAGCGCCGACACCAGCATTCGAACTCGGTGCACAACTCGATGATCCCGTCACGATGTATGCGAATGACATTTTGACGATTCCAATCAACTTAGCAGGTGTCCCAGCCATCTCGGTTCCAGCTGGATTCGTCGACGGTCTTCCGGTCGGCTTACAAATCATTGGAAAACATTTCGATGAGGCGACAATCTACCGCGCTGCGCATGCGTTTGAGCTTGCGACAGGTGGATTCGCGCTTCCGAAGTTATAAGGAGCGAATGTATCATGAACTTTGAAACGATCATCGGGATCGAAGTCCACGCCGAGCTGAGCACGAACACGAAGATGTTCTGTGGTTGTGCGCGGGAATACGGCGCGGAGACGAACACGAAAACGTGTCCGATTTGTCTTGGACATCCGGGCGTCTTGCCGAAAATCAACGAAAAAGCCGTTGAGCTCGCTGTGCGTGCAGCTATGGCACTCAACTGCCAAGTGGCCGATCAAACGAAATTCGACCGGAAGAACTATTTCTATCCAGATACGCCAAAAGCGTATCAAATCTCACAGTTCGATCAACCGATCGGCTTCGATGGCTACATTGATGCGGAAGTCGATGGCGAAACGAAACGCTTCCGGATCGAACGTGTCCATCTGGAAGAAGATGCTGGTAAGATGAACCACACGGGTGCGAATCACTCAGTCGTCGACTTCAACCGGACAGGTGCACCGCTCATCGAAATCGTCAGTGAAGCGGACATGCGTTCACCGAAAGATGCAGTCGCCTACCTCGAACGTCTTAAGGAAGTCTTGCAATATGCAGGCGTCTCAGACGTCAAGATGGAAGAAGGATCACTTCGTTGTGACTGTAACATCTCCGTTCGCCCATACGGACAAGAAAAGTTCGGTACGAAAACAGAACTTAAAAACTTGAACTCATTCGGAAACGTCTTAAAAGGTCTTGAGTTCGAAGAAGATCGTCACCGCAAACTATTGCTTGCGGGTGGTGTAATGCGCCAAGAAACACTCCGTTTCGATGAGACAAAAAAACAAACTGTCCTCATGCGTGTCAAAGAAGGGGCGTCGGATTACCGTTACTTCCCAGAGCCTGATCTCGTCAAGCTTGTGCTGGATCACGATTGGAAAGAAGCGATCCGTGCCGGTATTCCGGAACTTCCAGATGCCCGTCGCGTGCGTTACCAAGAAGAACTTGGTCTTTCAGCGTATGATGCGAAACAACTAACGGTCACACGTGAGATGGCAGAGTACTTCGAAGCGACTCTCGCAGCAGGCGCAGAACCAAAAGCAGCAGCCAACTGGACGATCGGTGAGATCCAAGGTCATTTGAATAAATCGACGGAAACGTTCGAAACAGTCAAGATGACACCAGCTCGTCTGGCAGAGATGATCGACTTGATCGCAAGCGGTACGATTTCTTCGAAAATCGCCAAACAAGTCTTCACGGCCGTTATCGAAGAAGGTGTCGAGCCACGTGCATACGTCGAAGCAAACGGTCTTGCACAAATTTCAGACGAAGGATTGCTACGTGGTCTGATCGTCGAGATGTTCGAAGCGAACCCAGCCGTTGTCGAGGAATTACTCGGTGGACGTGACCGGAAGAAAGGCTTCGTCATCGGTCAAATCATGAAGAAAACAAAAGGAATGGCGAACCCTGCCCTCCTGGATCAACTCTTCTATGAAGAGCTTGAAAAATTAAAATAAGTAGCTGATCGAACAGCGTCCGTTCCTCCTTTACTTCTGCGAGGAAACGGACGCTGTCTTTTTTGGCTTTGTAATGTCTCGAGAGTTCATGTAAAATAAAACAGTTATGTATCAAATGAACGGTTGAGTCAAAAAGGAGAAAATCTTATGAGACCTAGAGCGCGCGTGATTTATAACCCGACTTCCGGGAAAGAGATGGTTAAACGAAATTTACCGTATATCCTCGACCGACTCGAAGCAGCGGGTTATGAGACATCTGTCTACTCGACGAAAGCGGTCGGCGATGCGACGTATGAAGCAGCACGAGCATGCGAAGCAGACTTTGATCTCGTCGTCGCAGCAGGCGGCGATGGTACGTTGAACGAAGTGATCAGCGGAATGGCTGCCTACAACAAACGTCCGAAGCTTGGTGTATTACCTGTTGGAACGACGAATGATTTTGGTCGGGCGATGCGTATTCCATTGACGATCGAAGGGGCGATGGATGTCATTTGCACGGGACATACGATGCCGGTCGATATCGGTAAGATTGAAGGATCGGCAGGCGTCCATTACTTCATCAACATCGCTGGTGGTGGCATCATGACAGAACTGTCGTACGAAGTGCCTTCGAAGCTGAAGACGGCACTCGGACAGCTCGCGTACTACGTCAAAGGGATGGAGAAACTTCCACAAATCCGACCAACATATGTCGAACTGGAGCATGAAAAGGGTATATTCAAAGGAGAAGTCATGCTGTTCTTGACATCCAATACGAACTCCGTCGGTGGGTTCGAGAAGCTGTCACCGAACGCGTCACTCAATGATGGTCGGTTCGATCTCTTCATTCTCAAGAAATGTAACCTCGTCGAACTGATTCGTGTCATGCGTCTTGCCTTAAAAGGGGATCATTTCTCGGACCCTTGCATCGAGCATGTCACGACCTCATTCGTCCGCATGAAGAATACATCAGAGATGAGTTTGAACATCGATGGTGAGTTTGGCGGCATTTGCGAAGGCGAGATGACGAATCTTCGCTCTCATTTCGAAGTCATGACACCAAAGTTCCGGATCGAAGAGATGGAACAAATCAATACACAACTACAAGAAGCAGAAACGAACCTCGCGTGAAGCGAGGTTTTTAAGGAGGATATTCATGATTCCAGTACAAAAGAACGATGAACACGTCGTCGAGATCGTCGACCTGACACATGAAGGGTCAGGGGTCGCGCGCATCGATGGATATACGGTCTTCATCCCGGGCGCATTGCCGACGGAACAGGTCAAGATCAAGATCACGAAAACGACGAAGTCTTACGGATTCGGTCGCATCATCCGTCAAAAGACGAAGAGTGTCGATCGTGTCGAGCCGCCTTGTCCGGTTTACAACCAGTGTGGTGGTTGCCAATTGCAACACTTATCATACGATGCAGAACTCAAGTTCAAGCACAACCGTGTCCGTGACGCTTTCGCGCGCCTAGCAGGTCTTGAAATCCCCGTTCACGAGACGATCGGGATGGAAGATCCTTGGGGTTACCGTAACAAAGCACAAGTACCGGTCGCCTTCCAATCGAACAAATTGATGGCTGGCTTCTATCAAAAACGGAGTCACCGGATCATCGATATGGACTACTGCTTGATCCAAAACAAAGAAAACGACGAAGCCGTCCAAGCGGTTCGTAAAGTCCTCGCTGATTTGAAAGTCCCAGCGTACGACGAGAAGAAAAAAGCAGGTGTCATCCGTCATATCATGGCACGTCATGGGTACCACACAAACGAGTTGATGGTCGTTCTCGTCACGAAGGTCAAACAACTGCGTGGCATCGATAAGATCGTTGAAGGAATCTTAAAGGCGTTACCAAACGTCACGTCGATCCAGCACAACATCAACCCGGATGATACGAACGTCATCCTTGGGAAAAAGAACGTCGTCTTGTACGGACCGTCCGTCATCCGCGATCAAATCGCTGGATTGACGTATGAGATCTCACCGCATTCGTTCTTCCAAGTCAATCCGCTGCAAACAGAGAAACTCTACGCGAAAGCGCTCGAGTACGCTCAGTTGACAGGCGATGAGACAGTCGTTGATGCGTACTGTGGGATCGGTTCGATTTCCTTATCACTCGCTAAACAAGCGAAGCACGTCTACGGCATCGAAATCGTACCGCAAGCGATCGATGATGCACGTCGGAACGCACAAGCGAACGGGATCGAGAACGTGACGTTCGAGTATGGTGCAGCTGAGAAGGTCATGCCAGATCTTGTTAAAGCCGGTATCCAACCGGACGTCATCGTCGTCGACCCACCCCGTAAAGGCTGTGACGAAGAGTTCTTACGTGCTGCTGCAGATGTCGCACCGAAGCGGATCGTCTACGTCTCATGTAATGCGTCGACACAAGCGCGTGACGCGAAGCTATTGACAGAGCTCGGGTATACACTCGTCGAAGTGACGCCTGTTGATATGTTCCCGCATACGACACACGTCGAAAGCGTTGCCTTGTTCGTCCGTAACTAAATTAAAAGTGCCTCTTTCCAGTTAAGGAAGGAGGCACTTTTTGATTTATCATTCCGTTTCTGTTGATTCGTCCTCGACCGTCGATTGTGCTGTACTTGGGAACAATTCAGCAAGAACGCGTTCACTCGCCGTACCATCATCTAAGCTACAGAACCGTTCGAGGAAGCGATCGTATTTTTCTTGGTAAGCGACGGACTTCGTATCGATTTGTTCGATATAATCGATGACTTGATCTGTTTCCTTCAGAAGTGGTCCAGGGACGACTTCTTCGAAATCGAAGTAGAATCCGCGCAACGTTGAAGCATACTTCTCTAGATCGTACGTAAAGAAGATCATTGGACGTTGCAAGTGGGCATAGTCGAAGAACACAGATGAGTAGTCCGTGATCAGGATGTCACTAATCAGATAGAGTTCTGCGATATCACCGTATGAAGAGACATCGTAAGCGAATCCTTCGTGTCCACTGATATCCATGTTTTGAGCAATCAAGTAGTGCATCCGTAAAAGGACGACGTACTCGTCACCGAGGCGTGCTTGCATCTCATTTAAATTCAATTGCAAGTCGAATCGGTATTTTCCTCGCGCGATGAACTCATCATCTCGCCATGTCGGTGCATAAAGGACGATCTTTTTATCAGCCGGAATATTTAAGCGTGTTTTGATTTCACTGATGAGACCCGCTTGATTATCGGCATATAAGAGATCGTTACGAGGATAGCCCGTTTCAAGCATCGTATTTTGGAACCCGAATGCGCTCTTGAAGATTTCGCTCGAGTACGCGTTTGGCGAAATCAGATAGTTCCATTCTTGCGCTTGGTTATAGAAATTCTTTTTATAGCGAATCGCATTCGTTCCAGCCATATGCACATCTTCCATATCAAGACCGAGTCGTTTTAATGGCGTACCGTGCCATGTTTGAAGATAGATAGTTTCTTCGCGTTTTTTCAAGCTGAGCGGCTGACGCGTGTTGAAAATCCAGTATTTCGCACGAGCCATGTATTGATAGTACGTAAAGCTGTTTCGAAGTACCCAATTCGGACATGCTTCCTTCACTTCATCAGAAGGTTCTTGAGCGAAAATCCAAACAAGTTCTAGTTCCGGATGTTTTTCTTTTAGGTGAAGGTAAAGTGCCTTCGGATTGTCAGAGTAACTCCGCCCTAAGAAACTTTCGAATAAGACGAGATTGTCTTTGATCGGCATCTTCTGGAATAGTCGATATAGCATAAGACCATTTTTAATTTTTTTACGACGCGCCGTACGTAAGGAACGTTTTGTTTTGACAGCAGTAATGTACAGCTTGAACATCGCGTACGATCCCGTTGACCAAGCTTGTAGATATTTACTCTTTGATGGCATCCGCTTTAAGTCGTAAGCGACATGGTTGAAGACTTCTGCTTGTTGAGTATTAGATGAACTCCGTTCGAGTAATGTACGTCCACGTTTTGAAATGAACCGTTTATACCACGTATTTAAGAATTTTTGGACTTCTTCATCTTTTGTCTCTGCTGATAATATGCCATAAATTCGAGAGATATCTGAGAGTGTCGTAATGTCACGTAGTTGGAAGAGCGATTGACCATCCAGTGGTGTACTTCTTGAATTCCGTCCGTACACGATGTAGTTGACGGAAGTAATGTTCGTTAACTGCGAAATGACAGTATGGGCGATTAGCGTATCCGCAAACCATGTCGTTTCGAGGCTAGGCAATGTCTGGAGCAATTCTTTTTTGATCATCCATCCATGGATCGTCGTCAAGTGACGCGAATTAAACTTCGTGCGCGAGTAAAAGAAGTAACGATCGTCATCGATCGGCATCAGCCATTTCTTCTTATTATAGACAGGGGAGATCTTACCGATGATGACTTCCCCACGAGACTTCTCGTATGCCTTGATATATGTGTAAAGCGCACGGGGAGCAAGAATATCATCACTATCTAAAAAGATGACATAGTCTCCTGAAGCAGCTTGAACTCCATTACGTCGAGCCGCATACACACCTTGATGTGATTGTTCGATGATGGTACACGTTGGATATAGTGCACGAATATCATCGACATAAGAACTTGGTCCATCAAAGACAACGACGATTTCTACAGGAATCGAAACGTGTTGGTCGAGAACGGATTGAATCGCAGCTTTTGCTTGAGATTCGGTTTGATAGACTGGAATGATCACACTAATTGAATTCATGTTGACTCTCCTTTTGATGAAAGAATCGAAAAAGATTCGATTCGGCAAAATTGTATTCTGTTGAATAGGATATCACAAATCTGAAAAAGGTAGCAGTGTTCCTAAAAATCTGTCTTTTGTCTGTAATGAGTAGGCGTCTCGCCCGTGATTTGTTTAAAGGCCTGACTGAAATGACTTTGACTTGAAAAGTGCAGTCGGTTTGAAATCGTCAATAGCGAGTCGTCAGATGAACGTAGCAATCTTTTCGCTTCGCGAATCCGTTCACGAATGACGTAACGAGCCAGCGGTAAACCCGTTTCATCTTTAAATAAAACGGATAAATAGTTGGAGGATACGTGAATCGCCTGACTGATGGACGAGACCGATAAAGGATCGTAGAGATGCTGCTGAATGTATCGAATGGCAGCTAAGACGTGTGGCGAATGACGCAACGCCTGTATTTCTTTGACGGCTTCCGCAAAAGATACCGTGATCCGAACGTGACGATTTCGCAATTCTGCAATACTCGTCGCAGCTTCGATCGTCTCAATCATCCGATCACTAAGCGAAAAGGCTTCGTCTGGTTCGAGTCCCCCACGAATAGCGGCACGTGCGCTTAGAAGAACCGTTCCTAGAAGTAGATTCTTTTCTGCTCGGAGTGGTTGATGACGTGCGAGTGTTCCGAACTCACCGTATGCGGGAAGAGAATAGGTCGTCGCCAACCGTTCGCTCTGTCCGGATGAGATCCAGTCGATGATTTGTTGCTCGCGTTGCCAAGCTTTTCGATAGGCGGTCACACCTGTGTGCGAAGGGGCTTCAGACACTAAAGGAATTTCCTCTTCCTGTATATCTGAAACATGATCGATGTCACGAGAGGACAATCCTTCACCATGTAGAAGGCGATAGAGCAAATGGGCACAGTCGATCAGACGATTTTCCGTCGTTCGGGGTAGAACTTTATAAAATTGATGATAGGTCTCATCTTGAATATGAGCCCGAAAAAGTGCTGACTGTAAGAGAACGGGACCGATCCGGTACATGCCTTGGTCAGGAACGTCTACGAACAGATAAGCCGTTCCGTCTTTTAAGGTATGAAGTAGAGGGCGATGATTTTTTAAAGTAGGCCACGTATCTTCAATCAATAGATTAGCCGGATGCTTGGGTGCGGAAGGACGTAACTCGATTGAGACATGCTCTTGATCTTGATAGGAAATAAAAAAACCAGTCATCCCAAACAAATGTTCCGCGATTTGTGTCAAGTCTGAGGGGCTTAAGGGATTCATGAAGCGACTCCTTTCGAATGATGCATCGATTGTATCTAGTGTATGTGCTCGGCAATCGATAGTCGAGTAGGGAATAAAAAAATCCGAAGTCTTTCTTCAAGACTCCGGATCGATAGGCTTATGGATTCGTAGGAGATGGAGAGGACTCAGGTGTTGGATCCTCCTCGTGCCCTGTCTCGACTTCAGGATCATTCGTTTCGATATCGTGCTCCGTCAATTCTGTGCTTGCGACTTCCGCGTAGGCATCGTCAGCAGAATGGCTTGTGTCGGGTTCTGATGAAAGGACGTCTTCTTGTTCTTCGACCGAATGTTCGTCAGATACGGTTTCGTCTAACTGGAATTCCAATGTGAGCGCATGGAGATCACCTGCGATGTGAGCGAGGTGAGCCGCTGCCGTCGTCACGGATTCAAGTGTTGCATTCGTTTCTTGAATACTTGCAGCACTTGTCTCAAGACCTGCTGCATTCTCTTCCGTTAAAGCAAGAATGGTTCCCATGGCATCGGATACTTCTTCCGTAGCAAGCGTCAGCGCCTCGATGTCACCAGTCAATACTTCTGTTCGATTCGAGACATGATGTACGGATCCTGCGATGCGCTCGAAGTCATCGCCTGTCGTTTTGACAGACTCAAGAGACAGCTTCAAATCACTCATGACATGGTGCATCGCACTCATGGCAGTATGTGTTTCTTGTTGAATATTATCGAGGAGCTGTTTGATTTGTTTAGCGGATTCGTCGCTCTCCTCGGCCAGTTTTCTTACCTCACTCGCGACGACAGCAAATCCACGTCCTTGTTCACCAACACGTGCGGCTTCGATTGCTGCGTTGAGGGCGAGTAAATTCGTCTGACTCGAGATGGCTTGCAGCGTTCCAAGAATCTTTCCGATCTCATCAGAACGTTTGCCTAAGAAATCAGAAGTGTTCTCGATTTCTTTTTCCAATGAGTCCGAATGGCTCAATAGATCAGAAATCGTCTGTTTCGTCACGTCACTTCCTCGTGTCGCAGCGGAAGCGACGGAAGCGACTTCAGAAAGTGTCGTGGACGCGACCTGTTGCATTGCTGTAGAACGTTCCTTGACACCGTATACAGCATGGGAAGAACGTTCGGCTTGTTTCGTTTGAGTTTCACCAGCAGCAGCGATTTCTTCCATTGTCTGTCCGATATGACGTGAAGCCTTTTGTACATGAGTCGCATTGTTTGAGAGCTCTTCTGACGCATCGCGAACGGTCGTAGCGGATGTAGTCATCGCTAGAATCGTTTGTCGCAGGCGCGCGCGCATCGCGTCGAAGTTTGCACTGAGGTCTGTTAATTCATCCCGGATGAATCGTTTAGGACGATGCTGTGTTCGCAAATCACCTGATGCGATTGCTAATGCTTCACGACGGAGCATCGACAGCGGGCGATTGATCGAACGCCCGATCAACCAAGCGATCAATGTCGCGAGGGCGATCGCAACGACGAAATTGATCAATGACTGATTGAGCATGGCTTCTTTAGGCGCATACAAGGAAGCGTAATCCAGTACGACGGCTAGTTTGAATCCTGTTTTCGAAGAAGTTTGCCAAATGACGACCGATTTTTTTCCGGCGACGTCCATGATCTTCGTACCGGATTCTTGCTCTAACATGGACTTTGGAGCAGAGAAATATGCTTTTCCGTCTTCACGTAGTTGATTGATTTTTTTGAAGAAATAATTTCGGTTCGGGTGCGTGACGACCTTACCGTCTTGTGTGTAGCTGAAAACAAATCCTTTTTGTCCGATTTCAATCCGTTTCATATCTTCAGCAAGACGATTGATGCTTTTATAAACAGACAATACACCTTTGATGTTCGCTTGAGCATCTAGTGTCGCCTTAGAGAAACCGATGATGGATAATTTCGTCGCGCTATCATAGTAAGGCTCGCTCATGGCGACAGTGCTTGAATTCTCCAGCGCTTGTTTATACCAAATCTCTTTTCGAGGATCGTATCCAGGTGCGACGTCTTGTTTTGGCCAGTTAAGATAGCCGCCTTTCGTATCAGCGTATTGGATAAATGAATTTTCGATTTTTGAGGAGCCATATTTCTCAAGGACATTATAGATATCTGTTGCTTTTTGAGAAGGAGCCTCCGAAGCATCGGGTTGTTTGGTTGTATCTATGTAGTTCGGTAGAGTACCGTCTTCACGGTTGGAAGGGAGTCCGGCAAGGAGTGTTGTATCTTTTTTAGTATCATCGATGATGCGGGAAAACGATTGTTCTAGTTGCTTTAAAGCAGTTTGGGATGTCGAGTCGACCAGTTGATCGACAGTTCGGCTTGTTTGGTCATACGAAAACCAAGTGGAAACACCGAGAGTAAGAGCAGGCAACAAAATAAGCCCGATGAACAAACGACGGGTGATCGGGAGGCGCATGATGAATTCTCCTATCCTAAATAGTCTTTAAAATCTGTCTATTCTGACTATCGGAAGGGTACGGATAAATATGAAGGAATTATGTAGAGATTTTCATCATTTGAGAAATGAATCCAGTGAGGCTTCGTGATAAAATGAAGAAGGTGTCACAGAGTGGCTAGGGAGGAACAGAAATGAACATTGCTTTTTTCTTACTACCAAAAGATGAGGTGAAATATTTAGATCCTGAATCGACGGTCAGACAGGCATTAGAAAAGATGAAACATCATCGATTTACGTCCGTTCCGCTCGTCGATAATAAAGGTAAATACGCAGGGACATTAACGGAAGGGGATGTCTTGTGGGCGCTCGAGGCTAATCTAGAGCATGCAGACTACGATCACGTCTTGCAAACACGGTTAACGGATATTAAACAACGTGTTCGTTATAAACCAGTCTCGATTACTGCGCAAATGGAAGAGATGATTGAGGTCATCACGGACCAAAACTTCGTTCCTGTCATCGATGATGGAAAGCACTTTATCGGAATCATTCGTCGTCGGGATATCATCGATTATTTCGCGAAAAAAGTAGCGCGCGAAAATGTCAGTTACTAAAAAATATAAAACTAGTAAAGAAAGCACTTATTTTCACGAAATGTGAGAAGAAGTGCTTTTTATTGACTTAAATCGACTTCAACATACAGCAAAAAGAGACGATATAGAAGCATAATGACATTTTAGGGAGGACGATGTGTTGCGACGTTTATCACCAGTCTTCATCGAAGAAGCTTTTCGAAGACGATCCTACTATAAAACGTTCTCGTGGATGATTGCAGTCATCGGTCTACTTGCGATTATCGTTGCGTTACACCAATTGAACAAAACACTCGAAGAAGGAAAACGTTTCGAAGAGGCGGCAAAAGCGATTGACATCGTGATCCCAGCAAATCATGCGACTCAAGATTTAACATCTTATTATCTTGCTTCCTTAGAGAAACAGGTTGAGGAACCACAAGTAACAAAACAAGCAGAAAACTCTCTCTTCCACTTATATGAACAGCTAAAGGAAGAGCAAGCGATTGGCCCAGCACGTAAAGAGTTGTTGGAGGAACTCACGAAATTAGAGCGTCAAGGATACGAGTCCAATCATCGCTTTTTCACAGCCTCTACGAATTTTAAAAGTGAAGTGATTTTTAATCAACTCGTCTTAAGTAAAGAGACTGGTTCATACTACGATGTGTTCTCGCATCTTATCATGATGGAAGAGCAACTTGGAAAATCGGCACAGATTCTACGAGAAGCACGTCGGGACAACGAAATTAGTTCGATTGATCGATTACGCATCCAACAAATGCGGATCGACTTGCCCATTCGACAACAATCGCTCATGAATGCCTTGTACGAGGTAGTTTCGTTACAAGACGATACAGGGCGCCAAGAAATTGCAAACATGAGAAGTCAGATGCGAAATTACACAGAAACGTTGGATGAACTGTTGAGTACATCAAACGATCAAAACTATGCGAAACTAGCTAATCAGTCTAAACAATATGAAACAAGCATGTACCAGATATATGATCAAAAGTTAAAACAGGTACAACAAGAAATGCAGCACCGAGGATCGCAGATCATTCAAAATGCTTGGCTGCTATTTGCAACAATCATTCTTGTCATTGCGGCATTATTAATATTGAATTGGTTATTATTACGTGCTTTTCGAAAAGATATTTCCTTACTACAAAACGAAGCGAATACGTTTGCTGAGGATCGACGGCAATCTGGGTATCATGTACACGAAAGAAATGACTTCAAGCCAGTCGTTCAAGCCTTCCGGACGATGACAGCAATCATAGCTGGATTACTCGATCATAGTGATGCGAATACAAAAGAGATTAAGCAGAAGAAAGCCGAAATCGAATCTCTCTTTTCTCAAAATACAGATCCAATTCTTGCTTTATCGTCGGACTATACGATTTTAAATGGAAATGATCGTTTTCGACAGTTAACGCATGCCACTTCGGGTTGGACGATTGAAGAATTGGTGCATCCAGCTGATTTGAATCGAATGCGACGAGCACTTCAACAAGCCATCGAAGGGAACAGTCAGACGATTCGCTGTAAAATGTTATTTGACGAAGATATTTTAAATATGTTCGTCAACATCATTCACGTTCCGAACAAAGAGGATGAAACAGGTGTTGCCTTATATCTCTCTTGTCATGATGAGACAGATCAGTTTCGGCGAGAAGAACGCATTACACAACTTGCGCTTTTTGATATGTTGACGGGGTTACTGAATCGAAATGGATTTGAACAAAAGATGCAGGATGCACTGAGAGCACCACAAACAGGCGAGCTCGTCACTATCAGCATTCGTCAATTCCGCCGAATCAATGATATTTACGGTCATGGGGCAGGAGATCAGATTTTAAAGGATCTCGCGAATCGACTGAAGCATCATTTCATCGGAACGGGACAAGCAGCACGTATTGGTGGAGATGAATTCGCTGTATTAGTCGCGCAACAGGATATCGTTGATTACGAGAAATTAAAGCAAGTCATCGAACATGTTTATGAAATTAACGGAGAATTCGTGAACGTCAGCATCAGTATGAGTATGGTCCGCTATCCGGACGATGCAGTAGCTGTCACTTCGTTATTATCCTCTGTCGATATCGCGATGCAACATGCGAAACAACAGACAGAAGGTGGACCGGTCTGGTTCGAACCTTGGATGAGTGCGGAATATCTGGAATCGGTCGTATTGGAAGGGGAGTTACGGGATGCGATTGAAAAGAACGAGTTACAATTGTTCTACCAACCGCAAATCAACCTTGCGACACGGCAGGTGGACGGTTGTGAGGCGCTCTTGCGCTGGTTCCATCCAGAACGTGGCATGATCAGTCCGGCAGTCTTCATTCCAATTGCCGAGCGATCGATGCTCATCGAAGAGATTGGGATGTGGGTCGTTGCTGAAACGGTTCGCCAAGTAGAGGCGTGGAAAGAAACGGAGCTCGGATCGCTTCGCGTCTCAGCGAACTTATCCGTAAAAGAGCTCGTCTCTGGTCGGATTGTGGATTACCTGACGGGCGTCCGAGAAATTCATCCTGGAATTGAAGACCGGATGGAACTCGAAATCACGGAATCTTTCGGTGTCTTTTCGGACGGACGTGTCTTCGAGGCGCTTCAGACGTTACACCAAATGGGTTATCGTCTGGCGATCGATGACTTTGGTACTGGTTATTCGTCTTTGTCCTACTTGAGTCGATTGCCTATTCAGCGACTGAAAATCGATCGCTCGTTCATCAGCGGTCCGGATGCCTGTTCGAACGCACCGCTCATCGAGACGATCATTAAACTGGCGCATACATTGAAATATGATGTTGTCGCCGAAGGCATCGAGGAACTGGAGCAGGCGAATCATCTGCAACAGCTGGATTGCGAGTATGCACAAGGTTTTTATTATTCAAGACCAATCCCGGCAGACGAGTTCCGCGTCTGGTACGGAAAGTATCATGAAACGCTTTTATCTGAATGAATCACTAGTTACAGTCTAAAGATTGAGGTCTCTTAAAATAGAAAAGGTGAGTTTCCGTCCGGAAACTCACCTTTTTCATTGGATAAATTGAGGAAAACGAATAATTAGACGCGATCGAGTACGAGGTCGTCTGCTTGTTCGAGATACGCTTTGACCGGTGCGACTGCTGCCTCGACCGTACCTGGTGCGAACGGAGACTTCAATCCAGCACGTTCGACGAGCGTAAGGAAGCTTTCCGAGCCGCCGGCACGACAGAGATCGAGATATGACTTCCAAGCCGCTTCCCGGTCTTGTTCCATCCAAGCATAGAACTGGAAGGCACAGACTTGAGCGAGCGTGTAATCGATATAGTAGAACGGACTGCCGAAGACGTGTCCTTGCTGATGCCACCATGCACCTGAATCGAGATAATCGTTCGCTTCGTAATCACGATGCGGCAAGTATTTCTTCTCGATTGTCCGCCATGCTTCGCGACGCTCAGCTGGTGTCAATTCCGGTTGGTTGTAGATGACGTGTTGGAACTCGTCAATCGCAACGCCGTACGGAAGGAATGTGACGCTTCCTGCGAGGTGATTGAATTTGTATTTTGCTGTCTCTTCACCGAAGAACTCTTCCATCCAAGGATAAGCGAAGAATTCCATCGACATCGAGTGAATCTCACACGCTTCATACGTTGGGAAAGCACTCTCTGGAGCTGTCAGGTGACGGCTCTCATAGACTTGGAAGGCGTGTCCGACTTCGTGCGTCAGGACATCGATGTCGCCTGCCGTTCCATTGAAGTTCGAGAAGATGAACGGGAGTTTTTCGTCTGCGATGTAGGTACAATACCCACCGCCGGCTTTCCCAGGTTTCGCCGTTAAATCGAGTGCTTCCCGGTCGAGCATGTAGTTGAAGAACTCGTTCGTCTCCGGTGACATCTCTGCATACATCTTTTTGCCGCCTTCGATGATGAACGACTCTTCGCCTTTCGGTGTCGCATTACCAGACTTGAAGGCAAATCCTTCATCGTAGTAATACAACTGATCGACGCCGATCCGTCGTTGCTGGCGTTCTTTAAGTTGTGTCGCGAGCGGAACGATCGTCTCACGGATTTGTTCGCGGTACTGTTCGACCATCGATTGGTTATAATCGACGCGGAGCATCCGTGCGTATCCGAGCTCGACGAACGATGGGAAACCGAGTGTCTTCGCGATCTCGGTCCGGATGCGAACGAGTTTGTCGTAGATCGTATCGATTGCTTCGCCTTGTTCTTTTAAATAGCCGTAGCGTGCTTCAGAAGCTGCTTTACGGACATCACGATCAGGTGATTGAAGATAGGGGCCGAACTGTGATAAGTTGAGCGTCTTGCCATCGAACTCGATTTGAGCAGAAGACATCAGTTTCGTATATTCACTCGAGAGACGGTTCTCTTCTTGGAGTTTTGGAATGATCTCTTCCGAGAACGTCTTCAGGCTCGCTTCAGCAATCAGGAATAACTGTTTGCCTTGCGTCTGTTCGAGTTCACTGCGGAGTGGATGCGTCGTCAACGCTTGATAATAGCTTGAGACATATCCTTGATAGATCGCACTCGCTTCATCAAAGAATCCTTGTTCCGTCTCATAGAACGTATCGCGTGTATCGATCGTGTGGCGGATCTCGACGAGCTGGCTTGCCGTTTCAAATTGATTTCTGAGGGTATTAATCTCAGTGATGGCTGCGTTTGCTTCATCTACCTGTGTGGCTTCCGTCAGTCGAGCGATCGCTTGATTCATGGATGTTTCAAGCAAGGCAAGGTCAGGACGGACATATGTAATTTCTGAAAATGGTAACATGTAAGCGCCTCCTTATGATTTCTAACTATTATCACACAAAAATACTTGCAAAACCAGAGGGACAAACGTATGCTTTTTGTGAGAACGTGAGCGAGCTGTCTGACAGCTTACTCCTATAAAAAATCGAAACTTCCATTCGGAAGAAAAACGATCGAGAAAGTAGAGGGATAGTATCATGGGATTCTTAAAAAAATTGTTTGGTGGTAACGACGCAGGAAACGCGAAAATCGCTTCTGCACTTACAGGTAAAATCGTCAACATCGAGAACGTACCCGATCAAGTTTTCTCTCAAAAAATGATGGGCGACGGTGTCGCGATCGAACCAACTGAAGGTAAAGTCGTCTCGCCGATCAACGCAACGGTTGAAACGATCTTCCCAACAAAACACGCAATCGGTCTAAAAGGTGAAGATGGTCTTGAACTGTTGATCCACGTTGGTCTGGATACAGTTAACCTTAAAGGTGAAGGTTTCACGGCTCACGTCCAGTCAGGTGACAAAGTCAAAGCAGGAGACGTCCTCGTCGAGTTCGACCTTGACTACATCCGTGCGAACGCACCATCGACGATCACACCGATCATCGTGACGAACCACGATCAATTCACGCTTTCAGCTGTACCAGCGGAAGGAACTTCTGTTGTCGCAGGCGACACAGAGCTCTTTAAAGCAACACATAAATAAGATACGATACGCCTCCATTCCTTGCGGATGGGGGCTTTTTTGTCGTCTCCTCCCTTGCCTTACCGTTTTGTAAGAGAAGTGAAAGCAAAGTCCATTTTGAGAAAAGCAGGGAAGGGCTAGACTAAGTGTAACGAATCAAACACAGGAGGCATTACAGATGAAAGCAATCTTACAAGCAGAACAGATTTCAAAAACGTATCAAACGAAAACAGCGCGCCACGAAGCACTGCGTCCGACGACGCTCCGTGTCCACGAAGGAGAGTTCGTCAGTATCATGGGACCATCCGGTGCCGGGAAATCGACGTTACTCAATTTATTATCGACGATCGATCAGCCGACGGACGGCTCGATTTTAATCAACGGAGCAGACGTGACGGCGATGAAGGAAAAACAATTAGCACGTTTCCGCCGGGAACAACTCGGCTTCATCTTCCAGGATTTCAATCTCCTCGATACGATGACGGTCCGGGAAAACATCGCCTTACCGCTATCACTCGCGAACGTCGATAAAAAGATGATCTTAGAACGTGTCGATCGTGTGGCACGTCAACTCGGTATCTATGACTTACTCGATAAACGTCCCGTTGAACTATCGGGCGGCCAAAAACAACGGACAGCTGCCGCGCGTGCGATCATTCATGATCCGTCGCTCATTTTAGCCGACGAGCCGACCGGTGCGCTGGATTCGAAGTCAGCGACCGGGTTACTCGAAGCGATGCAGTCGCTCAACAACGAAGGCGCGACGATTTTAATGGTAACGCATGATCCGATGACAGCGTCTTATGCGGAACGAATTTTGTTCGTCAAGGACGGAGAGCTGTTCAAGGAAGTCCATCGCTTTGGTTCGCAGAAGGAATTCTTCGAACAGATCATGGAAGTCCAGCGTGAACTCGGAGGTGCCGTCCGTGAGCTTGTCTAAACTGGCGTTTCAAAATTTGAAGAACATCCGTCAAAACGTGATGTACCTCGGTGCGGTCACGTTTGCGATTCTCATTTACTACACGTTCCTCGCGATTCGATCGAATGAAGCAATGCTTCAGGCGAACGAATTGTACGGCAAACTGGGAACGGTCTTTACCGGAGCAAGTGTCATTCTAGCGCTTTTCTCTGCTATCTTCATCTGGTATTCAAGTGACTTCTTCTTACGTCGTCGTAAGAAGGAAATCGGGCTTTATGCATTACTCGGTTTAGAACGAGGGCAGATTGCTCGCCTGATTTTCCTTGAGACGATGGGGTACGGAGTGATTGGTCTGATTCTCGGAATTGCGATCGGTACCGTCGCTTCGAAATACTTCGTGCAGTTGCTCGCTTCCGTCATGGCGATGCAAGTCGATGCGACCTTTACGATCAGCGGAGCTTCCGTCCTGCAGACGATCGGTGTTTTCCTTTTAATCTTTCTGATCATCGCTTTACGTTCGGCTCGGACGATTTATCGTTTTACATTAATCGAACTGTTCAAGGCAGAACAACAAGCGGAATCGCTTCCGAAAGTCCATCCGATCCTAGCCGTGCTTTCGGTCGTCTTGATCGGTGTTGGGTACTATTTGACCGGACAACCGTTGATGGATCACTTTACGATCGTTGCCCCACTTTTGATGCTCTGCGTCATTCTCGGAACGTTCGGAACGATGAGTTACTTCACGATCTTCTTATTGCGCGTCTTAAGTAATCAAGCGCGACACTTCAAAGGAACAAATTTGATTCTGCACGGGCAATTGTTGTCACGAATCAAATCGAATGCCGTCATGCTGTCGACAATCACAGTCATCACTGCCGTCACATTGACGACAGTCGGTACAGCGACATCGATTTATTATTTCATCGATCAGACCGTCGAGGAGCAAGTTCCGTACAGTCTATCGATTGCGAGTAAACAATCTGAAGCGGAACAACTGATTGCAAAGTCTGACCAAAAGATCGACAGCCGGACGATGGTCAACGTCAAGAACGTCGACCATCAGATGACCGATCTGCCGAACCCGCTGACGTTCACACGTTACTACGCGACGTATGCGTATGAAGACCAGCCGGGACAATTCAGCTACGTCAACTATTCGGACTACGTCAAGCTCGCGAAAGCGAACGGGAAAACGGTCATCAAAGAACCAAAACAAGGCGAAGCGATCGTCCTTGAGACATTCAAAGGAAACGATTTGTTGAAGATGAAAATCAAATCGCCGGTAGGTGTTGAAATCAAGGACGTTCATGAGTCCTTTCGCATCACCGCTGCGACGAATCTACCAATCGCTCAACTTTATGAGAAACAGCGGCTTGCCTTCGTCGTAAACGATGATACGTTCGCGAAGATGCCGGAAAAAGGTTTCACACTGACGAATTATCAGTTCTCAGATGAACGTCATGACGATGGATTGATGAAACAGTTGACACAACTATATGGAAAACAAGCGGACACGGAGATGGCAGCGTATTATCCTGTCTATACGATGACGACAGCAACGACAGGCTTACTCGCGTTTGCTGCCGGCTTCCTCGGACTCGTCTTCTTGCTTGCGACGGGTTCAATCATCTACTTCAAGATGCTCGCGGAAGCAGAAGAATCGAAACAACGGTTTGCCATCATCCAGAAGATCGGTGTCGATGAGAAGGAACAGACGGGCATCATCCGTCGTCTTGTCGGATTCGTCTTCTCCTTACCGTATGTGCTCGGACTCGTTCATAGTTTAGTTGCGATGCAAGTCTTGCAGAAACTGTTGAACTACAACATCGTTCGTCCGACATTACTTGCGATTGTTTGTTATACGATCGTCTATCTGATCTACTATATCGTCACGGTTCGTGCGTATCGCCGCATCGTCACGTGATGAACTAAATAGGGTACACCAAACTGGAAACGGAATAATCGTTTCCAGTCCTTTTTGAGTTCGTTATGATAAAGGGAGAAGGAGTTGATAGGAACGATGCATACGATTTTATTAGTCGAAGATGACATGAAGATTGCTACATTATTGAAAGAACTACTTGAACGCTATGATTTTAGAGTCGTCGTTGAAGATGGGCGAGGAGATGTCGTTGCGGTCTTTGAAGAGACGAATCCGGACGTCATTCTATTAGATGTCAATTTACCGAAGTTTGACGGTTTCTATTGGTGTCGACAATTGCGGATGAAGACACGGGCACCCATCCTGTTCATCTCAGCACGGGTCGGGGAGATGGATCAAGTCATGGCGCTTGAATACGGAGCGGATGATTACATCGTCAAGCCGTTCCAAGGAGCGGTCGTCATCGCGAAGATTAAAAGTCAGATTCGCCGGGCCTATGGCACGCTTTCAAACGAGACGGATGAGCGGACGGTGACGAAAGAAGGTGTCACGCTGTACTTGGACCGTTATATCGTCGAGTACGGGGAACAGTCGATCGAGCTGTCAAAAAAAGAGGGACTGATCCTTGAGATGTTGCTGACGGCAAGTCCACGAATCGTCAGTCGGGGCGATCTACTTGAACGGATTTGGGATGACGAAGCATTCGTCGATGAGAATACGTTGAACGTCAATATCACGCGTGTCCGCAAACGGCTTGCCGAGATCGGTGTCGCTGGACTTGAGACGGTGCGAGGCGTCGGTTATAAACTGGTTCTTGAACCATGAAGCTCTTTTTACGACACGCGATACCAGGTATCATCTTCTTTACTGGACAAATGCTGATTTTATATGCCGTCTTATGGCTCTACGATCTTTATCGCCCAGCAGCCTTCTTTTATATCGTGCTCTTGAACAGTATCGGTCTCTTGATTTATCTCAGTTATCGTTTCTTCAGCATGCTTCCGTTGTTGCGACGGATGCAACAGCCGGTCCAATCGGTCGCAGAACCGATTCGCAGTGATAGTGAAGAACCGATTTCCGTCGCTGTCGAACAATTTTTAGAACGGCAACAGACCTTGTTCCGGAACAGTCTGTTTGCTGAGCGACGGAAGGAAAAAGAGCGGCATCGGTATGTCGACCAGTGGATTCATCAGATGAAGACACCGTTATCCGTCATCGAACTGATTCTCGAACATCCGGGGGAGCACTATCAAGCTGATTTGCGACAAGAGGTCGATCGGCTGCGCAGTGGACTCGACCAGATGCTCTATTCGTCACGTCTAGAAGCGATCGAGACGGATCTGAAGGCAGAGCAGTTATCCTTAAAGCCACTTATTACCGGCATCATTAATCAGGAAAAACGACTATTCGTCAAAAATCAGGTTTTTCCGAAACTCGATATCGCGGAGGATATGTACGTCTATACGGATGCGAAGTGGTTTCGATTCCTCGTCTTACAGCTTGTGACGAATGCGATTAAATATACGACAGGGCATGGTAGAGAAGTCGTCTTGAAGGCGGAGGAGATAAATGGGCAGGTCGTTTTGTCGATTCGAGACGACGGCGTCGGGATTCCAAGACGAGATGTCCCACGCGTCTTTAATGCGTTCTTTACCGGTGAGAATGGACGACGTTACGGGGAATCGACCGGAATGGGACTGTATTTCGTCCAGCAGGTCTCGATGAAACTCGGACACGAGATTGAACTTGAGAGTGAGGAAGGCATCGGGACGACATGTCGGATTCGTTTAGTAGGAGGTCGCGCACATGATTGAGGTGAAACAACTAGGAAAGGTCTATCCCGGAAAGGTGACGGAACAGCCGTTGACGGATGTGAACTTCCGAGTTGAAGAAGGCGAGATGGTCGCAGTCATGGGACCGTCCGGTAGTGGCAAATCGACACTGATCAACTTGCTTGCGACACTCGACGAGCCAAGTTGGGGATCGATTCTGATTGATGGCGTCGATACAGCGACGTTTAAGCGAAAAGAGATGACACGCTTCCGACGCGAGACACTTGGGATCATCTTTCAGGAATTCAACTTACTCGACTCCTTGACGCTCGGTGAGAACATGCTCGTTCCATTGATGTTGTCTGGGAAAAAAGCAAAACTGGCGCGTGAAGAGATGGAGCAGTTGGCTCGTCGCCTTCAGATTGATGATTTGCTCGATAAGCAGGTGGACGAAGTAAGTGGTGGACAACGGCAGCGAACAGCGATCGGTCGCGCCTTGATTCATACGCCGCGTCTGATACTTGCGGACGAACCGACCGGAGCGCTTGATTTTCAAGCGACAAAACATGTCATGGATGTATTAGCAGAACTGAACGCGACGGGGATGACGATGGTCATCGTGACGCATGATCCGCAAGTCGCTTCGTATTGTAATCATGTCTTGTTTTTAAAGGACGGTAGCGTGCAAACCGAGTTATTCCGTGATGAGCCACGACGGATCTTCTTTCAACGTGTCATTGAGTCGTTATCGTTGTTAGGAGGGGATGAGCATCAATTATCTGCAATACGCCCTACGTAATATCCGGCGCTACCAGCGGTTGTACTATGGGTATGCCTTGACGATCATCATCGCGATGACGATCGTGACGAGTTACTGGAACTTGCTGACGAACGGATCGTTTCAAAACGTCGCCAAGATACTCAGCCAATTGAACCAAGTCATCGAGATGACGATCTTGTTCGTCTTCATCGCAGAACTGATCATCTTATTTTTTAGTATCCTGTTCATCTATTCGACGACCTATACGATGCTTGAGCACCGGAAGAACGATCTCCGAACGATGCGGACGCTCGGTAGTGGATTATCGCACTTCTTGAAGTATTTTTTGATTGAGGTTCTGATCGTCGGCGGATTAGCGATCACGGCGGGGATGATACTTGGAAATGTCTTGACGAAGATGCTGTTACTTTCTGTCGTCAAAATCATGTTCTTGCCACCGATCGAGTTTGAGCTGTCGTTTTATGCGATTCTTGCCTTGATTGGTGGCGCCTTCCTTGTTTTACTGATCGCGACCGTTCTGGCGATTTACCGTTTTCGTCCGGATCGACCGGTCCGTTCCCGTTCACTTTTTCGAAGAAGAGTTTGGATTCTGACACAAGTCCTCGCTCTATTGC
Source organism: Exiguobacterium indicum HHS 31 (assembly GCF_001939065.1). Taxonomy (GTDB): domain Bacteria; phylum Bacillota; class Bacilli; order Exiguobacteriales; family Exiguobacteriaceae; genus Exiguobacterium_A; species Exiguobacterium_A indicum. The sequence goes on along the minus strand of NZ_MPSZ01000003.1, from coordinate 119,069 downwards.
TCTTGATTTACGGATATGTCCTCGCGTTCGTTCGAATGTATGGATTTTATATGTTATTCCCGCTTGTCATCTTCATCGGTTCCTTTTTCATTTGCCGCTATATCTTACCGTGGTTGATCCAGCTATATCGTCCATGTCGGTTGTCTCTTCGGAAACTGATCGTTTCGGAGATCGCCAATCAGTTACGAACGAATAGTACGCTGATTGCCCTCGGGACAATCTTGACGTCATGTGCGCTGACGGCAGTCGGACTTGTCTTCTTGTTTCAATTGATCGGACTCGATCTCTCGTCCCAAAATCAATTTGGTCTCGTCTATTATGAAGAATCCGCTCAGCCGACGAAGCGATTGAAGGATATTAAACAGACGATGACGGACGCATTTCCGGATCGCTATCAGCAAGATATTGAAGTGAAGGCAGAAGGGAAGCGTATCTTTTTACCGATTTCTGCCTACAACAAGATGATGCGTCAATTGCACCTTGAGGAGCGGAAGGCGACCGGTCGACAGAGTTTCTTCGTACCCGCGCGACCGGTGCAACTCGAAGAGAATACACCAACGATGAAAAAGGCGGAACAGGCGATGAAACGAGAAGGGTTTAAGCTGCTCTCGCCGTCTTCCCATGATTTAGTGTTCGGCTATAACTATCAGATCGAAACGATATTCGTCGTCAGCGACGCGGTCTTCCCGACACTTAAACAACCTGTTCGGCAAATCGTCGTCTTCGATACGCCAGCCTACCATGATTATGGAACGAGGGACTGGAAGCAGTGGATGAAGATCGTTCGCAATATTCAATCCGCAGCCAAGCTGGATGAGAAGCAGCCGGTTCCCTATCAGTTGATCAATGAGACGGAAGATGAGATCGACGGGATCCGGATCGTACGACTCGTCACGTTCGTCGTCATCCTTCTGACGATCTGGTTGTTCGTCATCAATGCGAGTTTCCTGCATGTATGGATGCAGATGACGGCGGAACAGGAACAAAAACGGATGAAGACATTGTTTGCGCTCGGATTTGGATCCGGAAACATTCGTCGTTACTTGCTCATGAAGTATGGTGCGGTCTTACTCATTCCCTATCTGATTTCTGTTTTTCATGCCTTTTTGTTGTTCCAAGTCGTCGTGACACAGGCTGGACTTGAAATGAAACCTTTTCTTAATCTCGCTATGTTTTGGATCAGTATCGTCACCGTTGGATACTTCTTAAGTGTCTTACCGATTTGGCTACGGTACCCGCGCCATCTGTTCCGGAAATCATCCGAAAGTTCGATGTATCCAACACCGAATTCAAGGGTATGATGATACCATAGGAATAAGGGAGGGAAACGTATGCTAGACCATTCACCATATCGAGGCTACGGTGACCGAATTCGTATTTTACGAGAGCGTGCCGGGGTTACGATCGAGCAGCTGGCAGAACGACTCGGTGTCGCGCCGTACTTCATTCGTCGAACGGAACTCAGCGAAGTCTATCCAACAAAAGCGTACATCGAGGCACTGGCTGAAGCTTTGAACATCGATGCGAGTTACTTGGCTCGTCACATCTGGACAGGAGAATCATTGAAGTTCATCATGCAACAGAAGACGCCACTTGAAGAGATGAAACTTGCTTATGAGCAGACGCTCGGACAAGACGGGACATGGGTCGAAGAGCAGCTTGAAGAGCGAATGCGCCTGTTTGACCTGATGTACGACGAAGATGTCAAACGGATCGAGCAGACGATGAGCGCAACCGAGCAACGCATCTTTCATGAACTGGTCGATGCTGTGATGGAAGCAGGAGAGTTACAACGGGATCAAGCAGAAGAGACGTTTGAACTGTTTGAGGATAAACTTCCAGCCATGATGCAACTCGACGAATATCTCGACCGAATGACAGAAGGTGTATCGTTAGCTCGTTCGACATATTACACGGATTATAGTGACCGGAAAAGCCGTTCACGTTATCATCGCAAATAAAAAGTCGCTGTCTTCTGATTGACGTTCAGAAGACAGCGACTTTTTTTAACGTGTATTGTTTTGTGACATCTGACGTAAACGTGGATTCTTAATACGTGTCCGACCGATGATGAATCCAATGATTGCATTCGCGATGACGAGTACCCAACCGACATAGCCGAAATTGAGGGTTAAGCTACCGAGCATCGCTTGCCATTTGAAAATCATCATCATATCACCACGCAAGACGAAGCGTGCGATACAGACAAGTAAAACCGTCAATCCAGCGATGAAGACACCAACCCAACTTCCGTATAAGCGAGAAGATTGACGGCGCACCGCGACGAAGGACCAGCAAAATAGACTGGCGACGAACGTCATCCCACCGTAAGCAAGGACGAGTTCCCATGTCGCACTCGCCTGCGGAAATTTCGTGAACATGACAAGTGACGAGACCATGGCAGCAGCTGTGAAAAGAATCGCTGCCCAAAAACGAGACCGCATAACGTAGTTCCTCCTAAAGGCTTTTTCTCACCTAACGATAGCGGAAACGATTCGTCTTGTAAACTGTTACCGGCGACCGCTTAAGATCCGGCGCAACTGTTTGAGTGGATTCGATCCATAGAACAGAACACCACCCCGGTAGAATTTCGTTCCGACGAATAAGGCAAGCGAGATGCTGATCAGCATCAAGATGAGCGAAATCGACACTTGCCATAGCGGTACATCGGTCAACATGACGCGCAGGAACATGACCATCGGTGTAAAGAACGGCACGAACGACAGGACGACGACAGCTTGGTTCGTCGGTGCATTCAGACTAAACATCGAAATCATGAAAGCTGCGACGATCAGCAAGATGACTGGTAATGTCACTTGCTGCGCATCCTCGACCCGACTGACGAGCGAACCGAGTGCCGCGAGAAGCGTCGCATACAGGAAGTATCCGAGCAGGAAGAAGACGAACAGATAAATGATCGTCCGAGCACTCAAGGAATCGAGTGATAACTGATCGAATAAACTGCTGTTTTGAGCACTGTAGTAGCCGACACCGACGAGAATCGATAATTGTACGAGACTGACCGTAGCGATCGAGAGGATCTTCGCCAGCATATGTTGAATCGGACTCGCGGCTGAAATCAGCAATTCCATGACACGGGATGACTTTTCGTTCGCGATTTCTGTGACGATCATCCCACCGTAAATCGCAATCGTGAAGTACATCAAGAATAGCAACACATAGACGAGCGCCGAGGCAGCAAAGAGTTCATCCTCACTTTTCCCACCCGTCGACGTCAACTCCTGTTTGACAGGAACAGGTTCAGCGAGCGAAGCAAGGACGTTCGGATCGATTTCAGCATCCGTGATGACGGCTTGGTCACGGACTTGTTTGACGACCGTTGCGACCTGTGTCTGTAATTCAGACTCAGGACTAGCACTGACGAGTGTCACGTCATACGAATCCTGAACGATTGCCACGGCATCGAATGTACCGCGGTCGACTGCCTTTCGTGCTTGTGCGACTGTATATTCCTTCGTCGTGATGTCTGAAGTGACACCAGCCTTCTTCAAGGCCGGACGAAGATCGGTCGACAATTCACTGACGAGAGCAACTTTCGGATCGTCACCAGAAAACCAGTCGAGAATCCGTTCGATATTGCCAAAGCCGACGAGGAACAGGACCATTAGGACCGTCGAAATCAAAAAGCTTTTAGCACGTAATTTTTGTAGTAGATTGAAGCGATATAAAGTCAGGAATTTACGGTTCATAACGTTTGCCGACCTCCTCGATGAAGATATCCTGCAGGGATAACTGATCCCAGACGAAACGATCGACATGGTGTCCTTGACTGACGATATGTTGAAGAAGTTGATCAGCCGTTTCTTTTGAAGAGACTTGGACGATATGCCCATTGTTGTCTGACTCGACTTGTAGGACACCCGGTAAGCTATCCCATAGGAGTGGTGGGGCATCTGTCGTCAAAAGGACACGTGTTTTTCCGTATCCCGCCTTGATGTCAGGGAGGTATCCGGCAACGACCGGCTTACCGTGATCGAGGATTGCGACGTGTTCGCAGAGTTCTTCGACGTGATCCATCCGGTGACTCGAGAAGACGATCGTCGTTCCGTCGACGGTCAATTTTTTGACGGCACGTTTTAATTGTTCCGCATTGACTGGGTCGAGTCCGCTGAATGGTTCATCTAAAATCAGCAGTTCAGGTTTATGTAGGACAGCAGAGATCAACTGAATCTTTTGTTGATTTCCTTTTGAGAGTTGTTCGACGCGCATTTTTTCATACTGCGGAATTTGGAAATACTCGAGCCATTCCGTCAACGCTCGTTTCGCATCCTTCCGTTTCATATCGCGGAGTTCTGCGAGGAACAAAAGTTGTTCATCAACGCGGACTTTTGGATACAGCCCTCGTTCTTCCGGAAGGTATCCGATTTTTGAAGTCGGGATGCGCTCTCCGTTCCAGGTGATCGATCCTTCAGTTGGTTGCAGTAGACCGAGCAGCATCCGGAAGGTCGTCGTCTTCCCGGCACCGTTCGCACCAAGCAAACCAAAGATTTGCCCGCGTGGCACCTCAATCGTCAGAGCATCTACGGCTGTAAAATCGCCGAAACGCTTCGTGATGTGTTTTATTTCTAACATATGAACCTCCTTTAAAGACGTCTGTTGCACGACAAGTGTATCATTGTTACCTAGTGTCCTACGGTTTAAATTGGATAAAGGTTCCAGAAAAACGAGGAAAGGCTTATTAGTTTACTTTTTGTTCTTTAGTTACTATTATTGTGTTAATAGATACGACTGAAGGAGGAACGCATCATATGAAAACGCAAGGCATCCATCATATCTCAGCAATGGTCGGCGATCCACAAGAAAATCTCGATTTTTACGGAACCATTCTCGGACTACGATTCGTCAAAAAAACGGTCAACTTCGATGATCCAGGAACATACCACTTCTATTTTGGAAATGAATCCGGAGCACCGGGAACGATCATCACGTTCTTTCCGTTTAAAGGCATGGCAAAAGGGAAAGTAGGTGCCGGACAAGTCGGAACGACAGCTTACGCGATTCCGGTCGGTGCAGCAGATTTTTGGAAAGCGCGACTGACAGAAAAAAACGTCTCGTTTGAAGAGACGGTTCGTTTCGGAGAGCAGCAGATCGCCTTCGAAGATCCACATGGTCTCCAAATTGAACTCGTCGAACGCGAGGCGGGATCAGACAGTCGCTATGAAATCGATGGCATCACGCGTGAGGTTGCGATCAAAGGATTCGCCGGAGCGACGTTACTGTCGCGGGATCCATCAGATACAGCAAAATTACTGACAGACACATTCGGGCTGACACTCAGTAAACGGACGGAAACCGTTGACCGATATATCGCAGAAGGCGAGTTCGGGAATGTCGTTGACGTCGTTCATGGTCAAATGCCAGTCGGTCGTCCGGGAACGGGAACGGTTCACCATATCGCGTGGCGGGCAACGGATCAAAAGGAACAACTCGACTGGATGAACGCCATCAACGCGTTCGGTTTGCTGACGACTGAAGTGAAGGACCGTAATTACTTCACATCAATCTATTTCCATGACCGCGGTCGGATCCTCCATGAAATTGCGACCGACAATCCAGGATTCGCAATCGATGAAGAGTTTGAGATGCTCGGAGAAGACTTGAAGTTGCCGGAACAATTCGAAGCACATCGCACGGCGATCACAAATCATGTAACACCTATTACTGTACCGAAGGGGAGACTCGTATGATTCATTTATACCAAGCACCAAAAACAGCAGACGCACCGATCTTTTTATTCTTACATGGCACAGGTGGAACGGAACAAGATCTCGTCGGGCTCGTCTCGTTGCTCGATTCGGAAGCAGGCTACTTGTCCGTCCGCGGAGAAGTCTCGGAAAACGGGATGCCACGATTCTTCAAACGACTCGCGGAAGGCATCTTCGATGAAGAAGACCTCGCTTTACGGACAGCACGTTTAATTCAGTTTTTACGTGATCAAGCAACAGAGCGTAGTTTTGATCTCGATCGTCTGATTCCAGTCGGATACTCAAACGGGGCGAACATCGCGGCGAACATGTTGTTCGAAGAAGCTTTGTTCAAACAAGCGATTCTGTTGCATCCGATGGTACCACGTCGTGGTGTGACGTTACCTGACCTATCGGACGTGCGCGTCTTCATCGGTGCAGGTAGTAATGATCCGATCTGTCCGGCTCAGGAAACGGAAGAGTTATCAGCACTCTTGAAACAAGCTGGTGCATCAGTCGACGTCACGTGGTCGAATAATGGTCACCAACTCGTCATGCCAACGATTGAAGCAGCAACGGATTGGCTGAAACAGTAAAAAAGGGCTGTCCCATCTTCTTCTTTCATAGAAGATGATGGGGCAGTCCTCTTTTCGTTTCAAGCAGGATGATCACTTTTTGGTCGAGAATAGACGATGAGCACACCACGTTCGACGAGCTGGAGGGCGAGCGTCTGTTTCACTTCTTCCGATGCTTTCGTCTTGGCAAGTTGTCGGTAGAGCAAGCGAAGTTCACGGCGCATCGTCTTACGGATCAGCCACATGCTATCAATCGTCGTACACCAACCGGTCACGGTCTCGTGTCCGATGTAATACTGGGTCTGACGTTCGAGATAACGAATCCACCACTCGTCACGCGCCATTTTTAGTACGACACCTGTGAGACCAAGTACAAGGATGGCGAGGGGAATGCTTTCATATAAAGGAAGACGACTAATAACGGTACCAACATTCGTGACGAGGGCAAGCATCCCCCATCCTATGCATCCGATGACAAGCCAATATCCAAAGTTGAGAGTACTTCGATGTCGTAACGTCACTTTCGGCGTAAGCAATGAAGTGGCCATCAGAAACACCTCCTTGTTAAATAATCGAATTTTCTGACAATTTGTAGTTGTCCTTCTACTATAGTTACTTTTTCCCGAATCGTCTAGTCATTAGACATGGAAAATGTGTTTCTTTCTTGACGAAATTCGTGTACGCTAAATGTAGAAGTGAGCGGTTACATAAAGGGGGATATAAAGAAATGATGGATCAAGTGATTTGGATTGCTGTCGGTATCGTTGCCGTTGCGGTTTTCTCAGCATCGAGTGTCGCAGCGTACATGGGTGTCAAGAACCAAGAAGATTAAGAATCGAAAAACGGCTCATCCTGATCATCGGGATGAGCCGTTTTTTTGATGTGCCATCGATTATTTGTTTGCTGTTATATCTGCTTGCAATGCATAAGGTTTCAGGGCATCGCTCCAGCGTAGATAACCGCCACCGACGAGATGTAATCCATCATACGTCAAGCGATTCTGAAGATATCCTTGTTTATTCGTCAAGACAGGTCGTAAGTCGACGAATGGAACCTTAAGCGATTGAGCGAGATTTTGTAAATTCCGGTTCAACGCTTCGACATCACGGTTGATTCGGACGGAGTCTGAATACTTCGGTGCCACAGGAACGGTTGACTGAACGACGACGTCAATGTTATTTTTTCGAAGTGTCGTCACGATCGTCGTCATGTTCTCGGTAATTTGTGGAATCGGCGTATAGTGACGGATATCATTAATACCACCCATCAGGAAGACGCGTTTTGGTTTCATCTCGAGAATTAGGTCGAGACGAGTCAAAAAGCCTTCTGTCGTATCGCCAGGAATCCCGAAATTAATAATTGTCGGATCATCCATCAAGATGCGCCAATCGGCAAAATTCGTCATCGAGTCACCTAACATGACAGCGTTCGCTGATTTTGGGTATTGATAAGTATGGAATAGACTATTCAAACGGACATAGTTCGGATTCTTATCGTATTGGAATGTCGTGACTGGAGTCGTACTCGTTGCAGGTAAGACGCTTTCGAACAGTTCGAGCGGTTTACGTCCCAGTAACAATGCAAGGAGAACGACGTTCAAGACGATGGATAGAATCAGGAGTGTCTTTTTCATAAACATTCGTTCCTTTCGAGGGAGTATAAGGGGTAGTGTAACATGAATCGGAATCCGTGGTTTGATAATATTAAAGGTTTTCTTGTCATTTTCGTCGTCATCGGTCACATGCTGACAGATTTACGGTTTGATTATGATGGAAAATTACTCGAAACGGTCTATCTATTGATTTATTCGTTTCATATGCCATTATTCATTATTTTAAGCGGTTATTTCTTCCGCGAAAACAAGTATTTACGTGTCATCCAGCTTTTCGCGGTGTATTGTGTCTGGCAGATCTTGATCGGATCTTGGGCGACACTCGGGGAAGGAAACCCGATTTTCTCAGGAGAAAACATTGGAACGCATCTATTACGGCCATACTGGGCACTTTGGTATTTATTCGTCATGGTCGTCTGGTATATCGTGACGCCTTATGTCGTCCATTTACGCGGCTACGTCTGGTTCGGTCTCGCGTTCGCTCTATTATATGGTTTTGAGCTTGAGAATACAGGCTTCTTAGCACTTCGTAAGTTGATCATGTTCTATCCGTACTTCTTACTCGGAAACTATTTATCAGAACACGAATTCATCCGGATCTTTGAAATGCCGAAAAACTTTAAGCGACGGATGAACGTCCGCTTAATCGGTGGGATCACATTTGTGGCCGTCATGGGCTTTTTGTTATTTGAAGCGTGGCGTGACACACCACAAGAGATCGTTGATTTTGCGAATGCCTTCAAGCATCGTTTCCCTTATGTTGATCAATACGATAGCGATGCCTGGTTAGGTGTCATCAAACATAGTGTCATTTATTTCTTGTCAATTGCGGCTTCCCTTGGTTTCATGATGTTGATTCCGATGCGTCGCCTTCCGCTCATCACACGGGCGGGGGAACTCAGCCTCTATGTCTATTTGCTTCACGTCTTTTTCGTCATGGCGTGGCGCCAATATGTGACGGATGCATTCGTACCGCAACCGTGGCTAGCGTTACTGATCATGATTGGCGTTGCCTTGCTGATCGTCGGTATCATCATACACCCGCTCGTCGTTCGTGTCCTCCGTCCTTTGATTGAGATTGATATTCGTCCAATCGTCGAGAAACGGGAAGACCTTTCAAAATAAGACGGAATGCTTTACACTTTAAGATAGATGGATTACAAGACGAAGGGCGTGGAAGGAATGTCGTATAATTTAAATAACGCAGACGGTGTCGTGAACGTCTCGCAACAAGTCATCGAGGTCATCGCAGGCGTAGCCGTTCAAGAAACGGAAGGGATCGCCTTCACAGCAGATGATTCAAAACTGCAAGAGAAACAGATGGTTAAACTCGTGAAGGTCGAAGATGTCGGCGGCGAGATTACGATCAGTTTGTCTGTTCATATCAAGTACGGAATGTCGATCATCAAGACGGCGGGGAAAGTGCAGGAACGGATTGCGCAAGACATGGAGAACATGCTCGCGTTCCAACCGAAAGCAATCAACGTCCGAGTGATTGGTCTCTTAAAAGGATAACAGGACGAAAAACACTTTGCTGAAATCGCAAGGTGTTTTTCTTTTTAAGTAAAACATTTGATAACGCTTGCAAAGAGATGAGAGAATTAGTAAAATTGTTTGTGAGGCAAGTGCAATCGTTTGCACAACGTGTCATTCGATTTCTTGCCTTTCATGGACGATGTATGAAAGGATGGATGTCGGATGGCACCAACGATCGAAGCGGTCATTTTTGATTTAGACGGCGTAATCACGGATACAGCAGAGTATCACTACTTAGCGTGGAAACAATTAGGAGAGGATTTGGATATCCCGTTCGACCGGGAATTCAATGAGACATTAAAAGGTGTCAGCCGGATGGATTCACTCGAGCGTATCCTTGCGCTCGGTGGAAAACAGGATGCTTTTTCGGAAGACGAGAAGCTAGCACTCGCTGCGAAGAAGAACGAACACTATGTCACATTGATCCAGCACATCTCTGAACAGGATCTTCTTCCTGGAATCACTGCATTCCTTGATGAAATCCGAAACGCTGGGCTGAAAATCGGGATGGCGTCCGCTTCTAAAAATGCGCTGATGGTCGTCGAGGCATTAAAGGTTCGACATTATTTTGATGACATCGTAGATGCTGCAACTGTTGCACAATCGAAACCACACCCTGAAGTGTTTCTCCGTGCTGCGGAAGCGCTCGACGTCGAACCAAGCCGTTGCATCGGTGTAGAAGATGCGACAGCGGGCATCACTGCCATCCACGCTGCCGGTATGTATGCCGTCGGTGTAGGACCGGAGTCGGCGCTCCATGAGGCAGACTATCGTGTCGATTCGACAGATTTGCTTTCCCTTGAGCAAATCCTCGCTAGTCGCTAACTGAGATTCATTCATTCCCTGATGATTGAATCGCAATCAACCTCTCTTTTCTTTTATGTGTCAGAAAAAGAAGTGATTTCCCTGAATCTCTTCTTTTTTCAAAAAAAATAACGCTCAGCCGTATGATTCGGCTGAGCGTTATTTTTTGGTTAGAGGGAAGAAAGAATCGCGTTTGCTACTGCATCAGCATAGCGTTGCTGATAAGAAGGAGAAACGAGTTTCGCCCGGTCATTAGCATTGGATAGGAAACCAAGTTCCGTTAATGTAGCGGGTGCATTCGTACCGCGAAGAACAGCGAGGTTCCCGAATTTAATACCACGATCACGTAATCCAATCGAGTTAACAAGATTGTTTTGGAGATTTCGTGATAGAGCAACAGATGCATTACCTCTGTAATAGAAGTTTTCAGCGCCATAAGCACTTGTTGAAGATGCAGCATTAATATGGATACTGACGAAGATGTTTGTCTTATGGGCGTTCGAGATGACGCTACGATCTGTTAACGAAGGATAGTAATCATTCGTATAACGTGTCAACTTCACATCGACTGTTTTAGATAGGCGCTCGGCTACGAGTTTAGCGACTGACATGACGATATCACGTTCATAAATACCGTATCGTGCGGCACCAACATCATGTCCACCATGCCCAGGATCTAAGACGACGAGTGGACGAGCAGACATAGAAGGCTGGAAGAGCGAGAGATACGTCGCTTCGACATATCCATAACGTCCATCAGATGTTTTGACAGCGACGAATCCTTTTGTCTTATGTAAAGCATTCGTTACCGTAACAACGGAACCACGTGGCAGTGTACCGATAGAAGGGCTGATCGAACTTGCACCAGACCGTAATGTCAATGAATCATTAAAAGGAACGAGAACATACATCGTCGTACCTGAATAATCAGCTGCAGATCCGACAGGTGGTAAAGAAGCAGAAGAAGACGTCGTTTTCTTCAAGTAACTTCCTGAGACATAGCCTTTTTTACTACCGTAAGACACTTGGTACCAGTTATCCTTCCGATACGAAGAGGTAACGATCTTTCCTTTAGGAATCGTTAGTAGTTTAGCTGAGGTAGCAGAATTCGATGTACGTAAATTCAAAGCGTCCAACGTAATGTAGTTCGTTTTCGCGAATGTCGTACCGGTAGCACTTGCTGTGACGACCGCTTTCTTTTTCAAGTAAGAACCAGCAACATAACCGGTTTTTGATTTGTAAGATACTTTATACCAGCTTCCCTTCTTGTAAGAAGAGGAAAGTGTTGTTCCTTTAGGAATCGTCAATAATTTAGTCGAAGCAGCAGAATCAGACTTACGAAGGCTCAACGAATCCGTCGTCGTGTAGTTCGTCTTCGTAAAGGATGTACCGACAGTACTAGCTTTAACGGCCGCTTTCTTCTTCAAGTAACTTCCCGAGACATAACCCGTCTTAGAACTGTAAGAGACTTTGTACCAGTTCCCTGTTTTATACGAAGAAACGACTGATTTTCCTTTAGGGATCGTCAACAATTTTTTAGAGGAAGTAGTAGCAGAAGCGCGAAGATTCAATGCATCTGTTGTTTGATAAGTAGCTTTCGTGATAGAAGCAGCAGATGCCTCGGGTGTTGGGGCGGCTACCGTGAAAAGTACGGCCGAAGCAATACTTGCGATCAAGACGGAAGTTTTAGTAGGCATAGTGTGCTCTCCTTTTAAATTTAGTATTGTAAAACAGGATATAAAAATGACAAAATGAAGAAAGATTTAAAATTATATATTAAAAACAATAATTTTATGTTCTAGGTTCGCTCCTTTCTGTTAAGATAAAAATGGAAATCAGCAACAGATAAAAAATTGCCAATATTACAAAAAAATTAAAATAACATAGAAATCATATAACAAAAAGGTAAATAAATGGTAATATTATTTCAAAAAACATACAATTGAAACATAATTGAAATATTATTGTGTCATCAATACAAGAAAGAAGGTAAAAAGTATGGATCCGAATGAACATATTTACAGAGAGCTGATGGAAATCGAAGAAGAATATCGTCGTCTTCAACGAAGAGCAGAGTACTTAGTAGCTGAATTAAGTCGAACGAATCAAGATCATGCACAGGAAGTTTCTGTTGCACTAGAGCGTCCATTGAAACAACGAAGAGTGAATCAGCGGTATCCACTGGAAGTTTACGTACACCAAATCAGTGATTTGATGCGCGAACGCGAGTCGATGTCAGCACGAGATATTCAGATGGAACTCGAACTTCGTTATCGTCACCAAATCAGTAACATTTATCAGCTCATGGCAAAAGTTGAACAGGCAAACCCGGCGATTCAAAAAGTGGGTCGTGGAATCTATACATATGATTCATCGGCAGAAGTTCCGATTTTTATGTAGTTTTTTCAAAAAACGTCGTTTCTTTTTTAAAGAAAGGCGTTTTTTTTGTTGAATGAATTCCAAAATAAAGATTTATTTTTAAAATAAGTAAATGATTTTCTTAAAAATGGTTTTTATCTCTTCTGTTCCATTTTTTAACTGATATAATGGATACGTAGATGAAAAAATTGTCGGACCTGACGTCACGTGGACGTGGGGAGAGGAGAAAAACAGTGCTTCAACTCGTAAAAAATACATTCAACGAACAGTCTAAGCGACTGAAGAACTATATGAAAATCGTAAAAGAAATCAATGCGTTAGAAAGTCGTTATCAAGCGATGACGGATGATGAATTAAAAAATCAAACAATCCACCTAAAGGAACGCATCGAAGCCGGTGAGACGATTGATCAACTGAAGACGGAGGCATTTGCTCTTGTCCGAGAGGCAAGTGTTCGTACGTTAGGCATGCGTCATTACGATGTTCAATTGATTGGTGGTCTTGCGTTACTAGACGGTCATATCGCAGAAATGGCGACGGGGGAAGGAAAAACATTAGTCGCGTCGTTACCGAGTTTTACAAAAGCCTTAAGTGGTAAAGGGGTTCATGTCATCACCGTCAATGACTACTTGGCACGACGAGACGTGGATCAGATCGGAGAAATTCACCGTTTTCTTGGTTTAACAGTCGGACTAAATGTTCCTGATCTGTCACCTGATGAGAAACGTGCGGCCTATGGCGCAGATATTACATATGGAGTCGGTACAGAATTTGGCTTCGACTACTTGCGAGATCATCTCGTCAATCGGAAGGAAGACCGTGTACAACGAAAACATCATTTTGCCATCATCGATGAAGTCGATAGTATTTTAATCGACGAAGCGAAAACACCACTCATCATGGCAGGTAAGGGCTCGGTGCACGAAGGATTACAAACCGTCGCGAAGCTGATCGTATCAAAGTTTCCTACGGATGCATACGAATACGACGAAGAGATCAAAGCAGTTTCGCTTACGGATAAAGGAATTTCGATCATCGAAGAGAACTTCGCCATCGATAATCTCTTCGCAGCTGAGCATCAAGTACTTTATCATTACATGGTTCAAGCCTTGCGTGCTCACATCGTCATGAAACGAGACGTTGATTACATCGTAAAAGATGGGAAAATCGAGTTGGTTGATTTATTTACAGGACGCATCATGGAAGGACGAAGTTTGTCGGATGGGCTCCATCAAGCCATTGAAGCAAAAGAAGGCATTGACATTACGGAAGAAAATAAAACGACGGCCCAAGTTACGATTCAACATTATTTCCGGATGTACGAGCTTGTTTCAGGCATGACAGGTACGGCACAAACTTCACGACAAGAGCTTCTAAAGACATACGGAATGGATGTCGTACAAGTCCCGACCAATCGCCCGAAACTCCGTGAAGATTCTTCTGACATCATTTACGCAACGAAAGAGGAGAAATATGAAGCTGTGGCGTGTGCGACGAAGGAAGCACATGCAAGAAGGCAACCCGTATTGATCGGAACGACGTCCATCGAACAATCATTTGCCGTAGCTGAAGCTTTAGATACACATCAGTTACCGTACCAAATCCTGAATGCAAAGACGGTCGACCAAGAAACTGACATCATTCGTGAAGCCGGACAACACGGACGCATCACGATCGCGACGAACATGGCAGGACGAGGGACAGATATTACGTTGGATGAGATTGCGAAAGAAGCAGGTGGGTTGTTTGTCATCGGTACCGAGCGTCATGAGTCGGTTCGGATTGATAACCAGCTAAGAGGACGTTCAGGACGTCAAGGAGATCCAGGTAAAAGTCAATTCATCGTATCACTCGAAGATGACCTCGTCCGGCGTTTTGCAAAGGATCGACTGGAGAAAGTCTTGAAAAAAGTGAAGACGAGTCAGCATGAACCGGTTACGTTAAAAGAAGCACAAGCATTATTGAGCTATGCGCAAGAAACATGCGAGGGGACAGGTTATTCGATTCGAGAGGAACTTGTTAAACTCGATGACGTCCTTCATCAGCACCGTCTTGTCATCTATGCGATCCGTAACCAAGTACTAGATGCAGAAGACATTCAAGATATGGTACTACCAATGGTCGAGCGGACGATCGAACGTATCGTGGATCGTTATCTTTCTGCAGAACTCGTACCGGAAGAGTGGCCAAAGGAAGAGTTCCAGTTCGCGATGGACGAATTACTAAACGACGAAGTACCACTTCCAGATGATTTAGAACAGCCGGAAGAGGTCAAAGCGTATTATGTGAACATTGTTTCCGCTCGTCGTGAAAAATGGATAGAGGAACTAAAGAATCCTGCAGTAGACGAGCTGATCCGAGATCAGCTATTGGCATCGATCGAAGAGCACTGGACGGAACATTTGACGACGATGAATACGCTAAAAGAAGGTATTCATCTTCGGAGTTACGGTCAGGAACAGCCTGTTCGGATGTACGAAAAGGAAGGCTTTGAAATCTTTAACTACACGATTGCTGAAATCGAGTATCCCGTTGCCTATGTCTTACAACGATTGTCCGAATATATCATGCTAGATGAAGAAATCGAGGAGATGGAGTTAGATGTTTAATCGCAGAAAACAAATCATTTTAGAAGCAGAGACACCAGAAAATACAGGACTGTATAAGCCTCGATTGATTTTTACAGAAGATATGTTGATCGAGAAAGAAGATGAATATCTTTTCCGTTACCATGCTAATCAATTGCCAGACTTGGAGTTAAATCAACTGTCCGTCGAAGCGCTGCAAGTGGACCTATCCTCCTCGCCGATTTCAATCGTCGCGTTGTTTCGAAATACATTAGAAAATAGTTTTCATGTAGATGGTCTTCCATTACTCGTGTTAGACGAAGCCAATCGTCTGATTGGCAGAAAGGTTTTGACGACGGAAGATATTCCGGAGTTCGTACCGATGAGTAGTATGCCATGTTGGCTTGATTTTTCCGAGGAAGAACTTTTCTTAACGGATGAAGAAAATTTCCCGGAAAAGATTCGTCTCTTATTTAGTTTAGAAGAGACGCATGATCTCGAGATTCCATCGGACTTCCTTGATGCTGAAGCGCGACGTGTACGTCAGACATTCTATTCAACCCCGACGTTGAAGAATGAAGAAGTCAATGTCATGAATGTTTGGAACGAGAAGAACGAAAATAGGATGACAGGATTGTTTTTGATTCGAAACGGATATGAACAGGCGATTCAACTCGGAACGCTTCCGTTACAACTTATGAACGGGGAACAAATCTTGCAGACATTGCAGGTAGCGTTAACGTCCCCAATCGAAGCTAAAACGACCCTTGCAATCAAAGTCGTCTTAGACGTGACGGAGTGGCAAGACCAAGACGTGTTGCAATTCCGAGTCGCACAAGCATAAGCCTATGCTTTTTGTTTACAGAATGGGAACGAACGATTTTTGGAAGAAGAATGTGGTATAATTCGCGCAGGAGCGTGATGTTATTATGTTATGGACAGCGTCCATTGTCTGTTTCATCGCTGCATTGCTGATTACCCCCGTTGTCAAACGTTTTGCCATTGCAGTGGGCGCGGTGGATAGTCCGGATGCACGAAAAGTACATGTTCGAATCATGCCACGTCTAGGTGGGCTTGCGATTTATATCTCATTCATGATCGGATACTTTATCTTACAACCATCGAGTCCATATGCGACTCATATATTAGTCGGTAGTTTCGTGATCATCATGACCGGTATGTTGGATGATCGTTTTCAACTGAATGCTAGGCTGAAGTTAATGGGACAGATCGTAGCGGCAGTCATTGTTTTAAATGGTGGGATTCGAATCGAGTTCATCAATTTGCCGTTTGATCAACAGCTGTATCTCGGGTGGTGGAGTGTGCCACTGACCTTCTTGTGGGTCATCGGTATCACGAATGCCGTCAATTTGATTGATGGTTTAGACGGACTAGCTGCTGGCGTATCGAGTATCGTCTTGTTGACGCTAATTAGTTTAGCTGTGATTCAAGGGAACGTCTACGTGACGATCGTTGCGATCCTCTTGCTTATGAGTACGCTCGGTTTTCTGTTTCATAATTTTTATCCGGCAAAAATTTTCATGGGAGACACGGGTTCGCTGTATCTTGGATATATGCTGGCCGTACTTTCCCTACTTGGATTCAAAAATGTAACTTTATTCTCACTTGCTGTACCAGTCATTTTGCTCGGGATTCCGATTTCAGACACGCTGTTCGCTATCGTGCGTCGTATGTTACAAGGGAGACCGCCGTTCGCACCCGATAAAGAGCACTTGCATCACCGCTTACTCGATTTAGGATTTACGATGAGACAAGCCGTTTTAGTGATTTATGGAC
Source organism: Exiguobacterium indicum HHS 31 (assembly GCF_001939065.1). Taxonomy (GTDB): domain Bacteria; phylum Bacillota; class Bacilli; order Exiguobacteriales; family Exiguobacteriaceae; genus Exiguobacterium_A; species Exiguobacterium_A indicum. The sequence continues at coordinate 102,094 of NZ_MPSZ01000003.1, read as the reverse complement.
TTTGTGGTGTGTTCGGAATGACGGCAATCCTCTTTTCGCAAACGAATTCGCTCGGTGCTTTTATTTCTCTCGTTATCTTATTGATCGTACTAGATATTTTAGTCGAATCATTGGGTTTGTTAGGGGATAAATATCGACCGATTCTCAAACTATTAGAACGTCTTACAACGAAATGATTTAAAAAGATCGCTCATCTCAATGTGCGGTCTTTTTTTAAGGGAGATGAGAAAATGCAAGAAATAAATAAAAATGAACGCATTCAGTACTTGGATATTTTGAGGGGATTTGCTTTATGTGGCATTCTATTTGTCAACATGCCAAGTTTTCTTGGCGATCGACCGAATGCGATGATGGGAGACGTCGATCAAGCGATTCGTTTGGTGTTTGACCTCTTCATCCAGACAAAATTCTATACGCTGTTTAGTGTCTTGTTTGGAGCAGGTTTTTATCTGTTCATCCAGCGTTTGCAGCAAAAAGGATTACCGAAGACAATTTTTGCACGACGTCTCGGGATTCTTCTCGTCATTGGACTACTACACTTATGTATTTGGCAGGGAGATATTTTACATACGTATGCGTTGACCGGTTTTATCTTATTGTTATTTATAAAAACAAAGCCGATCACGAAGCTTTTGTTTGCGGCAGCATTTCAAATCTATGCCCTTTTGCTCTACCTACTTATTTTCTTTGGGGCTCGTCAATTGGGCGACACTCCCGTCGTCGAGCTAGATAAGACACTTCAGTCGTTCGTCGCATCGCGCGATCTCCTCGGATTTTTATCACATCACGCGACAGTTCAATTACCGGAAGCCCTCATGAATTCTGGTGTCATTTGGCCAGAAATTTTATCCCTGTTCTTGATTGGAGCCTATTTGATGGAACGCTTCAGCACAGCGCCACCGACGAATCGTTTCCTGTGGTGGACGCTTGGAATTAGTTTACTCCTGACACTTCCATCATTTGCAGGAATCATACAGGCGCATGCTGACGTACCAGACGGATCCATCAATCTATTTTACGTCTGGCTCTCAGGACGCACGCTTGCGATCACCTATGCTTGTGCCGTTGCGCTACTCGTTCGTGCTGGACGCATGCAATGGTTTGCTGGACTGGGACGGATGGCATTGACGAATTATTTGATGCATACAGTCGTCTTTACCGTGTTCGTCTTCTTCAGTGGACAACATGGAACGACACCGTTATGGCAAGGACTGTTACTCGTTTTCCTGCTTTTGATCGCACAAGGTGTTGCTTCAAACAGATATCTCCAGTTTCATCCGCAAGGTCCCATGGAGAAATTGTGGCGAAAAGGGACTTATGGAAAGAAAAATCGTTGAAGTTCACAAGAACTTAACATCTTTTATGTAGAATGAAGGATGGAGGTGAAACATGCATCGTTTAATTGAAATCTTTCTTGTATCGTTCAAGCTCGGACTGACGTCGTTCGGAGGTCCGGTCGCCCATCTCGGGTATTTTTATGAAGAATATGTCAAACGGAAAAAATGGATTGATGAGAAAGCATATGCTGACTTAGTTGCGCTCTGTCAATTCCTCCCGGGTCCCGCTTCGAGTCAGGTCGGAATGGGAATCGGTTTGATCCGTGGAGGCGTAGCAGGGGCGATCATTTCCTTCGTCGGCTTTACGTTACCGTCGAGTATCGCCTTGATTCTGTTCGCGATTCTTGCGACACAGTTCGATGTCGCAGAAGCCGGATTCATTCATGGCTTGAAACTCGTTGCGGTTGCAATCGTTGCTGACGCCGTCCTTGGCATGGGAATGAAACTTGCGACAGGCGTCAAACGGATGACGTTGATGCTACTGGCGCTAGCAGGCGTACTCTTGATCGCACATCCACTGGCACAAGTCGGTGTCTTGTTGCTCGCAGGTCTTCTTGCGTTCTTCTGGTTTAAAGAAGAGACGGAGACGGGTGGGTCCTTGTCGATTCGCGTACCACGCCTACTTAGCATCACGGCACTCGTCTTATTCTTCGTCTTACTTGCCGTCACACCGTTTCTCGCTCAAGCAACGACGGGAACCGTCCAACTGACGAGTATTATGTACAGTGCCGGTGCCCTCGTCTTTGGTGGCGGACATGTCGTCTTGCCATTCCTTGAGCAGACACTCGTACCTGGATTGATGAACACGGATACGTTCCTTGCTGGTTACGCCGCTGCACAAGCGGTACCAGGACCACTCTTTACGTTCGCGACGTATCTCGGTACGATCGTTTCTGGTGTTTCTGGAGGAATTCTTGCGACGCTCGCGATCTTCCTACCAGGATTCCTACTCGTCATCGGTGTTTTACCGTACTGGGATCGTATTCGGAAGAATCAATCGGTCGGTCGGATCTTGATTGGCGTCAATGCTGCCGTCGTTGGTATCTTGCTTGCCGCTCTTTATGATCCAATCTTTACGTCAAGCATCAAGAGTGGTCTTGATTTCTTGATTGCCTTCGGTTTGTTCTGTTTACTTCGTTTTTATAAACAGTCGCCGTTACGAATCGTGTTGATTGGAGCCGTTCTCGGATTCCTATTCTTTTAAACCGCACAAAGAAGCAGCAGACAGGCGTCTGCTGCTTCTTTGTTTTCGCTTAATGAAGCTTTAAATTCGAGTCAAAAAGACAAGTTCGATATCGTGGCGCCACTCACGTTGGACTTCCGTAAAGCCAAAACGAGCGTAGAGCGTAAGGGCAGGAAGATTACGCGCACCTGTCATGACATGCTTCACGTGATCATGCTGAAGCAGGTGGTGCAGTAAGGATTGGGCGATGCCTTGGCGAAAATATTCCGGATTCACAACGAGGCGCGTGATCGTTCCATCAACATATGTGATCGCACCGACTACGCTATCATGCAAGAGATAAACGAACCCGTTCGGTTGCTCCGCTTCGATGTCATCGATCGTTTCCGATAAAGGTGGAAAGTCTACTGTTTCCAGTAGACGCGCTTCGACTCGATAAGCAAGACGTTGAAGTTCTAGCAAAGCTGCATGATCAGTTGATCGTAGTCGTCGTATCATCCGTCGCCTCTTCTGATGTCGTCATGTCAGTAGCGTCATCAGCAGGTAAATTGAGCTGTTCTTTTAATGTTGTTTTAGCTTCGGCAAGTGAAAGTGGATCGATTTGATAGTAATAGACGCCATTGATTTTCGTATCTGATCCCGTTAAATCAATACGATTAATGGATCCGAGTGATTTGACGAACGGTTGTAGCTGGAAGGCTTCCGTTAGTGACATATTCGTTTTGAAGTTATCGCCTGTAGCATCCATCAAGTCATTGAGTTTCGTGATCGAACCGAAGGAAGTCGACTGTTCGATAATCGCTTGTACGATTTGTTGCTGGCGTTTTGTACGTCCGATATCACCCTCAGGGTCTTCATAACGCATTCTGGCGTAGGCCAACGCTTCTTCCCCATTGAGTGTCTGCTGACCAGGTTCGAGTTTGATACTGTTTCGTTTATCGGAAGAGTCGAGTGTGTCGATCGGTAGTTTGACGTCGACATCAATACCGCCAAGCGCATCGACGATAGCAACGACACCATTAAAGTTGATGGAGGCGTAATAGTCTACAGGAATATCAAACAACGTTTCGACTGTCTCAATCGTTGAATCAATTCCTCCATAAGCATACGAATGGTTGATTTTATCTTCATATCCGACAGAAGGGATTTGTACGAGAGAATCTCGAGGGATGCTGACCATGTCTACGGTTTGATCTGTTTTATTGAATGTGGCGATGATCATCGTATCAGCGCGAGAAGATGTGTCTCCGGGACGTTCATCCGTTCCGACAAGCAAGACGGAGAAATGGTCCTTCGTCAAGTCGACTGCCGCTTCACGTTTTTCTGACTTGTCTCCACGTGCTAAGTCGACTTTTGTCTCATTAGCCGTTTGAAGAGTCTTGTTGGCGACGTAAGCGAATGCTGCACCGCCAGTTACTAAAATGATCAAAAATAAAAAACAAGACGCTTGAACCAAGAACGCTTCTTTTTTTCTTTGACCGTGATCGTATCGGTTCATCCATTTCAAGTACTCCTTACTTAACAGAATTATTAAAAAACTTTCGGAATCTTTACAATCAGTATAGCAGGTCAGGAAAGAATGTCACGTTCGAGGTAGCGAAAAGCACCTTCTTGGAAGTGGGCTTGCGCATTCGTCAGATCTGTCATCCATTCAATAAAGGTAGGAACATCTGCCGTTTTGACTAAGACATCGACTTGAACTTGATCCAAATAATGAATCTGATCAATTGGATGAATGCTTGATCGAAGTTCATTCTCAATTTTTCCAAGCCACGTATAGTCAATGTGCACTTCTACCACTTGATGCTGAATCCGTTCAACAACGCCGATTGCATTCAATGCTTCCGAGACGCTTGAGCCATAGGCACGAATTAATCCACCGCCACCAAGCTTAATGCCGCCAAAATAACGTGTGACCACAACAACGGTATCGCGTAAATCTCTTTTTTTCAGTACTTCAAGCATCGGGACGCCTGCTGTTCCGCTAGGTTCACCATCATCACTCGCTTTTTGGATTTGATTTTGTTCCCCGATGACATACGCAGAACAGTTATGATTTGCATCATGATGCTTCTTTTTAATCTGCGCAATGAAGTCTTGTGCCTCTGTTTCGGAAGAAATGCGAGAAATATATGTAATGAATCGAGACTTTTGAATAATGATTTCGTGGAAACCGTTTTCTTTTACTGTATAATAATGAGATAATGTCATACTATTAATGTCCTCCTCGTTGACTAGTTCTTTCTAGCATAACGACGTTCAGAGAGAGAGACAACCATTTGAGTGGTAAGGACCGGAGGGAGTCACGATGACGCATGAAATGAAGGAGCGACTGTCGTTGAATGATATCGTACAAAACATCATTGGTGTCGTAGAGGAAAGTCGCGAAGAGATCGTTCGGATCACGGAGGATTCGAGAGAGCAATATGCTGAAATCCAGCAAGAATTGCGCGACTTGAAAGTTCGTGTCCATGATTATATAAAAGAAGCAGAGCGACTAGAACGTCATATTAAGGATGCCAAGACACGACTAGTCATCGTCAGCAAAAATTTCGAAAACTATTCGGAGCAAGATGTTCGGAAAGCCTATGAAACAGCGAACTCACTACAACTGGAGTCGTTTATCAATCAACGGGATGAGATGAATTGCCGGAAGCGGCGTGATGAGTTGGAACGTCGTCTCATTCAGTTAGACGAAACAATCGAACGAGCGGATATGCTGATTGGACGTGTATCCGTTGTCTTGAATTTTTTGACGGACGATATGCAAGTCATGAATGAGAAGTACGAAAAAGCGATGCAAAAACAGGAAATGGGCTTAAAAGTTTTTCAATCTGCTGAAAACGAACGACGGCGGTTATCTCGCGAAATGCATGATGGTCCAGCGCAGACATTGGCGCACGTATTAATTCGGGCGGATCTGATTGAAAAAATTCATCAACACAATGGAGCAGAAGCTGCTTTTGAGGAAATTCATCGTCTTCGTGTCTTGATTCGAGACGGATTAGCGGACATTCGTCGCATTATTTATGATCTCCGTCCAATGACGTTGGACGATCTTGGTTTCGTCCCGACGCTTGAGCGGTATTTACGACATATGCAAGAAATTTCGAATATTGAGATTCAATTTAAATATCTAGGCGGTGGCGAACGGATTGACTCCACCTATGAGGTCGCGGTCTTCCGGATCGTTCAAGAAGCTGTCCAAAATGCCGTGAAGCATTCCAATGCAAAGGACATTCGTATTATCATAGAACAATATCAACATTCCATTCGCATTCACGTAAAGGATAACGGAGTCGGATTCGACTTCGACTCGATCGTCGACTCACATGACGAGTCGTTTGGATTGATCGGGATGCGTGAACGCATTGAATTGATCGATGGAGAATTCGAGGTCGAAACGTACCCTGGGGGCGGGACGGTCATCAAGGTAAAGATTCCGATCGAGGAATCCGAAGCGAGAGGGGAAACACTGTGAACAACGAGCAAGTGAAAGTAGTCATCATTGACGATCATCAGTTATTCCGTGAGGGAGTAAAACGAATTCTTGACTTCGAGGAAGAGTTCGTAGTCGTAGCGGAAGGAGAGAGCGGCGTAGATGTCATTCCTCTCGTCGAAGCACACCAACCAGACATCGTATTGATGGATATCAATATGCCACAAGTCAACGGTGTCGATGCAACGAAACGTTTAATGGAAGTACACCCGGAAGTTCGGGTCATCATCTTATCGATCCATGATGATGAGACATATGTCATGCACGCCTTAGGAGCGGGAGCCGTCGGATATTTATTGAAAGAGATGGCGACGGATGAACTCGTCAACGCGATTCGTTCCGTCTATCGTGAAGGTGGATATGTACACCCGAAAGTGACACCAAATCTACTTCAGGAATATAGACGTCTCATGAAGATGAAACAAACGATGGCGTCACAACCGGTTGAACGTCAGGTGGCTGAAGCACCACTGCACGTATTGACACGGCGTGAATGTGAAGTTTTGCAGCTACTGGCAGATGGATTCTCGAACCGTGCGATTAGCGATACATTATATATCAGTGAAAAGACAGTTAAAAACCACGTATCTTCGATTCTTCGGAAAATGAACGTTCCAGACCGCACCGGTGCGGTCGTCGAAGCGATTCGCCGTGGATGGGTCGTCGTCGTATGAACGGATAGGAAGACGGGAGCAGGACTCCCATCTTCCTTTTTTTATCCACTCAGAAGTGCTACACTTATAAACGATTGTGACGTATGAAAGTATACGTCACGACGGAACTATAAAAGCGAGGAAATCACGGATGAGTCAGATTGTGATCGTAACGGATAGCACTGCCTATCTGCCAACAACGTATTGTGAAGAACATCAAGTGCACGTCGCACCGCTTAGCGTCATCTTTGAAGGGGAGGCTTATCGGGAAGGATTTGATATCTCGGTTGCTGATTTTTATGAACGGATTCGGACGGGTAGCCTTCCGACAACTTCACAGCCGAATATTGGAGATCTCGTTGCGACGTTTGAACAACTGCCAGAAGGAACGGATATCATTGGCATCACCCTTTCAAGCGGGATCAGTGGGACATATCAAGCGTTGCACACGATCAATATGATGATTGATCATGTGAACGTCCATCCTATCGACTCACGTATTTCCTGTATGCCGCAAGCGTTTCTCGTCCAAGAAGCGGTTCGTTTGCGAGATGCAGGAGCCACGGCGGAAACGATCGTCCATCATTTAGAGGAACTAAAAGAGCGCATTCGTGCGTATTTTGTCGTGGATGATCTCGAACACCTCCAACGCGGAGGTCGTCTCAGTGTCGCGCAAGCATTCGTCGGTTCGTTCTTAAAGATTAAACCCGTTCTTCATTTCGTTGACGGAAAAATCGTTCCGTTCGAAAAAATTCGAACGTTCAAGCGAGCCGTCAACCGAATCGAAGAGATGATGCACGAAGATATCGAGGGAGACGGAACCGGGTATACAATCGGCGTCATTCATGCAGAAGATTCTACGAAAGCAGAACAGGAGATTGCGTCCTTACAGACGAAGTTTCCAAATGCGCAAATCGAGATGAGTGTATTTGGTCCAGTCATCGGTACACACCTCGGACCGGGTGCGATCGGTATCACATGGTACAAAAAATAAGATGAAAACACATTGACGGACTCTATCGTCAATGTGTTTTTTCTTGTCCAGATATATGAGATAGCAAAACTATTTTTTGAGAAACCGCGTATTCCATCCATACATCTCTTATACAGCATACGTTGTCGATTTTCCCATTCGTCCGTCAAGATGAAGCAAATGGGAAACGAAGGAAGTGAAGCAATGGATATACGCGGGAGATGGATTTCAGCAAAACAGATGGAAACCCGATTGTCGACGCATCAACTCATTCCAGCCGTGACGTTTACGTGTCAGCGGTGTGGAGCCTTTCCGGTCAAAGGCCCTTGCACGTGCGGAAAACGTTGCTATTATTGTCGACGATGCATTGCTTATGGGAAGTTGCGCACATGTGATCAGCTCATTACGGATACCCGTCCGCTCGATCCGGTACATCCAGCACAGCATCAACCGATTCGTTTGACACCTGCTCAAACGACTGTCGCGACGGCTATCGAACAGACGATTCTCCGTGGTGGAAGGTTGCTAGTTCACGCGGTTTGTGGAGCAGGGAAGACACCGATGTTCTTCCCCGGTATCGAAAGAGCATTGGCGAACGGAAAGCGTGTTCTTGTGACGGCGCCACGTGCGGATGTCGTCCGTGAATTGACGCATCATATCAAACAGGCATTTCCGACTGCTCACGTCGTATCTTTATATGGTGGATCAGCGGATCGTCTTCTCTTAGGTGAAATCACGGTCAGCACGACACATCAACTGATTCATTACCGGTCTTGTTTTGATGTCGTCTTATTAGATGAAGTCGATGCCTTTCCGTTTCATATGAACTGGACGCTACATCGATACGTCAAACGGGCGATGACGCAAAAAGCAGCGTTGATTTTATTAAGTGCGACGCCATCGATGTGGCATCGTCGCTATCCGACAGTACGATTAATGCGGCGTTATCATGGACATCCTTTACCGGTTCCCCGATTGAAGTCACCGTTTACGATGCAGTCGATCGTTGAGTGGTTGCATCAGTATGAACAGCAACCGCGTCTCGTGTTCGTCCCCCGAATCGCAGCGCTCGAAGCATGGCAAACACGATTGAAAGAAGTCGGTATTGATGTGACGACCGTCCACGCGGAAGATCCGGACCGCATTGAGAAAATCCAAGCATTTCGTACGACGAACGGTATTTTGCTCACGACGACGATTTTAGAGCGTGGCGTGACGATTTCTAACGTACAAGTGGCCGTCCTGGATGCTGATCAAGGGTTTAGTACGAAAGCCTTGATTCAAATCAGTGGTCGTGTCGGACGAGATGCGGCTTACCCGGACGGGGATATTTCATTTTTCGCCAATGATCGGTCGGATGCCCTATTTTATGCCATCCATCAGATTCAAAAAGCGAATCGATGGACGACTTCATGAAGTGTTTATGCTGTCAGCATGACTTTATACCTAACTGGGAACTGAGTAATATGTGGACTAGCCAAAACATTTGTAATCCCTGTAAAATGAAATTTGTAAAAAGTGGTGGATGTGTGGACTGTGGCAAACCAGGTATCGATCTCTGTCAGGACTGTCGACGATGGCAAAATCTCGGTTTACCACTTCATACCCGTACGATGTATCTTTACAATGAGGAAGCGAAGGCATTCATGCATCGTTATAAATTTTTAGGAGATACTGTCCTAATTCGGATGTTTACTGATGAGTTGAAGAAGGTAAAAATGAGAAGAGGATGGATCGTTCCGATTCCGCTTAGCCGTGACCGCTTGTCTGAGCGAAAATTCAATCAAGCAGAAGAAATCGCTAGACGAATGAATGGGAAGGTCACCTTAGCATTAAAGCGCGACGAAGGGACACCACAGAGTAGGAAATCAAGAGAAGAACGTCTTAAACGATCGAATCCATTTCATGTCACGAAAGAAGTTGCAGGGAAAAATATCTTGCTGGTCGACGATGTCTACACAACAGGAATAACACTCCGGCAAGCGATGGTGCGTCTCAAGGAAGCGGGCGCAAGTGAAATTTCTGCAGTAACTTTATTTCGGAGTATTTAATATTTCGTCATTCCTGCCGATACTCTGAATGAGGTGAAGGAAATGGATGTAGTAAACTGCAAATCTTGTGGGAAAATTTTCATGAAACAATCTTCTGATCTTTGTCCGACGTGTATGCGTCAAGATCATCTGAATTTCGAAAAGGTACGCGAATTCTTGCGAGAGCGGCGGAAAGTCCGAACTTCACCGAATGATGTCGAGATACAAACAGGAGTCAAACGCGAGACCGTCTTTCGTTATATCAAGGAAGGGCGCTTGTTGATTTCTGAGATTTCTCAAATGGAAATCACGTGTGAGAGTTGCGGAAAACCCTCTCATGAAGGGACGATTTGTGCTGACTGTCGTGAAAAATTGCGACGTGACCTCGCCCAAGCGATGCAAGATTCTGTGGACCCTTCGAAACCGAGAACGTATCGAACTTAAATCAAGAATCTCGTAATCTAGAAAGCAGGTGTTCACATGCGAATTGATTCGACTAAATGGGTGAACATGCCCAAGACGTATGAAAGAAATCAACCCGTAGAAGGAACCGAAACAAAACGAATGAATCGAACAGACGAAGTGACGATTTCAAAAGAAGCACGCGTGCGCTTCGAAGGAACGACTTCATCGCGGGCAGATAAAATTGCCTCCCTTAAACAAGCCATTCAGGATGGAACCTATAAACCGGATGCGAATAAAATCGCGGAACGTTTCTTGAACTTGTAATAAGGTGAATGAAACTGACATTAGAAGCGACTCGGGGCACGGATGCGCGGGTCGCTTTTTATATGAAACGATAGCAAGGTAGTAAAGTAGTCGGACTCATGATAAAAGGAGCAAACACGATATGGAAATCATCCGACAGTTGACGGAGGCGCATGAAGCGTTACTAGCGCTCGCACTCTCGAAAAAAGAGGCATTGATTCAAAACGACATGAGTCGCCTTTCGAAAATCGTCAAGGAAGAACCCGTTTTGCTAAAACGCATCGCGACATTAGAGCAAGAACGCATCGAATACATGGGAACCGTGACGATGACGGAGTGGATCGCGTCACACCCTGAAGATGTCGAAACGCTTCGTGCTCTCTTAGCGACGATGGGGCAACTGCGAAAAGCGAATGCGCTGAACGCAGAGTTATTGGAACAATCGTTACATTACATCGAATGGCATTTGCAATTGCTCGTACCGGAAGCGGATGACTTTACATATGGTCAATCGACGTTTGACCGGACACACTTCAATCGAAATGCATAAGGAGGAAGTCGAATGGGTTCAACATTCATGGGGCTTGAAACGGGACGTCGTGCGCTGACGACGAGTCAATGGGCGTTACAAGCGACAGGAAATAACGTATCAAATGCCGGAACAGCAGGATTTTCAAGACAGCGTCTCGTCCAAGCGACAACGGAACAACTTTCGGTCTCCCTAGGCGGCGGAAAAAACGTTCAATTCGGAACCGGTGTCCGTGGAGAACTCGTCGAGCGATTACGTGACGTAATGGTCGATAAACAATATCGCGATGAATCGACGAAGTATGCGTACTATTCAACGAAAGCAGCAGCATTCGGGCGAATGGAAGATATCATCAACGAACCGTCTGAAACGGGGCTCGCGAAAACACTCGATAGTTTTTGGGCATCGTTACAAGGATTGTCAAAGAACCCGCAAGACTCGGGAGCGCGAAGCGTCGTTCGGCAGCAAGCGGATACCGTGTCAAAGACATTCAACTACTTAGCGACTTCTTTGACGAAGGTACAAGGGGACTTAAAGAATGAACTAGACGTCTCGACGAAAAAAGTAAATGATCTCCTTCAGAAAATCTATAACGTCAATACACAAATTCACGAAATTGAACCGATTGGCGTCTTGCCAAACGACTTATACGATGAACGTGATCGTTACTTCGATGAATTATCGACATATGTAGATTTCGAAAAGGAATCAATCGATGCATCGGACATCATCTCAGGCAACATGGGGAATGCGGCGAAGATTGCGGAAGGTCGTGTAAACGTCAAGCTGATCATGCCTGGCGGGGTCACCTCTGAGGTCGTCAATATGAAGACGGATACAAAAGCACGTTCGATCGAATTCACGACGGATCCTACGACAAAAGCAATCACTGGATACAACACTACAACAGGACCAGTTTTATTCACAGCATCAAATAGCTTTTCAAACGGTAAACTTTGGGCTTTATTACAAATGCACGGTTACCAAAGAGATGGTGAAACGACACTGACAGGTGAATATCCTAAGATGCTCGATAATCTAGATAAGATGGCTGCTGCTTTTGCGAAGGAATTTAATGATGCTCATTCAAAAAACTTCATTAAATCCAAGGATGCTTCTGGAACTGTCAGCAATACGTATGGGACAAATGAATTTTTTGTTGCTTCAGATGGTGGAACGGTCAAGGCCGGAACGATTTCAGTCGGAGATACGATTTGGAAAGACCTTTCGAACATTATGAGTTCACGAGACGGAAATATCGGGGATGGTTCTGGGGCATTGATCTTAGCCAACATCAAAACAACATCATTGAGTGATTTAAGTGCTCCGATCGGTTCGTTCTATCAATCGATCATCGGTGACATGGGGGTAGCGACAAGCCAAACGATTGACCTAGGAAAAAATGCTAGTGTTTTGATGGAGAATGCCGATCAACGCCGAATGTCAGTCTCAGCAGTCTCACTCGACGAAGAGATGACGATGATGATTCAGTACCAGCATGCATATAACGCAGCGGCGCGAAACATCACGACGGTCGATGAAATGCTCGATAAAATCATTAACGGTATGGGATTAGTCGGTCGCTGATAAGGAAGGAATGAGGACATGCGGGTCACACAAACGATGCTGACGAAGACGAATATTGGTCATTTATCTTCGAGTTACCAAAAACTAAGTACGTTACAAGAACAACTAATTAGCGGTAAAAAAATTCAAAAGCCGTCTCAAGATCCAGTCGTTGCAATGCAGGGGATCCGGTACCGGACAGAAGTCCGGGAAGTCGATCAGTTCAAGAAAAATGTCGATGAAGCGACAGGCTGGATGGACCTAACCGATTCTGCTTTAGATGAAGTGACGTCTGCCATGCGCCGGATCAACGAATTGACGACACAAGCAGCAAACGATACGTATGATGGCACACAGCGGAAAGCCATCCAAAGCGAAGTTGGACAGTTGATTGAACACATCGGGACACTGGCGAATACGAAATATAACGAGAAGCAAATCTTTAACGGTACACAAACGGATCAACCGTTCATCAATATGGAAGAACTGAAAGCATTTTTAAAAGACACTGTAAATACCGCAGACGTTGATAAGATTTTTACAGAAACCCTCGGAACAAGTGACGGAAAGATCGAGTATGAAGTGTCTTCAGGAATCAAGGTACAAGTCAACGTCACACCTACAGATGGTGGTGACGGTGGTGTGTTTGGAAAAGATACGTTCACGACGCTAAAGAAGTTATTTAATGCACTCGGTGGTACAAAAGCAGATGGAAGTCCTGGCAGTAGCACAAATAACGGAACCGAATTATCCGGCATGTTGAAAGATTTAACGGCGATGTTGAACAAAACGGTCGAAGTACGTTCGGATTTAGGGGCACGCGTGAATCGACTAGAACTAAATGCGTCGCGCTTAGAAGATCAAGAAATCATCGCAAAAACTGTCATGTCTGATAACGAAGACATCGAAACCGAACAGGTCATTATGGAACTGAAGTCACATGAAACGTTGCACCGTGCTGCACTCAGTGCCGGAGCACGCATCATCCAACCATCGTTACTTGATTTTCTTCGATAAGGGGTGAACCGGGATGAATCTTCCTCACTTAGAGATGCGACAGACCTCTGCTAAAATCGGTATGCAGACGACACCACTTGAGATGCGGCAAACGCAACGTCCGGCTGATCTTTCGATTGAACAACCGCAAGGGGAGCTAACGATTGAAACTGTAGCGGCTCGTCTCGAAATCGATTCGTCGCAAGCTTGGATCGAGATGGGACGAATCCCAGCATTCGAATCCGTCAGACGGTATGCGGATCTTGGTCAACAAATGGTACGTGAAGGAACGGGACGCGTCGCGAGTGAAGGAGATCAGTTGATGCGGATCGAGCAAAAAGGCGAGGTCATCGCGCGGATTGCGAAGATGAACGATACGCCTCCAGCAGAAGTGACGACGATGGGCTTCATTCCTCGGAGTTTGGACCGGGTCAAAATTAATTTCACACCGGCTGAAGTGAATGTTCGTTACACTGCTCGTAAGCCGGTCATCGATGTCACGACGCATCGTCCGGAATTAGAGGTCACGGAAGGGAAAACAGACATTTTCCTCCGGGAACGAAATCAGCTAGATATGTGGCCAGTGGGCGGCATATACGACGAGAAAGGATAATATTATGCAAATCGAAACAGATTTTTTTGGGGCGATTACGATCGAGCCAAGTGAGATCATTACCTTCGCTTCTGAATTACCGGGGTTTCCGGATGCCAAACAATTCGTCTTGTTGCCGTTTGGAGAAGGGGTACCGTTTTGGTCCTTCCAATCCATTGATCAGCCGGAATGCGCATTCATCGTCACGAATCCGTTTTGGATCGATCCGGACTATGTCTTTGAATTAACGGATTCTGCAAAAGAACAGTTGAGTATCGAAGAAACAGCGCAAGTCGCTGTATACACGACGGTGACGTTACGTGAGCCTTTCCAGGAATCGACGACGAACTTACGGGCACCATTTGTTATGGAAACGAAACAGCGTCTCGCGAAACAAATCATCTTAGAAGATACATATCCGAATCGTCAAAAGATTGGAAGTCTGACAGAAGTAGGTGGACGCTGATGCTCGTATTAAAACGAAAGAACGGCGAAGCGATTCAAATCGGAGATGATATCGAACTGACGATTCTTGCAATTGAAGGAGATCAAGTTAAGCTCGGAATCCGTGCTCCGCGACAAGTCGACATCCATCGGAAGGAAGTCTATTTAGCCATCCAAGAAGAGAATACGGAAGCATCACGGAGTACAGGGTTGATCGGACAACTCTTGAAACAACAAGAAAAGTAAGGTCAAGTGAATGCCAGTGTATCCTCTCGTGATTCAGGCATTCTCTGGAAAAAAGAATACAAATCGACTCCCTGCACGTATCATACGAGTGCAGGGAGTCTTTCTTATCATGAAATAAATGCTCAAACGCGTTGAATCGTGTATAGTAAATGGAGAAGAAAAGAAACCTTTTGAATCAAAGAGGGAGTTGTCAGGAATGAATGAGACGAAGCAGCTGAAAAAAGACGCGAACCGTGTACTAAAAGCGACGAGTCGCACCTTCTATATCCCGATTAGTCGACTATCGCAAGACTTACAGGAAGCGGTCGGTGCTGCTTATCTATGCATGCGTGCCATCGATGAGATCGAAGACCATGAAGAACTAGCGACGGACATCAAGACGACGTTACTACGTGAGACGGCATTGATGATGCGTGGCACGTTCTCCGCTACGGCCTATCTCGAGTTGATCGCGCCTTACACGGCGCATCTGCCGGAAGTGACACTCCGTCTACCGGAGTGGATCGCCTATTGTCCGGCCGCAATTCGTCCGAAGGTCCTCGATTCGACGGCGGAGATGGCAGAAGGAATGGCGGTCTGGGCAGAGCGCGACTGGACAGTCAAAACAGAAGCGGATCTCGATGAGTACACGTATTATGTCGCTGGACTTGTCGGTGTGATGCTGTCAGACATTTGGTACTGGAAAGCAGGCATTGTCACGGATAAGCAACAAGCGATTGGATTTGGTCGTGGTTTACAAGCCGTCAACATTCTGCGTAACCAACAGGAGGATGCGGAGCGTGGTGTCGGTTACTTCCCACCTGGTTGGACGACGGATACGATGTTTGCTTATGCGCGTGAGAATCTCGCAGAAGCCGACGCCTACCTTGCGTCCATTCCGAAGGAGACGACGATTTATGAATTCTGTCACATTCCACTTGCACTCGCGCATGGAACGCTGGATGCCCTTGCAAGAGGGAAGGAGAAACTCAGTCGTCCGGAAGTCTTGAAGATCGTCGGAGCTGCTGTACTAAAACGATAAGCACAAACGAACAAGCCGCCCGTTTCCATAGAGGAAGCGGGCGGCTGTTTTTGTCTGTCATCGTAAGATATACATCGTCAATCCAATCAGTGCGGAACCGATCCAAATGAGAAGAACCGCTCGTCCGTAAGGGAACCGATACCCGGCGCGACGCGAAACGAGTAAACCGATCCCCATGATCGTCAGTGCGATGAAAAACGTCAAGAACACGGAGAGTTGCTGCATTCCGATTTCCTCCCATCAGTGCAAGTCAGCTAAGTACGCGAGTACTTTCTCTTCATAGGCTTTTCGATCGTGGGCATACGACTGGACATGACCGCCGTTCTCTGTCACATAAAGTTCCGATCGTGGCGCTGCCTTTTGAATCTTCATACTTTCCGTCACTGGAATCGCATCGTCATCTTTCCCGTGGATCAACAGGATCGGGTAATCAATCCGTCGGACGGATTCGACCGGTTTGACGCGTTCGGGATTGAGTCCTGTCAACGGAGGTGTGATTTCTAGAATGATCGGTGTGAACGGGAAATTCGGTAGCCCGCTCCAAACCGGAAGATTCGTGGCGAGATAGTTTTCTAAATCACTGAATGGACTATCGGCGATGACGCCGACGACATCGGCATTCGGAGCGGTGACGAGCGAAGTCGCCGCGCCCATCGAGATACCATAGAGCACGACCGGCTTCGCCGAACGTGACTTCGCGTACCGCACAGCCGTCAACAAGTCGTCTTGCTCCTTGGCTCCGACAGTGACGCGTTTGCCGTCCGATTCACCGGAACCCCGGAAATCAAACGTCAACACATTATAGCCGGCATCATGAAATTTCTTAAAGAGCGGTAGAACCGGAACATCTTCTTGCTCTCGGTTCTTCCCGTATCCATGCGCAAAGACGATTGTTAACTTTGCATCCTCACTCGGCATCCACCAGCCGGATAAGCGGGTCCGATCTTTATAGGACCGAAATGTCACGTCCTCATAGTCTAGATTTTCTGCCTTCTTCGGATTTGTTGTCAGTGCCTCGCGCTCTGGTTGTGTCAAGGATGAGCCGACATAACCGGAAATACCAACAATGATGACGACGACTAAGGTGACGATGATGATGATGGTAGCAATGATTTTTTTACGATGTTTTTTCCACACCCGCGTTCCTTCCTTTCGTTCGGTTAATGGATATCTTTTTTCTTGAAGCGACCGCCATGGACATCATGGATGTTGCCGATCGCAATAAAGGCTTGTTCATCAAAGTCACGAACGATGTCTTTCAACTTTGATTCTTCCAAGCGACTGATGACACAAAAAATCACTTTTTTCCCATCACCCGTAAAGGCACCTTCTCCATTTAAGTATGTCATGCTTCGTCCGAGACGATCCATGATCGCAAGACCAATCTCTTCATAGTTCTCGGAAATGATCCAGACGCTTTTCGATTGATCGAGTCCATCGATGACGACGTCGATCGTCTTGAAAGCGACGAAATATGTAATCAAGGAATACATAGCTCGGTCCCATCCAAAGACAAAACCAGCGGCTCCTAAAATGAAGACGTTGAAGAACATGACGATCTCTCCGACTGAAAACGGTGTCGATCGGCTAAACGAGACAGCAAGAATCTCCGTTCCATCGAGTGATCCACTCGAACGGATGACGATGCCAACACCGATTCCGAGAATCAATCCACCAAAGACGGTCGCGAGTAAGTCGACGCTTGTCAACGGACCGATGTGTTCGAGGAGTTTCGTTGCGATCGCCATGATGAAGATCGCGTATAACGTCGATAGGGCGAACGTCTTCCCGATCTGTTTGTAGCCGAAGAAGATAAACGGGATATTCAGGAAGAATAACCAAAAGGCGAGGGTCGTGTCCGTGACTTTCGAGCCGATGATCGAGATCCCGACGATTCCGCCATCGATGATGTTATTCGGAACTAAGAATCCTTTCAGACCGATTGCAAAGATGATGGCACCGATCGTTAGCATGAGGAGACGTCGAAAGAGTTGACCTTTCGTCGAACGACGATGATGTTTTATCGGTAGTGGGGACTGCATGTCATTCCTCCCATCTAGAGTAAATTACTTTAAGATTACTATAACAAAAAAGCACGAAGACGTCTGTGAACGTCTTCGTGAGTGAGTCAAGGGGTGTAACGTAACGATTGGAAGAAGCGCATGATCTGTTCGGCTTCCGTTTCGTTCGTATATTCCCCCATATATTGTCCGTCTTGCTGACCGATGATCGTGACAGTACAGGTGACGAGTTGCAGCCCTTCGTTTAATCGAATCTCACACGTCGCTGCATGTGAAGGAAGGGGTGTCTCAGTCGAGAAATACAAGACCTTCGTACTTGTCTGATGTGCCTGTAAGTCAGAAAAAGCGAGCGTGAAGGACTCCGTATGATGTGTCAGCATCCGGATCTTTCCGGGAACGGAAAACCGTGGAACCGTATCACTCGATAAGGCACAAGCCTCGATCGGATAGAGAATTTCTCGAATTAAAAAGCCTTCCATCACATCACTCGGAACAGGTCGACTGAAGAGATATCCTTGGATGCATGGACATTCGAGCATCCGAAACGTATCGAGCTGCTGAATCGTTTCGATGCCTTCTGCTACGACATGTAGGTTAAATTCGTTCGCCATATACAAGATACTTTTAACAATCGCTTGTGCTTTCGCATCATCGTAAATGTGCGTCGCGAACTGACGATCGATTTTGATGACGTCGATCGGATAACGTTGCAAATAGACCATCGAAGAGTAACCTTTACCGAAATCATCTAAGGCGATCCGGACACCCAGGGCACTGACCGATTCAAGTGTCCGACTCGTCATCGGATCATCCATGATGAGGGCCGCTTCTGTGATCTCAAGTTCAAGCAGGGTCGGATCGAGCGCATATCGTGTTAAGGTCTGTTCGATTTGATGCTCGAATCTTGGAATCAACAGCCGCTTTGGTGAGACATTGATCGAGATCGGGACGAGAGAGGCACCGGTCTTGGACCACTCGTTCATCTGCCGGCAGGCTGCTTCGAGCACCCAGTCCCCGATGTCGATATGCAGCGCACTTTCTTCTGAGAGCGGAATGAAGTCGTTCGGCGGGATTCGTCCCCATTCTGGATGTTGCCAGCGGATCAAGGCTTCCATTCCGACGATCTTCCCCGTCCAGCTATCGACCTTTGGTTGGTACTCGAGGAACAACTGATCACGTTCAATGGCATAATGCAAGTCTTGCTCCAAACGATAGCGCCGATAATAGTCAATATCGAGATTCGAAGCATAATGATGAAACGCACTGTGATCGTCGCGTCGTGAGCGGCGGAGTGCTGTGTAAGAATGCTTTAATAACTCAACGGCGTCCGTGCTGTCTTGAGGATAGCGACTGATGCCGATCGAAACCCGGGCGAACAAGGCGTAGGGTTCAATTGAAATTGGTTGTGTCGAGATCGTAAGTAGTCTTTCCGCACACGGCGTGACATCTTGTTCATAGTCGGTCGAGACGAGCAGTGCATATTCATCCCCACCGAGGTGACCAAGAAAGACCTCGTCCGGTTTGACATCGTTTAAGCGGGCAGCAGTCGCTTGGAGCCACTGATCGCCGGAACCGTGACCGAACGCGTTATTGATCTCCGTAATGCGGTTGAAAGAAACCGAGAGAACGAAAAAAGGAACAGTGCGTGCTTGCCACGATTCAATCGTCTCAATCAGTGCTTGGCGATTCGGGAGACCGGTCACGACGTCTCGGAGAGCGAGTTGCCGTAACTGTTCTTCGTACGCTTTTTGTAACGTGATATCATGCAAGATGCTGTTGGAATACGCAATTGATCCGTCAGAGTGAAAAATTGGAATTTGTTGATCCTCGACCCATTTGATCCGTCCATCGGGAAAACGGAGACGGTACTGAAGTGTTCCGGCATGCCCTTGTAACAAGCGTTGCATGAACTTTCGCATCGCATCGTGATCTCGAGGATCGATTCGCGACAATAACCACGTATCATTTAAAATCAAATTTTTTGGTAACTCCTCGTAGATGTGCAAAAAACCTTGCGAATGAAATAAAATCCGTCCGGTCGTCAAATCAATTTGTGAGATCGCCGCGTTCACAGCCTCATAAATGTCACGGGCTTGTGCGCGTTCCATCTTCAATTGTTGACGAGCCGCATCGATTTCCGATAAGTCATACAAGACGATTGAAGCCTGATGCGCATGGCCTGCGCGACGTACTGCCTTCAAGCGCAACAATTGATACGAACCGTCTGACGTCAACAAGGACAGCTCTTGTTCGAACTGGTCCTGCTTTCCTGCTGCCATGCGCTCGATCTCAAAGCGGAGCGGGTCAAAATCCCAAGGATGAATCCGTTCGAGTAACCGTTGTTGCTCGATTGATGACTGTTCTTCCCTTAGCCCGAGAAACTTGAGAAGTGACGGTGAAGGCTCGATTTGATGCGACCGTAAGTCATAATAGAATAAGACTAACTCAGGCACTTGCTCGGTCAGCTCCAGTTGGGAGCGAATTTCCGAGACGTCTTCTTCGAGTTGTTTTTCACGTGTCACATCACGTGCGACGCCATAGACACCGATGACATGTCCTTCCTGTTCAATCGGCATGTTCGTGATCTTTAAGGTGACGAGATGTTGGTCTGCGTGCAACCCTCTTGCTGTATAATGAACCGTTTCCCCTTGTAACGCACGCTGGAAAAATTGCGAGACCGCCTCCATTTGATCCGGAGGATTAAACACGGAAAAGTGCTCGTATAAGGTATGTTCCGAGTATCCTAGGATTTCTGGAAGATGTTCATTGAAATAGATGATCGTACCAGCAGCATCAAAGACAAAAATCGCATCGGTTTGATGATGGAAAAAGGCTTCTGATTGTTCAAGACGAGATACTTCAAGCCCACCGATATGAATCGGTGCCGTATCTGATCGTCGGATTGTTTTCATGGCCTCAAAAAACGCCATCTCTTCACCTCCATACGTAGTAACGCTTCAGTCTTACTATCGGATGAAGGGGAGGATCGTTGCAATGATTCCTTAAACAATAGACTATTATTTCAAAAAAACGAATGGAAAGTTAGAAAACGATGCAATTTTATTTCAAAATTAAGAGGTCAAGTACGACAAAAAACGAAGCTCAACGGTATGAGCTTCGTTTTATATGTTAAATCGCTAAATCGACCGAAGTGTCACTGGCGTTCGGATCCACATCTGCTCCTTGATCCGGTGCGCCTGGCATGTCACCATCCGGACCATGTCCGTGTCCTGGACCATGACCATCGCGTGCTGGACCTTTTTTGAGGTCAGCGTAGCTTGAGACCTTATCTGCGCGGGACTGGATGTGTTCCTTGATTTGTTTCGCTTGTTTTTCTGTCAGCTTGCCATCTTTGACTTGTTGATCAATCGCAGCAGTTTGTGCTGTCAGGACGGCTTTCTCGAAATCGGCGTACGCGATGTTGTTTGCTTCCGCGAATTCAGGTAAGGGTTGATTCGCCTCCTTGAACTTCGCTTCATCGAGTCCAAGTGCTTTTAGGATCGCTGACGTCGAGTCGCCGAATACGCCACCTGATCCATGGTCACCACGCTTGCCGTGTTCGCCGCGATCGGGAAGATCGTCGTAGCTCTTCGCGTCCTTATATTCCTCAGTCAGACGAGACTTGATTTCCGTTGCTTGTTTTTTCGTCATCTTCCCGTCTTTGACGAGTTGATTGAGTTCGCTCGTCTGCGCTGCAAGCAATGCTTTTTTATAGTCGGCGAATTTGATCGACTGTGCCTTCGCATAAGCAGCAAGTGATTGATTCGCTGCGTCGAATTTCGACTGGCTCAGTCCAAGTGCCTTCAGGACATCGGCGATCAATGATTCATTGAAGAAACCGGATCCACCGTGGCGACCCATCGGCATCTTGTCTTTGAGTTCATCGTAGCTCTTGACGCCACTGAACCGTTCCGTTTGACGCTTCAGCATGTCGTCTGCTTGCGTTTGCGTTAAGTCGCCTGATTTGACGAGACTTGCCAGTTGTTCCTTCGCTGCTGCGAGTTCCGCCTTCTTGTAATCAGCGAACGAGATCCCTTTTGCTTTCGCGAGATCGGCGATTGATTGTCCTTTCTCCCGGGCAGCATCTGCCTCAGCTTGTGTCAGGTTCAATTTTTTCAAGAGTAGCGTCATGTCGTGTTTTTTCATACCTTCGAAGTGGTGCCCGTGTTTCGCTTGTTTTGTCGTGCTCGAGTCGTCGTTCGTCGCAGCATATGCTGACGCGCCTCCGACCGTTAATGCGCTAATTGTCAATGCAGTGATCCATTGTTTTTTGAATGTCATGGGATGATCACTCCTTTCACCTTTTATGGTAGAGGGTGACGACAGAGAAGTTGTGAGGAAGTTGCAAAGAAACTGCGAAGAAAGGCAAATGCGGGCAAAAAGGCGCTACACTAAGAGTGGAGGGATGATGATGAACGTACTATTGATTGAAGATGAACAAAAATTAGCGCAAGTGACGGCACGTTTTCTGCGTCACCATGCGTATGAGGTGACGATTGCTGGTTCGTTAGCAGAGGCGAAACAGTGCTTGACGACAGCGTTTGATGCCGTTTTGATCGACGTCCGCTTACCGGACGGTGACGGTTGGTCACTCGTACCAGGCATCAAATCACAAGTTCAGCCGCCGGTCGTCTTTATGATGACATCACGCGGCGAGGCAGATGATCGCGTCTTTGGACTCGAACTCGGTGCCGATGATTATCTCGTCAAACCGGTCGTCCTGAAGGAGTTGACGATCCGGCTCGAACGGGCATTAAAAGTCCGTCCGGTCGCTCGTCATGCGTTCGGTGACTTGACGATCGATGAGAAGGGACGCCAAGTCAAAACAGGTGAGCGGGCGGTCAGTCTCGCGAAGATGGAATTCGAACTGTTACTCTATTTCATCGAACATCTCGGGGAGGCACTCAGCCGGGATCAGATTCTCGACGACGTCTGGGGTTACGCATTCGGTGGCGATACCCGGACCGTCGACACGCACGTCAAACAATTACGGGATAAGTTGCCCGTCATTAAACAACAATTGAAGACGGTGCACCGGGTCGGTTATCGATTGGAGGCGATTGAATGAAACGACGTCCTTTGATCCGAAAATTCTTATACGCCGTCATCGGTCCCTTGCTCGTGATGGGCGTCCTCAGTTTCGTCTTGACGGCGTTCCTCGTCAATCGGTTCGCGGAAGGCGAACGGTACGATCAACTCGCGCGGGAAGCGAACATCATTAAACAGGCGATTGAAGCCGACACGCCGATTCCGCGTGACATTCAAGGTTTTTTGACGACCGATGGATTAACGCAACGGATCGGTGCGCGTGGACCAGCGGGACGGTTACCACTTTTAGATGGGCTGAAGAAAAAAGACGTCATCGAAGTGCAAGACGAACGGTTGCTGACATATCAGCTGACCGTTGACGGAACGCGGATTACGACGGTCCGGCAAGCGCCATTAGCAAGTAGCGCCCTCGACGGGGTTTACATTGCGATTGGACTTGCGTTACTCGTGACGTTGTTGCTGGCATCCTTGCTCGCTTATTACATGGGACGGCACCTGACGCGACCAATCGTGACGCTTCGGTCCGTCGCCCAAAAGATTGGTGCCGGCGAGACAGACGTCGTCTTGCCAGCACGACCGAAGGATGAAGTCGGGGAGTTAATTGACGCGGTCGACGAGATGCAGACACAATTGAAACAAAAGGATCATCTGCAAAAGACGTTCATTGCCGGCATCACCCACGACTTGCGGACGCCGCTTGCGATCATTCGAAACGAGACCGAGGCACTCGCGGCAGGTGTCATTCCCGTCGCTGAACTGCCCGACGTGACGACGAGCATCATCGAGGAGACGGATCGACTCGGTCATCTGATTGATGAGACGTTGCTTTATTCGAAGCTTGCTGGTGGACGGATGCCGCTTGAAAGAACGGATGTGGCACTCGATGAACTCGCGCTTGCGACAGTCGAACGCCTGCGCGGGACGTCCACGCAGCAAGGACTGATGCTGGCGACGGACCTTCAGCCGGTGAGGCAGTCCCTTGATTCACGCATGTTCGAACGTGTTCTGATCAACTTCTTGCTGAACGCTCTTTTTGCTTCACCCGTCGGCGGGACGGTCACCGTTCGTTTAACGGATGACGAATTGACGGTCGAGGATGAAGGAGCGGGAGTCCGAGCAGAAGACCGGGCGACGATCTGGGACGTCTACGTCAAACAAGAAGGCAGTGCCGGTCATGGACTTGGTCTTGCGATCAGTCGGATGATTCTTGATAGTCATCAGTTCGATTATGGTGTTCGCGACCGAAGTGGTGGGGGAGCGGTGTTCTACGTTCGGTTTTGATTGAACCAATTCGTTACACAAAAAGAGAGGTCAGTTCTCGGAAAGCTTTCCGGAACTGACCTCTCTTGAATTTCAACGATTATTCGCCTTCATTCGCATGAACGAGGCTTGGTTTAACGAGAGTATAGAACTCATCGCTCATCCCGACACGGCTTCCCATCTGGCAAGCGAGTTCGAGTGTTTCCTTATAGAAGTTCGCGACAAGATCGTGGTTCTTGATGTGCTCGTCTTGCATCGCCTTTTTGACCCCAAGGACGACTTTATCGATTTGCTCATCGGCATCATTACGGACCGGTACGACGTTTTCCGGAAGATCGACTTCCTTATCGTGTCCGTTGAAGCGGAACGAGGCACCGAATCCGAGGTGTTCGAGGAAGAAGTGTGGTAACAGTTTACTCGCGAAGAACTGATGCCATTCCGTCTCTTTCATCGCTTCCATGTCACGTTTGAACGACGTCGTTGCAAGTGCATAGCGATCGTGTGTATCCTTCATGAACTTCTCGAGGATCGGAACCTGCATTGCAAACGCATTCTTGAGCAAGTTATCGAGCTGTTCTTGCGTTAATTGTTCTTGTTCAGTCATCGCTTTAACCCCATTTCGTTTCGTTATCCCTATCGTAAGAAATTTAGACAATTCCGTCAAATCTTTTTCGAGAATAGAGTTTACCTATTTCACAAAAGGGAATCCATTACTATCAATCATTTTAGGGGGAGTCAGCATGAAACGAATCGCAATGACAGGGGTCTTACTCGGAGCATGTCTGACTCCGGTGACGGGATTTGCTGCAAGCAACGTGACGTATAGCAAAGGAGTCGTCGAAAACAAGACATTCGGCTATACAGTCAAGACGACAGATGTTTTGAAAAAGGCGATCCAACAAGATAAAGTTGAGTTCGTCAAGAACAAGACAGTCAAGTCGAAATACGGTGTCATCACGCGGAGCGGCACGTTCGCGTTGTACTATAAAGTTAAAGGAGCGGACCAACTGCTCGTCAACTTGAACTATGAGCCGAAGAAGCTCTCGAAAAAACAGTTCGACCGTGAAATCGGATATGGTACATATCTCGGGACGAAAGGGAGTAAAACGTACTACTACGTCTTACCGACGGAAGCCGTCAAAGGCGCTGTCGGCAAGAAAGCGATCGAGAACTTGATCGTCAAGGACGTCCCGCAGATGATGAAGACATTCAAACTGCAATGAGCACTAGCTTTTGCTAGTGCTTCTTTTGTTCGTTCGGTATAGTTGAAAATGAGGTGAATGAATATGGAATGGAACGTCACAGACGTCAAACAAACAACAGATGTATTACAACTCGAAAAATGTGTCAACGATCACGATGGTATTGAATTAAAGGTCGCAGCCGATTGGGTTGGCGAGAACGATTTCGCAATCTATGATGGCGAGCAATTGATTGGATATTTACAAGCGTTCGCGTACTTACCGACGGAATGGGAATTGAACGTCTTCGTCGATCCCGATTATCGGAAACAAGGTGTCTTCACGGCACTTGTCGAAGCGGCACGTGCGCGGGCAATGAAAGCAGGCGTCGAAGCATTTACGTTCGTCATTGACGACGCAAGTGAGTCAGGTCAAGCTGTCCTCGAAGGGTTAGGTGCTGAGTACCGGATGACAGAGTACAACATGGTTTTAAAAAAGGCACAGTTGTTCTTAAAAGCCGATCCGGATTTCGAATTACGTGAAGCGACAGCAGACGATCGTCCGTTCATCGTTGAGACGCTCGGTAAATCGTTCGGGAACACGGACGAAGAAGCGGAGTCAATCTATCGAGCGATCGAATCCGACGACCGAATCACCTTCATCGGTGTCGCAAACGGCAAACCGGTCGGTGTCATCCGTGCCTACCTTGCTTCCGATACGCAAGCGAGCATCCATGCGTTTGCGGTTCGTCCAGAAGCGCAAGGCAATGGTTACGGCAAAAAGATGCTGAAGCTGATGGTTCAAGCGTTGTTCCGGACCGGTCGGACACAGCTTGAACTCGATGTTGAAACAGATAACGACCGGGCACTCGATCTTTACAAAGAAGCGGGATTCGTCGTGCATCGTGGTTATCAGTTCCACGTGTTGGCGGTTTAAAATAATGAGCGATTGACGGATATTCCAGTGCATGCTGGATACTCAAGTTGCTCCACTCCTACAGGAAAAAGCGCATTTGCGCTGTCAGAGACAAACAAGACCCGGCTCTTTGCTTGAAGCGAAAGAGTCGCGGCTTGTGTCTCGCCTGAGGAAAGGGAGCAAGACTTGAGTACATTCGTCGATTGCTTTTTTTATGGTTATTATTACAGAAACTAAACAAAAACGTTGGAACCTTTTCTTTAATCCGTCGTATACTAGACATATGGAAAAAAAGAGGAGGCGACGTCATGGAGAGTCGACAGGATTCATTGCGGACGTTGAAATGGGTATCAGGTGGAATGGAAGCGGTGCTCGGGATTCCGCTTTTAGGTGGTTCAATCGTCATTTTCTCAGGTTACAATGCCCTGTGGTTGATGCTCGCGTTTCACATCGTCGTCGTCGTATTGACGGCACGTGCCGGGAACGTCTCAAAAGGGAATATCGTCGGGATCGTCGCATCAACGGTCGGGGTCATTCCGGTCGTCGGGATGTTCTTACACATGGCAGCAGCGATTACAATCTTACTTGACGCAGCACTCAGTAACCGAATCGTTACGCGAACACATGTCAAACACGTCGAACCGATTCGACCACGTCCGGTCCGTCGCGAGCAAGAAAAACAAGAAGACCATCCGTTCTGAGTTTTTTTCGTTGACAGCGAAAAACAAGCCGTGTAAAGTAAACAACAAGTTAAGCCATATCAATTACATCGACGACGCGGAGTAAGTATCGTCAACACTGCCGACCAAGCGAGTCAGGAATGGTGAGAGCCTGACACGGTAAGCTGAACGAGAATGGACCGCTGAGAGCCTGTTGAACCTTCGAGTAGACAGGACGGTTGCCCCCGTTACCGGGCTAGCTGGTTGTTGGACCAGCGACAAGTGGAGACGATTCTTCGTCTCAATCAGAGGTGGCACCGCGCGGATACAGGCGTCCTCTATGCATTAGCTAGTAGCTATGCGTAGAGGGCGTCTTTTTTGTACGTCAAATGCCGAATCATCCAACGCTCATCATATTTCTCAGGAGGCACGACACATGAAAAAAACATTGATCGCAGCGGCGAGCACGGCAGTCCTACTCGCAGGATGTGCAACGACAGAACCAGCAGAAGAGAAAAAAGCAGATAAGAAGGTCTTGCATACGATGGAGAGCTATGATCTCCTGTCGATTGATCCGGCAGATGCTATCACGTCAAACATCTTCAACCAAATCTACGAAGGACTCTATCGCTTCGACGCGAACAACGAACTTGTTCCGGCGGCAGCGAAATCACATAGTGTGTCTGAAGACGGAAAAGTCTATACGTTCAAGCTCGACCCGAATGCGAAATGGTCGGACGGAAAGCCTGTCACAGCAGAGAACTTCCGTTATGCGTTCGAGCGCGTCATCAAAACGAACTCACCGTTCGCTTACTTGCTCGAGCCAGTCGAAAAAACGACAGCGGTCGACGACGAGACACTTCGAATCGAACTGAAACGTCCGACACCATACTTCCTCAGCATGACGACGTTTGGCACGTATATGCCAGTCCGGGAAGACATCGTCAAAGCTGAAGGCGACCAGTTTGGAACGGATCCAAAGACGAACGTTTACAACGGACCGTTCACATTCAAGAAATATCAAGCGGAACAAGGTTATACGCTCGCGAAAAACGCTGAATATGCAGACCGGAAAAACGTCAAAATCGATGAAGTCGACGTTAAAATCATCAAGGATCCGATGCTTGCGATCAACCTATTCGAGTCAGGCGAACTCGATGTCGCACCACTCAACTCGGAGAACGTCGTTACGTACAAGGATCAAAAAGAGTACAACACGTTCAGCGATTCGCGGATGTTCTTCATCCGGATGAATGAAAAGACGAACGCGTTAAAAGATAAACAGACACGTCAAGCAATCGACGCGGCGTACGATAAAAAGGCGTTGACGGAGACATTGCTCGGAAACGGTTCACTGCCAGCGGATTACATCGTGCCGCAAGAACTTGATCCGAAGTACGATAGTACACGCCAAATCGAATCATCGTATGATGCAACAGCGGCGAACAAAGTGCTCGCAAACCAAAATCTTAAACTGACGATGTTGATTGAAGATGACGACGTCTCGAAAAAAATCGGCGAGTACATCCAAGGCGCGTTGAAGAAGCAGAATGTCGACGTGAAACTGTTGTCACTCCCGAAGAAAGAGCGTCTCGCGCGTGAAGGGCGAGGGGATTACGATTTGTCACTCGCGAGCTGGGCACCGGATTATCAGGACGCGACGACCTACTTGAATTTGTTCACGACAGGTAACCCATTCAACATGATGGACTACTCGAACAAGCAGTATGACCGTCTCTTGAAACAGGCTGAAAGTGAGCTCGACCAGGATAAGCGTCTTGCATTACTCAGTAAAGCCGAAAGCGTATTGCTTGATGATCAAGCGATCTCACCGGTCTACCAACGGAAGAATGCCTTCTTGCAAAACACAGAAGTGAAGAATCTCGCGCGACACAATGTCGGAACGGATATTTCCTATAAATACGTCGAAATCACCCGTAACTGACACCCGTATCCTCTTTTCCTGATGACACAAGGAAAAGAGGATTTTTGCATGGGAGAGATTTGGTAATTTTATTCTGAAATCAGGTCAATTCACTAAAACCGCTTTCATCATCAGCCGATAGAGAGAACGGTGAAAAGAAGAACCAAGAAGGGAAGTCGCAGTTATGAAAAGATTTCGAAGAAACTTGAAGTTACGATTGTTCTTTTGGGTATTGGTGATCTCAGCCATCACAAGTGGTATCTCAGCACAACTCGTCTTATATCTACACCGTGGGCTTGATGTCGCGGATACGAATGCGATCTGGATTGGGGCGGGTATCGGTCTTCTCCTCTCCTTGATCGGAACGACGTTGACACAACTCATTCTCCGTCAGCCAATCAAAGCGATTGAAAAGGCGACCGAGACAGCACGCGAAGTCGCAAACGGCAACTTCGACGTTGACTTTGAAGAAGCGAAACGTGGAGATGAAGTCGATCAGCTCATGCATGAGCTTGAAGTAATGGTCTTACATATCCGCAAACAAGCAACACAGATGGGGAGCTCAAGCGATAAACTGACGGCTTCAGCGCAAGAAATCGCAGCGGCTGTTCAAGAAGGTAACGCGTCTGGCGAAAGCATTCGTTCAGCGATGGCAGAACTATCCGCCAAAATGAACGAAAACGTCGATCAAGCTTACCTATCGATGGATGCACTCGGTGCGGTCAAGCGGACGATGGATGAAGTCGCAGCAGAAATGAACGAAGCGTTGAAATCAGCGACAGTCATGCAGACGGAAGCGCAGAACGGGAAAACCCTCGCGACGGATTCGGTCGAAGCGATGCATATGATTTCGAAGAAGATGGAGCAGTCAGCGACGCTCAACGGTCGATTGACGGATATGACAGGTGAAATCTCACGCATTACGGACGTCATCAGTGATATTTCTGCTCAGACGAACTTACTCAGCTTGAATGCTTCGATCGAAGCGGCTCGTGCGGGTGAAGCAGGTCGTGGTTTTGCTGTCGTTGCAGCAGAAGTGAAGAAGCTCGCAGAACAAACGGCAACATCAGCAAAAGAAATTACGGATTTGATTTCAGGCGTCAAACGTCTCGTCAATGATACAGCGAATGCGATGACGGATGTCCAAAATGAAGTCGCAACAGGTGTCGGGCTCGTCGAGCAGGCCGGTTCGTCATTCGAAGAGATCCATCACTCGACGGAGCATGTCTACTCACGCGTGAAATCGGTCGACCAACTCGTCGTCAAATCGGATCAAGAGATTGATCAAGTCGGTCTAACGACAGCGAATATCCTCGCGATGGTCGAGGAAGCATCAAAACACGCGGAGCAAGTCCTACAAGCGTCAAGCCATCAAGCAGCTTCGCTCGGTGAAGTCAACGGCGCGATGGAAGAACTAGTTGCGGTAGCGGAGCAATTACAGGAAGAAACAGGCGCGACGCGTCTTTGATTGATGAGAAATCGTGCATCCTAAAACAGGATGTACGATTTTTTTTGGATTTTTTTGAAAAAAGCATTAAACATTTCGGAGGGACGACGATATATAGGGTGGAAGCAGTCATCGACTAATTCTACCGTGTCGCCCTTGGGCCGGCCAGGGGGCACATCTCGGAGAAGACGGATCTTCAAAGAGACAAAAAACTTATCCTATGGAGGGAAATTACAATGATTATCAATCACAACCTTAATGCAATGAACGCACACCGTAACATGGGTGCTAACACAGTTAACTCTGGTAAATCAATGGAGAAACTTTCTTCTGGTCTCCGTATCAACCGTGCTGGAGATGATGCAGCAGGTCTTGCGATCTCTGAAAAAATGCGCGGTCAGATTCGTGGTTTGGATCAAGCTTCACGTAACGCACAAGATGGAATCTCACTCATTCAAACAGCTGAAGGCGCATTGAATGAAACACACTCGATCCTTCAACGGATGCGTGAACTTTCAGTTCAATCATCAAACGATACGAACACAAATGAAGACCGTGCTGAGCTTCAAAAAGAGGTAGCAGAACTCACAAGTGAAGTTTCACGGATTGCAAACAATACAGAGTTCAACACAAAAACATTGATGAGCGGCGGTTTCTCAGCAAACGGACTTAAATTCCACATTGGTGCTAATGCTACTCAAAATATCGAATTAAAAATTTCAAATATGACAGCGACTGGTTTAGGTGTACAAGGAGTTGATATTTCTACTCAAGCTGGTGCTGATGGCGCTATTACTACAGTCAACACTGCGATTGAAAAAGTATCTTCTGAGCGTTCAAAACTTGGGGCGACTCAAAACCGCCTTGAACACACAATTAACAACTTAAATGTTGGATCTGAAAATCTTCAAGCTGCTGAATCTCGTGTACGTGACGTAGACATGGCAAAAGAGATGATGAGTTTCACGAAAAACAACATTTTGAACCAAGCTGCTCAAGCTATGCTTGCTCAAGCGAACCAACAGCCACAAGCTGTACTTCAGTTGTTACGTTAATCATAACTTTGATCCGTTTAAAAAAGAGGGGGCAGACATTTCGTCTGTCTCTCTTTTTTTGTAAAATTGTTAGTTTATCGATATTCATACATTGAAAATGTATACTATATATGGATATATTTTTTAAAAATAAAGGAGTTAATTATGTCACAATTACATAACATAGTAAAAGAACTTCGAGAGATTTCGAATCAGATTTCCGTACTTGGTGAAAACAAAGAATGGGATTTATTCGACGAAATTGTTGAAATGATTCGGCTGTTTGGGGAAAAGATTCATTCTAATGGTATTAGAACGGCGGAAAATATGTTGGAGCTTCGATCTATAAAGAAAAATAATCAATCATTGTATGCTAATGTAGTCTACGATAATTTACAATTATTAATTACAGAATACGAATCGTTATTAGCAGTTGAACATCAGAAGCAAATCGTCTATCCGTTTCGATATCACGAGAATGAAATGGCTCTTGTGAAGCAACATGACGACAGTTATTACTTTATAAATGAAACAACGTCAACTTTAAAGCAATTACAATTAGAAATTAATGATGATACAGAAGCAATCATTCTTTTAGGATATGGAAGTGGAATGATTCATAAAGAGTTGTTAAAAAGTTATCATGTTCTTACAATCGATCCATTCAACTTACCTTCAAATGTGAAAACCGATATGGTACTATCGTTTCTTGATTCAAAAGACGATAGTAAGATGTTATTGCAATCAAAGTTTCAATCCTTTGTTGGTTTGAAAACGGAAGTCATCAAACATCCTCTTTACAAAGATACCCAAGTATTGCTTGAACTTTTAAAATTGGTTAGAAACTATTTGGGAGAAAGCTTAATCAATTTAACGACACGAAAAGTATATACAGAAAGTTGGTATCAAGAATCGTTTCGAAATGCTAAGTACTTAAGTGGAAAATCAGATTATATTTTAGATGTTAGCTGTTTGAAACATCAATATATAGGAAGTAATGCTTTGATGATCGCAGGGGGACCTTCATTAGAAGAAGCTATTCCATATCTTAAACAAGCACAGAACGCATATTACATTATTGCGATTGGTC
Source organism: Exiguobacterium indicum HHS 31 (assembly GCF_001939065.1). GTDB lineage: Bacteria > Bacillota > Bacilli > Exiguobacteriales > Exiguobacteriaceae > Exiguobacterium_A > Exiguobacterium_A indicum. The sequence goes on along the minus strand of NZ_MPSZ01000003.1, from coordinate 69,737 downwards.
AGACGGTAAAAGTATTGTATGAACATGGAATTCGTCCTGATTTTGTAGTTTCGATTGATGCAGGAGAAGCAAATGCTCACTTCTTTAAAGACATTGAATTAGATGTCCCATTAGTTTATTCGTTACAAGTAAACCATCAGATACCACAACGCGCAAAAGGGCTGTTGATTCCATATGCAGATTCACAAATATCACAAGAATTGTTGGCGTATTCAAAAACATCATTTACCTCTTACCCTACTGTGGCATTAGCAGCAGTTGCCTTTGCAAATTATTTAGGATTTGATTCTATTGGATTAATTGGACAGGATTTAGCATTAAGGAAAGGCGAATATTATAGTGCTTCTGTTAAACAGGTTTCTTCTACAGATGGCCAAATGCATGAAACGTTATACGATGTTCCTTTAAATAATGGTCAGATGGGAAAGACGACACCAATCTTATTTGGATTTTTAAGTGGATATCAAGCTTTAATCAAATTAAACTGTGGCTTATCAGAAAAATTAGTTAACTATGCGGAAAAAGGTGCCCTTATTGAAGGTGTACCCTATCAATCACTTAAATCATTACAAACAAATTTAATCAAAAAACGCAACCTAAAAAAAGTGGATAACAAGAATATTTTAGAACTAGACGCATCAATCCAATATGTTCAAGAATTATTAGATAGTATTTTAGAACGCTTACAAACACTTGAAAAACGATTGAAGCGTACCATGTATAAAAAAGCAGTAACCGTAGATGAATTTGAAAAAATACTACTTGATTGGGATGCGATGATTGAAGCTCCTTTTTTCCGTACACATATAATGCCGCTGCAACTAGTTAATTTGTTAATCATTCAAAACAAAATAAAAATTCATAATCGATATAATCGGACAAGTGCAATGCGTCTTTCTATTTTGTCACGGATGGTTGAATCGATTCAAGAACTAGAAAATCAACTTTATACCATTAAGCAAACATGCGTAGAAACGATAAGGTAACAAAAATATTTAACTGATGCATTTTTGCATGAGAGAGGAAGAATTTAAAAATGTTTACGAATCAGACGATATTAGTTACGGGTGGAACAGGTTCATTTGGTAAAAGGTTTATAGCATCAGTACTTAAACAAAACGTAAAAAAAGTCATTGTCTTTAGTCGTGATGAATTAAAGCAGTATGAAATGGCTCAAGAATTTACGGATCCGAGAGTTCGTTTTTTCATCGGAGATGTTCGAGACAAGGATCGCTTATATCGTGCTTTTGATGGCGTCGATATTGTTATCCATGCGGCAGCGTTAAAACATGTCGGAGCATGCGAATATAATCCATTTGAGGCAGTTAAGACAAATATTCATGGAGCACAGAATATCATAGAAGCTGCTATTGATCGCGGTGTAAAAAAGGTCATTGCTTTAAGTACAGATAAAGCGGCGAGTCCAATCAACCTATATGGTGCGACGAAATTAGCTTCTGATAAATTGTTCGTTGCGGGAAATTCATATGCTGGAGATAAAGAAACTCGCTTTTCTGTAGTTCGCTATGGAAATGTAGTTGGTAGTCGAGGTAGTGTGGTACCGTTCTTTAAAAAATTGAAAGAGGATGGGGCGACGGTCATTCCGGTTACAGACGAGCGCATGACACGCTTTTGGATCACTTTAGATCAAGGTGTACAATTCGTGATTGATAGCTTAGAACGAATGAAAGGTGGAGAAATCTTCATTCCTAAAATCCCAAGTATGAATATTCTCGATTTAGCTAAAGCGATTGCGCCGGAATGTACTACTGAAATCGTAGGTATTCGACCTGGAGAAAAATTGCATGAGGCAATGATTACCGAAGATGATGCTCGCCATACACTAGAATATGCGGACCATTTTGTAATTCAACCAGAATTCCCATGGTGGAGTAATGAACATATGAATGGAGGCACATCTCTTCCAGAAGGTTTTACTTACATAAGTAATGTGAACGATGACTGGTTGAGTGTAGAAGATCTACGGGCACTAGTGACAGACTGAATAGCTTGATGAGGAGATGTTTACAGTGAGCCAAGTACCAGTAAGAGATACATTTTTACCTTATGGTAGACAATGGATTGAAGATGATGATATCGAGGCTGTCGTAAAGATATTAAAAAGTGATTTTTTGACAACAGGACCTGCCATATTGGAGTTTGAAGAAGCAGTTGCTAATTACGTCGGAGCAAAGTATGCAGTTTCTTTTTCAAATGGAACGGCAGCTTTACATGGCGCATGCTTTGCCGCAGGAATTCAAGAAGGGGATGAAGTTATTACGACCCCTATGACGTTCGCTGCCAGTGCGAATTGTGTACTCTATCAGGGAGGAACTCCAGTATTTGCTGATATCGATGATAGTACCTACAATATAGATCCTAAGCAAATTGAAGAAAAAATCACATCAAAAACGAAAGCAATCATTCCAGTCCATTTTACTGGACAACCAGCTGAGTTGGATGAAATTCATCGTCTCGCTCAAGAACACAATTTAGTCGTTATTGAAGATGCTGCACATGCGTTAGGTGCTTCGTATAAAAAGAAGCGCATTGGTGGATTAAGTGATATGACGATGTTTAGCTTCCATCCGGTAAAGCACATCACGTCGGGTGAGGGTGGTGTTATTACGACTAACGATGACGTCTATTATCAAAAATTATTACAATTCCGTTCACATGGCATTATCAAAGATCAGCAGTTAATGACCGAACCTCATGGTCCTTGGTACTATGAAATGCAGTCTTTAGGTTTCAATTATCGAATGACAGATATACAAGCAGCTCTTGGAGCAAATCAATTAAAAAAGATAGATCGCTTCTTATCGAGGAGAAAACATTATGTTTCTTTATATAATGAAGCATTTGAAAGTAGGGATGAGATTCGTATTCCTGCTCAACATCCTGACGGTGATTCAAGTTGGCATTTATACATTATTCGACTTCAATCAGAAAAAATGAAAGTTTCTAGAAAAGTGATCTACGAAGAGCTGATGAAAGAAAATATCGGTGTCAACGTTCATTATATCCCTGTTCACAAGATGCCTTACTATCAGCAACTTGGATACGGTAAAGAGACATATCCAGTTGCTGAGAAATTATACGAAGAAATTTTGACACTGCCACTTTTTCCTAAAATGAGTGTAGATGATATTAATGATGTCATTACCGCAGTTATAAAAATTCTGAATCATTATAGAAAGTGAAGAGACCTGATGAAAACAGTAGCAATCATTCAAGCGAGAATGGGATCAACACGATTACCTGGAAAAATCATGATGAAGTTAAAAGAGAAGACGGTTTTGAATCATGTGATTGAACGCGTACAACAAGCGAGAGAAATAGATGAAATTATTGTAGCAACTACAATTTTAAAAGAAGATGATGTAGTGGAAGTAGAAGCTAAACGTTATGGGGTAAAGGTATTTCGTGGAAGTTCTGAAAACGTACTAGAACGTTACTACCAAGCTGCAGTATCAAGTGATGCTGATCATATCGTTAGGATTACTTCGGATTGCCCTTTAGTTGATCCTATTGTTTTGAATGAATTAGTCCGTAAATATCATGAATCAAATTGCGAAATCGCTACGAATGTTGGTAAAAAAATCGAAGATAGGACTTTTCCTAGGGGATTAGATGCAGAAATTTTTTCTTTCCAAGCATTACAACAGGCTTTTGAGAAAGCCGATTTTGATTACCAACGTGAACATGTAACACCATTTATGTACGAACATATTTCAAAAGTAGAATTGCTGAAGAATCCAGTTAACTACTCTATGTTCAGATGGACATTAGATACTCCAGAAGATTTTAAACTAATTAACGAAATCTATGAACGGCTTTATTATGGAAAACACGACTTCTATCTAAATGATATTTTAGATGTTTTTAAGCAAGAAAAGAAGTTGAATGATATTAATATGCATATTCAACAAAAAGAAATTAAATCAAAAGGATGAGATGGAAATGAAGGTCGTAATTCTGACTGAGGGAGGAAAGAAAACTGGTTATGGACATCTTTCGAGGTGCAGTTCACTATATGATGAATTAGTAAAAAGGAAAATTGATGTCGAAATGATTATTAATAGTGAACTTCTTAATATCGATATTTTACAGAATCGAAATTATTCCATTGTTGATTGGACTTCTTTCGAATATCTAAGAAATAATATTCAAACATCTGTTCATTATATTGTGGATTCATATATTGCTTCAAAACAAGTCTGTCAATTCGTTAGTGAACATTCAAAAAAAGTATTATACCTAGACGATATGTCAAGAATTGAATATCCTAAAGGAATTGTTGTACGAGCCTCTCTTCAAGCTACAAAAGAAACTAGAGATCTGCTAATAGGTAGCAAATACATTATATTAAGAGACGCTTATAAATCAATTGCCAACAAAAAGCATGTTCAGAAGACTAATGAAATTCTATTAACGATGGGTGGAACGAATCAAATAGAATTAATTCGAACGATATTAAAAAAAATCAACGAAATTGATCCGGAATGTAAAATTAATATTGTGTTAGGGAATTTAGATTCGTCGCATTTCGGAGAAGGATTGATTCAGGAATATAGGAATATCGTTTTACATAATTATTTATCGAGTCACGAAATGCAAAAATTAATGATTGCTTCGGATTTTGCAATTACTGCAGCCGGGCAAACTATTTACGAATTGATTGCAACCTCTACACCGTTCATTCCGATACAAATTGCAGATAATCAAAGAGGAAATCTAAGCTCATTAAGAAATAAACAACTCATTCAAACGATACTTTGTTGGGAAGAGGAAAAATTTTCTGAGAAATTTGAGATAGAATTGCAGCGGATGTTTTCGATACCATTTCGTAAAAAAATCATGGAACGACTAGATGGATTGATAGATGGACTAGGTTCAGAACGAATTATTAATGCTTTATGTTACGAAGAAGTAACTAGTCATCGACTAAGTATTAGAACTGCGAAAGAAAGCGATTGTGCTTTTGTTTTTGAACTATCTAATCAAGAGTATGTTCGAAAATATTCTTTGAATGCTCGACCAATTGAATGGGAATCTCATATCCAGTGGTTCAAAGAAACAATAAATTCTAAAACTCATTTGTTTTTAGTAGTTATTGACGAGTTTGATCAATTAGTAGGTCAAATAAGATATGAAATTAATGATAAATCAGCAACAATTAGTATTAGTCTAGCTCAATCTATTTTAGGTAAAGGATTAAGCAAAACTCTCATTTACCAAAGTATAGATTACCTCCAGCAAAAATTTCCTAATGTTTCACAAGTATTTGCTTGGATTTCAGATGAAAACAAAGCATCTATAAAAACTTTTGAAAGAGTTGGTTTCAAACGATCATTTGCACAATCAATTTTAAATGGTGCTTCTCAATATACGTACGAGATTAGGGGATAAGACTAATGAAGATTGCGAATAAAGATATTTCAAATGGCGTATTTATCATTGCTGAACTATCTGCAAATCATGGAAATGACATTCAAATTGCAAAAAAGACAATGATGGCAGCGAAAGAAGCAGGAGCAGATGCGATTAAATTACAAACATACACACCCGATACAATCACGATTGATTGCTCTAATCAATATTTTCAATTAAATCAAGGAACGATTTGGGACGGAAGAACGCTGTACGATTTATATAAAGAAGCGTACACGCCATGGGAATGGCATAAGGAGTTAATGGATTATGCCAAAGAGATAGGAATTATTTGTTTTTCAAGTCCTTTTGATTCTTCTGCCGTAGATTTTTTAGAAAGTCTCAACGTGCCCGCATATAAAATTGCATCGTTTGAAATTACGGATGTACCTCTTATTGAATATGTTGCTTCTAAACAAAAACCAGTCATCATCTCGACTGGTATTGCGACGATGCAAGAAATTGACGAGGCGATAGCTGCTTGCAAACGAGCTGGTAATGAAGAAATTATTTTATTAAAATGTACTTCGTCTTATCCTGCTAAAATTGAAGAAGCGAATTTAAAAACTATGCAGAACATGAAAGCAACATTTGATGTGGAAGTCGGATTGTCTGATCATACATTAGGGATCATAGCACCAGTTGTTGCGACGACATTAGGTGCTAAAGTAATTGAAAAGCATTTTATTCTTGATAAAGCAATCGGAGGACCAGATGCTTCGTTTTCTCTTGATCCACAAGAGTTTAAGGCAATGGTTGATGCTGTGCGTGATGCAGAAGCATCATTAGGGAAAATAGACTACCAACTAAATGAAAAAAAGGTGAAAAATCGTAATTTTTCACGATCTCTTTTTGTCGTAAAAGATATAAAAGCAGGCGAAACTTTTACAAAAGAGCATGTGAAATCAATTCGACCGGGACATGGATTACCCCCTAAGTATATGATTTCTATCATGGGAAAAACAGCGCGATATGATATCGAACGTGGAACTCCTCTTCAATGGGATCAAATAAATTAAATAGAATTAATATTTTTTAAGAGGTATGTTTTACCTCTTTTTTATTTTTAACGATTTAGAGAACAAAAAAGAAAACTAAAAAAAATACTTTTTGGTCGATATAAAACATGAGAATAAAAACGTGAGGGAGAAATCTATGAATCCGACCTTATCTGAAGTAAGGCTCCATTTGCCGTCTTCCGTTTTACCTTATGAACAAACTAAAAATGTGTTCGTTGAGGCAAATCAGGATCGACTCGCTGAAGAAGGAGTCGTCGTGTTGCCTACTCCACAGCATATTACAAAACTAGAAACAGCTGTGGAAAAAGCGAATAGCGTATTGGAACAGCAACGTACTGGATTGAAATTCGTAAAACATGAAAAATTAAACGATTACTATATTCAAATTGTTGATTCAAAAAATGAAGTGATTCGTGAGATTCCTAGCAAGAAGTCATTGGATTTTTTTGCTGCTTTCATGGAATTCAATCATCTTTTTGATCAACGAATTTAACACATCAAAAGGAGGAGTACTATGTCATCACCTATTCGATTCGGTGGTTTAGCAAGTGGGATTGATACTGATAGTGTAATCAAGCAGTTAATGCAGGCGGAGCGTGTGCCAGTCGATCGCTTAGAGCAGAAAAAGCAAGTGACGGAATGGAAACGAGATGCTTATCGTGAAATTAACCGCTCTCTCTTGACTTTGCGTAGTAGTGCAGTTGATTTGATATTTAGTCGTAACTTTTATGCTAAAAAGGCGACTTCTTCAGATGAAAGTAAAGCTACGGTCGTCAGTGGACCATCTAGTGGAAATACCGCTATCTCAATTGATTCTGTCACACAATTAGCAACATCACCATCGCATGTAGCAACAGTGAGTAATGGAGGAAGTGCTGTTAAAAATACGACAGCAGTTTCTACACTAGGATTGGATGTCGGAAAAAGAAGTCAGGTATTATCTACTTCGGCAAAGGAGATTACCATTAAGCCTTTACCAAACAATGCTCCTTCTTTTAAGGATAAGGATGGTAATACGTTAACACTTGCTCATACATTTGATGCTTCGACTGGGAAAATAACATTTGATGATGGAGTCGTTATTCCGGAAGGAGCAACTGTTCAGTATGAAGCTGGGTATCAAATACAATTGCGTACTTCTTCTACGGGACAGCCACAAACTGTTTTTCTTGATCAAGGTGCTACATTTAAAGATGTGATTAGTGCTTTAAACGGAGCTAAAACGGGTGTCAGTGCGTTCTTTGATGAGGCATCAGGAAAAATATCCATTACTGGGAAGTCGACAGGGTCTTCTTCAATTATTGAATTCACGGATAGTGCCTCGAAAACATTATTCAATTTACCATCGAATACTGCTGGAAAAGATGCATTAGTGAAGGTCAATGGTATTGATTTAATTCAATCATCAAATACCTTCACCATCGATAATCTGACGATTTCACTGAAATCAGCATTTACAGATGGAAAGGCAGTAAATTTATCTTCAGCGACTGATACTCAAAAGATTTTTGATAATATCAAAGGTTTCGTTGATAAGTATAATGAAACGATTGATTTGATGAACAAGAAAACACGTGAAGAGCGCTATCGTACCTTTACGCCTTTAACAAAAGCCCAAAGAGATGAACTGTCTGAAGACGAGATAAAAAAATGGGAAGAGAAAGCAATGAGTGGCATGCTCAAAAGTGATACGATCGTTCGAGGTGCCATGGACTCGTTAAGAGGAAAATGGACTTCATCTACAGCAACGACAAACAGTAAAGAAGCGAGCCAACTGTATCAAATCGGTTTAGCGACAGGTGCTGATTTTACGAATGGCGGCAAAATTGAATTAGATGAAGAAAAATTGAAAGCTGCGATTGAACGCAATCCTGAAGAGGTTTATCAATTATTTACGAATCCAGAAAAAGGTCTACTTCCTCAAATACGCGATGCAGCTGCTGACGCACGAACTAATATTACACGTATTGCTGGTTTCGAAGGGGCTGGATCTCCTACGTATTCCATGGGACGTGAAATGACTGAAATGGATTCACGAATTAAAAGATTAAATGATATGTTGACCACTAAAGAAAATTCATATTATCGTCGTTTTGCAGCTATGGAGAAAGCAATGAATCAGGCGAATAGCCAATCTGCATCGTTAGCTTCCTATTTAGGACAGTAAGGAGAGAATTAGATGAACCCATACGCATCCTATCAAACAAACTCAGTAACTACTGCGTTACCTCAAGATTTAACGCTTATGTTATACGAAGGGTTGATTAAATTTTCGATGCTTTCAAAGCAAGCAATTGAACAAGGAATGATTGAACAAAAAAATACAAATATTCAAAAGGCGCAAGCGATCATCAGTGAACTTCAATTGACGCTTAATCAGTCGATTGCACTGTCAAAAGATTTAAATGCTTTATACGATTATATGCAAGTACGATTAATCGATGCGAATATCAAGAATGATATCGTTGCGATTGATGAAGTCATTGGATTTGCAGAAGAATTCCGTGAGACTTGGAAAGAAGCGATGAAACTCGCGAAGCAACGATGAGCCCGCTTGATCCGCTTCGCCTCAAGACGAAACGACTAATGGAATTACTTGATCAAAAACCTAACGATGAAAGTTATGATGACTGGATCAGTAAGATTCAACATTTACTTGATGAACGCGAAGCGTTTATTGCAGCACATTCTAACTTGTTGGCTGAAGCCAATCAAACGATCATTCAGGAGCTAGTTGATGATAGTCGACAAATTGACTTGAAATTATCTGCTGAAACAGCTAAATTAGGATTACAATTAGGTCACATTCGAAAGAAACAAACAAATCGTCGGTCTTATGTTGACCCCTATGAAGAGGTCGAGGGTACGATTTCACCGTATTTTGATTCGCGTCAGTAATGTTTTTGCGTGAGGGAGGAATCTTTCGTGAAGAAACAAGAGCAGGGTAAACGCCGTGTCCCACAAACCTATTTCCAATCGGACGGTTCGTATGATCAGTTCATTGAACCGGATGTCGAGACCGAATCGTGGGAAGCGCTCGAGCGTCCGATTTCGGAACAACCGGATGTGTATGAGGAAGAAAAGTATCGCCGTGAATCATGACACGATAAAAAGAACGGAATCTGCGGATTCCGTTCTTTTTATTTGAAGCGATAGGCATTTTTGTCTGCTTGTTTAACGGTGTACATCGCTTCGTCAGCACGAATCAGTAGAAGACTCGTCGTCGTTCCATCTTCCGGGTAACGTGCGATCCCGATCGAAGGCGTGACGTGCATCGTCTGCGCTTGATAAAGAAATACCTCATTCAGATGCTTGAGAATACTTTCTGCGTAATGGATCGTGTCCGCTCGATTCCGATGCAAGAAGACGATGAATTCGTCACCGCCAAGCCGTGCTGCCATCTCCGCTTCCTGTAGGTCCGCTTCTAGCCGTCTTGCGGTCTCTTGTAGAACGAAGTCCCCCGCGTCATGACCGAACTGATCATTGATGTCTTTAAAGCCATCTAAGTCGATGAACAATAACGATCCTTCTTGCCAATGTGGTAATTCATTTGATAGAACTTCCTCGAAGTAACGACGATTCGGTAATCCAGTGAGCGCGTCCTGGTATCCGAGCGAACGTAGCATCCGTTCTTCTGTCAAAGCATGTGTTCGGTCCGCTAAGATGATGTAGAAGTCATGCTCGCGCGGAATCGAAATGACGGTCACTTCAAAAGCGCGCCCGTCGTCGAGTTGCATTAGTTGATGTTCGATTGGTGTTCCTTGCCAACTGATCGGAACGATCTGTTCCATCAGTTGATCCGGAAGCTGTCCGGCAGGAAAGTACTGTTCCGCAATCGGATTCATCGCTTTTTCATGACCGTTGGCATCCATCCGAACGATTGGGTACGGATGATTCAAAAATAGCCGTCGGTACTCTTCCTTTCGCAGTTCAAGGCGCTCCGTTTTTTCGTTGACGCGTTGCAACAACTCATTTTCCGAGAGGCCCAACTCACGCAAGAGTCGTGTGTTTTGACGCTCGGAGAAAAATTGGCGTACGAAAAAGAGCGAGAAGAGACCAATGAGACTACTCCAGTAGATGGTAGATGGGATCGACACATACGAGATCCCACCGACGACGATTAAGAGACTGAGGTAGGGAAGATACGAGATTGTCCATCGTTCAGAGGCTTCGGGCGAGTGTGTTTTTCGATAATACTGCAAGAGACCGTATAAGCTGACCGGATACAACGGGAAGAACCAGCTGGCGATGTCGAGCTGATTCCGGATGAAAAACGTATAGTAACCGAAAATTGCAAAGATGAACAACAGCATCGATTGAATCAGTAACCGATGCGATTTATTGTGTAAGCCGGTCGTATAAAGTAAGAAGAAAAAGAACAGTTGTGCAATGAAGCTAAGTGCAAAACCGCTCATCCCAACGAGTTCAATGGAAGAACGAGCAATATCCGGTATATACCGTAAGATGATCGTATAGCCGAAGACGAATGTCATACCGAAGAGTAAAATCCCGTCGACGTAAAGAAGCGGTAAGCGCCGGACCGTCGTCCAATTAATCTGTTTCGCGAATGTCCGTGCCGTCAGGATAAAAAAGCCGGTAATCGTCAGGTTGACGACGGTATCGAGCTCCGGTGGATGCCAGGCAGTTGGTAAGAAGCTGAAGGCAAAGTTCAAGGTGATACCGATCGTGAACCACTCGATTGCTCGCCGGATAATCGGTAACGTACCGGACGAACGAGCTACCCATGAGCAGTAGAGGAGTCCAGCAATCGTACTGAAGACAGCAAAAATCGGACCAGCATGAAACCAGCTTGATCCGAGAATGGCAATGTAGGTAACGATGACATACCACTGGACGCGAGACATGTGTCGCATGCGTGATCCTCCTTTTTATGTAGTTTCGTTAGACGTTATGTGTTTCACGGTACAATTCCCAATGTTCCCGTGCTTCTTTTTTTGTCCGGTCCGACACGATCTTACTTTGGAAGATGAGACCATACCATTGTTTTGCATCATCTGTCCGTTTTAAGACAGCATACAAATCACTGATGCGTAATAACAGGACATCGTGGGGAATGCCGGTACGAACCGCATCGGTATAGTTGAGATACAGGGCTTCGTACTTTGTGACCGATCGTTCCATCCACTGCAATTCTTGTGCTTCGTCACCGAGTATCCGGTACATCCAAGCGATCCGGACGCCGAGCATGGCAAGAATCGCTTCTTTTTGTCCCGTTACTTGGGCGGTATAGAGTGCTAATTTATACAACTGTAAAGCTTGTTCAATCGTTCGTTCTGTGGCTGCGAACGGTAACACTGGGAGCGTCGGCAAGATTTGCTCTTCGAGCGTCTGACGCACGTCCGTCCGCAACTTTTCAAACGACTCATGAAAGATGAAGCGGCAGTGGGAGCACTGAATCGGTTCGTACAGGTAGGGGTTCGATCCTTGGTAATGGACGAAACTATCAAAATCCGTTCGCTCGACCCGAATATGACGCGACAAGACACGCTTCGTCTCTGTTTCTTTTAAGCAATACGTACACTTACATTTTTTTGAATATAACTCAGGCATGGATAATCTCCTCGTGTTGTCGGATTAGACAAAGACGTTGACAAGCATGCCTTTGATTTCACCGACTTGATCTAAAATATCAAGTCGTCTTGATTCTCCGGATAAGACGGTGTCCGTCAATTGCAATAGTTTCGTATCGACTTGTTCGACGACTTTATAGATTTTTGTTCGTCCGCGACGATTGAAGCCGCGTTTCTCTTCTAGTTGTTGTGACTGATCCAGTGCATCCTTCAGGAAGTCCTTGATCTTCTCCTTGTAGCTCTCTAGGTTTTCGATCGTATGACTCTCAGCGAGGAGTTGACCATGTTCTTCAACAAGCAGTAACTTTTGCTGAAGACGTTCATAACCTTTATGTTCTCGTTTATCCTGCATTAAGGCAGAGAAGGTCGTCGATGCCTCGACTTCCCGAGTACCGGACCGAGCTACCTGGAGCCGTTGGGTTTCTTGAATGCGGCGAATGTCCATAACTGACACTCCCTTCTTAGTTGAGTAGTTGCAAGACGCCTTGTGGTAACGCGTTCGCTTGCGCAATCATGGCCATACCGGATTGGTTGAGGATATTATATTTTGCATACTCCATCATTTCTTGTGCCATATCGGTATCGCGAATTCGCGACTCAGATGCTGTCAGATTTTCACGACTTATTCCGAGGACGGAGTTTGTTGCTTCGAAGCGATTTTGGATAGCCCCAAGTTTTGCTCGTTGATTGGAGACACTATCAATCGCTTTGGTGTATAAAGAAATAGCTGAATCAGCACTTTCACGAGTCATTACACTCAGTGAGTATTCTATCGAACCACTTGTCTCTGATAGCTGTGCACTTGTTGGTGAAGGGCGTACTGTGGTACTGATTCCAAGTGATAATGCACGCATGTCTTCTACAGTGATTGAAATTCCTTCATTTGCACCAGCATTCGATTGAATGAAGATAGCATTCTTTCCTTCACTGAAGTCACCCGTCAAAATATCTTTTCCGTTGAACTGAGTCGTCTTCGCGATGCGCGTCACTTCATTCGTCAACTGGTCAATTTCTGATTGAAGTGAAGAACGGTCTTCAGGAGCAAGTGTTCCGTTACTTGCTTGGACGGCAAGTTCGCGCATCCGTTGCAAGAGACTATGTGTTTCAGTCATACCACCTTCTAACGTTTGTACCATCGAGATTCCGTCAAGGACGTTCTGTTCCGCTTTATCGAGGGCTTGCAAGCGATTCCTCATCTTTTCAGAAAGAGCGAGACCAGCTGCATCGTCCGCAGCCCGATTGATTTTTTGTCCACTCGATAGTTTGTCCATCGTCGTCTTAATACTCAATTGATTCGCCGTCAGGTTACGATACGCCTTTAGTGCTTGGACATTGTTTGAGATTTTCATTCGTATGCCATCCTTTCATATCCTGCATGATGGGCTGCCCGAGCGAGCGGGCGCTTATTTGTACTTGCTGCTTGCCATGTAACCAGCAGTTCTTCAGCAAGAAAAAGTGCTTCTGTGAGCACGTGATGTTCTGTGTAAGCAAGCAGTGTCTGTTGACCGAGGTAGAAGTACAACGCTTCGAGTTGAGACGTGATAATTCCGCCGTCGTCATGCAGTCCTTCTGAGAGCTTCGTCAGTAGCGCATAGGCTTTTTGAAGACGTTCATTCATGTGATCAAACGCTTTTGCTTCAATCGCCGTGATCGCCTGTTCATACTGAAAGACGAGTCCTTGTAACATTTTTTCCGTCAATTGTTGTGGGGTCATCTGATACAGTTCTTGTTCTGTCATGTCTGTCGTCCTTTCGCGTGGTCCAGTTCTTCGATCAATAAGAGGAGTTCTGCCATGACGTCATAGAGTTGCGGTGGAATCGCGGTCCCGAGGTCGAGATCGAGCAGGTGACCGAGTAATGAGGTATCGTGTTCGACAGCGATTCCGTTGGCTCGAGCTTCCTGTAAGATCCGGTCTGCCGCTTGTCCTGTCGCGCGGGCGACAACGACAGGTGCTTGTCCGGACGCTTCATCGTAACGCAGAACGGCAGCAGATTTTCGGTGCTTCAAATCGATTTTCTGGTACATGGCTTCCTCCTTTAAATCCGGTAATCGTACCCGTTTGGCGTCTCATCCTTCTGCGTAGCAACGTCTTGACGTTCTTCTTTCGTGAACGGTCGGAACTGAATCCGAACATCCTGATAACCGGTCGCTTCTAAGGCGTCCGTCGTTCGTTCAAGAAACGGTGTAGCAAGTCGCTCGAGAATCGGGAGATCGTTTTCGATCGTGATTTGCATCTTCCGATTGACGGTTTCGACGCGTACGCCGATATCCCCGAGACGTTTCGTGTTCAGCTGGACGTACAACGTATTGTTTTCCCAGTCGATCACTTCATCCGGTCGCTTGTTTTGAAGGTGAACATGAAGACCGGCTGTCGCTTCGACGATCTGGACCGGAAGCGATAACAGAATCTGATTCAACTGCTGTTGATTGTCAGGCTTATTGATTTGCTGTTGCGTCGTCAAGAATGACTGAAGTTTCGAAGCTTCCGGATTGAGAGTCGGAGCAGCGAGCTTCAACTCGGCGCTTTGCAGCTGCAGTGCTTTTTGAACCGTTTCTTGTAAAACTCGCGGACTGTTTTGTTTCGGTTCATACGGTATGAGTTTTGCCGGTGCGTCGTTTGGCGTTCGAGTGCTTGACGCGTTCCATTCCGGTAAATAGGTCGGACGAACGTTCGCTGGCGCGTAGCGGAAGGCTTCAAAGCCCGTCCGGACTTCTTGCAGTAGTGCCTTCGCTTCTGTTCCCCGACCGTGGGAAGCGAGTTCAGCACCGCGTTCGAGCTTCGATAAAAAGTGGATCAACTGTTTTTCATCCCGCATCGTCGTATGCAACATCGCGTCCGTTTGCTGGAACATTTGCTTCAAGCGGTGTGCCGTACTTTCGATGACAGCAACCATTTGCACTGGGCGGGACTCGACGAGTGGTTCGATTTGTCGCAGTTGCGACACGATCGTTCGCTGTTGGCTCTTGAAGTCGTTCGTCACCTCCGCTAAACGAGGTGTTACCTCTCGGACGAGGGTCAGAGCCGACCGTATCGGAGTAGCTTGCTCGACCGGACTTGCGGCACGGGCCGTCAGACCAATCAATTGTTCGCGGACACTCGTCTTCGGCTCAAGTGGAGCTTGCGGGAAGTAAGGTGTCAGTTGTTTTCGGACCGTTTCGACGTCCCCTTGATCAAGCGCTGTAATGAGTGCGGGACGTTCCTTCGCTGGCAAATGTTCAATGTACTGACGCATATGCAGCGGTGTCGCAGCTTCGATATCACGCTGCGTCGGTAAGGTGACTCGTGCAACGTCAAGCGCAACGGCTTTTTCAAACGTCGGTTGGTCGCGTAAGGCATCGCGTTCCGGAAGGACATCGACAAATTCTTCGGTCGTCGCTAACAGACTATCAATCAAGAGTTCTGCTTCCGGTGGAAGCGCGTTATCAGGACGCGAGACGAGTTCAAGGACAAGATCCTTGTAGCTGCCTTGAAGGGCCGTGACCAGTTGGGCGACGACTTCAGGTGTTTGAGGCAACTGACCGCTCGCAAGAAGTTTTGCGACAGCCGGTTTCAGTTCTGCTGGCACGCCTTCGAGTAAAGCAGGATCGACGTTTGACGGAATCGAGACGGCGGACGGTGTTTCAGCGTCAGTCCCTGAGACAGCTGGTAGCTGTTCGATCAGATAACCTTCCGCCGTTTGACCTTTTACTTTAAACTGGAAATCACCTGTCGGAACTTCTCCAGTGAATGTCATCTCGATTTTATCCCGTCCGACTTGAACGAGCGCCGTATGCGGTCCTGTTTGTTCCAAGACGGTTCCTTTATATGTCTTCGTCTCCGAAAGAACGGTTTGTCCGGCAGGTACCGTCGAACGAGCTGGATTCAACTGGATATTCATCAAACGTCCTCCTTTTTTCAAAATACATCATCTTATTATATATCGGCAGAAACGAAAAAGGGTTGAGCGAAAATATCGCCCAACCTTCGTTTTTTCAAGATTTGATTGCATTAAAGCGTTCCTCTAATGTCATCGCGTTCAATTGTTGATAGCGAGCCATAAGCTCACCTGTTGCTTTCATTTGGTTGCGGACGATGTAAGGAGAGGCGTTCACGGGAAGGATCATGCCATTGCGGGTCTTCAGCTTAGTCTGTCCATCCTCTTCGAGGACATCAATCATATGACTCCAAGCGTACCATTCGCAATCATCACGTTTCGGTGATTTGGTAGGGAAAAAGACGAGGCCGAGTGACGGTTCGATGACAATCGGGACTTTTCCTTTCACGGATGCGACACGTTTTGCGGTGACGATCCGTTCCTCAATAGAACTATTGTACTGCCTGCACGATAATTGCAACAGTTGATACGGTCGAAGTGGCGTCATGATGGTAGAACCATCTTCTAGCACGATGATGGACTGCTTCATCATGTCGTAGCAAGGTAAGATCGCTACGGTCCGCTTCGTGATTCGATACTTTTCATCATTATGGAATGGTCGCATGTCGACTACATCCTCCTCAAATGGGACAATGGATAAAACAGGTAATTACTAACGATATAATACAATATTACAAATGTAATGACAATGTAATTTTTTGAAATATAGAACAATGTCTTGGTGGAAATTGATAATTACGTGGTAATGGTTTCTAAATAATCAGAATTTTTAATTGTCAATAATTCCTTCTTTTGATAGACTAATTCGTGAGAGCTTGCTCTCGTACTCTGGTTTGCGAAGGGAACGTGAATTCGAATGGAACAAGGTAAAGTCAAATGGTTTAATGCTGAAAAGGGTTATGGATTCATCGAAACGTCTGACGCGAAAGACGTCTTCGTACACTTCTCAGCGATTCAAGTCGATGGCTACAAATCACTTGAAGAAGGCGAAGAAGTGGAATTTGAAATCGTTGAAGGCGATCGTGGTCCACAAGCTGCGAACGTTTCAAAGATCTAATCCAATAGCAGCCGCCACCGTTTTTAGGCCATCCGCCTAAAAGCGGTTTTTGTTTTGAATCCATTTGAAACGGGTATATACGTTAACATCAACATGCTTCAATATTATCGTACGCTAAGAATCGAAGTGAACGTTCATGAGAATGTCATCGTTTTCATGGTCTTCCTTCACTTATCGTGCTATAATAAAAACGAACCAAAGAATTTCGAATATTCAGAAGGAAACGACTGGATCATCTCGAATTCATAGGTTCAACCGGTTACTTAAGGAGGAGTTTACATGATCTACAACATTCGCGGTGAAAACTTGGACGTCACAGATGCTCTCAAGGATTACGTCGAGAAAAAGCTTGAAAAGTTAACTCGTTATTTTACAACTCCTACGGAAGCGCAAACGGCTTATGTCAATCTCAAAGTCAACAATGAGAAGCAAAAAGTCGAAGTGACGATTCCAATGCCAAACCTCTTGCTCCGCGCAGAGGATATCAATGGCGATATGTATGCAGCAATCGACCTCGTCGTCGATAAGCTCGAACGTCAAATCCGGAAACACAAAACGAAGTTGAACCGGAGAGGACGCGCTAAAGAAGGCGGCATCGGAGAGTACTTCAAAACGCTCGAAGGACCGGAAGCGGAAGCGCCAGTCTATGAAGAGGACGAGGCAGAACTCGAACTCGTTCGGACGAAGCGTTTCACACTCAAACCAATGGACACGGAAGAAGCGATTCTTCAGATGGACATGCTCGGACACGCATTCTTCGTCTTCTCAGACGCAGAAACGGGCAACACGAACGTCGTCTACCGTCGTAAGGATGGTCGTTACGGTTTGATTGAACCAGAATAATGAATGCAACAGGGACTCGCTCTTACGGGCGAGTCCCTTTTTGATATGATGGAAAACTATTTTTAAACACGATACGTTTGCTCTATGACGAAAGACCGAGACCGCTACTCGGTCCGCTTGTTGAAATTTGACGTCGTATTCGGTACACTGAATAAAGGAAAAATCTCGGAATTCTGTTCGTTCAAAGAATCGTTCGAAGTAAGGGGACTGTAAGGCATGGCTAATTTTCTAAAAGAATTATTTGCACCAACGAAACGTGTCCTGAAGAAAGCCGAAAAAGCAGCAGACGCTGTGGAAGCATTCGAGACACAAATCGGTGCGTTATCGGATCAAGAACTCGAAGGAAAAGTCGTTGAATTCCGTGAGCGTCTCGCTAACGGAGAAGACTTAGATGATATTTTACCGGAAGCTTTCGCGGTCTGTCGCGAAGTTTCGACACGCGTGCTCGGCATGCGCCACTACCGCGTTCAGTTGATCGGTGGATATGTCCTGCATAACGGGGATATCGCCGAAATGAAGACCGGGGAAGGTAAGACACTCGTCGCAACACTCCCTGTTTATTTGAATGCCCTCGCTGGCAACGGCGTTCACGTCGTTACCGTCAACGAATATCTTGCAAAACGTGACCGTGACATCATGGAACCTCTTTATGCGGCTCTTGGTCTATCGGTCGGCTTGAATCTCTCAAGCATGTCGCGTCAGGAAAAACAAGCAGCCTATAGCTGTGACATCACGTACGGAACGAACAATGAGTTCGGTTTCGACTACTTGCGTGACAACATGGTCCTGTATAAAGAAGACCGTGTACAACGACCGCTCCATTACGCTGTCGTCGATGAAGTCGACTCAATCCTCGTCGATGAAGCGCGGACACCGCTCATCATCTCAGGGTCTGCCGAGAAATCGACAGCGCTCTATTCGCAAGCGGACACGTTCGCGAAAATCATGAAAGCAGATGAAGACTACACGGTCGACATCAAGACGAAGAGTGTTCTGTTGACGGAGCAAGGGATCGACCGCGCTGAGAAATATTTCGGCATCGATAACCTGTTTGGTCTCGAGCATGTCTCACTCAACCATCATTTGAGCCTCGCACTGCGGGCGAATGCCGTCATGCACCGCGACGTCGACTATATGGTGCGTGAAGACGAAGTCATGATCATCGACCAGTTCACAGGTCGTGTCATGGAAGGGCGTCGTTACTCAGAAGGTCTGCACCAAGCGATCGAAGCGAAGGAAGGCGTCGAGATTCAACGCGAATCGATGACGCTTGCGACGATCACGTACCAAAACTTCTTCCGAATGTATACGAAGCTTGCCGGGATGACGGGTACCGCGAAGACGGAGGAAGAAGAATTCCGTAACATCTACAACATGCACGTCGTACCGGTTCCGACGAACAAACCCGTCGTCCGAAACGATATGCCGGACTTGATCTTCAAAACGATGAACGGGAAGTTCGCTGCCGTCGCAGACGAAATCGAACGCGCCCACCGCGAAGGACAACCTGTCCTCGTCGGTACGGTTGCCGTTGAGACGTCGGAGTTACTCAGTAACATCCTCAAGAAACGTGGCATTCGTCACGAAGTCTTGAACGCGAAAAACCACGCACGTGAAGCGGAAATCATCGAGAACGCCGGTCAAGCGAACTCGGTCACGATCGCAACGAACATGGCCGGTCGTGGTACCGACATCAAGCTTGGTGAAGGTGTCTTAGATAAAGGTGGTCTCTTCATCCTAGGGACAGAACGTCACGAATCACGCCGGATCGATAACCAGCTCCGTGGTCGTGCTGGTCGTCAAGGGGACCCAGGGGCATCACAATTCTATCTCTCACTTGAAGATGAATTGATGCGTCGTTTCGGTTCTGATTCGCTGCAGTCGATGATGGACCGTCTCGGAATGGATGATTCACAACCAATCGAGAGCCGGATGGTGTCTCGTGCCGTTGAATCGGCTCAAAAACGCGTCGAAGGCAACAACTTTGATGCGCGGAAACAAGTCCTCGGCTACGATAACGTCATGGCGGACCAACGGAAAGTCATGTACGCGGACCGGGCAGCGATTCTCGATGCGGGTTCCGTGTCAGATATCGTCCGTCCGATGATCGAGCAGACGATCGAAGCAGGCGTTCATCAGTACACGCCGGTCGAGTTCGTCCCGGAAGAGTGGAGCATCGGTGCGCTTGCGGAGTGGGCAAACCAGACGCTTGCGATCGAAGAGAAGGTCACGGAAAGCGACCTCTTCGGAAAAGAACGCGAAGAGATCATCGAGTTGCTCAAAGAGCGGACATTCGCACACTACGAGCACAAACGGTCAGAAGTACCAGCCGAAGCATTCGATGAGTTCGAAAAAGTCATCGTTCTTCGTGCCGTTGACCAACACTGGATGAACCATATCGATCAAATGGATCAACTCCGTGAAGGGATTCACCTCCGGGCATACGGTCAAAACGACCCGCTCCGTGAATACCAATCGGAAGGTTCGATGATGTTCGATGCGATGAACGCTGCGATCGCTGAAGAAGTGACACAATTCGTCCTTCGGGCAGATCTCGATCCAAACCTCAAACGCGAAAAAGTCGTCCAAGACGAAGTCGCGGTTTCGGGTAAGGAAGATAAAGCGGTCAAGAAAAAGCCGGTCCGGAAAAATCCAAACGACCAAATCGGACGCAACGATCCGTGCTGGTGTGGATCCGGTAAGAAATATAAGAACTGTCACGGCCGTCAGGCATAAGTGATGAATCGACTGAAAGAGAGGCAGGAGATTCCTGCCTCTTTTCACGGAAAGAGAAGGTGGAACACATGGAATTAGCAGAAATTCGCAACACCGCCGAGTGGATGGAAAAGAAACTCGACGAATATAAGGCATCACTCGATCTCGAGTCGAAGATTGCTCGGATCGAAGAACTTGAAAACGAGATGACGTACCCAGACTTCTGGAACAACCAGGAATCAGCACAAAAAGTCATCGATGAGTCGAACGGCTTAAAAGCGATGGTCGACAAATACAAAGAACTCGAAGCAGGTCACGAGAACGTCGCTTTGACGTACGAATTGATCAAGGAAGAGCCGGATGCGGATCTTCAAGAAGAGCTCGAGTCAGAACTTGGTGACCTCAAGAAGAAGTTCGAAGACTTCGAACTACAAATCCTCTTAAACGGCGAGTATGACGCGAACAACGCGATCCTCGAGTTGCACCCAGGTGCAGGTGGTACCGAGTCGCAAGACTGGGCATCGATGCTGTTGCGGATGTACCAACGTTTCTGCGACAAGCAAGGCTGGAAAGTCGAAACGATGGACTACCAACCGGGTGATGAAGCGGGTGTCAAATCGGTCACGCTCCGTATTCAAGGGCACAATGCCTATGGATATTTAAAAGCCGAAAAAGGGATCCATCGTTTAGTCCGGATCTCACCGTTTGACTCGTCAGGTCGCCGTCATACATCGTTCGTCTCGTGTGACGTCATGCCGGAATTCAACGATGACATCGACATCGAAGTCCGTACGGAAGATTTACGGATCGATACGTACCGTGCCTCTGGTGCCGGTGGTCAGCACATCAATACGACGGACTCGGCTGTCCGGATCACACACGTTCCAACAGGCGTCGTCGTCTCATGTCAACAAGAACGGTCGCAGATCAAAAACCGTGAAGCGGCGATGAAGATGTTGAAAGCAAAACTCTACCAACGCGAAATCGAAGAGCAACAAAAGAAGCTCGACGAGATCCGTGGTGAAAAATCGGATATCGCATGGGGTAGCCAAATCCGTTCGTACGTCTTCCACCCATACAGCATGGTCAAGGATCACCGGACGAACTACGAAGTCGGGAACACGCAAGGGGCAATGGATGGTGACATCATGGGCTTCATCGATGCGTACCTCCGTCTCATGAATATGTAAGACAACTAACCAGTCGGACGATGTTCGACTGGTTTTTTGACCGTCAAAGGAGGAATAGTGATGCAGGAGCAAAGTCGGATCAACAAACAAGCGTGGGAGTACCGGGCATATGAATTTTGGGAAAAGCGTGACGGAACACCGGCAGAGTATGCTGCAATCATCAAACAAGATCCAGCCGCATGCTTGAAGAAACATCGACATGATTTCGAGGACATCGCCGGGAAGACGATCGCGAACATCTGTGGTTCGAACGGACGCAAGGCGGTGCCGTTAGCGTTACTCGGAGCAGACTTCACCGTGTTCGATATTTCAGAGGAGAATGCCAAGTACGCGCTTGAACTGGCGCACCATGCTGAGACATCAATCCACTATGTCGTCGGGGATCTCTACGCGATCGATCTTGAACGATATCGCAATACGTTTGACCTCCTCTACTTAGAAGGCGGGATTTTGCATTACTTTGCGGATCTCGAGCGTTTTCTGCAGATCCTGTTTACAATCTTGCGACCCGGTGGGCAGTTGATCCTTAGCGATTTTCACCCGGTCGGACGCTGGATCGATGCGGATTTGACGTATCGACCGCGTTATTTCGATCAAGCGTTGCAAGCGGGTGACTTAGCGTATAAGACACATTTTCCAGACGCGGAACAAATCGATTTTCCGGACGTCTCCGTCCGTTACTTTACGCTGAGTGAGATTTTAAACGGCGTCATCGCGACGCGATTCACATTAGAACGATTCGACGAGCATCGTGGCTGGAACGGTGAGAACATCCCGTCCGAGTTCACGCTACTCGCAACGAAACCACTCGAAGGGAGCAATAGCTGATGATTATCCGTAAAGAAGGCTTCAAGGATGCAGCGGGAATCCGGCTTGTCCATGAGGCAGCGTTCGAACAACCGAGCGAAGCGAACCTCGTGGATGCGTTACGCGAGGACGAAGCCGCGCAACCGGTCTTTGGTCGCGTCGCGATGACCGACAAAGGAGAAATCGTCGGTCATGTCCTCTTGAGCCGAATCCATATCGGTGACATCCCGTCACTTGCCTTAGCGCCGGTCGGTGTGTTGCCAGCTTGGCAACGAAAGGGCATCGGTTCTGAGTTGATCCGCCAGGTGATCGAGGATGCACGGGATGCCGGTGAATCACATATCGTCGTGCTTGGTCACGACAGCTACTATCCACAGTTTGGTTTCGAACGGGCGATCGACTACGGTATTGAGCCACCGTTCCCCGTTCCGCCAGAAGTCTTTCTCGTCCTTGCACTCGAACGGAATGGGTTGCGTAGCGTCAGCGGCATCGTCCGCTACAGTCCCCCCTTTAGTGCGGTATAAAGGGAACACTGTGAGTTGTTCCGCCTCTCTAGTCGTTGTCTGACTTTTCCGCTAAAATGAAACACGAGAATCAATCGATAAGGGGAAATGGAATGTCATGACATCGACACGTCAGGAAGTCGTGCGCGATTATGCGTATTTGTTAATCGGGTCCTTGTTCGTCGCAAGTGCCTTTAGTTTATTTTTAGCACCGAATCAACTCGCTTCAGGAGGCGTTAGTGGCTTATCGATCGTCTTGAACGATCTGTTCGGGATCTCACCCGGCTTGTTCCAACTCGTCGCGAACGTCGTCTTGTTGGCGATCGGGTGGATGATCCTCGGGATGGGTTTTGGTGTCAAATCACTCGTCGGGTCGATCTTTTTACCGGTCGTCATCCTTGTCTACGAGCGGTTCGATGTTCCGGCTGCGACGATGAATCCGATGCTTGCCGCGATCTTCGGTGGTGCCGGTGTCGGGATCGGACTCGGTCTGATCTTCCGGGGACGTGCCTCGACCGGGGGAATGGATTTGATTGCGCAAATTTTGCATCGCTTCACGAAATTGCCGCTTCATCTCTGTATCGCCTTGCTCGACGGAACGATCGTCATCAGTGCAGCGACAATCTTCTCGCTTGAGATCGGACTGTACGCGCTCGTCGCCTTGTTCATCACAATCAAGATGATCGACGTCGTCCAACTCGGGATCACGAACGACAAGCTCGCTTATATCATCTCCGATCAACGGGAAGCGTTAGTGAAGGAAATCTTCGAAACGCTCGATCGCGGAGCGACGGAGATCGAGGCGGCAGGTGCGTTTACGCGGACACGGAAACCGATGCTGATGGTCGTCGTCCGCCAAGGAGAAATCACAACGCTTAAAGAGATCGTCAAACACATCGATCCGTCAGCGTTCCTCGTCGTCAGCGAGGCGCACGAGGTGCTGGGACTCGGTTTTACGGACGACAAACGCTACCGGAATGTGCCGTAATTGTTCCAAACTCGTGAAGTTTTTGTGAAATCATGCTTAACTCTTCCGGATAACGGTTATACTCTAACTAGGTCAGAAGTGTTTACTTAGATACTTACAAGAGGGGGATATCCGGATGAAGCTGAAAAACTTGTTACTCGCGTTAGGGTTAGGAACAACGCTTGCACTCGCAGCATGTGGTGGTAGTGACGACTCCAGCTCTAGCGATTCGTCAAGTACGAAGGAAGAGTCGACGATGAACGATGATTCGTCGAAGACGGAAACAGCTGTTGATGCGGAAAAAATCTTCGCGAACAACTGTGCATCGTGTCACGGGAACAACCTTGAAGGAAATGTCGGACCAAATCTGACGAAGGTCGGCTCGAAGTACTCTTCAGAAGAGATTCAAGAGATCATCAAGAACGGGAAAGGGCAAATGCCTGCTGGAATCCTCAAAGAGGATGAAGAAATCGTTGCCGTTGCTGACTGGCTCGCGGATAAAAAGTAATTATGGGATATGATGGGGTATGAGATGACAGACACGACATGTGTTCGTCATCTCGTACCTCTTTTTTATGGTATCATCGCTTGAAATGACATTTGATTGTAATGTGCGTTCAATTTCGTCCCTGTTATAATGGTGGTCGGTAGGTTTTTAGACCTATCCATTCAGCATCAGTAAATAAGTAAGGATGTGAAGTACGTGATCAAGATGCAACGAATCAGTAAGATTTATCCGAACGGCGTCACGGCACTCCGTGAGGTCGATTTGACGATTGATCAAGGCGAATTCGTCTATATCGTCGGTCCGTCGGGTGCGGGTAAGTCAACATTCATGAAAATGATGTACCGCGAAGAGAAACCAACGAGCGGTTCATTTTTATTTAAAGGAATCGAAGTCGGTAAGTTGAAGAACCGTCAAATCCCCGAACTTCGTCGCCAAATCGGCGTCATCTTCCAAGATTTCAAACTACTCCCGTCATTGACGGTTTATGAAAATGTCGCCTTCGCATTAGAGGTCGTAGGAGAAGACAAGTCACAAATCCGCCAGAAGGTGCTCGAGGTACTCGATCTCGTCAAGCTCAAGCATAAGGAACGGAACTATCCGGATGAATTATCTGGGGGCGAACAACAACGAATCTCGATCGCGAGAGCCATCGTCAACCGTCCGTCACTCGTCATCGCCGATGAACCGACAGGAAACCTGGACCCGGATACTGCATGGGAGATCATGGAAGTATTCGAAGAGATCTATCGCCGTGGGACAACGGTCGTAATGGCGACACACAACCGAGACATCGTCAACAAGATGCGTCATCGTGTCTTAGCGATCGACGGTGGAAAAATCGTCCGAGACGAAGAGAAAGGAATGTACGGCTATGAAGTTTAATGGATTCCGTCATTTACGGGAAGGGGCAAAAGGTCTCGTCCGGAACGGCTGGATGACATTCGCTTCAGTCAGTGCCGTTACCGTCACACTACTTCTCGTAGGAATATTCGCAATGCTCATGTTCAACGTCAACAAGATTTCTGATAACGTCGAAAAAGATGTCGAGATCCAAGTCTTTGTTGAACGGGAAGCAGACCAAGCAAAAATTGATTCACTCGGCGATTCGTTGAAGCAAATGCCAGGCGTCTCCTCTGTTCGTTATAGTTCGAAAGAAGAAGAACTGGACCGCTTCAAGGAGCAACTTGGCGAAGGATCACAAGCGTACCGGTCCGTTGAAAAGGATAACCCTCTTCACGATCGATACATCGTCAAAGCTACCTCACCAAAAGAGACAGAAACACTTGCAAACTCCGTTAAAAAAATGGAAAATGTATATAATGTCGAATATGGTAAGGATTATGTTAAAAAGATGTTTAACTTCCTTGAAGGAGTTCGGATCGGTGGAATCATCCTGATCGTCGGTTTGACGTTCATGGCAATGTTCCTCATTTCAAATACGATCAAAGTCACGATCTTCTCTCGTCGTCGGGAAATCGAGATCATGCGTCTCGTTGGAGCGAAAAACGGATTCATCCGTGCACCGTTCTTTGTTGAAGGGTTGTTGATGGGGATATTAGGTGCCATCATCCCGATTGTCGTTGTCTACTTTGGTTATGAAGTATCGTACAATGCGATTCAACCTCAACTGGCAACGATTAACGAAGGAATCTTCTCACTAGTCCCGCCAGGACAATTATCACTAGAGGTCGTCTTAATTTTACTCGGTCTCGGTGCATTCATCGGTGTCTGGGGATCGACGACGTCACTTGGTCGTTTCTTAAAGATTTAATCGATTCATTTAAAAATAAAATAGAGGAGAGATGCTTCTCATGAAAGTCCGATTCTATTCTGTCGTCCTGAGCTTAGCTTTGATTGGAACTAGCGTGTCCGTTCATGCCACGTCGAAAGAAGATTTGTTGAAGGAACAACAGGAGGTCGAAAGCCGTCTAAAAGAGACGGAACGATCACAGAATCAGACATCAGAGAAGTTGATCTTGACGAAACAGCAGCGCAAGGAAGCCCGTGCGCAACTGGATGAAGTCAACAGCCGTTTGGATGATTTAGCGCGTAAGATAGCCGATCAACAAGCGGCTGTTGCTGCATCTAAGGAACGATTACGTCTGACGGAAGAAGCCATTTCCGAAACGTTGAAGGAACTACATCAACAAGAAGACTTACTGGGAAGTCGCTTACGTGCCGTCCAGCAAAAGGGAGACGTTACCTACATCGAGGTCTTGCTTGACGCGAAAGACTTCGGTGATTTGATTTCGCGCTTCAGCACAGTCAGTGAGATCATGAAGCAAGATGATGATGTCCTGCAAACATATAAGGCGAACGTCATTCAGTTGAACGAACAGCGATCCGATCAAGCGTTGTTGCTCGAAAGTCTGAAGCGGGAGCAACGGAAATTACTTGTCCTTCAGACGCAAATCATCGCGGAATCGGAGTTGAAGCGAAAGCTGGTCGTCCAGTTGAACACGAAGGTAAAAGCGTTGCAACAAGAGCAGTTCTCAAAAGCTGAAGAAGCAGAAATTCTCGCTGATCAGCGACAGTTGATTCAAAATGAACTGGCTGCACTGAAAGAAGCAGAACGAAAAGCAAAAGAAGAGGCAAAGCGACGGGCAATCGAGGCAGCACGTCAAGCCGAAGCGAAGCGAGTAGCGGAAGCCAAACGACAAGCCGAAGCTGCGCGTGCTGCTGCAGCGAAACAACAGGAAGCGGATGCTGAGAAAACGAAGCCACCCGTACCTGAAGTCGAAGTACCTTCAGGAACACCCGATACACCAGCAGACGTCGATTCGAATCGTCCATTTCATTTACCGGTGCAAGGCTATGTCTCATCACCGTTCGGTCCACGAAACAATCCGTTGACTGGAAAGCCGGAGATTCATAAGGGAATCGATCTCGTCAATGCGAAAGGGACACCGATTCATGCGGCAGCCGGAGGAATTGTTTTGCGTGCAGGCAGTGCGACGGGGTACGGCAATGTCGTCATGGTGACTCATTTAATTGATGATCAGGTCTATACGACCGTTTATGCCCACCTGGAGTCAATCGATGTCAAAGCCGGTCAAACGGTCATGCCCGGTCAAATCGTCGGCACACTTGGATCAACCGGCTGGTCGACAGGACCGCATCTGCATTTCGAATTGCATAAGGGAGAGTGGGCTGCCGGTCAACCGAATGCAGTCGACCCGGCACCGTACATCTTTTGACATCCCATAGAATACTGAAAAGATAGGGTAACCTATCTTTTTTTGCTATACTGAAAAAAATAATGCGTTTTTTAACGGAAGTGGGGAATCAAGCGTGAAAAAATCTACAACAGCAGTCATCGCGGTCAGTACCTTCGGGCTTGGTTTAGGGGCAGGCGCCGTCGGAATGTTAGCGGCTGGCGGAACGGATTCTGTCTCGACGTCATCGTCGTCTGCGAATGCGACGGGTGATTGGAAAAAAATTGATCAGGTCCGTCAAATGATCGAACAGAACTATCTAGAAGACGTAACGGATAAAGAACTGCTGGACGGTGCGTTATCCGGTATGGCGGAAGTGCTTGACGATCCGTATTCCGTCTATATGGATGAGTCGGAGACAGCATCGTTCAATACGAATCTATCGTCTTCATTTGAAGGGATCGGTGCGACACTGGAACAAAAAGGCGAGTCGATCGTTATCGTCTCACCGATTAAGGGATCACCCGCTGAAAAAGCCGGGATCAAACCGGGTGACGTCATCTTAGAAATCGACGGCAAGTCGACGAAAGGGCAAAAGACGGATCAGGCGGTCAAGAAAATCCGTGGTGAAAAAGGAACGAACGTCGTCCTGACGATTCAACGTAGCGGTCAAGACGCGATGGACATCACGATCAAACGGGATACGATTCCGATTGAGACGGTCTATACGTCGACCGAGGACGTCAACGGGAAGAAGATTGGTGTCTTGCAAGTGACACAGTTCTCAGAACCGACGGCTAAAGAGTTCGAGAAGGGGCTCGCGAAACTCGAGAGTCAGAATATCGATGGACTCGTCATCGACGTTCGCGGAAATCCGGGTGGTCTTTTGACGGCTGTCTCAAGCATGATTGCACCGTTTATTCCGAAGGACGTTCCGATTTATCAAGTCGAGAACAATAAGGGAGAGCGTCAGCAGGAATTCGGGAAGGCAGACGAGAAGAAACCGTATAACATCGTCGTGCTCGAAGACGGCGGATCAGCGTCCGCGTCCGAGATTCTGGCAGCCGGTCTAAAGGAAGGTGCCGGGGCTGAGGTCGTCGGTACGAAATCGTTCGGTAAAGGCATCGTCCAAAGTGCCTATGACTTGAAGGACGGTAGCGATTTGAAGTTAACGACGAACAAATGGCTGACACCGGACGGCAACTGGATTCATAAAAAAGGCGTTAAGCCGACGATTGAAGTCAAGCAACCGGCGTACTTCAACGTCACGAAGATCCTGACTGATCAAAAGTCACTCGCAGTCGGCGATTATGGAAAATCAGTCGAAAATGCTCACCTCGTCCTCGAAGCAATCAGTTACGAGCCAAAAGGACAAAATGGGTATTTCGGTGACACGATGAAGAAAGCCGTCGAAGCCTTGCAAAAGGATGCGAAGCTTGATGTCACTGGAAAAATCGATCAGCAGACAGCGGGTGAGATGGAGACGCGTCTCCTGAAGAAACTCGAGGACGATAAGAATGACGTCCAGCGGAAAAAAGCACTCGAGGTCGCTGCTCAATAATAAGGAATGGAAAGAGGTCTGAATGCGCGTGGAATTACTCGATGAAATTGGTTGGACCGCGATTAGTCTCATCGCCAGTCCGACCTTGTGGTTAGCACTCCTTGTCAGTTGGGTCATCGGCATCCGGCGTGTCAAACGGGAACGCGGATTGTTCCGCTCCCGGACACACGGTAAACGAAGCGATGTCCTCGAAACACTTTTACCCGGGTTACTAATTGGTCTCGTCTTATCCGTCGTCAGCGGCTGGCTCGGATTGACGCTGACGCCGCAATACGCT
This sequence comes from Exiguobacterium indicum HHS 31, assembly GCF_001939065.1. Lineage (GTDB taxonomy): Bacteria > Bacillota > Bacilli > Exiguobacteriales > Exiguobacteriaceae > Exiguobacterium_A > Exiguobacterium_A indicum. The sequence goes on along the minus strand of NZ_MPSZ01000003.1, from coordinate 40,236 downwards.
CTGTTGTTACTTGGACTCTCGAGCGTCCTGCTGTTGGTCGGGATCGTTCGCTTGAACGTACCGCTTTGGCCGATCGTTTTGCTTGGACTTGCCGGCTGGTTCCTAGTGGATTCACGTCTTGATCCGGTTCGAGCGGTTGAGCCGAAAATGATTTTATTGCTTGCGACGTTAACGCTTGTCGCGGAATGTCTCCTCGTCTGGTGGCGCGGAAAGCGACGCCTGTCACCGTCACTCGTCGTTTCGAAGCGTGGTCGCTTCATCGGTGGGCTGTCAGCGAATAAACTTTGGCTATTGCCTTTGCTCGTCTTTGTTCCGGGCGACGTGCTTGAAGCCTGGTGGCCACGTTACAGCTTCCCAGAACTCGTTCCAATCGTTCTCTGGTTACCGATCGGCTTCAGCTTCCTCTTTACGGGTAAGTTGCCGAAAGAATTGATGCGTCCGCTCGTTCAAGGACGTTTGATTACGAGTCTCGTCGCGATTCTATTGACGGTTCTTGCATACGTCACCGGACAAGCTGAATGGCTGTACGGGATCGTCCTGTTGCTCGTCCTGCACATCCTATTGCATCAGCGGGTCAAACGCTTGAACCGGGCACAGACCCCATTGTTCCTCAATGGAACGCGTGGTGCCGTCATTCTCGGAACGCTACCTGATAAACCAGCTGCCGAGATGGGCTTGATTCCGGGCGAAGCGATTTATAAAGTCAATGGTGAGAAGGTCGATTCGGAAACATCGTTCTACGAAGCCATCCAAAAACACAAACCGTATCTGCGTCTTGAAGTCATGAACCATAACGGCGACATCCGGTTTGCGCAACGTGCCTTCTATGAACAAGATCATCATGAACTTGGTATTCTGTTCGTCAACGAGCCGGTCCATGGTCGCACTAAAGTGCGGTCCTTGCATTAACGAGTACATCCCTGTCACGGAACAGCCGTGACGGGGATTTTTTTGTCGGCAGAAAAATCGAGGATCAACACTCGAAGCAAAAAGAAACTTTTGCATTTTCGAAAAAAAGGGTAACTTCCTAAAAGGAGCACTTCATAATCGAATGTTTGTTCGTAAAGTGGTACAATAAAAATAGATTTTTTACGTGATGAGGGGGAAGCAAACGATGGATTTTGAACTCGTTTCACCATTTGAGCCAGGCGGTGATCAACCGACGGCAATCGAAAAATTGGTGACTGGGCTAAAACAAGGCGAACGACATCAGACGTTGCTTGGGGCGACCGGTACCGGGAAGACGTTCACGGTCTCGAACGTCATCAAGGAAATCAAGAAACCGACGCTCGTCCTTGCCCACAACAAAACACTAGCGGGACAACTCTACTCGGAGTTCAAGGAATTCTTCCCGAACAATGCGGTCGAATACTTCGTTAGTTTTTATGATTATTACCAACCGGAAGCGTATGTCCCATCGACGGATACGTTCATTGAGAAGGACTCTTCGATCAACGACGAGATTGATAAACTACGTCACTCGGCGACGTCCGCCCTGTTCGAACGGGAGGACGTCTTGATCGTTGCGTCTGTCTCGTGTATCTATGGTCTCGGTAACCCGGAAGAGTACAACAACCACGTCTTGTCACTGCGTGTCGGCAATGAGATGGGGCGTAACGAGATGCTCCGTCGTCTAATCGACATTCAGTATGAGCGTAACGACATCGACTTCCAGCGCGGACGGTTCCGCGTCCGCGGAGACGTCGTCGAAATCTTCCCGGCGTCACGCGACGAACAGTGTGTCCGGGTCGAGTTCTTCGGTGACGAGATCGAACGGATTCGTGACATGGATCCGCTGACAGGTGAGATCGTTGCGGACCGCGAGCACATCTCAATCTTCCCGGCGTCCCACTTCGTGACGGGGGATACCCGTCTACAGAAAGCAATCGCGAACATCGAGAAGGAACTAGAGGTCCAGCTTGCGAAGTTACGTGAAGACAATCAGTTGCTTGAAGCGCAACGGCTCGAACAACGGACGAACTATGATCTTGAGATGATGCGGGAGATGGGCTATTGCTCCGGAATCGAGAACTACTCGCGTCACTTAAACTTGATGCCGGAAGGGGCAACACCGTATACGTTGCTCGACTACTTCCCGAAAGACTTCTTACTCGTTGCCGATGAATCGCACGTCACGCTTCCGCAAATTCGCGGCATGTACAACGGAGACCAGGCACGGAAACAAGTCCTCGTCGATCACGGCTTCCGTCTTCCGTCGGCAAAAGACAACCGTCCGTTACGGTTCGAGGAGTTTGAGGAAAAAGTCAGTCAGGCGATCTATATCTCGGCGACACCAGGACCGTATGAACTCGAACATTCAAAAGAGATGGTCGAGCAAATCATCCGTCCGACCGGTCTCGTTGATCCAACGATCGAGATTCATCCGATCACAGGACAAATCGATTACTTGATGGATAACATCCGTGACCGGGTCGCGAAGAACGAACGTGTTCTCGTGACGACACTGACGAAGAAGATGGCAGAAGACTTGACCGACTACTTGAAAGAGAATGGTGTCAAGGTCAACTACATGCACTCGGAGATCAAGACGCTGGAACGGATTGAAATCATACGTGACTTGCGGCTTGGGAAATACGATGTCCTCGTCGGGATCAACTTGTTACGAGAAGGACTCGATATTCCGGAAGTCTCACTCGTGACGATTCTCGATGCCGATAAGGAAGGCTTCTTGCGTTCGGACCGTTCGCTGATTCAAACGATTGGTCGGGCGGCGCGGAACGCGGAAGGACACGTCATCTTGTTTGCTGATAAAGTCACCGATTCGATGCAACGCGCGATCGATGAGACGGAACGCCGTCGCGCGATCCAGATGGCGTTCAACGAAGAACATGGCATTACGCCGCAGACGATCAAAAAAGACGTCCGTGGTGTCATCAGTACGACGATCGAGAGCGACGATACCGTCGAAAAACTCGAGAAGTTCAACAAACTCAAAAAACCGGAGCGCGAAACGTTGCTTGAACAGCTTGATCAAGAGATGCGTCAAGCGGCGAAAGACATGCAGTTTGAACGAGCTGCTGAGCTCCGCGACCTCATATTAGAATTGAAAGCAGGTGCCTAAGTTGGGAGAAAAGAAGAATCAGATTATCATCAAAGGCGCTCGCGTCAATAATCTACAAAACATCGATGTCGAAATTCCCCGCGATCAGCTCGTCGTCTTGACGGGTTTGTCCGGGTCAGGGAAATCGTCGCTTGCCTTCGACACGATTTACGCGGAAGGACAACGACGTTATGTCGAAAGTTTATCAGCCTATGCCCGTCAGTTCCTCGGACAGATGGATAAACCGGATGTCGACACGATCGAAGGACTGAGTCCAGCAATTTCAATCGACCAGAAGACGACGAGTAAAAACCCACGGTCGACGGTCGGAACGGTCACAGAAATCTATGATTATCTGCGTCTATTGTACGCACGAATTGGTAAACCGATTTGTCCAAATCACGGAATCGAGATTTCGAGCCAGACGATCAGTCAGATGGTCGACCAAGTGATGGAGTTACCGGAGCGGACGCGTCTGCAAATTCTCGCGCCAATCGTTTCCGGACGAAAAGGAACTCACGTCAAGGTGCTCGACGATTTGAAGAAGGAAGGCTTCGTCCGCGTTCGTGTCAACGGAGAGACGATGGATCTCGCCGAAGAGATCACGCTTGAGAAAAACAAGAAACACTCGATCGAAGTCGTCGTCGACCGTGTCGTCGTGCGACCAGATGTCGAAGCCCGTCTTGCGGATTCACTGGAGACTGCACTTCGCCTCGCGGACGGTCGGGTCATCGTCGATACGATGGATGGCAACGAATTGTTGTTCAGTGAGCATCACGCTTGTCCGATCTGTGGCTTCTCAATCGGCGAACTCGAACCACGGATGTTCTCGTTCAACTCACCGTTTGGTGCCTGTACGTCATGTGACGGTCTCGGAACGAAGCTTGAGGTCGATGTCGATCTCGTCGTGCCGCATCCTGATAAGTCATTGAACGAAGGGGCAATCGTGGCGTGGGAACCGACAAGTTCGCAGTATTATCCACAATTACTCAAAGCGGTCTGTGATCACTTCAAGATCGATATGGATACACCGTTCGAACAGCTGTCAGAAGAACATCGCGAAACGATCTTGAACGGAAACACGAAGGAAGAGATTCACTTCCGTTATGAGAATGACTTCGGGATGGTCCGAAATACGAATCTCTACTTCGAAGGGGTCCTCAACAACTTACAGCGTCGCTTCAAGGAGACGTCGTCTGATTATATTCGGGAACAGATGGAAGGCTATATGGCGAAGAAGGCATGTCCGACGTGTAAAGGACACCGCTTGAAACGGGAATCGCTCGCCGTCAAAGTATCCGATCACCATATCGGTGAAGTGACGAAGATGTCTGTCAAACAAGCGGTCATGTTCTTCGACGAACTACCGGAGAAATTAAGTGAGAAGGATAAGACGATTTCGCGGATGATTGTTCGTGAGATTCACGAACGGGCGTCGTTCCTTGAGAACGTCGGTCTCGATTACCTGACGATCTCACGCGCAGCGGGTACGTTGTCCGGTGGGGAAGCGCAACGGATTCGTCTTGCGACACAAATCGGTTCGCGTCTAACGGGCGTCCTCTACGTTCTCGATGAACCATCGATCGGTTTACACCAACGTGATAATGATCGTCTGATCAATACGCTGAAGGCGATGCGTGATCTCGGCAATACGCTGATCGTCGTCGAACACGATGAAGACACGATGATGGCAGCCGACTACTTGATCGATATCGGACCTGGTGCCGGCGATCACGGTGGATTCGTCACGGCAGCCGGGAAACCGGAAGAGTTGATGCAGGATGCGAACTCGTTGACTGGTCAATACTTGTCCGGGAAGAAGTTCATTCCTGTTCCGTCGACACGCAAAGAGCCAGATGGTCGGATGCTTCATATCCACAAAGCATCGGAAAACAACTTGAAGAACGTCGATGTCGACATTCCGCTGGGTCTGTTCGTCGCCGTCACAGGTGTCTCGGGATCCGGGAAATCGACGTTGATCAATGAAATTCTTTATAAGACGATTGCGCACGAGATGAACCGGGCGAAAGAAAAACCGGGTGCTCATAAAGGGATCACCGGTCTGGATCAAATCGATAAGGTCATCGATATCGATCAGTCACCAATCGGTCGGACACCGCGCTCGAACCCGGCAACGTATACCGGTGTCTTCGATGACATTCGGGACGTCTTTGCTTCGACGAACGAAGCGAAACTCCGTGGTTACAAAAAAGGACGTTTCAGTTTCAACATCAAGGGTGGACGTTGTGAAGCGTGTCGTGGCGATGGGATCATCAAGATTGAGATGCACTTCTTACCGGACGTCTATGTTCCGTGTGAAGTCTGTCACGGGAAACGCTATAACCGCGAAACACTCGAAGTGAAATATAAAGGCAAAACGATTGCCGACGTGCTTGAGATGACGGTTGAAGATGCCCTCGCCTTCTTCGAGAACATTCCGAAAATCACGCGGAAACTGCAGACGATCGCTGACGTCGGTCTGACGTACATGCGTCTCGGTCAACCCGCGACGGAACTGTCCGGCGGGGAAGCACAACGTGTTAAACTGGCGTCCGAGTTGCATAAGCGCTCGACTGGGAAGACGATCTACATCCTCGATGAGCCAACGACAGGACTCCACGTCCATGATATCGCGCGTCTCCTGAAAGTCTTACAACGTCTCGTCGACAATGGCGATACGGTACTCGTTATCGAACACAACTTGGATGTCATCAAGACGGCCGACTACTTGATTGATCTTGGACCTGAGGGGGGCGACGATGGCGGAACAATCGTTGCTGCCGGTACACCGGAACACATCGCTGAAGTTGAAGCATCCTACACGGGACGATACCTCGCACCTGTCCTTGAACGCGATGCGGCACGAATTGAATCGTGAAACTTTTGTGGATGAGGATTCGTAGGGAGGAACTAAGGGAACTTAAACGAAAGTATCATGTAACACACGTTTGAGGTTCAAGAATAGGAGGGAACGGTTCATGAAGCAAGATATGCGTCAATTGATATTGGAGCAAGTCAAAGAAGGAAAGTTAACGATTGATGAGGCACTCGATAAACTCGAGCGGCTCGAAGCGATCGACGAACGTGCAACTTCTGCCAGTGAACATAAGTACGTCGATGAACCAGAACAATATGATCGGGTCGACCAGTATTCCGTCGATTCGCTGACGACGAAAGTCATGTCAGCGTTCGATAATCTCGTCAGCCGGATCAAGGACAGTGATCTTTCGCTTAATCAGGCGTCCGGTCCGAACGTCACCTACGTCAAACAATTCCCGTTCAGCGGTGAGACCGTGCACGTCGATTTGTTCAATGCGAACTTGGTCGTTGAACCGAGTGATCTCGAAGAATGCGAATTGATAGTGACGGGACGTCCACTCCGCCGCCAACAGGTGACGGAAGAACAGGCGCTTGAGCAACTTCAAGCCGCTGTTCAACACGCGGTCTCAGCAAACACACTCTCGATCCGTTTGAAGGATAAGAGTGTCCGTGCGACAGTCCATCTGAAAGTACCACGCCGTCATTACGAATCATTCGTCTTACAGACGCTGAACGGGGAAATTTCGTTGACGTCACTTGATACGACATCCGCTCAACTGATGACAGCAAACGGTCGAGTCAACGTCCGCGATCTGTTCAGTGAGGATGTCAAAGTATCGACAGCGAACGGTTCGATTGAAATCGAAGAGTCGGAGTTGAAAGTCTTGAAGGCGAAGACAGCCAACGGACAAATCATCACGACAGGTGTCTTCGAACGTTCAGAACTGAAAACAGCGAACGGAAACGTCCGCTGTGAGCTGAAGACCGTACAAAACGCGAAGGTCAAAGCTTCGTCCCTTGCTGGAAGCATCGCTTTGATGTTGCCGCACGGCGCAGAAGTCTACGGTGAGCTTGAGACGAACTTCGGTGGTCTCAACTGCAACCTCGATGACATGGAATTAATCCGGGATCAAAAAGAGATCGTCAACCGGAAGCTCCATTTCGTATCAGGTCGCGGTCGTTCACCAAAAATCGAGGTTGAAGCCGATACGAAGACAGGTACGATTTCGGTCACGCACGGTGTTCACCTCAGCCCACAAGCTTTATAAGCATACTAGCGCAACTTCTTGAAAAAGAGGTTGCGCTTTTCTTATGACGTCGTATCCGCTTTGCATGCTTTCCTCAGGCGAGACACAAGCCGCGGCTACACGAGTAGCCGGGTCTCGTTTGTCTCTGACAGCGCGGATGTCCGCGCTTTTTCCTGTAGGAGTCACGCAAACGGGCAGACGTCAGCTGCATATACAAAAACACCCATCCTTACTGAAAAGGATGGGTGTAGCCTACATCAATAATCGTAATCCTGATCCATCATCGGCTCGTCGAAGTTCATGTTCTCGATATTATTCATATCGTAACCGAACGAGAGTAAGGCAATGACACCGATGATTGCAAGAACGATCGAAACGAGAATCAGACCGATTCCGAGCCAACTCTTTCCGCGTGCGCGATTCCAATAGAAGATGATCGCGAGGACGTAGGAAATGAATGAACCACTGATGAAGATTCCGATGATTGAGATGATAAAGAATAAGAGAGCAGTTTGATCTTGATTACGCGAATACGCTTTCCACATATCAATCAGTGAGATAATGAGATAGACGAAACCAGCAATCGCTAGAACCGCAAATAAGATAATGACTAAAATCAATCCGATACCACCGCCTGACATCACGGCAAAACCTCCTTCAAAATATTAACTCTTTATTCCATTCCCAAGAAATCATGCTTCTAATCCAATTCCATGAATCGAATAAAAATATGGTACAATACTTCAAGTGAAAGGGGCTGACGAAGCGTGCAACCAAAAGTGCGAACAGCTGAAATCGTAAAACAATTCAATCTCCACATCGTCACGGGAGAAGAGGGCTTACATCGTCCGATTCTGACGGCTGATTTGTGCCGACCTGGCCTTGTGCTTGCCGGTTATTATGCCTATTACCCGGCAGAACGTCTCCAGATTCTCGGAAAAACAGAATTGACGTTCTTCAATAATTTAACGTACGAGGAACAACGCGAACGAGCGAACATCCTCTGTACGGATGAAACACCTGGTATCTTGATCACACGTGGATTCGACGTACCGGAAGCGATCATCCAAGCCGCAGACGAGACGAACGTGCCACTGTTGACGACAAAAGGGCATACGACATCGGTCGAGTCACAGATCACGAACTTCCTGGAAGCGGAACTCGCACCAACGACGGCGATGCATGGTGTCCTCGTCGATATCTATGGTGTCGGTGTCTTCATCAAAGGTGCAAGTGGTGTTGGTAAATCGGAAACGGCACTCGAACTCGTTAAGCGGGGTCACCGCCTAGTGGCAGATGACTCAGTTGAGATTCGTCAAACTGGTGACGGGATTCTCGTTGGGACAGCACCTAAGTTGATTCAACATCTGCTTGAGATTCGTGGAATCGGGATCATCGATGTGATGACGTTGTTCGGTGCAGGTGCGGTTCGCTCGCATAAGAAGATCAGCCTCGTCTGTAACCTCGAGATTTGGGATCAATCGAAAGTCTATGACCGCGTCGGTCTGGACCAAGAGACACTCCAAATCATCGATACGGAAATTCCGTTCCTGACGATTCCCGTCCGTCCTGGACGAAACCTCGCTGTCATCATCGAAGTCGCAGCGATGAACTATCGTCTGAAGAACATGGGCATCAACACAGCAGAAGAATTCGCGGGACGTCTCGCGCAAGCAATTGAAGATGGGAATGGTGGTCTTTGATGGGAACTTTAGCCTCTGTACAACCAACGTTTGACCGCGTGGCGATTGAACTCGGTCCTGTACCGATTTACTGGTACGGCATCGTCATCGCACTCGGTGCGGTCGTCGGTCTGTTGATTGCAATCTTCGAGTCGAAGCGGATCGGCTTTAACGAAGAGTATGCGGTCGATGTCGTCATCTGGTCGATTCCGATCAGTATCATCTGTGCCCGGATTTACTACGTCGCGTTCGAGTGGAACTACTATAGTCAACATCTTGACCAAATCATCAATATCCGCCAAGGTGGGATCGCGATTCACGGTGCGATCATCGGTGCGATTTTGACGGTCATTATCTATACGCGTAAGAAAAAGATCTCGTTCTGGCAAATCGCTGATATCTTGGCACCATCCCTCTTGTTCGGACAAGCCGTCGGACGCTGGGGTAACTTCTTCAACCAAGAAGCACACGGTGGCGAAACGACATGGTCGTACTTACAAGATACGCTGCACTTACCGAACTGGATCGTTAACCAGATGTACATCGACGGGACGTACTACCTACCGACGTTTCTCTATGAAAGCATCTGGAACATCATCGGTGTCATTCTGTTGATCGTCTGGCGGATGAAGTTCAATCCACGTCGTGGGTATGTCTTCCTCGGTTACCTCGTGTGGTATTCAATCGGACGCTTTTATATTGAAGGACTCCGGACGGACAGTCTGATGATGGGGGATGGACTCCGGACAGCGCAAATCGTCTCAATCTGTCTGATCATCTTCGGTGTGATCATGATGGTCGTTCGCCGCAACGCCGTTCGTTACTTGGACGGTTCGAAAAAGGAGGCGAAGTAATCGATGATTCGCACGCTACTGTTTGATTTAGATGGCACGTTGATCGACACGAATCCACTGATCTTAAAAAGCTTCGAGCATACGCTTAGTTACTATTATCCGGACCGGACGTTCACGGAAGCGGAACTGCTTCCGTTCATCGGTCCGACGCTAGAAAAATCGTTCTCGGCGATGAATGCAGAACAGTGGAAAGAGATGGTCGCTTTTTACCGTAGCTACAACATCGCGATGCATGACGCGCTCGTGCTCGAGTATCCAGGTGTGCTTGACGGATTGCGTCGTCTGCATGAAGCAGGATACAAGATGGCGGTCGTGACGTCGAAGAGTCGTCGTGTCGCCCTCCGCGGTATCGAGTTGTTCGGATTGACGTCACTCTTTGACGCGGTCATCGCAGCCGATGACGTAACGGAAGAAAAACCAGCCGTCGAGCCGTTCGAAAAAGCGATGCAGTTGCTTGGAGCAACAGCAGACGAAACGATCATGGTCGGTGACAACGATACGGACATTCTCGGTGGTAAGAACGCGGGACTGAAGACAGTCGCGGTCGGTTGGGCGATCAAAGGACGCGCGTACTTAGAGGCACTCGAGCCGGACGTCATCATTGATTCGATGGATCATCTTGCGGCTTGGCTGGAGGAACAAAATGGCGCGGCGAACTGATCGGTTTCAGGTCGGAACGACGAATCCACTCTGGCACATGTACCGGACGGTGTCGTTCTTTAAAGTGATGTGGTGCTTTACGATCATCACGATCGGGCGGTTCGCTCCGTCGCTACGTTTTAAGAACGCGCTCTACCGGACATGTCTTCGAATGAAGATCGGGGAGAAGACGGCACTTGCCTTGATGGTGATGCCGGACACGATGTTCCCGGAGCGGATCACGATTGGTGACAATACGATCATCGGCTTCAATACGACGATTCTCTGTCATGAATATTTGACGACGGAGTATCGTTTAGGTGACGTCGTCATCGGAAGCAACGTCTTGATCGGTGCAAACGTGACAATCCTACCGGGCGTAACGATCGGAGATGGTGCTGTCGTTGGTGCCGGATCGGTCGTTCACCGGGACATTGCGCCGAATGAACGCGTCTCGAGTCAGCCGCTTCGCCGGCACGAAATGTGACAAAACTGTGAGAAGGAAGAAGGAAAAAAGATGACGCACATCCGCTTTACGTATAAGACAGGAAAGTATTTCGGAAGATTATTCGCCGAACGTCCACAAGGTCTCGTCGTTGAGGTGTTGGCTGTTGAGAAGCATCCCGTTCAAGGAGATCTTCACCAACCGAACCAAGTCGATGTTCCACTCTTCCATATCCGGACCGCCTTGCATAAGCACGAAAAGATCACGGTTTCGCCCGCAGTCGTTTATGCGTATGACGGAGAGATTCCCGATTATGCGACGAGCTTACGGCAGGCATATGACAAGGACGTGGCACGTCTTGAAGGACTGAATCCAGAGACGGATGCTTTTGTACGAAAATGCTTAGAGAATTACAAAGAACTGGAATCGATTTATGCAAAACGCTGGGGATGAACTCCGGCGTTTTTTTCTGTTGCATGCCTCCTAGAGATAGGGTATTCTTGTGTCTGCAACTACGAAACCAGTTTACTATTTATGGGGGCTTGAATCATGATGGAATTAACCAAATACAAAGCAGACCCCTTTGCGATAACAGCGCGCCAAGCGGAACTTTTTTATTTCCGCGGACGGAAGGCGCACCGGGAAGGGCGACTGGACGAAGCCGTCTATCATTTAGATGAGGCGACGACACTTCAGCCAGCGGACATCCGTTATTTGCTCCGTTATGCCCGTGTCTTATTCGAGACAGGAGAAATCAATCATGCGAATGATGTCTTGAAACAAGTACGCGCACTCGACGCATCAAATACGGAAGCACTCTTTTATTTAGCGAATAACTACGCACACGTCTCACTTTACGAAGAAGCGCGACAACATGCGATGGAATATTTAGAGCAAGCACCAAACGGCAAACACGCGGAGGCATCGGCCGCACTCGTGGAACTGATTGATCTCGAACAAGAGATGGAAGACGACGAAGAGGATGAATTGATTCGTCTGCACGGTCAGGCACAACGCCAGATCGATAAAGGGATGCTGTTCGCGGCACAGGAGACGTTGACGGGACTGATTGCCCAGTACCCGACGTTCTGGCCTGCCTACAACAACCTCGCGATCGTCGAGTTCTATTTAGGAGAGAATGATCAGGCATTCGCTTCCCTTGAACGGGTCCTTGAAGGGAATCCGGGGAATTTGCATGCCCTCTGTAACACGCTCGTCTTGTTACACGAGATGGGTCAGGACGAAGAGGCGCACCGTCTCTCTCGTCAACTCGAACACGTGCGTTCCGTGCACCTTGAGACACGTTATAAGGTCGCATCAACGCTTGCGATCATCGGACGATACGATATCGCCTATGAAGAGTTGAAGTTGCTCGAGCGTCGCGGATACCGAGGAGACCCACTCTTTGGTCACTGGTTATCAATCTCTGCCTATAAGACAGGACACGTCGAAGAAGCAGCCGCTTTCTTGAAGTCGGACGAAGCACAAGCGTTAAAGGAAGAGACGGATACGTATGACATCCGGCACAACCTGCAGTTTCGCTCGGCACTCATCCAAGCGCTGAAGACGGAAGATGATGTCTCGCGGATTTTCACGGCACTTCTTCTTGGCAAACTGAACGATGCTGAAGCACGGCTTGCATTGTCGATGATGCCAGAAGTGACAGACCAGGAAGATGTCCTCTTATTGACGGAACAGATTGTCATCGAGATGGAAGGACGGACTGATGTCGTGGATGAACGCATTCATCGGGCATTGCAGACAATCCGTCTTGCGGAACGGTTCGTTTCAGACGAAGAACGGATGAGTCTCGAAGGGGATTTTTATGAACGCTTCGCACAGCTCGTCTTAAGTGGGGAATCGTTTGATTCGATTGAAGCATCTGCTGCATCACTGCTTTATCTGTTCCATGATTTACGGGACGGGATGTTGATCGAGGAATGTGCATCACTCGTCGATTGTTCGTTCGATCACGTCGCATCGATGATCCGGACACATGAACGGATGTTGGCACCGCTACAAGCAAAGTGTTAGACGTTTAGGCGATTCTCACCTATACTCAAACTACAACGATTACGATAAATGGGGTGGAATCATGGCGGAAACAGAACAAAAAATTTATGACGTCATCATCATCGGGGCAGGACCTGCTGGGATGACAGCCGCACTTTATGCATCACGTGCGAACCTTTCGACATTGATGATCGAACGCGGGATTCCGGGCGGTCAAATGGCGAACACAGAAGATATCGAAAACTACCCAGGATACGATAGCATCCTCGGACCAGATCTCTCGCAAAAAATGTTCGACCACTCGAAAGCATTCGGCGCAGAATATGCGTACGGAGACGTTCGAAGCATCGAAGACGGTAAAGCATACAAAACGATTCATGCACACAACAAAGATTACTACGCACGGGCGATCATCATCGCGTCTGGTGCACAATATAAGAAAATCGGCGTACCGGGTGAAGAAGAGCTCGGCGGTCGCGGTGTCTCGTACTGTGCTGTCTGTGATGGCGCGTTCTTTAAAGAAAAAGAACTCTTCGTCATCGGTGGAGGCGACTCTGCGGTGGAAGAAGGCGTCTACTTGACACGCTTCGCGAAAAAAGTCACGATCGTACACCGTCGTGACGAGCTCCGCGCTCAAAAGATTCTTCAAAAACGTGCGTTTGACAACCCGAAAATCGACTTCATCTGGAACCATACGGTTAAACAGATTAACGAACAAGACGGGAAAGTCGGCGGCATTGAGCTGATCAACACAAAAACAGCTGACGTCACGACGCATCCGATCGATGGTGTCTTCATCTACATCGGGATGAACCCGATCACAGGCTACGTCCAAGATCTCGGTATCTTGAACGACCAAGGCTACGTCGTGACAAACGAAGCGATGGAAACGAACATCAAAGGAATCTTTGCTGCTGGTGACGTTCGTGAAAAAACACTTCGTCAAGTCGTTACAGCAACAAACGATGGTTCGATTGCCGCACAAAATGCACAGCACTTCATCGAAGCGTTGCTTGAAGAATTACAAGAATCCTCACACGCGTAATAACGAACCAGTTTCATTGAAGGTATCTTCAGTGAAGCTGGCTCTTTTTTTATGATATACTGAGAAAGAAGCGAAAAATACACACGGAACTGTTGTCTGGAGGGCGAAAAGATGGAACAGAATCAACCGCAACTTGTCATCATCACGGGTATGAGTGGGGCTGGAAAGACAGTCGCAATGAACAGCTTTGAGGATTTAGGCTATTTCTGTGTCGACAATCTACCACCGACGTTATTGCCACAACTCATCGAAGTCATCGGACAAGTGCGTCCTAAAATCGCCGTTGCCATCGATACACGTGCGCGTGATTTCATTGATAGTTTTTTTGTCGTTTATGAGGATTTGAAAAAGACGAACTTACAGACTCGGATGCTCTATCTCGATGCGCGTAACGACGTCCTTGTACGCCGTTATAAGGAATCACGTCGTTCCCATCCACTTGCACCAACTGACTCACCACTGATCGGTATTGAACGTGAGCGGACGTTGCTTGAAGGGTTCCGTGATAAAGCACAAATGCTGATCGATACGAGTGACATTAAACCACTTGCCTTAAAAGAACGTTTGCTGAAAGAGTTTACGACAGGAGAGCGGATTCCGTTTACAGTCAACGTCATGTCGTTTGGCTTCAAACATGGCTTACCGCTTGATGCCGATCTTGTCTTTGACCTCCGGTTCTTACCGAACCCGTTCTACATTCCGGAACTGCGTCCAAAGACAGGACTCGATGAGGAAGTGGCGTCCTACGTCATGCAGTGGCCGGAAGCGAAGCTGTTTTATAAAAAACTCGTTGATCTACTCGAGTTCTTGATTCCGCAATATGAGCGGGAAGGAAAGTCGCAACTCGTGATCGCCCTCGGCTGTACAGGCGGGAAACACCGGTCGATCACGTTTGCGGAAGCCATCAGCAAGGAATTCGCGACGCAGTATCACATCGAGACAAATCACCGGGATTATGTGCATGCGAAGGAGGAGAAGTGATGAAATGGGAACGTAAAGTCGTCGCCATTGGTGGCGGGACAGGACTCTCAACGCTTCTTCGTGGACTGAAGCATTACCCGCTCGACATTACAGCGATCGTTACGGTCGCAGATGACGGTGGCAGTTCTGGGCGTCTGCGGACGGAGTTTAATATGTTGCCACCAGGCGATATTCGCAATGTCATCGTCGCCTTGTCGAAATCGGAAACCTTGATGGACCGAATCATGCAGTACCGGTTTGAGACCGGTGAAGGATTGCATGGGCATTCGCTCGGCAACTTGATGCTGACGGCAGCGACACAACTCTGTAACGGTTCGTTCGTCGAAGCGATCGGTGTCATGGGACAACTGTTGAACGCAGAAGGAAAAGTCTATCCGGCGACGGAACGGACGATTACGTTATGTGCCGAGTTCGAGGACGGGACGATCGTCAAAGGCGAGTCACTGATTCCGACGGTCGGTAAGAAGATTGAACGGATTTTCCTTGAAGAACAAGATGTCCGTCCGGTACCGGAAGCGATTCAAGCGATTCTCGATGCTGATGTGATCGTCCTTGGACCAGGAAGTCTTTATACGAGTATCATCCCGAACGTCTTGATTGATGAGATCCGGGAAGCAATTCAGCAATCGCTGGCTCCAGTCGTCTATATTTGTAACGTCATGACACAACCAGGCGAGACGACGGCATTTACAGCCAATGAGCATTTATCGACGCTCGAACGTTTTCTCGGTCAAGGCGTCGTCGATACGATCATCGTCAATAATGAGTCGATCGATGCCGGTTACTTGAAAAAGTATCAAAAGGATCATGCCGACATCGTCACCTATAATGAAAAACAATTCGAGCTCGCAGGCGTTGAAGTGCTTGCAGATGATATCGTCGATTACAATCATCATTTTATTCGCCATGACTCAGATGCCGTCGCAAGCCTCGTCATGCGAAAAGTACTATCGATTCGGCGGATGCGTCAACTCGAAGGGAAGGAGGAGCTGACATGAGCTTTGCCTCAGAAGTCAAAAAAGAATTAACGCAGATTCCAATCACGGATCACGAGATGAAGGCGGAACTCGCGGCGCTTGCCCGGATGAACGGTGCGATCTCGTTCGGGCTCGGACGTGGTCTGACACTTGATATCTCGACTGAAAATGCCTCGATTGCGCGCCGGATTTATTCGCTGTTGAAAAAAGCGTACGGAGTCCATCTCGATTTACTCGTGCGGAAAAAAATGCGTCTGAAAAAGAATAATGTCTATATCGTCCGTGTTAAGCAACAAGCAGACAAGATTTTGCAGGACCTCGGAATTTTAGGGGAAGGGTTCACGATGATTCGTTCAATCAGTGATACGATCTTAAACGACGAACGAAAAGCACGGGCGTATTTACGAGGGGCATTCCTCGCCGGGGGTTCGCTCAACAATCCAGCGACGTCGTCATATCACTTGGAGATTTTCAGCTTATATGAAGAGCATAATGCAGCGCTCCGTGGTCTATCGAACGTCTTTGATTTGAACGCGAAGGCGATTGAACGGAAAAAGGGACACATCCTCTACATCAAGGAGAGCGAGAAGATTTCCGATTTCCTTAAACTCGTCGATGCGACACAATCGATGCTACGGTTCGAGGACGTACGAATCTTAAAAGACATGCGTAACTCGGTCAACCGTCTCGTCAACTGTGAGACGGCGAACCTCAATAAAACGGTCGGTGCGGCATTACGTCAAGTCGAGAACATCAAGTTCCTTGAGCGGACGGTCGGACTCGATGTTTTACCGGATAAGTTGAAGGAGATCGCGATTTTGCGCGTGACACATCAAGACGTCACGTTACAAGAGCTCGGGGAGATGGTCGAAAGCGGCTCCATCTCAAAATCAGGAATCAATCACCGGTTGCGGAAGATTGATCAAATCGCTGAAAAAGTACGGAATGGAGAGTCGATGACAGGGGCCTTATAAGAGGGTCGCTTGCGGGATGAACCATAGTCTACTATAATATATAGTCGATGCAACTAAATGTTCGAATTAAGGAGTTTTTGAAATGGCTAACGAAAAGAAACGTATTTCGCTCACTGTAGACGCGAAGTTTGACGAAGTATTAACGAAAAAAGCAAAATCAATCGGTGTACCGAAAAGCACACTCGTTGCATTCGCAACATCTTTATTCCTGAAACAATTACAAGCAGAAGAAGAGCTTTCGCCACATGCGAACGCAATCTACTCGCTGATTCGTGAAAACCACGACATCGTTTCAGACATCACAGACTTGATCGACTGATCATCGCCCTCTCGTTCTATAAGGAACGGGAGGTTTTTTTATTATGTACGGATGAATGGACAAGACTTCGCTTTTCTATGGATACAAAAAAAGTGCCTCCCGAAGGAGACACTTTAAATGACTTATGCACGTTCCATGACGCGGTCGATGAGACCGTAATCAGCAGCAGCTTGTGCTGACATGAAGTTGTCACGCTCTGTATCGCGTTCGATGACTTCAAGTGGTTGTCCTGTGTTTTCAGCCATGATTTTGTTGAGGTGCTCACGCATTTTGATGATACGCTCCGCATGGATTTTAATATCCGATGCTTGACCTTGTGTGCCACCGAGCGGTTGGTGGATCATGATTTCAGCGTTTGGTAACGCGAAACGTTTTCCTTTTGCGCCTGCTTGGAGCAAGAACGCACCCATCGATGCTGCCATACCGATACAAATCGTTGAGACTTGTGGCTTGATGAAGTTCATTGTATCGTAAATCGCCATACCGGCAGTGATCGAACCACCTGGGCTGTTGATGTAAAGCGAGATTTCTTTATCTGGATCTTCTGCTGCTAAGAACAGAAGTTGGGCAACGACTGAGTTGGCGACGTTGTCGTCAATCGCGCTCCCGAGAAGAATGATGCGGTCTTTTAGCAAACGTGAGTAGATATCGTAAGCACGTTCCCCGCGGTTTGTTTGTTCGATGACTGTTGGAATTAACATAGTCTTTGCCTCCTTATAGTTGGTATGTAGCTTCCTATTCGACTTATCCTTATCATAATCCTTTGGTCAATATTGGTCAAAAGATACGATGCGACTTTTAGGTATTTTTCCATTACAAGGGCAAATGAAACATATCAATATAGAAAAAAGGCAATGCCATTGCTGGCATTGCCTTGTAGTTGAATAAATGGTACACCCGGAGAGATTCGAACTCCCGACACCTGGTACCGGAAACCAGTGCTCTATCCCCTGAGCTACGGGTGCATCTGATGTACTGAACAATTAATAGTATAGCGACATTTTTTCAGAAAAGCAATAGGGAAGCAGGACTTTTCTTTTCTCCGGCGACTCAAAAGGGGTTCAGAGCACGTTTCTTAAAACGTTTCTTCTATAATAAGAAGTGAGGGAGGGGAATCGATGGATCAACGCCAGGAACAGACGCAACAGATGACGTTATCGGCGTCACAACAGTATCAGTTACATGTACTTGAGCAACCAGCAGCTGAGCTCGAGGAGGAATGGCGACGGTTGAAACGACGGTTGCATCGTCATTACCCGAATCAGGTTTCGCTAGAGGTCGAGCAGATGGCAGGACATTTGGCTTCCTACGAAGACGAGCTTCTTGCACAAATACGTTTAGAATCAGTCAGACAGGAAATAGGATATATGGCGGAACAACTCATCGTGTATTTAGAAGCGGACGGTTTATTGCGGACATCGGACGAGCAGCTCGCTGCATCCTTCTCGACCGATGTCGCAACGATTACAGAAGCACGGACACTCTTACAACAATGTGAACCAGTTGGCATCGCTGCCCGCTCGGAGCGCGAGTGCCAATGGTTACAGGCGATCGAGCTTGACGACGCGGAATTGATCGGACTAACGGATCGGTTGCGACATGAACCGGCGAGTCAGGTATTCGCTCAGTACAGTGAGGCGGATCGAGCGCGGTTGCGAAAAAGATTGACACGCCTGAGCCGGACACCGGATCTTCCTAAAGAAGAACGATTGGTCATTGCAGAAGCACGGATTCACCTGTTAGATGGAAAACTTCAGATCGATTGGATGACACTCGATACGGATCAGACGTGGCTCGAACTAAAAGAGGCAACGCCTTTTTTGCGCGCGTACGAACGACGCCGTGTCACGATGCATGCCATCCTCTCAGTTTTGCTTGAGCGACAAGAACGCTGGTTCAAAGGAGAACTGCATCTTGAGCCATTGACGAAAAAACAAGTCGCTGAGGCGACGGGGCATCATCCGTCAACGATTGGTCGAGCGATTGCTGCGAAGTACGTCGAGACGGTCCATGGTCTCGTTGCTCTAGAAGACTTGTTCGTCTCACGGACGACAACCGGAGATTCGAGTTTTTTGATTAAACGGCGGATCGCCGAATACATTCAATACAGCGATCGTCCGTTAAGTGATCAGCAATTGACGGATCGTCTGCAAGCAGACGGTTTGACAGTCGCAAGGCGGACGGTCGCGAAGTACCGGGCAGCGCTTGGTTTAACGAAAAAAACGATGCAGCAAAGGAAGGCGCAATCAGAATGGGATTAAAACGACACAGACACTTAACACTCTATTCACGTCCGGGATGTACGCTATGTGAAGAGGCCGCCATCTTACTCGACTTCGTACTCGATGAGTTTCCGGAATGGACGTTCGAGGAAGTCAACATCGATCAGGATGAAGCGCTCAGTCTACGATTCTTATACGAGATTCCGGTCGTCATGCATGACGAGGAAATCTGGAGTTATGGCAAATTCGAGACGGAAACGATAAGAAACCGCTTACTTCAAAAAACTTGAGAAACGAGACTTGCAAGGCGAGAAATGGACTGTTATGATAACGGTGTACCAAGTGGGACACGTTATGACATGCGGGACAGAAAGCGTCCAGCTACTTGAGAGGAGAGGGAAATACATGATTCGGCAGTTAGTCCAGATCCAAAAACGAATCGTGCCTGATCTGATCGAAGAAATGCAGACACGCTACGACATCCTTCATTATGTACGACTGATGCAACCGATCGGACGACGTACGCTTGCGACGAGCCTTGGCTTGACGGAACGCGTCTTACGGCGGGAAGTCGACTTCTTGAAGCAGCAAGACCTCCTAGAGGTCGCGACGCAGGGGATGTCCTTGACGGATGAAGGACGAAATGTTCTTCGCAGCATGCACAGCATCATGGGAGAACTCGCAGGGATCTCAGACATGGCGAAAGCCTTGAAAGAGAGACTCGGAGTACGTGACGTCGTCATCGTACCGGGTGATTCCGATGAAACCTTCTGGGTACAGCGAGACATGGGGCGGGCAACCGTCGCACGACTCAAACGAGAGCTTTCTTCAGACCATCACAATACGATCGCTGTCACAGGCGGTACAACGATGGCATCCGTCGCGGCGATGATGTCGCCAGACAAGGAACACCGTCCAATGACGTTCGTTCCGGCACGCGGAGGACTGGGAGAAACGCTCGAATTACAAGCGAACACAGTATGCTCACGGATGGCATCACGCGCTCAAAGTGATTATCATCTGCTTCACATCCCGGACATGGTCAGTACAGAGACGTTCGTCAAGATGATCGAAGAGCCGAGCATAAAAAATGTGCTTCAAATGATTAAAGGTGCTTCAATCGTGGTACATGGAATTGGTGAGGCGAAAACGATGGCAAAACGCCGTCGCGCGTCTGAAGATCTCCTGACCCGACTGGAACATGAACAGGCAGTAGCGGAAGCATTCGGATATTACTTCGACCGAGACGGTAACATCGTGCACCGGGTCAAGACAGTTGGTCTCCAACTGGCTGACTTGAAGCAAGTCGAACACGTCATTGTCGTCGCAGGTGGTCATTCGAAGGCAGAAGCGATCAACGCCTATGTCAAACAGTCGCCGGACATCATCCTGATTACGGATGAAGGCGCAGCAGCTTCGATTTTGAAAGGGTAACCCCCTTTTGAATAATAGATAACTCGCTTTACATTAAAAGGAGGAAAATTATCATGGCAGTAAAAGTTGGTATTAACGGATTTGGACGTATCGGACGTTTGGCACTTCGTCAAATTCTTCAATTCGATGGAATCGAAGTAGTCGCGATCAACGACCTTACAGACACTAAAATGCTTGCACACCTTCTCAAATATGATACGACTCAAGGTCGTTTCGACGGCGAAGTTGAAGTACACGACGGTTACTTCCTCGTCAACGGTAAAGAAATCAAAACACTTGCTAACCGCAACCCAGAAGAACTCCCATGGGGCGAGCTCGGTGTTGACATCGTTCTCGAATGTACTGGTTTCTTCACAGACAAAGAAAAAGCTGAGCTTCACTTGAAAGCTGGCGCTAAAAAAGTCGTTATCTCTGCACCTGCAACTGGCGACATGAAAACAGTCGTCTTCAACACGAACCACGAAATCCTTGACGGAACTGAAACAGTTATCTCTGGTGCTTCTTGTACTACAAACTGTCTCGCGCCAATGGCTAAAGTTCTCCAAGATCAGTTCGGAATCGTTGAAGGTCTCATGACTACGATCCACGCTTACACTGGTGACCAAAACACACTCGACGCTCCACACCCTAAAGGTGACTTCCGTCGTGCACGTGCGGCAGCAGCAAACATCGTTCCAAACTCAACTGGTGCTGCAAAAGCAATCGGTCTCGTTCTTCCAGAACTTCAAGGTAAACTTGACGGATCTGCACAACGTGTACCAGTCGCTACAGGTTCACTCACTGAGCTCGTAACTGTACTCGACAAAAAAGTTTCTGTAGAAGAAGTCAACGCAGCAATGAAAGCAGCTGCTAACGAGTCTTACGGTTACACTGAAGACGAAATCGTTTCTTCTGACATCGTTGGTATCTCTTACGGATCACTCTTCGATGCAACACAAACGAAAGTCATGACAGTCGGCGACAAACAACTCGTTAAAACAGTTGCTTGGTATGACAACGAAATGTCTTACACTAGCCAACTCGTTCGTACACTCAAACACTTCGCAGAAATCGCTAAGTAATTCGAGCAATTAAATAGCAATTGAATAAGAGCGGAAACGATATCAGTCTCCGCTCTTATTGCGGAAAAAAGCGGGAGGGGCATTCGCCCCTCACTATACGTAAGAGACGGAGGACGAATGTATGAATAAGAAATCGATTCGCGACATCGATGTACAAGGAAAACGCGTATTTACACGCGTAGATTTCAACGTACCGTTGGAAGACGGTAAAATCACGGATGACACACGGATCCGTGCTGCACTCCCAACGATCAAACACTTGATCGACGGCGGAGCAAAAGTCATTCTCGCTAGCCACATGGGTCGTCCAAAAGGCGAAAAGAACCCTGAGTTCTCACTTGCACCAGTCGTAGCACGCCTCAGCGAATTGCTTGGTAAAGACATCAAGCTCGTTGAAGAAGCATACGGTCCAGTTGCAGAAGAAGCAGTCAGCAAACTCGAAAACGGCGATGTCGTCGTCTTAGAGAACGTCCGCTTCTACCCTGGTGAAACGAAAAACGACGAAGAGCTCGCTAAAGGATTCGCGAAACTCGCTGACGTCTTCGTCAACGACGCGTTCGGCGCAGCACACCGTGCACACGCATCGACAGAAGGTATCGCACACCATGTCGACACAGCAGTTGCCGGTCTTCTCATCGAAAAAGAACTTCAAGTTCTCGGTAAAGCTCTTTCTAACCCAGATCGCCCGTTCACGGCAATCATCGGTGGTTCGAAAGTTGCGGACAAAATCGGTGTCATCGATCACTTACTCGACATCGTCGATACGTTGATCATCGGTGGCGGCTTATCGTACACGTTCCTCACAGCTCGTGGTATCGAAGTCGGTACTTCACTTCTTGAGGTCGACAAAATCGACCAAGCGAAGGAATTCATGAAGAAAGCAGAAGAAAAAGGCGTTAAGTTCCTCATGCCAATCGACTGTGTCATCACGAAGGAATTCGGAGAAGAAACATATGTCGGACCACGTGACATCACAGAGATCCCAGCAGATCACATGTCACTTGATATCGGTCCAAAAACGGTTGAACTCTATGCAGAGGCAATCAAGAACTCGAAACTCGTCGTCTGGAACGGACCGATGGGCGTATTCGAACTCGATAAATACGCAAACGGTACAAAAGGTGTCGCGCAAGCTCTTGCGGACAGCGATGCGTACTCAATCATCGGCGGTGGCGACTCAGCTGCTGCGGCAGAGAAATTCGGTCTTGCTGACAAAATGAGCCACATCTCTACAGGTGGTGGAGCAAGTCTCGAATTCATGGAAGGGAAAGCTCTTCCTGGTGTCGAAGCGCTAAACGACAAGTAATCTAAGTTCACAAGGGAGTGTTTCTCAATGCGTAAACCAATTATCGCAGGTAACTGGAAGATGAATCTGACGCTCAAGGATGCAGTCGCATTCGTTGAGGAAGTCAAAGGAGCTGTACCTGCTTCGACGACAGTCGACGCAGCCGTCTGTGCGCCAGCAGTATTCTTGGCACACTTGACAGAAGCAGCAGCTGGTACGGATCTTAAGATCGGTGCTCAAAACATGTACGACAAAGAGAGCGGTGCCTTCACTGGTGAAATCAGCCCGCTCATGCTCAAAGAACTCGACGTGACATACGTCATCCTCGGTCACTCTGAGCGTCGTGAGTACTTCGGCGAAACAGATGCGTTCATCAACAGCAAAGCGAAAAAAGCGTTCGAGCACGGTCTCGTTCCAATCGTTTGTGTAGGTGAAACACTGGAAGAGCGTGAAGACGGCAAGTTCGAAGACGTCATCCGTGAACAGACAGCAAACAGCCTCAAAGGTCTTACTGTCGACCAAGTGAAAAATCTCGTCGTCGCTTACGAGCCTGTCTGGGCAATCGGAACAGGTAAATCAGCGACAGAACAAGATGCACAAGATTCTTGTAAATTCGTCCGTGACGTCGTTGCAGCTGAATTCGGTGCTGAAGCAGCAGAAGCTGTCCGCATCCAATACGGTGGTAGCGTCAAACCGGAAAACATCAAAGAATATATGGCTCAACCAGACATCGACGGCGCGCTCGTCGGCGGTGCAAGTCTTGAGACAGGATCGTTCCTCAAACTGTTGGAGGCGATTTAAATGAAAAAACGTCCAGTCGCACTGATCATCCTTGATGGTTTTGGTATGCGTGACGAGGAGTTCGGAAATGCCGTTACGGCGGCAAACAAACCGAACTTCGACCGTTACTGGGGTCAATACCCGCATACGTTGTTGAATGCGAAAGGCGAATACGTCGGTTTGCCTGAAGGTCAAATGGGGAACTCAGAAGTGGGTCACCTGAACATCGGTGCAGGTCGCGTCGTCTATCAATCGCTATCCCGAATCAACAACGCGGTCAAGGATCGCTCGTTCTTCTCGCGTCAAGCGATGAACGATGCGGCAGGTCACGTGAAGAAATACGGTTCAGCGCTTCATATCTTCGGTTTGGTCTCTGACGGTGGGATCCACAGTCACATCAACCACTTATATGCAGTGCTCGAATTCGCGAAACTTCACGAAATCGAAAAAGTCTACCTCCATGCTTTCACGGACGGTCGTGACTGCGACCCACAATCGGGCGCTGGTTTCCTCCGTGACGCGCAAGCGAAGATGGATGAATTGAATGTTGGACAATTCGCGAGTATCTCTGGTCGCTACTATGCGATGGACCGCGATAACCGTTGGGAACGCGTCAAGAAAGTCTATGACGCCATCACGTTCGGTGAAGGTCCAACGACGAAGGATCCAATCGGCATGGTCGAAGCTTCGTACAAACAAGACGTAACGGATGAGTTCATCGAACCAACTGTTGTCGTGCAGGAAGACGGTACGCCAGTCGCACCGATCCACGATAACGATGCGATCGTGTTCTTCAACTATCGTCCTGACCGTGCGATTCAGCTTTCGAAAGTCTACAAAGAAAAAGGTGGCTTCGACGGATTCGAACTTCCGGACAACGCACCGAAGAACCTGCTACTCGTCTCGATGACGAAGTACTCGGATGCGATTGATACGGACATCGTCTTCCCGCCTGAAGACATCAAGAACACGCTTGGTGAGACATTGTCAAAACAAGGTCTCAAACAGCTACGCATCGCGGAAACGGAAAAGTATCCGCACGTCACGTTCTTCTTCAACGGACAACGTGAAGAACCATACGAAGGGGAAGATCGGATCTTGATCCCTTCACCAAAAGTCGCGACATACGACTTGAAACCGGAGATGAGCGTCTATGAAGTCACAGATGCCCTCGTCGACGCAATCAACTCGGACAAACACGACGCCATCATCCTCAACTTCGCTAACCCGGATATGGTCGGTCACTCGGGTATGCTCGAGCCGACGAAAAAGGCGATCGAAGCTGTCGATGAGTGTCTTGGGAAAGTCGTTGACTTGATTCTCAGCAAAGGCGGCGCGGCAGTCATCACGGCTGACCACGGGAACGCGGATAAAGTCCTCAATGCGGACGGCAGTAAGATGACGGCGCATACGACAGAACCCGTGCCATGTATCGTGACGGTCGAGGACGTTGAACTCCTTGAACCACTCACAGGTGCACTCGCTGACCTCGCACCAACGGTCCTTGATCTCCTCGGGGCGGACCAACCAGCAGAGATGACTGGTAAATCGATCGTATTGAAGAAATAATCCCGTCGATCGAAGTAGCTACACCACATATTTCTTACACACAAAAGGAGCGAATTTAAATGTCAATGATTACAGAGATTTACGCACGCGAGATTCTTGATTCACGCGGTAACCCAACAGTAGAAGTAGAAGTTTATACAGAAGATGGCGGTTTCGGTCGCGCACTCGTACCATCAGGTGCATCAACTGGTGAGCACGAAGCAGTCGAACTCCGTGATGGCGACAAAGCACGTTACCTCGGAAAAGGTGTTTTGAAAGCTGTTGACAACGTCAACGAAAAAATCGCACCAGAAATCATCGGTTACGATGTCTTCGACCAAGCTGGAATCGACAAAAAGATGATCGATCTCGATGGTACGAAAAACAAAGGTAACTTCGGCGCTAACGCAATCCTTGGTGTTTCTATGGCTGCTGCACGTGCTGCTGCTGATGAGCTTGGTCTTCCACTTTACACATACCTCGGTGGATTCAACGCGAAAACATTACCAACACCAATGATGAACATCATCAACGGTGGATCACACGCAGACAACAACGTGGACTTCCAAGAGTTCATGATCATGCCTGTCGGTGCTCCAACATTCAAAGAAGCACTTCGTATGGGTGCTGAAATCTTCCACGCGTTGAAATCAGTTCTTAGCGGAATGGGTCTTAACACAGCAGTTGGTGACGAGGGTGGATTCGCTCCAAACTTGAAATCAAACGAAGAAGCAATCACAGTTATCCTTGAAGCAATCGAAAAAGCTGGCTACAAAGCAGGCGAAGATGTTTACCTTGCAATGGACGTCGCTTCTTCTGAGTTCTACGATAAAGCAGCTGGAACATACAACCTCGCTGGCGAAGGCAAAGTCCTTTCAACAGAAGAGCTTGTTGAATTCTACGCACAACTCGTTGACAAATACCCAATCATCTCAATCGAAGATGGCTGTGACGAAAACGACTGGGATGGTCACAAACTTCTTACAGATCGTATCGGACACAAAGTCCAACTCGTTGGGGATGACTTGTTCGTAACGAACACTGAGAAACTTGCTGAAGGTATCGAAAAAGGCATCGCGAACTCGATTCTCATCAAAGTTAACCAAATCGGTACGTTGACTGAAACATTCGACGCAATCGAAATGGCTAAAAAAGCTGGTTACACAGCTGTCGTTTCTCACCGTTCTGGTGAAACTGAAGATTCAACGATCGCTGACATCGCTGTTGCGACAAACGCTGGTCAAATCAAAACTGGTTCACTTTCACGTACAGACCGTATCGCGAAATACAACCAACTTCTCCGCATCGAAGACATGCTTTCAGACGTTGCTGTCTACGACGGAATCAAATCATTCTACAACCTCAAGAAGTAATTTCAGGTTGATCGTTTGAACAAGCTATAAGGAAAACCTCCTATTCGTGTGATACGTACACACGGATAGGAGGTTTTTTGTATATCAAGCAATGTCAAACATGAAAAGCACTTTTGTCATCAAAACTATACTGAACTGTCAAAAAATTGATTCATCCTAGTAGATGACTAAAATGTTATACTCATAAATAAGTGCAAATTAAATAGTTATAGGCATTAATTACATCTTGCTCGATGCAGATGACAAATACGTCTAAAGGAGATACGATCATGTTAAATTCAGATTTAGATATCCGTTTAGAACCACGCATTCAAGAGTTATACCGACTTCACAAGGAGCGTTCAGCCAACATCGACTGGAGCTACCACGAGTTCATTCCGTGGGATAAGGCGATGTCGTTCAAACGTGTCCCTTGGGATGAAAGCCAAGTCACGCTTCCGGAAGGTGTCATCGTCGCAATCGAGACGGCATTGCTGACAGAAGTCAACTTACCGTGGTATACGTCGCACTTAGACTATACGTTCAAGAACTCGATGGAAGTCATCAATGATTTCGTCCGGACGTGGACAGCAGAAGAAGATCAGCACTCGAACTTACTCGAGACGTATTTACTCGTCACGCGAAACGTCAATCCAACGCGACTTCATCAATTAAGAAGACGCGTCGTTGAAAACGGCTGGTTCCCGGACTTCACGAACCCGCTAGCAACGATGGCGTATACGTCACTGCAAGAGTTAGCGACACTCGTCTTCTATAACAACGTCGCGAAAATCGCAGGGGCACACGACAAAGACTTAGCAACGCTACTCCGTCGTCTAGCGAAGGATGAAGCACTGCATTATGCGTTCTATCGTGACACGGTCAAAGCACACCTAGAGCTTGACCCGAACTTCATCGTCTTCTTCGAAGACGTCATCATCAACTTCTCGATGCCAGGTGCTGTCATGCCTGACTTCACGGAACGGATGAAGACGATTGCTGTTGATACGAACTATGGACCACTCCAATACTTCGACCAAGTATTAGACGTCGTCGTCAAATTCTGGGGCATCGCTGATTTAGAACCGACAACTGACGAAGCGAAACAATCTCAAGCGAACATCATGAAGTATCATGGACGTTTGAAGCGTATCAAGGAACGTCAGGAACGCCAACTCGAAAAAGCGAAGATTGACGCGTAAGGGGGAATGAAGATGAAGTGTGAAATCTGTGGAACTGAAACGAACAACCAAGTCAGTTACTTGGAACTCGACACGTGGGAATTCAACTCATTGAACAAAGAAGCGAAAGATTTTTATCCGATCTGTTTTGATTGCTTCGACAAGCATACGAATCAATTCATCGATCAGGAGATGGATCTCGAATTACGTAAAAAACGTTCGCAAATGGTCAACAAAGAAGTAGAAGCTGAAATCGAAGCGATTCTTGAGGTTGAGAATTAAGTCGTCTTTACCATACGTGAAGGGAAGCAAAACCGGTAGTGCTTTGGCGCTATCGGTTTTTTATTATCCCTAAAAAAA
This sequence comes from Exiguobacterium indicum HHS 31, assembly GCF_001939065.1. Lineage (GTDB taxonomy): Bacteria > Bacillota > Bacilli > Exiguobacteriales > Exiguobacteriaceae > Exiguobacterium_A > Exiguobacterium_A indicum. Next base: position 11,956 of record NZ_MPSZ01000003.1, on the reverse strand, counting down.
GCAGTTATCTCTTGCTTCACATGTTTTGTGAAAGAAGAAATAGCTGCTTTTAACATGAAGTCAGTCTTCGATGAATGTAACGAGATAATGATGGGCAGAATGAAGCGGTGCACGGGTCACGAAAAAGTCCGGGAGATCGACATCGATTCCCAATTCGCGCAGTGTATCGGGATCCAAACATTCCTGAATCAAACGTTTGATGTCTTGTAACAGTTCATCGTGCAAGTTCGCTTCCTTCGGAAAGGCACGTTTCGCGTCATCGCGCAACAATAGCACGATAGGTGGTAGACCTCGTAAGAGATCGACCTGAAGGGGCTGCTGATGACGTTCGAAATAATCATTCAGACAACTGACGACCCTCATCGAGTGTTCTTCTTTCATCCGATCCCAACTCTCTGTATGTGACTGTAACTCTCTAGCTATTCCCTAATTGAAGCGAGGATATGCAGGGAAACTGGAAATCAAGCATTACGAGGACGCTGTTCGGGGTAGAACTAGAGGGAAGGGGGAATCGACATGCTATTTCGGTTTTTGTTTTTAGGGCTTGATACGTCGATTGGTGACATCCCGTTGCGCCTCATCTATTTTACGGAACTCATACTATTCATCGGTTTGTATCAAATCACGAGCCGGTTTTCGCGTCAGAGTCTGATTTTGGGAACGGCACTCGGAATTGGCGGACTGATTGCCATCTTACCCGGTGCGCTCTATATCATCCGTTATAATCCGGAGGATGCCGTCATCGATGTCACGTTCCTATTGATTTATTTGTTTGAGCCGCTAGCAATCATTGCGTTCGTTGTTGCTTTGATTCGACGTTTGTATACAGAGAAGAAAAATAAAAAGAATCAAAGCGAAGATATTCATTGATTTTCCGCCCAAGACGTTGCTTTCCGCGGGCGGAAGGCAAGCCTCCTCGTCGCGTTTGCTCCTGCGGGGTCTTACCTATTCCGCTATTCCCGCAGGAGTCTCCGTCTTTTCTGAAAATCAATCGTCTAGTGCTATCTAATCTGACAATCAATATACCGTAAGCTGGCGTGACGCTGTCTTACGGTGTATTTGCGTATACCTCCAAATACTTTCTTTCAATAGTGTAAGGAAGAGTAACTGGAAGAATATTCTATAATAGAAAGAGAGCGAAATTAGATCTTAGTTGGTTTCGTAAGATCCTGGTGATTATAGGAGTGAGTTTCATGCATAAAGTGTTGTTTGGTTTGTCCATTTTGAACAGTGTCTACATTATGAATAACTTATTTACGTACTCCGATAGTTTTCTCAATGCGCCACTCGGCGTAAAGACAGTCATTGCCGTGACATTAATGTTTCTGAATGACAGTGTCAAAAAAGATAAACCGTCATTATACACGAAAGCGACGGATGGGCTAGGATTCATTAATATTTTGATTGGTCTTTCACTGATTGTCTTTATTTAAGACATGATTCAGAGTGTTCAAGTGCATGATCATATGGAGTGATCGTAAGTCTGAAGCCGCGTCAGGCTTCTTTTTTATGGTCCAATCCAAGAACTCGAAAAAAATAAAATATATTTTAAAGAAAAAAGATTGATGTGTAACCGGTTACACAATATGATGATTGTTGTAAGCGTTATCAAAAGAAAGAGGTGGCGAAACATGTCGACCATCCGGGAAGTAGCGAAAGCGGCACATGTCTCCGTCGCGACGGTCTCACGCGTCATGAATGAAAAGGGTTATGTCAGTGAGAAATCGCGTAAAGCGGTGCTTCAGGCAATCAAACAATTGGATTATCGACCGAACCGGGTCGCACGATCGTTGTTCCAAAAACGATCCGGATTGATCGGTTTGATCGTTCCAGACATCACGAACCCATTCTTCCCACAACTCGCACGGGCTGTGGAAGATATGGCACATCAACATGGTTTTCAGGTCATTTTGTGTAACACAGACGAACAGTTTCAGAAAGAACGCGAATATATTAAGTCACTAGAGGCGATGCATGTCGACGGATTGATCATCACGACGAACTACTCGAACAATCCGAACTATGAAGAACTCGAAGTGCCGGTCGTAGCGTTAGACCGTGTGTTACAAGGAGCGATTCCGACGGTGACGTCAAACGGATACGAAGGCGGGAAGAAGGCAGCATCATTTTTACTTGCATCTGGTGCGACGGAACTGGCCGTCATCAGTGGTCCATCGAAACTCCCGACGATCAAGAAACGACGGGATGGCTTCGAAGAAATTGCTGGAACGCATCTCGTTGCAAGCATCGAGTCACCGTTCCACTTTCAAGGGGCGCTTGATGCCACGAACTATCTCTTTGATCACTATCATTGCAACGGGATCTTTGCTGCGAGTGATGTCATCGCTGCAGCAACGGTGCAAGTCGCTGCGGAGCGCGGGATTACGATTCCGGACGAGCTACAAGTGATCGGCTACGACGGCATCGAACTCGGACAAATGATTTCACCACCGTTGACGACGATTGCGCAGCCGATCTACCAAATGGGAGAGCTGGCCGCGAAACTTTTGATTCAGCGGATTGAAGGCACACCGATTGCCGCCGTTCATCATGAGTTGACGGTTGAGATCATCGAACGGGAAACGACGAAACGGAAGGATGAGGAAACATGAAACAAATCAGTGTCATCGGTAGTATCTCGATGGATCTCGTCGTCGAAAGTAAACGCCGTCCAGGTGCAGGCGAAACAGTCATCGGGGATGCCTTTCATACCGTACCGGGCGGAAAGGGTGCGAACCAAGCGGTCGCAGTCGCGCGTCTCGGCAGTACGGTCGAAATGATCGGTTGCGTCGGCAGTGACGCGAACGGCGAAGCAATCCGCGAAAACTTCAAGACGCAAGGAGTGCAGACGTCGCACTTGCAAACGATTGAAGGTGAACGGACGGGAACGGCACACATCACGCTCGCTGAAGGCGATAACTCGATCGTCGTCGTTCAGTCTGCCAATCAACATGTGCAGTTTACGAGTGACGTACTCGCACCGATTCTCGCAGCCAGTGAAATCATCTTACTCCAGCTCGAGATTCCAATCGAAACGGTCGAGACCGTGGCTCGCGAAGCACATGCAGCCGGTATTCCAGTCGTCTTGAATCCAGCACCGGCGATGTCACTCAGTCCGGAATTGATTAAACACGTCACATACTTAACGCCAAACGAACATGAATGTGGTTTGATCTTCGGACAAGACCAACCGATCGAACATTGGCTCATGGAATACCCGAATAAATTGATCGTGACCGAAGGCAGTCGAGGCGCACGCTTCTACGATGGAGAGTCGATCGTGACGATTCCAGCAATCGAGACGACCGTCGTCGATACGACAGGAGCAGGGGATACGTTCAACGGTGCCTTAGCCGTTGCGTTAACGGAAGGACAATCGCTCGTCGAAGCAATTCGCTTCGCGAACCGTGCAGCAGGCTTATCAATCCGTGCGCTTGGCGCTCAAGGTGGCATGCCGACACGGGAACAGATGGAGGGAGACGCATGAAGAAGAACGGTATCTTAAACAGTCATATTAGCAAAGTCCTGACTGATCTCGGTCATACCGATACGATCGTCATCGCCGATTGCGGCTTACCGATTCCAGATGGGGTCGCACGGATTGATTTAGCACTGGAACTCGGCACACCATCATTCCTCGACGTCGTCCGTGTCGTCGCCGGTGACATGGCGATTGAACAGCTGACACTGGCGACGGAAATCAAAGAAGCGAACCCGAACGTGCTCGAGCAACTAGAAGCCATGAAGATCGAGACGACGTTCGTCACGCACGAGGAATTCAAGAAACAGACACAGCAGGCGAAGGTCATCATCCGGACCGGGGAAGCGACACCGTACGCAAATGTCATCTTCCATTCCGGCGTAATCTTTTAAGGGGGTCATGCGATGCGTATCGAGATGACAGGTATCAAAAAAGCATTCGGTCCCGTCCCTGTCCTCAAAGGTGTCGACTTCGAACTCGCTGCGGGTGAGATCCATGCCTTGATGGGAGAGAACGGTGCCGGGAAATCGACGCTGATGAAGATTTTGACCGGTGTCCATAAAGCGGACGCAGGTACAATCCGCGTCGATGGACAGGACGTCGAATATAAGAATCCGAAACTTGCCGAAGAAGCGGGGATCGCCTTCATCCACCAGGAGCTGAACATCCTCCCGGATTTGACGGTGACGGAGAATCTGTTCCTCGGACGGGAGTTGAAGTCACGCTTCGGGATTCTCAAGCAAGGGGAAATGAAGCGCCAGGCAGAACGAGAACTCGCCGAATTGAATGTTTTCATGGACGTCGATCAACTCGCTCGGACGTTATCAGTCGGTCAACAACAGATGATCGAGATTGCAAAAGCTCTGATGACGGACGCGAAGGTCATCATCATGGATGAACCGACAGCCGCACTGACGGAGCGGGAAATTCGTGCCTTATTTAGCGTCGCGACGGCACTACGCAATCAAGGTGTCTCAATCGTTTATATCTCACACCGGATGGAGGAAATCTTCGAGCTCTGTGACCGGATTACCGTCTTACGGGACGGGATCTCCGTCTCTACGCACGCGATTCCTGAGACATCGTTCGAACAGATCGTCCGAGAGATGGTTGGTCGTGAGATGGGCGAACGGTATCCGGATCGTGACGTGTCGATCGGTGCGACTGTCCTTGAAGTCAAACAGGCGAGCGGGAAACGGTTCTACGATGTCTCGTTCTCCGTCAAGGCGGGTGAAATCATCGGCTTCTCTGGTTTGATGGGCGCGGGGCGGACGGAAGTCATGCGCGGATTGTTCGGGGTCGATCGCCTGAAAGACGGGACGATTGAACTGAACGGACAGTCGCTGAAGATTAAGACGCCGTACGATGCGATCCGCCAAGGCATCGGCTTTTTGACCGAGGACCGTAAAGGCGAAGGCTTGTTCCTCGACTTTTCACTACGTGAGAATATCTCACTGCCGACGATTCGTTCGTTATCAAGATCCGGTGTCATCAAGGATCAGGCAGAACGTGATTTCGCAGAAGGATACTTGAAGTCGCTCTCGGTCCGGCACAGTTCGATGGACCAGCCGGCGAAGTCACTGTCCGGTGGGAACCAACAGAAGGTCGTCCTCGCGAAGTGGCTCGGGACACAACCGAAAGTCTTGATCCTCGACGAACCGACACGTGGTGTCGACGTCGGGGCGAAGAAAGAGATTTATCTCATCATGAACGAACTCGCTGCGGCGGGTGTCGCGATCATCATGGTCAGCTCGGACCTCCCGGAGATTCTCGGGATGAGCGACCGGGTCTACGTCATGCGAGAGGGCAAGATGAGCGGCATGTTGACACGACAGGAAGCGACGCAAGAAAGCATCATGACACTTGCGACAGGAGGACAATGATATGGAATTGATGCAAGGCAAGGTAACGGAAGCAAAACCGAGACGTCTTGGGATCGGACAAAAGCTTGGACCACTCGCAGGATTGTTCGCGATCGTCCTCGTCGTCTCGATCATGGAACCGGACTTTTTAACACTGAATAATTTATTTAACATCTTACGGCAAGTCTCGATCAATGCCTTGATTGCCTTCGGGATGACGTTCGTCATTCTGACGGGTGGGATTGATCTATCAGTCGGATCGATTCTCGCGCTCTCGTCCGCCTTCGTCGCGGGTCTGATGACGGACGGAACGTCAGCGTTGATTGCTGTTCTGGCTGGTCTGATCGTCGGAGCCGTCATGGGTGCCTTGAACGGGATGGTCATCTCACTCGGAAAAGTCGCACCATTCATCGCGACACTCGCGACGATGACGATCTTCCGCGGATTGACGCTCGTCTATACGGACGGGAAACCAATCACTGGTCTGAGCCAAGGTGGCTGGTTCGAATTGTTCGGACGCGGTTACTTCTGGATCTTCCCGGTACCGGTCCTGACGATGTTGATCGCCTTCGCGGTCCTCTACTTCATCTTGAAGAAGACGACGTTCGGTCGTTATACGTATGCGATCGGTGGCAACGAAGAAGCAGCGAAGTTAATGGGGATTCAAGTCAATAAAGTCAAAATCATGATCTACTCACTCTCAGGGTTGATGGCAGCACTTGCCGGCATCATCCTGACGTCCCGTCTGAACTCGGCACAACCGACGGCGGGGACATCGTATGAACTCGACGCCATCGCAGCGGTCGTCCTTGGTGGGACGAGCCTGTCAGGTGGTCGTGGCTGGATTGTCGGTACCTTGATTGGTGCCTTGATCATCGGAACACTGAACAATGGACTCAACTTGCTTGGTGTCTCCTCGTTCTTCCAACTCGTCGTCAAAGGTTTAGTCATTTTGTTCGCGGTACTCGCGGACCGGAAACAAGCAGCGTAACCCACACTCAAAAAGGAGGATCTACAGATGAAAAAACTACTTGCAGTCGTCATGATGGCACTAATGGTCTTCGCAGCCGCCTGTTCGACGGAACAGCCAGGCAGCAACAATGGTGATGCGAAGAAGAAGACGAAGGACTTCAAGATCGGTCTTTCGATTTCAACCCTCAATAACCCATTCTTCGTCTCGTTAAAAGAAGGGGCAGAACAAGAAGCAAAAGCACAAGGTGCAACTCTTCAAGTCGCAGATGCACAAGATGATGCGGCAAAACAAGCAAGCGACATCGAAGACATGGTTCAAAAGAAAGTCGATCTCATCTTGATCAACCCAACGGATTCAGCAGCAGTCGGTGCAGCCGTCCAAACAGCGAACGATGCGAACATCCCCGTCATCACAGTTGACCGGAATGCAGAAGCAGGCGACGTCGTCGCACACATCGCGTCAGATAACGTCGCGGGTGGGAAACAAGCAGGTGAATATATGATCGAACTCGTCGGCGACAAAGCAAAAGTCGTAGAGCTCGAAGGGATTCCAGGAGCATCCGCAACACGCGACCGTGGTAAAGGGTTCCATGAAGCAGTCGACGGTAAACTTGACGTCGTCGCAAAACAAGCAGCAAACTTCGACCGGGCAAAAGGCTTGTCGGTCATGGAGAACATCCTCCAGAACAACAAAGACATCAAAGCCGTCTTCGCACACAATGATGAGATGGCACTCGGTGCGGTTGAAGCATTAAAAGCAGCGGGTCTGAACGATGTCAAAGTCATCGGCTTCGATGCGACGGATGATGCCGTCAAAGCTGTCAAAGACGGAAAAATGGCAGGAACAATCGCTCAAAAACCGACTGAGATCGGGAAGATGGGTGTCGAGACAGCGATCAAGCACCTCAAAGGTGAAACAGTCGAGAAGAACATCCCAGTCGACCTCGAATTGATTAAACAATAAGAAGACAGGACACCTGAGTCGACGATTCAGGTGTCTCTTTTTCGTCAGGGGGAGCAGGCAGGTAAAAGTTCCTAAATCTATTCCTTGTTCCCGTACTTGTTTTTCTCTATAATGAAAGAAGCGTATATTACTGAAGGAGGATCATCGATGATCATTCATAACGTGGCTCTTGTCGGCCTCATCGTCGTTTCCGTTCTTCTCATCATCGTCGTTCTATTGATGTCGGGTCGTACGACCGGACTCGGAGCATTGACGGGTGGAGCAGAACAATTATTTGGTCGCCAAAAAGCTCGTGGCTTGGATGCGGTCCTAAATCGTGTGGCGTCTATCTTAGGAGCATTACTCTTCATCTTGGCGTTACTCGTCGCTTTTTATAAGTGAGCATTGAAACGACAGCCGTATGATCGCGCTGTCGTTTTTTGTATTTCTCGATATTCATTTTTTCCGGATATGGGGTATAGAGTTAGAGGGGGAATCATTTTATGAAAATCACTTTACCAAAACCATTCTTTTTCGAAGCCGGCCCACGTGCCGTTTTACTATTACACGGATTCACGGGATCGAGCGCGGATGTCCGCATCCTCGGTCGCTATTTACAGAAGCAGGGCTATACGTCCCTCGCACCACAATATAAAGGGCACGCTGCCCCACCCGAAGAGCTGACGAAGACCGGGCCAGCCGACTGGTGGCAGGATGTCCTTGCCGGATATCAGGAACTTGTCGATAAAGGTTATGACGAAATCGCCGTTTGCGGACTGTCGCTCGGTGGCGTCATGTCGTTGAAGTTATCGATGAACCGTCCGGTCAAAGCGGTCATCCCGATGTGTGCACCCGCCTACATCAAAAGTGAAGAAGTCATGTATGCAGGAGTCACCGAGTACGCACGAGAATTCAAGAAGCGAGAAGGCAAATCGCAAGAAGAGATCGACCACGAGATGGCGTCCTTCGAACCGATGCCGACCTTGAAGGACTTACAGGAACTGCTGCGCGAGACACGCGATTCGCTCGAGGACGTCTACGCACCGACGCTCGTCGTCCAAGCGCGCAATGATCACATGATCAACACCGACTCCGCGAACATCATCCATGATGGAGTCAGTGCCTTCCAAAAAGAGCTGATCTGGTATGAGAACTCAGGTCACGTCATTACGCTCGACAAAGAAAAAGACCAGCTCCACTCTGACATCTTGGACTTCCTGGAGTCATTGAACTGGAGCAAGTAACTGGAGGTGTCACGTTGGAATTACGTGAACGAATACTAACGGTCATCACGACGGAAGAACGTCCGTTGTCGATTGATCAATTAACGAAAAAACTAGAACTAGCGGATACGGAAGCATTCAAGGAATTGATCCGAACGCTGAACGCGATGGAAGACGAAGCGTTGATCGCCCGGACACGCTCGAACAAATACGGAACGCTCGCGCAAATCGGTCAAGTCGCAGGGAAGATTTCCGTCCACCAACGCGGGTTCGGTTTCGTCTCACCGGAAGACGGCTCAGAAGGCGATATCTTCTTACCGGCACCGGAACTGAAGAACGTCTATAACGGCGACCGTGTCCTCGTCAAAGTGTTTGCCGAGTCAAACGGCGGTGACCGTCGTGAAGGGAAACTGCTCAAGATTCTCTCACGCGGACCAGCTGATTTCGTCGGAACGTTCGTCAGTCCCAAAGGACGGATCGAATCGATCGCTTATATCGAACCGGATGATACGAAGCTAACGTTCTTACCGGTCGTCGCGAACGACGATACACTTGGTGCCGTCGATGGTCATAAAGTCCTCGCCCGGATCACGAAGTATCCGGACGGTCGCTACGCCGGAACGGCAAAAGTCTTGAAAATCATTGGTCACAAGAATGACCCAGGCGTCGATATTTTGTCGATCGTCCATAAGCACGGCATCAATGTCGACTTCTCACCGGAAGCGATCGCTGAGGCGAACGCCGTACCGGATCAGATCGATGAGAAGGATCTAGTCGGACGTGTCGATCTACGAAACGAATTGACGGTGACGATCGACGGGGCAGACGCAAAAGACCTCGATGATGCGGTTCACGTAAAAAAGTTAGCGAACGGCAACTTCGAGCTTGGTGTCCACATCGCCGACGTCTCGCATTACGTCAAAGAAGATTCAGCACTCGACGAAGAAGCGCGTGAGCGCGGAACGAGTGTTTATCTCGTCGACCGCGTCATCCCGATGATTCCGCACCGTCTATCGAACGGAATCTGTTCGCTCAACCCGCACGTCGATCGTTTGACGCTCAGCTGTATCATGGAAATCGATGCGAACGGAGCTGTCGTCAACCATGAGATCTTCCAGAGTGTCATCAAGACGACGGAACGGATGACATACACGGACGTCCGGAAAATCATCGAACGCGAAGATGAAGAAGTGATTGCGAAGTACCAAGATCTCGTCGAATACTTCGATAAGATGGCGGAACTCGCAGCAATCCTGCGCGAACGTCGCTCACGTCGCGGAGCGATCAACTTCGACTTCCCAGAAGCGAAGGTTCTCGTCAACGAAGAAGGCAAAACAAGTGAAATCATTCTTCGTGAACGGTCGGTCGCCGAGAAGCTGATCGAAGAGTTCATGCTCGCAGCGAACGAAACGGTCGCGGAGCACATTCAGCGTCAAAAACTGCCGTTCATGTACCGGATTCACGATGAGCCAAAAGCTGAACGTCTTGATACGTTCTTCAAGTTCATCGGTAACTTCGGGATCAACGTCGAACGCAAGGGTGAGTCAGTTGCACCGAAAACGTTGCAATCGATCCTCAACGCTGTCGAAGGGGAGCCAGAAGAAGCGGTCGTCAGTACGGTTATGCTCCGTTCGCTCCAACAAGCGAAATACGACATCGAACCGATCGGTCACTTCGGTCTGTCGACAGACTACTATACGCACTTCACGTCACCGATTCGTCGTTACCCAGACTTAATGGTTCACCGTCTGCTCCGTGAATATGTCATATATAACGACAAGTCACAAAAGACGCAAGATCGTTACTCGGAAATCTTACCGGAAATCGCCGATCATTCGTCAAAACGCGAGCGTCGTGCCGTTGACGCCGAGCGAGAAACGAATGCGTTGAAGAAAGCAGAATATATGGAGCAACACATCGGTGAGACGTTTGAAGGCGTCGTCAGCGGCGTGACGAACTTCGGAATGTTCGTCGAATTGCCGAACACGATCGAAGGACTCGTCCACATCCAAGCGATGACGGATGACTTCTATCGCTACGATGAAGCGAACTATCAGCTGATCGGTGAGCGGACGAAGCAACAGTTCCGGATTGGGGATGTCGTCGAGATCAAGGTCACGAACGTCAACATCGATGAACGAACGATCGACTTCAGCGTCGTCGGGATGCCAGAACGGCAACCGAAGAAACGGTTCGAGTCGAAGACGATCCGCTCAAGCGGTGGACGTCCGGGACAAAAACGTGACGACAAGAAGAAAGATGATCGTCGTGGCAAGTCAAAACGTCCAGGCAAGTCGAAGGACCAGTCAAAAGGCAAAGGCTTCGCGCTGAAAGATAAAAAGGATAAACCGCCGTTCCATAAGGCGGTCTCGAATAAGAAACGGAAGCGCAAATAAGCGCTTCCGCATCGGAAATGTGGTGAACGAACATGCCAAAGGGAACAGATTCGAAAGTCTTAGCAAACAACAAACGAGCCTCGTTCGATTATGCGATCGAGGATACGATTGAAGCCGGTCTCGTCTTGACGGGAACGGAAATCAAATCGGTCCGTAAAGGAAAGATCAGTATCGGGGATGCATTCGTCCGGTTCGACGGGGGAGAAGCGATTCTTTGGAACTCGAACATCGCCCACTTCGAACAGGGGAACCGGTACAACCATGAACAGCTCCGCCCACGAAAACTGTTGCTGCACAAGAAACAGATCGCGAACTTGATCGGTGCGGTCTCACGGGACGGTTATACGATCGTACCGCTCAAAGTCTACATCAAGAACGGGTACGCGAAATGCTTGATCGGACTCGGACGCGGGAAGAAAAAATTCGATAAACGCGAAGACCTGAAGAAGAAGGATGCGAAGCGTGATATCGAGCGGGCACTTCGTGATAAGCAAAAGTATTGAACCCGTAACACTTTTCTGCTAGAATATTAGTATTCGGAAAGCCCCAATTTATTATCTTGGGGACGTTACGGATTCGACGGGGGTAGTTCGGTCTTCTGTGGCGTGTCGAGGGGTCGGCCTCGTTAAAACGCACCAGCCATAACTGGCAAAACTAACACACAACTCGCAGCAGCGTAATAGCAACTGCGGATCCTAGCAGCTGTCGCCTGGTCGGCTGATTTCTAGGGTCTCACTTTAAACAGGCTACGCTTGGACCTTTCCGTCTGGAGGGAAAGAGAAGAGATGGAATCAGACTGGTCGGACGGACGCCTGTCAATTGGCAGCCTGACGACGAGATCCCAATAAATTGACTACACACGTAGAAGCTTAAGTATACGATGCCTTCGGACGTGGGTTCGACTCCCACCGTCTCCATACCCTGAAGTCTTAGGATTTCAAAAAGTCAAAACAAACTACTAATACTAGTTTAGTTTTAGTTACGTTTAATTAAATAATTTAGTTGTATTATAACTTTAATTAATTAGTAATACTAGTATAGTCTATACTAGTTAAGTTAGTTAGTAGTTATTAATTTAG
>NZ_MPSZ01000002.1 GCF_001939065.1 Exiguobacterium indicum HHS 31 | reverse complement strand
AACCTGTGTTCTGCTTTCGCGGAACACAGGTTTTTTTGGTATTTAAAAGTAATCTTATGAACGGAACATCGTCGGATCATCTGGAACGTTCTCCAGGTAAGCGATCCGTCCGTTTTCATCGAGACGTGCGATATCTTTTCCGTCTTGTGTGAAGACACTACCGTCTGCCCGTTTTCCGCAAACTGCCCAGCGTGTTTCATACGTTCCGGGTGTTGTTTCTTCCCAGCCCGCATACATGTGCTTAATATCCTGATTCGCCGTGAACACATGACGGACGAACTGTTTCCAGGCGTCGATGCCGTGCTTTGGTTGTCCGTTCAGAACGAACGTGATGTCTGTCGTGAATAAGGAAACGAGATCCTCAAAAGCTTGTGCGTCCGTGCGTGACGCGTCGAATAAGTCGAAATAACGATTCAATACCATAGTAAAAACCTCTTTCTGTTCATTAAAGTGTCATCATCCGGTCTGTGATTAACGCATGCAACCGTTCTAAATGTTCCGGTGGACAGGAGGCGTCGATTGCTTGACGGATCGAGCCAATCGATTCGCGCTTCAACGTCGATTGCCACGCCTCTTCCGCTTCTGTCATCAGATTCGAGAGTAGACCGATTTCCTGTTCCTGAATTCCCATCAAATCCTCAAAGACACCGCTTGACACATACAACGTCTGCTTGCCCTCGATCGCTTGATAAATGTCAAAGATTTGAATTTCGTCTGCCGGACGTCGTAAGCGAAAGCCACCTTTGACACCCGGTACGGAATACAACAGATCCGCCTGGACGAGTTTTCGTAAGAGCTTTTGGAAATAAGTCGGCGAGGCACCAAGTTGCTGGCTGATGAATTCACCGGGCAACACAGCGCGATCCGGAAGGAAGGTCAAAAGCAACATCGCGTAGACGGATTGCTCGACCCCGGTTTTCATTTGCATGAGAAGTCCCCTTTCGTTAAACGTGGATAATGTATATCCATAATAGTTTCATTCGAAAGAATTGTCGAGTTTTATGCTCTCACAAAACCGTCACACCTTTTCGACAGCATCTGCATGGCATCCCCGTTCCGGATTCGGTATACTAAATGTACGATATGTGAAAATATTCACTAAAAGTCGTTCACACTTTGTGAAAGGACGTTTGTATATGAATCCATTAAAAGGAATCGTCCAGATTCCACGCAGTATTCTCATTCAATTCATCATTGCAGCTTTCCTAATGGGGGTTGCGGTCATCGGTCAATCGTACGGCATCGTGTTGACGGTCGATCGGATTTTCTTAAAAGAACAACCGTTTGAAGCCGTCATTCCGTTACTACTCGTCGTCCTCGGAATGCTGTTGCTCCGGGTCGCCGTGACGTATTGGAACGGTCGTCTCGGTACGACGTTATCGGCACACATGAAGCAGGCGCTTCGGGAAGCACTCGTCGCGAAATACACAGGTCGTTCGGTCGAGATGATGCTACAAGGGCAAGCGGGACAGAAGGTCAGTGTCTTGCTCGACGCTGTAGACGAGATGGACAGCTACTACAGTCAGTACTTGCCGAAAGTCGTCCAGACGACGATCGTTCCCTTGATGGTCTTGATCGCGGCATTCAGCTATGACTGGATCACTGGTCTCGTCATGATGATCACAGCACCGTTCATTCCGTTGTTCTACATCATCATCGGCATCATGACGCAAAAGCGGGCGGATGCTCAACTCGAGAAGATGACGGCATTCTCGGGAACGTTCCTTGATACGTTGCAAGGACTGACGACCTTGAAGTTATTTGGTCGTGCGAAACGACAACGTGACGTCATCGAAAAAAGTAGTCTTGATTTCCGGGATGCGACGTTAACGGTCTTGAAGCTCGCCTTCTTGTCGTCGTTGATGCTTGAGTTCATCTCGATGCTCAGCATGGGAATGATTGCACTTGAAGTCAGTCTGCGCTTGATTTTGTTCCAAAGCATTACCTTCATCCCGGCGTTCCTGATGCTCGTGTTGGCACCAGAATACTATCTTGCCTTAAAAGAGATGGGAGCTGCCTTCCATACGGGACGAGGTAGTGTCGCGGCAGCGAAACAGATCGCAGCCGAACTAACAGCAGACGATCGTCCTGTTGCCTTCGGTCAATCAGAACTTGCGATGAACCGTCCACCACGAATCGTCTTGGATGAAGTTGATTTTACGTATCAAGAAGGACGCTTTGCCTTACAAGACGTGACACTTGCGATTGAACCGTATCAAAAGGTGGCGTTGATCGGTCGCAGTGGTGCCGGTAAGTCGACTGTCTTACAGTTGATTGCCGGACTCGCGGATCCAAAAGAAGGACGGATTCTGCTTGACGGGATTAATCGCAGTCAGGTGGAGGAAGCGAGCTGGTTCCGTCAGTTGAGCTACATCTCGCAGCATCCGTATCTGTATGCCGGAACGCTGGCAGAAAACATCGCAATCGGTGAACTCCGTCAAGCGACGCCGGAAGAGATTTTTGAGGCGGCGCAGGCAGCAGGACTCGAGGAGTTGATTGCGACGTTACCTGAAGGGATTGACACAGTAATTGGAGAAGGTGGACGTGGTCTATCAGGCGGCGAGAAACAGCGCGTTGCGTTGGCACGAGCGTTCTTGAAACGACCGAACGTCATCGTCTTTGATGAACCGACGACAGGACTCGACGTCAAAACGGAGCGACTGCTTCAGCAAGCGATCGAACAGCTTGGACAAGCAGCGACAGTCATCACTGTCGCACACCGTCTGCATACGATCGAGCGCTCAGATCAAATCGTCGTCCTCGATGGTGGACGAATCGTCGATCGTGGCACGCACGATGAACTGCTTGGGCGTGATTCGGAATATGCGCGGATGCGTAGCGTCCAGAGAGGGGAGGAAACACGATGAAAGAACTACTAAGAGTCTTTCGGTTGATGGTGCATCAAAAACGCGATATCGCCTGGTCGATCTTCTTCGGTGTCCTCGCCGGAGTGACAGCGGTCGGGTTATTCGCAGCAAGTGGTTATCTGATTTCAAAGGCAGCCTTATTGCCACCGATCCAGACGCTTGCCGTCTTGATTGCGTTGCAAAAAATTTCGAGTCTGACGCGCGCCGTCAGTCGATATGCGGAACGTTATTATTCGCACCGGGCGACGTTTACGATCCTCAGTGATATCCGGACGTCGTTTTACCGTCGACTTGAGCCGCTCGCGCCAGGAATTTTCGGCAAATACCGGAGTGGGGATTTACTTGCCCGGATCGTCGGTGACGTCGAAAGTCTGCAAAATACGTTCTTACGTGTTCTCTATCCACCGATCGTCTTGTTGCTTGTCTTCTTCTGTACGATCTTTTTCGTCAGTTTCTTCTCGTGGACGATTGCCGGGATTCTATTGCTTGGTTTGATTCTGACCGGTTTCTTGATTCCGGGTTGGTTCGCGTACCGCGAACAACGTTTCGCACGTTCGGTTCGTGTCCGCCGTGGTGATCTGTCGACAGAAGTGACAGAGTTGTTCCAAGGCTATCGTGACTTAAAGATTTACCAGCAACTGGATCAAAAAGAACAGGACTTGAATGCCGTCGCAAAACGGTATGTCGAGGAAGAAAAACGGAATGGATTACACGCTGTCTCGAACCTGGCCTTGAATACGATGGTGACGCTGATCATCTCTTGGCTCGTTCTTGGTGTCGGTGCCTATCTCGTCGCGAGTGGACAACTCGAAGGGGTCTTCCTCGCTTTACTCGTCATGACATCGCTGACGGTCTTTGAGAATGCGGCACCGATGGCGATTTTACCAGGCTTCTTTGAAGATAGCCGTCATGCTGCAAAACGACTTGATGAAGTCGTGTCCGAGCAAGAAGAGCCAACTTATGACACGTTTGTTCTCGATCAGGCACCATCCTTTGAAACGAACGCGTTGACGTTCACGTTCCCTGATGCACCGCGTCCGGTCTTACGTGACGTCACCGTTTCGATTCCTGCCGGCAAGAAGACGGCGATCGTCGGGGCGAGTGGTTCCGGGAAATCCACGTTACTTCAATTGATGTTACGGATGTATCCGACAGACGGATTAACGATTGCTGGTCAAGAGAGTCAGACGGTTGATCCGGAAGGACTGTGGCAACACGCAAATGTCGTGCTGCAACAGAATCATTACTTTTATGGAACGCTTCGCGATAATCTATTGCTCGCGAACGAAGCAGCAACGGACGAGGCGATGCTTCAAGCGCTCGATGATGTTGGGTTAACGACGTTCGAATTAAACGATCGTGTATTTGAAAAAGGCGAGAACTTGTCTGGAGGAGAAAAACAACGCTTAGCGATTGCTCGTGTGCTCTTGCGAGAAGCCTCGCTTTACTTGCTTGACGAACCGACGTCTTCCGTTGATGCTTTGACGGAACAGATGATTCTCAATCGACTGTTCACGCGAGCAGAGGACGCGACACTTGTTCTCGTCAGTCACCGGTTAGCGGGTCTTGAAGCGATGGATCAAATCATCGTCATGGATCAAGGTCACGTTATCGAAGTCGGAACATATACCGAATTGATGGCGCGACAAGGAGCGTTCTATGAATTAAAACAAGTCGAACAGTCTGTGTTTGCTCCGATTGGCTAAAGATATAGGATTGGCGATGAACCAATGTGGTGCATCGCCTTTTTTAGTTTATAAGGGAGAGCCGAAAAAGACATGACAGTCCATCTCTGAAATGGTAAAGTCTAGAAAAAGTGTGGAGGGATTTCATGCATATCGAACAATCATCCATCGTCGTCGATCAGACAACCGTTTCATATGATCATTTTCAAATGGGATCCAAACAGGTCTGCTTCTTGATCTCGGGAGCATCTTATTTGTACGACCATCCTTACTTCTACTACAGCCGGATGGCACTACTAGCTCGAGACATCGATGTCATCTGTATTCACTATGTGACGGAAGAGCTCTTTTCGATGACAGACGCAGAATCGAATGTCTGCATGACGCGCCGGGTCGACGCTGTCGTCTCAGAAGTGCTTGCGACACATACATACGAAAACGTTCAGTTCATCGCAAAGTCGTTAGGAACGATTCCGCTAGCGGCATTGCTTGCTAAGCCGAATCTACAGACAGCACGCTTCGTCTTCTTAACACCCGTTCTTGAAGCCGAAGTAGTCGAACAAATCGCCACATCGTCGCAAGCTGGACTCCTTGTCATCGGAACAGCCGATAAGTTTTATGATGAAGCGGCACTTGAAACGTGTCGCACCTCACAACTGACGATTGATGTTATTGAAGGAGCGAATCATTCTCTGGATCAAGGATTCGAGATCGATCCATCGCTTGCAGTCCTTGGGCATATCGTTCGTCAAATCGAAGCCAGTTTGTTCGAACCACTACCCAAGTAACAAAAAATCCGTCCAGCAGAAAGCCTGCTAGACGGATTTTTTAGTATGGACGAAGTAAGGCACGGACGGGACTACCGTCGCCATCGACGAGCGGGAGTGGGACGGCGTTGAGGTGGTAATCACCAGGCGTGATCGCATCGAGAACGAGTCCTTCAAGGATATGGACTCCATGATGCGCTAGTGCGTGATGGGCTGCCATTTCCTTGCTATCAATCGCATCGACGCTTGGTAAGTCGAGACCAATCAGCGAAATCCCGAGTTCGCCGAGACGTTCAGCAAGACTTGGCGTCAAGACGGGAATCGTTTCTGGGAAAGTTGATTTGTCGATCCAACCATCCGTTTTGATGATCAAGCGCTGGACGTCATTTAGCTCAAAGCCATCTAAATCAGAAGCTGTGATTTCTGTACGACCTGGTAAGTAAATGACGCGCGCATGTCCGATGTAGAGATCCGGATCAAGGTCGATGATTTTTTGTCCGGCATCGTCAAAATGAAACGGCGCGTCGACATGAGTGCCAGTATGCAGACTCATCGTTACCTTTCCGACGTTAACGGAACCGGTGTCTTCCTTATTCCATGTCAATATTGCTTCAAACGGTGTATCCCCCGGCCACGTCGTGACGTGGCGATCAAGTGGTTGTGAAACATCAATCCATCGTGTCATTGCTGAATCCTCCTCATAATGTCGTGCGGACTGACCACAGTTCCGGGAAGAACCGATGGTCGAGCACACGTCGTAGATAACTGACACCAGACGAACCGCCCGTTCCTGGCTTTTGTCCGATGATCCGTTCGACGGTACTCATATGGTTGAAGCGCCACATTTGTTGTTGGCTCCCGATATCGAGTAGTTTTTCACCGAGTTCATACAGATCCCAGTACCGATCGACATCACGATAGACAATTGCCCAGGCTGCTTCGACACTCGCATTCGGCGTCCAGTCTTGCGTAACATCACGCTCAAGGACGGATTCGTCGATCGGTAGCCCATGGCGCGCCATCGCCCGGATCGTTTCGTCGTAGATACTTGGTGTCTTCAAGTCTTCGAGCATCATCGGATAGAGTGTTTCGTCATGCGCATACACTTTTAGCATCTGCTCATTCTTGAAGCCGAGCGCGAATTCGATTTGACGGTTTTGATACGACTGAAAACCGGATGAGTGACCAAGCGCATCACGGAATTCTAGATATTCAGCAGGGGTCAAGGTCGACAAAACATTCCACGATTGAATCAACTGGTGCTGAATCTTTGAAATGCGTGCGAGCATCTTAAACGACGATTCGAGATCATCGTTTGCGACCGCTTGCGTCGCTGCTCGCATCTCATGCAGGATCAGCTTCATCCAGAGTTCGCTCGTTTGATGAATGATGATGAACAGCATCTCGTCATGATGCCCCGATAAGCGATGTTGACTCGTAAGCAATGGATCTAGTTGCAAATAATCCCCGTAGGACATATCTTTTTTAAAATCCGTTTGAATCGATGCTTCAATAGACGTAGGATCTGTCTTTGTCATTCCTATTCATCCCCTTTATCAAGTTAATTCAGTTTTCGTTTTTCAGCGGTCTGTGGTTGTTCCGGATGCGCCCGTTTCCAGAAGAAATAGGCGATCGATAAGAACACTAACCACGGTACACCAAACTTCAAGACGATTTGGAAATCCGTGAACCATGTCGTTAGGACGAGTGCGAATAACAACAATGCACCGAGGGAAGTCAGATACGGATAGCCCATCATCCGAACCGGTAACGTCCGTCCACCTTCACGTTCCCAGGCTTTACGGAAGTACAGATGGGAGATGAAAATCATGAACCATGTGAAAATCGCCCCGAACATCGAAATCCCCATCATGAATGGATAAGAGACGCTCGATTGACTGCTGATGATCGCTGCGAGAAAAATGCCGAGTGTCGATAAGGCGAGTGCGAAGAGCGGTACACCTTTTCGATTCAAGCGCCCAAATACTTTTGGAGCATACGTTGCCTTCGATAACGAATACATCATCCGTGTCGAAGCATAGAGTTGACTATTCATCGCGGATAGCGCCGCTGTCAGGATGATAAAGTTCATGATACCGCCTGCATATGGAATCGATAGCATCTCCATTACTTTAACGAACGGACTTTGATCGACACCGCCTGCTTGTTGCCACGGAACGATCATCAACATCAAAGCAATCGTGATGACATAAAACGTCGAGAGACGGAAGACCGTCGCTTTTAATGCTTTCGGTACGGCGACATCTGGATCCTTCGCTTCACCAGCAGTGACGGCGATCAATTCTGTTCCGAGGAAGCTGAACAGGGAGATGAAGATTGCGATCCAGAGACCTGAGAAGCCGAACGGCATGAAGCCACCGTCATTTGTGAAGTTTTGTGGACCAATCTCAGGACTTGGACTACCGATGACCAAGTAGGCACCAAGCAGGATGAATAGCAAGATGGCACTGATTTTAATGACTGAGAACCAGTATTCGAAGGTCGCGAACGTATTGACTGTCGTGGCATTGATATAGATCAGCGCGGCAGCGAATACGAGAATCCAGACGACCCCGGGAACGTCAGGGAACCAGTATTTCATATAGATAGCGATCGCACTGACCTCAACGCCAATCGCAAGAACGTTTGCGATCCAGTATGAATAGCGGACGAGAAAACCGGCATATGGACTAATGTATCGTTCGGCAATCGTACCGAACGAGCCAGATGTCGGATGGGCGACCGTCATTTCAGCGAGGCAGCCCATTAAAAGTAAGACGATGAAGGCGCCGACTGCGTAACTGATTAAAACGCTCGGTCCGGCAAGCCCGATCGCAAGTCCACTTCCGAGGAAAAGACCGGTACCGATCGCACAGCCCATCGCAATCATCGTGAGTTGGCGTGTCTTGAGTTCACGCCGTAGTTCAGTAGGTTGTTCCATGGTGTACTCCTTAAGCAACGACTTCGCGTTCATTCGCGAAACGTTCGTATTCTTTATCTTTCATGATTCGTTTGAGTGTCGCGACGACGTCATAGACATCGGTAAACGTATTGTAGAGCGCGACGGGTGCTAGACGGACGATGTTTGGCGCCCGGAAATCGGGGATAATCCGATTTTCCTTGAGTGCTTTACAGATCCGTGCTGCTTCCGGGTGCTCGAGGCTGAGATGCGCCCCGCGGCGTTTATCATCGATCGGATTTCCGATGACGAAACCGTACGGTGTGAGTTCCTGCTCGACGAGTTCCATCATGTACTGCGTCAACGCGAGTGATTTTGTCCGAACAGCTTCGATACCGACTTCGTCAAACATCTCTAATGCACCGATTTGTGGAGCGAGACTTAAGACGTGTGGTGTCCCGATTTGGAAGGCACCGGCATGCGCGGCCGGTGTCATCGTATGATCCATATCGAACTGCTTATCCTTCCGTGAACCGAACCAGCCTGTCAGACCAGGCAACGTTCCGAAATGACGTTCGTGGACGAATAATCCACCAACCGTTCCAGGACCGCCGTTCAAGTGCTTGTAATTACACCAGTAGGCAAAGTCGACATCCCAGTCATGGAACGCGTGGGGAACGGCTCCGACGGAATGACAACCATCAAAACCAATCAGGATGCCGCGGTCGTGTGCTGCCTTCGTCAAACGCTCCATATCGAGAATTTGTCCACTTCGATAAAGCACCGCCGGCAAGACGATCAATGCGATATCATCCGTCATCGCGGCGATGATATCATCTTCTTCTAAAAAGCGACCATCCCGACTCGGTACTTGGATGAGGTGTGTCTCAGGATCCAGACCACGTAAGCGAAGTTGGCTTTGAAGGGCATAGATGTCTGACGGGAACGTCAGCGCGTCCGCTAAAATCTTATCTCGACCTTCCGTTGGTTGGAAGAATGTCGCGACGAGTTGATGGAGATTGACGGTCGTCGAACCAGTGACCATGACTTCTTCTGCTTGTGCGCCGACGAGCGGAGCGTTGAGAGCAGCGAGACGTTCCGATAATTCGAACCAAGGATGACGTCCTTTCATCCAGCCATCGATCCCGAGTTCTTTCCAGTCTGATAGCGACTCGAGCAACGTCTTCTCGGCACGCTTCGACAATAAGCCGAGCGAGTTTCCGTCCATATAGATACTACCCGGTTGCAGATAAAACTCATCACGATAGGCGGCGAGTGCATCTTGCTCGTCCCGAGCAGCAGCATCGCTCCGTTTTGCTTGCAGTGTCATACGTCATCCTCCTCAAATGAATGCTCAATCAATTTTGACAAAAGCGTAGCAAACAAATTGACATTGTGTCAATATTATCGAATAGAGAAAACAAAAGGAGTGAAGGACATGTCATCTTCTCAACCAGAAAAAATCGATAAACGTCATCTGCGCACGGTGCGGACACGCGAGAAACTGTTGAGTGCGGCACGTGACGTCTTCTTAGAACAAGGGTTTCAAACGGCAACGATTTCACAAATCATTAAACAAGCTGGCGTCGGCTACGGAACAGCCTATGTCCATTTTGAAGGGAAAGATGAGTTGCTCGTCGTCCTGATGGAAGATGTCATGAGCCGCTTCCACGCGATCGCGGAACGAACATTCGAACCGACGACGCCGCTAGAGGCAAAGGAACGCATCGTGACGCAAGCGACGGATTTCTTACGTCTCGCGGAAGAAGAACGAGCGATGTTACGGGTTGTCGAGCAAGCAATCGGCGTGTCTTACATCGTCCGTGCGAAATGGAAAGCGATTCGGGAACGGTTCATTGATCGGATCAGTCAGGATATCCAGTATGCGCAGGAGACAGGACTTGCGCGGCAGGATGTCGACTCGAAACTCGTCGCCCGTGGTTGGTTCTTTGCGAATGAGATGTATTTATTCGAAGTCGTCCGCGAAGAGGCGACAGCGACGATCGAAGAGATTGCGCACGTCTTAGCGACGATTTATACGCAAGGGCTCTACCGGATCGAGGATTGATGAACGGACGGGAAGGGAACGTTTCGAAGTAGAAGGGAGCGTGACCGGGATGCCGTTTGATTACGATCTCGATTTCAAGACGACGGATTTTCGTAAGGAGCCGGAAAAGTACCGGGTTGGACGCGGGGAGCAAGGGGTCTTACTCGTCGAACCTTACAAAAGTGAGATTTTGCCGCATTGGCGTTTTAAGACGCCGGACATCGCGAAGGAATCGTCTGAGAAAATTTATGAGATGTATTTAGCTTATAAAGAAGACGGAGACTTCGTCGGCATGGATATGGCGCGGAAGTTCATTCAGATGGGACATACGCGCGCACGACGTTACGCGAACTACAAGGGTGGGCGTAAATATAAAGATAAAGAGACCAAAGAATTACACACGCGCGAGATTGACGAAGAAAAAGCAAAATCTGCGGCCATCTTCCAAGAAAAATGGGATTTGATCCGGGCTGATGAAGAATATCTTGAACTTAAACGTGCGCATCAAAAGCAGTACGGATAAGTGATTTCAAAATAAAGGGAATCAATTCAAATCATGCGATACTGAAAAGAAAATGGGAGGTATCGGTATGAACCGTTGGTGGGTTCCACTGTATCCGATTGGTCTGTTTTTACTGGTCGATCACTTTTTCTATAATATTTCAGTGACATGGCTTATCGTGCTTGGTGTCGTGAGCATCCTTTTGAGTGACCGTCCGAAGCGACCATCCTTTTCTTCGTATCGTCCGTTAATGATTGGGACACTTTTAATCGGCTGCGGTCTGATGCCGTGGTTGACGCTAGATTTTACAGGAATCGTCTTCGTTTTCTTGTTAACAGAAATCGTCGCGAAACTGCTTGTGTCAAGAACAGAGGAACAATCCGTATGACGGACGAATATCGTTAAACGAAATAGCCTCGACTGCTCTGTCCGATGGGATGGAGCAATCGAGGCTATTTTTGATTCGTTTAAGAACTTTGTTCGACCTTGGCAATCAATCGTGCTTGACGTTTTTGCCAGATGAATGATCCGATGAACGTCACGACGAGGAAAATCAGACCGAGTGCAAACGGATAGAGAATGTTGACGTCATATAGGACACCCGCAAGCGTCGGTCCGAGCACGTTCCCGATGCTCATGTAGGCGTTGTTCATCCCCATAGCAAAGCCTTGCTCATTACCAGCGAGCTTTGAAATCATCGTATTCAAGACGGGACGTAAAATCGATGTCGCGAGGAAGATGACGAGGGTAATCGCAAAGAATCCACCGTAACTTGATGTCAATAATGACAACAGGAAACCGAGTGCTGCGATGAACAGGAATAGGTTCAAGACCTTTCCTTCTCCGAGACTACGTGACAGCTTATCGACGATGAAGATTTGAGCAATGACGCTGATGATACCGGTCGATGTTACCATGATCGCGATGTCCTTCGGTGAAGCACCGAATTGGTCATCGACGAATAGACCAAGGACTGATTCGTATGCCATGAGACCAAAGCTCATGACGAGTGTAATGACGAGCGGTACGAAGTACGGTTTCTTAAACGACGTGCCGAGTTTTCGAAGCATCGATCCTTCGTCTGGTGCCATCGCTGTTGCATCGTGTTTTTCACTTTCTTGAAGTAACAGGACGCTGAACAAGACGGCTGCACCCGAGACGATCGCTGAGACGAGTAACGGTAATTTTAAGTCGTATTCGGCAAGGAAACCACCGATTCCAGGACCGATGACGATCCCGAGTGACATCGCAGCTGAGACGTAACTGTTTCCTTTTGCGCGTTGATCCATCGTCGTGATGTCCGCGACGTAAGCAAAGATTGCTGGAATTAGGAGTGCAGCACCGGCACCACCAATTGCGCGCGAGATGTAGAGGACCGTGACGGAATTGGAGAAGTAGAAGACAAACATCGAGAGCGTCAAGCCGATCAATCCATAGATGATCATTTTGCGACGACCGTATTGGTCCGCCCATTTTCCGGCAATCGGTGACATGACGAGTTGTGCTCCGGCAAAGATGGCAATCATTAATCCAGCCGCCGTTCCACCCTGTCCAATCGATGCTAAGTAAGCGGGTAGAATCGGAATGATGATCCCGAAGCTCCCGACCGCAATGAACATGTTGATCATGAGGACCGTTAATTTTTTTCGTTGATCCGCGTGCAAGGGGACCCCTTCTTTCGACCCGCTTTCTGTAAGCGGTTATTTGTTTCACCTTCATCATCTTAGATTCAAGCTAAATCACCTGTCAATCATGAAGGGTTTCTCTAACAGAAAAACGTTCCGATTGCGTCTCCGTTTGGGGAGAGAGACGTCATCGGAACGTTTTTCTTTTTGAATTGGGGCTTGATTGGCGCGAGCAGGGGTAGCTCGCAGAATGCGCACCTCTTAAAAGTGCGTCAACTTGTCCTTTGCGGACGTTCTCGGTTTGACAGGTGGAACGATGGCAGGCCAGCCGATTTGAATGACACCGAGAACGCGTTCGTTTTCAGAAGCGTCAACGAGTGAGGCATACTCTGGTGTGAACCAGTGTTTCCCGCTCTTCCAGCAACACCCAAGACCTCGTTCTGTTGCTACTAACTGCAGATTTTGAATCATCGCAGCTGTTGCAAGTGTATCCTCTAGCTGTTGATCTGGTGTCCCTTGGACCTGACAAAGTATCGTTAAATAAACCGGGACTTCCCGTAATTTTTGTTCAGCCTGTTGACGTTGTTCAGACGTTTTCGTCTCGAATTGACCACGCGCCGTCAGTAACTCCATTAAGGCATCGACGTACCGTGTTTGTCCGTCTTCAATTGCAAGAACAAAGCGCCAAGGCTCTCGTAATTTATGATTCGGGGCATAAATCGCCGTGTCGAGTAATGCTTCTACCAATTCGACCGGAACGGGTTGTTCCGTATAAGACCGGATCGACCGGCGCGTTTCAATCACTTGTTGGGCATGCATCCGTTTCATCTCCTCACTGAGTACTTTTTCACTATAAATGATAACGATTATCATTGTCAACGTTATTTATCAGAAAACAAAAAGACGATTCCCGAGAGGAAATCATCTTTCGTTTTCGTATTTAAGAGGCTTTTCGTTCCTCGTCTTGATCTTGAGCAACGGTCGTTAGCTTCTTTTTCATAAGACGAATCCGATATAGGGCAAATAGATAATGAGCGAAATAGATCGTAAAACCAAGAAAAATCGTTAACGCTACATGAATTTGAACGCCAGGAACAGCATGGAGCTGAATGAAGAGCAAGACAGCCATTGCCATCGTATAAAGCACCATTTCCACCGATTGTGGCATGACGCGTTGACGTTTTAAGAAAAAGGAACGTATGAGTGGCAGGATGACGAGACTGACGAGACGATCAACCAGTCCGATGACGAGAACGCTGATCACCATCGCTAAACCATTTTCAAAAGCGATTAACCGTGGGAAGACAAGATAAGTGACGAGTAATAGTGGTCCAACTAATAAAAAGATTGAAATCGAGGCACGTGCGAATACGAAGAGCCCGTTGACACTTGTTAAAAAGGCACGAACGATCTTTTGTGACCAAGGGGATGGTCGACCAACTTGCCAAGCAAAACAACAAGCAAAGATGAACGCATAAAATTGCAGAAAGGCAACCATAAAGCATCTCCTTTAGATATGAAACTCATTGTCCCTAGTGTATCGATTTTAAGGCTGAAGTGCAAAGAAGAACTTTTCGTAAAGTATAAGAAAAGACCAGCTGATAGGACATCAACTGGTCTGTCGTCAATCAATCCAGATTCGGTTCTTTTTTTCCGTGCAAGAAGAAGGACAGAATCAGTGCAAGCGCAGATAAGACGGTCGCAATCCAGAACGCATCGGTGATCCCTTGGATCGTTGCTTGTTTCGTCAGCATCGTAAACCAACTCGTCGAAGCAGCTTGTGAGCTACCAAGCTGTTGACCAAGATCGTTTAAATGTTGCGAAAGCGTCGGGTCGAGCGTCGTGAACTGATTCGCATCGTCTGCCAAGTGAGCCGTCGTTTGACGGGTCATGACAGTGACGAGAATTGCCGTTCCGATGGAGCCGGCGACTTGACGAAGTGTATTCTGGGTCGCGTTTCCGTGCGGGATCATCTTCATCGGTAAAGCGTTCATACCGGCAGTCATGATCGGCATCATGATGAATGCCATACCGAACGATCGAAGCATATAGATACCCATGATGGAATAATACGACGTATCCATGTTCAATTGCGTCAATTCCCATGTCCCGTACGTCATCAACGTCAAACCGAAGATAGCGAGCGGTCGAATACCGAAGCGGTCAAATAAACGACCGGCAATCGGTCCGGTGATCCCCATGATTAGTGATCCGGGCAAAAGGAGAAGACCAGAGTCGACTGGTGAAAAACCACGAATACTTTGAAGGTAAATCGGTAAAAGTAACATCCCGCCGAACAAGGCCATCGTGACGATAACGTTGATGAAGAGGGTGAACGAAAATTCCGGTACCTTCAACACGCGAATGTTCAGCATCGGATCTTCCATCGATAGCTCACGCATCGCAAAAGCTGCAATTCCGATTAAGCCGATGACGATCGTGCTGATGACGATCGGGCTATCCCAGCCGTCATTCCCGGCTTCACTGAATCCGTAAAGGAGACTCCCGAATCCGATCGTACTGAATAAGACGCCCAGTGCGTCAAAAGAAGGTTTCGAGAGTGGCTGCGTCAGGCGGAACCAGGCAGTACCGAGTAACAATGTTACTAATCCAAAGAACGACATCGCATAAAACATGACGTGCCAATCATAGTTTTGGATGACATATCCTGTGATCGTAGGTCCGACAGCAGGAGCGAGAATCATCGCGATTCCGAGCATTCCCATGGCAGCACCGCGTTTATGCGGTGGGAATAACGTCATGAAGACGTTTGATCCGAGTGGCATCAAGATACCAGCCCCCGCTGCCTGAACGACGCGACCGATCATCATGACCGGGAAGTTCATTGCCATCGAACAGATGACCGATCCGAAGAAAAATAGTGTCATCGAAGCGAGGAACAGCTGGCGGAACGTGTAGCTTCGCATCAAAAAGGCACTGATCGGAATCAAAATCCCGTTGACGAGCATGAAGCCCGTCGTCAACCATTGGGCAGTGGACGTCGATACGTTGAAATCATTGATCAGAACCGGTAACGCGACATTGATCAACGTTTGGTTCAAAATAGCAATGAACATACCGATGAGTAAGACCGTCAGTACTTTCGGAATACTGACGTTTTCAGTCGATACCTGTTTTGAAGGTGCTGCGACTGGTGGTGTTACGGTCATCGTCGGTTCCGCCTCAAGGGATTCCTCAAGAGTCGGTCCGTCCGTCGCCAGCGCCGTGTCGGATGAGCGACTTCGACGGGCGATCCAGTTGACGCCGATGATGATCAGAATCGTGAACGCACTGTATCCGAATAAGAAGGTAGTAGACATCAACGTCCCTCCTTAATCCTTATGAATGCGGACGGTCACATTCATACCAGGTCGAATGTCGAGTGATTTTTCTTGCGAGAGTGAGACTTTAACAGGAATGACTTGTGCGACTTTCGTGTAATTCGCGTTTCCGTTTGAAGAAGGCATCATTGAGAACGTGGAAGCCGTCGTCATACCGATTTGCTCGACTTCACCAGAAAGTGTCGTGTCCGGGTAGCTGTCGACGTAAACATCCACTGTTTGTCCGACTTTGATTTCATCGATTTCTGTTTCTTCGATGTTCGCTGTGACCCAAAGGTCGTTTAAGTCAAAACCATATGCGAGAGGTGTACCTGCTGCGACGAAGCCGTTCTTTGTCGCCATCGACTGAACGATCGTTGCTTTTGAGGGCATTGAAACCGAGAGATCCGTCGGTTTTTGTCCGGCTTGTGCCGTCATGACGTGTCCGACTGTTGCGCCACTGGCAAGTGATTCGCCTGTTTTCGCAGACCAGTCTGTTAATTTACCAGCGCTTGGGCTCGCAATCGTTATCATCTTACCGTCGATTTTCGCATTGTCTGTTTTGACATAGCTCGTTGCTTGATCGTAATAGTAGTATCCGACAACACCACCACCGATTAAAACGATGAGTGTCACGATATTGATGATCAATAATTTTTTCATACTCATGGGTGTGTTAGCATCCTTTCTTGTGTACAATCGATTCAAAAAAAGTACTCCTCTGGGGGGAGGAGTAATTAATATAGTTAATTATATGGAACGTTAGCTAACAAACAACCGACAATTTCCGACAAAATGTTGGAAAAATAGATGATAACGGATTCATTAATGAAAAGATGGTGAAAAAGGAGTGAAATATGGATGAATGAGAGCCGTGATCCCCGACCAAAACGGTCACGTGACCGTATTACGATGGAATTATTTCGTTTACTGAAGACGCACAGCTTCTCGAGCATTACTGTCAAAATGTTGACGGATGGAGCAGGTGTGAATCGTTCGACCTTCTACGCACACTATACAGATAAGTATGATTTGCTCGACCAAGTCGTTGAGGAGCAAATGAAAGCACTTGAACAAGCGATTCGGATCACGGGTACAGGAACTGTATTTCCGACAGTCGAGCAGGTGAGTCGCTATTTTGCTCGTTTGTTCATTCATATCGAAGAAAATGAACTATTCTATCAGACGATGCTCGTTCAAGGACCGATCAAAACGTTCATCTCTCGTTTTCTCGATACATTGAAAGAGAATTATCGAATTGTGTTTCGACCGCAAATCACAGAAGAAGCTACGTTCGTCGATCGGGACTTATTATTGAACTATGTCATTGGTGGACAGTTAGGATTGTTGATTTCTTGGTTACGAAACGGTCGACCGTATTCATCAGAATACATGGCAGAACAATTAAGTCGGATGATTGTTTTCGGAACGGTTGAAAGTATCGGTTTTCCTAAAGAGACGGAATGAAGACGTAAAAAAGACACTCCCCTACGGAAGTGTCCAATTAGTTTAAGCTTGTCGGAATGCAAGTTCTTTCGAATAAATCGTACTCCGGTTCCGTCCGCTTTCTTTTGAGTAATACAACGCTTTATCTGCCTGTTGTAATGCTTCAAGTGACGTGTGCGAACCACTAGAATGTGAAATCCCAAGTGAGATCGTGATTTGCAGATCAGGTACATCTGATGTCGGGAACAGGTTACGTGCGACCGTCAACCGAGCTAGTTCTGCTATTTTTTGCGCTTCTTTCGCCGAAGTACTTGGTAAGATGATTAAAAATTCTTCACCACCGTACCGCCCGACGAGGTCGTCTGGACGCGTCAAGGAAGCGAGAGTCATGCCGAGTTGGCGTAACACATCATCGCCCGCATCATGACCATATGTATCATTGACATGCTTGAAGAAATCGATATCGATGAGCACAAGTGAATAGCCTTGATCGGTCGAACCGACAAGTGATAGCGAGTCATCCAGACGACGGCGATTGGCGAGTCCTGTCAAAGCATCTGTCATAGCGAGTTTCTGCTGATACTGGATGTTTTCAAAGTGACGGCGTAATTCCGTCAGTAATCGAAAGGCAACAAAGCCAGCTAATAAATTAAAGAAGACGTACGCAATCGAGATTTTAAAGAATGTCGACCAGCTGTGCGTCAGGATGTAGATGGCGGGTAACGAATAGAGAATACCGACCAACACCATAAGTTGAAAATGACGCATCGAGACATGGACGAATCGACGAATGATCCCAATCGTCGTGATGAATAAGACGATGATCAGCGTAGATAAATAAAATCCTTCCATTTGATCAACTGGTGTTAAAAAGTAACGTGTTCCGATGATCATTGCTCCTGCAACGATGGCGCTTGGGAAACCACCGAACAGCATGGCGATCGCGACGGGAACGATACGTAAATCAACACGGGCGACATCGATTTGGATCCCATTGAACATTAATAAGACCGCAATCAGACCAAAGACTGCTCCGAGTATAAGTCGAATGCTCCATTTGGAGTTCAATGAAATACGCGGTTGATTCCGAAACGGTAAGAACAAGAGAGTAATCGTTGTGAACAGTAGACAAAAGTTAATGATGAATTGATTCATGATGGCCAACAAATCCTCCCAACTCCCCCAGCTAACAGATTTCCATATATATACTTCCAGTATACTCAAGTAGATAACGGTTAGACATAGAGAAATCTTTAGACAAAATAGAAAAAACGGTAGAAAATCTACCGTTTTTAAGAAGATGAAGTAAGAGTATCTTCATCCATCGTCTGTAAAATTTTATCAAAGACACGAATCATCGTTTCGAGCTCTTCTTCCGTCAATGTACCGAAGCGATCTTGTAAATAGTTTTTCCGAACGATTTCGAGATCTCGAAATGCACGTTCCCCGTCCTCCGTCAAAGCGAGGACGATCGAACGACGATCTTCCGTCGAACGTGTCCGTGTGACGTATCCTTGTTTATACAGCTTATCCGTTAAAGCAGTGACTTGACTCGTCGCGAGCTCAAATTGTTCCGCGAGAAGCGTCGGGCGCTGAGGTCCATTTTCAGAAAGGCTTCGTAAGATGAAAAATTCACTCCGGGTCGCCGTTCCTTCAAATAGCCGGTTAAGTTCACGTCGCAGGGTACGAAGAATGACACGCATTTGTTCTTCGAGTCGATAAGTTAGCAAATCACGTTCCTGTGGCATGCAAGCAGCATCCTTTCTCTCAGTGGACTTCTACCATTTAGTGTACTAAACATATCGGATTTTTACCATCTACTACCCCAGATTCGAAAAAGGCAATTGACAATTTCGTGGCGTTTTGTGTAATATGGCGTAGTAATAACTAACTTAATTCAGTTCTCACTCAACCAGTGGGATGGAGGTTGCAGTTCTTAAGAGTACGGTTACGGATGTCGTCAAGCGACAGATGAAGTGACCTGAAAGGAAGAATTGCCGAAATCAATCATCGCTTTGAAGATGATCGATTGGGATTAGATCGAATAGGTCTAATACTGTCACAAGTCGGGTATCACTTACTTGTGGAGAGCTATCTTTCACGACGGTAGAATGAGGCGCATCCATTTTATTATGTTGCGTTCTCATCTTCCATCTGGAAGATGAGGACGCTTTTTGTTTTTTTCATTCAAAAAGTGTCCTCTCAAAAAATCTAAACAGAGAGAAGCGAACGAAATGAACAATCTAGATGTAAAACAAACAACAGATTCGACAGCAGAAGGATTAAAACGTGGATTACAAGCCCGTCATATGTCGATGATCGCCATCGGTGGGGCAATCGGAACAGGACTCTTCATTGCGTCCGGTGCTTCCGTCGCAGCAGCAGGACCAGGTGGGGCGCTCCTATCGTATGCAATCGTTGGTCTGATGGTCTACTTCCTGATGACAAGTCTTGGTGAAATGGCGGCGTACATGCCGGTCGCTGGATCCTTCTCGACATATGGAACGAAATTCGTCGATCCATCATTCGGCTTTGCACTTGGCTGGAACTACTGGTACAACTGGGCAGTCACGATCGCAGTCGAACTCGTCGCAGCACAAATTGTTATGACGTATTGGTTCCCGGACGTTCCTGGATTTTATTTCAGTGCTTTGTTCCTCTTACTCATGATTGGCTTGAACTACTTCTCCGTTAAAGGATTCGGAGAAGCGGAGTATTGGTTCGCCATGATTAAAGTCGTTACCGTTATCGTCTTCTTAGTCGTCGGTGTTGCGATGATTTTCGGTGTCTTTACATCGGAGCCACCGGTTGGATTTAAAAACTTTGCTCTTGGCGATGCGCCGTTCGTCGGTGGGATTCCTGCCGTCATCGGTATCATTCTCGTTGCCGGATTCAGTTTCCAAGGTACAGAACTGGTCGGGATTGCAGCGGGTGAATCGGAAGATCCGAAAAAGAATGTTCCAAAAGCAGTCAAACAAGTCTTCTGGCGCATCTTGCTTTTCTACGTCTTCGCGATTTTCGTCATCGGAATGCTCATTCCGTATACAAGTCCGAACTTGGTTTCGAATGACATTACGGACGTAGCGGTTAGTCCGTTTACGCTCGTCTTTGAAAAAGCAGGTCTTGCGTTCTCAGCAGCACTCATGAACGCCGTCATCTTGACGTCTGTTTTATCTGCCGGAAACTCAGGTATGTATGCTTCGACACGGATGCTGTACACACTGGCGCGTCAAGGGGATGCACCGAAGTTGTTCGCGAAAGTATCGAAAAACGGTGTACCGCGTAACGCTTTGCTTGCAACAGGTGCGGTCGGTGCTCTCTGTTTCTTGACGTCGATGTTTGGTGGACAAGTCTACTTGTGGTTACTCAATGCTTCCGGTATGACAGGCTTCATCGCATGGCTCGGGATTGCGATCAGTCACTATCGTTTCCGTAAAGGATTCCTTGCACAAGGTCACTCGTTGAAAGACTTACCATATGTTGCACCAGCGTTCCCATTCGGTCCGCTGTTCGCCTTCGGTCTTTGTTTCCTCGTCATCGTCGGTCAAAACTATGCCGCATTCCTCGCTGATCAAATTGATTGGGTCGGAATTGCCGCAACGTATGTTGGTATTCCATTATTCCTTGCCTTCTGGTTAGGACATAAATTCAAAAACCGGACGTCAATCGTTCGTTATGACGAGATGGACTTCCCGGAACATCCACGTCAATCTTAATCATTGAGCCACCTTCAAATGAAGGTGGCTTTTTAGATGTCGCTTCAAGTAAGATGAAAGAAAAACAGGAGGCGATCTTCGTGAATTACTGGTACCACTTTAAGCGTGCCTTCTTACCGATCGCATTATTGCTTGTGACGCTAGCCTTATACCAAATGATTTATCGTTTGAATAACATCTGGTATTCGCTTGGAGGACTTCTCCTTGTCTTTGCGGCGATTTACTTCGTCATGCGTCGTCTAAAAGCGAACCCAGAGGATTGAATGAGCAGGAAAGTCGAGTCCATTCTCTGAACGCGGTAAAATAGACACATACAGAGGAGGGGAAGATAGATGGCAAAAGCAATATTTGCAGGTGGTTGTTTCTGGTGCATGGTCAAGCCATTCCATAAATATGATGGGGTAGAGCAGGTCATTTCAGGATATACCGGTGGTCATACAGAGAACCCGACTTATAAAGAGGTCTGTTCGGAAACGACAGGTCACTTGGAGGCGGTTGAAGTCACGTACGATCCGTCCGTCATTACGTACGAAGAATTACTCGATATCTTCTGGCGTCAAATCGATCCGACAGATGGTGGAGGTCAATTCAATGACCGTGGTGAATCATACCAACCGGCTATCTTTTATGTCGATGAAGCACAGTGTGAAGCAGCTGAACGTTCGAAAGCAGCGCTTGACGCATCAGGACGCTTCTCGCGTCCAGTCGCGGTAGAGATTCGTCCAGAAAAGCCGTTTTGGCCAGCCGAAGAATATCACCAAGATTATTATAAAAAGAATCCGTTCCGTTATCAGATGTATAGTGTCGGCTCAGGTCGCGCGAAATTCATCAAAGAAGCGTGGAAGGACCACGGTAAGGAAAAAGAATTGAAAGAGCGTCTGACACCAATTCAGTATAAAGTCACACAAGAGAACGGGACAGAACCCGCTTTCCGTAACGAATACTGGGATGAAGAACGTCCAGGACTGTACGTCGATATCGTCGATGGTACACCACTCTTCACATCAAAAGATAAGTTCCAGTCAAACTGCGGTTGGCCGAGCTTCGCTAAACCCATCTCAGAAGACAAGATGGAAGTCGAACTCGATACGAGTCACGGGATGACGCGGACGGAAGTGCGTTCTGCGAATGCGGATAGTCACCTCGGTCATATCTTCGATGATGGTCCGACAGAACTTGGTGGTCTTCGCTATTGTATCAACTCAGCAGCATTACGATTTATTCCACTTGAAGAGCTTGATTCGGCAGGATATGGGGAATATAAAAAACATTTCGAGTAACATGTAAGGAGCAGTCAAACGATTTCGTTTTGACTGCTCTTTTTTTCAAATGGAAGGGAGAGAATCGAATGTTTCGACCTGTATATGAAGAGATTCGACAAATGACGATTGCGAAGGTGCTTGATTTCTACGATCACGAAATCCGTCAGCTCGATGAGCAAGCACGTCAGGAAAAGTACGACAAGATGAGCTTGAGTCCGTTTCGCTTTTTCCGTGGGAGTTCGCATCTGTTTTATTATGACGTGACGCGAATCCCCCTTGGTTTTGATACGCCTCTTGATAAACCGACGTGGATTCAGGGAGATCTTCATTTTGAGAATTTCGGTGTCCATGGCAATGCGAAGGGAGATATCATCTACGACGTCAATGACTTTGATGAAGGGTACTTAGGATCTTATCTATACGATTTGATTCGCATGGCGGTCTCCGTCCGGTTGTTCGCTGAAGAGGCAGGATACAATCCGACTCCTGCGATTCGAAATTATGTCCTGGAATACTTACACGATTTAAAAAAGTACGCTCTCGGAAAAGATCCGAGTGATGTCTGTTTTACGCGGGATAATACGAAAGGACCAATCAAGAAGTTGATCAAAAAAGCAGAAAAGAAACGTGAGGAATTAATGGGGGAGCGGACGGAACTGGTGGATGGCGTGAGACGTTTTTGTACATTACCGGATATGGCAGCGGTAGATGACGCGACACGATCAGCAATCGAGTCTGCTTGGTCCTCCTATATCGAGACGATTGATGCCGAGGATCGTCGTGACGAATCGTTCTATACGATTAAGGATATCGTGCGGAAGCTAGACAGTGGAACGGCATCGATTGGTCTTGAGCGCTATTACATTCTGATTGAGGGCGAAGGCGGAGAAGAAGATTTGATTCTTGAGATGAAACAAGCGCAAACGTCCGTCCCTTCGTTATTCCTGCCCGTTTATCGCCCGGAAACAGAAGCTGTCCATCAAGGTCGACGGGTCATCACGTCCCAAAAAGCGATGCAGGCACATGAAGATCCATATCTTGGTTATCTGACGATTGAAAAAAAGGAATATTATGTACGTGAGCGCTCGCCATATAAGAAAAAACTAAAAGCAAAGCATATCAAAAGTCAGGAAGACCTTGAGAACGTGTTGTGTATTCAAGGTCAAATTACCGCGAAAATCCATGCGCGGGCGGATCAGGACGCCGGGATTAAAGAAAAAATTTTGACACATCATGCGGATGTTGAAATCATCCAAGCCATTGGTGTTTCGGACACCGCTTTTTTAGAGCAAATCGAGCGTTGGTCAGAAGCCTACGTGACACGAACAAAGCTGGATTACCAAGTGTTTTTAGAGTGGATGAAGACCCGAAAAACAATTTAAAAACCTAATAAACAGAGGCTTATTAGATGGGTGTGTAACATGTGTTACATATCCATCTTTTTTGTACAGATTTTTTTGTTTAACGAATGAAAGCGTTCAACAAAATAGAAATAGGTATAATGACCTATATCAATTTATCAGAAAACTTCGTAAATTTTTGATTAAGTTCTTACGGACGACTCGCTCCGTAGGACAAATCAAAAGAGGCATAGGGGGAAGTACATCATGAGCTTGACGCGGAAAAAAGATGTTTCCGCTATGATTGCTGCAAGTAAACGAAACAGTGGACTTGCTCGAAATCTTGGCGCGATGGATTTAACGTTTTTAGGAATTGGCGCCATCATCGGAACCGGAATCTTCGTTTTGACGGGAACAGGAGCATTGACTGCAGGACCAGGACTTATCGTATCATTCATTCTATCTGCCATCGCCTGTGGTCTAGCTGCTCTTGCTTACGCTGAATTCGCATCAACGATTCCGGTCAGTGGATCCGTCTATACGTACACGTATGCGACAATGGGTGAGATCTTCGCTTGGATCATCGGTTGGAACTTGATCCTCGAATATGGACTCGCCTCGAGTGCCGTTGCAGCTGGATGGTCTGGATACTTCCAGTCCTTACTTGCAGGATTCAACATCCATGTGCCAACAGCCTTATCAGCAGCTCCTGGAGCAGTCGAAGGAGCCAAGACATACTTCAACCTTCCAGCATTCTTAATCCTCTTTGCCATTACGGCATTGTTGTCGATGGGAATCAAGGAAACGAAGCGTGTCAACAACATCATGGTCGTCATCAAGGTCGCAGTCGTCATTCTCTTCATCGTTGTTGGTGTCGGCTACGTTGAGCCATCGAACTGGACACCGTTCACACCATTTGGTTGGGGAGGCGTCTTCTCGGGTGCCGCAATCGTCTTCTTCGCGTACATCGGCTTTGATGCCGTCACATCAGCAGCTGAAGAAGTCCGCGATCCGCAAAAAAACTTGCCACGCGGGATCATCGGTTCACTCGCTGTTTGTACAGTCCTTTACGTCATCGTCGCAGCCATCATGACGGGTATCGTACCGTACCAACAATTTGCTGGTGTCGATCATCCAGTCTCACTTGCGATTCAAATGGCCGGTCAAAGCTGGGTAGCTGGATTCATCGATCTCGGTGCGATCCTCGGGATCACAACAGTCATTCTCGTCATGACTTACGGAATGGTGCGTCTTGCATTCGCCATCTCGCGTGACGGAATGTTCCCGAAAGTGTTCTCTGAAGTGCATCCGAAGTACCAAACACCATTCAAGGCGACTTGGATGATCGGACTGGGTAGCTCACTCGTTGCTGGATTCGTTCCGCTCGATGTCATCGCAAACCTCGTCAACATGGGTACACTCGCAGCATTCGTCTTGATCTCTGTTGCTGTCTTGATTCTTCGTAAGACACAGCCTGATCTCCCACGTGCGTTCAAATGTCCAGGTATGCCATATGTGCCGATCGCAGCAATCGCTGCATGTCTTTTCTTGATGTTCAACTTGAAACTCGAGACATGGATTGCTTTTGGAATCTGGCTTGCTATTGGTTTAGTCCTTTACTTTACGTTTGCACGTAAGAGTTCGAATTTACACCCAGGCAACATGCCGGCAGCGGAACTCGCTGCTTCGAAAGAAGAACAGTAACATGCAAGAAGACCCGGTCGCCTGAAGGCGATCGGGTCTTCTGATGTTATGAAAGTGGAACAGGTCCTTTGACGCGGACCGCATCAAATTCACGACGAATGCTTTCATTGGCTCTCGCTTCATCTTCTGCCGACCAGCCGAGTTCGCTACGCATCAAGGCGAGAACACCATCTGCGTACTGTTCAGCGTGAGGGAAATCAAAGAAGACGGCCGAGGCACGACGGTTCAAGAAGTCGCCGGGTTGCATGACGAGCTCAGCTTCTAATCCATATAGAAGGGCGCCGAACCAGTGTAACGGTAATTGATAACGAGCCGCCTCGTCACCACGTGTCCGAATCAATTCGTAGACACGTTCGACATTCGTACCGTAACGTTGGATGAGCCATGTCGCCTCATTCGGTGACAATCCGAGTGCTTCTCCTTTTGGTTGTTGTTCTTTCAAGTAGCGGGCAAATCCTTTACTTCCTTGTGGATGACCACCACCAAGCAAGATATCGTGCGTACGGGAAGCGAGGTAAATCCGATTTTCTTCTGTCTTGAATTGGTCTGCGACCATATCGATAATTCGTTCTGCCATCTTCCGGTACCCGGTCAACTTCCCACCAGCGATTGACATCAGACCGGATTTCGAGACGAAGATTTCATCTTTTCGAGACAGTTCACTCGGGTCCTTTCCATCTTCATGAATGAGTGGGCGTAGTCCAGACCATGTCGATTCGACGTGTTCAGGTCGTAACTCGACGTTGAACATTTGATTCGTCGCCTCTAGGATATAATCCTGATCCTCGACAGTGACACCCGGCTCAAGAATATCTCCTTTATAGTTCGTGTCAGTTGTTCCGACATAGGTTTTCCCTTCGCGTGGAATCGCAAAAATCATCCGACCATCTGGAACGTCGAAATAAACAGCCTGTTGGAGTGGGAAATGCGCTTGATCGATGACGAGATGAATCCCTTTCGTCAGGTGGAGCGATTTCCCAGCTTTCGAACCATCTTTTTCACGTAGTTCGTCGACCCACGGACCGGTTGCATTGATGATTTTCTTCGCCCGAATCGTATACGTTTTGTCACTTAAGACGTCACGGACTTCGACACCGACAACTTTTCCATTGTGGTAGACGAGCGATTCAGCCTTCGTATAGTTGACGGCACGTCCACCGTAACCAACGGCTGCCTTTAAGACTTCGACTGTCAATCGGGCATCATCCGTTTTATATTCGACATAACGACCACCACCGACTAAATGTTCCGAACGTAATAGTGGCTCGTAACGTAATGTTTCTTCTTTACTGAGCATCGTCCGGCGTTCATTGCGTTTGACGCCTGCGAGCTGGTCATAGACGCGTAAGCCGATCGATGTCGAGAAGCTGCCGAACGTTCCGCCTTCGACGAGTGGAAGCATCATCCACTCCGGCGTCGTCACGTGTGGGGCGTTCTCATACACGATGGCACGTTCTTTTCCGACTTCGGCAACAAGTTTGATTTCGAACTGCTTCAGATAACGCAATCCACCATGGACAAGTTTCGTCGATCGGCTCGATGTCCCTTCGGCGAAGTCCTGCATCTCGATCAATCCTGTCCGCATGCCTCGACTTTGTGCGTCAAGTAAAATACCGGCTCCCGTGATACCGCCCCCGATGACGAGCACGTCTAAAAGTTCTTGTCCCATCTCTTCTAACCAAGCTGTCCGTTCCGTACTTGAAAACATCTTGTCTTCCCCCTGTTCGTCTGAATGGATAGTTAGTCTACTTCTATCCATGTACCCGATTTTGCACTCTTTTGAGCACGATCAATGATTTTCATGACGAGTTCAGCCTGTTTCGGAGAAACAGGTGGTGTTGTTCGCTGTCGAATGGCTGGGGCGAGATCTGTATAATAATCCCCAAATTGCCCGGAGACAAAAGGAAAGTCTTCAAGGGGACCGTTTGCTTCAGCCAATTGATACGTCGCTCGTTTCGTATCGACTTCATCGACGAAATAGCTAGCCTTTGTCCCGTGTACCATTAGCGAAGGACCAACAGCCGGAACGATGGAACCGATGTGCAAAATAGCGCGTCGCGTGCCGAATGCTAAAATCAAATGTGTATAGTCATCAACGATCCCACCTTGCCGTTGGATCGTTTGATCACAAAAGACGCGATCTGGTACTGCATTGAAGGCGACGAGTACTTGATCGATCAAGTGTGATCCAAGATCGTACAAGAGACCAGCACCGGGTACGTCCTGTTCGCGCCAACGATCCTCAACGTCTGGACGATAGCGATCATAATGCGCTTCGAACGTTTGGAGCGTGCCGATACGTCCGGATTCGAGTAAGGTCATCAGCGTTCGAAAGTCCTTCGTATACCGACGATTATGATAAACTGTCAGTAACCGATCGTGTACACGTGCTAGTTCCGTCAACGTTTCGGCTTCTTCAAGCGTGACAGTGAACGGTTTCTCGACGAGTACATCACAGCCCGATAGCAAAGCGAGGCGCGCAAGTGGATAATGTAGCTCATTTGCTGTCGCGATGACGACTAAATCGATTTGTTCTTTAGCGAGCAGGGCTTCAAGTGTCGAATAAACAGGTAGCGTCGCGTCATAAGCAGCGACTGCTTCCGGACGACTCGACTGAACAGCGACTAACTGATAATCAGGTGCGTGTAAATAAGGAGCATGTAAATGTTCACCGGCAATACCAAAACCAACTAAAGCGGTACGAATCATGGAAAACACATCCTTTTCAAGTTCATACCCTCAATCTACCATAAGGAGGAATACAAGATGATTACGGAACAACACATCATCGAAAAGATGCGTCAAGCGATGCAACGCATTGAGCAAACGACAGGAGCCGCGCAGAAAGAGCAGATTGCAGCAATGAAAACGTACTGTGAACTATTACTTGAATCTGAGGCGACATCAAGTTCAACGATATCGCTACCTACGTCAACACCAACAGTCGATCCGATGTTAGCGCGTTTCATGGGTGTTTCGCAGGAGAAAGAAGAAAAAGGCACTTCATTGCTCGATTTTTGAATGAAATGACGCGATTCAGGGAATAACCATCACAGTTGAAATGAGAAGGGGAGATACGTCATGAAAACAGTAATCGTCATCGGAGCAGGGCCAGGAAACGGATATGAAATCAGTAAACGATTCGGAAAAGAAGGCTTTCAAGTCGTTTGTGCGGCGCGGACGCAAGAAACACTCGCAGCCGTCATCACGGAACTAAAAGAAGCGGGTGTGGAAGCGGTTGGAGTGGAATGTGATGCTTCTCGAAAAGCCGATATCGCATCACTCATCGAATGGACAGAGGAGCAATACGGACAAGTCGATGTCTTAGTCTACAATGCTTCGATTTTACATCAAGCGTCTGTCCTCGAAGTTTCGGCAGAACAGATTACGAAAGAGTTCGAAATCGACGTACTCGGTGCACTGCATGCCGCACAACTCGTTGCTCCGTCGATGCAGGAACGGAAAGACGGCGTTATCCTGATTACTGGAGGCGGCGCTGCGATGCAAGCGATCAAATCGTTACCAGGGCTTTCAATCGGGAAGGCAGGCGTTCGCCAAGTGACGCATATGTTACATGATACGTTGAAGGAAGACGGTGTCTACGTCGGAACTGTCACGATTGCCGGGGAAGTGAAGCGTGGAACGGCACTTGATCCGAAAAATGTAGCGGAAGCGTTCTATCAACTTTATACTAACCGAAATGAAGTTGAAACGGTTCTTTCAGCAGACTAACGAATAAACAAGATAGCGTATGCGGGTTCGGGCTTTGACCGAATCCGCATTTTCATGGAAAGGAGCGAAACAGAAGTGAGACGATATGCAATGATGAGTCTACTTTTTTTATTCGTTCTCATCGGTTGTGCACCAGAAGAAACCGATTTGCTTGGCATCAAGCAACCGGACGACGAAAAAATCACGAAGGCGACGGTCGAACGCGTCATCGATGGGGATACGTTAAAAGTGAAGTTGGCGGATGGGAAAACGGAGGACGTTCGTCTACTCCTTGTCGATACACCAGAAACCGTCAAACCGGATACACCGGTTCAACCGTATGGAACGGAAGCTTCAGCGTTTACGAAAGAGACCTTACCGAGCGGGACAGCAATTCGGTTGGAGCGTGATCATTCCCGGACCGATCGATACGGAAGATTACTCGCATACGTCTGGTACGGCGATAAGATGTTGAATCAGGAGTTACTTCGAAAAGGACTCGCACGTGTAGCGTTCGTCTATGAGCCGGACACACGTTATGTCGATATGTTCGAACAGATCGAACAGGAAGCCAAGCAGGCGAAGAAAAAGATTTGGGAGCACGATGGCTACGTCACGAATCGTGGCTTCGACGCTCAAGCGATTACAGAAACGAAATCCTGCGAAATCAAAGGCAACATCAATCGGTCGGGTAAAAAAATCTACCATGTACCGGGAGGTCAGTCCTACGATGAAGTGAAGCCAGAGCAACGGTTCTGTACGGAAAAAGAAGCAGAAGAAGCTGGATTCGTCCGCGCTGCACGCTAATGAATGCAAACAAAAAGCCATCGAAATCGATGGCTTTTTGTTTATTCTACAGGTGGTGAGGGAGATTGATACTGCTGTACTTTATCATCTTCATCAAAGGAAATCGTGACATCGGTGACCCCTTTAAGAATTCGAATTTGTAGCTCCAGTCGATCCTTGATGTCGTCCGCTTGGGCAATCGTTAATTTAGGATCCACTTCAATCTCTGTCTCGACATGGAAGTGATCGCCTTCCTTGATGACTTCAAGCTTTTCAATATCACGAACCGCTTCATCACGTAATAGGATTTCACCGATTTTAGCAGTCAATACTTCATCAATCTCACCGAGTGCACCGGCAGCATTTTGAATAAAGACATTATAAACGACGTAGAACATCATCAGACCAATCAAAATCGATGCAATGCCCTCTGCTTGATAAAACGATGTGTAATGCGAAATCAGAACGGCGATGATCGCGATGATACCACCGAGAGTCGCAACAAGGTCTTCCATGAAGACAAGGCGTGTCGCTGGTTTTGCCTGCCCAAGATGGGTGAAGCTTTGTCCGACAAGCGTCAATCCTCGGGATTTGAGCCCGGTTTCATGAGCAATCTCGATCATTGCTTTATAAAAGACGCCGACTTCGAGGACGACACCAATTCCAAGTGCCGTCAAAATAATCCAAAGCCCAGTCGTCTCTTCGCCAGGACCGTGTGCGATATGCAAGATGCCTTCACGAATCGTCTCATACGCAAGGAGGGCGACGACGATGATTGCAGCAAGTAACACGAGGTTAACAAGCCGACCGAATCCGTTCGGGAATCGTTTCGTTGGTGCTTTTTTACTGAGAGCAGAACCGATATAGACGAAAAACTGATTCGCCGCGTCACCGATCGTATGCATCATTTCAGCGAACATTGCAACGTTCCCAGTCAAGATATAAGCGACGAACTTGATGATAGCAATGATCGTGTTGACGACAGCAGCAGCAAGTGCTGACTTATTGCCGCGACGTATCAATGAGAAAAAAGTGGCCATAAGCGGTTCTCTCCTTGTCTATTCAAAATAGGTTAACCGCGTCCTGCTTGGAACGATGGATAAAGTGTCATTCCGCCGTCCGCAAAGAGTGTGATACCAGTGACATAACTCGCTTCGTCCGACGCAAGCCATGCGGCAACGGCTGAAATTTCCTCAGGTTTTCCGATATTGCCCATTGGAATCATACTCTCGACTTCTTTTCGTTGTTCCGGATCTTCGAATTTTTCAGCGTTGATCGGTGTATTAATCGCACCAGGTCCAATCGCATTGACCCGAATTCCTTTTGGTGCATATTCCATCGCAAGGGTTTGTGTCATTAATTTAACGCCACCTTTACTTGCAGCGTAGTGGACGAACGTTGGCCATGGAATGATTTCATGAACACTCGACATGTTGATGATGCTACCTTTGACATCATGTTCGACGAAGTACTTCAGTGCTTCACGCGCACCAAGGAATGCCCCTGTTAAGTTGACGTCGATGACTTTTTGCCAGTCTTCGAGTGACATTTCATGAGATGCTGACGGCATCTCGATTCCTGCGTTATTGACGAAAACATCCAACTGACCAAAGTGAGCGACAGTCTCTTTGACGAGATTGATCATATCGTCTTCTTTCGAGACATCTCCTTGAATCGTGATGGCTTCGCCACCCTGTTCTTGAATCGATTCAGCGATTTTCTTTGCTTCTTCCGGATGACTGCGATAGTTGATGACGACACGCATGCCTTCCTCTGCATAACGGCGGACGATGGCTTCACCGATTCCCATTGATCCACCTGTCACGATGGCTACTTTTCCCTTTAAACTTTCATACATGATGCTTCACTCCTTCATTATTGTTTCGTAAATCCAATCATGATCCCACCAGCAACGACTAAAATACAACCGATGATGACGAAGGTCATTTCTTTCTTTGTCTTCGTTTCTTTTAGTAAGAGGACACCGCCAATCGTTGAGATGACGACTCCTGTTTGAGATAAGGAGAAGCTCGTTGCGACTCCGACTTTTGCTGTGGCAAACAGTAAAGCGACGTTCCCGACAGCCCACATGAGTCCACCGACTGTATTGCCGGCTGTTTTCTTCGTGAAGAGATCTCCTTCTCGTAAAGAAAGGAGAATCGCACTCACGACCATCCCGACAGCTTGTGGTAAGACTGCTTCCCATCCATTGATATCGAACCAACGGGCAATGACGACGTAGCCGACATACCCGACAGTCGAGATGAGGAGGAGCGTCAGTCCTTTTCCGATATTCTCATCTTCTTTACTCTTATCTTCCTTGTAAGACGTGAAAGCTGCTCCGGCAATGATCAATACAAGGGCACTGATTCCGAGAATCAACGCAGTTGTCGTTGACCACTCTCCAAAAGCGAGAACTCCAAACAACGATGTTCCGACGAGTTGCATCCCTGTTGAGATGGGCATCGTCTTTGAGACACCCAT
This sequence comes from Exiguobacterium indicum HHS 31, assembly GCF_001939065.1. Lineage (GTDB taxonomy): Bacteria > Bacillota > Bacilli > Exiguobacteriales > Exiguobacteriaceae > Exiguobacterium_A > Exiguobacterium_A indicum. Next base: position 251,510 of record NZ_MPSZ01000002.1, on the reverse strand, counting down.
TTGACGGAATGCGGCAAACTGATTTTTTTGCCCGAGCGCCCAGAAGGCACCAGAAAAGAATCCGGCGACCCAAGCAGTCGTCGACATCTCTGGGCTGACAAAAAAGAAGGTGACGATCGCGAAAAGCAACGCACCCAGAGTCGTACCGATAATTTGTTGCGCCGTTGAACCTCCGATTTTTGAGACGACGAGCGGCAACGATCCCCACATTAATGCAGGAACGATGGCAATTAAAATATCAATCAAATGTTTCACCTCTCCTTACTGTTATCTCTCTACTTGAAGCTGTACCCCGCGAGACGCGAGGAAAAACCTCGAAGCGTGAAGAAGAATTATTCTGAAATAAAAAAACGCCCATCGAAATGGACGTTTACTGATATTTCGTTTATCGGAACGGTTCGTCAGCAATCCGGACGATTTGTCGTCCGATCCGTCGACCATTCCATAATGCGATGACGGCGATCGTCAAGGAAATGCCCATGACGTCGTACTGCGTAAAATAATAGCCGAGATAACTAAAGGGAAGACTGATGATCCCGACGAGTGAACTCGTCCACTGCCGGATTTTGAGTGATTCGATGTTCGCGACACGAGAGAACTTTTGTTGCTCCATGATCCGCCAACGCGTCGGTTCGCTGAGAGCGTCGTTGACAAGACGCGGGAAGGCGAGCAATCGCGCACCGTACGATCCAGCGATTTGCAGATAACGATTTTGGTTTTTTCCTTCATCATCGAGCCAACGCCGAACCATTGGTTTGGCTAACTCGAGTAGGTTGATTTGCGGTGAAAGAATCTGAAGAATCCCAAGAATCGTCGAGGCAGCACGACCGAAGAACGCAAACTCGGCAGGGAGCTGGATCGGTTCGTTTCGGACGAGCAATTCGATATCGGATAAGACCTTCTCAATCAGTTTCGTATCGACGTTTTCCATATCACTCTCGAGATAGAACGTGACCGCTTTTTCAATTGCTTGTCGGATATTTTGCTTATTCGCATTCGGCAACAGGAATCGTAAATCTTCGAGACCATCGACGATCGCATCATAATCTAATGTGACGAAGGATTGGAGGATTCGTTGAATCGCTCGCATGTCATCAGGCGTCGTCGCTCCAATCATCCCAAAATCAAGCAAGACGATTTTGCCGTCGGACTGGACGAGGACGTTGCCCGGGTGTGGGTCGGCGTGAAATTTCCCGCCGAACAGTAATTGCTCACCAGCGTTCAAGAAGAGATTACGCGCTAGTTCGTCACGATCAATCTGATGTTCCGCTAAATAATCGAGATCGGTGATACGTGTCCCGTCAATCCATTCCATGACGAGCACCCGATTCGTACAATGTTCTTCATAATAACTCGGAATATAGATGACAGGATTCGTCTCATACATTTTTTTAAAGTAGAGACCGTTTTTTAATTCAGTTCGGTAATTCAATTCATCACCGATGACGAAGACCATTTGGCGATACAGACTTTGTAAATCAGTCGATTTGTTTAATGAAGTCCGGCGTAACATGGCAATGACGATGCGCATGGCACGGAAATCGGTTTTGATGATTTGTTCGATGTTCGGTCGCTGAACTTTGATCGCAACTTTTTTACCATTTGATTTTAAGGTTCCGCTGTACACCTCACCAATCGAGGCAGAAGCGACAGGACGGGAACTGATATCCGAGATGATCTCTTCGATCGGCATACCCCAATCCTCTTCGATGATCTTACGTGACTCTCCAAGTTTACTTGAAGGAACTTTATCGACGAGTTCGGTCAGTTCCATCAAGACGGACGGAGGAAATAGATCGGCTCGAATCGACAAGAACTGACCGAGCTTGATCAGTAACCCTTCTAACCGTAATGCTTTTTTCTTATAGTCACGCGCAATCCGGATCATGATGCGCTCAAACTCTTCGTTGTTCGTACCTGGCCGGTTTTTCCGGGTGAATCGATAGATCGTAAAAATGTAACGTGCGAACATCGTCACGATGACGACGATGCGATAAAGCGCCCAACGTTTCATACGGTCACCTAGCTTCCTGTACAGTTTGTTTCAGTATAGGTTACTTTACCTAAAAACGTCACTCGCAAACGGTCGAAACGGTGACAGAAAATTAATGCTTTACGGAAACTAAAAAGAGAGTATAGTAAGTATTGGAATTTCTTTGTAGAAAGGTGAAATGTGCGCATGTCCTGGGACTTATTGAATATCATCGGCACGGTCGCTTTTGCGATGAGTGGTGCGATTGTTGCGATGGAAGAAAAATATGATTTATTCGGTGTCTGGTTACTTGCTTTGATCACAGCATTCGGCGGTGGTGCCATTCGTAATTTACTGATTGGTGTACCGGTATCCGCTCTCTGGTCGCAAGGTGGTCTCTTTTTAGTCGCGATTCTCGTTGCGTTGTTGATCTTCATGTTACCCCAGTTGTTCTTGCCGCACTGGACACGTTGGGGCGTCCTCGCGGATGCGCTCGGATTGTCTGCGTTTGCGATTCAAGGTGCTTTGATGGCGACAGCAAAAGGACTGCCATTGTCAGCAACGATTTCGGCTGCTGTACTGACTGGTGTTGGTGGTGGAGTGATTCGCGATTTACTCGCTGGTCGAAAACCACTCGTCTTGCATAAAGAGATTTATGCGATGTGGGCCGTCATGGCAGCACTTGTGATTGATCGCTTCCAATTGACGAATCCTCTACATTTGTTCACATTGCTCGGACTCATCACTGTTTTACGTATGCTATCGTATTATTATGAATGGAATTTACCAGCACGACGGTTAGGGGGAGAATAAGCATGAAAGTTTTCATTATGATTGGCGCGATCTCGATGATGTTATCGGTCGCACTAGGTGCATTCGGTGCACACGCCTTAAAAGATATGTTGACGGAACGGATGCTCGCGAACTGGCAGACAGGCGTACTTTACCAGATGGTACACTCGCTCGGTATCCTAGCACTCGGGGGACTCTTACTAAAAGCATCGATCCCGCAATGGTCGTTGGCTGCATGGCTGATGCTTGCCGGAATCGTCTTCTTCTCCGGTAGTCTGTACGTCATGGCATTGACGAATGTAACAAAACTGGGTGCCATCACACCGATTGGTGGCGTCTTGTTCATCGCAGCATGGATCTTTGTCGCAATTGGTGCCTACAAAGGATTATGAGGATTGACCGTTTTTCTTCCGTCATGGAGAAGAACGGTCTTTTTTTGTATGAAAAACGCCTACTCGCGATGGAGTAGGCGTAAGTATCAAAACGAGTTCATCGTTTTGTCGTTTGTGTTTTGTTTAGCTTCGATAATGCTTGCTCATAGCGATCCAGTACACGATCTGCAACCGGTTTCAGCTCTTTTGAAAGCACAGCGAATTGCAATTCACGCGATCGTGTCGATCGGTTCATAGCATTCCCCATGGTAATTCCTCCTTACGTAATCAACCTACTATTTTATAGCCTGTTTTGTAGCCGCAAGGAGTATATTCCCATGAGATATTTCAATCAAACGTCATTCAACACATTAAAGTGCAAAATGAGTATTTAATTGTTCACTTTCGAGACGGTTCCCGATGAAGAACTCACCAAACTCACCGTACTTCGCGCTGACTTCGTCAAAACGCATTTCATAGACGATTTTCTTGAACTGAAGAATGTCGTCTGAGAAGAGCGTGACGCCCCATTCCCAATCGTCAAATCCAGTTGATCCACCGATGATTTGCTGAATTTTCCCAGCATAACTCCGACCAATCATACCATGACGATACATGAGCTCTTTACGTTTCTCCATTGAGAGCGTGTACCAGTTGTCGCCATCGCGACGCGACTTGCTCATCGGGTAGAAGCAGATGTGCTTCGCTTGCGGCAAGATTGGATAGAGACGATCACGCACGTAAGGGTTCTCGTATGGGTTTCCTTCGCCTGAACCACGGTACGTACCGAGTTCGACGACAGAAACGTAAGAATACGTCGGGATCAAGTAATCATAGAGATCGAGTTTTTGCATTTTGACTTCGACGTCTTGGATTTGTTCCATCGTTGGACGAAGAACCATCAAGACGAGATCGGCTTTTTGACCGATGATCGTGTAAAGTGCATGGCTTCCGTCTTTTGTCGCTTCGACACCAGAAAGCTCTGAGAGGAAGGCTTGGAACTCTTCAATCATGCGCGCGCGGTCTGTTGCGTCGACTTGTTTCAAGCGTGACCAATCGATCCGGCGGAAATCATGTAATGTATACCAGCCGTCGAGTGTTTCAGCGGCTTGTTGCGTAGCAGTCGGTTCAGATGTTTGATGTTGCATGGGATGACCTCCTGAGTCTGAAATAAATTATCTTTTTCCATATCCTATCTTATCACATTCTGTTGAAACGCTTCGCCCGAAAAGGTCTTTATCCATGAGATCGTAACACATGAAAAAAGCAGAGAGTGGGTAAAAGGGGAAGTGGAGATTACGTTGCTTGGAAATAGTCTCTGTACCATTCTTGAAAATGACTGTAATAGTCGGTGAATATGGCTTCAGTGCTTTTGTTAGATAACTTTTTTGCAAATTGTTTTAACAACGATTGAGAACTGTGTATAATAAACGATGGAAAAGAAAATGGATCAAATCGACGACGTCGTGTTTACCTAAAAAGGAGAGAAACTAATGCAACTATTCGATATGTTAGAACAAAAGATTAAAGCGCACCAACCGAAAATCGTCTTCCCAGAAGGAATTGACGCGCGTGTTCTTGGCGCAGCTGTCCGTTTGAAGAAAGACGGTCTCGTCACACCGGTCGTCATCGGACCACGTGTACAAATCGAAGAAACAGCAGCAGCAAACGGAATCGATGTCACGGGACTTGATACGATTGATCCTGCTTCTTACGCTGGAATCGATGAGCTCGTCGCATCGTTCGTTGAGCGTCGTAAAGGGAAAGCAACAGAAGAGCAAGCACGTGCTGTCATCTTAAAAGACGTGAACACGTTCGGTACGATGCTCGTTCATACAGGGCAAGCAGAAGGTCTTGTATCGGGGGCCATGCACGCAACAGGCGATACAGTTCGTCCAGCACTTCAAATCATCAAAATGCAAGAAGGCTATAAAAAAACATCAGGCGTCTTCATCATGGTACGTGACGATGAGCAATACGTCTTCGCAGACTGCGCAATCAACATCGCACCAGATGCGAACGATCTAGCAGAGAACGCAATTGCATCTGCGAAAACAGCGAAAACATTCGGTATCGACCCGAAAGTAGCATTGCTCAGCTTCTCGACAAAAGGTTCAGCAAAATCACCAGAGACAGAGCGCGTCGTTGAAGCAACTCGCATTGCTAAAGAACGTGCACCAGAGCTTGCAATCGATGGCGAACTCCAATTCGATGCAGCATTCGTTCCAAGCGTCGCGAAATCAAAAGCACCAGAATCAGATGTCGCAGGTCAAGCGAACGTCTTCATCTTCCCAAGTCTTGAAGCTGGAAACATTGGCTACAAAATCGCACAACGTCTTGGTGGATTTGAAGCAATCGGTCCGATCCTTCAAGGGTTGAACAAACCGGTCAACGATCTTTCACGCGGTTGTAACGAAGAGGATGTTTACAAACTCGCGATCATCACGGCAGCACAAGCGGTCGAAGAACGCCAAGCCTAAATACGGTGTGAAAAAGTCTTTACTTTTTCGCTAAACCCCGTACAATGGTACACATCACGAAAATCACGAAACGTAAACGTATAGCAACGCTCGTATAATAGTGGGAATTGGCCCACGAGTCTCTACCGGATCGCCGTAACGGTCCGACTACGGGTGGTGAGTTACTGCTCTCTTTTTTGGCGTACAGTGGCTGCCCCCGGGTAGCGGCTGTACGTTTTTTCGTTTTTAAAGAGGAGAATGCATGTATGAAACGTCTACACGACATGATTAATCAAGAGGGAATCGTATTATCGGATCAAGTATTGAAAGTGGATGCCTTTTTAAACCATCAGGTCGATCCGACCTTGATGTGGGAAATCGCCTATGAGTTCATGGATCGCTTCCAAGATGCCGGTATCACGCGGATTTTGACGATCGAAGCAGGTGGTATTGCCCCGGCAATGATGACGGCGCTCCGTTTAGGGGTACCAATGGTCTATGCCCGTAAGACGAAATCCGTCACCCTGAATGAAGGAACGATTTCAGCTGAAGTCTTCTCGTTTACGAAACAACAGACGAGTACGATTACGGTTGCAGAAAAATACCTACAACCGGGTGAACGAGTTCTGATCATCGACGATTTCCTCGCGAACGGAGAAGCGGCATTTGGTCTCGCTCGCCTCGTTGAGCAGGCAGGTGCGGAAGTTGCTGGTTTTGGAATCGTCATTGAAAAGTCGTTCCAACCGGGACGTCAAAAGTTAATCGAAGCCGGGTTCCGCGTCGAGTCACTCGCTCGTGTGGAGTCATTGAAGGATGGAAAAGCGACGTTCGTTGACTCGGTGACCGTATGAGACTATCGAACTTCAAAGCCGCTAGTCTCGGACTTCAGCATGTGCTTGCGATGTACACAGGAGCAGCTGTCGTTCCGCTGATCGTCGGGAGTGCGATCGGATTGTCGGGAGAAGAACTTGCTTATTTAGTGGCGATTGATCTCTTCATGTGTGGCGTAGCGACCTTACTACAAGTGCTCGTCACGAAATATACAGGCGTCGGTCTTCCTGTCGTCCTCGGTTGTACCTTCACCGCAGTCGGTCCGATGATCGCGATCGGTAGTCTTCAAGGGATTACGGCGATTTATGGTGCTTTAATTGCGAGTGGGTTGATCATTCTCGTCATCTCAGGCTGGTTTAGTAAGATTGCAGTCCTGTTCCCGCCAGTCGTCCTTGGTTCTGTCGTGACGATCATTGGGATTTCCTTGATTCCGGCTGCAATCAACGATATCGGGGGCGGACAAGGGGTGAAGGACTTTGGTGACGCACGTTATCTTGGACTCGCCGGACTAACGATCGTCTTGATTTTAATCTTGAATCGCTACGGCACGGTCTTTTCAAAAGCAGCAGCCGTCTTGATTGCTGTGATGATCAGTACACTGGTTGCGTTTGGCATGGGGATGATCGACTTCAGTCCGGTGGCGGAAGCGTCATGGTTCCAAATGGTGACGCCGTTCTACTTCGGTGTTCCGACATTCAATGCGACGGCGATCTTGACGATGACGCTGGTTGGTCTCGTCTCGATGGTCGAATCGACAGGTGTGTTCTTGACACTTGGTGAGATCACGGATCGCCGTTTGACGGATAAAGACCTAGCACGTGGCTACCGGGCAGAGGGTGTCGCGACGATCGTTGGCGGTATCTTTAATAGTTTCCCGTATACGACCTATAGCCAAAACGTCAGTCTAGTTCAGTTGACTGGCGTGAAGACACGTAAAGTCATTCTGTTTGCGGGCGGATTTTTAATCTTGCTCGGCTTCTTACCAAAAGTGGCGACGTTCACGACGTTGATTCCAAAACCTGTCCTAGGTGGGGCGATGTTGATCATGTTCGGAACGGTCGCAGCGAGCGGGATTCGTATTCTGTCGCGGGTCGATTTCTCGAAGAATGAACACGTCATCACGGTGGCACTTGCCCTCGGAATTGGTCTAGGAATCAGTATGAATCCTGAGATCGTAGCCGGTCTCCCGTCACAAATCCGTGTCTTGACGGATAGCCCGATCGTCGCAGGGTCACTAACGGCATTATTGCTAAATGGAATCTTCCGATTGACGAGTAAGTCGGAGTCACCGGATGTACCACTTGCTAAAGTTGAATAACAATTGTAACTTTCCGAAAGGAGCCATCCTGTATACTACATAGTAGCAGGAGGTTCCTTTTTTTATACTGCTAACGTAATCAGAATATTCCGAGTATGTGGATTTGGTAAGAAATATACATTGAAAACGTTTACAAAATCGACACATCTTCTTTATACTGACAACGTAGCGGTACGGGGAACTGCTAAGAAACAAACAGAGACGGGAAGGACGTCGTAAAAATGAAACAACAGACAGAGTTGAATCGGGGACTGGAAGAACGTCATATTACACTGATGTCGCTGGGGGCGGCAATCGGTGTCGGACTCTTCCTAGGGTCAGCAAAAGCGATCCAATTAGCAGGACCAGGGATCTTACTTGGTTATCTGATTGGTGGTGTCATCATTTTCATTATCATGCGAGCACTTGGGGAGCTTGCAGTGCGGGAGCCGGTGGCTGGTAGTTTTGCGGAGTATGCCCGGAAGTATGTCAGTCCATTAGCTGGCTTTTTAACAGGTTGGAATTATTGGTTACTCTGGATTTTTACGTGTATGGCGGAAATCACAGCAGTCGGTATTTACATGAAAGTATGGTTCCCGGATTCTCAGGGGTGGGTATGGGCACTAGCAGCACTTGTCTTGATGACGAGCATCAACTTCATTGCTGTTAAATTTTATGGTGAATTCGAATTTTGGTTTGCGTTGATTAAAATCGTCGCGATCGTCGCCATGATCATCTTAGGGACCTTGACGATTATCATTGGTCTTGGAAACGGCGGCACACCGGTTGGGATTTCGAACCTGTGGTCACATGGTGGATTCTTACCGAACGGATTCGGTGGAGTACTTCTTGCCATGCAGATGGTCATGTTTGCGTTCCTAGGAATTGAAGTGATTGGGGTCACAGCAGGGGAAGCGAAGAATCCGAAGAAAACGATTCGAAAAGCCGTCAATAACGTCTTCCTTCGGATCTTAGTATTCTATATCGGAGCGCTCTTCGTCATTTTATCGATTTATCCGTGGGATCAAGTCGGTGCGAACAATAGTAGTCCGTTCGTATTACTATTTCAATCGCTCGGTATTGAGTCAGCAGCCGGCATCATCAACTTTGTTGTCTTAACGGCAGCACTCTCGTCATGTAACTCGGGTATCTTCTCAACAGCCCGGATGATGATGAACTTATCCGAGAACAGTGAAGCGCCACGTCGTTTCTCGAAAATCTCGAAAAACGGTGTACCGGCTCTAGCGACGATTCTTTCAGGTGTCGCGTTGCTCGTCGGTGTCGCTTTGAACTACTTCTTACCGGAAGATGTTTTTGCAATCGTTACGAGTATCGCAACGTTCGGCGCCGTCTGGACGTGGGCGATGATTCTGATCGCTCAGATGCGGGCGCGGAAGGTACATGGTTCAGCAGAATTCGCTGTTCCGTTCTTCCCGGTCGCGAACTATATCGCCCTTGCGGCACTTGCTGGTGTCATCGTCTTGATGGCATTTGACGCAAGTACACGGATCGCTCTGGTCGTTGGACCACTGTGGTACGCGATTTTGATTGCCGTCTATTATGCACGGGGAATGCATAAGGAGACACGTCAATCGACGCGTCGAGCATCAGGAGAATAATGAGATGGGCGGATCCGCAAACGGGTCCGCTTTTTCATCACTTCGTATCAAACGGTTTCGTTTTGTTTTGATGATGAATTTGCTACACTTACGGCAGAACCATACAGGAGGTCATACAAAATGAAAACGATTCATGTAGACGAGTTACAAGAACGATTAGAGGCAGGCGAGGCGTTACACGTCGTTGACGTCCGGGAGCAGGATGAATACGATGCAGGACATATTCCGAACGTCCGCTTCCTTCCGATGTCTGAAATCGGTGAACGCTATACGGAGCTGCAAGAAGGTGAAACCTACTACTTAATCTGTAAAGCGGGCGCGCGAAGCGAAAACGTCGGTCGTTTCCTCGAGCAATATGGATACGACATCGTCAACGTCGAAGGCGGCATGATGAACTGGAAGGGCGATCAAGAAGCATAAGAGGAAGCGTTACCAAGGAAGACGACTCCATGAGAGTCGTCTTTTTTTCATGTGAATCAATGAACGATTATCGATTTCTCTATGAACATTTTTCGTTATTCTTCCGATAAAGAAGGTAGAATAGCGAGTCCTTGCACTCGAGAATGGAGTGACACATGGAACAAAAGATCAAACGAACGATGAGTATCAAACAAAAATTAATTCTGACATCGATTCTCCTATTAGTAATCCCAGCGCTCGTGATCGGATTTGTTGCCTACAATCAGGCGAAACAAAAAATGACGGAGCAAATTCTACAATCGGCACATGGTGGAGTCGATCGAATGAACGATGAGATTCAGAATATCATTGATCCGATGCGACGTGATGTCGCCTTTTTTGCGGACCGAATTGACGGGACGCTCTATCAAAAAGGAAAACAAAATGCAGCGTTGAAGGAAAAAATGACGGAATATCTCGACATGCATCCGCAAGCGGCGAACATCTATTTCGCGACGACAGAAGGGGATATGAACATTTTCCCGGAACAAGTCATGCCCGAGGATTATGACCCACGTGAGCGCTCGTGGTACCAATCGGCTGAAGCAGCCGGTGGAAAAGTCGTCATCACGGATCCATACGTCGATGCTGCCTCGAACAAGATGATGGTGACATTGTCACAAACGACCGGAAACGGAAGAGGTGTCGTGGCGATTGATGTCGATGTCGACCGCATCGCGGAAATCGCGAAAAAGATTAAAATTGGTAAAGAGGGTTATGTGACGATTCTCGATTCGAATAAGAAGTTCGTTACGCACCCGACGCTAAAACCAGGTGAAAAGGCAACAGGGAACTGGGTTGCGCCACTCTACGATGACCCAGCCGGACAATTTTCGTATGAATTCGAAAATGAAGGTAAACAGATGGACTTCATGACAAATGACCTGACGAAGTGGAAGGTTGCCGGAACCCTGTACGATCATGAAATCACCGATGCGACGTCTAGTATTCTGTGGACGACGCTCGCAGTCATCGGCGGAATGTTACTCGTCGCAGCCGTCTTCATCTACTTCATCCTTCGCTCGATTCTTCGCCCACTCGGTCATTTGACACGTGGAGCAGAACGGATTCAATCTGGTGATTTGACGGAACCTGTCATCGTTGAATCAAACGATGAGGTCGGACAGGTCGCGCAAAGCTTTAACGTCATGGTCGATTCACTCCGCTCGATCATCATCAATCTCGACCAGTCGATCACACAAGTGGCTGGCTCGTCGCAGGAGTTAATGGCGAACTCAGCTCAGACGACATCCGCATCGGAACAGATCGCGGGATCGATTCAACAGGTCGCAGCGGGGGCGGATCAATCGAAGCGTCAACTCGATGCAAATGCTGTTTCGCTCCAGTCGATTACAGCGGGCATCATGCGAATTGCTGAGAGCTCAACCGATGTGTCAGAGCTATCACGTTCAACGGCAACAGAAGCCGAGAACGGAACGGTTGCTGTACTGCAAAATGTCCAGCAGATGAAAGAAATCGATGCCTCTGTTCAAAACTTTGGTGGCGTCATCAGTTCACTCGCACATCGTTCGAATGAAATCGGGAAAATCGTCGATGTCATCAACGGCATTGCCGAACAAACGAATTTATTGGCACTGAACGCGGCGATTGAAGCAGCACGGGCAGGCGAAAACGGAAAAGGGTTCGCCGTTGTCGCAAGTGAAGTGCGTAAACTAGCAGAGCAGTCACAGGATTCAACGAAGCAGATTGCGCAACTGATTCAAAATATCAAGCAGGAGACAGATCAGTCAGTCACGATGATGAAAGAAGTATCGGGACAGACGAAAGCCGGTTTATCGACGACAGAAGCATCAGCAGAACGATTCCAGAAGATTCTCGAACGGACGCAAGAGATGACACCGCGGATTGAAGATGTGACGGCAACTGTCGAGGAAATCGCAGCGAACGTTCAAGAGGTTTCTGCCTCTGCAACCGAAATCGCACATATCGCGCAAGAGAATTCATCGGCGTCGAAACAAGTCGCAGCGACGACAGAAGAACAGTTGAGTGCGATGGAAGAGATTTCGCAATCAGCCAAAGCATTATCCGATATGGCGGAAGAATTACAGGTGCTCGTTGCCCGTTTCCGTGTTTAAGCCATCGATTATACAAAGCAAGGAAGCTAGTCTTCCTTGCTTTTTTTGTCTGTCACCATTCTGTGACGAACTGAACAAATAGCTTGGAATCCTTGTGAATCCGGGCTTGAGATGGTACTAAATCGGGAATTTAATAAATATCTAAACACTTCGAAGGAGGTGGGTGCGATGAAGCAGTTACGCAAGATGAGAGAGTGGAGTGAAGCGGGGCTTTTGGACGAAGCAACCGTCAAACGAATCGTCGATTATGAGAACAATCGTAAGGAAAAGCAACGTCTACCGCTCTTGTTGATTGTAGGGGGTACGTTCGTCGTGTTGGCTGTGTTCAGCTTTTTAGCCGCTAACTGGCAAGTCATGCCGATCGGATGGAAAATCGGACTTGTCGTAGCACTCATGTGGAGCTGTTACGTCATGGCGGATCTTTCGGAACGTCGGAGTATGTTGCATCCGATTGTCTTCCGAATCGGTGGAATCCTAGCGTTTGGCGCCTCGATTCTCGTCGTTGTTCAAAGTTTCCACTTGCCGATGGAAGGATCATTACTCGGATGGTGTGTGTTTGTCGCCGCGTTAGCGCATTATGTGCTTTGGCGTCATGAAGCATACGGTGTCGTCGCCTTCCTTTCCGGATGGACGATCTTTACGAGTCTCGGTGGTTTTGGTCAGGAGCAGGCGAGTTATCTCGACTGGACATCGTTCGGTCTGATGGTCGTGCTGTCGTTCAGTTGGTTTTACTTCAGCCAACGTCTGCCATCGCTTTTGTTTAGCTGGCTGTTTCTCTTCTTCAGTGGTCTCTCCTTGTTTCTCCTTGTATCATATGACGGATTCCTGTGGCCGGTCTGGACGCTATTTTTACTCGTTCCCGTTCTCTGGCTTGTTCGTGAGGAGTCCAATCGTCGGATCGTCGAAATGATCTATCTGGTCGTTGCTGCCATCAGTTCGATCGTCTATCTGTCTGTACGTGCGGAATCAAATGCCGCATTACCATCTATGACAGAAGCGATTCTGCTAGCTATCGTATCCATTGGGTTAGGAATTTTCCTCTATCAAAAACGTCGCTCCTTATTGTTTATCGTTCCGCTTGGATTCGTTGGAGTCCTGTGGCTTGATGAACAGGCCATTCTACTCGCCATCCTCGTTGAACTATCCGCGCTACTGTATCTGTTGTATCAAGAACGTCGTCATGCGATCATCTGGCCAGCCTTCCTCTATTTCATTCTCGTTCAAATCGCGATATACGTCATCTATGCGTGGGATCGGTTGAACATGTCCTTATTTTTCCTCATCGGTGCGCTGCTCATCTTCCTATTGTCGGGTATCTTATGGTGGTTACGCCGTAGAGGAGGTGTGGCGTCATGAAACGCTATCTCATGCCCGTATTGCAGACTTGCGTCGTCGGTCTGTTGATTGTCAGCTTTTTTGCGACCTCCTGGTTCGGAACATCGTACCGTTTTCGGGCAGAACCGTTTGATCCGTTTGATCCCGTTTACGGCGAATACGTGATGCTGCAGTATCCGGATTTAAAACCAGGTCCGACGATTCAAAATGGACGTGTCTATGTCAGCTTCAAGACCGATGCTTCTGGTTATGCTCAAATCGACCGGATTTCGAATGAACGATTTTTCGGAAGTGTTGCTGGCGACTATTACGATCAATACGTGTCGATTCCACAATTGACGCAGTATTATGTCGAACAGGGAAGCGGAAAACAATATGAAAAAGCAAAAGCACTGGAAGTCCGTGCGGATGTGTCACCATGGGGAACGATCCGGACGACGAATTTAAAAATTTCTGAGTAAAAAACCTTGCGTCAGGAATGAAACGGTTGTACTATTAATTTAAATTTTCAGACAACTAAATCTGCATGCGTAGACGGGAAGAGTAAAGTGATCAGAAATCGATAGAGAGTCTCTGTTGCTGGAAATGAGACGATTTCGTCATTTGAAGATGGTCCCGGAGCAGTCGGAAGAACGTGAACCGTGTTCATCAGTAGAACCGACCGGTAGGACGGATACCGTTAGCATTCCAGGGAGTCTCGTACTCCTAGAGGTGGCTGAACGTGAGTTGAGCCATGAACGAAGGTGGTACCACGTGATCAGACATCACGTCCTGAGAGATAAGGGCGTGGTGTCTTTTTTGTGGAGACGTTCCCGCAGGAGGAGGATGACGAGATGGCAGAAGCATTGGTATTGCAATCAGACTTTGGCGTGAGTGACGGGGCAGTGAGTGCGATGTATGGGGTTGCGCATAGCATCAATCCAGAGATTCGGATTTTTGATTTGACGCACGACATTCCGCCCTTCCACATTTGGGAAGCGTCCTATCGGTTACTGCAGACGGTACCGTACTGGACGGAGCAAACGGTGTTCGTTTCTGTCGTTGATCCAGGTGTCGGATCGAGTCGAAAGAGTGTCGTCGCGCGGACGCATGCGAATCAATACATCATCACACCAGATAACGGAACGTTGACGCATCTTTGGCAAGCCGGATACATTGCTGAAGTGAGGCAACTCGATGATCGACGGCATCGCTTACCTCGAATGGGTGAATCGTATACGTTTCACGGACGAGATATCTTTGCCTTCACGGGTGCTCGGTTATCGAGCCATGTCATCACCTTCGAGGAAGTAGGACCCGTTTTACCTGCTTCGGACATCGTCTTGCTCGACCGGACACTTGCCTCGTCGTCGGATACCGGTGTTACCGGTATCGTCGAGATTCTCGATGTTCGCTTCGGAAATGTCTGGACGAATATTCCGGTCGCTCTCGTCCGTCAGGCGGGTCTCGACATCGGTAGCCACGTCAAGGTAACGATTTCGTACCGAGAACGGATTGTTTACGAACAAACACTGCTTTTTGGTCATTCGTTCGCCGATGTGCCGGTTGGTTCAGGCGTCGTCTACATCAACTCGCTGGATCAGATTGCTCTTGCCTTGAATCAAGGTTCGTTTGCGCATGCATTTGAGGTTGGAATCGGAAATGATTGGAGTGTTAACGTACAACATATTAAAGGAGGAGATCGAACATGAAAGGATTTACGACAAAACAGATCGTCGCAACCGGGATCGGAGCAGCAGTATTCATCATTTTAAGTCGATTCGCTGTGATTCCGACAGGCGTACCGAACACGTCAATTGAGACATCCTATGCATTTCTCGCATTCATGGCAGTTTTGTTCGGACCAGTCACAGCCGGTTTGATCGGTCTGATCGGTCATGGATTAAAAGATGCGATTTTATATGGGTCCCCGTGGTGGAGCTGGGTCATCGTATCCGGGTTCGTCGGTTTTGGCATCGGATTGATCGCTAACCGGATTCGTCTAGAAGAAGGCGGATTGACGACACGTAAAATCGTCTTATTCAATGCGACACAAGCCATCGTGCAAGCGATCGGTTGGATCATCATCGCCCCGGTACTCGATATCTTAATTTACTCGGAGCCAGCGAACAAAGTCTTCGTCCAAGGGGCTGTCGCTGCGACATCGAACATCTTGACAGTCGGTGTCATTGGAACGTTGTTGCTCGTCACCTATGCGAAAACAAGAAGTAAAGCAGGCAGCTTGAAACGCGAAGCTTGACCGAATGAGCTATGATCCTGTGCGAAGAGACGGCAGGATCATAGCTCATTTAGCTTGGGGGGAGAAGGATATGACAAACGTAATCGAATTTCAGGATTTTTCATTTACATATCGGAGTCAGTCGGAACCGACACTCCGGCAGATTCAATTAACGATTCAAGCAGGCGAACGCATCTTAATCGTTGGACCGTCGGGTTCAGGAAAAAGTACGCTCGCCCAGTGCATCAATGGGTTGATTCCGTTCTCATACCCTGGAACGTGGGAAGGACAGGTCCTGATCAAAGGGCAGGATGCCCGGGAGTTATCGTTATTTGATCGTTCGCTGCATATTGGAACGGTGTTACAGGATCCAGATGCGCAGTTCGTTGGTTTATCGGTTGGCGAAGACATCGCCTTTGCGCTCGAAAATAAACAGACTGGGCGACCGGAAATGCAGGAGATCGTCGAACGTGTCGCACGGATGACGGATGTCGAGACGCTCTTGCAAGCACGATTAAATGATCTATCAGGAGGACAACGACAACGGGCGGCATTAGCCGGAGTCCTCGTCGAAGATGCGGACATCTTACTGTTTGATGAGCCGCTCGCGAATCTCGATCCAGTAGCGGGACAAGAGGCGATGACGCTTATGGATCGACTGCAACGTGATACGAATCGCACATTGATTGTCGTCGAACATCGGATCGAGGATGTACTCGTCATTCCGTTTGACCGCATCATCGTCATGGTCGATGGCGAAATCATCGCTGATGATCATCCGGATGTCATCTTAAGTAACGGAAAACTGCAAGAAGCGATCTTGCGTGAACCTCTCTATGTCAGTGCCGCACGCTGGGCTGGGCTTGCCGTTCAACCTTCAGATCAGCCGAGCCGCATCGATCCCTTTTTAAAGCGATTCAACCAGACGAACGTGTTAGAGCGTTTAGAGAAAGCACCCCAAAAAGAGGTTGCAACCTCTACTTCATTGCTTGAACTCAATCAGTTGGCGTTTCATTATCGTCAAGGAACGCCGGTGCTTGAGAATGTGACGGCGACTTTTCAAAAAGGAACACTGACGACGATCGTTGGTCAGAATGGTGCCGGAAAATCCACGCTTGCGAAAGTGTTGAGTGGTTACCAACGGACGACAGCTGGTCGGATCCTGCTTGACGGAATCGACATCACGAACCAATCGATCGCAGAGCGAGCAGGAACGATCGGATTCGTTCTGCAAAATCCGAATCATATGATTTCAAAACACCTCGTGCAGGAGGAAATCCGCTACGGGATGCAGGCGCTCGGACTGAGTGAGGCGGAAGAAAACGAGCGTCTCGAGCAGACATTACGTCGTTGCGGATTATATCCGTTTCGGAATTGGCCGATCCAAGCACTGAGTTTTGGTCAGAAGAAACGAGTGACGATTGCTTCGATTCTCGTTCGACGACCGGATATCTTGATTCTCGATGAACCAACAGCCGGTCAAGATTATCGGCATTATTCGGATATGATGGACTTTTTAGAAGGATTGAAGCAGGACGGAATGACGTTACTCATCATCACGCATGACATGCATCTCGTCTTAGAATACAGCGATCAAGTCTGCCTCGTGCAAGCTGGGCGTATCCGTTATGCTGGAACATCATTTGGACTGCTGAATCAAGAACAATTGCTGCATCATGCCCATTTAAAACAAACATCGCTCTTTACGCTAGCGCAACACCTCGAAGTCGATCCGGAACGATTCGTCGAGTCCGTGATTACGGCGGAGCGAAAGGAGCGGGAACAATGGCTGTAGAAATGCTTGGCTATATTGAAAAAACGTCACCGATTCATCGATTGACGGGAACGACGAAACTGATCGGATTCTTATTATTTACGACAGCAACGATGTTCACCTATGATACACGTGTCTTACTTGTAATGGGGTTAGTCAGTATCGTGTTATTCCGATTGTCGCGTATCCAGTTTCGGGAAGTCCGCTTCGTCTTGATCTTTACAGCGATTTTCGTCCTGATTAATGCGCTCGCTGTTTATCTGTTCGAACCAGAGCAGGGCGTGGCAATCTACGGATCGCGTCACGTCTTACTTGAAGGAATCGGACGATTTACGATGACCGCAGAACAATTATTTTATCTGTTCAATTTAATCTTAAAATACAGTGTGATCGTTCCGATTGCTGTGTTGTTTCTCGTCACGACCCATCCGACGGAGTTCGCTTCTTCTTTGAATCGGATTGGTGTTCCGTATAAGATCGCATTTGCGGTCTCCTTAGCGCTCCGTTATATTCCGGACGTTCAATCTGATTTCCGGACGATCGCGAACGCTCAAGAAGCACGAGGGATTGCTGTCTCACACGGCTCCCTTTGGCAGCGGGCACGCAATAGCATCCAGATTTTACTTCCGTTGCTATTTACGAGTTTGGAGCGGATTGAGACCGTCAGCAATGCGATGGATCTCCGTGGATTCGGTGCCGGACGAAAGCGAACGTGGTACAACCAACAGACGATGACACGAATCGATTATGTCGCGATCGGCTGTGTGCTACTTTTGACGGTTTTGTCATTCGTCGTCACTTTCTATGATGGTAATCGCTTTTATAATCCGTTTTAAAAATGAGATACGAAAAAGGCAGTGGATGCGTCCACTGCCTTTTGTCATATGACCAATCCGCTTACGCAGATCGTTTTTGATTTTCCCAACGTGGTGAATTCAACAGTTCAATCCATTTCTTGACGGCTGAGATCGTGATGACGATCGCGAGCAGTCCCATCGTTACGGACAAGACCGTATTCAAGATGCTGAAACCTGGAGAATCGGGATTCGCATAGACGTTTGCGACCATCCAGATATCCGCGAACGTTACTGTGATCAGAAGATAGACGAGCGGGATGAACGTCGTCAGCGCATAGACTTTTTTATCGGCGATTTTCAAGATGATCGTCGTTCCGATGATCAAGCCGATTGAAGCCATCAGCTGATTCGATACCCCGAATAATGCCCAAATCGAACCGATGTCACCCGAAAACAGGAGATAGCCCCAGAAGAACGTCCCGAGTGCCGAAGCGAAGATCGCACCTGGAATCCAGTCGACACGTTTGAGTGGTTTGTAGAACTCCCCGAAGAAATCTTGAATCAAGTAACGGGCGACGCGTGTTCCTGCATCGATTGCGGTTAAGATGAAGACCGCTTCGAATAGAATGACGAATTGGAAGAAGAATCCGGCAATCTCTTTGAACCACGGGATGGCGCGGAAGATGAATGTCATACCGACGGCGAGTGAGACGGCACCACCTGTTCGACCTGCCAGATCGAGACCGATTTCACGGGATAAATCATCAAGATAGACCGTGCTCATACCAAGCGTCGCGAATACTTCTGGTGTTGAGTTGATGGCGAAGTAATCACCGACTTCAAGCGATGTCGCAGCGATCAACGCCATGACGGCAACAAGACATTCGACAAGCATGGCACCGAAGGCGACCGGTTTGATGTCACTCCACCGATTGATCATCTTCGGTGTCGTACCAGAACCAACGAAAGCGTGGAAACCAGAAATCGCACCACAGGCAATCGTGATCGAGATGAATGGCCAGACTGGACCAGCGATGATTGGACCACCGCCATCAACGAACTTCGTAAATGCCGGGAATCGAATGTCTGGGTTGATGATGAAGACACCAACGATCAAAGCAAGGAAGACACCGATTTTCATGAAACTCGATAGATAGTCGCGAGGTGCGAGTAAGAGCCACACTGGCAGTGCAGCAGCGAAGAATGCATAAATCGGTAAAGCAATCGCGAGTTGACGTGACGACAGATCGAACCAATCGCCGATGAATGTTTCCGTTAACTGAGGACCAAAACCAATCGCAGCTAGAATCAGTAAGAAACCAACTGTTGAAGCAAGTGCTAAGTTACCACCTTTACGTAAGTAAATCCCAACGAACATCGCAATCGGAATCGTCGAGAAGACAGCGAATGTACCCCATGGGTTATGTTCAAGGGCGTGTAAGACGACCATCGATAGACCAGCCATCGTGATTGTAATGATGAAAAGCATCGCAAGACCGGCACAAAAACCAGCGACGGGACCTAATTCTTTTTTAGCGACTTCAGAGAGCGATTGACCATCTTGGCGCATCGAAGCAAAAAGGACGACCATATCATGGACCGCTCCACCGATGACGGCACCGATTAAGAGCCACAGTAAGCCGGGGAGATATCCGAACTGAGCAGCAAGGACAGGTCCGACGAGTGGACCGGCAGCAGCGATTGCCGCAAAATGGTGTCCGAACGAGACCCATTTGTTCGTTGGGACGTAATCTTTTCCATCCGCTAATTTATGAGCGGGCGTTTCGCGATCATCTTTGATTTTTAAGACTTTCGCAGCCATGAACGTGCCGTAGAGACGATACGCGATTAATAAGATACAGATGACAGCAATAACGATTGGAGTAGCGCTCATCTAAAATTCCTCCTCTTGAATGAACTATGATGGATTTAGTATACAAGTTATGGAAGCGCTTTCTTTGATTTTTAGATGAGTTGTCGGTTTCGTTCGATGAAAGGTTGAAAATGGACCTTGAATCACAAAAAAGAAGCGCTCAAATACCGAGCGCTTCTTTCAGTAGTTTGACATACGTCCGACTGACTGGCACATCAATCTGATGAATTTTTAAATTATAGGCTCCGTTGAACCAAGGTTCGATGGCATCGATTGCTGATAAGTTGACGAGGTATGAGCGGTGAACCCGTAAAAAGCGATGATCTTGAAGCTTTCGTTCAAGTTCGAGTAAGGTCTCGTTCGATGGATACGCATGGTGCTCTGTGACGATCTTCGTCTTTCCGTTCTCAGCGACGATATAATTGATATCTTGAGGAGACAATAATTTCAGTTGTTCGCCCGTCTCGACGGCTAAACGTTCAAGGCGAGGGGCTTTTTTCGGCAGCGGTCGCGCGACTTTTTCAATCGCACGGACAATCCGTGCCGGATCATATGGTTTCAAGATGTAGTCATAGGCATTGAGCTCAAACGCTTCAAGCGCATGAGCATCATACGCCGTCACAAACAAAAGAGCCGGAGGACGTGGCATCGACTTTAAGCGTTTAGCGACTTCAAGACCACTTCCGTCCGTCAGCTCGATATCGAGAAAGACTAAGTCGGGTTGAAGGGAGCGAACGAGTCGTTCGGCTTCCTCGACACTACCGGTTTCCCCGACGACTTCAAGACCGGCTGCGGTCACGTGATAACGGAGCTCATCACGTGCGAGCGGTTCATCTTCAATCAACAAGGTGCGCATGCTGAATCTCCTTTCTGACTTCAATCGGGAGACGAATCGCGATCGTCGTGCCGTTTTGACCGTCACTCGTGATCGTAAACTGTCCCTTTTCACCATATAAACTTCGAATCCGTTCTGCCGTATTGAATAATGCGGTACCGGTGCCTGAGGACGGAACGACTTCTCGACCGAGACGGGCAAGGCGCGAAGCGTCAATCCCGCGTCCGTTGTCGACGACTTCGAGACACAGCTGGTCTGCCTCACACCATGCCGTCACCCCGACATATCCTGTCTGTTCAGAAGAAAACGCATGAAGGAACGCATTTTCGATCAATGGTTGTAAGATGAACGGTGGAACGAGTAAAGCCGTCGTCTCGTCTGCTAAATCGATATCGAGAAACGGGCGATTCGGAAAACGAGCGGCTTCAAGAGATGTGTATGCTTCGATGTGCTCGAGTTCCTTTTGGAGCGGAATTTTCGTCGATCGTGCGCCTTGGAGGTTACTGCGGAAGAACGTCGACAATTCGAGCAACAACGTGCGTGCTTGTTCGACATCCGTCCGGCACAGTGCATAAATCGTATTGATCGCATTAAACAGGAAGTGGGGATGAATTTGTGCTTCGAGTGCCCGGATCTCGGCATCCTTCAGTAAACCGGCTTGCCGCTCTGCGTTCCCGAGTGCTAGTTGTGTCGAGAACAGTTTCGCTAATCCTTCAATGAGTTCGACTTCGACAGCGTCGAGCAATTCGGCATGAGGATAATAGACTTTCAACGTCCCGATCGTCGTTTCCCCGACGATGAGCGGAGCGATGATGCCGGCTTGAAGCGGACAATCCGTTACGGGACAGCCGATATCGAGTCGTTCCGTCACAAGACGAACTTGTCCGTCCTGCAAGACATGCTCGGTCGGTTTCGTCGTCCAGTGACTTCCAGCTTGATGGTGGTCGCTCCCGATACCGATATGGGCCAGGATGACGGAACGATCCGTCAGTGAGACGGCTTCGGCTCGCGTTTGTTGCAACAGAATTTCCGCGACAGCTTCTGCCGTATGGATATGTAGACCACGCGTCAGATGCGGAAGCGTCAAATCGGCGATGTGCAAAGACCGTTCGGCTTCTCGTGCCCGAACCGTTTCCTCTTCTCGCGCAGCAAGGCGGATGATCGATAAGAACAACCAGACACCGAGGACGTTGATCAGTGTCATCGGTAAGAAGATGAACTGGACGAGTTCGACTGCCGCATCAAAGGGGCGGGCGAATAGTAAAATCAACGACATTTCAAACAGCATTAAAAAAGCAGTCAGACACACGGGCAATAATGCTTGGCTACTGAGGCGGTCGCGCCAATAGGATCGTAAGAGACCGCTGACACCACCGGCGATGACGGTGGAAAGCGCGCAAGCGAACGCTGTGAATCCGCCGAGGGAATACCGGTGAACCCCGACGATCAATCCGGTCATCAATCCACCGAGCGGACCAGCGAGCAATCCGCTGATGACGACAATCATCGTTCGTGTGTTTGCAATCGCTGATGTCCCGTCGACTTCTTCGAGCCAAGCATGGGGTAAGAATTCAGCTAAGTCGACTTTGACCCCTGTATAATTGCTTAAAATGCCGTACGTCGCAAAAAACAGGACGAGAACACGGAATTGCCAGCCTGCTTCCGGTTGACGTAGCAACCTTCGTGTCGGTCCCCACTGGGCGAGGATGAACGCTAAGATGATCATGATACCGAGTCGTTCGAGTAAAAAAGGAATCAGTTCCAACATGTGCATTCCTCCATTCGAGTTAAGTGTAAACGCTCGCAAAACGGAGAGCAATGCCGGTATACAAAAAAAGCCGTACTCGCTCGGTTTAAGAGAGAGTACGGCAGACTTACTTATTGTGCGTCTTTATCGAACGTGATCCGTGCGATCGCGTCATGTTGGTGAATCGTTTCTTCGTTACGGCATTCGACGTAGAATGAAGCGATTGGGTCCATTTCGTACAGATCAGCAGCAATCAAGCGAACCATATCTTCTACGAAACGTGGGTTTTCGTATGCCATCTCTGTCACGCGCTTTTCATCCGGACGTTTGAGTACTGGGTGAAGTGGCGCTGAGGCATTGGATTCCGCAGCATCAAGCAATGATTGTTTCCAGTCAAAGTCTTCTGCTTCATCACGTAACGATGCTTCCATCGTGACGTAACCACGTTGGTTGTGAGCACTGTATTCGCTGATTTCTTTTGAACATGGGCAAAGTGTCGTGACGTTGATCGTCAAGCCGACAGACAACGTCGCTTCGTCCGTTTCCGTGTTGACGCTGACTGTTTGCCATACTTCAGCATTCATCAAGCCGCTAAGACCTGTTGCAGGTGCTTTACGTGTGAAGAACCATGGGTAACGGATCGTCAATTGACCTTCCGTTTGTTCCATGCGGTCTGCTAAATCACGCGCGAATTGAATGAGTGACTCGTTCGTGACCGTCCAACCTTCGTTGTGGTATTGATCAAGTTGTTCCGTTAAACGGCTCATATTGATCCCTTTACGGTCTTGTACGAGTGATGTCGACAGTTCAAACGTCGCGACTGTCGCTTGTGTGTTGTCTCCGTCTTGGATGACGACAGGATGTTTGACATTCGAGATTCCGACAGCGTCTAGTGCGAACAAGAAGTTCTTCGGTGTATTTTGCAAGTCGACCATCTTATCTTTTTCAGTCGGTTTTGTTCCTTTGATCGGTGGTACCGAACCGAACAGCTTATGGCGCTCTTCTTTTGTTGGTAACGTAATCGGGTAGGTAGACATATTCATTGGCCCCTTTGTCCTTTTGTAGTGTTTCAATAGTAATAACATGACAGGAATGCTAGAGACGAGCAAGTCTGATGATTCCGCAAATGTGTTTCATCTTTTCATCGCTAGAAGTATTGTCTTGAATTTTATCACGAACGTTCGATAAACGAAACTCGCACGACTCAAAATCGACACATTCTACATCTGTAGGAATAACTTACTTGCAATCGGGTATACTATCCTATAGTATATGTTCAGGTGAACGTGTAATCATTGTTTTTTCGTCATGGTCAATAATTGAAGTTTTTTTATTTTACAGGTAGTAAGAGAAAGGGATGACAGAGATGGATTGGCAGTTACTATTACAGTATGCCTGGGTCGTACTCGTCTTGATCGCGCTCGAAGGATTACTTTCAGCGGATAATGCACTCGTACTCGCGGTCATGGTCAAGCACTTACCAGGAGAACAACAAAAGAAAGCACTTTTTTATGGACTAGCTGGAGCGTTCGTTTTACGATTCGCGGCATTGTTCGCGATTTCGTTCCTCGTCGACATTTGGCAAATCCAAGCACTTGGAGCGGCGTACTTGCTCATCATGGGACTACGGCATATTTATAAGACCGTTAAAGCCAGAAAGCTCGGTGAGAACCATGGGGCTGAAAATGAGCTAGATGAAGAACCGAAGTCGGAAGAGCCAGTTTCAAAAGGTGAATTCTGGCGGACAGTCGCGAAGATTGAATTTGCAGACTTAGCGTTTGCTGTCGATTCGATTCTTGCAGCAGTAGCACTTGCCGTTGCCCTTCCAAACTGGGGATCAGGCGAAATCGGTGGTTTGAACACAGGTCACTTCATCGTCATCTTAACAGGTGGTTTGATGGGTGTCGTCTTGATGCGTTTCGCAGCACGTGTCTTTGTTAAATTGCTCGCAGATCGCCCAGGTCTTGAGACAGCAGCGTTTGCGATCGTTGCCTGGGTTGGTGTGAAGCTAGCCGTTCTTGCGCTCGAACACCCGAAATACCACGCATCAATCGAAGGAACAATCTTTGAAGCCTTAAAACTTCCTGAAGGATTTGCCCACAGTACACCGTGGCAGGCTTTCTTCTGGACAGTCATGGTCGGTCTTGCTCTTTGGGGTTGGTTCTCTTCACCAAAAACGAAACCAAATCCAGATGCTGAAAAGAAAGTTGATCAAAACTTATAAGAAATGGAAACGATCCGTCGATGACGGGTCGTTTTTTTGTGTTAGGTTTTCTTAAACAATGGGAATAAAACACAAGGTTAAGTACTTGAGTCGAGCTTTCATCTTTTTCTTTCCGATCGACCGGCATATAATAAATAGACTGAACAATAAAGGGGATTCGTTAGTATGGATATTGGATTAATTACACAGTATGCGACCGTCGGGCTCGTACTGATCATTTTGCAGGGGTTACTTTCTGCTGATAATGCAATGGTCATGGCGGTCCTCGTTCGACCGTTACCGGACGATCAACGCAAAAAAGCACTTTTCTATGGTCTCGTCGGAGCACTCGTCTTACGTTTCGTGGCAATCTTCTTTGCTTCGTATTTAGCGACGATTTGGGAACTTCAAGCACTCGGGGCGATCTACCTTTTCTACGTCGCGTTTAAAGGAATCGTCGAGGCTCGATCGAATAAACACCAAGTACCAGATTCAATTGCCTCACAAAAAGCCTCACCGAACTTTTGGTGGACGGTCGTTAAAGTCGAGTTCTCTGACTTGGCGTTTGCTGTCGACTCGACACTTGCTGCTGTCGCCATGGCGACGACACTACCGATGATTGGTGGAACGATCGGTGGTCTGAATACAGGACAATTCTGGGTCGTCTTCTTCAGTGGGATCATTGGTCTCGTCATCATGCGTTACTTCGCGAGCTGGTTCGTCGTCTTGCTCCAAAAGCGACCAGGTATCGAAGAAGCTGCCTTTTGGCTCGTCGCATGGGTTGGTGTAAAACTGGTCGTCATGACACTCGCGCATCCGTCGATCGACATCTTGCCGCATGAGTTTCCAGAGAGTACACTATGGCAAACGATCTTCTGGGTCGTACTTGCTCTGATTTTAATCATTGGTTGGTTCCGTAGCGGAAGCAGTTCAACCAAATCAGCAAAATAATACAATGGCGGGCAGGGTACTCTCTGTCCGTCTTTCGTTAGGAGAGATTTCATGCAAAACGGTAATTTCATTCGGATGCTGACGCGGATGCAAAACGTTCCACGGTGGGATGAATATGCACCACGTTTTCCGGATAACGCAGCCAGTCACAGTTTTCGTGTTGCCTTATTCAGTTTGATGGCAAGCTATTTAGAAGAAGCAGACGGGCAACCACCAGTCGACCGCCAGATATTGCTCGGAAAAGCTCTATTCCATGACATGAACGAAGTCATCACCGGACCCATTAAACACCGGACGAAAAAAGAGCCGACGTTACATGCACACATTCAGGCAATGGAACAACAAGCAAGTGAACAGCTCGTTGCCTTACTCTCGAAGTCGCTTCAACCAGCGTTCACGACATACCTCGTACATGCAGAGGATGAATCACCGGAAGGGCGAATCGTCGAAGCAATCGATACGTTCGATGCGATGTTGTACGCACGAAGGGAAGCACGGATGACGGAGTCCGTCTTTTTCGAACAAAAGGCAGCGGAATTAAAGGCTGTTCTGGAACGACATCCACTCGTTTCGATCCGTCGCTTGACACAGTCGGTCATGGAAGAGGACGAGATGTCTCATTTCATTGAAAACGTCTTGATGATGGATACGATTCGGCGCTGGAAAGGACGTTTCAACACGATTGATGATAACGACGCGACACATGCGTTTCGAGCAGCCTCACTTGGTATCTTCAATGGTCTGATTGAATCAGAGAAGTACGGCGTCACGATCGACATCGAAGAAGTCGTCTCACGTCTCTTGTGTCATGATCTCGTTGAAGGAACGACAGGAGATGTTCTTGGACCTGTCAAACATGCAACACCGGTCACAGCAGCGGCCTTCGAAGCTTACGAACGGGCAGAAGGAGAGACGTTGATCAATAATTTACCGAAAGAAATCCGAGCACCATTTCGTCGGTTCGTCGTGGAAGCAAAAGATGAGACATACGAAGGACAGATGGTTGATGTGATCGATAAACTCGATGCATTGATTAAAATGAACATGGAACGGAAATTGAACGGGGTCGAGTATGAGACCGGTTACCGCGCACAACTCAAAAAGGTTCAGATGACATATGAAAATCCATCGGTCGTCTTTTTCCTCGCTTATGTCCTGCATGATTTGGATTACGTGACGTCATGACGAAAGAAACCATGACCCCACGTCGCTTAACGTTGATCTTGATCCTCGGTTCACTCGCTGCACTTGGACCGCTCTCGATCGACATGTATCTACCTGCTTTTCCGGATATGTCACGCTCGTTTGATGCGAGTGCATCACTAATCCAATTGAGTTTGACCGCTTGTATGCTTGGGATGGCACTCGGACAGTTGATTGTTGGTCCGCTCAGTGACGTTCGCGGTCGTAAACGACCGCTGATGGTTGCTCTGCTCGCATATCTGCTCGCGTCTCTCGCCTGTGCGATGGCACCGACGATTGAAGTGTTGATCGCGCTTCGATTCATCCAAGGGGCAGCTGGAGCGTCAGGAATCGTCATTTCCCGGGCAATCGTTCGTGACTTGTTTGATGGACCCGAATTGACGCGGTTTTTTGCTGCCTTGTCACTCGTCAACGGAACAGCACCGATTCTCGCACCCGTCATCGGAGGACAGTTGCTTCGGTTCGGTGACTGGGATTTCGTCTTCTACTTGCTTGCGATTTTAAGCACGATGATGTTACTTGCTGTCGCACTCCGTTTACCGGAAACACTTCCGCTTGATAGACGTGTTGAAGGAAACCTGACAACGACGTTGAAGACGTTCGGACGTTTGTTAACGGATCGCGTCTTCATCGGCTATGCGTTCGCGCAAGCATTCGTCATGGGCGCGATGTTCGCCTACATCTCCGGTTCACCGTTCGTCTTACAAAATATTTATGGTGCTTCGCCGCAACAGTTCAGTTTTTTGTTCGGTTTAAACGGAATCGGAATTATCTTAGCAGCACAAATCGCCGGTCGTCTTGCGGGTCGTGTCGATTCAGAGCGGCTGATGCGAATTAGTTTGACGATCGTTGCGGGTGCAAGTATCTTATTGTTCCTCGCTTTGACGTTAACGAATCAGTTGATCTTCGTCATGATTCCACTATTCTTCGTCGTTTCAAGCGTCGGATTGATCTCGACGCTCGGTTTTACCTTAGCGATGCAAAATTACGGAGCAACGGCAGGCAGTGCCTCGGCTCTTCTAGGGCTCTTGCCGATGCTCGTCGGTTCTCTTGTGTCACCACTCGTCGGGATCATGGGAGAGCAGTCTGCTGTTCCGATGGGGTTGATCATCATGACCTTAGATTGCCTGGCGCTCATTCTCTATTATGGTCTGATTGTTCGTCGACCGAATCGTTCATAAACGCTAATTATTCAAAAACGTTTGTCCTCTGTATGGGACGAACGTTTTTTTCTTTTAATGAAAGGAAAATAAATGGAATTCATTTTGAAACATTTTCTAAAAAATAAGCGTAGAAGATAAAGAAAGCCAGTACTTCAGAAAGGAGTAGAGCGATGAAACAGGAGTTGCAGCGTGAACGAGAACCGTCGATTGAGGCAAGATTAGCACGTCATTTTGCCGCACAGAAAAAATACTTACGCCGTCAAGAAGAGGCAATCGATCAACGAGACAAAGAATTGGCTCGTTTATTGTTTGAGGAAAACCGGGCTGCTTATCAAAGGGCTTACCACGAACTGTATGGCTCACATCCTTACATCGAGGTGAACGAAGATGGACGTTAGTACACTTTATTTATATGCATTAGCGGCCGCTGCTTGTGGTGTGTTTGTGTCTATCCTATTCTCAGACGTCATTCCAGGCGTCGACCAAATCTTTCATCCCACGTTGATCTTATCTTTTGTCATCATCACGTCAGCGATCGGATTCGGACTCGAACAGCTCAGTCCGTTTCGTTCGATATTGATTTTAATCATCAGCAGTGTGATTGCGTTATTAGTGACGACGCTGATGCATATCTTTTTATTCGTTCCGATGGCACAAGCCGAACAGTCGCTTGGATTTTCGGAACAGATGCTAGAAGGACGCAGCGCAACCGTCATCGTTCCGATTCCGACTGAAGGATATGGTGAAATCTTACTCGATGACGTCTCAGGACGCGTATCAAAGTCAGCCGTTCTGTTTGAAGGACCTGCCCTACCACAAGGTACGAAGGTGCTCGTCATCGAGATCAAACAAGGCGTCGCGTCTGTCGTGACGTACCCCCAACAATGGAAAAAGGAGATGTTTACATGAATCCAGTATTAATCGTATCGATCGTCGCGGTCGCGTTGATTGTTGCATTGATCGTCTTATTCATTACGAAGTACCGAACGGTCGGTCCGGAAGAAGCGTTGATCGTATCGGGTAGTTATCTCGGAGGACGCAACGTCAATACCGATGAGTCCGGCAACCGAGTAAAAATTATTCGTGGCGGCGGAACATTCGTGTTACCTGTCTTCCAACAAGCGACACCACTGAGTTTGTTATCGAGTAAACTCGAAGTTACGACACCTGAAGTCTATACGGAGCAAGGTGTACCGGTCATGGCAGACGGTACAGCGATCATCAAGATCGGTAGCTCGATTTCTGAGATTGCGACGGCAGCGGAGCAGTTCCTCGGAAAATCAAAGGAGGAGCGAGAAGGCGAAGCACGTGAAGTCCTTGAAGGACACTTGCGTTCGATTCTCGGGTCGATGACCGTCGAAGAAATTTATAAGAACCGTGATAAGTTCTCACAAGAAGTCCAGCGGGTCGCGTCTCAAGACCTAGCGAAGATGGGACTCGTCATCGTTTCGTTTACGATTAAAGACGTCCGTGACAAGAACGGATACTTAGAATCCCTCGGGAAACCTCGGATTGCACAGGTTCGTCGTGATGCGGATATCGCAACGGCAGACGCGGAAAAAGAGACACGCATCAAACGGGCAGAAGCTTCAAAAGATGCGAAAAAAGCAGAACTCGAACGCGCAACAGAAATCGCTGAAGCGGAAAAAGAAAATCAGTTGAAGATGGCAGACTACCGCCGCGAACAAGATATCGCGAAGGCGAAAGCCGACCAAGCGTATGATCTTGAGAATGCACGCGCGCAACAAGAAGTCACCGAGCAACAGATGCAAATCAAAATCATCGAGCGTCAAAAACAAATCGAGCTCGAAGAACGTGAAATTCTCCGTCGTGAGAAACAATACGACGCGGAAGTCAAAAAACGCGCTGATGCCGATCGGTACTCGATTGAGCAAGCTGCCCAAGCCGACCGTGCGAAGCAATATGCGGAAGCAGATGCAACGAAATACCGGATCGAGGCATCGGCAAAAGCGGATGCAGAACGAATTCGTCTGGATGGTCTTGCGAAAGCGGACGCGGAGCGGGCACAAGGGGAAACGGAAGCGGACATCATTCGTCTGAAGGGTCTTGCGGAAGCAGAAGCAAAAGAAAAAATCGCGCAGGCGTTCGAACAATTCGGACAAGCGGCGATTCTCGACATGGTCATTCGGATGATGCCAGAGTACGCGAAAGAGATTGCAGCACCACTCGGCAACATCGATAAAATCACAGTCGTTGATACAGGTAGTGGTGAAGGGGGCGGTGCGAACCGTGTCACCGGTTACGCAACGGATTTGATGGCATCACTGCAAGAGACGTTAAAGGCGTCGTCAGGATTAGATGTCAAAGAGTTGATCGAGAACTTCTCCGGTAAAGGAACAGCAAAGCCGTTGACGGTCAACTTGAATTCCCATGATGCAGTGGCAGCGTCGAAAACAGAAGACTGATGGCAATCCGCGTCTTATTGATTGTGTTCGCACTCCTGCTTTTTCATGTCGCTTGGCCACTTCCATGGTATGCACTGGCGGTACTAGGCGGCGTCATCGGCATCATCAAAGGATACACATCAGATGACGGAATCGCGAATATATTCAATATAAAGAAGGTATCTTACTCACTTTACGATCGACAAACACGTCAGGAAGCCGTTCTTGCTTTGATATGTAGTCTGTTGACGGTCGACTTCCCGTATTGGTTCGCTGGGGTGACGACAGGAATCACGTGGCGTGATGTCGGATATGTTGGTTTCGAAGTAGTGTCGACACTTCTGTTCGCTTATGTTTTATTCCGTTTCTTATGTCTGAATCTATTCCGACCATTCTTGGAGTCTGAAAGAAGGGAGCAAAGAAATGGATAGTTTATTTTTACTGCAAGAGCGTTGGATGCTGCTGCTTCCGTTCCTCGTCGTCTTCTTGATCAACGTCGGGTTATTAATTGCCCTTCTGAAGAAGCGACGTGATTTACCGAAGCTGTTAGTCTTCGGAATGGGTGGGATGGCGATCGTGTTCATCGTCTCTTCGCTTGGATTAAGCATGGCATTGCTGTTCTTCGGATACAATTCATAAAAAAACGGGGCAGGCTCTAAACAGAGTCTGTCCCATTTTGTCGTACTATAAGATAAAAATGAGTGCCGTTAACGTGGAAGGTCATACCCAATGACGACGAGTCCCGGTCCTGTATGTGAACCAATCGCTGCGCCGGCGATCGTCAAGATGACTTCGCTTGGTGAAAACTGTGCTTCAATCAATTGTTTTAATTGTTCTGCCCGTTCGATCGAATCCCCATGACCAATCATGATTCGATGTCCGTCAATCGCTGGACGTGCTTCTTCCATCCACTCGACGATCCGGTTCATGACTTTTTTCTGACCACGGATCTTCTCTTTTGGAATCAATTTTCCGTCTTCGACTGTCAATAGTGGCAAGATCGATAAGAGACCACCAATGAAGGCGCTAGCTCGCGAAACGCGTCCACCGCGCATCAAATATTCGAGTGATTCGACTGTAAACAGATGACGAATCGTATTTACTTTGGCTTCAGCATAAGCCACTGTTTCTTCAAACGAATGCGTTTGTGCGTATTCTGCGACGTCGAGAACGAACAATCCTTGTCCTGTCGAAGCGGTTTTCGTATCGAGTACGAGATAAGGAACGTTCGGATACTTTTCTGCGAGTTCCTCTGCTAGCATCTTCGCGGTTTGATATGTTCCCGATAATTCGCTCGAGAAGGCGAGGTAGAGGAAGGGATCCCCTTGTTCGAAGTGACGCGTGAACACCTCGACCATCCGGCTGACTTCTGCTTGGAATGTCTTTGGTGCTGCACCGTCACGCATCTTATCATACAGTTGTTTCGGAGATATCGATTCTCCATCGAAGAACGTGTCTTCGTCGATCAATACGCCGAATGGCATGACCGTAAAATCATATGCATCTAACATGTCTTTTGGTGCATCAGCACCACTGTCTGTGATCAATCGGATCATCACGTTCTCTCCTTTCTTAACCTAGGGCTTTTTCGTTTCGATCAAGCATCCGACTCAAGTTGACGCCGAATCGCTCGTTCTCGAGTTCCGTCAAAGTTGCGGGCGTCAAATCAGCGTCGAGCGCAAGTAACGCTTCATATGCACGACGTAAGCACTCCTCGACTGTCAATGGAGTACCAAGCAGTTCCTCGAGTGACGCCATCGTTTCCGGCACGACGGTCGGATAAACGAATTTCGTCGTTTCACCTTGAAGCGCTGCCTCGTAAAAGTCACGGACTAAAGCGGCGCGTTGACTTCCACTTCCGTTGACACAAAGATAGATTTGAACGGCCACTCCGCCACGGACACGACGCTGGGAGATACCAGCGAATTTTTTACCGGCAATCGATAAGTCATAAGAACCGGGACAATACGATCCGACGACTTCACCAGCGACGATCGCGTCCGTTTCTTGTGCGAACATGCGGCGGACGAGCGCAAGCATCGCTTCGTAACCACTGTCGATATCGATGCCGCCGCGTTCCGGTAAGACGAGTGAAATATTCAAGACACCAGCGTCGAGGACGACGGCAAGACCACCTGAGTTACGGACGACGGGCGAGAAACCATGTTCATGCAGAACGGCTACACCGTCAGCAAGATGAGGAAGACGGGCATCCTGGATGCCGAGGACGACGGTTTCGTGGTGAATCCAAGAGCGGAGTGCGGCTCCTTCTGTTGCAACGGAAGCACATAATGTGTCGTCCATCGCAAACGATTGTGTCGCATGGAAAGCAGTTCCGAGTGACGTTTGATCAAAAATACGATAATGTTCTTGTTTTAAGAGTTCGATTCCCATAGGCTCGTTCCTTTATTGTAGATTTGCGACATCATTATAGCACAGGGTGTGTAAAGTTTCTGTGCGAAGCGCCGCGGGAGACAGGAATCCTTGGAAACAAAACCGAACAACAACGACATAGACACGATTTAAAGGAGAGAAACATATGTATCAATCATTAGGACAATTAAAGGAAACGAAGGTCTTCAAGGATCCGGTTCATCGCTATATCTATGTCAGTGATCAGTTGATTTGGCAACTGATCGGTACACGTGAATTTCAGCGACTACGCCGAATCAAACAACTCGGAACATCCTTTTTGACGTTTCATGGAGCAGAGCACACACGGTTCCATCATTCGCTCGGTGTCTATGAAATCACGCGTCAACTGATCGATGTCTTCAACGGTCGCGCCGATTGGGACGATCAGTACCGGGAGTTGACGCTGGCTGCGGCACTCTTACACGATGTCGGACACGGTCCGTTTTCGCACGCATTCGAGAACGTCTTCGGTGTTAATCACGAAACGTGGACGGAGCGGATCATTCTCGGGGATACGGAAATCAAGAAAGTCCTCGACCAAGTCGGAGACGGATTTGCGGAAGAAGTAGCATCGATCATCAACAAGACGCACCCGAATCAACTGCTTGTTACGATGATCAGCTCACAACTCGACGTTGACCGGATGGATTATTTATTGCGCGATGCGCATTTTGCCGGTGTCAGCTACGGAAAATTCGATCTCGAGCGGATGCTTCGGGTATTGCGTCCGGCCCATAATCAGATGGTCGTCAAACAATCCGGAATGCATTCGATCGAAGACTACATCATGAGGCGGTATCAGATGTATTGGCAAGTCTACCTGCATCCGGTGACACGATCGAGTGATTACCTATTAAAAGCCATTCTCGAACGGGCGCAGGAGTTGTACCTGTCCGCATATCCGTTTGCGATTGCACCAATCCATTTGATGCCGCTATTTGATCAGAAGATGGAGTTGCGTGATTTCCTTGGGCTGGATGAGACAATCGTCTACTTCTATTTTCAGCAGTGGGCGAATGAACAGGATCCAATCCTTGCAGATCTATCGGGGCGATTCGTTGACCGGAAGTTGTTCAAGTATGTCGATTATCCGGCTGAAAAACGTGAACTCGTCCACGATAAGTTGTGTGAGTTGTTCGAAGCAATCGGCTTGAATCCGACGTATTATCTGCTTGAAGATAAACTCAGTCGTCTTCCTTACGATTTATATGGAGATAACGGTGAAATCAGTAAGCAGCCGATCATGTTGCAGATGAAGGATGGGCAAATGAAAGAGATTTCGCAAGTTTCACCACTCGTTCAAGCCATCGCGACGTCACGCCAGACGGATGAGAAGCTGTTCTTCCCGCAAGAAATTTTGCACGACTTGCGCGAACATGCGAATGAGAAGATGCAAATCGACCAGTTATTGATTGGCAGCGTGACATCATGATATCGTCCGCTGTCCTTACGAAAATCTTGCAACAGCTTGGACAGGAAGGAGGAGAGGTCGAAGTCTTAAAAGGCGCGACATCCTCCCTTGTTTTTCGAGTCGGTGAGGGAATTCTTCGCGTCCATACGAATCAAGACTGGCTACATGAGGAGCCGGATCTTGTCTTGCATGAAGTGTTTGCGTTACAAGCAGCAGGTGACTTAGCACCAGATGTGTTGGACTATCAAACCGATGTTAGAGACGAAGTCCCGCCGTGGTTATATATGACCCGCTCGCCGGGAGAGATCCGGCTTGATCAGGTGGATGAGCAATATGTCGATCGACTGGCACAGATGCTTGCTGCGATTCATGCACTACCGATACCAGAATCTCGGTATGTCTATCAACCGTATGCGACAGAGCGTCACGTTCCGACGTGGACGCAGCATCCGGAGAGATGGCGTCAGCTACTTGCGGTCGAACCGGACGAAAGTCAAACGATCCGATTCATTCATCGGGATTTTCATCCGGTCAATGTGTTATACGAAATGAATGGAACGTGCCATACGATTGATTGGATTAATGCGTGTGTAGGTCCCATTGAAGTCGACCTTGCGCATTGTCGTTTGAATCTTGCCTTGCTTGAATCCATTGAGATGGCGGATCATTTTTTAAAAAGCTACCTCAAACAGACGAAACGTTCTTACGATCACGCGTGGGATATTCGGGCTGTTTTTGATTTTGGACCTGAAACGATCGACGTCTATCCGGGGTGGAAAGCATATGGAAG
This sequence comes from Exiguobacterium indicum HHS 31, assembly GCF_001939065.1. Classification (GTDB taxonomy): domain Bacteria; phylum Bacillota; class Bacilli; order Exiguobacteriales; family Exiguobacteriaceae; genus Exiguobacterium_A; species Exiguobacterium_A indicum. The sequence continues at coordinate 216,494 of NZ_MPSZ01000002.1, read as the reverse complement.
GCAAAACCTTAGTCAGGACAATGTTCGGGAACGCTTGGAAAAGTTTGTCTTGAAAGTCTATGAAAATAACGAAAGCGGTTACTAAATGAACTTTTCCTCTTGTAGTTCTTCGAAATATTGATTATTCTATTACTTGGAAAGAGATTAAACGTCAGACATCGTACGAATGTACAACTGATAAACAACTAATAGATAGAGGGGTACTTCATGAAATATCTTATCGCACTACTCGGACTGGCTATCGTTTTCGGCTTGGCACTCCTTGTCAGCAGTAACCGTAAAGGCATCAAATTGAAACCGCTTGCGGTCATGCTAGTTCTTCAGCTCGTACTTGGGTTCATTTTACTCAATACATCGTTCGGATATATCGTCATTCGTGGCGTCGCGAAAGTCTTTGAAAAACTGCTTAGTTATGCGGCAATCGGAATTGATTTCGTCTTCGGTGGTTTAGCGAACGAAGGCGCACAACCATTCTTCATCAATGTTTTGCTCCCGATCGTCTTCATCTCTGCTTTGATCGGGATTCTACAATTCACGAAGATTTTACCACTCTTAATGCGCGGTATCGGTTTCGTCCTATCAAAAGTCAACGGTATGGGACGTCTTGAGTCTTACAACGCGGTTGCTTCAGCTGCGATCGGACAATCAGAAGTATTCATCACAGTTAAAAAACAAATCGGTCAATTACCAGCAAACCGTCTCTACACATTGTGTGCGTCAGCGATGTCGACGGTTTCGATGTCGATCGTCGGTGCATACATGACGATGGTAGAACCGAAATATGTCGTTACAGCAATCGTATTGAACTTGTTCGGTGGTTTCATGATCGTCTCGATCATCAACCCATACACGGTTGATCCGGAAGAAGATATTCTTGAAATCGTCGAAGAAAAACAAACGTTCTTCGAAATGCTCGGCGAATACATCATGGATGGATTCAAAGTCGCAATCATCGTTGGTGCGATGTTGATCGGTTATAACGCCTTGATCGGTATGGTCAACGATATCTTCTTGATGGTTCTAAACATCTCGTTCCAAGAAATCCTCGGATACATCTTTGCACCGTTCGCTTTCATCATGGGTATTCCATGGGCGGAAGCTGTCAGTGCCGGTAGTGTCATGGCAACGAAATTGATCACGAACGAATTCGTTGCGATGTTGAGCCTTCCAGAATACTCAAAAGAATTCTCGGAACGCACACTCGGAATCGTTTCTGTCTTCTTGATCTCGTTTGCGAACTTCTCGTCAATCGGAATCATCGCTGGTGCGGTTAAAGGATTGAACGACCGCCAAGGAAGCGTTGCGGCTAGTTTTGGTCTGAAGTTACTCTACGGCGCAACACTCGTCAGTGTCTTGACGGCAATCGTCGTCAGCGTCTTGCTTTAAGAGATACACTTATAAAAGAGCAATGGATCATTGATCCATTGCTCTTTTTGTCTGTCATTTAGTCGTACCGTGCGACGCAATCCCGACACGGACGCGATGATGGGTTCCGTCACGGTAGACTTCAACGGCGAACTGCGCGACGTTTTCCCGGGGAATCGGTCCTGTCGGTGCAGTGAAGCGTGTCGCCTCGATCAACAGGTCGTCAGCAGCAAGTGCTTTGTCTTCCGTCAGTTGTGTTGGGCAGATGACGGTGAAGTCGACGTCTGCATCCTTTAAGGTCAAATAAGCTTTCAAGTGATCCTCTGCTGCAATCGTCGAGCGTCGACGGGACTCACTCGATTGGAAACGATACTTTCCTGGTTCTTCTGATGCATCGAGAATGCCTGCTGTACCGATGAAGACGATCCGTTCGATACCTACGTCCTTCATCTTCGTGACGAGATGTGGAATCGCTGTCGAGAGGACCTGCTGTTGATCGGTACCGAGACAACTGAAGACAGCGGTGCTTCCTGCAAGTGCTTGTTCGAGATCCTCTGGATTTGTCGCGTCTCCCGTCAGGACGTGAAGTCGGTCATGGACGGGTAAGTCCGGTGACGTGGAACGTACGAGTGCACGAACGTCGTAGCCGTCTTCTAATAACCGATCAATCAAAGGGCGACCCGTTCGACCGGTCGCACCAAGTACAGTAACAGTAGTCATAAGTTTTCCTCCTTAGAGATCAAGCAGATGGGAAAAAGAGACGTACGGTAACGACCGGACGTCTCTTGTTGTTTATTTATCCGCGAACATGACGCCAGCTTGACCGTAATCTGTTTTTTCCATCTCTTCGATGAAGACCGTGATGTTTTCTTTAGGAGCATTCGTCGTTTCCGACACTGCTTCCGTGACTTTTTCAATCAAAGCGCGTTTTTGTTCGACTGTACGACCCGATAACATTTTAACCGTAACATATGGCATGACTTCATTTCCCCCTCTAACATGATGACGATACGCCATCAGTATAGCGCATTCGATAGGGGATTCGTCAATTCGAACATCGTTTTCGAAAAAGAAGGGTATAAGGTAGGAGCTATTCTTGTCGGAAGCGAAGGTAGTCATACACATACGGCAGAAAAGGAGAGACATATGGACGCAATCATACGGAAGAAGATTCATACGTTACTGATTTTTGATCGGGCGTTACCGGAAGATACGAATTATCCGTTGTCTGGTGCTAAAGGACTCGAAGTCTCAGATATCGTCTTTGAACAGAACATTCCATTCGGGCGACTCGTAACGGATAAAGAACTCGCTCAACTGCTGAATCAAAAAGAAGCAAAGCGATACGGGATGTTGACGTTGCTTGAAGACGATGTACGTTTCAAACCGTTGTTTCAAAATCGAAAACCGACAGCTGACATGGAAGAAGAGGTCGAGGCGAAAGTGAGAGAACTTGCGCATCAGTTACGTGCGATTCGGTCGCGGTGTTCTTCACTGGAACGTTTCTTCTTGTTCGGTCGTGCTGCGCAAACTCTGTTTGACCGCGCCTTGCTTCATCTTGAAGAGGTCAATCCTCCGGCGCATGAGGAAATTGCGTCCATGACGTGTTATCGTCTCCCGACGATTCGCCGAGCATCAGAGGAACAATTACAGCTTCTCCGTTACGAGTGACTGGTTGCAGACACCTCGGAATACGGTATGATAGAAGCAACAGGATTAAAAGGGGACAAAACACGATGGAAAAAAAGATTAACTTTAATATCATTTCAGATAACTCTACAGACGGTCACGGAGGATTTGGTGTCGGGACACTTAGCTTAAATAGTATGTCACCCGTCATCATTTCTCCGGAAGACGGCGAAGCTTACATCGACATGGGCGCGATGCACGCGAAAGCAGCCATCGAGAAACGCGTCAAGTTCACGACGGACAAAGCCGATACGCCAAACGGTAAACTGTACTGGATCGTCTGGGTGACGGTCGGTCGTAAGCCAGAAGGATTCTATTATGGTGGTGTCGCTGCCTGCGATCTGCTAGTCGATGCGGAAGCGCGTCGCGGGTTCAAGATTCTTGCTGATCACGTCAACAAGATGGATAAATCCCTTAAAGGACGGATCGTTGTCGATCATATGGATGAGCGTTCAAAGGAATTGTTACGTGATTTCTTGCAGACACATAAACCGGAGATGTGGGAAAATGCTGACGCTGCTTTACATGAAGCGTTAGTCTAAACAAAAAGAACGGGTGCCGCGGCACACGTTCTTTTTTCATGGTCGTTTTAGCGTCAAGACGACGAGTTCTGGATGATTGAACAGACGAAACGGAAACAGGCTGTTCCCGAGACCGCGACTGACAATCAGTTCCGTCTGCTGTTCCTGATAGCGACCTGCCGTCACCGCTGGAAAGAATCCTTGACCAGGGGCATACAGACCTTCCGTAAACGGCAGGCGGATCTGTCCGCCGTGGGCGTGACCGGATAAGACGAGATCAACGGAACGCTCGGCATACAAGGATTTATATTCCGGACGATGGGCAAGCAAAAGTTGAAATGCATCAGGCGACACGTCTTGCAATGCTTGATCGAGACTTTGACGAATCCCATCCGGTTCTGATAGCCCTTCGCGCCACCGTGTCGTCGTCGGGTCATCGATACCGAGTAACGAAATCGATTGACCTTGGTATTCGATGACACGTGATTGATTTCGGAGAACGGTGACACCTAGTTGTTCAAGCTTTGGCAAAATCGTTAGATTGAGTCGAACCTCATGATTCCCGGTGACGAAGTAGACCGGGTATCGATCGACGAGCGCTTTCATGAGTGTAAGGGCAGCTTCTTCACCGTTTCGCCTCGAGTCAATCAAATCGCCAGTCATGACAACGAGATCCGGCTTTTCGCGATCAATTTTCTTCAGTAGTCGTTCTTGTTCATTCCCGAACGCCTTGCCATGTAAATCTGCTACTTGGACGACACGATAACCATCAAATGCTTCCGGTAAGCGATTTGACGTAACCGTCACCTGTGAGACATCAATGATGTTATTTTCACGATATAAAAACCAGCTTCCTAATGCGAGGACGCTGAGGGATACTAACCAGCGTGTACGTTTTCGCATGAGCCACCTCATTTCTTTCTACTTTGCATAATTCAGGATAACAAAAAAGACCTCCTTCCGTATGCGACGGAAGGAGGAATTCAAAACGATTTAGGCATCTTGTTTTAAGTCTGTGACTTCTTTTTGCGCATCGGGTTCTTCCGATAAATCTTTGAACAGGGCGATGACCATCATTCCGACGACGAAGATGAACGGGAAGGCGGCTAGAACAGCTGCTGCCTGTAGGGCACTCAATCCTCCGGCATAAAGTAAGACGGCGGCGATTGAAGACTGGATGATACCCCAAGCAAGCTTGATGCGTAAGCTTGGCATGAGACTACCACCAGACGATAGCATACCGAGAACATATGTCGCGGAGTCAGCCGAAGTAATGAAGAACGTCGTAATCAAGAAGACAGCGACGATGCTAAGGAACGTGCCTAAGCCACCGAATGTTTCAAATAGAGCAAACATACCAGTTTCGACTCCTTTATCGTTGACCGTCGAGATCAGATCGACATTTTGGAACAATTCGTTCCAAATCGCTGATCCACCGAAGACAGAGAACCAAAGGAGACCAAAGATCGTTGGGACGAGCATAATCCCGATGACGAACTCACGAATCGTCCGTCCTTTCGAGACACGGGCGATGAACGTACCGACGAATGGTGACCAGGAAATCCACCATGCCCAGTAGAAGATCGTCCAATCGTTGATCCAGCCTCGTTCGTCTGGATTAAAGGCAGATGCCCGGAAACTCATGACCGGTAAGTTTTGCAAATAAGCACCTGTTGTTTGCACGAAGAGGTCCATGATGAAACTGAACGGTCCGAGGAACAGGACGCCGATCATCAACAGAACGGCGAGGACGATGTTGGCGTTACTGAGACGAACGATTCCTTTATCGAGTCCGGATGCCGCACTCATCATGTAAAGGACAGACACAACGACAATGATGATCATTTGTGTCAGGAAGGAGTTAGGAATACTACTCGTTAGGAAGTTCAATCCACCTGAGATTTGTTGTGCACCGAGACCGAGCGACGTCGCGACACCAAATGCTGTTGCGACGATGGCGAGTACTTCGACGGTACCTTTACCGGCAGAAGCATACCGAGGCTTCATCAATGAAGCGACAGTGTCACCAATCGTAGCTGGACGTCCTTTTCGGAATGTCGAGTAAGCGATAGCAAGCGCGACGATCGCGTATAATGCCCAAGGATGTAATCCCCAGTGGAAGAATGAATAGCGCATCGCGAGGCGTGCTGCTTCCGTTGGATCATCTGTTGCGACTGGCGGTGTATGAAAGTGCGTCAATGGCTCTGAGACACCCCAGAAGACAAGCCCGATTCCCATACCAGCACTGAAGAGCATAGCAAACCAAGAAATGAGACCATATTCAGGACGGTCCGAATCCTTACCGAGTCGAATCGAACCGAAGCGGGAAAAGATTAAAAAGATAGCAATGATTAAAAAAGCACTCATGCCGAGAAGATATAGCCAGCCAAATCCGTTAGAAACAAAGGATTGTGCTTTAGCTGTGACATTTCCGAGACTAGCTGCACCGATTAGGGATTCCGGTAAGATTCCCCATATGGTAAAGAGCACACAGAAAATGACGGATACCATAAAGACTTTTGTGATCTTACTTTTTCGATTATTTTCCATCGTGTTCAACACCTTCTTTCGAATTTTACATAGTTGTTCTGTATCAAATGATGGCAACGACATTATCATTACCCCGTCGATCCGATAACAAAACCTAATCACGCAGGGTACTACCGTAACAAACATTTGTGTGGAAAAGCAAATCGACCGGGAAATGAGAATAAAGAGATCAATGTTTTTCATGGAAGGATAAGCAAAAAAGATTGCAATCAAGCGTTTTTAAAATAATGTGGAAATAAAAAAAGGAAAACGTTAATACTATTATTTCCCGTTTCGTCTTAAAACTAACGTAAAGCTTGATGTGAGCAAATCAGAGGCGGTCTGAAATCAGATTTGATATAACAAAAGCAGTCATCATTTTGAAGGAGGCATTTCCAATGGAAAAACAACAACAAAAACAAGCGATTCTCGAAGCATTTCAATCTCGTCATGCGACCAAGACATTTAATGGTCAAATGATCCCAGAAGACGATTTTCGGTTCATTTTAGAAACGGCGCGTCTGTCACCGAGCTCGTTCGGATATGAGCCATGGAATATGCTCGTCATTCAAAATCCAGAAATCCGAGACGCATTAAAAGAAATCTCTTGGGGCGCACAAGGACAATTGCCGACAGCGAGTCACTTCGTCTTGTTCCTCGCCCGGACAGGAGAACAAATGCAGGCAAATGGTCCACATGTCACGCAGATGATGGATTTCCTTGGTCTATCCGAAGAAGCAAAGGCCGGACGGACGAAGCGTTATGGTCTGTTTTTAGAGGAGGATTTCGCGATTAGTGATAACCCAAAAGCGATGGAAGACTGGGCAGCAAAACAAGCCTATATCGCACTCGGAAACATGATGTCGACGGCAGCACAAATCGGTATCGATTCATGTCCAATCGAAGGATTCGACCAGCAAGCCGTCGAGCAATTACTCGTCGATCGTGGACTGCTCGATCGTTCTGTTTTCACGGTGCCGGTCATGGTCGCATTCGGTTACCGGGCAGACGAACCAAAACGTGATAAGCAACGTCGTCCACTTGATGAAATCGTGACGTTCGTCGAGTAAAGACAGAAGACAAAAATTTTCGAATTATATAGAAGTTTCTTTCGAAATTCGGTATACTCGCATTTGTATGATTAAGAAGCGCCGTAAACGCCACTCGCATACGAACAACTTTTGTCTTGATGAAAGAAAGGGGTTCTATCGCAAATGGAACAAAAATTAAAGTTATGGTTCACGGAACACCAAACGGAAGATTACGGTATCACATTCCGTGTCAACCACGTTTATGAGAGCGAACAAACGGAGTTTCAACGCCTAGAGATGGTTGAAACGGACGAGTTCGGTACGATGTTGTTACTTGACGGAATGGTCATGACGACAGATAAGGACGAGTTCGTTTACCACGAGATGGTCGCGCACGTCCCATTGTTCACACACCCGAATCCAAAATCGGTTCTGGTCGTTGGTGGAGGAGACGGCGGAGTCATCCGTGAAGTCTTGAAACACCCGTCCGTTGAAAAAGCAGTCCTAGTTGAGATCGACGGAAAAGTCATCGAGTATTCGAAAAAATACCTCCCGAACATCGCAGGTGGATTGGACGATGCACGCGTCGAAGTCATCGTTGGGGATGGATTCATGCATATCGCAGAAGCAGAAAACGAGTATGATGTCATCATGGTCGATTCGACAGAACCGGTTGGTCCAGCTGTCAACTTGTTCACGAAGGGCTTCTACTCTGGTATCTCAAAAGCACTAAAAGAAGACGGTATTTTCGTCGCACAATCGGATAACCCATGGTTCACACCAGACTTGATCCGTGATGTTCAACGTGACGTCAAAGAAATCTTCCCGATCACGAAGCTCTACATCGCTAACGTGCCAACTTACCCAAGTGGTCTTTGGACGTTCACGATCGGATCAAAGAAACACGATCCGCTTGCTGTTGCACCAGAGCGTTTTCACGAGATCGACACGAAGTATTACACGCCTGAGCTTCACACGGCAGCTTTCGCACTTCCGAAATTCGTTAAAGATTTGACGAACGGCTGAGCTCAGTCACTATAGCACACATGAACAGAGCGGTTTCGATCTTCGAAATCGCTCTGTTGTCAGGTAAACAGACGTTTGTATCAGCAAACGGCAAATGAACAGGGGGAATGGATCATGCGTTTTGATGAAGCATATTCAGGAAAAGTCTTTATTGCGAGTCAACCGACTCACGAAGATGCAAAAGGAATTTTATACGGCATGCCGATGGACTGGACGGTCAGTTTCCGTCCGGGTTCACGATTTGGTCCGGCACGTATCCGTGAAGTATCTCTTGGTTTAGAAGAATATAGCCCGTACTTAGATGGTGACATCGCCGACGCGAAGTTGTTTGACGCGGGAGATATCCCGTTACCATTCGGGAATGCTCAAAAATCACTTGATATGATTGAAGAATACGTCGATTCGTTACTGACAGCAGGCAAGTTCCCGCTCGGTATGGGTGGCGAACATTTAGTCACGTGGCCAGTCGTCAAAGCGTTCGATAAACACTACGATGATTTCGTCGTGCTTCACTTTGATGCGCATACGGACTTACGCGATGAGTATGAAGGAGAGCCATTGTCGCACTCGACGCCACTTAAGAAAATCGCAAACTTGATCGGACCAGAGAACTGCTATTCATTCGGAATTCGTTCAGGTATGAAAGAAGAGTTCGAATGGGCGAAAACGTCAGGCTACAACCTCTTCAAATACGAGATCGTCGAGCCGCTTCGTCAAGTTCTTCCGACACTTGCCGGTAAAAAGGTCTATGTCACGATCGATATCGATGTTCTCGATCCGTCAGCAGCACCAGGGACAGGTACACAAGAAATCGGTGGAGTGACAACGAAGGAACTACTTGAAGTCGTTCATATGATCGCACGAGCAGACGTCGACGTCATCGGCGCGGATTTGGTAGAAGTATGCCCAGCGTACGATCAATCCGACATGACAGCGATCGCGGCAGCGAAAGTATTACGCGAAATGATGATTGGATTCATTAAATGAAAAAGCAAAAGAGACCGGACGTGATGTCGGTCTCTTTTGTTTTGTTTAGAGGAAGAATTGAATGATCCCGAACGCACCGAATCCGATGATTAGACTGGCAGACGTCCACTGGATGATACGTAAAGTGGGTGTCGCAAGCTGGTGCTTGAGCAGGTGTGTGATGTTCGCCAAGATGACCCACCAAGTGGCAGAACCGAGAAAAATACCGATTAGAAACAAAAAGGCATCCTGTCCGTTCGTCATCGTCAATTTAAATCGTGCGAACAACGCCAGGAATAGCGTGATCGTCATGGGGTTCAAGAACGTCAGGAGTAAGACGGATAGATAGCTACTTAACCGTGACGAGGCTGTATCGGAAATTGAGGCGATCGAAGAAGCTTGAAACATCGACCAGCCGATGTAACACAAAAACAGACTGCCGATCAGTTGCATCCAGGATGCTTGGGTGAGTAAAGATTGGACGAGTGAAAAACCAGATAAGGCAAGCAATCCATAAGTAAAGTCTGCCGTTGCGGCTCCGAGTCCGGAAACAATTCCGGAAATTCGTCCATGTCGAAGAGTTCGTTGCATGCATAAGAGGCCAATCGGACCGACGGGGGCGGCTAAGGCAAACCCGATTCCAAAACCAGTCGTAAACATCAGTCCACCTCGGGTAACGGAAAATGAAGCGACTCCTTTTCCGTTCGCATGATGATCGTCGTTTTCGTCCGCAGGATACCTGCTAATTCTTTGATGTGGTAGGTGATGATTTCATCAAGTTGTTCTGTATCCCGACAACGGATTTTAAGTAGGTAATCATCGTCCCCGGCGACGTGATGGCATTCCAGTACATACTCAAGTTCTTGAATCCGTTTTAGAAATGGCGCTCGATGTTCCGGTCGCTCGAGTGAAACAGCGACGAATGCAGCAAGACGATAGTCAAAGGAGGAGGGGTCTAGAACCGTCGTCAACTGACGGATGATACCTTGCTCTTGTAAGCGTGCGACGCGCTCTGCAACAGCCGGTGCCGATAAGCCGATGTGTTGTGCAAGTGTTGACCATTTCATCCGGGCATCCCTTTTCAAAAAAGTAATAATTTTTAAATCGTAGGAATCCATAGGTTTTAACCTTCTTTTCTATTGTTATTTAAGATATTTTATTTCGAAAAGAAAGAAAAAGTCAATGTGTTTGTAGAACAAGTTCATAGCACACTGAAATCTTTACACATTTACGGCAGTATCTTAAGTTTAAGATGTCACCACGAAGGAAATGTTCTGAAGTGTAAGAATATTGGTTTGAGAGCGATGTACATTTGACAATCAGAAAGGTGGAAAAAAGATGAAGAAACTCTTATCGTTTGTGACCGCTACGTTGCTGTTTGCACTATTCGTGCTACCAGTAGGCGCAGCAGATGACGCAATGGTTCGTGTCATTCATGCTTCACCAGATGCTCCGGCAGTCGATATCGCGGTCGATGGCAAAAAAGCGGTATCAGGAGCAAAATTCAAAGATGTCACAGATTATCTCACACTACCAGCTGGCGAACATAAAGTAGAAGTATTCGCTGCAGGAACTACGAAAGATCCTGTGCTCTCTCAAACACTCAACGTAGAAGCTGGTAAATTCTATTCGGTCGCAGCAATCGGCAAATTAGCTGATATCAAACTCGCGGTCATGGAAGACAATGGTAAAGGCGAAGATGGAAAATCAATGGTTCGTGTCGCACACTTTGCACCAGATGCGCCAGCTGTTGATGTCGCACCAAAAGGTGGAGACCCACTCTTCAGTAACCTTGAATTCTCAAAAGTCTCTGACTACGGTACACTCGATGCAGGTACGTATGACCTTGAAGTCCGTCCTGCAGGCGCAACGGATGTCGTCAAAGCACTGGATGGTGTCAAACTCGACAGTGGCAAAAACTATACAGCACTCGCAATCGGCTTACTTGAAGGCGAACCAGCATTTGAAGTCCTCTTGATCCCAGACGGTGGTGAAATGGCATCAATGCCAGAAACAGGACTTGGTGGTTCATCTGATACGGCTTCTGCTACACCATGGGCAGTCGCAGCAGCAGCTGCCTTGTTAGTAGGAACAGCGTATGTCGTCCGTCGTAAACAAAACGCTTAAGAGTAGTCTTCTTCTCTTACTCGTATTAGCCGGATGTCAATCGGGATCACCTCCAGATGCTACAAAGCCGGAAAAACCAAAACAAACCGAAACAACGACGTCTTCTTCGTCCACGCCATCCGAAAAGGTGGACGAAGAGGCGTTCATACCAACGCGTATTACAATTCCGACGCTCGATGTGAAAGCGAACATCGAAGTCGTCGGGAAGGATAAACAAGGACGGATGGATGTTCCGAAACAGACCGATCAGGTCGCTTGGTATAAATACGGAGCAAAAGCCGGACAAACCGGAAATGTCGTGCTAGCCGGACATTTGGATGATCAAGAAGGTCCCGCTGTTTTTTATGATTTAGCCAAGATGAAAAAAGGGCAACGGATTGAAGTGACGGGAAAAACAGGACAACAGGTATCGTACGTGGTGACGAACGTCATGTCCTATCCTGTCGATGAAGCACCTGTCGGATCAATCTTCGGTGCAACCGTCATGAATAAACTGACGCTCATTTCATGTATAGGTACGTTTTCAGAATCAAAAGGATACGATCAGCGTCTTGTCGTCACAGCAGAACAAGACGAGTAAAGTAAAATAGGCAATTCTTATTTCGGTTAAAACCGAGAATAAGAATTGCCTATTTTTTAATGTGTTTCGGAAGCAGCGACAAGATCCGTCGTCAGTGTCGTCAAGCCTTGTGTCGTCTTACTGAGACCTTGGATCGTCTCGACGATTTGCCCGAGGTTTTCTTTGTTGCGTCCAAACAAGGTGAGGGAATTCTCCATTTCACTCTTAACGGTTTGAATTCCTTGTTTAACTTGTTGCAATTCTTGCTGAGATGCGGTGTTGGCACGTGTAATGTCTTCCATCTGAGAAACGAGTTGTGTGATATTACCATTGTTCTTTTGAATCAGACCGTTGATACTGCTACTCAACGATTTCGCATTCTCGGCAAGGTTTCGAACTTCCGTCGCGACGACAGCAAATCCTTTACCGTGTTCACCGGCACGTGCTGCTTCAATCGAAGCATTCAACGCGAGTAAGTTCGTCTGATTGGCGATCGCTTCGATGCTTTGCGTCATCTGGACGATCTCATCCGATGTCGTCTTCAATTCATGGATGCTTTCAAGCGAAGTACCAACTTGTTGTGTCGATTGAGCGAATTGTTGCTCCATCTGTTGCATCTGTCGTTCGTTAGCAATCGTCATTTGAACGAGTTGCTGGCTTGTCTGCTCCGTCTGAGCTGTTTCTGCTAATACTTGTGAAGCACGTCGGCTCGTCTCGATGATGGCATGATCCGTGTGCTCAACTGAGCTTGCGACTTCTTGACTGACACGAACGACGTCCGTCAAAAGTTGACGGCGTGACTCGTTCGCCGTCGTCACTTCATTCAAGCGAGAATCGACGTACTGGCTCGTCACGATCTGAGCGTCTAAGTTCATTGCGTGAGTCAATGCAAGCACAGCTGTTGTCAGTTGTGCTGGGTCATGCTGATAGTGTTCGACGATTTTTGGAATCAACAACGTCTGAAACGCAGCATACGAAGCGATGAACCAAGTGACGGGAACGAAGTTGTGTTTATGTGTCTGTCCCATTCGCGTACGCATCGCGAGGAATGACTCGTTCATATTTCCTGTCAGTAGACTCGTGAAGTAGTCAGCAAAGACTTTCTTCAGTCGTTCGCGTGTCGACGATTGTTTTGCGATGGTTGCCATCTCAGGATTTAATAGAAGATGATCGAGGACCTGTTCAAGAACCTCATCTAAGATGCCTTGAACGACAGGTGCCATCGATTTAAGTGTCTGTAGCTGTTCTTCTGTATACCCCATGTATACGAGACGGGATGTGAGATCAGGATCTGCCGTCTTCGTAATGAGACGGGAATCAGGAAAGCCGATGGTAGCTTGATAAGCCGAAGTAGTCTTACTTTTAAAAGGATTACGCACGTAGTTGCCTCCAATACTCAAGATGTGAATAAAATGATGTCTGTTTCTTATCGGTTCATCTTGCCGAAGCGATACTGGTTTTCGAAAAAAAAGACAAAAATATTGAAAAACATTGACCGGAAACAAAAAAACTCATGGCAAGCGCCATGAGGAGAATGGAAAAAGAACAGGATTAGACTGGTTGGTCTTCCTGAAATGCTTTTTTGGCGTCCACGATCGAGCGCATTCGTTGAACGCAAGCTTGAACGAATTGAATGTCAATGGAGGTGAAACGGGTGACAGGTCCACGAGCTGACTCGGCACTGAATGTGAAGGTTCCGAGATTCCAAAGTTCGATTTTAAATCGTTTTCCTTTGTTGTCGTCGAAGTGTTCTACGAATTCGATTTTCGGTACCATACGAACCCCTCCTTACTCCGTACATTCCCGCTTTTCAAAAAATAAAAAAGCCAAACTGCGTGTTAGAAGCAGTTTGGCATGAAAATTTAAGCAGTCGGTACATCGTAGCCGATTTCTTCGATCGCATCGACGAGACGTTCACGAGGAACATCCTCGTGCTGGACTGTAACCTGGTTTTGTTCGAGTGAGACAGTAGCATGTTGTACACCTTCGACTTCAGATAAAGCTGATTCGACACTTGCTTTACAGTGATTGCATGTCATACCGATAACAGATAATGTTGTTTCTTTCATGATGATGTTCCTCCTTCAGATAGTGGGGTACGTTTTAATCGTAACGCATTCGTCACGACAGAGACAGAGCTGAATGCCATCGCGGCACCCGCAAGCCATGGGGCAAGCAGACCGAGAAAGGCGACCGGAATACCAATCGTGTTATAACCGAGTGCAAAGACGAGATTTTGACGAATGTTTTTCATCGTCTGCTCACTCAGCTCGATCGCAAGTAAAACTTGTTTTAAGTCGTGTCCAAGTAGCGTCACGTCGGCTGCTTCAAGGGCAACGTCCGTTCCGCTACCGAGCGCGATGCCGACATCTGCTGTTACGAGAGCAGGGGCATCATTGATACCGTCTCCGACCATCGCGACACGTTTCGTTTGTTGAAGTGACTGAATGACATCTGCCTTTTCAATCGGCAAAACGTCAGCAAAGACGAACGCTGGATCCAGTCCCAGTTCTGTTGCTAAATGATCAGCGACTTCACGACGATCACCGGTCAAGAGATATACTTCTTTTGTCTCGCGCAACCGCTTGATCGTTTCTTTCGCTGAATCTTTTAGCGCGTCACGGATGGCGTATCCGGCTGCAACTTCTCCATCGACAGCGACGTATACGAGAGTCGCTCCAGGTGATGTCCAATCAGGAAGAACGATGTTTCGTTCCTGCATCATTCGCGCCGATCCGACGATGAGATCATGTTCCATGATTTGTCCCGTGATCCCACGTCCTGATTCGACGTGGAACCGTTCGATATCAAAGACGACATCCCGTTCTGCTGTGATGGCGCGAGCAAGAGGGTGTTCCGATTGCCGTTCAAGCGCAGCAGCGAAATCGAGCGCTGTCTCCGTACCGAACGTTTCGACGACGACAGGGCGACCGACTGTCAGTGTTCCGGTCTTATCAAAGACGACAGCATCGACATGTTGAAGATTCTCGAGTTGAGCGCCCCCTTTAAAGAGAATCCCTCGTTCAGCCCCTTTTCCAGTTCCGACCATGATCGAAGTCGGTGTCGCAAGTCCGAGTGCACATGGACAAGCGATGACGAGCACCGCGATGGCAGGACGAATCGCTTCCGCAAAGGATCCACTGATCATCCACCAAGCGGCTAACGTCAGAAGCGCGATGGCAACGACGATCGGCACGAACACACCAGAAATCCGATCGGCTTGTCGTTGAATCGGTGCCTTTTCAGTCTGCGCATGTTCGACGACACGAATGATTTGTGAAAGAACCGTCGCTTGTCCGATCTTTGTCGCTTCGACTTGTAAAGATCCGTTCGTATTCAGCGTACCACCAATGACGGATGCCCCAACCGTTTTATGAACAGGCGCAGATTCACCGGTCAACATCGATTCATCGAGATACGCGTCGCCTGAGCGAATGATACCATCTGTCGGAATTTTATTCCCAGGTTTTACGAGTAAGATCATCCCGGTTTGAATTGCATCGATGGAGACCGTTCGTTCCTGTCCGTCCTCTAAGATGACGGCTTCCTTTGCTTGTAGGGAGAGCAGGCTTTTAATTGCTCCCGTCGTCTGTTGTTTCGCACGGTCTTCGAGGACTTTCCCGAGTAAGACGAGTGTAATCAGAATCGCACTCGTCTCAAAGTAGAGATGCGGCATATCAGAGACGAGTAGCATTTCAGCAACGGAATAAAAGTAGGCTGCCGATGTTCCGAGTGCAACGAGGACATCCATGTTGGCACTCCCACTCCGTAAACTTTTATAAGCCCCACTATAGAAGGGCGCTCCGATGATGAATTGCACCGGTGTCGCTAAAGCAAACTGTAGCCACGGATTCATTAAGAATGGAAGGTGGAACGGACTGTTCGGAATATGCGTCAGCATGCTCGCGAGCAACGGTAACGATAGAATAGCCGCGATGATAAAGCGATATAGCATCCGGCGATTCGATTTTGTTGCGTGTGGTGCTTGTTTGACCGTTGCCCCGTAGCCGATTTTTCGGATTTTTTCGATGATCGCTTGATCGTCATAGGCATCAGAAATCGAAACACGAGCGGTTTCAAGCGGCAAGTTGACCGTGGCTTCGACCCCGTCCATCCGGTTGAGGACTTTTTCAATCCGGGCAGAACAGGCGGCGCATGTCATGCCTTCAATATCAAACTCAATCGTTTTTGACATCAGAAAACCCTCCTTACTTTTTCAATCGAGCGATGACCGCCATCAATTCATCGACGTAAGCGTCCGTACTGTCTTGACGGGTGGCGACTTCATGCATGCACATCTTAACGTGGCGTTCGATGATTTGTAGTTCGACTTGCCGCAAAGCTGCTTGGATTGATGCCGTTTGCGTCAAAATGTCGATACAATACCGATCTTCAGCGACCATATTAGCAATCCCGCGGACTTGTCCTTCGATGCGCTTCAATCGTTTCATCAACGCATCTTGTTCTTCGTTCGTTCGTGGAACGACAGGATGATCGTGTGCCATAGTCGTACCTCCTTTAATGATCTTGTTGGTATCTTTACTGTAACATATAGGTATGGGGGGTACCAGTATTTAGCTTAAGAAATAAAAAACAGTCGCGAGAGGCGACTGCTTTTGTACTTATTGATTGGAAACTTGTGGTTTGACGATCGTTTCGTTTAATGAACGTTGATCGCTAATGATGTCTTCAGCTTGTGTCGCCCGTTTAATGAAGAAAGCAAGGACGAATGCTAGACCAGCAATGAACGTCGAGATGAAGAACGCATAGTTGATTCCGTCAAGCGTCGCTTGCATCGTGATCTGTTGTTTCAGAGCAGCAGCCGCTTCAGCTGTCGGTTGACTCGTCATGTTCTTCGCCGCTTCAGACGCGAGTTCTGTTCCACGTGTCTTCGCATGCGTCGACATGATCGTTACAAGCAACGCGGTTCCGATCGCACCGGATACTTGTTGCAGCGTATTGTTCATCGCTGTTCCGTGTGGATAGTAGCGCGTTGGTAACTGGTTCAAACCGTTCGTCGAGACTGGCATCATGACCATTGACATCCCGAACATCCGTAACGAATACAGGACGATCAGATGCGTATACGTCGTATCCATCTCAAGCTGACTGAAGTAGTAACTGGTAACGACTGTGATGAACAAACCAGTCAACGCAAGAGGACGTCCACCGATCTTATCAAACAGTTTCCCGTTGATTGGTGACATGACGGCCATCAAGATGGCACCCGGTAATAGCATGAGACCCGCATCAAGTGGTGAGATACCGCGAATCGTCTGGACATAGATCGGAAGCAATAACATGCCCGAGAACATCGCCATCGTGACGACCATCGAGATGGCAGAAGACAAGGCGAACATCGGGTAACGATAAATCTTGAAGTTGAGCATCGGACGTTCCATATGGAGCTGACGGTAAATGAATGTTACGAGTGCGATGACTCCGACAATCAGCGCACCGTAGACGTGGAAGCTGTCCCAACCTTTAGAGCCAGCTGAGCTGAATCCATACAGTAAGCCACCGAAACCAAGTGACGAAAGTGCCACGGAAGCGAGATCGATCCGAGTGGCAGACCGTTCCTTGACGTCACGAAGTAAGAAGAAACCAGCGACGAGTACAATCAAGGCGATTGGTGTGATGAAGTGGAATAACATCCGCCAATCGTAGTGCTCGATGATCCAACCAGACAACGTCGGTCCGATCGCTGGCGCCCCCATCATGATCAATCCGAAGAAGCCCATCGCAGTCCCACGTTTTTCAATCGGGAAACTGACGAGCATGACGTTCATCAGTAACGGCATCATGATCGCAGAACCAGATGCTTGAATCATCCGTCCTGCAAGCAAGACAGGGAAGACTTCTGCGAAGCCGGCAAGAATCGTTCCAGCCGAGAAGAGGGTCATCGCGAGTAAGAAGAGGCGACGAACCGAATATTTTTGAATCAAGAACGCAGATGTCGGAATCAAGACACCGTTGACGAGCATGAAACCAGTCGACAGCCATTGAGCAGTCGATGGTTCAATCGCAAGATCCTTCATGATCGAAGGAAGGGCGATGTTGAGCAATGTATTATTTAAGAAAGCAATGAATGCCCCGATCATCAAAACGGCGAGAATGCCGTAAGGAGCTCGAGCTGTGTGAGTTGCACTTTGTTGCATAAGTATCCTCCTAACTAAACTAACGGTACATATTTCTATACGGTCGTTCTATCTGTAGTTTATCTTAATCCGATTTAGTTCGAATTACAAATAATAATAGCTAAGAAAGATAATTTTATTTTTTATGTAAGATTGAAAGCGTTTTTCTAGTAGGCTAAACGAGGAGAGAAGCATTTTGTACACTCGACATCGCTTCCTAGGATAACGATTCAAGGTAAACAAAAAAGCACAATCCTTCTCGTGAAAGAAAAATTGCGCTTTGTCTTCAGTATGAAACAGCCGGAGGCTTGTTTCATAGCTAGCATTACTGGACGTTCGTTTCGAGTGCATCTTTCGTGATGTCGTAATGCGAGGCTGTCCAGACCGATTTACCGTCTTGAATGAACAAGACTTGTGGTGACTCGTGCCGAACGCTGTAATGTTCGGCGATGTGATTCGATAAGGTCCGAGCTTCTTGGACGAAAAGATACGCTGTTGGAACAGACGTTTCATCTGCAAATTTCGTATACTCCGAGAATCCTGCGGCACTAATCGGACATGTCGTGCTGTGTTTGCAAATCACGAACGCGTTGTGTTCGGACGCAAATTGATCAAAATCAGAAATGGATTGCAGCTTACGTGGTTGTGTCATGTATATCACCCTCCATACGTCCGGAGACGTTCACTTAACTTTAGATTTTCCCGGTAATCGACCGGACAGTCAATCAAAACGGGTCCATCACTTGCAAATGCTTGGTCAAGACAATGTGCGAGGGAGCCATGTTCACCGACACGGAGACCGAGTGCGCCGAAAGCATGAGCCAGTTGAACGAGGTCTGGATTGTCAAACGTGATGTAAGACGAACGCCCAAACGCTTGTTGTTGTTTCCATTCAATCAGTCCATAGGTACCGTCACGCCAAATCAATACGACGAGCGGCAGCTTCAGACGAACGGCGGTTTCAAGATCTTGTCCATTCATCAAAAAGGCACCATCTCCAGCGGCACAGACGATTCGCCGGTCCGGATATAACAGCTTGGCTGCGAGCGCACTCGATAAACCATAGCCCATCGAAGCAAATCCGTTGGAAATGAATAACTGATCCGGACGTGTCGTTTGATAATGGCGTGCGAGCCAGACTTTGTGTGCACCAACGTCCGAGAAGACCATGCCATCCTCCCCGACAGTTCGTTCGAGTTCACGAACGATACTTTGAGGATGTAAAGGCAAGGCAAGCGAGTACGTTTCTTGAATCTCGTCGCGTAACTTATCGCGATCTTGTTGCCAGTCGTTCCAAGCACGCTCGGGCAGTAAAGGAGTCAATACAGTCAGCATATCGACGAGTGGTCCGACTACGTTCGCGACGACCGGATAATAGGCATCGATTTCGTGAGGATTTGTATCCAAATGGACGATCGGTGTCTTTTTTGGGTTCCATTTTTGGGGTGGTAACTCCGTAATATCGTAGCCCACCGTAATGATGAGGTCACTCGCATCGAGAATCCGCTGGTTGTAATCGACGTCTGGTAAACCGATCGTGTGTGCAGCGAGCGGATGGTGTGAAGAAATCGCTCCTTTTCCCATCATCGTCTCGACGACGGGAGCTTGGAGCTTTTCGACGAATGCTCGAAACGCATCGAGTGCTTGCTGCCGATGGATGCCAAATCCAGCAATGATGACCGGACGTTTTGCGCGCTCAATCAGACGTAAGGCATCGGGATCATCAATCGTCAAGGAATGGAGATGTGTTGGCGTGCTATCTTGTTGCAAGGGTGTCGCTGCTTGATCACGTTCTTGTTTTGCGATGTCTTCTGGAAAAGAGATATGGGTTGCCCCTGGTTTTTCGCTTTTTGCTGTCGCAAAGGCACGTCGAACGATTTCTGGAATGACCTCCGCTGACAGAACGGACGTACTGGACTTCGTGACAGGACGATAGAGGTCTACGAGATCAAACATTTGATGTGATGCTTTATGTTGCCGTGCTGTCGCTCCTTGACCTGTGATCGCGACGACAGGGGAATGATCCATCGTCGCACTTGCAATACCGGTCATCATATTGGTCGCACCGGGACCAAGTGTTGATAGGCAGACACCCGGTCGCCCACTCAGGCGACCGAACATCGCTGCCATGAACGCAGCATTCGTTTCGTGACGTGTCGTGATGAACGTGATCGACGAACGACTGAGTGATTCGAGTAATGTGATGTTTTCCTCACCGGGAACACCAAAGATATGCGTGACGCCCTCTGCCTCTAAACATTGGACGAACCAATCCGCCGCGTTCACGCTAGTCCACCGATTGAAATGTACTTCGTCTCGAGATAGGCTTCGAGTCCTTCACTACCACCTTCGCGTCCGAGACCGGATTGTTTCATTCCACCAAATGGTGCTTGCGCAGCAGAAGGAACACCATCATTCCAGCCGACGATTCCGTAATCAAGCCCTTCGATCGCGCGAATCGCACGGGCGTAATCCTTCGTAAAGACATACGAAGCGAGACCGAATGGTGTCTGGTTGGCGTAACGAACCGCTTCCTCATCAGAACTGACACGCTGGACGGGAGCAACAGGTCCGAACGTCTCCTCGTTCATGATCAGCATGCCAGGTTTTACGTCCGCGAGAACGGTTGCTTCATAATAATAGACATCGTTCTCCTCATCCGTCGTTCCTGTTCCGCCCGTGACGACTCGTGCACCAGCGGATGTCGCATCATCAACATGTTTTTTGACTTTATCGTAACCCGCTTTATTGATCATCGGTCCAATCTTCGTCTCAGCATCAAGACCATTTCCGGTCTTCAGCTTCGCTGTCTCTTGCCCGAGTTTTTCAACGAACGCATCATAGATCGAGTCGGATACGTAAATCCGGTTTCCGCAGACGCACGTTTGACCGCCATTACGGAATTTCGACTTAATCGTCTCAGCGACAGCTAAATCGAGATCACAGTCATCAAAGACGAGAATCGGTGCATGTCCGCCAAGTTCAAGCGACATCGCTTTGATCGTCTCTGCTCCTTGAGCCATCAGCGTCCGTCCAACTTCGGTTGAACCAGTGAAAGTGATCTTATCGACATGTGGATGTGTCGCGAGTGATTCACCAAGCGCTTTCCCGCTACCTGTAACGGCATTGACGACGCCTTCTGGAATCCCGACTTCTTGACAAAGTTCAAGAAGACGAAGCGCGGTAAGCGGAGTCGCTGTTGGTGGTTTGATGACGAACGTACATCCGGCGACGAGTGCCGGAGCAAGCTTTCGGGTAATCATGGCAGCCGGGAAATTCCATGGTGTGATCGCAGCAACGACACCGACCGGCTGTTTGATGACTTGAAGTCGTTTAGAAGCATCATGTGTTGGAATGACACGTCCATAAGCGCGTTTTCCTTCCTCTGCAAACCATTTGACGAAGTTTGCGGCATACTGCACTTCACCTTCTGACTCAGCGAGCGGTTTCCCCATTTCAAGCGTCATCAGGCGAGCCAGTTCATCTTTTTTCTCAATCATCTTCGCATATAACTTCTCGAGAAGTTCGGCACGTTCGTAGACTGTCCGCTTCGACCAGTCAGGAAATGCCTTCCGTGCTGCTTCTACTGCGTCGTTGACGTCTGATTTTGTTCCGTTTGGTACACTACCGACGACTTCTCCAGTTGCTGGATTCGTAACATCCGTCCGTTCTCGTCCGTGATCTAGCCATTGCCCACCAATAAAGAATTGTCCCTTCATCCTGAAAATCCCCCTTTTTTACATGCATTGGTAAGGGTATACCCGAACGAAGAAAAAAAGATTCACTTTCGGAAGGAAAGGTTATGCAAAAGGGTAGAAATCGACCGATAAACAGTGTAGGATAATTCAGTAAATGTAATGTAAAACGATCTGAAATATTCAGTGTGAACGAAGAGTGACAACCGTTGATGTGAAATGGTGGAATCACCCCCGAAACATTGACTTTAAAAGTGGATTTGATAAGATGAAGGTAGAGGAATTGCGCAATCGGTTGCGCTGTGTATAGAAGTTCAATAACTAATGAAAATAACACCCCAAAGACTGACCTACGAGAGGATTCACGACACATGACACAAATGATACCGCGCCCTGAAACGGCCCAACAAACAATTACACGAGCTTGGTGGAAAGAAGCAGTTGCTTACCAAATCTATCCACGCAGCTTTTACGATGCAAACAACGATGGAATCGGCGATATTCCGGGTATCATCGCAAAACTGGATTATTTGAAGGATCTTGGCGTCGACGTTCTTTGGATTTGCCCGATGTTCAAGTCACCGAACGACGATAACGGATATGACATTAGTGATTATGAAGACATCATGGATGAGTTCGGTACGATGACGGACTTCGATCTCTTGATGGAAGAAGCGCATAAGCGCGACATCAAGGTCTTGCTTGATCTCGTCGTTAACCACACATCGGATGAACACCCGTGGTTCCTTGAATCACGTTCGTCGAAAGACAATGAGAAACGCGATTGGTACATCTGGAAAGATGCCGTTAATGGTGGAGAACCGAACAACTGGGAAAGTATTTTCGGTGGATCAGCATGGGAATATGATGAAAAGACAGAGCAGTACTTCCTGCACGTCTTCTCTCGTCGTCAACCAGACTTGAACTGGCAAAACCGCGACATGCGTCAAGCTGTCTATACGATGATCAACTGGTGGCTCGATAAAGGCATCGATGGTTTCCGAATCGATGCAATTAGTCATATCAACAAGGATCAATCATTCGCCGATCTCCCGAATCCGCTCGGTATGCCGTATGTCCCTTCATTCGATATGCACATGAACGTCGAAGGCATCCATGCGTATCTCGAAGAGTTGAAAGATGAGACGTTCTCGAAATACGATATCATGACAGTCGGAGAAGCAAACGGCGTCACACCGGAAGAAGCGGATCTCTGGGTCGGAGAAGAGAACGGTAAGATGAACATGGTCTTCCAGTTCGAACACATGGATCTCTGGCGCGCAGACGCTGAAAAAGGCGTCGACGTCGTCAAACTGAAGCAAGTGCTGACGAAATGGCAAAAAGGACTTGAAGCAACAGGTTGGAATGCGTTGTACCTCGAAAACCACGATAAGGTTCGTTCGGTCTCTCTTTGGGGCGACGAGGAACAGTACTGGAAAGAGAGCGCGAAGTCGCTTGCGATGATGTATTTCTTCATGCAAGGCACACCGTTCATCTATCAAGGACAAGAGATTGGGATGACGAACGTTCAATTCCCGGACATCTCGGATTATGATGATGTCGCGACGAAAAACATGTACGAGATGCAACTTGCTTCCGGGAAGACACATGAGGAAATCATGGAAGTCATCTGGAACTCGTCCCGTGATAACTCACGCACACCAATGCAGTGGACGAACGAGCAAAACGGTGGCTTCTCAAATCAATCTCCATGGTTTGGTGTCAACCCGAACTACGCGGACATCAACGTCGCGTCGCAAGAACAAGATGAAGATTCAATCTTGAACTTCTACAAACGAATGATCCAAATCCGTAAGATGGAAGAGACATTGATCTATGGCGCGTATGATCTCATCTTACCGGAAGATACGAAAGTCTACGCGTATACACGGACGTTTGGTGACGAACAATTCTTGATCGTTACGAACTTAAAAGGCGAAACAGCAGAAATCGATACGGACATCATCTTGCATTCGGACAATATGTTGCTCGGCAACTATCCGACGATGCACCATGAAGGAACAGAGCTGGAACTTCGTCCATTCGAAGCTCGTCTGTACCGTGTGCGCTAATATGTTTTGAACGGATTCGATAGTTGTCGAATCCGTTTTTTTCTTGCATGTAAGCAGAAGGTGCATCAGACGAAAAAATCGTGTACGCTAAACGATGAGGTGATAGAAGTGAAACCAGTAAAGTACCCGGTGTCATTACGACAAGTGACGACGATCGAAGATGGTCCGATGCGTGAATCGGTCGAACTTGAGGCGGACGGCACATTGTTCGAAACAAAAGACGGTTTTGCCGTGAAGTTCGTTCAGCCGGATGAACAACCGATCGATACGACGATCAAATGGTCAAAAGACCAGATCGCTTTGAATCGCAAAGGTCCTGTTGCGATGCATCACGTCTTCATTTTAGGAGAGACGACCAAAAGCCAATATGGCAGTCAATTCGGTCAGATGTTGATGGAAACGGACACGAAGACGATTGAGATGAAACGGCAGCAGATGCAGTTTCGCTATACATTAAAGATGAATGGACAAGCAGTCGGTACGTATATGATTGATTTAACTTGGGAACGGAGTGAGACGAATGGCATTTGAACAAACAGTACGTCAAATGGAGCAGATGTTGGAAGAGGAATGGTTTGAGTGGCTCGAGAACGATGAGCCGCGTTACAACGAATGGCGCGATCAACTCGAAGGACTCGCAGAGCAGGTCATCACGGAATATAATCCGAAGGTCGATCCAGAAGCGATTGATACACTGCTTTTAATTAACGAAGAATTACCGGTCTTATACGGTGAAGATACCGTCATGCTGTATACAGCGCTCTTGAAAGCACGTCAGGAAGACGATCAAGTATACGAGCGTTACTTGACGATTCTTGGTGCGTTCGCGGACGAACAGCATCCAGCAATCCGTGAAGTCGAAAAGTTAGTCGCGAAAAAGGACTATAAAAATGCCTTCGCACGTGCAGTCCGTCTGCCACAGTCGCTCGGCTTAGAATAAACAATCACAGTGGACCATCTTGTTTTAGGCAAGGTGGTCTTTTTAGGAGGAAGCGTCATGTATCCACTCTATCGAATCATCGTCGCGGTCATCCGTAAGGGCGATCAACTGCTCATCGTCCATAATCAATCGGGTCAGGAGAAACGCTGGAGCTTACCCGGTGGACAGATTGAGTCTGGAGAGACCCTCGAGCAAGCACTGCGTCGCGAGGTGGAAGAAGAAACCGGTTTGACGGTCACATCGTCGTCGTTTGCCTTCTTAACGGAGAACTTCATGCCAACTTATCAAGCGCACAGCCTCGTGACTTATTTTGATTGCGAAGTGAGTGGTGTACTTGATCCAAGTGATCCCGATGAAGAAATCATTGAGACGAAGTGGATCAACCAAACAGAGTTAGCGGAGTACATCACGAGTGAAGACGTACGTCTTCCATTATCGGCATATTTAGAAGAACAGCACAAAGGCTATTACATGTTTGAAGAGATGAAGTGGTAACTCGGCTGTCATCGTTTCTTTACATTCCTTAAAGCGGTCTCCATCGTTCATTTACATTCGCTCGGTATGATGAAACCATCATCGTGAACAGGGAGGAAACACAAATGAACAAGAAATGGATGGCGACAGGTATTCTCGGTACAGTGCTTATGACGGGAGTTGCGGGCTATACATATGAATCGGCTCAGCCGGTCGAGGCAAAACAAAACACGAAACAAGCGAAGGTTAAAAATGTCATCTTCATGATCCCGGACGGTTATTCAGCTGCCTATGCAACGAATTATCGCTGGTATCAAGGAGGCGAGGAGACGGAACTCGACGGTCACTTAAAAGGAATGATGCGGACGTATTCGGCAAACACGAAAGTGACCGATTCAGCTGCTGCCGGAACGGCGATGGCAACAGGAACAAAAACAAACAACGGAACAATCGGTATGGATCCAAGTGGAAAAGAAGTAGCGTCTATTCTTGATCGGGCGGATCAAGCAGGCAAAGCAACAGGACTTGTCTCGACATCAGCCATCACCCATGCGACACCAGCTGTTTTTGCATCGCACGTCGCAACGCGTGCGAATGAAGCGGACATCGCGAAACAATACATGGATGAAATGAAAGTCGACGTCTTACTGGGTGGCGGTCAGAAGTTCTTTTTTGATCAAAAGAATGGTGGCGTTCAAGAGGCTGGTAATCTAGTGAAGAAAGCAGAACGAGCAGGATACCAGTATGCGGATTCACTCGAAAGTCTGAATGAGACGGATGGTCGTAAAGTTCTTGGATTGTTTGCAGAAGAAGGAATGGCACCAGAACTGGACCGGGAAAACACGAATCAACCGAGCCTTGCGACGATGACGTCGAAAGCCCTGCAAACATTGAAGAAAGACCGCGATGGCTTCTTCTTGATGGTAGAAGGAAGTCAGATCGACTGGGCGGGTCATGCGCATGATGCTGCTTGGGCGATGAAGGATGCAGAAGCGTTCCACCAGGCAGTCGAAAAAGTGCTTCGTTTTGCAGCAAAAGATAAACACACATTGGTCGTCGTCGCCGGTGACCATGATACAGGTGGTATGTCCGTCGGTGGATACGATGAGTACGTAGCGAAACCAGAAGTCTTGAAAAACGTCAAGGCGACGGGGGATGAGATGGTTCGTCAGTTCAACGACGACTTATCGAATATCGCCTCTGTCGTCAAACGAGAAACGACGTTTGATTTGACGGCTGAAGAAATTCAGACGTTGCAAAAAGTGGATGCGAAGAAACGCGTCATGACATTGAATGAGATGATCAGTAAACGAGCGTATGTCGGATGGACGACTGCCGTGCATACAGGTGTAGACGTTCCGCTCTACGCTTACGGTCCACAAAGCGAACAGTTCAGTGGATTGCATGAAAATACGGACATCCCTGGTCTGATGGCCAATGCTATGAAATTAAAAAAATGACGTATTGGACGTGATTAAATCAAGCGGTGGATGATTCACCGCTTGATTTTTTTGAGTACTTATCTGCTTGTGTGACGCAGTAAAAACTAAATGAAAAAAATGAATGAATAGCCATTCATTATATGCTATACTCATTTCAACACAACTGCTTTAGGGGGAAAGGGGTTTGTTCGAACATGAATACGTTTTTACTCATTAACTGGATTGCCTTCCTACTCGTCATCGGCTATGCAGGCTATCTGTTCACGTCACTCGTCAAAAGTCGTTATGCCGCCATTAAACGGGGGAAAAAGGCGGAATGGACACTGACGAACAAAGAACGAATAGACGCAGTCTTAGTCAACGTCTTCGGTCAAAAGAAATTATTAAAGGATAAGAAAAGTGGCGCCATCCACGTCATGATGTTCTATGGCTTCTTACTCGTTCAATTCGGAGCGATTGATTTTATCTGGAAAGGACTCGCAGTCGGTCAGCGTTTCCCGCACGTCCCACTCGGTCCGCTCTATCCGATTTTTACATTCTTCCAAGAAATCGTCATGCTCGTCATCTTGATTGCCGTCGTTTGGGGATTTTATCGCCGGTACGTCGAAAAACTCGTCCGTTTGAAACGAAACTTCATGGCAGGTCTTGCGTTGATCTTCATCGGTGGTTTGATGGTCGCCGTCCTGTTCGGGAACGGATTCTTCCTTGTTTATGAGAATCATTCGACGCTCGGTGAACCGGTTGCTTCAAGCATCGCGTTCTTATTCAGTTGGGTGCCGGAGTCAATTGCGTTCGGATTATTCGTTTTCTTCTGGTGGGCACACTTATTGTTCTTACTTAGCTTCATGGTTTACATCCCGCAAGGTAAACATGCGCACTTGATTGCCGGTACAGCAAACGTTTGGCTCGGTCGAACGTCGAAAGTCGGGCGTTTGGCACCGATCGATCTATCGGTCATGGAAGAGGCGGAAGACGACGAAGCGGAATTCAGCTTCGGGGTCAACCGAATCGAAGATTTCAATCAGAAACAGCTCGTTGATCTATATGCCTGCGTCGAGTGTGGACGCTGTACGAATATGTGCCCAGCAAGCGGAACGGGGAAGATGCTGTCGCCGATGGATTTGATCGTTAAATTACGAGACCATCTCAACATGAAAACGGCAGCGATCACACAGCGCTCGCCATGGGCACCTGCCTTTGCGTTCGAAGGATCGCAAGGCAATCAGATCGCTTCACTGGCAGC
This sequence comes from Exiguobacterium indicum HHS 31, assembly GCF_001939065.1. GTDB lineage: Bacteria > Bacillota > Bacilli > Exiguobacteriales > Exiguobacteriaceae > Exiguobacterium_A > Exiguobacterium_A indicum. The sequence goes on along the minus strand of NZ_MPSZ01000002.1, from coordinate 188,678 downwards.
AGCCGGACAGATGGATATTGTTCCGGATTCATTGATTGGGAACGTCATTACGGAAGAAGAGATCTGGGCGTGTACGACATGCCGGAACTGTGAAGATCAGTGTCCGGTCATGAACGAACATGTCGATAAGATCATCGACCTCCGTCGTCACCTCGTCATGATGGAAGGCAAGATGGATCCGGAGATGCAACGGACGATGGCAAACATCGAACGTCAAGGTAATCCATGGGGGATGAACCGGAAAGAACGCGAAAACTGGCGGAAAAACCGGGATGAACTCGTCGTTCCGACAGCAAAGGAGAAGAAAAAAGCGGGCGAAGACTTCGAGTACCTGTTCTGGGTTGGTGCGATGGGATCGTACGATAACCGAAGTCAAAAAATCGCGATGGCGTTTGCGCGTATTCTAAACGAGGCAGACATCTCGTTTGCGATTCTCGGAAACGATGAGAAAAACTCAGGTGATACACCGCGCCGGATCGGGAACGAAGTCTTGTTCCAGGAACTTGCGGAAGCCAACATCAAATCATTTGAGAAATATGGTGTCAAAAAGATCGTCACGATTGATCCGCACGCCTACAATACATTTAAAAACGAGTATCCAGATTTCGGACTGAGTCCGGACGTGGAAGTGTATCACCATACGGAATTGCTCGCACGACTGATTGACGAGAAACGGATCACACCGCTCCATGAAGTCAAGGAGCGTGTCGTCTATCACGATTCGTGTTATCTCGGTCGTTACAATGATATTTACGACGCACCACGTTATATTCTCGAGAAGATTCCAGGAATCACGCTCGTCGAGACGGAACGCAATCGGGAAAAAGGGATGTGTTGCGGTGCTGGCGGCGGGATGATGTGGCAAGAAGAAAAAGTCGGCGCACGCGTCAACGTCGCACGGACGGAACAATTGTTGACGGTCCAACCGTCTGTCATTGGGTCAGCATGTCCGTACTGTCTGACGATGCTCAGTGACGGCACGAAGGCGAAGGAAGTCGACGAGGCGGTTGCTACGTACGATGTCGTTGAATTACTGGAACGCTCGATCGTCGGTGTACCAGTCGAAGAACCTGTCGTAACCGTATGAAAAAGTGGGATGAAACGATTATTCTCGTGCGAACGGGAGTAGTCGTTTTTTTTCTCTTAAAAAGCGCGACGTTTTACTGTATGGTTTTGACATGATAAGATAAAAGAACTAGCTATGGAAAGGAGGTGAGAATCTTTTGGGAAGGCGTTACTTCGAATCGGTCAGGTCGCGGAGACCACCGGCTTATCAAAACGAACGATCGATTACTACACATCACTCGGTCTGTTAACACCAGAGCGTACCGCTTCTGGCTACCGTCTGTATGACGAATCGGTCATTCATCAAATCGAAAAGATTGAATATTTGAAGTCTCAACGGCTTTCCCTGCAAGAGATTCTTGCTTCTTTTACGGAACGGGAACAAAAAACAGGGGAGACGATTTATCAGGAAGTGAAACAACTTCAGGCGACGGTTGAAGGACTCGAGCAGCGTTTGTTACATTCGACGGACGTCGAAAAACAAGCGATCCGCTTAGAACTGTCCCGGCGTCTAACATTGATTGCTTCCTTGATTGCACAGCTTTAATACAAAACAATGGAGGTGACCCCTGTTTAGGGGATTTTGGATACTATATTATTCATCAATTTATTTTTAGTGGTCTTGTTGATTGCGTTGACGGCGTTTTTCGTCGGATCGGAATTTGCTGTCGTTAAGGTTCGGATGTCGCGTTTGGATCAAATGATTCAAGAAGGGAACAAAAGTGCCGTCCTTGCGAAAAAAATCGCGGGCGATCTTGATTACTACTTGTCTGCCTGTCAGCTTGGGATCACGGTCACGGCACTTGGTCTTGGGGCACTTGGTGAACCAACCGTCGAAAAAATCTTGCACCCTGTCTTCGATGACTTCGGGATCTCTGCTGCTGTTTCGACACTCTTGTCGTTTGGTATCGCATTCGTATCCGTAACGTTCTTACACGTCGTCATCGGTGAACTCGCTCCGAAGACGCTTGCGATTCAGTATGCAGAACGCATGACATTGTTGTTCGCCCGTCCACTTTATGTGTTCGGTAAAATCATGTACCCATTCATTTGGTTACTCAACGGTTCAGCGCGCTTATTCCTCGGTCTGTTCGGTGTCAAACCAGCAGGGCATGAACAAGCCCACTCGGAAGATGAATTGAAAATCATCATGGCGCAAAGTTTCCAAAGTGGTGAAATCAACCAAACGGAACTTGCCCTCATGCAAAACGTCTTTGCGTTTGATGAGCACATCGTCAAAGACTTGATGGTGCCGCGGATGCGGATGGAGACGATCTCGGAACGTTTGACAAAGGATGAACTGATGGAAATCTTCATGGATAATCCATACACGCGTTACCCGGTCACAGAAGAAAACGATAAGGATCGGATTCTCGGATACGTCAACGTCAAGGAAGTCTTGACGGATTATGCGAACGGCAATGAGCATCCGGTGACGCATTACATCAAGGATTTACCGGTTGTTTCGGAAGTGACGTCGCTTCAAGAAACACTTCGCAAGATGAAACGGACCCGGACCCATCTCGTTCTCGTCGTCGATGAATACGGTGGAACGGCAGGTCTCGTCTCGATGGAAGACTTACTCGAAGAAATCGTCGGTGAAATCCGTGATGAATTCGACGCAGATGAAGTCGAGGAAATTGAACAGGTCAAATCGGACGAGTTCCTACTCGACGGTACAGTCTTGCTCGCTGACTTGGAAGAACGTTTCAACATTCGCTTTACGAATGTCGAAGATGTCGATACGATCGGTGGCTGGATTCAGATGCACAACATCGATCTTCAGCCAGGTGAGCATATCGATACACCAGACTTCTCTGTCGAGGTGATGGAGATGGAGAACTATCAAATCAACCGCGTCAAGATTTGGTTGCATCCAGCTGAACAAGCAGAAGCATAAGATGGTCGGTTCCTCATGGAGGAGCCGGCTTTTTTATATCACATCAGTCAAAAAATCAAGAATAGACGGATTGTGCGAACTTTCGGTAGTCGTGATAGGAAAATGCTGAGTGAAGCGGGAATGTAATCTACAGCTACTTTATTGTTCAATCGCGTCCTATGAAACGAGGAGGTATTCCGTGCTCGAGCAGATTCCATTCTTACTGAGTCGTTTAGGTATGTTAGCACTGTTAGCCTTTTTATTGTCCCAGTGGCGCATTTCCCGATACATATTCAAGATGGACCGCGGAATGAATCTTCCACTGCTCTTCGCATTCGTGTCATCCGGTATTTTGATGAACTACGCAGGAATTGAACTTTCGCAAGATACGACGATTGATCCGTTACTCGGATTAGCCGTCGAAAAAGATGCCTTGTTGCTTGATACCCGACTCGCTGTCATCGTGACGAGCGGATTGATTGGTGGACCCGTGATCGGCGGCATCACGGGATGTTTGGTTGGTCTACACCGCTACGTACTCGGTTCGTTAGGGGCAGAAGCCGGTTGGATCATCGCCATGCTCACTGGACTTGCGAGCGGCTGGTATCGAAAACGCTGGCGTTTGCATGATGGTTATGCAATTGTTCCGCCCATCGGTATCGTCTTGACAGCATTGCTGTTTGAAAGTGGAATCACGCTATTACTTGCACCGGATACGGCAAAAGCACTTGATTTGATGAGTCGTGCCGCTTTTCCGTTACTGTTCGCAAACATATGTGGGGTCGTACTGTTCATCATGATCTTACGGACACAACTTCGACTCGAAGGAGCACTCTTCGTCCGGCAAACCGAGCGATCCGATCGTCTATTGCAAGCATTACAACCCTTACGAAAGCAGGGATTGACTTCGGAAGTCGCGCGACAGATCGGAGCGACGTTATTGAAGGAGACAAAGATGCAACGGATCGTCGTGCTCGGGGCGACAGAGGTCGTCATCGATATGACGGACCAGCAACCAGCAGTCTGTGGCGAGCAACCGAGACGCGAGGAGCAACGATGGATCGAAGCAGAAGAACCCGTCCGACAGGAAGACGAGCAGACGGGACAAATTCTGAGCTTTCATCCTATGCGCATTAACGGTCAAAAGGCAGGCGTCATCTGTTACTTTTCGAAAGACTTATTTGACGACACCGTCGAGCGAATGACGGAACAACTCATCCGTTTATTAGCACGAGAGTTGCATATGTACCGAGAAGATCAGTTGCTCCGGTTAAGCGGAAGAAAGATGAAACCGATGTTACACGTCAGCTATCTGAAAGGCATCATCGAAGAAATCCAGCGGACAGCTGATCCGGGAACTCCCGTGAAACATCAATTGAATGCACTGCTTCAACTGTTGACGACAGCGACGCGGCATGATGAACATCCACTACGCGAGGAACTGGCGACCCTGAAAGCCTATTTATCACTAGAAGGAACACGACGTCGCCCGAATCAACTGACCTCCGCCGATATCACGGTCGATCTTGATATCGAGACCGCTGTTGAAGAATACTTCGTTTTCCCGTTCCTTGTGACACAGCTCGTCGATAATGCACTGCGTCATGCGTTCGTAAAGGCAGGGCGCCATCACCGGATTGATGTCCGTGCCTTCAAGGCGACGACAGACTGGGTCATCGAAGTCACGGATAACGGACAAGGGATGCCGCTTGCCGTGATGCAACAACTGGATCAACAGGAGGCGGGGGATTCGAATCTGTTCCTGATTCGACGCGCATTAGATGTGACATACGGTCCGACTGCAACATTACACGTCCACTCGATCATCCATCAAGGGACTCGGATCGAAGTGCGATTACCACTTCCGTCTCTGTAACAACAATGGTCTTTTGCCATTGTTGTTTTTTTGTCTCGTTCCGAGGGTAAATACGAAAACAGGAAAACGTATCGTACAGGAGGAAGCAAATGATGATTACGACAACAGAAGTAGGGCAACTAGGAGATCAGTCCTTGTTACGATTCACGTTACAGAATGTGCATGGGCATAGTATCGATATCTTGAACCGAGGCGCAAAAATTCTTGCCATCCGGGTTCCGGATCAACATGGAATGGTCGAAAATGTCGTACTCGCGTTTGACGACCTATCAGAATACCAAGATGATCCGCATCACTTAGGCGCCACGATCGGACGCGTCGGCGGACGAATTGCGAATGGTGCGTTTGCGTTGGAAGGAATGACGTATGTACTCGAACAAAATGAGGGTGAACATCACCTCCATGGAGGAAGCGAAAATTGGGCGAACCGAATGTTCACGCACGAAATCAACGACGACAAACTTGTTCTACGTTTAGATAGTCCGAGTGGGGAGAACGGCTATCCGGGGCACTTGTCGTTCACGCTGACGTTCGAATGGACAGACGAGAACGTCCTGCATATCCATTATGAAGCGGAGACGACAGCTTCGACACCATTCAGTCCGACGAATCATACGTACTTTAACTTGACGGGTGAAGCAAAAACGACGATCGAACAGCATCTGTTACGAATGGATGCACCTTTTTATGTTCCGTTGACGAAAGATGCGGTACCGACCGGTGATATTCTCCCCGTCACAGACACCGTCTTTGATTTTCTCGATACCCGTCCCCTGCATGAAGTGACACATGCATCAGATGAACAACTCCGCCAAGCAGGTAGTGGGGTTGATCATCCCTTCCTGCTTAGAGAGGGTGGAGAAATCGTTCTCGATGAGCCAATCAGCGGGCGGCGATTGCGCGTCGTGACGGATCAACCGGGAGTCGTCGTCTACACTGCTAATCATTTGTCGGGCGAGTTTACGATTTGTGGAAGACGCGCAACCCCATACCTCGGAATCTGTTTTGAGACACAAGGATTACCGGATGCGATCAACCAACCGAATTTTCCTTCCGTCGTCTTACATGCCGATGAGCATTATCATAAGCGTACATCGTTTCATTTTCAGATGATGTCATGACGTTTCTTGCGATTTCCACTTCTGTATATGGTAGGATAAAGCGAGAAGAATCTAACGGAGGCTAGGGAAATGACTAAAATAGCATGGGTGACCGATAGTATGGCCTATTTCACGAAGGAAGAGGCAGAAACGATCGGCGTCAATGTCGTACCGATTCAAATCTTGCTCGGTGATACGGCGTATCAAGAGAATGCGATCACGGTCGAGCGACTGTTCCGTGCGCTTGATGCGGACAAAAAGCTGATTGCCAAAACATCACAACCAATTTTCGGAGAGTTCGTCGGAACGTACGAACGCTTGAAAGAAGAAGGCTATGACTGTGCGATTGCAGTACACTGTACGAATGGACTCTCAAGTACCGTCCAAAGTTCAGCATCAGCAGCGGAAGCAGCCAGCTTCCCGGTTCATATCATTGACTCGCATACGGCGTTTGAGAACCAACAAGAGTTCATTCGTTACGGGATGGAGCTCGCGGCACAGGGGAAATCCGTCGAGGAAATCGTCGCTGCCTTACAAGCGTTGACGAAAAAGACCCATTTCTATATGATCGTCGGTAATATGGAGACGATGCGCCGGGGTGGACGTGTCTCATCTGGTGACTTGTTCCTTGCGAACCTACTCAGCATCAAACCGATCATCACGACGGATGAAGCAGGAAAAATCGTACCATTCAAAAAAGCACGTTCTTTAAAGAAAGCTTACATTGAAATGGTTAAACAAATCGACGAATCGATGCGTCAGCACACGTTCTACAAGAACCGGATTTATGTCGCGACGACGATGGCACCGGAAATGGCAGCGGAACTGCGGCAGCAAGTCGCAGCGAAGTTCCCGGATTTGACGATTCTCGAAGGCACGTTCGGACCAGCAATCGGGACGCATGCCGGAGCAGAGACGGTTGGTCTATTCTGGATGAATGATTAAACTGAAACGGATACGACAAGAGGCGACGGATTTTTCCGTCGCCTCTTGTTTCGTTCAAGCTGTAAGTGTAATTCCAAGGAACGCTGCAAGAATTCCGAAACCGTAGCTCGAGATGAGGTAGAGGGTAAGTACTTTACGATTTCCGTCCTGAAATAACTGCAATGTCTCGATTTTGAACGTCGAGAACGTTGTAAATGATCCAAGGAAACCGGTACCTAAGAGTAACGTCCATGTCGTATCGAGATGCGCACCGATGACGAGACCAAGCAAAAACGAACCGATTACGTTAATCAGGAACGTCGCTAGTGGAAATTCACGTTTCCAAACCGTCTTCATCCATTGACTGACGGCAAACCGACTGATGGCGCCGCAAAAAGCACCGATGGCGAGAGCAAGTAGCATCATTCACTCACGTCCTTTCGTCACGTGACGCAGTCGTCGTGTTCCGAGCGCGTAACCGACATAAGACAGGAACAAACCGCCAAATAGGCTGACGAGTACGTAGAGGAACGCGTCCGCTAAATGATGTTCATTAAGTAAGGTCACCGTCTCAACGCTGAATGTCGAAAACGTCGTAAAGGAGCCGATGAAACCCGTGCCGATGGCTGTGATCGCATATTGATGTAAGAGTTTCGTTCGAAATAAAAAGTGTGTCGCATAGCCGAGAAGAAAACTCCCGATCAAGTTGATCGCAAGCGTTGACCACGGAAACGGACCAGTCGTGAAGTCGCTGATCAGCAGTCCGAGCCCATACCGTGCCGAGGCACCGAGAACACCTGCGAGGCCTACGAGTACATACAGCATAGAAATCCTCTTTTCTGAAAAAGTCTACGTTAACCGTACTCCCGCTTTCAAGAAAGCGTCAAGAAAAAAAGTCACTCGAGAGACTTAACGAATGAATTCTTTCTGCCGATGAACAACTGTATGACTTTAATAAGGTGAAGGAGTTTGAACAAGATGGTATCTGCCCTCGAGCAACAAAGTACAAAGATTTTGTCCCGCCTGATTGCAACGTTAATTACGATTGCGCATCCATTGATTTTCTTATTTGCGCAAATGAATTACGTCCCAATCAGTGTGTTTTATCAGTTTTTAGTCGGTGGTTTGATCTTGACGGTCGCGTTGCTTGTGGGCAACCGCCTACTTGGACATCGTCCGAGCGGGAAGTACGTCCAAGTGACGTTAACGTATTTCGTACTCGCTCTCGTTTTGGTGACCTTGCCGTCGCCAAGCATTTGGACGATCGTCTATCTCTACTTGACGATTTCAATCGTCTATTTGATTCCGCGTTTGGTCATTCTCGCCGGAATCCTTGGACTCGTTGAGATGGCAGTATTCACAATGCTAGGAACGATTGTCTTTACGAATACATTCGACTTGATCGTCGCCTATGTCATCTATTTGATGATTTTCTCAGCGGCTGTTTTTGTCGCTGTCTTTGGACGGAACGTCATGTTAGCCGTCCGCCAAGAACAAGAACGGTCGGAAGCCTACGCGGCGACGTCGCAAATTGCCCTCGAACAAACGGCAGCAACCGCAACGGAAGTAACGACGTTCACGGAAGAGATGAGTGAAACAGTTGATGCGGCAAAGGATTCCTTCAGTCAGGTTGATCTGGCGATGCAACAGCTGGCACATGATGCAGCAGGAAGCGTTCAAGCGATTCGTGAAATTCGCCAATTGAACGCCCAGCAAGTCAACCGGATGGAGGATGTGACCGTTTCTGTCGACCACGCACTCGAGCGAAGTTCGTCGTCGCGAACGACAGCCGAAAAGAGCAGGCAGACGATTGGTCTTGCCGGACAATCCTTACAACAATTGACGACGAGCATGGATGAGTCGGTCACGTCGTTCGGACAACTCGCCGGACGTTTCCAGGAAATCGTCGCCATCACGTCGAGCATCAATGCGATTGCGGCGCAAACGAACCTGCTTAGTCTTAACGCGTCGATCGAAGCAGCTCGTGCGGGTGAGTTCGGAAAAGGCTTTACGGTCGTTGCGCAAGAAATTCGTAATTTATCAGCACAGACGGCAGAAGCGTCGAAGGAAATCAATGCGATCATCGAACGTGTTGATCAGGACGTTACGCAAACGGGGAATTCCATTCATGCCAGTACGACATTGCTACGTGAGCAGGAAGAACGAATGGCCGAGAGTCAGTTAGCGCTACAGACGATTGAGATGGATGCAACGGAAGTCGTCGGTTCGATCCAGTCGGCGCAGACCCAGTTCGCGACGATGACGAGTAGTCTTACTGCTATCACGACAGCAACCGGTCAACTCGACACGTTCATGAACGCCTTGCTCGCACAAAGTGAGTCATTGTCCGGTCTGACGCGTCATCAAGTTGGCCAGGTCAAGGAACTGCAGCAGGCGATTCATGCCTTGAATGAGACGGCATCCACTCTTCAGCAAACGAATCGTTAACGAAACAGCTCTTCATCGATTGATGGAGAGTTGTCGTGTATCTTCAGACTGTTTGTCGTTGTTACGGACGGGGAAGAAGATAGGGAACGATTATCGAAGGAGGAGTCAACGGATGAAGGCAGCTTACATTGAACAGTATGGTGGATCGGAACAATTTAAGGTCGGAGAACTGGACAAGCCAGCCATTGGACCGGATGATGTTTTAATCGAAGTCTATGCCGCAAGTGTGAACCCGGTCGATTGGAAACTACGCGAAGGCTATTTGCGTCAGATGTTGAGCTATGAGATGCCGCTCGTCATCGGTTGGGACGTTGCCGGTGTGATTCAGGAAGTCGGAGAAAACGTCTCGGATCTTCAAGTCGGGGACGCCGTTTTCAGTCGCCCGGAAATTGCTCGTCAAGGGACGTATGCGGAGTATGTCGCAGTCGATGCGCACCTCGTCGTCAAAAAACCAGAATCGCTTAGTTTTGCTGAAGCAGCGTCTCTTCCACTCGTTTCGCATACAGCATGGCAAGTCATGTTCGAAGTGATGGATGCGAAGCCGGGTGACCGGATCTTTATTGGTGCCGGATCAGGGGGCGTCGGAACGGTTGCGATTCAACTCGCAAAAGCAAACGGTTTGCACGTTATCACGTCAACAAGTACGAAAAACGTCGACTGGGTAAAAGCGCTTGGAGCCGACGAAGTCATCGACTACAAGCAAGAAAATCCGGCCGATCGTGTCCGGGATATCGATTTTGTATTCGATACGATGGGCGGCGACAAGCAAGGGGAACTGTATCAGATGCTGAAGCCGAACGGCATGCTCGTCTCGATTTCCACACCACCGGATGAAGAGCAAGCGAAAGAGCATAATGCGCGATCTGCGTATGTCTTCATGCAACCAACCGGTGAACGTTTGCGACATATCGCTAAAGCCGTCGAACGTGGTGAGCTACAACCTGTCGTTGATCGGATTTTTGATCTGGATCAAATCAAGGAAGCACATGATTATGGCGAAGAAGGGCACGCAAAAGGAAAAATCGTCATCCGGGTCAAGGGAGAATAAGGAGAGGAGGACGCTGAAATTAGCGTTCTCTTTTTTTGTCAATCTTTTTATCGGGCCTTAAACAAAAAATAACCTGGTTAAAAAAGTGTAAGGGATAAGGGGTTGCTTCTTTCTATACTAGGGCTATCAGACGTGAGTCAGCCAAATTAAAAGGAGGAAGTAACATGAAAAAAGGATTGAAGTGGGCAGGAATCATCGTGATCGGAGCAGTCATTTTAGGAAACCTAGGAGATGACGAAGAACAAGCAGCACCGGAGAAAAAAGTAGAAGTCGAACAAGAAGCAGTCAAATCAGAAGCAAAACCAGTGAAAGCAAAAGCAGTTGCGAAGCCGGTCAAGAAAACGTACGGGGTGAATGATCAGGTAAAGGTCGGGAAACTGACGTACGTCGTCAACGACGTCAAGATGGTCGATACCTTATCGAACGTCCTCGGCGAAAAGAAAACATCAGGACAATTCTTAGTCATCGGTCTGACGATTCTAAACGGAGATAAGGAAGAGCGATTCGTCGACAGCAACATGTTTAAAGTCAATGTCGGCGATACGGAATACTCAGCTGATACGGAACTCGATCTTTATGCGAATGAAGACGGGATGGGCTTCTTCTTAGAGACGATCAACCCGAATATCGAGAAAACCGGCAACATCGTCTTCGAATTACCGAAACAGGTGAAAAATCCGATGCTTGAAGTCTCGTCTGGCTTTGGCTGGGCAGGTGGACAATCAAAAGAGATTCAATTGACACGGTAATGAGCGACCATAGAAGAGACTCAATAAAAGAATGACGCGTCTTTTCACGCCCTTTCCTCAGGCGAGACACAAGCCAGTTTTCCTGCTTCATTCAAGCAGGAAAGCGGGTCTTGTTTGTCTCTGACAGCGCATAAATGCGCTTTTTCCTGTAGGAGTGGCGTGAAACGCGTCACTCTTTTTGTTACGAGATAAGGGTGGCAGATCATCATTCTGCCACCCTTATCTTTGTGGAAACTGACTTTTGAGTCAGCCCCTTCTTGTTACCGTCCTGATTGTTGGATCGAGAGTTCAGGCGTTAATCGATCGAGTAAAGCGAGCGTCTCCGGATGAGCGGCAAGCGTCTGGTCGAGTGCGTGCCGTTCAGTCTCTAGACACGCTAGATAACGTTGAGCCGCTTCAGCATGCGTTGCGGGTGTCAGGACGTCGTAGATTGCTTCAAGAGCAAGGCGTGGATGGTCTGGCAATGTCGTCGGAATCGTCTTTAATCCAAGTTGCGCTCGTTCAGGAGCATGATGATGGAGTAATACTTTTGCGAACTTGATCAAGGCGCTACGGAGCATCTCGACTGCCCATAAGTCATTTCCCCGTGCTGCTGCTTTTTTATATTGGAACAAGAACCAGACTGCATCGATCGCTTCATCGGTCGCTTCTTGAGCAGAAAGCGTTAAGTCACATGTGTCGGTAAAGTCCGTCAACTGTTCTTGTGGATCATACAAGACCCGTAATTGATCCTTATGGTTCAGTGAGTCAAGCGTCACCGTAAACAAATCGATATGTAGCAGATCATCATAGACGACGATCATTTGTGGGGCGATGATATTAATCTCATCTTTCCAGATGATTGAACGATAGGCAGAAAGATGGGACAAACGACGCGATAAGAATGTTGTTTGACGTTCTTCCGAGACGAGACAGTATAGATCGATGTCTGAATGGACATCTTCTTCTCCCCGTCCGAAGGATCCTTTCAAGAAGATGGCTTCGACTGCAGGATCTTGTTTGAGTCGAGCAACCAGTTGCTCGATTGCATGAAGTTGATGCATGAGGACTCATTCCTTTCCGAAAACAGAAGTCTATTACGTCAGTATACGTGATAATAGACAGGTTTTTCCATAAAAAATGAGAAATCACATCGAAATGGATTTCTCATTGAGAGGCCGATGCTAATTTTTCTTTCTGTTCAAGATGAATGACGTGCTGTTCGCCCCATGCATTGATGGCGTCAAGAACCGGGATAAGCGTCCGACCATAATCCGTCAGCGAGTACTCGACGCGGGGGGGAACTTCCTGATAAATCTCGCGATGGACGATATCGTTCAGTTCGAGTTCACGCAGTTGAGCCGTCAGCATCTTTTGCGTAATGTTTGGCAATTGTCGTTTCAGTTCACTGAAGCGGAGCGTTCCGTGTGTGATCAAGACGAGTAAAATCGACGGCTTCCATTTTCCGGTCAAGATTTCGAGCGCTGTCTCGACGCGACAGCTTGGTGTCTCTTCCATCGGTCTTCCTCCTTCATGGTATCGTTTAGGATACTATACCACTTATTCGTGCCTACTTCCGCTTCGATCGCTTCCGCGTAATAATAGGGATACGAGCTATTTCATTGAAGGAGGAAACAACATGTCCATTCATCCACAAATCACACTCGGTCCTGTTCGCTTGCGTATCACGGACCTCGACCGTTCGATTTCATTTTATACAACGTCACTCGGATTACGCGTGCTAACGCAAACGGATCAGTTGACGGTGCTCGGCGCACAAGATACACCACTCGTTGAACTTGAAGTTCATCCGAATGCCCGCCGTTTTCCACCGAACTCGGTCGCCGGATTATATCATTTTGCGATTTTGCTACCGAACCGAAAAGAACTTGGTTTCGTCATCCGGAATTTAATCGAACAAGGAATTGAGATTGGTCAAGGTGACCATCTCGTCAGTGAAGCCTTTTATCTGTCGGATCCAGATGGGAACGGAATCGAGATTTATGCCGATCGTCCGCGTGAGACGTGGACATACGAAGCGAATGGAGACGTCAAGATGACGACGGATCCCGTCGATTGGCAAAGCATGCTCGTCGAAGCGGGAGAAGAAGACTGGTACGGCATGCCAAGCGATACGGTCATGGGACATGTCCATTTCCACGTCAAGACACTCGAAGCAGCGCGGGCATTTTATGTCGAGACGCTCGGTTTTGAAGTTGCCGCTGACGCTTCGCGAATGCGTGCATTATTCGTTGCTGCCGGTGGATATCACCATCACATCGGTCTGAACGTCTGGTCTGGTGTCAACGCACCGACGAATCCGGAAGATGCGGTCGGACTCGTCTACTGGACACTACGTTATCCGGATCAAGCGACGCTCCAAGCAGCGATCAAGGCGTTGAAGTCTTCCGCTTATACCGTTACGGATCAAGCAGGCGATGTCTATGTCACCGATGATGCCGGAATTACCGCTCGATTGACAACGTAACCGAAAAAAATCCCCTTACAGTGAAAACACTGTAAGGGGATTTTTGGTTTACCGTGAAGACGACGTTGCGTTACCGTCGTACCGGCTGATCAGTTCATACGGTCTGACTTTATATAAGGCATGCGGGAAGTAATGGGGATCCATCGCATCAAGCGTCCGCAACTGGAAGTGTTCCCGTTTGATATACTCACTCAGCGAGTCACGTGTCAGCGGGAAGAAGCCGACATCCGTCGTTTCGCCTTCTTGTGTCGCGAGTTCACCACCGACGGCTTTCCCACGGAAGCAGACGCACAGGACATGGCTTGAGACATTTTGATAGATACCGGTGATGCCATCGATCGTGACATCAACACCGGTTTCTTCTTTGACTTCCCGTTTGATGGCGTCAAGAATCGACTCGTGATTTTCGACTTGTCCACCCGGCATCTCATACGTATCACCCCGGTGGAGGTTGCGGACGAGCAGGACTTCACCGGCATCGTTCGTGATGTACGCGGTCACGCTGACGATCGCGCGAGGGGGAGCATACGTACCGGTCGCTGTCATGAAATCTTCATAGGATTTGATATAGAGGTTTTTGCCGAGACGCGCGCGCTTCTTCATCGCTTCGCGACGTAAGGCACTGTTGCGGACATCACGATCGACTTGTTCGTAATGTTCACGGTCGCGATATTCCCAAATGGCGATGACTTCATCTTCTGCCTCGGTCACCCAGCGACCAACAAGACGGGCACCATGGCTGACTTGGAGCGGGTACAAATAGGTATGGAAAAACTCAGTGAATTCTTCTAGGCGTTCGGGACGAATCGTATAGGTCTTCCGGCGATGTAACATGGAAATTCCTCCTATCAGATGAGCGTTCAGATGTACGTTGTACCCCTTCTCGAACGGACGGATGAAACCCTTTTTCTCGATGTGGGAAAAGGATTTTTTATTGAACGATTGCGTATACATATCCTCCGGTCTACGTGACTTTAAATCATCGATGATGATCTCTTTTGATCGGAAAAGTATAACTAAAGAAGAACTTAAGAAATGGATAGGGCTCAACTTCAGAAAAATCGGGGATACTGAAAGTAGAGAGAAACAGAAAGAAGGGATACGTGATGGATATCATGGCACTCGTCCGCCTGGCTGGCGGAATCATGTTCACCCCATTGTCGGACGATGTCTTGATGATGAGTTTTGCAGCACTTCGATTACGAGAGGGGATGTACCCGGTCGTCATCTGGTTGACCGCATGGCCGGTCTTCTTCATCGCCTTTACGTGGTTTTATCTACTTGCTCGGTTCTTCCGTGAGATTCCGCTCGTCAAACGCTGGATGAAGTCACGTTTCTTAGAACGAGCAGAAACGATCATCGAACGGCGCGGGTTATGGGCGATCGGACTATCGTTCTTCTTACCCGGCGTCAGACATCCGATTCATTATGTCGCCGGACTCCTCGGTTATCCGTTACCTCGTTATTTAGTAATGACATTCTTAGCAGCAGGCGTTTATACAGGACTCTGGACTTTTTTGATCGTCCGGATCGGAGAAGCTGTGACGTGGTCGGAGCTGTGGAACTGGCTTCAGGTGAATCCCGGAATCATCAGTGCGATCGTAGTCATCTTAATCGGTCTAGTAGTAACAGGTATCGTATATCATCGGCGTCAAAAGGAATCAGTCGAGGAAAGTTCTTCAATATAAAAACATCACACGAGCAAGCGAATCCAGATTAGGATTCGCTTTTTTAGATGAAGTTTGGTTTTATGAATAAGGATAGTTTTTTGAAATAAGAAGTAATCTACAAGAAAAGTGAAATCATTGTCAAAAAAAGACGTTTTTCACTTCTTAAAAGCTACGTGATTTACACACTGTATTGGCAATTTATCGTCACAAGCAAGTGGCTGAAATTGGATTGTAAACGCTTATACTAGAAGGTGTTCACAGAGTGGACATATTTATTGCCAGAGGAGGATACATATGAATCTCATGCAGACGGAAGAGACGGTCAAAAAAGCACCGACTTCTTCTGCTCACCGGACGATTTGGCGGTGGCATTTTTATGCTGGTATCATTTTTGCACCATTCCTCGTCATGCTTGCTGTGACAGGATCCATTTATCTTTTTAAGCCACAAATCGAAAACGTCCTGTATCAATCGTATTATGCAGTTACACCACAAGCAGATCGCATCACTGCGACGGAACAGATTGATCGCGTCAAAGCGAAGTATCCCGATGCACTTGTCACGTCGTACCGACCGGGTGAATCCGACGATCGATCCAGTGAAGTGAAGGTTTCGTCACCAGACATGTCGGCGACGGTCTTCGTCAATCCGTATTCCGGTAAGATCATCGGAACGTTATCAGACGATGACCGGATCATGAATAAAATCGAAGAGATCCATGGGGAGCTGATGGCGGGAACAACCGGTGACCGGATCGTTGAACTCGTTGCCTGTTGGGCAATCGTCTTGATCGTGACGGGACTGTTTCTATGGTTCCCGCGTAAGCAAAAGGGACTGTCAGGTGTCTTGTTCCCGCGTCTTCGTCAAGGCAAGAAGTTATTCCGTCGTGATCTCCACGCTGTTCCAGCATTCTGGATCACAGCAGGGATGCTGTTCCTGATCTTGACTGGCTTACCGTGGTCCGGTTTCTGGGGAACGAACTTCCAGTCACTCGTCACCAACCAAGGTCTTGGTTATCCACCGTCCATCTGGGGTGGGGAAGCACCGAAGTCAACTCTTCAAACGAAGGATATCGCAGAAGTCCCGTGGGCTGCCGAAACACTTGATGTTCCGCGATCGAAAGTCGAAGGAGCCGTCCCAGCTTCGATTGATGACATCGTTGCGATCGGCAAACAACAAGGGATGGACCCAAGCTTTAAGATCAGCATCCCGAGTGATCCGAGTGGAATCTATACGCTGTCCGCGTTTCCAGCGAAGGCACAGGATGAAGCGACGATTCATCTCGATCAATATTCCGGTGCCGTGCTCGCCGATTACCGCTATGACAACTATGGCGTCGTCGGTAAAATCGTCGCGACCGGAATCACGCTTCACAAAGGAACAGAGTTCGGCTGGTTCAACCAGTTAATCAGTCTGCTGATTTGTCTTGGCATCATTCTTATTGCAGTCAGCGGTTTCTATCTGTGGTTGAAGCGGAAACCAAGCAAGGGGATGGGGGCGCCGAAAGGACCGAAAGCATTCATGTTGAAAGGATTCCTTGCCGTGCTCGTCGTACTCGGTATTTTGTTCCCGCTTGTTGGACTCTCATTACTCATTGTCGGGCTACTCGATTTCCTCATCATCCGTCGTATTCCAAGTGTGAGGAGGTTCTTCAATGCGTAAATCGATACAAACACTCATGCTCGGCGGACTGCTCGTCACGACGACGAGTCTTGCTGGCTGTGCGGTCGATTCCGATGCAGCAGAACAGTATGCCGTAGCTAAGCCGTTATCGATCAAAATGAATATCCCAAAGGACTTACAACCGGATGCGAAGAAAAAGCAGACGTTTGAAGCAACAGTCTGGCGTGAAGCTAAACCGGTTCAAAAAGTCGATTATGTACATTTCGAAATCTGGAAAGCGGATGGAACAGTACGCTATAGTATGGAACCGGCAGAAGAGACAAAGCCAGGTGTCTATACGATTGCGAAGGTACTACCGAAATCCGGCTTGTATTATGTCAAAGCGCATGCAAGCAGTGAAAGTGCGATGATCATGCCAACACGGCAGTTCATCGTCGGTGAGTTATCGAAAGAAGATTTAAAAATCTTACAAGGTGGAGCAAAACCAGCTGGCGGAAGTAGCGGTCACCATCATTGAAGAATAATGAAATAAAAAATGAGAGGGCGGAATACTATTCCGTCCTCTCATTTTTCGTATAGACGATTAATCGTCATCACCATGATCTCCGTGATCATCCCCGTCATCGTCTCCATGATCGTCTGAATCATCATCTTGATCATCATCTTCTGAGTCATCCGAAGAATCATCGTCATCCGAGTGCTCATCTTCTGATTCGAGTTCCTGTCCATTATAGAACTTGATCTGGACGTGTAACGTTTTGATGTTTGGTAATTGAAGCGCCTGTGCGACTAACGTTAATAATTCTTCTTCCGTCATCGATGGTGTGACGAGAAGACGATCTTTTAACGTCGCAACGTCAGTAATACCGATCTCGTCTTTAAAGCGCAATTCTTTCCGTTGATGTTCATTACTGTAACGCCACTCGAACTTTTTCTTATTCGTATCCGTCACTTTGATCATGATCCGTTTGAGTTCTTGATTATTTTGAACGCCGTCTTGATCCGTATCTTCCTGATCATCTCGTGTTCCATCCTGATCGCTATCTGCTTTTGTTGGATCAGAACCGAGTTCAAATTCGTCTTCGTTGATAAGCGTATCCCGGTCCCGGTCTTCTTCATTGTCTTTGATGCCATCACGGTCTGAATCCTTTTTCAATGGTTGCGTACCGACGATGAACTCTTCTCGTGTCGTCAATCGATCCTGATCTTGGTCTTCTTTATCATCAGAAATACCATCTTGATCAGAATCCTTCTTCAACGGATTTAGATGCGCTGTGTATTCTTGTTGATTCGTGAGTGAGTCGCGGTCCGAATCCTCTTTCCCATCCTTGATCCCGTCACGATCCGAATCCGATTTAGTTGGGTTGAGACGAAGTTGATACTCTTGTACATTCATCAAACCGTCGCGATCGTGATCTTTTGTTGCGACTTGTTTTCCATATCCCAAATGATATTGTTTTTGCCAAGCATCTGGAATCCCATTTTTGTCTCGATCGACTTGCACGACAGGTTTCTTCTTCGCTTTACTTTTTGCTTCGACAGGTCCAACTGCTTGCGAGACGACGAGCGAAGCAAGTACTGCGCCAATGACAATCCGTTTCATAAGTCCACTCCTGTTCTATAAAAGATAAAAGATGAGGTTATAAGAAGATTCTAATGAAATGATTAGAAAATAAGTTGGCTATTTCGCGAAATGAGTAAATAAAAACTAAAAAATAATGAAAGTGCTACATAAGTTTATTTCGTCAGAAAAAATATTTTAAATAAAAAATGTAAAAAGATAAAACCATTCGTGAACTCCTTACGTTATCTATGTGAAGTCCAAAAAATCAAAGGGGTGTTCATAAGATGAAGATGAAAAAGTCGTATCTCGCTGTTCCGCTTAGTGCCGCATTGTTGATTCCAGCAGCAGGTGTCAGTGCTCACGGTCATGAGGACCATAGTAAGATGTCTCACAGTTCAGGAAAAGTCTCCCTCGATGTCTCATCTCCAGCATCGGATTTACGAGCGACACTCGATCAAATTCTATCTGAACACGCGTATCTCGCAGTCGTTGCGATGCAAAAAGGAATTGATGGTAAAGAAGATTTTGAGCAGGCAGCCGGTGCCTTGAATCAAAACACGGATGATTTAGCGGCAGCTGTTGGTTCCGTCTACGGGGAAGAAGCAGGCGCTGCCTTCAAAGAAATCTGGGCGAGCCATATCGGTTACTTCGTCGATTACGTCAAAGCAACTGGTGCCAAGGACGAAGACGCGAAACAAAAAGCATTGAAAGAGCTTGATGAGTATCGTGTCGAACAGGCTGCGTTCCTCGATAAAGCAACGGAAGGACGTCTGAAGGCAGCGGATCTCGAAGCAGGACTAAAAGTCCATATCACGCAACTGTTAACATCGTTTGATAGCTACGTTGCTGGTGATTATGATGCTGCCTACAGTAATCTACGTAAAGCAATCGAGCATATGTATATGGTGGGAGAAGGGTTATCTGGTGCGATCGTCGATCAGTACCCAGATAAATTCAAAAATACGAAAGTTGATACACCAGCAGCTGATCTTCGTGCCGGACTGAACCGAAACTTCTCTGAACACGCGGCGCTTGCAGTGCTCGCGATGCAAAAAGGAATTGACGGAGCAAAAGACTTTGACGCTGCGGCCGGTGCCTTGAATCAAAATACGGATGACCTGACAGCTTCGATTGGCTCTGTTTATGGTAGTGAAGCAGCGCAACAATTCAAGAAGATTTGGTCGAGCCACATCGGCTACTTCGTTGACTATGTCAAAGCAACAGGTGCGAAAGATGATCAAGCACGCGACATGGCTGTGAAGGAACTTGATGAGTACCGTGTTGAACAGGCAGCATTCCTCGATGCAGCAACAGAAGGACGTTTGAAAGCGAAAGATTTGGAAGAAGGATTAAAGGTTCACATTGACCAACTCTTGCTTGCTTTCAATAGCTATAATGAAAAAGATTACGACAAAACGTACCCAGCGATTCGTGAAGCGTACGCGCATATGTACGGTGTAGGGGAAGGGACTGCGACAGCAATCGTCGATCAGTTCCCAGATAAATTCAAAGGTGCACCATCTGGAATGCCGAACACTGGTCTCGGTGGTATGCAAGAAAAAGCATCGACGACAGGTATCGTCTGGTCACTGCTTGGTATCGCAGCAGCATCGATCCTTGGATTCTTCGCACTCCGTCGTCGCCCGCAACAATAAAGGACGACCCGCTGGTGACAGCGGGTTTTCTTGTACACATCAAGCAGAAAGGAGGTAAACGACATGCGCATCATCCGATTTGCCCTTCTGTTCCTCATTTGTCTGTTGCCCATATCGGTCGAAGCACACACGAGTTTAAAAAGCTCGAATCCGGCAGATGGATCGGCATTATCTGAACCCGTCGATCGGATCCGCTTGACGTTCAGTGAGGCTGTTGAAAAAACGAGCACCTTACGTGTAGTAGACGCGAATGGAGTTGAACAAGCCCTTGCGAAACCACTTATCATCGGAAATGAACTGAGTGCTGTCGTCTCAGAGCCTTTAACGGAAGGAAAATACACGATCAAGTGGGCGTCGATTTCAGATGATGGTCATCCCGTGAAAGGAACGATCCGTTTTACGGTACTGGGTGCGGCAAAAGCTGAAACAAGCACTGTAGAAAAGGCTGAGCCGATGGAAAAAAAAGCAGCAGTCGTTCCTGAAGCAGAGCCTGTTTCAAAAGGACTCGTTCCGACACTGCTCCCATGGATCGTCGGGGGACTGTTAATCAGTATCGTCATCCTTCTCGTGTTACGTCGTCGTTCGACATGAGTGCGTTTCTAGGAGAACTACTCGTCTATATGGGTGGAGCGCTTTGGATGGGCTATTTGGTATTATGCTTCATCCCAACGAAACGAAAACCGCTATTAATGGACGGTACGTCGTGGGCGGTAGCGGGACTCGGGATGCTCGTTCTTGGAACGAGCATCCCGGTCTTTGGTGCCGTTCGTTTTCTACTTTCGACGCAAACGATGACAGAGGCTCTTCGAACAGGATTACTGGAGTTGCATATCGGTCGGATGTTTCTTGTCGTTTACTTCTCTGCTTTACTCCTATTGATCGTATTCGCATGGCAAAAGCGACGATCCATCCTGCTCGCACTCTTGACGATCCCGTTATGGATTGGCATCGCAGGAACGAGTCACGCGGCGGCCAAATACGGTGCGCTCGGGTGGACGCTTCAGTTTAGTCACTTCTTATGTGTGACAGCTTGGATCGGTGTCGTGTTTTTGGTAGCCATCGGTGCTCGCTCGACCGTTCATTGGTCTGCCTTTTTAAGTTGGTTCAGTCCGTTTGCCCGGATCGCCTTTACGGGTGTCATCCTGTCAGGGCTGTTACTGATGCAACTGGCGATTCCGCTTGAACGTTATCCGAATCTCTGGGGTGTGCCATACGGTCAAGCGTTGTTGCTGAAGCACCTTTTATTGTTACCGCTTTTGTTCTATGCTTTCTGTAATGGCACGCTTGTTCGGCGTCGGTTGCGTTTTGACTCAACGTACGATCCGCGTCCGTTACTCCGGATGGAGAGTATCATTTTAGTATTGCTGTTCATGGCGAGTGCTTCACTCAGCCGTCTCGAACAACCGACGCTAGGGCAACTACCGACCGGTGATCCAGTGGGGAATGGATGGGTTTTGATGATGGGGATTGCAACCTTACCACTGCTTTTACTAGGATATCGTCGGCATGCAGTGGGTATCTTGCTGAGTTTATTCAGCGTCAGTTTGATTTATCTTGGGTTGCTAGCGACAGGATGAGTATAAAAAACAAGGTAGCGGATCGTTCCGCTACCTTGTTTGACGTGGTCTTATTTCGTTGAAACAGCGCAATTCGTTGCTTTCGCAAGAATCTTCGAATAGGCACGTGCGCCCTTGATATTCAAATGGACACCATCTGCTTCGAAGTAAGATGGATGTTTGACGGCAACAGCATGCCAGTCGATCAGTTCGACACGCTTCCGCTTCGATGCCTCCCGTAACATCTGATTGACTTCTGCTTCCCACGGACGCGGGACGCGTGCAGTGACCAGATAGACGTGATCGGCATTTGCGAATTGATCGAGCAAACTATTCAATTGATCCTTCCGGAAGCTACCGTTCGTTCCGAGGTGGAGAATGACTTGGCGTCCGTGCTGATTGTACGCCGCATACTGCTCACTCAGCGGAATCGCTTCTCGCAGCTGACGACCGAGTTTCGCATCAATCGTCAATTGCTTGAGCGTACTGCCGAGATAATCTTCGACACCGAGTAAGACCGAGTCCCCGATCGCAAGCGTCGGTCGACAGATTTTTCGCTGATCGGGCTTTGCTTTTGGTGTCGTCGGTTTCAGGATCGGCTTCGGTTTTTCTTTTGGCGCCGCTATCTTCTCGAAAGCAGGTTCTGGCTTCGGCGTATCGGAGACAGCAAGAATCGATAAGTTACCGATGAAGCTGACGATGAGAATCGTCAACACGGCAACACTCGTCCACTGCATCGTTGAAAACTGACGTAACTGTCGCGGATGTAACGACAGACGTTCTAAATAACCGGATAGTCCGTGCTGACGAATCGGACGTTCGATAAAGCGATACGATGCTTCGGTTAACGCAATCAGCACAACGACGATCAACACGGTCCGAAGTAATGAGAACGTGCCGATTTGCTCGACTGGCGTTATCAGTGTGATGACGGGAAAATGCCACAGATATAGACCATACGATCGTTTACCGATCGCAACAAGTGCTGGATGCGCAAACCATTGACTCCAAATCGACGCCGGATGAGCAATTGTAGCAATCAATAGTGCAGCAAGGACGGCGACAAGGAAAAAGCCACCCCGGTATAAGAAGCTTCCGAACTCACTTGTGACAATCATCAATATAAGCAAGAGTGGCAAAGTAACGGCACCTATTTGATTCAGTAACCGGACACCACGTTTTGGGATATCGAGCTTAAAGCGGGTTGGTTGCCACGCGAAAGCGAGTAGACTCCCAATCAATAGGGCGAATAACCGAGTATCCGTGCCATAGTAGACACGACTTGGATCTTCACCAGGTGTGAACTGAATCGCCATCGCAAGCACGGATGCACCGATCGCAACGCCCATCAATTGCAGGAACAAGCGACGATTTTTCATTCCGAACCAAAGTAAGATCGGGAATAGCAGGTAGAACTGCTCCTCGATTGCGAGCGACCAAAGGTTTTGAATCGGTGATGGCTTACCGAACGACTCGAAATAGGAGACGTCATGGAAGATATACCACCAGTTCGTCCCGTAAATGAGCGCAAAGGCACTATCTTGGCGAACCGTATGCAACAGTTCGCGTTCAAAGATGGTTACGTACCCGAGAACGAGTAACAGCATGACGAATAGGGCCGGGAACAGGCGACGGAAGCGATGAATCCAAAATCGTTTCAAATCGAGGCGTCCGGTCGTCTGCCACTCGCGTAACAAGAGACCGGTAATCAGATAACCGGATAGGACGAAAAAGAGATCAACACCGAGGAAACCACCGGAGAAGAATGAAACCGACAGATGGTAGAGAATGACAGATAGAACAGCGAAGGCACGTAAGCCATCAAGCCCTGGCATATATGTAATCGAACGAGACGAGTATTTCATAAGACACGAACAACTCCTTTAAAACGACAACTAATTTCTAACAGTCTTTAGTGTATCGAATTCCAATTTCAAAGAAGTGTCTAAGAAGTAACAACCTGACCAAAAAAGCACCCGATGCGCACATCGGATGCAGGCTTATGAAATATGTGGAAAACGACAGGTCACGATGAAGCGGTTGTCTTGTGAAGTCAACGCGACGTTCCCCGCATGACGCGCCATGATTTGCTGAACAATCGACAGACCGATGCCGGAGCCACCAGACGAGCGGGAAGCATCGGACGTCCCGAACGGTGTTAGCCATTCGTTTAGTTCCTCTAGCGTATAAGTCGATTCAATCGCATTTGAACAGATCAGCTGGATACCTTCTGCGTCGTCGTTGATGGTAATCCGAAGATCACCGGTCCCGTGAAGCGTCGCATTGCGAATCAAATTCTCAAGCAAGCGCCGTAAGAGCATCGGATCGGCGAAGAGAGTCGCGTGTGCAGGACCATTGACAGTAGAAGAAGTGCCAGGAAACAGTTCCAGGACTTGTTCCGTCAGTGTGACGAGATCAAGCGATGTCCGTTCGACTGGATAATCGGTGTTCGATAATTTAGCGAGCGTGAACAATTCGTCGATCCGGGAAGCGAGCGTTTCTGACTGTCGGGTGACGATCGCTAGAAGCTCCGTCCGTTCCGTCGCGGATAACGTCTCGTGTTTTTCGGTTAGCCACTGGATGAAGCCTTGGATTGAGGTCAACGGAGTCCGTAGGTCGTGCGACAGACTCGTGATCAATCGCAACTGCTCGACGAACCGCTCCTGGTCGCGTACGCGTAAGGTGCGGAGTTCCTGTTCGATTCGTTCGATCGATTGGGCGAACAACTTGAATTCCTTCGGTCCTTTGACGGGAGGTAACGGTTCCGTTGGCGCTGGTTCGACCGTCAACCGTTCAAGCCGTCGCTCGAGTTCGCGGAACAAACCAGCGATCCAACGTGTTAAAAGCAGTAAAAAGACGATGAACAAGACGACTTGTAAGATGAAGAAGGCGTTCGAATTACCGACTTGATATTCATTGAGTGTTGGTTTATCGGACTGAACAGTCAAAAAATAGCCAGGCTCACGGGTTCCAAGATTGATCGCTTCGATATGGTGCAATGTCCTAACCTTTCCTGTGTCTGATGGCTCCCGCTCGGTTGGTGTTTGCTCAGCAAGCAGTCGGCTCGGTGTTAAGTCTTTTGGATACTTGTCGGAAGCGCTGACCAGACGACCATTGGCATCGTATACTGCCCACTCATAGGGCCCGGTCGGTATTTGTCCATTTTGATAACGTATAATGTCCTCTTTAACAGCGCTCACCGTGTCTTCTTCCGTCGTGTAGTAGTAACGGGGAACCGTTTTTCCACCAAGCGGCAATTGACTCGCCAGCAACCAGGCAAGTGCCGTACTCAAAAATGCAGCGAGCAGAAGTAAAACAAGCATCCAGACCGTCAATTTGATCCGTCTCATGGTTCGACCTTATAACCGACGCCCCAGACCGTCTGGAGGTAGCGTGGTTCTTTCGGAACGTCCTCAATCTTGTCACGGAGCTTATGGATCAAGACCATGACAGCGTTCGATGCGGAACCGAGTGCTTCCTCCTGCCAAACCCGCTCATACAGGTCGTCAGCCGAAAAAACGCGACGCGGATGATTCAAGAAGAGCGCCAGGCAATCAAATTCACGGCGGGTCAGGGCAAGCGGAACATCATACTTAAAGATGACGCGTTCGTCTTCTTTGAGCGTGAATGGTCCCACCTGGACTGCTGAAGTAGTAGTTGGGACATGATACTGGCTGACACGTCGCAGTAGTGCTTTGACGCGGGCGACGACTTCAAGCGGATTGAACGGTTTACCGATGTAATCGTCCGCCCCGAAGGTCAAACCTTGAATCTTATCCATATCTTCGCGTTTCGCTGTCAGCATCAAGACGGGTAACGTGTGACCGGCAGCGCGCGCAGCTTGAACGGTCGAGAAGCCATCGCAAACGGGCATCATCACGTCGAGTAACATCGCATCAACTGGACGCGTTGCAAGAGTCGTTAACGCCTCCTCACCGTTTTCGGCTTCGAGGATCTCGTAACCTTCATTTGTTAAATAGAGTCGAAGCAATTGACGGATGTCTGCTTCGTCATCAACGATCAAGAGTGTAGGCATGATTCATTTCCTCCTGTTGCACCCCCTCGAAGACGTAAGCCGGGGGCAGATTGTAGAGCGTGTGCGAATAGCTGTGTTCTTGGAAATAGTCCCGGAACATCTTGAACTGGAACCGGGTGTATTGAAAGGCGATGAAGTGACCGCCTGGTCGTAGTAACGTTTGGAATTGTGCTAATAAGTCATGCCGCAACGCTGCCGGGAACGACGCGAACGGGAGACCACTGACGATGACGTCGATCTGTTCGCTCCATGAATCGGATAATCCTTGAACGTCACCAATGAAGAGAGTGACGTTCGTTTCCTGAGCCAGTAATTGTTCGAGTGCCGGGCGGAACGTTTCGCTCCGTTCACAAATCAAGAGATGTGTCTCCGGTGAACGAGCGGCCAGTAAAGCTTTGGTAATCGCTCCGTCACCCGCTCCGACTTCAAGAATTTGGCGTGGACGATCGGCGACGGCGCGTCGTGCCATCATTTCAGCCAGACGTGGACTGCTCGGTGCGATGGCTCCGACACGGAGTGGTGCGTGAAGTGCTTCTTTTAAGAAATCAAACATGAAAACCCTACTTTCCGTTGAGTATATCATGTAGTATGCACATCGTCCCTTTCGAAAACAGGACGATGTTTCTTAAGTGAATCTTAAACATATCAATGCCTGATTTTCGGCGACATGATGACCGGACAAGCCGGTATACTAAGGACAAAGGAGGGGAAGGCGATGGAACATCACACGTATTATGAAGCGCTCGTTCGCCGAGACGCAACGTACGAAGGGACGTTTTTCGTCGGCGTCAAGACGACCGGCATCTTTTGTCGTCCGACGTGTCCGGCACGAAAACCGAAAGCGGAGAACTGTGAGTTTTTTGAGACGGCGCAAGAGGCATTACTTGCCTCTTATCGACCGTGCCGTCGTTGTCATCCGCTTGCTTATCCCGGAGATCATGGTACGATTCAACGCTTGATCGAAGCGGTCGAGGCAGAACCGGACAAACGATTCAAGGAAGCCGATTTTCGAGCACTTGGTCTCGATGAATCAACGGCACGCCGCCAGTTCAAGAAACGCTTCGGAATGACGTTCGTCGCGTATGCTCGGGCACGACGGATGGGGCTTGCGATGAAGGAGATCCGGACCGGTAAGCCGATCATCGAAGGGCAGTTGGCTGGAGGTTATGAATCGAGTAGTGGTTTTCGTGAGGCGTCAGCACGGATTCTCGGGCAGGCACCGTCGCGCTTTGACGGGCAGGTCTTACGCGCGAAATGGCTTGATACACCACTCGGTTCGATGCTGGCGATTGCTGACGATCAACTCTTACATCTGCTCGAGTTCGTCGACCGACGTGGACTGGAGCGGGAAATCGAACAATTACGTCAAAAAGCGCGCGCTGTCATCGTTCCCGGGGAATCACAGGTCTTTGGACAAATTGAAGCGGAGCTCCGTCGTTACTTCAAAGGAGAGCCGGTATCGTTTCAAACACCTTTGATGCGATACGGGACGCCATTTCAACGCCGCGTCTGGGAAGAACTCGAACGGATTCCGAGTGGGGAGACGATCTCGTACCAAGAGCTGGCGATCCGGATCGGTCAACCGACTGCTGTTCGTGCCGTCGCACGAGCGAATGGAGCGAACCAACTGGCAATCGTCATTCCGTGCCATCGGGTCATTCGGACGAATGGAGATTTAGGTGGATACGCGGGTGGACTCGCACGCAAGGAAACATTGCTCAAACTGGAGCGCACACAGAGAGGACTGGATGAAGGATGAGTTTGATTAAAGATGTATTTTCACCGAGTTGGCTCGACCGCTTAGGAGCAGCGGTCGATGTACCGGATTTTCGAAGACGAGTCGAGCAGGGAGACTGGGAAGAACTCGCGTTTAAACAACGTGTCCGTCGTGTGGCGGAGACGCTGGAGACGATCTTGCCACCGTTTCCGGACTCGGTGTCGGAGCTAGAGCGACTCGCACCGCAGTTTACTGGGCTACCGGGAATTGTTTTTCCAGAGTATGTCGAACGAACGGCAGACCTTTCTGACTGGACGCTTGCGATAGAGATACTTGCCAAGTTGACGCAACATTCGACGTCGGAGTTCGCCGTTCGGCGTTTTCTACTTGTCGATCAGGAACGATATCTCGACCAGGCACTCAAATGGACAACATCAGACGATGAACACGTCCGGCGCTTAGCGTCTGAAGGAACACGCCCGCGTCTGCCGTGGGGACAAGCGATTCCGCGTTTGATTGCTGATCCGCGTCCGGCGTTACCGATTCTTGACGCCTTACTACAGGATCCGTCACTTTACGTCCGAAAAAGTGTCGCCAATCACTTGAACGATATTTCAAAGACACATCCGGAATACCTGATCGAGCGAATCGAACGTCACTTAGGAACAGATCCGAATACAGACTGGATTTTACGCCATGCTTCGCGGACGTTACTGAAGCGCGGAAATCCAGAAGTGTTACAGTTGTTCGGACACGTCACGCAAGGTGAGGTCGCGGTGACGGACTTGGTCGTCTCACCAGTGACGATTGGTCAAGAGTTACAGTTTTCGTTTCAAGTAAACAGTTCCGTCGAGCAACGTCTGCGTCTTGAATACGCGATCGATTACGTCAAACAACGCGGAACGAGTCGGAAGGTGTTTCAACTGCGGGAGCGGGAAGTTAAAGGTGCCTTACAAGTTGAACGACGCCAATCGTTTCGGAACATGACGACGCGTGTCCATTACCCTGGTACACATACATTGACGATTTTGATTAACGGAGAGGCTTACGCGACAGCAACGTTTGAGGTCGAGGAGGAGAGCTGAATGCAAGGACGACATCCGGATTTTACGACGTCGCGCCTGTTTGTCGAAGCAACGGATGACGAATCGGGTTGCAAGTGGACGTTGCATGCGTTGCGTGAGAAAACGATTGTCGGGACGATTACCTTCACATGGAATGCATCGACCGGAAACTTACGTTATACGACGACTGATGAGGATGATCAGCACGGATACATTACAGAAGCGTTGACGTCGATTTTGTCGTATCTCGCACGGACGTTATTACTGACGTATGTTTACGGCGAAGCGGGCAATGCGGCGGTCTGGCGTCGGAACGGATTTCAGTTGCAGGCGAATCGATATGAACGCAAACTCTATCATTAAAGCCCCGCCTGCTGAGCAGGACGGGGCTTGTTTGTGATTAGACCGTTGTTTTGGACCAGTTGAAATGATCGCAAATCGTTTCTGCACTTTCACGTGCACTTAATTGTTCCGTATCGAGGAAGAGATAGTTAACGTCTGGTAGTTCGCCTGGCAGCGAGCGTGTTCGGTATCCGTCCGCCGTCTCGCGTAAGTCTTGTTCAGAAGCGGCGAGATCACGCTTCGTTACTTTGTGCGTCAATCGGTTTTCAGTCGTGTTTCGGTGCAGGCGAGTTGCGACTGGCGCATCGAGTTCAACGATGTAGACGTCAGCACCTGCTTGTTCGAATAACTCAACTGTCTCTTCGATGAACTCAAGACCGCCGCCTTCGACGCCGAATAGACAGAGGAACGTAAACAGGACACCTTCGAGCGAGCTGTTCGCCATTTCCTTGAACATCTCGCGCCGGATCGTATCCTTTAAGCGGTGATGTGCGGGTTCAGAGAAATCAAAATAAGGCAATAACAGGTCGATCGTCTGGTGGTTATGAAAGACTTTCATCTCCGTCAATCGTTCGATTTCCTGACCGATCGTCATCTTTCCGACCGCTTGGGGACCGAGTAACAAGACAAATTTCATAGACGAACCTCATTTCCTTTTTCTGCTAATAATAGCACATTCCGACGAGTGACATCACTAGAACGTTTGTTCGTAATTTGATATAATTCAAGTATGAAGTCCCGTCGTGTCCTTGTCTGAAGGAGGACAACCATGCAAGAACAATGGAAAGCCGTCATCGGCTATGTAGGTATATATGAAGTCTCATCGCTAGGTCGCGTAAGATCGCTCGACCGAACGATCGTGACGTGTCGCGGTGTCCAGCAACGACGAAAAGGTGTCTTGCTCCGTCCGCGACTCAATCGGGAAGGGTATCGCAAAGTCACGCTTTATCAACGTGGTCGAGGAGAGCGGATGCAAGTCGGATTGCTTGTCGCAAAAGCCTTTCTGACGACAGACGTCACGGAAGCACAACTCGTCCGGCGCAATGGTAAACGGGCTGACGATCAGTTGTCGAACTTAGAAATTCTGGCTTCGATCGATCAGCAGTATAACGAACTACTTGGTGAGTTTGATCTCTTGTTAAATCAACATGTGACGCTATCACCGTTTCAGATTCGAACGATTCGCGTGCAGTACGAAAAAGGGAAGACGATTCGTCAATTGGCAGAGCAGTATCAGGTGACGGAGAACCGGATTCGCAACATCATCGATAAGAAGGAAGCACGTTATATCGGCTGAGTCCAGAATAAAGGAGCGTTTACCAGAGATGGTAAGCGCTCCTTTGATTTAAGACGATTGTTCGCCGGCACGAACGGTCTGTTGCAACGAACTGATGCGTGACTCGAGTACCGCACTATGTGTCTTCAGTTCCGTCTGCTGGTTGACGTGGTGTTGCATCTGTTCCCCGAGGACTTGGCTGTAAGAAGAGAGCTCCGACATCAACTGCTGAACGGACTGTAGATGTTCCTGCATGTTCGACTGAACGTGGACGACGATTTGACGTTGTTGTTCGACGGTACCCAGTGTCGTCTCAATTGTCGTCGCTTCAGTCAGCATTTGTTGCAAGTGTGCCGTTGCCGTCTCGAGCTGTTGCGATGTTGAGAGAAAACGTTCGGTCATCTGCACGATGGCTTGTTCGACTTGATCGAGTCCCGCCGTCCATGTCTGATTGACTTGACGGATGTGATCTGTACTCGTTCGGATATCGATTGCGAGTTTTTCGACTTCCTTGGCAACGACGATAAAGCCACGACCGGCTTCTCCAGCACGGGTTGCCTCAATCAGCGCGTTCAGCGACAAGCGGCGCGTCTCTTCAGCAACGCGCTGAATGTGCGAGATTGAGGTCTCCATCTGTTGCTGTAGGTGTGAGGTCTGTTGCAAAATCTGCTCTGTCGTCGCGGATTGTTCCTTCAGTAACTGGCTTTCCTCTTGTAAGGTCTCAAGTGTCGTGTGATTCGTCTGAACAGTCTGTTGAAAACGGGTTACGGCATGTTGGCTGTTGAGAAGTGTCGTTTGCATCTCACTTAACGCATCGTGCCCTTGAGCGGTCAAACGTGTCGAGGCGACGATTGTCTGATCCATTTGCGACGATTGCGCAAGTAAAGAACCGGCGACTTCATCGACGGCTTGGACTGATTGATCCATCGCGGATAAGCGCGAAGAAAAGTGGGGTTGGACGGATTCGAGTTCCTGACTCGCTTGTTGCATCTCAGCCGTTAAATCTCCGATCTGTTGCATCAACTGATTGTATTGAAACGTCAGCTGTTGTAACTCAAAGGTCGTCGTCTTGAGTGTTAATGGACGATACGATCGCTTCGCATGCGCTTCTTCAATCTGTAAGGAGAGTTTCGATAGTGGGGCGAGTTGTCTTCTAATTCGTGAGCGAATCAAGAGGCTGATACTGACAAGCGTAATCAAACTGACCCAGACGAGTGTCCAAGCTAAATCTCGAGCAGGGGCGATTAATTTATCACGATCGGTCGTTAGTAAAATGACGTCATCGAGTTCCGGAATCGTCATCGCAACAAGAAACTGGTCTTGATTCGAAAAAGCATATGTACGGGCTGTTTCTAAGTGCTGTTGTAGTTGTTTTCGTTTTGCCGGTTCGAGTGTTAGCGGTCGGAACGCCTCACTCGTTTTCAGGCTTTGAAAACGAATCGAATAGTCGTCACGTGATAAGTCGGTTCGCTGTTGCTGTTGCAATCGTTTGATGGCACGCGAGCGGTCTGTGGTGTCATCCGGATACGCAAGAAACGTTGCCCGGACATTCGCGTCGAACATCGTTAACTCACGCATCAGCCGTTCCTCAGTTGCTGCGACGGATTGTTGATACGATGCGTAAACGCTTAGACCGCTGATCACAATCAGTCCGATGGCAACGATCGGAATCAGCCATCCATTTAGTTGTTGTGCTAATAATCGTTTTTTCATAAGCATAAAAAACATCTCCTCCCGTGTACCTATCGGAAGGAGGGGTCGCAACATGTATGAAGGTGTTGTACGGCTTGTGTAAAGGTCTTGTGAATCTAGTTCACGTAAATCGGTAGGACAGTCGCAAGGTGTGTCATAAGTGCTTGTGTCTCTTCTTTTGGTTCGGATGTGACATAAATGATCAACGCAGCAGCAACGATGACGAAGATAGCGATAACGAGAATAATGAAGAATGGCATCTTACTTTTTCGTTTTTCAGCTTGACGGTCCATAAAAGATTCCCCCTTAATGATGTAGACGATAGACATATTTGTTTGATTCCCTCTCCTCTTGTTTGAAAACCTTGGAAAAAGAGGGGAATGTGTAATTTGGAGGGAATAGAGTAAACATCTGAAATGGAATGAGGAGGATGTCGTCGTGCTTACGTTGCTTAATTCATTGTTGTTGAACTTCTCACTGTTGATTGCGACATTGCTGTTTGCGTTTTTACCGCTACGACGGATCGAGAGAATTTCGCCCAACTCCTCCTTACAAGTCCGACTCGTGATTGGTTGTATCGCTGGTGTGATTGGTGCCCTGTTGATCTTTAACAGTATCTCCTATGACGTTGCAAAGATTGATTTGCGTCTTGTTGCGCTCGTCACGGCGTACTTTTACGGCGGATTAGTCAGCGGTAGCATCACGATGCTATTCATCATCGGCGCCCGATTTGCGGTGACACCAGCTGGTGAATACCAAGGACTGATTCTGACGACCTTGATCTGTGTCGCGTTACTCGTGACAGCGACGATTTATCGACGGTTCGCTGCTCAACGGATGAAGGATTATCTCGTGTTGCTTGGAACAGGGATCGCATACAGCTTACCGGCGCTCTATTTATTAACGAACACGTTCGAGCGGTTTTTAGAGATTGCGCTCGTCTATATCATCGTCATCATGATTGGTGGCTACGTCACCTATCGTTTCTTACAGGAATTAAAAAAGCACTTTTTGTTCGTCCACACACAACAGGAACTGGCTTTAACGGATGGGCTGACGCAACTGGGAAACCGCCGGAAGCTAGATGAAACGTTAGCCGAGTACGCTCAGAACGGAACAGTCTTCTCCGTCCTCATTCTCGATCTCGATCATTTTAAATCAATCAATGATACATACGGACACGAAGGGGGTGACGTCGTTTTACGACAACTCAGCCATCTCTTGCAATCGTATTGTCCAGAACAGGGCGTCGTCGGTCGGTACGGTGGTGAAGAGTTTGTCTTACTGTTGCCGGACGTACCACTTCGACAAGCGGAACGACTGGGGGAACGGATTCGATCTGCCTGCGCCGATCAACACTTCGTTTATAAAGAGCACCCCGTTTTTCATGTCACGTTATCGCTAGGTGCCGCTTCATCCGATCAAGCATCGACTGTATTTGAGACCGTCCAGAAAGCCGACTTAGCATTATATGAAGCCAAACAAACTGGCCGAAATCGTGTTGTCTGTTATCGAGATCCTTTACTGTAAATACAAACTGCCCCGC
The DNA here is from genome assembly GCF_001939065.1 of Exiguobacterium indicum HHS 31. Lineage (GTDB taxonomy): Bacteria > Bacillota > Bacilli > Exiguobacteriales > Exiguobacteriaceae > Exiguobacterium_A > Exiguobacterium_A indicum. The sequence goes on along the minus strand of NZ_MPSZ01000002.1, from coordinate 155,381 downwards.
TCGACCAACTGGTCAGGCGGGGCAGCTGTGTTTAGCGATGCAATAACGAAAATACATCATGGCGTTCAAAATCAGCCAAAATGTTCGGGGCAATTAACTGACGAATTGTTGTTTCGTCCGCCCAGAGATAAGCGTCGTGTTCCACTGATAATTGAACGTCTGTCTGATTCGTCGAACAGATGTACATCAAGAGAATGATTTGCCGATCGGGATGCGTCAGGAAGCTCGAGGCATAGAGGAGACGCTCTGGGGTAACCGTCAACTGTGTCTCTTCTTTTATCTCGCGAACGAGACTATCGACTGGCAATTCACCGAAGTCGATCTTGCCACCCGGACATTCCCACGTGCCGCCACCGAAGTCAGCAGCAGCCCGGCGGACGATCAGAAGACGTTGCTCGTGAATGATGATGCCTTTGACGGCAGGAACGATTGCTGTCATTTGACGGGACTCCGCGACAATATGACGGGATCGATTCCTTCTGTTTCGACGAGGTGCTGATCGCGTAGATAGATCCCACTCTCGTCAGCAAGTCCGAAAGCACGGTCTGCGCTTTCTTCCGTAAACGATTGCACGAGATGGGCAGCTTCGCCCCACGTCTCGTAATGGACACAGACGACCGCGTCGTTCAGTAAGGCAAGACCAGGCAAGCTAAGACGTCGATTGTCGCGTTGGTCGATCTCCGGAATGATACACCGTTCGGGCGAAACGAGGGCACCAGCTGAAAAACCGACGACCGGAACACCATCTACGAAACGCGACTGAATGATGTCACCGATCGGTGTACCGACCAAGTATTGCTGATACAATTCGGTCTCGCCACCGGAGATGATGATGCCTTGACACTGTTTCAGTTGCGCGAGTTGTCCGTCTGTTGGTGCGTCAGATAGTGGCAGATGGACGAAAGACGAAATGCCATCTTCCTGTAACGGCTTCGTATAGATCGAGGCGTAACGCGTCCAGTCCTTACCGATCCGCGGAATGTATAGAATCGCGACCGGTCCACCGTTCGTTAATGTAGCAAATCGTGTTCGTAAGTTCGGTGTAAAAGGAGGACCGCCTCCAAAGAGGAATAAGTGAGTCGGCATGAGGCATGTCTCCTTTCAAGTTTAATCCAGTGTATAGCGGTTGATCGTCTCGTGCAACTCACGGGAGAGCGTATAAATCTCTTCCGTCAGCGTATGGACGACATCCATTCGTTCGCTGAAAGCGAGTGATTGCTCGGATGCATGTTGGTTGTCTTGAGCGCTGGCGATGATTCCGGCACGCAGCTGTTCGGCTTGTGCGACGAGGTGGGAAGCGGTCGATAAGACATCCCGGTTCGTTTCCGAAAGGGCGGCCATATCAACAGTGACACCTTTTGACTGGGTGACGATCGAATCAAACGATTGCGTCGCTTCCGTGACGCGAACGACACCGTCTTGAACGGCAACGGTTCCGCGTGCCATGGCGTCTTCGAGTTGTTTTGTCTCCAGTTGGATCGAATCGATTGTTTCCTGGACGCGAACCATTGACTGTTTCGATTGGTTGGCAAGATTCTGAATCTCGCGTGCGACGACAACGAATCCTTTGCCTTGTTCCCCGGCACGTGCGGCTTCGATCGAAGCGTTTAATGAGAGAAGATTCGTTTCGTTAGCGATCGATTCGATGATGCTGATGATCTCTAAGATATTCTCGGAAGCGATTTGGACGCGACGTGATTTATCGGCAGCCTCATCAATCGCATTTTGAATCGATTGCATCTGTTCCGTGACGGCATGGAGATCCGAACGTCCGGTCGTTGCAAGATTTTCTGAACGACTAGCGCTATCGACGACGAGAGCCGACGTTTGCGCGTTCTGCTCGATTGTTGCCGTCAAGGATTGTAAGGACGCTGTATGCCCATCAAACGCGCCAGACTGTTGCTGGGCGGTTGCGGCAATTCCAGTCATTGCTGTTGCCATCTCTTTTGTTCCGTGTCCGGTCTCTTCGGCTTCAACGACGAGCTCAGCGAGAGAGTCATCAATCGTCCGTGACATTGCATCGACTCGCTGTACCAAATTGATTAAAGAGAGGCGCATTGTCTCGAATAAACGGGAGAGCTGTCCAATCTCATCACGTGACGTCGCAACGACCGGTTGTGATAAATCGTGTTCGGCAATCGCGCCCGCACTATGCAGTAACGCGCGAATTGGTCGGACGAGCGTGCGTGTGAAGAGGATCGCAGCAAGTGCTACCAAAGCAATTAACGCCACTAACGCAATCAATAGCTTTTGGACGAAATCAGATAAAGAAGCAAACACTTCTTCCGTATGGACTTCTGTGATCAGTCCCCAGTTGAGACCAGCGATTTTTAGTGGTGTGAAGGACGTCACGACTTCATGACCATCGGTGTCCGTTGTTTCTGTCGTTTTCGTCTGACCGGCAATGACTTGTTTGACTGGCGTCGACTGGACCCGTTTTTCGCCGACTTCCGTCTGTTTTGTCGCTCGGAAATCAGAGCGTAAGCGTTGATCGGCACCAACAAGATACGATTCACCGGTTTTGCCGAGTCCAGCCGTTGTTTTCATGATCTGATTGATTCGATCACCGGCGAGCTGAAGCGCAAGAACTCCACGTGGTTTGTTCGTCTTTGAGTCGACATAGGGAATCGCAAAGAAAGCAGCAGGAGCTTTTGACGGTTCGTAGTACGCATAATCAGCAATGACGCCTGTTTGTTTTGTTAAGGCGTCCTGATACGCTTTTCCGAGCCCTGACGATTTGAGATCACCGGTGACGACATTCTGACCGAGATCCGGTTCTTTGAACGCCGTATAGACGACATTTCCGTCCGAGTCAATGAAGAAGACATCATAGAAGCCGAACTGCTCGATATATTGATTGAAGTAGGTATCGAATTTTTTGGCTTCTTGCTGATACGAATCATTCGTAAGTCCACCATCTGCAAACTGTTTCGTCAGCGGTGCGAAGGCTTGCTGGACTTGTTCGTTCTCTGCTAATGCTTCGAGGTTCAAAAATTTCTCATCGATATGTTGTGTGACAGTCGCTTTTTTGGCATCACGAATCGCCTCAAGTTTCGCGTAAGCTTCGTCCGTTAAGGCACTCTTCGTTTCAACATACAAAAACGAACCGATCAAGACGATCGGTACGATTGCAAGACCGAGGAAAGCGAGTAACATTTTCGGATACAGACCCCACTTCATACGCATACACTCCGTTCGTTTTAGATTACCTTTAGTGTACGAAAGGAACACGAGAAGAGATATTGGATTTCCATATCTTTTAAATGACTTTATTTTCCGTAGAAGCTGTAATACGAGAGTCAACGAGCCGATAGAAGCGCTGCTTTCTAAACCACAGGGCGTGTTGTTTTACTTCTTGATACAGGACGAACAGAACGAAGGCGATGACAAGACCACGTCCAATCCATGGTAAGACGAGAAGGCCATAGTTCATCGCAGCGAATAGCTGGAGTAAAAAACGACGTTTACTCGGATCTCGCAGATACGTGATCAGCGGGAGTTGCTGATGCGTCTTCTTGAATAGTCGCGGATGAAGGAGTGGTCGCTTTCGATGCGACGGTTTTGGTAAAGCACCGTTCAGTTCAAGGACAGTCGCCGATAAACTCGACTGTCGTTTCGTTGACAACAGGATATCCTCCGTCAATCCGTCCTCACGCAGTGACCAGTGCCGGACATGAAGGGATCCGAACAGCAACACACACAGTGCGACGACGAAGAGGACAGGGTGCGGTTGCAGCCAAAGCAGGAGTAACAGGCTGATGCGTCCGGTTGCTAGGACGAGGTGACCGCTCCATTTTCGCAAGAACCGTTGCCCGGATAAGCGATACGTCCAGAAGCTAAAGAACGGTTGAAGTAAAGCGAGCGTGAGACTAGTCAGCAGTACTGTGATGTTGGACTGATCAAACCGAAGGAGATGTAACGGAAAGCAGAATAGTTGTAAGCCGGCAGTTAATAGAAAAATCCGCACGAAGTGATACCGAACGGAATACCACTTCATTCGAACGATCGCTCCAGGAACTGGTTTGAAGAAAAGACGATCCGCTGGTTCGAACCAGGCGTAAAAGGCGGGCAGGAATCCATACAGAATCCATCCGAGTAAAATCCAAGCGACCGGAACTGTTTGAACCCAGTCCGCTTGACCATTTAAGATTTGAATCGCTTCATAGATGATGAGCAGACCGACTGGAACGACGAGATAGAGCAAAATCGTCCAATCGAAGATTTCTCGAAAGAAGCGACGTTGTTCCGCGTGCCGTCGACGGATCCGTTGCTTCAAAAAGGTTTCAATCATGCTCGAGCACCATCGCTTCCATGATGTCGAACAAGCGAGCGCCGGGTTGACCAGAGGCTTCACCGATTTGAGCGAGTGTTCCTTGATGTTTGATGCGCCCCTGATCAATCCAGACGAAGTCGTTACACAGACGTTCCGCGGAATCGAGGACATGGGTGACGAGCAGAATCGCTACGCCACGCGTTCGTTCTGCTTCGAGTAAATGTAACAAGCGAATCGTCGCGACCGCGTCAAGACCAACGAACGGTTCATCGATGATTAAGCAGTCCGCGCGTTGCATCAAAGCACAGACGAGCATCACCTTCTGTTTCATTCCTTTAGAGAAAGAAGAGACATAGTCACCTGTGACGGCATGCAGTTCAAACGTCTGTAAGAGTCGTTCTGTATAGGCATGATCCGTCTCGTGGAGCGAGGCGACCAGCTCAAGGTGCTCGGCGAGCGTCAAATATTCGTAATAGGTCGGCAGCTCCGGAATATAGGCGAGTGAGACCGGTAAATCGATCTCTCCTTCGACCCAAGGTAGCGTACCGAACATCGCTTGAACCGTCGTACTTTTTCCCGCACCGTTCGTACCAATCAAACCGGTGATGGCTCCAGGCTGTAAGGTAAACTCAATCTCTTGTAAGACGGGCTGACCGACGTCATAACCAGCTTGGCGAATGGATACATGCATGTGAAACATCTCCTTTCACTTCATCTACTGATAGAAGGAGAAAAATGTTTCACAGCAATAAAAATCGGCAGAACCATAGTAAAAAATGTAACAGGTTAAAAATAACAAATGGGCTATAATGGAAATATCAATTTTAGAGGATGATCACGATGCAAACAGTCGAACGAATTTATTACCGGGAGTCCGGTATGGGAAAAGGACAGACGTTTTGGTGGGACCGTGCAAGTCAAACAGTTCGAGCAGAAGATGAAGAAAATCGATTGACAGCACCCGGAGAACGTATACTGACACAAGACGATCTAGCGTTCATGGATGCGTGGATGAGGAAGTATGATCTAGTAGCGTGGGAGACGTATCCTGAGTCAGTGCATGAGATGCTAGACGGGACGGATTGGACGCTTGAAGTAACGACGAATAAACAAACCGTCTGTATCAGTAAGTCAAATGTCTATCCACCCGGATGGAGGAACATCCGTGACGCGTTGTATCGTTTTTTCACATTACAAGCGAGTCAGGAGGGGCAGCGATGAAACGAACATGGTTGTATGTGATTCCCTTTGCTTGGTTTGGACCCTATTTTGATTGGAAAGAAGGTTCACTTCTAGGCTATGCCTTATTTTTGTTTGGACTCGGTGCTCTATCGTATTCACTTGCGCGGAGTGGGAAACCGAAAGATATCGTCATCGGAAATCTAGTTTCGTTTGCGATTTCATACGGGATCGCGCTCAGCGTAGGGAGAGGATATGGCGAAGGGTACTTCAATCCATTGACGGTCAGTCAACTAGTGATCGGAGTAAGTATCTTGAATCTGGTTGTACAAATACCAATCGTGATGCATGCGATTCAACGACGAGCGAAACAAAGTAAAAGCGCTCCTTAAAACTAGGAGCGCTTACTCATTAATTTTTACCTTTAAAGACGACTTCGTTATCGTTCCATGAGAAAGAAGGTTTGTAGATAAGTTCGAGGGACTGACCTTTTGGTGCATCGTAAAAGAGTTTACCTTTTAACGTCTTACCTTTGTTTAAATCACCACTGATTGCCATGTCATCTCCGAAATAAGAATCGACTTGTTCATCATTAATATAGAGGTTGAATTCCGTATCATCGATGAAAGCAGAATCATCGCCTTTATTGATTGCTGTTACATCAAATACAACGACATTGCCATTTTTTGATTCGCTGTATTGAACAGGAGACTGGTTTTGAGCTTTTGAAATCGTGAGCTGTACATCACCGACTTTGATCGTATCGCCGAATGCAAAATGCTTAGGTGTATTTTTTTGTTTATCGCCTTTAGCCTGTTTTGAATCGACTGCAGTGACTTCTCCTCCTTTTTTGAGCTCTTTGTCTACTTCGTTTGCGAAGAATGATGTACATGCGACCATTGCAACGATAAGAATGACGATTGCGATGATCAAACCAAGTACCAATTTAAGAAGCTTTTTCATACTGATAAACCGATCCCTTCGAATTCAATAAGAATTGCTATGTATTTCCTACACTTATTAAAATGGAAAAAATGCTATACTTTTTAACAAATAACAAATTTTAATATAAAATAAGTAAGAATTAATAATAATCTATCATAAAACCCAAATTAATACCATAATTTATTTATATTAAAATAATTTTTTAAACTTTTGCATGCTTCTAATCTTAAACTCATTTTTTTAATATCCTATAAATCAAAAAAATAGGAAATTATAAAAATAATATTATAAATAATTACATAAAGTAAAATAAAAATACTATATAATATATATTAACTATTTATTTTGTGATTTCCTGAAAGGAGATAAAAATGAATAAAAAAACTGTGTTTCAATCTGATTTGTTCATACTTATATTATTATTTGTGTTTTTTCCAGTTGGATTAATTTTGATGTGGAGGGAGAGAGCATTTACTAAAGGAGTTAGAATATTTTTTTCTACTGTTGGTTCAATAATTTTTGTCACCATATTCGTGTCTAATTTTTCGTCTGATCAAAGCGAAATTGGTGAAGATAAGTCTCAAATAGAACAAGGACAATCAATAGAAGAAACACAAGAAATTAGTGAATCTGAATCTTCAGATGAGTCTGAAGACACAAGTGATAGTGAAGAAAACAATCAACTGACAAGAGATAATTCTACAGCACGTGAAACTGATTTAAATTCTGGCAAGTTTATTGGTGGACAAGATGTTCCGGTAGGTAGATATGTAATAACGGCTAGTAATTCAGGTAATTTTTTTATTAAAGGCGATATACCTATAAACGAGATTCTAGATCCTACAGAAGAATTTGGTGTAAAAAGTGTGACTACCCAGATAAATGAGGGACTTGAAATTGAAATATCAGGAATCAATTCAGTTAACTTTAAACCAGCTGTCACGGAGAAAATGAATAAATTAACGCCTGGCTATTGGCAAGTCGGATTAGATATAGCAGAAGGACGATATGATGTAACTCCATCGGGGACAGGTAATTTTTTTGTATATAGTGAGGTTGGGAATAATGTGAATGAAATTTTAGATGAATCAGGTGAAAATGGAATTCAAAAGTATAGTTTGAACATCTCTAACGGGGACATTATCTATATAAGCAGTATTAATGAAGTAAGATTTAAAGAAAAATAAATTTCTTAAAAAACTCCCCGCCTTTACGTAATACAAATGTTAGGCGGGAGCTTTTTTTAAAGTATAGCTAAAATCTCGACTTCAACTAATGCACCTTTTGGTAGTTCCTTAACCGCGATACAAGACCGAGCTGGGAAGTGATTGTGTGGTGCGAAGTAATCGGAATAGATCGTATTAAAAGAAGCAAAGTGTTCCATGCTCGTTAAGTAGCATGTTGTCTTGACTACGCGGTCGGGAGTTAGTCCTGCCTCTTTCAGGATGGCATCGACGTTTCGCATAACTTGTTCCGTTTGTTCCGTGATTCCGCCTGGTACGAGTTCACCTGTTGCCGGATCAATCGGGATTTGACCGGAAGCATAGAGTGTTCCGTTTGCGATAAAGCCTTGCGAGTAAGGACCGATCGCAGCAGGGGCGTTCGTTGTGTTTATAGCATTAAAGTTATTCATTAGTTGACCTCCATTATTTTTTTGGGATTTGAAAAATATAGTGGTAATCTATGAACTAAAATGTAAATACGCATGATAAAATTAGTTAATAGATACAATTTTTTTGAAGTTACAAAATAAGTTTAGTCACTTCTTGATTAATGTAATAAGATTTAGTCTTTTTGTAAAGATAACGGAGGTAGTAACAATGCAAGATTCTTCACTTAAAAGTAAAACAGAAGTCGATATTCTTAAAGAAGCGGCTCTTAATAATAATATTTTCCCTAATACACTTTATAAAATTTTACAAAGTGCAAAAATTGATCATTACTCAGAAAACGGATCAAGTGCTAAAAGAAGACAACGAATTAAAGAAGAAATTATTCAATACTCGAAAGAGAAAAAGATTTTATCGGACGATTCAGCGCTAAAACTCCAAGTTCAAGCGGTTGATTTTATTGAGTTGAAGTTAAATAACTATAAAACATATTATGGGAAACAGACATTAAATTTTAAAATGCCTGTTCAGTCTGAAGAAAATATCATCTTAGTAGGCGGAATGAATGGTGCTGGTAAAACTACAATTTTAAAAGCTTTACGCGTTTTATTGTATGGTAAAAGAAATATGACTGATCTTGAATATAAAGAACAATTTGCAAATACGATTAATAATCGCTTTTTTTCTGAGGGTGGTCGAGAGTCTAGCGCAGAGCTAACGCTTTCTGTTGATAGTGATTATACGCATACTATTAAATTAGTTTGGCAATATGATAATGCCAAAAGAATGATCAGTGAAACGAGAACATTGATTAAAAGAAGAAATGGCTCGGTCAGACCTATCAGCAACAATATTATTACTAATAATAATTTAGATACCTTTAATCGCTTGATTGATGGTTGGCTTCCATTGGAATCATCACCATACTTTATATTTGATGGTGAAGAGATTAGTACATTAGTTGCTTCTAGAAACTCGACAAAATTTAAAGATGCAATCAATAGAATGATTGGATTAATGTTTTACGATAATCTAAAAAGTGATATTGATTTTATTGTAAAAGATTACGAGAGATCGCTAGCAAAAATGGCTGACTCAGCAAAAGTGAATCATATAAACAAAATGGTAGGAGCACTGAAAACAGAGTTAAAAGAAGCAGAAGAGAAGTTGGAAAGAGTAGATATGTACTTAAGCGGACGTAATACAAAATTATCGGATTTGCGTAAGCAGAGAAATGATATTTTGATGAAAAATAGAGATACGCGTGATGTGATTGTTAAAGAAATCAGTCAGTTGGAAGAACGATTGAAAAACGAAAAAAACAATTTAAATACGCTCTATAAAAAAAATATTATTCCAACTATCCTGAAGGATAAAATAAATCTTTTATCTAAACGCTTAAATGAAGAACAACTTGCTCAAGAAAAGGTGATTCGTTCAACAGCTGCATTAAAGCCTTATGAAGAGTTCATGAATCAATTACTGGCAAAGCCCTTAAGCCCTGCTTTAACGGAACAACAGCTTGTTCAAATTCAAGAACTAGGAAAAACTATTTGGATGGAAGATCACAACATTTCAAAAATTGAAGAAGTAGAAGTACTTCATGATATTACAAACGATACAAAAAAAATGTTGTCGAATTTAGCTTCAAATGCTAAGGCTGATCAAATAAAGAATGTAATTCGAAACATTTCAAAGTACGAAAATGATTTGAAAAATTTAAATCGAAGAGTGAGTTTGGCACCATCTGCGGTAGATGCTTCTGAAATTGAACGCGAAATTGAGGTGTTAAATCGCGACGTAGGTGACAAAGAGAAAACTCGTCGTGTAAGAAGAAATAAAGTGAATCAAATTAAAGAAGAACTCACAAAATTGATGCATGAATTAAGACGTCTTGGAGAAAATATAGAGTCTGATTCTGAATTACAGAAGAAATACGACTTCTCGAAAAGAGTTCAAAATGCGGTGAATCATTACACTGAACAAGTCTTGAATTGGAAAGTTGCTTTAATCAGTTTTGAATTCAAAGAGATGCTATCTGCTTTATTTAGAAAGCAAAATGAATTTGGGAACGCTTATTTTGATGAGAAAAGCATGTGTATCAGAATAAAAAATGAAGCAGGAACAGAAATTCCAATCGAAGAACGTTCTGCAGGGGAAAAACAAATTATTTCTTCAGCATTTATTTGGGCGATGACAAAAGCTTCTGACTTAGATTTACCAGTGGTAATCGATACACCATTAGGACGATTAGATAGTCATCATCGAAATAATTTGATTACGCATTTCTATAGAAAGTTGAGTAAACAAGTTGTGATTTTATCAACAGATACAGAAATCACAAAAGAATATATGGAGTTAATGGAGCAAAATACAGCAAAACAGTTGATGTTAGATTACAACGAACAAGAAAAGTATACAGTAATTCGTGAAGGATACTTCGAATTCACGAAAGGAGTATCATAATGGATTCAAAGGGAATTAAACTTTCTAAATTAACGAAAACAAGAATTGATAATTTGATGGGAGAATTCGTAGATACTTTTGATGAATCATCAAAAGATGTTCGACCATTTGTAGTAAAACTAGGCTTATCAAAAGGAATTGCAAACAGTAAAGGGCTGTATACAAAACTTCCTTCAGGGTGCGAAAGTAGTGACTGGGAAATGGGTGCAATTATTTCAGGAGAAGATTTTACGATCTTCAAACATCTAATTATTAATGAAGCAGGTTCAACTTTGACAGACTTTGATATTAAGAAGCAAATGAGAATGTTCATTGAGCACGGGATTGAATCATTATATACAGTATGGGAAAACCATCATAATAGCGGAGATTTAGAAGACTTCAGGATTAAGATTTTAAGCTAAAAGACTTTAAAATAAATGTTAGATAGATTAAATCCAAATAAAGGTTATATTCACTTGAATAATAACCTTTATTTTTTTATACTTATATCAAAGTTACGTACGTAATGAGAGGGGATTATATATAACATGAATGCTACTTTTAATTATAATTTTCCTGCGTTAAAAGGCTATCAAGCTAATAAAGAATATTTTGTAGTAATGTGTCCATTGAAACTAATACCTAAAATCTTTTTGTTTGATGAAGAAGAAGTACCTGTTGAATATCGCGCTCAACGGATTATTAATAAAGGACGTATTCCAGAAATAACAGAATATATTGTTCATCATCCAGAAGATTACGTATTTTCTTCATTAACGGCTTCTGTAGACGGCGAGATGAGTTTTGAACCGTTCAATGACCATCCTAATTACCAAAATCTTGGACAACTCTCAATATCTTTAGAATCTAGGTTTTTAATCAATGACGGTCAGCATAGAAGAGCAGCGATTGAAGAGGCGCTCAAACTGGCACCTGAACTTGGAAATGAAACGATATCAGTTGTTTTCTTTCAAGACGCTGGATTGAAGAGATCTCAACAAATATTTTCAGATTTAAATCGTCATGCAGTTAATACGACCTCATCGATTGGCATACTGTACGACCATCGAGATCAATTATCTATGGTGACTAAAAACTTACTAAGTGAAATTCCACTTTTATCTAGATATACAGAAAAAGAAAGAACCTCGCTCTCAAAAAATTCACCAAAACTATTATCAATCAATCATATATATAATGCTAATTTACGACTAATCGAAAAGTCTAAAGGCGAACCAATTACTGAGCAGGATGTAGAAGTTATAAATTTGTTTTGGAGTACATTATGTGAGACTATTCCTGAATGGGAAGAAGTACTGAAAAGAAATATTTCTCCGAGAACATTGAGATTACAATCGATTACAGCCCAAGGATTATTTATCGAAGCAGTGGCAGAAGTAGGAAGAACCTTGATTGCGCAACGACCAGATTCTTGGTTAATAGGTATTAAGGAGCTGGCACGAATTGATTGGAGTCGAACAAATGAAAAAGATTGGAAAGGAAGAGCTTATGACGATTCCGGGAGAATCATCAAAAATCGCCGAACAATCGCATTAACATCTATTCGAATTAAACAGCTTTTAAATATTGAATTGAATGAAAAAGAGAAAGCAATGGAAGAAGATTTCTCTGTTGAAAGGAAGTTAAATTAATATGGGGATTATAAGTAATCAACTAGCTAAAAAAGAAGACAATCCTTTAGCAAGACAGTCTAAGGAACTGATAAAAAAAGTATACGCACAAGACGATCGACCTTGGGTTATTGGTTACAGTGGAGGGAAAGATTCAACTTTAACTGTACAACTAATATTTGAAGCACTGTTAGAAATGTTACCAGAACAATGGCACAAAAAAGTATACGTTATTTCTTCTGATACGATGGTCGAAAATCCACTAGTTGCAGCAATGATCAATGGTTCGTTGCAACGTATGCAAGACACTGCCTTACGAACTGGATTACCTTTAGAAACACAAAAAGTAAAACCATTAACGGAAAAAACATTCTGGTCGAATATTATTGGCAGAGGATACCCAACACCCAATCAAACGTTTAGATGGTGTACAGATCGTTTAAAAATTGACCCGGCAGATCGATTCATTAAGGATAAAGTAAATCGTTTTGGTGAAGTTATTATGGTTTTGGGTGTTCGTTCTAAAGAAAGTCAGAGTCGAGGAAATTCAATTAAAGAACATGAAATTCAAGGAACTGAACTACTAAAGCATACGACACTAAATAATGCCTTTGTTTTTGCACCTATTAAAGAGTTTGGATTAGATGATGTTTGGGGTTATCTTTTATCCAATCCCTCACCATGGGGAGAGGACAATGCGAAGTTACAAGAAATGTACTTGAATTCTAGTGGAGAATGTCCGTTAGTAGTTGATCAATCAATAAAAGAAAGTGCTGGATCATGTGGAAACAGTCGCTTTGGATGCTGGGTTTGTCCAGTAGTATCAGAAGATAAATCACTTACTGGATTTATTAACAGTGGCGAAGAGTGGATGACACCATTATTGAAGTATAGAAATCGTTTAGTGCGTGTACGAGACGATCGTAACTTAAGAATGCATCGTCGCATGAATGGTAAGTTCTATTTAATCGGTGTAGAGCATTACGAAAAAGATGGGATCACATACCTTTCAATCAAGAAAAAGGGCGGGAGATCAGCTAAGCTCTATTCTATAGAGAACGTTGAGCTTCCTGAAGTGGAAACTGCTGAAGTAGTAGATGAATATAACTTAAATTCCTATATCGTAAACAATCAAATTGATTTGAGTCGTCCTGAAAAACATAGAGATTTTTTCATCCGCCAGGTAGATCGAGAAGGAAACGTATCTTATTCTCAACTAGGTTTAGGACCTTTTACGCTTGAGGCACGGCAAATGTTATTAAAAGAACTATTAGAAGTTCAACGGGACTTAAATGCGCCTACATCACATGATATTCCATTGATTCAAGAAGAAGAGCTTCGAATGATTAGAAGAATGTGGTTACGTGAAGGCGACTGGAATGATTCATTGCCACAAATTTATTACGAAGTCTACGGTACTGAACTTGACTGGGAACATGATGATCGACCATTGATGACAGCAGATCAAATGTCAGATTTGGAATTGTTGGTTCAAAAACATCAACTTGATTTAAATACTGTTAAAAAATTATTCCATATCGGAAATGAATACGTAAGTTTAAAAGTAAAACGCGGATTCCAAAAAGAAGTGACATCTTTGCTAAAGCAAGATTACCTTCAGTTGTATCATGAAGGAGAGATAGAAAATGAAACTAAAGTCATTGACGCTTAAAAATATAGGGGCTTATAAGCAACAAACATTTGATTTTTCAAGTAAACGCAGTAAACAAAATGTGACCTTGATCGGTGGAAAAAATGGTGCTGGTAAAACAACATTTTTATCGGCAATGAAATTAGGACTTTTTGGACCACTTGCTTATGATATGAAAACTGCTTCATCAACATATTTTAAAAAAATTAAAGGTCTAATGAATCACGATGAATTAGAGAAAATAGAGGGACTAAAAATTTCAGTGCCATGGTTCAAAATTGATTTAACTTTTGAACAAGTGGAGTCCTCTGTCAGAGAGGAAATTCGTTTCGTAAGAGAGTGGAACTTCACAGAAACAGGTGGGAAAGAATTTTTTTCGATTTATAAAGATGGTTCAAGTTTACCTGTAAGTGATGAAAAAAGAGATTTGATTTTTAATCGTTTTTGCGAATCACTGCCTCCCTATCTATACGATGTTTGTTTATTTGATGGAGAAGAAATTAATCGGATTATCCAACAAGATGAGTTATCGAATCATCTTGAGAGACTAATAAAAAGTGCTTTGAAGTTAGAGGTGCCAGTTTTGTTAGAGGATACGATTAATCGTGTAATCAGTGATGAAACTAAGAGTACAATCGATACGAATAAACAAAGAAAATTTGAAGATCTAAAGGGAAAACTAAATCACTTTATTCAAGAAGATGATAGATTGCAAAAACGATATGATGAGCTATCTATTGATTTAGAAGAACTTAAGTTAACGATGAATGCACAGAAAAGTGAACTGAAGTCCTTCGGAGGTTTATTGAAAGAAGAAGAAGATCAGTTAAAGAGTCAACTAAATGAGTTGGAACGTAAGAAAAAAGAAAATAAAACGAGTGTTCAAGATCTGATCAATGGTAGCTTGCCCTTTTTACTGAATCGAGATTTGATTGGAACAGTAAGAGAACAGTTAAAAGGAGAAAAGTTAATTGAAAGTATTGACGATGTGAAACGAGAGTTACTTGAAGAGTTAGCCAGTGAACTTTCCAATCGTATTTCAACAAGTCCAAAAGAGTTAGAACAAGCGTTAGAAGACTCTTTGGTCTCTATTCAACCAAAGGGTCAAGCAACCATCCATCGTGCTTCTTTTAGTGAAAAAGCTCAAATTGAGTCCTTATTTGAAATGACAAAAGGTATTGATCTTTCGTATTACAAACAAAAAATAAGTGATCAACAAGAGATGGATGAAGAAATTAAATTAATTAAACAAAAACTCACTGTTCAAAGTGATAGTGTTGAAGATTTTATGGGCATGCTAACTCAGCTTGAACAGTTACAAGCAAATATCGCTGAAAAGAATCAAGAACTAAAAACAACAACGAAACAATGGGGAAGCGTTCAAGAAGAGCGAATGAAATTACAAGAAGAATTTGAACAATTGAGAGAAGAAATTGATAGAGAAGCAAACCAATCTAGTAGCGTCATGCATAATGCAACTGCTATGAGAGCTCTTTTACTGGAGTTCCAAAATCAACAACAACAAAAAGGAATTCAGCTCATCGAAAAACAAGCCTTAAAAATGATTAATCGTCTTTTTCGAAAAAGAGGATATCTTCACCGTTTGGTGATCAATTCAGAAACCTATGAAGTTACTCTATACGCAGAAGATCAAAAAAGAATTCCACAATCAACGCTTTCTGCAGGAGAAAAACAATTGTTACTGATGTCTCTTGTTTGGGCAGTGTTTGATGTTTCAGGAAATAAGTTGCCATTTATTTTTGATACACTTTTAGGAAGATTAGACGTTAAGCATCGCGAAAACTTACTGACAGAACTTATTCCTGCCTTTGGTGAACAAGTATTAATTCTCTCAACGGATTCTGAAGTGACTGAAGCAAATTACAATTTGTTGAAGCCTTTTATAAATAAAGAATACAGTTTGAACTTTGATACAGCAGAACGTTCAATTAAGGTTGTTCCAAGTTACTTCCGCTTTAATGAAACGGAGAAAATATCATGAATCATCGCTTAAAACTATCTAATTCGACGTTAGAAATATTTCAACAACTACAGGCGAGTACAAATATAACGCCAAACGTTTTAGCAAGAATAGCAGTTGCATTTTCACTCAAAGATAAAGAAATGCCTACAGTAAATAATAATGATATTTCTAATTTTGAAATTTCAAGAGCAACATTAACTGGGGAAAATGATTTTTCGTACAAGGCAATGATTTTACAACATGCACGCAAATCAATTGACGAAGAAAGTTACTTTCCAGATCTTTTTAATGCTCATATTGATCGTGGTGCAAAGGAACTATTTAAAATTTATCAATACTCAGGAAATCCACAGAAATTTTGGATGAAGATTTTAGAAACTGAGTAAGTTGGGAGGATAGTATGCTGTATCTAGATAACAGTGCGACAACGCCAACGCACCAGGAAGTAGTAGATGCAATGTTACCTTATTGGACAGATATTTTTGGTAATCCATCAAGCAAGTACTATTCTCAAGCTGTTGATGCAAAAGTAGCAGTGGATCACGCTAGACAAGCTGTAGCGACATTAGTAAACAGTAAGGCAGACGAAGTAATTTTTACGAGTGGAGCCACTGAAAGCAACAATTTTCTATTAAAGGGAATTGCAATGTCACATTCTAATAAAGGTAAGCGAATCATCTCTAGTACTGTAGAGCATCCTTCAGTACTAGAGACACTCCGCTATCTCGAAACTCAAGGGTTTGATGTTGTATATCTTTCGGTAGATTCATTTGGAAGAATTGGTTTGGCGGAATTAGAAAAAGCTCTTTCAGAGCAACCAACTCTTCTTGTTTCACTCCTTTGGGGAAACAATGAACTAGGTTCATTGAATCCAATTAAAGAGGCATCTGAATTAGCTCATAAATATAATGCATTTTTTCATTCTGATGCGACGCAAGTAATTGGAAAAGTACCTGTGGATTTAGAAAATCTTCCTTACGTTCAATTGGTATCCGTATCTGCGCACAAGTTTTATGGTCCTAAAGGAATCGGTGCGGCAATCGTTCGTAAAGATGAAATGGGCTTATCATTAAAAATTACTCCTCTTTTACACGGGGGAGCTCAGGAGAATGGATATCGAAGCGGGACTCACGCAGTTCCATTAATTGTCGGTATGGGAAAAGCAGCTGAGATAGCTTATTCAAAATTGAATGAACATCGTCAACATTTACTAACGCTTGAATCTAAACTTAAGCAGCTATTAATGCAACAGTTTGGTGATGTTATTCAGTTCAATAATGATGAAAGTAACAAGATTCCAGGTATCCTAAGTGTTCAATTCAAAGGCTTAAATAATGAGATTCTTTGTAAAGAACTAGCACCTGTTATGGCAGTATCTACTGGATCTGCCTGTAGTTCTAGTAAACCAAGTCATGTGTTACAAGAAATCGGATGTACGATGGAACAACTTCGATCAACTATACGTTTCTCTCTTTCGCCATATCAATCGGAAAAAGAACTAGATATTTTTTTAGAGTTGTAAAAAGTAAATCAGCATCGGGTATCCGATGCTGATTTTTTTAAGGCGTATAAAGAGATTCTATTAAATCTTCTTTTTTGATATCACTTGTAATTTTATCGATTTGCTCTTTGATTTGCTGAATTGGTTGAAGAATACCTCTAATTCCGAAGGCTTCTGGTAAATGAACCAGTGTATAGTCTTCACCTTTAACGAGAGAAGCGTTCGGAACGTCTTGTTTAAAGGAAAGGACAATTCCGTCTCCAAGGTGTGATTCAAGTGAATCATCAATTATGAAGTCTCCTTTGAGCAACGCTGTAATAACTGGTTGACGATGTTTTTCAAAATCATAATTATTTCGTTCTGGCCAAAGATCACTTTCATGAATCTTTTTAGCATTTGTTAAAAAGAGTTGAGCGAAAAAGAGGCGATAATAATCGTTTTCAAAAGTATCATCGGCACGATTATAAAGATTGGTACGGAATAAATCTTTTGTATGCTGGATTTGCTCAATTGCTTTTTTGATCACACTGTCATCATTTATACCAATCTTTACTTCAATAGGGAAAAAGTGAAGTTTTAATCCACTAACAGATTCTTCGAGACCAATTAAAAGTAAATCATCAGAATGAGTTCCAGATCGATTTAACGATTTGGCTGAGAATACACTATCACGGGTAAATCCAGCGGCACCAGCAACTCGAAGAACTTCTTCAAGTGAAATAGGAACCCATGTAATAGAAGGGTGATCAAATAGAGCAAGTGCGTATCGAACAGCTGAAAGAATACTAAATTTCTCTCGACTGAAGTGCTTTCGTTTATCAGGACTTTCTATTCCTCTTCTAATCATTTCAAGGAGCCACTCACCATTAATGGTATTAAAGGCTTTGATAGCTTGTACAATGTGTTGATCAGTTGGTTCATGATGAATCATCGGATTCGCCTTGAAAAACTCTTTTACGATGGATTGGTATTGGCCTGCTTTATTAGTAACCGTGATAGCATCGTAACGGAATGATGAAGTGTACTGGTCGCTATAATGAATGACAAGCAAGTCTTGATCTACGTTTTTATTTCCATGAAAGTATCCTAGGTCGACTGTAGGCTCAATGAAGGTTACCCAATGAGATTGCTCGTAAATTTCAGTAAAAGTATCATCTGGTAAGACCTTCATAGAGGAGACTGCAACAGTTCCTTTTGAGTAAGGATTATTTCCTGCATCACGCATATTGAAATTAAATTCATTTACTGCATATGCGACCTTTGCAAGTGTCTCTTGTTCCTCAATAGGATACAACTTTGTTCCGAATCCGCTCAAATAAGAGCTTTTATTAATTGTAGCGGACAAAGTAGAATAAAGCCCGCCTAAGGCCATTCCAGTCTTCATATTATCTGCTCGATCTGGATAGATGCTCTCTTTTCCACGCATTTTGTAAAAGCTGATGTGTGCATATTCGAATTTACTACTTTGATTAAATCGATAAAACTTTAAGTGAGAGCGAACGATTTGAATTAAATCTTCAAAGAGATAATTACTACTTCTCTTCATAAGGGACCGAAGATCATCAAATTGATGCTCAAGATCATTGAAGAAATCATACTGTGAAAAATCATCCAAGTCCTTGTGTCCAGGTTCATAATGCTGATTATATAGACGAACCTCTACAGGGATTAAACGATCCACACCATATTTTTCTATTTGTTTGAACATCCAAGAAACAATGCCTTTTAGAATCGGTTGTCCACTTGATATCTCAATAACATTCAACTTTAAAGAAGCTTTTGTTTCGGTATTAAATAAAAAGTCGAAATGATTAATGAATTGATTCATTTTATCGAATATGACTTTGTCTAAGAATTTTTCTGCGTCGACGATAGCAAGTTCATCAATTGGTTTATACGTAATCCATTCAGGAGCTATGTTCTGGCTTTCAGGCTTGTACCACTGCTGATTTCTTCCGTCAGGTTGATAACTGAGTATCGGTAGAAGGGCGTCAGGTCGTAATCGATTAATGATAGAGTAATTTACATGTGTGCTCTGTAGCTGATTGTAGAGTTCAATTTGATAAGCAACATTTAATGGATGAAAGGGCGTCAAGAACACTTGATTTTGATCGACTGAATAAATAGTTCCTAGACGATCGGTACCCAGTCCATCTTCCATTAATTTAGTATCTGAGCTAAGATTTTCAACAAAATGAGTATAGGCGTTCAAATAAGGAACTGCCACACTTAGATAATTTTCATCAATTTTTTCATAAAAAGGAACACTATTGAGTCCTTTAAAATAATTAACAAAGCGATTATATGCCTCTCGTAAAGGAAGATTTTGTACTTCATAATCTTCATTAGCAAAAAGTTCTCCGTTTTGAATAATACCGGTGAACATGCTTTCTTCAATCCAGCGAGTTTCGTAATGAATAAACTGACGGTATTCAGCATGATCATAGAACTGTTCATTTCCAATGATTAGGCGTTTTCCTGAAACAATAACAGAAGATGCTTTCTCTCGTTTCATTTGCCAAAGTCGAGTACCAGTGATTGGGTGAGGTTTATTAGGTAAATCAGAAATTAGTAATTCGATCGGATTAAATTCCTCGACTTGCAAATTCACCTTTAGAACTTGATTGCCATCCATTAAGTCAGGATCGAAAGAGAATGCTGCGTTCGTCTCTTTATACACTTTAATTGTTTCTTTAGAGCTCGTTATAGTATGTTCTTCAGGATGTGAAAAATTAGGATTCCCAATACGTATTTGACCTTCTGAGTCTTCTAAAGAGAGATAAGGATGGTCGTTTGTCCAACCATTAGAATAAGATGCTTTGTAATTAGAAATTAATTCTTCGTCAAAAGGAAGAATAGTTATATAGAAATTGTTTTTTAAACCACGAACATGAGTGTATTCAGTATGGACATGAAAAGGCTGGTGTTCTAAGTCGTTTAAAAGTACTTTTAATTTTTTACCACTGTGTTCAAACGATACATTTGCCTTACCGGAGATATTTTTATAACTAGCTCCAGAGGACTTAATACTTTTAGGCATTTTGTGATCACCATCAATATTGAATTCCAAAGTGAGAGTGATTTGTTCTAGCGCTTCTGGATTAAAAATAATTATATGACGATGTTTCCGACCAGCAGCTGAACTACTTTTAGGTACTTCCCATAGACTTAACTTTTTATTGTTTTGTTTAGCTGATGAATTTATTAACTCGAACTTTTTCTTTGTTTGTTCAATGTATGAATTAACTTGTGAATAACTTAAATCTTTCCAACCATCAGCCTTCAATTTTTTTTGTCCTTCAGGAGTAAATTTTCGATCGAGAACCTTTTCCACATTATAAAGATGATAATCTTGAATGATTTGATAAAGTTCTTGGTTTTCTTTAAGTCGTAATTCAATATTTCTTGTTCCTACGTACTGAGTTAAATCGTCTTTAAAAAAACCTAACTTTTCATAATCACTCGTTGCAACTTTTCCTTTTGCTAAAACATCAAGAATAGGTTCAAAATCCATAAAGTTTACATTTCCAGTATCCCCGTGATCTTCTATAAACTGAGATAAGTAATAAGACATTAGTGCTTGATCTGACTCATTAAAAAGTTTATTTTCTACATCATTTTTTAAAGACTGGATAAGAGATTTTACATGAAGTGGCATTCCTTGTTTTTGCAAATTGCGACTTCCCCCCTCAATACTATCTAACTGTTGAGGGAGTATCATTAGAAGTGCTGTATTTTGCCAATGTTCTTGTTGCTGACTTACTAGATTTCGAAGTAATACTAAATAGTCAGCAGTAACAGAAGAGCTTTGAGCTGCTAAAATTAATTTTGTACCTCCATACTGAATCGAATAGGAATGAAAGGAACTTTGTCCTTCATGTGTGTATTCAAAAGGGCTTAAAAAATCTGCTGAAATCTTATTTTTTATTGATGATAAAAATTGTGTAACTTCTTCTTGATGGTCAAAGCGAATGAAAAATTTGTCTCCACTGTTAGGTGGATTTTTAATGAAATAGTCGTTAATATGCAGTGATAAATAATCATAAAATTGATTTGACATACTGTGCCTCCCCGCTATCGCTCATTTTTATAAGTAAGCTCATTCTTTCTAGCGTATTTTCAAATTCAACACGGCTATATCGATCTAAGAAAATACCGCGCTTTTCGAGTTCGACATAAACATCTTGAAGACGCATTTTTGAAGATCGAATAATCACTATGAGGAACATAGTCAGAACTTCTTGATTGAGCGATAATACATTTCCGTTTCTACCACGTTGTTTTACAAGTCGTACTTTTGCGATTTCTGTTATACCGCTACCATAACGCTTTTGAGCAGATTCAGGAGAAGATATTTCCATAACATAAATCAATTGTTTGACTGAGTCTAAAAATGTTGAGCTCTGCGTAATTTTATGCTGAAGCTTAGACGTTTCGATGATAGATGCAGCTTGCGTGTCTACTTCTTGAATCCACTTTTCCTGTTCTTCGCTTGATAATTGATCAAATATTGATTTGAGAGTTGGAAAATCCATCATTTTTTCTAACTCTGAGTTTTCTGTGTTGCAACTTAATTGAGCTAATGTAAGTTGCGTGCTAAATAGCTTAGTAGACATTTCGTCTAAGTATTTAAATCCTTTTCGAACCGCATCGCGTCTGCTTGAAACAGTAGATTCCCAATCCAACGTAAAATAAAGAGGCTCAACAGTATTCTGCTTATAATCAGCATGTTCGAGTAAAGATAGCTTAACAACATTCTGGCTTAGCAAAAAGAAGGTATAGTAGTATGCAACTAAGTCAGCATACTTTACGAAGAAATCAGGATGTTTTCTTAAAAATAATAAATCGTCAGCAAATAAATCACCTATCCAAGGCAATTTATGATCAAAAGAAGCGGGTTTTTTATCTATTGGTTCTAGTTCAGGCTTCAACTCAGAGAAAATATTTTGTAGAACATTATTTTGTTTGTTTGCTTTAAATAAATCTTGCAGTAGAGCATTATCTTTACATAAATCGTAAAGATAATCTGAAATTTTGAAAACACGATTTTTTATTTCGGCACTTTCCAAATGAAGTAACATGCTTGGATGTTGAAGCTGTTGTTTTGTTTCACCTGTAACTAACAATTCATTTAATAATGCAACAAATTCATCTTCATCTTCAGTCTCGATGGACATTTCATTTAAAAGAGGCTCAAAATCTACAACTTGATCGTCAACTGAATAATCAGCTTTATAGCCACTAATTAAGCGTGCGAAAGATGCAAACTCATTTGTCCAGTGTTCTTTAAATGTCTCATCGGCTTTTAATTTTGAAACGTGAGTGTTAAATGGAAACATCTGACGAAACGCATTTAACTCTCTCTTTGTTCGTGTGATAACCTTTTTTTCAATAACTCCTCTTAGTAATTCCATGTTAGTCCTCCGCAGTTCCCATATGTCTGAAGCTTCGTGTTCCAAAACGATCTTGATTTAGTAAATATGCTTGTTTAGAATCTTCCGTTACAATCATTATTTCTGAAGACGAGGTACACATTTCGTGAATTTTTTCGGCAAATTCTAGAAATTTTATTGAACGGTGATCGTCTTCTTTAGTAGGACGATAACCATCTTGAATGTCCATAAACAATTGAAATAGAGGATAATCAATTTCTAGTTTAGCAAGGTTATTTTCGTCACCTTTTTTATTAAAATCTAAAAGTATGGTTGAACTAAATTTACTTAGAATAGTTTCCGTACTAGATTTAATATTTGATGGATTCCCCTCGATTTCCGCTTTAAATGCAATACGATGACGCTTCGTGATTTTTTTTGTATAAACGTAAAATGGTTTCGGAGATCCAAACCACTTATAGTAAGCGGAACTACTGATTTCATATAAAGGCTGTAAACGACGTGTATCGCCTTTATTATATTGATAGAGGAATTGTAGATAATTTTGATAGACTGAATCTAGAATTTTTTTTGCGAATTCTGGATTACTTAAAACCATTAGTCGAATGAGCTGACCCGTCCATTCTTGTATACTGTCTACTTGATCGGGTGAGTAAAAAGATTGAGCATTTTCGTCTAAGTGCTCTATAATCTCATCAATTTCTCCTCCTGTATAAAGAGAAAGGAAGAGGTCATCAATCTCACGATGACGCGTTCTTAGCGGATCAAGTTTAGCAATTTGATTTAGCAAATTAGAACGCTCTGGACGATTGAATAATTGTTCGGGTAAACCGTTCTCGAGCATAATAGATGGTTTGACAGTAACCTGCTTTAACTCGTTCCAGTTAACAGGAATTAATAGATCAGAAATTAAATTAAAGAAGTTTCGCACTGAAATCAAAACATGATGTTTTACAATTAATTCAATTAAGACTTGTACAATTTGATCTTGAATATTTTTTTGGCTCAACAATGCATAATTACGATGTAAAATTGTATCAATTTCGTTTTCTCGATCTATACGATATGCATCATAAAAAGGATTATTTGGAGTATCAGAACAAATTTTTTCAAGTAACGTTGAATAAAAAGCTGACTTTGGTCCATCCTCTGTTAATTCGTAAGGTTGGTAGCTTAAAAAACTAAATAGCGTAAATGATTGTGAAAGAGCGTTTGAGGTAGTCCCTGGCTTTAATACATTTGTTTGATCTACAAAATCTTTAAGTGATGAATAAGTATATTCAGAGTCTTCATTTGAATAATCAAGAAATTTAGCAAGCATTCCAATATTGATTGCAAGAATCATTTTCGAAGAATTTAAATCATCTTGTAAATGTTGATCAGAAAAATCTTTAAGGCGTTCTGATAGTGTTTCTACAGCATTTTTGGTGGGATCAAAACTTTCTGTAGCATCGTTATAAATTGTATAATCAGAAAGAAGGTCAGGATATTTTTTCTGAACGAAACTTAATAAATGGGATTTACCGTCACCCACATTCCCACATAGTAAAATAAGTTGTTTTTCAGAAGTAGTCTTTAATTTCTCGACAAGTTCTAATTGGATTTTACGATCCACGTGTAAATAATCACTGAGTTCTCCCAGTGGATCGTTACCATTTTCTACGGCATCTTTAGATGTTTCTTGTAAGCGAGAAAGATAGGTATAAAGGTAGTTATCTTGAATATCGCTATTTAAATAGCGAATAGCAGGACGCATCGTTTCTTTAATCAATTGAGTATCTTTAGGAGGAGCTACAGGTGCAACAGTCAAACCATTATCTCCGAGTAATTTCATTAAGATATCCTTTACGCTTTTTTCATCCATTTGAGGCGAAGCCAAGGAGGGGATGGTAGGTAACGTATAGTGTGGAAGATTAGGTACATCAAAGTGTCGCGTAGCATAGTCTACTGCAATATCAAACATTGCCTTGTGAACACGTGGCAAATGAATGCTACTTTCAGTGGAAGAACCGTGAGCAGCACTATTTCCAAGTTTTCTTACATAATGCAAATCATCGATTGATTTACTAGAAAGTACGTGTACTCCTTGAATTAAACGAATCATCTCTATCAAAGGAATAGAGCTTCGAGTTAATTTTTTTCTCCAGATCAAATCCTTCGCAAGTTCTTCAATAAACTTACGTGAATATGTTAACGCTGCATCGGGATCAATATGATACTGTCTTTCCATATCGAGCGCTAATGCAAATGCATCTTCATTGTATTCTTTTAAAAAATCAAAAGTACTTTCACTCATATTACTTACTCCTTATATAAAGTTGAATTTATTATTTACAGGCCCTAACAATAGAAAAAATAACAATTATTTGCTAAAAAGATTACAATCAAAGTATAACAAAAATTTTCTTTCTGATGATGGAGTTGAGAAAATTATGCAACCAAAGTCTTATGAAATTCCAAAATGGTTAAATCTTCATCCCTATCAAAGGCAAGCCATAACGACTTGGGAAGAAAACAACTATAAGGGATTATTTGAAATGGCGACTGGTACAGGTAAAACGCTGACAGCACTATCAGCTGCTAACAGATTATTTAATGAAAAGAAACGCTTAGCAATTATCATAGTTTGTCCACTAATTGATTTAGTGGATCAGTGGGCGAAAAATGCCGTTGAATTTGGCCTACAACCAATACGTATTTATCAAAATCGAAGTCAATGGTTTGATTTAACTAGTAGTGAAATCACTCAATACAATATCGGTAATCAAGACGTGTTGTGTTTCATTACCACCATGCAGACTCTAAAAATGTCAAAAGATGTTCAACTCCAACTAAAAAGACTTTCAACAGAGAGTCTAATTATTGTCGATGAGGCTCATAATATTGGAACATCAAGATCAATTAATTCATTACCAAATCATTTTAAATATCGTCTCGCATTGTCTGCGACGCCCCGTCGATGGAACGATGATGAAGGAACGGAAGCTATTTTTTCGTATTTTGGAGGCGAACCTATTTTTAAATATGAATTGAGTGATGCTATTCAGGCGGGATATTTAACGCCATATTACTATCATCCACATATTGTAGTGTTAACTGAAAATGAGCGCGAGGAGTACATGGTATTGAGTAGAAAAATCGCGAAATTATTTGCTGCTCAAGGTGACGATCATAAAAATGAATATTTAGAGCAACTTTTAATAAAGCGTGCTCGTTTAGTTAACAGCGCTCAGAATAAGGAAGAATTACTTGAAAAACTTTTAAAAGAGCAAAAAGATGCAGGAGAATTAAGACATACGATAGTTTACTGTGGTGACCAAAAGAAAGAAGGGGAACGACAAGTAGATCGACTGATTCAAATGATGGGTAAACGATTAGGTATTTACAGTAGCAGTTATACATCTCAAGAAGATAATAAGCAAAGGCGTGAATTGTTGAATCAGTTTGATAATGGGGATATCGAAACATTAGTTGCCATTAGATGCTTAGACGAAGGCGTTGATATTCCTAATACTCGAACTGCCTATATTTTAGCTAGTAGCTCAAATCCAAAAGAATTTATTCAACGAAGAGGGCGAGTATTAAGAAAAGCAAAAGGTAAGGAGTTTGCTATTTTACATGATTTTATTGTTATTTCTCAGGAAATTTCAGATACAAATCAGTTGTCAGATACAGATTTTAATATTGAGCGAGGATTACTAGAAAAGGAATTAAAGAGAGTTCAAGAATTTGCTTCGCTTGCTATCAATGGTCCCAAAGCTTCGCAGTCTTTACTTAAATTAAAAAATTTATATAGCTTACAACATCTATGAGAAAAGAGGGAAAATTAATGGAGGAATCAAAAACTTTGCAAGATGTATTAGAAGAAGAACTTCGAGATTTTACTATAGAAGAAAAATTGGCTTTTTCAAAAATTTTAAATCTTGAAGACGCTTATTTAAGTACTAAGAGTGGATCAAACGGAGATGTTGTTGGAGAAATTGTACGTCTTTTGAAAGGGTTGTATAACTGATGATCATTAAAAAACTAATACTAAATAATTTTCGACAATATTATGGTCAGCAATCTATTAGTTTTGCTTACGGTGAAACTGATAACGTAACCGTTATACATGGCGAAAACGGTTCAGGAAAAACAGCGCTAATCAATGCTTTTCTATGGGTTTTGTATGGTAAACCGTTAAATTTACCCAATTCCCATGAAGTAATCAATAGAAGATTTGTACGAGAGTCTTCGCTAACAGGTGTGGCTGAGATAACTACTTCAGTAAAGCTATATTTTGAAGATGGAAGTCATCAATTTGAGATTGAACGATTTTTAAATCATAAGTTTGATGGTACTGCTTATCATCCTTCCAAAAAAACAGAAGTACTTTTGAAAAGAATCAATGAATCAGGTGAAGGAGAAATAATTAAAAGTGTTTCTGATACAATTGATAAAATTATTCCGCAAAAGCTGAGTTCATTTTTCTTTTTCGATGGTGAAAGAATTGACAACTTGGGTAAGCAACGAGCGAAAAACGAAATTAAGGAATCAATAAAATTAATGATGGGTCTGGATTTATTTGTAGCAGCAAAAAAACATTTACAAAGTGCGAAAAAAAACTTTCAAGAAGAGCTAGCCAAAAAAAATGGAGGTGAATATCAAGAGCTAATAATTAATAGAAATGAGCTAAATGATGAAAAAGAAAAATTAATAAATAGGCTTTCAGATGCTAGAAGTAATATCGTAGCGTTACAAGAAGAAATTAAAGTAGTTGATGAAAAACTTCAGGCAGATGCAGAAATTGGAGCGATACAAATCGAGTATGATTCCAAGAAAAAAGAGCTAGAACGTCTGCAGAAAGCACTAGTTTCTATTGAAAATGAATTAGCGAAGCTCTTAAGTAGTAATGGTCATCTTGTCATGTCGCTTTCCCTTATTCAACAAATTGAAAATAAATCTGAAAATGACGATCGCCTTGAGTCGTATTTAGATAAAGAATTTCTAGAAAAATTAGAAAAAGAGGAATTCTGTATTTGTGGTCGACCAATCTCAGAACATGAAAAAGAGCATATTGCGCATTTAAGAACGTCTTCTGCTTATTCACAGTATAATGGGATACAGGTCTTAAATAAAAAAATGAATGGAATTAAAGAAAAAAGGAAAAATATATTTGAGCAAGTACGTGTATATTCAAATCAAAGAAATCAACAACTGAAAGATATCGTTACGGTTCAACAAGAGATTGCCGAACTTAATGTTAATAAAGGATCAAAAAACAATCCAGAATTAATTGATTTACAAAAGAAATTTACTCAACTTGAGCATTCAATTCAAGAGCAAAGAGCAATGATTATGTATTATGAAAAACAACGTGAAGAATTAAATATGAAAGTAGACTTATTTGAAAAACAAATAGCTAAAAAAGAAAGGGAGAATTTAAAAGAGTTAAATCTTCAAAACAGTTTAAATACATCTATGAAGTTCGAAAAAGTAATTAGTCGTCTTTTAGAATTTCAAGAAGAAGACGTTAGAAAACGTCTTGCTTTTCAAATAAAAGAAGTGTTTTCTAAGTTTCTTCGGAAAAATTATAACGTTACTATGACTAGTGATTATGAACTAATTGTTACCGATAACAGTCATGAGGAAGTAGGGATGTCACAAGGCGAGGGACAATTAACGAGTCTTGCATTTATTGGTGCCATTGTTGATATGCAGCGTAAAAAAGCTGAAAAACCTAATAGTGATTTCCAGATAAAAGGTGCAAATATGAAAGCTGTGTATCCTCTTGTAATGGATTCTCCATTTGGGGCATTAGATGCTGATCATAGAAAACGAGTAGCAGAAGGTATACACCAATTATCTGATCAAGTAATTGTTATAGTTTCAACTTCTCAATGGGATGGTGAGGTGGAAAATCAATTAAGCAAACATGCAGGAAAAGAATACACCTTACACTACATTGAGGATAATGCATTAGAGTTTACACAAATAGTGGAAGGACGAATTTAACATGCGACTATCACGAAGTTTAGAACAACAACATGAATACGATGAGTTACATCGCGAAGGAGAATTTGGATTTTTCAACACGTTTAAAGATATTTTTATGGCTGGATTAATGATTGGACGTGAAACCGGTAAAGTGATTGCGTTTAAAAGGGGTAAAAATGCTGAGTCTTTTAATGAATCTGTTTTTTCAATTGATGACGAATTACTTATTAATTCTATTATTTATGATGAGTTTGGAGAAGTTGAACCTGGGAAAGAAGAGTTACAGAGAATTGAAAACTACGCTGCTGGCGGAGTGTCTCATTTATATGAAACACTCATCAAAAACAGTGGAAGCAATGCAATAGACCGTTACATCGAATTGTTATATGAATTTAAGAATGAAGAATCGTTACAAAACTATAGAGATCGTTTAGTTACAGAAAAGTTATTTAAAGATCATCTCTAAAAGAAGTAAGAACCTACTTATATTTTGTATACCAAAAAAATCAATAATTAGTAGGTTCTATTTGGAGTCCATATTTTAAATCCGTTTTGAATGGCATATTCGTAAGTATATTTCAGCTTATTTTCGGTATAGTTTCTCATATGAATTACAGCATTTAATTGTTCATTTCGATCTATCAAGCTGTACAAAAAATCTTTTTGTGCAATTTTATTATTTTTACTTGTGTTACAAGTGGGACAGGACAATACAAAATTCCAAAGTACATCATTTTGAGTGTAAGACCACGGGATAAAATGATCTACGTGTACTTTTTGTAATGTTTTATGACAATAAAAACAAGTAGTTTGACCATGGAGCAATAGTATATTTTTAAACTCAGCTAAAGAATGTCTTGCTGATACAAATTCGACTTTACTTAATATGTTTTTCATTAAATGACTAGAATTATACTTTTCTAAGAATATAGATAGCTGATAATTTGTAATGTTCATTAAGATACGCTTGTACTTTTCGAAGAAAACTAGATAACTAGGTACAAGTTTAATCCATTCTTCCTTCTTATTAAAAGAATAAATTGTTCCATCAAATGACGAGTAAAATGAACCATAGACATACTTTTTGTAGACGATATTAATAAGTTTAATTAACTCGTTTTGATGAGCTGTAGATAATTTTTCAAAGTTCCAGTTTGAAGGTATACAATGTGTTTCTTGAAAATCTATTAAAATCTTCTCTACAGAACTTTGTCCATTTTTTACATTAACCTGACGCAATCCATGTGTAATGACTAGATTCCAGTAAATTTTTGAAACATGCTTAGATATTTCTAAAAAAGTGATTTTTCCTGTCTCGTCAGTTTCAGCAGTCGACTCTAATAATGCTTTCATCAAAATATGTTTATAGGTAGTTGTATGAGTTGAATGCATTAAGAATTGCTGTGTTAGACGCCATAAATCGCTTTCCGATAAATAACTTTCCTGTGCTTCTGCAATATCTAATTTCCAACCCAATAAAAGCACCTCACAGTATTTTGAAATTCTTTACATCGCAACAATTATATTGTTAATTTACCATACTACAAACTATAAAAATAATTGGATGATGATTTAATACTTTTTTAACTGAAAGAGGGCTTTTATGACCAAAAGATTATTTCTTATCGAAGGACTCCCAGGCTCGGGCAAAACAACAACAGCTGAAGCATTAACTCGTCTATTTCAAAAGGAACAAATCAATACACGCCTTCATATCGAAGGTGATCTCAACCATCCTGCGGATTATGAAAGTGTCGCATACTTAAAGATGGATGAATGGATAGACTTTCAAAGTAAATACGCTTCACTCGATGTCTTACGATTTGCTGAGGTGTTCAATGACTACGTGCTGGTATCATATCGCCAGTGGCAGTCAGAAAAGGATATTCCTGAAGCAGAACTTGCGTTTCTGCAAGCAAGAGATATCTATGAACTACCATTTGAGTTATATCAGTCAATGATCTTTAAAAAGTGGGAAACGTTCGTCGCTCAAGCGTTAACGACGGATATAACATATGTTTTTGAATGCTGCTTCTTGCAAAATCCATTGACGATGGGGCTCATCAAATACGATTTACCGGAAGCGACGTTGCGAGCGTATATTGAACGTATAGCGACGATTATCGCACCGTTACAACCCGTTCTCGTCTATGTTGATCAAACGGATGTAGAAAAAAGCTTTCGTAAAGCATTAAACGAGCGTCCGACAGAATGGGCGGACGGATTCGTATCCTATTACACTGAGCAAGCATATGGTGTAAATCGCTCTTTATCAGGAGTGGAAGGGACGATTACGATTTTACAGGCACGGCAAGAACTGGAGCGTCAGTTGTTAGAAATGCTTCCGTTTAGAGTAGAGAGATTCGGAAATGAAGATTTTTCAGTAGAAGCAAGACAACTCTGGTTAAAGCAGTTGATTCAGTCAACTGTGCGTTCGACTTCTTTAAGCGAGAGCTAACTAAAAGGCGATTCCAAGTCACGGAATCGCCTTTTATCATTATGACAAGTTCTCGATTTTTTCGAGTAAATCATCCTCGTATTTTCGGTCAGAAATAACCTCGACGAGCTGATGAAAAGATAGAGCTGCTTGTTTAAAAGTTTGAATGAAATCTAGTGTATTATAGACAGCTTCTTCTTGATCAATGGTTAATGAAAATCGATTGTTATTTACTTTTTTTAAACACACTTCAATAGGTGTGTTCGGGTAATAGAATATAGCAGATCCATCCTCTAGACAGTTTTTCAAAGCGTCTGCATAGTACTGCCATAGTGGTGCAAGTTCGTCTGAGTGATCGGCTCCTTGTATGATTCCATTCTGGGTAAAAGAAATCGTACCGTCTAGATTTAAAAAGCCATCTTCTAACCAATCCTCTTTTTGCTGAATGTATACTTGAATGCGATCTTGTTCTGTGATGTTCACATGATTCTGTTCGTTCTCTAAATAGATAAAGGTTTGGATATCCATAAAGTACGCTCCTTCTTCAACGCCTATGACATACTTTAAATCATCAACCATTCCTGTAAATTGCTTTGAACCTGTAGAAACATTTGAAAGATCACTCTATTTTGTTTGGCTACATTACAATAGGGAGGTGTGTGAAAATGGAGAATTTTCCACATACATAAGACAATACTAGTTGGAGCCGTTAATTCAGCCAAGTGTGCATTTCACTCTTTAAGCGATAGCTAAACAAAAGGCGATTCCAATTTACGGAATCGCCTTTACTTATAAAAAAGCTTCGTAGCGAATCAATCTTCTAGTTCAATGACAGTTCGAGTGAATGTCAAAAAATCATTAAGATGACGATCTAATATTGCTTGAAGAATGTCTAGATTCAGTGATTGATAGTCATGTACTGCAATGTTACGAAATCCGACCATGTTCATGAGACTAGTAGCCAGTGAAGCGTCGATGAGCTGAGCTTCCTCGAGCAGGTGAAATCCATCACGACTCGATTTAGGTAGACCAAGCTTCCGTGTTCGAACTAGATGCATGGCGATATCGATACTTGCCTCACATGCACGCTGGATGTTCAAAATGATACTATCTTGTTTGGTGTAATCCTTTAAATGACTAGGTTCGTTCTGGTAGACGTCCTGTATTCTTAATAAACAACGTTCAATGGTCGCTATCTTATTTAACAACACATCGTTCATATTAAAAAACACTCCCCTGATCTTTGATTGACTGTACGATTGGAGCCCTCTCCTCAGAAAAGGCAGCATACATGCTATATGCACGCATTTGTTGTCGTGTCAGCTCATTCGGATTTTGACAGTCGATGACTAAACCTTCTGTGAAGATTTGCATCGTCAAAATCGGATCAATCTGTTTTATATCGACGAGATCAACTTCACGACCAGCGAGTCGTGCTAATTGACCGGCCAATAAAAATCGATCGTAGGCGGAGAGGGGGTGGTCACTTAAATAAGCGATATCCAGATCACTATCGTCTGTCATGTTTCCCGTAGCTCCGGAGCCGAATAAGATAATAAAATGAGCATGCACGTGTACGTTAATCGCTTGAACGAGTTGTTGTCGCAACGTCATCGATATCATGTGATTCGCTCCTTCTAACCCTTTTTTTCAAAGTATACCATGGCTTGATAGACTAAAAATAAACTCCTCGAGTTCTCGAGGAGTTTAAAGGTCACACCGACACTTCACTCTCTACATGATTGACTTGCCACTGCACACCAAACGTATCTTCGACGATTCCGTATGCTTCACTCCAGAATGTCTTTTGAATCGGCATGATGACGTTGCCGTCTTTTGCGAGTTGATCAAACGTCTTCTGTAACAGATCGACGTCAGATAAGTGGAGCGCCAAGGTAACGTTCTGACCGATCGTGACCGGATCATACGGCATTGCGTCTGAGAACATTAAGCGGGTACCATGAACGATCAGTTCAGCATGTAGAACAAGTGACTGCATCTCTACTGGGTAGGGCTGACCGTCAGGACCGGGTCCTGGTCCGAACTCCATGATATCCGGTAGTTCTTGACCAAAGACCTGTGCATAAAACGTCAGTGCCTCACGCGTGTTGCCGTTGAAGACAAGATACGGATTAATGGGCATGGGAAAGCTCCTCTCTAAAAAAGGCGAAGTGTGTTTTTTTAAGTATACCAAACATTTGTTCGTATTAAAAGAAAAATCGATTTCTTTTTGTATTGAATCCAGTATAAATGATAACGTTTTCAATTTATCTGATTTTTCATAAAAAAATAGGTTGCAACTTCCAGAGAGACTTCGTATACTAAATTTATCGAAAGCGCTTTCGGTGAAATGGAGTGAGTAGCATGGGAACAATTTATGATTTAGCGAAGATGACCGGTTTTTCAATTACAACGGTCTCAAAAGCCTTAAATAATTATTCGGATGTCAGCGAAAAGACGAAAGCAAAAATCGTCCAAGCAGCAGCCGAGATGGGATACTTACCGAACGCGCACGCCCAGTCGCTCTCGACGAAACGTTCGTGGACGATCGGTGTCATGTTCTCGGAAGCACATGGCGTCGGAATGATGCATCCGTTCTTCAACGCGATCATTGAGAGTTTCCGAAAAGCAACAGAACAACAAGGGTATGACCTCATCTTCGCATCGCGAAACTTACGCAATCGTGATATGAGTTACCTCGAGCATTTCCGACACCGGGCAGTCGACGGCATCGTCGTCATCTGCTCCGATCAGATGGACCAGCACGTCCAGGAGTTGATTCAAAGTACGATTCCGATCGTCGTCGTCGACATGGACAGTGCCGATTGTAGTGTCGTCTACTCGGATAACATCACTGGTGGCACACTCGCCATCAATCATTTGCACGAACTCGGTCATCGGTTGATCGCCCACATTGCGGGGGATACGTCGACAGATGCGGGAAGAGCGCGGATTGAAGGCTATCAGCAAGCGATGGAACAACTTGATTTGCCGATTCCGGACGGATATCTCGTCAACGGTGGATTCTTTTCCGGGGAAGAAGGCAAGCGGGCAATGAACGAATTGCTAGCATTACCTGAACGACCGACAGCGGTCTTCGTTGCCGGGGATGAAATGGCAATCGGTGCGATTGAAGCGATTCATGAAGCCGGGTTACAGATTCCAGAAGACATCTCAGTCGTTGGGTACGATGATATCTATGTCGCGAAATACATTACACCGAAGTTGACGACGGTCCGACAAGATACGGAAACGATTGGTCAACATGCAGCATCAGTCTTGATTGAACAGATCGTCAACAAAAAACGGGTTACGACACGTGATGTCATTCCGGTTAACTTGATGGTTCGTCAATCGACAGGTCCAGTACCTGAATAACACAATGGTTGTTTCGGAATCGCTCTCGCTTGTTGTCAGTGAGGAAAAGCGAGAGCGATTTCGAAATCATTTTTTATCACTTTTTCCGAAAGGGCTTTCGGGAATTTTTTTAAAGCCTTTTCGAAAGCGCTTTCGGTATTTTTGAATAATTAATTGAAACCGCTTACTTACAAGCGGAATACTTAACAAAAGGATGAGATGAGATGAAGAAACAATTAGTTAGCGTGTTAACAGTCGGTGCGTTAACAGCAAGCGTCCTTGCTGGATGTTCAGGTAGCAGCGAAGAAAAGACGAGCGGCGGGAAAGAAGTCTTGAAAATCTGGTCGTTCACGGATGAGTTAAAAGAGCCTATCAAAAAGTTCGAAGAGAAAAACGGAGTCAAAGTCGAATTGACGATCGTGCCAATCGCCGACTACCCGACGAAGTTGAAACCAGCTCTTGAAAGTGGCGTCGGCGCACCGGATATCTTCACAGGTGAGATCGCGTTCTTGAAACAGTGGGTTGATGCCGGCTACTGGGCGAACCTCTCTGAAAAACCATTCAACGCAGGCGAAGTCAAAGATGACTATATTCCGTACGTCTATGACATGGGGAAAGATAAGGACGGCAACGTGCGTGCGCTGTCATGGCAAACGACACCAGGTGGCGTCTACTACAAACGAAGCATCGCGAAAAAAGTTCTCGGTACAGACGATCCAAAAGAAATCGGCGGCATGATGGACTCGATGGACGGCGTCTTCGAAGTCGCTGAAAAAATGAAGAGCAAAGGCTACAAGATGTTCCCGGATGAAGGATCGATTCGTTGGTTCGCACAAGGGAACGACCCACAACCTTGGGTCAACGATAAGCAAGAGCTTGTCTTGACGCAAGACAAGAAAGATTACATGGATTACGCAAAAGAACTCCGGACGAAACAATATACGGCACTCGCACCAGAATGGTCACCATCATGGTTCGCAGGGATGGATAAACCGGTCAAAGTTAAAGAAAACGGTAAAGAGACTGAAACAGAAGTCTTCTCTTACGTCCTCCCGACATGGGGTCTTCACAGTGTCCTCAAAGAAAACGCGAAAAAATCAGCGGGTGACTGGGCGGTCACAAGCGGACCGAGCCCATACTTCTGGGGTGGTACGTGGTTAGGTGTCTACAAAGATTCGAAGAAACAAAAGCTTGCGTATGATTTCGTCAAGATGATGACGCAAGACGAAGCGTTCTTAACAGATTGGGCAAAAGAAACAGGTGACGTGTTAGCGTACAAACCAGTTACTGAAAAAATCAAGACCGACTTCAAAGATGAGTTTCTCGGCGGACAGAACAACTATGAGTTCTTCCTTGATCAAGCAGACAAGATCACACCAGGAATCGTCACGAAGTATGACCAGCAGCTCGATACATTGTATGGTGCATCGGTCATGGAATACGTCCAAGGTAAAAAATCAAAAGACGAAGCACTTGCTGAGTTCTACAAAAAAGTCAAAAACGCGTATCCGGACGTAAAAGTACCGGAATAAGGAGAGTAGGTGGGGCGATCCTCGCCTCACCTCTTCTTGTTTAAGAAAGGGGTTTGACCTGTGAAAAAACTCGATCGCCATGGGTATCTGTTCATCGCACCGTTTTGGATCGTCTTCTTGATCTTCAGCATCTATCCGGTTGCTTTGACTTTCTATTACAGTTTCACGAACTACACGGGCGCTGAAGGCGAACAACTCGTCGGACTCGCGAACTATACGCGGTTACTCGGGGATACGTACTTCATCGAAGCGTTCTTTAACACTCTGAAGATTTGGGGTCTGAACTTCATCCTTCAGATCGGTGGCGCTTTATTGCTCGCTTTGTTGTTCTCGGATCTCCAGTTGAAATTAAAAGGGCTTGCCTTCTTCCGGGCGACGTTCTACTTACCGAACTTGATCACGATCAGCTCGGTCGCCTTATTGTTCGGCATCTTGCTCGACTGGCAGCATGGTTCACTGAACATGATGTTGATGAAAATCGGAATCATCTCGGAGCCGATCAACTGGTTGACGCAACCGGTGACCGCACAAATTTCCGTCTCGCTTATCCTGACATGGATGTGGCTCGGTCACTCGTTCATCGTCGTCATGGCGGGCGTATCCGGGATCTCGAAGGACTACTTCGAAGCAGCCTTGATTGACGGGGCAACACGTTGGCAGATTTTCTCACGCATCACGTTGCCACTCTTAAAACCGATTTTGCTCTACATCATGATCACGTCGTTGATCGGTGGTCTGCAATTGTTCGACCTCCCGATGTTGATTACGGATGGTGTCGGTGCGCCAGATGGTGCCTTGAACACGATGGTGCTCTATCTCTATAACCAAGCTTTCAAATACAACAACTATGGCTACGCCGCTGCTGTCGCATACGGACTGTTTGCCATCACGCTCGTCTTTTCAATCATCGTCTTCAAAGGGATGTTCCGAAAAGAACGTTCGCCGAAAGGAGCCTGACCGATGGAACGAAATGCAGAAGCACGTCGGATCGTGCCACAAACGGAGGAACAACCGGAGCGTTCCGAACGCCCGCTCAAGTTGACGCCACCACCGAAACAAAAGAAAGCCTGGTTCGGCAAAAGTGTCATCTATATTGGTCTCGTCGTCTTAACGATCGCCTGTATCATCCCGTTTTTGATGATGATCATCAACGCAACGCGCTCGAACGAAGAAGTCTTGTCTGGGTTCTCGTTGATTCCCGGGAACTCACTTGCTGAGAACTACGCCGCCCTCAGTTCATACGTCAACATCTGGTCTGGGTTCAAGAACAGCTTGATCATTGCCGTTCTCGTTACCGTCCTATCAGGGTATTTCTCGGCGTTGACAGCATTCGGATTCGCCTTCTATCAGTTCAAAGGGAAGAACGCGATGTTCGTCTTCATGCTCGTCATGATGATGGTTCCGGGTCAACTCGGTTTGATCGGGTTCTATGAACTAAGTAAGAATCTCGGGTTACTTGATAGCTACATCCCATTGATTGTTCCGGCGATCGCGAGTCCGTTCACGGTCTTCTTCGTCCGACAATATGTCCAGACCGTCCTGCACCCGAGTTTGATCGAAGCAGCACGGATGGACGGAGCGAGTGAGTTCCGAATCTTCCATACGATCGCTTTACCGATGATGATGCCGGCGATCGCGACGATGTCGATCTTTACGTTCATCGGTTCATGGAACAACTACATCATGCCGCTCGTCTTACTCTTCTCCCCAGAGAAGTATACGTTACCGGTCTTGATGGGCTTCTTGAAAGGGTCACAAGTCGCAGAGAACTTAGGCTCGCTCTATCTCGGAATCGCGATTTCCGTCGTACCGATCATGATCGCCTTCTTGTTCCTCTCGAAATATATCGTCAGCAGTATCTCGGCAGGTGCCGTTAAAGAATAAGTAGCTTAAAGGAGATTACACATATGAAATTTGCACCAGACTTCGTATTCGGAACGGCGACGTCGTCGTATCAAATCGAAGGTGCCCACAACGAAGGCGGACGCACGCCTTCGATCTGGGATGCTTTCTGTGAGGAGGATGGAAAAGTCTTCGAACAACATAACGGTGATATCGCGTGTGACCACTACCACCGTTATGAAGAAGATATTCAGCACATCAAACGTCTTGGCGTCGACACGTACCGCTTCTCGATTGCCTGGCCACGGATCTTCCCGCAAAAAGGGGTCTACAATCCGGAAGGCATGGCGTTCTATAAGAAACTCGCGACACGTCTACGGGCAGAAGGCATCAAGCCAGCCGTGACGCTGTACCACTGGGATTTACCACTTTGGGCACATGAAGAAGGCGGCTGGATCAACCGGGCATCGGTCGACTGGTTCCTTGACTTCGCCCGAGCATGTTTTGCGGAACTCGACGGGATCGTCGACTCGTGGATCACACATAATGAACCATGGTGTGCTGGGTTCCTCAGCTACCATCTCGGGCAACATGCACCAGGTCATACGGATATGAACGAAG
Organism: Exiguobacterium indicum HHS 31; assembly: GCF_001939065.1. GTDB lineage: Bacteria > Bacillota > Bacilli > Exiguobacteriales > Exiguobacteriaceae > Exiguobacterium_A > Exiguobacterium_A indicum. The sequence goes on along the minus strand of NZ_MPSZ01000002.1, from coordinate 117,001 downwards.
CCGTTCGTGCCGTGCACCACTTGTTGTTATCACACGGAAAGGCAGTCGAGCTGTTGAAGGGTGAGTTCAAATCGGTCACACCGATCGGTATCACGTTGAACTTGGCACCGAAGTATGCGAAGACGGATTCCGTCAACGATCAGCTGGCGATGAACAATGCAGACGGATATGCGAATCGATGGTTCCTCGATCCAGTCTTCAAAGGTCAGTATCCAGTCGACATGATGAACCTGTTCTCGAAATACGTCCATTCGTACGCGTTCATCGAGGAAGGCGACATGGAGACGATCTCCATCCCATGTGACTTCTTCGGGATCAACTTCTACAGTCGTAACCTCGTCGAGTTCAGTGCTGCGAACGATTTCCTGCAGAAGGATGCGTACTCGGATTACGACAAGACAGGTATGGGCTGGGATATCGCCCCGAGCGAATTCAAGGACTTGATTCGTCGTTTGCGTGCCGAGTATACGGATTTACCAATCTACATCACGGAAAACGGTGCGGCATTCGACGATGAATTGGTCGATGGTCGCGTCGCTGACCAGAACCGGATTGATTACGTCGCACAACACCTCCAAGCGGTGTCTGATTTAAACGAAGAAGGGATGAACATCCAAGGCTATTATCTTTGGTCACTGCTCGACAACTTCGAGTGGAGCTTCGGCTATGATAAGCGTTTCGGAATTCTCTACGTCGATTTCGAGACACAGGAACGGATTTGGAAAGACAGCGCCCACTGGTATGCGGGCGTCATCGAGCAACATAAGGCAACGATTCCACAAGAAGCGTGACAAAGGAGGCAAGGTCGAACATTCGTCCTTGCCTCTTTTTGACTAAGAGGAGGAAACAGACATGAAGACATGGGTAGCACTGGCGGTCGGGACCGGTTTATTGCTGAGCGGTCAAGCGGTCGACGCGAAGGCAGACAAAAAAGAGACGAAGTGGAAACTCGTCTGGTCGGATGAGTTTCAGGCAAAACAACTCGACCGGACGAAATGGACGTATGATACGGGGAATTGGATCAAGGATGCGAACGGACAACCGGTCTCACCGGGTTGGGGCAACAATGAAAAACAATACTACACGACGAAGCAAGATAACTCGTTTATTCGCAACGGGAAACTCGTCATCAAGGCGAAGCAGGAAAAGACGACGGATGATCTCGGTACATACGATTACACGTCAGCGAAGCTAAAGACGAAAGGATTATTCAGTAAGACGTACGGTCGTTATGAGATCAAAGCGAAGCTCCCGACCGGAAAAGGGCTTTGGCCTGCGTTCTGGATGTTACCGGAGCAAGATAAATACGGGGCCTGGGCAGCGTCCGGTGAGATTGACGTCATGGAAGCTTGGGGCAGTCAGCCGGACAAGGTCGCTGGAACGATTCACTACGGGGAGAACTGGCCAAACAATAAATATACGGGGAAAGACTATCACTTCCCAGACGGACAGCGGATCGACCAATGGCATACGTACGCAGTCGAATGGGAGCCGGGCGAACTCCGTTGGTACGTTGACGGCAATCTCTATCAAACACAAAACGATTGGTACAGTAAAGGCTTGAACGCAGCAACGAATTATAGTTATCCGGCACCGTTCGACCAAAACTTCTATCTCGTCATGAATCTCGCGGTCGGTGGTTGGTTCGATGGAGAAGTCGATGCGACGACGAAGTTCCCAGCCGAGATGGAAGTCGACTACGTCCGGGTCTATGATTTGAAAAATCGAGCGTACCGTGAACCGGTCGAACCGAGCTACGAAAACGTGACGTTACCGGACGGAGCCAAGCAACCGATCGATGGTAACCTCGTCTACGACACAGCGTTTGAACAACCGGTCACGATGATCACCGGGAATCAGTCGTTTGATCCGCTGTACTGGAACTACGTCACGCTCCCGGACTTCGGTGGCAAAGGAAGTCTTGCGATCATTGAAAAAGAGGGGCAACGGATGGCGGACGTCACGATTGATCAGCCTGGTTCACAGACTTACTCCCATCAATTGATTCAAAACGTATCACTCGCGCAAGGTGGACGTTACCAAGTCAGCTTTGACGCGAGCAGCACAGCAGACCGGAAGATGATGGTCAAAGTCGGCGGTGGAGCAGAGCGTGGGTACACGAAATATTCAAATGAACAGTCGATTGCTCTGACACCAAGCGTCAAACGGCATACGTTCACGTTCGATATGGCGGCAGAGACGGATCTCGCAGCACGTCTTGAGTTCAACCTCGGACTTGAAAAAGCGGGTGTTCAGATCGGGAACGTCCGTGTCGAACAGATTCCGCGCGGCGTCATCGATGAAGATGCAACAAAACCGGCACTACCGGACGGGGATCTCGTCTACAACGGGACGTTCGATCAAGGAGCGATGGACCGTTTGACGTATTGGCACTTCAACGGTAACAAGCGGACGACAGGGGCTGTTAATCCTGAGTCACGTGATTTCCGTTATGAAGGACATGGACAAAAAACGACGGCACGTTTAACGCAAAAGGGACTTCAACTAGAAGCTGGGCATGTGTATCAGCTTCGATTCACAGCAGGTGCGAAAAAAGCGAAATCACTTCAGGTGAAAATCACTGGGGCACAAGAGCAATTGAAGCAGACGACTGTACCGTTGACGAAACAAGCAACGACTGTCGACATTCCGTTCACGGCTACACAAACGGCAGACGACAATCAGCTTGTGTTTGACTTCAGTGGACAAGCCGGGAAAATCTCGCTCGATGATGTGGAGTTGATTGATGTGACACCGGTGCCGGTTGATCCGTCACCACTGAAAAACGGTTCGTTTGCAAACGGATTGACGTCATGGTCGTCATACGTCCACTATGATGCGCAAGCCGCTATCGAAGCTGTCAATGAAGCAGCACGCATAAAGATTGGAGCGGAAGGACAAGAACCATGGAGTGTCTTGCTCGAGCAAGGAAACTTGTCACTCGCGAAAGGCAAAACATATGAATTGAGCTTCACGGCATCGTCGACTGTATCGCGTCCGATCGAAGTGACGATTGAAAATGCTTCGTACACGCGTTACTTCAGTCAAGTCGAGCCAATCACGACAACACCGAAGACGTATAGCTATACCTTTACGATGGAACAAACGGATACAGGTGCGTTGAAGTTCCTGATGGGACGCGCAGAAGGTTCGCCGTTCGCTGTCCATGACGTAACGATTGATGATGTGAATCTCAAAGTGAAGGAATGACTAAGGCAAGGCAATGGACACGTCCATTGCCTTGTTGTGGTTTAAACGACAGAGACGAATAATTTATTGAAATGGAAGAGGAACAAAACCTATCATATGGAATATTAAGTAAAAGAAAAGATAGGTACTTATGCTTTGGGGAGGAAACATATCATGCGTCAAAGGAACATACCATATCGACTGCTCTTTCTGTTAATTTTAATGAGTATGATTGGCATCAATGGTTGGTCCGCTATACTTCATCCCGACGGAACGATAAATGGATGGCAAAGCATTGCTTCAGTCATCTGGTTCGGCTATTTAGTCGGCTCGCTGTTTTACATAAAGGAAGAGAAGATGTATCGATTAATCGCGAGGTATCTTTGGTTCGGTCTGATTTCGACACTGTATATTTATAGTGTCTGGTTGCTCGAAGGAATGTTTTCAGAGACACTTTGGTTTGATCTATTAGCGAGTCTTGAGTTTTTACTGTATTTTATTTTTGTCATTCCATTGTTTGGATTAAATGCTTGGACGAATGTCCTGTTTGGTGAATTTTCGTTATATATGAGTGTCTTATACGGTATCGCGCTCATTTTACTTCAGGTGAAAATGTGGAGTGATACATCACGACATTTGCATTATTAAGTAGAAAAGGTGAGTTGTATGTTGAGTCCCGTAAATGAACGTGAAGAACGGACGGGGAAACGTGAACGCCGAAAACAGCGAAAGGTTGATATTGGATGTATCACGATTGTCGGTATTCCATTACTTTTCATCGTTCCGTTTCTGTTGATTATCCTTATCTTAATGAAGTCTGCTCCATGAAAAGGTGACCTTGTGTCACCTTTTTTTGTTGTGTCGTCAACTTTTTTCTCGACTCGCCCGTCTTAATGATGTATACACAGAACGATATCGAAAAAAGGAGCCGCGGCCTATGACCTCTCGTCAAATGAGAAAACGGGAAAAAGCATTCGTCCGTTTTTTAAAGCAATACAAACCGAATCTCTACTGGTTGACCTACAGTTATATGAAAAATGAACAGGATAGTCTGGATGTGATTCAGGACAGCATCCAAAAAGCGTTGCAATCACTCGATCGACTCGAAGATGAGGAACGGATGAAAGCCTGGTTCTATCAGATTTTGACACGAACAGCGATTGATGCGATCCGGAAGCGTCAGCATAGTATCAGTTACGATACGGATCGACTGATTGAACTCGTCGCGACAAAAGAAGATACATACCCGGATTCCGATTTGCGACAGGCGCTTGAGGAGCTCCCAGTTATGTACCGGGAAGTCGTCATCTTACACTATTTCGAGGACTTGATTTTAAAAGACGTCGCAACGATTTTGGAGCTGAATTTAAGCACGACCAAGTCCAGGCTGTATAAAGGATTGACCTTATTAAAAATGAAATTGAATGGAGATGATCTAGATGTCGAACAAACTTGACGATCTGAAACAAGCTTACCAACAACCACCGGTTCCAAAAGAACTCGATGAGATGATTGCACAAGTCGAGCGCCGGACGCGTCCTTCGCGGACGAAACAATCCGTGTTGATCACAGCCGCCGCGATCACGTTATTCGTTGGTGGATTAAATAGTAATGCGTCGTTTGCGGACGCGATGGCGAAGGTGCCGGTTTTTGGTCAACTGACTGAGATCGTGACGATTGACTGGAAAGAGACGAAGACACAGCAGTCGGCTGATATTAAAGCTCCTCAAGTGACGTTACCGGACAAGGCACTCGAGCAACAATTGAACGAAAAGTATATTGCGGAAGGACAAGCGCTCTACGAAAAGTTTGAGCAGGAGACGAACGGACAGGAAGGGGCATTTGCCGTCGATAGCCGCTATGATGTCAAGACGGATACGGAAGACTTGTTGTCGATCGGTCGAACCGTCACGGAAACACGGGCGAGTGCATCAGAAAGCGTCCAGTACGATACGATCGATAAGAAACAACAGCTCATCCTGACGTTACCATCTTTGTTCAAGGATGACGGATATATCACGACGATCAGTGATTACCTAAAAGAAGAGATGCGTCGGCAAATGAAGACGGATGAAGGGAAAGTCTACTTCGTCGAAGGAACACCAGATGTACCGGAGGACGAGCAGTTCAAGCAGATTTCCGCAAAACAAAACTTTTATATTACGGCAGATCACAAATTAGTCCTGTCGTTTGACGAGTACAGTGTCGCTCCAGGATATATGGGCATCGTCGAATTTAAGATTCCGACGTCAATTTTAAAAGGTGAACTCGTTAGTCCGCATTATATTCGCTGAATTTAAAAAAATGTAACCATTGATATAAATTCTAAAAAATAGCCATTTTTTTTAAATAACCTCTTATAATCAAAAGACGAATCGTTGTTTTTTTGAAAAAAGGAGGAATCCCTATGAAAAAATGGAGTCGGCTTGTACTCGCGGGTGTCGTCAGTCTCGCCTTGATCCATGTTCCAGCAGCTAGTGAAGCGGCAACGAAAGCAAAAGCCTTTAAAAACTGTACGGAAATGCAGAAGACGTACAAAGGCGGCGTTGCGAAAAAAGCGGGGCTAAAAAATCGGACAGGGTATGACAAGAATGGAAAACCGATCTACAAAGCAACAAAGTACAAAGCTTACGTGAGCCTTGCGACGTATAACGTAAACACGAAGAGCGACCGGGACAAAGACGGCATCGCGTGTGAACGTTAAATAAGCAAAAGTAGTCTTTCTCGAGCGGGAGAAAGACTACTTTTTTGTAGATGTTGGTTGTTCCTTTCAATTATGTAATCTTTAGAAAGCATTATGTATGGTAGTGTTGTAGCGACGAAAGACGACAAATACGTGTTGAGTAGGAGGACTATGATGCGAAAACGAGATTATCTAATTTTCTTCATTATATTTTTTATTTTGAACCTTATTAATTTCTTAGGATCACTAGGTATGCAGGATATTTTAGCGATTGTAGTCGTAGCCCTGATCGAAGCAGCGATAGCTGGGACGATTACGAATCTGTTCACCCGTATCTTTTTTAAGAAAAGTTGAGACGGATTGAAGTAGCATCCCAAATCAGATCGATACATAAAAAATAACCTGACGCTGCGGCGTCAGGTTATTTTTGCTTAGTTGAAGTTTTGCTTTAGGAAGGCTGTCACTTCTTCTGGTGTTTTAGCATTTGCACTGTGCAAGTGCGCCAGTTTTTCATTGTTTTTGAAGACGAGCAAGCTTGGGATTCCCATGACATCGTGGTTCGATGCGATTTCAGGGAACTCATCCTTGTCGATCGTGTGGATCGGTAAGTGGTCGAATTGTGACTCGACGTCCGGCATGAAGTAATCCATCCGTTTGCAGTCCGGGCACCAGTCTGCTTCGAACTTGATGATGACCGGTGCGTCACTTGAAATCAATTCCTTGAATGTTTCTTCACTCTTAATGAATTCTGCCATTGTGAGAACTCCTCCTCTTGGTGTTGTACCTTTAGTCTACCGATTCCCTTCAGAACTTGCACGAATTATGTTCGTCAAAGAGTCTGACAAGTCAAAAAAGTTGGTTGCTCTTTAAGATAATGCTACTGATTTTCTTGAAAAGAGCCACATGACTCAATCGAATTTGGTTTGGTATAGGGAAACATTGTTGTATATTTGTTAATTACCTAGTTCGAAACAAAATGATTTCTCTAGACCCACTCGATTTCCGACTGGTACGATGAGGTTTGCTAATCGCAGAGAAAGTGGGGGCGACGAGAATGGAACAACAAAAATACGATAATCTAAAACGCGGCGAACGCGGTGCGATGATCAGTATCGCAGCCTATATCTTGTTATCATCTTTAAAATTAATCATTGGGTATACAGCAGATTCTGCCGCACTCCGGGCGGATGGTTTGAACAACGCGACCGATATCATCGCGTCGATCGCTGTCTTGATCGGCTTACGGATTTCACAACGTCCGGCAGATGACGATCACAAATACGGACACTGGAAAAGTGAAACGATTGCCTCGCTCGTAGCTTCCTTCATCATGATGGCAGTCGGTCTTCAAGTCTTGATCGATACGATCTCGACGTTGTTTGAAGGCAAACAGGAGTCACCGGATATTCTCGCAGCATACGTCGGAATCGGTTCAGCTCTCGTGATGTACTTCGTCTACCGCTACAATAAGAAGTTATCCGAGGAGATTGAAAGCAAAGCCGTCATGGCAGCAGCGAAAGATAATCTATCCGATGCGTGGGTCAGTGTCGGGACGACGATCGGGATCGTCGGATCACAGTTCGGCATGCCATGGCTTGATGTCGTGACCGCGATCATCGTCGGCTTCTTGATCTGTAAGACAGCGTGGGACATCTTTACGGAAGCGTCACACGAACTGACGGATGGCTTCGATGAGAAGAAGCTGAAGATGTATGAAGATGTCATCTTCGATCTCGAGGGTGTCAAAGGGATCAAGTCAATCAAAGGACGCAACTACGGCAACAATGAAGTCGTCGATGTCGTCATCCTTGTCAACTCCACCTTGAATATCCATCAGGCGCACGATATTGCGACACGCGTCGAGGATACGCTGACGGAAGAATATGGTGTCTACGATATCCATGTTCACGTCGAACCGGAATGAATCGAAAAAACGTCTTTTCTACTGTAAGCGTAGAAAAGACGTTTTTTTATGGTTCTAATGCGATCGTCAAAGCCAGTGCCCCGTACTGTTGCTCGGCTTCTGTTGAATAGATCGAGTAAGTCGACGTCACGAGTTCGTCGAGCGACCAACCGACACAGTCGATAGCTTCGTTTGCGATCTGTTCATAAAGCGCTCGGAAATCAGGAAAGACTTGTCGTTTTGTTACACGGACAAGTAATTTCTCGTTCGTTTCCGTATGGGTGAACCGAATCTGATCACCGACGTGTACCTGTTGTCGTTTTGGATCATTTAGTCGGATCTCGACGGTCTTTCGTCCTTGTTCGATTGAACGAAACGGTTCTTCGAATAAGCCCATTTCATGTCTCATCTATGCTCACTCCTTGTCTTCCTTGAGCATAGCAAAACTATGTGATTTTTCACATTGCCTTTTCGTTGACAATCGAAAATAATCAGCGTAATTTAATTCATATAAGTAATTGTTCCTTTTGGAACGATTTGAAATGGAACAAGGAGGCGAAACAAGATGGATCAAACGGAAACGACCCGTTCGACTGCGATGATGCAGTCGTTTTGGAACGTCCAGCGTCATCTCGTCCGGGCAGCACACCAGACGGCACAGGAAAACGGACTCAGTTTACCGCAATTTCATAGCTTGATGACGATTGCACCGCGTGGACCGATCTCGCAAAAAGAGCTCGCTGCACATACGCACTTACCGAAAAGTACCCTCAGTCAGTCGATTGAAGGTCTCGTCCAATCGGGCTGGGTCATTCGGGAGACGAATCCCGACAATCGACGGGAAGTCGTCTTAAAGCTTAGTGATCAAGGTCAGCAATTCGTCACTGACATCAAGGAACAAGAGAAGGGGATGCAACGTCAACTGGAGCAAGTGCTTGCGACGATTGACTCGGACGTATTTGAACAAATGCTTGAAACACACGCAGTGATTGCTGAGGGAATCGGTCAGATTTTACGTCCAGATCTGAAAGGAGGATGTTCGGATGATTAAGTTACTCAAACGGTTGACGGTCTATAAATGGGCGGTCCTTGCTGTGCTCGTCTTGGTTTTTGCGCAGTCGATGTCCGATTTGTATTTACCGACACTGATGGCGGACATCATCGATAAAGGCGTCGTTACCGGCGATACCGCGTATATCTGGAAAATTGGTGCCGTCATGCTCGGGATAACCGGTGTCGGGGCGTTAGCTGCCGTTGCCGCCAGTTATTATTCATCGAAGGCGTCGATGGGACTCGGACGGGATATCCGTCGCCAAGTCTTCAACCATGTTGAACGGTTTTCCCTGCAAGAGTTCGACCAAGTCGGAACGGCGTCATTGATTACACGGACGACGAACGACATCACGCAAGTCCAACAAGTCGTCATCATGATGTTACGGATGGTCGTCAGTGCGCCGATCATGTTCATCGGTGGATTGATCATGGCTGTCTCAAAAGATGCCAAACTATCACTTGTCATCGTCGCGGCGATGCCGGTCCTTGTGATTTCAATCCTGTTGATCCTGTGGAAAGGGGTTCCGTTGTTTGGGAAAGTCCAAAAACGACTCGACCGTCTGAACCTCGTCTTGCGGGAGAACTTGACCGGGATCCGTGTCATCCGTGCTTTTAACCGGGAACGTGATGAGCAGGTTCGGTTAACGAAAGCGAACGCGGATTTAACAGAAGTCTCGATTAAGGTCAATAAAATCATGGCGTTCTTGATGCCGGTCATGATGCTCGTCATGAACTTGACGGTCGTCGGTGTCATTTGGTTCGGGGGCATCCGGATCGATAATGGCGGCATGCAAATCGGGGACTTGATGGCGTTCATCCAGTACGTCATGCAAATCATGTTCGCGCTCGTCATGGCGTCGGTCATGTTCGTCATGATTCCGCGGGCAGCCGTCTCGGCGAAACGGATCAATGAAGTCCTCGAGATGACTCCGACGATGACAGATGAAGGTACACAAACCGCTGACCGTGAAAAAGGAACGCTCGTCTTTGATCGTGTCACGTTCCGTTACCCAGGAGCTGAGACACCTGTCTTATCCGACATCAGCTTTGCGGCACGACCAGGTGAAGTGACGGCTGTGATCGGCGGAACGGGTTCCGGTAAATCAACGCTCGTCAATTTGATTCCTCGTTTTTATGACGTGACGGAAGGGAGCATCCGGGTCAACGGTGTCGATAGCCAGGATGTACCGCAAGAGGAACTGCGGTCGAAAATCGGCTTCGTTCCCCAAAAGGCGTTACTGTTCACGGGGACGATCGCGGAAAACATTCGCTTCGGGAAAGAGGACGCGACAGACGAAGAAGTCGCGCATGCAGCGCAAATCGCACAAGCGACCGATTTCATCGAACGGATGCCGGACGGTTACGAAGCACGGATCGAACAAGGTGGGTCGAACGTCTCCGGTGGGCAAAAACAACGGTTGTCGATTGCGCGAGCCCTCGTTCGTCGACCAGATTTATATGTCTTTGATGACAGTTTTTCAGCGCTCGACTTTAAAACTGATGCGGCACTTCGAAAAGCGTTACGGGAAGAAACACGCGATGCAACCGTCTTGATCGTCGCTCAACGTGTCAGCACCGTCATCGATGCCGATCAAATCATCGTCCTGGATGAAGGGAAAGTCGCTGGAATCGGAACGCACGATGAATTGTTTGCTGACAATGCCGTCTATCAAGAAATCGTTAAATCACAACTATCAGAGGAGGAAATCGCATGAGTGAGAAAAAACGACCTGCCGGCGGTCCTCCGCCTGGTGGTCCCGGTGGCGGAAATATGATGATGCTCGGAGAAAAACCAAAGGATTTCAAAGCAACGTTCCGTCGTCTGCTTCGGTATCTGCGTCCGCGTCGGACGGCACTCGTTGGTGTTTTCCTTGCAGCCATCCTCAGTACGGTCTTCATGATTTCCGGTCCGAAAATCATGGGAACGGCAATCACGGAATTGTTTGAAGGGGCATATGCGAAGTTCCAAGGTGTACCGGGAGCAGCGATCGATTTCACGAAAATCGGACAAATCCTGCTCTGGCTGGCTGGACTGTATATCATCAGTAGTCTGTTCAATTACTTGCAACAGTATTTGATGTCAGGTATCGCTCAAAAAACAGTCTACGATTTACGCGAAGACGTCAATCATAAACTCGAACGCCTGCCATTGAAATATTACGATGGTCGTCCGAACGGGGAGACACTCAGCCGCGTGACGAATGATATTGATACGATCGGGAGTACGTTACAACAAAGTGTGACATCGTTCATCACCTCAATTGTGACAATCGTCGGAATTCTGATCATGATGTTGACGATTAGTCCGATTCTGACATTGATTTCACTTGTCTCATTACCGGTCTCGATTTTTGCGATCCGTCCGATTTTGAAACGGTCCCAAAAATACTTTGCCGATCAACAACGGACGCTTGGACAATTGAACGGACACGTCGAAGAGATGTATACCGGACACTCGGTCGTCAAGGCGTTCGGACATGAACGCAAAGCGGTCGAGCAGTTTGATGCCGTCAACGAAGAGTTGTATGAAGCAGGACGTAAAGCACAGTTCATCTCCGGGATCATCATGCCAATGATGATGTTCATCGGGAATATCAGTTACGTCTTGATCAGTATCGTCGGCGGGATTCTCGTCACGCAACGGGCGATCTCGATCGGGGATATTCAAGCGTTCATCACCTATACACGCCAGTTCACGCAACCGATCACACAGACGGCGAACATCGCGAACATTGTCCAATCGACGGTCGCAGCAGCGGAACGTGTCTTCGAATTACTGGACGAAGAAGAAGAAATCAAGGAAGTGACGACACACCGTCTTACGCAGGCTGAAGGGGCGGTCGCGTTTGAACACGTTGATTTTGGTTACGGAACCGATCTCTTGATCGAGGACATGAACATCGATGTCTCACCGGGACAAACCGTCGCAATCGTTGGACCGACGGGTGCCGGTAAGACGACGATGATCAATCTATTGATGCGCTTTTATGAGTTGAACGGGGGGACGATTCGGATTGACGGCATCGATACCCGCGAGATGTCACGCGAAGACTTACGGACGACGTTCGGGATGGTCTTACAAGATACGTGGCTCTTCAACGGTACGATCCGGGATAATCTTGCTTACGGTAAGAGTGGAGCGACCGAGGAGGAAATCATCGCCGCAGCCAAAACGGCGCACGCTGATCACTTCATCCGGACGTTGCCGGACGGGTATGATACGGTCTTGAACGAGGAAGCCTCGAACATCTCGCAAGGTCAAAAACAGTTGTTGACGATTGCTCGGGCCGTTCTTGCTGATCCTCCGATCATGATTCTCGATGAAGCGACATCTAGTGTGGATACACGGACAGAGGTCTTCATCCAGCAAGCAATGCGTCGCTTGATGGAGGGACGGACAAGCTTCGTCATTGCCCATCGTCTCTCGACGATCAAGGATGCCGATTTGATTCTCGTCATGAATCAAGGAAGTGTCATCGAACAGGGCACACATGAAGAATTACTCGAGGCAGATGGTTTTTATGCGGATCTGTACAACAGTCAATTCTCTGAAAAAGAAGTCGTTTGATATAAGGCAGTGTCGTCATTTAGACGATACTGCTTTTTTACGAAATGATTATTGTAGCAGTGTATCCTCACATATAGCAAACATCCCATTTTTTGTATTGAAAACAAAAAACGCCACATTCTGGTACGGACACGGGTTTAATAAATCCTTTAGCTGGGGAAATTAAAGAAGTGTCAGAAATATATAATTTTATTTAGGTGAAGGAGTGTGGCAGGATGAATAACATTTGGAACGGAACGTCGTTGAACTTGAACGGCATTCTCGGATCACTCGGCAACTTGCTTGGAGCGATCATCATTTTCTTGATTGGATGGCTCATTGCCAAGCTGATCGCGAACGGGGTTCAAAAAGCGTTAGAGAAGTCTGGGGTCGTCAACAAGTTGTCGCCTCAAAAAGAAGGTACGCCACCAAAGAAGAAAAAGTGGACACCTGAAAAAATCATCGGGACCGTCGTCTTTTGGGTTCTCATGGTCTTCGTTCTTATCTTGGTCTTCAACATCCTTGATCTGAACATCATTGCTGGACCACTTGCGGATACGATGAGTACATTACTCGCGGCAATCCCGAACATCTTGAAAGCAGCCCTTATCCTTCTCTTGGCATACGTCATTGCGGTCGTTCTTCGCATGATCATCGTCAAAGCAGGAACGAAGCTGATGGCGAACGATAAAGTACGTTCGAACAAAATGCTTCAAGGTCAGACGGATCTTTCAGCTTATCCAAAAGTAGCAGGGGAGATCGTCTTCTACCTCGTCTTGCTTCTATTCCTACCGGGTGTACTCGGTGCGTTGAACATTGAGAGTGTCTCACAACCGTTCAGCCAATTGTTATCGTCATTCCTTGGATTCATTCCACGCTTGATTGCTGCGGCAGCCATCTTCTTCGTTGGTTTCCTCGTAGCGAAAATCGTCCGCGATATCGTGACGAATTTCCTTCATGCTGTTGGAACGGATAAATTTGCAGCTCGCTTCAACCTTGGATCAACGGATCAAAAAGATGCGAAATCACTTTCGTCGATTCTCGGAACAGTCGTCTTCATCTTGATTCTGATTCCAATCACGATTTCAGCTCTTGATCAATTGAACATTAAAGGAATCACAGGACCAGCGATCAACATGTTGAACGATGTACTCGGTATGATTCCAAACATCATCGTAGGTGTCGTTCTGATTCTTGTCGGTCTTTACGTCGGACGTTTCATCAAGAAATTCGTTACGGATCTCTTATCACGTCTTGGTTTCAATAACCTGACACGTCACTTAAAAATCGGTACGTGGGATGCAAACCAAGCTTCTACGTCTCCAGCTTCAATCGTTGGTGCACTCGTTGAGATCGTCATCGTCGTTCTCTTCGTCGTCGAAGCTTTCAACTTGATTGGTCTTGACTTCATGGTCGACCTCGGTCGTGCCGTCCTTGCGTTCTTACCGAGCGTCTTGACAGCGATCATCATTCTCGCAATCGGGATCATCGTCAGCAACCTCGTCAAACGTACGATGGACAGCTTGTTCGGCAACTCTGAACTAAAAGTCCTTTCAAGCGTAGCGAAGTATGCGATTCTTGCACTTGCTGTCTTCATGGCACTTGATCAACTAGGTGTTGCTGATACGATCGTCAACTCAGCCTTTATCTTGATCCTTGGGGCACTTGCACTTGCATTCGGTCTTGCCTTTGGTCTTGGTGGACGTGATAATGCGTCGCGTTACCTCGATCGTTTGCAAAAGAAAGCAGAGAACACGGAAGTCGACACATCGAACCTTCCAAGTAAGTCAGCATCGACTTCATCATCACCGAGCTTAAAAGATGCAGCAAAAGGTGCAGCTTCACAAGCAGCTGATGATGTCACACCAGATCGTGCACCACGCTCAGCGCGTTCATCTTCAACGGATGAGACGACACATGGTACACCAAAAGGTGCATTGCCAGAAAACGATTTAGCACAACAAGATGATTACCCGATCGATCCAGATGATCATAAAGGTCCTAACCTCGATCATCCAAACGATCGCCCGTAATACGATCACACCCTTTCCTCTCATTTTAGAGGAAAGGGTGTTTTTGCGTTGACGCATCAAAGCGTTGTCGTCTTTTCACAAAAGTGGTTTGACCACTTTGTGAAAAAATACAGAAAAAAAGACTTATCGAACCTGACATCGTTTGTTATGATTAGAAAGTCAATTACCTCAATGATTTGAATATTCAGAAAAAAGAGAAAAGTTCGGAGGATGAAACATGAGTTTGCTTCGCAAGAAAGATGTCAGTGTAATGATGGACATGAAACAACATTCTAAACTGGCACGTCATTTATCAGGGTTTGACCTTATTTTACTCGGAATCGGTGCCATCATCGGGACAGGAATTTTCGTTCTGACAGGAACGGGCGCTCTTTACGCAGGACCTGCTTTACCGATCTCATTCATTATTTCCGCTATCGTCTGTGCGCTCGCAGCCCTTTGTTATGCTGAATTCTCTTCGATGATCCCCGTCTCAGGCAGTGTATATACGTATACATACGCAACGATCGGGGAAGTCGTGGCTTGGATCATCGGCTGGTGTCTCATTTTAGAATACGGACTTGCTTCAAGTGCCGTTGCAACCGGCTGGTCAGGGTACTTCCAGTCACTGTTAGCAGGCTTTGGTCTCCATTTACCAACAGCTTTAACAGCTGCTCCAGGTGCTGTACCAGGAAGCGAGACGTTCTTTAACTTACCGGCGTTCTTGATTCTGATGGTTATCACGCTCTTACTTTCGCTTGGGATTAAAGAAACAAAACGCGTCAATAACATCATGGTACTCGTCAAAGTTGCCGTCGTCGTCTTGTTTATCGTCGTCGGGATCTGGTACATCGAACCAGGCAACTACAAACCGTTTGCTCCGTTCGGTATGAGCGGTGTCCTGCAAGCATCAGCGATTGCCTTCTTTGCTTACCTTGGATTCGATGCCGTTACATCGGCAGCAGAAGAAGTCAAAAACCCGGGACGTAACTTACCGGTTGGGATTCTAGGGTCGCTTGCGATCGTTACCGTTTTATACGTCGTCGTCTCTGCCATCATGGTCGGAATTGTTCCATTCAAACAGTTTGAAGGTGTTGATAGCCCAGTATCCCTTGCCTTAAAAGTGGCAGGTCAAGACTGGGTCGCTGGATTCGTCGATTTAGGAGCCATCGTTGGTATGACGACGGTCATCCTTGTCATGACATTTGGTCTTGTCCGTCTCTTGTTCGCGATGAGCCGTGACGGATTATTACCGAAAGTCTTCTCAGACGTCAACGAAAAGTCGCACACACCAGTGAAAGCAACTTGGATTCTCGGAACGATTGCTGGTTTAATCGCTGGATTCGTGCCGCTTGGTACACTTGCTGAACTGATCAACATCGGAACACTGGCAGCCTTCTCGCTCATCTCGATCGCGGTCATCGTCTTACGCCGGACGCGTCCTGATTTGAAGCGTGCTTTCAAGGTTCCGTTCGTCCCAGTCTTACCAATCTTGTCGGTCCTTGCTTGTATCATGCTTATGTTCAACTTACAACCATTCACGTGGATTGCCTTCTTTATCTGGACAGCCATTGGATTACTGTTGTACTTCGGATATGGACGCAAGCGTTCGAAACTCCATCAATGAATCGACTAAACACCCTTGGTGACAAGGGTGTTTTTGTATGCAGGAAATGAGGCGAACGAAAGCGAAACAGCTCAGTGGAAAAGGAGGTTTTTCGATGATTCACATTCAACGTTCACCTGACGTAAATACAGCATACAAAGCGATGCAGGATGGGTTCCAGGATTATTTGATTCCCCTGCACTTATCGGAAGCAGAATTCCAAGAGCGCATCATCGAACGAGACGGGAACCAATTGGAGCATTCATTCGTTGCCTATCATGGAGAAATACCAGTCGGTCTCTGGCTGAACGGTTGGAAGGAGATTGAGGGTCAACGCATCATGCGGTGTGGGGGACTGGGGATTTCACCACAGTATCGTCGTCTTGGGATCGCAAAAGCCTTGTATCAAGCACAACTGAGCCATGCTAAAGAAATCGGAATGGATGGTCTGATGCTTGAAGTCATTCAAGGGAACGACCCAGCGATTCGCTTGTATGAATCGCTTCACTACACGATTGTTGGAGAAATCGGTTATTTTCATTTAACAGATGAACGTCAAGAGGTCGCTCTGCCGACGATCGAAGAAGTGGAGTTTTTAAAACAATACCATGGACAAGGAGAATACATCTGGCAGCAAGATCCTTATGTCATGCAGCAATTACAAACGGATTATTACCAATTAGAAGCAAGTGTAGTGGCAGTAGCCGGATCATCTCTCTTGTCAGTCGTAGGTCCAGCAGAACAAAAAGCACGACATGCGACAGAAGTCGTCCGTCGTTTACCGGGAACGACCTACCATTATCAATCAACAGATGTGCAGGTTTGGGAGGCGTTACGTTCTGAAGGGTGGACTCAGCGGGATTTGAAACAATACATCATGCGTCAGTCGCTATAAACAAAAACCGCTGCTATTCATTTAGCGGCGGTTTTTGTAGTCTTCAATCATTCGAGCGTGAGAACCGACCAAGTGATTCGGTAAGTCATCAAGCGGGACGAACTGAAGCTTGATACTTTCATCACTTTGTTTTAACGTTCCGATCGGATGTTCACCAATATAGGCGAGGGTGACGCTTTGAAACACGTCTCCGTTCGCTAAGGTCGTCACGTATTGCGGACCGGAGTAGACATCAAGTAACGTTAATCGTTCCACTTCTAATCCCGTCTCTTCCGCGAGTTCCCGACGCGCGGTCTCTTCCGGTGATTCCGCCCATTCCATCAATCCTCCGGGTAAACCAAAGCGGGCTTGTGTTTCGTTTCGTTGTTCGAGCAAAATGTGTTCATTTTGTACGACGAGGACGACGGAACCGACGAGAATGACTGGGTCATGACCGATTTTTTGACGTAACTGTTCGACATAATTCATTTCAATGCTCCTTGGTGAAACGGACAGCCGGTTACAGGTGCCGTCTGTGTTGATTTTGGAAAGAAGTTCGGTCGTTTGATTTCCGAGTCGTAATCCTTATGGAACATATGCGTCGTTGCCCCACTCATCGGTGGCACGAGCC
Source organism: Exiguobacterium indicum HHS 31 (assembly GCF_001939065.1). GTDB lineage: Bacteria > Bacillota > Bacilli > Exiguobacteriales > Exiguobacteriaceae > Exiguobacterium_A > Exiguobacterium_A indicum. The sequence continues at coordinate 99,503 of NZ_MPSZ01000002.1, read as the reverse complement.
AGGACCATTCCCCGGTGACATCACGACCACACGCGGCTTCATTTTTTTCAAAACGAGCGAACTGTTTGGCAGCCGTATGGTGATCGACGATCGTCACACCGGCACGTTCGAACGATTCGAGTACGGCAACGTTCAGTTCGACGAGCGCTCGGTCTTTCCAAAACGATCGTTCACGTGAGGTATTCAGACCGAGATGTGTCGCGACGAGCGGTAACAGATCGTAACGATCCGTATCAGCGAGGTTACGAGCACCGATTTCTGTTCCCATGTACCATCCGTTGAACGGGGCACACGGATAGACGATGCCACCGATCTCGAGCTGCATGTCGGCAATCATCGGCACGGCATACCAGCGGACTTCGCGACCACCGAACAGATCATAGTCAGGATGTGTGATGCTGACTTCGAGCACGAGCTCATCTGGAATCGGATGAAGGCTGACTTGTCCATCGAGTTCAATCAAGAGGGGCAGGATATCAAAGGGTGTACGCGCTCCGGTCCAGCCAAGTGCTTCACATTGTCGCGTCAGTTGGATCGAAGCCGGATCACCGATGATTCCTGTTGCGGTCTCATAACCAGCGTAGCGGATCAGTTGGTGATTATGCAGCCGGACACGTGTCGGATGGAAAATCGTGATCGTTGAGCGAATTCGTCCCTCGTTCGTCGCGAACCGGATATGCTCAAATAACGCGTCGCGGACCGCTTCAACGGTCAACGCATCCCGCGCGTCAAAGACATGGAGTTGTTCCCAAAAGAGACGTCCGACACATCGGTTACTGTTCCGCCAAGCGAGCTTGGCACCGAACGCTAGCTCGGAAGCCGTCTGTTCGTACGTTCCTGTTGTTTCAATCGAACGGATGACTTCTTGCTGACGTCCGGCCATTTCGGGGTATTGCTCTATATAAGAAGTAAAGAAGCGTTCTGCTTCGGTTTGAATGAGTGAGTACACGAATCGAAATCCTTTCTAAAAAACAAGCACGATACAATCTCTGTTCCTAGTGTACCCCGCGCAGAACCGAAGCGCCAAACTTGAATGATGTATAAGGTTGTTATAAGTTCAAAAGACTTCCAAAAGTTTAAAGGAGGTATGAAATGGGGGATAGTGTAGAGAATTAGTTGAAAGTGAGGAAATTTGTATGTCTTTAATCAAACCTGTATTTGCCCGTTTTTTTGGTGAAGCCTTTTTTGATAAATCGGCTCAGCTCGCCTATTATCTGATGTTGTCCTTATTCCCGTTCTTATTATTCGTAGTTGGGATCGTCTCGTTCTTACCGTTTACGTCCGATAACGTGCTGGATTTAATTCGACCGTTTGCTCCGGCAGAAACGTACGACTTGATTCAGCGAAACGTCGTTGGAATCTTTGATCAAGGTGGCTTCAAACTTGCCTCGATCAGTTTTCTCGCCGCCTTTTGGCTTGCTTCGATGTCGGTCCAGTCACTTGTCCGCTCGCTGAACGATGCGCTCGAAGTGACACGAAAAGCGCCATTCTGGCGCGGACTGTTGCAAGACTTCGCCTTTACGATCGGGATGATGATCATCTTACCGATTTCATTGATCGTTCCGATTTCAGAAAAGTTAACACGGCGTTTCATCAACCACTTTGCAATCGTCGCTGATTTCGTGACGAATTATTCATGGATCTGGTTCTTATTCCGCTGGGGACTCGGGACGTTGTTCTTACTTGTCTTTTTCATCTTATTGTATCGGATTTTACCGAGTGTCCGACTAACGGTTCGTCAAGTACTCCCTGGAGCCATTTTTGCGACGATCGCTTGGCAAGTCGTTTCGGAATTCTTCTCTTACTATGCTGAGTTCGGGAGTTACGATCGTCTTTACGGTCAGCTTGCCGGAATCATCGTCTTGATGACATGGTTCTATTTATCTGCTGTCGTCTTGATGTTAGGGGGATTGATGAATGCGGAACGCATGCGTCAGAAAAAAGAGGCAAAAATCATGAAACCACAAAAAATCAAAGAAGAAAGCGTGCGTTAACGATCGAGCACGCACAAAAGCAGCTGACACATCGTCAGCTGCTTTTTCATTTAGACCGTTTTAAGAATTCGGTAACCGAAGATACTTAACAGGCTGAGTGTGAATAAAGCGAGTAACACGAGTGACAGATAAGGAAGACCGAATACTTTGACGATGACGCTTAAGGCGACGACACCATAAAAGATTCCTAACGTCTTTTGAACGAACGGTTCATTGAAGCGGTGCAAGAGTGAAGCACCGAGTGGTGAGCCGATGAACGCACCGATGATTAAAACAATCCCGAGTGATAACGGAGCACTGGTTCCGGAAGCAACATAACTCGTCACGCCTCCAAGAACAATCAATGTCGCAGAGGCGATGCTCGTTCCGATTGCTTGTTTGAGCGGAAAGCGAACCCAGGCGAGCAAGAGAGGCGTCAACAAGAATCCACCGCTGACACCCATCAACGACGAGAGAATTCCGGCAGCAAGTCCGATGACGGCGAGCTTTACGATCGAAGCATCATGGACCGGAAAAGACGGACGTTCCTTTGAACGGGGACGAAGGAATTGAATCGAAAAACCAATCAGTAAGACAATGTAGAGACTTGATAAGACGACATCAGCACCAGCATGACGCTCGAGCCAAAAGACGACTGGTGTGATCAACGCAGAACCGATGATGCCAGACAGACCAATGATCCCGGCATCACGAAAACGGAATGTTTTTAATCGAAGATGTGAAAGCGTGCCGGTCACAGTCGATCCGAGTGTCAGCAACAGACTGAGGACGATCGCGGTACTGGCTTCATAGCCGAGAATCAATAAAAGTGGGGTCAGGATGATGCCGCCACCGATTCCGAAAAAGCCGGAGAGTATGCCGATGGTTGCTCCTAACAAAATAAATGAGATATACATCATGAAACAGTCCTTCTTTCTAATACGTGATACCTTGAGTATGAAAGAGGAATACAAGATTATAAAAATGAATTAATTATATATAAATGATTATGAAATGTAATAAGGAGGGGTATTGTTGAAATTAACTGAACTGAGAACGTTCGTCACACTCGTTGAAACACGTCATTTTACGAAAACAGCGGAACAGTTATTTCTATCGCAACCGACGATCAGTGTTCACATTAAACGACTAGAAGAAGATATCGGACATTCATTGTTAATACGTGATTCATTCGCAATAGGGGTCGAGGTATCGGAAATGGGCTGGATTGTCTATCGCCATGCAAAAGAAGTTCTTTTCCAGCTCGAACAGATGCAGTCCCAGCTGGATGAATCGGAAGGTACCTTCCGCGGAACCTTACGGATCGGAGCAACGCATACGATTCACGAAATGTTGCTCGATGACATGATTCATCTGTTTTCAAGCGCTCACCCTAAGGTATCACTAGATATCCAGTTAATGAACCATGATCAAGTGGCAGCAGCTTTACGACATCGTGAGATCGATCTCGGGATGATCGAAGGAAAACTGACACTTGATGGGATCAAACAAATCGTCTTTGCAAAAGATCAACTGCACATCATTGGTGCGTCCCACCTTCCGTTAAACGATGCAACGTGGATCGTTCGCGAAGAAGGATCTGCCTCCCGCTATGCGCTCGATCGTTGGCTAGATGCTTCGTCGATTGTACCCGCACGAACGATTACAGTCGATGCCAACTTTTTAGTACGCCAACTTGTTTTGAATGGGAGTGGCATTGCAGCGTTGTCAGAACGACTCGTCACGTCTTTCCTGTCCGAGTCCTTTACGCTTCATGCGAAAGGGATTTCTAAACGAACGTTTCGTTATCTGTTACCAGAGAAAATGCCGACTCGCCTAGCAGAACATTGGATCACTTTTTTACAGGCGAATTGGAAAGGTTAAATGCAAAAAGATTTCCGGACGTTCTACAATGGCGACAAAATCGGAAATCTTTTTCGTTGACTTATACCCATGCGGGTATTATTGTATGGAATGTACCAACAAGATATGACGTATGTCACATTTAAAAAAGGAGATGGACTTCATATGGAAAACGGTTATGAAGATCGCATCATTCATCGGATGAATCGGATTGAAGGACAAATCCACGGTATCGTTCGAATGATGAAAGAAGAGGCGTCCTGTAAGGATGTCGTCACACAACTGAGTGCGACACGTAGTGCAATCGATCGTGTCATTGGTCTTGTCGTCAGTGAGAACTTGATCGACTGTGTCCGTCAGGATGATGCGACGGAAAATCATGAACAAGCCGTTGCAGAGGCTGTTCAACTCTTAATGAAAAGCAGATAAAAAATTTTTACGAATTAATATACCCCTTAGGGTAAACGCTTGGAGGAATTACGTTCATGTCAGATACGAAAAAAACAACCATCGTTTTATTTAGTGGAGAGTACGACAAAGTCATGGCAGCTTATATCATTGCCAACGGTGCAGCCGCATACGATCACGAAGTCACGATTTTTCATACCTTCTGGGGTTTGAATGCGATGCGTAAGGATGAACCGATCCAGCCGGATAAAACATTCCTTGAGAAGATGTTCGGTAAGTTCATGCCACGCGGTGCTGATAAGATGCCACTCTCGAAAATGAACTTCGGTGGTGCAGGTCAAAAAATGATTAAAAACGTCATGAAGAAGCACAATGCGATGCCACTTCCAGACTTAATCGAATTAGCGAAAGAACAGGATGTCAAACTCGTCGCCTGTACGATGACGATGGATTTACTCGGTTTGAAACAGGAAGAATTACACGACGGGGTTGAGTATGCAGGTGTTGCCGCCTACCTCGCCGATGCGGAGAACGGAAACGTCAATCTATTCATCTAATGATCTGAAGGAGGAATGACGCATGGATGTACGATCGATTATCTTGTTGCTCGTCGTCGGCTATCTCGCTTATAAGATGTTCGCCCCAACAAAAGGCGTCAAGCAAGTGTCGACCACGGAACTGAAGCCGTTACTAAACGACCGCAAACGATTTTATCTCGATGTTCGGACACCGGCAGAATTCAAAGGCAATCACATCAAAGGATTTAAGAACATTCCGTTACAAACGCTAAACAGTCAACTGAATCAAATCCCGAAAGACAAAGAAGTGCTCGTCATCTGTCAAAGCGGGATGCGAAGCAAACAAGCCGTTAAAGTACTAAAAAAAGCCGGTTATTCAAATGTCACGGAAGTCCGTGGCGGAGTGAATGCCTGGCGCTGAATCGAATCAAGAGGAGGAATTGAACATGAAACGCATGACAGCAACAGAAGTACAGGAAAAAATCGAACGTGGTGAACAACTGAACGTCATTGATGTCCGAGAAGTCGATGAAGTCAAAGAAGGAATGATTCCGGGAGCGATCCATATTCCACTCGGATTGATTGAATTCAAGATGAACGAACTCGACAAGAAAAAAGAGTATGTCATGGTATGCCGTTCTGGTGCGCGCAGTGGTCGCGCAACGACATATCTCGAAGGACAAGGATATGACGTGACGAACATGGATGGCGGCATGATGTCGTACGAAGGCGAAACGAAATAATACCCCACACCGTAAAGGAGCGAATTGTATGACTATGATTAAATCAGATATCGTATTGGACGCCAAAGGCCTCGCTTGTCCGATGCCAATCGTTCGGACGAAAAAAACGATCAAGACGTTAGAACCGGGACAAGTCATCGAAGTCCAGGCGACGGATAAAGGATCAACTGCAGATCTCCGTGCCTGGGCAAACAGCACCGGCAATCATTATTTAGGCACGATTGAAGAAGGCGAAGTGCTTCGTCATTACGTTCGGAAATCAACAGGTGATGTCACGGAACCAGCAGCATTCGCTCAAACCGTCAACAACGCAACAGTCGAAGCAGCACGCCAAGACGATTCGATCACGGTGCTCGATGTTCGTGAACAAGCAGAATATGCCTTCGCCCATGTACCGGGAGCCATCAATATTCCGTTAGGCGAACTGGAGACACGCCATGCAGAACTGGATTCAAATCAGACGATTTATGTCATCTGCTGGACAGGTAGCCGAAGTGACATGGCATGCCGACAGCTCAGTGACAAGGGGTATACGGTCCACAATGTCGTATCGGGTATGCAGGAATGGGCGTCTGAGACGACGACACTCGTTTCAGCGAAATAATACAACAGCGTAAAGTAGAGGAGGAACGAGTAGATATGGCACAAGCAATGACAGCCGCACGAGTTACAAAAAAAATCATTGGACGTGAGTCTCTGTTCATCTTAGATGTCCGGAATGAGGATGCGTTTCAAGATTGGAAAATCGAAGGAGAGAACTTCAAGTACCTCAACATTCCGTATTTTGAATTGTTGGATGGTGTCGAGGAGATTCTCGATCAGCTTCCGACGGATCAGGATGTTCTCGTCGTTTGCGCAAAAGAAGGTTCATCGATTTTCGTCGCCGATATGCTAGAAGAAGCAGGACGAGACGTATCGTATCTGTCAGGCGGTATGAAAGCATGGAGTGAACATCTAGAACCGATTTCACTCGGAACGCTGAACGAAACAGGAACTGATCAAGGCGAAGTCGTTCAGTTCGTTCGAATCGGTAAAGGGTGTCTCTCGTATATGGTCATCTCAGAAGGAGAGGCCGTACTCATCGACGCGACACGAATGACGGATGTGTATTTGGATTATGCCGCATCACGCAACGTCACGATTAAGCATGTGTTTGATACACATCTTCATGCGGATCATATTTCTGGAGGACGCGACATCGCTGAAAAAACAGGCGCGACATACTGGTTGCCGCCAAAAGATGCGACGGATGTCACATTCGATTATGCACCACTTGAAGACGGTAGTACGGTTCAAGTGGGGGATACAGCGATTGAAGTACGCGCTCTTTATTCCCCGGGACATACGATTGGATCGACTTCATTCATCGTCGATCAGCGTTATTTATTGACAGGTGATATCTTGTTCATCGACTCGATTGGTCGTCCGGATTTAGCCGGTCTCGCGGAAGACTGGGTTGGTGACTTACGCGATTCGCTCTACAACACGTATCGTGATCTTTCACCAGAACTCATCGTCTTACCGGCACATTTCATGATCATTGAAGAATTGAACACGGATGGTAGTGTAGCGGAAAAATTAAGCATCTTGCTTGCGAACAATCATGGTCTCAACATCGACGATGAAGCAACATTCCGGAAAATGGTCACAGAGAACCTGCCGCTACAACCGAACGCGTATCAAGATATCCGTGAAACGAACATGGGGAAACAGACACCCGATCTTGAGACACAACGGGAAATGGAAGTCGGACCGAACCGCTGTGCGGTACGCTAAGCCGATTCATAACGAACATCAAATCATTCAGGAGGAATACAACATGAAATCAGAACTCGTACTCGACGCAAAAGGACTTGCTTGTCCGATGCCAATCGTAAAAACAAAAAAAGCCATCGCTGGACTCGAATCAGGTCAAATCCTTGAAGTCCATGCGACGGATAAAGGGGCAAAAAACGATCTTCAGGCGTGGGCGACATCAGGTGGTCATGCACTCGTCAAACATGAAGAAGAAGCAAGCGTCCTAAAATTCTGGATTCAAAAAGGTTAATTTTCGAAAAGAGTCGATATGAGGCTCTTTTTTTTGTGGAGAAACACACAAGAACTCTACATAGTATTGAATGTGCTCCGTTTGAGCACATGCTACGACAAGCTAGCATTAGCGTTGTAAAGTTTAAGTAAGAGAACATCCAATCGACGTCATGCGACGTAAGCTAAATAGAGGAGGCGAAGGGAGATGAAGAAACGAATGTGGACGATTTTATCAGTCATCGGTCTCATCGTCATCATGGTCGGGGGATACTTCGTGTTCCAGCAACAGCAAGCAAAATCAAGTGGTAGTAAGGAATTGAGTTATCAACCGGAAGAGACAGCGATTTTAGCTGGAGGATGCTTCTGGTGTATGGAGCCCCCGTTCGAAGAATTAAAAGGAGTCAAGTCCGTCATTTCTGGTTATACGGGCGGTGATGTTGAAAATCCGACGTATAATCAAGTGTCAGCGGAGACGACAGGTCATCGGGAAGCGGTATTGATCACGTTTGATCCGAACGTCATCTCGTACAAGCAATTATTAGATGTCTACTGGCGCCAGATTGATCCGACGGATGCAGATGGTCAATTCGTCGATCGTGGTGAGTCTTATACAACGGCGATTTTCTATACGAATGAGAAACAAAAAGAAATCGCAGCACAATCGAAACAGGATCTAGAGAAACAACAGATCTTCGATGATAAAATCGTCACACCGTTGATTGCAGCCAGTCCTTTTTATGAAGCGGAAGCATACCATCAGGATTACTATTTGAAGAGTGAGAAAAAGTATAAGTTTTACCGGGCAGCTTCTGGACGCGACGACTTCATCAATCGCTACTGGAACGATCAGCCCAAGCTCGATCTTCCAACCTATCCAAAATTATCAGACGCAGAAATCAAAAAGAAATTAACCGCCATCCAGTACAAAGTGACACAAGAGGATGGAACGGAGCCGGCGTTTGATAATCCGTATCACGATTTGAAAGCAGACGGGATCTATGTCGATCTGATCTCTGGTGAACCATTGTTTTCATCAAACGATAAATATGATTCGAAGACAGGATGGCCGAGTTTTACGAAACCACTTGAGCCAGGTAATATCATTGAGAAAAGTGACTTTTCAATCGGCATGAAACGGATGGAAGTCCGAAGTCGACATGGAAATGCCCATCTCGGACATGTCTTTTCGGATGGTCCAGAGCCAACAGGGCTTCGGTATTGTATGAACTCAGCCGCCTTACGTTTCATTCCGAAAGAGGACTTGAAACAAGAAGGATACAGTGAATATGTAGCAGATTTTAAATGAATGGAGTCAGACGCATCGTGTTCTTTAGAACATGATGCGTCTTTCTTTCAAAATTGTAAGATTTCACTATAAATTAATTATCCATTTTATCCATATACTGTTTATAATCAAATTAAAGTATATCCATTTTGAAGGAGGAGCATGTGTGAAGAAACTGATGATTTGGGTCATGCTGAGCTGTTTAGTTTTAACGCTCGGCGTAGGACCAACTACTGCAAAAGCGGAGACCGCTCTTGCAAGCGCAACACTTTTACAAGCAGGACAAGAAACGACACTTAAGACCGGAATAGAAGAAAAAAATACATATTGGTACCGTGTCAATCATGAAGCAGGTGTAGAAAAAACAGCGTCACACTTTGAGTTATCAATCGATACGGATCAACCTGTTCAAGTGACAGCTTACCCGAGCGAAGCGATGGCAGCTGAAGATGATACATTTGATCGTTACCGGACAGAAGCAGAACCGAATGAAAAAGCAACGACAAAATTAGCCGTTCCATATGCATGGGATGGACCGTATTATGTCAAAGTCGAATATTACCCGAACATCGAAGAGGGGAAAACGACAAAAGCAGCAAACGTTAAGCTGACATACAATAACGTCAAATTAGCTGTCGAATATGAGCCAATCAGTGATATTAGCTGTATGGCAGAAGAAGCATTAAAACAAACAAAAGAAGAAAAACCAATGCTTGCTCTTATGCACTCGATCCAAAAACAGGTATTGAGTCAATCGGACGCAGGTCGTGCCTTGACGTCGCTTTATTACAAAACATCGCCTTACGTTGTCAAAACGCTTCTTTTCAATAAAGATAAGCGTCAACAAGCGTACGAAGATTTAAAAACATTGAAACCTGCAATGGAGGCACTCGTACGTGGAACATCGTACACGCTGACAAAGACAGATCAACAAGCCGTTGACCGTCTTTATACATTATCACGCGATGCATCGCCTGCTGTGATTGCAGAAGAAATCGATGGATATGCTAAAAAAATGAAGATATCTGAGATGAGCGGCAGTACGTTAGACGATACGTTCGGAACATTAGGGATGAACATTCAGTCAAAAGAAACTACGCGATTCATCGTTAAGTTAAAGCCAGGGAAAACAGTCAGTTCGATGAAAATTGCTGGAATTCAATCAGCAGATGTTGAACGTTTACCGCTTGGTAAAGCTGGCGATTTCATTGTAGTGACAGAAGATCCAACGGTGAAGGGACAATCAGCGTCAGCATTAAAGCAATCGATTGGTCGTTCATCAGCAGTCGAATATGTGGAAAAGATTCAAACTTACAAAGCAACAAGTGATATCAATTTTGATTACCAATGGGCCATCAATAAGAAAACAGTCTTCGAACAATTCCCGAATGTTGGAATTGGTTTTGAGGAGTTCCAAAAACGATTTAGTGGTAAAAAATTAGCACCTGTCAAAATTGCGGTCATTGATACAGGTGTTGATTATCGCTTAAAGGATTTACAAGGGAAAGTTGATATTGCGAATGAGAAGAACTATGTTTCCGTAAACGGAGATGGCGACGCGATTGATGATAATGGTCACGGAACACACGTGGCAGGTGTCATCGCAGCGACAATCAACAATGATTACGGGATACAAGGGATTCATCAGTCGGCACAAATCTTACCGGTTAAAGTATTGAATGCAAATGGCGAAGGAGAAACGGATGCCATTGCACTTGGAATTAAATATGCTGTTGATCATGGAGCGAAAGTCATCAATATGAGTCTTGGTGGCGGTGAAAGCCGCACGATGGCTTATATGATGAAATATGCAGCAGATCATGGTGTTACGGTCGTTGCGGCTTCAGGAAACGACTACGATATGATGGTAGGGTTCCCAGCAAACTCAGAATATGCGATTTCTGTTGGAGCGACGAATACGCTCGGTATGGTTTCAGATTACTCGAATTATGGAGTCGGCCTTGATGTCGTTGCACCGGGTTCAAAAGTAGCGAGTTTGATTCCAGACGGAAATACGGTGTATATGGATGGAACAAGTATGGCTTCACCACACGTCGCAGCTGTTGCGGGAATCTTGAAGTCACTTAATCCTAAACTAACACCTAAACAAATCGAACAAATTCTACAAAAAAGTGCAGAACCACTAGCTTTCGAAAATCCGAATGATTGGTTTGAGGAAGAAGAGGGAGAAGAGCTTGAATTCAAGTTTCCTGCCTATGTCAGTCCGGTTTCAGGATACGGTAAAGTTAGTATTCCTCGGGCAATTTCGCAATTGAATCTGAACGGAACTGTCAACAACGTATATGATAATAAACTGACTGTCACAGGAACGGTTAAAACCGGAACAAAAGTGGAAGTATGGTCCACTAAGAAGTTGGGTTCTACTACAGCTAAATCCGGAAAATATAGTGTGACGATTCCACGTCAAAACAAAGGTACGGTCCTAACAATTCGTTACACAAATGGACTGGATATCACGTCAGAACGTACAGAAGTCCTTCCTGGAAAAGCGCCAGCAGCTCCAAAAGTTAAACCAGTACTTGCCGGTGCAACAAAAATGACAGGTACAGCTCTTGCGGGCGGTACGGTTACTGTCAAAGATGCAAAACAAAAGAAAATCGCCACAGCGAAAGTCGACGCAAAAGGTCACTTCAGTGCGAAATTACCAAAACAAGTCGGTGGTTCAAGCTTGATCGTCACAGTGACGGATATTGCTAAACGCACAAGTAAACCGACGATCGTAAAAGTCCTACCAGCCCCAGCAGCACCGAAAGTGAAATCCGTCTATGCCGGACAAACGAAAGTAACCGGGACAGCTGAAAAGAAATTAAGTGTTTATGTAAAAGATGCGAAGAAAAAAGTCATCGGAAAAGGAACGGTTTCTGCAAAAGGCAACTATTCCGTCAAAATTCCGAAGCAAAAAGCAAAAGCGAAGCTTTCCGTCTACGTTAAGAATACGCGTGGTCAAGTGAGCCCTGTGACTTCTGTGACAGTGAAGAAAGCAAAAAAATAAGCGGATAAAAAGACCTTTTTTCGGGTACATTCCGAGAAAAGGTCTTTTTTTGTATATCCTAGCTGTTGCTTCGAAAGCGTTTCTATTATATTTAAAGAAACAAATGAAAAAGCATCATTCGATGAATGATGAGGAGGATACATTCATGGTGAATTGGATTCGGCGACGAATCGGTCGGCAGTTGCTGACTGTTTTTTATGCGGTACTGATCGTAGTATCGATTACTTCGTTCTTTGTCTATGACTATATGGAAGGACGAATCGAAACATCAAAACAGAATCTCGAGACGATCAGTGAACAAAATCGCCGGGCCAATGATTTGTGGGACAATTGGCAAACCGTCCAGTTTGGATTGCGAGGATTCGTCATTTTTGGTAACCAAGAACGGTTTGATGAGATTCAGGCGCTCCGAACAGATATCAAAAGTGAGACGGATTGGTTCATGCGAAACGCAAAAACGGATGAAGAAGAAGAATTCGCAGCGCAAATGACGAATTTATATGAGTTATACTATGATGCCTTGTTCCCGTTGACCCAGTCTTACGTCAATGAGAAAAAGGCGAATCGGATCAATGAGGACTTCTTACAGGGGGATAGTCTGTTTTCTTTACCGATTGCGGAGCGTCTTGTCGATCAAGGGCGATTAAAGCCAACTGCCGATGGTTCGATTGATATTACACCAGACATTGAAAAAGCCTCTGCAGCACTTGATGAATACCGGACGAATCTCAGCCAACAACAAGAAACGGCTGTCGGGGAACTGCGGAGTGAAGTCGCAAAGTCACAATGGATTTGGATATCAAGTATCGTTGTGCTCATTGCCTTCATCCTTCTCTTCGTGCACCCGTTCCTTCGCCGGATGACACGGCAATTGTTACGTTTGATTGATGATAATCAAAAACTTGCTCGAAAAGAACCGATTAAGATTGATAAAGCTGCCGAGCAGCGACCAGACGAAATCGGATTATTGCGCGCAGCCTTTAATCGGATGGTCGTGACGACGAATGCCCATACGGATGCGATGCAAGGAAAAAATGAAGAGTTGCAGGCGCAAAGTGAAGAGTTGCTCGCGCAACAAGAAGAATTGCAGGCGCAACAAGAAGAACTCGAAGAAGCGTATCAAACGACGAAAAAGAATGAGGAAAAGCTCCGATTACGTAGCGAACTGACAGAGGCGCTTGCTGTTCGCGAAACCGTCGAATCGTATCCGGCAATCGTTCAAAAGATGATCGATATCACCTCTTCTGAGTACGGTGCACTATTGCTCTATGAAGAAGGAGCGTTCATGGGTGCGACAACGAATGGGATGACGATGGATTATTTAAAAGTTCTCCTGAAAGATGAGATGTCCGTCATCAATCGATCGGTTCGGCAGATGGAATTTATCCAATCGGAAAAACGAGTCACGCGTCAAAAAGACTATCCGTATTCATTTAGCACGTATGAAGTGACGATTCCGATCGAAGATCCGGAAACGCATGAACTAATTGCAGCGATTTATCTGGTTCGTTATAAATCTGCCTATAAAGGGCAACAGTTGACGGATATTCGCGAGTTTGCGCAACAGATGACGTTATCGCTCCTGCGTACGCGTTCGTATGAAGGAATGCGTCAAGAAAAAGAAAAGACTGAGCAAGTGTTAGACTCCATCCGAGAAGCGATCATTTATCTTGAAGATGGAAATGGAGAGTTATACGTCAACCGTCCATTGTTTGAATTGATTCCAGAACTTCAATCGGAATTCACAGTAGATCGGACGTTACCGTCGAGTGAGTATGTCATCGATGTGATGCGCCAGTTGGTGGATGATGTCGAGGCTTTTAATACGTATCTAGATTTGATTCGTTCCGGTGAGATTTCACCGGAAAAGGCCCGATTTGATATTCGAAATAACACAGCTCATCTGGAAGTCTACGCGGAACGTATTGATGTCGTTGGTGGATGGAAGGGAATCATTCTTGTTTTACGAGATATTACCCGGGAAACAGAAGCCGATCGTCTCAAAACAGAACTCGTCTCAACCGTGTCGCATGAGTTGCGGACACCGCTCTCTTCGATTTACGGCTTTACAGAATTGATGTTGAATCGAGAAATCGATGACTCGAAACAGAAGAAATATCTAGCGACGATTCATAACGAGACGGAACGGTTATCAAACCTTGTCACGGACTTTTTAGATGTTCAGCGCATGCAGTCAGGTGGGCAGTTATACCAAATGGCACATCTCGATTTATTTAGCCTGACTGAACAGGTGATGTCCTTATACGACGCTTCAAGTGAACGACACGATCTTCATTTGCAATTGCTTAGTCCGGATCGTCCGTTCATTTTAGGAGATGAGGACCGAATCAAACAATTGATGAATAACTTGATCAACAATGCGATCAAGTACTCTCCGGATGGTGGGCGTGTTGACGTCTGGATTGATACGAAAGACGATCAAGCCATCATTGAAGTGAAAGATGAAGGAATTGGAATTCCGCATCATGCCTTTGCCCACTTGTTTGATAAATTTTATCGCGTCGATAATTCCGATACACGTCGAATCGGTGGAACGGGACTCGGGTTATCAATTTGTAAGGAAATTGTCAAAGAGCATGAGGGTGTTATTCATGTGGAATCTGAAGTAGGAAAAGGCAGTCGTTTCATCATCGTATTACCCCTCAGTCTGACCGAATCGATCGAGTCGACAGAAGAAAATCGACGTTCTATTTAAAGAACTAGAATACATTCCAACTAAACCGTGTTCAATCCGCTAGGTGCGATCACGGTTTTTTCTTATGTTTAAAACGAGTAATCTTGTCAAAAAAAGATTCCAATAAAATAAAAAAAGGTGAATAAAATGCAATGATGAACCGATATACCTATAGGACAAACGGACTATGATTAAAAAAGGAGGGGGATCGCCGTGTATCAGAATTGGTTAGGAGTCGTTGTTTTTTGGCTTCTTTTACACATCGGTTGGGTGACATACGTTGGGACGGATACAGTAATCGGACAAGTCGTCAATAGTCTGTTCACGATTGGTGGTGTCTCGGTCTCTCTCTATTTAATTTGGCAGGCACGACGTCGCCAAATGCGACGTCCTTTTACCTCTCGTTTATTTCTTCTTTTATTGTTTGCCAATACGATGCTCGGTCTAGGTGAATGTGGACAACTCCTTTATTTCCTTCAAGGACGTACACGAACGGAACCGTTTGATTGGATCGACTTGATCTTTAGTCTTCAAATCTTGATCTATATCATTGCTTTCGGTTATTTCCTGCGTAATCGACGACAAGAAGTTAATTTGCGGGTCTTTTTGTTTGATGAGTTCATCATTTTAGTCGTTGCAGGATCTCTTTCGTGGCACTATTTAGTGACACCTTATTTAGAAGGAAATGCCTTGCTGACGATCGAAACGCTTTTATGGCTTCGTTATCCGATTGGTGATTTATTGTTGCTCGGTGGAATGATTGTCTTATTCTTTGGTTTGATGAAACGTGGCAATGGAAGCTCGCTATTATTGATTCTACTCGCATTTCATTTTCAATTACTTGCCGACCTCCTATACGTCGTCCTAGAACGATTTGATTATCCATTTCCTTCGAGTTGGCTCGATCCGTTATGGTTAGCGACTGTCCTGATTGTCGGGCTTGCCGCATATCGCTTTGACGCTGAAGAATCTCTCGTTCCTCTTGACGTTACACGGAGATGGATTGATGTCTTACGTTTAATTACACCTTACTTATTCTTATTGATTCTATTCGTGACGATGGCACGACAAACGATTAGTTGGAACGGTTTGACGATTGGGTTAATGATTGCGATTCCGTTGTTGATTTCCCGTCAAATCCGGATCGTTGTTGACAATCAACGGTTACGCGAAAATCTCGAAGCGAAGGTGGAAGAGCGAACGGAAGCATTAGCAACTGCCATGGAGGAGATGCGACACATGGCATATCACGATGCCTTAACAGGGTTACCGAATCGATATCTGTTTGCGCGACTGTTCCAAGATGCCTTGTACCGAGCGGAAGCGACTGACGGGCAGGTTGGGTTGTTCTTTATTGATATCGATCACTTCAAAGAGATTAACGATACGTATGGACATCGTGTCGGAGATCAACTCATCGTCGATGTTACGACACGTCTACAAAAGAAATTGCCGCCCAATACAGTCATTTCAAGACAAGGTGGAGATGAGTTCGTCGTCTTGTTATTTGACGTTGAACAAGAAGCAGAAGTGGTGCAGTGTGGGGAACATCTCGTTTCCTTGTTCCGAAAGCCGTTTCACCATGGTATCATTCCACTTCCGGTAACAGCGAGCATCGGTGGAGCGATCTATCCGGCGCATGCAGCTTCTCGATCGGACTTGATCGAGCAAGCAGACCTAGCGATGTATGAGGCAAAACGTCGCGGGAAGAATCAATTTTGCTTGCATGATCCAGCGATAACGAACACATGAACGTCGTTACATTCAAAAACACGCTCGTATACCGAACCTTATCGGATCAGTCATACGAACGTGTTTTTTTGATGCCGATCATTTCTTTTGCGTGCGTGCTAAGAACGTTTCAATGACTTCTGGATTCGTCACAGCTTGATTACATGCATCGCTGTCGATACACATATGATGACCAATCGTCTGATGCTGTTCAGCTGAACGACGTGTCGTGGCGGTTACGAGTGTGATGTCACTATACGTATGGCAAATCGCACAAATCCCTTTTTGGATCGATGGCAGATAGGTTCCCTCGACGCCGATCCATTGATCGTCCAAAGGATAGACGAAGTATTTTTTACGATTCCCGGTATCGTTCCAGCTTAAAAACGTCGTGTGAGCCCATTCAAAGGAGTGAAGTGGCGGAACATGTAACTTTTTCGTTTTTTTGAAGAGCTGACGGATCCGTGATTCAGAAATACTCGGAAACGGTTGGACGAACGGTTCGACATGTGCTAAATACGCGAGGAGATCTTGTTCGGATTCAGCGTCACGAATGTTCGTCAACAGCGCTTCCTGTTCTGGTGTAAGTACGGGCAATAGATCGAATATCTTTTCAGCAGCACTATACCGGACAGCATCACGAACATCGGGATCATGAACGGCAGCGAATTGATGTTGTAACAGATCGACTTGATTCCGAATAAAGTTGTATTGATAGGGCAATAAAAATGCGTCCATTCGCGTTCCTCCTTTTCTTTTCATCGTACCGGAATTTGGCAGCAGAACAAAGCGACATTTTTGTTTTTCTGCCTCTTGCAAGGGGAATTGAATAACAGAATGAACGAGGAGGTGAAGAGGGACGTGCAGTATTTAACATTTTTACGCTTCATGAATATAGGAGCATTCCTCTTTGCATTGCTAGCGCGCGTCGTTTGGTCAAATCCGGTCACCATTCCTGCGTTGCCTCTTGTTCCAGCATCTTTTTTCGATGCGATTACAGGTGTCGTATTCACGACGTTGTTAATTTGGTGTATTCGACCGGTTCGTGCCTTTCCTGCAGATCGAGAACTGATTGAAGATATCGGAGGATGGCTCGCGTTATCACTCGTGACGCTTGGCGTCAGTAGTATGACCGGACCACCATGGGAACTTGTCTGGACAACGATTTCATTCATTAGTCTGTGCTTAGTTTATATGAAAATTCAACACCATCCGCGACGATCGCCTTGGATGCGCTCTCCGATTTCAGTCCTGCTCGCCTGGATGAGTACGATGTTGTTGATTTTACCATTTCGGATCTTATCCGATTTTCAGTTCACTTCGCTATTTGGTCTTTCCGAACAGCAATGGAGTACGCTCGCACTCGTCGTAGCGATTATCGGAGGACTCTTGTTTGTCATCATTCATTCCGATTGGGTGTTTGGTCTCGCGCTCGTTTGGTATTTGATTGGACTGTTCTTTAACGATCGCCTCGCTCTTGTGCAACAAATCGTAACAGGAATCGGGATCGTATGTGTTTTACTCTTGTGCTATTACGTCTTCTATAAACGGCAACGTCTTTTTCGACAGCAATCGCCGAAGTCTTCTTCATCCTAGTCATGTTTTAGATGAATTTGGGGTATATCTCATATAGTTGTTATAAAAGGGGGAGACGTGTGACATGGGAAAAAAACAATGGATCGGTGTCTATCAAAATGAAACGGATTTGATTCGAAAAATTGAGGATCTACATTTTGCGGGTTATCTAGAAGAAGATTTATATGTCGTGTTACAAGATAAAACCGATATGGCGATGTTACGCGGACAATCAGCGGCGCAACTCGTCTCTGGAAAACGGACGCTGTTTGAGCGATTTACAGGCAAACAGGCTTCGGCTGAGGAAATTCAAACTGCCTTTACGGAACTCGGATTACCGGAGTCGGATATTCGTCAGCATGTCTTACGTGTTCAACAAGGTGAGTATGTCCTGTTAGCAGACGAAGCAGGGGCAACACGTCCTGCGCCGAAACCAAAAAGTATTTTGGAGACAGAGCCAGAAGGAATCGAGGCAGAACGGAAACTCGATCATGAAAACCGCGCCCTCGAAAATGAAAATGACCGGATGCTGTAAGAGAGTCGTGCAGAAAGGATGATTCTTGATGGAGAGCCAGTATCATACGATTTTAGTGGCAGTCGATGGATCAAAGACGGCAGATCTTGCCTTTGAAAAGGCAGTGAAATTCGCCAAACTCGATCATGCCAAACTCGTCATCGCCCATGTCATCGATATTCAGACATTTGCTAATGTACGTGCCAATAAGCGTTTCATTGATCAAAACGTCACGGAATATGCACAAGGACTGCTCGATCGTTACGAGAAGCGGGCACGAGAAGCAGGCGTCGAGACAGTTGAACTGGTCATCGAAAATGGCTCTCCAAAAACATTGATTCCGAAGGTCATCGCACCACGTGTCGGTGCTGGGTTGATTGTCTGTGGGGCGGTCGGGATGAATGCGATGGAACGCATCATGATCGGGAGTGTCTCTGAAAACATCTCCCGTTATGCAAAATGCGATATCTATATCGTCCGTCCGAAAACCTTGAAGTGATATAAAACAGCACACATCGGTTGATGTGTGCTGTTTTATATCATGTTAAAAAATAATAGAAGATGCCTAATAAAATCAAAATGATCGGAAGAAAAATGAAATACATCCAAGACATGTTTTTGGCCGAAGTTTTGTGGTCATACTTTTCTTCTGCTGGTTGCTTGGCAATCCGTAACGTAAAGACAAGACCTACGAGACAGATGACTAACGCAATCCAAAACAAAGTCAACATAAGCATGCTCCTCTCTTCCTTTATCATACAGAAATTGGTCATGTTCTGCATCGGTAAGTTGTGACAGTTTAGAGTTGACAGACTTCTAGTTGAGGGGCTAAACTAACTTTATAAGTTTAGGGGGTAAACTAAAAATGAAAGACAATTTACGTGAAGCAGTCCTCCTGTTTGAAGAAGTCATGATCCACGGAACAGAACGCGTGTTGAAGTCGGTCGAAGCACCCGTTTGGCAAATGTATTCACCGGAACAACTTCATGTGTTGAAGCTCGTCGGAAAATATGGACCGATTTCGTCTGGGCGTCTCGCGGCAGTGCAGGGTGTTCACAAAAGTGCCATCTCGAATCGGCTGAAAAAGTTGACGGAAAAAGGTCTCGTCATCGTCGAACGTCGAGAAGATGACCACCGAACGAAGTACATCTCGTTGACGGAAGCAGGTCGGTTAGTGGCAACTGAAGCAGAGCAAGAAATCTATACGTATCTGGAGAATTTGATTGAAGGAAAGGTCGAGGAAGAAGAAATCATCCAGTTCATCGAAACCTTTAAGAAGATCAAAGAGATTTTGCAGTTGAACGACTAAAGACAGAATCGAAGGAAGAGGAGAATCGGATATGCGACAAATCGTCAAATGGCGTTGGGCAATTCTTGCATTATTGCTTATCGTCACAGTAGGTTTACTATTTACGGCACCAAACTTGGCTAAACAAGCAGAAGAAGCAGGTGCGATTCAGCTTGCAAATGATGCCGATTCACAACGGGCAGCTGACATTTTAGAAAAAGCGGGGGCAAGTGAAGAAACCATTTCTCTCGTCATTCCGCTCAAAGACAAAGTCAGCGATGCCGATCGAACATCGATCGGGCAAATCGTTCAGGATTTAGAAGCACTTGATCGTCCGGTCACGGATGTGCTCGATCCGTTTGAAAACAAAGAGACAGAAGGACAGCTCGTCTCAAAAGACAAAAAGACAGTTCTCGTGCCAATCACGGTCGACGGTTCGCAAGAAGAGATCGTCAAACTGGCAAAACAAATCCGGACGGACCTCTTACCAAAGGATCAAACGATTTATCTAACGGGTGAAGCGTTAATCAATGATGACGTCAATACGAGCTCGCAAGAGGGACTGAAGCGGACGGAACTGATTACGGTCGGATTGATTTTCGGACTGCTTCTGCTCGTCTTCCGTTCAGTCGTCACACCGTTCGTCCCACTCGTTGCAGTTGGGTTTACGTACCTGATCAGCCAATCACTCGTCGCCTTTTTCGTCGATTGGTTCGGCTTCCCAGTATCGAACTATACGCAAATCTTCCTCGTTGCCATCCTGTTCGGGATTGGGACGGACTATTGTATTTTGCTCCTGAGCCGGTATAAGGAAGAGTTGACGGCAGGACACGACGTTGAGACAGCAATCGTCAACACGTATAAGACAGCAGGGCGTACGTTACTAATCAGTGGTCTCGCTGTTCTCGTCGGCTTCTCGGCGATTGGATTTGCGGACTTCCCGATCTTTAAATCGTCGGTCGCAGTTGCAGTCGGGATTGCCGTACTCTTGCTTGTCTTGTTTACACTTGTTCCATTCTTCATGGCGACATTAAAAGAAAAGCTATTCTGGCCATCGAAGAAGGCGGCGAGTCACCAAGACAGTAAACTGTGGGCACAGTATGGTGGATTATCGATTCGTCGCCCGTTGCTTGCGATGATCATCGTTGCGATCATCACGGTCCCGACACTCTTTACGTATGATGATGACCTTTCGTTTAATACCGTCGATGAGATTGGTGCGAAGTATGAGACGGTCAAAGGACTGAATGCGATCTCGGATGGATTTGGTGCAGGTGAGTCGCTCCCGGTCAACGTCATCCTGAAGAGTGACGATGATTTGATTACTGAAAAAACAGTTCCTTATGCGGAACAACTCAGTCGCGAACTGGTGAAGATTGATGGGGTCAAATCGGTTCGTTCGATTTCTCGTCCGACAGGCGAAGTCATCAATGATTTCTACGTCGATCGTCAATTAAAACAAGTTGCTGATGGTATGAAGAAAGCTACCGCCGGCCTCACGGATGTTCAGTCTGGTCTGACGACGGTGGAAGATAATTTGAATGGGATTACAGGACAGCTACCAGCAGGAGACGCGGCTTCAGCAGGTGCGAATCAGTTGCAACAAGCAGCAGACGGACTTGGGCAAATTAACCAACAGTTGACGCTCGTCGGTCAAGGTCTACAATCGACCCAAAACATTCCGCAAACCGTCGGAACGTTGAATGCCTTGTCTGGTCAATTGAGCCAAGTTCAAGCCGGCATCAGTCAAGCAGCAAGTGGGATTGCGTCTCAAGGTGCGCAAGCCGGTCAACTTGGAAGTGGGTTGACTCAACTCGCGGACGGTGTCGGTCAAGCGAACGCAGGATTGACGAAAATTGAAAGTGGTCTTGAAGACATTTCTGATCTTCTGACCGAGATGGGACAAGCGACATCGATTCGGGGGACAGGTGTGTTCGTTCCAAAAGATACGCTGTCGGATAAAGCCTTTAAACCAGCAATTGATCGTTACGCGATCGATCAACAGACGGGATTGAAGTTCGAAGTCATCCTCGAAGATGATCCGTATTCTCCGGAAGCGATTCAAACGGTCGCTGCGATCAAAGAGACGACAGCGAAGACAATCAAAGGGACACCGTTTGAAGACAGCAGTGTTGCATACGGTGGTATCTCAAGTGTCAACAGTGATTTAAATGATACGTCGAAAGCCGATTTCAAACGAACAGTGACGGTCATGCTGATCAGTCTCTTCGTGATTCTAGCAATCATGTTCCGTTCGTTGATCATGCCGTTGTTCATGATCGGTTCGTTATTGCTGACGTATTATACGTCGATGTCGATCGCAGAGCTGATCTTCGTCAACGGACTTGGATATGACGGTATCAGTTGGGCCGTTCCGTTCTTCGGATTCGTCATGTTGATTGCCCTTGGTATCGACTACTCGATTTTCCTCCTCGACCGTTTCCGGGAAGAGACGATCAAGGGACTCGATACGAAGGAAGCGATGTTCCTGTCGATGAAAAAGATGGGATCTGTCATCATCACGGCAGCGATCATCCTCGCAGGAACGTTCGGAGCGATGATGCCGTCTGGTGTCTTGAGTCTCGTTCAAATCGCGACGATCGTCATTACAGGTCTACTCTTATATGGATTGATCGTCTTACCGCTCTTGATTCCAGCGATCACGGTATCGTTTGGCAAAGGGGTCTGGTGGCCGTTTCGACCAAACGCTAAAAAATAAGAACTAACCAGACCGGGTTCGTCTTCTAGATGAACCCGGTTTTGTCATGACGTATACTAAAAGCAGATGATAAGGAGGTAGAGCATGCAACACTTCAAACAACTAACTTCACGGATTTGGTATCAGACACCGGTCAGCGAGACGGACCGCCCGATTCTCGCCGTCGTACGTGGGGAAAAGCATCAATTGATGATCGATGCGGGAAACTCGTCAGCTCATGCATCACTATTCTTAGAAGAAATAAAGAAACACAATCTTGGATCACCTGATTTATTGGCATTGACCCACTGGCACTGGGATCATATTTTTGGGATGAAACATCTCGGTCTGCCGTCAATCGCGACCAAGCAAACGATCGAACGAATGAAGGAGATGCAACCATACGCTTGGACAGATGGAGCGTTACAAGAACGAATGGATCAAGGCATCGAGATTCCGTTTTGTGCGGACGCGATCAAGCTCGAGTTCGGTTCGACACGTGATATCGAAGTCGTTTTACCGACGATCGGCTTTGAAGGACAACTGGATCTTGATTTGGGCGGGGTACACTGTCAGTTGATTGAAGTCGAAAACGATCATTCCCCGGGAAGTCTACTCGTCTACATTCCGGAAGAACGTGTCGTGTTCTTAGGCGACGCGATGTATGCCGATATCTTTTCACCGAAGTGGAATTATACGGTCGAACGGACGACGCGTTTACTAACGACACTCGATCGTTTAGATGCCGACTATTATATCTGGTCGCATGGAGAAGCGATGCCGAAGTCGGAATTTGAAGAAGAGATCAACATGTTGCGTCGAGCCATTCGCGTAACAGAAGCGACCGGAGGGCGACTGAAGGACATGCGGACCTTATATGCAGAAGAGACAGGACGACCGTTGACAGAAGATGAGACCGAAACATTGATTTATTTCGCAAATGGAACGAAATGACAGATCATAACAAGGGATTGGATACGAGACGTCGAAAAAGAGAAGTACTACGAGCTTGTTAAAGGGAGCGGTACTAGATGACGAAGCCAAGATTCGAATGGGATGAAACCGTCGATCGCGTCTTTTTTGGGAAAACGGGCATCTTCTCATTTTTAATCATCGTCGGAGGCATTCTATATCTACTATATGATTTATATCTATAATGACCGGGACGCATGCGTTCCGGTTTTTTGAATTCAGGGGAGTGCACGAAAACCAGATATTGGGTAATAACTTGCGTGAGGCTGTTCGAGAAGGTGAGAGGAGATGTCGGATGAAACGAATTCAAATTGCGGATTTTGATCGACGCATGCCATCGATTGAACTGGTCGAAAAGGATGATCACTATGAAGCGATGCTTGTTCCGAGTTATGACCATACGTATCCTTCGACACAAATCCGGACGATCCGCTTAGCGGATATCTCCGTCAATCTGATTGTGACTCCGCAAGAAACACTGCTTGTTTCTGCGCTTTTTCATAAACCGGTTCAAGTGACGGACATTGTTTCCTGGATGCAGCTGTATACGATTAGTTTTGCCCAGTCGGATGAGACTGGTTATTTCGTCGAACAAGCAGATGAAATTTTAGAAGTCGTCTTGTATCAGAAACATCCGATCGTCATCGCGACACGTGGTCAGGATCGATTGTATTACGATACGACGGGGGCGATTGAAGTCCGACGGGCGATGAATGAATCGGTCGGCGAGCGTCCGTTACTTTATTTGAATGGGGAAGCTTGGTACGGTGTTCCACGTCTGACGTTTAATCGCATGAAGGATGAGTTACACGTCAACGGAACGTTTTTATATGCGGACTATATGGATGCGTATCATGGAAAAATCGGTTTCTTTCGCGAGAATGATCCGTCTCAACCGATCGTCTTGTTAGTCGGTCAAGCTATCGTCGAAATCGAACTGACCGAGAATCCGGACGGTTCACGTGTCTTGATCTTGGAACAACCATACGACGAAGCATGAAAGTGCACAAAAACCGTTCAGCAGATGAACGGTTTTTGTGTGATACCGTGAAATCCCTTACAAAATATGCGAAGATAGTAAAGAGACAGACCAAAGGGGTTGAGGGGGACATGGCGAAAGAAACACCGCGTAATTCTAAATGGATGCGTTCTTATAATCGAGCACTCGTCTTGCGACTGATCCGGATGCATCAACCGATTTCGCGGGTCGAGTTAGCACAACGGACGAACTTGACGAAGCCGACGGTATCAAACATCGTCAGTGAATTGATTGCAGAACAACTCGTGACGGAGCGAGAGCTTGGGGTATCAAATGGGGGACGAAAACCGATCATGCTCGAACTCGTCGCAACAGAGCAATACGTCATCGGCATCGATGCAACAAGTCACCAATTCATCGGTGTCGTTGCGGATTTAAGTGGGAACACGATTCATGAGTCCGAAGCCGTGGGACGCTTTGAGACGAATGAAGAACTGATTGAAGCAATCGGTCGCTTATGCGAGACGTTGATTGCACAGACAAAAGGACGGGGAACGATTCACGGAATCGGCATCTCTGTCCACGGGATGGTCAATCCGGAGACAGGTGTCATTCTTTTTGCTCCACGATTCCATCTGCATGATGTTGAGTTGAAGGTACAACTCGAAGCACGTTTTGACTATCCTGTCTTCATCGAAAATGATGTCCGGGCACTCGCTTCGTTTGAGTTATTGTTCGGTGAAGGCGTCGGGGTCGAACAATTCTTCTATCTCTATGCTGGGGAAGGAATCGGGGGTGCTTATGTGCTCGACGGACAGCTTGTCGACGGACAACATCATATTACGGGAGAGGTCGGACACATGCGCCTTGATCTCGATGGTCCGATTTGCTCGTGTGGGAACCGAGGATGTCTTGAAGCGTTGGCAGGCGAAAAAGCATTGTTACGGGATTATGCTGTCGTTGATCCACAAGTCTCGACGCTTGCTGATTTGCGCAAGCGGTTGAACGAGGGAGACGAGCAGGCGGTTCGTGCGTATGAACGAGCGGGGGAATATATCGGAATCGGAGTCTTGAATACGATTCATCTTTTGAATCCACGCCGGATTTTACTTGGGGGACCGATGTTCGAGCTCGCACCTACGATCGTTGATCAAATCAAGGAACGGGTCGAGCACACGGCGTTGACCGCTGCTTCACGTGAAACCGATGTCAAGATGGTCCCGTGGGGTGAAAAACAGGGAGCGCTCAGTGCTGCGGCCCTTGCAACGAACAGTTTATTTCAAACGATTTAATGAGCCGATTCCGTGTCTTGCGAACCAGCAAGAGATGGAATCGGTTTTGTTATTCAAAAATAATTTAATGAAACCGTTTACAAATTAAAAAGTGATGTGCTATAGTCGATGTAAAGTTAGATAATAAATTTAATTTACTAAGTTCATGGTCAACTAAGTGGAGGTGGATGCAGGTTAGCAGGGGCTAATCAAGCTGAAGCAGGAAAGGGAGGCATCGCGCAATGGAACCATACGATCCATGGGTTTCGTACCGTGAAGCTTTCGGGCGTTACGGAGCAATCCGCGGTTTTTATTTTCATCGGTCGACGCAACAGATGACAGAACAGGGTCCAGGCGATGTCCCGACAGACGAGCAGGATATCGTGCTCGTCCGACCACGACGTGACGGTGTGTTTCAATTCCGGATGTCATCGGTACAAGGGGTCCTGACGATCCGTTCATCCGAGCTACACATTCGAAAAAATGAGAGCGGATACATTGAATTACGCGCACTCATGCAACACATGCGCTCTGCCGGTTGTTTGACGCTCGGTGGGGAGTTATATCTCTTCGTCCGACCGGACGTTGATACGCTGGCGTACCGTCTTCGATTGATTGCCCGCGTATTGATTCAGCTACAGGGAATGCCGATTCAGACGAAAGTGATCGAAGAATGGTGCAAACAAGCACAAATTGAAGGGGAACACGCTAGACGATACGCTTGACTACTTACACATAAAAGGGGAGCTCTTACATGAAATTCAAAAAAACGAAACTCGTTGCTGCAGCATCAGTCCTAACATTATCCGCATTCCTTGCTGCTTGTGGTGGCGAAGACGAGCAACAAACGAAAACGAAAGACGGCAAGACGATCGTCACATGGTGGGGCTGGGCGCCACAACCAGAAGCGGGGAAAGCAGTCGTTGATGCGTTCAACGAATCGCAAGACAAATACGTCGTTCAATTCAAACGCTACAGTGAAGACTATGAAAAACAATTACAAGTCGCGATGTTGTCAGGTAAGGGTCCAGACATCATCGGTCTAAAAGAACCGATGATCCAGCAGTACAAGGATCGTGTCGTACCGGTTGATTCGTACATGGATAAAGCAGCAGGCAAAGGCTGGAAAGACAAGTTCGTCGAGCTTGGAATCGAACAAACGACACTCGACGGTAAACAATATGCAGTGCCAATCGGGTTCACAGGTCAAGCGTACTTGATGTACAACAAGACGATGCTCGACAAATACGGCGTGACACCACCGAAGAACTACAAAGAAACAGTCAGTGCAGTCAAGAAGATCAAAGACTCAGGCGATAAAGTCATCCCACTCATGCTCGGAGCAAAAGATGCGTGGATCGATATCGACGTCTACAACGTCCTCAGTCACCAAGTGGCACCAGGCTACATCCAAAAAGTTCTTTCGGGTGAAGCGAAGTGGACAGACGACGAGATGGTCAAAACAGCGCAAATCTGGCAAGACCTCTTCAAGGATAAAGTCTTCCAAGAAGGTGCACTTGGTCTAGCGACGTACAATGACGGGATGAACCAATTCTTCGATAAAAAAGCAGCGATGTGGGTCATCGGTTCATGGGAAGCACACTCGATGACGACGAAAGAGAAAAAAGAAAAATGGAAAATCGATGATGAGCTCGGATTCGTTCCACTCCCGAACTTAGTAGGCGGAACAGAGCAACCCGTCATCGCATCGATCGACATGGCACTTGGTGTCAACAAAGAGTCAAAACAACAAGAAGGTGCAGCGGAGTTCATCGCCTTCATGAGCCAAGGAAAAGGACAAGAAGTCTACATGGGTGAGTTCGAGATGGCACCTGGAATAAAGGACGTCAAAGTCGATTCAGATGCTGCCTTCACATCGGAAGGTGAAAAAGAGTCGTACAAGATGTTGAACGACACATTAGCAAAAGCGGTTGCTAGCCGTGGTATCCGGGATACGAAATTAAACGATATCCTCGGTAAGGAACTTCAAAACATCGCGACAGGACAAGATCCGAAAGAAGCATTACAACGCGTTCAAGACGCAGCGGATCAATCAGCGAAATAAGACTCGACAGTGAAGTGGTACGCCTGCGTGCCACTTCCTGATTTTTGGACTTGAGGAAAGTGGGGAATCCATATGCAGACAGAGCGACAGGAATTGCCGATTAAACCAAAAGCAGAACCGCTCCAGCCGGTAGCGACACGTACGCCTGCGCCAAAGAAGAAAAAGAACATGAAGCGGAACATGGTCGGATGGGCTTTCGTTGCCCCGATCGTCTTGTTCGTTGTCAGCTTCATCTATTATGGGATCTTCTATAACGCCTATAACTCGTTCTTCTCGTGGGACGGAATCTCGTTTGACAAAGCGTTCGTCGGACTCGACAACTATGCTGAGATGTTCCAAGATCCAGACTTCTATCTCTCGCTGAAGAATACGTTCATCTTCACGATTTTAACAGTCACGATCCAAGCCGGTATCGGTCTTGTCTTGGCGTACTTCCTGCATACACCGGGACCATTGCGGACGGCGATGAAGTCGGTCTTCTTCTTCCCGGTCGTCTTGAGCCCTGTCGTACTCGGTGCGGCATTCTCACAAATCTATGATTTCCAGTTTGGTTACATCAATGAGTTCCTCCGTGCGATTGGTCTCGGTAGCTTCGAACAGAACTGGCTCGGTGATCCGGACATCGCGCTTTATTCCGTCATTGCAATCAACATCTTCCAGTGGACGGGTTCTTCAATGGTCATGTACTACATGGCGATGTTGACGATTGAGAAGGAAATCTTCGAAGCAGCAAAAATCGATGGAGCTGGATTCTTCCGGACACTGTGGAGCATCGTCTTCCCGAACTTGAAAGGAACGACGTTCACACTTTCGATCCTCGGTGTCATCGGTGGTCTGAAGACGTTTGACTTAGTCTGGATCACGACAGCCGGCGGACCGGGATCGTCGACGGAGTTCATTTCGACTTATCTATTCCGGAAATCGATGTTGCAACAGGAAGTCGGTTACTCGAGTGCTGTTGCCATCATCCTATTGACGATTGCCCTGCTCATCACGTACTTCCAATTGCGCGTACAAAAGAAAATGGATAACTAAGGAGGAACGACCCATGGATGTAGAATCTAAAAAAAGCCGCTGGATGATCAACCTTGTATTGGTGCTGGCATCAATCGTCTGGTTATTCCCGATTTTCGTCATGTTCAAAGAGAGTCTCCGAATCAATGGATTCGACAACTATATCGCGACACTACAAAACCCGAACTTCCCAACGTTCGTCTTCAACAGTTTCTTCGTTGCCTTCTTCATGATCAT
Organism: Exiguobacterium indicum HHS 31; assembly: GCF_001939065.1. GTDB lineage: Bacteria > Bacillota > Bacilli > Exiguobacteriales > Exiguobacteriaceae > Exiguobacterium_A > Exiguobacterium_A indicum. Next base: position 70,633 of record NZ_MPSZ01000002.1, on the reverse strand, counting down.
CATCTCGATCACGATTCTGGCATTCGCGGCGTTTGCCTTCTCGAAACTTGAGTTTGCTGGAAAACGCCTGTTGTTCAACATGGTCTTAGCGGGTCTGATGTTACCCGTCGCTTCGATGATCGTTCCATTGTTCTTCACGCTCCGTTCGTTTGACGGACTGAACAACCACTGGGGACTGATCGGAGCGGAAGTTGCGTTCTTCTTACCATTCGGTCTAATGCTCATCAAAGGATACTTTGATGAACTACCAAACGAACTGATGGAAGCGGCGTATATCGATGGGGCGACGATTCTTGAAGTGTTCTTCAAAGTCATGCTACCACTCGCAAAACCAGCGCTCGCAACAGCTTTAATCTATGCGTTCCTTAACTCATGGAACGAATACTTGATGGTTCTTACGTTCATGACGGATCCTGCCTATCAGACAGTGACGATGGCACCAAGTTTCTTCAAGGATGCGCTCGGTGGGGATCCAGGAAAAATCTACGCATCACTTGTTTTGATCAGTTTACCGACGATGATCTTCTATATCTTCTTCCAACGTTTCTTCCAAAAAGGAATGACGGCGGGTGCAGTAAAATAATTGTTTTTGCGTAAGGGGGAGCACAATGTATTTAGGAGTCGATTATTATCCAGAACAAACACCACGAGCACTATGGGAGGAAGACTTCCGACTGATGAAGGAACTTGGCGTCAACGTCGTTCGTCTCGCGGAATTCGCTTGGTCGATGATGGAGCCGGAAGAAGGCGTCTATGACTTCAGCTTTTGGGATGACGTCATCGAACGCTTGAGTGCGGAAGGATTCGATATCGTACTCGGAACACCAACTGCGACACCACCGGCTTGGTTATGTACGAAGTATCCAGAAATCTTACCGGTCGATGAGAACGGTGTGACGATCAGCTTTGGTGCCCGTCGCCATTATACGGTCCACAGCGAAACGTACCAGCGTCTATCCGTCAAGATCACGGAAGAGATGGCGAAACGCTACGGTCAACATCCTCGTGTCATCGGGTGGCAAACGGATAATGAATACGGGCATGAGAAATCGGATCGTTCTTACGGTGATGTCGACCGCACTGCTTTTCAGCGTTGGTTAGAAAATCGTTACGGAACGCTCGATGCCTTGAACGAAGCGTGGGGAACCGTCTTCTGGAGTCAGACGTACACGGCGTGGGAGCAAATCCCGGTACCGCGTAAAGTCTATCAGGAACACAACCCATCACTGCTCGTCGACTTCGATCGCTTCTGTGCCGACGGCTATACGTACTACAACAAATTACAAGTCGATGTCTTACGTCGCTACATTCCAGAGAACGTCTTCATCACGCACAACCTGGTCTACAGTGACATGGCGGTCAATCAGCAACAAATGGCGCAAGACCTTGATTACGTGGCGTTCGATAACTACCCAGTCTGGGGTGGACTACCTGAGCCGAACCGGTTCGAGAAGATGGCGAGTGATCACGATCTTTGCCGCTCTTCGAAGCAAGGAAAAGGGTTCTGGGTCATGGAGCAATTGAGTGGCGCACAGGGCTGGAGCAAAATCGGTTACTTGCCACGACCAGGACACATTCGCCTCTGGACGTACCAAGCGGTCGCGCGGGGAGCAGAAGCGATTGTCTACTTCCGCTTCCGGGCTGCTCATTTCGGAACAGAGGAGTTCTGTCACGGTATCATCGATCATGATGGCAAACCGAAACGGAAATTCGAAGAAGTCAAGCAGATCATGACGGAACTGAATACGTATGGCGATGAGATCAACGCGAGCCGTTACGACGCGAAAGTCGGTGTCTATTTCGATCAAGAAAACGTCTGGGCGTGGACACACCAGCCACACAGTGATGCGTTTGATTTCCGGACGGAGTTCGTCCGCTTCTATGGTGGAGCGGTTCGTCAACAAGTCGCAACCGACATCGTCTTCCCAGGTGATGATCTATCTCGTTATAAACTGATCATCGTTCCGCTCTATTTCTTGACGAATCCAACGTTCGATGACGCCTTGATTGCGTACATGGAACAAGGCGGTCACGTCATCTTCACGTACCGGACAGGCGTGAAGGATGCACGGAATCATGTCGTACCGACGACGTTACCAGGTAAGTTCGCACCGTATGCGGGCATCGAGATCGATGAATACGAGTCACTCCAATCCGTTCAGCAACATCAGGTGGCAGGCATCGGCGAGATGGCAGGACAATCCTCAACAGCCCGCCTCTGGTGTGATCTCATCACACCAACGACAGCGGAGACGCTCGCTGTTTATAAAGATACGTTCTACGAGGGTGTAGCGGCTGTGACGCGCAATGCCTATAAAGGAATGATTACCTACATCGGCTCATCGATTGATGACGCGATGATCGATACGATTTACCGTCAAGCGTTCACGGAGGCCGGCATCGAGATGATCGAGGCGCCGGATCAAGTCGAAATCGTGCGTCGTCACGGCGAAAAACGCGATTTCCTCTTCTTGATGAACCATGACACGAAAGAAGCACGGGACGTTAACTTGGACGGCACATATAAAGTATTGACAGATGAAGAGACATATCGTGGAACGGTCCGGCTCGCACCACTCGAGACACTGATTCTGACGACGTAAGGAGGAAGAGAACCATGGCAATCTTTGAAGTAGCAGGACGTCGTTTCGTCGTCGAAGGGAAACGGGTCGCTCACGTCGTGACGGTCGGTGCGAACGGTAAGCTGATTCACACCTATTTCGGTGCCAAGTTACCATACCGGGATGATTATAAAGCGTTACCGAATCCAGTCGTCGCGCACAGTTCGTTTGAATCACCAGACGGCGTCGCGACGTACGATTTCGTACCATTCGGCGAGATGTTGTATACGGAGCCAACTTTGAAATCGGAACGAGAGGATGGACAGCGGATTCACCAGTTCCAGTTTGAGCGCTCCGAACAGACGGAAACGAAATTGACACTCTGGCTGTTTGATCCCTTGCAGGAGATGCGTGTCGGGGTTCAGTACGAAGTGTTCGCTGATTACGACATCATCGGTCGTTCGATTGTCGTTGAAAACACAGGTCGATTACCTGTTCGTTTAACAGCAGCCCAGTCCTTTGCGATGGGACGCTGGCATCAACCGAATTTAAAACTGCATCACTTCGCTGGCATGTGGACAGGTGAGTTCAAGAAACAGATCACACCAGTGACACCAGGGCGCCAGACGATTGAAAGTCGACGTGGAGTGACAAGTCACCAAGCGAACCCTTGGTTCGCACTCGAGCAGGACGCGACAGAAGATGGCGGTGAAGTCGTCTACGGACATTTTGCTTATTCCGGTAACTGGGCGATTCACGTCGAACAAGATGCGTTCGGTTTCGTTCAGCTATCAGGTGGCATGAATCCGTTTGACTTCAGTTGGAAACTATCACATCAACAACAGTTGACGACACCAACGTTCTACATCGGCTATGCGGACGGTTTCGCGGATATGAGCGCCCATGCGCATGCCTTTCAGCGTGACGTCATCATGCCACGTGCGACCGATCGTCCGGTTCTTTATAACTCATGGGAAGCGACGTATTTCGATGTCACGGAATCTGGTCAACGTGAACTCGTTGATCTGGCAGCAGGAATCGGCTGTGAACTGTTCGTCGTCGATGACGGGTGGTTCGGTGAACGCCATACCGATCAAGCGGGACTCGGTGACTGGCATGTCAATCGAGAAAAGTTCCCGAACGGTCTTCAGCCTTTGATCTCGTATGTGAAACAACAAGGGTTACAATTCGGTCTGTGGGTCGAACCGGAGATGGTCAATCCGGATTCTGATCTATACCGGGCGCATCCAGACTGGATTTACCATGCGCGCGATGCGGTTCGGACGACGTCACGGAATCAATACGTCTTAAACCTCGGATTACCAGAAGTCGAGCAATTCATTCTCGAGATGATGGACGACTTGCTGACGCGTCACGCGATCGACTACATCAAATGGGACATGAACCGCGCCTTTTCAGAACCAGGTGTTCCAAAAGACCAGACGGATCGCCAACAGGAATTATGGAAACGTCACGTCGATGCGTTGTACCGAATCTTTGATGAATTACGTCGCTTGCATCCGACGGTCGACTTTGAAGCCTGTGCAGGTGGTGGCGGACGGATTGACCTTGGAATCCTCTCACGGACGGAACAAGTCTGGACGAGTGATAACACCGATCCACTCGATCGCTTACAAATTCAGTACGACTTCTCGTATGCTTACAATGCGAAAATGATGAGCTGTTGGGTGACGGACGGACCGAACTGGTTAAATGGACGCAACGTACCGCTTGCAACACGCTTTGTCTCCTCGATGCAAGGCACACTCGGCATCGGTGGTAACTTAAGCGAATGGTCAACGGATGAACTTGCGGAAGCAAAAGGCTGGATCGAGACATATCAAGCGATTCGTCCGACGATTCAACGCGGTATCCAGTATCGCTTATCTGCTTTTACACAACAGACGCCAAGCGTCATGCAGTATACATCAGAAGAAGAAACGGTCCTACTTGCGATCGCGCCACTTCGACAATACGGAACACATCAGTATCACTTCAAGCTAAAAGGACTCGACCCAGCAATGCGTTATCAAGTCGAGGACCGGACGTTAAGCGGCGCTTACTTGATGCAGCAAGGCTTGACATTCTCATACACGACGGACTATGAAGCCCGCTGCTTGCGGATTCAGCCAGTCCACCGTGCGCTCTCACTACTCGAATCAAAGGAGACGATCGTATGACAGACCAGACGTTAGAAGAACAATTTGAACAGCGGTTTGGCTTACCGTCGACGCATCGCTTCTTTGCACCAGGACGGATCAACTTAATCGGCGAACATACGGATTACAATGGCGGTCACGTCTTTCCATGTGCGTTGACGTTCGGTACGCATGCGATCGCACGAAAACGAGACGATCAACGCTTCCGCTTCTACTCACTGAATTTCGAGCAAGACGGCATCATCGAAGTCGCGCTCGACGAACTTGCGTATGACGCGACGCACGGTTGGGCGAACTATGCGAAGGGTATGATTACAGTCTTACAGGAAGCAGGATACCGAATCGATACGGGATGTGACATCCTGATTCAAGGTGACATCCCGAACGGGGCAGGTCTTTCATCATCGGCTTCGCTTGAACTCGTCATTGGTGTCTTGCTCGATCGATTATACGGATTAGAGATTCCACGTCTTGATCTCGTCCGGTTCGGTCAACAAGTCGAAAACCGTTATATTGGCGTCAACAGTGGCATCATGGATCAATTTGCGATCGGTATGGGAAAAGCAGGAGCGGGATTGTTGCTCGATTGTGAGACGCTCGATTATACGTATGCCCCACTCGATTTGACAGGATATACGATCATCATCATGAATACGAACAAACGCCGTGAACTAGCGGATTCAAAATACAATGAACGCCGTGCAGAGTGTGAAGCAGCACTCGCTTATCTCAATCAATTCACGCCACGGGAAGCACTCGGACAATGGACGACGTCAGAATTCGCAAAAGTGGCGTGGGAAGAAGAAATCTTGATGCGTCGCGCTCGCCATGCGATTTCAGAAAATGAACGAACGCTTCAGGCGCTAGCGGCACTCGAAGCGGGAGAACTGACGACGTTCGGTCAGTTGATGAATGCGTCACACGTCTCGTTACGGGAAGATTATGAAGTGACAGGGATTGAACTCGATACACTCGTCGAAGCCGCTTGGGAGCAACCGGGCGTACTCGGCGCACGGATGACAGGTGCTGGTTTTGGTGGCTGTGCGATTGCGATCGTTGAAGACGAGGTAGTCGATGCGTTCAAACAATCTGTCGGCGAACACTATGAAGCACGGATCGGATACCCGGCGACGTTCTATACGGCGACGGTCGGTGACGGAGCACGTGAAATCGAACGGGAGGTCATCTAAATGGCAACGTTAGTCGTAGGTGGAGCTGGTTATATCGGCTCCCATGCCGTCTATCAATTGATTGATGCCGGAAAGGATGTCGTCGTCATCGACCATCTGCAATCCGGTCATCGTGAAGCGGTTCACCCGCAAGCACGTTTATATGAAGGAGATATACGCGATCGTGCTTTTCTCGATCGCGTCTTTACGGAAGAGACGATTGAACAAGTCGTTCATTTCGCTGCTTTTTCACTTGTCGGCGAGTCGATGACGGAACCATTACGCTACTTTGATAACAACGTTTACGGGACACAAGTGTTGCTCGAAGCGATGATTGCTCACGACATCAAACAAATTGTCTTCTCTTCGACGGCAGCGACATACGGTGAACAGGAACAGATGCCGATTCTCGAAACAGCGGAAACGAGTCCGACGAATGCATATGGCGAGACGAAGTTGATGATGGAGAAGATGATGCGCTGGTCTGAACAAGCGTATGGCTTACGTTACGTTGCGTTACGTTACTTCAATGTCGCCGGTGCACGGGCGACAGGTGAGATCGGGGAAGACCATACACCAGAAACACATTTGATTCCGCTCGTCCTTGAAGTCGCCAACCGACAACGGGCAGAAATTTCGATCTATGGCGATGATTATCCAACGCCGGATGGCACATGCATTCGTGATTACATCCATGTTGAAGACTTGATCGATGCCCATGTACGAGCACTTGATTATTTAGCGGACGGCAACGACAGCGCAGTCTTTAACCTCGGTTCAAGCCAAGGGTTTTCCGTGCGGGAAATCATCGAGGCAGCCCGTCGCGTGACGGGACACCCGATTCCGGAACGCATCATTGAACGTCGTGCAGGGGATCCGAGTATCTTAATCGCTGGATCCGCCAAAGCAAAAGAAGTCCTCGGCTGGACGCCACAACGCACCGACATCGAAACAATCATTCGTGATGCTTGGAATTGGCATGCGCACAACCCAGAAGGATACCGGACGAGCGTTCGTTAATAGAGAGACAGAAAGAGGAGAGTGACGGCGATGAATGAACTCATCCAACAGTTAGTAGCACAAGCGATCCAGGAACGCTTGATTGAACCGGAAGATGCGATCTATGCCCGAAATCGAATTCTAGCACAAATTGGTCAAGCCGATTATGAAGAACAGGCAGACGTACCATCACGTCCAATTCCGGATATTTTGGACGACATGATTGAAGTGTTGATCACAAGCGGACAGCTACCGGCGCGCCTTGAGGATAAAGAACAGTTTGCTGCAGACGTGATGGATGTCTTCGTCGCCCGTCCGTCTGACGTGACAGCGACATTCCGGCGTCTGTACGCTGAATCACCAGTAGCGGCGACGGATTACTTTTATCAACTCAGCCAAGCGAGTAACTACATCCAAACAAAACGAATTGCTAAGAATAAACGCTATCAAGCGGATACGGCTTACGGGACGATTGATGTCACGATCAACTTATCGAAGCCGGAAAAAGATCCACGTGAAATTGCGGCAGCTCGAACGGAGGTACCAACGACATCGAACTATCCAACGTGTCTGTTGTGCGTCGAAAACGTCGGCTACGCGGGGCGTGCGAATCATCCAGCCCGTGCGAACCACCGGATTGTTCCGTTGACACTGACGGAAGAATCGTGGGCATTGCAGTATTCACCATACGTCTATTACAACGAACATAGCATCATCTTGTCGCAGGAACATCGTGACATGGTCATCAATCGGGATGCGTTTGCACGTCTGCTCGCCTTCGTCGAGCAGTTCCCACATTACTTTGCTGGTTCGAATGCGGACCTGCCGATCGTCGGTGGATCGATTCTGACGCATGATCATTATCAAGGTGGACGCTATACGTTTGCGATGGACCGGGCAAACGCATTAACATCCTTTACGTTCCCGGATCAGCCGACAGTCACTGGCGAAACCTTACACTGGCCACTGAGTGTGTTGCGTCTGAAGAGTGAAGATGCGTCGGCACTACTCGATGCTGCGACGACCGTTTATGAGACGTGGTTGACGTATACGGATGAGAGTCAAGAGATCCGTTCACATACTAGTGAGACGCGACACAATACAGTGACGCCGATTGCCCGTCAACGTGATGGACAATTCGAGCTCGATCTCGTCTTACGGAACAACCGGACGTCAGCAGAACATCCGGACGGTATTTTCCATACGCATGCCGATATTCACCACATCAAGCGGGAAAATATCGGTTTGATCGAAGTGATGGGACTGGCGGTCTTACCGGCACGCCTGCTCCAAGAGTTGCAACAGGTCGAACAGTTCATTACAGGTGAAGTCGACGAAGTAGCTGTCGCTCATGCTGACTGGGCGCAAGAACTAAAACAAGCGTATGACGGTCAAGATGTCACAATGTACGTCGAGCAAGCAGTCGCTGCGAAATTCGTACGTGGTCTCGAAGACTGTGGCGTCTTTAAACAGACGGAAGAAGGTCAGACGGCGTTCGGACGATTCGTTCAACTCGTGACGCGCCAACCGGTGGAGGAACAACGATGACACAACTACTTGAGAAAGAATTGATCCGACATACGTTACGTCAGGAAGGCATCGAAGTGACGCTCTGGAACTACGGTGGCATCATCCAAAATATCCGGACGACCGATCGGGATGGTCATTTGGAAAGTGTCGTCCTCGGTCTTGAGACGGTAGAAGAGTATCAACAGCACTCGCCTTACTTCGGGGCAATCGTCGGACGCGTCGCTGGTCGAATCGGACAGGCACGCTTCGAAGTAGCGGAAGAGGTCTATCCGCTCGTCGCAAACGACGGTGCGAATCATCTGCATGGGGGGATTCACGGATTCGATCAAGCATGGTTCGATGTCATCGAAGCGACGGATACATTGTTTCATTTGCGTTTGAACAGTCCGGATGGAGAAGAAGGGTATCCGGGAACGGTCACACTCGACGTGCATTATCGATTAGAGGGAACGACATTGACGCTTGAGATGACAGCCGTGACGGATCAGACGACACCCCTCAATCTAACGAACCATACGTACTTCAACTTATCGGGAAATGCAAAGCGAGACGTGCTAGATCACGTCTTGACGTTACCAAGCGACTGCTACTTACCGGTCCAGCCAGACGGCTTACCGACAGGGGAACAACGGGATGTCTCCGGAACCCCGTTTGATTTCCGTAACGGTCAGTCGATTCGTGATGGGATTACGCTTGATCATTCCGAGACGATTGCTGTTGGAAATGGCTATGATCATCCCTTCGTATTGCGGGATGACACACTTCGACTTGAAGATCCGGTGTCCGGTCGTTTCGTCGACGTGACAACGAATCAACCTGCAGTCGTACTCTATACCGGAACGCAACTGCTGACCGATTATACGGTTCATGGTGTTACTGCTCGACCATCACTTGGTTTATGCCTTGAAGCACAAGTGCATCCGAATGCAGTCCATGAATCTGATTTTCCATCAATCTTGTTGTCACCAGGTGAGACCTATCACTGGAAAACAGCTTATCGCTTTGGTGTAGTGTCTTAATGGATTCGAAGAAGAAGCCCCATTTTCCATGTTCGGTTGGACAGGAAAGTGGGGCTTTTTGTGTATAGAAGGAAATCGGGAAGAAAAGTGCGAAAGGTGATACTAAACCATAATGAAAGGAGGGCTTTCCATGCAGTATGCCGCTACTCCTTGTCTCGTTTTTTCGGGACAAGCCAAGCAGGCGATCGTGTACTACGAAAACGTATTTGCGATGACACGTCGGCGTATCATAATGGATGAAGCAGGAGATACCGTCTACCACGCGCATTTATCCAATGGGGCGTTTGAATTGATGCTCTGGGACGAGAGTGACGCACCGAATACCTCTTCTTCGCTCCATCTGTTGTTGACTTTTACGTCGCTTGAAGAGCTCGAGCAAGTGTATCTGCAATTAACGACAGACGGTCAAATCGTCACACCCCTTGCGGTAGCAGACTTTGGAGGTTGGTATGCGCAAGTCCGCGACCCGTTCGGGATTCTGTTCGCTCTATCTTTCAGCGAAGAGGGACGAGAATCAGAGGCGTTGCTCGAGCGCGAGTAGTGTCCGCTTCATATTCAGACCGCCATGATAGCCGAGTAGATCGCCTTTTTTGCCAATGATCCGGTGACACGGAATCGCGAGCAGTAATCGATTTTTCCCGATTGCCGTGCCAATCGCGCGAGTCGCGTTCGGTCGAAAGAGACGTTCCGCGATATCGGAGTAGGTGGCGGTTTGACCGTACGGTACCGCGCGTAGAGCATGCCAGACTTCAAGTTGGAACGGGGTACCGACTGGTGCGATTGGAAAGGACAGTGTCGTCGACTGTTGATTCAGATAAGCCAGTAGCTGTTCCGTATACGGGGCAAGCGCGGTATCAGAAGCAATCCGATCGGCTCGGGGGAAGTGTTTCCGCGACCAGTCGTCGAATAAATCCTCCGGTTCATCCCAAGCGCCAACATAACAGAGACCATCTGCTGTAGCAGCGACCGGAAACGTATGCGTATTCCAGTGCAAACGAGTGAAGTACAGTTCCATGACATGTTTTCCTTTCTACGCGAAATGAAGTGATGAATCCAAAAGAGGTGCTTCTGACGCAGAGGCACCTCTTTTGGATTACGCGCGCGATCCGACCTGTTGACGTGGTGGAAGATGGATCGATTGACCAAATAAGGCTTCCATCGATTCCGTCAAGGCTTCGCTTCGACTCGGATGTGCCATGACAGGGAAGAGGAGATCTTCCCGTTTTGCTGTCAGTTCCAGTGCTTGGGTGAATTGTCCGACGAGACGATGGGCATCGTCCCCAATCATGTGAATACCAAGGATCAGTGATGTTTGCTCGTCAGCGATGACCTTGACGAATCCACTACCACCTTCGATCGTCGTCGCTCCGTTTGCATTCAGCGGGAACTGTCCGCTCTGAACAGCATGTCCGGCTTCGACCGCTTCTTGTTCCGTCATCCCGATCGAAGCAATCGGTGGGAAGGTTCGTAGAACCGTCGGATAATACGGTGTCGTCGGATCGACGTCTTGACCAGACAAGTGGGCTGCCGTTCGCTTCGCTTCATGAATCGCACGGATGGCGAGCTGTGGACCCGGTGTGACATCACCGATTGCGTAAATGTGGGGTTGATTCGTTCGTCCATTTACGTCAACTAGAATCGTCCCGTCTTCTGCAAGCGTCACACCAATCCGTTCGAGACCGAGTGTCAAACTGTTCGGGATCCGGGAAAGGGACTGGAACAGATAGGCACCCTGATAGGCGACTTCTTCTCCGTTTTTCATGACGGTGACGGTCGCGTCCGATGAAGCCTCGATACGTGTCACGACATCCGACACGAGACGGATTTTTTGTTTTTTGAATGTCCGCTTCAGTTCCTTTTCAAGGCTTGGTTCGAGTGGCAATTGATCCGCGAACAACGTCACATCTGTCCCAAGTGCATGAAAACAGGCGGCCGCTTCGAGTGCTAGCGTGTCAGATCCAATGATCAATAAGCTCTCTGGTAGTTGCTCGAGTTGATAAAGCTGTTCGGCATTCAAGCGGCACGATTCCTCGTGTTGGATGCTGTGACTGCCGGTCGCAATGATGACGTCTTGAAACCGGTACGTATCGAACTGATGTCCCGACTCGACGCCGATCCGGTCCTCTGACAGGAAGGAGGCTGCACCAGTGATATGCTCAATCTGGTTCGCCTGACAGAGGGCGACCACTCCTTGACGTAATTGTTGCACGACACGATTCCGGTAAGCACTCAGTTTACTGAAATCATGGACAGCAGGGGCGGTGAATCCAAGGTCTTCAAGATGCGGCAAGCGTAACATCTCTTCTGCCGCATGCGCATAGACCTTGGACGGGATACAGCCTCGGTTCAGACAAAGTCCACCGAGTTCAGCTTGTTCAATCAATGTAACGTTTCGACCGCCTTGTGCAGCACGGATCGCTGCCGTATAACCTGCGGGACCTCCACCGATGATCAGAAGATCCCGTTCTTGTGTAAGTTCGCCAACAACCATGTTAGATCAACTCCAGAAGTAGGGTAGTCGGATGTTCAATCAGTGACACGAATCGGTTCGTAAAGGCAACAGCCGTTGCCCCGTCTGCGACACGATGATCGAACGACATCGACAAATTCATCATCGAGCGAACGACGATTTGATCATTCTCATCGACACAGGCTCGTTTTTTCGTCTTATGGAAGGCAATCAGTGCTGTCTCCGGATAGTTGATGATTGGTGTTGCTCCCGTACTGCCGAGCGGACCGACATTACTCATCGTAAAAGTGCTTGGTTTTAAGTCCGCTGCGCGCAAGGCACCGTTTTGAGCACGTTGTTGCAACGCGACCAATTGTTCATGCAGTTCCGTCAGTGAGAGCTGATCGGCATGACGGATGACCGGAACCATCAACCCGTCCGGTGTTTCGGTTGCCATGCCAAAGTGGAAATCCTGCTCTAATCGAATACATGCATTTGCTTCATCGAGTTTGGCATGAAAGACAGGATACTCTTTTAAGGCAACAATCAAGGCTTTAATGAAGAAGGCGTTGACGTTGATGTTTCGTCCAGCTGTTTTCCATTCGGCACGTAGTGCGAGCAAACGCGTCATGTCGACTTCCTCGAAGTGAGTGACATGGGGAATCGTGTACAGCGACTGGGTCATCTTTTTCGCGATTTGCTTGCGAATGCCGCGGAACGGAATCGTTTCCGGTGAGGTCTCTTGGTACGTGACCTCTTTAATGATCGGCGAAGCTGTCTCTTGTGGAGCAGTAGCAGTCTGGACGAAGCGAAGCACATCGTCCTCGGAGACGCGACCTGATGGATCGGAAGCCATGACAGTTTCGATATCAATCCCGTGATCACGAGCGATTTTTCGTGTATATGGTGTCGCAAGGACCCGTTTTGCTGGAGAAACTTGAACAGGTGGGGCGGTGACAGCAACCGATGCTGGTTCGGGAGCGGGCGACGCTTCAGGTGTTACCGCGACTGGCATGTCGGAAGCGTTACTTGCTTCGATGTGCAATAACGTCGTACCGACTTGCACCGTCTGACCGACCGGGATGATGATTTCCTTGACGATTCCGGAGACGGGAGCCGGTAGTTCGGCGACCATCTTATCGGTCGCGACCTCGACGACCGGTTGATCCGTCGTGACATGGTCTCCGACTTGAACGAGGTAATGGGCGATTTCACCTTCTGTCATTCCTTCACCGACATCATGTAATTTAACTTCGATCATGGCATTCAGCTCCTTAAAACTCGACCGTACGCTGAATCGTCGCAAGGACACGTTCTGGCGTCGGAATGTAATGGTCTTCGAGGGCGAACAGCGGGACCGGAACATCAAAACCGGTCACGCGGGCAATCGGTGCCCGTAAATAAAGAAACGCCGTATCATTAATCAAAGTCACGAGATCATTACCGAGACCACCCATTGCTGCGGCTTCATGGACGATGACGGCACGACCCGTCTTTTGAACGGAAGCAGCAATCGTTTCCCGGTCAAATGGATAAAGCGTCCGTAAGTCGAGGACTTCGCAAGAAATCCCGCGTTCCTGTGCAACCGTTGCTGCCTTTTGGGCTACTTGAACCATTGCTCCCCAGGCGATCAACGTTACGTCCGTCCCTTCGCTGACGCAGCGCGCTTTTCCGATTTCAACGGTATACGATTCGCTCGGTACGACTTCTTTGAATGAGCGGTAACTGCGCATCGACTCAAGGAACAACACGGGATCTGGATCTTCAATCGCAGCAATCAATAACCCTTTTGCATCGTATGGCGTCGCCGGACAGACGACCTTGAGACCAGGCATCGATGTAAAGAGTGCTTCCGTGCTGTCGGAATGGATTTCCGGTGCCCGGATGCCGGCACCATAAGGCGCACGAATGACCATCGGTACACTGTACCGTCCCATCGTCCGCATCCGGATCCGGGAGACGTGCGTCATGATTTGTTCATAGGCAGGGTAGATGAAGCCAAGAAATTGAATCTCGACGATTGGTTTAAAGCCATTGATGGCAAGACCGATCGACGTACCGACGATGCCGGCTTCACTGAGCGGTGTATCAACGATCCGGTCTTCCCCAAACTCTTCCTGTAAGCCGTCCGTCGCTCGGAAGACACCACCGTTTTTTCCGACGTCTTCTCCAAGGACGAGTGTCGTCTCATCCTCCGACAATTTTGTCCGCAGGGCATCCGTGACAGCTTGAACGAGTGTCATCTCTGTTTGACGATTGATTGGTGTTGCCATCTCATTTCCCCCTTGCTAGCAGATACGCTTCTTTTTGTTGCTGGACATCAACCGGTAAGGTCGCGTACGTATGGTCGAACAGATCATTGACGTCTGGTGCCTTGAATTGCTCCATCGCAGTTACTGCCGCTTCGACTTCTGCCTGGTGCCGTTCCTGTAGCTGTTGCATCCAGGTTTCGTCAAAGTCGCCTTGATGTTTTAGGAATTGTTCGAGTCGATCGAGCGGATCGACCCGGTCACGCGAGCGGGCTTGATCCCGGTATTTCGTTGGATCATCTGCTGTCGTATGGGCACCAAACCGCCACGTGACAGCTTCGATCAATGTTGGTCCACCACCAGAGCGGGCACGTTCAACGGCTGCTTGCATCGTAAAATAGACGGCAAAGGCATCATTTCCATCAATCCGAACACTCGGCATCCCGTAGGCAATCGCTTTTTGCGCAATCGTCTCAGAATGCATCTGTTTTTCGATCGGAACAGAGATCGCGAACTGATTATTTTGGTTAAAGAGGATGACTGGTGCTTGGAAGACGCTTGCGAAATTCATTCCTTCATGGAAATCACCTTCAGACGTCGCCCCGTCACCAAAGTAGGCGACAGCGACATTCTTCGTACCTTTTCGTTTTTCAGCCCACGCGGCACCGACGGCATGCGGAATTTGCGTTGCAATTGGAACGGCAGGAGGGAAGATGTGTTTCTCAGACGGAACACAACCTTCGACACGACCGTTCCAGTAGAGCAGCGTCCGAACCATGTCAGCGCCAAACGTCAATGTCGCACCATGATCCCGGTACGTCGGAAATAACCAGTCTTGATCGGACAACGCGAGTGCACTACCGACTTGAGCGGCTTCTTGTCCTTCGAACGGTGCATAAGTGCCGAGGCGCCCTTGACGTTGTAGGTTAATCGCTTTCCGGTCGAACGTCCGAATTCGGTGCATCTGTTCATACAGGGTGAGGGCGAGCTCTTTTGTCAGATCGTGTTCTTTTGATGCGTCGATGAGACGACCTTCTTCATCGATGATGCGTTGAATCGGAAAATGTTGCTCCATGTCAGTCCCTCCTTCAGTGGTTACGGATATCCCATTTTGGTTTTGTCGTGTTCGTGAAAATGTTGTTATGCTTCGCTCGGATCTGCATCCGTTTTTCACACATCCGGTTCGCCGCTTCGACCGTTGTGATGTTTTCTGCTTGCGACTCCTTGAAGACTTCGAGCACTGCGTCGTAGATGTGGCGTGTCTTTAAGAGAACCCGTTCATGATTCGCTCCATAGAGTTCGTCTGCTACTTGGATCAGACCACCACCATTGACGATATAGTCTGGGGCATATAAGATGCCGCGATCCATCAAGACGTGAGCAAGTTGTTCTTCCGCGAGTTGGTTGTTCGCCGAACCACAGATGGCTTTGCACGGTAAGAGAGCAATATTTTGGGCGTGAATGACACCACCGTATGCACACGGAACAAAAATATCAGCATCCGTCAGATGGATTTCGTGAGGCGAGACGACGCGAACCGTGCCAGGAGCCATTTCAGCTTGGGTTACGATTGCTGCGAGTGCGGCTTCATTGACGTCAGAGACATAAATCGTCGCCCCTGCGAGCAACAGTTGTTCTGCGACCTTAAAGCCGACTTTTCCGAGTCCTTGGATCGCATAGGTTGCCCGACTTAAGTCGTCTGAACCGAAGAGCGTCTCGATCGTCGTTCGAAGCCCGTAAACGACACCTTCAGCCGTCGGAATCGATGAATCACCACTACCACCAAATGCTTCCGGAATGCCGACGATCCGTGATGTTTCTCGGCTAGCATGGACGAAATCATCCATCGTCGTGCCCATGTCTGTTCCTGTGTAGAACCGACCACCAAGCGAATCGACGAAGCGACCGAAAGCACGGAAAAGCTCCGGTGATTTATCCGTCGCTGGATTACCGATGATGACAGCTTTACCACCACCGAAATCAACGTCAGCGGCAGCGCATTTATACGTCATACCGCGTGACAAACGCAGCACATCGTCGAGTGCTTCATCAACAGAAGCGTAAGGCGCCATTCGACATCCGCCGAGAGCAGGACCGAGCGTCGTATCGTGAATCGCGATGATGGCTTGTAACCCCGAGACAGGATCGTTGCAAAAGACGACTTGTTCGTGACCAGCGATTTTTTCCATGATCGAGAGCGTTGGATTTGTAGATGGATTTAACATGTTCATAGTAGAGTCCTCCTCTATCAAATATAAGTAAGCGCTTTCATTTTGTTGGAGCATTCACTTGCAATTTTTCTTGAATCCGGCTTTTTTCTAAAATGAATTGTGTCACTTCTCCTGTACCGATGATCGATTGTCCATCTCGGACTTCGATGTCAGCGTCAACGCGACGTGCTGTGACGCGTGTTACTGTAGCGGTCACGATCAATCGTGCGCCTTCTGCTGCCATGCCAAGATGCTTCAACGAAACCGCGCCCCCGACACCTTCTTCGCCTGCCTCTAGGTAAGGCAGGATGAGTTGACGTGCTGCCCATTCCATATGGTAGACCATCGAAACGGTGGAGTATGCTGGATGAACCAATTGACCTTCGAACCGTGCAAACATATCTTGCGAGACGACCGCTTGAATCTCTGCTGTATCCCCGACAGCTAAACCTGGTTTCATCGTGATCCCCCTTCACTACAACGAATCCTCATTCAATCAAGTGGTCTTACCAAAAATAGTATAACACTTGTCACACGATATTTTATCAACCCGTTACAAAATGAGCAAATCATTTCAGAAATATTTTCCAAAAAAAGACTCTCGATCATGAAAAATAGCTTTATAAGCCAATTGATTTACTGATAAAGTGCGTTGAAGTGATAAAGTAAGAATCGTTTGGGAGCATTTAACAAAACAAGATTGACAACATTGTGAACGTATCGTACGTTAAACATATAACTAAAAATAAACGACCGTTTAATTATTGTATACATGTTGAGGAGGTGCAGGTATGTACGATCAACATCACGAAACGATGAATGCGCAAACGCGGGAGCAGCTACAGATGGAGCAATTACGTCAAACGATGGAACATGTCACGCGCGTCCCGTTCTATCAAGAACGTCTGCAGACATTGCAGATGACGGCACATGATTTTCAAACGATCGAAGATCTACGGAAGTTTCCATTCACATGCAAGCAAGATTTACGCGATCATTATCCGTTCGGGCTATTTGCCGTCGAACGAGAACAGGTCACCCGAATTCACGCCTCGTCTGGTACGAGTGGTAAACCGACCGTCGTCGGGTATACGCAAGAAGATTTAGACGACTGGGCAGGTGCCGTGGCACGTAGCTTAGTCTTAGCCGGTGGATCATCAGCCGACTTGTTGCACAATGCATACGGCTACGGACTGTTCACAGGTGGACTCGGTCTTCATGCAGGTGCTGAAAAACTAGGTATGACAATCTTGCCGATTTCCGGCGGCAATACGGATCGCCAAATCACATTGATCGAGGATTTCCGACCGGATGGCATCTGTGGGACACCTTCGTATATCTTGCGATTAGCAGAACGCATGATCGAACGGGGCATCGATCCACGAAAGACAAGCATGCGTTACGGCATCTTCGGAGCTGAACCCTGGTCGGAAGAGATGCGGCAGACACTCGAACAGACCTTTGATCTACAGGCATTCGATATTTATGGACTCAGTGAAATCATGGGACCAGGTGTCGCGATGGAGTGTCAGGAGCAGGCAGGTCTGCATATCATGGATGACTTATTCATTACGGAAGTCGTCGATCCCGTTACGGGGGAACCGGTACCAGATGGCATGGTCGGGGAACTCGTTTTTACAAGCTTGAAAAAGAAAGCGCTTCCAATCATTCGTTACCGGACAGGTGACTTAGCATCGATCACGCATGAGGCATGTGCTTGTGGTCGGACGACGACACGGATGTCACGTGTCAAAGGGCGAACGGACGACATGCTGATCATCCGAGGGGTCAACGTCTTCCCGTCAGAAATCGAGCGGGTCTTGCTCCAACAACCGGACGTGACGCCGCATTATCAAATCCATCTCGTGCGCAAAGCGGGACTCGATGCTGTTGAGCTACATATCGAATTCGAAAATATCTCGGAGCGACAAATGCGTTCGATATGTGACGCCATCAAGTCGGAATGCCTCATTTCCATTGATCTCGTCTGTCACCCGCACCAAGGGTTACCACGATCGGAAGGAAAAGCCGTTCGGATCGTTGATCGACGCTCGACATCACTCGTCTGATTCAAAGGAGGAACTAGCATGTATGATGCAACACAACTGTTCGAACCCGTCCAACTGACGGAAGAAGAAAAATTAGCTCGCTTCAAGGAGCGGATCGAGCAAGGTGAAAAGATCGAAGCCGATGACTGGATGCCTGATTTTTACCGGGACACGCTGATTAAATTGATTTCGATGCACGGTATCAGTGAAATCATGGGTGCGCTTCCGGAAAAAGAATGGGTTCCAAAAGCACCATCACTTCGCCGGAAGCTCGGCATCATGGCGAAGGTCCAGGATGAGATGGGGCATGGACAACTGTTACTTCGTGTCGTCGAGGATTTGATGAAGCCGTATGGCAAGACACGCGGGGATTTGATGGATGATTTGTTCACGGGACGATTGAAGTTCCACAACGTCTTCCACATGCCGACGCGGTCATGGGCTGATGCCGGGATGATCGGTTGGCTCGTCGATGGGGCGGCAATCATCACGCAGACGAACATGCTCGGTGCTTCGTACGGACCGTACGCACGTGCCTTGCAACGCATCTGTGCAGAGGAAGTCTTCCATGCGCAACACGGAGAGTCAATCATCATGGCACTCGCGGAAGGAACACCGGAACAGCGGGCGATGATTCAGGAATCACTGGATGAGTGGTGGGAATCCTTGTTGATGTTCTTTGGACCAGCCTCGAAAGAGACGACCGGGACATCAAAACAGGACGTGACGATCGCTTATAAGATTCGGACGAAAACGAATGAAGAGCTCCGACAAAACTTCTTTACGAAGTACGTACCACGGATTCGTTCACTCGGACTCGTCATTCCAGACCCGACGTTACGTTTTGATGAAGAGACCGGGCAATGGGAATATGCACAGCCAGACTGGACAAAATTCAAGACGATCATCCAAGGGGGAGGACCACGTTCGAAAGAGCGACTGGACCTGCGCCGGACATCTTACGAAAATAACGCCTGGGTACGGGATGCACTCGCTGAAACGAAGGCATGAGAGGGGAAAGCACGATGAACGAGACGTTCTATCACGAATTCGAAGTCTTTAGCAAACGGACGCCGAACGCGGCGTTCACCCATCAATTCAGCTTGCTCGCTCCGAACAAGGAGATGGCACTGTTGATGGCGCAAGAAAACTTCATGCGCCGGGAACCGGTCGTCGACATCTGGGTCGTCAAACGGGAGGATATCCGTGGTTTATCACCCGATGAGAAGCAGATGCTCCAACGCCTCGATAATAAGGACTACCGGACAACGAAAGGGTACGGCTACTTGAAGAAAAAATGGCGCCATTACGAGCAACAGATGCTCGATGAAAAAGAGATCATGTCTTGGCAAGGAGGCGATTCCAAATGACGGAACAAGAACGGACGGCACTCGCTTCCTTACTCTATCAACTCGCGGATGATGATTTCCTTTACGCGTATCGTGGTTCGGAATGGCTCGGACTCGCACCGCATATCGAAGAGGACGTCGCTTCGTCGTCGATTGCGCAAGATTCGATGGGACACGCGGCGATGTATTACCAACTTCTCGAAGAACTTGGCGAAGGAAATGCTGATGCATTAGCTCATGTCCGACTGGCGCATGAACGAAAGAATTCGATTCTCGTCGAACGTGTCAACGGACCTGGCTACTACATGGAGAAGCCTGAATATGACTGGGCATTCGCCGTCGTACGGAACTATTGCTACACGGTCGCGAAAAAGATCCGGATTGATGCTTTGAAGTCGAGCAGTTATGAGCCACTCGCTACGGCTGCCGTCAAGATCAACATGGAGTTGTACTATCATTTGCTGCACTGGCAAACATGGTTCACCCAGCTTTATCAATCGACGGAGACGGCGCGGCAGAAGATGGATGCAGCCCTAGAAAAAGTCCTCTATGACTTCGGTGACATGTTCGATTATGGCGAACACGGTCAATTGATCGAAGAGATGCGGTTGATCGAAGGGCAAGGCATTTTACTCGATCGTTGGTATCAGACGATCACACCGTTACTCGTCGAATTGAACGTGACACTTCCGGAAATGCAGATGACGCGTAACGGGCGGGACGGCGATCACATGGAAGATTTGAATGACGCGCTTGCGACACTCGGAGAAGTCTACTTGATTGATCAGACCGCGACGTGGTGAAAGGAGAGGGAAGCATGACGACGACACTCCAATATGCAATCCGGGAAGCCCTGAACGGAGTGAAGGATCCGGAAATTGATAGCGTCAGTATTTTAGATCTTGGCATGGTCGAGACGATGGACGCGGAAGCGACGGAGCATGGTTACCTGGTGCGCGTCACGCTTCTCCCGACGTTCCTCGGTTGCCCGGCGCTTGAAATCATTAAAAAAACACCGAATCTGCCTTGCAGGTGATTCCAAATGTCGAACAGGTCGACGTCCAGTTCCGGTTTGATCCACCGTGGACATCAGACCGGATCACGGAACAAGGCATGCAAGGATTGAAGAAATTCGGTATCGCTCCTCCTCGGTTTGAGCAAGGAAAGTGGGAGATTGACTGTCCGTATTGTGGATCGACGTATGTGACGATGGAAAACTTATTCGGACCGACAGCATGTCGAAGTATTCTCTACTGTAAATCGTGTAAAAATCCATTCGAGGCGATGAAACCCGTCTCTACTCTCATGTGAAGGAAGGTAATCAAGATGGCAAAATTAATCGCACTTTACAAACACCCAGAAAACAAGGAAGCATTCGATCAGCACTACTTTGAGGTCCATGGTCCATTGACAGCAAAAATTCCAGGACTACAAGAAATGAATGTCACGAAAATCGTCGGCTCACCGATGGGCGGAGACGGAAAGTACTACTTGATGTGCGAGATGGTCTATGAAAGTCAGGAAGCGATGCAAGCAGGTATGCGTTCGCTCGAAGGAAAAGCATCCGGGAAAGACTTGATGAGCTTTGCGGGGGATCTCGTCACATTGATGATTGGTGAAGATGTCCATGCCGACACAACAGTACGTTAAGACGGAAATGCTTGATCGGATCGGTCGGATTCGACTCGACCGAACGGCACGATACAATGCGCTGAACCGAACGATGGTCCGGGAAATCGTCGAGGCGATGGAGACGTTCGACCGAGACGAACGGGTGACGGTCATCGTCTTGACCGGAAACGGAAAATCGTTCTCAGCGGGCGCCGATATCGAGGAGATGCTCGAGGCGACACCGATCTCGATGGAACTCCTCGATCCGTTCGCGGACTGGGACCGGATCAGCCGAATCAAAAAGCCGATCATCGCAGGTGTCCACGGTTTTGTCCTTGGCGGCGGTTTTGAACTGGCACTCGCTTGTGATTTAATCTACGCCGATCCCGAGACACAGTTCGGATTCCCGGAAGTTGGACTCGGCGTCATGCCAGGAGCAGGCGGGACGCAGCGCTTGACGAAATGCATCGGTCGAACGCGGGCGCTCGAGTGGCTTTTCACCGGCGACCGGATGAAGGCAGAGGAAGCGGAACGACTTGGTATCATCAACCGGGTGACGGCTGATGTCGAAGCGACGGTGCTGGCAATGGCAGAGCGGTTATCAAATCAACCGAGTATGGCGTTACGACTGATCAAGGACGCGGCAAACAAAGCCGTCGATTTATCGTTACAGGATGGGATGGAGCACGAACGCCGTAACTTCTATCTCTTGTTCGCGACAGCCGATCAAACAGAAGGCATGCAAGCGTTTCTCGAAAAACGATCACCGATTTTCAATCAACAGGAACAGGAGTGAATACAATGTCGACAGTACATGAAAAAACACTTGAAATGAAACGGTCCGTCTATCACTTGCTCATCAACGGCGAACAGGTCGAGGGCGCAACAGGCGAGACGTTCAAAACATACAATCCGGCAACGGGCGAAGTAATCGCAGAAGTCGCAAAAGCGTCGAAGGAAGACGCCGATCGTGCTGTTCAAGCGGCACGTGATGCGTTTGATCACGGAAAGTGGAAGATGTGGCCGGTCGGGCGTCGGGCACAAATCTTGAATAAGATTGCGAGCATCATGCGTTCCCGCTTCAACGAAATCGTCGAACTAGAGATTCTTGATACAGGGAAATCACTGGCAGCGGCGCAAGGACAAGTCACGCAAGCGATTGAAGACTTTGAATTCTATGCGGGTGCGATCGTCGGTCACCGTGGTGTCGTCAATAACGTACCGGGGCAATTCCATAACTACACGGAAAAAGAAGCAGTCGGTGTCTGTGCACAAATCATTCCGTGGAACTATCCGTTGATGATGGCAGCTTGGAAAGTCGCACCAGCAATCGCAGTCGGTTGCTCGGTCGTCGTCAAACCAGCGACATTGACACCATTGACAGCAATCATTCTCGGAGAGATTTGTCTAGAGGCTGGCGTACCAGCAGGTGTCGTTAACGTCATCCCGGGATCCGGACGCGAGATCGGCAACCATCTCGTCGAGCATCCTCACGTCGATAAAGTCGCCTTCACGGGCTCAACGCCAGTCGGTAAAGACATCATGGGACGTGCGTCCGAGACGCTAAAACGAGTCACACTCGAACTCGGTGGGAAATCACCGAACATCGTCTTTGAAGATGCGGACGTGACAGCAGCCGTTGATGGTTCGTTGTTCGGCATCTTCTATAACAGCGGTCAATCGTGTGAAGCGCGCTCGCGCCTGTATGTCCACGAAGAGATCTACGAAGCATTCATGGAACAGTTCGTCGCGAAGACAAAACAACTCGTCCTTGGTAATCCATTCGATAAAGGAACACACGTTGGAGCGATCATCGACCAACAACAAGTCGATGTCATCGATGGATACGTCCAGTCAGCGAAAGCGGACGGGGCAACAATCGTCACAGGAGGTCATGCTTCAGCACCAGAAGGATACGAAAAAGGCTTCTGGTACGCACCGACGATTATCACAGACGTCACACATGAGATGAAAGCGGTCAATGAAGAAATCTTCGGACCGGTCGTCGTCGTCATGCCGTTCAAAGATGAAAAAGAAGCAGTTCGTCTAGCAAACGATACATCGTTTGGACTCGGATCAGCCGTTTGGACGAAAGACGGCGCGAAAGCGACACGTGTCGCGAATCAAATCAAAGCCGGCATCGTCATGGTCAACTGTCCGTTCTCTGCATTCCCGGGTACACCGTTTGGTGGCTATAAACAATCGGGCTTCGGTCGAGAACTCTGTATCGAGACGCTTGATCTGTACACGGAAACAAAAAGTATCTTGTCGTACTACGGCAGTCGTCCACTCAATCCGTTCGGACTATAAGCAAGAGGGAAGGCTGGAGTTCCGTCGGGAAGTCCAGCCTTTTTTTAACAGCACAGGGGATAAGGGGGAATTCAGATGGTAGAACAAATCGTCGTCGTCGGATCCGGTGTCATGGGACGTGGCATTGCGTACGTTGCAGCACACCGCGGATTTCAGGTGACACTCGTTGATATTAAAGAAGAATATGTCGAAAGTGCCTATCGAGAACTCGAGCGCATCGCAGAGAAAGGAATCACGCGAGGGAAGATGTCCGCGAATGAGGTCGAGGGATTGTTCGATCGACTGCATCTGTCGACCGACCTAGCTGAGGCGGCACAACAAGCGGATCTGGTCATTGAAGCAGTACCGGAACAACTTAGCATCAAACAGCAAGTCTTTGAAACGCTAGAAGCGAATGCACGTCCGGACTGTTATTTCGCGACGAACACGTCGACGATGAGTCCAACGGAAATTGCGTCCTTTACGAACCGGGCGGACCGGGTCATGGCGATGCATTTCTTCAATCCGGTCCATCTGATGCCACTGATCGAGCTCGTTCGTGGTCTTGAGACATCGGATGAGACGGTTGCAGCTCTTGAACAGGTAGCGCGTCAGATGCAGAAGGAAACGGTCGTCATCCGTGAGTTTCCTGGGTTCGTAACTTCGCGGATCAGTGCGCTCGTCGGAAACGAAGCGTTCTACATGTTACAAGAAGGACTCGGGACACCAGAAGAGATCGATAAAGCGATCAAACTCGGCTTAAACTACCCGATGGGACCATTCGAACTCGGCGACTTGGTCGGACTCGATACTCGGCTCCATAACTTAAAGTATCTGCATGAGAAGCTCGGCGAAAAATACCGTCCGGCACCACTGCTCGAACAGTATGTCAAAGCGGGCCGACTCGGACGTAAAACCGGTCGTGGCGTCTATGACTATACGAATCGCGAGGTGACATCATGAAACGGGTCGCCATCATCGATGCCGTTCGGACACCGATCGGTCGCTATAACGGCGCCTTGCGTCAGGTTCGTCCGGATGATTTAGGAGCACGCGTCATCGAAGCGTTGCTTGAGCGTAATCCACAAGTCGATCCGAAGACGATCGAGGAAGTCATTTTCGGTAATGCGAATCAGGCGGGAGAAGACAATCGCAACGTCGCCCGGATGTCGGGACTACTAGCTGGTCTACCGGTCGAAGTCGCTGGTACGACGATTAATCGCTTATGTGGGTCAGGGCTCGACGCTGTCATCGCGGCGGCACGAGGGATTGCCTTAGGTGAAGGCGATATCTATATCGCTGGTGGGACGGAAAGTATGACGCGTGCACCGTTCGTTCTCGCGAAGCCGGATCAGGCCAACCCACGTGGCAATCAGACGATGTACGATACGACGATCGGTTGGCGCTTCGTCAATGATCGTTTAGCAGATCAATACGGAACGGATTCGATGCCGGAGACAGCCGAGAACGTCGCCCGTCAGTATGGGATCTCACGCGAAGCGCAGGACGACTTTGCGTTCGAAAGCCAACAACGCGCAAAACGAGCGATCGAGACAGAGCGCTTCACGGACGAACTGGTTGCGGTCACACAAACGGACCGGAAAGGCAACGTCAGCGTCTTCGATCGTGATGAACATCCTCGTCCCGAGACGACACGTGAGAAACTGGCGACACTTCGTCCGTTATTCCCAAGTGGTACCGTGACGGCGGGGAATGCATCTGGTGTCAACGACGGTGCGTCGGCACTGTTATTGATGAGTGAAGAAAAAGCGAACGAACTCGGTTTGACGCCACTCGGGTATTACCGGGCGAGTGCGACAGCAGGCGTTGAACCTGCCATCATGGGAATCGGACCAATTGACGCGACGGAAAAAGTTCTCCGGCGGGCAGGGTTGACGGTCGAACAGCTCGATCAAATCGAGTTGAACGAAGCCTTTGCGGCTCAAAGTCTCGCCTGCATCGAAGCACTTGGTTTACCAAGCGAAAAGGTCAACGTCAACGGTGGTGCGATCGCTTTTGGTCATCCACTTGGTGCGAGTGGAGCTCGGATTTTGACGACATTATTGCATGAGATGCGCCGGACGAACCGGACGTATGGTCTCGCAACGATGTGTGTCGGAGTCGGACAAGGGATCGCACTCGTCGTCGATCGGGAGGGACTCGTATGATTCACTTAGAACGAGAAGGTTATATCGCGATCGTCCGGATTGATCGTCCGGAACGCTTGAACTGTCTCGATTATCCGACGCTTGTCGCCTTGCAAGAACAGGTCGATGCGTTATCGGTCGACCCGGAAGCGCGGGTCGTCCTGTTCACAGGCACGGGAAAAGCATTCAGTGCGGGTGCCGATTTAAAAGAACGCGTGCATCTAAACGAAGAAGAAGTCCGGCGTAATGTCCTTGCGATCCGGAATGTCTTCACGTCGATCGCGCAATTGCCACAACCAACGATCGCAGGCGTCAACGGTCACGCGCTCGGCGGTGGGTTCGAGTGGATCCTTGCTTGTGATTTCCGGTTTCTCGTCGAGGATGCGCTCGTCGGCTTGACGGAGACCAGCTTCGGGATCATTCCGGGAGCTGGTGGAACACAACGCTTGCCACGACTGATTGGGGAGACGCGGGCAAAGGAATTGATCTTCACGGCGAAAAAAATCGATGCGATGACAGCAGAACGGTACGGACTCGCGACAGCCGTTGTTGCCCGGGAAGCGTTGATGACGACGTGCCTTGAGTTTGCTAATCAGATGTTACAGAATGGTCCGATTGCCTTGCGCCAAGCGAAGCGAGCGATTGATCAAGGGCGGGATGTCTCACTCGAAGAAGGACTACAGCTCGAAACAGAAGCTTATGAAGTCGTCATTCCGACGGCTGATCGTCAGGAAGCGCTACAAGCCTTCGCTGAAAAACGACCACCACGCTTTGAAGGAAGATGAGGATGGTCGACGTTTGAAATAACCCGTATACTAACGATACACACTATGAACGACTGAAGAGAGAGTGAATACCATGAGTGCGAACACCCAATCGATGATCTTTACGATTTACGGCGATTACATTCGCCATTACGGCAATCAAATCTGGGTCGGGAGTTTAATTCGACTCGTCAAAGAGTTCGGACATAACGAGCAGGCCGTTCGGGTCGCGGTATCCCGAATGGTTAAACAAGGCTGGCTCGTCTCCGAGAAACAAGGAAATAAAAGCTTCTATTCATTGACACCACGTGGGGTGGAACGGATGGAGGAGGCCGCACGCCGGATCTACAGATCAACACCGCACGACTGGGACGGGAAGTGGCGGACGCTGATGTACACGATTCCGGAGGATAAACGCCAGATTCGCGATGAGCTCCGCAAAGAACTAACGTGGAGTGGGTTTGGCAACTTATCGAACGGCGTTTGGATCTCACCGAACCCACTTGAAAAAGAGGCGGAACGATTGATCGCGTCGTACGAGATCGAAGAGTATGTCGATTTCTTCGTCGGTGAATACCACGGTCCGAAGCAGGATCAATCCCTTGTCGAGCGTGCGTTTCCGCTGGAAGAATTGCAGGAGCGTTACGAGACGTTCATTACGGATTACAGCCGGCAATACATCGTCCATCAGAGTCAGCTCCAACTCGGAGAAATGACGGATGAACAGTGTTTCGTCGAACGGACGATGCTCGTACATGAATACCGGAAGTTTCTATTCACGGATCCTGGATTACCGCAAGAACTGTTACCAGATGCTTGGAGCGGACATCACGCGGCGCTCTTGTTCGAACAATATTACCGATTGCTCGCACAACCAGCGAGTCGGTTCTTCGAATCAATCTTTGAAGAGACGCACGATGTGTCGCAACGCAGTGCCTCGTACGACGCGGCGGAACATCCGCTGTTTGCAGAGCGGTGAGCATTTATTCGAATGAAAAGAGCGGGACGGATCAGTTGATCCGCCCCGCATTCGTGTCATTCAGATGTGTTCTGTTCAGCTGATTCTGCGAGAATGTTTCGGAAAGCATATCCTTTATCGACGTAAGAATCAATCGACTCCTGAATCATCGCGAGATCCGCTTCTGTTAGTTCACGCACGACTTTACCGGGAGAGCCGATGATCAGCGAACGGGGTGGGAAAACTTTTCCCGATGGAATTAACGTATTCGCCCCGATGATGCATTCTTCACCGATCTCTGCATGATCAAGAATGGTCGCACCCATTCCGACGATCGAACGACGTCCGATTTTGCAACCATGTAAAATCGCGTTATGTCCGACCGTTACTTCATCTTCAATGACGACGGGTGCCCCTTCATAGAGATGAATCGTCGCGTTGTCCTGGATACTGCATCGTTTCCCAATTGTAATCGGTCCTTCGTCACCGCGTAAGACAGCGTTGAACCAGACGGTAGACTCGGAACCGATCGTGACGTCTCCGATCAGATAAGCGCCAGGAGCGATGAACACATCGGAGGCGACGTTCGGATGAATCGATTGATACGGAATCTTCATAACAGAATGACCTCGTTTCTATAATAAGATGAACTACTATTCATTCCATGTCAGTATAGCATGTGAGTGAAGGCGAGAACGGAGGAAAGACATGTTTCCGATTTGTGAGCTCTTTAAAATTCGATATCCTTTGATCCAAGGAGGAATGGGTAACATTAGTCATGCGGCGCTGACGGCAGCGGTTTCGAATGCCGGGGGACTCGGAACGCTCGGGTGCGGGACATTGTCGGTCGACGAAGTGGCGTCGCGGATTCGCGAGACACGAATGCTGACGGATCAACCATTTGCCTTGAACATTGCGATTCGTGTGTCTCCCTATACAGAAGCACTGATTGATCTCGCGATCGCAGAAAAGATTCCGGTCGTCTCCTTGTCGGCAGGAAATCCAGCACCTTACATAGCGCGACTTCAAGCTGCTGGCATCAAAACGATCGCGGTTGTCGCTTCAGTCAAACAGGCGTTAAAGGCAGAACAGGCAGGCGCTGATGTACTCGTAGCGGAGGGAGTTGAAGCGGCAGGTATCAATTCACCGCTCGAGTTGACGACGCTGACCTTGATTCCGCAACTCGTCGATCGGATCAACATTCCGATCCTGGCAGCGGGTGGGATTGGTGACGGGCGTGGACTAGCAGCTGTTCTGTTGCTTGGTGCGGCTGGTGCCCAGCTTGGAACACGATTGATCGCGACGGAAGAGGCGAAGGTTCATTCGGCATACAAGGCGCACTTAATGGATGCGACCGATACCGATACACGCATCATCGGACGTTCCGTCGGATTCGTCCGACGTGTCCTTGATGGTCCTTACGTCGAACGACTCACAGCAGAGACACCTGCTGCTTTTCTCGATCAGACGAATGAGTCGTATCATATTACGGGCGCTCTTGAGGGCGATGAGGAGAAAGGGTATGTCAACGCTGGACTGGTTGCGGGATTGATTCATGATGTGCCGACTGTTGCGGAGTTGTTTACGCGCATGATGGCGGAAGCAGAGGAACAGCTGAAACAGACGACGACTCGTTTTACGACATGAGTATATAGTGAGGGACCCGTGATGCCACTTGTGGACAGCGGGTTTTTTCATGTTTTTTTGAAAATGGGACATTTGTCCTTTTCAAGTAGGGCATGAGTAAGGTCTACTCTAGTGTAGAGATTAAAGGAGGAGATGACGTGCAAGGAGTCGTGTTTGCTTTGATGAGCGGTCTGTTCATCGCCCTGCAAGGCATATTCAATGCGCGCCTTGCGACAGGCGTCGGACCGTGGTTGTCCGTATTGATCGTCCACTTTGTGGGTCTGATGGGTTGTTTAGTCATTTACAGTTTCGTACGAGATCGGAAAATCGGTGGCTTCCGTCAGTTACCATGGATTTATGCGAGTGGCGGTTTGATTGGCGTGCTAGTCGTCGTAACGGAACTGACAGCAATCCAAAAACTCGGGATGACATGGGCGATGTGTTTATTACTCGTCGCACAGATTTTATGTGCGTTTGTGATTGATTTAAAGGGATGGTTCGGTGTCTTAAAAAAACAAGGAAATCGTGGTCAGTGGGTTGGTGTGGGTCTCATGCTTGCAGGAGTTGCGATTTTCTCACTTGCCTAAAGGGAGGGAACGAACATGGAAACCGTCATTCAACAGTACGGACTGGATACGATTTTGACGGAAGAGACGCGCGCTTGGTTGCGTCAAGAAACCTTCCAAAAAGGGGAACTCCTCTGTACGACAGGGGCAGCGATCGACCGGATGTACTTCATCGTCGCAGGCAAGGTCAAGATATCTGCTGCCTCGTCAGAAGGAAAGCAACGGATTCTACGATTCAAGACACCACTGACAGTGATTGGTGACGCTGAGTTCATCAACGAACGGGAAGTATTGAATACGGTCGAAGCGGTGACCGATGTCGAGGTGTTGAGCGTACCGTATGCGATTTTACGCGAGCACAATACGACGAACGTCTTTCTGCAATTTTTATTACGCACGATCACAGCGAAGTGGTATGCCGACTCGAAATCAGCGTCGCACCATGTGTTGTATACCGTTGAAGAGCGATTTGCAGGGTATTTGTTGTCGATTGCTTCTGAAGCCAGTGACAGTTTATTTTATCAGGAGATGCGGACGTCGAACCTGCATGACGTCGCCGACTGGCTTGGAACGAGTTATCGCCATCTCAATCGGATCATCACGAAATTATGTGAAGAAGAGATTCTCGTTCGACGACGCGGGAAAATCATCATTGTCGATCTGGAGCGGATTCGCGAGAAGGCGAACGGCAACAGCTATGAGTAAGGAGGAACGAACATGGTAATAGGCATCGTGTGTGCCGTATTGGCAGGGATGTTGATCAGTTTACAGACGGTATTGAATGCTAGGATGAGTGACGCGTTTGGCGCTTGGGCGACGACGACGCTAGTCTTCTTCGTCGGTTTCGTCGGAGCAAGTGTCACGTATGTTCTGTTTCGTGGTGGAACAATCGGACAGATTCAAAACGTATCGCCACTCTATTGGTTTGGTGGACTTGTCGGTGTTGGCGTCGTTTTTTGTGTCATGCGTGGAATTCAATTGCTTGGTCCGTCCGTCGCGATCTCTGTCGTTCTGATTTCGCAGTTAAGCTTTGCTCTCGCTGTCGATACGTTCGGTTGGTTCGGTTTGCCGCAAATCGACTTATCATTCGGTCAGCTCGTCGGTCTCGCTGTCATGGTATGTGGGATCTTCGTTTTGAAGCGGTATCAAGTCGTGGCGCCGGAACAACAGGCAAAGGATCAGATAGAACGTGTTTCGTAATAACCGAATACAGAACGAGGACGGTGGTATTCCAATCCACTGTCTTTTTTTGACTAGTTTTTGACCTGGATCATGCGTTTTCTAAAGTAAAGCGAGAGAACAATAATGAGAAGACCACAGTACAACATGATTGTCGTGATCGAAACGTGAAACGACAGTAGAAACGAAAGGAGCGCGTAAGATAATGGAACGAGACCATTTGACGCGGCATTCACGACACTCATGACACGTCCCATCGTCTGTTCCGCACACTGAGACTGGATGAACGTAATGAAGTGAATATTGATGATGGAAGAAAGGACACCAAGTGATAACAGGACGATCAAGTACAACGAAATCTGTTGGACTTGACTAAGCAGGAAGAGAAGCAGACCTAATGCGCCAATCAATCGGACTGATGAAGTAAGCCCGTTTTCTTTCTTCTGCGTAAAACCACTCCAGAGCGCCCCTCCAAGCATTCCCATTTGATAAGCCCCTTGCATATAACTTAAATCCATCGCATTTCCTTGGAGCACATCATGAACGAGTAAGGGGATTCCGAGTAAGAGTGGTCCAAAGAAAAAGAAATTGACACAGATGACAAGAAAAAGTATCTGCTTGAGTTGCTGAAAGTGAAAGACGTAATGTAGCCCTTCTTTTAGTTCAAAGAGAGCTGAATGCTGACGTGCTCGCTTGATCTTAGATTCACGAATACCATACGTGAAGAGAAGCGTCAGACAGAGTGTTCCGAAAATTACGAGAAAAACGTGCGAGTAAGAAGAATGGCTGAGGATGACTCCACCAAGAATCGGACCTGAAAAGAGGGCGATTTGATTAGATGTTTGAATCAGTGAATTGGCTTTAGTGAGTTGTTCTTTCGGAACGAGTGTAGGCAGTAAGGAAGCATTCGCCGGCGAAAAGAATGCATCCACACTACCGAATAGCAAGGCGAATACTAAAATCGTCAGCAATGTAAGCTGATCGGTATGAAGTAATGCGAGAAGACAGAGAATGAAACTGATCCGTAAAGCGCTCGAGATGCGCATGATCGTCGAACGTTTATAGCGATCGGATAGGACGCCACCGAATAACATGAGAAAAATACGGGGTAACAAGGTGGCCATGAGGACGAATCCAAGATATGACGCCTGGTTTAGTGTATGGATGACATACCATTGTTCAACAAACAGATAGGTTGATAGGGAGAGGGCAGAGCACATACCGGACCCCCATAAAAATAAAAAAGATGGATTTTTAAACAGCGATTGTTGCGTATCCATTTCAACAGGCAGCATATGGCACCTCCGGTTTAGACGTCGTCATTCTCAAATAGTGGTTCATCAATTGCAAAGGCAGTCGTCATGATATAGAAGTGTTTTTTATCTTCTTCGTCTAGTGAAGGGGACTGTGTGAACTCGTCCAATAGAGCACGATATTTGGTAGAAAATTGCCGAAAATTGGCTTCAGACATCGTCAGTTCCTTTTGAAGCGATAAGCTCATCCAGTCTTCAACGTTTGAAGACACAGGAGAAAAAGCAGTAGTTGGAGCGGTGAGGACGCGTGTCTTTGCTCGGTCCAATACCTCAAGATACGACTGCCGGGTCGCTTCATTCGTCTCGACGAAGTTCAGTAGATGATCGGCAGGAATGTAGCCTCGAGCAATCGCTTGATAGTATTTCAATAGATTGCCGCCCTGTTCTTCCGTCCGGACGAGGCGAATCAAGTCATGCTTTTCAAGTTCTCGTACATGATAGAGGATCTTTGCGCGGGATAACGTCAGCAAGTGGGCTAACTGATGTACCGTATGTGGTTTTTCGACGAGAAACATGAGGATTTTTGTTCGTAACGGATCACTGATCACTTTTAACTGTTCATAGCTCTCTAATATGTGAATCGCTTTTTGTTCCATGCAATCATCTCCTTTTTAACCGGTTAATTTTTATTAACCGTAAAACAAAAGACTTCATTTGTAAACGATTACAAATTTATGTGAGGGTGTTGGTAAAGAAGACATCATTTGTTTACATACAAAAAGACTGACTCCAGTGACATCTCGGTCATCCTCCACTTTCTACTGGAAAGTAGGGGAAGAACGAAATGTTTGAAATCAGTCTCAGCTACTGTATGTGGTTCGAGGTGATTAGACCGTCGTCGTATCTTTCCATTCCTGCTCGATGAAAGCATCGCGACCAGAGGCAGCACGATCTTTTTTATAGTGTTCTGGATTTTTCTTATGGAAGTCTTGATGGTACTCTTCCGCCGGATAAAATTCAGAAGCGGCATCGATCCGCGTCACGATGGGTTGTTTGAAACGATTGCTTGCAGCAAGGGCGTCACGGGAAGCGATTGCTGCTTCATGCTGCGCATCCGTATGGTAGAAGATCGCTGGTGCGTACTGCGTGCCACGATCTTGGAATTGACCTTCTGCATCCGTCGGATCCGTTTGTGGCCAGTAGAGTTCGAGCAGACGCTCGTACGGGAATAGGCTCGGATCAAACGTGATTTGGACGACTTCGAGATGTCCCGTCGTTCCTGTTTTGACTTGCTCATACGTCGGATTGTCGACGTGACCGCCCATGTAACCTGATACGATTCCCTCGATTCCTGGTAATTCTTCAAATGGTGTCACCATGCACCAAAAACATCCACCTGCAAATGTTGCTTTTTCCATCCGTCTCTTCCTCTCCGTGGGAAATTCCCATTGTATGTCTGACAGCGAGAAAACGAAAACGACTCCTTCGCTTGGTTGCAAAAGGAGTCGCCGCTTTTTATCAACCAAAGCTTTCGCTTTGCTGGTCGTAGCACCTTGCTATGCGCAGGTTGCTGGGACGTCATCGATCCAGATCTCTCGGTCCACTCTTGATAAGGGTATATGAAGTTGATGTCATTCGTTATCATTGTTGTGATGATACCATTCACACAGAAATAAAGTCAATCCTTAGGTTTCAAGGCACGTAAAACGGTCGCTCCGAGTGTTTTCGCACCAACCAATAACGCCTGTTCGTTGATTTCGTACTGCGGATGATGCTGTGGGTAGTTGACGCGACCGTCCGTATATCCGGAGCCGGTAAAGAAGTAACTTCCCGGGACGTGTGTTAGATAATGCGCGAAGTCATCCGCAGCCATCATTGGTGTGAGTGCCCGAACGGATGCTTCCGGTAAGAAAGAAGCGGCTACCTGAACGAGTTTTGTCTCGTCCGGATGATTCCAGAGTGCCGGGTAACCCGTCGTGAAGTCGATCGAATAGGTGGCACCAATGCCGGCACACGTCGTTTTGGCGACAAGATCGACTTCTTGCCGGAGCTGATGCCGCAATGTCTCATTGAACGTCCGAATTTCACCGACGATGCGTGCTTCACCCGTGACGATGTTCGGCGCCGTTCCTGCATGGAAGGATCCGATTGCGAGAACTGCTGGCTCAAATGGGTCGACCCGTCGACTGACGAGATGCTGTAAGTTACAGACGAGCTGCGCTCCAGCGACGAGCGCATCTTTTGTTTTGTGCGGTGCTTGCGCATGTCCACCTTGACCATGAACGATGATTTCGAATTCGTCGATCGCGCATAATGTATGTCCTTCCCGAAACCCAATCGTACCAACCGGTAAATCATTTTCGAGATGTGTCGCGAAAATCGCATCGACGCCTTCGAGGACGCCGGCTTCGATCATTTGGATGGCTCCGCCAGGAAAGACCTCTTCTCCATGCTGATGAATGATTCGAATCGTTCCTTGCAATTGATCACGTAGCGGATAGAGCGTAGCAGCAAGGGCCATCACCATCGCCGTATGTCCATCGTGTCCACAGGCATGCATGACACCGGGATGGATCGACCGGAAGGAAAGCGTCGTCTCTTCTTGAAGTGGTAAAGCATCAAAATCTGCACGGACCGCAATCGTCGAACCAGGTTGTTTGCCTTCGATCGTTGCGACGACACCACGACCTCCGACGGCTGTTTGATAAGGAATGCCCTGTTTCGCGTAAAAGGTAGCAATTCGTTCTGGTGTGCGGACTTCCTGAAAAGAGAGTTCCGGATGTCGATGGAAATCACGCCGTAACGCGATCATCGTCGGTTCGAATTGTTCGAGTGCTTCAAAAAGTTGAGTTTGCATCTTCAAGCTCCTTTGACGTGTGTTTTTTCGTGAAAATGGGTACAGATACAGGTAATCACGAAAGGGGATAATGAAACATGGGAGAAATCGTCGTCAACGCTGTACTTACAATCAAAGCAGGACTCGCGGATCAAGTCTTTCCGATTTTAGAAACGGTCTATCATGCCGCACAAAAAGAGGAAGGATGCTTACGCTATTCCTTGCACCAATCGATCGAAGACGAGCATCAATTCATGCTGTATGAAGTGTATCGGGACGAAGAGGCACTTGAAGCGCATATCGCATCCGATCACTATAAAGCCTACCGTGAACAGATTGAGTTGTACTTGATGGATCGACAAGTGACGAAATACGTCGAGATGACATTCTGACGTGTTGCGATAAGAAGAGACGAAGCCGTCGAATTCGACGGCTTCGTCTTTTTTTGTCTTACATCGATTTAAATCCGAGGAAATGCTCTTGCCAACGCGGTTCATAAATCGAATTGATTTGGAGCTGTGAACCGCCCGCATGGATGAAGTGTTCGCTATCGAGCATGATTCCGATATGCGATGGACCATCCGTGTAGGTGTTCTGGAAGAAGACGATATCTGAGCGTTTACCACTCGAGATACTCGTCCGGCGATTCGTAAAGAAAGCACCGTACCAGTAGCCGCGAACGTTCGTCCGACCACCGTATTTTCCAGCCTTATTTGTCGCGTAGTGAATCAAACCGGAACAATCGAAGCCACCGTTCACGGCATTTTGCGATCCCCATGTGTAAGGTGTACCGATATGTTGGACGGCTGCTTGAATCAGCTTTTCACCGCGCGTGTTATTCTTTTTAATGACCCGTTTATCGGACGTAATCGTCACAGCTGAGACCGGAAGATAGACGGGTGTCCAGCCTGACTGGATGACATAGAAGTTTCCGACCCGGTGACGCGGATAAACACGTTTGCCTTGCTCAACGAGTCCGCTGCCTTTTGGACTGGTTGGACTCGAAAAGAAGGATGTCGTCTGTTTGACGGTATAGATTTTCGTTCGATTGATTGCTTTTTGTGTCAGTTTCATATCGGGTTTGCTCGTGCTGATATAAGGGTTGAGGACGTAACCCGTTTGACCGCTGGCTAAGCGAACTTGCCAAAAATCATCATCAATTGATTTCAGACCAATCAATTTTGTCCCTTTTTTCAAATAGGCAGCTGGCCGACTGTAAGCGACGTCAGCAGAGAAGAGTGGCGTTTGGTCCAGATGGACATAAAACGTTGTCCCTTTTTTCGCTTTTGCTGTTGGTTTATTTAGTCCGATCCGACTCGAATCGACGAAACCAAAGATATTGTTATATTTGACACGTGTAAAATAACCGCTTTTTCCATAGATGGTGATTGATTTTCCTTTTTTCAACGTGCCGATTTTTTTACCCGACAGTTTTGCCTGTGACCGAATGACGACGTCGTCCTCTGTCACGTAACGTTGACCGGTAACGTCACACAGATCCGGCTTTTTCGTGACGAGATCACTCGTCTTGACGTAACCATAGACCGTCCCTTTTTTTAATCGTGTGTAACTACCGCTCGTGCCGTAAATCGTTAGTTTATCAGCTCGTTTGACAGAATACATCATTTTACTTTTCGTTGAAGCAGACGTATAGACGGACAAGTTGCGTTTGGCGTACCGTGTTCCGGTTGCGGCGTATACTTTTTCACTACCAAGATCAGCTGTTTTAACGTAGGCATGGACTCCGCGGAAAATAATTCGACTGTAGACGCCACTTTTACCATAGATCGTTAATAAAGTATTTGTTTTTTGTTGATCGATTATGGAGCCGGAAGCATTCGGTGCACTATAGATCGGTGTAGCGCGCTGAACATAGAGGCGTGCGGTCTTTGGATAGTATTTCAACGTACCGAGATGTGCCGTCAATACATAGGCATACTCGTCGTTTCGTTTGATTCGTGTAAATGAACCCTCGACGCCGTACGTCTGAAGAGAAGTATTCACAGGAAGCGATTGTACGACTTCTCCTTTCGTAGTCGCAGTGGCATAGACCGTCGTCTGCTGTTGGACGTAACGCACTCCTGTTTCTGGATGGCTCACGACCTGCGTATCAGCTAAATCAGTCGTCAATACGAAGGCGTAACCGGTCTTAGTCGCCACACGTGTAAAAGTACCCGTCGTTCCGAACGTTTCGAATGATTGATTTTGAGTGACGGCAGTCTTCGCGCTCGTCGTCTTCGGCTCAACGAAAAGAGAAGTCGCTCGTTTGGCATAACGCGTCCCAACCAATTTCGGAAGTTGCTCGAGTTGTGTCGTCGATACATAGACGTATTGCTCGTTCCATTTCAGACGCGTGAACGTGTCGAAGGTGCCGTATGTATCGATTCGCTGATAAGCGGGAAGTGTCGTCACGACGGTGGGATCAAATGGTGAAGCAACTAATGAGAGTGAACTTTTCGACATCAGCGTTGCTTGTTTTTGAAAAACAGGTGCTGTTTGCGTTAACGCGTTTGTTGCGACATAAGCAGTACCTTCTTGCCAACTGACACGAGTGAAGTCACCGTCCGTACCGAGTGTCTTGAATGTCGTTCCTGCTGGTAGTTGTTGGATGACCGTTGTGGAATCAGCCGTTTGTAGCAACGCAGCATCCTCTTTCAAATAAGCCGTCCCGGTTGTCTCGGTGACTGTTTGTGTTTCTGCTGTCGGTTGAACAGGTGGCGATTCAGCAAAAGCGGGTGCGGGTAAAACCGAGCTCAACATTAACGTTGCGGCAAGTCCAGCAACATGAGCAGTCCATTTTTTCATCAAGAGGTTCACTCCAATTCTTAAAATTTGTCATTATGAATAGTGTAGCATGCGCTTGTTTAAAAATTGATAAAAATCAAAAAAATAGGAGGTTGTTCATGAAAAAACGGTATGCCTCGGCACACCGTTTGAAGTCATATGTTAGTTATCTTCTTCGTGATCCACTTGCCATTCCCAGTCGAGCATGCCGTAAATCAAGGAATCGCGCCAGTGGTCTTCGAGATAGACCGTCTCGCGAAGCTGTCCTTCCTTCGTCATGCCGACCTTTTGCAAGACACGTTCGGAAGCGACGTTTCGTGGGTCACACGTTGCCGTGATTCGGTGTAGTTCTAGTTTTTCGAAACCGAATTGGAGAAGGAAAGAGGCGATTGACGTCGCGTATCCGTTCCCCCATTCATCAGGCGAGAGGACGTATCCGATTTCGGCGATTTTATTCTCAACGTCTGTGATGACGAGTTCACCGGCACCGATGACGACGTCACTTGGAAACGTCACGGCAAAGACATAACGACGTCTTGGTGTCTCGAGTTCACTTTCAAGCGCATCGTGTAGGAATTGTTTCGTATCCGTTTCGGTATTCGGTCCCCATGACTGGAATTGACTGACGATGGGTTGTGAGGCATAGGCGTGAACCGCTTCTACATCTTCTGGTGTAAAACGACGAATCCGAAGTTGATCATTGATTTTATAACGCATGCAGCATCCTCCTCATTCAGATGAAGTCACTTTGATTCTATTTGACAGATGGGGAACAGATTCCTGTTTGACATAGGAAAAAGGGCGTGCTAGGGTGGTTGTATCGAATGGAATAGGGAGTATCCTCTAGGGTTCCGTACGGCTGGACCGAGGGAGGAACATGGACGTTTGTCCATGCAACGGAGGGATAAAAGCCCGGGAGTAAAGCGAATCGTCTCGCTTGCTCCCGGGCTTTTTCATTTGAATTTACCTATTAGGAGGCAATTATTATGGCAAAGTATTGGATTGGCATCATCGTCGCAGCGTGTTTTGAAGTGGGCTGGGTCATCGGATTAAAACATGCGGCAACACCACTTGAGTGGGCTGCAACGATCGTCTGTATCATCGTTAGCTTTACCGTGCTAATTAAAGCGAGTAACCATTTACCAGTCGGAACGGTCTATGCTGTCTTCGTCGGTCTCGGAACAGCAGGAACGGTCGTGACGGACATCGTGTTATTCGATCAAGCCGCTTCCGTGATGAAATTAGCATTGATCGCTGTCTTACTCGTCGGCGTCATCGGTCTGAAGTTAGTCAGTGGAGAGGAGAAATCAGCATGAGTTGGATTTATTTAATCATTGCCGGAATCTTTGAGATGTTTGGTGTCGTCTTGATCAATACGTTCAATCAAAATAAGAATGCGAAGAATTTACTGTTGATGGGAACAGGATTCGGACTCAGTTTCCTATTCTTAACGCTTGCAATGAATGGTTTACCGATGGGAACGGCGTACGCGGTCTGGACGGGAATCGGAGCAGCGGGCGGTGCGATCCTCAGCATGGTGCTCTATAACGAATCAAAAGACTGGAAGCGACTGGTTTGTATCGGTCTTGTCTTAAGTGCGACGATTGGTCTGAAACTTGTCGGCGAATGATCGTTTACATGTCAAACAGATGACGTTTTAATGGAACGCATGTTTTTTGGCATATTTTAACGCAAAAGAGGAAATACTCCTTATAGAAGTCACGCATGACAAATCGTGTCGATAAGGGGAGAACATCCATGAAAACGAAACAATATATCGGAACATTCTATTCAGAAGAAGAATTGATCTCAAAAATGGACGAATTGCACATTCAAGGGCATCGGGAGGAAGACTTCTACGTCATCGTCAAAGAGAAGTCGAACATCGCACTCGTTCGTAGCCAAATGGATGCAGAAATCGCGACGACGAAACCGTCTTGGATTGATCGAATTCGCGGGAACAAAGGACGCGATCAAGAAGTCGATGATTTGTTTGGGTCACTTGATCTATCAGACAATGAAATCGAACAACGCAAAACGGAAGTCGAAGGTGGGGGCTTCGTTCTGTTACTTGAAGTCCAAGACATCCAGTTCGATCCACATTTAAATACAGATAATACGCATCCTGATGTTAAAGTTCGCTATGGTAGTGGCGAAGAGACGCATACGTCATCAGATGCGAATTCCAATGCACAGCTCGGCTCCGGTAATCCGCTTGATGTTGATAAAGATTCGAAGGAAGAGCATGCGGAAATTGATTTGCACCGTGCCGGTACGGACAAGATGCCGCAAGACGAGCAGGCAATCGATCACGCGAAAAAACTCGACGGGAACCGAGAACCGGATATTGCAATGCGTCGGGATGACGATTTCCGACGTCCGGAAACAGAACGCGAGGAAAAAGAACATGATGCAACGCAAGACGGCGAAGAAAGTCGTCAATCGAAACATCAATCGGATGACATCGCCAAGCAAGATCATGGAAATAATTTAGACCGCTAAAATAATAGATTAGAATCACGCATCAGGGTCATCATCAAAGAAGGTACTTTCCGGATCAATTCCGAAAGGTACCTTCTTTTTGTATGGAGATTAAACGAGAATCGTCTCGTCTTATTTATGATCCGGATTTGATCCTGTACGCACGTTGGCGTTCAATTGATCGATGGCTTGCATATCAGCGTCTGACAAGCTGAAGTCGAAGACATCAAGATTTTCGCGAATGCGGCTTGGCGTGACGGATTTCGGAATCGCGACGATATCGTGTTGCAAGTGCCAACGGAGGACGACTTGAGCCGGCGTTTTCTGATGACGATTCGCGATATCGACGATGACCGGATGCGTCAACGCGTCGCGTCCTTTCATCAACGGACTCCAAGCTTCAACGACGATACCGTGCTTGCGGCAAAAGTCTCGGATCGCTTCTTGGCTAAGGAACGGATGGAGTTCAATCTGATTGACGGCAGGAACGATCGATCCTTCGGCTAAAATTCGTTCCAAGTGCGGAATATGGAAGTTCGAAACACCGATAGCACGCGTCTTCCCTTCGGCATAGAGATGTTCGAGCGCCCGCCATGTCTCGACATAACGATCCTCTTTTGGCATCGGCCAATGAATCAGATACAAGTCAACATAATCGACACCAAGCTTTTGTAGACTCGTCTCGAAAGCGGCAAGTGTCTCTTCGTAGCCGTGATCGGAATTCCAGACTTTCGTCGTCAGAAAGATCTCTTCTCGGGGAATGCCGGAGTCACGCAGTGCGCGACCGACACCTTCTTCATTCTCGTAAATCATCGCCGTATCGATCGAACGATACCCGGCGCGGAGTGCTTCGCTGACCGCTTCATATACTTCTTCTTCCGGTACTTTAAAGACACCATATCCGAGTTGGGGCATGCTGATACCGTTGTTTAACGTAATCTGTTGCATCGATTCATCGACTCCTTTTTAGTAAATTCTTCTCTTTTCTAGTGTACGCGCTCCTCTTATAAAAATCGAATGATTGCCGAAGCAGGTTCTTTTGCGTATACTGAGCGATAACAAATATTAGGAGGCGATTCTGTGATTCGACAAGCTGTTTTGCAATACATACATGAGGAAAACGCGCTCGATCAACTCAAAGAAGTGATAGGTAATCGTTCAGCAGTCCTGATTCATGGACGTCAAGCCTATGAAGCAGCCGCTTTTGCTTTACCAGCATTACCACGTCTTTCATTTGAAGGGCATTGTACGGATCAACAAGTGGAAGCTTTCAAACAGGTATGTGCTCCATACGATGTGATTCTCGCGCTCGGAGGTGGGAGTGTCATCGATACGGCAAAACAGGTCGCGTTTCAATTACAACGCCCGGTCATCGTCATTCCGACGATCGTCTCGAACTGTGCTCCGTGGACTCCGCTCAGTGTCATGTATAACGAAGAGGGACAGTACATCCGATTTGATACGTTCCCCGTCGTGATTGAAGCCCTTTTACTCGATCATCGGATCATCGCAGCAAGTCCGTATGCTTATTTTGTAGCGGGACTCGTCGATACGCTAGCGAAGTGGTATGAAGCACGTGCCTTAAGCGGATCATCGGCTGAAGATCCCATCATTGAGATGGCGCTTCGGACAGCTGAACGTTGTAAGGATCTTATCTTGTCGACGAATATAACGGAAACGCGTTTTCGTGAGTATCCCGTTGAA
Organism: Exiguobacterium indicum HHS 31; assembly: GCF_001939065.1. Taxonomy (GTDB): domain Bacteria; phylum Bacillota; class Bacilli; order Exiguobacteriales; family Exiguobacteriaceae; genus Exiguobacterium_A; species Exiguobacterium_A indicum. Next base: position 28,693 of record NZ_MPSZ01000002.1, on the reverse strand, counting down.
ATCCAACATCTCGTCGAAACCGTCATTCCGTTAGCCGGAAGCATTGGTGGTTTTGGTGACGCGGCGACGCGTGGTGCAATCGGACACGCAGTGCATAACGCGTTATCGCCTCATCCAGAAACGCATGCGTTTTTACACGGGAGTAAGGTCGGTTACGGACTACTCGTTCAGGAGAAGTTACTCGGACATGATGACGATTATGCAGAGTTGCGTGACTATCTTCTTGTACAAGAACAGCCGACGACACTCGCAGACTTCGCATTATCGCTCGATGTCGTCGAAGCACTTGCTTTACGGACATCAAAAGAGGAACTGTGTCGTCTGTTGCGTCCGATTGTATCAACAGAACAATTAGTCGATGCTATCACACGGAACGAGACGGTTTCCGTTTCGACGACTTAACATAAAGATACGCACATGGACTGAATCATCAGACGGTCCATGTGCGTATTTTTATTGTGCTTTCGCAAAACGAGCGTAAGGAGCAGGGCGACCGAGTAGGTATCCTTGACCAAGATCAAAGCCGAGTTCGCGGCAAAGATCGAGTTCTTCTTGCCGTTCGATACCTTCCGCTAAGATTTGAATCCCCATTTCTCGTGTCAGATGGCGGGCTTTTCGTAAAAAGGCTTCGTTTTCTGAGTTTGTATCGCAGTGATCGATGAAGGAACGATCGATTTTAATATAATCCGGTTGAAGCAAGGACAACATATCGAGTGTCGAGAAACCAGCGCCAACATCGTCCAGTGCTACTTGAATGCCTTGCTTTTTATACTGTTCGAAGACGTGTTTCAAATGGTTGACGTCTTCAATTTTTTCCGTTTCGACGACTTCGAAGACGAGCCGACTCGGATCGACTTGATAACGTTCGACGATCTCAAACGTATGGCGCAGGCAATACTCCGGATTATAGATCGTCGAAGGAAGGAAGTTGATGAACGTTTTTGCTGTGCCACCAATATGGTGCGTCGCACGGATGGCTTCTTCACGCGCTCGTTGATCGAGACGGGAATGAAGTCCCATCTTCGAGGCCGTTGAAAACAGGACACCTGGTGAAATCGGCGTATTGTCATCAGCTGCTCGTAGCAAGGCTTCGTTCGCGACGAGCACGTTACGCTGGATATCATAAATCGGTTGTAGGTGGCTCGTCATGACCCCATGCTGGATGAAATCAATCGCAGATCGATGCTTCAGTTGTTCTAGAAGCGCTGAAGCTAGGATAGGTGCTGTCACGTAACGCGATTGTGTGGCGCGACACGACACTGGATAATCCGCTACACGTAAGAGCGATGTCAATAACTGTTCGAGCTGTTCGAACGATTGATAGGAATAGATTTCTGGCGTTGGTGATTGAATATGGAGTGCTCCCGCTTCAACGAAACGGATTGATGTCGTACATTCGGCGCAAGGATGCCACATAAAGGGATGTCCACCTCTCAGTACATCAAAAAAAGATGTATTTATTAAATTGGTTAAATTCTTTACCCTGAACAAAAAAGAAATTAAACCTGTTATTCATAATCATTGACCTCATACAAAAAAAGAAGGAACGACGGACACATTTCCGTACGTTCTCTTCTCTATCGGTCACATTCTTTCATTGTGAAGTGTAAACAAACCAGAAAGCGAGATGCAAGATAGCGGCTATTGGAACGAGCCATTGGAACTTCGCTTTCCGTGTCTTGTGCCGGACTGTGTACATACCAATCCAAGAACCGAGCGCACCACCGAGGAAAGCAATCGTCAATAGTGTTGCTTCGGGTGTCCGGTAAGCATGTTGTTGCGCTCGACGTTTATCCTGCCACATCGAGACAAATCCGATGAGTGTCAGGAGGAGGTAATACCCTAAGATGATCCTCATGAAAAAACGACTCCTTTTCTACCGTTCGGCACCACCACCGCCAGAACTTCCGCCACCACCACGACTGCCACCATTTCCACCGCCACCACGCATGATCGCGGAGAAGATGTTCAAAATCGCGAAGAAGAACATACCACCGGTGAACTTCATATCGAGGAACAATAAGATCAGTAATCCAGCACCGATCAGAATCTTCGTCCAAAGCGGAAGTCCGTCGTTATTTTGTGTTTTCGGAGGATCCTGTGACTCAAGCGACTGATCCTTTGAAATGACACTGACGACCGCTTTATATGTTTCAGACGCTGCTTTCCCATACTCACCGTTCTCTTTATAAGGAACAGCATATTGATCGAGAATACGTCCGGCTGTGATGTCTGTCAAAATCCCTTCGAGTTTATACCCAACCTCGATCCGAAATTGGCGATCCTTTTCGTTTGGAGCGACGACGACAAGAACACCATTGTCTTTTCCTTCTTGACCAATGCCTTGGCGCCGGAACGTTTCATTGGCGTAAGAGCTTAAATCCTGTCCCTTTAGATCGGGAACCGTCTTGAGGACGACTTGTGCCGTCGTATATTGTTCGAGTTCCTGACCGAGTTGCGCGAGTTCGGCTTCTTCCGAAGGGTTGAGCAGCTGAGCATCATCCTGAATGAAGAAGGCTGCTCCCGTCCGTTCTGAAACGGCACTAGCTGTTGGAACGAAGAGGAAGAAGACGAGGAACGCGCTCAATAGAAGTCGCGTCCACCGCCGAATCATTTCGAATCACTGTTAAAGTCGACGGTCGGATTTTCCCGGTCGCTGTCTGAAATCTCGTAATATGGTTTTTTCTCGAATCCGAAGGCGGATGCGTAGAGTGTCGTTGGGAAGCTCCGACGTTTTTTGTTATAGAGGGTTACAGCATCGTTGTAATCTTTGCGGGCGATCCCGAGACGATTTTCTGTTCCTTCCAGCGTATCCATCAAAGATTGGAACCGTTCGCTTGATTTTAGTTCAGGATAAGTCGTCTGCAAGGCAATCAATCCGCGAAGCGAAGACGTGACTTGTTGGTCGGCTTCGATCCGTTGTTCGGTTGACGCAGCACGCGCAAGACCAGCTTGGGCTTCTGCGACTTTTCCATATACTTTTTCTTCTTGACCCGCGACACCTTTGACAGTTTCAACGAGATTCGGAATCAAATCCGCACGACGCTTGATTTGGTTGTCGACTTGCGACCATTTATTCGATACATCTTCTTCTACATTGACGAGGCTATTGTATTGTCCGATTGCTAAAAAGGCAATCACGGCAACAATAACGACTCCGATGATGATTGGGAGTTTTGATGTACTCCGACTTCTGCGTGCCATGTGGCATTCACTCCTTTAATTATGTCTCATCCCTATATACCCTTAAGCGACTGAATTAGTTTCAAAAAAATGAAAAACCGTCAGCTAAAATAGCTAACGGTTTGAACTTACATGTAGACGATGACAGCTAAGACAGCCGCTAAGACAAGACGGTAGATGGCGAACGGAACGAGTTTGATCTTGTTGATCAGCTTCAAGAAGAAGCGAATCGATAAGAGGGCAAACACGAACGACGCAACGAAACCGACAGCATAGAATGCGAAGTGGTTCGGTTGAATGTTCTCCCAGTTCTTAACGAGCGAAAGGAAACTAGCACCGAACATGATCGGTACAGCCATGATGAACGTAAAGTCAGCTGCCGTCCGGTGATTCATCCCAAGGAAGACCCCTCCGGAAATCGTTGAACCAGAACGAGAGAAGCCAGGCCAAAGGGAAATACATTGGAACAGACCGACGAGTGCTGCTTGGCGATATGTAATCTGATCAAGCGATGTCGTTTTTGGTTCCTTTGGTCCGAATTTATCGGCTGCAATCATCAAGAGGGCACCGACTGCAAGACCGATGATGACCGTCTCAATCGAGAAGAGGTTCTCATCGATGAAATCTTCGAATAACAATCCGAGAACAGCTGCTGGTAGAAGACCGATCAAGACGTGCCGTAGTTTTAACTTGTGTGTCCCTGCTGCGTCATGTTCGCCTTCAATCTTATACAAACCGATCAAGCTGAAGAGGCGTTTCCAAAAGACGACGACGACCGCAAGAATCGATCCGAGCTGAATGACGATTTTAAAGGTGTTCGCCGAATATTTACCGAGAAAATCGGTAGTTTGCAACCACATGTCATCGACGATGATCATGTGACCCGTGGAAGAGACCGGTGCAAATTCCGTCATCCCTTCGACGAAACCGAGTAAGAGCGCTTTTAAAAGTTCAATGATTGTCATGGTAATCTCCTTCTATACGATGTGCTAGTTAAAAACATATCATGTTTTATTCTTGTGAGATAGAACTAATCGGAATATCGGGCGCAGGTCTGAGAAAGTATGATGCGCTTCAGACGAAACCCGATGCCTAGATTCGTTTGAATAAGAGTGAGCAGTTATCTAGATTCCATAGGATATGACTAAGACACTCCGTCGTGTCCATTCACATTGAGATAGTTATGAGAGATAGGGAAATTTTTCTGTTAGGACACAAGGTCAGAAAAACTTCAAATCGATTGGTTTTGCTAGAATGCGCCTGAATCTACAAACAGAAAAACGAGCAGAAGACGGTATCATCCACTGCTCGTTTTGCAACGGCTTCATCCTAAAGCGACGTCAAGAATCATCATGACCGTAAAACCGACCATCAAACCAAGCGTTGCTAAATCGGATCCGTTTTCTGCTTGTGATTCCGGAATCAATTCTTCGACGACGACGAAAATCATCGCTCCGGCAGCAAACGATAACGCATACGGAAGAAGCGGTTGAACAAAGAAGACCGCAGCTGCTCCGACCATCGCGGCAATCGGTTCAACGATTGCTGACAATTGACCGTAATGGAAGGCGCGCCGACGCGACATGCCTTCGCCACGTAATGGAATCGACAGGGCAGCCCCCTCCGGCATGTTTTGAATCCCAATACCGAGTGCAAGCGTCAAGGCACCGGCGACGGTCGCCCCGTCCATGTTCAAGGCGGCGGCACCAAAAGCGACACCAATCGCAAGACCTTCGGGAATGTTGTGCAACGTGATCGCAAGAAATAATAACGTCGTTTTCTTGAGTCCTGTCGAAGGACCTTCCGCTGTTTCGAGTGGTGCAGATAAGTGCAAATGCGGTGTGACGAAGTCGAGGAGACGAACGAAAAATCCACCAGCGAGAAAACCGATGGCGGCAGGAATCCAAGCGATTCCACCATCTTGCTCTGTGAACTCGATCGCAGGAGCAAGCAACGACCAAAATGACGCAGCAATCATGACGCCGGCAGCAAAACCGAGCATCATGTTCATGACGCGTTTTTCAATCGTCGTAAAGACAAAGACGAGTGCCGCACCAAGTGCGGTTAACCCCCACGTCATCATTCCGGCAAGCAGTGCTTGCACGACGACGGGGAGAGAAGTAAACCAATCCAACATGACTATTCCTTCTTTCCGGGCACGATTTAAAGCATCCATCTGTATGAGAGCTTACCCGTTTTCGATCCGGACGATTCGTGTGAAGGGAATTTCAATGACTTCACGTCCGCGCAGAAAGAGAACGGAACGTTCGGGTTCTAATCGTTCGACGAAACCGACGACCGTCACGTAGCTACTTTCCTTATAATACGTGATTTCAAGTTCGTTTCCTTCTATTAAAGCTTCTTGAAGCAGAAAGTGCCATGATTCTTGCAACTGTTCATCAATTTCAGGCAAGTCGAGCTGATGCATCTGGACATAGTATTCCCGCAGTAATTGCAAATGTTCCGGCATGAGAAAAGGAATCCATTTTAAATTTCCCCGATCACGATACGCTGTCATGAAGATCACCTCCCGGATGACCGCCGACAAAACGAAGGCGACGTTTGGCGACACTCGTATCAAGAAACGAGACAGCGAGGCGAATCGTTCCTTTTCCGTAGCGGAGGTTAACGACATCCATTGCTTTTAATAACCGTCGCCGTTTCCAGAGCCGCGCATTATCCTCGAACAAAGACAACTGTAAGGTGCCTTGATCGGCAGTCAAATGCCCCACTGCAACGGATAAAAATCGAACAGGTTCCCCATCGAGCCAATTCGGTTCGAACAATTGTAAGACGTGACGCAGAATGATGCGTTCATCGGATGTCGGGTAAGGCAACCGCACTTGACGGGAGAAGCCACTTCGGACGACGTTTCGAGAATAACGGACACCGATGTGAACGGTCCAGCCGACTTGATTCGAAAAGCGGCAACGTGCGGCGACATCCTGCACCAGTTCATTGAGCACATTCCGGATGCGTTCGAACTGATAATAGTCCTGCATTAAGGTCACACCGTGTCCAATCGTCCGTTGAGGAGCTTTCTCGAACAGATGACGCGGGGGGAGCAGTGTCGGTGACGCGTCGAGTCCCCAAGCGTGATGCCACAGTTCGGCACCGATGACACCGAAGCGTTCGTGTAACTCTTCGACAGGGCGCATGGCAAGGTCACCGATTGTTTCAATCCCCATCATCTGCAGATGTTGTTCCATGCGGTGTCCGACTCCCCACATCTTCCGAATCGGAAAGTCATGAAGACGTCGTGCGACATCAGCATATCCACATCGCGCGATGCCTTCTTTTTTCCCGATTAAATCAAGCGTCAGTTTCGCGATGACGTTATTTGGACCAATCCCGATCCGGACGTGGATGCCGGTCTGTTTCAGGATTGCTTCTTTAATTTTGAGGGCAGCTTGCAGGTCGGAACCAAATAGGCGATCGGTTCCGGTCATGTCAATGAAACTTTCATCAATCGAATAGACGCGGATGGCTTCAGGTGGGGCGAATTGGTGCAGGACATCCAGGACACGAATCGACGTCTTCATATAAGCGAGCATACGTGGTTCGACGAGTTGAATCGTACGACGAACAGCGTATGGCAATTGCTCGATTTCGTACAGTCGACCGGCTGTCTTGATTCCTAGTGCTTTTAAGGCAGGGGTGGCAGCGAGAATGACGGATCCGCTTCGTTTTAAATCGGAGACGACCGCCAGGCGTGTCGTCAAGGGAGGAAGATTGCGATACTGGCATTCACAGCTGGCGTAGAAGGACACACTGTCGACGCAAAAAATACGTTTATCTTGTGGTAAAACGACGGAAGGAAACATCTGAATCACTCCTTTACATAAAAGAACGTATGTTCTTATTTTGATTTTCCTTGACTATAGCATGGTCTCAAAGTGTCTCAAAATAAAAACTGTTGAAAAAAGGGGAATTCGAACGATTTCTCCTCATATAAAAGGAGTTTGGTACACTAAGGGAGAGAAAAAAGGGGGAACCTTCATTGAAAGAGACCGTTATCCGATTACCAGAATTACCGAAGACGCTTCAGCCAGAGACGTTCGATCAAGTCGAAATCGATGACCCGTATCTAAAAGGAGCGCGTTATGAGAAAGAGTCGATGCCGAGTGAACTGACAGAACGCATCGATGCCTATCAAGTGTGTTTTCAAAATGTCTCGTTCGCGAATCTGACCTTTGACCGTGGTTCGTTCGAAGATATTCGTTTTGAGCAATGCGACTTAACGGGATGTCACTTCCAAGAAACTCGTTTTCACCGTGTGTCCTTCGTCGGATGCCGGATGACGGGCATCCAGTTTGAAGATTGTACGCTTGACCATTTAACGATTCAGGAAGGGCTTGCGGATTACGCACAGTTCATTCGCAGTACGGTCCGTCATCAACACTGGAGCGAAACGACGATGAAAGAAGCACAGTTCTTCGAAGTGAAGCCGACCCATTGGAAACTCGAAGCGGTCCGGCTTACAGATAGCCAATGGATTGAAACACCGTTAAAAGGTCTCGACCTCCGGCAGACGGAACTCTCTGGTATTACGATCGATCCGCGATTTTTACCAGGCGCTGTCATTACGGAAGAGCAAGCAGTCGCCTTTGCTCGCTTGTTAGGTCTTGTCATCCCATAACAAAAAGAAGTCCTGCTTTCGATTGTTACTCGAAAAGCAGGACTTCTTTTTAATGAAGGTTACTGTTCTTAAAATGACATCGTTTCGCCATCCTCTGGAATCAGGAAATGGGCAGAAAGGTGGAAGGCGGCTAAAAAGTCAGCAATCATATCACGTCGCAAGAGACAGTGGTTGACGGACTCGAGGTGCGAGACGATGATCGTCGCTTCCGCCGCCGCTTCGTGTACGGCAAGGAGATCACGCTGTGACATCGTGATCGGCTCTCCGGTCAAGAACTGGGCGGCGCCACTGTTGACGACGATGATATCGGGCGTATGTTGTTCGATTGCATGCGCGACCTCGTCACACCAGATCGTATCACCTGCGATATAAAGTGTCGGTTCGTCCGGATGGGTGAGGACGAGCCCAGACACACGTCCCATCCGTTCGCCGATTTCACCGACACCATGCTGTCCACCTGTTCGATGGACCTGGATATCACCGATCGTTACACCGGAATCGAAGGAAGAGACGTTCGTGAAGCCGGCTTCTCGGATTTGCTGCGCGTCTTCTTCTTGCTGCGCATAGAGTGGCAAATGCTTGGGTAGAAGTTGTTTTGCAGCATCGTCGAAATGATCGGCATGCAGATGCGTGACGAAGATCGCGTCAGGATCGAGCAGTGTCTTGACATCGACCGGTAAGTCGACGAGTGGATTGGCGACGGCATTCGGTGTTTGACCGAAGGGAGGCAAGCTGCCTTTTTCGCCGAGGAACGGATCAATTAGTAAGACTTGATTGGCATACGTGACAACGAGTGTTGCATTGCGAATTTGTTGAATATCCATTAGGTTCATCCTCTCTCAATGACTCGGATTGACTATTCCCCGTCTGGCATTCAATGAATCCTATCGCAAGCGTTTCTCCATCGCCATGACGTCGACATATTCGCCGTTCAACTGTCCTTGCTCCTTAAACGTTCCGACGATCCGGAACCCGGAGCGGATATAGAGTTTTTGTCCGATTTTATTGAATGGGAAGGTGAAGAGAATGAGTTTATGCATCTGATGATCACGGGCGTGTTGCTCAGCCGTTTCAAGCAAACGTGTGCCAATCCCTTGTCCACGATGAGTCCGGGTGATATAAACCGAAATCTCACCGACGGATGCGTAGACAGGACGCGGATTATACGGATCGAGGGAAATGAAGCCGAGGACACCTGTGTCATCTTCAGCGACATATCCGGCATATCGATCGGTGCGTTCTACATACCACTGGGTCATGAAGGATAAGTCCTTTTGGTCGGTCTCAAGCGTTGCGATTCGATCTTCGATGCCTTCGTTATAGATGGCGAGAATCGCTGGTAAGTCGTGTTCCGTTACGGGACGAATATGCATGACGCTCACTTCCTCATCGCTTTTCCTTCATTATATCGGTTACGTATCAATGTAGTGATATGTTTGTGCGATAAGAAAAGCGCTGATTTCCTTCACATAAAGGAAATCAGCGCTTATATCGTTCTTAAGAGACCGTTGACGTCTCGTTTTCGTAAATCGGAACCCAGCCGTCTGTCGTGACGAAGATCCGAACAGCAACGACTTTACGATCGTCTTGAAGCGTAAAGTAGTGGCGTGTGTTAACAGGAACGGAAATCAAATCACCAGGATTGAGTTCGATGTTATAGTAGCCGACCTCTTCGTCTTTGATCGCGAAGACGCCATGACCGCTGACGATGAAACGAACTTCATCATCCGTATGGTGATGTTCTTTCTGGAAGTTGACGAGCAACTCATCCAGGTTCGGTGTCGTATCCGAAAGTGAGATGATATCAGCTGTCTGATACCCACGACGTTCTGATACGTCTTTGATTTCTGGAGCGAACGTATCGAGAATCGTTTGTTTGTCTGCATCCGTCAGTGTGAAGTTCTCAACGAGAGGCGCTGGAAGTTTCGAAACGTCCCATTGTTCGTAAAGAACGCCGCGTGACGCAAGGAAGTCAGCGACTTCCGTTTGATCCGTATACCGTGTGTTTGTTTCTTGGAATAAGACTGTTGCCATGAGATGATTCCTCCTTTTAATGAATGGATTGACGGCATGATTGCAACGTCAACGTGTAATTGAATAAAAACTCGAAGGCTTCGAGGTGTTTCTTTGCTTCAAAGGCGGTCGGTGCCCAGACCGTGATTCCGTGATTGCGGATCAGGACGGCACCACTGTCTGCTGTGACATGAGGTGCAAAAGCAGCGGCAAGCGTCGAAATGTCCGCATGATTCGGAATGATCGGTACCGTGACCGTCGCATCCTCTTCCCAGTGTCCGAGTGCCTTGATGATTTCTTGACCGGAAAAGGTGATGCTGCCTTGATCGCCATAGAGTTCCGAAATCACATTGTTCGCAATCGTATGGACATGCAGGGAACAACCGGCGTCCGTTCGATTGAACACTTCGACATGGAGCAATGTCTCAGCAGAAGGACGCCCGGATTGCTCACCGATCAATTGACCGGTCGCATCGACATGAACGAAGTCGTCAGGAGTCGTCTGCCGTTTATCTTTTCCGCTTGCCGTCACAAGGAATTCAACCGGGACACCGGATGTCCGAATGGCGAGATTGCCACTCGTACCAGGGAACCAATCGCGAGCCGCAAGCTCTTGTTTGATGGCGCGTAGCTCTTCATAGCGTCGCATGAATGTCATGTTGTCACCTCCGCTCGTGTTAAATCATGAACGATATCATGGAACGTCTCAAACGGTGTATAGGCGATATCGTTCTCTTCACACAACGTGATCAGATAATCACGGGCATAGACACGATCCGCTTGTTTTGCGAGTTCGAAGTCCGTCACCGAGTCGCCGATGACGATGATGACGTCACCGTCTTTACGTAGTGTCCGAGCAACGGACGTTTTACAACAGCCGCACCCGTTCGTGCAATGGGTATCGCAGGCGTGTGGCCAATCGATATGAACGAATGGACCGTCAAAATTTGCGACATTGCAATAGATGCGCTCCTGCTCAAGGAATGGCGCTAAGATCGGTTCGACGAAAAAGTCCATTCCGCCGCTGACGATCGAGAAATCGATGTCTTGACGACGACTGTACTGAAGCAACTCCGAAAATCCGTCGCGAATGACGGCGCGCTCCAGTAAAAAGTCAAGATAGGACGCTTTCCCATCAGATGGCAGAAGTGCGAACATTTGCCCGACACCACTTTGAATCGATAACGTCCGGTCGAGTACACCGTGTTTCAACGGTTCGAAGTCGCTCGCTGGCGCAAATGCCTGCATGAGTGCGATGATATTATCCTGTGTCGTCACTGTCCCGTCGAAGTCACAAAGAATCCGTACGGTCATGACTTGATCCCCCAAGCGTCGAGGGCGATCCGTAATTCTTCATGACGCGATGCTGCCGTCGATAGGGATTCATTTGCGAGTGCCGCATCGAGTGCCTGACGGAAAGCGGTGACACCAGCCGCAGCACCTTGCGGATGACCATGTACGCCGCCACCGGCGTTGATGACGGAATCGATACCGAAGTCCCGTACGAGTTGAGCGACGAGTCCAGGATGAATACCAGCTGAAGGAACCGGGAAGATCGATTTCGTCTGACCGAGACGGGTCGCTTCGACCGCGATACCACGGGCGACATCCTTTGGCAAAGCGACATTGCCGTAAGGCGACGGGAATAGCGTCAAGTCTGCTCCAGCAGCACGCGGTAATGTGCCAAGTAAGACAGGAGCTGCGACTCCGTGATTCGGGCTAGCGATCAACGCACCGCTATAGGCCGGATGATTGAAGATTGGAACGTTGATTTCCGGATCACTTGCCAGTTCGCGTAAGACGTCGAGTCCGTATGTGAAGGTATTCAGCAAGAAAGCGGTCGCTCCAGCGTCAATCAATCGCTTGGCTTTATCCTTGAGCGTAAAGACGGGACCGCTGAGTGTGATTGCATATAACGCGCGTTTACCGGTCCGGTGGAAGTGAGCGTCGATGACCTCACGTCCAATTCGTGCCCGGTCAATCGTTGGCGTCAATGGATTGTCGTATAGGATCTCATCGTCCTTGACGAGATCAATCCCACCAGCGAGTTGTCCTTCGAGTTGATCACGAAGAAACGATAAATCGCGTCCGATGACTCCTTTGAAGATGCTCATTAACAATGGGCGATCTTCGACACCGATCAAGGAACGGACCCCTTCAATCCCGAATTTCGCACCTGGAAAGTCCGACGTAAATGTATCGGGTAGTAGCAATTCCGTTAATTTGATTTCACCGTCGAGTGAGAGTTTCCCGAAGACGGTCGTCAGAATCGCAGAAAAGTCGCGCGACACGTTATGTTCCGGATAACGAATCGTGATATATCCTTTGCCATCGCGCTCTTCGGTATGTACGACTTCCCCTTTGAACGAGGCGAGTTGTTGTTGTTCGAGATGATTCAGTTCCGTCCAAGAACCGACTGTCAGACCAAGCGCGAGTTGTTCAGCGCGCTGCTCGAGTCGATCACGGGCAGTCAATTGATAAGTAGCAGTGATATAAGCCATGTCTTTCCTCCTTCAACAAAAAAATGGTCTCTCGTCAGCGACAAGAGACCATGAATGATTCGAACGTGGACTCTTATCTGTCAGCTTAGTAGCTGCAAGAATTAGCACCGTGCCAAAAGGTCGGTTGCTGCGACATCGTAGGGCTTGTCCCTCCGTCTGCTCTTGATAAGAATTGGATGAAATTGTGAAATCTAATTGCAATTTTTACATGAGAATCGTGACTTGTCAAACTATTTTTAGAAAATTTATTTTTTTGGAAATACTCTTTCTATAGATGACTTAAAAATGATGTCCGTTTCTGCTTGATTTCGATTTGACAGCGAGGAAGTCGATTGCGTAAGATTCAAATCAATATCACACACGACAACTACATACGACTCTTATCGCGAGTTGGCAGAGGGAATTGGCCCGATGACGCCGCAGCAACCGACCACTAGGCACGGTGCTACATCCAACAGACGTTTCGTCTGAGAGATAAGAGGACGCAGTGACTTTTCTGCGCCTCTTTTCGATGACGAAAAGAGGCGCTTTTTCGTGTATCACATAGGGGGAAACTGAGATGACATATAAAGCATTCACAGAACAGGACGCGATTGATCGTGTTCGGACATTAGGACTGATCGGCGATGGAGCCGTCGAAGCAGAAGAGATTGGCGACGGGAACCTCAACCTCGTCTTTCGGATTCGAGAAGGCGAACATCGCTTGATTTTAAAACAAGCATTACCATATGCGAAGGTCGTCGGGGAGAGCTGGCCGTTATCGCTCGAACGAGCGTGGATCGAGCAATCCGCACTCCGTGAATTCGCGCGACATGCCGTACCGTTCGTACCACGTGTTTTTCATGCTAGTCACGAAGAGGCGTATACGGTCATGGAAGATCTTTCACATTTGACGATCGTTCGAAGCGGTTTACTCGCAGGTGAACAGTATCCGTTGCTTGCGGAACATATCGGTTCTTATCTCGCTCGGACGTTATTCCATACATCGGACTTTGCGCTTGGTCCGGTTGAAAAGAAACGTGTCGCCCGAACGTACTACAATCCAGACTTGTGCGACATCACGGAAAAATTAATCTTCACGGATCCGTTTCATGACGCGGAGACGAACGAGATTGAAGCCGGACTCGAAGAAGAGGTGGCACGTCTATGGGCAGACGATGAGTTAAAACGCGAAGTCGCAAAACTCGAAGCGCTCTTCATCACGAAAGGAGATGCATTGCTGCACGGCGATCTACATACAGGAAGCATCTTCGCCTCGGCGACGGAAACGAAAGTCATCGATCCTGAATTCGCCTTTTATGGTCCATTTGGATTCGATGTCGGACAGTTCATCGCCCACTTATTCTTCGCGGCATATCCGGATTACCCTACACGACGTGACGCCCGAATCAAGGATATCGATACGTTCTGGCTGACGTTCGCTTCAACGTTCCGTGCCTTATGGGAACGGGAAGCCGTCGAACCGTTCCAGGCACCAGGACTCGTCGATGATGTATTGAGCACGATCTTGCAGGATGCCCTTGGCTTCGCCGGTTGCGAATTGATTCGGCGGACGATCGGTCTAGCACCGGTCGCTGATTTAGAATCAATCAATTCAACGACGGAACGCTTAGAGCGGAAACGCCACGCTCTCCGTCTAGGAACAGCGTTAATCAAACGCCGTACAGAATGCCGGACATTCGATGATTTACGAAACTTTGACGTAACGGAGGAACTTAGCCGATGACTACATTCGTTCAAAGTATCCGTTACGAAGACCGTGTCTTGACGATTCTCGATCAGACACGTCTACCGCAGGAAGAGCACTATGAAGTCATTGCTGATCTCGCGCAAGCCGTTGAGGCGATTAAACAACTGCGCGTTCGGGGCGCACCTGCGATCAGTTTATTTGGGGGATTCGTGCTCGTTCAAGAAGCATACCGGTTTGAAGCGGCGCTTCCGGTCTACAAGCAAGCCTTGCTTGAGACATCGGCGACGTTACTCGCGACACGACCGACGGCCGTCAACTTGCGAAATGTCCTCGATCAATTGAATCCAATCATTCAAGACGGGACGTCGGTAGAAGAGATTCGCGAACGGTTGGAAAAACGGACGGTCGCCTTATACGACCAGGATGCGCAGACGTCACGTCAAATCGGGATTCATGCACTGGAATTATTCCAGTCAGGCGACCGGATTCTAACAATTTGTAATGCTGGATCGATTGCGACCGCTGCTTATGGAACAGCACTTGCGCCGTTCTACATCGCAAAAGAACGCGGCATTGAATTATCCGTTTTTGCGAGTGAGACGCGACCGTTACTGCAGGGAGCACGATTGACGACATGGGAGCTTCAACGTGCCGGGATCGATGTCACGTTAATTACGGACAACATGGTCGCCCATACGCTGAAAGAAAAACAGATCGATGCGATCATCGTCGGTGCCGACCGCATTACACGAAACGGAGATACCGCGAATAAAATCGGGACGTTCCAATTAGCATTGCTCGCGCAAGCTTTTGGTATTCCGTTTTACGTCGCAGCACCGCTCTCGACGTTCGACTTCTCGCTCGTTTCCGGAGACGCGATCGAAATCGAAGAACGTGATCCGCAAGAAGTGACGACTGTCCAAGGTGTCGCGACAGCACCGGAAGGCGTCGCTGTCTTCAATCCGGCGTTTGATGTCACACCACACACATTCATCACGGGCATCATCACCGAACTTGGTGTCATCACGCAACCGAATGAAGAAACGATTGAACAATTAACAGGGCTTCAACCCCTCGGATAAGGAGATATGTCATGAAAAAACTAGCTTACGCCGTCCTAGCACCGGCACTGTTACTAGCGGCTTGTGCGAATGGAGAAGCCACGACGACGAAGGTCGTTAAGGATGTACCAAAAGGGGTTCAATCAGACGTCAAGATCGCCGTGATCCGCAACCTAGCATCGGACGACCATACGAAACAATTCCTTGATGGCGCACGAAGTGAAGGCGAAGCGCTCGGCTTTAAAGTCAGCACGTTCATTTCGGAAGGCAACGACGTCAAGTTCAAGGAACTGGTCGCACAAGCGATTCAACAAGATTATGACGGGCTCATCATCTCGCACGGTAAGGAAGACTACGCCTATGACATGATCAAACCAGCGGTCGATAAAGGACTGAAGGTCGTAACGTTCGATACGATCACGAAGAAAAAAGGAATGACGTTAAAAGGTGTGACGGAAACATTCCAAAACGATCATCAACTCGCGAAGCTATCGCTCGATGAAGTGACGAAGGTGACGGACAAAAAGCCGGTCCGTGTCATCAAACTCTGGTTCGGACCAGGTTTTGCCCCACTCGATCGTCGTCAGGAAATCTACAAGACGTACGAAGCAGACGGTAAAATCAAAACGCTTGAGACGGTTGGACCGACAAACTTCCAAGATGTCCAAGGGGATATCGCAACGAAGATGAATGCGATTCTCGCGAAATATCCGAAAGGAAGCATTGATGCGGTTTGGGGGGCATGGGACGAAGTTGCAAAAGGGGCTTACAAATCGCTCAAGGATAATAAACGTCAAGAAATCCCGCTAATCTCGATCGATGTCTCGAATCAGGATATCAACCTGATGCGTGAAAAAGGCAGTAACTGGGTCTCGACGAGTGCGGTGGATCCATTCTTGATTGGACAAACGGACATGCGATTACTGGCTAAGAAAATCGCTGGTGAGAAGACACCGGATAGCTTTGATCTCGACGCGAAACTCGTGGAGCAGAAGGCGTTGAAGCAGGACACGACGATGTACAATCTCGATACGATAATCAAAGGATGGAGTACATCGGACAAATTCAATGAACCGTGGATGGACCGGTTGCGTGACGTCCATAAGAAACAATGACGTCTACCAATCATCACTTGAAGATGACCGGGATTTCACTGGCGTTTCCGGGAGTGCAAGCCTTAAAACAAGTCTCGTTTGAAGTGAAATCCGGTGAAATCCACGCGCTTGTCGGTGCGAATGGTGCCGGTAAGTCGACGTTGATGAAAGTCTTATCCGGAGCGGAAACAGCGGACGAAGGAACGATCCGTCTCGACGGGAAGGAGTTGACCATCACGTCACCGCGTGATGCGAAACAGATTGGAATCGACCTCGTCCAACAAGAGGTCGATGTGGCGCTTGTCCCGTATTTGACGGTCGCTGAGAATATCTGTCTCGATCTGTTGACGGACGGAACGATGACTGGCTTCGTATCCCAACGCCGTTACATACAGCGTGCCAAAGAAGCGTTAGCAACATTACAGGCGGATATTTCCGTCAAGACACGTGTCGAGGAGTTGCGGCTTGCTGAAAAGCAACTCGTACTGATTGCTCGCGCCCTCGTCCAAGAACGCCGTTTTTTGATTTTAGATGAACCAACGGCACCTCTCAGTCAGGCGGAAACAAGCCATCTCTTTTCAGTCGTGCGTCGTTTAGCCGAACGAGGGCTTGGGATCATCTTCATCTCGCATCGTTTACAGGAACTATATGAGATTTGCGACTCCATCTCGGTCATGCGCGACGGTCAACTCATCTCACGACATCTTTTGACAGACATCACGAAGGAAGCTGTCGTTGAGCAAATGCTCGGGCGTCAGCTTACGTCTGTTGCGAAAACGTCACGGGTAAATGCAACGAACGTATTGACGGTCGAGAGTGCTACGAATGCGGACGTCCACGATATCTCCTTGATGGTTCAAGCAGGTGAAGTCGTTGGTATCGCGGGTCTTGTCGGTGCCGGTAAAACGGAATTATGCAAAGCATTGTTCGGTGATCGCCCGTTTCAGGAAGGGGAGGTTCGGATAGGTGGAAAAGCCCATCGCCTTTGCAATCCACAAGCTGCGATTCAAGCGGGAATCGGTCTCGTTCCAGAAGAACGACGAAAAGAAGGAATTCTTGTTGCCGATTCTGTCGCAGAAAATCTAACAGCAGCGGCAGCTCATGATTTCGTCAACCGCTGGGGGCTGATGGATCGTCGCAAAGAAGCAAATCAGGCATCGCAATGGGTCAAGGAGCTGGGCATTAAAGTGGCAGACGTGAAACAGGAAGTAGGTCAACTATCCGGTGGGAATCAACAAAAAGTCGCCATCGGAAAATGGTTACTGACCGATGTTTCTGTACTCGTCTTGGACGAACCGACAAAAGGTGTTGACGTCGGAGCCAAACAAGATATCTATCGTCTGATTGACGGACTCGCGCAACAACAAAAAGGGATCCTTTACGCGACGAGTGAATGGGATGAACTTTTGACCGTCACGGACCGAATCTACGTCATGTTCGATGGACGGATCGTCCATGAAACGAAGACGGCGGACACATCAGAAGAAACCTTGTTGTGGTATGCGACAGGAGGAGGGCAACGATGAATGAGGTAGTATCAAAACAAACGAACCGAGGGAAGGGTTTACGTCCTGTCCTCGGATTCTTGAACGACTGGGGGATCGTCCTCGCGATCCTTGCCCTCGTCCTGTTTTTTGCGACGACGGCTCCAACATTCCTACAAGGGACGAATTTAATTAATATTTTACGAAGTATTTCCATCGTGACGATTATCGCGATCGGCTTGACCGTTTCTTTGACGGTCAATGGATTTGATTTATCGGTCGGGTCGACCGCGACGCTTGCGAGTTCTTTCGTCGTCTCGTTCTTCGTCTGGTACAGTCTACCGATCGGTGTCTCGATTGGTTTAGCACTTCTCTTATCTCTTAGCGTTGCTCTGGTGAACATCTTACTCATCGTCTGGTTTAAGATTCCGGATTTGTTTGCGACGCTTGCGACGATGTTCATCGTCGAAGGTGTCGCGATGACGTATACCGGTGGTGGTTCAATCAGTGCCGGAATGCCGCGCCTGGACGGTACACCAACAGTCGGCACGATTCCGGAGGCATTCGCGAAAATCAGCCAGGCGCCTTGGATCATCGTCATCATGCTCGTCGTCGTCGCTGTGACACACGTCTTCTTAAGCCATACGCGACACGGTCGTTTTCTCTATATCATCGGTGGGAATCCGGAAGCCGCACGACTGACAGGAATTCGTGTCAACCGCTACCGGGCACTCGCGTATCTGATTGCTGGGTTACTTGCGGCAATCGGTGGGATTTTACTTGCGTCACAAGTCGGATCGTCACAAATCAATGCCGGTTCCGGTTATCTGATGCCAGCGGTCGCAGCCGCATTCATCGGCTCGTCGTTCGCAGGACAAGGGAAGCCGAATGCGCTTGGCACACTCGTTGGCGCTTGTCTTGTCGGGATTCTTGAAAATGGTCTCGTCATGCTGTCTGTTCCATACTATTCGTTGAATATCATCAAAGGGCTGGTCCTTGCGGTCGCACTCGCGACGACCTATGCGCGGTATCGAAAAAAATAATTAAAATTCGACGTTTCGTTTATAACATATTCGGTAATATTCAATATATGAAAGGATGGTGATGCACATGAATGATTACCAATGTAGAGGGAACGATCGCATGTCGCTTCTGAAAGAAGAGGATCACCGGACTTGACGAACGTTGTCCATTGACACGGATGTATTCGTGTTTTACGTGCAACTGCACGGTTCAAGAACGGATCACGGCATGTGTTCGTTCCTGAAACAAATAAGGGGGAAACGCTACGGCGTTCCCCCTTTTTCATGTGCTAGAAACTGCTCGTATTTCTTTAAAAGCGTAGCGGAATATGAGATGATATAAAAAGTCAGAAAATTCAACTACTACGAGAGCAAGGGGCCTGACAATGCGAACATACACTAAGGAGATTCAAGCGATTATCGACAACGTAGAGAAAGTCATCATTGGTAAGGAAGATGTCATCACACAATCATTGGCAGCATTACTAGCGGGCGGTCACGTCCTATTAGAAGACGTACCGGGAGTCGGGAAGACGATGCTCGTTCGTGCGTTCAGCCGATCGATCGGGTTGACCTTCAAACGTGTTCAGTTCACGCCAGACCTACTTCCGTCAGATTTGACGGGTGTATCGATGTATAATCAGAAAACTAGCCAATTCGAATATAGACCGGGTCCTTTAATGGGAAACATCGTCTTAGCCGATGAGATTAACCGAACATCACCAAAAACTCAATCTGCCTTACTCGAGGGAATGGCGGAAGCGAACGTCACCGTCGATGGTGAGATTCATACGCTTCCGAATCCCTTTTTCGTCATGGCGACACAAAACCCGATCGAACACGAAGGAACGTATCCGTTACCAGAAGCACAACTCGACCGTTTTCTCGTCAAAGTCAAAATGGGTTATCCTGATTTCCACCAGGAAATGAAGCTACTGACACGTTTCGAACGGGATGAACCAATTGAAACGCTCGAAGCGGTGATTGGTCGCGAGCAATTGCTCCAGATGAAAGAAGAAGTCAAGAACGTCCATGTCTCACAGCCCGTCAAAAAATATATCGTCCATCTCGTCCAAGCGACCCGGACGAACGGTTCACTTTATCTCGGCGCGAGTCCCCGTTCTTCGATTGCTTTGATGAAAGTCGCGCAAGCGTGGGCATACATGGAAGGACGCAGTTTCGTCTTACCGGATGATGTCAAACATCTCTTGATTCCGGTCCTGTCACACCGCTTGATTTTGACAGCGGACGCGCGTTATCACGGTCAATCGTCTGAACGGATTTTAGAACAAATCAAAAAAGAGGTTGCTGTACCTATCCAACAAGACGTGGAGTCCCTATGACGAAGTGGCAAATTGGTTGGCGTTACGCTGTACTCCTTTTGACGACGGTTGCCTTATGGACATATGCGCGCGTCGATGGCGGAAATGTCGCTTCCTTGCTGTTTTATGTCATGGCCGGTCTGACTGTCTACTGGACGCTCTTCCTCGTTTGGCCCGTCACGCAGGCACTGGCGACGCGCGAAGTCTCGAATAAGATGCTCGTTGCCGGAACAGATATCCCGGTTTCCTTACGGGTTCGCCGGCGTTTTCCGTTTTTGGTCGGAGCCGTCGAGGTGACGGAGGCGATTCCAAACGAACTCAGCGAAGAAAAACTCGATATCAGCCGTCCGCTCCGTGCCCACTACCGGAAGACAGAGCAAATCGACTACACGATTCCATCGATTCGTCGAGGAGTCTACCAGATTCCTGGCTGTATCGTTGAAATTACGGATCCGTTTGGTCTGTTCAAGCGGAAACGGATGTTTCCGGTCGAGACGTATCTTGCGATTGAACCGGCACGCCTTGCCGTTCAACTTCCGCATGAGGAGGATCGCGGCGATGGAGGAATCTCCCCTGTGTCGCTTGATCTTCGTCAGTCGTCCTTTACTGTCGTCGGGGTCCGGGAATACGTCAGTGGTGACCGGATGAATCAGATCGATTGGAAAGCGACAGCAAAACGCCAAGGTTTAATGACGAAAACGTTTGAACGAGAGCAGGAACGGGAGACGACGATCGTCTTTGATGAGGGGACGGAAGCGGGTGAAGCTTTCGAACGCGTCATCTCGATGCTGGCAGAAGCGACGGATCAGCTAAATAAAAGACGGCTGAGCTACCGCATTCACCTCGTCGGACATGCTGTTCAATCGTTATCGTTACCACTCGAGGGTGCGAAACTGACGCATTACTTGATGACGGCGCAACCGAGTCGGACGCGGACGTTCATCGAGTCATGGGAGTACTCGTCAAAAGCGCTTCGATTGAGTGGCAACGTCCTCTTCATCACGCCGGATCTTGAATCGAACAATGAACTATGGATCTCGAAGATTAATCAAGAAGCCACCGTTCATGTCTATACACCAGAACGGAGGGGAGTGCGATGATGCGACGCTTACTTTGGAACGCTATCGCGGCAGCCGTCCTGACTTGTTTCATGCCACCACTTCTTGAACTGACGACGTTCGAACATCTTTGGTCCTTCTTACCGATGCTGTTTCTGCCGTTGCTGTTGTCGCATCTATCGCGGCGTTACTTTTTACTCGGAAGTCTCGGTGGACTACTCCTATCGTTTTATTTGATTTTGACGCCGGGAGCAGCACCATGGGGCATCTTTACGGAAATCAGCTCAGATGTTCAAAGTGTCATCAATGGTGAGTTACCGGGACGACCAGCCTTTGCACTCTCGATCGGACTGATCAGTTTCTTGATCGCTTATTTAGCACGGCGGACATTCCCGAATCGCGGATTTGTGTTTGGTCTTGCCTTCGGTGTCATCGGATTTATCGCCTATTGCGATACGTGGACGGATTATTCGGGAGAGACGTTCATTCTCTATCCGATCATTCTATCTTTATTATTACTCTATGCGACGGAAGTTAACGAACGACCGCGCGCTTCTTACGTTCGTCCGCTGAGTGCTTTATTCATCATGGGTGCTGTCATCGTCGCTGCTGTCCAAAGTCCTGTCATCAATGCGACATGGCAAGACAGTTGGTACGATTTGACGTCCGGTCTTGAAGGTGAAGGAGAGCCGTCAAATGCGATTCAAAAGGTCGGCTACGGTAACAATGATGAGCAACTCGGTGGACCGTTTCAGATGGACGATCGAGAAGTTTTCCAAGTCGAAAGTGAAGGGAACCGCTACTGGCGAGTCGAGACGAAAGATATCTATACCGGCAAGGGGTGGGTGCTGTCGGAATCGAATCCGGAAATCGATGCGCGTGGTTTCTTCTCGCATTTCGGAAAAGAGGTCAAGACAAGAAATGAGACGGCAACGTTTGAGATGGCACGTGAACTGCCGTTCGTTCCGTACAATGGTGATAATGTTCGGTTGACGGTCGACCAGCAACGACAAAATGTACTGGTTGATCCTGAGAATCAAAAAATCTCGTATCTCGACGATACGAATCAGCAGCGCAACTATCAAATCGAATATGCCTATCCACTCTTCACAGAAGAGCAGTTACAGACAGATGAGCCGCTCGATTTATCAGCGGATGACACACGTCGGTACCTGCAGCTACCAGATGGATTACCACAACGTGTCCGTGATTTAGCGAATCAAATCGTTGAGGGTGAAGAAACACCGTGGGACAAGGCGCGAGCGATTGAAAACTATTTCGAAGAAGAAAACTTCGAATATAATACGGAGGAAGTCGCCGTACCAGGAGAAAATCAAGATTACGTCGATCAATTCCTGTTCGAAACGAAGCTCGGATACTGTGATAACTTCTCGACGTCCGCCGCTGTGTTGCTTCGGGCAGCTGGATTACCCGCACGCTGGGTAAAAGGGTTCACGGGAGGCGAGTCCGATGTCATCGGCTCCGCCGTGACCAGTTATACGGTACGAAATAAAAATGCCCACTCGTGGGTCGAAGTCTACATTGAAGGACCAGGCTGGGTACCGCTTGAGCCGACTGTTAGCTTCGACGGAGCAGGTCAATATACGATTGACCGAGAAACGAACAACGAGACGGAGCAAACAAATCCACAACGCGAAACAGAAAATAATACAGAGACGACGACACCAAATCGTCCGCAGGAAAATCTTCTCGACGAAGAACAGACGACTAGCGCCGGACAGGCGGAGCAGAAGTCAATTCCGTTTTGGCCAATCCTTATGACGGCACTCGCTCTCTTGTTCCTTTACCTGTTCCGAAAACCAATCATTCGAACACTCGCGATTCTCTTCTTCCGGAGACAAATCGAGCGACCAGAAGGATTCCGACGGATGTACCGGTACCTCTTGCGACGTCTTGATAAAAAAGGATTCCATTATCAAGATGGTCGGACGCTTGCGGAACTCGCTCACGAAGTCGATGGGTACTACGAGACGTACGCGATGCGACCGTTGACGGATGCTTACGAACGGATGGTCTATGGTGGAGAATCATTATCTGCCGATAAAAAACGTGAATATTTCGAAAATATCATTCGTCATGTAGAGGGTTGATATTTACGAAACGATACAGTTACAATGGGAACAACGTAAATCACACACATGCAATCTCCTTTGTATATACTCGCGAATATGGCGCGAGAGTCTCTACCGGGTCACCTTAAACGACCTGACTATGAAGGAGCAGACCCTTCGTATACATTTTTTTGTGAAGCGGCCTGCTCTTTTTCCATTTTATCCATGGGCGAAGAGTGGGCTTTTTTCATAGGGTGCGCATGAAATCAGAAAGGCGGGAACAGATTTGGAAGCACATTTGGACCAGGAAATGATTCTCGTCCTCGATTTTGGAGGACAGTACAATCAATTGATCACACGTCGTATTCGGGACCTTGGTGTCTATAGTGAATTGCATTCGCATAAAATCACTGCAGCAGAAGTAAAGGAAATCGCACCTGCTGGTATCATCTTCTCAGGTGGTCCACGTAGCGTCTACGCAGAGGATGCGTACCGGTGTGACCCAGAAATCTTCGACCTCGGTATTCCAATCTTCGGGATCTGTTACGGCATGCAGCTCATGTCACAACATTTCGGCGGAACAGTAGAACGTGCGGGACATCGTGAATATGGAAAAGCCACATTGACGTTACAAGACCCGTCACCGATGTATGCGAACCTACCGCTTGAACAAACGGTCTGGATGAGCCACAGCGACCTCGTCACATCTGTGCCAAACGGATTCGTCGTCGATGGAACGAACGTGTCATGTCCGATCGCTTCGATCAAGAACGAAGAATTGAAAATGTACGGTGTGCAGTATCACCCGGAAGTGAACCATACGGTCTTCGGAAAAGAATTGCTCAAGAACTTCCTCTTTGAAGTCTGTAAATGTGCAGGCGATTGGTCGATGGAGAACTTCATCGAAATCGAAGTAGCGAAGATTCAAGAACAAGTCGGCGACAAAAAAGTCCTCTGTGCACTTTCTGGTGGTGTCGACTCGTCTGTCGTCGCAGCCTTGATTCACAAAGCAATCGGTGATCAATTGACATGTATGTTCGTCGATCACGGTTTACTGCGTAAGGGTGAAGCGGAGAGCGTCATGAAGACATTCGCGGATCACTTCCACATGAACGTCATCAAGATTGATGCCCAGGACCGTTTCCTCGACAAACTCCGTGGTATCTCAGATCCAGAGCAGAAACGTAAAATCATCGGCAACGAGTTCGTCTACGTCTTTGATGAAGAAGCTTCAAAACTAACGGACATGGACTTCCTTGCCCAAGGTACGCTCTACACGGATATCATCGAGAGTGGTACGGATACGGCACAAACGATCAAGTCACACCACAACGTCGGTGGATTGCCGGAAGACATGCAGTTTGAATTGATCGAGCCGATCAACACGTTGTTCAAGGATGAAGTCCGTGAACTCGGGAAAGAACTCGGTCTTTCCGATGAAATCGTGTGGCGTCAGCCGTTCCCAGGACCAGGTCTCGGAATTCGTGTCCTCGGTGAAATCACAGATGAGAAACTCGAAATCGTCCGCGAATCTGATTTCATTCTTCGTGATGAAATTAAAAAAGCTGGACTCGAGCGCGAAATCTGGCAATACTTCACAGTCCTTCCTCCAATCCGTTCGGTTGGTGTCATGGGCGATGAGCGGACATACGACTATGCCGTCGGAATCCGCGCTGTCACGTCTATTGACGGAATGACATCAGACTGGGCACGTATCCCATGGGACGTGCTCGAGAAGATCTCGGTTCGAATCGTCAATGAAGTTCAGAACGTTAACCGCGTCCTGTACGATGTGACGTCGAAACCACCTTCAACGATTGAGTGGGAATAAGTACTGGGCTTACTGAGACGATTCGTCTCATGAATCCTGTCGTAACACCCTTTTAAAGGAGAAAGGTGAAGATGAATCTGTTTCACCTTCAACCACTTTATTTCAAAATAAAGCTCTCTTTTGTTCGCATGATTTGTGAATGGAAGGGGGCTTTTTGTGAACGAAATTATGAAACCGTTGGACGTTTTTAAACTAAACCGACGAATTTAGGTACTTTAGTTCTAGTTTGCTGAGATGTGTGGACTCTTCCTGTATTATGGAATACATCATCTAATGGAAAAAAGGGATACTGCCTCATGATAGACTGGACATGGACTGAAGTTGATCAATTAGAAAAACAAGAAAAATGGAATGAAGCTAAACGATATCTTTTGAATTCTTGGAGACAACATCCCGAAGATCTCAAAACAGTCATTCGACTGGGCTTTTTTTGTTGGTACGTCTCCTTTGAACATGGACCATTGGGAATTACAGAGAACAATATAGATATTGAGGAATTAGAATCTTTACTAAAGGAAGTTAAACATGATGGTTTACGTCATTTTATGAACCATGAGGACTTTCTATGGTGTTTTGGTTATATGGTTTCGATGACCCCTTATTATTTTGGAGAGTACAACGAGTGGGAAGAAAAAGGCGCATCCATGTTACGACGTGCTCATGAATTATGTCCGAATGAAGCAATTTATGCTTATTCTTATCTTGGATCGTTCTCAAATGCTTACGGAACACGTGAAAATGAATTGCAACAGGTACAGAATGTTTTAGAGGATCGTTTTAAAGGAGAGGGACTATTATCCGACTACTTTAAGAGTATATACGCTCAGTGATAGGGCTGATTTCTAACAATCATGAAATAGCCTTCAAAAAACCGTTTTCAAAACCGAACGTTCGGATAAAATAAGTAGTTAAATTTCGCTTTTATGGTTGACCCATGAATTTGACCGTGCTACGATGTGTCTGTTCTTATTTTTCATACCACTAAAAAAACATAAATAATGCCGTATAATTCTGGGGATAGGGCCCGGAAGTCTCTACAGGAACACCGTAAAGGTTCCTACTACGGCGCACACGCAGCATCGTGCGCTTATTGAAACGGCTTTTACCGCTTAGGTAAGGGCCGTTTTTTGTTTTCAAGGAGACGGCTTATTTGGAAGGAAGGCAATCATGAGCACACAATTGAAACAGCCACACCAACCGAAAGCAAAAGAAAATGCGATTGCGCGTTTCTTTGATTTCAATGGGCTTGGTACGAACATGCGTACAGAGTTCATCGCCGGCATGACAACATTCTTCGCGATGGCGTATATCTTATTCGTTAATCCGAATACATTAGCCGAAGCAGGAATGGACGCAGGAGCAGTCTTCGGTGCCACAGCACTCGTTGCGATCATCGGTTCCGTTACGATGGGATTACTGGCGAACTATCCAATCGCGCTCGCACCAGGAATGGGACTAAATGCTTTCTTCGCCTACAGCGTCGTCATCGGAATGGGTATTCCATGGCAAACCGCACTTTCAGGCGTTCTCGTCTCAGGTCTCGTCTTCATGGTATTAACAGCTTCAGGTATTCGTGAGATGATCATCAATGCGATTCCAGAACCATTGAAAATGGCAGTTGCAGCAGGTATCGGATTGTTCATCGCGTTCATCGGATTAAAAACAGGTGGTCTCGTCGTGGCGAATGAAGCAACACTCGTCTCGCTTGGTGATTTAAGTAAAGGAACAACGCTTCTCGCGGTATTTGGTCTTGTCGTATCTGCGGTCCTAATGACGCGTGGTGTCAAAGGGGCGATCTTCTTCGGAATGATCCTAACGGCAGTCGCTGGAATGATCTTCGGTTTGATTCCGATTCCAACAAGTCTTGGTGAAGTCATTTCAGCACCACCAAGCATCGCACCTACATTTGGACAAGCATTCCTTCACTTCGATGAAATCTTCACGGTTCAAATGATGATCGTCATCTTAACTTTCTTCTTCGTTGATTTCTTTGATACAGCAGGTACACTGGTTGCGGTAGCAAACCAAGCCGGTCTGATCAAAGAAAATAAAGTACCACGCGCTGGTCGCGCATTGATCGCTGATTCAACAGCAACAGTAGCAGGTTCGATCCTTGGAACGTCGACGACGGTTTCTTACATCGAATCAAGTGCAGGGGTTGCAGCAGGTGGTCGTTCAGGAATGACGGCGATCGTCACAGCTTTATTCTTCGGTCTCGCTTTATTCTTCTCACCATTGCTCGCAATCATCACCGCACCGGTCACAGCACCCGCATTGATCATCGTTGGTGTGTTGATGGCAGCTTCACTGCTCCAAATCGATTGGAAAAAATTCGAGTATGCGGTTCCCGCTTTCTTGACCGTCATCATGATGCCGTTGACGTATTCAATCGCAACAGGGATTGCATTCGGTTTCCTCTTCTATCCGGTCACGATGATCGCGAAAGGACGAGCAAAAGAAGTGCACCCAATCATGTACGTGTTGTCACTCGGATTCCTCGGTTACTTTATCTGGTTGCATTAATCCAAACTGCGTCTTTCTTCTATATAGAAGAAAGACGTTTTTTTATTGGGAGAGGGTAAGGGAGAAGAGAGAGGGTGATTTAGATGTTACAGCAGATTACTGGAGCTGTATTCGAATACTTGGCTGAGAATAGACTGTTGATTCAATTAGCGAAAAAAGTCGGATTGCCGCTTGGTGGAACATTATTCGTCGGAGGACAGGGCGCAGAAGAGACACTCGATACCGTGAAACAATTTAATCAAGATGGACGAGCCGCTACAGTGGATTGTCTAGGAGAGTTCATTGAGACAGAGCAGGACGCGGTAGACATCGCAAATGAATGTATTAAAGTCATCGGGCAAATCAAAGAACATGGTCTAGACGCACAAGTATCTCTAAAGCTAACATCAATCGGATTAAGAATCGATCCGGATATCGCCTATCAACAGTTGAGTCGTATTGCAGAGATTGCCTATCAGAGAAACATGCGCGTGACAGTCAACATGGAAGAAGCGATGATGGTCGAGTCGATCGTTCGAGTATTCGAACGCGTACATGAACATTATCCAAACGTCGGAATTGCGCTACAGGCAAATGTATTCCGTAGTCGTTTTGATCTAGAACGTCTTCAGGCAACAGTACGTATCGTCAAAGGGGCATACGATGGAGACGATGAACTCTATATTCAACCGAAAAAGACAGTCGATGAGACATACCTTCAATTAGTAAAAGTCAATTTGTTAAATGGGAACTACACGCAAATCGCGACACATGATGAACAGATCATTCAGCAAATCATTGACTTTACTCAAATGAAACAGATTGATCCATCACGGTTTGAATTTCAAATGCTTCAAGGCATGCGACCGAAACGACAACAAGAGTTAGTTCGACAAGGTTATCGTGTCGTTATCTACGTTCCGCATGGTGTGGACTGGTATACGTATTTGATGAGACGGTTAGCAGAACGCCCAGCGAATATCGCGTTTACAGTAGGAGCCATGTTAAGAAGGTAAAGACTTTGCGAAGAGGATTTAAACTCTTTGCAAAGTTTTTTTAAAATAATGCTTGTGTTTGTCGAATTTTGTTGTTATATTAATAAATGTTCCAGCGAGACGCCTTTTATAAACGGTTCGTTGGGGCTGAAAAGTTTTTTTAAAAGCATGGTTGACATAATCAAAACAACCTGTTAATCTATTAAAGTCGCTAAGGCGGCAGACG
>NZ_MPSZ01000001.1 GCF_001939065.1 Exiguobacterium indicum HHS 31 | reverse complement strand
TTTTTTATTGTCATAAGAACGAGCGTTGAATCTTATGCCAAAATGTATTGTTCGTCAATTTGACGGTTTTCAGTTCTTTTTCAGAAAGCTGGATATCGACTGAATCTGTTCGTGTGAGACTGAGTGCTTCGTTATCCATCCCGATGATCGGATAGTCGTTTCCGTCTTCGATGATGCGTAACGAAAGTTTCCGTCCACGGTTCAGTAGGAAAGCAGAACCGAGTGTCCGGTACCGGTTGTTGTTGACGGAAGCAATTTCGCTGACTTGAAGACAGTGGATCAATGGATCGACGATCGCACCAGAGAGTGACTTGTTATAAGCCGTAGAGCCCGTCGGTGTTGAGATGACCATTCCATCCCCGCGGAATGTCTCAAACAGGAAGTCGTCGATATAGACTTCGATTGCGAGTGATTTGATGATGCTCGACTTCACGGAACATTCGTTCAGACAGAGCATCGGTGGTCCACCGTTGATGGATGCTTCGAGCAGTGGATAACGACGTACTTCGATTTCACCATCCGAGACACGGTTGCCTGTCTCTTTAAAGATCGCTTCGACCGCAGAAAGATCATTGATATCAAAATCACAGTAGAACGAGTTTGGTCCTTCAGCGAATCCGACATAGATGGCATCATCACGGAAACCTGTGAAGCGTGCCGCTTGCAAGAAAGCCCCATCTCCACCAATCGAGACGATGATGTTTGCTTGTCGGTGATCTTGGACGACGTTCAGTCCGTATCGTGTACCGACATCAATCAACTTTCGCACCTGCGTCTCGTGTCTTTGTGTATTTCGGTAGTACAGGTAGACATTATTTCGAGCCATGGTCAATTCCCCCTTGAAAGCGTTTCATGAACTCTTTCATTATACCTGTTTTTTGGAAAGACGGGTACTGAAGTCCATCAATTATGGCAGAACGCTTGCCATCTTCGCGGATCATTCCTATAGTTAAATAGAAAATACAGTATATCCAATCAGGGGAAAAGGGGAATTCATAATGGCAACATTTAAAGGAAATCCAATCACACTTCAAGGTACAGCGGTTCAAGTCGGACAAACAGCACCTGACTTTCAAGTGTTAGCTAACGACTTATCACCGGTAACACGTGATACATATCAAGGTGTCCGGATCATCAGCGTCGTTCCATCGATCGATACAGGCGTTTGTGATGCGCAGACACGCAAATTCAATGAAGAAGCAGCAACAATCGAAGGTGTGACGGTCATGACGGTCTCAAACGATCTTCCATTCGCACAACGTCGCTGGTGCGCATCAAGCGGTCTCGATCAAGTCGTAACGTTGTCTGATCACCGTGACCTTTCATTCGGTACACAGTACGGCGTAGCCATCGAAGAATTACGCCTGCTTGCCCGTTCCGTTTTCGTTCTTGATTCAAACAACGAGATCACGTACGTTGAATATCTTGAAGAATCAACAGACGAAGTCAATTTCGAAGCAGCACTCGCTGCAGCACGTGAAGCGAAGTAAGAATGGTTTACAAACGCCGCTGAAGCGTTACAATGGAACTAATGATAGAAACGGCTCCCGCTCTACGGGGGGCCGTTTCGTTTTGGAGAGGATGACGTACATGGAGCCGTTAGAAAAGTTATATAAGGAATTAACACGTCAAACAAAACAAATCGAACGTGATCTTGATATGCCCTATTTAGAAGCGTTGACGACGGTGATTGATCGATTGAACGATCGTCATACTGAAAATGTAGACAAAGAGGTCATTCGTAAGGCAGTATCGCTTGCTATTCTAGAAGGGATGAAACAAGCACAACCGAACCATTTGCCGACGCCAGACAGCGTCGCTTTGTTTGCTGGTTATCTAATCGGGAAATTGGTAGGTAAGGAGGACATCCGGCTACTTGAGTTGGGGAGTGGGACAGGCGGTATGTTGCATGCCGTCTTAAGTCAGCTTTCGACAGGTACATCCGCTGAGGCGGTCGAGGTAGATGAGACATTGATTCGTTTATCAGCAGCGGTAACGGAATTACTCGACTATCCAGTCACGTATACCCATCAAGATGCGTTACGACCATTATTGTTAGATCCAGTTGATCTTGCGATGGCTGATCTTCCTGTCGGTTATTATCCAGATGAAGAGGCTGCCGCTTCTTACATCTTAAAACGAGACGAAGGCATGAGCTACAGTCATTTCTTGTTGATTGAACAAGCGATGCAATACGTCAAACCAGGCGGATTCGGTGTCTTCGTCATTCCGAACGGACTGTTTCAACATGATACGGAAGGGAAGTTGAAACAGTACTTCGAATCAAAAGCGCATGTCATCGGTATTTTGCAGTTACCGCTCACGATGTTCAAACAAGAACAGGCAGCAAAAAGTTATTTGATCGTCCGTAATCATTTAGCCGGTATGAAGATGCCAAAACAAGCATTGCTTGCTGAGTTGCCATCGTTCACAGATGCTCGCGCGTTTGGTGGTATGGTGAAACAGATTGATGAATGGATTAACACAGAATTAAAATGAATTACGCAAAGTGATTGAAATCTGTCGTTAATTTGACTATTCTAGTTGTAGAACAGAAATAGAAGAAAACCTAAACAGATGTGAATGTTCATTGGATTCAAATGGAAAAGGGGAAAAATCATGGCAAAAATTATGGCGGTAAACGCAGGTAGTTCGTCTTTGAAGTTCCAATTGCTCGAAATGCCGAACGAAACGATGATCGCAGTCGGACTCGTTGAACGCGTCGGTAAAGACGATGCAATCTTTACGATCAAATATGGTGAAGGACAAAAGTATACAGATGTCCTCCCACTTGCAACACATAAAGAAGCAGTCGAGTTGTCACTCGAAAAATTGATGGAGTTCGGAATCATCTCGTCTTACGATGAGATTAAAGGTGTTGGACACCGTGTGCTTCATGGTAAAGAAAAATATGCAGACTCTGTATTGATTACAGATGAAGTCATGCACGATATCGAGTCGTACACAGAACTCGGACCACTTCACATTCCACCAAACTTGATCGGAATTCGGGCATTCCAAGCATTGCTTCCGGAAGTGCCACAAGTGGCAGTCTTCGATACGGCGTTCCACCAAACGATGCCAGAAGAAAACTTCCTTTACAGCTTGCCGTATGATTACTATACAGAATACGGTATCCGTAAATATGGTTTCCACGGTACGAGCCACAAATACGTTACGGAACGTGCATCTGAATTACTCGGTCGTCCGTTAAAAGACCTCCGTTTGATCTCGTGTCACCTAGGTAGCGGAGCATCGATCGCAGCAGTTTCGGGTGGCGAATCAATCGATACGACAATGGGCTTCACACCGCTTGAAGGGATTACGATGGGAACACGTTCTGGTTCACTTGACCCAGCGTTGATTCCATTCTTGATGGAGAAA
Organism: Exiguobacterium indicum HHS 31; assembly: GCF_001939065.1. Lineage (GTDB taxonomy): Bacteria > Bacillota > Bacilli > Exiguobacteriales > Exiguobacteriaceae > Exiguobacterium_A > Exiguobacterium_A indicum. Next base: position 1,564,556 of record NZ_MPSZ01000001.1, on the reverse strand, counting down.
ACAGGGAAAACAGCAGAAGACGTCTTGAACGTCATGAACAAAGAGTCTGGAATCTACGGTCTTTCAGGTCTTTCAAGTGACTTGCGTGATGTCCAGACAGCTGCTAAAGAAGGAAACCATCGTTCAGAGATGGCACTCCGTATCTTTGCGAACCGTATCCACGGTTACATCGGGCAATACGCTGCTGAGATGAATGGTGTCGATGCGATCATCTTCACAGCCGGTGTCGGAGAAAACTCAGATTCAATCCGTGAGCGTGTCTTACGTGGTCTTGAATTCATGGGCGTTTACTGGGATCCATCACTCAACAATGGTGCTCGTGGAGAAGAACTATTCATTAACTACCCACACTCACCAGTCAAAGTCATCATCATTCCAACGAATGAGGAATTGATGATTGCACGCGACACGGTTCGTGTTGGTGGATTGGTTGCTCAAAACGCATAATTGTGTCAAAAGGACTGAGTCGTTATTCCGACGATTCAGTCCTTTTTTTGATGAAATCTAAGAATGAAAATATACGAACGTACGATCTATTGTTACGGTGTTTGTCATATAACGAAAAATGAATCGTCATCTCTGTAAAAATAAACCTGAAAAAGGGCGATTTCTTAAAAAAATGAGTCCTTTGTAACATAAAAGTAATAGTACAGACATATTTTTGTGGTCTATATGTAACGGCACGCTCTCATTTTGTCATGTATATTAATCTCAGTTAACAAACACGAAACAATGATGGAGGAGAAAATACATGATGAAACGGATGCTCGCAAGTGTTTTAACGGTCGTGTTAGCACTCAGTTCGTTCGCAGGTCTTCAAGCAGAGGCTGCAACTAAGAAAAGCGTCAAGTCAACAGTCGATAGCCTAGTCATTCGTCAAAAAGCAACTACTTCGTCGAAAAAACTCGGTCTTCTATATAAGAACCAAACGTTATCGTACAAAGCAAAAAAAGGGAACTGGTACAAAGTAAGCTACAAAGGTAAAACGGCTTATCTTAGCGCGAAATACTCGAAACTCGTAAAATCGAGTGGATCGAAAAAACAATCGACAGGTGGTTGGAAAACAATCACGAACGTAAGTGCAACAGCTTATACACCATATGATCCAGGTAGTGGTAATCTGACAGCAATCGGTTGGAACATCAAAAGCTCGAAAAAGAAAGTCGTAGCGGTTGATCCACGTGTCATTCCACTTCGTTCGACAGTGAAAGTGTATTACAAAGGGAAATTAAAAGGGACGTATACAGCTGCTGATACTGGCGGTGCCATTAAAGGGAAAAAGATGGATATCCTTTACTACTCTCGTTCAGAAGCATTCAACTGGGGTCGTCGTTCGGTCACAGTAAAATACAAATGATTGCAAACCATCGGACATTGGTTCGATGGTTTTTTATTTAAGCAGATCGTCAAAAAGCCTCTCTTCCTTTGAAATGAAGGAAGAGAGGCTTTTTGACGAAGAGTGATTCATAAACGGACGATCAAGACGTCACATTTTGCGTAACGCGTAATGCTTTCAGAGACACTACCGATGAAGAAACGTTCAACAGCGTTTAAACCAGTTGCGCCACAAATGATTAAATCAGCATCATGATTAGGGGCAAGCTTTTTGGCGATCGTTACTTTCGGTGAGCCGTATTCAATCGCTACTTCGACTTCCTGTACACCGCGATCTTGAGCAGTCTTGACGTATTCGTCTAGCAATTCCTTCGCGTAAGATTCGGCACGTTCCGTGATAGTGCGGTCATAGGCTTCTACTGTTGCGAATGTCCGTGTATCAATGACGTGTGCGATGATCAATTTTGCATCATTCCGCAATGAAACATCGATTGCCGTCTCAAAGGCACGTTCTGCCTCTTTTGAGCCATCTACTGCTACGAGTACATTATGATAGACGATTGCCATGATGAATCCATCCCTTCGTAATCGATATGATGAGTACAACCTAATTATACCATTCTCTTACTGGGAGCGGATGAAACATTCAGTGAGTTCTAAAAATTGTCCTTCCTTTCTGTTCCGTCGTAAGATGGAGTCAGTGAAAGGGGGCGATGCCAAGATGAGGCACGCGTTAATTACAGCAGGTACAAAAGGACTGGGAGAACGAGTGACGCGCCAGTTACTGGAAGAAGGTTGGAGAGTGACAGCGTTTCATCGTTCCGAACCCGAATTTACACATCCGAATCTCATGACGATTCAAGCGGATGTGACGAATCAAGAAGAATTGGAACGCGCAACCCAACAAGCAATCAACGAGCAAGGTCGGGTTGATGCGTTGATACTTAATGCAGGACCTTATATATTCGAACGAAAAGCATTGGTGGATTACACGGATCAGGAATGGAATGAAGTGATCACCGGAAATCTGACAGCTAGTTTTTGGCTGTTGCGTCAAGTATTGCCCGTCATGCGTAAGCAAGCCTACGGTCGAATCATTACGTACGGTTTCCCGGAAAGTGCAACAGCGCCAGGATGGGTATGCCGGGCAGCGTTCGCTGCTGCTAAAAGCGGGATGGTGAGTTTGACGAAGAGTGTAGCGCTTGAAGAGGCAGAGCACGGCATCACGGTCAACATGGTTAACCCAGGAAACATCGTCGGTGACAATAAGACGAAGTTGATTTCTGAAGCGGAGCAAGATGAGGCGACGCCGGTCGGAAGAACGGGTGTCGGAGAAGATATCGCTCGCACGATCTCTTTCTTGTTGGCAGAAGAATCAAGTATGATCACGGGAGCAATCCTCGATGTGACAGGTGGCGTCAATGTCGTCCATCAATCCCGTAAGTAAGAGAAAATGAGGTTGACTCAAAAAAGAATGACGCGTCTTTTCACGCCCTTTCCTCAGGCGAGACACAAGCCAGTTTTCCTGCTTCATTTAAGCAGGAAAGCGGGTCTTGTTCGTCTCTGACAGCGCATAAATGCGCTTTTCCTGTAGGAGTGGCGTGTGACGCGTCATCCACGAGATAAGGGTGGCAGATTATCATTCTGCCACCCTTATCTTTGTAGAGACTGACTGTTGAGTCAGCTCCATTTTTCTTGAGTTAAGATGACGGAATGGATTGAAGATGTTTTGGTGTGCGAGTTAACGCAACTGGACCTTCCGCAGTGAGATGAATATCATCCTCGATACGGACGCCACCGACACCTGGAACATAAATGCCTGGTTCGAGTGTGTAGACGATACCAGCTTCAGCCGTCAGTAGGTTGTTTGACGCGAGGGACGGGAATTCATGAACCTCGATTCCGAGTCCGTGACCGACACGGTGCGTGAAGTACTGTCCGTAGCCAGCGTTTGTAATAACGTCACGGGCTGCCTTATCTAACGCACCGAGTGTCGTGCCGATCTGACTCGCTTCTGTCGCGGCTTCAAGTGCTTGGCGAACCGTTTCATAGATCTTTTTCTGTTCTTCGTTCGCTTCGCCATAAATGAAGGTCCGTGTAATATCGGAACAGTAGCCTTTCCAAACGACGCCGAGGTCGAATAAGACGAAGTCGCCTTCTTGGATGACACGGTCGCCGGGTACACCGTGCGGATCAGCACTGTTTGCACCAAATAGGACAAGCGTATCAAATGACATCTCACGGACACCTTTTTTCTTCATTTCATATTCGATTTCTGCAATGACTTCGATTTCCGTGATCCCTGGGCGGATTGCTTGTTTACCGATTTCGATTGCTTCATCCGCAAGTGTGGCTGCTTCTTGAAGAATAGCGATTTCTTCCGGTGTTTTCTTCAGACGAAGCGCTTGTAAAGACTCACCGATATCAAGAATGGCTGCGTTCTCGAGACGTGAGCTTAGTTCCTGATAGCGACTAAACGTCATGTGTTCTCCTTCGATACCGATTCGGTTATTCGAGTGCTCGAATGTCGCGAATAATTCTGCTAATCGATCAAATGGGTTTTCGTGATCCTCATACGTCACGACGTCTCCTTCCCAAGGACTCGCTGCAACGATACTTGCTTCGAGTGCCGGACAGAATAATACATGTTTGCCGGTTACATCGACGAGGACCGCCATGACACGTTCGTGGGGTTCAGCGTAGACTCCTGAGAAGTAAAACACATTTGCCTTCGAAGTGACGACGGCTAAGTCGATTCCTTGTTCTTTCAGGAATTCACTGATTTGATTCGTACGTTCGCTCATATATGATTCCACCTCTCTACTCATTTTCTACATAAGTATATCATCGTCCGGTTCGAAAAACATTTATCGTAAATCAGACTAGTACACGTTTTCATCTTTAGAGTAGTACAGTATAATGACAGGAGAGTAGAAAAAAGGAAAAGAAGGGATACAGTATGCCTACGAAACACGAACAGATCATTCGACATATCGAAGATCTTGATGTCGGAACAAAGATTTCCGTCCGACAAATCGCGAAGGATTTGACCGTATCCGAGGGGACGGCTTATCGCGCCATCAAGGAAGCAGAAAATTTAGGGTTCGTTTCGACGATTGAGCGAGTCGGAACGATTCGGATTAAAAAGAAACAAAAAGAAAATATCGAGAAGCTGACATTCGCGGAAGTCGTGAACATCGTCGACGGTCAGGTACTCGGTGGTCGAAATGGATTACACAAGACGTTGACGAAATTCGTCATTGGCGCAATGAAGCTCGAAGCGATGATGCGCTATATCGATGTCGATAGTCTCGTCATCATCGGAAACCGCGAAAAAGCACATGAACTCGTGCTTGAAGCTGGAGCTGCTGTATTGATTACCGGTGGCTTCGATACGACGGAGGATGCAAAACGACTGGCAGATGAGATGGAGTTGCCGATCATTTCGACGTCCTACGATACGTTCACGGTCGCGACGATGATCAACCGAGCGATTTATGATCGATTGATCAAAAAAGAGATTTTACTCGTTTCGGATATTTTAATTCCGTTGCATGATACGTTCTATTTGCAGACGACGGACCCGATTTCACGTTGGCACGAGTTGAACGAACAGACGAAACACAATCGTTATCCCGTCATCGATGAACAAATGAAGGTCGTTGGTGTCGTGACAGCGAAGGACATCATTGACCGTCCACATGACTGGGCTGTTGAAAAAGTCATGACCCGTCATCCGATCACGGTCGGTATTCGAACGAGTGTCACGAATTCTGCGCATCAGATGGTCTGGGAAGGAATCGAGATGTTACCGGTCATCGACCAGTACGGTCGATTGCTCGGGATCATTAGCCGTCAAGACGTCCTCAAGGCACTGCAACTCGCGAATCGTCAGCCACAAGTCGGAGAGACGTTCGACGATCTAATCACGGGGCAAATCAAGGCGGCAGAGGACGAACGGGGACCGTACTTATCGCTTGAGGTCTCACCACAAATGACGAACTTCATGGGGACTGCTTCGAGTGGGGTGTTGACGACACTTCTAGTCGAAGGGGCGACGCGAATGTTGCGTCACATGAAGAAAGGTGACCTTGTCATCGAAAACGTCAGCATCTATTTCATTAAACCTGTTCAAATCGAGAGCACGGTAACGATCCGGGCGAATGTCTTTGACGTCGGTCGAAAATTCGGGAAAGTCGATGTCGAGATGTATCAAGGCACACAAATCGTTGCGAAGGCACTCGTGACATCCCAACTCATCGATCGTTAAATGAACCAAAAAGAACCGAAGTCAATGGACTTCGGTTCCTCTGAATCTAGCTCAGGATTGCTCCATCTCGCGGACGACATACGGATAAATCTTTTTGTAACGGATGAATCCGGCGATGAATGAAGCAACACCGACGATGATTAAAATGGAACAAACGATTTTCCCGACGAGTGTCGTTAATCCGTTTCCAGAAACGAACTGGTTGACGGCAAATAGGATAACGAACAAGCTCAACCAAATGCTCGCTTGCGTATTGAACAAGTATTTTCGGTTCGTGCTTTTCGTATGGAACGCGCGGCGTTTTGCTAACAAATACCCACCAAGCGAGAAAACGATGAGGGCGATGAGGATGAATTGCATGTTAAAAGGACCTCCTTTTTGTCTTCATCTCATATCATATCAAGATTAGAGGAGCTGTGCACAGTGAAAGAGCAAATCAAACAAATGATTGAAGCGGCAGATACGATCATCATTCATCGTCATGAACGTCCGGATCCCGATGCACTCGGTAGTCAATTCGGTTTGCAATTGACGTTACAACATCAATTCCCTAGCAAAACGGTATTAACGGCCGGAGAAATGGCGACATCATTGTCATTCATGGGAGAGCTCGATCAAGTAGACGATGAATTATACAAAGAGGCGTTAGTCGTGATTCTGGATACAGCGAATCAAGCGCGGATTGACGGGAAGGTCGCAATGACAGGAAAAGACGTCATTAAAATCGACCATCATCCGGATGAAGATCCATACGCACCAGTACAACTCGTCGATACGACGATGAGTTCGACATCGGAACTGCTCGTTCATTTATTGAACGAATGGGGATACGAGATTCCAGCATCAGCTGCCATTCAATTCTACGCTGGGATCGTCGGTGACACGGGACGTTTCCAATTCCGTGGTACGACGAAACGAACATTTGAAGTCGCAGCGCAATTGATTGATGCAGGAATCGATACGGACTGGTTGTATCGTAATATGTACGAAACAGAACTTGCGGCGCTTCATTTACAAGGATACGTCCTGCAACAAATTCAATTGACGGATCAAGGTGTCGGTTATGTCGTATTGACACAAGATACGTTGAAGCAGTTTGGCGCAACGGTTGAACAAGCATCGTTGCTCGTCAATAGTTTTGCCGGTTTAAAAGGCATGAAGTGTTGGGCATTGTTCCTTGAGACAGACACGGAGGTTCGCGTCCGGATTCGTTCGAAGGGTCCCGTCATCAATGAAGTAGCAAAAGAATTCAATGGTGGTGGACATCCGATGGCGTCTGGTGCAACGATTGGACAGTTGAGTGAAGTCGAACGTGTCATCCGTCGTCTGGACGAGGTCGCTGCTAACTTCCAGTTTTAAATGGAAAAAGGCTGCTCGGTCTCACTCCTCTCATTGAGGAAGCGAAGCGAACAGCCTTTTTACGCTTATTGCGTTTTTGTTTCGTCTTGCGGAATGAACCAAACGCCACGATCTGTGTGATCTTCAATGACATTCAGTTGAAGTTCAGCGACAGATTTGCGAATCTTCTCAGCGATTTCTTCCGTTTCAGTAAAAGCGGTAACACCGAGCTTTAATTGTTCGACTTTTTCACGTGCGATTTGACTGCGATTCAAAATCATGAGAAACGCTCCTTCCGTACCCGTCATGATATTTCTATACTTATTGTATCGAATAATAAATCAGATGGCGAGTACTTGAGTCAGTTAGATATGAAGGTTCTGAAAACTTTTAAAACATCCATCAGAAGAGAAAGGAGAATGGAAGATGCATATAAATGTTCGAACGCAGTTTAGTCCATTGCAGAGTTTAGTTCGAATCGAGCCCTATCTCGATGAACTAGTCCGTCGACACATCGGACGAGCGGTCATCTGTGAGACGACATTAACAGGAGTTCCCGCATTCATCGATGCATGTCAGCGTCGAAATATGCAACCGATCGTCGGATGGGAGCAACGAATCGAAGAAGAAGAATTTTGTATCTTATGGTTTGCTTTTTCTTCTGATGGACTGCGTCAACTGTATCGACTAGCCAGTCAACAAGGGGAGACTGAAGTTTCATCACTGATCGCGGTGCTCGTGCCACTGCGTCAAGCCTCTGAAGATGCGACGCGTCTACGTCGTTCCTTCGTTCAATGGATGGGACATGTTCAAGGAGCGCGTACATATATGGGTGTGACCTCTAGTCGCTCAACGGTCGAACGAGAGAGTCGTGCGCGTTACCGCGAAGTCGCAGCAGCGCTTGGTGTTGAGACCGTCCCAGTCGATCCCGTTCGTTACATCCGTCGAGATGAAGCGTCAGCGTATCAAGCGATACGTGCGATTGGTGAAGCGACGACGTTCCAAGACCAAAAGACAGATCGTCTGATGCATTTAAAGACCCGGGAAGAGTTACTCGAAGACTTTACCGAGCGAGAAATTACGATGGCGGAGCAGTTTGCTACGACATCTGAACGCTTGGAATTACCGTTTCAACAACGTCCACTGCCGCGTGTCGCGGAAGACTCGAATGCGTTATTACGGAAACGTGCTGAGGAAGGGTTACTGGCACATGGTCATGAAAGTAATGAAGCGCGGGAACGTCTCGCTTATGAACTATCAGTCATCCATAAGACAGGATTTGCCGATTATTTTTTAATCGTTGAAGAACTCGTACGTAGTGCAAAAGCGAAAGGCATCTTCGTTGGACCCGGTCGAGGCTCAGCAGCTGGATCACTTGTCAGCTATGCGCTTGGGATCACGACGGTGGATCCATTGAAGTATGGATTACTATTCGAACGTTTCTTGAATCCCGAGCGGATTTCGATGCCGGATATCGATATCGATATCGAAGATGAACGACGCGAAGAAGTATTAGAGGATCTCGTGATGCGTTATGGAAAAGATCACGTCGCTCAAATCGGTACATTGTCGACGCTCGGTGCCAAAGCCGCTTTGCGAGACGTCGGACGGACGCTAGAGTTTTCGAAGGATGAATTAGATGCTGCGGTCAAACAGCTTGGAAAATCCACGACGTTACAAGGAATCGAACAAAACAAACAGACATATCGCTGGTTCTCTGGAAGCGAAAAGCGCCGGCAACTGTTGCAACTAGCGCAAGCGGTCGAGGGTCTCCCGCGACAACGTTCGGTTCACGCGGCTGGCGTCGTCATTGGATCTGAACAGCTCGTCGAGACGACACCCGTTGAAACGGGACCAAATGAACGCTATGTGACGCAGTTTTTGATGCAGGCATTGGAACGTCAAGGATTGTTGAAAATTGACTTGTTAGGATTACGAAATCTCAGTCGTTTGCGTCGGATGGAAGAATTGATTCGACGAGAACAGCCATCCTTTACGTTCACGCAAATTCCGGAAGAAGACCGCGCGACATTCCAAGTCTTTGCCCGCGCCGAGACGGATGATATTTTCCAATTCGAGTCGACAGGTATGAAACAGACGTTGCGCGAAGTCAAACCGAATCGGTTCGAGGATTTGGTAGCAACGATGTCACTCTATCGTCCGGGACCAATGAAATTCATTGATCTGTACGCGAAACGAAAAGCTGGTCAACCTTATCAGATGTTACATCCCGTATTAGAAGACGTACTTGCACCAACGTATGGCATCATCGTCTATCAGGAACAAGTCATGGAAATCACTCGTCGAGTGGCTGGATTTACACTCGCACAAGCAGATTTATTACGACGTGCGATTTCTAAGAAAAGTACGGATTCGCTCGAACAGGAACGGGTTCGTTTTCTCGAAGGAGCAAAATCGAATGGATTCGATGATGCGATTGCACATTCACTCTATGAACAAATTGAGCGATTTGCTGGGTATGGATTCAACCGAAGCCATGCGGTCGCCTATTCAAAGATTAGTTACGCCCTCGGATATATCAAAGCGCATTTCCCACACATTTTCTTACTCGTCTCGGTCGAACAACCGGAGCGTCTCGTCCGATTGATGCGCGAACGACGTCTTCCTGTCCTATCGCCGGACGTCTGGATTTCCGATTACCGTTCTTCGTTAGAAGGCAAAGGGATTCGTCTCGGAATACATGTGATTAAAGGTATTTCCGAGCGAGAGTTCGAACGTGTAAAGGAAGCATCAAAGCACACGGCGACGATTGCTGATCTATTGACCCACGTCGGATGGGGTAAGAAGGAGCGCGCAAAAATCGAATTGTTACTCTACAGTGGTGCGCTAGATCGAGCGACACACGGCGATCGCGGACTCGCTGAACAAGAAGTACTCGAATATTTCACTGAGTCGTCGAATACATTACTTCCAGACGAGTTGGCAATTCTCGGGAAACGCCGGACACAGAAGTCCTCGAAACGAAGTGATTCCGATTGGGCACGATTAGAACGGGAAGCGCTTGGGTTCTGGTTGACGTATTCGCCGTTGACGACAGCAATGAAAGCTCCGGTTGAATCTGCTTATTTCCATGACCTTGGCGTCGGTTCGGAAACACATTATTTAGTCTGTTATATTGATCAGATTCGAGAGTTCAAGACGAAACGCGGTCAAACGATGGCGGTCATTCAGGCAGTCGACGGATATTCGAATGAAGAGGTCGTCGTCTTCCCGAATCAATATGAACGATTCCGTCGATCACTTTATTTAGGGAACGTCTTGCTGATTGAACTAAAGGTGCAGGATCGCGAAGGGGAGCGTCAGTTCATTTTGGAACGTCTGCGTCCGCTTGGGCAAGATGTGCTATTCGTCAAGTTAACATCAAAAAATGAGCTGGCCGCACTCGAACAGTTGCTTGAAGCAGTACCAGGCGATATTCCAATCGTCGTTCGCTACGCGGATTCACGCGAGACGAAATCGTTACCGCCGCTCTATGCAGTGCAGCATGATGAGGAATTACTGGCTCGGCTACGTATTCGGTTTGGCGAGGATCATGTCGTCCTGAAAAATGTCCCCCGCTCAAACTAGTACTAGGTAATAAGATTTGTTATAATAAGGGGTAATTGGTCTGACCAATGCCACCGATTGAAGCAACCGACTGAAGGGTCAGAAAGGTGGTGCCGTATCGATATGGAGAAGAAACGAAATGCGTTTGAAGCCAATATCGCGGCGATTAAATTGATGATCGAACAAGATGGATTAGTTCCAGGAGACCGTATTCCATCAGAACGGGAACTGGCAGAACGACTATCCATCAGTCGACCGTCCGTGCGAGAAGCATTACGGACGCTCGCTTATTTAGGGATCGTCGAGACACGACATGGAGGCGGAAGCTTTCTATTGAACCGTGACGATCATACCTATATTCAAATCATTGCTCAATTCTTAGTGACTGGCGATTCGAAGTTCGAAGACTTGGCAGGAACGCTCCGCTTGCTTGAGCAAGCAGCGCTCACGCAGCTGGATGACCTTTCGGTGCTTGCACCAGTCGTATCATCCGATGCAGCGTTTCGTGAGACGTTGATTCAGACGGTCGATAACGATTTGTTTGAACGAATCTGGCGACAAGTCAATGCCTTCCATAAAAGCTTCGGTCAAGGGGAACTCTATACGCAGGCGGAACGGGAACAACTCTTGAACCGCCCATAGGATGACAAGGGGGAACTGAACGTGCAAGCATTTTTTCGAAAACCTAAAAAGTTCGTCACGCTGACTTCGAAGGAGCAGCGTGTCGATGTGCCAGTTGGCCTAATGACGAAATGTCCGAAATGTAAATTAATCCAATATACGAAACAACTGGAGGCGAACTTACGTGTCTGTTCATGTGGGTATCATCACCCGTTGACCGCGCAAGAACGTTTTACGCAATTATTCGATGAAGGTTCGGTGACGTATTTCGACTTACCGGCAGTTCAAGCGGATCCGCTTGGATTCCAGGATTACCCGGAAAAATTAAAGGGCGACCAAGTCAGAACGGGTCTTGAGGAAGCGATCGTCTGTGGCGTCGGGAATGTGAATGGTCACCCACTCGTCGCTTGTGTCATGGATGCACGATTCCGCATGGGCTCGATGGGTGCAGCAGTCGGTGCTGCGATTTCTGAAGCGGTTCGTTACGCAACAAAACATCGTCTACCTGTCACGATTTTCTCCGCTTCAGGTGGAGCACGGATGCAAGAGGGAATGGTTAGTCTCATGCAGATGGCGAAATCGAGTCTCTTCTTAAAACAGCATTCAGATGCTGGATTACTTTATATTTCTTGTATGACGCATCCGACGACCGGCGGGGTATCAGCAAGTTTTGCGATGCTCGGTGACTTTAACATCGCTGAACCGGGGGCGTTGATCGGGTTTGCAGGTCGACGGATCATCGAACAGACGATACGTGAAAAACTACCGGAAGATTTCCAAACAGCAGAATTCTTATTACAAGCAGGTCAACTGGACGATGTCGTATCACGACATGATCTGAAAACGTACTATACGCGAATCTTAAAGCTACATGCGGAGGGAACGAACCATGCAACCATTTGACCAACCAGTCATCGCGTTACGCGAAAAAATTCTTGAGCTCCATGATATGGCGGAAACACAAGGACTAGACTTCAAGGAAGAACTCCAACTTCTTGAAGAACGCCTTCATCGGTTAGAACTCGATATTTACGGGAATATGAAAGCGTGGAATCGCGTTCAATTGGCACGTCATCCAGAACGTCCAACGACACTCGATTACATTGAATCCATTTGTGAAGACTTCATCGAGTTGCACGGCGATCGTCATGGATATGATGATGCGGCAATCGTCGGTGGAATCGGAACACTGAATGGTCGTCCAGTGACGATCATCGGTCATCAACGCGGAAAAGATACAAAAGAAAACATTCGTCGTAATTTCGGGATGCCACATCCGGAGGGGTACCGAAAAGCACTACGTCTCATGCAACAAGCGGAGAAATTCAATCGACCAATCATTACGTTCATCGACACGAAAGGGGCTTACCCAGGACGTGCAGCAGAAGAACGTGGTCAGAGTGAGGCCATCGCGAAAAACTTGTTTGAGATGGCTGGTATGACGGTTCCAATCATCTCAATCGTCATCGGTGAAGGTGGATCAGGTGGTGCTTTAGGAATCGGAGTGTGTGATCAACTCTTGATGCTCGAGAATTCAACGTATTCGGTCATCTCTCCTGAAGGTGCTGCAGCATTGTTATGGAAAGATGCAAGTCTTGCGGAGAAAGCGGCAGAATCGATGAAAATCACAGCGCCTGATTTATTACGACTCGGGATCGCGGATGCCATCATTCCAGAAGTCGTCGGAGGGGCGCATCTCGATGTGTCATTACAGGCGGATAAATTAAAAACTGTATTGGTACAGAAGCTCGAATCATTGGTTCATCTGACCAAGGAAGAGCTCATTGATCAGCGGACTGAAAAATATCACCAAATTGGCACATAAGCACCATGTAATCGCTATCATGATTGATATTCCTCATTTCCGGAATCGATGATGAAAAAGCTAGTGAAAGTTTATGCAATCTGCCCTGTTGTAAAACAAGAAAACAACGTGCTATTTTAGATTCAGATTAATGGAGAGGTGATTAACGTGAGTTTAAAACGGATTGCTGTCTTAACGAGTGGCGGCGATGCACCCGGTATGAACGCTGCGGTGCGTGCTGTCACGCGTAAAGCGATTTTTCATGGCTTAGAAGTATTCGGTGTCTACAATGGCTACCAAGGATTAATCAACGGGGACATCGTCCAGTTGAACCTTGGATCAGTCGGTGACATCATTCAACGAGGCGGAACGTTCCTACGTTCAGCACGTTGCCCTGAGTTCCGTACAGAAGAAGGACGAGCAAAAGCGGTCGTCAATCTAAAGAAATTTGAAATTGATGCACTCGTCGTCGTAGGCGGAGACGGGTCGTATCGTGGTGCCCAAAAATTGACGGGACTTGGTTTCCCGACAATTGGACTTCCAGGTACGATCGATAACGACATCCCTGGAACGGACTATACGATCGGTTTTGATACAGCGCTCAACACGGCGCTTGAAGCGATCGATAAAATCCGTGATACGGCATCGTCGCATGAGCGAACGTATGTCATTGAAGTCATGGGACGCGATGCGGGTGATATCGCATTATATGCAGGACTTGCTGGTGGAGCAGAATCGATTCTTGTTCCCGAGCGTCCTGAAGATTTAAAAGAAGTGCTTTCCCGTATTCAAAGTGGTGTCGACCGCGGTAAGAAGCACTCAATCGTCATCGTCGCTGAAGGAGCAGGTCGTGCTCAGGACGTGGGAGACGCTATCGCAAAAGAAACAGGTCTCGATACACGCGTCACGGTACTTGGTCACGTTCAACGTGGTGGAGCACCAACGGCAGCGGACCGTGTACTTGCAAGTCGGATGGGGGCGCATGCCATCGAAATCCTACTTCAAGGAAAACAAGGACGTGTCGTAGGTGTACGTGGTGGTAAGATGATCGATCTCGATATCGATGAGGCACTCGACGAAAATAAACATGAGCTGGATCTTGATATTCTTGAGCTTTCAAAACAGCTTTCGATTTAACGAACGTCGATAGGATTGAAATGGACAAGAGAACTTGGCCAAACACCGTAGGAGGTTTATGGAATATGCGTAGAACTAAAATTGTATGTACGATTGGACCGGCGTCAGAAAAACGTCTTCCAGAAATGATTGAAGCAGGTATGAACGTCGCTCGTTTGAACTTCTCACACGGCGATTATGAAGAACACGGTGCACGTATCACGGATATCCGTCGTGCAGCGAAAGAAGCAAACAAAATCGTTACGATTCTTCTTGATACGAAAGGACCAGAAATCCGGACACATTCGTTTGAAGAAGGAAAAGCGCTTCTCGAACGTGGTCAAGAAGTCATCATCGTTAGCGGAGACGCAAACGAAATCGTCGGAACGAAAGATAAATTCTCAGTCACGTATGAAGGACTCTATGATGACGTCGAAGTTGGTTCGATGATCATGCTTGATGACGGTCTCATCGGTCTTCGTGTCACTGAAAAACTTCCGAACCGTGAGCTTCGTTGTTCCATCGAAAACGAAGGCGTCATCAAGACGAAAAAAGGCGTTAACTTGCCAAACGTGAAGGTTAACCTTCCTGCTTTGACAGAAAAAGATATTGCGGATATCGAGTTCGGTATCAAGAGCGATATCGATTTGATCGCGGCATCTTTCGTACGCCGTGCGTCAGACGTCGTTGCGATTCGTCAATTGCTTGAGAAAAACAACGCGAGCCATATCAAAATCTTCCCGAAAATCGAGAACCAAGAAGGTGTCGATAACATCGAAGAAATCCTTGCGATTTCGGACGGTTTGATGGTAGCGCGTGGTGACCTCGGTATCGAGATTCCAACGGAAGAAGTCACGCCAACTCAAAAAGACTTGATCAAGCTTTGTAACGACTTCGGTAAACCAGTCATTACAGCAACACAAATGCTTGACTCGATGCAACGTTTCCCACGTCCAACACGTGCTGAAGCATCAGACGTCGCGAACGCGATTCTTGATGGTACGGATGCAATCATGCTTTCAGGTGAGACAGCAGCAGGGGACTACCCAATCGAATCTGTCCAAATGATGCACTCGATCGCAAAACGTACAGAAAAAATGCTCGACTACAAGCTCTTGTTGAAAGATCGTCAGACACGTAGTGAGCACACAGTAACGGATGCAATCGCTCAAGCGGTTACGCACACTGCAATCAACTTGGACGCAAAAGCAATCTTGACACCGACACAATCGGGTTACACGGCTGCACGTATCTCGAAATACCGTCCGGAGCCAAACATCGTCGCGGTTACACCAAGCGCACGTGTCGCACGTCAGTTAAACATCGTATGGGGCGTGTACCCAATCGTCGTTGATCATCTTTCAGACAACACGGATGACATGTTGACACTTGCTGCGGACACAGCAAAAGACGCTGGTTTCGTCACAGATGGTGATCTCGTCGTCATCTCAGCAGGTATTCCTGCTTTGACTGCTGGTACAACGAACATGTTGAAAATCCACATCGTCGGTAAAGAGATCGCAAACGGTCGCGGTATCGGTGAGCGTGGAGTCGTTGGCGAAGTCGTCATCGCAAACAATGCTGAAGAAGCAAACGCGAAAGCGAAGCCAGGCATGATCCTCGTTACGAACTCAACTGATCGTGACATGATGCCTGCAATCGAGATGGCTGCAGCGATGATCACAGTTGATGGCGGATTGACAAGCCATGCTGGAATCGTTGGACCATCACTCGGTAAACCAGTCATCGTTGGTGTCGAAGATGCATTGACAGTCTTCAAAGACGGTCAAATGATCTCAATCGATCCATTGACAGGTAAACTATATAACGCATAATCCATTCATGACGGACGTGACTTAGGTCATGTCCGTCTTTTTTTGTATGAGGAGGACGTATGGAAGCTTATCTTTTTTTGATTGCCCTCGTCTTCATTGGGGTCATCGCACAAAATAAATCATTAATCATCGCTGCAGCCTTCCTGCTGATCATCAAGGCGATCGGGCTGGATGGTAGACTGTTTCCTTCCTTACAGGCAAAAGGGATCACGTGGGGCGTCACATTGATCACGGCAGCGATCCTCGTACCGATTGCAGCAGGGGATATCGGATTTAAGGAGTTGCTCCAAAGTATTCGGGGACACATCGGCATCATCTCATTTTTATCAGGAATCTTTGTTGCAATCGTCGCAGCACACGGTGTTGGACTGATGAAAGAAGATCCACTCGTGACGACAGCCTTGCTAGCTGGAACGATTCTTGCAGTCGGACTCTTTAGAGGTGTACCGGTTGGACCATTGATTGGTGCTGGAATCGCGGCGCTCGTCATTGGAATGTGGGATGTCATCGCAAAAGCGTTCACAGGATGAGCCGAATCAGCAAAGTAACTGAATTAATTTTTTGATAATAGTATGCAAGTTCATTCACTTTTTGGGTATTTTTGTTTATACTAAGAACAGAAACAAGATGGTCTATTCAAGAGTACAGCGCTACAAGCATGGGGAACGACTCTTGAGTGGACGTCTTTTTTTCAATACGGAAATGAAAGCGTTTTAAATTTCTGGGGAAAAAAAGGGGGATTATTGTCATGACGCAAACTAAAGGTTTAGAAGGAATCGTCGCGACTTCATCGAAAATCAGTTCGATCATCGATGGTCAATTGACGTATGGCGGTTATACGATTGATGATTTGGCGGAGCACGCCTCATTTGAGGAAGTCGTCTTCTTGTTGTGGAACGACCGTCTACCAAAAGAAGAGGAATTGAAGCAACTATCGGAAGCACTCATTTCCGAAGCAACGGTTGCGACTGCCGTTCTTGAAACAATGAAGGCAGCACCGAAGTCGGCGAATGCGATGGCGACGATTCGAACAGCGCTCTCTCAACTCGCGCTTTACGATGAGACATCGGAAGATATGTCGACTGAGGCGAATTACGCTAAAGCCATCAAATTACAGGCACAAATCGCAACACTCGTCACAGCTTACGCCCGTATTAAAAAAGGACAAGAGCCGATCGCACCTAAAACGGGTCTTTCATACGCAGGAAACTTCTTGTTCATGTTGACGGGTGAAGAGCCAACGGAAGTTGCAGAAAAAGCTTTCAACCAAGCGCTCGTTCTTCACGCTGACCACGAGTTGAACGCTTCGACGTTCACAGCACGCGTGTGTGTCGCGACGCTCTCTGACGTCTACTCAGGTGTGACGGCAGCGATGGGCGCATTAAAAGGACCACTTCACGGTGGCGCGAACGAAGCCGTCATGAAGATGTTGTTAGAAATTGATTCGGTTGAAAAGGTTGACGAGTATGTTCATAATAAACTTGAGAACAAGCAAAAAATCATGGGCTTCGGTCACCGTGTCTACAAGGACGGCGATCCACGTGCGAAGCACCTTCAAGAAATGAGTCGTCAGCTGACTGCTCAAATCGGGGAGCCGAAATGGTATGAGATGTCAGTTAAGATCGACGAAATCGTCCAATCGGAAAAAGGATTGAAACCAAATGTTGATTTCTATTCCGCTTCTACGTACCATGCACTTGGACTTGATACAGAACTATTCACTCCAATCTTTGCAGTAAGTCGGATGTCAGGTTGGTTGGCGCACATTTTAGAGCAGTATAGCGATAACCGTCTGATTCGCCCGCGTGCAGACTACACGGGTGAAACGCACCGGACATACGTGTCCATCCAAGAACGTTAAAAGGACGGGGAGGAGCAATCCTCTCCTGATTTTTGATGTAGATTACAATTACTTAAGGGGGATTTTTAGACATGGCTACACTTCAAGGCGAAAACATCACAGTAACTAACGGTACACTTCAAGTTCCAAACGCTCCAATCATTCCGTTCATCATTGGTGACGGAACAGGACCTGACATCTGGAACGCAGCGGTACGTGTGTTTGATGCAGCAGTTGAAAAAGCATACAACGGTGAAAAGAAAATCGAATGGAAAGAAGTCTACGCTGGTGAAAAAGCATTCAACAAAACAGGCAACTGGTTACCGGAAGAGACACTTGACCTCATTCGCGAGCACATCATCGCAATCAAAGGACCACTTACGACACCAGTCGGCGGCGGAATCCGTTCGTTGAACGTTGCTCTACGTCAAGAGCTTGATTTGTACACATGTCTTCGTCCAGTTCGTTACTTCACAGGTGTTCCTTCACCGGTTAAACGCCCAGAAGATACAGACATGGTCATCTTCCGTGAAAATACTGAAGACATCTACGCCGGAATCGAATACGCAGAAGGCAGCGAAGGCGCTGCAAAACTGCTTGAGTTCCTTCAAAACGAAATGGGTGTCAATAAAATCCGCTTCCCTGAGACATCTGGTCTTGGAATCAAACCGATTTCAAAAGAGGGAACAGAACGCCTTGTTCGTGCAGCAATCGAATATGCACTCGAGAACAAACGTGCTTCATTGACGCTCGTTCATAAAGGAAACATCATGAAGTTCACTGAGGGTGCTTTCAAAAACTGGGGCTACGAGCTTGCTGAGCGTGAATACGCAGAGCACGTCTTCACTTGGAACCAGTACGATCGCATCAAGGAAGAAAAAGGAACAGATGCTGCGAACAAGGCACAAGCAGACGCAGAAGCTGCTGGTAAGTTGATCGTGAAAGACTCAATCGCTGATATCTTCTTACAACAAATCTTGACTCGTCCAAAAGAGTTCGATGTCGTTGCGACAATGAACTTGAACGGTGACTACATCTCAGATGCACTTGCTGCACAAGTCGGTGGTATCGGAATCGCACCTGGAGCAAACATCAACTACATGACAGGTCATGCGATCTTTGAAGCCACTCACGGTACAGCACCGAAATACGCTGGACTTGATAAAGTAAACCCATCGTCTGTCATCTTGTCAGGCGAAATGATGTTCCGTCACCTCGGCTGGAACGAAGCAGCAGATCTCATCATCAAATCGATGGAAACATCGATTGAATCGAAAGTCGTCACATACGACTTCGCACGTCTCATGGATGGTGCGACTGAAGTGAAGTGTTCTGAATTCGCGGACGAACTCATCAAAAACATGTAATCCGATCAGGAGGAATGAGTCGATGAACAGACGGAAGAAGATCGCAGTCATAGGAAGTGGCTTTACGGGCGCAACGACAGCACTCTATCTTGCTCAGCGAGAGCTAGGAGATGTCGTCCTCGTCGACCGACCCGAGCAAGAGAATCCGACGAAAGGAAAGGCGCTCGATATGCAAGAGGCAGCGCCGATCCTCGGGTTTGATGCTTCAGTAAAAGGGACATCGAATTATGCCGACATCAACGGTGCGGATATCGTCGTCATCACTGCCGGTATCGCTCGGAAGCCAGGGATGAGCCGCGAGGACCTCGTGAGTACGAATGCTGCCGTCATGACGGCTGTGACGAAGGAAATCGTCGCGCATGCACCGGAATCAATCATCATCGTTTTGACGAATCCGGTCGATGCGATGACGTATACAGTCTATCAAGCATCTGGTTTTCCGAAAGAGCGTGTCATCGGTCAATCCGGTGTCCTCGACACGGCACGTTTCCGGACATTCTTAGCAGAGGAACTGAACGTTTCTGTAAAGGATGTATCGGGATTCGTACTCGGCGGACACGGGGATGACATGGTGCCACTACTGCGCTATTCTCAGGCGGGAGGCATTCCAATCGAGAAACTGATATCCAAGGAGCGGTTAGAGGCGATCGTTGACCGAACACGTAAAGGCGGCGGTGAAATCGTTCAGTTACTCGGAAACGGTTCCGCTTACTACGCACCGGCAGCAGCAATTGCTGAGATGGTCGAGGCGATCTTGAAGGACCAGCGACGTATTCTACCTGCCATTGCTTATCTCGAAGGCGAATATGCATATGACGATATGTATTTCGGTGTACCGGTCATTCTTGGCGGAAACGGTGTCGAGCATGTCTATGAACTCGAACTGACGACTGAGGAGCAAGAGGCTTTGAATCGCTCTGCCTCTACAGTCCGTTCTGTACTCGACTTATTAAAATCTTGATTCAAAAAAAGACGAACTTGTCACTTTCGACAAGTTCGTCTTTTTTCATCTCGTCATAATCGATGAGGAGAAGCATAGTGCGATAACTTGGCATACCAAGGGCAGACCAGTATAAGAAGAAATGTCAGCCACGGAATCAAATATCCGATTCGAAGGAAGTGACCTTGATGTTCCATATGGAGGTGTTGTGAGTTTTGACAATGCGGACAGGGCAGTCCGTGAGCAGACCACATTAAACGATAGATTGTTCGAGCAGACCAGGATTGACGACAAACGGTGCATCGTGCCACGCGAGTGCCTCCTTTCATTCATAGGTTAATTGTGTAAAGTGTGTTTTTCACAACATACGATACACATAGGAGAAAAGTTCCAATTTCAATAAACATGTAGAAAAAAAGATTGTATTAGGGTAAGGACAAAGGTACGTCATTTTATTCCACTAAGGGGGATGCCATATGCGCGCCGTAACATACCAAGGAGCAAAAGATGTTCAAGTCAAACAAGTCCAGGATCCATCGATTGATAAAAACGATGATATCATCGTCAAAATCACATCGACTGCCATTTGTGGATCAGATTTACACATCTATCAAGGAAATATGCCGGCTCACAAAGATTATGTCATTGGTCATGAACCGATGGGCATCGTTGAAGAGGTTGGACCAGGTGTGACGAAGGTCAAGCGTGGCGACCGCGTCGTGTTACCGTTTAATGTTGCTTGTGGTCACTGTTTCTTTTGTGAACATGATATGGAGAGTCAATGTGATAACTCGAACGGAAATCCCCATGTCGATACAGGTGGGTACTTCGGTTTTACAGAAGAGTTTGGTGGACATCCCGGTGGTCAGGCGGAATATTTAAAAGTTCCGTTCGGGAATTTCATGCCACTCGTGATTCCTGAATCATGCGAATTAGAAGATGAGGCATTATTGTTCTTATCTGACGTTTTACCTACGGCGTATTGGAGTGTCCTGCATGCGGGTGTGAAAAAAGGAGATACGGTCGTCGTACTCGGATCAGGACCAGTTGGACTAATGACACAAAAATTTGCATGGATGCAAGGAGCAAAGCGAGTCATTGCGGTGGATGATCAAGTGTATCGATTAAATCATGCTAAAGTCACGAATAAAGTCGAGACAGTAAATTTCTCGGATCACGCAGAAAGTGGTGCGTATATTAAAGAGCTGACACAAGGTGGAGCAGACGTCGTAATTGATTGCGTCGGTTTTGATGGGAAGATGTCCCCTGTAGAAAAAATTGAACAAAAGATTGGTCTACAAGGTGGAACGTTGAGTGCCATTGACATTGCAAAGGACGCTGTCCGGAAATTTGGTACTGTGCAGTTGACAGGCGTCTACGCTAAAAAATATAATCAGTTTCCACTTGGCGATTTCTTTACCCGAAATATTACGCTGAAAATGGGACAAGCACCAGTCATTCATTTGATGCCGGAACTGTTCCAGAAAATCATCAATCAAGAATTTGATCCGACGGATATCGTGACACACCGAGTGGCACTTGATGATGCTGCTTCTGCCTATCAGACATTTAATGATCGGACAGATGGATGTATCAAGGTCGTCTTGAAACCATAAGCTATATCATACTCAAACAGCCCATCCGATTATTGGATGGGCTGTTGTACATCATAGGATTAAAAGAAGAAGACGGGCCATAGAAGACCGACGACTAGTCCGAGTAACAGACCGACGAACACCTGAAACTCGGTATGACCGACGAGCTCATTCAGGAGAGGGGTCTCATGGCGAATTCCTTTGAAATAATCATTGAGTAGTTTTGCCTGAACACCGACTGCTTGTCTGACACCGGTCGCATCATACATGATGATTGTCGCAAAGATGACAGCCAGTGCGAAAATCGGAGACGAGAAGCCCTCCTGAAAACCGATGACAACGGCTAAGGCGACGACAGTCGAACTATGTGAACTAGGCATACCACCGGAAGCAAACATGATTTCCAGGTCGAACTTTCGTGTCCGAACCAAACTCGTGACAAGCTTCGCTGCTTGAGCGATGAACCACGCCGTGATGGCTGCAAAAAGGGGATGGTTCCATTCCATACATTCTACCTCCTACAATTAACGATATGTATTGTTTCCCCGTTTTATTAGCTTTTACACGAACGATCTAGTTGGATTCGGCATCTCCTTTAAAGATTATGTAAAGAAACTGCAGAAAGATTTGTGGTTTTCCATTAAAAGTCGGTAAGATGAAGACAGACGAAGCGGATTCCACGGAATTCCTCATTCGAAAAGAAGGAAACTTGAGGGGGATGCAAGGTTTGAAAGATAAAATTATCGTGGTAGATGATGAGTTGTCGATTGCAACGTTGTTGAAGTTCAACTTAGAACAAGCCGGCTTCATCGTTGAAACAGCTCATGATGGGATGTCTGGTTTAAAATTAGCAGAAAAACAAGATGCGGCATTGATCGTCTTAGATTTGATGTTACCGGAGCTTGATGGTCTTGAAGTATGTAAACGTCTCCGCCAGCAAAAAATCAATACACCGATTTTGATGTTGACGGCAAAAGATGACGAATTTGATAAAGTTCTCGGATTAGAACTTGGAGCGGATGATTATTTGACGAAACCATTCAGTCCACGTGAAGTCGTTGCGCGCGTAAAAGCAATTTTACGTCGCATGAGTCATCAAACGACTTCGTCGGAAGAAGTGACGGATGGAACAATCATTATCGGAGATGTCAAAATCGTTCCTGACAATTACGAAGCATTTAAAGCCGAAGAGCGGTTAGAGCTCACGCCAAAAGAATTTGAGTTACTTGTTTACCTTGCAAAAAATAAAGGACGTGTGTTGACTCGCGACCAGTTGTTATCTGCCATCTGGAATTATGATTTTGTTGGCGATACCCGTATCGTAGATGTCCATATTAGTCATGTCCGAGAGAAAATCGAGCCGAATACGAAAAAACCGATTTACATTAAAACGATTCGCGGTTTAGGTTACAAGATGGAAGAGCCGAAGGCGGAATGAGTAAGTATCGCAAACGGTTTATCTTTAAAATGATTTCGTTCATCAGTCTCGTCCTTGTAGCACTTGGATTTTTATTAGGTCAATCCTTCAAAGAATTCTATGTCCAAAATGAAAAAGAAAAATTGATGGATGAAACAGCGCTAGTTGAGACGATTTTGAGAGATCGAGAAGTACCAGACATGTCTCGGTATGTAAATGAACTATATGCTGAATCGAATTTCGATATGATTTTATTCAACAGCCGTGGAGAAATCATTGCTGGAACACCTGTTGATGTGACGAAATTAAAAGTAGCGACCCTCAATTTTTCAGCCATTCCTGACGAGGGCACATTTGAATCGAAAACTGATGATAGTGTCGTCCAATTTACAAAACCTGTTCCGACAGCGGATGGGGGAGAAGTCTACGTCAGTTTCATTCGTTACGCCCAAGACTTGAATGTCATCTATTCACGGATTTGGACGGTCATCATTCTGTCCCTACTCGCCTCGTTAGTGATCATATTCTTGACGATCTATCGGTCGACGAAACGATTCCTACGTCCAATCGCAGAAGCAACAGATGTTTTACATGAACTGTCGCACGGGAACTACAAGTCGCGTGTGTATGAATTAGCGGCACCGGATGAATCACGCGATTTAGGGCGCTCTATCAATCTATTAGCGCGAAATCTCGAAAACGCATCGTCTGGTGAAGCAATGCAACGAGCACGTCTCGAATCTTTGATCGAATACATGGGCGCCGGTCTTATGTTGATTGATGAGAAGGGCTACGTCCTGCTCGTCAACCGGACGTATCGGGAAATGTTCAACATTCATGAACCGTCTAGTGGGAAGCTGTACTATCGTGTACTTCCGAACGAAAAAATGAGTCAGGTGATTGAAGATGTCTATCTGACGGAAAAACCGAATCGAAAGCAGTCGAGTGTTCGATTTGGCATCAATAGCCGGACGTTCATGGTCAGTGCCGCTCCGATTTTCGATAAGAACGGTCGCGTGCAGGGAACGACCGTCGTCTTTAACGACATCACGGAAATCAAAAAACTGGAACAAATGCGTAAAGACTTCGTCGCGAATGTCAGTCACGAATTGAAGACACCACTAACGTCCATTAAAGGATTTGCGGAAACGTTACTCGATGGTGCGCAAGAGGTTCCGGAAATCCGGGAGCAGTTCTTACGGATCATCCACGATGAATCGGAACGAATGCAGACATTGGTAGAAGATTTGCTTGAGCTGTCTCGTTTAGAACAAGATAACTATCAGCTCGAGACTGCAATCGTTGACGTGACAAGTCTCGTTCGGGAGACAGCAGCACTCCTGCATCGACGAGCAACAGAAAAAGAGATGACGATTCATATCGAAATGGAAGAGGAAGTCTTCATCCGAGCAGATCTGAATCGTCTGAAACAGGTCGTCGTTAACTTGGTTGCGAATGCGTTGAATTATACGCCGAACGGCGGCAACGTCTGGATTCAGCTCGAGGATGGAGAAGAGTCTGTCCAACTCATCATCAAAGATGACGGAATTGGTATTCATCCGAAAGAAACCCAACGAATCTTCGAACGTTTCTATCGTGTCGATAAGGCACGAAGCCGTAATTCTGGGGGAACGGGTCTTGGACTAGCCATCGTCAAACACATTGTCGACCTCCATCACGGTGAGATCGAAATCGCATCGGAAGAGCACAAAGGCACGACATTTACGATTCGTTTACCAAAACATGGCTGAATTTCACAGTGGATTCACATTTCCTTAATAGATGTATCTTATGATGAAAGTACCTTCTTCATCATCTGTATGGCGACTGGATCAGCTCCCATGTCGTCATGCCCTTGGCGGTTGACTCTCCGTGAGTCAATCGTCTTTTTTTGGTCATTTTTAGCGAACAAATGTGTGTAGAGTGATACAATAGGAACAGAAAATCGATTAAAGGGGCGTAGATGATGGAAAATAAATTGCTATTGATTGATGGGAACTCGTTGACCTATCGGGCGTTTTTCGCCTTACCACCAATGACGGATGCGCAAGGACGAAATACGAACGCAGCTTATGGCTTTACGATGATGTTATTGAAGTTGCTCGAGGAAGAACAACCGACACATATGCTCGTTGCCTTCGATGCTTCGAGTGAAACGTTCCGTCATGATGTATATCAGGAGTATAAGGGAAGTCGGGAAAAGACACCGTCCGAACTACGTGAGCAATTCCCGATCGTCCGGGATATCTGTGAAGCGCTCGGTATTCAAATGATGGAACTCCATCGCTATGAGGCAGATGATTTGATTGGTACGCTCGCACGAACGATGTCGACGGATCGGACGCGGATCGTCACAGGTGATAAAGATTTACTTCAACTTGTCACAGATAAGATCGAAGTCTTGATCACGAAGCGTGGGATCACGGACGTCCAGTGCATGACGGAGGAACTGTTCGCTGAGACGTATGGTGGTCTAAAGCCGATTCAAATGATTGACCTGAAGGGGTTAATGGGGGATAAGTCGGATAACATTCCAGGGATTCCTGGGATTGGTGAAAAGACGGCGGTAAAATTGATTTCGGCATACGGTTCTGTCGAAGGACTGTATGAACATGTTGAAGACTTAAAAGGGAAGCAGAAGGAAAAAGTCATCGCGAACGAAGAACTCGCACGACTATCGAAAGAACTTGCGACGATTAAAGTTGATGTCCCGCTCGAGACGACGCTAGAGGATTTGCAAATTCGCGACGTTGATACCCAAGTGCCGTATTCGTTGTTCCAGTCGCTTGGCTTCAAGTCGTTGACGAATCGATTTGCTCCTGTCGTCAAAGAAGAGGATAAAGAGCAGTTGAACGTCGTGACGATCACTTCACTTCCTGAAGACGTCACCGATGCGGTGTTGCTTGCTGAACAGCTACGAGAGGATTACATGGAAGAAGACATCATCGGGTTTGCGATCGCGACGCCTGACACGATCTATGTTGCTGCCCCAACGCTCGTCGAGGATCCGGCATTCCGCCAATGGATCGAGTCGGAACATCGGAAGATTTGTCTCGATGCCAAACAAGTCGCATTCGCGTTGCGTAAGCACGGCTTAACCTTAAACGGTTATGAGGATTTGTTATTAGCGGGTTACTTATTGAATTTAAGTGGCGGCACGACGCTCGCTTCAATTGCTGGTCATTATGCATTGATGGCACCGAACGAAGAAGCAGTCCTCGGTAAGGGAGCCAAACGTCTAGCTCCAGCGGATGACGTATTACACCCTTATCTTGCAGAGAAAGCACGGATGATCGAATTATTGTTCCCGAAAGTCCGGGAAGAGTTGAAGGCGAATCAGCAATATGAGCTGTATGAAACACTAGAGCGTCCATTGTCAGGTGTCCTCGCTGAGATGGAGTGGACCGGGATTCGTGTTGACGTCGCGACGCTCCAATCGATGCAAGCAGATCTTGCCGGACGTTTAACGGAACTTGAGACGTTGGTCTTTGAAGCGGCAGGTGAGTCGTTCAATATCAATTCACCGAAACAACTTGGTGTGATTCTGTTTGAAAAACTCGAACTGCCCGCCTTCAAGAAAACAAAGACCGGCTATTCGACTGCCGCGGACGTCCTTGAAAAACTGCGTCCGTTGCATCCGGTCATCGATCACATCATGTTATACCGGGAGCTCCAAAAATTACAGTCGACGTATGTCGAAGGCTTACAAAAAGTCATCAAGGAAGACGGAAAGATTCATACCCGTTTTGCTCAGACGATTGCCCAGACAGGCCGTTTAAGTTCGGTC
This sequence comes from Exiguobacterium indicum HHS 31, assembly GCF_001939065.1. Classification (GTDB taxonomy): domain Bacteria; phylum Bacillota; class Bacilli; order Exiguobacteriales; family Exiguobacteriaceae; genus Exiguobacterium_A; species Exiguobacterium_A indicum. The sequence continues at coordinate 1,537,724 of NZ_MPSZ01000001.1, read as the reverse complement.
AATCCGAACCTTCAGAATATCCCGATTCGGATTGAAGAAGGACGGAAGATTCGAAAAGCCTTCGTTCCAAGTGAAGCAGGCTGGTCACTGTACGCTGCCGATTATTCACAAATCGAATTACGTGTCATGGCCGATATGTCGCAGGATCAGACGCTTGTCGATGCGTTCTTACATGATGAGGATATCCATACTCAAACGGCAAGTAGTGTCTTTGGTGTTGAACCGGAGGATGTCACAGGAAATATGCGGCGTCAGGCGAAAGCTGTCAACTTCGGCATCATTTATGGAATCAGCGATTATGGACTGTCACAAAACTTGAACATCACGCGGAAGGAAGCACAATCGTTCATCGATCGTTATTTCGAGCTGTTCCCGCAAATCAAACAGTTCATGGACACGGCAATCGAGACGGCACGAGCGAATGGATTCGTCGAAACGTTGATGAACCGGCGCCGTAACATCCCGGATATCAATTCGAAAAACTTCAACTTACGTGGTTTTGCGGAACGTACGGCAATCAATACGCCGATTCAAGGTTCCGCTGCGGATATCATAAAAAAAGCGATGCTTGATGTCCATGCTGCTTTACAGGCATCTGATCTGAAAGCGCGTTTGTTATTACAAGTACACGATGAGTTGATTTTTGAAGCACCAGACGAGGAACTCGACGCTTTACAAGCGCTTGTCAAACAAGCGATGGAGCAGACCGTCGAATTATCCGTACCGCTACGCGTTGATGGGGGCGCAGGACATACGTGGTACGAAACGAAGTAAGCAAGGAGGAATAGACGTGCCTGAATTACCTGAAGTCGAGACCGTTCGTCGCAGTTTAGAACGTTCGGTCTCTGGAAAAACAGTCTCTTCCGTCAAAGTCTACCACCCGAAAATGATTCGGGGGATGGAAGTGGCACCATTTGCAGATGCCTTACATCAAGAACGGATCGAACGCGTCGAACGTCGCGGTAAGTTCCTACTCTTTGATTTTGATCGTTTTTATCTCGTCAGCCATTTGCGGATGGAAGGGAAGTACTTCCCGTATCCGCAACCGGTCGAGCGGGATAAACATACTCATGTCGTCTTCCGTTTCACGGATGGTTCGGAGCTGCATTACAATGACGTTCGGAAGTTCGGAACGATGGAATTACGTGATAAGGAAACAGCGATGCAAACTGCTCCACTGGCACAGCTGGAGCGTGAACCATTTGATCCAGAGTTCACAGCAGAAGTGTTAGCGGAGAATTTAATTCGTAAAAAAAGAAGTCCAATCAAAACGGCATTGCTCGACCAATCGATCTTCCTTGGTCTCGGTAACATCTATGTCGATGAGACCCTTCATGCGGCACGTGTCCATCCGTTGACGAAGGCTGGTGCCTTGACGCTTGATGATATCTCACGCATCCATCAAGCCGGTGTCGACGTCTTACGACAAGCGGTAGAAGCAGGGGGAAGTACGATCCGAAGTTATGTCTCACCTTCCGGAAAAGGTGAGTTCCAGCTTCAACTCGCGGTATACGGTCAAAAGGGCGAACCATGTCCCCGTTGCGGCACTGCCATTGAAAAAATCAAAGTCGGTGGACGAGGAACGCACTTCTGTCCGACGTGCCAACAGGTCGCCTTATGAGGGTTGGTCTGACGGGCAGTATCGCCACCGGTAAAAGTACGGTCTCTAGCTATCTGAAGCAAAAAGGAATAGCGGTCATCGATGCGGATCTTGTTGCGCGAGAAGTCATTGAACCAGGAGGGCGAGCCTATGATGGGGTCAAGATGGCTTTCCCGGAAGCATTCGAGGAAGGACGTCTCGTTCGTCCAAAACTTGGACAAATCATTTTTCAGGATAGCGAAAAACGACAACAGCTGAATCAGTTGATGCACCCAAGTATTCGACGACAGATGCTTGATGAAGCAGATGCCTATGAACGTTCAGGACATTCGCTCGTCGTATTTGATATTCCGTTGTTACTTGAAGGCGATTGGCGGACGCTGTTCGACCGTGTCGTAGTCGTGTATTGTCCGGAAAACATGCAGTTAAGACGATTGATGCAACGTAATGACCTATCGGAAGAAGAAGCATATGCACGTATTCATTCGCAACTTAGCATTGAACAGAAAAAAGAGCTTGCGGATGATGTGTTCTTCAATGATGGGAGTCTTGATTCGTTATATCAACAAATCGATAAATGGTTAGTATTATATGACACCGGTAAGCATGAGAGTGGTACATGAAAAGTGCGAAGTGAGAGAAGTTTCCATCTTCTCTCACTTTTTTTAGAGAACATAATGAAATCGCTTACATTTCATGATATAGTTCTATCTGTAAACGGAGCTACATCCGTCACATTGAAGGGGGATCCGCACATGGGAGTCAAGGTGGCAGTCAATGGTTTTGGTCGAATTGGTCGAATGGTCTTTCGACGTCTGATCGCTGAGGGGAAAAGCGAAGTCGTAGCAATCAATGCAAGCTATCCAGTCGAAACACTCGCACATTTAATCAAGTACGACACGGTACATGGGAAATTCAATTATCCGGTCGACATCATCGATGGGGCGTTGATGGTTGACGGAAGACAAATTCAAATTGTCAGTGAACGCAATCCTGAACTATTGCCGTGGGGGGAACTCGGCATCGATATCGTCGTCGAAGCGACAGGAAAGTTCAACTCAGATACGGGTGCTGCGAAGCATTTAGTGGCAGGCGCAAAAAAGGTCGTCATCACGGCACCTGCTAAAGGGGATGTCCGGACGATCGTCATGGGTGTCAATGACGACATGTATGATCATGAAACAGATGCTATCGTCTCGAACGCATCGTGTACGACGAACTGTCTCGCACCTGTCGTGCAAGTCATCGACCGGGCATTCGGAATCGAATCGGGTCTCGTGACGACGGTTCACGCGTTTACGAACGATCAAAATAATATTGATAATCCACATAAGGATTTACGACGCGCCCGTGCATGTGGCTCATCCATCATTCCAACATCGACAGGTGCGGCAAAAGCGATTTCTCTAGTCTTGCCACACTTGGAAGGAAAATTGAATGGACTCGCGCTTCGTGTTCCGACACCAAACGTCTCACTCGTCGATCTTGTCGTTGAGGTCAGTCGTGATACGACAGTTGCCGAAGTGAACGAAGCGTTCACGAAAGCAGCGGATGGTGCGCTCGAAGGCATTCTCGGAATGACGATGGAACCGCTCGTCTCAATCGACTTTAACGGAGAAGAACGTTCGACGGTCGTCGACGGACTCTCGACGATGGTCATGGGTGGTCGTCAGGTCAAGGTCCTCGCTTGGTACGATAATGAGTGGGGTTACTCCTGCCGCGTCGTCGACCTCGTACACCTCGTATCTGCACACTTAGAGGCGATGGGAACGGTTGAAAAAGAACTTGAATTGAATTAATGACAACGGGCAAATCCCAGCAATGACGGGATTTGTCCCGTTTTTTTTCTAGAAATGTATTAATTTTTGAAATTTATCCTTGTGTATCTTTTTGATACTCGCTATAATTCAAATCGTGAACTTCAATCGGTCTGGCAATCGCAGCTTAAAGGGTTAGGACCTCTCTGGACTAACTTTCCCCCGTGGGTGCGAACGACTCAGGCGCAAAGTAAGTGATCAACTACTTTGAAGACCATTGAATGTAGGGGGGATCCACAAATGGATACTATGGGAAGACACATTATTGCAGAACTTTGGGATTGTAATCCTGAAAAATTGAACGACATGGAATTCGTTGAACGACTTTTCGTTGATGCAGCACTTCAAGCAGGTGCAGAAGTACGAGAAGTAGCATTCCACAAGTTTGCACCACACGGCGTCAGTGGCGTCGTCATTATCTCTGAATCGCACTTGACGATTCATAGTTTCCCAGAGCACGGGTATGCATCGGTTGATGTCTTTACTTGTGGGGATCGGATCGATCCAGCCATCGCAGCGAACTACATTGCTGAAAAGCTCGATGCGAAAATCCGTGAAAATGTCGAAATTCCACGTGGTATGGGACCTGTTCAAGTTCCAGCGGCTACTGTCCAGCACGTCAACTGACAACACACACGAATTCGTCAAGCTCTCGTCGTTCAGACGAGGGCTTTTTAATATGTCTGACGTCTGTTATTCTTAATAGTAGAAGAAACAAAGAAAAGAGGATGACCATGGGACTGAAGGAACGCTTGCAAAAACAGCTAGAGACATCCGATACACATAAAAACGAAAATTTACGCACACACTACTATGCGGCAACGGTTGAAATGTTGTTTGCTGGTTTAGAAAATATCTTAAAGCAAGAGGGTGGAACGGTGCGTCGTGTTGACGCGGAACGTGGAGAACTCGCTTTTACATTAAAAGAAGTCGACGGACTCGCGACCGTCATCATGGTGGCGGGCGGACGTACGGCCGTCGATCTATTCTTACATCGCGAAAGTCTTCTCGGACCTGATCTCGAAAAACACATTGAGCGCATCTATGCATCACTTGATGCGGGATACCGATTAAAAATGATTGGAACAAAAGAAATCACGTGAACGGAGGTACGGCATGCGCTGTCCAGCCTGTAATTTTAACGGAACAAAAGTACTGGACTCAAGACCAGTCCAGGATTTCGGTTCGATTCGGAGGAGACGTGAATGTGAGTCTTGCGGCTATCGCTTTACGACTTTCGAAATGGTCGAACAGACCCCTTTAATCATCGTAAAGAAAGACGGAACGCGCGACGAGTTCAATCGCGAGAAAATTCTACGCGGACTAGTGCGTGCCTGTGAAAAGCGTCCGATTTCGATTGAACAGTTGGAAACAGTCGTCAGTCGGGTCGAAAAGGCATTACGGGCGACGGCTCAGCATGAGATTCCAAGTGAGCAGGTCGGGCGTCTCGTGTTAAATGAACTAGCATCCGTCGACGAAGTGGCATACGTCCGCTTTGCGAGTGTCTATAAACAATTCAAGGACATCAATGTCTTTTTCCAAGAGCTCTCTGAACTGATGGAGCGACATCAGGAAAATGACCGTGAGAATTTAACGTGATATAAGAGAGGTCGTCTGTCCGGTCAGCGCACCTCTCTTTTTCTCCCTAAGGAAAGGACGAGTCAGATGGTAGAACGTGAACTTTCCGGTACCGATCTTTGCTTAGTCATGAGCAATGGTGTCGTCGACCGTGAAGCCTATCAATCTTTATATTATCTATACCAACCGATCATCGGTGTCAAAGCGCTTGGACTCTATCAAACGTTTTGGAGTGAGATGATTCCAGGGAAAACAAAATCCCAATATATCTCCCATGCGGAACTTGGAACGTTACTCGGTTTTTCCGTCGATGAGTTCAAGGAAGAGTTATTCAAGTTAGAAGGCATCGGGTTGATCCGGACGTTCGAAGCGCGCCAAGCCGCCTATCGCTATATTTATCAAATCCGGGTTCCGCTCGCACCGAACACTTTCTTGAATGATGGAGTGTTATCGAGTCTGCTATTCTACCGTGTCGGTGAAATCCGATTCCGGTCGTTGCAGCATCGTTTCCGGACAGAACCGCTTCCGAAGAATATCGTTGATCGGACGGTCAGGTTTGATCAAGTGTTCGATGTGAAAGCTGGTCTTGCTTCCGCGCATCAGCCGAAGGCCTATGCGAAACAGGAACGAGCGGTATATGAATTCGATTATTCGTTTGATTTAGAAGAGATGAAACGTCAAACCGATCGCTTTTTGCCACGAACATTTTATTCGAAGGCGATCGATCATCTGCTCGTAAAGCTTGCGTATGTCACGCAGTCGAACGAAGCATTGATGGCGGAACTGTTGAATGCCCGTTTCCGTCACGAAGCATATTTGCCGATGACCGATGCTGAGAAACAAGAACGTTGTAAACAAATGATGTTGTCAGCGAAACAAAAACTCAGCCGCGAGAAAAAAGCAAAGGTCGCCTCACTCGACACGATCGAGGTCGGAGACGTCGAAGCGACGGAGACGATGGAAAGCACCCATCCGAAGCACTACGTCGCAAAGTTGCGGAAGGTCAAAGCATTGTCTGAACGAGATGAAGAGTTGATTCAGCAATTGATCATCGATTATGAAATGTCATCCGGGATCGTCAATGCTGCCTACTACTATGCGCTCGTCGTCAAAAAAGACAACCGCTTCAGTAAAAACTTCCTCTTATCCATCGTCGATGATTGGAAACAGAAAGGGTACGTGACAGCATCCGAGGCACTGGCGAAGACGCAGGAGCAGGATGATTTGATCGCGAAGAAGCAGGAGCAAAAACAAGAACGCGCGCGTCAGACCGTTGGTGGACGTCGGGGACGGACAAGCAATACGAACGGTGGTCCGAATCCGAAGTGGTTGCAAGAAGAGAAGGCGAAACAGCAACAGTACGAAGCCTCTAAAAAAGCGAGTTTCGAAGCAGATGTTCCGGACGATGAAGAGATGGAACGGATCTTACGGGAACTGAAGGGGAATTAAAGGAGTCGGGACATGGAACATATCCAATCATCTATCGAAAAAATATTAAGTCGACCGGACGTCGCTGAATCGGTTCGAGCGATTCAGCAACGGGTCTTGTCTCATCCAGGAGTCGTCATGTTCTTGCGGACACATCCCGAGATTGATCAACGGATGATCGAACGGGGCATGCTCAAACTGAATGAATACGCGGAACAGATGGACGGCAATCGACTGATTGAAAATAAAGCCGTCATCGAAGGCTATCAGCCAATCCTGCACGTCGAAAAAGGACAAATCGTCGTCTCGTATGAGAAGTCGCAAGCGTTAAAGGACCGAGAGGATGAACGCGCGCTTGAGAAGAAATTCAAGAGCTTGTTCCTGCCGGACGAAGTGCGTGATGCGAACTTCAGTGATTTTGATTTATCGACGACGGACCGGAAGCTTGCCTTGCGTGCGGCGTCTCAGTTCCTAAATCATTTGCGCTCGAAGGAGACCGTAAAGGGATTGTATCTCCACGGTAGCTTTGGTGTCGGGAAAACATATCTATTGGCTGCGATCGGGAATGCCTTGAAAAAAGAACGGATTGCTACGATTCTTGTCCATGCTCCGGGATTCGTCGCTGAAGCAAAACGTCGGATCCGGTCGGACTCGTTTGATACGTTCCTCGAAGGATTCCAAACGATTCCGGTCTTGTTAATTGACGATATTGGTGCGGAATCGATTAGTCCGTGGGTACGGGATGAATTGTTCGGGATCATTTTGCAGTATCGGATGATGCATCGTCTGCCGACATTATTCAGCTCGAACTTATCCTATGATGAACTCGAGCTCCATTTTGGGATTACGAACGATCAAGGTGATAAGTTAAAGGCCGCACGACTGATGGAGCGGATCCGGACGACGACACAACCGATTGAGTTCCTCGGCGAAAATCGACGTCGCTACTAATTTTCCTTGTCAAGGAAGCGGCGAATTCGTTATACTAATGACACGTCAATAGACGATGCAACGATTGAGGATATGAAGTATGAAATGAACCAAACTAGCGAGAGAAGAACGGTGGAAGCTTCTCATGGAATCATTCATGTCTTTACTCCCTCATAGCACGAACGGGGCTAATCCGTTTGCGCCTCACGCCCGTTAACGCGTGTTCGAGCCGAACCAGTACATGGTCCGGGAACGAGGGTGGTACCACGAGATTAAGACTCGTCCCTTTTTAGGGATGAGTCTTTTTTATTTTGTTAAAGGGGGAAACAGTCATGTCAAACATCGCACTTACATTTCCAGATGGCGCTGTAAAGGAATTCGCAGCCGGCACGACAGCTGAAGAGGTTGCGGCTTCAATCAGCCCAGGACTTCGTAAAAAAGCATTTGCTGCAAAACTAAACGGACACGCAATCGATTACCGTCGTCCAATCGAAGAGGATGGCACAATCGAATTGATCATGCCGGATTCAGAAGAAGGTCTCGACTTGATTCGTCACTCATCGGCTCACTTGATGGCACAAGCGATCAAACGCCTGTACCCAGATGAAACGATTCATCTCGGGATCGGACCGACAATCGAGAATGGTTTCTACTACGATATCGATATGGAACGTCGTCTGACAGAAGAGGACCTTCCGGAAATCGAGAAGATGATGAACAAAATCGCCGGTGAGAACTTGCCGATCGAACGAGAAGTCGTCTCGCGTGACGAAGCACTCGCGATTTATAAAGAACTCAATGATCCGTTGAAAGTTGAATTGATCGAATCGATTCCTGCTGATCAGGATTTGACGATTTACCGTCAAGGCGAATTCTTCGATCTCTGCCGTGGACCACACGTTCCAGCTACAGCGAAGCTACAAGTCTTTAAATTGATGAGCATTGCTGGTGCTTACTGGCGTGGCGATTCAAAAAATAAGATGTTGCAACGGATTTACGGTACAGCATGGGCGACAAAAGATCAGTTGAAACAACATCTCCACTTCCTTGCTGAAGCGAAAGAGCGGGATCACCGTAAACTCGGGAAGGAACTTGGCTTGTTCTTCACTTCTCAAGAAGTCGGTCAAGGACTCCCGATGTGGCTACCAAAAGGAGCAGCGATCCGTCGGACGGTCGAACGTTATATCGTCGATAAAGAACTCGAACTTGGATATGAGCACGTCTATACACCGGTTCTCGGTTCAGTCGATCTATACAAGACATCGGGTCACTGGGATCACTATCAAGATGACATGTTCCCGAAAATGGAGATGGACAATGAAGAACTCGTTCTTCGTCCGATGAACTGTCCACACCACATGATGGTCTACAAGAACGAACCGCGTTCATACCGTGATTTACCGCTTCGTGTCGCGGAGCTTGGTGGCATGCACCGTTACGAGATGTCTGGTGCCTTAACTGGTCTTCAGCGCGTTCGTTACATGGTCCTCAACGATGGGCATACGTTCGTTCGTCCTGACCAAATGAAAGATGAATTTAAGGCTATCGTTCACCTCATTCAAGAAGTCTATGCTGACTTCGGGATCACAGATTACAAATTCCGTCTTTCATACCGTGACCCAGCGGATAAAGAGAAGTACTTCGATAACGATGCGATTTGGGAAATGGCGCAACGTGAGTTGAAAGAAACAATGGATGAGCTCGAACTTGAATACTTCGAAGCAGAAGGCGAAGCTGCCTTCTACGGACCGAAGCTTGACGTGCAAGTTCGGACAGCACTTGGTAAAGATGAGACGCTTTCGACAGTCCAACTCGACTTCCTCTTACCAGAGCGATTCGAATTGACGTACAAAGGAAATGACGGACAAGATCACCGTCCGGTCGTCTTACACCGAGGTGTCGTTTCGACGATGGAACGATTCGTTGCATACTTGATCGAAGAATACAAAGGTGCGTTCCCAACATGGCTTGCACCGGTTCAGGTGAAATTGATTCCGGTTTCTAAAGTGCATGAAGACTATGCTCGTGAAATCAAAGCGATCTTGCTGAAAAAAGGAATTCGTGTCGAAACAGATTTCCGTGACGAAAAACTCGGATACCGGATTCGTGAAGCACAAGTCAACAAAGTACCAGTCATGCTCGTTTTAGGTGATAAAGAAGTCGAATCACGCGAAGTCAACATTCGTCGCTACGGCTCAAAAGACTCAAGCAATGCATCACTTGAACAATTCGTATCCGATTTAGAAACAGAAATCGCGAACCGTTCAAAATAATGGCGTATTACCGATTGTTCCGTTTTACGGGATGATCGGTTTTTTTGTATATCCTTTAAAACAAATGAAGTAGATCCGATAAACAAGAGAGTTGGTTTTGAAAAAATAAGCTGGAAATATTTATTTTTATTTGGAAAAGGATTAGAATGTAATGGGAAATGGATAAAATTGTTTTATGAGTAGAAAGGACGTATGACATTGAAACGAACACTGACAGTAACGCTTGCTGCCTCCCTCTTGTTCATAGGAACTTCAGCTGAACAGCCAAAAGCAGCGACAACTAAAAAGACATATCACATCACACCAAAAACAGAAGCAATCGATCCCTTGATTCGAAAATATACGACCTACAATGCGAAAACACGAAATCATTATACGATGCGTTCTTATTTAGAAAGACTTGAAAAAGAGGGTGGGGGTACACTAGTTTTAACAAAAGGAACATATTTATCTCCACTGCGTGTCGGAATTCCATCGAACACGACGGTCATTTTAGAAGACGGAGTCATCATCAAAAAGACATCTGAAACAGGGACGTCGAAAATCAGTGCGACGACGAGTGTCTTTGATTTAGTAGCACCGTCTGTGTTACGTCTGAATAAAAAAATGTCGAAATACAACGGTACGAAAAACGCACGGATCATCGGAAAAGGAAACGCACAAATCGACTTAAACGGCTTTTCGCGAGGATCTGCCTTTGCGATTGCACACAACCAAAATTTATATATCGGTGGCATCACAGTGCGTAATCAAAAAGGATCACATGCGATGGAGTTAGACGCGACGAAAAACGCGACGATTGAAAATATGAAGTTCGTGGATGCGACAATGATAGCGAATACAGGACCAAACGAATCGATTAACTTAGATACACCGGATCCAATCACGAAAGGTTTTCCGTGGAAGTGGTCTGCTCAAGATGGTACACCAAATTCGGATATCACGATTCGAAACAACGTCTTTTCTAACATCAACGTTGCTATTGGCACACATCAATATACAGAGAATCGTTTACACACGAATATCCGGATTGAAAATAACTTGATCGATAAGACGAAGGACTATGCCATTTCGATGATGAACTGGAAAAATCCGACCGTCATCAACAATACGATTCGGAATGTACACCGGGCAGACGGAAAAGCAATGACGATTTTAGGGCGAGGCATCATCGGTGGGACGATTCGCCATAATACATTCGAAAACGCCGATCGTGCGATTCAAATGCAACCGTTTCAAAGCGATGGATATGCACCAATTTATAACTCATTTACGGAAACAGAAAAACAGTACATGCAACAAAATACTGCCAAAGATGTTCAATTAAATAGAATCGTCTTATTTACGAAACTAAACGAATATACGTATGCAACAGCTGAACGATATGATTTTGTTCCGTACTAAACCAAGCAAAAGCACCCAAGACTAGCGTCGAGGGTGCTTGTTTTACGTTATGAACGCATTTGTTGCAAGAACGGTTCGATATCGACTTGAAGCGCTTCTGATAGTTTCTGACCGAGTGAAGCATCAGCACGGTAGAAGTTACAGATTGCGAGCAAGACCGTGTTCTCATGACGAACCTGCTCGAGATCATTGACAAGGTTTTTCAGAAGAGCTGCTTGCTCGTCTTCTGTCAGACGACGGTATACTTCGCCGGCTTGACCGAAGTTGTTCGTCTTCTCGATTTCGAGACGGCCGTGTTTATCATCAAGCAACGGTTGGTTTTCTTCCGTATACTCTGGTGTTTCTTTTGGTTCTTCTTGATAACGGTTTGGTTCGTAGTTCACCGGACTCGTTTGCTGACCGACTGGCATTGCACCATCACGCTGGTAGTTGTTCACTTGTGCGAACGGACAGTTGATCGGAAGTTGTTGGTAGTTCGTTCCGATACGGTAACGTTGTGTGTCCGAGTAAGAGAACAAGCGACCTTGTAACAGCTTATCTTCAGATGGTAACATCCCCGGAATCAAGACACCTGGGTTGAACCCGACTGATTCTGTTTCAGCAAAATAGTTGTCGACGTTTTTGTTCAGTGTCATCGTACCAACGTGTTGGAACGGGATGACATCTTCAAACCAATCCTTTGTTGCGTCGAGAGGATCGAAATCGAACTGATCGACGTCAGCCGGATCGAGCACCTGTACGAACAGATCCCATTCCGGATAATCTCCGTCTTCAATCGCTTGGAACGTATCGTTTGAAGCGTGGTTGAAGTCTTTTCCTTGAATCTCTGTCGCTTCTTCTGCTGAGAGATTATGAATGCCAGCTTTCGGTACCCAGCGTAGTTTGACGTAAACCGTATTGCCATGAGCGTTCACCCATTTGAATGAATGGACGGAAGAACCACGCATTTTACGGTAACTTGCAGGAATCCCTTCATCCGTAAAGAGATGCATGAGCATGTTCGTCGATTCCGGACGAAGTGTCATGAAGTCCCAGTAACGGTCGGGATCTTGAATATTCGTGCGTGGATCTGGTTTAAGTGAATGGACCATATCCGGGAACTTCATAGCGTCACGAATGAAGAAGACAGGAAGGTTGTTCCCGACGAAATCCCAGTTTCCTTCTTCTGTATAGAACTTGACAGAGAATCCACGTGGATCGCGGAGTGTCTCTGGAGAATGCGTGCCGTGAATAACAGTCGAGAAACGGGCGAAAACAGGAACTTCTGTCCCTTCTTCTTGTAAAAACGCAGCTTTCGTGTACTTTTTCATTGAGTTTTTGACAGTGAAGACACCGTGAGCACCGAATCCGCGAGCGTGTACGACACGCTCAGGTACACGTTCCCGGTCGAAATGGGCCATCTTTTCAATTAATTGATAGTCTTCTAATAACGTTGGTCCGCGACGTCCAGCCGTACGTGAATTCTGGTTGTCTCCGATTGGTACACCTTGATTGGTCGTTAATCGTTTTTCAGTCATCTGTTATTCTCCCCCTTATGTAAGATTAAATTGATTATAAAACAATAATCATTCTAAATAAACAATTTTGCTTGCGAATGTTCTGAATCTTTTTTCCATGTTGAGAGTGTACCCGTGAAAAACAGGTTAGAAACTTCTTGCTTATCCGTCAAAGGATTGCTATTATAATCAAGTATGTGAGCAACGTTCTGTAAGAACATAGAAAGCGGCTTGACATCACGGGAAAACAAGTGCTATGATAGCAAAGTGAAATGACAACAAAGCAGAAGCATCCCGCTTCTCACCATGTATGACGACTCGTACTGGTTCATCATGAAGATACGCAATGTGTAGCGACTGCTATGCTTTGACGTTCCTTATGAGTGTGGGCGGGAAGAACTGCCGACGCTTTTTTTATAGCGTTTTCTATCATTCATTTTTCGTGCATTGCACGATGGAGGTGCTAACCATTAGCAAAGATCTGTTAATCAATGAAAGCATCCGTGCCCGGGAAGTTCGTCTTATCGGAGCGGATGGTGCTCAACTAGGTGTCCAATCACGCAACGAAGCGCTACGTCTCGCAGAGGAAGCGGAACTTGACCTCGTCATGGTCGCTCCACAAGCGACGCCGCCAGTTTGTAAGATCATGGACTACGGTAAATACCGTTTCGAGATGCAAAAGAAGGACAAAGAAACTCGGAAGAATCAAAAAGTGATTCAGATGAAAGAAGTTCGTCTTAGCCCGACGATCGAGGAGAACGACTTCCAAACGAAATTCCGTAATGCGAAGAAATTCTTGGAGAATGGTAACAAAGTGAAAGCGAGCATTCGTTTCCGCGGTCGTGCCATCACTCACTCGGAAATCGGTAAACGCGTTCTCGAACGCCTCGCAACGGATTTAAGTGAGTTCGGTGTTGTGGAACAGAGACCGAAGATGGAAGGACGCAGCATGTTCCTCGTGCTTGCTCCTAAGAAAGAAGACTAATCGAATCGAAGTAGGAGGGAATCTCTCATGCCTAAAATGAAATCGCACCGCGGTGCTTCTAAACGTTTCAAACGTACTGCTTCTGGCAAATTGAAACGTGGTCGTGCTTACACAAGCCACTTGTTCGGTAACAAATCAACAAAAGCGAAACGTAAATTACGTAAAGCTAGCATGGTATCTACGGGTGACTTCAAACGCATCCGTCACATGATCGCGAAGTAATTTATCCAATCGTATACAGATTTAGGAGGGAATTTATATGCCACGCGTAAAAGGCGGATATACGACTCGTCAACGTCGTAAAAAACAACTCAAATTAGCTAAGGGCTACTACGGCTCGAAACATACACTCTTCAAGGTTGCGAAACAGCAAGTCATGAAATCTCTCATGTACGCTTATCGTGACCGTCGTCAAAAGAAACGTGACTTCCGTCGCCTCTGGATCACTCGGATCAATGCGGCAGCACGTATCAACGGTCTTTCTTACAGCCGCATGATGCATGGTCTTAAATTAGCAGGTATCGACGTTAACCGTAAGATGCTCGCTGACCTCGCAGTTACAGATGCAACTGCATTTGCTTCACTTGCTGATACAGCAAAAGCAAAATTGAACGCTTAAGTTCTACAATTCGTCGGGGAATTTAATTCTCCGACGTTTTTTTCGATTTAATGATAAAATAAGAAGGCACGTCGATGAGACGGTCATATGATTTTTTTAGATAGAAGGAGAATTAAAGATGGATTGGTTGACACTTTTTGAGATGCAAGAACAGTTGGATAAACGGATTCAGTCAGAACATCAATTGACAGGCAATCAATTCGACGAGCGTCTGCTCGCCTTATTGGTCGAACTCGGTGAACTTGCGAACGAGACACGTTGCTTTAAGTTCTGGTCGAAGAAGGGACCATCCGCTCAAGTCACAATTCTTGAGGAATATGTCGATGGCGTCCATTTTCTACTCTCACTAGGTTTAGCACTTGATTACAAGAAAAGTCATTTTACAGAAGGTGACTTCTATTTGACAGCAACAGATGCTTTTTTAGACGTCTATAACAAAACGAACGTCTTTGCGATTTCGCGGACGGAACAAAGTTATGATGTTCTAATTGGTGCATACCTTGCATTAGGTGCTACACTAGGCTTTACACAGGATATGATTTTCAAGGCTTACATTTCTAAAAATGAAGCAAACCATGTGCGACAAGACAACGGTTACTAAGGAGGAAATCAGATGAACGAACAATTACATATGCTAAAACGTCTCACGGACGCAACAGGTGTACCGGGAAACGAAAAAGAAGTCCGGAGCCTCATGCGTGAATATCTAGAACCTCATGCAGAAGCATTCCACCAGGATGGTCTCGGTAGTCTCTTTGCTGAACATAAAGGCGCAGGCGAAGATGCACCACGTGTATTGATTGCGGGTCACATGGATGAAGTCGGATTCATGGTCACGAAGATTGATGAAAAAGGATTCCTCCGTTTCCAACCACTCGGCGGTTGGTGGGGTCAGGTCCTCTTGGCACAGCGTATGAATATTGTGACGTCATCTGGTGAAGTCATTCCAGGTGTAATCGGTGCAAAACCACCTCATGTTTTACCACCGGAAGCGCGCAATAAGCCGGTCGACATTAAAGACATGTTCATCGATATCGGTGCTTCATCAAAAGAAGAAGTCGACGGCTGGGGAATTCGTCCGGGTGATACGGTCGTTCCACATTGCGAATTTACTGTGATGAAAAATGAGAACTTCTTGATGGCAAAAGCGTGGGACAACCGGATTGGTTGTGCCATCGCAATCGAAGCAATCAAACGCTTAAAAGCAGACGGTCATCCGAACACGATTTTCGCAGGAGCGACTGTTCAAGAAGAAGTCGGATTACGTGGGGCTCAAACTGTCGCACACCTGCTGAAACCATCAATCGCCTTTGCTGTCGATACAGGTATCCCGGGTGACACGCCAGGAATGACCGATCGTGAAGCATTGTCGAAATTAGGTGAAGGCGTTCAAGTCATCATGTTCGATGCAACGATGATCGCACATCGTGGATTGATCGATTTCGTGACGAAAGTCGCAACAGAAGAAAATATCAAGTATCAACTGGACTTAACACCAGGTGGCGGAACGGATGCAGCGAAATTCCATTTGTCTAATACAGGTGTTCCATCACTTGCATTGACTGTACCGATCCGTTACCTGCATACGAACGTCTCAATCATGCATAAAGCCGATTTCGAAGCAGCCGTCGATTTAGTCGTTGCTGTCACAAAACGTCTTGATGCGGAGACTGTCCAAGCGATCTACGAGGGGTAATAAAATAATGAAGCACATCGCATCAGCAAAGAACGAAATCGTTAAACAATGGAAAAAACTCTTAACGAAAAAAGGACGTCTGCAGACGAACCGTTTCTTGATCGAAGGAGAACATCTGATTGAAGAAGCTGTTCGCGCTGGAATCGTCAAGGAATTGATCGTGCGTGAATCGTACCAAGTACCAGGTTCTTGGAAACGAAATGCCGATGTCTTTACGATCGATGAAGCCGTCATCAAAGTACTGGCTGAGACGGAAACGTCGCAAGGTATCTTCGCTGTCTGTGAGATGAAACAAGCTTCGGCACAATTAGAACGAGGACGCTATTTGTTACTCGATCGTCTACAAGATCCAGGGAACGTCGGGACAATGATTCGGACAGCTGACGCAGCTGGATTCGATGGTGTCGTCGTCGGACCGGGAACAGTTGACGTCTATAACGGAAAAGTCATCCGTGCGACGCAAGGATCGCTGTTCCATCTACCTGTCATCTCCATGCCGCTCGAAGAGGCAGTCAATGCCCTGCACGAGCAAGGAATTGCGGTAATCGGCACGGCGTTAGAAGGAGCGACGTCTTATCAAACGATCGCACCGATGGATGCACTCGGTTTAATCATCGGGAACGAAGCACAAGGCGTTGCGCCAGAATTGCTCTCTTATTGTGATGAGCGTGCCTACATCCCGATCCGCGGTAAAGCGGAGTCGTTGAATGCGGCAGT
The DNA here is from genome assembly GCF_001939065.1 of Exiguobacterium indicum HHS 31. Taxonomy (GTDB): domain Bacteria; phylum Bacillota; class Bacilli; order Exiguobacteriales; family Exiguobacteriaceae; genus Exiguobacterium_A; species Exiguobacterium_A indicum. Next base: position 1,521,181 of record NZ_MPSZ01000001.1, on the reverse strand, counting down.
AGCGGCTGGTATTTTACTCTATCATTTTGCAAGCGTGGATTGAAACCGACAAGCGTTCATGCTAAAGTGAACATCAGGAATACATCATGGACGTTGATGGAACAGAGTACGTTAGGGAACGATTCAATCAGGGAGAAGCGGTCGTAGACTGAAAACTGCTTCATGAATCTGCTAACCGAATTCACTCCGGAGTCGCACGAGAGATCGTGACGGGATGCGCCCGTTATCGCGCAATTGGAGGACTTTTCGATTGAAAAGTCAAACAAGGGTGGTACCACGGTGTTTACATCGTCCCTTCGGCATTTGCCGGAGGGACGTTTTTTTATATCTTCAACTAAAGGAGTGGGAAAGATGCGCGAGCAATTAGAAGCATTACGCGATGAAGCGTTGACATTAGTCGATCAGGCAACAACACAAAAAGATCTCAATGACGTCCGAGTCAAGTATCTCGGGAAAAAGGGACCAATCACAGAAGTATTACGAGGAATGGGAAAGTTATCAGCGGAAGAACGACCAGTTGTCGGTGAGATCGCAAATACGGTTCGTCAAGCGATCCAGGAGCAATTGGAACAACGTCTGACAGCTGTCAAACAACAAGAAATGGATGCAAAACTGGCAGCGGAAGCAATTGACGTCACGTTACCAGGACGTCCGAAAAAGGTCGGTCATGCGCATCTCTTGCAACAGGTGACGGATGAGATCGAAGACATCTTCGTCGGACTCGGTTATACGATTGCGGAAGGTCCCGAAGTCGAGCAAGATCTGTTCAACTTCGAGATGTTGAATTTACCGAAGGATCACCCGGCACGTGATATGCAAGACTCGTTCTACATCACGGAAGAAATTTTGATGCGAACGCATACGTCACCGGTCCAAGCACGGACGATGCTCGCTTCTAAAGGTGAACCGATCCGCATTCTCTGCCCGGGTAAAGTCTATCGTCGAGACGAAGATGATGCGACACATTCGCACCAATTCATGCAAGTCGAAGGACTCGTCGTCGGAGAATCGATTTCGATGGCAGACTTAAAAGGAACGCTTGAAGCCTTCGCGAAGCAGATGTTCGGTGAAGCACGTGAAGTCCGCTTACGTCCAAGTTTCTTCCCGTTCACGGAGCCGTCCGTCGAAGTCGACGTCTCGTGCTTCAAATGTGGCGGTAAAGGATGTAACATCTGTAAACAGACGGGATGGATTGAAATTCTGGGCGCTGGAATGGTTCACCCTCACGTGCTCGAAATGGCCGAATATGATAGCACGAAAATGTCAGGTTTCGCATTCGGGATGGGTATCGAACGGATTGCCATGTTGAAATACGGTGTCGATGATATTCGCCACTTCTATACGAATGACGTTCGCTTCAGCGAACAGTTTTAAGGGGGAACGCAGATGTTAGTCTCAAAACAATGGTTGAACGAATATGTGGATGTTAGTCACACATCAGGACAAGATTTGGCTGATTTGATTACAAAGAGCGGAATCGAAGTCGAAGGCGTAGATGTCCGGGATGAAGCGTTGAACAACATCGTCGTCGGACGTGTATTAACGAAAGAAAAACATCCAGAAGCAGATAAATTGAATGTCACGACGGTCGACATCGGGCAAGACGAACCGGTCCAAATCGTGTGTGGTGCACCGAACGTCGAAGTCGGACAAGATGTCATCGTCGCACGCGTCGGAGCTCGCCTGCCAGGTATTAAAATCAAACGTGCTAAATTACGAGGTGTCGTCTCGGAAGGGATGATCTGTTCACTCGAAGAACTCGGATTCGAAAAGAAATATATCCGAGAAGATGAGCAGGACGGAATCCATACGTTCCGTGAACCAGTCACACCAGGACAAGACGTTTTGGAGTTACTCGGTCTACGTGATGAAATCCTCGAACTTGGATTAACGCCGAACCGGTCGGACTGCCTCAGCATGTATGGTGTCGCATACGAAGTGGCGGCGCTTTACGATACGACACCGACTTTCCCGGTCGTTGAAGTCAACGAAGCAGAAACTGCGACGGCAGTCGACGTGACGCTTGATTCAGAGGACTGCCCGTTCTACGCGGCACGAGAAATTCAAGGCGTCACGATTCAAGAATCACCGACTTGGTTAAAAAACCGCTTGATCGCGAACGGCATTCGTCCGATCAACAACGTCGTCGACGTTACGAACTTCGTCTTACTCGAGACAGGTCAACCGCTTCATTCATTTGATGCTGAAAAACTCGGAAAACGGATCGTCGTGCGTCAAGCGCACGCAGGAGAGTCGTTTACGACGCTCGACGAAGTAGAGCGGACGCTCGATTCTTCGATGCTCGTCATCACTGACGGTGAACACCCGGTCGCGCTTGCTGGTGTCATGGGTGGAGCGAATACCGAAGTCGATGAAAATACGACATCGATCATTTTAGAATCAGCTTACTTCGCACCGATTTCCGTCCGGAAGACGAGCCGTGTTCTTGGACTTCGCTCGGACTCGAGTGCTCGTTTCGAAAAGGGCGTTGATCCACGTCGTGTCTTGTTAGCACTCGATCGGGCTGCAACTTTGATTGCTGAACTCTCGGGTGGAACGGTTCAGGCTGGTGTCGCTCAAGCAGGAACGCTCGAGCTTAACGATCACTTGATTGAAGCGAGTGTCTCGTACATCAATCACCGTCTTGGTATGGAGATTGAAGGAACGGTCATGCAAACGTTACTCGAACGTCTTGGTCTCGGTGTTGAATTATCGGGTGATGCCTTGACAGTTAGCGTACCAACTCGCCGCCAAGACTTGAAAATTCCAGCTGATTTAGCGGAAGAAGTCGCTCGTCTCTACGGATATGATGCACTGACTTCAAGCTTACCGTCTGAAGCGAGCCGTGGTTTCTTACCAAAACGGAACATCCATCGTCGTCATTTACGCCGGACATTGCAGGGAGCGGGTCTTTCGCAAGCCATTACGTATTCATTGACGAGTGAACAACGCGCGATGCAATTCAATGAACGGGAAGATTTGCATCCGGTCAAACTGGCGATGCCAATCAGTGAAGCACGTTCGACACTGCGGACGTCCCTCATTCCAGGACTTCTTGAAGTCGCGCAGCATAACGTCGCACGACAGCATGCCGATGTCGCGTTTTATGAACTCGGCAGTGTTTATCTGCAACGGGATGCGTCACTTGAGACACTTCCGATCGAACAAGAAATGATCGGTGGAGTCGCAGTCGGTGTGTCAGAACAACACCGTGCGCACGGAACGCTCGTCAAAACAGATTTCTTCGTCATGAAAGGAATCGTCGAGACACTCGCTTCTGCAGTTGGTGTTACGTTGACGTTCGAGGCAGCGAGCATTCCATCGATGCACCCAGGACGGACGGCGCGCATTTTGCTTGACGGAGAAGCGATCGGATTCGTCGGTCAAGTGCATCCTGGTCTGTCAAAAGAACAGTATGGTCTAAAAGAAGTGTATGTCTTTGAATTAGAGGCGATGGCACTACGTTCGAAAGAAGAGCAGGTCTACTCGGAAATCTCACGTTTCCCATCAATGACACGCGATTTAGCAATCGTCGTCGAGCGATCAGTGACGGCGCAATCCATCGTCGATGTCATGACGGAAGCAGCCGGTCCACTTCTTCAGACGATCGAATTGTTCGATGTCTACACGGGTGAGAACGTTGGAGAGAATGAAAAATCATTCGCTTTCTCCCTCCGTTATCAAAACAAAGAACGCACGTTAGTCGATGAAGAAATCACGACAGCACAACAGCGAGTCGTAGATGCAGTGAAAGAAACGTTCAATGCGGAACTTCGCGCATAATCAGGATAAACAAACAGCCGCTTTCCTTTCAGAGGAAGGCGGCTGTTTTCGTTTGACGACAGATTCAAGAAGCAAGTTCTTCTGTTTCAGATGACACAGCTTGTCGTTTCGTAAAGGTGAAATACAGTAGACCACTTACGAGAACGATCAGACTACAGGACAAGAACATATTGGAATAGCCGATACCGCTTGCGACAGAAGCAAGAATCAAGGCACCGATTCCAAAACCTGTGTCGTAAGCAAGGAAAAAGGTCGAAATGGCTTTCCCTTTCTGTGCAAGCGGCGCGAAGTTCAAAAGGACAGTTTGAAGTCCCGGGAAGATGGAAGCAGAACCGACTCCAATAATGACGGCTGCAAGCAATAAACCAACCAATGAAGGATACATGCCGAGAATGACAAAGCCTATCATATAAAGAACATACGATGGCAACAACACGAATGCAGCTCCTCGCTGATCAAACAATTTTCCGGCAATCGGTCGAATCCCGACCATCCCGAGAGCGACTAATGCATAAAAATAAGAAGCATATGCGACATGTCCGATCGAGTCCGTATACAGTGAGATAAACGCTGATGTACTAGAAATCGCAACGCCTGCCAACAGAGTTGCTATCAACAAAAGCGGACGTGATAAGAAGAGGGACTGACTTAAACGAAACGCGGAAGTACTTGGAATATGTTGACTCGTCAGCGGTAGACGCATCATTAACAACAAGGCGATGACTGCTAGGGCAGCAACTGTCACGAAGTACAGGACGAATGCTTTTTCTTGAATAAAGGCAAGACCAATGACAGGACCAAGGACGGATGCCAAGTTCATCGATAGGACGAAATAGCCCATCCCTTCGCCTTGACGTGTTTTTGGAATCAATGTCGTGACGGCGAGGCTGATTGAAGAAGATAACATCCCGAAACTAAATCCGTGGATGATACGGATGATGATTAGATAAAAAAATGATTCCAAAGGTAGGACGAGCATGTAGCAGATACTCATGACTGTAAAGAGACTTGCAGAGATCATCAAGACGCGCTTTAAGTCGTAACGATCTAACCAGTGACCAATCAATGGACGAGAACAGACGGTTGCCAGGATGAAACTCGTCACGATCCACCCGAGTGCTGAAGCGGAGACTGGAAACTGTTTAGCAGCGAGTAAAGGAAGTGAGGCATTGAGTAGATAAAACGTGATGAAGAGCAATAGGTTAATGATCAGCGTCATGATGTAATGACGCGAGAATAACCGAGCGGTCATGAAGATTCCTCCTGTCGATGTAGAGTAAGTAGGTGCGTCATCCATTCACCAAGCTGTTGCTGATCGGTGAGGGAGAAGGAGGCGAGTAAGCGTTGGTGGGTCTCTTGGACCGCAGCATCGATTTGGTCGAACCGTTCGATGGCTAAAGGTGTCAACGAGACAAAGTGTGTTCGTCCTTCTTTTATCCGAGTGATGAAACCAAGCGTCTCAAGACGTGAGACGGTTTTCGTCACAGCTGGTTTTTCAATGATTAAATAATCGGCCAGTTGGACTTGTGAAACAGGTTGTAGTAATGCGACTGCTTTTATTAGTGCCCATTGACCCGTATGTAACGAGTAGGGAAGCAAGGTAGCATCAATTTCTCGTTTAACGAGACGTGAGACTTTTGATAGTTGTCCGAGTACATCTTCTTGTGTGTAGAGCATCCTATTTCTCCTTTTAGTTAACTAGTTAACTTTAAGAGTGTATCAAAGCTGATTAAGAGGTGCAAGGGAAGAAACGCTCATTTCGAGCATTGAAGAGAATAATTTTCTAGCATGATAAAAGATTAAGCAGGTCTTAAAGCGGGTATGTTCCGTAAAAGAGTATTTGATTTACTTGAAACAATGGATACGACTGTTTATGTGATTGGTTCACTAATTCATCTTGACATAGAGAAGAGACAAGAAGGGAAGAGTACATCATGAATCGACTAGCGAAGCTTCTGAATGAACTATTACCACTCACTATAAAGGAAGCAATCAATCCACTCATTACGAATATCGCAACCGATTCGCGACAAATCACACCTGGCGGATTATTCATCTGTATCAACGGCTACACGGTTGATGGTCACGATTATATCAATCAGGCAATCGAGAACGGGGCTGTGGCGATTTTAGCTGAACGATCGTTTCCGGATTGCCCGATTCCCGTCGTTACCGTGCCGGATACGAAACGACTTGCGGGTCAAGTCGCGAATCGCTTTTACGATCAACCGAGTCAAAAGATGCGTGTCTACGGTGTAACCGGAACAAACGGAAAAACGACGACGACGAAATTGGCGTATGATCTCTTTCGAGCAACAGGTGTGAAAGCCGGCATGATCAGCACGGTCGGTGCACGAATTGACGAGGAACTCATTGAGACGCCGAATACGACGCCTGAAGCCATCATCTTACATCGACTGTTGTATGAAATGGTTGAAAAAGGCGTGACGGATTGCATCATTGAAGTGTCTTCTCACGCATTAGCCGAAGGTCGAGTCGAGGGAGTCTCCTTCCACTCGGCAGCATTTACGAACCTGACGCATGATCATCTGGATTATCATCATTCAATGGAGGATTACGCCAAGACGAAAGCTTTGTTGTTTCAACAAGTCGCTGCGTCAAATGGTCGGACCATCGTCTTGAATCGAGAAGATGGTTGGAGTCGCGTCATGCGAGAAGCTGCGCCTCTACAACCCGTCATCTGGTATACGACGCAACCACACCGGACGTCACAGATCGCGGTCGAGTGGTTGACGGACACCGTCAATGTGCGGATCGACGAGACGACGACACGTGTGCCGACAGCTTTACTAGGTGAGTTCAATGCAGCGAATTTAGCGGCGGCGATGGGATTGTTGCGGGCAGGCGATGCCAACCTCTATACGTTGATTCGTCATATTCCAGAACTGGAATTGCCGAAAGGACGACTCGAACGACTGGACTGGGCACCTTGTGAGATTTATATCGATTATGCCCATACACCGGATGGTCTAGAAAAATGTTTGCAGGCACTCACTTCTTCCGGAGAGTCGCTATCGGTCGTCTTAAGTGCAGCTGGAGAGCGTGATCGAACGAAACGAGCGGAGATGGGGCGAATCGCAAGTAAATATTGTGAACACATCATCGCAACGGTCCATGATGCGAGGACAGAGAATCCGGATCGAATCATCGAAGAGTTAATCGTCGATATTCCACGTGAACATTTAGTAGGGTGTCATACATCCCGTCACGAAGCGCTCGTACAAGCAGCGCATCTGGCGCACGAAGGGAAACGCATCGTCATCGTCGGGAAAGGTCATGACGAGGTAGAACGAATCGGTACAAAAACGATTCCTTTTAATGAAAAACACATACTGCTTGCGGAATTAGAACGACTGTCTGAAGGGAAGTCCGTCATTTAAAAAACCGACCATTCCGTTAAGGTCATGGTCGGTTTCGTTTCGCAGCTAGTTGTTGTGCCTTTTTCGTATTCGCAAAATGGGCTTTCGTCCAGTCACGAAGTTTGTCAGCTCCATAACGTAAAATCAGTGAGGCAGCGACTTGATCCACTTTAGCACCAGCACCTTTCGGAATGACGACACCTGTTGTTTCACTCAACTTGTCCATCTCCTTCAAAAAGATGGCGCGAGCAATGATCGAGGAGGCAGCGACGGCGACATGGAGTTGTTCCGCCTTGGTCGAGAAGTAGACATTTTCTCGAACGGGATTGATGACACCAGACAAGTGTTTATAGTAAACGGTCTTTTCAGCAAACTGATCTATCAAGATCGCTTCTGGTTTCGTCTCCAGTTTGTCAAGAAGTCGCTGCAGGACATCATTATGCATCAGGGCAGTCATCTTTCCTTGTGTCATCGTGCGTTGCATTTGATTGTATTCTGGATTGTGTAGGATACGATATGTGTACGGAATGACGGCATGAAGATCACGGGCGATCTTTCGAATCTCCGTGTCATTCAAGTGCTTGGAGTCACGTACACCCAGTTCTCGAAGGAGTGCAATCTGCTTTCGATCAACGAAGGAAGCGACGACGACGAGTGGACCGAAGAAATCGCCTTTTCCAACTTCGTCACTGCCAGCGACGGACCATTCTGCAAAACCATTTGGTAACGTTGAAACAAGTGGTTCCTTCGATTTAGTCGGTGTAGCCGTGCCGAAGCGTGAAGCGATCGTTTCGGCTTCGGTTCCTTGAAACATCACTTTTCCAGAATTGTAAATCGTGATGACACATCCGGGTACTTTAGCGGCGAAACGAGCATACGGTGGACTCTTCGTCTGTCCTTGTTTAAACTCTTGTATGACGAGATCTTGCTTTTCTTTAGATAAGCGTAAAACGATAGTTCCCACGAGATAACCTCCCTTTCCGGGATTAAGCATACCATCCTTAAGACCGATGGGGGACTTCTTTTCCTAAAACGAAAATGATGGTACTATATGAAAGAAGCAAAGTATGAGGAGGACAGAAAAATGGCTGATTCAGAAGGGTTGAACCGGACGACGATTCATATCGCAGGCAATGATTATACGATTGTCGGAACGGAGTCGCCAGAACACGTACGCGAAGTGGGTCTCCTCGTCGATACGAAAATTCGAGAAATCCGAGAACAAGCACCACAACTCGACGTTCGTCAAATCGCCGTCCTAGCGGCGCTTAATATTGGTAGTGATTACGTAAAAATAAAAAAGAATTTGGGTGAACTATAAACTATGATTTCTTTCGTTATCTTATTACTTCTCGCCTTAGGCATCATGACAGGTGTCCGACGGGGAGTCGTATTGCAGGCCGGGCATTTGCTCAGCCTGATCATTTCCTTCATCGTCGCCTTGTCGTTCTATGAGGAACTGGCGACGAAATTCCGTTTGTGGGTTCCATATCCGTCGACGCTGGATGATGCGGGAATCGATTTGACGATGTTCGCAATTCCAAGTTCAGCACGACTCGATGAAGTGTTCTATAAAGCCTTTTGGTTCGTCGTCCTGTTCTTCGGTACAAAAATCATCTTAGCGATCTTATTGTCGATGTTTGATTCGTTGACGAATGTCCCGATCTTAAAACAAGTCAAAGGATTATTAGGTGGCGTCTTCGGCTTCATCGAGATGTATATCTTCATCTTCTTGCTCTTGTTCTTAGCGGCATTCGTTCCGATTCAGTCGATACAGGATGCGATCGCAGACTCGAGTTTGGCAAGCTTCATCATCCAACATACACCGCTCCTTGCGAATTGGCTGATGGATCAAGTTGGATTGATAAAATAAACATGCTCCCGTTAAATGGGAGCTTTTTTTGAGGGGAGAATTGCACATGCGTACAATTCAAGATGCAATGCGTCACTTGGAACGAATCTCAGTCTATCTAGAGGTGAAAGGGGAAAATCCGTTTAAGATCAATGCTTTCCGAAAAGCAGCAAGTATCCTCGAGGCATCGGATGCTGACTTCATGGCAATCGAGGATTTCACGGCGATGAAGGGGATTGGTAAAGGAACGGCTGCTGTTCTTGAGGAGTACCGGGAAACAGGAACGAGTACGACACTTACGGAACTCGAACAAGAAGTACCAGAAGGCCTGATTGCTTTACTGAAGATCCCGGGTCTTGGTGGGAAGAAACTTGCTAAATTACATGAAGTCGGCGTCATTGATGCGGATTCCTTTGCAGAGAAATTAGCGGATGGTACAGTCGAAGCGATGCCTGGATTCGGTAAGAAGACGGTCGAAAAGTACGTCAAAGCGCTCGAAACGTTTGAAACACGACCGGAACGATTACCGTATGGTGTCATGCGGAAGGTCGTTGCGGAATTAAATCAGACCCTTGCGTCGTTCGATGAAATCATTCGCTTCGAAGTTGGTGGAAGCTTCCGCCGAGCAGAAGAGACGTGCAAGGATCTTGATTTCATCCTCTCGACGAACGAACCGGAACGGATCAAGGAGCAACTCTTGGAACTGTCGCTCATCGATGAAGTCATCGCTGCCGGCAGCACGAAAGTATCACTCGTCTTAAAACGAGACGTCCATTATATCGCGGTTGATTTCCGAATCGTCGATGACGCTTCGTACGCATCCACATTACATCACTTCACGGGTTCGAAGGATCACAATGTGCGGATGCGTCAGCTCGCCAAAGAACGAGGAGAGAGCATTTCTGAATATGGCGTTGAGACCGAGCAAGGATTAGTGCAGCCGAAGACGGAAGAAGAATTGTTTGCGCGGTACGACTTACCGTTCATCGCACCTGAATTACGAGCAGGTCGTCAAGAGTTCGAACAGGATTTGTCACGCCTTTTGACGGAACAGGATATTCAAGCAGATGTACACATGCATACGACATGGTCAGATGGCACGTTATCTGTTGAAGAACTGGTCGATGCGTGTGCTGCACGAGGGTATACATGGATGGCGATCACCGACCATAGTAAGTATATGAAGTTCGTCAATGGATTGACGGAAGAACGTCTACGTGCGCAACGGGTCGAAATCGAAGCAGCACGCAAGAAACATCCCGAGATGACGATTTTATGTGGCGTCGAGATGGATATCTTGCCTGATGGGTCGCTCGATTATGCAGATGATTTCTTAAAAGAGATGGATTACGTCATTGCCTCGATTCACTCGAAATTCGATCAGACGGAAGAAGAAATCATGCAACGGCTTGAGAATGCGTGTCGTAATCCTTACGTTTCTCTGATTGCCCATCCGACAGGACGAATCATCGGTAGACGAGAGGGCTATGCCGTTAACGTCGATCGCTTGATCGAACTAGCAGCCGAGACAGGAACAGCGCTTGAGATGAATGCAAACCCGGCACGATTCGATTTGACGGCAAGTTCCCTAGCAAAAGCGAAGGCTGCTGGTGTGAAAATTTTGATCAATACGGATACACACCGACCAGAAATGTTAGAAGATATGAAACTTGGAGTCCTCCATGCACGTAAAGCCTATTTGGAGGCGTCTGATGTCATCAATACGTGGAGCGCTGAAGCAGCACTTGCCTTCTTCGGTCGAAAACGTTTAGGAGTGGATTAAATGAATGCCAACGCATTACGCGTCTTAGAATATGAGAAGTTAAAAGAAAACATGTTATCGTTCACGGCAAGCTCACTTGGAGCACAGTTCGTTCGAGCGATGCGTCCAGCGGAAGAGTTCGAGCAGGTCAAGGAGTTGTTAGCCGTCACGACGGAAGCAACGACGGTTTACCGTTTGCGTGACCGTTACCCGTTCGGTGGATTGACAGATGTCCGCAGTGAGGTCAAACGGGCAGAAATTGGTTCGGTCCTTTCAACGAGTGAACTCTTATCCGTTGCAGACGTCGTCTATTCAGGACGTCAAGTGAAGGCGTTCCAAGAACGATTGCACGAAGATCATCCGGATCTACGATTACCACGACTCGACAGTCGAATCGAACAGATCACGAAGCTCGTTGAGATCGAACAGGGGATTCGCCATGCCATTGACGACCAAGGAACTGTTCAAGATTCGGCAAGTGATAAATTACGAGCGTTACGTAGTCAGTTGCGTTCGCTCGAAGGACAAGTTCGTTCAAAAATCGATAGTGTCTTACGTAGTAAAGCGAAGATGCTGTCTGACGCCATCGTGACGATGCGAAATGATCGCTACTGTGTCCCGGTCAAACAAGAATATCGTCAAGCGTTTGGCGGGATCGTTCATGATCAGTCGGCGTCCGGTGCAACGTTGTTCATCGAACCACAAGCCGTCGTCTCTGCGAACAACGAGATTCAAGAAGCACGTTTGAAAGAACGGGCGGAAATCGAACGAATCCTTGCACAATTATCAGCACTTGTCGGGAGTGTCGGCGACTCGCTGCGCATCAACCTCGATGTATTAGCAGAACTTGATTTCATCATGGCGAAAGCATTGTACGGTCATCAGATCGGAGCGGTCGAACCACGCTTGAATGAAAATCGCCATATCATTCTGAAGGAAGCACGACATCCCTTCATTCCAAAAGAAGAGGTCGTACCGATCACTGTCTCGCTAGGTGGCGATTTTACATCACTCGTCATCACCGGTCCGAACACCGGTGGTAAGACAGTTACCTTAAAGACGATTGGTCTTTTGCAATTGATGGTGCAATCAGGACTATACGTACCGGCAGCAGATGAGACGGAGCTCAGTGTCTTCGATGCGATTTATGCCGATATCGGGGATGAACAGTCGATTGAACAAAACTTGTCGACGTTCAGCTCGCACATGACGAACATCGTCTCGATGATGGAGAAAATCGATTTCATGAGTTTGGTGCTGTTTGATGAATTAGGAGCGGGAACGGACCCGACAGAAGGGGCTGCCCTAGCGATTGCAATTCTTGATGAAGTAAAACGCCGCGGAGCACGCGTTGCAGCGACGACGCACTATTCGGAATTAAAAGCGTACGGCTATAACCGAGAAGGAGTCGTCAACGCGTCAATGGAATTCGATGTCGAATCCCTCAGTCCGACGTATCGCTTACTCATCGGTGTACCGGGACGCTCGAACGCGTTCGAGATTTCAAAACGTCTCGGACTCGAAGACCGGATCATCGACGCAGCACGTGGTCAAATCGGTAGTGACGCACAGTCTGTCGAAACGATGATTGAACGATTGGAAGAAGCGAAACAACGTGCTGAAACGTTAGAGGCTCAGTTGCTAGAAGAGAAGAAACGTCTCGTTGCAGAGCGTGAGCAGTTCGAGCAAGAACAAGCCGAGATCCAAGAAGAGAAGAATGAGATTTTAGCAAAAGCAGAAGAAAAAGCAGCGCGTGCTGTCGAACGTGCTCAAAAAGAAGCGGAAGGTGTCATTAAGCGCTTGAAGGAATTACGTGATGCTGGTGCCGTCAAAGAGCACGAATTGATCGAAGCACGTAAAAAACTGGAAGATGCGAAGCCGAGTCTGCAAGAGAAGCGGATCGCTAAAGTGAAAGCGAAATACGACCAAACGCCACGTTTTGATAAAGGGGAAGAAGTTAAGGTCACGACCTTTAATCAAAAAGGCTATATCATCAACCAACAGGCAAATGGGGAGTATACCGTTCAAGTCGGCATCATGAAGGTGAACGTCAAACCGGAAGATCTCGCGAAGATCGGCAGTACACCAAAACGTCCTCAAACAAAAGGGCGTTCTGGTGGAACAAGTGTGACGAAACAATCTGCACCTTCCGCTGAACTGGATTTACGTGGCGTCCGTGTCGAAGAAGGATTAACGAAGCTCGAACGCTTCATGGACCAAGCTTTGTTATCGAACTACGACCACATTCGTGTCATTCATGGTCTGGGTACGGGAGCGATGCGTCAAGGTGTCCAAGAATTCTTGAAAGGTCATCGTCACGTCAAAGGTCACCGCTTAGGTGGACAAGGTGAAGGCGGACACGGTGTGACGATCATCGAACTGAAATGAGGAAAGCAGGATGAACATTTTTGAGAACGTCTATGTCTATACGACAGCGCTCTATTCGGTCGCGGGATTACTGATCATTTTAGGACTTGCACTTTTTGAGTTGACAACCCGGTATAAAAACTGGGAACATATCAAGAGTGGCAACATCGCCGTTGCGTTAGCAACAGGTGGAAAAATCATCGGACTCGCCAATATCGTTCATTTCGCTGTGCAAGGGGAAGAACGGGTCGGGTCGATATTTCTTGAAAGTGCTTTTGGCTTCTTACTGTTGATATCGACATACTGGATCTTTGAATTCCTGACACCGAATTTGCCGGTAGACCGTGAAATCGAGAATGGCAACATTGCTGTCGGTATTATTTCATGTGCCTTATCGATCGGCATGTCCTACGTCATCGGATCAGCGTTAGTGGGGTGAATCCGTGTTAGAACGTTTAGCGAAAATCATGTTCGGGGTTTCGATCGCCTTTTTGGTCGTCGGTATCCTTTGGATTGTATTTAATTAAAAGAACCGGTCTTACCGTGTGATCATTCCGTACTGACATCGTTTCAGTACGGAATTTTTATTGGAAGCCACGCCTAATCAAAAAAGGAGGAACGCATATGAACGTACGAAAAACAACAACGGCAGAAACAAGACGCCGTGCTTTTGAAGCAATGCAATTAATTTCTTGGAAGGATATTTTTTGGGTCATCATTGGATCAGCCATTCTTGCCTTTGGCATCAATTACTTTACGATTCCAAACGATTTATCAGAAGGTGGATTGATCGGGATCACGGTCATCTTCTACTACCTCTATGGCTGGGATACGGGACTTGTTTCCCTGATTGCGAACGCTTTGCTGTTCGTCGTCGGTTATCGATTCCTTAGCCGGAAGACGATGCTTTACTCCGTCATCTCGGTCGCCGTCACATCGTTTGTCCTCTCTTCGACAGCAAATCTAGCGACATCATCGGATAGCCGTTTAATTGGTACGGTCTATGCGGGTATTCTGATTGGTGTCGGAATCGGACTTGTTATTCGTGCTGGAGGAACGACGGGTGGGGGTGTGATCATCGCTCGATTGATGAATAAGTATCTCAATCTCAGTATCGCGGTTTCGATGTTCATCATCGACGTCGCAGTCGTCGGCGCATCAGGGTTCCTATTCGGAGAAGAGACGATGCTGTATACGTTGATTGCGATCATCATCGGTTCGTACTTGATTGATCTCGTCAGCGAAGGATTGAATGTCCGCGAAGCGGTCACGATCATCAGTCATCGCCAAGAGGAAATCGCGACAATCCTGACAGAGACGCTCGGCCGTAGTGCAACGGTCATTCACAGTCACGGTCATTTCACGAAACAAAAAAATGATATGTTGTATATGATCGTCGATAAACGACAACTGGCACCGTTGAAACAGATCGTCGAAGCAGCGGATCCCCGCGCCTTCGTCGTCATTCATAAAGTGCGCGAAGTCATTGGAGAAGGATTCACGTATCCATCCCGGTGATGTCTATTAAAAAGCAGTGCTGCTTCTTTTTCGGAAACGAGAAAGGGAAGTACTGCTTTTTTGTATGATTCTCGATTGAAAGAATCGAAAAAAAAACAAGCAGATTCGATTTCTTTTTTTGGATTTTACTGGCATGTCGAATTGGAATCAACGTATAATAAAAATGAATAGTAATTCATTATCTGGGAGGGAAACGTATGGAATCCGTTTGGTTATCTGATTATCCCGAGCAAGTACCCGCATCGATTGATTATCGAGAATTACCTCTTTATCAGGCACTCGATGAGGCAGCGATCGATTTTCCAGAACAACGTGCCTTGAGTTTCTTAGGAAAACGTATGACGTTTCGTGAAGTACGTGACGAGGCCCGCGCACTTGGGAGCCTGTTACAAGAGCACGGACTAAAAAAAGGGGATCGCGTCGGACTGATGTTACCGAACTGTCCCCAGTATATGATCAGTTATTATGCGGTTCTCTATGCAGGTGGTATCGTCGTCCAAGTGAATCCACTCTATACAGACCGTGAACTTGAACAGATTCTCGTCGATTCGGGAGCACATCTACTCGTGACGCTTGATCTACTTTATCCGAAAGCGTCTCGTGTCAAAGCGGCGACGACACTTAAGACGGTCGTGACGACAAGTATCGCGGATTACCTTCCCTTCCCTAAAAATAAACTGTATCCGATTAAAGCACGGAAAGATAACAACATCATCATTGATACGACAGGTTCGATTCCGTTTTTATCTTTGCGGGGGTATGAGCCGATTACACCAGTCGCGATTCAACCGAAGGAGGACGTCGCGGTTCTCCAATATACGGGTGGAACGACAGGCGCACCCAAAGGTGTCATGTTGACACACTTCAATTTGAGTGCAAACGTCGAACAGATTGACAAGTGGTTCTATAAATATAATCGAGGAGATGGACGGAAGCTGTTAGCAGTCGTTCCTTATTTCCATGTCTATGGCATGACGTGTAACCTCAATTTCGGCATATTTAATGCCTATGAACAAATCATCGTTCCAAAATTCGATATTGAACAGGTACTCAAGACGATTCATAAGGAAAAACCGAATCTGTTCCCAGGTGCTCCGACGATGTATGTCGGTCTATTGAATCATCCGAAGCTGAAGAAGTATGATCTCTCTTCGATTGAAGCCTGTATTTCTGGTTCAGCTCCACTACCTGTCGAAGTGCAGGAAAAATTCGAAGCGCTGACGGGTGGGCGGATCGTTGAAGGATACGGTCTGTCTGAAACGAGTCCGGTGACGCATACGAACTGTATCTGGGATCGTCGGATTCCTGGAACGGTCGGTATTCCGGTGCCCGATACGCAAGCGAAAATCGTCCAAGCAGACGGAGAGACACCAGCTGCTCCAGGTGAGATTGGTGAGATCATCGTCACAGGTCCGCAAGTCATGAAAGGATACTGGAAACGACCAGAAGACACGCAAGCGGTTCTGCGAAACGGTTGGTTGCATACGGGAGACCTTGGATATATCGGTGAGGATCATTACTTCCGAATCGTCGATCGGAAAAAAGATTTAATCATTGCTTCTGGATTCAACATTTATCCACGTGAAGTCGAAGAAATCCTATATGAACACCCAGCCGTCAAAGAAGCGGTCGTCATCGGTGTTCCAGATGTCTACCGCGGAGAGACCGTCAAGGCGTTCATCGTCGTCAAGGATGAGATGACGGTCACGGAAGAAGAACTCGATCAATTCTGTCGTAAACAGTTAGCATCGTTCAAAGTACCGAAGCAGTACGAATTCCGGCAAGAGTTACCGAAGACGTTCGTTGGTAAGATTCTCCGCCGTGTTCTCGTTGAAGAAGAACGTGCCAAACAACTCGAAGAAAGCAGTTGACAGGATAAAATGGCATGATAGAATAAATATGAATGAACCATCATTCATTTTATGCGTTAGGAGATAGTGGAATGAAACGAACAATGTCAAAGAGTGACCGCATCATTGATGCCGCCGTAAAAGTCATCGCTAAGAACGGCTACCATGGAGCGAAAGTGACTGCCATTGCAAAGGAAGCCGGAGTTGCGGATGGAACGATTTATCTGTACTTCAAGAATAAAGAACATCTCTTGATTTCGCTCTTCCAAGCGAAAATGGGAAGTTTCATCGAATATTCCGAAGGACAAATCGCGAGCCATACGTCAGCGACGGAACAATTGGCAGCATTGATCGAGGCGCACCTCGAGCAATTATCCGTCGACTATGATTTAGCGGTCGTCACGCAGATCGAATTGCGTCAATCGAACCAAGACATGCGTCAAAACATCGCTGCCGTCTTGAAACCGTACTTGCATCTGATTGACCGAGTCGTCAAGCACGGGATGACGACAGGTGAGTTTTCAAACGAACTCGATTATCGATTAGCACGTCAGATGATTTTCGGAACGATCGATGAGGTCGTGACGAGCTGGATGGCAAGTGGATTCAAATATGAGTTGCTTGAGACACGTGACGGGATTCATCGGATGTTGATCAAAGGGCTGAGTTAAGCCCTTTTCATGACAACAATCATGTAAGCGGATACAAAGAATGATGGTGAATAGACGACAAGGGGGAGCATGAGATGGAAATCTATGTACTGTTGAAACGCACGTTTGATACGGAAGAAGCAATCCAACTCGAGAATGGTCAAATCGATGAGGATGGCGCTGAGTTCATCATTAACCCGTACGATGAGTATGCGGTAGAAGAAGCGATTCGTGTCCGTGATGCACAAGGGGGAACGGTGACGGTCGTGACGGTCGGACCGGAAGATGCGGACAAGGAATTACGAACAGCACTCGCAATGGGAGCGGACCAAGCAGTTCGCATCTCGATTGAAGATGATATCGAAGAGGCAGATCATTTCACGATTTCTGAAGTGCTCGCTGGTTATTTGAAGGAACAAACGGTTGATCTCGTCATCGCCGGAAACGTCGCAGTTGATGGCGGAAGTGGTCAAGTAGCACCACGCGTCGCAGAATTACTCGACATCCCTTATGTGACGACGATCACGAAACTAGAGCTCGACGGTACGAAAGCTGTCGTAACACGCGACGCTGAAGGGGATACGGAGACAATCGAAACAACACTTCCGTTACTCGTGACTGCGCAACAAGGGTTGAACGAACCACGTTACCCAAGTCTTCCGGGGATCATGAAAGCGAAGAAAAAGCCGCTAGAAGAACTCGAACTTGATGATCTCGAACTGGATGAAGACGAACTCACACCACGTCTAGAGACGATCGAGCGTTTCTTACCACCGAACAAAGCAGCCGGTAAGATCCTTGAAGGTGAACTAAACGAGCAAGTCGCACAGCTCGCATCATTATTACGCAACGAAGCAAAAGTGGTCTAAGGGGGAGAAACGAATGACAAAAGCATTAGTACTCGCAGAATCACGGGATGGCAGTTTACGGAATGTGTCGTTTGAGGCAATCGCAGCAGCGCGACGTGTCGCTGACGAAGTCATCGCAGTCCTGATTGGACACGATGTTGCAAAGGATGCGGATGCACTAGCATCACGCGGAGCGGACCAGGTGCTCGTCGTCGAGGATGAGCGTCTTCTACACTACACGCCAGACGGTTACGGACAAGTCTTCCTCGAGTTGATGAACCGGACGTCACCCGACGTGCTCGTCTTCGGACATACGTCGCTCGGCAAGGATCTATCACCGAAAATCGCGGCAAAATTGCAAGCCGGTTTGATCAGTGACGTGACGGCGATTGAAGGGGAAGGCGCGGATGCGTCATTCGTTCGCCCGATCTACTCGGGGAAAGCATTTGAAAAAGTCAAAGTCGCAGAAGGCAAGACGCTCTTTACGGTCCGCCCGAACAACATCGATCCACTCGAAGCAGGTAGTTCACAAGGGACGGTCGAGTCGGTCACAGTCGAACTGAAGGATTTACGGACGATCGTCGCAGACATCGTACGCAAAGCAACTGGCGGCGTTGACTTATCAGAGGCAAAAGTCATCGTCGCAGGTGGACGCGGTGTCAAGAGCTCGGACGGCTTCGCACCGTTACAAGAACTAGCAGATGTCCTCGGAGGAGCAGTCGGTGCTTCGCGTGGTGCTTGTGATGCGGATTACTGCGATTATGCCCTTCAAATCGGTCAGACGGGGAAAGTCGTTACACCGGACCTTTATATCGCGTGCGGGATCTCAGGTGCGATCCAACACTTAGCAGGGATGTCAAATGCGAAAGTCATCGTTGCGATCAATAAAGACCCGGAAGCGAACATCTTCTCTGTCGCGGACTATGGCATCGTCGGAGATTTGTTCGACGTCGTGCCATTATTGACAGCAGAATTCAAAAAAATGCTCGTTCACGGATAAGTTTGAAGGCCGGTACCATTATCATGGTGCCGGTTGTTTTTGCGGATTTTTCGCGTGAGCAGTTTCGTTTGTTGGAAGAGACTGCTATGATATACTCGAATCAATAAAGAGATCACCCATTTTTTTACCGGGTCGATCTACTCATTAGGAGGTTATGATCAATGGCAATCGTACACGCAACTAGCCAATCATTTAAAGAAGAAACACAAGAAGGACTCGTCCTTGTTGATTTTTGGGCAACATGGTGTGGACCATGTCGTATGCTCGCACCTGTTCTTGAAGAACTCGATGCTGACATGCAAGATGTAAAAATCGTCAAAGTCGACGTAGATGCAAACCCAGAAGTAGCTGGAGCATTCCAAGTTCAAAGTATTCCGACACTCGTTCTCTTCAAAGATGGACAACCTGTCAACAAAACAATGGGCTTCATGCCAAAAGACGCACTTAAAGAATTCGTTGAAACATCTAACTAATTCTTTCCTGCATATCAAAACAGACCGTTCTGCACAGGCAGAACGGTCTGTTTTTTTAGATTACATTGGCGTACAAAGTTCAATCAGGTGACCATCGGGGTCGAGGACATAGGCGACGACTTGCCCCCATGGTTTTTGAGTAGGAGCGAGGATGGTCTCATATCCTGCCTCCACCACCTTCTGAAAAAGAGTCGGGACGTCATCCGTGATGAAACCAATCTCTAACGTCTGTTGTGTTTTTCCACTTGGTATCGGGTAATCCGGAATCAACTGTTGCACGTCTTCACGCGTATTGAAGGCGAGTGTCGTCTGACCGGTCTCGAACTCGATGTAGCTCCCGTGCTCCGCCTTGACGGGTAGTCCAAGAACGTTTCGATAGAATGCCAGCGTCCGTGCCGTGTCTTCAACGTATAAAATCGTATAGCCGTATTGGATCATCCAAAAGCCTCCTGTCAATCCTCGAATAAAGAAGCGATGTCTGAAGCAGGTGTCGGGTAAGCGAATCCAGTCTGTTGCATCGAAGTACTTGGAATCCGGTGCTGCATCGCAAACGAGAAATAGTTTGCTAGTTCCGCTGCATTGACACCGATGAAGTGTGCGCCAAGGACTTGATCATCTTCCCCGACGAGCACTTTCGCCCGAGCGAAACTGTCCTTGATCCGTGCGTTCGTTTGCCAAGCGGACGTATCAATCAAGCGACCACGATAAGGAATACCTGCTTTTTTCAAAGCAGCTTCCGTCTCACCAACGAGGGCGAGGTTCGGCGCGGTGAATACGACGCTAGGTACAGGAAGCAGCTCTAGTTTCCGATTGTTCCCTTCGAGCATGTTATCAGCAGCGAGTCGTCCTTCGGTTCCAGCGAACGGTGTCAAGGCAGGATTCCCGCTGACAGCGACGTCTCCTGCAGCATAGATATGTTCCACAGAAGACTGGAGATATTCATTGACGTGAATTCCTTTTTCATTATGTGCAACGCCGATAGTTTCAAGTCCGAGCTGATCGATACTCGCGACACGTCCAGTCGCGTTCAAGACGACGTCGGTCTTCAACACGTCACCGTTCGATAAACGAAGTGAGTCCTCTTCGTAAGCGACGACTTCTGCTTCTTTGATGATCGAGATACCAAGTGCCCGTGTGGCTTCTAACAGCACATCGACCAATTCACTTTCGAATTGTTTTAAGGCGTTAGAACGTAAGACGATCGTGACGTCTGCGCCAGCAATACGAGCGAGATGGGCGAACTCGAACGAGATATAACCGCCACCGATGCAGACGAGTCGGCGTGGAAGTTCTTTCAGTTCAAGAAACTCATTACTTGTTATGAAACGCTCACTACCGGGTACAGATAATTCGCGAGGTCGTAAACCTGTTGCGATTAAAAACTGTTTCCCTTCGATTTCTTCTTCACCAATTCGAAGACGATGTGAAGACACGAAATGCGGTTCTCCATGGAAATAGTCGATGTCCGTTTCCGCGTACCGTTTTCGTGTTTGCTCAGGAATAGCACGTGTATATTCATTCTTACGCTCCATCAATTGGCGCCAATCAATCGAAATTAATCCTTTGACGCCGTATCCGAGTAAACGTTCGACAGCATCTTTCGTCTCACTACCCGTCAATAAGATTTTTTTGGCGTCACATCCACGCTGTGCGCATGTACCTCCTGGAGTGAAATTCTCAACGATGGCAACACGTAGTCCTTTTTCGATGAATTTATAAGCCGCTTGATTTCCAGCAGAACCCGTTCCAATCACAATGCAATCATATGTACGCATTTTTCATCCTCCGTATGTCATAATCAATGTATGGTATTTACCCGAACGAGTAAAACTAAAAACGGTGAAAGGAGACATTTATTTGGGACATCAAGAACATATCAAAGCGAAACTATCCCTTTTGCCGGATGAGCCGGGATGTTATCTACACAAAAACGAATTCGGCGAAGTCATCTATGTCGGAAAAGCAAAAAATCTCAAAAACCGAGTCCGCTCTTATTTCACGGGAGCACATGATATTAAGACGGAACGTCTCGTCGCGGAAGTCCGTGATTTCGAATACATCATCACAGCCAGTGAACTCGAAGCGTTGCTGCTTGAGATGACACTAATTAAGAAACATGATCCGAAATACAATATCATGCTGAAGGATGATAAATCTTACCCGTACTTGAAAATTACGAATGAGACCTATCCTCGCTTGATTACGACACGTAAGTTAAAAAAGGACGGCGGTCATTACTTCGGTCCGTATCCGAATGCGTATGCAGCGAACGAAACAAAACGTCTGTTAGATCGTTTATATCCGTTACGTAAATGTCAGCCGATGCCGAAGAAACTCTGTCTGTATTATCATATTGGACAATGTCTCGGCCCATGTGAAATCCCGAATCTTGAATCGGAACAAAAAGCACTCGTATCGGAAATCCGACGGTTCTTGTCGGGCGACACGAAGGAACTCGTTGAAAGCTTGAAGCACAAGATGGCGGAAGCAGCCGAGACGATGGAATTCGAACGTGCCGGAGAATTGCGCGACCAAGTGCGAGCGATTGAATCGATCATGAACAAACAGAATATGATTACAGCAGATTTGACGTCGCGTGATGTATTCGGGATTCATGTCGATAAAGGCTGGATGTGTGTCCAAGTGTTCTTCCTCCGTGGAGGAAAGATGATCGAGCGCGATGTCTCGCTCTTCCCGATCTATGGTACGCCGGCAGAAGAGCTCGAGAGCTTCATCGTCCAGTTCTACGAAAAGAACATCAAGCCAAGTGAAGTCTATGTACCGCCACTCGTCAATCAGTTGTTACTCAAAGAGGCGCTATCGATTAAAATTCACGTTCCGGTCCGAGGATCAAAACGGAAATTACTTGATTTAGCGACGAAGAATGCTGAAAATGCGATCTCGGAACGCTTCGAGTTGTTAGCGAAAGACGAGAAACGGACCGTTCAAGCAGTCGAAGAACTCGCCGATGCGATTGACGTTCATCCATTGTCCCGGATCGAGATCATCGATAATGCGAACATTCAAGGAGCAGACGCCGTTTCGGCACTCGTCGTCTTTGAAGACGGTAAGCCACTTAAAAAGGAATACCGAAAATTCAAGATTCGAACAGTCCAAGGACCGGACGACTATGAATCGATGCGAGAAATCGTGCGTCGGCGTTATCGACGATTGTTACTTGAAGGAGCGCGCCTTCCGGACCTCGTCCTGATTGACGGAGGAGTTGGACAGTTGAATGCTGCTTTAGAAGTCATTCAAGATGAACTCGGCTTATCCCTTCCAGTCGGGTCATTAAAAAAGGATGACAAACACCGAACAAGTCAATTGTTGTTTGGAGAAGGTGCACAGTTAATTGAACTAAGTCCGCGTTCGAGTGCGTTTTATTTGCTCCAACGCATGCAAGATGAAGTCCACCGGTTTGCAATCACATTCCACCGCTCGCTCCGCTCGAAAGGGATGACCCGTTCCTTGCTCGACGAGATTCCAGGAGTTGGACCGAAACGACGCCAGCAGTTGATTCGTCATTTCGGATCGATGCGCAGCTTGCGACGCGCAACGATCGAACAGTTGGCGGAAGCAGGATTACCTGTCAAGTTAGCGGAAACCGTCGCTGAATATTTAAGTCAAGCGAATGAAGAATGAAAAAAGCCGTCCTCTTGAAGAGGGCGGCTTTTTTAGTGATTAGTTGTTGATGTACTTTTCGTAGTATGAACCAAAGTCACGCTGGTTCCACTGATGGTAGTGACCTTGTAGCCACTCGAAGGATTGTTCAGACAACTCCTTGAATGTTTGCGGTACGTTCATATCACCTTGACGAAGTCCGCCGAGAATCGTGACCGAATGATTCAATGAGCTGTTCGCGAACTCGAGCATCTTTTGTCCTTCATACTGTTTTTCAGCGATGGCAAGAAGTGTTTTGTAAAGATCTTTCACATGTTCGAGTTGTTTTTTATCGACGTCGATCGAATAATGTTTGCCACCGATCTCGAATTTGATCTCGACATCAAGATCGACCGTTCCCGCCGTTTCGAACATGACGTGGCGAATCGGATAATGTGCATACGGATAGCGGTAGAGTACACGTTTTGAACTGACGGCACTTTCTCCATCGAGGTGAATCAAAGCCAGATTCGTAAAGCAATACTCGTCAGATTTAGATTTGATCAAGAAGTAGATTTTCTCGCCGTCTTCATGTAAGACATAATCGTCAGCGGCTGCTTTGTCGAAATCATCAGGATGAATGACTTGTCCGATATCACTGAATCCCGTTAAATCTGCTGCTAGTTTTTTGAACATGTGAAGTTCCTCCTCGCTATTTGTGTACGAATGACTTTACGAGCACTTACTGCAAAAAGTTTCATGAATCTACTTCGATGTTGAAAATCAAGATTCCTGTCACGTTTTATGTAAATTTCACTTGAGCGGTTCAAGTGGATCTTTAGGATCGATTTGGACCGTGATTTGAACGAGCTCTTTAGTTAACTCGGCATATCCTTCCGCGACACATCCGTTAAAACGGGAGAACTGTTCAGCGAGGAAACCGGCTTCGAGTTGGAAGTATCCATGTGGTCGTTCATCTCTCGTCGTATCAGGAGGAGACAGCACGAACAAGACGACCGTGCCTTTACGTTTCTTGATTTCGAGCGTTCCCCAACCTGCTTGTTCAAAAAATGAGGCTAATTCAGATTCATCTACGACAGGGAATTGACGCGCTAGACGTTTACCTGCCCAGTAGATGACTTGCCGATAATCCGATCCGAGAAGATCGG
Source organism: Exiguobacterium indicum HHS 31 (assembly GCF_001939065.1). GTDB lineage: Bacteria > Bacillota > Bacilli > Exiguobacteriales > Exiguobacteriaceae > Exiguobacterium_A > Exiguobacterium_A indicum. Next base: position 1,496,929 of record NZ_MPSZ01000001.1, on the reverse strand, counting down.
TCAGCACATAATCTCGGATCAATTCGATACCGAAAAGTGGTGTTTGTTTTGGTGTAGCATCCATCATGATTCACTCCTATCTGTGAACCATTATACCGAGATGATTCTTGTCGGTCATTGTTTTCCTAAAAAAATTTGCAGTTAAATGCAACGGCTCGGGTTGTCTTCTAAAAAGGACAGGAGTAGAATAAGTGATGAAAAGACGAATTTCCTTATGAAAGCGCTTTTCTACCAAAATGCGCCAACGGTTGATTGGCAAACAAAAGGGGGGATTTGGATGGCGAATCATCGTGATTTCGTGAGTCGTAAAATACACTCACTGCTCGGCGTCATTCCAATCGGGTTATTTTTACTTTCGCACTTAACGACGAACTACTTCATCGTACGTGGTGAGGAAGACTTCAATAAGGCCGCGGAATTCGTGGGGAACGTTCCGTATCGATTGTTCTTAGAGATCTTTGTCATCTTCATTCCAATCATCTTGCATGGCGTCTACGGTGTGTACATCGCATTCACCGGATCTGCGAACACAGGGCGTTATACATACTTCCGGAACTGGATGTATGTACTGCAACGGTTCAGCGGTGTATTCCTTGTCGTGTTCATCACGTGGCACGTTTGGGAAACACGGATTGCCGCTGCGATGGGAACACCAGTCGATGCAAGCATGATGCAGAACATCGTCGATAACGGATTCATGCTCGCGTTCTATATCGTCGGGATCTTGGCGACGACATTCCACCTTGCGAACGGACTTTGGACGTTCTGCATCACATGGGGAATCACGCAGTCACCAGCATCTCAACGGGCGATGTCTTACGTGGCAGCACTCGTATTCATCGGTTTATCGTTTGTAGGCGTACGCTCGATCTTAACGTTTGCAGGCGTGTTGTAAGGAAAGGGGAACTGACAACATGGCGAACAAGAATCTTGTCATCATCGGCGGAGGGCTTGCCGGTCTGATGGCTACGATAAAAGCAGCGGAGCAAGGCGTACCAGTTAAGTTATTCTCACTCGTACCCGTCAAACGCTCACACTCTGTTTGTGCACAAGGTGGCATCAACGGAGCGGTCAATACAAAAGGGGAAGGCGATTCACCATACCAGCATTTCGATGACACGGTATACGGTGGGGACTTCCTCGCAAATCAACCACCTGTTCAAAAAATGGCGGAAGCAGCGCCGAAAATCATTCATATGTTCGACCGGATGGGCGTCATGTTCAACCGGACACCGGAAGGCTTACTCGACTTCCGACGTTTCGGCGGAACGTTGCATCACCGGACGGCATACGCTGGAGCGACGACAGGACAACAACTGTTGTACGCATTAGATGAACAGGTTCGTAAGTTCGAAGCGCAAGGTTTGGTAGAAAAATATGAAGGATGGGAATTCCTTCGTGCCATCATCGATGACAATGGCATCTGTCGTGGAGCAGTTTGTCAAAACCTCCGGACGATGGAAATCGAGGCATTTGCCGCGGATTCTGTCATCCTCGCGACGGGTGGTCCTGGGGTCATCTTCGGAAAATCGACGAACTCGGTCATCAACACAGGACAAGCTGCAGCTGCTGTCTATCGTCAAGGTGCGATCTATGCGAACGGTGAATTCATCCAAATTCACCCGACAGCGATTCCTGGAGACGATAAGTTACGTCTCATGAGTGAATCAGCACGAGGTGAGGGTGGTCGCGTCTGGACGTATAAAGACGGTAAGCCTTGGTATTTCCTCGAAGAGAAATATCCGGCATACGGAAACCTTGTTCCACGGGATATCGCGACACGTGAGATTTTCGACGTCTGTGTCAATCAAAAACTCGGCGTCAACGGGGAGAACATGGTCTATCTGGATCTATCGCATAAAGACGCAAAAGAACTTGACGTCAAACTCGGTGGGATCCTTGAAATCTACGAGAAGTTCGTCGGTGACGATCCACGAAAAGTACCAATGAAGATATTCCCTGCTGTTCACTACTCAATGGGTGGACTATGGGTCGACTACGATCAAATGACGAACATCCCTGGATTGTTCGCAGCTGGTGAATGTGATTATTCGATGCATGGTGGTAACCGTCTCGGAGCGAACTCACTTCTCTCTGCGGTATACGGCGGAATGGTCGCTGGACCATCAGCCATCGCTTATATGAATGAACTCGAGACATCGGTTCATGAGATGAGTGAGGACGTCGTCGAAGCGCATAAGATCGAAGAAATCAACCGCTTCAACGATATCCTATCAATGGAAGGTACGGAAAACGCGTATCAAATCCACCGTGAGCTTGGAGAAATCATGACGGATAACGTCACGGTCGTCCGGTACAACGATAAGCTCGAAGAGACACTGACAAAAATCAAGGAACTCCGCGATCGCTTCACGCGCATCTCGGCAACGGATACAGCACGTTGGAGTAACCAAGGGGCATCGTTCATCCGTCAGCTCGATCACATGCTCGACCTAGCTGAAGCAATCACGCTTGGTGCCTTAAAACGTGACGAAAGTCGCGGAGCGCACTATAAACCGGACTTCCCGGAACGTAATGATGAACAGTTCTTGAAGACGACGATGGCACGTTACACGAACGGTCATCCAGAAATCTTCTATGAAGACGTCGACACGTCGTTGATTCCACCACGGAAACGCGATTACAGCAAGAAGTCGAAGAAAGAGGTGAAAGCATAATGGCGACACCACTCGAATCATCTACTACGCAAAAATCGGTTCAATTCATCGTTCAACGTCAAGATGGACCTGATGGTAAACCGTATGATGAAGCGTTTGAAATTCCGTACCGTCCGAACATGAACGTCATCTCTGCTTTAATGGAGATTCGCCGGAATCCTGTGAATGCAGCCGGTGAAAAAACGACACCGATCAACTGGGACATGGGTTGTCTAGAAGAAGTCTGTGGCGCTTGTTCGATGGTCATCAACGGTACACCACGTCAGTCTTGTACGGCACTCGTTGATAAACTCGAACAACCGATCCGTCTTCAACCGATGCAGACGTTCCCGATCGTTCGTGACCTTCAAGTCGACCGTCAACGCATGTTCGATGCGTTGAAAAAGGTTAAAGCATGGGTCCCAATCGATGGAACGTACGATTTAGGACCAGGACCGCGTATGCCAGAGAACAAACGTCAATGGGCATATGAGTTATCGAAATGTATGACATGTGGTGTGTGTCTCGAGGCATGTCCGAACGTCAACGATCGTTCGACATTCATCGGACCAGCATCGATCTCACAAGTTCGTCTATTCAACTCGCATCCAACAGGTGCCTTCCACAAGGAAGAACGCCTTGAAGCGTTGATGGAAGATGGCGGAATCATGCAGTGCGGTAATGCTCAAAACTGTGTCGAGGTTTGTCCGAAAGGGATTCCACTGACGACTTCAATCGCAGCGATGAATCGTCAGACGACACTTCATTCATTCAAGAAGTTCTTCGGTAGTGACGAAGGACGGACAGGTGAAGCAGTTAGTTCATGATTTATCAAAGAAGGAGCTTGCTCCTTCTTTTTTCATTCAGACAGGAGGAACTCATTGTGCGCGTACCAGCTTATATTCCAGAACTTGAATCATGGCTTGAACAGATGAAACATGGCACACGACTCGATGTCGCCGTTCGTTTTGCGGAGACGGATGCCTATGGTCATATGAATAACCGGGTACCGTTCGTCTATTTTGAGGACGTTCGGACATTGATGTTAGAGGAAACAGGATATTCGCTTGCAGAAGACGGCATTATCGTCGTCGCCGATGCTCAGTGTAACTATATTCGCCAAGTCTATCCACGGGCGCGTCTCGCTGTCTATGCGTATCCGGTACATGTCGGTAGTGCATCGTGTGACGTCCACTATGCGGCATTTGATGAGCAAGGTGAATTGATGTTCACGGGACGGACATCTATGGTACAAATCGATCGTTCGGGGAAAGCATTCCCATGGAGTGAAGCGTATAAAAATTCCTTGCAGAATCGATTCGAATCCGTTATCATTTGATAATGAGTTCACATATTCGAAAACGACTCACTAGTACGTTATTAGTGAAGGGAGATTTCTTAATCATGGAAAAAACATTCAAAGTCATCGCGGATTCAGGCATTCACGCTCGTCCGGCTACTCAGCTCGTCAACACAGCTTCTAAATTCCAATCAGACATCAACTTGGAATACAACGGGAAGACTGTCAACTTGAAGTCAATCATGGGTGTTCTTTCACTCGGAATCGCGAAAGATTCAGATATCAAAATCGTTGCAAACGGTGACGATGCTTCTGAAGCAATCACGACTCTTTCAGATATGCTGACTAGCGAAGGTCTTGCTCAGTAATCCTGTAATCGTACATTCTCGGACGCCGGTCTTGCACCGTCGTCCTTTTTTGTTACCATAGGAAAGAGAGAAAGAGGTGGAGAAGAGTGAATCGAGCGATTGGAGTACTGGATTCCGGAGTCGGTGGGTTGACGGTCGCACGTGAATTGATGCGACAGTTGCCCCATGAGCGAATCATCTATGTCGGGGATACATTGCGGTGTCCGTATGGTCCTCGTCCAGAAGAAGAGATTCGTGAGTTTACGTGGGAGATGATTGATTATCTCGTGCAACAAGACGTGAAATTGATCGTGATCGCCTGTAACACAGCCACGGCTGTCGTCTTAAAAGAAGCGCGAGAACGTTTAAATATACCTGTCATCGGTGTCATTGATCCGGGAGCCCGCGCGGCAGTTAAGGTGACGCGTACGAAACGAATCGGTGTCATTGGAACGAAGATGACGATTACAAGTAATTCCTACGAGAAGGCGTTACGCCACGTCGAAGGGCAAGTCGTCGTCGAATCGTTAGCGTGCCCGCCATTCGTTCCGCTCGTCGAGTCGATGCAGACAGATGGTGCGTACGTCGAACGTGTCGTTGCCAATACATTACGACCATTGATGAATTACGATATGGATACATTGATCCTCGGGTGCACCCATTATCCGCTTCTAGCAGATGTGATTGGACGGGTCATCGGACCAGGCGTCCAGCTAATCTCTTCAGGAGACGAGACAGCGCTCGAGGTAGCAGCACTACTTGATTACAATACGATTTCAGCAGATGTGACACAAATTCCGGAACATCGTTATTACGCGACAGGCGATATCCGCTCATTTGATCAGATTGCGACGGACTGGCTCGATCAGACCATCCATGCGGAGCGCATCGTGCTTGGAACGGAGGAAGATTAAATGCGGATAGACCAACGAACGGCGGATGATCTCCGTCCTATTCAATTATCGATTGATGTCAATAAACACGCAGAAGGTTCTGTCTTGATTGAACTGGGAGATACGAAAGTCCTCTGTACGGCGACCGTCGAGGAGAAGGTGCCACCGTTCCTTCGCGGTAAACGCCAGGGCTGGATCAATGCGGAATATTCGATGTTGCCGCGTGCGACGGCTCAGCGGACCGCACGAGAAGCCGTCCGCGGCAAACAGACGGGACGGACGATGGAAATCCAACGTCTGATCAGCCGCTCGCTTCGGGCCGTCGTTGATTTAGAGAAGCTCGGGGAACGAACGATCTGGATCGATTGTGACGTTATTCAGGCAGATGGCGGTACACGAACGGCATCGATCACTGGTGGTTTTTTGGCACTCGTCCGAGCAGTCGATCAATTGATTCAAGCGGGAAAACTGACAGATACACCGATCAAAGAGGGCATCGCAGCCATCTCGGTTGGAATCGTCGAGTCGAATGTCTTGCTCGATCTATGCTATGAAGAGGACGCTGCGGCGGAAGTCGACTTCAATCTCGTCATGACCTCATCGGGTAAAATCGTCGAGATGCAAGCAACAGGAGAAGAGTCGACATTTTCCCGTCAAGAGATGCTCGAAATGCTCGAACTTGGGGAAAAAGGAATTAAGGAACTGATTGAGGCTGGCCGTGAGGCACTCGGTGTCTCTTGGTGGTATGTAGGAGAAGAAGTGGGGGAACATAGATGAAGGTCATCGTCGCAACACACAATGCAGGTAAAGTGAAGGAACTTGAAAGCATGCTGGGTCGTCTCGGTTATACGGTCGAGTCGTTACTCGATCACGCCGATGCTCCGGAAACGGATGAAACAGGTGAGACATTCGAGGAGAATGCACTTTTAAAAGCAACAGAGGCAGCAGCCTACTTTGGCCACGCGGTACTTGCTGATGATTCAGGTCTTGAAGTCGATGCTTTAGATGGCGCTCCCGGTGTCTACTCGGCACGCTTTGCGGGTCTTGAAAAGTCCGATGCGGCGAACAATTCTCTACTACTTGAAAAGTTAGAAGGTGTTCCGGAGGAAGAGCGGACGGCGCGCTTCGTTTGTGTACTCGCGCTAGCGAAACCAACGGGTGAGACATTGACGGTTCGTGGAACGATGGAAGGGCGAATCGGTTTTGAGGCGTCGGGTTCGAACGGTTTCGGTTATGATCCATTGTTCGTCACAGAAAGCGGACAGACGGCTGCTGAATTGACGAAAGAAGAAAAAGCGATGATTAGTCATCGTGGCAATGCATTGCGCAAGCTCGAACAGGACTTAACTACTTTCTTAGGAGTGTGATGAAGATGAGAGCGTTGATCGTTAGTGATAGCCATGGACTAGAACAAGAACTGCTTACGATATTCGAACGTCACCAAGACGTAGATGCGGCATTTCATTGTGGGGACTCCCAATTGACGCGCGACATCGAATCATTATATCCATATCGTGTTGTGCGAGGGAATTGCGATTACGGACACGATTTTCCGGAAGAAGTCATATCGGAAATGGATGGTCATACCATCCTTTGTGTCCACGGACATCGGCAGGACGTCAAATACAGTCTAGATGTCTTACAGCATCATGCGAAGGAAAAGCAGGCGGACATTGTCTTATATGGTCATTCCCATGTGGCGAAGGCTGAATATCGGGACGGTGTGTTATTCATCAATCCCGGTTCAATCCGGATGCCACGTCATCGACCAGACAAGACGTATGCGATTCTTGAAGTGGATCAAAACCGTTATTCTGTCGATTTTCTTGATGTGAACGGTGATCCGGTAAATGCCCTGCATCTGGACGGAACATTTTTGTAATAAAATAAATGCAATGTTTGTAATGTGATTGACACGAAAGAATTGTTCTAGTATAGTTTATTCGTGTTGACACGTCCCAATAGCTCAGCAGGATAGAGCAACGGCCTTCTAAGCCGTCGGTCGGGGGTTCGAATCCCTCTTGGGACGCTATAATTAAAATAGAGACTGCCCTTACGAGGGTGGTCTCTTTTTTTATTCCGATTTTCGATTATAATTAAGGTATCATGAACTCGAAAGGGATGAATGCGATGTGGAAGAAAGTTGGAGCAGTCCTTATGCTAAGTACGTTTCTTGCTGGATGTAGTGAGATTTCAAATACAGTCGACGATGCAAAACAACAAGTCAACGATGTAAAAAATAGTGTCGATTACGCTGGAGAACTTCAAGGCATTGCGAAAGATACGGCCCAAGTCACGTCAGAGTTGTCGGCTTCCTTGAATGAGGCGGCTACGACAGCGCGTGAATCTGCGAACCCTGAACAGGCACTCGATCAACAAATCGAAAAGTTGAAGGAAAACGGAACGATTGATCAGTTCAATCAAGAATTGGATCAAATCGATCAACGATTAGCGGGACTTGAAAATCCGCCGCAAGAATTGCAGAATTTAAGTGCAAAACTCGAGCAGTACGTGAATCAATCGGAAGATATCGCTCGATTACTTGAAGCTGACATCTCATTAGATACGTTGAATCGATTAGGAATCGAGCAGGCGGGACAACTTCAAGAAGCGATCACGAACTGGACGTCTTTACTCGATCCATTTACGAAATAAGAAGTTGAATATGAAGGAGTGCCGGAATATGGGGATATCGCGCTGGATGGAACATGAACTAGAAGTAGAACGAGCGCGGATTCTTCGTTTGCCCGCTTCTAAACAAGAACAATTGATTATGGAATTAGAGACTGACCAATTGACAGGAGAAGATGTCTTACACCGGCTCTATGTCATTCAACCACTCTTAATGCATGACCGTGAGCGATTTGAAACAGTGGCAGAACGATTTCTTGAAGTCGAGGGTGTCGAGCAAGTGCTCGCACTCTTTCTTTATGAACTCGGAGAGCGTTATCCGATGAAACTCGCTTTGCGCTCGGCGTCACCGTATCTGCCGTATGGGCTCGCGCTTCGATTAGATGAAATCAAACAACAGATGCGTGTTCGCGAACAAAAGCCGGCAGTTCAAAACAACCCTGTTGCGCAGCGTGAGGTAACAGCAGCAACGGAATTGATGCATGTGTTGCGACACGGCAGTTGGGTCGAACAAATGCGCCATTTGACTGGTATGGAATTCGAACGGACCTCTGAGCTCATTGCATACATCACACAAAAATACCTTCAGGCGCAAGAGACCGCACATCAAAGTCTACTCGTCATTGATCAGTTATTAGGAAGCGTGCTTGATCACGTGCCATATCCGGTAAGCATTCATGTGCCACACGTAGATGTAGACTGGACGATTTCGTCACGCGAAGAGTTAGAAGAAATCCTGCTGGTACATCAACAGGAGCAACAAGCGTTACTGGCATCGATGCATACGTTAGAGCGAATGGATCCGTTCCGAGCGTTGCTCGTCTTGCGATCGGATCAACTGATTCATCTTGAAGAACGAGAACGAATCGAATCAGACATGGAGAAGTGGCTCGCAGCATGCGAAGAACTCGCAGGTCTGACATTTAAACGTGAAGAACCGGAACGTAGCCTCAGTCCGCTGGCGAAGCGATTATATCGAGCGGCACATATCCTTTATCCAGAAGTCATCGCATTCGAGCAGATTTACTTCGATTGAGACATCTGGAAACGATTCGTTCAACAGTGGTAATCGTCAGAACGATTGTGCTATAATGTGACTTGTTGTACACACATGTACGCTAATTGACAATTTTGGAGGGACTCAGCATGACTGCAAAATGGGAAAAACAATCAGGTAGCCTCGGCGTCCTCACGTATGAAGCGCCTGCTGAAGCATTTGATAAAGCGGTAGACCAAGCGTTCAAGAAAGTCGTTAAGACTTTGAACACACCTGGTTTCCGTAAAGGAAAAATGCCACGCGCAATGTTCAACAAAATGTACGGTGAAGAAGCACTGTACCAAGATGCACTCGATATCCTTTACAAGGACACAATCGAAGGTGCAGTCGTCGAATCAGGAATCGAGCCAATCGCGCTTGAAAACATCGACGTTGAAACACTCGAAAAAGGCAAGCCAGTCGAATTCAAAATCACGTTCGTCATCGAGCCAGAAGCTACACTCGGTGAGTACAAAGGTCTTGAGTACACAGCTGTTGAAACGAACGTTACTGACGAAGACGTCGACGCTGAACTCAAAACATTACAAGAACGCGGTGCAGAACTCGTCGTTAAAGAAGATGGCGTCATCGAGAATGGCGATACAGTCGTATTCGACTTCGCAGGTTTCGATGGGGAAAACCAATTCGACGGCGGAACTGCTGAGAACTACTCACTCGTCATCGGTTCTGGAAACTTCATTCCTGGATTCGAAGAGCAAATGGTCGGTTTAAAAACTGGCGAGCAAAAAGATCTTGAAGTGACATTCCCAGAGGAATACCACGAAGCATCACTCGCTGGAAAACCAGTTACATTCAAAGTAACGATTCATGAAGTTAAAGCACAAGAGCTCCCTGAATTGACAGATGAGTTCGCAAAAGAAATGGATGAAGAAGTTTCTTCACTCGACGAGTTGAAAACAAAAATCCGTACGCGTCTCGAAAACACACGCAAACAAGAAGCTGATGCTTCAATGCGCGATGAGTTAGTCGAAGCGGCTACGAAAAACGCGACAGTTGATCTTCCAGAAGTCATGGTCGAAAACGAAGTCGAGCGTATGGTTCAAGAGTTCACACAACGTATTCAATCACAAGGCATCGACCTCAACATGTACTTCCAGTTGACTGGAACGACAGAAGAGGCAATGCGTTCTGAAATGAAAGAGCAAGCGGAAGAGCGCGTTAAAGCACGTCTCGTCCTCAAGCAAATCGTTGCTGACGAAAAAATCGAAGTAACAGATGAGGAAACTCAAACTGAACTTCAATCAATGTCAGAACTCTACAACATCCCTGCAGATCAACTTGAAACGATGCTTGCACCACAAGGTGGTCTTGAAACGCTTAAAGGCGATCTTCAATTCCGTAAAGCTATCGATGTTCTCGTCGACAACGCAAAAGCAAAATAAGCCATTTCATGGTTTTCGATCGACTTCAAGCCCAATTTCTGGTCTTGGAGTCGATTTTTTTGTACGATAGGTCAAACAAGGACAAACAATCCTTCGTTCAGAACATCAAACTGTAAATCGTTCGTCCAGGATTTGAAAGACTTTCCTTGTTCATGCTACAATCATAAATAGTAAAACGTGAGACGGGATGCTACAGGCATCCATACAATTTCCACGTTAAAGGGGTGGACCTTTATGTTTAAATTTAACGAAGAAAAAGGTCAGCTAAAATGTTCTTTCTGTGGAAAGACACAAGAACAAGTACGCAAACTTGTTGCTGGACCTGGCGTTTACATTTGCGACGAGTGTATCGAACTCTGCAATGAAATCGTAGAGGAAGAACTCGGTACTGAAGAAGAAGTCGAGCTGAAAAATGTTCCAAAACCGCATGAAATTCGTACGACACTTGACGATTATGTCATCGGTCAGGAGAAAGCGAAGAAATCGTTGTCTGTAGCGATGTACAATCACTATAAACGAATCAATGCTGGTGGTCGCGCAGATGATGTCGAGCTCTCAAAATCGAACATCGTCATGATTGGACCAACAGGTAGCGGTAAAACACTTCTTGCCCAAACGATGGCACGTATCTTGAACGTACCGTTTGCGATTGCAGATGCAACAAGTTTGACGGAAGCCGGTTATGTCGGTGAAGACGTCGAGAACATCCTGTTGAAACTCATCCAAGCAGCGGACTACGATGTTGAGAAGGCTGAAAAAGGCATCATCTACATTGATGAGATCGATAAGATTGCTCGTAAATCAGAAAACCCGTCGATTACACGTGACGTATCTGGTGAGGGTGTCCAACAAGCCTTGCTGAAGATTTTGGAAGGAACGGTTGCGAGTGTACCGCCACAAGGTGGACGGAAACACCCACATCAAGAATTCATCCAAATCGATACGACGAACATCTTGTTCATCGTCGGTGGCGCATTCGATGGTATCGATCAGTCGATCAAACGTCGTCTTGGTAAAAAAGTCATCGGATTCGGAAACGATTCAGAGAACCGTAACCTTACACAAAAAGAAATTCTAGCAGCTGCATTACCAGAAGATCTTCAAAAGTTCGGTTTGATTCCGGAGTTCATCGGTCGTTTGCCGGTCATGGCGACGCTCGAGCCACTTGATGAAGAGGCACTCGTTCAAATCTTGACGAAACCGAAAAACGCCCTCGTAAAACAATATAAGAAAATGCTTCAACTCGATGATGTCGAACTCGACTTCACGGAAGATGCACTTCTTGAGATTGCAAAACTTGCAATCGAACGTAAAACAGGTGCGCGTGGTCTTCGTTCGATCATCGAAGAAACTATGCTTGATATCATGTTCGAAATCCCATCGCGTGAAGACATCGCGAAAGTCATCATTACAGCAGAAACGTTGACTGGTAAACGCGGTCCAACGCTTGAGTTGAAAGATGGTACAATTGAACATGGGAAAGAAAAAGAAACGGCGTAACACCGTGACAAATCGGCTCGGAGGCTACTTGTACGCCTTTCCGAGTCTTTTTGTTTAGGAGGAATTCGAATGAAGAAAAAACAATATCCACTTTTACCGTTACGCGGTGTTGTCGCGTATCCATTGATCGGATTGACGATCGATGTCGGGCGTCCGGTATCCTTAAAAGCCTTACTTGCATCAAAGGAACACGAAATCGATCTCGTCGTCGTCACGCAACGTGATCCAGAAGCAGAGCCGTCTGTCGACGGGTTGCATCAGGTTGGGACGCTCGTTCAAATTGCGAAGATGAGTGAACTCGGGAATGATACGGTCCGTGTCCGCGTCATCGGGAAGGAACGCGTCCGGATTGAAAACGTCGAGGAGACGGACGAGGGTTATCAAGCTGTCATCGAACCAATCGAGAAGATGGACATCAAAGGAGCGAAACAAGAAGCGCTCGTTCGTCTCATCAAAGAACAGTTTGGTCAACTCGTCTCCCGGATTAAAGGAATCGGAACCGATGAACGTCGCCGGTTCGAGACATACGAACGCCTCGATTCATTGACGGACTATATCACGTCGAAGCTACCAATCGATATTTCGAAGAAGCAGGAGTTTCTCGAACAACAGGATCCGGTCGAACGAGGATTGATGTTGCTTGATGTCATGAAACACGAATATGAAGTCGTCGAACTCGAACGTGAGATGCGTGAACGGACGAAGAAGACGATTGAACAATCGCAACGCGAGTATTACTTGCGGGAACAATTGAAGACGATTCAACAAGAACTCGGTGGCGAGTCGGCTTCTGTTGAAAGCGATGCGACGAAATACCGGGAGCAGCTTGCGATGCTTGATTTACCAGAAACGACGGTTGCGAACGTCGAGAAGGAAATCAGTCGTTTAGCGGTCGTACCGGCGACGAGTCCCGAACATGGCGTCATTCGTAACTATCTTGAATGGTTCTTCTCGTTGCCATGGAATGAAGCAACCGATGATTTCTTGAACGTCTCCGCTGCTTCGGAACAGCTTGAAAAGGACCATTACGGTCTAGAGAAGGTCAAAGAACGGATCCTTGAATATCTTGCCGTTCGTCAATTGACGGACTCATTACGTGGACCGATTCTCTGTCTATCTGGTCCTCCGGGAGTCGGGAAAACGTCGCTTGCCCGTTCGATTGCTACAGCACTTGAGCGGAAGTTCGTCCGTGTCTCGCTTGGTGGCGTGCGCGACGAAGCGGAAATCCGTGGACATCGCCGGACGTATATCGGTGCGATGCCAGGACGGATCATTCGCGGTTTAAAACAAGCAGGAACGAACAACCCGGTCTTCCTGCTCGATGAGATCGATAAGATGTCAAATGACTTCCGTGGTGATCCGTCGTCCGCGATGCTCGAAGTTCTTGATCCAGAACAAAACAACAGCTTCTCCGATCACTATATCGAAGAACCGTTCGATTTATCGAATGTCCTGTTCATCGCGACAGCGAACGATGTCTCGAACATCCCCGGACCGTTGCTTGACCGGATGGAACTGATTCAAATCGGTGGCTATACGGAACAAGAGAAGACGGAGATCGCTGTTCGTCATCTCTTATCGAAGCAACTGGCTGAACACGGTCTGAAAAAGAGTCAATTGACGGTCAAAGCAGACGCGCTAGAAGAAGTCGTCCGTCGTTATACGCGAGAAGCCGGTGTTCGGAATCTCGAACGTGTCCTCGGCTCACTTTGCCGGAAAGCAGCGAAACAAATCGCGATGGGGGAGAAGAAACGGGTGACGGTGACGAAGCGTAATCTGGACGATTTCCTAGGCAAACCGATTTACCGCTATGGTCAAGGCGAGCTCGAAGATATGATTGGCGCGGTGACTGGTTTAGCGTATACTGCTTTTGGGGGCGATACGTTGACGATCGAAGTCAGCCTTGCTCCGGGTAAAGGGAAATTGCAGTTAACCGGGAAACTCGGTGATGTCATGCAAGAGTCGGCTCAGACCGCCTACAGCTTCGTCCGAGCGAATGCGACGTCGCTTGGCATCGAACCGAACTTCTACGAAACGCAAGACATCCACATCCACGTTCCTGAGGGTGCCGTACCAAAAGATGGTCCATCTGCTGGGATCACACTCGCGACAGCATTGATTTCCGCTTTAACAAAACGTCCGGTTCGCCGAGACGTCGGAATGACGGGTGAAATCACGTTGCGTGGACGTGTCTTACCAATCGGTGGACTAAAGGAGAAGTCACTCGCAGCACACCGTGCGGGCTTGACGACCGTTCTGCTGCCGCAAGACAATACGCGGGACATCGATGATATCCCGGAAAGCGTCCGCGCAGGAATGGAATTCATTCCGGTCGCGACGATGGAGCAAGTGCTCGAACATGCATTAAAAGGAGAGTAACATGAAAATTTATAAAGCTGATTTTATTACGAGTGGCGTCAATCCGGAACATTATCCGGAGCCATTGTTGCCAGAAGTGGCACTCGCAGGGCGATCGAACGTCGGAAAGTCCTCTTTCATCAATAAACTGGTCCAGCGTAAAGCACTCGCGCGGACATCTTCGAAACCAGGTAAAACGCAAACCTTGAACTTCTTCAACATCAATGATGAAGTCATGTTCGTCGATGTACCGGGTTACGGATATGCGAAAGTTTCGAAGACGGAGCGTGAAGCGTGGGGCAAGATGATGGAGAAGTACTTCACACAACGTGAAATCCTTAAAGGTGTCGTACAGCTCGTTGACATCCGACACGATCCGTCTGCGGATGATGTGACGATGTATGATTTCTTGAAGTATTACGATCTACCGGTCATCGTCGTTGCGACAAAACTCGATAAAATCAAGAAGAGTCAACGTGATAAACATATCGCGGCGATTAAACGTAAGTTGCAATTTGATGGTCAAGATACATTGATTCCTTTCTCGTCCGAGACAGGAGAGGGCGTCGATGCAGCGTGGGAAGCGATTTATCGCTTATTGTAAAGATTAAAGCCTACGAAATCTGCAGGATTTCGTAGGCTTTTTTACTTTCTATACATAAAAAGTGCTTTGTGAAAAATCTATTATTTCGTAATATAGTGTGTAAGAATAGCTATAATGACTATGTAATAAATGGGAGTGTGAATGGTTTGGATTTGCTTCGAAACAAATGGTTTAAGGCATTAATCTGGGTATTAGTGATTTTTCTCGTTATCTGGGTCGGTACAAAGATCTCATTTTTATTCCAGCCGATTAAAGTCATGCTGGCATTGATCTTCCCGCCGCTGATCATTGCGGGGATTTTCTATTATTTCACGCTCGGTATCGTAGATGCATTGCAAAAACGCGTCAAGAAACGTGGTCTTGCCGTGTTGATCGTCTTGCTTGGTTTCATCACGGTTCTGACGATTGCTGTCGCTTCGATCGGACCAATCTTAGTCGAGCAGGTGACGGATTTTGCGACAAGCATTCCGACGCTCGTCATCGAATTACGCGATCAGACGTTAAACTTACGCGATCAATTGATGGACAATCGTTTCATCTCGACATGGGTTCACGAGAATACGGACTTATTTGACAAGTGGACGAATGAAGCGACGTCGTATATCGGTACAGTCTTTAAGTCTGTCTCGACGTCTGTCGGAACGATTTTCGGTGTCATCTCTTCGACCGTCTTAATCATTATCTTAGTGCCGTTCATCTTAGTTTATATGTTGCTTGACGGCTATAAGTTTCCGGATTCCGTCGTGAAGCTGTTGCCGAAAAGCTATGAAACAGAAACGCGTAAAATCTTGCACGATATGCACGTGACAGTGAAGCATTATGTCAATGGACAGGTTATCGTCTCAATCTGTGTCGGTCTCATGTCATTGATTGGCTTCTTCATCTCAGATATTCAATATGCGTTACTGCTTGCCTTATTCTGTACGGTCACGAACATCATTCCGTATCTTGGACCTTACATCGGTGCTGTACCGGCGGTCATCGTCGGGTTCATCGATGATCCGATCAAAGCCGTCTATGCGATCGTCACGATCGTCGTCGCGCAGCAAATTGAGTCGAACTTGATTTCTCCTTATGTCCAAGGGAAAACACTCAAGGTTCATCCGCTGACGATCATCATCGTCTTGCTCGTTGCTGGGAAAATCGGTGGAATCATTGGTGTCATCCTAGCAGTTCCGACCTATGCGGTCACAAAAGTCGTCATTCAAAATATCGCTCGGATCTATCGTTTACGTCAGCAACGTCTCGACGTACCGGACGTGACGGTATCACCTGAATCCTTGAAGTAAAGTGTAACCCTCTGACCTTTTTAGGAGCAGAGGGTTTGTGATTTTCATGAGAGAGGGATAAGGTAGAAGAAGAGAAAAAATGAAGAAGATTTCACAACTTCGACTCATTTTAGTTTATAAATTGATTGGAATCTTTTTTATAATGGTTATAATGTAGGATAGAGAACGAAAAGATAGATCGGAACGAAATCTTTGGACGTAAGGGGTAGAGCGCATGCATATCGTAGTGGTCGGCTTGAATAACAAAACAGCGCCTGTATCAATACGCGAACAAGTCTCATTTGGGGAGCATGAGATGAAGGGAGCGGTCGTCGCATTGCGCGATGAAAAAAGTATTTTTGAAAGTGTCATCGTCTCGACATGTAATCGGACGGAACTGTACGTCGTGACGGATCAACCACATACAGGACGGTATTATACGAAACGTTTCCTTGCAAACTGGTTCGGATTGACGATGGAGGAACTGGAGCCGTATCTCTTCATCCATGAAGGGTTCGATGCGATGAAGCATCTGTTCCGCGTGACAAGTGGACTTGATTCGATGATCGTCGGTGAAACGCAGATCCTTGGTCAAGTGAAGACAAGCTTCTTCATGGCGCAGAAGCTTGAAACGACAGGAACGGTCTTCAATAAACTCTTCAAAGAAGCGGTCACGCTCGCCAAACGGGCTCACGCAGAAACTGGAATCGGTGAAAATGCCGTTTCTGTCAGTGCTGCTGCTGTCACGCTTGCCGAACAGTTACTCGGATCGCTTGAAGATAAATCAATCGTCGTCATCGGTGCGGGAGAAACCGGTGAATTGACGACGCTTAACCTATATGAAGCAGGGGCACGTGATATCACGGTCTTTAACCGGACGTTAGCTAAAGCAGAAGAGGTCGCGAATCGGTTCGAAGGATCGGCACATTCGATTAACGAGATGCAGTGCGGTTTGCTTCGGGCAGACATCGTCATCTCTTCAACAGGTGCAAAACGTGCCATCATCAAACGCGAAGACATCGCGGCAGCACAGCTGTTCCGGCACGATCGTCCATTCCTGTTGATCGATATCGCCGTACCAAGGGACATCGAACCGACCGTCGGTGATTTACCGGGTGTTCATTTGTACGATGTCGATGATTTGACATCGATCGTCCAACAAAATATGGCGGAACGGATGAAGGAAGCGGCGAAAATCGAACAACGGATCGAAGCAGCAATCGCTGAGTTCGAAGGTTGGATGACGACACTTGGTGTCGTACCGATCATCACGGAATTACGAGACCAGGCGTTACGCATTCAACAAGAAACGATGCAAAGTTTGGAACGGAAGTTACCGGAGATGTCGAAACGTGAAAAAACCGTCATTGGCAAACACATGAAATCAATCATCAACCAGTTGTTGCGTGAACCGTTGTCTTATATTAAAGATGCGGCAGCGAAGCCAGATGCCGATGAACGGATTGCGCAGTTCATGGATACGTTTGCACTTAACGAAGACTTGTTCGAAGGGCTCGAAGATGACGTCATGACATCAGAAGAGACGACACCTTCCGCAAAAGCTGTGAACCGGTGAACAAAGCACGATTTGTGTTACAATAGAAAATGCATGGGGCGGACTTGTGCCGCCCCTTTATCATTGTACAGGGGGATTTTAGCATGCGAAAAATCATTGTTGGATCGCGAAGCTCGAAGCTAGCGATGACACAGACGAAATGGGTCATTGACCAGTTGAAACAAGCCGGCGCGCCGTATGAGTTCGAAATCAAGAACATCATCACAAAAGGGGACCGCATTTTGGATGTGACGCTCTCGAAAGTCGGCGGTAAAGGATTATTCGTAAAAGAAATCGAGCAACAGATGATTGACGAAGAAATCGATTTTGCCGTTCACAGCATGAAGGATCTACCTTCTGAATTACCGGATGGTCTCATCATCGGTGCCACACCAGCACGTGTCGATGCGCGTGATGCCTTGATCACGAAAACAGGCGAAGGTCTTGCTTCCTTGCCAGAAGGTGCAGTTGTCGGTACGAGTAGCTTACGTCGTGGGTCGCAATTGCTAAAACTCCGCCCTGATTTAAAGATCGAATCGATTCGCGGAAACATCGACACACGACTCGATAAATTAAAGAATGGTCCGTTTGACGGGATCCTGCTCGCAGCAGCTGGTCTACAACGGATGGGTTGGTCTGAAGACGTCGTCTCGGAATATCTCTCGACAGATGACATGATTCCAGCCGTCGGTCAAGGAATCCTCGGTATCGAATGTCGGGAACATGACCAAGAAGTACGTGACCTTCTGCACCTGATCCATGATCAGATGACGGAAAAAGTAGCTTACGCCGAGCGCGCTTTCCTAGCTGCAATCGAAGGCAGCTGTCACGTTCCGGTTGGTGGATTCGCAACGATCAACGAAGACATGTCAACGACACTCGTCGGATTCATTGGATCCGTCGATGGAGAGCAAATCCTACTCGAGCGCGAATCAGGTCTTGACCCGATGCAACTCGGTCAAGATGTTGCCGAACGTCTGCTTGCTTCGGGCGGTCGCGAGATTCTCGCGACACTTCCGGATGACTTGTAAGCAGGTACTCTTCACGGGCAGCCGACCACCGACGAACGAGCAGATCGCGCGATTGCGCGCCGTCGCGATCGAGTCAGTGCACTATCCTGTCATTGAAACGCGACCGGTTTCGTTTACATTGCCGAAGGGAATTGATTGGCTCATCGTGACGAGTCCGAATGGTGTCTACCGGATTGCTGATGCGTTGCCTGAATTAGCAGCAACGCGTATCGCGGTCGTCGGACGAAAGACGGCAGATGCACTTGCGAAGTACGGTCGAACAGCCGACTTCTGTCCGTCGACCTTTACAGGAGACGCACTCGTCGCAGAACTCGGACCACACTTGTCTGACGGCGATCATATCGTCTTTGCGCGAGGGAACCGATCGCGGCAAGCGCCGGTCGATCAGTTACGAAACCTGAATCGATATACGATCGAAGATATCATCACCTATGAAACCGTCACCCGTCGGCTACCTGAAGCACTTATCAGAACTGCCGCCTATATTGGACTGCAGAGTCCTTCCGCTGTCGAAGCGATTGCTCCACTGTCCCCGCTGGCGACGTTCATCGTCATTGGGACAATCACGGAGCAAGCAGCAAAAACAGCCGGACTTCAACCGATCCATGTCGCCCGTGAATTCACGATGGACGGCATGATTGATCGTATCATTGAGGAGGAATCAGCATGAACACATTAGAATACGCACGTCACCGTCGTTTACGTCATACCGCATCACTCCGGTCACTCGTCCGCGAGAATCAGTTGCATAAATCAGATTTGATTTATCCGATTTTCGTCGCTGAAGGCGAAGACATTAAACGCGAAGTCAGTTCGATGCCCGGCGTCTTCAACTTATCACTCGATCATCTGACGGCTGAGATTGAAGAAGTCGTCGCACTCGGAATCGAATCTGTCATTTTATTCGGTGTTCCGCACGACCACTTGAAAGACGAGCAAGGATCAGGTGCGTTTCACGATCACGGGATTGTTCAAGAAGCGACACGTCTCGTCAAGAAGGTTGCCCCGCAGCTAACGGTCATCGCCGACACATGTTTATGTGAATATACATCGACAGGTCACTGTGGAATCGTCGCTGACGGTACGGTCGATAATGATGCGTCATTACCGCTTCACGTCAAGACAGCGGTCTCACAAGCTCGAGCAGGTGCCGACGTCATCGCGCCATCATCGATGATGGACGGATTCGTCGCAGCGATTCGTCAAGGATTAGATGAGAATGGCTTCAGCCACATTCCGGTCATGAGCTACGGTGTTAAATATGCGTCTGCTTATTACGGTCCATTCCGTGATGCAGCGAACTCGGCACCGGGAGAAGGCGACCGGAAAGGTTATCAAATGGACCCGGCAAACCGTCGTGAAGCGTTCCGCGAAGCAACAGCGGACGTTGATCAAGGAGCTGACTTCATGATCGTCAAACCTGCGCTTGCGTTCATGGATATCATTCGTGATGTGCGCGAGCGAATCGATTTACCGATCGTCGCGTATAACGTATCGGGTGAGTATGCGATGGTCAAAGCCGCAGCCTTGAACGGCTGGATCGACGAAGAACGAATCGTCCTTGAGACGATGCTTGGCTTTAAACGAGCAGGCGCTGATTTAATCATCACCTATTTCGCAAAAGACATTTGTCGTTACCTGGAGGGGTCGAAATGAGCTTAATTAACCAGAATTCAAAATCAAAAGAAGCATTCGAGCGGGCACTCCCGCTCATGCCGGGTGGTGTCAACAGCCCGGTCCGTGCTTATAAATCGGTCGGGATGACACCGATTTTCGCAGATCATGCGAAAGGATCGAAGCTCTATGATATCGACGGAAAAGAATATATCGATTACGTCTTGTCATGGGGACCAATGATTCTCGGTCATGCCGATCCAATCGTCACGTCAGCGATCCAAGAACAAGCAACGCGTGGCTGGAGCTACGGGACACCAACGGAAATCGAATCAGCGATGGCGGAAGTCGTCATCAGCCGGGTGCCGTCGGTCGAAGTCGTCCGGATGGTCAACTCAGGGACTGAAGCGACGATGGCTGCCCTTCGTCTCGCGCGTGGCTATACAGGTCGGACGAAAATCCTCAAGTTCGAAGGCTGTTATCATGGTCACGGTGACTCGCTCTTGATCAAAGCAGGTTCAGGTGTCGCGACACTCGGATTACCGGATTCACCAGGCGTTCCGGCGCAAATCGCGAGCATGACGCTGACGGTTCCATATAACGATTTGGACGCTGTCCGGATCGCGTTCGAAAAACATGGCGACGATATCGCCGGTGTCATCGTCGAACCGGCTGCTGGGAACATGGGCTTCGTGCCACCAGAACCAGGATTCCTCGAAGGCTTACGGGAAATCACGTCAGAAAACGGCGCCTTATTGATCTTTGACGAAGTCATGACCGGTTTCCGTGTCGGATTCCACTGTGCCCAAGGACATTTCGGTGTCACACCGGATATCACGTGTCTCGGTAAAGTCATCGGCGGCGGAATGCCAGTTGGTGCTTACGGTGGACGTCGTGACATCATGGAGCAGATCGCACCACAAGGTCCAATCTATCAAGCAGGTACGTTATCCGGGAACCCACTCGCGATGGCAGCAGGTCTAGCGACATTGACACAATTGAAACCAGAACACTATGCAGAGTTCGACCGGAAAGCGAGCCGTTTGTCAGAAGGCTACCTGAACGCTGCGGCGAAGTATAACATTCCGTTGACGACGAACCGTGCAGGCGCGATGTTCGGTGTCTTCTTCACGGATGAGCGCGTCACGAACTTCGAAAAAGCGAAAACATCGAATCTTGAGATGTTCCGTTCGTATTATCAAAAGATGGCGGCGCGTGGTGTCTTCTTACCACCGTCACAATTCGAAGGTCTCTTCCTGTCAATCGCCCACACGGACGAAGACATCGAGCGGACGATCGAAGCCGTCGAATTGACGTTCCAAGAACTCCAAGTTGAATTTGGTCGTTAAGCAGTTCTTGACGATTGCTTGAACTCTCGGCTAAAATAAGTAAAGAAGAAAATGGCAACAGCGATGACGGGAAGAGTAGTCCTGTATTCGTACCGGTGTAGAGAACACATCCTTGGCTGAAAGATGTGACGGGCGAACAGGAGGAAGGTCACCCCACGAGCTGGTATCGTGAGTCTTACGAGCGATATCCGTCCTCCACACGTTACGTGGCTCGAGGGCATCCGATTGTGGATGAACTAAGGTGGTACCGCGGAAAAAAGCAACGGCTTTCTTTCGTCCTTAGCATAGGACGAGAGAAGCCGTTTTTATTATGGACAAAAAGGGAGCGATCAGGATGCAGGAATTATCAATGCCAACGAAGTATGATCCGCAGGCAACGGAAGAAAAATGGTACGACTTTTGGGTGAAAGGTGACTATTTCAAAGCCGATCAGGATCCAGAAAAAGAGCCGTACACGATCGTCATTCCACCACCGAACGTCACAGGTAA
This sequence comes from Exiguobacterium indicum HHS 31, assembly GCF_001939065.1. Classification (GTDB taxonomy): domain Bacteria; phylum Bacillota; class Bacilli; order Exiguobacteriales; family Exiguobacteriaceae; genus Exiguobacterium_A; species Exiguobacterium_A indicum. Next base: position 1,474,894 of record NZ_MPSZ01000001.1, on the reverse strand, counting down.
ATTGCACCTTGGTCACGCGTGGGACACAACGTTACAAGACATGCTGACACGGATGAAGCGGATGCAAGGATTCGACGTTCTTTACCTACCAGGAATGGACCATGCCGGTATCGCGACGCAAGCAAAAGTCGAACAAAAACTGCGGGCAGAAGGACAATCACGTCTTGAAATGGGTCGTGAGAAATTCCTTGAGCAATCATGGGCATGGAAAGAAGAGTACGCGTCAACGATCCGTGCACAATGGGCAAAACTTGGTCTCGGACTCGATTATTCGCGTGAACGCTTCACGCTTGACGAAGGATTGTCAGAAGCGGTTCAAGAAGTCTTCGTGAAACTTTACGAAAAAGGCTTAATCTACCGCGGCGAATACATCGTTAACTGGGACCCAGCGACGAAAACAGCGATCTCGGATATCGAAGTCATCTACAAGGATATCGAAGGTGCGTTCTATCACTTCAGCTATCCACTAACGGACGGTTCAGGTCACGTTGAACTAGCGACGACACGTCCTGAGACGATGCTCGGTGATACAGCGATCGCCGTGAACCCGAAGGATGAGCGTTATGCTCACCTCGTCGGAAAAACAATCACGTTACCAATCGTTGGTCGCGAGATTCCGATTGTTGCCGATGACTATGTCGACATGGAGTTCGGTACAGGTGTCGTTAAGATCACACCAGCGCACGACCCGAACGACTTCGAAGTCGGTAACCGTCACGAGTTACCACGTGTCCTCGTCATGAATGAAGATGGAACGATGAACGAGAACGCAGGGAAATACGAAGGTATGGATCGCTTCGAATGCCGGAAACAAATCGTTGAAGATTTAAAAGCAGAAGGTGTTCTAATCAAAATCGAACCACACTTGCACTCTGTCGGTCACTCGGAGCGTTCAGACGCGATCGTTGAGCCGTATCTCTCACTCCAATGGTTCGTCAAAATGGAACCACTCGCGCAAAAAGCACTCGAGGAGCAACAAGGACCAGACAAGGTCAACTTCGTTCCACAACGCTTTGAGAACACGTATGTGCGCTGGATGGAAAACATCCGTGACTGGTGTGTCAGCCGTCAACTCTGGTGGGGACACCGGATTCCGGCTTGGTACCATAAAGAAACAGGCGAAGTATACGTTGGCAAGGAAGCACCAGCCGATATCGAGAACTGGGAGCAAGACAACGATGTTCTCGACACGTGGTTCTCGTCAGCGCTTTGGCCGTTCTCAACAATGGGTTGGCCGAACAAAGACGCAGCGGATTATCAAAAATATTTCCCGACGTCGACACTCGTCACAGGTTATGACATCATCGCTTTCTGGGTATCACGGATGATCTTCCAATCGTATGAATTTACAGGACAACGTCCATTCCAAGACGTCTTGATCCACGGATTGATTCGTGATTCGGAAGGACGCAAGATGTCGAAATCACTCGGGAACGGAATCGACCCGATGGATGTCATCGAGAAGTATGGTGCCGATTCTCTTCGTTGGTTCTTAACGACAGGATCAACACCAGGCAACGACCTCCGCTTCTACTGGGAAAAGATCGAAGCGACATGGAATTTCTCGAACAAATTGTGGAACGCAAGCCGTTTTGCCTTAATGAACATGGATGGTCTAACGTTTGATCAGATCGATTTGACAGGCGAGAAGTCACTCGCAGATAAATGGATCCTGACACGCCTACAGACGACGATTGACGACGTAACGCGTTTATCTGACAAATACGAGTTTGGTGAAGCGGGACGTATTCTCTATCACTTCATTTGGGAAGACTTCTGTAACTGGTACATCGAGATGGCGAAGTTACCGCTCAACGGGGAAGATGAAGCAGCAAAACAGACGACGCGTTCGGTTCTTGCCTATACGCTCGATCGGATCATGCGTCTGATGCACCCGTTCATGCCGTTCATCACGGAAGAGATCTGGCAACACTTACCGCATGAAGGCGAGACGATCACACGTGCTGCATGGCCAACACGTGAAGCGTCACTCGACTTCCCGGAAGCCGTTCCAGCATTCGAAGCGGTTCAGAACGTCATCCGTTCGGTTCGTAACATCCGCGCGGAAGTGAACGCACCGATGTCGAAACAGATCCAACTGTTCATCTCGACGAATGACGCACGTGTTCAAGACGACCTGTCGTCAAACAGCTCGTACTTGCAAAAGTTCACGAACGCGTCTGAACTCCGGATTGAAGAGCAGATGCCAGCACCAGAAAAAGCGATGAGTGCGATCGTAACGGGAGCAGAATTGTTCATCCCACTCGCGGACTTGATCAACATCGAGGAAGAAATCGCGCGCTTGAATAAAGAACTCGTCAAGTATACGAAAGAAGTCGAACGGGTCGAGAAAAAACTCAACAACCCTGGCTTCGTTGGCAAAGCACCGGCACATGTCATTGATGAAGAAAAGGCGAAGGCACTTGATTATACGGAAAAACGTCAAGCTGTCGAAGCACGCATCAACGAACTCTCACACTAATTACAGCAGTGGCTCAAGTTTCCTTGAGCCACTTTTTTTAAAGGAGCGAACAACATGAGGACGCGAGAAGATGTATTGGATTGGTTATCGAGCTTACTAGCATTTGGCGTCAAACCAGGTCTTGAACGGATGCAGGCGATGTTACTGGAATTACAGATTGACCCGGACGCGATTCCGACGATTCATGTCGCTGGCACGAACGGGAAAGGATCGACGGTTGCGTTCTTACGTGAGATGGGAATTGCGGAAGGATTACGCATCGGGACGTTCACGTCGCCGTATATCATTCAGTTCGAGGAACGGATTATGTTGAACGGGGTACCGATCGCAGAAGATGATCTCGTCGCCGCTGCGATCGCTGTTCAAGCTGCCATCCAGCATATCGATCCGGCACTCGGTACGGTCACTGAGTTCGAGGCATTAACGGGACTTGCTTTCTATTATTTTAATCAGATTCGTCCCGATTTCGTCATTTATGAAGTCGGACTCGGTGGATTGTATGATTCGACGAACGTCTTCAAGAAGCCGGTCGCAGCGATCATCACGTCGATCGGGCACGATCATCAAGCGATTCTCGGAGATACGCTCCAAGAGATTGCTTTACAGAAGTTCGGGATCATCAAACAAGGGACACCGGTCATCGCCGGAAAACTGCAGGAAGAGCTGACGGTACCGTTAATGGCGTATTGCGGTGACCGAAATGCGACGTTGAAATGGAGTCAGGAAGCGATCATCCGTTACCGTCTGAAAGAGACAGGAACTTGGGCGACATATGATGGGATTCCGGAGACACGCTTAGGTCTCGAAGGTCATCATCAAGTCCATAATGCAGCGAACGCCGTCATTTGTGCGCGACGACTTGGATGGTCGAAAGCGGCGATCCGAAAAGGGCTACGGGAGGCAAAACATCCGGGACGGTTTGAGATCATCTCACGCAAACCACGGATCATTCTCGATGGTGCGCATAATCCGGAAGGGATCACGGCACTTGTTGAACGGTTAAAAGAGGAATCAAAACCGGTGACGTTGCTCTGTTCGATTTTACGTGACAAAGACCGGACAGCGATGCTAGCGCAGTTACGTAGCATTACACCGGATATTTACGAGACGACGTTTGATTTCCCACGAGCTCGGACGCGAGAGGAGTTGCAGCAAGAGGGCGCGAACGTAACGACGGTCAAAGCATTCTTAGGTCACTTAAGCGCAAATCGAACATATGTCGTGACGGGATCACTCTATTTCATCAGTGAAGTGCGTCAAATGTACACAAACTCTTTTACAAAATAGGGAAAATGCGATTTCGCTCGTTATAATGAAATTGGGGAAGTATAGTCCCGGATTTCAAAGACATGATGAGGAGACGATGAGCGATGAGACAGTGGGTCCGTTTGTTAGTAGCAAGCTTACTGATTTTTTCAAGCTTTACGTATATACATGAACCGCATTCAAAAGCGGCGACAGGCGAGAAGTTTAAGATTTTAGAGATTCGTGATGATTGGTCGGCGACGAACCGGATTGATCCGGGAACGACAATCACGTCGTTATCATTGTTAAAAGAGTTGAATACCAGTCAATACGAAATCAAGATGATGACGGTCAAAGAGTTGAATGCGTCTCGTTTCTCACTTGATGGTGCATTTGATGCGATCGTCTTTGATCCATCTATTTTTACAGGAACAGACCGTTATTCGATTACAGTATCTGATACATCCAAAAAACATAATACGAGTAAAATTGAGAATGATATTACGCAGTTAAAAGCGAATGAGATTTTGACGAACTATATTCAAAAAGGATTACCCGTCTTTTTACACGCTGATGTGTTAACACATGCAACGAGTAATTTCACTTCGATTTTTAAGCCAAGCATGACGTCTGGTGCTGCGATTGCCTATACGGATTCAAAACAGGTCGTCTCCCGATTACAATCCGAAAAAATTGAACGACCTCGTTTAAGCAAAGTAGCGGTTTCGCAGGCTGGTCAATCGTTAACATCGGTGGATAAAGCAGCACCGGCTTCACCAGATAAACCAATTGATTTTAATTTTACGCTTGATCAAACTACGGCTAATACACGCGTTCAATTGTATATTGATTTCAATAGTAATGACCAGTTTGAGGAATCCGAAAAGGTCGATGAAAAACCAGCGACGATTTCTGGCTCCTTGTCCTATCAATTTGATGCACCGAGTTATACAGGACCACGGAACTGGATGATTAAAGTCGTAAGTGAAGACGGACTTTCGGATTATAAGACCGGTAGCTTCTTAATGAAGGATCAGGTAGCCCAAGCGAAGATTTTACAAGTCACGCGTTCGGGATCAACCGGCTCTATTAATGGATTCATGTCGGGTACATTGTTGAAACAAGACGGATTATATGACTTTAATGTCGAAGTATTATCTGCAACAACATTCAACTCGGACTTTCAAAAGAAAAATTTAAATACAAATTATGACATGTTGATTTTCGGGTTTCAAGATTCATATGGTGCTGCTGCACTAAGCGATCCTGCATCGAATGCAATCCTTGATTTTACGAATACTGGTCAAGGATTGATGTTGACACACGACACGATTTTCAGACCAGCTCAAACTGATAAACCTGAATTATTCTGGGAAACGAAATTTGCCGATCTCGCTGGTCAAAAGAACTTTACGAATATGGGATACGGGGCGCAACGACCATCAGGGCAGGCAGTCAAACAAAATGCCGGAGTCATGACTTCTTATCCATTTGCTTTGGCAGATACAGTAGCGATAGCAACGACCCACAATCAATACTTCGGCTTGGATCTTGAGCAACCGGACCTTATTCCGTGGTATAACATCCGTGAAAAAGATCTGAATACCTCGAACCAGGCTGCAGGTCGAACGATTGGGGACGCACGCAACCACTACTATATGTACACAAAAGGGAACGTTACGTATTCTGGAGCAGGACACACAACAAAATTTGATCAACAACAAGAAAAAGAATTGTTCTCGAATACGATGTATCGTGCTTTCATCGGTGCGAACCACAAGCCATTAATCAAGAATATCTTGCCAACGGACAAATCGAGCTATCTTGAGAATGAGCCGTTGACGATCTCGTATCAAGTCAACGACTATGATCTGCAAGACCGTGAGCTAAAGACACGGATCTATATTGATAATGAGAAAGTCTTTGAAAACAATAAGTTGAAGAATAACTCGTTCGTCAGTCAATCCTTCGAATCAAAATTAAAAGGTAAAACAAGTGTTACGATTCGAATCGAAGCAGAGGATCAGCGGGGAGCTAAGGCAATCGAGACACGGACCGTTCAAGTTGTTCGACCTGCTGTTTCTGCTCCTTTCGTATTATCTCGTTCTATTGATCCGGCTACTATTCCTAATGGTGAGACGGCTGAAATTTCATATACCATTAAAACAACACCTATGAAGCAACAAGAAGCTATTGGTGAGAATGGCTATATCAAAGGGAAATTTTCTGTGACGATGGAAAATATACTGTTCAATGAAAAATTACCGAGTAATTTAGAAGTGGTTTCAACTAGTGGGTTAAAGGATGCTATTATTTCTGGACAGTCTATAAAAGGCTACGCACCAAACATTGAATACGATGAAGCACTTGACGGCATTTACCAAGGGCAGTGGGTAGCTAAACAATCAGAAATAACATTTAAAGTAAAAGTAAAAGCTAAAGAATCTGCGGGCATTTACACGCTCGATAAAAAAGATAATGTGCTAACATCAACTAAAAATGTCTATAAAAATGAAACAAATCGTTCAGATAAACTAACGACAGTAAATAATGATCCACAAGCATTTCCGACACTTGGCTACGCATTGACACCGGCATTTGCGACAAGTGCGAAGATTCCATCCGTCAAGATGGATATCACGACACCATCGTATAAAGTCTTGCCAGAAATTAATCCGACAGGTAGCCAATACGGAACGTTGAAATGGTCGATCGTCGATCCGACGATTGCCTCAATCGATGAAGCCGGAGTCATTAAACCGAAAAAAGTCGGTACGACACAAATCAAATTAGTCGTTCCTGTAGGTAATGGAAAAGAACTCACGACGACATCTGATCTCGTGATCAATGATGTATTTGGTGGACTGATTGTAAGAAACGTACCGGATACACTGTACGTTGGTGAAACGAAATCCATGACGGGACTCGCTTCGATGATTTCAGGAAACGAGACACCGATTCAATGGATCATCACGAATGATTCGCATGTCAAAACGAATGGTTTATCGAAAAACACATTAGATTTGACCGGGAAAACACCTGGAACGATCACAGTTAAAGCTGTCGTTCCGGCAGAAGCGGGAAGCTCGACATATCTTGCTCAGTCTACGACCTATACGATTCAAGTGAAGCTACCAGAACTAGCGGTCGCTCCAAGTAATCTCGAACTCTGGGTTGGATCGAAACAAGATGTGACGGCAACATTCAAGCCGAATTACCCGTTACCATTTACGACATCTACGCTGAGTAGTGCGATTGAACTGACACCAACAGCGAACGGTTATACGATTACAGGTAAGACCGGTACTCCGAATGGAGCTGTCGAAGCATTACTCACGTTGACGGATTTCCCAGATACGGTAGCGAAGACACTCGTTCGAGTCCGTGAGAACCCGATCAATGTAACAGCTGATGATTTAATCATGACGATGAAGGACGAAAACAAACGGCCACTCTTAGGATGGTTCCCGGAAACGACGACTGAACGATTTTACCGGATGGAAGTGACGCAAGGGAAAGAGTACGTCAGAGTCGATCCGACTGGTCAAGCGTTGCAACCGTTACGCCCTGGTGTAGCTCGCATTAAAGTAATTGTGCTAAAAGAAAATAAAGATGTGTTGGAAGTCTTGAAAAATGATCAGAAAACACCTTTGAGTACAACATTTAAGGTGACAATTGGTTCAGATTCAGGATCAACCGACTTGGATGGAGATGTATATTAAAAAGTGGGGAAGTTGGATATGAAACGAAAACGCATCGTTGTCATCCTGTTGATCGTGATTTTGACTGGAGTCGGAGTTACAAGTTACGTCATCCAATCGAATCGAAAAACTGAACTAGAACAGGCGTTACGTTCAGAAAAGCCTATGGAATTAGCATCCGCGTTAAAGAGTTCAGACATGACTACGTCGGAAAAAAATCGTTATATTGGTCGTTTTCAAGAGACTCTTGCATTTGAAAAGGCTGAATTGCTATTAGATTCTAAGACATCTCAAAATCAAATGAATTGGTTTTATGCGGCGCAATTTGCTCCTCGGGATACAGTGGCTACTTGGCTTAAAAAGGGAGCAAAAGTGAATCAGTTAAATCAGAAAAAACAATCTGTCCTTCATGTGGCAACGAGTGTGAATCGTTCCAGTGATGCGTATGCTTTACTTGTTAAGCGCGCAACGTCTAAAGATTTAAATCGAATCGATGCGTACGGTCATACCCCTTTATTTTATGCCACACTTGATCAAAATGAGACAGTCATCGAGTTACTTCTAGGGGCTGGTGCCGATCCAAACCTAGGAAAAGAACGTCCGATTTATGAGACAGTCAAGCAAAATCGAAAAGACTTATTTGAATTGTTAAAGCAGCACGAGGCAAAAGTGGAAACAAAACAAGTAAAGAAGATCGCAAAAATGTATCGCGCTACGACATTTTAAGCAATAACAAAAAGCCCCTCATCAACTCGATGAGGGGCTTTTATAATTACTGTTGAATGCGTTTTGGTGTTTCGACATACATTTGGACAGAGCGATTTAAAGGTAATAAAGAAGTTGGATTTTTCAAAACGGTTGCATCATAGGCCATGCGTAATCGAGAAGCTTCAACATCCGAAGATTTATTGGCAATCATGAGTCGTTCTAAATCCGTCACATTAGCAGGGAACTGATTCTCTTCTAAATCGAGTTTTCCACGATAGGCGTTTACTTCTAGTTTCCCTTTCGTAAAGATGCCACCACGTACGTTCATCGTCGACCCGACAGAGTAGATCGTATTGATTTGATCGTCATCGCTGTAAAGGAACGCATTTAAGTCAGGCGTAGTCGTTCGGGGTGTTGAAAATTTATTCACCCGGTTGATGACGAGTGTTCCTTTACTGAGTAGAATTAACGTGTTTTGTTTCGTTGAGGAAGTGAGACCTTGAATATTCGCATCATCGAGACGACTTGTACCTGTCGTATAAATCGTTGTCGCAAAACCAACATTCCCTCGAACGAGAAGGTTACCTAGGACGACAAGCGGCCGTTTGATTTCCAACGGCTGATCAACGGAATTCAGTGAAGAAATTGTCAGATTCCCATTGATGATCAAAGGCTCGAGCGTCTCTTGTACTAAATCATCCGTCAACGTGATCGTGTTATTTGTGTTCGGTGCGGGGCTAATCATCTGGCGTTTCGTATCAAGTGCCGTCAGAAACGGACCTGTTAAGACTGATTGTGGAATAGCCGAGTCCTTTAAGGAGGTAGTGATTTGTGTAATCGGTGTATTCACCGGCAGCTTCAAAAAGTCATTCAAAGCGTAGTTGAAGTCGAATGGCACAAGCGCTTCTTTCGTTGAGACGAGGTCCGTTGATCCTTTTGGATCAAAAATACTACGGTCACAAGATAAATAATCTTCACATTGCAGCAAAGGTAGATTTTTTTCTTGGAACACCCGAATTTGACCAGCGACATAGGGAAGTGCTTGTGTATTTGTGAACGTCCCATTTTCATTATTGTATTTAAAATAAGGAGTAGCGGTTGCTTTTAAAGGATTTCGCGAGAAGATATTACCTTCGATGAAAGGCGCACCTTTGATAATGACTTGGTTATCCGAACCAAGCGTATAGTACAAGAAGCTTGGAATAGCAGACAGATACACGCGTTGGCGATATGTCTTGCGAATCGCAGGCTGATCGCCCTTTTGTTTCTCGACTGTTGCGGTTAAATCTAATGCTTTAACTCGGATATTCGAGGCGGTCTCGTTTACTTCGACCGAGACACTCGGGACGATGGACTTTAAAGGTAAGATGATTGAGCTATTCAAATTACTGAATAGTGCTTGTGAAGATGTCGTAGGTGAAGTGCCCGTCGTCTTGACGACGATTTGCTGTAATGCAGCAACGGCTTGATCCAAATCATTTTGAGTAGATGTCTCGACATCTATATCCGTTTCACGGATTTCAGTTAATCGTGTGGACTGTAGACTGATACCAATCGTTGCTATGGCAAGAACGGAAAGTACCGTTAGCGTGACGAGTACGAATAATAAGGTGTAGCCTTGTTCAGATTTACGCATGATTAGTTCCTTTCTGAATTAAAATCCAATCGTACTCGTGAAGGTCTGTACTTCTTCTTGATCAGTTGACTGGATTCGAGTCGTGATGGTCAAAATACCATGGATGACATAACGACCAGGATACGTACTTCCGGTGATCGTTTGATATTCAGGACTAGATAATGTGAAGGTTTGAAAAAGTTCGGATTGCTCATCGATTGATTGTGGCTCTGACGTATAGACGAGTTTATCGCCTTGTTGCTGTTCGGTCAGGAATGTATATGTAACAGGCTTCACAGTAGATGCGGATGCTGAAGCTTCTTCTGTTGCATTGAACGGTTGAAATCCACTAGCTCGTTCAAGTAATCCCGTCTCATTGTTTAGCGTAGGCAACGTTCTTTTATAAAAAGAAAGTGTTTTAGATTCATCGATGCGAATCGCATCAAAGCCACTGACCTCATTTAAAATGATACCGATCCGACTATCCGCTTCACTACGTAATTCACTAATGATACCAGTTGCTTGAAAACTTTTCGTTCCGGAAATGAATACCGTCAAGATAACAGCACTGAAAATAGAAGCAACGACGATTGAGACAAGTAGTTCGACGAGTGTGAATCCTTCACTTTGTTGTTGGAAAACTTTGGTTGAGCGTCGCATTCGTAATCGATCCTTTCAAAGTCGTAATCGGTTCAGTCGTTCCTTCTACATACACGTATACATAAAGATCGAGTAGATTCGGATTCACTTCACCTTCCATTTTATGAGGTGTCACACTGTACTTCACATCAAATGAAATATTGTTGATTTCAGGATCAGTAAAAATTGACGTACAAATAGCCGATACACCACAAGAAGGAGTGGCGGGTTCTGGAATCACATAATTTCCATTCAGATAAACGGCCTTCAGTGCTTCTTGAGATAATGAAACGAAAGAAAAGGCTTCATTCGTTGTCGCTTCAATCGCTTCTCGCTTTATGTAAGAAGTAGCATTTTTAGCTAAATAGTTCGCAAACGTCAATTCCGTGCTAGTGCGTGATGCTGAAAGAGATTGCGAAAAGATACTGATCAATGAGACAGAGATAATCGACAGAATCGTAATACTGACAAGGACCTCGATTAATGAAAATCCATCTTGTTTGTGTTGCATATGCTCACCTCTTCATTTCTATCGGAAAAAACATCAATTGGATGAAGTTCAAAAACCTACAGACATTCACAGTTAGAGAAAAGAATTGTCAGGATAGACTTATGTTTCATCATGATATTCATTATAATGGAAATACTAGGCACCTGAAATGATTAATTCATACAGAAAGGAAACAGATGATGCTCAATACAAAGCGTTTTGCTGTACATACACTTTTACTCGTCTTACTCGTGGTTTTGATTTATGTGCCATCTTTCGCCTTAATTTCCTTTACCGGAAAGGCGACTGAACAGACGACTTTTTCTGAAACGGCTAAAGTTGGATCTGTTCCTGTAAGCGGGATGAGTCGTAAAGAAGCTGAATCCGCAGTCCAAAAAGCGATTACGGAATGGTCCAAAAAAACACCGTTGACGACGGGTACAGGAGAAGAAACGTTACCGGTACCAACTGAATTGGTGACATTTGATTCTGAGGAATCTGTTAAAAAAGCGTCTCTGAAAACGGGAGGAGACTTAATTCTCTCAATCGATGACGAAATGCTACAAAGTTTTCTATCTACGCAACCTGTCAGCTATTCACAAGAACAAACGGAAGCGTTTAAAACATGGTTAACGAATACAAGCAAGACATTAGCTGAAGGGAATTTTGATCCTTCACAAACGTCAGAGTCGTCTGCTGAAGGTGAGGTCGTATCAAGTATCACGTTTTCAACACGTTCAGCAGCAGAAGAACAGATGATTACAGGCATGGCAAACGTCGAAATCAAGCCAGATCAATTAATGAATGTGAAAACGTATGGTATGGATCCAATCGCTGCTTCTTACGTTGGAAGTAAATTATACGAATTGTTCGCAAAAACACCATTTGAAATCGTGGAACGTATGCCACATGCGACGCTTCCTGATGATATTACACTAGGTTACGATGTCAAAATTGACGAAAAAACAGATTTTGCTGTTCGAAATACGCAAGCATCAGTTTATCGCCTCGTCGCTACGCAAGAGGGAAGCGACGTAACGATTGAACTACGCGGAGCCCCAATAAAAGAGGCAGTGACTGTTGTGATGGAAGGAGAAAAGACAATTCCATTTAGAACCATTACTCGTTACTCAGCCACTCTTTCAGCCGGGACGACAAACGATACACAAGCCGGTGAAGAAGGAAAATCAATTGAAGTCTACCGTGTAATGAAAACAGCTAAAGGAGAGAAGAAAAAGCTACTTTCCTTAGATTTTTATGCGGCGGTCCCAGCTGTCATTACAAAGAGTAGTCAAGAAGAACAAGCGCCTGTCGTGGTTCCACCAACCGAAGAAACACCATCTGAGGACGGAATGGATTCTGAAACGCCGGATGAATCGAACCCTGAGGATTCGCAAACGGACGGTACGGTCGAAACGCCAGATTCTCCTACTTCCCCAGATAGTCCAGAATCACCAACGGTACCAGACGAGGACAATCAAGGGGATCCGGCTTCACCAGTAGACGATGAATCGACAGGTAAAGCGGTCGGTTAAACGAGGAGGGAAGAGTATGAATTGGACGACGATTGCAATTGAACTTGGAATCATCATCGGACTTGCGACAATCATTTGTGGATTGATGTTTGCGGTGACGATTCCATATGTGACCTCGATTCAGGCGAAGTCAGTATTATCCATCGCAGCGATTATCATGGTGACACTGATCTATTTTAGTGTTCAGTTGGATTGGATTAGTAATCCTTTTGTAGCGATCGGTATGGTATTACTGTGTGTCGTAACGGGAGGCGTTACGAGTCTGATTGATGAAAAGAAACAAAAGCGAACTGTAATGATTGAAGACGAATCATGGCATGCGGAAGGATGACGGACTAAATGGCGATGAAGCGAAAACGACTCGGTGAAATGTTAATCGAAGAGAGTTTAGTGACAGAGAGTCAAATCGATGAGGCACTTTCTGTAAAACGACCAACTGAAAAATTGGGTGACGCGTTACTCCGCCTCGGTCATTTGACGGAACAACAATTACTAGAAGCGCTCCATCATCAGTTAAAGATTCCGATCATTCAACTGTATAATTATCCGGTCGATGTCGCGGTGACGAAATTGATTTCAAAAGAGTTAGCACAGCGGCATACGTTAGTTCCGGTCTACCGTGAAGGAAATCGTTTATTTATTGCCATGGCGGATCCGATGGACTTGATTGCAATCGATGATTTACGGATGCAGACGGGTCTAGTGATTGACGTAGGTATTGCGACACGGGACGAAATCAGACGAACGATTTTGAAGTATTATGATATCGATTCATCGTTGCGCGATTTGTTGGAGTCAGATGATATGACGGAGATGGACCAGTCGCGCGACGTGGTGACACGTGAAGATGCGCCAATCATTCGTCTCGTTAATCAAATCTTAGAAAATGCGATTGCACAACGGGCATCCGATATTCATATGGATCCCCAGGAAACATCGATGACGATTCGAATTCGAATCGATGGAGAACTTCGAACGGAAAATAATTATCCGAAGCAGATTCAAAGCATTTTAACGACACGAATCAAGGTCATGAGTGAGCTTGATATTACGGAATCCCGGTTACCGCAAGATGGGCGAATCAAATATGTCTTTAATGGACTAGCTTACGACTTCCGTGTTTCTACACTACCTACCGTATACGGGGAAAAAGTCGTTATTCGAATTCTTGACAGTTCCAACTCAAATATTTCTATCTCTAAAATTGGTTTCAGCTCACGGAATGAATCACAGTTCCGAGAAATGTTAAAACGACCGAACGGTATTATTTTGATTACCGGGCCAACCGGTTCAGGGAAATCATCGACATTGTATGCAGCATTGAATGAGTTGAATGACGAGTCGCGGAACATCATTACCGTCGAAGATCCGGTTGAGTACCAGGTCGATGGTATTAACCAGGTTCAAGTGAACTCAAAAATTGGTTTGACATTTGCGAGTGGTCTTCGATCGATTCTCCGTCAAGATCCGAACGTCGTCATGGTCGGTGAGATTCGCGATATCGAAACGGCAGAAATATCGATCCGTGCTTCTTTGACGGGACACTTAGTTCTATCCACGCTCCATACGAACTCAGCAGTCAGTTCGATTACGCGGTTGATTGATATGGGCGTTGAATCGTTCCTCGTTGCAGCTTCGCTTAGTGGGTTAATCGCACAACGACTCGTCCGCCGTGTTTGTCGGGACTGCGGAGAAGCCCACTCGTTATCAACGCGGGAACAGGAGCTGTTTGATCAAGAAGGAATCGAAGCGACGACTGTCATGCGAGGTCGTGGCTGCTCATCTTGTAATATGACTGGATATCGAGGTCGTGTCGCGATTCAGGAAGTCATCATGATTGACGAAGTCTTACGGCGCATGATCATGAACCAGTCGACGGAAAGTGACATCACAGCGTACGTTAAATCGCAAGGACAACGTTTCCTTCTAGCTGATGGTCTATCGAAAGTAGCTGATGGTATCACGACGACAGAAGAAATTTTACGGACGGTGATTTCAGAATGAATCAAACGATGGAACGTGCCCAAATCGAAGATATTCTTCGTTCCTCGAAGGAACGAGGGGCATCCGATGTTCATTTGACTGCCGGATCCCCTCCTGTGTTTCGGATCAATGGAACACTGACACCATATGGATCCGAGAAGATGAAACCAGTCATCATTGATGGGTTCGTTCGTTCGTTGATCACGGAAGACATGTATCAGCAACTGAAGCAGGATCGAGATATTGATTTTTCGTTTGGTGTGACAGGTGTAGCACGATATCGGGTCAATTGTTTTTATCAGCGAGGCGCATTATCGATGGCCTTTCGAACGATCCCGACAGAAGTGCCTTCGCTTGAACAGTTAGGACTTCCTCCAGTCATCAAACGCTTTTTGACGAAGCCACACGGCCTCATTCTTGTCACGGGTCCAACGGGTTCCGGGAAGTCTACGACGCTTGCTGCGATGATCAATGAAATCAATCAAACGATGTATAAACGGATCATCACACTGGAAGATCCGATTGAGTACTTACATAGTCATCGAAAAAGCTTAATCGATCAACGGGAGATTGGAATTGATGCGCCACGTTTTTCGACAGGATTGCGTTCCGCACTTCGCCAAGATCCGGATGTGATTTTACTGGGAGAAATGCGCGACCTTGAGACGATTGCTACCGCGGTAACGGCTGCTGAAACCGGTCATCTTGTCTTTGCGACGGTGCACACGGCAACAGCAGCTTCAACGGTCAGTCGAATCATCGATGTATTTCCGTCGGAGCAACAAGATCAGATTCGAGCACAGTTAGCGAACGTCCTAGCGGGTGTCATCTCACAAAGACTCATGCCACGATCGGACGGAACAGGACGTGTCGCTGCTTTAGAAATCATGGTCGATACACCAGCTGTCTCCAACTTGATTCGGACAGGTAAGGAATATCAGATTCAATCCGTTTTGCAGACGGGTAAACAATATGGCATGCAAACGATGCAGATGGCCTTACAGGATTTGGTCAGTCGCGGTTTGATTCCGGCATCTGCTGCAACACCATACATATCGGGGTGAAGGGATGGCAGTATTCATTTACGAAGGTCGAACGATGACTGGAAAACGAAAGAAGGGCAAGATCACTGCCTTGTCAAAGCGCGAGGCGGCAGAACGTCTTCGGACGGATCAAATTGCCGTAACATTGCTTGAAAAGCAAGAATCAAAAGGGTTAAATACCGAGATTACGTTTTTAAGTGCTAAACCGAAAATCGAGCATCTTGTCATGTACGCGCGTCAGTTTGCAACGCTCGTTCGATCGGGTGTTTCGATTGTTAGAGCAACCGAAATTCTACGTAAACAAACAGAATCAAAACCACTCGAGCGAGCGCTTGTCGAGGTAGAAGATGACTTGCGTAGTGGGATTCAGTTTTCCCAGGCAATCGAAAAACATCCTCGTGTATTTGATACGTTTTTCGTTAGTATGGCGATGGCGGGGGAAGCGAGTGGTAATCTCGAAGAGGCGTTAGATAATATCGTGACACAGCTGCAAAAACAATATGAGATCAAACGAAAAGTCATTTCGGCCTTAATCTATCCGGCGGTCGTCTCGCTTGTCGCAATCGGCGTCGTTGTCTTCCTGATGATGAATGTCGTACCGACGTTCGCTTCGATTTTTGATCAGTTAGGCAGTGAGTTGCCCTTGATTACGAAACTCGTCGTCGCTGTCTCCGACTTTTTTGTCGCCTATTGGTGGGTATTACTATTGATTGCATTTGGTTTAATCGGACTGTTGTATTTTAATCTCAAGAATGAGCGGCAGCGTCTCTTTTTTGACCGTTTCTTGTTAATGATTCCAGTCTTCGGACCGCTGATTCAAAAATCACAAATCGCACTGATGACACGTGGTCTATCCGTATTGCTCAATGCGTCAGTACCGATTTTAGCTTCGCTTGATATTACCGAACGAATCGTTACGAATCGGATCATTCGTAAAGGGATTGCAGGTGCGAATGAAGCGATGTCGCGCGGTATTCCGATGCACGAACCTTTGGAGCGAAACAAATATTTCCCGCCGCTCGTCACACAGATGATTGCGATTGGGGAAGAGTCAGGTCGCCTCGATTCGATGTTGACGGAAGTCGCGAACTTTTACGAAACCGAAGTGGAAACGACGACGGATCGTTTGAAATCGATCATCGAACCATTATTGATTGTTGTTTTAGCCGCAATCGTTGGTGTCATTGTCATTGCCGTCGTCGTACCAATGTTTAAGATTTATTCCGATATTCAAGCAAGTTGACAATTGTAAAAACATTTACCTGTTGTTAAAAAAAGACATAAACTACAAAAAATGTGGTGCTACTATAATAGTATTCGTTTGGCTAGTAAGTCTTACTAACCAAGAACAGTAAAAAAGCACTAGGGAGGCATAATGAAATGATCGAACGGTTAAAAGAAATCTGGTTAGATGCAAAACAAATGCGCGATGAGCGCGGACTGACATTGATCGAGTTACTCGTCGTCGTCGTTATCTTAGGTATCATCGCAGCAATCGCTGTCGTTGCAATTGGTGGATTGATTGAGAACTCACGTAAGGATGCAGTTGTTTCCGATGCGAAGCAATTAGTATCTGCTGCAAAGTTATATACTTCTTCGAATCCGATCAAAGCAGGAGAAACAGTTGTAATGGGAATTGAGAAATCTGGAAAGAAATTTGCTACAACTGATGGTGTAGTGCTCGATAAATATATCGATAGCATGGAAGATCCATTCGATTCGCCTAAACCATATACAGATGCATTTGTATCTGTAACAGAAGCTGGTGGGAAGTATACTTACTCTGTAACTCTTAAGGGTGAGGACGATTACTTTGCAAATAAAGCTCCATCCGAACTGAAACGTTGGTAATTTTCACCCCCTCCTCGGGGGTTTTTTTCTGAACTTTTTTGAAAGGGAGGTCGTGTTATGACGATCGTCTTCACGGTATATTTTTTCTTGTTAGGTTTATTGATTACATCGTTTACGAATGTCGTTGGTTTGCGTGTTCCGGTCGGGGAGTCGATCGTTCATCCACGTTCTCATTGCCCGACTTGTGGACATGTGCTTGGACCACTCGAATTGACGCCAGTACTCGGATATGTAGTACTCGGTGGGAAGTGTCGTTCTTGTGGACAGTCGATTTCAATCAAGTATCCAGCGCTTGAACTACTCGGTGGACTGCTCTATGCGTATGCCTTTTGGCAGTTTGGTTGGTCGATGGAACTTGCGTTGACACTCACTCTAACTAGTCTCTTGTTTATTCTTACGATGTCTGATCTTGCCTATATGCTCATACCGAATAAAATTTTACTGTTCTTTTTACCAATTGCTTTGATTGTGCGCTACCTTTCTCCACTGGAAAACTGGTATAATCCAATTATTGGAGGAATTGTCGGATTCGTTCTATTGTTCGTCATTTTTCTTGCATCACGACGCGGTATGGGAGCAGGAGATGTCAAGCTCTTCGGTTTACTCGGGATTTTCCTTGGACCGCTTCACGTCGTCATCGCGTTGTTTGTTTCAGCATTTGTTGGTTCAGTGATCGGGCTGACGCTACTCGGAACGGGACGCGTCAGACGAAAACAACCGATTCCATTCGTTCCCTCCATTGCGATCGGGACATTACTTACATATTATTTTGCGGATGATTGGGTGTCGTGGTACCTCGATTTACTGCTTTAAGAAAGGAAGAACGTACATATGACGCAACGGCGTAAAGGTACATATGTTTATTTTAATTTTACGGACGTCGCTATTTTTGGTGCGGTTGTCAAAAAAGGGGTCTTGAAACGACGTGCTGTCGTATCTCTGCCGGCAGGTACGTTACAGGGTGGATGGCTTCAACCGGAAGCGTCGCTCGATCTGATTTTTGATAGTCTATTGACGAAGTTGAAAGTTCCTCGCGGATCTAAAGCCGTTCTTGCGCTGGATGGTTCACTCGTCCTTGCGCGGAAACTCGATATTCCGGAGACGATTGCGACGAATCAGATCCGGGGTTATCTATTCATGGAGATTGGTCATAGCATTGTCCTTCCTTTTGAAGAACCATACTTCGACTACACTGTCCTTGAAGATGGTGGAAAACGTGAAATCATGCTATATGCAGCACCGAACGAAGCACTGAAACAATATACGCAATTGTTTAAACAAAAGCATCTTCGATTAGTGGCAGCGGAGCCACAACCACTGTCTACCTACTTTGGTCTTGAAGCGCACTATCCGGCAGCAGATACCGATACGCTACTGATTTGGAATGCGAACGCGACGAACCATCAATTGATTATCATCGAAGATCGTGTACCACGCCTGATTCGCTCAGTGGATACGTTTTCAGCAGATGCTTGGGATGTAGACGTGATCGAGGATCAATTGCATTATCGCTATCGATCGGATGATCAGACAGTCGAACTCGTCTTGGATGAAATGCTGTTAGAATTTTCGCGTGTGCTAGACTTTTACCGCTTCTCGCTCGCTCGAGAAAGCCGCGAAATCAAGACGGTTGTCCTTGCGGGAGACTTCCCGTTTCGAGATGAATTAGCGACACGATTCCGAACGAACTTTGATCTTCAGTTAGATGAAGTACCGGACATGATGACGATCGATAGTCAATCGGTTCCACGCATTTACTTACCGATCGTCGGTCTAGCCACTGCGCGACCAGATCGTATCAATCTTTTACCGGAAAGTGACGAGGCACCGAAATATCCGCTTGTCGCTTCGCTGATTTTATTATTATTTGGTGGATTGATTGGTGGTTATTTATATTGGCAAACGGATCAGTTCGCTAACCGAGTGGAATCCGTAGACGATCAGATTCAAATCGTCCGACAATTACAATCCGAATCCGATCAGTCGTCTAAACAAGAAGTCGTTCAATTGAAACAGACGGTCGAGTCGCTAGAAGAAGCACCTAAGCCAGCTGTTCCAACACTTGAGCGAATCACACGTTACTTACCAGAACGCGGATACATTCTTCAGTACGCATATGGAGCGGATGATACCGTTGCTATGACGGCTCAGTTTGAGACACTCGATGAGCTGAATGATTTTTACCGAGAGTTGCTGACCGATAAAGTGTTCTCCGGTACGACACTGGCAAGCGTTACGACAAAAACGATGAATGAAAAAACAGATGTCGTGACAACGACAACGGTTGATCCGGCGACCGGTCAAGAGATTCCAACGACGGAAATTACTCCGAATGATGACACGAAGACAGAAGAACCGCGATATATCGGTCAGTTTTCTATGGAAGTCAATCCTGAGGAGGTTGTTAAGGGAGAGACCAATGAGGCAGACCCGGCAGTACCGAAAGAAGATAAGCCATCTGAGCCAGAAATTGAAGGGGACGGTCAAACACCGGATGATCCTTCAGGAGAAGTCATCTCGACAGAAGTTGAGGAGGTGCCTGAAAATTGAAGCGATATAGCAGTTACCTCCTTCTCTTTTTATCAATTCTCATCGTTTTAGGTGGCATTGGGTATTTTGGATATACGACGTATATGACACATCAAACCTTGCAACAAAAAGAGGCGACACTCAAACGAGAGCAAATGGCGTTAGAGCAAGCAAAAGCAAATGAGCAAAAAGTGGACGTGGCAGAATCGAGTTTCCTACAACAAAAAGTTCCGGTGACGGCATCGAATGATGATGTCATCGATGCGATCAACGCAGCAAGTCAGATTGCTGGAGTAAAAGTGCAGTCGATTACTTTCGGTCAGTCGAAAGAGAGTACACCACAATCTCCCGTAACGTCCACACCGGCTGTTGACGGAGCGATGGCGACCGAATCGGATCAAGCGACAACGCCTACAGCGACTACTCCCGCAGCAAATGCGACACCGTTACCAGCTTCTTTGACGATTGAAGCACCGTCATATCTTGAATTGATGGCCTTCTTGAAACAAATTGAGCGAACAGATCGCATTACGATTCTTCGACAGATTCAGTTGACTGGTCCAGAAGAACAAGGACCTGGCGGTGGCGCAATTCAATTGGAAAACGAAATGCTATCTTTCACAGTCGAAATTGAATCGTATTACCGTCCGGATTTAACGAAGTTGACGCCTGATAAACAGACGCCGCTTAAAGAAAAAACACCAAAGTCAGATCCATTTGTCGATGTGACAGGAAATTAAGATGAGTTTGGCGGTTCCTACTCTGTTAGGGACCGCTTGTTTTTTGTTAGACTATACGATGACTCGAATTATCCGATTCGAAATTAACGGGAAAGAACGTGATACTAATGGTAACGCAACCACACTTGATCCTTGCCTCGGCTTCACCACGCCGGACGGAACTTCTAAAGCAAATTGGAATCCCTCACGAAGTCGTACCTGCGAATGTCGTCGAAGAGGCACCATTTCCGATGTCACCGCATGAGTACGTCCGTTATCTATCGCAAAAGAAAGCGAGAGCGATTACGATAGACGGCGTCATTTTGGCTGCGGATACGGTCGTCGCGATTGATGACATGATTCTTGAGAAGCCAGCAGATAGTTCTGAGGCACGGGCGATGCTTGCGCGTCTGTCAGGACGCGCTCATGAAGTCGTGACAGGCGTGACGATTCGCTTTGGTGAAAAGGAGGAGACGTTCGACGTGACGACACACGTTCGTTTTGGTGCATTGTTAAACGAGTGGATCGAAGGGTATATCGCGACGAACGAGCCTTACGATAAAGCGGGTGGCTATGGTATCCAAGCGATGGGAGGGCTATTCGTCGAGGCGATTGAGGGCGATTATTATAATGTCGTTGGATTGCCCATACACGAGATCACGAAACGTCTCGCGTCGTTTAAAATCAAGCCGATGTTTGCGTAATTCTGAAACAGAGAGGTCGGATGCTGTGATTGAATGGCCGAAGGATATGGTTCAGTTGAAAGGCTTGGCACAAGCGACGACAGTCGAACTGCTCGCGTGTCTTGTCCGAAGTGGGACACGGGACCGGACCCCGCTTGAAATCGCGGAAGAATTACTGCATATCTATCCTTCGCTGATCGAACTCGAAGCGGCTGGAGTCGGAGGACTCGAAAAAGCACCAGGGGTCGGAAAGGCGAAGGCATTACAAATCATGGCGGGACTAGAACTGGGTCGTCGTCTCGTCACGGAACCGAAGTGGGTGCGACCAACGATTCGTTCACCGGAAGACGCAGCGGAGCTGTTGTTAGAAGAGATGCGTCTTTATCAACAAGAACACTTCATCTGTCTGTATTTGAATACGAAAAATGAGGTCGTTTCGAAAAAAACGTTATTCATTGGAGGATTGAACACGTCGATCGTCCACCCGCGTGACGTCTTCCGGGAAGCGATTCGTTGTTCGGCTGCGAATTTCATCGCTGTGCATAATCATCCGTCGGGTGATCCGACACCGAGTCGAGAGGATATCGAGGTATCAGAGCGGCTCGTTGAGGCAGGACGGCTCATTGGAATCAGTTGTCTTGACCACATCATCATCGGGCACGGACAATTTATTAGTATGAAACAGCGCGGATTTATGTAAGAATAACGTCTGAAGGGAAAGTTTCGTTTCTTTCCATCAGACGTTTTTTTGTGTGTTTTCTAAGGCGAACTGTAAACAAGCTGTAACGTTTTAACGCTTTCCAATGAAGGCTTTTCCGTTATAATTAGTGAAGTGTATTCTCAGAGAGGGGTTTTTTGAATAATGTTTGGATCATTCAGCCGTGAAATCGGCATTGACTTAGGTACGGCTAACACGCTCGTGTATGTAAAGGGGCAAGGAATCGTCGTCCGCGAACCGTCCGTCGTCGCTTTCCGTACGGATACAGGAAAAATTGAAGCGGTCGGTAACGCAGCGAAAAACATGATCGGTCGTACGCCGGGTAACGTGACAGCACGACGCCCGATGAAAGACGGGGTTATCGCGGATTATGAAACAACCGCTACGATGATCAAATACTTCATGGATCAAGCTTCGAAGAAAAAAGGTTTGTTCTCTTCAAAAACAAACGTCATGATCTGTGTACCAAGTGGGATCACATCGGTCGAAAAACGTGCGGTTGAAGATGCAGCGAAACTTGCGGGAGCGCGTGAAGCGTACACGATTGAAGAACCATTTGCAGCAGCAATCGGTGCAGGTCTTCCGGTTTCAGAACCAACAGGCTCGATGGTCGTTGATATCGGTGGTGGTACGACGGAAGTTGCTGTTATCTCACTCGGTGGTATCGTCACGAGTCAATCGATTCGTGTCGGTGGAGACGAGATGGATGAATCCATCATTCGTTACATCAAGTCGAAGTACAACCTGATGATCGGGGAGCGGACAGCTGAGACGTTGAAAATGACAATCGGTTACGCACGCATCGATGAAGAATCAGAAAATGAAACGATGGAGATCCGTGGACGCGATCTCGTGACAGGTCTTCCAAAACAGATTGAAGTCACAAGTGCCGAAATTTGTGATGCACTTTCAGATACGGTCGATGCGATTCTTGCGGGTGTCAAGCACACGCTTGAGCAGACACCTCCTGAATTATCAGCAGACGTCATGGACCGCGGTATCGTTCTGACTGGCGGTGGGGCTCTCTTAAAGAACCTCGATGCTGTCATCGAAGACGAAACACGTATTTTGACACTCGTTGCAGAAAATGCACTCGATTGTGTCGCAATCGGTACAGGAAAATCACTCGAGATGATGAATGTCCTTCGTTCGAAATCAGGCATCTCGCAAAAAAGATAAGGATGGGATGAGCGATGAAGCGATTTTTAAACAATCGAAAACTGCTCATCACACTCCTTAGTTTTCTCCTTTTGGTGATTTTGATCGGCATTTCGCTGCAAGGGCGTAACCAATCCCACTGGTATCAAAGCTTCGTGCGTGATACCGCGGGCGTCGGTCAACGCCTTTTCGCGACACCGATTGGCTGGATTGATGATACGGTCACTTCGATTAGAGAAGTGCGTGACGTTTACAAAGAGAACGAACACTTGAAATCACGATTGAATGACTATGCTGGTAATGCGGTCAAAGTCCGTGATCTTGAGCGTGAGAATAAAGAATTGAAGGATATGCTCGACCTGAACGGATCGATCCGCGACTACAAGTTGTTACCGGCAGAGATGATTGGTCGGACGGCATCTGAATGGCAACGGTTCGTGACGATCAACATCGGTGAACAAAAGGGTGTCAAGGCGAACATGGCCGTTGTAACAGCAGACGGACTAATTGGTCGCGTCATCCAAGCGAGCGCCTATACGTCTCTCGTACAGTTGATGTCGGATACGAGTCGGACGAATAACGTCTCGGCAACGGCTGACGATACGAAGGGAAAAGGTGTTTTCGGTACGATCGAGGGGTTTGATGAAGAAACGAAATTACTCAAGTTCACGAAAATTCCGAACGACGCGAAGCTGAAAAAAGGGCAGACCGTCACGACGTCAGGTCTTGGTGGAAAGTATCCGAGTGGGATCGTCATTGGAAAAATCACGGAAGTGAAATCCGATCAGTATGGGGCTTCAAAAATCGCATACGTCAAACCGGCAGCAGACTTCGAACAGTTCGGTCATGTCTTCGTGATTGAACGCGAAGCGAAGGAACCTTTCGCTGAGACCGATAAGGGAGGGGACACTCGTGAATAACGTTAAGTTGTTTTTCGCCGTGTTCCTTCTTTTCATCTTGGAAGGAACGCTGTTCGCAGGACCTCTCGGAGATGGATCGCCGTATGTCATTCATGCGACATTGATCGGTTTGATGTTCCTTGGTCGATATGGAAAACTCGAACAGGCACTCGGATTCGGACTCGTCTTCGGATTGTTGTATGATTTCGTCTATTCGGATATCATCGGCATTTACTTATTTGCGTTATCCGCCATTCCGCTTTTTAGTAGCTTCGTGCTAAAATATGTAAAGGAGAACGTATTAACGATTCTTGTCACGTTCACGTTCAGTGCCATTTTGTATGAACTCGATATATATTTCTTCACGGCTTCGGTCGTTGGTGTCGGGGTATCCTTCCAGGAACTCGCGACACAGATCATTCCAAGGAGTCTGGTTGCGCAGTTGATCGGGATCATCATCCTGTATTATCCGATGACCCGACTCGTGCAGTCGACCCTTGACGAGAAAAGAGGATGAGTCATGATTGAGCGTAAACGTTATGTAACGATGAAAGGTCATCGTGGTGGCCTCGCCGTCTATGTGAATGAAAGGTGCAGTGTGGATGAATTTCTTGACGATTTAGAGTTGACGCTTGCGGACAAATCCGTCGAGAACGGACGCGCCGTACCGATCACCTTCTTCTTCGGTCGACGTTATGTCGATGAAGGGGTGTTGACGGCCGTCGAATCTATCGTCGCGCGACATGATTCCTTCTCTTTCAAAGGTTATGACAGTGAGTGCATCACGAAGGACGAGGCAAAAGCCTTGTACGGAGAGCGAACGTTCCACTATTTCGGTGGCACGGCACGCAGTGGGCACGTATTAGACGTCGAAGGCTCGATCGTCATCATCGGAGATATCAATCCGGGGGCGGTCGTTCATGCGACAGGAAGTATCTATTGTCTCGGTGCGTTACGGGGGACCGTTCATGCGGGGAAAGGTGGCAATACGGAAGCCGTCATCGCGGCGAGCGTGTTGCAACCGAAGTGGATTGCGGTCGCTGGCACCGTCCATGAGGAACCGGAGGACGCGCCAATTCCTGCTCTCGATATGGGTTGTGCATTTTTAGGTGAAGACGGGGTCGAATTCTCCCGCCTTCAAACCGTTCCGCTCGCGCGGATGGATCAGTTTGCGATTGATAGTGAAAGAGGGTGACGGATATGGAACAAGTGAAAGAACAGGTACATATGGAGGCGAAGACGAACATGGGACGCGCCATCGTCGTCACATCCGGTAAAGGTGGCGTCGGAAAGACAACGACGACTGCAAACATCGGAACAGCACTTGCATTGATGGGACATTCCGTTTGTCTCGTTGATACGGATATCGGGTTACGTAATCTGGATATCGTGCTTGGTCTCGATAACCGGAGTATCTATAACATCGTTGACGTCGTGACAGGGCAATGTAAATTGCACCAAGCACTCGTCCGCGATAAACGTTTTGAAGAGATGTATCTGTTGCCTGCTGCTCAATCAAAGGATAAGTCCTCCGTCACACCCGAACAGGTGAAGGCAATCATCGATACACTGAAACTCGAATACGACTTCGTCTTGATTGATTGCCCTGCAGGAATCGAACAAGGCTTCATGAATGCGATCGCTGGGGCCGATGAAGCCGTCGTCGTGACGACACCGGAAAAAGCAGCCGTTCAAGATGCGGACCGGATCATCGGAATGCTCGAGCGTTCAGAACGTAACATCGTTCCGAAACTCGTCATCAACCGGGTGCGTTCACACATGATGGCATCTGGTGATATGCTCGACATCGATGAAATCATGCGTATCCTTTCGATTGATCTGCTTGGTTTGATCATCGATGATGAAGAAGTCATCGCCGCTTCCCACCGTGGTGTGCCTGTGACGATGAATCCGGATAACCGGGCTGGACTCGGCTACCGGAACATTGCCCGCCGGATTCTCGGAGAATCTGTACCACTGCTTGATTTAAATGAACAACCGCAAAAAGGGTTCTTCGTCAAATTGAAGAAGATGCTTGGGATGAAATAAGAATGGGAAATTAGACTAGGACGACATCGTCGCGCCTAGTCTAATTTTTTTGGAGGGATCAGTATGCGATGGATTAGTGAACAGACCGCTTCGCTTGAACGATTGGCATTGGTCGAAGGCGGTCGATTGATTGAATACCATGAGCGGATGCGTGACGAGATTCGGGTTGGCACTTTCGTCTATGCCAAGGTCGACCGGTTGCATCCGACGCTCGGAGCAGCCTTTTTGATTGCGACCGACGGTACACCGCTTTACTTACCGCTAAATGAGACGATTGAAGCGTTGCACCGTTATCCGGACGTACCGACGATCGGACAAGCCGTCCAGGTCGGACAGACGTTACTCGTCCAGGTCGTCAAAGAGGGCGTTGCACCGAAACAACACAAAGTGACGCAAAACATCACCTATGGTGGACGTTATCTCGTTTATTTCCCGTACGGTCGACGCATCCGTTTCAGTCGAAAGCTGGATCTCGTCGTCCAGCGTCAACTGGCGGAACAATTGACGACAACAGAAGAAGAAGGAATTCTCTACCGGACGGAGGCAGCAAAAGCATCAATCGACGAATTGAAGCAAGAGCTGCAGTCGTTACGGACACGACATAAAGAACTCATGCAGGCACCGCGTCTTGAACAAGACGAGGCACTGATCGTCCAAGAAGCGAAACGTCTTCCGCACGTCATGGAAGCACTCGTCATGACGCGTCAGGAAAAGGAACGACTCGAACTACTCGGTCTGTCCGTCGAACGGTCGCTACGAAAAGGGCGCTTACCCGAGATGGAAGCAATCGACGGGGCGATCGAGAAGGCGATGCAACGCGTCGTCTGGCTCGACGGAGGAGCGTATCTCTTGATTGAAGAAGTCGAGACGATGACTGTCATCGACGTCAACAGTGGGAAGACGATTTCCGTCAAGGAACAAAAGCGGACGTTTGACCAGATAAATGAAGCGGCTGCTGTCGAAGTCATGCGGCAATTACGATTGCGCAACATCAGTGGCATGATTGCGATCGATTTCTTACGTGGCTCAAGTAAAGGTCAGACACGGGTGACCCAACTCCTTAAAGAACGGGCAGCGCTCGAGACGAAGCAAATCGAAGTCTATGGGTTTACGAAGATGGGTTTATGCGAACTGACACGACAACGTCACGGGAAATCGCTACAGGAACGTTCACAGGAATCCGGGCAGTGGACGCGATTGAGTGTCTATCGCTTGATTGAACCGAAGTTACTTGAGATTGCTACCTATGCGGAAGCGGTCGTGATTCGTGCACCACGGCATCTGTTGCAGGACGAATTCGTTTCCCGTCAACCGCTCGAAGTCCATGTGCTCGAAGGCGATCCAGCGGTCCTGTTCACGGGGTCGTCACAAGACTGTCTCGATTTCATCAAACGATCGGAATAATCCTTCAGAACAGCATTGACAAGGTAGAAGAACGTTTGGTATTCTGAATAACGTTAGTTCGTTTGGAAGCACCCAAATGACTACAACCGCACAGACCGGGTTTTAAAGCATTCGCTGCCCGTGATGGCGAGTCTGAGTTCCTAAGAGGAGGTGCACGTAATGTACGCAATTATCAAAACTGGTGGTAAACAAGTCAAAGTCGAAGCTGGCCAAGAAATCTACGTTGAGAAATTAAACGCAGACGTCGACAGCACAGTCGAATTTGGTGAAGTATTGATCCTTGGTGGTGACGATGTTAAAGTCGGCGCTCCACTCGTAGAAGGTGCGAAGGTCGTAGCAACGGTCATCAAACACGCTCGCGCGAAAAAGATCACTGTCTTCAAAATGAAAGCGAAAAAGAACTACCGTCGTAAGCAAGGTCACCGTCAACCTTACACGAAGGTCCGCATCGAGAAAATCGAAGCGTAAGCCATGATACGTGTCAAGATTCGACGAGATGAAGCGGAACTCGTCCGCTCCATCGAAGTGACAGGACATGCCGAGTTTGCAGAACCAGGTCTCGACCTTGTCTGTGCCGGCGTCTCGTCGGTGATCTTCGGGGCATACAATGCCATAGAAGCATTACTCGGGCAGGTCCTGCTCCTTGAAATGGCAGAACAACAAGAGGGTGGCTACTTTTATGTAGAACCGTACGCTGACTTAGCACCGGATGTCAGTGAGCGCACCCAATTGTTACTGGAAGCGACTTTGGTCCAACTTGGTACCATCGCTGAAAGTTACGGTGAGTTTATCCAACTTGAACAAGTATAGGAGGTGGATTCCACATGTTGAAACTTAATCTTCAGTTCTTCGCATCGAAAAAAGGGGTAGGTTCGACAAAGAACGGTCGTGACTCGCAATCGAAACGCCTTGGGGCGAAACGTGCAGACGGTCAAACTGTTTCTGCTGGTTCAATCCTCTACCGTCAACGCGGTACGAAGATTCACCCAGGTATGAACGTCGGACGTGGTGGCGATGATACACTTTTCGCAACTGCAACTGGTGTCGTTCGTTTCGAACGTCTCGGACGCGACAAGAAACAAGTCAGCGTTTACCCAGCAT
Organism: Exiguobacterium indicum HHS 31; assembly: GCF_001939065.1. Classification (GTDB taxonomy): domain Bacteria; phylum Bacillota; class Bacilli; order Exiguobacteriales; family Exiguobacteriaceae; genus Exiguobacterium_A; species Exiguobacterium_A indicum. The sequence continues at coordinate 1,446,342 of NZ_MPSZ01000001.1, read as the reverse complement.
AAGGATCGACGAAGCAGACTCTAGCCACTTTCGAGGGTTAGGGTCTGTTTTTTTTAGGAGGGAACGACCGATGGAGGAACAGCAGGTACTTGATCTTTTAAAGACTCTTCGTCACGAGTGGTTGAACCGGATACAACTCGTCCGTTCGTATGGCGCGATCGGAGACGAACAAGCAGTCGAGTCGATCTGTTCGGCGTACCGGGAGCAAGCATCTCGGGAAGGACGTCTAGCGCGAATCGGATTGCCGAAAACCGCACTGGCGTTACTGCAAGCTGAATGGTCAGGCAAAACTGTGACGTATGATGTCATCGGAGCACCCCACATGGAAGATGAGCGGCTGAAGCAACTCGTCGAAGCAGCCATCGCCATGATTGATGTAGGAGTAGGTGAAGTATCCGTGACCTTCCACGAGGGCGTGACCATCGAGATCTATCGGGATCTACTAGATATGTCGCGCCTTGAGGATCTAGTGACGCCGATGGAAATCGAGTCGCAGACGGAAAATGAGTGTGTGATTGAGATTGAAAGTCTTCCGTTTGAGGAAGAGAAGTAAGAGGAGGGATCCGACATGTTTGTCGATCAGGTAAATATTTATGTAAAAGCAGGTGACGGAGGACGTGGGCAAGTAGCGTTCCGTCGCGAGAAATATGTTCCGGACGGCGGTCCTGCCGGCGGTGACGGTGGTCACGGGGCACACGTCGTCCTTGAAGTTGACGAAGGACTTCGGACATTGATGGACTTCCGTTACAAACGTCACTTTAAAGCGGTTCAAGGTGAAAACGGCATGTCAAAAGGGATGCACGGTCGTAAAGCCGAGCATCTAATCGTCAAGGTCCCACCGGGCACAGTCGTCTACGATGACGATACAAATGCGGTCATCGCTGACCTCGTCCATCACGGACAACAAGCGATCGTCGCAAAAGGTGGACGTGGCGGACGTGGGAATACACGTTTTGCGACACCTGCCAACCCAGCACCTGAGCACGCTGAAAACGGTGAGCCAGGGGAAGAGAAGTACTTGAAACTTGAACTGAAGATGCTAGCAGACGTCGGTCTCGTCGGTTTCCCGAGTGTCGGAAAATCAACGATGTTATCCGTCGTTTCAGCCGCACGTCCGAAAATCGGCGCATATCACTTCACGACGATCACACCGAACATCGGTGTCGTCGAAACGGAAGATAGCCGTAGTTTCGTCATGGCTGACTTGCCAGGATTGATCGAAGGCGCAAGTGAAGGTGTCGGACTCGGTCACCAGTTCCTCCGTCACGTCGAGCGGACGAAAGTCATCGTCCACGTCATCGACATGAGCGGAATGGAAGGTCGCGATCCAATCGAAGACTACAACATCATCAATAAAGAACTCGCGGACTATAATCTGCGCTTAACAGAGCGTCCGCAAGTCGTCGTCGCGAATAAGATGGACATGCCGGATGCGGCAGAACACCTTGAAGCCTTCAAAGAAGCTTTCCCAGAGCTTGAAGTATTCGAGATTTCAGCGGCAACACGTCAAGGGCTACGCGATCTGTTATTCCGAATCGCTGACCTCGTCGATGCGACACCAGAATTCGGTCTTGAGGAACTCGAAGAGAAAACAGCGACACCACGTGTCGTCTACGGTTATGAAGCACCAGAAGCTGGCTTTACGATTTCGAAAGATGAAGACGATTGCTTCGTCATCAAAGGACCACGCATCGAAAAACTCTTCACGATGACGAACTTCATGCGTGAAGAATCGATTAAACGTTTCGCTCGGACACTGCGTCAAATGGGTGTCGACGAAGAGTTGCGTCGTCTTGGTGCGATCGACGGCGATGTCGTTCGTATCCGTGATTTCGAGTTCGAATTCGTCGAGTCATCATTCTAAGCGGTTCATTCCATTAGGAAACGGAGTGTGAAAGCATCGTGGACCCATTGCCCATGATTTCAGTCGTTTGGTTAATTCCGATTCTCATGTTATCTGCGTTCTTTTCCTCAGCTGAGACGGCACTCGCGAGTGTCAATCGGTTGCGGTTGTTGCACCAATCGGAAGCAGGGGACGCGCGTGCGTCCCGTGTGTTTCGCTTACTTCAACGCTACGAAGAGACACTGACGTCGATTTTGATTGGGAATACGATCGTCAACGTCGCCTTTATCTTATTTGGTGGTTGGTGGATCATCCAGTTCGTCGAGACGATCGCAACACAAACCGTTGCCTTTCTTGCGCTGTTTTTTCTGTTGCTGTTGTTCGGAGAATTGATACCGAAGTCGTATGCTCGTGAACATACGGAACGTTACGTGTTATTGATCGGACGTCCACTGCGTTTCTTCTTACTGTGCTTTCGACCGCTCGTTTTCCTGTTACTCCGCTTACGCCAATTGGCGCTACGATTGATTGGGGCTGATCCGAAAGGACCGCTCGTGACCGAACAGGAACTCAAGGCACTCGTCGATATTAGTCAGGAAGAAGGGATCATGGGGCTTGCAGAGGCTGAACTCGTTCATCAAGCAGTTGATTTTCAACATGCGACGGTCGAAGATGCGCTGACGCCACGGATGGATATTCAAGCGATCGATATTGATGCGCGGCTCGAAGACATCATTGCAGAAGTCCAAAAGGGTGGCTATTCTCGTCTACCGGTCTATAAAGATTCGATTGATCACGTCATTGGTGTATTATCGGAGCGGGACTTTCTGCGTGCATACGTGAAGAACGGCTCCGTTGATATCCGAGAATGGATTCGACCGGTATCGTTCGTCGTACCACAGACGCGATTGATGGATTTATTACCGGAACTCAAAGTCAAGCAGTCCCACATGGCAGTTGTCCTTGATGAATTCGGAGGGACGGCAGGTCTGATCACCCTTGAGGATATTTTAGAAGAAATCGTCGGGGAGATTTGGGATGAACACGATGAATCGTTGGAATATACGAAACGGATTGGTCCAGAGCAATACGAATGTCTAGCGGAGTATGACATTGAAGACTTCTGTCAGCAATTTCAATTGACGATGCCGGACACCGATGCCCAGTCACTTGGGGGATGGATCATGGAGGAGAGCGGTCAATTGCCAGACGTCGGAACGGCGATGCGTTATGAACGTGTCACGTTGACCGTCTTGCATATCGAAAACCGACGCGTCCGCAAAGTCTTAGCAACGTTTGATCCTCCTGCTACGATGCTGGAGACACCACTTGAACCGATTGAACGATAAAAAAACCGCTTATTCCTTAGGAATAGGCGGTTTTTTTATCGTTCAGACATCGAGTTCCGAAACGAGAATTCCGAGACGATCGAGTTTAGCGATAGCGGCTTCCAGTGCGTCTTCATGATCAGCCTCAAGCGTATGAATATGGACTCCGTCCGTCAGGCTCGAGAGTGGAGTGGCTTGCGTCTCATGTAACTGCTCTAGCAATACCCGGACATCCCGGCGGCTTTTTAGCATCAATTCTCCAGTGATGAAGCCGTAGACGGGATGTTCGATGATGACATCGCGGATGACGACCCCTTCGTCAACAATGGCGTCACACTCATCCTTTAATTGATCGATGCCGTGACGACAAACGATCTTGCGACGTAATTTCGATCCGTCAACTTCAGGATCATTGATTAAATAACCTCGAGCTGTCGCGATGACAGGATATCCTTTTGCCTTTAACAAAGATAAATCCTGCACGATCACTTGACGACTGACGCCTGCTTGTTTCGCCAGTGCCGTTCCTGTGACAGGTTGCTCACTTTCCTCAATCATACGAAGTAATGATTTCCGGCGTTCTTCTCCGGAGATGCGTTTCCCCATCATGTCTCCTACCTTTCTTCAGTGTCATGAGATCGTGTTCAACACATCAATGCACTGTTCGATTTCTTCGTTCGTCGTCTGTCTTCCAAAACTGAGTCGGATCAACCCGTGAGCCGCTGATTCGTCAAAGCCGATGGCACGTAATGTCGCATTCGGACCGTTTTCTCCAGCACGACAAGCACTACCAGCGGAAACCGCGATTCCAGCACGATTCAAGGCGAGCAATGCGTATTGACCATCCCTTTGCTTCGTATGAATGGCGCAGATGGAAGCGAGTTGCGTCGGCGACTCGATGATCGTGTAACGAGACGAAGACAATGTTTTTTTTAGCATACCACGAAATCGACGGCTTGAAGCTTGGATTCCTGGATTTTCGAAGCGAGACGCTTCACAGGCAGCGATGAACGCGGCAATTCCTGGAACGTCGACTGTGCCTGGACGGATTCCGAATTCGTGATGTCCCTCGTAATAAGGGCTGAAGAGCGGACGCCGTAAATACAAAGCGCCCAATCCTTTTGGTCCATACACTTTATGACTACTCATCGTGTAGGCATCAAAAGCGTCGATGTTGATTGCATCTTTTAAAAATCCTTGGACACCATCGCAATGAAACAGAATCTCGCGCGATTGACAGTATGCTGCAATCCGTTCGACCGGAAAGCGAAAACCCGTATCCGAATTGACATGTTGAATCGAGACAACACCGATTTCATCCGTACAAGCTGCAACGAATTGTTCCCAATCGAACGTTCCGTCCGGTAATAAAGAAAGGTGTCGTGTTTCTTGTGCCCAGCGCGCAAGCGGAAGCAAGACCGAGTCGTGTTCACATCGAAGTGTCAAGACAACTGATTTGTTACTCTGTCGCATCAGATGGGTCAAAGCGATATAGTTTGCTTCTGAACCGCTTCCTGTAAAGATGACAGTTCCTTCTTGTTGAGCCAATTGTTGCATCAGATACTGACGAGCTCGTTCGAGTAAACGTTCAGCGTTGCCACCGATGTCATGAAGAGAAGAACTGTTGCCGTAGAACGACTGAGCGGCTTGTTGATAATGATCGAGTGCTTGTGGATGCAGCGGAGTCGTCGCTGCGTAATCGAGATAGATCATGAAAAAATCCTGTCCTTTCGTCTTGTCACTCAGCTAAAAGTATGCCAAACTTATTGTCAAGTCAATAGTAAACATTTAGATATAGAGGTGTAAAACATATGTCTTTACATAAAAGGCTTGAGACGGATGTGTTAATCATTGGAACAGGGCTCGCCGCAATATCGGTCGCTCTGCATCTTCCACCCGGAACGGAAGCGTTGCTTGTCACAAAAGGCACGCGGTTTGAGACAAATTCCGTTCGAGCACAAGGTGGGATTGCTTCCGCTTATGCAGAAGTCGATCATCGTGATCACTTTGAAGATACATGCCAAGCAGCAAAAGGGCGTATCAATCCGTCCGTCGTCGATTACGTCACTCGATCGGGAACCGAGGCGATGGAATTCTTGTTACGACAAGGCGTTCCATTCGATCAATCCGAGGGAGAGTTTTTGCTCGGTCGTGAAGGAGCGCATCGTTTGTCGCGGATTTATCACTGTGGCGGGGACGAGACTGGTAAACGGATCATGGAGACGTTGATGCCGCGAGTACCATTTCCGATTCTTGAGCAGACGTGTATCACGGAGTTGATTCAAGTCAACGGGCAGGTAGTAGGTGCAGTCGGATATAGCGAGGGAGAGCCAATCGAGATTGTGGCGCGCGCGACGATTCTTGCGACCGGTGGAGTGGGTGGATTATTCGCGGCGTCGACGAATGATCCTTTGATTCAAGGAGACGGGATTGCGCTCGCCTTTGAAGCGGGGGCGACGATTCGTGATCTCGGTTATATCCAGCATCATCCGACGGTACTCGTTCATGCAGGTCGTTCGGAAGGTTTGATCACGGAAGCATTACGTGGTGCGGGAGCGACGCTTGTAACGAAAAATGGCGATCGAATCATGGCGGATCATCCGATGCAGGATTTAGCAGCGCGAGATGAAGTCGCAAAACGAATCCACGAGGTGCGAAAGCGTGAACCAGTCTATCTCGATACGTCAAACGTCGTCGACCGGTCGAAACGGTTTCCAACGTTTGTTGAAAAATGTGAAAAACTGAACATAAATCCGGATCTCGTTGAAATTGCACCAGGCATTCATTTCTTGATGGGCGGGATTGAAACGGATCTGACGGGGCAGACACATGTCGAAGGACTTTACGCGGTCGGTGAGACGGCATCGATTGGACTACACGGTCGAAATCGTCTGGCGTCGAACTCGCTCCTTGAATGTGTTGTTATGGGGAAAGCAGTAGCAGAACAGCTCGAGTTGTTACCGAAACTTTCAGTAAAACAAGTGAAACGACGCCCGGGAACACTTCGTTCCGTAACCGACCGTCTATCGCAGGTCATTGGTGTTGAAATGGATATTAAGCAAATAGAAGATAGTTTAGAAGAGTTAAAAAGCTGGACATTAGACGAATCCGGACAGGAAGCGGAAGAGAATCGATTACGTCATGTAACGGCATGTCTGTTGCTTGAAGGGGCGCGAAGTCGGTTGACAGGAGAGGATGAGAACGTTGAACAAGTGGCAGTTACGGCAACAACTGGAAGCATTTTTAATCGAGGACATCGGACAGTGGGATATCACGAGTGAAGGATGTCTGACGGGACAAGAACGCGGGACTGGTCGTTTTCTAGCTAAGGAAGACGGTGTTTTTTGCGGAGTTGACATCATTCGGGAGATGGCGCATCTCTTACAAGTCGACGTGACGATTTATGTAGAAGAAGGCACTGTCGTGACGCGCGGAACGTTACTTGCTGAGTGGTCGGGTTCGTTACAGGACATCTTAAGCGGAGAACGGGTCGCCTTGAACCTAGTGCAACGCTTATCCGGGATCGCGACGAAGACACGTCAAGCGGTCGAGGTAGCAGCAGGACGGATTCGGATCACGGATACACGAAAGACGACCCCAGGGTTACGAATGCTCGAAAAACACGCTGTTCGCGTCGGGGGTGGCTATAGTCATCGCGGACGACTCGATGACGCCGTCATGATCAAGGATAACCACATCACGGTCGCGGGATCGATCACAGAGGCGGTGGCGCGAGCAAAACGTGTCGCAGGTCATACGACACCGATTGAAGTCGAAGTCGAAACGGAAGCGGAAGTGCTAGAGGCAGTAGCTGCAAAAGTTGATATCATCATGCTCGATAACCGGACACCAGCAGAGATCAAACAGCTTCGGCAATTGATTCCACCGCATATCACGGTCGAGTTATCCGGCGGAATCACGATAGACACGTTATCAGACTTCGCGGATAGCGGAGCAGACGTCATCTCACTCGGGGCACTCACCCATTCAGCAACAGCGCTTGATATCAGTATGAAAATCGAAGGAGGAAAAAAAGATGTCATTTGACTTATTACGTCATGAGGGGATTCCGGCGTCGTACTTACAGCAATCGGAAGCAGAATTAATTGCGATCATTGAAGGGGTCAAAGCACGGATGGGCAGTCGCTTGTTCTTACCTGCCCACCACTACCAAAAGGATGAAGTTGTCCAGTTCGCGGATGCGACGGGAGATTCGCTCCAGCTCGCGCAAGTCGCGAAGCAGATGACAGAAGCGGAATATACAGTCTTTTGTGGTGTCCACTTCATGGCAGAGACGGCAGACATGCTGACGGATGCGTCACATACAGTTGTTTTGCCTGACATGCGTGCTGGCTGTTCGATGGCAGATATGGCGAATGATACGCAAACGGAGCGCGCCTTTACAATCTTGACGGAACGATTCGGGGAGTCGATTTTACCGTTGACGTATGTCAATTCGACGGCAGCCATCAAAGCATTCGTCGGTCGTCACGGTGGGGCAACGGTGACGTCGTCAAATGCTGTCCAGATGGTTGAGTGGGCGCTTGCTGAACGCGACATCTTATTCTTCCTGCCCGATCAACACCTCGGTCGCAATACGGCGCACGCACTCGGAATTCCGTTAGAACAGATGGCGATTTGGGATCCGATCAAGGACGAACTCGTTTTTGATGGAGAAGACCAGGACGTCCGCGTCATCTTGTGGAAAGGACACTGCTCGGTCCATGAAAAATTCACGGTCGGTCAGATTGAACAGTTCCGCAAGACGGATCCGGAGCGAAAGATTCTCGTTCACCCGGAATGTTCGCACGAAGTCGTGACAGCGTCTGATCTCAATGGATCCACCGCGTACATCATTCAACAAATCGAACAGGCTGCTCCCGGAACGAAGTGGGCGATCGGAACAGAGATGAATCTCGTCAATCGACTCGCGACGACGCATCCGGAACTCGATATCGTGTCGCTCAATCCATTCATGTGTCCGTGTCTGACGATGAACCGGATCGACTTACCGCACTTGGCGTGGGCGCTCGAACAAGTCGAAGCAGGTGAGCCGGTCAACATCATTACGGTAGATGCAGAGACGACGCGGCATGCCGTGCTGGCGCTCGACCGGATGCTTGCGCGTTCGTAAAATAGAGGATCGGAGCGTGGTCGTGCGAACGATCACGCTTTTTTGTCTTCGGATTGAGAGAGCGAACATATGTATTGATTTTTGCTGAAGAACGCTTTGAAGCCAAACGAAGATGTATGCTACAATAACACGAGAGTTTGTTTAAGGATGGGAGCGTTCCACATTGATAGAATTCGTACGCGGCGAAGTCGCTTATGTCTGTGCGGAATTCGTGACGGTAGAAGTTGGCGGGATTGGCTACAAGATCGTAGCACCGAACCCGTTTTTTTATCGGACCGGAGACGAACAGATCATCGTATATACGTATCATTATGTCCGTGAGGACCAAGAAGTCTTATTTGGATTCCGTTCCCGTCGTGAGCGTGCCTTGTTCACGAAGTTGCTCGGTGTCACAGGAATTGGACCGAAGGGAGCGCTCGCGATCGTCGCATCAGGGAATGTCGATGCGCTCGTTGAAGCAATTGAACAAGAGAAAGAGAGTTATCTCGTCAAGTTCCCGGGGGTCGGCAAGAAAACAGCGAAGCAAATGACGCTCGACCTAAAAGGAAAGTTAGCCGAGCTCGCACCTGATTACGTACCGAGCGAAGGCTTGTTCGCGCAAGGCAATGCTGAGCTGAATGAAGCTTGTGAAGCCTTGACGGCGCTTGGTTACAGTGACCGAGAAGTCGAGAAAGTCAAAAAAGCGTTGCAGGCAGAAGTCCTGTCGACGGATCAATATGTCAAACGGGCACTCCAGTTGTTATTGAATGTGAGGTGAGGACATGGAAGAGCGCATTTTGTCAGAATCCGCCCATGCGGAAGATCAAGAAGAGTGGAGTCTGCGTCCTCAGACGCTCGAGCAATACATCGGGCAGGAGAAAGCAAAAGGAAACTTAAGTGTCTTCATCGAGGCGGCAAAAATTCGTCAGGAAACACTCGATCACGTGCTTCTCTACGGTCCTCCGGGTCTTGGGAAGACGACGCTTGCGACGATCATTGCGAACGAGATGGGGGTCGGCATCAAGACGACAGCCGGTCCTGCAATTGAACGACCGGGTGATTTAGCGGCGATCCTATCATCGCTTGAACCGGGCGATGTCCTGTTCATCGACGAGATTCATCGATTGAGTCGATCGATCGAAGAGATTCTGTATCCGGCAATGGAGGATTATTGTCTCGATATCGTCATCGGTCAAGGTGAACTCGCCCGCAGCGTCCGAATTGATTTACCACCGTTTACGCTCGTTGGTGCAACGACGCGTGCCGGGATGTTATCGGCACCGCTCCGTGATCGTTTTGGCGTGACGCTGAAGCTTGAATATTATACGATGTCAGAGTTGTCTGCCATCGTAACCCGGACGTCACGATTGTTCGGATTCGAAGCGGATCGTCTGGCAGCAGAAGCCATCGCGCTTCGTTCACGTGGAACACCACGTGTCGCGAACCGGTTGTTACGGCGTGTTCGTGATTTTGCGCAAGTCGCGCATCAAACCGAGATCGATGCCGTGCTCGCGACAAGTGCACTTGATCGTTTGCATGTCGATGCGCTTGGGCTCGACGATGTCGACCATCGTTTACTACGATCGCTTGCAGAACGGTTTGCCGGTGGTCCGGTCGGTCTTGAGACGATCGCAGCGACGATCGGGGAAGATGCGCAGACGATTGAGGATGTATATGAACCATATCTACTACAACAAGGCTTTTTACAACGTACTCCGCGCGGACGTGTCTTAACACCGTTCGCCCGCCAACATTTAGGACTGAAAGAAGGAAATTGAACCAATGGATGTAAACTTATTTGATTTTCATTTACCAGACGAACAAATTGCCCAAGTGCCATTGCTCGACCGGACGAGTTCGAAATTGATGGTTCTCGATCGGGAGACGGGTGCGATTCAGCATCAACACTTCCGTGATATCGTCGATCACTTCCGCGAAGGTGATACACTCGTCATCAACGATACGAAAGTTTTACCAGCACGTCTCTTTGGTGTGAAGGAAGAGACGGGTGGGAAGATCGAATTGTTACTCTTGAAGCAAACGAGTGACGATGTGTGGGAAACACTGGCGAAACCGGCAAAACGCGTCAAACCAGGAACGATTTTGTCGTTTGGTGACGGATTACTTCGTGCTGAGTGTGTCGAAGCACTTGAAGACGGAGGACGCATCCTGAAGTTTTTCTATGACGGCATTTTTTATGAAGTGCTCGACCAACTCGGAACGATGCCACTACCGCCGTACATTCATGAACAACTCGAGGATCAAGATCGTTATCAGACGGTTTATGCTCGGGAACGCGGAAGTGCGGCAGCACCGACGGCTGGTCTTCACTTTACACCCGAGTTGCTTGAAGCGCTTAAAGCGAAAGGCGTTCGGATCGCACCATTGACGTTACACGTTGGACTTGGCACATTCCGTCCTGTCTCGGTCGACGACGTCGATAGTCACAAGATGCACAGTGAGTACTACGAACTGCCGGAAAGTTCAGCTGCTTTGCTACGCGAAACACGAAAACAAGGCGGACGGATCATCGCGGTCGGGACGACGTCGACACGGACGCTTGAGACGGTCATTCGCGACCATGGCGACTTCGTCGAAGCAACGGGCTGGACGGACATCTTCATCTTCCCGGGTCAGGAAGTCAAAGGGATTGATGGTCTGATCACGAACTTCCACTTACCGAAATCAACATTGATCATGCTCGTGTCCGCGTTATCGACACGGGAACACATTCTGCATGCCTACGAAGAAGCAGTCGCAAACGGCTATCGCTTCTTTAGCTTCGGTGATGCGATGTTCTTAACGAGAGAGGAACGAAACTAATGACAAAACACGCGGTAACATATGAACATATCAAAACATGTAAACAATCCGGAGCGCGGTTAGGAATCGTCCACACGCCGCACGGTAGTTTCGAGACACCAGTCTTCATGCCGGTCGGAACGCAAGCGACGGTCAAGACGATGGCACCGGAACAAATCAAGGACATGAACGCGAACATCATCCTCGCGAACACGTACCACCTCTGGGTGCGTCCAGGACATGATGTCATCAAGGAAGCGGGCGGTCTGCATAAATTCATGAACTGGGATGGCGCGATTCTCACGGATTCAGGTGGCTTCCAAGTCTTCTCACTTGCTGATCTTCGGAACATTTCTGAGGAGGGTGTTCATTTCCGTAACCACTTGAACGGGGACAAATTGTTCTTATCACCGGAAAAAGCGATGGAAATTCAAAATGCACTCGGTTCAGATATCATGATGGCGTTTGACGAGTGCCCACCGTACCCAGCTTCTCACGAGTACATGAAAGCATCTGTCGAACGGACGAGCCGCTGGGCGGAACGTTGTCTTGCTGCGCACGAACGTCCACACGATCAAGCGCTGTTCGGTATCATCCAAGGCGGAGAATACGAAGACTTGCGTCGCCAAAGTGCAAAAGACCTCGTTGCCCTTGATTTCCCGGGTTATGCGGTCGGTGGTCTATCGGTCGGAGAGCCAAAAGACGTCATGTACCGTGCGCTCGAATTCACGACACCACTCATGCCGGAAGACAAACCACGTTATTTGATGGGCGTTGGTTCACCGGACGCATTGATCGAAGGTGCGATTCGCGGAATCGATATGTTCGACTGTGTCTTACCGACACGGATCGCACGAAACGGCACATTGATGACATCACAAGGACGTCTCGTCGTCCGGAACGCGAAATATGCACGTGATTTCCGTCCGCTCGATGAGAAATGTGATTGCTACGCGTGTAAGAATTACTCGCGTTCGTACATCCATCACTTGATCCGGGCGCAAGAAACATTCGGTCTGCATCTGTGTTCGACACACAATCTTCACTTCCTCGTCAAGTTGATGGAAGGCGTTCGCCAAGCGATTCGTGAGGATCGTCTGCTCGATTTCAAGGAAGAATTCTTCGAAGAATACGGTTACAATTTACCGAACGCAAAGAATTTCTAACAAATCGTCTGACAAATCAATTCTTTCACGGTATAATGAACGTGATTTGAATGATAAAAGGAGCTGAATCAGATGGAAGGTTTATTCACATTCCTCCCGATGATCTTGATCTTCGTGGTGTTCTATTTCTTGTTGATCCGTCCACAGAACAAACGCCAGAAGCAAGTGCGTCAGATGCAAAATGAACTCTCACGCGGCGACTCGATCGTTACGATCGGTGGTCTTCACGGGGTTGTCCAAAAAGTTGACGACATGACGGTGACATTGAAGTCAGGTAATGCACAATTGACATTCAACCGGAGTGCTGTCGCAGAAGTGACGAAAAAATCAACGACTGTCATGGACGACGAAACTGTCGAATAAGGCATTGAAAAGGCGCTTTCCGGATTCCGGAGCGTCTTTTCTGTTTATATATGAGAAAAACGTTTGCTAAGATTACCATTTCTTTTGTAAGCTAGGATAGGAGAACAAAGTTGTCTGAAAATATACTGGGAACTAGAGAAAGGACAATGTAGCATGATCAAGAAAGGGAAACTTGCCACATTCTTCATCGTCGTCATCGCGTTGCTCGTACTGATTGGTACGACATCGTCATGGTTGTTGAAGGATACGAAGCTTGGCCTTGACCTTAAGGGTGGCTTCGAAGTCTTGTATGAAGTACAACCACTGAAAGAAGGAGACGTCATCGATCAAAATGCGATGAGTGCGACGCTGACGGCAATCGAGAACCGTGTCAACGTCCTCGGTGTCTCTGAACCAGACATCCGGATCGAAGGCGATAACCGGATTCGCGTTCAGCTTGCTGGCGTCAAGGATCAGACGGAAGCGCGTCAAATCCTATCTTCGACAGCACAATTATCATTCCGTGACATCAACAATAAGTTGTTACTGGATGGAGCGGATTTAAAAGCCAAAGGCGCAAAAGTCGGATACGATCCACAAACGAACCAACCGCTTGTAGAACTTTCACTTAAATCAAAACAAAAGTTCTATGATGTGACTCAAAAGATTTCACAAATGCAACCACCTGCGAATCGTCTCGTCATCTGGCTCGATTACGAGAAAGGTGATTCGTACGAAAAAGAGATTCAAAAGAAAAACTCGAAAATCGTTTCGGATGCATCTGTTCAAGAACCAATCAATTCGGACAAAGCGATCATTTCTGGTGGCGATATCGATGCCGCATACGGGAAACAATTGTCTTCGATCCTAAACGCCGGTGCGTTACCGGTCAAACTCGAGGAAATCTACTCGACGTCGGTCTCTGCTGCTTTTGGACAGGATGCACTTGATCAAACATTGTTCGCGTCAGCAATTGGTGTAGCCGCTGTCTTCTTGTTCATGCTACTGTTCTACCGGATCTCTGGATTCGTATCCATCATCACGTTGCTGTTCTACATCTATCTTGTCATGATCTTCTTTAACGGGATCAACGCCGTCCTCACGTTACCGGGGATCGCCGCACTCGTTCTTGGAGTCGGGATGGCGGTCGATGCGAACATCATCACCGCTGAACGGATCAAGGATGAATTACGAAGTGGAAAATCCGTCTTGTCTGCATTCAAAGCCGGTAACCGTCGTTCATTCGGTACGATTCTTGATGCCAACTTGACGACGTTGATCTCTGCTGGCGTGTTGTACTACTTTGGTACAAGTACGGTCAAAGGATTCGCCATCATGTTGATGGTTTCGATTGCCGTCACGTTCGTCACGAACGTCTTTGTCTCACGTTACCTGATGCAACTCCTTGTCAGTAGCCGATGGTTCGATAAGAAGAAATCATGGTTCGGTGTAAAGGAGAGTGAAATCCGTGAGCTTTAATCCTACGAAATTCGATTACATCAAACATCGAAAAATTTATTTCGCGATCACGATCGCGCTTGTCATCGTTTCTGTACTCTTGTTGTCGTTCCGTGGTCTGAACCTTGGGATTGACTTCACGCAAGGAACTCGCGTCGAGATTTCTTCTGAGAATCAAATTAAGGAAGCGGACGTTCGCTCCGTCATTGAAGATGCCGGGATCGATGCGGAAGAAATCGATGGCATTCAGTTCGCTCAAGGCGGAAAGTTAGCGAACGTCACGTTCGTTGGTGAATTTAGTCAGGATCAAATTTCTGAAATGAAACAAACGATTGAAGCGCAGTATGATAAGGAACCGAGCATCTCGACGGTTTCCGCACAAGTTGGTCAAGAAATCGCGCGTAACGCGATTTATGCCGTCTTGCTCGCGTCACTCGGGATCGTCATCTACGTCTCGTTCCGATTCCAACCGTTATACGGAATTGCGACAGTACTCGCATTGCTACATGATGCGTTGATGATCGTGGCATTCTTCTCGCTGTTCCAGATCGAAGTCAACTTGTACTTCATCGCAGCAATCCTGACGATCATCGGGTATTCCGTCAACGATACGATCGTTACGTTCGACAGGGTACGAGAAAATCTCGGACTCGCTGAAAAAGGTGGTCGGAAAGTCTCGTTTGATGAATTGGCGCATATCGTCAATGAATCAATCCAACAGACGATCATCCGCTCGATCAATACCGTCGTCACGGTCGTCATGACAGCAGCAGCGCTCTACATCTTCGGTAGCGAAGCAATCCGTGGATTCAGTCTCGCCCTGCTTGTCGGGTTGATCATGGGGATGTATTCTTCGATCTTCATCGCCGCGCAACTCTGGCTCGTCATGAAGGGTCGTACACTTGGTCGTACAAAACGCGCTTCTTAAAAGAGTATCCGCATCAGCTATCGCTGGTGCGGATTTTCAATTATAATGGGGAAGTTGATTGGAGGGTTTGAGATGTACCATGCTAAAAAAACATGGCTTGATAAAGTCATCGATTCAGAACAAATCGAACAATTGACGGCGGATGGCACAATCTCACCGCACGTCGCACAACTACTTGTCCAACGGGGATTCACGACTCGTGAAGCTGCCCGTGATTTTTTAGAGACCGATCAAATGGCATTTCATGATCCATTTGCTTTCAAAGACATGCCAAAAGTCGTAGAACGGATTCAACGTGCCGTCGACGAGGGCGAGATGATTTTGATTTACGGTGATTATGATGTCGACGGCGTGAGTTCCGCTGCGATTCTCTGGCATGCCTTGATTGAAATCGGAGGAATGGCAGAGTGTTATATCCCGAACCGTTTCACGGAAGGCTATGGACCAAACGAAGCCGCGTTTCGCTGGGCGGCAGAAGAAGGGTTCAGCCTCGTTATCACGGTCGACTGTGGGATTTCCGGCATTCATGAAGCCGATGTCCTAAAGGAACTCGGGGTCGATTTAATCATCACCGATCACCACGAAGCAAAAGAAACGTTACCTGATGTCTTTGCCTTAATTCACCCAGGTGTCGATCCAGACTATCCGTTCTCGAAGCTTGCTGGGGCAGGTGTTGCCTTTAAAGTCGCACATGCACTCCTTGACCGTGAACCCGTCGAGTTACTCGATCTTGCCGTGCTCGGAACGATTGCCGATCTTGTGCCGCTCGTCGGAGAGAACAGGTTGCTTGCGATCCGCGGCATCGAGGCGCTGAATGCGAGTGAACGTCCGGGTATCCTAGCGTTACGGGACGTTTGTAGTTTGACGGAAGACGAACTGACGGAAGAATCAGTCGGATTTGCATTCGGTCCGCGGATCAATGCGGCAGGTCGTCTTGATTCAGCGATGCCAGCGCTCGAGATGTTACTAGCGGAAAGTAAGGATGAGGCACTTCATCTCGCGAAACAACTCGACCAACAAAATAAACAACGTCAAGATATCGTCAAACAGATTGCAGAGGAAGCAACGGCACTTGTCGAAGAACGTTTTAAAGATGACCGCGTGCTCGTCGTCGATGCGGCAGACTGGAATCCAGGTGTCGTCGGGATTGTCGCCTCGCGACTCGTTGAAAAATATCACCGTCCCGTCATCATGCTGTGTCATGATGCTGAAAAAGGAACAGCGAAGGGTTCTGGACGATCGATTCCAGCCTTTGATCTCTTCGCTGAACTCACGAAATGTGAAGACATCTTGCCGCATTTCGGAGGACATCCGGCTGCTGCCGGCATGACGCTCTCTTCCGATGACGTCGAGACGTTACGTCAACGTTTGAATGAACAAGCAAGTACATTGCCAGACGATGCCTTCATCGCGACAATTGATGTCGATCTACGTCTACAGGTCAGTGATGTCTCAATCCAGTTGATTGAAGATATTCAGCGACTCGCGCCGTTCGGGATGGGAAATCCTGCGCCACGAATCGTCATCGAGCAGGCGAAGATCCGTGACATGAAACGGATCGGTCGCGATTTGACGCATGTCAAAGCACTACTATCAGGCGATGGGAAGGAACTCGATGCGATCGGTTTTGGCTTCGGCGACCTTGTCGATGAAGTCTCGACCTTATCCGAGATTCACTTGATGGGCAGTCTGAACATCAACGAGTGGAATGGCTTCCGTAAACCACAATTGATGATTCAAGACGTCGCTGTCGAAGATGTTCAAGTATTCGATTACCGTGGCGGTAAGCGACCGCTGAGCGAACTATTCGCCTTACCGCATGAGACGACGACATTCGTTGCCTTTACTGATGAGGTGAAGGAGAAGTACGCGGAACGTCCGTTGAACGGACCGATTCGTCAAAACATCGTCTTCCTCGATCTACCGGAAGAAGAAGTTGCGTTTCATCCATACGTCCAACAGGCAGAGAGGATTTATTGTGCCTTTAAGGACGAGGGATATTATTTCGAGACGATTCCATCGCGGGAGGACTTCAAGCATTACTTCCAGTATTTCGCGAAATGTCCGCGTGACGAGCTCCGGATCGGTCTTGTACGTTTGTCGAAATCGCGAAAATGGACGAAACGATCGATTAACTTTATGCATTCGGTATTCTCGGAACTTGATTTTCTTGTTACAATGGAGGACGGGCTGCCGGGTGTGAACCCAAATGCTGCAAAGCGAGATCTGACGGAAGCTCCGACGTACCAGCGTCATGAAGCGCGTCAAGAGCTCGAGCAACAATACATTTATTCGTCACTCGCTCAGTTGAAAGAGCGTTTTGATACTTTGGTAGAAGCGGCGAAGCAGGAGGAAAAGACATGGAGTTCAAACAGCATATAAAAGAGGTCGAAAACTGGCCGAAAGAAGGAATCAGTTTCAAAGACATCACATCACTCATGCAGAACGGACCAGTATACAAACAATCGGTTGATGCACTTGTCGAATATGCACGCAGTAAAGGTGCTGATGTCATCGCGGGTCCGGAAGCACGTGGATTCGTAGTTGGTTGCCCAGCCGCTTACGCGATGGAAATCGGATTCGTACCTGTCCGTAAAGAAGGAAAATTACCACGTGAGACAGTCCGTGTCGAGTATGGTCTTGAGTACGGAAAAGACGTCTTGACGATGCATGAAGATGCGATTCAACCAGGACAACGCGTCGTCATCCTTGACGACTTGCTTGCAACAGGTGGTACGATCGAAGCGACGATCCAAATGATTGAAAAATTAGGCGGAACGGTTGCCGGAATCGGATTCTTGATTGAACTCGATGGTCTTGGTGGACGTGAGAAACTCGAAGGATACGACGTTCTTTCATTGATTCGTTACGAAGACTAAAGCATATATACTCTCTTGGTACATGGAGACCAAGGGGGTATTTCTTTTTATTTTGACATCTTCTCAAGATTTCACGATAATAAGAACTATATATTAGGGATTCCGTTGCAGACGATCCCGGGGACTGGGTGAGGAAAAGGGATGACAAACAAACAAATCGTAAATGTAGAAGACCTTCTCGCTCGATGTGCGGAATACATGACGCAAGCTGAAGTCAAAGACATCGAACGGGCTTACCAATTCGCGAAAGACGAACATGATGGGCAATTCCGCCGCTCTGGGGAACCCTACATCATTCATCCGGTACAAGTTGCCGGTATCTTAGTCGATATTGGTTTGGATGCAACGACGATTGTCGCTGCGCTTCTTCATGATGTCGTCGAAGATACGGACATTACACTCGAAGAATTAACGGAACGATTCGGACCCGACGTCGCGATGCTCGTTGACGGCGTCACGAAACTCGGGAAAATCAAATATAAATCGAAACGCGAAGAATTGGCTGAGAACCACCGAAAGATGTTCATCGCGATGGCAGAAGACATTCGCGTCATTTTGATCAAACTGGCTGACCGTTTGCATAACATGCGAACGTTGCAACATATGGTCAAGGAAAAGCAGGTGCAAAAGGCAGAAGAGACGCTCGAAATCTTTGCACCGCTTGCGCATCGTCTCGGGATCTCGACGATCAAGTGGGAACTCGAAGACATCAGTTTGCGTTATATCAATCCACAACAGTACTACCGGATTGTCTCAATGATGAAACAAAAACGGACGGAACGCGAAGCGCTAGTCAGTTCGGTCATTGAAGAGGTCA
The DNA here is from genome assembly GCF_001939065.1 of Exiguobacterium indicum HHS 31. Classification (GTDB taxonomy): domain Bacteria; phylum Bacillota; class Bacilli; order Exiguobacteriales; family Exiguobacteriaceae; genus Exiguobacterium_A; species Exiguobacterium_A indicum. The sequence goes on along the minus strand of NZ_MPSZ01000001.1, from coordinate 1,427,666 downwards.
ACGAAGTACTCGATGATGTACAAATCGCAGCGGAAGTCGATGGACGTCCGAAGCATATCTATTCCATTTATAACAAGATGCAAAACTCGAAAAAAGAGTTCAGCGAAATTTATGACTTGATGGCTGTGCGCATCATCGTCGATTCAATCAAGGACTGTTACGCTGTTCTCGGAATCATTCATACGCAATATAAACCGATGCCGGGACGTTTCAAGGATTATATCGCGATGCCGAAGCCGAACATGTATCAATCGCTGCATACGACGGTCATCGGACCGAAAGGCGAGCCGCTCGAGGTCCAAATTCGGACACGGGACATGCACTTTATTGCCGAGTACGGGATTGCCGCTCACTGGGCGTATAAAGAAGGCAAGGAACAGGAAGCGAAATCAGGCTTTGAGGATAAGATTGCCCATTTCCGTGAAATTCTTGAGTTACAGAAGGATACGGCGGATGCTGAAGAATTCATGGAATCGGTCAAAGTCGATTTCTTTAGTGACATGTTGTACGTCTTTACACCAAAAGGCGACGTCATCGAATTGCCGAAAGGCTCTGTTCCGATTGATTATGCCTACCGGATTCATACAGAGATCGGTCACCGAACGATCGGAGCGAAAGTCAACGGACGGATGGTACCGATTGATTATAAGCTGAAGACAGGCGACATCATTGAAATCGTCACATCAAAACACAGTTATGGTCCAAGTAAGGACTGGCTCAAGATTTGTGTGTCGAGTCAGGCGAAGAACAAGATCCGTCAATGGTTCAAACGTCAGCAACGCGAAGAGAACGTCTCTAAAGGACGGGAACTGATCGAAGCGGAAGTCAAGAAACTCGGATTCGAGCCGAAGGAAGTCATCAATGAAAAGACGCTCGAAGACGTGACGCGGAAGTTCAACTTCGCGCAAGAAGAAGACATGTATGCTGCTGTTGGGTATCATGGTCTGACCGCTGCCCAAGTCGCGCATAAATTGACGGAAAAGTTACGCAAAGACAAAGAGTCCAAAAATCTTGAACTGAACGAAGCCATCAGTGAGATGAAGACGTTTGATCGTCCGAAGAAGGAAAATCCAGAAGGCGTTCGTGTCAAAGGAATCGATAACATGCTCGTTCGCATGAGTCGTTGTTGTAATCCAGTACCAGGGGACGATATCGTCGGGTATATCACACGTGGACGGGGTGTCTCGATTCACCGGACGGATTGTTTGAATGTCATTCATGAACAAAATCCAGAACGCTTGCTCGAAGTCGAGTGGGAACACGAAGGCAAAGCCGTTAAGAGTTATAACGTCGAAATCGAAATTTCTGGATTCGACCGGGCTGGATTATTGAACGATGTCCTGCAGTCGGTATCTGCGACGAATACGAACATTGTTGCCGTCAGCGGGAAAGGCGACGACAGTAAACAAGCCAAAATCACGATGACGATCGCGATCAACAACGTCAACCATTTACAAAAAGTCGTCGATCGGATCAAACAAATCTCTGACGTGTATGCTGTGCATCGCGTCATGATGACGTAAGGAGCGGATGAGTCATGCGAGTCGTATTACAACGAGTCAAAGAAGCAAGTGTCACAGTCGATCAGGAGGTCATCGGTCAAATCAAGCAAGGTTTTCTCTTGCTTGTCGGTGTCACGCACGAAGACACGATCGATCAGGTGAACTGGTTAGCTGATAAAATCGCAGGACTCCGCGTGTTTGAAGATGAAGAGGAACGGATGAACCGCTCGTTGCAAGATGTCGACGGTCAGATTCTATCCGTCTCGCAGTTCACGTTGTATGGTGATGTCAAAAAAGGACGTCGCCCAGCGTTTACGGAAGCAGCGAAACCTGATGTTGCCAACGAATTGTATGAAGCGTTCAATGAACGTCTTCGCGCGCAAGGACTGACAGTCGAGACAGGTCAGTTCGGTGCGATGATGGATATCGCGCTCGTCAATGATGGACCGGTGACATTGATTCTTGAAAAAGAAGCAAACGCTTGACAGGAACCGAGAGACGAGGCAATATTAGACGTAACCAAATGATTCATACGACCGAAGACGAAGAGGAGTAATCAAGACCTCGTCTGCTTAGAGAGTCGCCCCTTGGCTGGAAGGGCGAACAGACGAACTCGATGAAAGACCCTTCCGAGGTATCTTCCTGAACCGATAGTAGGGAAGGTCGTACGCAGGCGTTAACTGCACCGAGTGGTCAAATGTGATTTGACAACCAGGGTGGTACCACGGGATCTTCAAGTTCTCGTCCCTTTGCGGACGAGGACTTTTTTGTATTCAAAAAAGGAGGAATTTGAGATGAAATTACCACGCGGTACGTTTGATGTCCTTCCAGGAACAGTCGAACGCTGGCAGTACATCGAGCAACAATTACGTGACATTAGTAAGCGTTACAACTATAAGGAAATCCGGACGCCGATTTTTGAGGAGACAGAACTCTTTAAACGTGGCGTCGGTGAGACGACGGATATCGTTCAAAAAGAGATGTTCATGCTTGAGAAACGCGGAAAAGACCAGTTGACGTTACGTCCAGAAGGAACGGCTGCTGTTGTTCGTTCATTCGTAACGAACAAGCTGTTCGGTTCACCAAACCAACCGACGAAATTGTTCTACATTGGACCGATGTTCCGTTATGAACGTCCGCAAGCAGGTCGTTTCCGTCAGCTCCACCAATACGGAGTCGAAGCACTTGGCAGTGAACAACCAGCGATCGATGCGGAAGTCATCAGTCTCGCGATGAGCATCTACCGTTCATTTGGATTGAAGCACCTTAAGCTCGTCATCAATACACTCGGGGATAACGAAAGTCGCGCCGCACACCGGGCAGCACTTGTCGATCACTTCAAACCGGTCGTTCACGAGTTATGTCAGGACTGTCAGAACCGTCTCGAAACGAATCCACTTCGTGTCCTTGACTGTAAGGTCGACCGCGATCACCCGAGCATGGCAACAGCACCATCAATTCTCGATTACTTAAACCCGGCATCAAAAGCTTACTTCGACGAAGTATTGCTTCACTTAGATGCACTCGGCATCGAGTATGTCGTTGATCCAACGCTCGTTCGCGGAATCGATTATTACAATCACACGGCGTTCGAGATCATGTCAGAAGCAGAAGGCTTCGGAGCAATCACGACACTATGTGGTGGTGGACGATACAACGGTCTCGTCGAACAAATCGGTGGACCGGCAACACCGGGAATCGGATTCGGAATCGGCATCGAGCGTTTATTGATGGCGCTTGAGAATGAGAACGTCTTACCGGCAGTCGATGATCAAATCGATGTCTTCATCGTCGCGCAAGGCAGTGACGAAGTCGAAAAGACAGCAACACGTCTCTTACAATTGATGCGTCTCGAAGGACTTGTCGCCGATCGGGATTATCTCGGTCGGAAGTTCAAAGGACAATTCAAAGCAGCCGATCGCTTGAAAGCACGCTACACGGTCATCCTCGGGGATGAAGAAGTCGAGCGTGGTGCAGCGGCGCTGAAGAACATGGCTACAGGGGAACAGACGGACGTTCCGTTATCAGCAGTCGCTGATACGATCGTCGCGAAATTAAAGGAGGAAGCACAATGATCGGACGCACGCATATGAACGGTCAGGTGACGGAAGAAGTCATCGGACAACACGTTCAACTTAAAGGATGGGTTCAAAAACGACGTGACTTAGGAGGATTGATCTTCCTTGATCTCCGCGACCGGAGTGGTATCGTCCAAATCGTCTTCCAACCGGAAAACGAGCAGGCACACCGCCTTGCAGAATCAATTCGTTCAGAGTATGTCCTCGATATCAAAGGACACGTCATCGCACGTGAGAATCCGAACCCGAACATTCCGACTGGGCAAGTCGAGGTCGTCGCGGATGAAGTCGTCATCTTGAATGCAGCGAAGATGACACCATTCCCGATCAGTGAAGAAGCAGAGCAGACGTCAGAAGATTTACGTCTTAAATATCGTTATCTTGACTTGCGTCGTCCGTCGCTTCAAGAGACATTCCGTCTTCGTTCGAAAGCATCGAACATTATGCGGAACTTCCTCGATGAGCAAGACTTCTTGGAAGTCGAGACACCAATCTTAACGAAATCAACACCAGAAGGCGCACGTGACTATCTCGTTCCGAGTCGTGTTCACCCAGGTGAGTTCTATGCCTTGCCACAATCACCGCAATTGTTCAAACAATTGCTGATGGTGTCTGGTTTTGAACGGTACTTCCAAATTGCACGTTGTTTCCGTGACGAAGACTTACGGGCAGACCGTCAACCTGAATTCACGCAAGTCGACATCGAGACGAGCTTCATGGACATCGAAGACTTGTATGCGATGATGGAATCGATGATGACGCGTGTCATGAAGGAAACGCTTGGTAAAGATATCGTGACACCGTTCCCACGGATGCCGTACGCGGAAGCGATGAGCCGGTATGGTTCGGATAAACCGGATACACGCTTCGGTCTCGAATTGATTGATGTCGCGGAAGCCGTCAAAGGGGCAGGATTCAAAGTATTCGACATGGCACTAGAAGCTGGTGGCGAAGTTAAAGCCTTGAACGTCAAAGGTGCAGCAGAGCGCTTCTCGCGGAAAGATATCGATAAGTTACAAGAATTCACGGCGATTTACGGTGCAAAAGGTCTCGCGTGGGTCAAAGTGACAGGGGACGGACTTAACGGTCCGATCGCGAAGTTCTTCGACGAAGAAGCAGCTGCTCGCCTGACAGCGGCGACAGGTGCGGAAGCAGGCGACTTATTGTTGTTCGTCGCAGCAAAAGCATCGATCGTAGCAGACAGCTTAGGTGCGCTCCGTCAGAAATTAGCGAAGGAACTGGACTTGATCGATGAGTCGGTCTTCAACTTCCTTTGGGTGACGGACTTCCCACTCGTCACGTATGAAGAAGAAGAAGGTCGTTTCTACGCGAACCACCACCCGTTCACGATGCCACGTCGTGAAGATCTCGAATTGCTCGAGACGGATCCTGGAAAAGTCCTCGCCGTCGCGTACGACCTCGTCTTGAACGGATACGAGCTCGGCGGTGGATCACAACGGATCTACGAACGGGATATCCAAGAGCGGATGTTTAAGTTGCTTGGCTTCACAGAAGAAGAAGCAAACGAGCAGTTCGGTTTCTTGATGGAAGCATTCGAATACGGAACACCACCACATGCGGGGATCGCACTTGGTCTAGACCGTCTCGTTATGTTACTCGCAGGACGTTCAAACTTGCGTGATACGATTGCCTTCCCGAAAACAGCATCAGCAAGTGATCTGTTGACGGCAGCACCAAGCCCAGTCTCGGATGCACAATTAAACGATCTCTCGATTCGAACAGCGGTCAAACAATCTTAAGATACGACAAGCGAATCTTCCGGTATGGGAGATTCGCTTGTTTCATGAAGGAGGATGAACGGATGGAACGACACTTTTTTGAACGGTCTCCGGTTGAAGTCGGTCCAGACTTCTTAGGAACACAGATCACAGTCGATGAGGTGACGATGCGGATCGTCGAGGTCGAAGCCTATCTCGGTCCTCACGATCAAGCAGCGCATTCGTTTTCCGGAAAACCAACGAAACGGACGGCACCGATGTTCGGTCCACCGGGGCATCTCTATGTGTATTTCACATATGGGATGCATCACTGCATGAATATCGTTTGTGGACATGAAGGGGAAGGATACGGATTATTGCTACGAGGTGCGGAAATCATTAGTGGGCACGATCTCGTCGCGGAACGTCGTTTTGGTTGTTCCTACGCAGAGTTGACAGCGGCGCAACGACGCAATCTCGTCAATGGACCGGCGAAACTGTGCCAAGGATTCGGTCTAACGACAGCTGATTCGGGACAGGATCTTTATCAAGACCGTTTCCGACTTGTTGCTGACTCGGTCGACGCGGTCGTCCAGACGACACGGATCGGTATTCCGAATGCAGGAGAAGCGACAGCCTATCCATGGCGTTTTTATGTAGAGGCGAGTGAAGGGGTAAGTAAACGTTAAAAAATGGACGCTCCGATAAGGAGACGTCCATTTTTTATTTAGGGTTGTTGATTGATTTTTTCGACTGTTGCTTTTTATAGAATTTATAGACGATTGGACCAACCGTCGTTACGAGCGTCATTAATGTTCTGAGTTTACCGCGTTTTGCTGCCATTGATTCATTCACTCCTCTGATTTGTTGTACTAATCATATTCCACGAAAACAACGTCTTAAAACCTCATCGGCACATCAAGTGGTTTTCTATCTACCTTGGTCGGGTCATAGTATAAGGAGAAGGGAGTCGATCAATATGGGAGCAGTCGTTTGGTATCGTCATGATTTACGTGTCGATGATCATGAGGCACTTCGGAGTGCGTGTGAAGAACAGGACGTCATTCGTGCCGTATACGTCAAAGACCAAAAGAAACGCGATTTTAAAAGAGGTACACAACAAGCACGGTTCGAACAAGAGACACTTGATAACTTAGCGGGCCATCTGTCTCAAATCGGGATTACGTTAGATATAGTAGAAGGGGAGACAAGTGAGGCACTCGATTCTTATCTGCAAGCGGATGATACCGTCTATTTCCATAAGATGACCGGAACAGAAGAAGCGACAAGTGAGCAGTATATCGAAGACAGATATACCGTCCGCTCTTTTGAAACACAGACGTTACATCGTCGGGAAGATATCGGAAGTGATGAATTAAAGCGCGTCTTTACGGCATTTCGAAAACGGGTCGAGGCGAAAGGGACCTTCTACGATCCACTCGATCCACCAACCGGTATTCAGCTAATAAAAGAGGAATCAGTTGAAGCGGCCCCAGAGACCGCGTTCCCATTTCGGGGAGGCGAATCAGCGGGAAGGGCACGCCTTCAGGAATATCTCGCCGAGCCCGTATTCACCTATAAAGAAACACGGAATGGGTTCTTACGAAATGATTCTTCGAAGTTGTCTGCCTGGCTAGCGAACGGTTCACTCTCACCGCGCCGCGTCATGGCTGAATTACAAGAAGCCGAGCGAAAACAGGGAGCGAATGAATCGACGTACTGGTTGTATTTCGAATTGTTATGGCGTGACTTCTTCCATTTGACGATGCGTGAGACAGGAAGCCGTCTGTTCCGTGCGAGCGGATTACAAGAAGGTCAATACACGTGGAAGGCGGACCAGCTGGCTGTCGAACGCTGGATAGAAGGAAAAACTGGTGTGCCATTCGTCGACGCCTTCATGAACGAGATTCGCGAGACGGGATGGATGTCGAACCGCGGCAGGCAGATCGTTGCCAGTTATCTAATTCATGAATTAAAGCAGGACTGGCGCATCGGAGCGCGATATTTCGAACAGCAATTGATCGACTATGATGTCGCTTCGAATTATGGGAACTGGGCGTTCATCGCGGGTGTTGGGAATGCAACACGCACACCACGATTTGATCCTGCATTCCAACAACAACGATATGATCCGAATCAACACTTCACGAAACGTTGGACCTGAAAAAAGCATCTTTTTCTGGAGTGGGAAGTAGTTGCATTTCAGAGGGGAGGATGCTATATTAAATGCATCAGATGGGGTTCCTGAATTGTACGAGAGCCGCCTTTTATCTTTGAGCCACTCTTTTTTGATAGGGAGTTTGACGTTCCAACTAGTAGTACATGCCTCGTAACACAGCAGGAGGACGTACGAATAGGAATCGGATAAGACACCCACCTGCACAGCAGGTTCAAAAATAAGGTATCGACACGGCACTTCGGGTCCCATCGTCTTATTATTTTGTTGTTTGACACGTCGCATGACGTTTTTTTTATGATATAATTCCGAGTAAAACAGTATGAGTATTGTGAGGTTATGAGATGTTACATCAATTTTCGCGTAATGAATTAGCAATCGGTAAAACTGGACTTGACGCATTGGCATCCAAGTCCGTCGCTATTCTGGGTATCGGTGGTGTTGGATCGTTCTCAGCAGAAGCACTTGCCCGCAGTGGTGTAGGTCGTTTGATTCTTGTCGATAAGGACGATATCGACATCACGAACGTCAACCGACAAATCCATGCTTTGCTTCCGACGGTTGGTCAACCGAAGGTCGATGCGATGGCAGAACGTCTTGCGTTAATCAATCCGGATCTTGAAATCGTTCGCTTGAAGATGTTCTACAATGAAGAGACATTCGAGTCGTTCTTCGAACAGCAACCGGATTATGTCATCGATGCATCGGACACGGTCTCGTTCAAGATTCACTTGATTCAGGAATGTAAGAAACGTAACATTCCAATCATCTCAAGCATGGGGATGGCGAACAAGATGGATCCAACACGCATCAAGATCGTTGACATCAAAGATACAAGTTATGATCCACTAGCGAAGGTCATTCGGACGAAACTTCGGAAAGCCGGCATCCATAAAGGTGTTCCTGTCGTCTTCTCCGATGAACCGCCCGTTAAGATCATCGAAGAAGTCCGTCAAGTCGTCGGAAACGATGCGGCTGCAATTCGTAAGGCAAAGATGCCGCCAAGTTCAAATGCGTTCGTTCCATCAGTTGGTGGATTGATCGCAGCGAGCTACGTCATCAACGAGATCGTCCGTGAAGCCGGCGTGACGATCGAACGCGTTCGTTAAAAAAAGCGACCTTATGGTCGCTTTTTCTGATGTGTGGCTGTTTGTTTGTTCCAAAAATCAAGTCGAGCTTGCAGTTGTTTCTCAAAACCGCGTGGGCTTGGACGATAAAAGACCGGTTTTGTCCGGGCAAGGTTCTCCGGCCAGTAATTCTGTGGCACATAGGCATGTTTGAAGTCGTGCGGGTACTGATAGGTGACGCCATTCCCAAGTGCCGCTGCCCCCGGATGATGGGCATCGCGCAAATGTGGCGGTACCGGACCGCCGTCTGAACGGCGGACGAGTGTCAATGCTTGATCGATTGCTGAGATGACAGCATTCGATTTCGGTGCCGTCGCGAGATATAAGACGGTTTCAGCGAGCGGAATCCTTGCTTCAGGGAAACCGACGTACTCGCACGCGCGTGCGCAGGCATCGACCATCAATAACGCTTGCGGATCAGACAGACCGATGTCTTCTGCCGCATGGACGTAGAGACGCCGTACGATGAAGCGCGGACTTTCGCCAGCTTCAATCATGACAGCGAGCCAGTAGAGCGCAGCGTCGGGATCGGAACCCCGAATCGATTTGATGAAGGCGGAGATGACATCATAATGCCGATCGCCGTCCTTATCGTACTTCAATGCTTTTTGTTGAATCGATTCCTCGGCGACAGCGAGATCGATCGTGATCTGACCATCGATTTCCGGTGTCGTTAAGACGGCGAGTTCAAGTGCATTCAATAATGCCCGGTAATCGCCATCCGACAACTTGACGTAATGATCGATCGCGTCATCCGTGATCGTGATCGGATATTTGCCAAGACCACGTTCTTCGTCTTTTAGGGTCCGGTCGAGGACGATTCGTAAATCGTCTGCTGTCGGGGGCTCGAAACGAAAGACTGTTGCCCGCGATAACAGAGCGGCGTTGACCTCAAAACTCGGATTTTCAGTCGTCGCCCCGATCAACGTGATCGTACCTGCTTCGAGCGCTGGCAGTAAGGCGTCTTGTTGCATCTTATTGAATCGATGGATCTCATCGAGAAAGAGAATCGTTTTTTGATCCTCGAACTGAAGACGGGCTTCGGCCGCTTTTAGAATTTCCCGTAATTGTTCCAGTTTCGCTGTGACCGCGTTCAATTGCTCGAACGCTGATTTCGTATAACTGGAGATGACACGCGCGAGCGTCGTCTTACCGGTTCCGGGTGGACCGTAAAAAATGACGGTTCCGAGACGATCGGCTAAGATGGCACGCCGCAGGAGCGTCGTCTCTCCAATCAGATGGCGTTGTCCGACGATTTCATCCAGATTCTGCGGACGCATTCGATTCGCGAGCGGTCCGGCAGGTGACTGGGATTCAAATAAATGTGCCATACACATACGCTCCTTCCACTTTTAGCTACTACTATACTAGAAAGGATGATCCTTCGCATGATGAAAATCTCGACGAAAGGGCGATATGGTCTGACGATCATGATCGCACTCGCGAAAGAAGCTGAATCTAAACCATTATCCCTAAAAAAAATCGCGCAGATGTATGACCTATCTGAGCATTATCTTGAACAGTTGATTGCCCCCCTTCGTAATGGAGGTCTCGTCAAAAGTGTACGCGGTGCTTACGGCGGGTATAAGCTCGGTCGTGAAGCGCAAAACATCACAGCGGGTGAAATCATCCGCCTGCTTGAAGGACCACTCGTCGTCGTCGAAGGCGATGCGTGTGACGAGGTCACAAAACGCAAACTGTGGGATAAAATCCAGCAAGCAGTCGATCAAGTACTCGATTCAACGACGCTACAAGACTTAGCGGAAGAAGAAGATACAGGATACATGTTCTATATTTGAGAGGTGAAAACGAATGAATTACTTTGACCACTCGGCGACGACGCCGATGCGTCCGGAAGTCCTTGAGGCGATGACGCCTTATTTGCTCGAACAGTATGGCAACCCATCTAGTGTCCACGCGGCTGGTCGGTCTGCTCGGGCAGCAATTGACAAAGCACGCCGGCAGATCGCACAAGAATTGAACGCGAAACCAACCGAACTGATTTTCACGAGCGGTGGAACGGAATCGGATAATTATGCAATCTTCGGTGCGGCTGAGGCGGCGCGTGAAAAAGGGCGTCATCTCATTACGACACGGTTTGAGCACCATGCTGTTTTGCATGCGTTCGAAGAGCTCGAAAAACAAGGCTATGACGTTACGTATCTCGATGTTCCAGATACAGGCGTTGTCTCAATGGCTGCTTTGCAAGAAGCGGTACGGGAAGATACGACACTCGTCTCGATCATGTTCGGCAACAATGAAGTTGGAACGATTCAGCCGATTGCGGCATTCGGTCAATTTTTACGAGAACGCGGTATTTTGTTCCATACGGACGCGGTGCAAGTGTTCGGAAAACAAGCAATCGATGTCGAAGCGTTACAGGTCGATCTCTTATCCGCGTCTGGTCATAAAATCAATGGGCCAAAAGGAATCGGATTGTTGTATGTACGGACTGGTGTGAAGTTAGCGCCTCAAACGTTCGGAGGAGAACAGGAACGCAAGCGTCGTGCTGGTACGGAGAACGTACCGGGAATCGTCGGTTTAGCGAAAGCGCTCGAACTGATGATCGCAGAGCGTGATCAACAACAGGACCACATCAAACAACTGCGTAACGTTTTGCTAACGCGATTGGATGAAAGTGGCGTCACTTACGAAGTTAACGGCGTTGAAGGATTGCCGAATGTCCTCAATCTTTACTTCCCGCGGATTGAAATCGAACCGTTCCTGATCATGCTTGATATGCGTCAAATGGCCGTATCGAGCGGGAGTGCATGTACGGCAGGATCCGTCGAACCTTCGCATGTCTTATCGGCGATGTATGGCGAAGATGAACGGACACGAGCATCGGTCCGGATCAGTTTTGGTCACGGAAATGAGCTCGCGCAAGTCGAACTACTCGCACAAGCCTTGCAAGATGTCGTAAAATCGTTTCAGAATTAACTAAGAGGTGAAATAAATGAATACACGAGCGAAAGCCCCGAGTGAAACGACAGTCGTCGTTGGGATGTCGGGCGGTGTCGATTCTTCTGTGACGGCTCATTTATTAAAAGAGCAAGGCTATAACGTCATTGGAATCTTCATGAAAAACTGGGATGACACGGATGAGAACGGCTTTTGTACGGCGACGGAAGATTATGAAGACGTCATCGCGGTAGCCAATCAAATCGGCATTCCGTACTATGCAGTCAATTTCGAGAAAGAGTACTGGGATAAGGTCTTCACGTACTTCCTCGATGAATATAAACTCGGTCGGACACCGAATCCGGACGTCATGTGTAACAAGGAAATCAAGTTCAAAGCCTTCCTCGATCACGCGATGCGTCTTGGTGCCGATTTCGTCGCGACAGGGCACTATGCGCGTGCCGTCTATGAGGATGGAGAACATAAATTGCTTCGAGGCGTTGATGCAAACAAGGATCAAACATATTTCTTGAATCAATTGTCGCAAGAGCAAATCGCGAAGGCGATGTTCCCGATCGGGCACATGGAAAAATCAGAAGTGCGCCGGATCGCAGAAGAAGCGAACCTCGCAACGGCGAAGAAAAAAGACTCGACAGGCATTTGCTTCATTGGCGAGCGGAACTTCAAACAATTCCTCGGTCAATATCTGCCGGCGCAACCCGGTGAGATGCGGACACTTGACGGCAACGTCATGGGACGTCACGATGGATTGATGTACTATACGATGGGGCAACGTCATGGACTCGGTATCGGTGGCGACGGAGAGCCTTGGTTCGTCGTCGGGAAAAATTTAGAGGAGAACATCCTCTATGTCGATCAAGGATTCCATAACGAATTGTTGTATTCGGAAGGGTTACTTGCTTCAGATGTCAGCTGGACATCTGAGCGTCCGGTCGGTGAGACATTCCGTTGTACGGCGAAATTCCGTTACCGTCAACAAGATACAACCGTCACGGTTCGTGTCCTCGAAGATGGACTCGATGTTTCATTTGACGAGCGTCAACGAGCAATCACACCAGGACAAGCAGTCGTGTTCTATGATGGGGACATCTGCCTCGGTGGTGCGACGATCGATGCAGCCTATAAAGCAGGCGAACGCCTCGCTTATCTAGCGTAAGGAGCAAAAGAAGATGAACTATAATGAAGTAGGATTCCGGCATCTAGAAGCTGGAAATTATGAATTAGCAGCGCAAGCGTTTAACGACGCGATCGAAGAAAATCCAAAAGATCCGACAGCGTACGTCAATCTTGGAACATTACTCCAATCGATGAACGATGCTGATCGTGCCCTTCGTTTTTATGACCGGGCACTGATGATCGATAACACGTTTGCGAGTGCCTATTATGCAAAAGGGGCGCTGTTCTTTGCTGCCGATCAACTCGTCGAAGCAGAGGAATCATTGCGGGCAGCGTTATTATATGGACTTGACGACGCGGATCTCCATTTCATGCTTGGGATGACGTATCAAAAACTCGGTGATCCAGTCCGCGGGTTGCCCCGTTTACAGCGTGCGTCAGAACTAAACGGTGTCGATATCGAGATCGCATTCCAATACGGACTTGCCTTAGCGCAAAACGAGAAGTTGGAAGAAGCGGTCGAGATGTTCGAGCACGTCTTGATGCTTGACGAAACGCATACAGATGCACGATACAATTATGCGATTGCCCTTGCTTTCCTTGGTCAACAAGAAGCCTGTTATGCAGAACTCGAAGCCGTTCTTGCCTACCAGCCGGAACACGCCCTTGCGCGGGACGCGAAAGCGAAGATGGATGCGTTATTAAAACAAGCAGACTGATATAAAAAAGACGATTCCGCCTGGAGTCGTCTTTTTTTATGCTATTTAATTCCCAACTTCACGGATGACACGAAGTGGTGGACCGGAAAAGTCTTCATAGGCTTCATCCATGTTTTTCGTGTACAGTTCGATGACGTTATTTTCCGTATCCTTGAAATAAGCAGAATGTTCTTTTTGATTCGATGTCTCCTGTTCGTCCCATTCTCTGAGCTTCACGGTGATTGATGCTTCCCGCAATTGATTCAAGGCTTGCTGGAACTCGTCCTTCTCAACGTAGAAAGCACAGTGGACATGGACACCACCTTCATCGTACAACGTGTCCCATTCGGACACTGGTAAGTGTTTGACGGTCCGTTCTTCCATCGTGAAGTCTCGCTTCAGCCACAGGCCGAGTCGAGTATTACCGCCAATGTAAAGCCACGTGGCCCAGACCCCGTCTTGTTTAGATTGTTCTTTACTTGGTTCCGCATCTTCAGGAGCCCATTGCTCGACGACTGGAATGCCTAGTGTCCCATTCCAAAAGCCAACCGCACGGTCCATATCCTCGACTTCAAGTACTAATTCACACAATCCTGCAATCGGTAAACGTGCCATCCTTAAACTCCTCCTCTTAACGAAATGTTTCAGGGTATCTTTCCCTGATTTAAAATCCGGTAAACGAATGCTATGATGAAAGCAGCGAATGAAAAAGAGAGAAAGAAGGTGGAGTGATGGAGCACCCCCATCAAGTCGTCGGGCGCGTCAAACGTGTGCTCTTTTCTTCTGAAGAAGAAGCACACTCCATTGTATTGGTCGCCGTCAAAGAAAAGAACTTTGAACTGAAAGAAACCGAGCTCGTCATCACGGGTACTGGGGTTGGGATCGAACTCGGAGGAACGTATCAAGCATTCGGTCGTCTCGTCGATCATCCCCGATTCGGAAAACAACTGAAGGCGGAACTGATTCGGCGATCGGTTCCGATGACAAAACATGCGACGATCCGCTTCTTGACGAATGGTTCGTTCACCGGCATTGGTCCGAAGACAGCGAAAAATATCGTCGATGCTCTCGGAGAAGAGGCAGTGGATCTCATTTTGAAAGATGAACGGGTACTGAATCAGGTGCCTGGGTTAAAACAAAAACAAGCTGACATCATCTTGAGTCGACTCGCCACGTTATACGGTGTCGATCAGTTGATGCTGTTCTTAGCACCATTTGATGTTACGCCGAAGCTAGCGGCAAAGATTTATGCTGCTTACGAAGGGGACGCCATGGCGCGAATACGAGAGAATCCATATTCCTTGATGTATGAAGTGAATGGGATTGGTTTTAAGACAGCCGATCATATCGCATCACATCTCGGACTCGTCGGATTACACCCGGAGCGCGTCGCTGCTTCGATCATGCACATATTAGAACAAGAAGCAGGAGAGGGACATGCCTTTGCGACAGTCGACTCACTATTGCAGCGAGCACCCCGTTTGCTTGGTGAAGACCCGGGTGAACGGCTAGAACAAGCGATTGAACTGTTGCTCGCTGAAGATAAGGTCAAGCTCGAAGAAGGCTGTTTGTATTTACCGACGATCTTTTATGCCGAAGTCCGAGCGGCGAAGGAACTGGCGCGCGTCATGGCGAACGGTGCCGAACAGGAAGTCGATGTCGCGACGATCCTTGAAGCAATCGGGCATCTCGAAGAACAGTTTGGCATGGAATATGCGGCGCAACAGCGAGAAGCGATCGAGTTAGCGGTCAAAGCACCGCTGATGGTCCTGACCGGTGGACCCGGTACCGGTAAGACGACTGTTATCAAGGGAATTTTACATGCCCTGCAAGAAATTCATGATTGGCCGCTTGAGAAGAGTCGCGTCAAGACGGGAGATGTTTATCCGTACGTCCTTGTTGCACCGACCGGACGCGCCGCTAAACGTTTGTCGGAAGCAACGGACGTCCCAGCGATGACGATTCATCGTCTGTTGAAGTATGACGGAACGAATTTCCAATTAAATGAAGATCAGCCGATCACCGGGAAAGTACTGATCATCGATGAGTCGTCGATGATTGATATCTACTTGTTATCGAGTCTGCTCCGTGCTGTGCCGAACGGTATGAAAATCTTGTTCGTCGGTGACCGCGATCAGTTACCATCCGTCGGTCCAGGGCAGGTGCTGGCAGATTTGATGGATACGGAAGGGATTCCCGTCGTTCGTTTGAACGTCGTCCATCGCCAAGCGGAAGATTCTTCGATTTTACGGCTCGCGCATGATTTGAAGAACCGGACGACGTCAGCTGATTTGTTATCACCACTTGCGGATCGTCGCTTTTACACCGCGTCTCCGCAAGAGACGTTACGCGGCATCTCAGCCTTCGCGGAAAAAGCACTCGCAAAAGGGTATTCGAAATTCGATGTTCAGGTTCTGGCACCGACTTACCGTGGGCAGGTCGGAATCGACGAACTGAATGTCGCCTTGCAACGCGTCTACAATCCGGAGGAACCGAAAAAACGCGAAGTCAAACAAGGCACTCGGATTTACCGGACCGGGGATAAGATTCTTCAGCTCGTCAATAATGCGGAAGAGAACGTCTATAACGGAGATATCGGCGAAATCGTCAATATCTTCTTCGCCAAAGAGAACGTCGACAAGGTGGATAAGATCATCGCCCGCTTCGACCAGACGGAAGTCGAGTACAACCGGAGTGACTGGGATCAATTCACGCATGCCTACGCGATTACGATCCACAAGGCACAAGGGTCCGAGTTTCCGATCGTCTTGATGCCGGTCTATTTCACGGGGGCATTCAAGCATTCCCGAAACTTGATTTATACGGCGGTCACCCGTGCGAAGTCGAGTTTATTATTGTTCGGCGACCCACGAGCGTTTCATAAAGCGTCGCAAGAAGAGGAGCCGCGGCGCCGAACACGATTGATTGAACGACTCGGTGGGGTGACAAAGACTTGACGGATGCTGTGTGATAGGTAATAATCACGATAGATGAATGGACGTAACACGTTGATGGAAGATAAGTAAAAGGAAAACTCGAGTCCAGAGAGAAGTGAGTCTGCTGCAATCACTTTCTCGAGTCCCTTTGAAGCTCCTTCCGGAGTCGGGTGTAAACACCTGCGGGTCATCCCCGTTATCAGATGTTCGAGGTAGGCAATGGATTGCTTACGAACGAGGGTGGTACCACGGAAGCGATGCTTTCGTCCCTTTTCAGGGATGAAGGCATCGCTTTTTTGCGTCCAAATAAAACCAATGGGGGTAACTGTTCATGAAAGCTCTAAAACCATTAACGGGTGCACAAATCCGTCAGATGTATCTTGATTTCTTCCAAAGCAAAGGGCATGCGATCGAACCGAGTGCTTCACTCGTACCGGTCGAGGATCCATCGCTCTTGTGGATCAACTCAGGGGTTGCGACACTCAAGAAATATTTCGATGGTCGTGTCATTCCTGATAATCCACGTATCGTCAACGCACAAAAATCAATCCGGACGAATGATATCGAAAACGTCGGGAAAACAGCACGTCACCATACGTTCTTCGAGATGCTCGGAAACTTCTCTGTCGGTGATTACTTCCGTGAAGATGCAATCAAATGGGGCTGGGAACTCTTGACGAGTGATGACTGGTACGGTCTTGACCCGGAACGTCTCTCGGTCACGATTCACCCGGAAGATGACGCAGCGCGTCAAATCTGGCTTGAACTCGGTGTACCGGCTGAGCGGATCATTCCACTTGAAGATAACTTCTGGGAAATCGGTGAAGGTCCATCTGGTCCGAACACGGAAATCTTCTTCGACCGTGGACCTGCTTTTGGAGACGATCCGAACGATTCAGAACTCTACCCAGGTGGCGAAAACGAACGCTATCTCGAGATCTGGAATATCGTTTTCAGTCAGTATAACCACGATGGACACGGCAACTACACGGAACTTCCGCGTAAAAACATCGATACAGGAATGGGACTCGAACGGATGGCATGTGTCATGCAGGACGTGCCGACGAACTTCGATACGGATCTGTTCATGCCGATCATTCACAAAACAGAAGAGATCAGCGGTAAAATCTACCGTGATGATTCGAAACTCGATGTAGCATTCAAGGTCATCGCAGACCACATCCGTACTGTGTCATTCGCAATCGGTGACGGTGCGCTTCCTTCGAATGAAGGTCGTGGATATGTCCTTCGTCGTTTACTACGCCGTGCGGTTCGTTATGCGAAGATGCTTGGAATCGAACGTCCGTTCATGTATGAACTCGTCGATACGGTCGGGAATGTCATGGTCGACTTCTACCCACAAGTTCCAGAAAAAGCAGACTTCATCAAACGTGTCATCAAAAACGAAGAAGAACGTTTCCATGAGACACTTCATGACGGTCTTGCAATCTTGAACACAGTCGCTCAGACGTCTAAGGCGAACGGTGAGCATGTTATCAGTGGCGAAGATGCGTTCCGTCTGTATGACACGTATGGTTTCCCACTCGAATTGACAGTCGAGTATGCGGAAGATCATCAGATGTCTGTTGATGAAGAAGGCTTCAAACTAGCGATGGATGCACAACGTCAGCGTGCACGTGCAGCGCGTGAAGAGAGTGGTTCGATGCAACAGCAATCGGAAGTCCTCTCGACGCTAAAAGATAAAAGTACGTTCGTCGGCTATACCGACCTTAAGGCGGATGCGAAAATCATCGCATTGTTGCATGATGGAGAACGAGTCACAGAAGTCGCTGCTGGTGAAGAAGCACAAGTCATTCTTGACATCACACCGTTCTACGCTGAAAGTGGTGGTGAAGTCGCGGATACAGGAACAATCGAAGGCAAAGACTTCGTTCTTGATGTCAAAGATGTTCAAAAAGCACCAAACGGTCAAAACTTGCATACGGTCATCGTTCGTACAGGGATCGCAACGGAAGCTGCAGACGTCGTTGCAACAGTCGAAGCAGCAGAGCGTAAAGCCGTCACGAAAAACCATACGGCAACACACTTGCTTCATAAAGCATTGAAAGATACGCTCGGAACACACGTCAACCAAGCAGGATCACTCGTTTCTCCAGATCGTCTTCGTTTCGACTTCTCACACTTCGGTGCAGTGACACAAGAAGAGTTGACGAAGATTGAACAAGACGTCAACCAAGCAATCTGGGCATCACTACCGGTTGATATCGAAGAGATGAACATCACTGATGCAAAAGCAAAAGGCGCAATGGCATTGTTCGGTGAGAAATACGGTGAAACGGTCCGTGTCGTCTCAGCAGGCACATACTCGATCGAGTTGTGTGGCGGTATCCACGTCGGGAACACAGCAGAAATCGGCTTGTTCAAGATCGTTTCAGAGTCTGGTATCGGTGCAGGTACACGCCGAATCGAAGCGGTAACGGGTGCAGGCGCATATCGTGTCATGAATCAACACTTGGAAACACTCGAACAAGCAGCAGCTGTCTTGAAGACGAAGACGACAGAAGTTCCTGTTCGCATCGAAGCACTGCAACAACAGCTCCGTGAGACGGAACGGGCGAATGAATCGTTGCAAGCAAAACTCGCGAACATCGAAGCTGCTTCATTGAAGGACGATGTTGAGGAAATCAATGGCGTGCGTGTGCTTGCGAAACGGGTCGACGTCTCAGATATGGATGCTCTTCGCGGTATGATGGACGAGTTGAAGAGCTCGCTCGGATCGGCAATCATCGTTCTCGGAAGTGCGCAAGGCGAGAAAGTCAATCTCGTCGCAAGCGTCTCAAAAGATTTAATCGACCAAGGCTATCATGCTGGTAAATTGATCAAGGAAGTCGCAACACGCTGCGGTGGTGGCGGTGGCGGTCGCCCTGACATGGCTCAAGCTGGTGGAAAAGATGCGTCGAAATTAGAAGAAGCACTCGCGTACGCTTCACAATACGTGCAATCACTGGCATAATAGAAACGTAGTGTATATGAAAGAGGTGATGAACGTGAGTCAGATGGATCAAACGATGAAATTCAACTTTCCGGAAGACGATAACAAAGCAGCGACACGTGATGTGTTGTTGACGGTCTATCATGCTTTAGAAGAAAAAGGATATCATCCGATCAACCAAATCGTCGGCTATCTCCTTTCAGGAGATCCTGCTTACATTCCTCGTCATAATGACGCACGTAATTTAATTCGTAAGATTGAACGCGACGAATTGCTCGAAGAACTCGTGAAATCTTATTTGGCGGAGAGTGGAAATTCAAAATGAAACGTGCAATGGGACTAGATGTCGGTTCGAAGACGATCGGGGTAGCGGTCAGTGACTTGATGGGCTGGACGGCGCAAGGCGTCGAGACGGTCAAGTGGACGGAACCGGATTACCCAGAAGCCTTCAAACGGCTCGATGTCATCATGAAGACATACAATGTCGAAATCCTAGTCATTGGTCTTCCGAAAAACATGAACGGTTCCATCGGTCCCCGCGCAGAAGCAAGTGAAGCTTTTGCGAAGGAAATCGAACAGCATACCGGGCTTGAAGTCGTCTTCATGGATGAACGGTTGACGACGATGCAAGCAGAACGGATGCTGATCGATGCCGATGTCAGCCGTAAAAAGCGTAAACAAGTCATCGATAAGATGGCTGCCGTCATGATCCTGCAATCGTACTTGGATCGGACGAATCGATGAAGGGGGAGAAACCGATGGCTGAAGAAAAACGTCAGTATCTCTTTCCAGATGAAGAGGGCGGCGAACATCTTTTCGAAGAATGGTACCGTTACTCGAGTGAACGTACAGGAAAAACCTATCTGTTTCTTGAAATGATCGGTAACCCTGACGAAGGAGCAGATGATCTGATCATCTGTGAGATCGATGAATATGGAGAAGGCGAAGATGATTTCGAATTGAGCCTGATCGATGAAAATGATGAGCAAACTTGGGATGAACTCGAGCTTGCGTTAAAGGAGCGGATCACTGATGCAACAGAATGAACCAACACGTTACGTAATTCCGGACGGCGAAGGAAATGATTTCGAATTCGTAGAACGTCTGCGTTACGAAAGCCCACGTTCGAGTAAGACATACATCTTCCTTGAGCCAATCGGAGCAGACTATGACGAAGCAGAAGAAGTCGATATCTTCGTTTACGAACTTGACGAATACGGTGATGGAGACAACGACTTCAACCTCGTACCGATCGATGAAGATGATACAGCGACTTGGGATGAAATCGAAGAAGTCTTTAACACGCTCGAAGATCAGTTAGACTAACCCGACTCATGACAGGTGACGTCGTAAGAGACTTTCTCTTACGATGTCACCTTGTTTTAAGAGAAGAAGGAGGAACCGATGGAGAACGAATGGAAGCAAAATGCCGAAATCGAAAAAAGGCGACGCCGGACATCACGGCGGATTACGCTAATCATCCTTTCTGTATTGTTGACGATTTTTCTAGTTGCCAGTGCGGTCGTCTATGTCTTTTTGAAAAATGCGCTTGAACCAGTCGATGAAGCAGCGACGAAATCCGTCAAAGTCGAAGTTCCTTTAGGAGCAGGGACGAGTACGATTGCTTCCTTACTAAAGGAAAAAGACTTGATTGCGAACGAGACGATTTTCCGTTATTACGTCCGTTATAAGAATGAATCGTCATTCCAGGCGGGTACGTATACACTGTCACAAGCCATGTCCCCGGATGAAATCATCAATGAATTAAAGACGGGAACGGTCATGAAGGCAGCGGATGTGAAAATCACGTTACCTGAAGGCATCACGATGGATCGTCAAATCGCTTTGATCGCGAAAGCAACGAACTTCAAGGAAGAGACGGTCCGTAAAGAATTGACGGATGCGACATTCATCGACAGCATGATTGAAAAATATCCGATGTTGACGGATGAAGTGAAAAAAGATGGTGTCCTGTATGCACTTGAAGGGTACCTCTTCCCAGCAACGTATGAGTTTGATAAAGGAAAAAGCATTGATCAAATCGTCGAGACGATGCTCGATGAAACAGAAAAAGTCTACGATGAGAATGAGGATGCCATTCAAAAGTCTGGCATGACCTTCCATGAAGTACTCAGTCTCGGTTCCATGGTCGAGCGTGAAGCGGCGACAGCAGATGATCGTCGTGAAATCGCTGGTGTCTTTAAAAATCGATTGGATGACGGTATGAAGTTACAGTCGGATCCAACGGTTTGGTATGGCACAGGTGAAAATACGGCTTTAACGACGCTGAAGGATCTCGAGAACAATTCGAAGTACAACACGTACAAGTACGAAGGAATTCCGATTGGTCCGATTTCAACGGTCAGTAAGGATTCGGTACTTGCCGTGTTAAATCCGAATAAAACGAAATATGTCTATTTCTTCGCCCGTCCACCAAGTGATAAACATCCACGAGGACAGATTCTATACGAAGAGACATATGAAGAACATCAACGAAACGTCGTTAAGTATAAGCCGGAATGGGTGGAATACGAAGCGAGTAAAGAGCAATGAGCAACGGGTTGGGTTGAAGCGGGAAGTTCGCTTCAAGTCAACCTGTTTATGCGGAAGAGGGAGTGAATGGCGTGAATGATTTCACGACCTATGTCGAATCAATGATTCATCCTCGAGATGCTCTGTTAGAAGAAATGGAGCGTTATGCGGAAGAACATCATATACCAATCATCGAACTGACAGGTTCCGAAGTCTTGTTATCGCTATTGCGATTACAACAACCGAAGCGCATTTTAGAAGTCGGAACCGCAATCGGATATAGTGCGATTCGGATGGCCCGTGCGCTACCGGATGCGCGCATTACGACGATTGAACGAAATGCAAAGCGGTATGAAGAAGCAAAAACCTTCATCGCCCGGTCAGATGTGGCGGACCGGATTGACATCATTTTTGGTGATGCAGTAGAATTAGCCGAAACGCTTGAAGACCAGTTCGATGCGGTCTTCATTGATGCAGCTAAAGGACAGTATAAAAAATTCTTTGCAGGATATGGGCGACTCATTCCTGAGGGCGGCGTGCTCTATACGGATAATCTCTTCTTACACGGAGATGTCCTCGAGTCTGATCCGAAGACATTCGATCGAAGAAGACGTCGACTCGTGCGTCTCGTCAAGGAATTCACGGTCTGGATGATGGAACAAGAACAATACGATACGACGATTTTTCCGCTCGGTGACGGTGTATCCGTCAGTCGGAAAAAGTCGAAATGATGGAGGAACGAATGACATGCAAAAACCGGTAGTAATTGGCGTAGCGGGCGGAACGGGTTCAGGGAAGACGACGGTGGCACGTTCACTCGTCGATGCGTTCCCAAGTGAATCAATCGTCATGATTGAGCAGGACGCGTATTATAAAGATCAAAGTGATTTATCAATGGAGGAGCGGTATCAGACAAACTATGATCACCCGTTCGCTTTTGATAATGGTCTGTTGATTGAGCACATTCAGTCGCTCCGTGAAAACATTGCCGTTGAAAAACCGGTATATGACTATGTCGCCCACACGCGGGCACAAGAAACGATTCGTCTCGAACCACGCGATGTCATCATCGTAGAAGGAATTTTAGCGCTTGAAGACGAACGGTTACGGGAACTAATGGATATCAAGGTGTTCGTCGATACGGATGCGGACGTTCGCATTTTGCGTCGGATGCAACGTGATATCAACGAACGTGGACGTTCGATCGACTCAGTCGTTGAGCAGTACACGAACGTCGTTCGTCCGATGCATCTGCAGTTCTGTGAACCAACAAAACGGTATGCGGACATCATCGTACCGGAAGGCGGCGAGAATCATGTCGCGATCGATTTACTCGTGACGAAGATTCGAGCGATTCTTGATTATCGTTCAGCACTCGATCAAAGAGGATATTGATTCCAAAAAAGATGTGAATATACTATACTAGTGGAATAAAAAGGAGCGTGACAAAAATGGCAGAAAAGCAATACTACATGACGCTTGAAGGTAAAGCGAACATTGAAAATGAATTGAATGAATTGAAGTCAGTCCGCCGGAAAGAAGTCGTCGAGAACATCAAGATCGCCCGTTCGTTCGGTGACCTTTCAGAGAACGCTGAGTACGATTCAGCAAAAGAAGAGCAAGCGATGGTCGAAGGCCGGATCGCTCAACTTGAAGAGATGCTTCGTAATGTTGCCATCATCTCAGAAGAAGAGAAGGATATCTCGGTCGTCGGTATCGGAACGACGGTCACTTTCTTAAGTGTCGAAGATAACGAAGAAGATACGTATACGATCGTCGGTAGTGCCGAAGCAGATCCGTTCACGGGTAAAATCTCGAACGAATCACCAATCGCGAAAAGTTTAATGGGGCACCAAGTCGGAGATCAAGTCTCTGTACCAGCACCAGGCGGCGAATACGCAGTAAAAATTACATCGATCAAATAAAGAACACAGGAGCCGGAGCAATCCGGCTTTCTGTTTGATGGAGGAATGAATTATGCCAATCGCAATCATCGGCGCAATGGAAGAGGAAGTCAACTTATTGCGTAATGAGTTATCAGAACGTAAAGATACAGTCATCGCAAACTATCATTTTTATGAAGGGCTTTTAAATAGCGTTCCTGTCGTCATCTTGAAGTCAGGAATCGGGAAAGTGAACGCTGCGATCGGGACGACATTATTGCTAGACCACTACAAACCAAGTGCTGTCATCAATACGGGCTCAGCAGGTGGATTCAAGGAAGGCTTAACGGTCGGGGATGTCGTCGTCTCAACAGAAGTACGTCACCACGACGTCGACGTGACGGCATTTGGATACGAATATGGTCAGGTACCTGGAATGCCAGCTGCCTATCAAGCAGATCCGAAGCTTGTTGCAACGGCAGAAGCCGTCATCGAGCGGATGGATGCGATTCGCGTCGTTCATGGATTAATTGCGACAGGCGATTCATTCATCCACGATTCAGAGCGCTCTGCTCAAATCAAGGCGCACTTCCCAGAAGTCGCAGCCGTCGAGATGGAAGCAGCACCAATCGCACAGGTCTGTCATCAGTTCGGTGTTCCGTTCGTCGTAACGCGGTCGATTTCAGATAGCGCCAATGAAGAAGCGTCACTCTCGTTTGATGAATTCCTCGAGATTGCGTCAATCAATTCCGCTAAAATGGTCATGGAAGTCGTACGGACGTTAGTAGAATGAGGTATGGGGGAAGGGCAAGGGAGACCATGCTCTTCCTTTTTTCTTTGACAAAAGTATATTAACGCTTTATATTAGTACCAGATACTAATAACAAAAGGGGATGCCTTATGAAGATCGGGATTGTAGGATTAGGAACGTCTTTGCCGTCACGCCGCGTGACGAACGATGAATTAGCAACGACGCTCGATACGAGCGATGAATGGATTCGGACACGGACAGGAATCGGGGCACGACGGATTGCAGCCGATGATGTGGATGTCACTGACTTAGCGACAGAAGCTGCTCAGAAAGCGCTTGATGATGCTGGATTGACAGTAGAGGACATCGGGTTGATCGTCGTCGGAACGGCAACAGGACGAGCATTTCCGTCTACTGCCTGTATCGTTCAAGAGCGTCTTGGAGCACGCGGAGCGACTGCATTCGATATTAGTGCGGCATGTAGTGGTTTCATCTTTGCATTACAAACAGCTGCTAGCATGTTAGCAACAGTCGAAGGAAAACATGCGCTCGTCATCGGTGCTGAAAAAATGTCGAGTATCGTCGACTGGTCAGACCGGTCAACTGCCATCTTATTTGGAGACGGTGCAGGGGCAGTCGTCATCGGATCAACTGAGCAAGAGGGTCTTAATGCCTTTGAGCTTGGAACAGATGGACGCGGAGCACATTTGTTATTTAAGGACATCGATGGACCAATCGAGATGAATGGTCGTGAAGTCTTTAAGTTCGCTGTTCGCAAATTACCGGAAATCGTTGAAAAAGTCATTCAAAAAGCGGATAGCACACTCGAAGACATTGATATCTTGATTCCGCATCAGGCAAACCTACGAATTATCGATGCAGCGTGCGAACGACTGCATATACCGCAAGAGAAAGTCATCGTCACCATCGATGAGCATGCGAATACATCGGCTGCTTCAATCCCACTCGCGCTCGAAGAAGCACGTCAACAAGGACGCTTGACACCTGGTACGAAGCTCGTACTTGCTGGATTCGGTGCCGGATTGACTTGGGGAGCAGCATACATTACTTGGACTAAAGGAGAGAACACATAAGATGATGAGAAAACGCGTTGTAGTCACAGGAATCGGAGCACTGACACCAATCGGGAACGATGCTAATACATTCTGGGAAGCATTAAAAGAAGGAACGAACGGGATTCGACCGATGGAGCGTCTCGATATCGATGAATATCCAACAAAGGTCACTGGCGAATTGCAGAACTTCGACGTGACAGAATTCATCGAGGCGAAAGAAGCACGCAAGATGGACCGCTTCGTTCATTACTCACTTGTCGCAAGCATGGAAGCTGTAAAAGATGCTGGAATTGATATCAAGTCGATTGCTGAACGTGCAGGTGTCTGGATTGGATCAGGGATTGGTGGCGTGGAGACAATCGAGAAACAAGCAAAAATTTACTTCGAGCGCGGACACCGTCGTGTCAGCCCGTTCTTCATTCCGATGATGATTCCGAACATGGCAAGCGGTCAGGTATCGATCTATACCGGAGCCAAGGGGCCGAATAACTGTTCTGTCACAGCATGTGCTTCAGGAACGAATGCGATCGGGGAAGCACTTCGTGTCATCGAACGGGGCGATGCAGATGTCATGATCGCTGGTGGAGCGGAAGCACCAATCACGAACTTAGCGTTTGCTGGTTTTTGTTCCAACAAAGCGATGTCAACGAATCACGATCCTGAGACAGCAAGCCGTCCGTTTGACGAAGGACGTGATGGATTCGTCATGGGAGAAGGAGCAGGCATCTTGATTCTTGAAGAGTACGAGCATGCGGTAGCACGTGGCGCAAAAATCTATGCCGAAGTCAGTGGGTATGGATTAACAGCTGACGCCTACCACATCACAGCTCCAGATCCAGATGGAGACGGTGGAGCACGTGCGATGGCAATGGCAATCCAAGATGCAGGTATCGCACCAGGAGCAGTCGGATATATCAATGCACACGGAACGAGTACACCGATGAACGACATTCTTGAAACGAAAGCGATCCACAGTGTCTTCGGTGAACAGGCAAAACAACTCGTCGTCAATTCGACGAAATCGATGATTGGTCACTTGCTTGGTGGCGCAGGTGGGGTCGAGGCGATTGCGACGATTAAATCGCTACAAGAACAAACCGTTCACCCAACGATTCATCTCAAACAGCCAAGTGAAGGTTGTGATCTTGATTACGTGACGGAAGGTGCACGGAGCGTCGAATTGAATTACGCCCTGAGCAACTCGCTCGGGTTCGGTGGACACAACGCATCACTCGTCTTCAAACGTTACGAAGCTTAAGCTTAAGCGATTCCCTTGGAAAAACGAGGGGGTCGCTTTTTTGCTGATTTTCTGATTCAATAGAGAAATGCGTGTTTGACGCAGAAAGGAGTCGTTTATGACTAACATCACAAGAAAAACATCAATCCTGATACTGATCCTATTTTTATTGATTGGTCTCAGTGGTACGCTCATATATCGTCTATCATCTCAAAAGACGAAAACAGATCAGGAGACCCAAGCAGTGAAGGTTGAATTAATTGAATCATCACTCCCGAAAACATCCGATATTGCGTTAGCGACGGATAGCCGTTCTCAGACACTGTTAGCACAACTGTATGAAGGATTATATGTCTTTACTTCTGGGACATCCGTCCGTAGAGGATTAGCACAGGATATGTCAGTCTCAAAGGATCGTCTGACGTATACGATTCAACTCAAACAAACGAAAAATGCGCAGGGTCAGTCGATCACGGCACAAGACTTTGTCGATAGTTTCCGACGTGTAGCAGCTAATAAAACGAATTCTCCTTATGGTTTTTTATTTGAAGTGTTTGAAAATGGACGTGCCGTCAACGACGGAAAAATGAAGCCAGAGCGTTTAGGTGTAAAGGCGAAAGGACGCGATCAACTTGTCATCACGCTGAATCAGCCGGTTTCGAATCTAAAAGAATTACTCGCGATGTCCGTCTTTTATCCCCAACCGGAATCTAAGAAGTGGCAGGAGCTCACGGGTAATGGTCCGTTTACACTAGAACAGATGTCGAAAAACGGATATACGCTTAAGAAAAACAACCAGTATCATCAACAAAATGTTGTCACGGTCGAGAAAGTGAAAAGTCGCATCATCTTTGATCATCAGACGCAATGGAGTACGTATGAGAACAGTAAAGCAGCGATTCTTCCGTTACAAGAGAGTGTCGAGACACAAGAAGATCAAGTCTCTCGACCAACCTATCAAAAAAAGCGGAGCGGTGTCTTTTATATCGCATTTAATCAAAAAAATGAAGCCTTCCGCGAAAAAACACTCCGACAACGAATTGCTTACGCCTTGATGGAAAAAGAGTCCGTTCAACTTCCTTTAGGATATGCAGGCATTCCGACGAATCGATTCGTTGTTACAGATACGAATGTATTAATGACAGAACCGGTACAAGTAAAAAAAGAAAATGGTAAACAACAGAAGAAACAACGAATCGAGATGCTTAATTTTGATGATCCACAGGCAAAACGGATCGGGAAACAGCTCGAGACGTATCTTGAGAAACAGTTGCCTAATATTGATATCGTCCTTAAACCCGTTGCGATTGAAGAGAAAATAAATAAAGAACAATCAGCACAATATGCGATGACACTTACAGGTTGGATGCCAGATTATCCAGGTCCACTTGCGTATTTGAATCAGTTCGTTTCGGATAATCCGTTAAATTCCGTAAACTATCAATCCGATACGTATGATCAGACGATTGAAAAAGCACGACAGACACAAGATGTAAAGAAAAAACAAGCACTGTATCATCAAGCGGAAAAACGTTTAATTAAACAAGATGCTGTCATCGTTCCTTTGTATCAGACGACTGAAAAATTATATGTTTCTGATACGATTCAAGGAATTGAAGTCCCCATCTATGGACCAGAATACCTACTTCGATCGATGAAAATTCTAAAATAATTATTTAACTGGGACTATTTTTGCGTGTGGTCCCAGTCTTTTTTGAAAAAATATTTAGAAAAATCGGATAAAAGGTTTGCAAAATTATCAGAACATTGTAAACTATTTGTAACGAAGGGTTTGATTCGAATATAGTAATTCTTTTTTTTCGGTCAAAAACCTGACAGTATCATGCTTTTAGAATTTTAGGGGGGTCATCGTAACATGAAGAAGAAAAGCTTTGCTCTAGCTACATCTGTAGCTCTCGTATCAAGTGCGTTCCTCGCAGCTTGTTCGACAACGGATTCAGGCGACAAATCGGGCGACACAGGTTCAAGCAAAAAATCAAGTGAACAAACGCTTAACTTGATTGAATCAGCTGATATTCCTACACTGAACCCGACGACTTCGACGGACTCAGTCTCATTCAACGTGTTGAATAACACAATGGAAGGTCTGTACCGTCTTGATGACAAGCAGCAACCAACACCAGGTATTGCTGAAAGCCACAAAGTATCGGACGACAAGTTGACGTACACGTTCAAATTACGTGATGCGAAATGGTCTGATGGTACACCACTTACGGCAAAAGATTTCGAATATGCATGGAAAGAAGTTCTAAATCCTGAGAACGCTTCACAGTATGCATATGTCTTCTACAATATCGAAGGTGCAGAAGAGTACAACACGAAAAAAGGCGATCGTGATGCTGTCGGTGTTAAAGCAGTCGATGACAAAACGCTCGAAGTTAAGTTAAAAGCACCTGCAGATTACTTCCTCGGTCTCACTGGATTCGGACCATTCATGCCGAAATCAGAAGAACTTTCGAAGAAAATCGGGAAAGACTTCGGTTCGACTGCAGATAAGTCGCTCTATAACGGACCATTCAAATTAACAGAGTGGACACGTGAGCAAGGCTGGAAAATGGTTAAAAACGATAACTACTGGGATAAAGATGCGGTCAAACTTAAAACGATCAACGTTAAGGTCGTTAAAGAGACAGCGACAGGTGTTAACCTTTACGAAAAAGGTGACATCGATCGTACAGGTCTAACTTCTGAGTTTGTTGCTCAGTACAAAGACAATAAAGAGTTTAAAACAAAAGGTGAATCAACAATCTTCTACCTTTACCTCAACACAAAGGTAAAAGCACTTGATAACGAAAAAATCCGTCGCGCCATCGATATGGGTTACAACAAAAAAGGAATCACGGATGTTATCCTTGCAAACGGATCACTTCCAGCAAACTATCTTGTACCAAAAGATTTCGCGAAAGACGCTGACGGAAAAGACTTCCGTGACAAGTATCCAACATTCAACGAATACAATGCAGACGAAGCGAAAAAACTCTGGGAAGAGGGCTTAAAAGAAATCGGTCAAAAATCGGTTGATCTTGAACTCTTGAACTATGATAGCGATGATTCGAAGAAAATTGGTGAGTTCTTGAAAGGCGAGCTTGAGAAAAACCTTCCAGGTATGAAGGTTACGATCAAGCAACAACCGTTCAAAAACAAACTTGATCTTGAGAACAAAGGCGATTTCGAGTTCTCAGTAGCGGGCTGGGGTCCTGACTATCAAGATCCAATGACGTTCCTCGATCTCTTCGTCACTGGCGGACCATACAACCGTGGTAAATGGTCAAATGAAGAGTACGATAAACTCATCAAAGACGCACAAACACAAACAGATGCAGCAAAACGTTGGTCTGAATTGCAAGAAGCTGAGAAAATCCTTCTTGATTCTGCAGCGATCTCACCTGTTTATCAGCGTGGACGTGCATTCCTCGTTAAACCATACGTCAAAGGAGTCGTCGAGCATAACTTCGGCGCAGACTTCTCTTACAAATGGGCTTCGATCGAAGGAAAATAAGCAAAATAAAAACTACTTCCGATTTCATCCGGAAGTAGTTTTTTGTTTGGAAATATCAAAAAAGACCGGAGCATTCCGATCTCTTTTGGAGAAAAACTTATTTTTTTACTTTGGCACGCTTCCGCTGTAAGCCCATTGCCTTCTCGATTTTCGCGAGTTTTTTAGCGGCAACGGCTTCAGCACGGTCACGCCCAGCATCAAGAATCTGATCGAGTTCTTCCGAATCAATCAATTCATAGTAGCGTTGTTGAATCGGTTCAAGTTCCGAAATGATCGCTTCGGCGACATCTTCTTTAAATGTTCCGTAGTTCGAACCTTCATATTTAGTTTCGAGATCTGGAATCGAGATGCCAGCGAGTAGGGAGTAGATCTCAAGCAAATTCGACACACCTGGTTTGTTCTCTCGATCGAATTTGACGATACCTTCCGAGTCCGTGACGGCTGATTTTACTTTTTTACGAATGACGTCTGGTGCGTCAAGCATCGAGATGAAGCCTTTTGGATTCTGATCAGATTTTGACATCTTTTTGTCTGGCGTCGTCAGGCTCATGATCCGAGCTCCTGACTCAGCGATGATTGGTTCTGGTAATGTGAACGTCTCATAGTAACGACTATTGAAACGCTGAGCTAGGTCGCGCGTTAACTCAATGTGTTGTTTTTGATCATCCCCGACCGGAACGAGTTCCGCATCATAGAGTAGGATATCGGCTGCCATGAGTGTTGGGTAAACGAACAACCCTGCTCCAATCCGGTCTTTTCCTTGAGATTTATCTTTATACTGTGTCATACGCTCGAGCTCACCCATCCCGGAGAGGCATGTTAACATCCAGCCGAGCTGCGCATGTGCTTTGACTTCTGATTGAACGAAGATCGTTGATTTTTCTGGATTCAGACCACTTGCGATGTAAAGTGCAGCGAGTGCACGTGTATTGTTCATCAGTTCGACACGATCGATATCGACCGTGATCGAGTGTAAATCAACGACGCAATAATACGCATCATGCCCGTCCTGTAAGTTAACGAAGTGTTTCATGGCACCTAAGTAATTTCCGAGTGTCACTGTTCCTGTTGGTTTGATACCTGAGAAAATCGTTTTCATAGTGAAATCCCTCCAAATAATAAAATCAAAATAAAAAACGTCCCTTGAAAATCAAGGGACGAATCATCGCGTTGCCACCCAAGTTGCTATTCGCATAGCCGCTCAATTTGCTGTAATGGGCAACCCCATCTGACTCTACTTGATTCAAGTCAGCCACTCGAAAGTCCATTCACGTAGGCATCACCTGTCCATTTTCAGCACCATGGACTCTCTGAAAGGGATGTACCTAAGTTACTACTCTTTGTCGTCGTGTTTTCTTGTTTAATTCATTTAAGTTTACCATACGATAGAAGACACGTCACGGTGATTTCGATTAAAAGTAAGAGATGATCAGCGATACGATAATGAAGATGACACCGCTAGATACATAAGGTTTTGTTCGCGCAGAAGCCCGATTTTGCTTTTTACGGAGGACTTCTTCCTCTTCGTCATCATCTTCGTAGTAATCGCCATCAATCTCTCGAAGCTTTGCTTCCCGTTGTTTTTTAAATCCAGCTGTCATGCCACGGAAGAAGCCGTTAGCCGACATGTTGGAAAAGAATCCGATTGCCATCAGCAAAAAGCCTCCAATGAACAACCCACCGGATAGATGGTATATAATACCGTGCGTCGAATCGATGATAGTCGCCCATATCGTATAAAGTAACACCAGAATGACCGCAGTGATGACCGGTCGGAAATAGGTCGATCGCATGAAAAATCCCCCTTTATTGCATTGATACTCTTAGTATACGAAACTTTTAATCCTGTTACGAATCAGTAACAGACGAATGATGCAAAATAGCAAATAGTGTGACTATTTACTTGACGTTAATGCTATTCTCACATAAAATCAATTTATCACTTCGTTTAGGTTTTTGAAACTAGGTCAATGGATTTTGGGGAATACATTGCAGTTTCGACGGGACGTTATTGATGTCATAGGCATTATGGCAACTTGGAAATTGAAAAGGAGATGACTTACCGATGAAGAAAAAAACAGTCGGTCTTGCTTTATCCGTCATGCTTGCAGGAAGCGCTGTGCTTGCTGGATGTTCGACAGGTGGAGGAGACAGTGATTCAGGTTCGACAGACGGAAAGAAAAATTTACGTTTGACGGATACATCGGATATCACGACAGTTGACCCAGCGAAAGCTACGGATGCTGTCGCGTTCAACATGATCGGGAACACGATGGAAGGTCTTTATCGTTTAGACAAAGACGGAAAAGCGATTCCAGCACTTGCAGAAAAAACAGATATTTCAAGTGACAATTTAACGTATACGTTCACACTTCGTGATTCGAAATGGTCTGACGGTACGCCGGTCAAAGCACAAGACTTTGAATTTGCATGGAAGCGTGCAGCTGATCCGAAAACAGGTTCTGGTTATTCTTACATCTTTGACACGTTAAAAAACGGCTCTGATGTGACAAAAGGTAAAAAATCTGTCGACGAACTCGGTGTTAAAGCAATCGATGACAAAACGTTAGAAGTAAAACTTGAGCGTCCGGCTCCTTACTTCCTCTCATTGACATCTTTCGGTACGTACACGCCAATTAGCGAAGATTTCTACAAAAAGAATGAAAAAGACTTCTCACTTAAACCAGATAAATTGCTTTATAACGGTCCTTTCGTTTGGGAATCGTGGAAAACGGATTCAAAACGTGTTCTGAAAAAGAACGATAACTACTGGGATAAAGATGCCGTCAAACTTGATGAAGTTACGATCAGTGTCGTTAAGGATACGTCAACAGTAGCGAATCTTTATGATTCAAATGAGATTGATTATGCAGCTCTGACTTCAGAGCAAGTTGAAGCTTATAAATCGAAGCCGGAATTCAAAACAGCTCTTCGCTCTTCGATTGCTTATTTGAAATTCAACAACGAAGATGCAACGATGAAGGACGTGAATGCACGTAAAGCCATCGCTCGTGCGATCGATCCAAAAGGAATCACGGATACGCTTCTTGCGAACGGATCGATTCCAACAACAAGCTTCATTCCAAAAGAATTTGTCAAAGATGCATCAGGAAAAGACTATACAAGCGACATCAACTGGTTCGATCGTGATGCTAAAGAAGCAGCAGATCTTTGGAAAAAAGCAAATGGTAACAAAAAAACAACGATTGAATTGCTCTCATTCGATAGTGAAGATGCGAAAAAAATCGGTGAGTATATGAAAGGTCAAATCGAGAAGAATCTTCCAAACGTCACAGTTGCCATCAAGCAACAGCCGTTTAAGAATAAACTCGATCTTGAAGCAAAAGGAGATTATCAAATCTCTTACTCACTTTGGGGTCCAGACTACCAAGATCCAATGTCTAACCTCTCGATCTTTGAATCAACAAACAGCCAAAACGACGTCAAGTATAAATCCTCTGCTTATGATAAATTGTTGAATGCAGCGAATGAAGAGTCAGATTTAACAAAACGTCTTGATCTCTTTAAACAAGCGGAAGCACAATTGATCGAAAAAGATCAAGCGATTGCTCCAATTTATCAAGCTGGTTCTGCATATTTAAGCCGTCCGACGGTCAAAGATTTCAACCGTCAATTGTTCGGAGCAGATTTCCAATACAAATACGTTGACATTAAGTAATCGAGAATGGGAGCGTCCCCTGATCAGTTCGGGTACGCTCCTGTTTTATACTACTTTTTCTGAATGGAAACTCATTTTTTACGAAAATGTGAAAGTTTCGTAAAAAAGTAGTTCTAATTACTTTGTTAGCAAAGTATAATGGAATCAAACGAAAAATTCTGACTATTGGATGAAATTAGAAAAACATCCAAACGAACATCAAATCAAAGCACAATAAAAAAGAATTTTTAAATTTTTATGACAAAATTCTTGAATGTTCCGACAATTGTGGGTCATACTGATTTTATTGATGTTTCGAAAAAAACAGAAAATCTTTATAGGGGGTGCCATCTTATGGGCCGTTATTTAGCTCAACGCCTGATCTACGGCGTAATGACGTTTTTACTCATCGCTTCGTTCACTTTCTTCTTGATGGATCTGCTACCAGGTTCACCGTTCCAAAACCAGGAGAAACTTTCTCCTGAACAGTTGAACATCCTTCGGGATAAGTACAACTTGAATGATCCACTTCCGCAACGCTACGCAGCGTACATGGTCAACTTGTTCCAAGGAGATCTTGGTATTTCATTTAAGTATGATAGCCGTCCGGTAACGGATCTGATCTCTGAACGAATTGGACCATCGGCTCAACTTGGAGTTCAGGCGTTGATTCTTGGCGTCCTACTAGGGCTTGTACTTGGTGTTATCGCGGCGCTTCGTCACAACACAGTGATTGATTATGGTGCGATGTTCGTATCGGTTATCGGGATCTCAGTACCTTCCTTCGTATTCGCCTCACTCCTTCAGTACTATGTCGGCGTGAAATGGGGCGTTTTGCCAGTCGCGTTCTGGGAAAGCCCGGCGCATACTATTTTACCGACCATATCGTTATCACTTGGGGTCACGGCCTCGATTGCTCGATTCGTCCGTACAGAGATGTTGGAAGTTACAGGTCAGGATTACGTCACGTTAGCTAAAGCAAAAGGCCTAGATGGTCAAGCGATTACTTGGAAACACATGGTTCGGAATGCTTTGATTCCGGCAATCACGATTCTTGGACCGATGACAGCTGCGCTAATCACAGGTACGCTTGTTATTGAAAAAATCTTTGCGGTACCAGGACTGGGTGAGTTATTCGTATCATCGATCACACAAAATGACTACACGGTTATCATGGGAACGACGTTATTCTTCTCGGCAGTCTTCATTCTCATGATCTTAATCGTCGATTTACTGTACGGTGTCGTTGATCCACGGATTCGTTTGGGGGGTAACAAATAATGGCTGAACAAAATTCAAATGCAAAATCAGAACAGTTTGATTCGTCACTGTTCCAACACGTTGAGTTCAATGAACAGGCGGGAGAACGCCTTGCTGGTAAAAGTTTAAACTTCTGGCAAGATGCATGGATGCGTTTGCGTAAGAACAAAGCGGCGATCCTATCGTTAGCGGTCATCATCATCATCGCGATCATGTCACTAGTGGGTTCTTCACTTTCTGGTAATGATCCTTATACCCAAACAATCACACAGGCTAAACTTCCGCCTAAAGTTTCAGGGTTAGAGTGGGCTGGTTTTGATGGTATGGCAACACTTGGTGAAACACCGATTGATTTTTATAAACAAAAACAGGTGACAGAGAACTTCTGGTTTGGTACGGATCACCTTGGTCGTGATCTTTGGTCACGTGTCTGGGAAGGCACAAAGATTTCCTTATTCATCGGTTTAATGGCAGCAGTCATTGACGTTCTCGTAGGTGTCACATACGGTGGTATCTCTGCTTATTATGGTGGACGTGTCGATAACATCATGCAACGGATTGCTGAAATTTTGACAGGTGTACCGAACTTGATCTTAATTATCTTGTTCATCTTAATTCTTGAACCAGGGATTACGACGATTATCCTTGCGATGACGATTACCGGCTGGATCGGGATGAGCCGACTTGTTCGTGGTCAAATTTTGAAACTAAAGAACCAAGAGTTCGTTCTTGCAGCACGGACACTTGGTGCTTCTAGCACACGGTTGATCTTCAAACACTTGATTCCAAATACCTTGGGAACGATCATCATCTCACTCATGTTCACGATTCCAAGTGCAATTTTCTTTGAAGCATTCTTAAGCTTCATCGGTTTAGGACTTGCACCACCACAACCGTCACTTGGTACTTTGATCAACGAAGGGTATAAAGAACTCAAAACGTTCCCTTACTTGCTCGTTGTTCCATCGACGGTCATCGTACTCCTCATGATCAGCTTCAACATGTTGGCAGATGGATTACGTGATGCGTTCGACCCACGTTTACGACGCTAACGGAAACTAGAGAGGAGCTCATTCACAATGGAAACTATTTTATCTGTTCGCGACCTGAATGTCGCTTTCCATACGTATGCCGGGACGGTTCAAGCCGTCCGCGGTGTATCGTTTGATTTGAAAAAAGGCGAGACACTCGCAATCGTTGGTGAGTCTGGTTCTGGTAAGTCAGTTACTTCAAAAGCAATCATGCGTTTGATTCCAAACCCACCGGGTGAAATCACGAAAGGCGAGATTTTATTCGAAGGTCGTGACTTAGTTAAGCTTTCCGATAAAGAGATGCAAAAAGTCCGTGGTCGTGATATCGCAATGATCTTCCAGGATCCAATGACATCACTTAACCCGACGATGACAATCTATAAACAAATCGCTGAAGGCTTAAAACGTCACCAAGGTTTAACGGGTGACGCAGCGAAGAAACGTACACTCGAACTTTTGACACTCGTAGGGATTCCAAACCCAGAAGCGCGTCTGAAACAATACCCACACCAATTATCAGGTGGGATGCGTCAACGGATTGTCATCGCGATCGCACTTGCTTGTAACCCGAAAGTATTGATTGCGGATGAGCCGACAACTGCACTCGATGTTACGATTCAAGCTCAGATTCTTGAGTTATTGAAAGACATCCAGCAAAAAACGGGTACAGCGATTATCTTCATTACACACGATTTAGGTGTCGTAGCGAACATGGCTGACCGTGTAGCCGTCATGTATGCTGGTAAATTGATTGAAAAAGGAACGGTAGATGAGATCTTCTATGAGCCACGTCATCCATACACATGGGGACTACTTGGTTCGATGCCACGTCCATCGGATGACCGTTCGCAAGATCTTCCAGCAATTCCTGGAACGCCACCGAACTTGATGCACCCACCAGTAGGTGATGCGTTTGCACCGCGTAATAAATACGCGATGAAGATTGATTTCGAGAAAGAACCACCTTTCTTCAAAATCTCAGATACACACGAAGCGGCGACGTGGTTGCTCCATCCACAAGCACCTTATGTTGAACCACCTGCAGCAATCCGTGACTTGGCATTAAAATACCGTCCGGACAGCGTGTTCTCAAAATCGCTTCTGAAAGGCGGTCTGAAGTAATGGAAAACCGTAAGAAACTACTTGAAGTAAAAAACTTAAAACAACACTTTAATATTGGTCGCGGTCGTGTCGTTAAAGCAGTCGATGGTCTCTCGTTTGATATCTATGAAGGAGAAGTGCTCGGTCTTGTAGGGGAGTCAGGCTGCGGTAAATCGACAACTGGTCGTTCGATCATCGGCTTGTATGATGCGACAGACGGCGAAGTCATGTTCAAAGGTGAAAACGTACACGCGAAAAAATCGCGTAAAGAGAAACTGAAGTTTAACCGTGCGATGCAAATGATCTTCCAAGATCCATATGCCTCTTTAAATCCACGTATGACAGTCGGTGATATCATCGCTGAAGGTATCGATATCCATGGCTTAGCGAACTCGAAAGAGGAGCGTAATAACCGTGTGTATGATTTACTTGAGACTGTTGGTTTAACGAAAGAACACGCGAGTCGTTACCCGCATGAGTTCTCAGGTGGTCAGCGTCAGCGGATTGGGATCGCACGCGCACTTGCTGTAGAGCCGGACTTCATCATTGCGGATGAGCCGATTTCAGCACTCGATGTATCGATTCAAGCCCAAGTCGTCAACTTGATGAAAAAACTACAACGGGATCGCAGTTTGACATACTTGTTCATCGCACACGATTTATCGATGGTCAAGTATATCTCAGACCGGATCGGTGTTATGTATCAGGGTCACCTCGTTGAATTGTGTGATGCAGATCGTCTGTATGAGAATCCAGTTCATGCGTATACGAAGTCACTTCTATCTGCGATTCCGCTTCCGGATCCAGAGCACGAGCGGACACGTAAACGGATTATCTTTGATCGTCCGACGAGTGGACCGGTTGGTAAATCGGATGAAGATTCGAGCATTCCACCACTTCGTGAAATCGAGCCAGGTCACTTCGTTTCGATGACGGATGCAGAACTTGAAGCGTATCAAGCGCAACTCGTATAATTTTTTAAAATAAAAGGCATTTCCACGTTGATCGTGGAAATGCCTTTTTAATTTTCTGATGCGATACGCGGTAGATGAGCAAATCGGTGGACGACTGAATCGATCGCATCAAGACGACGCATGGCTTCTTCAAAGTCAATTTTTTCGTAATGATGGAGTCCGCCCGGCTGTTCTTCCAGCGTATCCGCATCATGAACAAGTTGTTGAAGAGGTGTTCGGTTGATCGCACCTGGTGGGAGATAGGAATCCGTATGCAAAAGAACAGCGAGAGCAATTTCTTTTGCGCGTGCTGGTTCTTCACCAAGGCGAATCAATAGTTTATGAGCACGTTCAGCTCCTTTAATGGCATGAATATCATTTTGGCGATATAAATCATAGTTCCAAGTGCCGTCGGTATACCATTCGTAATGACCAATATCATGTAAGAGTGCTGCCTTCGTAGCAGTGTCAGCATCTAAACCACGTTTCGTAGCGAGTGTCAGTGCGCGTTCCGCTACTGAAATCGCATGATTCAAGCCAGAACGAGATAAATATTTTTGAGCGATCGGATGATCGAGAATCGTAACGAGTGTTAATGCCATGAATGAAAAACTCCTTTCTGAGCGTTGATATTTCTATATACTCTACAGAAATTTGAAAGAAATTGCAACTATTTTTCATTTATCAATCGACAATCTCACATATTTAATTGCTTAAAGTAGGAATAGATTTTTGAGATACGTGGTATACTTACTAGTGTAGAAGATGATTTATTCGCTTTCGTATGGTTGTTAGTTCTGTTTCGGGCCGAATGGGGTGTCGGAATATGAAAGAACGTGACAAGAAGAAAAAGCTGAAGAAGCGCCTTTTGCGGGACATTTTAGAGAAAAAACTGAAAGAAATGAAACTTCCTAAAGCAAAAGAGACGATTTCTCAGCCATTTGATCACACGCCAGCTTGTTAAAGCCACGTGGTGGCTTTAACAAGCTTTTTTACGAAAAGTTCTTTCATCTTTAGAAAAAAGCTAGGTTTTCTGCTTTATTAGATGTAAACTGTCAAGTAATAGAACCATCATCAATATCTGCTTATTCACATAGGTGTTGAATGATGTTAAATCAGGGGGAGGATGTTTTTCAATGGTAACACTCTATACTTCACCAAGTTGTACTTCTTGTCGGAAAGCACGCGCGTGGCTTGAAGAACATGAAATCCCGTTCGTAGAACGTAATATCTTTTCTGAACCATTATCGCTCGATGAAATCAAACAGATTCTTCGTATGACGGAAGATGGAACGGACGAGATTATCTCAACACGTTCAAAAGTCTTCTCGAAACTCGATGTTTCCGTTGAAAACTTATCGTTGCAACATCTATACGATTTGATTCAAGAATACCCGGGATTATTGCGTCGCCCAATCTTGATTGATGAAAAACGCCTTCAAGTGGGATACAACGAGGATGA
Source organism: Exiguobacterium indicum HHS 31 (assembly GCF_001939065.1). Classification (GTDB taxonomy): domain Bacteria; phylum Bacillota; class Bacilli; order Exiguobacteriales; family Exiguobacteriaceae; genus Exiguobacterium_A; species Exiguobacterium_A indicum. The sequence continues at coordinate 1,387,976 of NZ_MPSZ01000001.1, read as the reverse complement.
AATTCGTCGATTCTTACCTCGCAAGGTGCGTACGTTCCAACTTTTGGAAGCGCAGCGTCTTGTCAACGAGTAATTTCAAAAAGCACGCTGCTTCGTGAGCAGTGTGCTTTTTGTTACCGATAAAAAAGGTTAAAATAAAGATAACAAAGGAATAGAAATATATCCTTCGGATTCAAAACCATGAATCCAAGTTATGTCCTCGTTCGTATTCTAGATAAGGAACGAGAAGAAAGGAGTGGACAGTTTGAAAATCGAACGCGTCAATGACAATACGGTCAAGTTCTTCATCACGTACACCGACATCGAACGCCGTGGTTTTGCCCGAGATGAGATTTGGTATAACCGGGAACGGGGAGAACAGTTATTCTGGCAGATGATGGACGAAGCGAATGAAAAAGAGTCCATCTCCTTCGAAGGTCCACTGTGGATACAAGTGCAAGCATTTGAAAAAGGTCTTGAAGTCACTGTAACGATCGCGAAAAATGCAGTTGATGGCGAGCAAGTCGATGAAGACGAACTCGATTCACTTTTACGATCAGCGATGTCTGAGACAGAAGATAAAGATACAGAGTTAAGCCAAGATGTTTTATTTGAAACTCGCGATTTCGAACATATCATCGCGCTCAGTCAATATGCGAATGCTCCTGTATTCGCAGAACTTGAAACAGCGCTTTATCAAAAAGATGGGCTCTATTTACTGCATGTTCATTTCGAAGATGATGTGAACGTAGAAGCGCAAGAAAACGTCATGAGTTTAATCGCAGAGTATCTCCAGTTCAGCGAACAAACAATACATCCTGTAGCTGAATACGGGAAACAGATCATTGCTTCAGATGTCTTTCCGTTCATTCGGAAACATTTTCCGAACTAAGGTCAGAAAAAGTGCGAGGAAAAGGAGGATCACATATCGTGATACCTCCTTTTGTTCTGGTATTAAGTGAGTGTATAGCCTCCATCTACGATGAGCGCTTGACCGTTGATGTAACTCGCTTTGTTTGATAATAAGAAACAAACGACCTCAGCGATTTCAGAAGGTTGTGCAGGCTCACCTCGAAGGTGATGTTTCATTGCGAGGTCAAATTTATCTTTCCCGCCATATAACGCATGACTGAGCGCTGTATCGACTGGTCCCGGGCAAATCGCATTAAATCGGTACTTACCATGGAAGCGGGCGGCGTATGTCTTTGTTAGCGTCAGTAAAGCACTTTTAGACGAAGCGTAAGGCAGTAGCATTGCTGGAAACTTAACATGACCTACGATGGCGCTATTATTGACGATGGAAGCACCTTTTGAAAAGCGTTTCGTCGCGAGCTGTATGATTCGTTCGGGTGCGTGATAGTTCACTTGGAATACTTCTTTTTGTTGATCGGAGACACGTTCAGGTGCAACGGGTTTACCGAAAGTACCTGCATTGTTGAAAATACCATCGATTTCTGGGAAATCTTCTTGTGTTTCTTCAAAGAACGCATCGATTGCAGAGGAATCAGTTAAGTCGACAGGGAAGAAATATAAACGTCCTTCTCCATTTGATTCAAGCGAGGATCCTTTATCTTCATTACGACCAATCGCAAGGACAGTATGTCCCTCCCGGATGAGTTGAAGCGCAGTTGCCTCACCAATTCCACTTGTTGCACCAGTAATGATATACGTACCCATTTAAACGCTTCCTTTCTGTCATCAGTTTAAATACGATTTGTACTACTTACATAAAAGGAGGGGGATTCATGCTACGACGTGTACAACTTCTCATGACCCTCATCTTGACCATCGGCTTGATTGCCTTTTTATCCTACTATTGGAGTGTCTACATGGTAGGTTGGCTGTCCATCGTCATCATTTTGGTCGTCATGAGCGTGTTCGTCATCATTCTACTCGAAAATCGGAACCCAGAACGAACGCTCGTCTGGGCACTCGTCATGATGGCATTGCCTGTCGTTGGCGTATTCGTGTATTTCACATTTGGTCAGAACTACCGCCGAAAACGAATGTTTCGACTGAAGGCAATGCTTGATGAGGAGTCTTACATTAAATATCGTACCCAGTTTAAGGCAGGGGTACACCAATCAGTGTTCCAAGAAGGGCGTTATGGAAAAGTTGTGACACTTATCGATTCAATCAGTCGTCTTCCGATTTCGTATAATACACATACAAGAATCTTGACGAATGGTCAGGAAAAGTTTCCGATTCTTTTAGAAGAGATTCGTCAAGCACAGCATCATATTCATTTGGAGTACTATATCGTACGGGATGATCAACTTGCGCTTCAGTTACAGGAAGCGTTGATTGAAAAGGCCGAGCAAGGAATCGAGGTCCGTTTTCTTTATGATGCCGTCGGATGTTTTTCGACGGATAAGCATTATTTCAAGAAGATGCAGGCGGCTGGCGTTGAGGTTCGCGCGTTTTTCCCTGTCGTCTTACCGTTTATTTCGAGTAAATCGAACTACCGGAATCATCGGAAAATTGTCGTCATCGATGGAACGGTTGCATTTACAGGCGGAATCAACATTGGGGATGAGTATATCGGTCGCGATCAACATTTTGGTTTTTGGCGTGATACCCATCTTCTCGTAAGGGGAGAGGCTGTCTCTGAACTCCAACTGATTTTTCTCCAAGACTGGTATTACATGACAGGTGAACGGCTGTTTACACCGTTTTACATGGAGCCACTTGAGTACGTTGAAGAAGCAACAGGGGGTGTTCAAATCATTGCGAGCGGTCCTGATGAGCCACATGAGGCAATGAAATCACTTTACTTCGGGCTCATCACGGAAGCGCGTGAATCAGTCTATATTGCTTCTCCGTATTTGATACCGGATGAAGACCTGATGACAGCACTGAAGACAGCTGCTATGGCAGGGATTGATGTCCGTATTTTGCTACCGAGCTTTCCAGACCATAAAATCGTATTTTTTGCGAGCCGTTCTTATTTTGATGACTTGCTACGAGCTGGTGTGAAAATTTACGAGTACAATAAAGGATTCATGCACTCGAAAGTCATCGTTGTGGACGACGCCATCGCAACGATTGGGACAGCGAACATGGATTTACGTAGTTTTCATTTGAATTTCGAAGTGAATGCTTTCTTATATGGAACGAACTCTGTCCATGAACTAACACGTGATTTTTATGAAGATTTTAGCCATTCGACACAAGTTGATGCTGATATGTTCCATCGGCGTCCATTACGCCGTCGATTGATTGAATCGATTTCACGTTTATTCTCACCGTTACTCTAGAAAAAGGGGACGATTCAGATGTTTGAAGCCATTGATGCTTCTGGTAAACGCATCATGATTCACAGATTTCCCATACATGAATTAAAAGCGATGTCCTTACGTTGTCCGTATTGCCTGAAGCCCTTGCGCGTCAGGCAAGGACGACGACTACATTTTGCACATATCTCAGCTTGTTCAGGAGAAAGTAATTTGCATATGTCTTGGAAAAAGCGGATTGCTAGTTCTTTAATAAATGCAGGTATCCAAGTCGAAATTGAATGGGTGACTGGAGAGAGACGTTTTGACCTGTGGATACCAGAACAGAAACTTGGAATTGAGATTCAACGTTCTCCGATGTCGGCAGAGGAATGGATTAGACGAGCCTTACTTGATGCGAAACAAGAACAAACGGTTCGGTGGATCGGATTTCATCCTTCACATGGTGTCACGTTGCGATTGCAGGGTTGGATGCGACAAGCATTTTTACAAAATGATTATTTGGATCTGATCGTCGAGAATCAAATCCGGAGATTTCGACATCCAGTTCCTTTTGCAAAACACCATGTCTATTGCACGGTTCAATCGCTCTCGTTATCTGATTTTCTCTCGACAGAGCCTTCATCATTTCCTCGGAAATTTTCAATCGCTCGATGGCAAGGGATCGTTCATCGCTATCGGAGACGTCCTTTTTATCCTTCATTACCTCCACGCATTCTCAAGACCCCACTGTATCAAGCAGGTCTCCATCTACAAAACCTTCCCTCATTTGTGTTTCTTCCGATCACACGTCTATTATTTCTCCCTGTCCATCCCTTTGAATTTCAAATCGCAGTCTTTTTAAAGCTAAAAGGGAGATATACTTCAATCCATCTAGAACATGCCATAAATCAACTGCTTTACCAATTGAATCTATCGATTGAAAGAGATTTGATTGATGCTCTCGTCAGAGAATGGATGGAACGGATCGAGGAGGCGAATAAGCTGTTTTAGCAGGAGCACTTCGATTGTTTGTCGAAAAGAAAACAGGTATAACTGAATTAAAGGAGTGAGGGAAATGGCAGAAGTATTAACACGTCAAGATGTTGACGTTACAGAAACATGGAATCTAGAGTCGATTTACGCAACGAACGAAGCGTGGGAAGAAGAATTCGAATCGGTGAAAGCGATGCTTCCATTACTCGTCGAGTATAAGGGTCGTCTTGGACAGAGTGCAGAAACACTCTATGAAGGGTTACAGTTACGCGACGAAGTCTCAAGACGCCTTTATAAGCTTTATACATACGCGCACATGCGTTATGACGAAAATACAGCAGACAGCTTCTACCAAGCTATGAATGACCGTGCTCGGACGCTCGCGTCGCAAATCGGAGCAACACTTGCTTTCATGACACCAGAATTGTTAGCTGTACCTGAGTCAACGATTGAGACGTATCTTAATGAGAATCCAGATCTTGCGATGTATCGTCATGCATTTGATGAATTGAATCAAGAGCGTGAACACGTCCTGACGGAAGCGGAAGAAGCGATTCTTGCAAAGGCAGGAGAAGTACTCGGTCAATCCGGTGCGACGTTCGGTATGTTGAACAATGCAGATCTGACATTCCCGAAAATCAAAGGGGAAGACGGAGAAGAGACAGAGTTGACACATGGTCGCTTCATCACATTCCTCGAGTCATCTGATCGTTCGGTCCGTGAAGCTGCATTTAAAGCGATGTATGGAACATATGCAAAATACACGAATACGCTCGCTTCGACACTTGCTGGGTCAGTTAAGAAAGACAACTTCTATGCGGATGTCCGGAAGTTCCCATCGGCACGCGCAGCAGCTTTACATGGTAATGCGATTCCTGAGTCCGTCTATGATGGATTAGTTGAAGCGGTACATGAGCATTTACCATTACTCCATCGTTACGTCGCTTTACGTAAGCGAGTACTTGGACTTGATGAACTACACGTGTATGATATGTACACACCGCTCGTTTCTGAGGTGGAGATGAAAGTCTCTTACGAGGAAGCGAAACAATTGATGGTTGAAGGACTTGCACCGCTTGGAACAGAGTATAAGCACATCCTCGAAGAAGGATTGTCTGAACGTTGGGTTGATGTCCGAGAGACGCGTGGTAAACGGAGTGGAGCCTACTCTTCTGGCGCTTATGATACACAGCCGTTCATTTTGATGAACTGGCAAGACAACATCAACAACCTCTTTACACTCGCACATGAATTCGGACATTCTGTCCATAGTTATTACACGCGGAAGTCTCAACCATATCCATATGGTGATTATTCAATCTTCGTCGCAGAAGTTGCCTCAACGACGAATGAAGCATTGTTGAACGACTATCTATTGAAGAAAGTAACGGATCGTAAAGAAAAACTCTATCTATTAAACAATCAACTCGAAACATTCCGTGGAACATTGTTCCGACAAACGATGTTCGCCGAGTTCGAACATGCAATTCATGATGCGGCTCGTCTTGGCCAATCGCTGACACCGGAATTCTTAACGTCAACGTATTATGCGTTGAATCAAAAATACTTCGGAGAAGAAATTGTATTGGATGAAGAAATCGGTCTAGAATGGGCTCGGATTCCACACTTCTATTACAATTATTATGTCTATCAGTATGCAACGGGCATTTCTGCTGCCGCTGCTTTGACGGATCAGATTCTAGAAGAAGGACAACCTGCTGTAGAGCGATACATTAACAATTTCTTAAAAGCGGGATCAAGTGATTATCCAATCGAAGTATTAAAAGCTGCGGGTGTCGATATGACAACAAAAGCGCCAGTTGAAGCAGCATTGCGTCAATTTGAACATGTCCTAGATGAATTTGAAGCTTTGTTAGCAGAGTGACATCTTTGTGACAAAGTGAACAAAGAGTGGAAAAGAGGCGAAGTCCACGATATACTTATATTGTGAAGAGGGTCACATTCCCCAGTCGATTCTCTTTTTCCCCCATCCAGTGGTCAAAAGAAAAGTCCTTCTCGTCATGAAGGACTTTTTCTTATTCTATGAGTAAATACTAAAAAGGGACAGTGAAGCATTCTTCACTGTCCCTTTTTATTGTTTTTATCATGCGTGTGCCGAATCTTTTAAATGACGCCATACTTTTCCATCACAGTACGATAGAGAAGCACATTTTTGTTGCAAGACCAGTTTTTTTAATTCGTGTTCAATCTGGGATTCAGGAGCATCATAAATAAAGGCGATTTCAGCCGTTGTTGCTGTTTCATACCGTCTCAAGAATTGTTCGAGTGGTGGCTTCGGTTGTTTCTCGATCGTATGATCTAGTAATTCACTTAAGATCGAGACATACACCAAATACTCATAAGGTCCTTCTGCTTTGATCGCTTCTTCGTCTCCGACAAAAGCGAGTGTTGGAAGAATCCGAACATCCCAATCGGTGACTAGTTCGGTTTCTTTCTCGAGCATTTGCTGAATCGTATCCGACGAGACATCACGATGAAACTCTTCTAAATCCAAACCATACTCCGTTAATGCCTCTGCTAGCCGCATCAATGATGGGCGACTATAAGCACTTTCTCCTTCGACGTTATGAAGCATTCGAAGGCGTCGCATGAATCGCATACCAAACGTCTTTCCTTGAAGCTCAATTGCTTTTAGAATGACGAGTGGTGACATATCGCATGCAGATCGTGATGGAGCACATGGAATCGTTGCAATCGTCCGAAGACGGAACAGATGACCATATTCTAGCTCTAGCTTCTTGAGGACGGGTATCAACCGTAAACCATCCGTTTGTGTCACATCTAGAAAATGATAGATTTCCAGAGGTTTCGTCGGTTGTTGAATCGATGGTTCGTCCAATGAACAATAAGATCCGTTACATTGTGAGTGTTCCATCCGTTCACCCCTTCCTGTTGTTATCGTTACCCTATTTTAGCAACGAAAAAAAAGAAAGAGCAAAGGTTTTGCTTGTTCATTCTTACACGAAAAATCAAGAAAGCGCTTTACGCTCCATGAAGCGAACGATTTTGTTTTTTGTTTTGCGCTGGGGAATGTCATGTTCTGAAAGAAGTCGCTCGAAATCCTTTTGCCCTTGTTCGAAGTTACTGACCTCAAACTCTAACTCATAATCGGTGTGTCCGAGATAGCGACTTTTATCAAGGACAAGCAATCCTTCCGGGAGCACGGTTTCGATTCGTTCTGTCTCTAATCGACCTAAATGCTCCAAAGATCCCTGTAAATCAAATGACTTTAGCTGTTCGTTCATCTCTTCGGAATGAATTAGACCGTATTTGAACAGATCTTCTGCTTCAGTTGATGATAACGTGACATGCGTTTCAAGCAACCCTTCCTCATGGGGTTGTTTTAAAGTCAGGACGAGCCCTTGTTTTTTCTCACGAATCCGTAATGCAGCACCTTTTTTTCGAAGTTCAAAATCTGGCGTATCAAAATAATCATTTGCTTGCCAAATGGGTTGTTTAGCTGATGCATAATGGGTAAATAACGATAGATATTCTTGTTCAGACAATAAGTTCTTAAATTCGATTTCCAATTCTTGTCTAATCGGAATCACGCCTTTCTAGTTGAATGTCTGAAAATATGATAACATGAATGAGGTAGGAACAGGCAGTGAACCAATACTATTCGATTAAAAGTGGTGACAAATCAGATGACAAAAGAAAATTGGGATTTATTTCTTGCACCGTATCAGATCGCGGTCGACGAGTTGAAAGTTAAGCTAAAAGCGATTCGTAAACAATTTCAGCAACGGGGAGAACATTCACCGATTGAATTTGTCACAGGACGGGTCAAACCTGTAAAGAGCATTCTTCAAAAAGCGGAACGAAAAGCAATTGCGCGTGAGTCATTAGAACAAGACATGCAGGATATCGCCGGATTACGTATCATGTGTCAATTCGTCGATGATATCATTCATGTCCTTGAGCTGTTGCGCTCGCGCGGAGATTTTAAAATCGTCGAAGAACGGAACTACATTACGCAAAAAAAGGATAGTGGCTATCGATCGTATCACGTCATCATTGCCTATCCGGTACAGACGATCGAAGGTGAAGTTCCGACGTTAGTCGAGATCCAAATTCGAACGCTTGCGATGAACTTCTGGGCAACGATTGAACACTCGTTGAATTATAAGTACCAAGGAAATATTCCGGAAGAGACGCGTGAGCGTCTGCGTCGTGCAGCAGAGGCAGCATTTTTGCTTGATGCGGAGATGAGCCAGCTGAAAGTAGAAATCCAAGACGCACAACTCGTCTTTCAACGCGACGCTAAGGCGTCTGAACGATTAAAAGAGTAGGGGGATGACCATGCGTTTTGCAATCACGGCTCGTGATGATGAGCGATCTCATGCGCTGAAACAGCAACTCGAGCAGGCATTGACGGATCGGGGATGTATTCTTGATGTCAGCCAGCCGGAAATCGTCGTCTCGATTGGTGGAGACGGAACGATGCTACAGGCGTTTCATTCGTATCTCGATCAAGTAGAGACGATCACGCTTGTTGGGATTCATACGGGGCATCTTGGTTTTTATGCGGATTGGCGCCCTGAAGAAATGGATGAACTGATTGATCATATCGCGAAGCAGGATTTAGCGACGGTTCAATACCCGTTGCTTGAACTCTCGATTGATTATGCGGACGGTTCACACAACCAACTGCTTGCCTTGAATGAATGTACGATTAAAAGTTTTAATCAGACGCTCGTTTGCGATTTATCGATTCGAGGCGACTACTTTGAGACATTCCGAGGTGATGGACTGTGTGTATCGACACCGTCTGGTTCGACAGCATACAATAAGGCACTCGGCGGAGCGATCGTTCACCCGGCGCTCGAAGCAATTCAAATTACAGAGATGGCTTCCATCAACAATCGTGTCTACCGGACGATCGGCTCACCGATGTTGCTACCCAAACATCATGATGTCGAAATTCGTCCCGTTAATCCGATTGATTTTCAGATGACCTATGACCACTATGCTTCGATCATTCATCAAAACGTGACATCGATTCGGTGCCGGGTCTCTGATAAAAAAGTGAAATTTGCTCGTTTTCGTTCTTTCCCGTTCTGGCAACGGGTGCGGGAATCTTTCCTGGCAGACGAAAGACGTTAAAGTAAAGGAAATGGAAACATGAATGGATTTCAGCTACAACAGATGGTGACTGACATTGAGGATGGCTGGCGTGTCAGTCATTTTTGTACGACCCGCTTAGGGATTTCGCGGAAAATGTTAGTATCGATTAAAAATCATGGGGATATCACGCGTAATGGTCAGCATGTTAACGTCCACGACGTCTTACACGCGGGTGATCGTGTCCATGTCTTCTTCCCGGAAGAGACACCAGCACCGGATATGGTGGCGACAGAAGGGGAACTTGATATTTTGTTTGAAGATGATTGGTTGCTCGTCGTCAATAAACCGCCGGGAATGGCATCGATCCCGTCACGACTGCATCCGGAACGCTCATTATCGAACTATGTCCTTGGTTATTACCGAAAACAAGGAATTCCGTATGCAATCCATATCGTTAATCGGCTCGATCGTGATACAAGTGGTCTTGTCTTGTTCGCGAAACACGGGTTTGCCCATCACCGGATGAGTCTCATGCAACGATCTAATGAATTAGAACGACATTATTTAGCGTATGCACCCGGAAACGTACCGGTACAAACGATTGATCAACCGATTGGTCAAACCGATCATTCCTTTATGGAACGGATGGTACGACCAGATGGTCAACGTGCCATCACTCATATCTTAAATAGCCGTCTAGTTCGAGCCTTTGACCAAGAAATTTCATTACTCGATATCCGACTAGAGACAGGTCGGACACACCAAATTCGTGTCCATCTTGCTTTTCTTGGGCATCCCTTGATTGGCGATACGATGTATCAAGGGAACCCGTTACTCCCGCGTCAGGCGCTCCATAGTGCGTCAGCAACGTTCCTTCATCCTGCGACGGGAGAACGGGTTCGTTTTGAAGCACCACTTCCTGAGGATCTTCGATTGGAAGGATAAAGTACACAAATAAAAGGCAATGGACTCGGTCCACTGCCTTTTATTTGTGTTTAGTCTTCATCGAACATGGAAATCCGAGATTGAGAGGCGATTGCCATGATCAATCCTAGACCGACGAGGTTTACGATCATCGTTGATCCCCCATAACTGATGAACGGTAAGGGAAGACCTGTGATTGGTAAGACACCAATCGTCATCCCGATGTTTTGGAAGATTTGGAACGTAAACATCGCGACATATCCTGTCACGATATAGGTACCAAATGGATCCGCTGTCTCGAGAGCAATCTGAATCAAGCGATAGACGAACAGGAACAAGACGATCAAGACGATGGCAGCCCCGATGAAACCGTAGTGTGAGGCAATCGTCGTAAAGATGAAGTCTGTATGCAATTCCGGAACGAACACTTGCAGTTTCCCGTATCCAACGCCGAACATTTGCCCTGAACCTGTTGCGTTGATTGCTTGGACGAGTTGGTACGACAGATCATCCGCATATTCGAACGGTTGCAACCAAGCCATGATTCGGTTCATCGCGTGACCTGGGAAAAAGGTTGCGAGTAAATCGTTTTGGAAAAAGAACAGGTAAAAGAAGATGATGACGGCTCCTGCGAACAGACCGAACATCGTCAAAAGCCATTTCCAGTTTAGTCCGGATAACAACATCGCACATGCTAAGATGACGCATAGAATCAAACCGATCCCTAGATCGGGCTGAATGATGATAAGACCGAGCGGTAAGGCTGTAACCGCGACCAACTTGATAAGTAACAAGAGATCTCTTTCATGTTGAACATAACGCGCATTGTGCTCGGTAATGACGGCAGCGAGCGTCACGATCAAAAAGAACTTCATGAACTCAGCCGGTTGGACCGTACCGATAACCGGGAATTGATACCAACCGTATGCCCCTTTGATTTCAGTGACGATTGGTGTGTTTCGAAGAACGACAAGACCGATCAATGACACGATACCTGCTCCATATAAAAACCAGTGAAATCGCTTCAACTGTTCATAATCGATGAAAATGACGACCGATAACGCCATGAAGCCGATGACATACCATTGAATTTGTTTGGCAGAGAAGTTGATGGCACTGATCGCACCTTTAAGCGAAGGTTGTGCTGTATAGATGGCGATGATACTGATGACCATCAGACAGGCGAGTAAAAAAAGCAACGTATGATCATAACGTTGTGTAAATGATTTGAATCGATTCATTTCATCCCTACTTTCTATCACTTTCTATATTACCGTAATTTATCAAATCCGCAATATCAAGAGCGATGGTTGACAGAAGCGTTACGTTTTTGTAACCTGAAGATAGGTTTTATTACCAGGTACTAATTCAAGGGGGACTTTATCATGAATATTTATCCTTCACTCGAAGGCAAGACGTACGTCGTCATGGGCGTCATCAACCAACGTTCGATTGCATGGGGCATCGCACGTGCGCTCGACGCTGCTGGAGCAAGCCTGGCATTTACATATGTCGGAGAACGTTTCAAGGCACCACTTGAAAAATTAGGACAAGAATTATCACGACCGGCTTCTTATTATACGTGTGATGTCACGAGTGATGAAGAGATCGAACAGGTCTTCCAAACAATCCATGCAGATCACGGTAAGATTTCAGGGATCGCTCACTCGATCGCATTCGCGGATAAAGAAGCGCTTCGCGGTGAGTTTTCTGGGGTAACGCGTGAACAGTTTGCGCAAGCACTTGATATCTCAGCCTACAGCTTAACAGCAGTCGTCAAGGCCGCGAAGGATTTCTTCACGGAAGATGCATCCGTCATCACGTTGACATACCTCGGTGGTGAGAAAATGGTTCCGAACTACAACGTCATGGGTGTTGCGAAAGCCGCATTAGATGCAAGCGTTCGTTATCTCGCTGCTGAATACGGTCAGCAAGGCGTTCGTGTCAATGCGATTTCAGCTGGTCCAATTCGGACAGTATCCGCAAAAGGTGTCGGCGACTTCAATTCCATTCTTGATAGCATCGAAGAACGAGCGCCACTTCATCGTAACGTGACGACGGAACAAATTGGTCAAAGTGGATTGTTCTTGCTTTCGCAAATGTCGAGTGGGGTGACAGGAGAAATTCTTCACGTCGATAGCGGATTCCACATTCTTTAATAAACGATCGATTAAGCCAGGCTTTCCCATGCGGGAGGCTTGGTTTTTTTGTGCTCGATCGGGGAACTATCAAATATAAGTGTCACTAGAAGGAGAGAGGAAGTGCAGAGGATGAACGCAATCGATTTTACAGTCGTACAATATGTCAATCGTCAAGTACGTGTCGATCCACAGCTAAAGAATGAACCAGTCGCTCGAGTTCAACCGATACGCCCAACTGACCCTTACCGCGAACACGAAGCGGACGACTTTTTAGAAGAACAGGCAAATGCATACGGTGTATTACCGGAACTAAAACTTCCCGGTCGAAGCTTCGACCGGGAAGTTTAATCATTCATTGACCTGTGAAGCGGAATGTCTCATAGACACTCCAAGCACCGTTCTCCAGTTCATACAATAAAGCCATTTTCGTGACGTCCTCTTGGAAACGGATATCTTCCATCTTGAGACGTTCTAGTACATCGAACAGTTCGACATCCGACAGTTCTTGACCGATTGTGATGTGTGGCAAGAAATCGTATTTCGGCTTATGTTCGAGTGGTCCCGTATGCAAAGCGCGATGTAATTGTTCTAACTCATCCGTCGGCATTACTTTAAGGAACAAGACATTGTTCGTCGGATGGAACGAACGAGCTCCTTGGATGTGCAAATTGATAGGCTTCGTTTCGGACGCGATTCGATTCAACTCCGTCACGATGTGGTCTAATTCTGTTTCATCAACTTCCATCCGCTCCCGTAGCGTGATATGAGGTGTGATCAGTGCATACTTCGAGTCATATCTCTTTCGGTATGAATTGGCAAAATCTTGAACGCGTTTCGATGGAAACAATACAACCCCGATGTTCATCGAAAATCCCCTACTTTCCCCTGAAATGATAACGCTTTACAAAATAATCATGACGGATTCTGGCGTCGATGTCAAAGAAGTTTGAGAGGAGGTTCAGAATCCGTGTATACTAATGAAGTACTTTGTTGGAGAGGTGGATATAGTCATGAAGAAAACACATTCAAAAGAGGTCAAACAGGCAGCTATCGATAAGTTACACGAACGTGGGGTGACGATTCATGCAATCGCTGAGATCGTGTACCAAATGCAGGCCCCCTACACGGTGGATCTGACAATTGAAACATGTGTCAGTTCAGTAGAACGTGTTCTTGAAAAACGTGAATTACAACATGCGATTCTCGTCGGAGCAGAACTAGACATCCTGGCGGAAAAAGGGTTATTATCAGAACCTCTGCTGTCCATCATCCAAAGCGATGAAGGGCTATTTGGCGTAGATGAGACGATTGCGATTGGTGCCGTCAACACGTATGGTTCGATTGCGGTTACGACATTTGGCTATTTGGATAAAGCAAAGGTTGGTATCATCAAAGAACTCGATACGAAACTTGGGGACGGAAAAGTCAATACGTTCATGGATGATATCGTCGCAGCCATCGCAGCAAATGCATCCGGACGACTAGCGCATCGTTTGCGAGATAAGGAAGACTATTCAGCAGAAGAATTAGAAGAACGTAAGGGGACATACTGATGCGGGGTGCGAGAGGGGCGTGGATTGGTGCATCCATCGCTGTCGTCTTATTCGTGATCATCGCTGTCTCCATTCGGACGACAGGCTATTTTTTATTTGATGCTCAATTATCGTCATATATGTCGCAACACGTCCCAGGGGATTACGTTTCTTGGTTCACTCAACTCGGATCAGGTCCAGGGGCGATGATGATGACGGTGTTACTTGGAATACTGAGTTATGTTTTGTGGCGGGATCGCATTGCAAGTATCTGGTATGTAATCATGGCAATATCAGTAGGTGTATTGAATCAAGTCGTTAAATTTGCCTTTGTCCGAGAGCGCCCCTCATTAAATGAATTGGTTGGTGGCGTAGGATACAGTTTTCCGAGTGGTCACTCAGCGATGGCTTTTGCCGTCTATACTGGGTTTCTCGTTGTTGCGTTTCGTCATTTGAAAACAGGTGGGAAGGTACTTGTATCGATCGTGACGATTGGATTATTCCTCGCCATGGGAGCTTCTCGAATCATTTTAAACGTTCACTATTTCTCAGATGTCATCGGTGGATATTGTTTTGCCGCGATTCTTTTATGTAGCTCCTATGCATTCATCGTCTCCCGTAGAAAAAAAGGAGTAGCTTGATGTTACTGTTAGATGTTGATCATAGTTTATTATTTGATGAAGAAACGATGCGCTCCATCGACAAGCCGACGTTGCTTGTCGAGCGAGTCGCTGGGCGACCTCGTTTTATGACGATGCGAGCGCATCTTAGATTAAAACGGTTAGTATCGATTAACGGTGTTGTTCCGGTGACGAAACGAACGATGGAAGAGTACCAGCAGTTGGAACTCTTTCAAATCGATGCGCCACCGAAGTGGGCGATCATTGACGGTGGAAAGATTTTGCTTAAAGAAGGAAAAGTGGATCGTCGATATGAAAATTGGCTTCGTCAATTCAATAAGGAGACATCACTTGATTCCATCCTTGAGTATCTCATCGAAATGGAACAAGTTTCGATTGATGTATATCCTTCTGAGACGTTATCCAGTGTAATTACGCTTCCGCATGAGCCGATTCAATGGACGACGGACGAAGCCGTATTATTAGAAGAACTATTTCGTAAGTATGAAACGACATGAAAAAACCGGACGGTCTCAAGCAGACCGTCCGGTTTTCATCGTTTCGTGCAAGATATCAAGTTGTTGGTAAAGGAATCTCATCGAACCAGTACACACCGACCGTCTCAGCGCCAGCATGTGCCAAGATGGAAGGACCAAATTGGGTAATGCGTACTTGAAGCTCCGGATGTTCTGTAGAAATCAAGCGCCGTAATTCTTCAGCAGCGGCATGAGCGAGCGTATGACTGACATAAAGCGTCCGATCATATACACCATGAGCACTGACTTTTGATGAAATTTCACTGACCATTTCTTTAAAAGCTTTTTTGATGGAACGGACTTTTTTAAATGGGACAAGTCGTCCTTCCTCATTAAATTGAGCGATTGGTTTAATATTGAGCATGTTTGCTAGTAAAAATTGACTCCCAGAGACACGTCCGCTCCGTCGCATCGTCTCCATATTTCCGATGATCAGATAAAAATGCGATTTGTGTTTGAATGTCTCAAGCGTAGACATGACTTCATCTGGACCTTTACCAGCAGCAACGAGTCGTTGTGCGATCCGGACAAGTTCTTGCTGATTCGCAGCACCTGTATACGAATCAATCGCGTATAAGGGGAAACCGACAGCTTCAGCTGCAGCGACGGAACTCGAATATGTGCCGCTCAGTCCACTCGTGATATGAATCGCATACCCATAATCATAACCATCTTCAAGCAATTGTTCATACAAGGTTACGAAATCACCGAATGATGGTTGAGAAGTCGTCGGTGAAGCGTGGGAATCTTCTCGCATTTTTTGATCAAGCTGTTCAATCGAGATATCGACATACTCCCGGTAAGACTCTCCGTTTAAGATGAGTAAAGTCGGTATCACATGGACTCCGATTTTTTCAGCCTCTCCTGGCTCAAAAAAAGCCATGCTGTCGGTAATCCAAGCAATCTTATCCATGTATATGACGCCTCCATTAATAGAACCATTTTATTCATCATACCATAGCGATGAAAGCGGAATCACTAGCTAGCGCGTTTTTGTGTGATAGAAGCACTAGAAACGTGTCCAAACCATGAACTGATACCGAAGGCGATGAGTGTTGGGAATAACCATTCTAAACTTTGATCCACTAAAGGCAAGGATTGATAGAACGTTTTAAGATTTCCCGGGAAAAGCGAAAGTTGATTCAACGCACTACAGAATGAGAAGAAAATCGTTACACCAAGAGTTGATTGATAAACGACCGACTTACGACGGAACAGATGACGCATGAATGTCAAAGCGATCAAGACGATGACGATTGGATAAAGGAACATCAATACCGGAACGGCGATGGATAGCAATGTCTGCAATCCGACGATCGATACCGTAAGACCAAGAGCAGTCGTGAAAATACTTGCCGCTTTTAAAGATACACGGTTGGAAATCGTCATCATATATTCTGCAAATGCGGTGACGAGACCAACTGATGTCGTCAAACATGCAAGCAGAATTGCAAGACCAAGTACAGCTAAACCGATTGAGCCGAAGGCAGTATTTGCATAATGCTGAAGAAGTGCTGGACCATCAACTTTTCCGATGGCGGCAAATGTGTTACGTCCGATCATTCCAAGTCCGACATAGACGAGAGTCAAAGCAGTGGCAGCGATAATTCCGGCACGAGTAACGACTTTAAATTGTGCTTTTCGTTCATGAACGCCTCGGCTTTTCAATGTATGCAGTACGACGACACCAAATACCAAGGCGCCGAGTGCATCAAGCGTTAAGTATCCTTGAAGGAAACCTTGAATGAATGCCTGTCCAGTTGTCTCATACGCTTCGTTGGGTGAAGCGACACTCGAAAGTGGCGAAATGATGCTACTGATGCTTAATGCTGCAAGAGCAATCAGTAATAATGGTGTGATGAAACGCCCGATGATCTCAAGTAATTTTCCAGGTCGTAAGACAAGATAAAGCGTGGCAAGGAAAAAGAGACTCGATGAGATGATCAACGTTATTTGTGAGGGAGCACCAAGGAATGGTACGACTCCGAGCTCATACGTGACAACCGATGTTCGCGGAATCCCGAAAAAGGGACCGATCGCAACATAGAGTGCGAACGTCAAGGCAGCACCTACAAAACGAGGGAGTGGTGCAGCAAGTGTTTTGATGCCACCTCCGATAGAGGCAACTGCAAGTAAGCCGAGCAAAGGAAGACCGACACCCGTTACGATAAAACCAAGGATGGCAGGAAGGAACTGTGAACCCGCAAGCGCACCGAGTTCCGGTGGGAAGATTAGGTTACCCGCACCGAAAAATAAAGCAAAAATCATAAATCCTAAAGCAAATGTATCTTTTGTCTTAAACATGTGTTGTCCTCCATTCATCCTAATTTCATAAAAAAAGCCTCATCCACTAAGTTTGTGGATAGGCGTCGTTTGCTCAGACGCCTTGTCGAAATGACGAAAAGGGCCTGGATCTTCATTTTCTCAAACGAGAAATGAATCTTCAGTCCCTACTCTTAATCACAATCAGTCGTTCTTGGATGAGCGTTGCGTGTGTCATGTTTAAAACCTCCTGTTTGAATTTTTCTAAGGATAACATGAAGAAATTAATAAAACAATATTTTCTGAAAATTCATCACTGAATTTTTGAAAACAAATAACGCCTTGAGGAGAGATGAGGTCTCTACCCAAGACGTTATACATTACACATCAGCTCGTTGCAATCGTGCGCGTTTTTTTGTGACGTTTCAATTTATGGAGGAGCCAAGCGTGAACGACCTCACAGGATTGACGTGGTAACGTCAGTTCAACAAGCGATTCCTGCTGTTGCCCTCTAATGATGAAAAGTCCATTTTCTTCATCGACAGGGGCGATGGTCATTGAACTCGCTTCATTCAGCGACAATTTCACTTCACCGAGTGTCGCATCCTTTAATTTCAGGATGTTCCCATTTGTCGCAAATTTCGTGAATGAGCCAATTCCGTTCACTTTTAACTGATCCATATTGAATTCCTCCTTCTGCTGATTCCAGTACTATCCCTATAAAAAACAGGGTCTAACTTCTATCTTGAAAAGGTTATCCTCATTATAGCGAAGTCTTCACAAGATGCTAGTCTTATTTTGTGTGAAAATTCGAAAAATTTTTTAACAATATTGTCATATGGATAGGAATACCTGTTAAGAGGCAATAGTGATATGAAATTCAAATAGAACAAAAGCATCCTTTTCCAAAAGAAAAAGATGCTAAAGGTCAATCTAACTCAAAACTCCATTTCTTTTTGCGACAAACAAGCGATCCACGTCGAAGGATCGATTCTTTCTCTGCTTCAAAATCTTCATGTAATACGTTCATGTCTTCGTACCGTCCTGCTACATAGACGGGAATCGTGATATTTCTTGAGAAAACAGACCGTTTTGCACTTTCGAAATCAATCAATACTCCTTCTTTGAGAAGATGACGGATATGAATCATGATTTCAGCTGTTAAAGCGATCGAGGCGACGGATCGTGCGTGCTGACGAAATTTCCGTTGTACGAGATCAGAGATAAGTTGTTCTACCCGTGACCAATCCTTCAAGTAAACAGAAGCATGAAGACCATCGTGTTCGCTAAAATAGACCAGTTCATTCTCGATCGAGTCAAGGAAAGGAAGCGGTGTCCCTCGTTTCATATGCATTAAAAATAATAACTCCGCGATTTCGACATCCGTCAATACATCAAGCGAATGAGAGGAGCGAATATCAATAGCAGTCAAAGGATGACGCTGGACATCCGTTGATTGTGAAAACTGTTCGATCTCATGCGCTTCGATGTAATGAAGCATCGTTCGAAACGATTGTTTCGTCTGTTTGAAATCACTTCCTGAAATGAGTAAAGGACGTTTCAAATCGACGGCTGCAGCGAAATCAGAGAAATGTACTCCTGACATCGTTAATCGTTGATTTTCCTCGTCCTCATATAAGTAAAGTAACGCACTCGACATACCACTTCGCTTCCTTTCCATGACTAACTCCTTCATAATTTAATAGTAGCAAAACTTCGAATTGCCTGAAAGGATATTTACTTCTGAAAACGGGCATACTACATAGAGAAGCATAAAGAGAGGTGATGGAGCATGTGGGGCTTGCGAAAGCCTTTCCCGGAATTGCGGACCGAGCGCTTCATATTACGTGAGCTCGAAAACCGTGACGCACGCGAATTGTTTAAAATCCTATCGGACGATAAAGTCATGTATTATTACGGATCAGATCCGCTCGTGACGGTCTATGAAGCTAAAAATGTCATCAGTTACTTTAAAGAACAGTTCACGCAAGGTAAAGCGATTCGCTGGGCAATTGCTGATGCACAAACGAATCAATTGATCGGTACGATCGGTTTTCATAACTGGCTGTCTCAATACCATCGGGCTGAAATTGGTTTTGAAGTTAGTCAAGATTATTGGCAACGTGGTGTCGCTTCGGAAGCGGCAAGAGCTGTTCTGACATATGGCTTTGAAGAATTTGCTCTCCATCGAATCAGCGCCCTCGTCGCACCTGAAAACCTCGCTTCTAACGCATTGGTTCAAAAATTAGGATTCAAAGCAGAAGGATTACTAGAAGATTATGCATACAGTCATGGTCGTTTCATGGATTTGACGATGTACCGTATGCTCGCATCTGAATGGAAGGGATGAGGTAGTCAATGGAAAAACAAACACTTGTACTCCTGCATGGATTTACAGGAGGAACAGATTATTTTAATCGGGTAGAGGCAAACTTACGACATTCCTTTGATGTCTTACCACTAAGTTTACCGGGGCATGAGGGACTTGATGTTGGTCCGGATACGATTGAAGGCTTTGCCGAATGGGTCATGCATGAACTTGATCGACGTGGTATCAAAAAGCCGATCATCATCGGACATTCCTTTGGTGGATACATCACAGCTGCAATCGTTGAAGGGTATGCGGATCAAATCAGTGGATACGGTCTTGTGTATTCGACAGCTAAAGCAGATGATGAACAAGCGAAACAAAAACGAAATCAAAACATCACACGCGTTGAAGAAGTCGGTGTCAGAGAATTCGTCAATGGTCTTGTTCCATCCTTATTCGCTGAAGGGGCAGATGAGTTCGCTGTCGCTGAAGCACTTGAAATCGGGTACATGATGACGGTCGAAGGAGCGATTCGTGCGCTCTCTGCGATGCGAGATCGGCGAGATATGACGAAGGTCTTGACGAGGTCAAACGTGAAGGGTGTCATCATTCACGGCACGAAAGATCAACTGATTTCAGAGGAAAGTGCATTTGCACCAAAGAATGATCATCTCATACATCGGTCAACAGACAGTGGACACATGGGGATGCTTGAGACACCGGATGCTTTCGTTGCAATCATCGAAGAGGCATTCAAGTAAGTTTTTGCCCTACAGTCACGTCTGTAGGGCATTTGCTTTGCATTTCAGATTAGATATCTGAAATGATAGAAATGGAGGGGATACACATGAAAATCGTAGCGATTGAACCAACACCAAGTCCAAATAACATGAAAGTCATCGTTGATGAGGTCTTTTCGGAAAAGGGGCAGACATTCGAGCATGCCTTTGGCGCACCGGAACACATTCAGCGATTACTTGAAATACCTGGCGTTAAGTTCGTTTATCAGGTCAGTGACTTTTTATCGATCGAACGTTATCCGAAATATGATTGGCGCTCGCTTGTCATCGATATACGACGTGCGTTCGGTGAAACGTTGAATGATGTTGAACAGCACGAGACAGATGCTGAGTATGAGCCTGTCCATCTATTCGTGCAGTTCATTTTAGGCGTACCGATGCAAATCAAAGGTGTGAAAGGATTAGAAGAAAAACGAGAAGGACTGTCGGAACGTTTCCGGGAAGCAGCGCTATTCGTCCAACCATTCGTTCAGAATGTCATTAGCGATCGACGCTGGGTGGAACAAGCACCTCGATACGGAGATCTTGACGAAAGTTTGCGTGAAGTAGCGAATGAGATTGAGATTGCCTATCCAGTCGAACGTCTCGAACGTCTCAAGTCGCTCGCAGCAGGAGAAGATATTACGTTTAGCGGTCAAGCGATTCAATCATCCGATTGGAAAGAACGATTCGCGGCGCTCGATGAATTACCTGTTGAGATGGAATGGGTTCCAGCTTATGCTCGCCTGTTACAGGATGAGAAGATGCAAATTCGGCGTCAAGCGATTGTAAAGCTTGGGATGTTCGAAGATCACCGAGAAGAACTGTTAGAGTATTTGACGAGTGCACTGCATGATCCGTCAGGGATCGTTCGTCGGACAGCAGGCGATACGATTTCAGATTGGGCGATGCCAGAAGCTGAACCAATGATGATGGAAGCGTTAGCGGATAAAAATAAATTAGTACGCTGGCGAGCTGCACGCTTCCTGTTTGATGTCGGAACGGAACAGTCAATCCCAAGACTGCGTGAAGCAAGCCGAGACCGGGAATATGAAGTAGCTCTACAAGCCGAACTCGCATTAACGCGGATCGAGAGTGGGGAAGAAGCACTAGGAACGGTTTGGCAGCAAATGAATCGAATGATAGATGAAAGTTCATGAGAACTTAAAAAATAATTGGGTGAGAGAATCATTCGACAAAATGAGTCACTAATTGTCTAGGTATATATTCCCTGTTTCCTAAAAATACTGGTAAAATAATCAAAATCATGTTGTCATCTTTTTGAAATCGAAATGAAATGTGTTGGAAATGCTTATTAAAACGCTTGCATCTAACAACTAAATGGATTATTCCAAAATATCCCTGATGAAATTGAAATATTGTTTTGAAATGAAATGTCGAATGACAATTTTCTTCTTTTTTCTGCCCTTTGGTACAGTTAACCTACAATAACGAATTCGGAACATGTAGGTCATCTCTTGGCTGGGCATTATGAATGAGAAAAGGGGAGAATCGGGGATATGTTACTTTTCGCTGAAACTGATTTAGCAGTAGGATATAAGGAACGGACAAAAACAGGGGTATATGTAACGATCGAAACAATCGACAGTCGTACGATTACATTAGTCGCACCAGCAAACGCGGCAGAGGATATTTGTGACGAACTGTTTGCGACAGGACTAGAGCAATTGTTTTCATTCAAGATGAATCCATCGACTTTACCTGTGGCATAAGTGAATAACCGTGCGAGAGAGGAGAATCCTCTCTCGCTTTTTTTGTGATAAAATTATTAGAGATAAAAGGAGGGATGAGATGAAACGTCTCGTTTTCATTCTGCTACTGCTTTCTGTTTGTTTAGCAGGTTGCCAAGAAAAGAAACAACAGGCAACAACAACTACGAACGAACCGATTCGGATCGCAGTCAAAACGACAAAGCAGGACGACATGATGCAATTAGACATTTCTTTAACGAATCCAAATGATCACAGTGTGAACGTGACGTATCCTTCCTCACAACGTTTTCAGGCTCAATTGATTGATGCGAAACAACACGTAACGTATGATTTTGAGAAAGAGCAAGTATTCACGCAAGCGATTGAAAAAGATACGTTCACGAAACATGAAACGAAACAGTATACGGTTGAATTACCAATCTCCTCTTTAGGTGATAGCACGGAAGTTCGCGTATCGACAATCCGTCAATTCAAGGGAGCAAGTGCAAAACAAACGACGGATCAACAAATGATTGATTCAAAATGACGATCAACACAATGTGAAGGAGTGAAGCGATTCATGCAAAAAGAAATCATCCAAGTAACAGGAGTAAAGCCTGTCATTGACCCAGCACAAGAAGTAAACGAGCGGGTAGCCTTCTTGAAAGCGTATCTCAACCATACAGGAGCAAAAGGATTCGTATTGGGCATCTCAGGGGGACAAGATTCTTCGCTCGCAGGTCGTCTGTGCCAACTGGCAGTTGAAGAGTTGCGAAAAGAAGAGGGGAAAGATGTCGCATTTTATGCGGTCCGCTTGCCTTACGGGGAACAACAAGATGAAGCAGACGCACAGACAGCCTTGACGTTCATTCAACCGGATCATTCGCTTCGTGTGAACATTAAACCAGCAGTCGAAGCATCGATGCAGGCGTTCAAAGAAGCGACAGGTGCAGAACTTTCCGACTTTAGTAAAGGAAATACGAAAGCGCGGGAGCGAATGAAAAGCCAATATGATTTAGCTGCTCATTATGGCTGTTTAGTCGTTGGAACGGATCATGCAGCTGAATTCGTGACGGGATTCTACACGAAACACGGTGATGGTGCATGTGATTTGACGCCATTGACAGGACTGAATAAACGGCAAGGGAAACAACTGTTACGTTACTTGAACGCACCAGAAGTCTTGATTGAAAAAGTTCCGACAGCAGACCTTGAGGAAAATCGTCCGGCACTACCAGACGAAGTGGCACTTGGTATGACATATGAAGAAATCGATGACTACTTGGAAGGAAAGACGATTTCAGAAGCAAGTCAAGAAAAGTTAGAGACGCAGTATAAACGTGTTGGACACAAGCATCATATGCCGGTCTCACCACTCGATGAATGGTGGAAAGCATAATCCAAAATAAGGAGGCGTGATTTCAAGATTGAAATCGCGCCTTTTTTCATGTTCTTCGATTCTTCTTCAATCGTTATGGGAAAAGAAAAGAAATGACGATTGAGGAGGCGGGAGTATGACGATTGGTATCATAGGTGGAGGGTTATCCGGCTTGACGGCAGCGGCATTATTCGCAAAACAAGGAACGCCGGTCACGCTCTGGGATGCGGGATTACTTGGAGGACGTGCCACCTCTCAAACCGTAAAAGGATTTACGTTTAATTACGGTGCTCATGCGATTTATGGACGCGATCAATCGATTCTTCGCAAATTAACGAAACAGCTCGGTATCGAAGTGACGTGGCTGGATTTCTCAGCAAGTCGTGCGAAATATGAGTTTTCAGGTCATTTGACGGCAATTCCTGCGAATGCCTGGGGATTATTGAAAACAGAAGTCATCGAAGGAACGAACAAAGTACGTTTCACATGGGAAATCATTAAAACGATTTTACGAGTCGAACGAGGGGATCCGCAACAATCAATCGGGCAATGGTTAAAAACAGAACGAGTCGATGAACAAGTGGCACAGTTGATGCTTGATTTGGCCTCAACGAACTTTTTTACGGCAGAACCCGAAAAAATTCCGTCAGACGTCTATTTCGAGTATTATCAAAAACTTTTTCGGACGCGCAAGCCTGTCTCATACATCGAAGGTGGATGGCAAGGGTTAGTTCAGGAGTTGGAACGGATCATCCTAGAAAACCGCGGAGAGATCCTAAAAAAAACAAAAATAACAGCAGTCGAATCGACTAAGACCGGATTCTTAGTACGTGATCGAAAGAAACAAGAATGGAACGTCGAACGGATCATCTTTGCCGTCCCACCGCGTGAAATCTTAAAAATGGCGACCCCCACTGCCATTCAGCGATTTGTTACACCATATGCAAGTCATGAACCGGTAGAAGTATTCGTGTATGATCTTGGACTTCATCCGTATATTCAAACACCGTATTCATACATCTACGACCGTTCGCATCGAGCGTTCATCACGGATTTATCGCATTATGATGCAAGTCTTGCACCGAAGGATGGTCAAGTCCTTCAAGCAATCGCCTACCTTGAACACGATCGACTTGAGGATCCTGATTATATTGGACATGTCCGAACAGGAATCGAACAGATGCTTGACGTTCATTTTGCAGATTGGCGACAACGTATCGTCGCAGAACGAACGATCAAACGAGCAGTCGTACAAGAAATCAAATGGAAAATGGGTCAAGCGCCGCTTGCGACTCATATTCCGGATCATGCAGGTGTCGCTTTCGTCGGGGACTGGTGTGAAGGTACAGGACAGCTCTCAGAGCTTGCGTTCTCAAGCGCCGTCAGCGTCTTCAATCGCTGGGCGTGAATCAAACGACAAAAAAGAGAAGTCGAATCGACTTCTCTTTTTTGTATCTTACGCTTCATTGTTCGAACGTGCTGGATAGAACGCTAGAATCAAGAGTAATGTAAAGGCAATGAGACTCATCATCGGAATCGTCAAGAAACCAAAATAGTTGACCCATTTGATGAGACAGCCGCTTGTACATAACGCTTCGCCATCGGGTAAGCGCTCAAGAATGACGTGGTACAAGGCGACACCAAAGCCAGCAAGCACATACAGGCGGACGAAGAGTGGATCAATCGTTTTCGACCGGAATAGCGAGATGAGCAAATAAAAGGCAGTCGTATACATGAATAGTCGTTGCCACCAACAGAGAGGGCAGGGGATGAATCCACGAATTTCACTGAAATAGAGACTGCCAAGCGTTGCAATCGTTGAGATGATGAACATAAAATGATAGCGTGTCATATGTATCGTCCTTTCTAACGTGTTAAACTAATGCCATCTTATATCATGAGGAGTCGAATCTCACATTGCAAGTGTCGGAAATGGAAATGTTGATCACCTTATCGGAAGAATTGAATATGAGGCGCGCTGCTGAACGATTATTCGTCTCGCAACCTGCACTTAGTCAACGTCTCGTTGCGATTGAAAGACGCTGGGGAACAAAGTTATTCATTCGTTCATCGCGTGGGTTAAGCATCACACCACAAGGAGAAAAAGTAATCGGTCTCGCAAAAGAGATGAATCGGAAGGAACTTGAGTTAAAAAGTGAATTGACGGCAGAAGAGGGTGCTGTTTATGGAACGCTTCGAATTGCCGTCGCTTCCATCATGGGACAATACTGGCTCCCGCGTGTCTTGAAACGATTCGTTGAGCGTTATCCGCATGTCCGTGTTCAGCTCGTCACGGGATGGTCCAGTGAGATGATGCGTCATATGTTAGAGGAACATTTTCATATCGGGATCATTCGTGGAAACCCGGACTGGAAAGGTGTTAAAGAACGTCTTTTCTCGGATCCGCTCTATTTAGTCGATAGTGAGTTGACGTCAATCGAACAGTTACGCGTGACGGATCGACCATTCATCCAGTTCAAGAGTGATTCAACGTACTATCAAGAAATTTTAGAATGGTGGCAAGATCGGTTCGCAAGTCCGCCATCGCGGACGCTGGTCGTCGATCAAATCGAGACATGTAAGCAGATGGCTCTACATGGAATTGGATTTGCGATTTTACCCGAATCGACGATCCAACAATCAAATGAAGTCATGCAGCTTCCGTTAAAAACATCATCTGGAAAGGTATTAAAGCGAGATACATGGATTTTGTCTACGGAATCGATGCTTGAACTAAAACAAGTTCAAGCATTTTGGGATATCGTAAAAGAAGAAGGAGGAAG
Source organism: Exiguobacterium indicum HHS 31 (assembly GCF_001939065.1). Taxonomy (GTDB): domain Bacteria; phylum Bacillota; class Bacilli; order Exiguobacteriales; family Exiguobacteriaceae; genus Exiguobacterium_A; species Exiguobacterium_A indicum. Next base: position 1,361,723 of record NZ_MPSZ01000001.1, on the reverse strand, counting down.
TCAGTCAGATGGAATACGCCATTGAAATGCGGCGCGCGCTTCATAAAATACCAGAACCAGGGTTCAAGGAATTTAAGACGCAAGCTTTTATATTGGAACAAATTCGTGCTTATCCACCAGATCGTGTCACGTATGACACGTTTGAAACGGGTGTTTTCGTTCGAGTGAAAGGATTGACTGGAAATCGGACGATTGGATACCGGGCAGACATTGATGGGTTACCAATCGAAGAAGCGACAGGTCTTCCATTTTGCTCGGAACATCCAGGCTTCATGCATGCCTGTGGTCACGATATGCACACGTCGATTGCGTTGGGATTGATGAAACGAATCATTGAATTGCCGGTCATGGATGATGTCGTCTTTTTATTCCAACCAGCGGAAGAAGGTCCGGGCGGGGCAGAACCGATGATTAAAAGTCCGTTGTTTGAAAAATATCGTCCAAGTGAGATGTATGGTCTTCACGTCGCACCGGAGTATCCAGTCGGTACGATTGCAAGCCGTCCCGGCGTCTTGTTCGCGAGTGCTCGAGAAGTCCATATCACGATCTATGGTCAAAGTGGTCACGCGGCCTTTCCTCATTTGACGATTGATACGGTCGTCGCGCAAGCAGCCTTAATCATGCAATTGCAAACAATCGTCAGCCGATCCATCAATCCGATGAACTGTAGCGTCATCACGATCGGAAAGGTCGATGCCGGGATTCGAGAAAACGTCATCGCCGGTAGAGCAGTTCTTGACGGTACGATGCGCGCACTCAACGGGGAAGACATGGAAAAACTGGAACGACGCGTTCGTGACATCATCCGGGGAATCGAAGCTTCCTTTGGCGTCAAGATTGATCTACAATTCGGAAATCGTTATTACGAGGTCGTCAATGACCGACACATCGTTGATAAATTTTCATCATTCGTTAAGATGAATGCGAACTATATTGAATGTGATGCAGCAATGACAGGAGAAGACTTTGGATTCATGTTGAAGGAAATTCCAGGGATGATGTTTTGGCTTGGAGTCGACAATCCGACATCTGGACTTCATCAACCAACCTTGAATCCAGATGAATCCGCTATTCCATTTGTGATTGATTTACTCGATCATTATTTCCGAGAATATGTTTAAAAAGTTTTATGAAATAATAAAGGACATTAAGCTTTCCCTTTCGAAATCAAGAATGGGAAAGCTTTTTATATATGTAAGAATAGGAGTTTTCGAACATTTTGTGAAAAAAATCACGTGCACATGTGAACAATTTGTTACATCAAACATTATAAACAGACATAAAGGGTTATGTTCTCTATGATACGGTTATAGACCATATAGAGAAGTATGTTTTAGGAAGAGGGGGCTATATACATGTTCAATGATCCCGTATTGCTCAGTCGATTGTTGACAGGGCTCACATTAGCGTTTCATATTATATTCGCGACGATTGGCGTCGGGGTACCACTCATGGTACTCGCAGCTGAATTCATCGGTCTGAAACGCAAAGATCCGGATTATATTTTATTAGCAAGACGGTGGACGCGTGGATACGTCGTTACCGTCGCAGTCGGTGTCGTGACAGGGACGGCCATCGGATTGCAATTATCACTACTTTGGCCGTCACTCATGCAAGTGGCTGGTCAAACGATCGCACTACCGCTATTTATGGAAACATTCGCATTCTTCTTTGAAGCGATTTTCCTCGGTATTTATCTGTACACGTGGGATCGGTTCAAAAACCCATGGTTACACTGGTTGATCGGGATTCCGGTCGTCATTGGTGCGACAGCATCAGCATTCTTCATTACGACGGTCAACTCCTTCATGAACTCACCAGAAGGATTTAAGATCGTCAACGGAACGCTAACGCAAATTGAACCATTGAAAGCAATGTTCAATACAGCAACACCTACAAAAGCAACACACGTCATCGTATCGGCTTATTTAACAGTCGCATTCATCTTGGCGGCAATCGCGGCGTTCCACTTACTCCGTAAAAAAACACTCTCGGCAGCGGAAACAGCGTATCACAAAAAAGCACTTCGCTTAACGGTCATGGCTGGATTGATTTTTGCCTTCTCGACGGCACTTGTCGGGGACTTCTCAGGGAAATACTTGGCGAAATACCAGCCAGAGAAACTCGCAGCTGCTGAATGGCATTTTGAAACGACAAGTGAAGCCGAGTTGATCTTCGGTGGGATACTTGATCAGCAAGAAGACGGCAGTTATGAAATCAAGGGTGCCGTCAAAATCCCATATGCACTCTCAATTCTTGCGGGTGGAGCTCCAGATACAGAAGTCATTGGTCTAAATGAGTTCGCAAAAGAAGATCAAGCACCGCTGATCGTTCACTATTTCTTCGATATCATGGTTTCGATTGGTATGTATTTGGCTGCCATCTCTGCCTTGTTCATCTTGGCATTCCGTTTGAAAAAATTAAATCCTTATAACAAATGGATTTTAAGAGGTGTCTTCATCGGTGGACCTCTGGCGATGATTTCAATTGAAGCAGGTTGGATGTATGCTGAAATTGGTCGTCAACCTTGGACACTGTACGGCATCATGCGGACAGCAGATGCGGCGACGACATCAACTGCTGTTGGTCCGATGTTGATTCTATTCAGTGCCTTGTACTTGATGCTCGGTACGATTTGTACAGTCGTATTATTACGGATGTTCAAGAAAAACCCGGTTGGAAAAGAACTTCAAGAACTTGCTGAAAACCACCACGCGCGTGGGGAAGCTATGTTCGTGGATGATAACAAGTAAGGAGGGAACGATTTGGACGTTCAAACACTAGGAATTACGGTCCTTTGGACTTTCCTGTACGGATATCTCATCGTTGCCTCAATTGACTTCGGTGCTGGATTTTACGCCTTTTATTCAAAATATACGAAGCGGGATCATTTAACGAATCGATTGATTCTTCGTTATCTCTCACCAGTGTGGGAGGTAACGAATGTCTTCTTCGTATTCTTCTTCGTCGGACTAGTCGGGTTCTTCCCGGATACCGCTTATTATTTCGGTACGGCACTGCTCGTGCCAGCCTCAATCGTTCTCGTATTAATTGCGATTCGTGGTAGCTTCTATGCATTTGCCAATTATGGATCAAACGACAGCATGTTCTATACGTTCTTATATGGAGCAACTGGTCTATTGATTCCGGCGGCGATGTCAACGACTTTGACGATCAGTCAAGGTGGATTCATTCGTAAAACGAATGAAACAGTCGAGTTTTTAGGAACAAAATTATTTACGAACTTTTACTCTTGGTCGGTCGTAGCACTCGCTATCGTATCCGTCCTCTATATCAGTGCGATGTTCCTCTTGTTCTACGCAGATAAAGCGAAGGATGAAGGGGCTACTCCGCTAATTCGTAAATGGGCACTCTTCTGGAGTGGTCCAACGATTCTAGTCTGTGCACTCGTTTTCTTTGGATTGAAAAATCAAGCGGCATGGCACTATGAGAACATCTTAAACGGGAACTGGTGGTGGTTCGCTGCTAGTTTCATCTTCTTCCTTGTTGCGGTGACACTCGTCTACATGAAGAAGAATTACGGAATTGCTTTCGTCGCGGTCATGCTACAGTATGGAGTGGCATGGTTCGGTTACGGTTATACGCACTTACCATATATCTTGTATCCATATATCGATATCAACAAAGCGGTCGTTAACGAAACAATGGCTTCCGCACTCGTCGTTGTCTTCATCTTCGGACTCTTACTCTTGATTCCGGCGTTGTACTTGATTTTACGACTCTTCTTGTTCGATAACGATTATGTACGTGGGAAATCCTCAAAATAATGGATGAATAAACGCCTCTGCGAATCGCAGGGGCGTTTATAGTAATTTTAAATTGAATCGGGTACACTACTAAGGAAGAGCGATTGTGAAGGAGAGTTGTGAAAATGAATGGAGAGTTTGCAGTAATTGGACTAGGGCGCTTTGGTGGCTCGATTGTCCGTGAATTATCGAAAAATGGCTATGATGTCTTAGCGATTGACTCCGACGAGGAGCGCGTCAATGAATTCATGGGAATTGCGACGCATTCCGTCATCGCGGATACGACGGATGAGAACGTCTTAAAGAGTCTAGGAATCCGAAACTTCGATCATGTCATCGTTGCGATCGGGGAAAATATTCAAGCATCCATCTTGACGACATTGATCTTAAAAGAGCTTGGGGTACAATCGATTACTGTCAAAGCGACGAACGATTACCACGAAAAAGTATTACGAAAAATCGGAGCAGATTTCATCGTTCACCCCGAACGGGATATGGGAGTCCGGATTGCAAATGGTTTAATGAGTTCCAATATTCTTGACTATCTCGATTTATCTCAAGAATTTTCGATCGTTGAAATTAAAGTCAGTGATCGGATGGCAAAACAAACATTGATTGACCTGGATCTACGGAGCAAATACGGAGCGAACGTTGTCGCCATTAAACGTGGAGAAAACGTTCTGATTTCTCTACAAGCTGACGAAATGATTGAAAAAGGGGACTATCTCGTCGTCATTGGTGAAAATGAGGACCTCGACCGTCTAGAGCGTGCGATTCATAAAGTGAAGAACTAAAAAAAGCTGAGGCGCGCCTCAGCTTTACATTTACTTAATTAAATGAGTTGGAATTCTTTTAATCCGTGTGCGATACCGTCCTCAAGGATGGGTTTCGTGACATAGTCAGCGGCAGCTTTCGTTTCTGGAAGTCCGTTGCCCATTGCAATACCCGTTCCGACGTAGCGAAGCATCTCTAGATCGTTTAAAGCATCACCAAATGCAAAGGTATCTTCGCGGCGAATATTCGTCAATTTCAGGAATTGTTTGATCCCTTCTGCTTTCGAAGAACCGACATTGATGACATCCATTGCATGTGGGTGCCAACGAATGAAATCAAATGCGTCATAGCGTTTAACATAATCGCTCTCTTCTTCAGCTGTGCAGTAGACGAGCGTTTGGAAAACATCATGCGATAAGAATGCTTCTTCATCGTGAATCGGCAACGGCATATCAAGCTCCCCGAGTGAATCGACGACATGAACATCATTTGATTTCGTCGTGAAGCCTTTTGTTTCGCCAAGATAAACGAGTGTATGCCCGTTTTCTTTCGCTTGTTGCGTTAAATGCGTTAAATCCGTCTTCGGTTGTGGACGTTTGTAGATGATTTCATTTTGATGAACGACGATTTGCCCGTTATAGCCGATAATCGTATCGATGTTGAGTAGTTCACGGATTCCAGACAACATCGCAGGTCCGCGTCCGGTTGCAAGGGCTACATAGACACCATTTTCTTGAAGCTTACGAATTGCCTGTTTTGTTGATTCCGGAACAAAATGACCATCATGCAATAAGGTTCCGTCGATATCGAAAAAGACGACTTTCTGATTTGCCATGGTTTCACCTTCTCTTTTTAATTGGTCGAAATGACCTGTTCATGTGAAAGTATAGCATAACCAAAAGCGTGTTGCCGGAAGGGAACATGCCGAATAAGGATGAAAAATAGTCCATGTATCGTGTATACTGTACTAAGGACAAAAAACAATGTACTGATAAGGAGTTGCTAGGCATGATTTTTAAAGTATTTTACCAACCGCTTCGTTCGGAAGCACCTGTTCGTGAACGGACAGAAACAATGTATGTAGAAGGGGAAAGCATTCGTGACGTGCGATCAACGATTGACCACCTCAAAGATATTAACATCGAGTTCATCCGCGAAGTCAGCGGAGAATTTTTGACATACGAACAACAACATCCTGATTTCAAGGTTGCGACGTTCGAATGAAGTTCGTCAAAAACCATCAGGCCGCCGTTTTCGCACTCGGTGGACTCGGGGAAATCGGGAAGAACACGTATGTCGTTCAATTCCAAGATGAGATCATCGTCATTGACGCGGGTGTCATGTTCCCAGAAGATGAATTACTCGGAATCGACTATGTCATTCCAGATTACACGTACTTGATCAAGAACAAGGATAAGGTCAAAGGCGTCTTCATCACACACGGTCACGAGGATCACATCGGTGGATTACCTTTCTTGCTTAAGCAAGTCAATTTACCAATCTATGCAGGTAAAATCGCCATGGGACTTATCAAAGTAAAATTAGAAGAACATGGCTTGCTTCGTAATGCAGAACTTCATGAAATCGATGAGGATTCGATCATCAAGTTCCGCAAAACAAGCATTTCGTTCTTCCGTACGACGCACTCGATTCCGAATTCGTTCGGTGTCGTCGTCAAAACACCACAAGGGAACATCGTGCATACAGGGGACTTCAAGTTCGATTTCACGCCAGTCGGAGAGCCGGCTGATCTAGCGAAAATGGCTGAACTCGGTAAAGAAGGCGTATTGTGTCTTCTATCGGACTCAACGAATGCGGAAGTAGAAGGGTTTACGATGAGTGAACGTGTCGTTGGGGAAACGATCTCAGACATCTTCCGTAAAGCGGAAGGACGGATCATCTTCGCGACGTTTGCGTCGAACATCTATCGTCTGCAACAAGTCGTCAATGCTTCTGTAGAAGCAGGACGGAAAATCGTCGTCTTCGGACGTAGCATGGACAAGGTCATGATGATTGGTCAAGAACTTGATTTCATCAAAGCGCCGAAGGGTACGATCATCGAGCCGAACGAGATGAAACGTTATAAATCAAATGAGTTGACGATCCTTTGTACGGGTTCACAAGGAGAACCAATGGCTGCACTTAGCCGTATCGCAAACGGAACACATCGTCAAATCTCGATCATTCCGGATGATCTCGTCATCTTCTCTTCGTCACCAATCCCAGGAAACGTCGTTTCTGTCGGAAAGACGATCAATCAGCTGTACAAAGCTGGCGCAGATGTCATGTACGGTAAACTAAATGATATCCATACATCAGGTCACGGTAGTCAACAAGAGCAGTTGCTCATGTTACGTCTATTGAATCCGAAATACTTCATGCCGATTCACGGGGAATACCGGATGCTGAAGAAGCATATGTCGCTTGCGATGGATGCTGGCGTACCGGAAGAGAACTGTTTCGTCATGGATAACGGTGAAGTACTGGCATTAGATGCGAATGCAGCCGCTATCACTGGAAAGATTCAAGCGAATGCGGTTTATGTCGACGGGAAAGGAATCGGAGACATCGGAAACATCGTTTTACGCGATCGCCGTATTCTCTCAGAAGAGGGACTCGTCGTCGTCGTCGTGACGCTTGACTCGAAGACGAATCGTCTCGTCTCTGGACCGGACATCATCTCGCGTGGTTTCGTCTACATGCGTGAGTCGGGTAATTTGATTAAAGATGCTGAACGTCTTCTCAAGCGTTCACTTGATCAATCGCTTGCGAACCGTAATACGAAATGGACGGACATCAAACAAGTCATCAATGATACGCTCACACCGTATTTAACAGAAAAAACACAACGTCATCCAATGGTCATGCCGATCATCATGGAAGTCTGATTCAAAAAATCCTCGTCTCCGAAAACGGAAACGAGGATTTTTGTATTACGTGGCAGGACCGTATTCCTTGAACGGTTCTTTTTTATCAATCCGATCATAAAACATGACGCCATCTAGATGATCGTATTCATGCTGGCAGACGATTGCTTTCATCCCTTTTAAACGTAATTTTACAGGATTTCCGTTATGATCGATGCCAGTTAGGGTAATACGCATATAGCGCGGTACATGTCCTTCGACTTCACGGTCGACGGACAGACATCCTTCGCCGCCCGTTAAATACGTCTGCTCGACGGAATGACTGATGATTTTTGGATTATAGATACCAAATTCCAGCAAATCATCTCCATCCGGTAAGCGGATCGCGAACATGCGCTTGTTGACACCGATTTGTGGTGCTGCAAGTCCAATGCCGCTTCGTAAATCGTATTTCTTCGCAATTTCATCATCTTGACTGTTGGCGAGGAACTCGCGCATGAGTCGCATCGTTTCCTTATCCTCATCGCTGAGAGGGAAGGTCACTTCTACTGACCGTTCGTGAAGAGCAGGAACGTCTTCGCGTACGATTTCATTCATGGTGATCATGAACAACACTCCTTTCGTCTACAAAAAGTATAGCATAGGAAAGTGGGGAATGATGACAACTAACACAGTAGGAAAATATCGAATGATACAGAAGATGGAATATTCTAGTTTTGTGATTGAATTCACAATGTGAAACGCGAAAAAAATAAAACATTTCCTTTGATTTTAAGGTGTTACAGATTTATACTTGTAACGTAATGAACAAGACACTATAACGTGTCGATTCATGATAATACAGTTTACTCAACTGAATAGGTACACAGACACATGTTCAAAGGATAGTCACACGGGACTTCGTTTTTTGGACACTATTGTCATGTGGGCAAATCAGTCAGAGGAATATTTCGCTGAACGCAGTGAAAGGATGAGGTGAAAAGATGAACGTAAACATGTTTAAAAACGTGGAAGAAAACTTTGAAACGTTCCGCATTCTTGACGAGAAAGGTGAAGTCGTCAATAAAGACGCTATGCCAGACCTCTCGGATGAAGAGCTTACGGAATTAATGCGCCGTCTCGTATACACACGTATCTGGGACCAACGTGCAATCTCACTTAACCGTCAAGGACGTCTTGGTTTCTACGCTCCAGTAGCTGGACAAGAAGCGTCAATGATCGGTACGCAATTCGCTTTGGATAAAGATGACTGGATTCTTCCTGGATACCGTGATATTCCACAAATGGTCTTCCATGGCTTCCCACTTTACAAAGCATTCTTGTTCTCACGCGGTCACATCACAGGTGGTAAGATCCCTGAAGGTGTTAACGTCTTAATGCCACAAATCATCATCGGTGCGCAGATCGTTCAAGCGGCTGGTGTTGCTCTCGGTCTTAAGAAAAGCGGTAAAGAACAAGTCGCAATCACTTACACAGGTGATGGTGGTTCTTCACAAGGTGACTTCTATGAAGGTATGAACTTCGCTGGAGCTTTCAAAGCACCTGCAATCTTCGTCGTTCAAAACAACCGTTTCGCAATCTCGACACCTGTCGAAAAACAATCTATGGCGAAAACAATCGCTCAAAAAGCTGTCGCTGCTGGGATCAATGGTATCCAAGTCGACGGTATGGACGTTCTTGCTGTATACGCAGCTACGAAACAAGCGCGTGTTGAAGCACTCAACGGTGTTCCGACATTGATCGAAACATTGACTTACCGTTACGGACCACACACACTCGCTGGTGATGATCCAACACGTTACCGTACAAAAGACATGGATGATGAGTATCAAGCACAAGATCCACTCGTCCGATTCCGTGCTTTCATGGAAGCAAAAGGTCTTTGGAACGAAGATAAAGAGAACGAAGTCATCGAGCAAGCAAAAGCTGACGTTAAGGAAGCACTTGCACAAGCTGACAAAGAACCAAAACAAAAAGTTACAGATTTCATCAACGTGATGGCTGAAAAGCTTCCACAAAACCTGCAAGAGCAGCTTGATGAGTATACAGCAAAGGAGTCGAAATAACCCATGGCACAAATGACGATGATCCAAGCGATCACTGACGCAATGCGCGTCGAGATGAAACGCGACGAACAAGTTCTCTTGTTCGGTGAAGACGTCGGTAAAAACGGTGGGGTATTCCGTGCGACAGAAGGTCTTCAAGATGAGCTCGGCGAAGACCGCGTCTTCGATACACCACTTGCAGAATCAGGTATTGGTGGTCTTGCTGTCGGATTCAGTCTGACAGGATTCCGTCCAATCATGGAAATCCAATTCTTCGGATTCGTATTCGAAGTATTCGATTCAGTCGCAGCACAACTTGCGCGTCTCCGTTACCGTTCAGGCGGCACATACAGTGCACCTGTTACAATCCGTTCACCATTCGGTGGCGGTGTTAAAACACCGGAACTTCACGCAGATAACCTCGAAGGACTCATGGCTCAGTCACCAGGACTTAAAGTTGTCATTCCTTCAACACCTTACGATGCAAAAGGTCTTTTGATCGCGTCAATCCGCGACAACGACCCAGTCGTATTCCTCGAGCACATGAAACTCTACCGTTCATTCCGCGGTGAAGTGCCAGAGGGCGATTACACGATCGAACTCGGAAAAGCTGATGTTAAACGTGAAGGTACAGACGTAACAATCGTCACTTACGGTGCGATGGTACACGCTTCACTTAAAGCAGCTGAAGAGCTCGAAAAAGAAAACATCAGCGTCGAAATCATCGACTTGATGACAATCAGCCCAATCGACATCGATACGATTCTTGCTTCTGTCAAGAAAACAAACCGTGTCGTCGTCGTTCAAGAAGCACAAAAACAAGCGGGTATCGCTGCAATGGTTGCAACTGAAATCCAAGAACGTGCAATCCTTGACCTCGAAGCGCCAATTCTTCGTGTTGCTGCTCCAGATACAATCTTCCCATTCGCACAAGGTGAAGACGTCTGGATCCCAGATCACAAAGATATCGTTGAGAAAGTCAAAACTGTCTACAATTTCTAAGAGCATTTCGGAAAATAAGGAGAGGGGTTCATTCTCTCCTTGCTTCCGTTTTTACAGATAACAATCGACTAGAAGAGTGAACTAAAAGGAGGCATATTCAAATGGGTTTATTTGAATTCAAATTGCCGGATATCGGTGAGGGTATTCATGAAGGTGAAATCGTAAAGTGGTTCGTAAAAGCGGGCGACACTGTCAAGGAAGACGACGTTCTTCTTGAAGTACAAAACGATAAAGCAGTCGTTGAAATCCCATCACCAGTTGATGGTACTGTTAAAGAAGTAAAAGTTGACGAAGGTGTCGTAGCTGTCGTTGGCGACGTCCTCATCACTTTCGAAGTCGAAGGCGAAGGTTCTGCTCCTTCTGAAGAAGCAGAGCAACCAAAAGCTGAAGACAACGCAAAAGACGTTCAAGATACGGATCAAAAAGTGGAAGACAAACCAAACGAGGTTCAAATCCATAAATCAGAACGCGTCATCGCGATGCCATCTGTCCGTAAATATGCACGTGAAAAAGGTGTCGACATCCGTGAAGTCCAAGGTTCTGGAGACAACGGTCGTGTCGTCAAAGAAGACATCGATGCATTCGCAAACGGTGGTCAAACTTCTGAAGCACCAGCAACAGAAGAAAAAGCACCAGCTGCAGCTGCTTCTGCACCAAAAACAGAAGTTAAGCCATACGTTGCTGCTCAACCTGAACTTGAAACACGCGAGAAAATCAAAGGAATCCGTAAAGCGATTTCGAAAGCAATGGTTAACTCGAAACATACAGCTCCACACGTAACACTCATGGACGAAGTCGATGTTACGAACCTCGTAGCACTCCGTAAAAACTTCAAAGAAGTTGCGGCTGCTCAAGGTACGAAATTGACTTACCTTCCGTTCGTCGTAAAAGCATTGACTGCTGCTGCTAAAAAATACCCAGCAATCAACGCATCAATCGACGATGTAAACGAAGAAATCGTCTACAAAAACTACTTCAACATCGGTATCGCTGCAGATACAGACAACGGTCTTGTCGTACCAGTCGTTAAAGATGCAGATCGTAAATCGATCTTCTCACTCGCTGACGACATCAACGACCTTGCTGGTAAAGCACGCGAAGGTAAACTTTCTGGCGAAGAGATGAAAGGCGGATCAATCACGATCACTAACATCGGTTCTGCTGGCGGTCAGTGGTTCACACCAGTCATCAACCACCCAGAAGTTGCAATCCTCGGTATCGGCCGTATCGCTGAAAAAGCAGTCGTTAAAAACGGCGAAATCGTTGCTGCACCAGTTCTTGCACTTTCATTCAGCTTCGACCACCGTCTCATCGATGGTGCAACTGCACAAAACGCGCTTAACTTAGTTAAACGCCTATTGAACGACCCACAACTTCTCATCATGGAGGGATAAGCAATGGTAGTAGGTGAATTCGCACAAGAAACAGATTTACTCGTAATCGGGGCTGGCCCTGGTGGTTACGTTGCTGCAATCCGCGGCGCGCAACTCGGTATGAAAGTAACAATCGTTGAACGTGAAAACGTCGGTGGTGTTTGCTTAAACGTTGGATGTATCCCATCAAAAGCCTTGATCACTGCAGGTCATAACTTCCAGCATGCTAAAGGTTCAAGCGATATGGGGATCACTTCTGAGAATGCAACTGTCGATTTCTCGAAAGTTCAATCTTGGAAACAATCTGTCGTCAACAAATTGACTGGCGGCGTTAGTGGTCTTCTTAAAGGGAACAAAGTCGAGACTGTCGTTGGGGAAGCTTACTTCCAATCAGAAGATACAGTCCGTATCATCAACGAAGATTCTTCGACTCCTTACAAATTCAAGAAATGTATCATCGCGACAGGTTCGACTCCAATCGAACTTCCAGCTTTCAAATGGTCAAAACGCGTTCTTTCTTCAACAGGCGCATTGAACCTTCCTGAAATCCCGAAAAAACTCATCGTCATCGGTGGTGGATATATCGGGATGGAGCTTGGTACAGCGTATGCGAACTTCGATACAGAAGTCGTCATTCTTGAAGGAACAAAAGACATCCTTTCTGGTTTCGAGCCTGCTATGACGCAAGTCGTTAAGAAAAAGCTCAAACAAAAAGGTAACATCACAATCCACAACGAAGCACTTGCTCAAAGTGTGGAAGAGTCGGAAGATGGCGTTAAAGTAACATTCGAAGTCAACGGTGAAGCACAAACAGTTGAAGCGGACTACGTCCTCGTCACTGTCGGTCGCCGTCCGAACACTGGTGATCTTGGTCTTGAAATGGCAGAAGTCAAAGTCAGCGACCGTGGTCTTGTCGAAATCGACGATCAGTGCCGTACTTCAAACGAAAACATCTACGCAATCGGTGATATCGTTCCAGGACCACCACTTGCACACAAAGCTTCATTCGAAGCTAAAATTGCTGCTGAAGCAGCTGCAGGACACCCTGCATACCTCGACTACAGCGCGATTCCAGCGGTCGTCTTCACAGATCCAGAACTCGCTACAGTCGGTTACACGGAAGCACAAGCGAAAGAAGAAGGACTCGATTACATCGCGTCTAAATTCCCTTACGCTGCGAATGGTCGTGCACTTGCACTCAACGAGCCAGACGGCTTCTTGAAAATGATCACTCGTAAATCAGATGGTCTCTTGATCGGCGCGCAAATCGCTGGTACAGGCGCATCTGATATGATCGCTGAAATGGGACTCGCAATCGAGTCTGGTATGACAGCTGAAGATATCGCACTCACAATCCATGCACACCCATCACTCGGTGAAATCGCAATGGAAACTGCTGAAGTTGCAATCGGTAGCCCAATCCACATCATTAAATAATATCGAAACACCTCATACACGGGGAGCCGACCGTGTATGAGGTGTTTTTTTGTTTGGTCTTGATACAAAAAAGGAAAAGAAAAAGTAAAAATCGGAGAGGGTGGACGCACATGGAATCCGTGACTACCTTAGAGGAGCTGTATTACGTATCGGAAATGGATAAGGTTCGTTTTGTCGGCTGGACGACCGCACTCGCCCGCTATGATTTTGCTGTCGTCTGTACGGGACAATTCTTCGGGAAAGTACTTGTCGTCAGTTTAACCGGTGGTCAGTCAGCGTTACTCGATCAACAGGATGTGTTGAATGGAGATGTCTTAATTCGTACATTTGCGATTGAACGAGAGGATGTCGAAGTAATCGGTGAAGCACTCGCAGCATTCATTCCTTGTTCACCAAACGATGAGTACGCAGAATGAAATGACAAAAAAAGCAGTAATCCTCATTAACTAAGGATTACTGCTTTATCTTGTCTTCACCGAATCGCATTCGATTGTTGAATGACTTTGATCGTCTCAAGCGAATGATCTTCAAGACCTTGAACCGGAAGACCGGCTTCGATGTTTTCTTTAATATAGGCAAGGTTGTCTGCCGTGATCATTTCGCCTGGGATGAAGATAGGAATACCAGGTGGATATACCATCATGAATTCAGCCGAAATCCGCCCAACCGCATCGATCAACGGAATCGTCTCTGTCTCTTCATAGAATGCATCACGAGGACTGAGAGCGAGCGCTGGGATGTCTGGAAGAACAATCGAATGATCAGTCGTCTCGGCGGCATTATTTTGATAACGTGCGACAAGTAATGACATCGCATGTAAAAAGGCATCAATCGTCTCTTCTGAGTCGCCAGACGTGATGATGACGAGAATGTTGTTCAAATCAGAAAGTTCAACTTCGATCCGGTGTTCTTCACGTAAGAACTCTTCGACGAGGTGACCAGAAATGCCAAGCCCTTTGACGGAAACAAGCACTTTCGTTGGATCAAAGGCGAACGTCGCACTCGAATGAAGATCGGATTCACCGAAAACAGCGAGATAAGGAAGCTTCGCTAATCCAAAGCGCATCCGTGTCGCAAGTTCAAGTGCCCGACGATTCATCGCTTCACCGTTGATCGCAAGATGACGCCGAGCGCAGTCAAGAGAAGCGAGCAACAGGTAAGATGTCGATGTCGTCGTCAACATCGAGAGCACTGCTTGAACTTTATCTGGAGAGACAAGTCCGCGACGAACGTTCAGGACAGAGCTTCCTGTAAGTGAGCCACCGAGTTTATGCACGCTGGTTGCGGCAAGATCAGCTCCTGCTTGCATCGCAGACAACGGCATATCTTCGTGGAAGGCAATATGGACGCCGTGTGCTTCGTCGACGAGTACCGGAATACCTTTACTATGGGAAAGCTTGACGATGCTTTCTAAGTCACCAGCAACGCCGAAATAGGTCGGGTTGATGACGAGTACTGCTTTTGTATCGGGATGAAGTGCAAGGGCACGTTCTACCGCGCTTGGTGTGATGCCGTGCGCGATTCCGAATGTCTCATCGAATTCAGGGTGAATGAAAATCGGATGCGCACCAGAAAGAACGATAGCTGACATCACCGATTTATGCACGTTCCGAGGAACGAGAATTTTATCATCAGGTCCGACGACACTCATGATCATCGCCATGATTGCCGTTGAAGTTCCTTGTACGGAAAAGAACGTTTCGTCGGCGTGGAAGGCTTGAGCTGCCAATTGATGAGCTTCCTTAATGATTGCCTTTGGATGATGGAGATCATCAAGGGGAGCGATATTGATTAAATCGATATCGAGCGCATTCTGACCGATGAACGATCGAAAGGCTGGATCCATTCCCTGACCATTTTTATGACCGGGAATATGAAATTGAATTGGTTGACGTTTCGCATGCGCGAGTAGCGCATCGAATAAAGGTGTATCGAGCTGTGTTAAGCTTTTTGTTTGCACCAGATTTCCCCCCTTAAAACCGAATAAAAATACAATCAAACAAGCTAACTATAACAAGTTTTCGGACGGTTGCAACTGTTTTATGCTTCTTTTCCGTGTAAAATAGAAAAGAGCAGAAAGGAAGTGGGAATGATGGCATTGAATTATCCGCTCAATTCCGATTGGTCGACTGAAGAAATCGTGAAAGTCATCGACTTCTTTAATTTAGTCGAGCAAGCGTATGAGACAGGTGTTGAACGACAACGATTGCTCGAAGCGTATCGTGAATTCAAGCAAATCGTCACCTCGAAATCCGAGGAAAAACAGTGGGATCAGTTTTATATGGAAGAGACCGGTTGCTCGAGTTATCGGACGATGCAACAAGCAAAACGTCAGGAAGAACCGATTGTTCGTATGAAGAAATAATTGGATCATGAAGATAAGACTCCTATGCGATCGCGTAGGAGTCTTATCTTTTAATCCGACTGGAAATGTGCGGGAAATGATCAACATTTGTTTAAAGTGGAAAGGAAGCGGCTATATACTACATACAAGACGTTGGCCTTACAAATATGTGAAACTGTATTTTTTAAAATTAGATGCTTTACATCTAAGTTGAATCGTACTATTATAGATTCAATCCACTAATAAGTCGCAATTGTCTGACAAATTAAACCTCTGTTTATCCCGCGAAGGAGTGTGGTTACTGTGAAACAAGTGATAGAAGCATACAAGAGAAAAGATGCAGAAAAACGCATTCCTGTATTGCGTCTCGAAATCGATTATGAGCTTGCTACATTACACGATGCGATGGTGGCAAGTGACGCAGAAGCTGTTGGCGCAAGTAAAGAGCGCCTCGAAAAATATCGTCAAGAGATGGTACGTCTTGAAGCTTGATTTCAACGTTCCGATCTCTACCTTATAATAAAATATCAACTCTTCAACCAGCGAGCTGTTCGCTGGTTTTCTTTTTTTGTTACTATAGAAGAAGCTGGAAACTACGATGAAGGAGTGAACTCAAATGCAGATTGAGTTGGATGCGATAGATTTGATCAAACGAGCGGGAAAGTACATTCGCGAAAAAATTGATGGTTCGTATCACGTCGAACAAAAAACCGGAAAAAGCGATTTAGTGACAGAGATTGATCAAGCCGTCGAGGATTTATTGATTCAAGGTATTTTAGATCGCTATCCGAATCATCATATTTATGGGGAAGAAGGGCGAATCGCTCGACCCGATACACTCGAAGGCACGATCTGGTTCGTTGATCCGATTGATGGAACGATGAACTTTATCCGTCAAAAACGAATGTTTGCCATCTCGATTGCGATCATGATAGATGGTGAGTTACGTTATGGATTCGTCTACGATGTCATGGCGGACGAGTTGTTCCATGTCATCAAAGGGCATGGTGCTTATCAAAACGGCATACGATTACCACAAATCGAGGAGCGGAGTGTTAAAGAAGCAATCATCTGTATGAACGCGACCTGGGTGACACCAAATCGCCGGATCAATACGGATCGTCTTGCGCCACTCGTACGACACGCGGTAGGTGTACGAGCAATCGGTGCAGCATCACTTGAACTCGCATGGACAGCTGCAGGGCGTGTTGACGGGTATATCACGATGCGTAATATGCCTTGGGATTACGCAGCCGGTCAGTTATTGATTGAAGAGGTCGGTGGGCGTGTCGGAACAATCACAGGTGAATCGATGTCATTTCTCGAACAAACGAGTGTGCTAGCAGGGAGCCAGACGTTCGTTGAAGATGTGTTGACATTCGTACAAACACAAGAGGATTGAAAAAAGGTTTCTTTCGTCTTGAACGAAAGGAACCTTTTTGTTCATGCTTGTTTTCGTAAACGTGCTTTTAAAACGAACCCGGCACCCATCGCAACAATCATTAAGATGACAGAGGCGATCGTCATCGGTACGTTTTGTTCCGCGATGAAGATGCCGATGGCTGCCATGGATCCTACGGCAAGCATGGCTAGTAATAAAAATAGCAGGCGCATGTTCTTTTCCCCCTCTACCCGTGAGTACGTTAACAGTGTAGCGTGAATGAAGGATAATGAAAAGGCTTTCGGAGTGATGTCGAATCTTAGTCATTGCCAATTAGGACTCTACCTGTGCTATACTCTTAAAGTTGACCGAAAGTATGATAAGATTTATTTAAATGAATAGAAAGAGGTACACACCTATGACAACATTAGTACGAAATGATTTACGCAACGTTGCGATCATCGCCCACGTTGACCATGGTAAAACAACATTAGTCGATGAGCTTTTAAAACAGTCTGGTACGTTCCGTACGAACGAACAAGTCGAAGAACGCGCAATGGACTCAAATGACATCGAGCGGGAACGTGGAATCACGATTCTTGCGAAAAACACTGCAATTGACTACAAAAACACACGCATCAACATCGTTGATACGCCAGGACACGCCGATTTCGGTGGAGAAGTTGAGCGGATCATGCGTATGGTTGATGGCGTCATCCTCGTCGTCGATGCACGTGAAGGCTGTATGCCACAAACACGCTTCGTTTTGAAAAAAGCACTCGAGCAAGGACTTCAACCAATCGTCGTCGTCAACAAAATTGACAAACCGATGGTCCGTCCTCTTGAAGTCGTCGACGAAGTCGTTGATCTCTTGATCGACCTCGGAGCTGACGAAGATCAACTCGAATTCCCAGTCGTTTATGCATCGGCAGTCAACGGCTCAAGTTCGTTTGAACCTGAATTAGAGAAACAAGAAGATACAATCACAAACGTTCTTGATTTAATTCTTGAGCACACACCAGCACCTGTCGATAACACAATGGAGCCACTTCAGTTCCAAGTGACGATGCTTGACTATGATAACTACCTCGGACGGATCGGTGTCGGTCGTGTCTTCCGTGGAGAAATCAAAGTTGGCGATAGCGTTTCGCTTTCAAAACTTGATGGTTCAACGAAGAACTTCCGTGTTACGAAGTTGTTCGGTTACTTCGGTCTAAAACGTGTCGAAATCGAAACAGCAAAAGCTGGAGATTTGATCGCGATCGCTGGTATGGAAGATATCAACGTCGGTGAGACGGTTTGCCCAACTTCACACGTTGATCCACTCCCATTATTACGTATCGATGAGCCAACGCTTCAAATGACATTCATCGTCAACAACTCGCCATTCGCTGGTCGTGAAGGGGATCTCGTTACTTCACGTAAAATCGAAGAGCGTCTTGAAAAAGAACTCGAAACAGACGTTTCACTTCGCATCGAAAACACAGATTCACCGGACCGCTGGATCGTTTCTGGTCGTGGGGAACTTCACCTCGGGATCTTGATCGAAAACATGCGCCGTGAAGGATACGAAATTCAAGTATCGAAACCGCAAGTAATCATCAAAGAAGAAGAAGGCGTCAAAGTCGAGCCATTCGAACGCGTCGTCATTGATACACCAGAAGAGTACACAGGTTCTGTCATGGAATCGATCGGTCTCCGCAAAGGTGAATTGACGAACATGCAAACAATGGACAACGGTCAAACAAAAATGGAATTCATCGTTCCTTCACGTGGTTTGATCGGTTACCGTAACGAATTCCTTTCTGCTACACGCGGATACGGAATCATGAACCACACATTCGAAGAATACCGTCCGTTCATCCAAGCGGATATCGGTGGACGTCGTAGTGGTGTTATGGTCTCAATCGAAACAGGTAAAGCAACTGCTTACGCGATCTCAGCTCTTGAAGACCGCGGAACGATCTTCATCGAGCCTGGTATTGAAGTATACGAAGGTATGATCATCGGCGAATGTAACCGTGATGTCGATCTCGCTGTCAACGTCGTTAAAGCAAAACAATTAACGAACATGCGTGCATCTGCAAAAGACTCAACAAACGTTCTTAAACGTCCACGTGTCTTCTCACTTGAAGAGTCGTTGACATTCTTGAACGAAGATGAGTACTGTGAAATCACACCACAATCGGTTCGTCTCCGTAAACAAGTCTTGAACAAAAACGAACGTGAAAAGCAAGAAAAACGTCGTCGTCTAGGTAAAGATTAAGTCTTGAACGAATAGGGGGACTGGCAATGAATGCACAAGCTGCCGTTGCTTCTGATTTCTCGAAATACGATATTCCGTTCATCGCGAAACTTCTCGGTATCGGAAGTGATCCGAATAACATCGAAGCGGGATTTTATCCTTTAATGATTACCGTCGTCATCTTGACACTTGTCGTCTTTAAGTTAGGATTTGCTAAGGAACTAGCATGGTGGAAATCACTGATCGTCTATCTCTTGCTCGCCGTCTTCTCGGCAGCATTGACGCTTGTCTTCTGGACATGGCCAATTCCTGAAGTACTCCTTGCGATGGTCTTTGTACTTGGTATTTATCGCTTCCGGATGTGGATGGTCAAGCGTGAACGTGAACGGACAGCTTCTTGACGGAAGCATGTCATGAATCAAAAGAACGAATCTCTTCGGAGGTTCGTTCTTTTTTTGAGCCAATTCAGATGCATGATTTAAAGCGTAGCGGGAACTAGAATACTAAAAGGGGGAGAAAACATTGAAGATCAAGTATGTCATATCACCCCTCCTGTTAGCGGGTATTCTGATGGGTTGTACACAAACGTCAGAAGAATCGTCAACAGAGGAAACGAATCAGACGACACAAGAAAACAATCAACAGGATTCAGGTGATCAAGAAGCGACGCAATCATCTCAAGCACAAGAAGGTGTCGTATTTAAAGAACTAAACGCTCCGTGGAATATTGTCCGAGAAGGAGAGGTATTTTACATCACGGAACGAGAAGGAACGATTGTCAAAGGAGAAAAAGATGATTATGAACGGATGTGCCTTCAGCTGAAAGAGGATGTCCTCGCTGAAGGAGAAGGTGGATTGCTTGGAATGGTACTTGATCCTGATTTTAAGGACAATCAGACGGCATACGTCTACCATACGTACGCCAAACAAGGACAAGCGACAAATCGCGTCATCGCGATAAAAGAAGAGGGTGATCAGTGGACGGAAGAACGTGTCTTACTCGATGATATTCCCGGAGCGACGATTCATAACGGGGGACGACTGGAGTGGGGACCTGAGGGCGCGCTCTACGTCACAGCAGGAGACGCAGCGAATCCCGAACTGGCGCAAGACTTTGATTCGTTGGCAGGAAAGATTTTACGTATCACATCTGAAGGGAAACCGTTCGAGGGGAATCAAAAAGGATACGTCTACAGTCTCGGTCACCGGAATCCACAAGGACTTGTTTTCGTCGATGATCAACTGTATGCAAGCGAACATGGGCAAAGTGGGCACGATGAAATCAACCGAATCGAACAAAAGAATTATGGATGGCCGACGATTGAAGGGAAAGAACAAGCAGATGGACTGGTGACGCCGTGGTATGAAGTAGGAGAACAATCTGTTGCACCAAGTGGAGTTGCAACGGCAGAGAATACACTTTATTTTGCAACACTTGTCGGACAACGATTACAAACCATCGATCTAGAGACGAAGCAAGTCAAGACGATCGTCGAAAATCAAGGTCGGATTCGAGATGTCTGGATTGACGAGACATCGATTTACTATATTACAAATAATACGGACGGAAGAGGGAATCCATCGGCAGATGATGATCGACTCGTTCGTATCAATCGATGAACAATAAAAGGTCTGTCAGGGAATTTCCCCGCAGACCTTTTGTTTACCAGTGTTTTCGTTTCGTTTCCCAAGTCGGGTATAGATGGAATTGCCCAGAAGCGTGGCGTTCAAGTGTCCGTTCTTCTACGCGTGATCGACATTCATCACAAATGTGGACACGAACAGGTTTATTGCGTAATCGCTTCGCCGTGAAGGACCAATCATCAATCGTTTCACGCTTATCGCAAATCGTACATTTCACTCGCATGCCAGGTCCTCCCTTTTTTTCTTAGTATATCATATTAGAAGATTATTCAGATGTAAAAAAGGGAAACGAGAAGTATATCTCGAAATATCATCACTAAGTCGTAGAGGGGGTGATGTCATGGCAAATAAAGTTGAACAACAGCTCAACTCAGATCAACTAGAAGCACTATCGCAATTACCACTTGTTTTTTTGATTACGCATGATCAATCCAAACATTGGCCCATCACACACGCAATCAGTTGGGTACATGCGACGGATTCGCAAACGGTTCGTTTTACAATCGAAGCAGATTCTCATCTCGTTAAAACATTACGAGGACATCCGGTCTTCACATTGATCTTTTTTGCAGATCAGTCGACGTACAGCTTAACGTGTACGGACGTCAAGGCGTTTACGCCGCAAGAAGACCTTCCGTTGCCACTCGCTTTTTATGAGGGACGCGTTGAGGAGGTACGTGACATCTTGTTTTACGGAGCAGCTGTCACACAACGACCGACTATCGAAAAAACATACGATGAACAGGCAGCTGAACGGTTGGATCAACTCGTTCATCGCATCCTAAAAGCGTAACATTCATCACAAACTCGACTCTAAAGGGGCGAACGATGGAATGAAAAAAATATACGTACTTGATACTAATGTCATGCTTCACGATCCACTTTCTCTTTTCCAATTCCAGGAGCACGACGTCGTCATACCAGCGATCGTATTAGAAGAACTAGATGGAAAAAAACGCAACATGGATGAGGTTGGACGTAATGCACGAGAAACAGCTCGCATTTTAGACCAATTACGAGAAACGGGTCAGCTTCATGCGGGAGTACCACTCGGAAATGGCGGTATTCTTCGCGTCGATATTGGGGACTCCATTCATGAAGGTTCGCCGTTTACGCATGAATCGAACGATAATAAGATCATTGAACTGGCGTGGTCGATTCATCAGGAACAACAAACCGAAGCGACCCCACGAGATGTCATTCTCGTCTCAAAAGATATCTTAGTCCGCGTCAAAGCGGATGCGTATGGATTAGTCGCTGAAGATTATATGACAGATCATATCGCTGATTTGACCGGTCTTTATACAGGATTCATCGAAGTGACCGTCGATCAGGAATATATTGATGCCTTCTATCAGGACAAACGGCTTTCGGTGGATGTCTTGCCAGAAAAAGTGCAACCGAATGAGTTCGTCATCTTAAAAAGTAACATGTCGAAAGCTTCAGCCATCGCCGTCGTTGATCAGAACCTGCCAATCATTCGGGCACTTTCGATCGATGTCGATCAAGTCTGGGGCGTCATTCCACGAAACGTCCAACAACGGATGGCATTTGAGTTATTATTACGTGACGATGTACCACTTGTGACACTCGTTGGTAAGGCAGGTACCGGAAAAACATTACTTGCACTCGCTGCGGGTCTCCTGCAAGTGGAAGACGAGCATAAATATAAAAAACTGGTCGTTGCTCGTCCGGTCGTACCGATGGGAAACGATATCGGCTACTTGCCGGGTGAAATGGAAGAGAAGCTTCGTCCGTGGATGCAACCCATCTACGATAACCTTGAACACCTTTTCAATACGGGATCGGGAGACGAACTAGGTAACATTCTCGCCGGAATGAAGACGATTCAACTGGAAGCTTTAACGTATATCCGGGGACGCAGTATGCCGGGACAATTCATCATCATCGATGAAGCGCAGAATTTGACGAAACATGAAGTCAAGACGATTTTGACACGTGTCGGTGAAAACTCGAAAATCGTGTTAGTCGGGGATCCACAACAGATTGATCATCCGTATCTAGATGAGTATTCCAATGGTTTATCCTACGCCGTAGAACGACTTAAAAATGAGAAGATGACGGGACACGTCAAACTCGTCAAAGGGGAGCGCTCGAACTTGGCGCGCCTCGCAGCCGATTTACTATGAAAAAACGTGGTGCGTCTATTCAGGCGCACCACGTTTTCCTTATATGACGGTAACCGTATGAACGGATTTGACGATCCGTTGTCCGTGTAACAGATGAACGGGTCCATCTGCTAATACTTTGCCGTCTTGTGAGAACTGCAGATACACTTCGTCGAGTTGCTCAAGTGGAAGTTCAACCGTTTCTTCGCCTTCAAAACGAATAGCAATCGCATCTGGTAAAAGTTCGGCATTCCGGATGAACGGTGCAAGCGCCATGGCGAATGACCCTTGAAGCGCGGCTTCTTTTTCAGCACGTGTCATCGGACGATTGTGATCCGTACGACTGCCTTCCATGATGCCTTTATCCCACGCAGCCCCCATTTTCGCGTAGTACGCTTCTTGTTCACTTGTGTCGGCTGGTTGACCGATTTTCTCGATTTCCACCTTTCGTTCATCAAAGATCCAGACTGTCGGATCAATCGTCAACTGATGCCGTACTTTACCGTTAATCGGAAAAATCATTTGTTCTACCCCCTAAATGTGTAAGTCCAACAAATCCATTATACCGAAACGTTGAATTGTTGGCGAAAGTAAGGTAAAGTTTAGCTATAACAGGAACGCGTCATTTGATGAGGAGGGATTGGATTGTCAACTGAAATCGAGACAGTTCATCGCCAGCGCGCTCTTGAGCTACTAGAAGCGGATGCACAAAAAATCCGCCGGTTGATCGAGGTCCAGCTTGCGAATTTAACGATGCCACAATGTCCTCTTTACGAGGAAGTATTGGATACACAAATGTTCGGATTATCCCGTCAGATTGATTTTGCGGTACGTCTTGAACTGATTGATGCGGGTGAGGGGAAACAATTACTCGAATCACTTGAACAGCAATTATCTGATTTACATGATGCGGAGACGTGCTGATTTTCTACTCAAACGTGAAATGCGGCGTTTGGGTATTTTTTTTAGAAAATGAAAAAAGGACGTGTACATATGTTAGCGAAGTTTAAAGAAAAACGAGCATTTTTTGACTATGGTCTCTTCTTTACGATGCTCATCCTCATGGCGATCAGTACGGTCATGGTCTATAGTGCGAGCGTGTGGAACGGTGGGGATTATGCGAATACGTCCTTCTTTGAGAAGCAGTTGATGTTTGATGCGATGGCGATCGCCTTGTTCCTTTTCGTTTCGCAAGTAAATCATGAGGTGTTCCGTGGACCGATTATTCGCTTACTCCTGTACGCGATTACATGGTTGATGTTGATGGCAACGTTGTTTTCGGCTCCACTCAATGGTGCTCGTGCATGGCTGAACTTCGGTATCTTCTTGATTCAACCGATCGAGCTCTGTAAATTCGTCCTCGTCGTCGGACTTGCGAGTTATTTTGATCAAAAGCACAAAGGGAAGATGGACGGCGTGATTGGGATCGTCCACCACTTCATCCATCGTCAAATCAAAGCGACGTCTCCAGGCCGAAGAATTTTACTTAGTTTCTCGGACTGGATTTTGATTCCGATGGTTGTGTTACTGGCACCATACGCAATCATCATTCGCATGCAACCGGATGACGGCGGATTGTTCATTCTGTTGCTCATCACGGCGATGATTTTATTCGCAGTTGGATTACCGAGTGGTTACATCATGTTATGTGTCGTCACCGTACCAATCATCTTCATGTATGCCTGGAACAACTTTTCGGATAATCAGATGCAACGGATTCAGGCAAGTTTGAATCCCTTCCTTGACGCAGAAGGTAAGGGATATCAGCTCATCAACTCCGTCATATCGATTGCACACGGGGGATTATTCGGAGTAGGTCTCGGGAATAGCTTTCAGAAGTATGGTTATTTGCCTGAACCTGAAACTGACTACATCATGTCGATCATCTCGGAGGAACTTGGATTCGTCGGTGTCCTCGTCGTGCTTGGTCTACTGTTCTACTTGATGATTCAAGGGGCGATTATCGCTAACCGGTGTGTTTCTATTTATTCGAGTATGCTTGCGCTTGGGATTTCAGGTATTATCTTCATTCAGACATGTATCAATATCGCGGCGATGTCTGGTCTCTTTCCAGGAACCGGCGTCACCTTGCCATTCATCAGTTACGGTGGGTCATCGTTACTCGTCATGAGTACGATGCTTGGTGTAATGGCGAACATTTCCATGCAAAACAAATATCGAGTGGCTTATCAGAAAGAAGTGCGGACTGCACGTTCGATGAGTGCCACAAGCTCATTAACTAAAGGGGGAGCATCAGTTGACTAAAATCCAGAAGATTCTCGTAGCAAACCGCGGGGAGATCGCGATTCGCGTTTTCCGTGCAGCGACAGAACTCGGTATTCGTACCGTTGCCATTTATTCGCGAGAGGATATGGGTTCTCTTCATCGCTATAAAGCCGATGAAGCGTACCGGATCGGAGAAGGGAAAAAACCGATCGAAGCCTATCTCGATATTGAAGATATCATTGCAACAGCGAAAAAAGCCGAATGTGATGCAATCCATCCTGGTTATGGATTCCTCTCTGAGAATATTGAGCTAGCCAAACGTTGTCGTGAAGAAGGAATCATCTTCATCGGACCGCAAGAAGAGCATCTGTATAAGTTCGGGGATAAAGTACGGGCACGAACGACAGCGATTGAGGCCGGTCTTCCTGTCATTCCAGGAACGGATGGTCCGATCTCATCCATTGATGAAGCATATGCGTTCGCAAAAGAAGCAGGCTATCCACTCATGGTCAAAGCATCGCTTGGCGGTGGTGGACGCGGTATGCGTGTCGTCCGGACAGAAGAAGAGCTCCCAGACATGATCGAACGTGCGAAATCTGAAGCCTTAAAAGCGTTTGGTTCGGATGAGATTTACGTCGAAAAATTAATTGAACGACCAAAACATATCGAAGTTCAAATCATCGGTGACGCCCATGGGAACATCATTCATTTGTTTGAACGTGATTGTTCCGTACAGCGTCGTCACCAAAAAGTCGTCGAAGTGGCGCCGTGTGTGACGCTATCAGACGAAGGTCGACAAAAGATTTGTGACGCAGCCGTCACTTTGATGAAACATGTCGGATACGAAAATGCGGGTACGGTCGAATTTCTCGTGACACAAGATGAATCGTTCTACTTCATCGAGGTCAACCCACGTGTCCAAGTCGAGCACACGATTACGGAGATGATCACAGGCGTTGATATCGTCCAGACACAAATCCGTGTTGCTGAAGGCGAATCGTTACATAGCGACCTCGTTGGTATTCCGCAACAAGAAGACATTAAGATGCTTGGTTTTGCGATCCAAAGCCGAATCACGTCAGAAGATCCGGAAAACGGCTTCTTGCCGGATACAGGGAAAATTAAAGCCTATCGTTCACCAGGTGGTTTTGGTGTACGTCTCGATGGTGGAAATGCTTATGTTGGAGCGGAAATCTCACCATATTATGACTCGCTGCTTGTTAAAATCTCGACGCATGGTTTGACATACGACCAAGCCGTCGCGAAGATGCGTCGAAATTTAAGTGAATTCCGAATCCGAGGGATCAAGACAAATATTCCATTCTTGAGTAACGTCTTGAAGCACCATGCGTTCGTCAGCGGGGATTACAACACATCGTTCATTGATGATACACAAGAATTATTCATCTTCCCAAAACGTCAAGACCGGGGAACGAAACTTTTGACGTACATCGGAGAGGTTTCCGTCAATGGATTCCCGGGAATCGGAAAATTGGACAAGCCGCTTGCACGTGACGTCCGGATTCCGAAAAATCTCCCGACAGACTATAAACCAGGTGCAAAAGCGATTCTCGATGCAGAAGGTCCAGAAGCCGTCGCAAAATGGTTGGCAGCTCAGGAAAACGTTTTGTTGACAGATACGACATTCCGTGACGCCCATCAGTCGCTCCTTGCGACGCGGATGCGGACGAAGGATCTCGTTGCAATCGCCGAAGCGGAAGCGAAACTTCTACCTGAATTGTTCTCTGTCGAAGCATGGGGAGGCGCGACATTTGATGTTGCCTACCGATTCTTATCGGAGGATCCATGGGTTCGTCTGATGAAATTACGTGAAAAGATGCCAAATGTCCTTATTCAAATGTTGCTTCGTGGTGCGAACGGCGTTGGTTACAAAAACTATCCGGACAATGTCATTCACACGTTCGTTAAGGAAGCGGCGCAGGCAGGAGTCGACGTTTTCCGAATCTTCGATAGCTTGAACAACCCGGAGTCAATCCAACTTGCGATCGATGCGGTCTTGCCGACTGGTAAAATCGCGGAAGCAGCTGTCTGTTACACAGGGGATCTATTCGATGCGAATCGACCGAAATATCACCTGCCGTATTACGTCAATCTGGCGAAACAACTGGAAGAAAGCGGCGCTCATATCATTGCCATCAAGGATATGGCGGGTCTCTTGAAACCGGAAGCAGCCTATGCGCTCGTATCAGCACTTAAAGATGCGGTATCGCTACCGATCCATCTCCACACACACGATGCGAGTGGGAACGGGATTTATACGTATGCGCGTGCGATCGATGCAGGTGTCGACGTCGTAGACGTCGCCGCATCAAGCATGTCGGGACTGACGAGTCAGCCAGCGGGTGGTAGCTTGATTCATGCCTTAAGTGGTCATCCACGTCAACCGCTCGTATCAGCACAGAAGTTTGAACAGATTTCGGATTATTGGCAGGACGTGCGTCATCTGTATCAAGCATTCGAACTCGATATGATCGCACCGAATCCAACGGTCTACGACCATGAGATGCCGGGTGGACAGTATTCGAACTTACAGCAACAAGCAAAAGCGGTTGGACTTGCGGATCGTTGGTCTGAAGTCAAAGAGATGTATGCGCGTGTCAATATGCTGTTTGGCGATATCGTCAAAGTCACACCATCGTCAAAAGTCGTTGGAGACATGGCACTCTTCATGGTTCAACATCATCTGACAGAAGAGGATGTCTTGCACCGTGCAAGTGGACTTGATTTCCCGGATTCAGTCGTCGAACTGATGAAAGGGGAGCTCGGAACACCACCAGATGGTTTCCCGCAAGACGTTCAACAGGCTATTCTCAAGGGAGCTGCTCCGCTGACAGAACGTCCAGGTAAGATGATGGAACCACTCAATTTTGATGCGATCAAACATGAGTTGTTCGAAAAACTTGAACGTCCCGTTACAGAATTTGATGCACTCGCTTACGCGCTCTATCCAAAAGTCTTCATGGACTACAGTTCGTATGTCGCGCGATATGGCGATATCTCTGTTCTTGATACGAATACGTTCTTCCATGGAATGCGTCTAGGGGAGACGATCGAGGTTGAAATCGAACGAGGCAAGACACTCTACCTTAAGTTGATTCAAATCGGTCAGCCAGACGATCATGGTATGCGGACGATCTATTATGAGATGAACGGTGTGCCTCGTGAAGTCGAAGTCAAAGACATCAGTATTAAGGAAAGTTCATCAAGTCGTCCAAAAGCAGATCGAAGCAATGCGAAACAAATCGGTGCATCAATGCCGGGGAGCGTGCTGAAGGTGCTCGTCGAGACGGGTACACGTGTCCGTAAAGGAGAGCAACTCCTCGTCACGGAAGCGATGAAGATGGAAACGACGATCCAAGCACCGGAAGACGGTGAAATCAAAGCCGTCCACGTCAAGGAAGGCGAAGCCATCGCGAGTCAAGACTTACTGATTGAATTCGTATAAGGTCACAAGGAAAAACAGGCGCACGCTCGGCGGGCTGCCTGTTTTTCATTCAATACGTAGTGGGAGAGGATACGATTGAACATTATTTGTTGGGTACGTAGTGATTTTCGATTACAAGATAACCACATGTTGGCACGTGCTGTTGAATTACTAAATGAAAATCCGAAGGCGACGGTCGAGTTCGTCTTTTGGCTCAATCCGGATTACATCGGAGAATATGAAGCACGGCAACAATATTTCTTCCAAGCGCTCGAGATGTTTTCTGATGCCTGCAAAGAGAAAGAGATGCCAATTCGTTTCATCGAAGGCGATGAACAGGCTTTCTTAGACGCAACTGGTGATGCGGACGTTTTGTTATTTAATGCGGAATATGTCGAACCATTTAAGACGCGAGATGAAAAAATCATTAAAAAGCGTAAAGATCGTCAGACGGAGCGACTACTAGACCGGCATCTTCTTCATCCACATGACATTAAAAAGCAAGATGGAAAGTTCTATAAAGTATTCACGCCATATAAGAATGCATTCATGAAAAAAGACATTCCTGCACCATACGAAGTCAAATGGCAAACGCTGCGGGATCATTATCAAAAGCGTCAGCACGATAATAGTTTCATCAACGCTTATTTTAAAAAGGCAGAGTCGGAAGCTGTCTTCCATCCTGGTGAAAAGCAGGCGAAACAACGCTTGAAGAAATTCATCGAACAATCGCTTGAAGATTACGAAGAGAACCGTGATTTTCCTGCTGTCGACGGTACGAGTTTACTTTCTCGCTATTTACGGACTGGAGAAATCAGCATTCGGACCGTCTATGCGGCTGTTCAGGAGGCAAAAGAATCAAAAGGGAAACAGACCTTCATCACCGAACTCATCTGGCGTGAATTCTATTACATGATTTTAATGCATTTCCCGGAATCAAAACGACAAGCCGTCAATACGCAATATCGGGAAATCGAATGGGAAGAAGATGAAGAGGGCTTCAAGGCGTGGTGTGAAGGCAAGACGGGCTATCCGATCGTTGATGCAGCGATGCGGCAATTGAATCAAACAGGGTGGATGCATAATCGTCTACGGATGATCGTCGCTTCTTTCCTGACAAAAGACTTGTTGGTCGATTGGCAGAAAGGCGAACGATATTTCCAGCAGAAACTCGTTGATTACGAAGCGGCATCAAACATCGGGGGTTGGCAATGGGCAGCATCAGTCGGAACGGATGCCGTCCCGTACTTCCGCGTCTTCAATCCGACGACTCAATCGAAGAAGTTCGATAAGGATGGAGCGTTCATTCGAAAGTATGTCACGGAAATCAAGGATTTATCAAAGCAGTATATTCATGAACCGACTGCTGAGCAACGCAAGGATTATGGCTATCCAGAACCAATCGTCGCACATGACGAAGCGCGAAAGCGTGCGATTGCTCGATTCAAATAATGAAAAAAGGATGTCCCTCAAGTGAGGAACATCCTTTTTTATGACCTTATTGAAGACGACTATTTGCCTTACGCGTTCGGAATGCATGGTACGTCAAGTAAGATAAGACCCCGAAGTAACATGTGATCAAGAAGGCGTGGAGTAACGGCACATACGTTGCATGTCCACCAAGAACGATCCAAGCCCCAGTGGCGACTTGGCACGAGATGAAGAACGTCGCGAACGCCATACCAATCGTTGTCGTCCGATGCTTTAAGCGAATCGCAACGACATGGACGAATAAGGTGAACAGGAACAGTAATCCTGCCATGATTCGGTGAATCATCTGCACCCACGCTTCGAACGTCATGGAAGGTTGAGAACAGACAGGCCAACCAACGCAAGCATATGTAGCCCCGACGTGGCGTACGTAAGCACCCGTATAAACGACGATCAGCGTATAGATGAGTAGACCGTACAAGAGCTTCCGTAAGAATGCTGGGACAGATTCCCTGAATTCCTGACCCGGACGCTCCATGATCAACAGTGTCAAAATCAATAGCGAAGCAAAGGAAATCAAAGAGATTCCGAAATGTAACGCCATGACGAGGTCTGATTGTTGCCAAACGACTGCTCCAGCACCGACGATCGATTGAATCAACATGAAGATGAAAGCAAGAAACGCAAAGATCTTCGTATCTAATCGATCCTTGAAGGCAACGAGCGTCCAGAGACATAAGGCAATGATTAAGAGTCCAACGACTCCAGTCACAGCGCGGTGACTATATTCAATCATCGTTTCAACACTTGGGTTCGTCGGAATGAGTTCCCCGTGACAGAGTGGCCAATCCGTTCCGCAACCATCTCCCGAATCCGTTTTTGTGACTGTCCCACCCATCAGTAAGACGATCATCATCGTAAACGTGACGAAGGCTGAAAACATCGAAAGTTTTCGATTCAAGATTTGGACACCACCTTTCTAAAAAAATACGAAATACATGGATTTCCATAGGTCTAGTATCGCATAAAAAGTACTGAAAGGGTTGCAATCTTTTAGAACAACGCTATTCTAGTATTAGGTAAATATGGTGAACTGTGATGAAAATCACATAGATTTCACATTTTGTTCATTATGTCGAAAGTATTTTCATACGTCACGGTCCTCGATATGTGGTATCTTTTATAGAGAAAAGGGCGTTTCGTGGCATGTCTGTGTTATTTCTGTGAAGAAATTACGTGAAGCTTAGGTGCTAAACGGAAGCAGACGGTGAAAAGGAGGGAACAGCATGGCGAAAGTTACTGGAGAGGCACTGGATATGGCGATCGAGCAAGCAGATCAGCCGACATTCAAGGACTATATTACCCTAGCAAAAATGGGGATTGTTCGTGCCAATCTGATTACGGTCTTCGCGGGGTATGTCGTAGCAGCATCGTACATAACGGATGATGTCCTGTTGTACTTGTGGCAAACCAAGTGGATGTTACTGTGGACGCTTCTCGGGAGTGGATTGGTCATTGCCGGAAGTTGCTACCTCAATAACTACATTGACCGGGACATCGATTACAAGATGGAACGGACGATGGGAAGACCAAGCGTTACTGGGAAGATGGATGGACAGCGGATACTCGCACTAGGACTCGGTATTCTTGCGACCGGTACGGTATTGTTGTTGATCGTCAACCATGTGGCGGCAGTGTTCGGATTGATCGGATCATTCGTTTACGTCGTGATTTATACGATGTGGTTAAAGCGGACGCACACGATCAATACAGTCGTAGGTGGTATATCAGGAGCTGTGCCACCAATCATTGGATTTGCGGCAGTCACTCCGACGCTTCACATTGATGCGTGGATTTTATTCCTCATCATGTTCGTGTGGCAACCACCACATTTCCTTGCACTCGCGATGCGACGGACAGAGGAGTATCGGGCAGCAGGTATCCCGATGTTACCTGTCGTAAACGGATTCGCGATCACGAAACGACAAATTGTATGGTGGATTGCAGTACTCATTCCATCATCACTCCTCTTAGCACACTATGGCATCATCTACATGATCGTCATGGCATTGCTCGGTGGATATTGGCTCTATATGGGACTGAAAGGTCTGAAGATCCAAGATGAACAAGCCGAAATCAAATGGGCGTCGAAGATGTTCTTCTTCTCACTGTTTTATTTCACGGCTTGGATCGTGACGGTCGTACTCGTTTCTCTCTAAAACGATTTGACATAATTCACGTACACCATTACGAAAGACAAAATTGGGGACAAAGAAAGTGGGGATGGTTGTGAAAAAATCAGTAAAAATGCTCTTCCGGCTTCTTCCAATCGGCTTGATGGCACTCATGTTATCAGGTTGTGGAATTCCGGAATTGTCTGCGCTACAGCCTCGCGGAGAAGGCGCTGAGATGCAACTTGAGATCATCAAGCTTAGCTTGTGGGTCATGTTGTTCGTCCTTGCGATCGTAGCCGTCATTTATATTTACGTACTTATGAAATTCCGTCGTAAATCAGGTGATAACACGGTTCCGAAGCAAGTCGAAGGGAACCATACGCTTGAAATCATCTGGACAGTCATTCCGATTCTTCTTTTGATCGTTCTTGCAATTCCGACGATCAAAACAACGGTTGAACTCGCAGATGCAAAAGAAGCGAAGAAAAACGAACAAATCAACGTTACAGCAAACCTCTACTGGTGGGAGTTCGAATACCCAGACAAAGGTGTTTCGACAGGACAAGAACTTGTCATCCCAGTCGGTAAACGTGTTGCTGTTAACTTGACGTCTAAAGACGTCATTCACTCGTTCTGGGTACCAGCTCTTTCTGGTAAAACAGATACGAACCCAGGTCTTGAGAACGAAATGTGGTTACAAGCAAAAGAAGCAGGCACTTACTACGGTAAATGTGCCGAGTTGTGTGGTCCTTCTCACGCATTGATGGACTTCAAAGTCGTTGCACTTGAACAAGACGACTACGACAACTGGTTGAAAGATATGAAAGCTGCTAAAGAAGCAGAGACGAAGCAGCTTGATAAAAAGAATGAAAAGAACTGGACGACTGGCGAGAAAGTCTATGCCCAGAACTGTCTCAGCTGTCATGGTGGCGGGAAAGTCGCACCTAGCTTGACGAACTTCGGTGATCGTCAACGTATCGCGGGTTACCTCGACCATGATAAAGAAAACCTCGAAAAATGGATTCGCGATCCTCAAAAAGAGAAGCAAGGTACGAAAATGCCTGGATTCTCTGAAGATCAGATCAGCGATGAAGAATTGAGCGAATTGGCAGATTATCTATTGGACAAAAAGCTCCAATAATTTTTTAAGGGGGAATCATAGTGGGGACACATACTATGGGTATGCCGCAGAAAAAAAGCGGCATCATGGACTGGCTAACGACAGTCGACCATAAGAAAATCGGGATTCTCTACATCATGTCTGGATTGTTCTTCCTTCTAGTCGGTGGCGTAGAAGCCCTAATGATTCGTTTTCAATTGATTAAACCGATGAACGATTTCGTCAGCGGTGAACTCTTTAACCAATTGATCACGATGCACGGTACGACGATGATCTTCTTGGCAGCGATGCCGATGTTGATCGGATACATGAACGCAGCAGTACCGCTTCAAATCGGGGCACGTGACGTTGCGTTCCCATTCTTGAATGCACTTGGTTTCTGGTTGTTCTTCTTCGGTGGAGTCTTGTTGAACCTTTCTTGGTTCTTTGGCGCTGCACCGAACGCAGGGTGGACTGCATACGCCCCACTCTCGACGGTACCTGAGTCTCTCGGTGTAGACTTCTACGCGTTGGGTCTTCAGATTTCTGGTTTCGGTACACTTATGGGGGGGATTAACTTCCTCGTTACGATTTTGAACATGCGTGCACCAGGTATGAAACTGATGCGGATGCCGCTCTTCACATGGACAGCATTCGTTGCTTCTGCCTTGATCGTTTTCGCATTCCCACCACTTACGGTTGGATTGTTCCTCTTGACGTTCGAGCGACTCTTCGGAGCGCATTTCTTCGACCCGGCAGCGGGCGGGAACATCGTCATCTGGGAACACCTCTTCTGGATCTTCGGTCACCCGGAAGTTTATATCTTGATCTTACCGGCATTCGGTATTTTCTCTGAAATCATTCCTACATTTGCTCGTAAGCGTCTCTTCGGTTACACGACGATGGTCTTTGCGACGATGTTGATCGGTTTCCTCGGATTCATGGTATGGGTCCACCACATGTTCACAGTTGGTCTCGGTCCGGTCGCAAACGCGATCTTCGCCGTAGCAACGATGGCGATTGCCGTACCGACAGGGGTCAAGATCTTCAACTGGCTCTTTACGCTATGGGGCGGTAAATTGACGTTCCCAGTCGCAATGCTTTACTCGGTCGCGTTCATTCCATCATTCCTTGTTGGTGGTATGACAGGGGTCATGCTTTCTGTTGCACCTGCCGATTACCAGTACCATGACAGTTACTTCGTAGTAGCTCACTTCCACTACGTTATCGTTGGTGGGGTTGTCTTTGGTCTCTTCGCAGGTCTTTACTACTGGTTCCCACTCATGTTCGGGAAACAGCTCAACGAATTCTGGGGAAAAATTCAATTCTGGTTGTTCTTCATCGGCTTCCATTTGACGTTCTTCCCGCAACATATTCTTGGTCTTACAGGTATGCCACGTCGTGTCTTCACGTACTTGCCAAACCAAGGCTGGGAAACTATGAACTTACTTTCATCAATCGGTGCAGCCTTCATGGGTGTGTCGACGATCGTTCTCGTCATTTCGATTGCAGCAGCATTGATGTCAAAAGAATATGTAAAACGCGACGTCTGGGGAGATGGACGTACACTTGAGTGGACACTTCCAGTTCCAACTCCAGAGTATAACTTCGCTCAAATCCCACTCGTCAAAGGTTTGGATACGTATTGGCTCGAAAAAATGGCAGGAAACAAAACAGTTTCTGTATCGGAAGAAGTCGGCGATATCCACATGCCGAACAACACGATCTTGCCATTCGTCATGTCAGTCGGTCTATTCCTCGCAGGTCTCGGATTCATTCTTCGCCTAGACTATGGAACTGTTGGTCTTGTCGTTGCCTTGATTGGTCTTGCGATGACATTGATCGCGATGTTCCTCCGTTCTTGGATCGATGATGAAGGATACTACATCCCGAAATCAGTCGTCGAAGAAGATCTACGCCTTGAAGCAGAAAAGGAGGCGAAGTAAGATGGGTCATCATTCAGTACCGAATAACCCGATCACGGGTATTCCGGATCATGTTGAAAAAGCAACACTTGAGGGTAAGAATAAATATGTAGCCTTCTGGTTCTTCCTTGGAGGAGAGACGACTTTGTTCGCCTCTCTCTTCGGGACATACATCGGTCTTCATAACTCCGGTGCAAAAGAAGGATTACGCAGTTATGACATCTTTGAAATGGGTCTCGTCTTCATCATGACGATGCTTCTCTTGACGAGTTCATTAACAAGCGTTCTTGCAATGATGGCAATGAAACGTAATGATGTGAAAAAGATGAAGCTTTGGCTCATCATCACATTGCTTCTCGGTCTTGGATTCTTAAGTGGTGAGATTTATGAGTTCAATCACTACTACCACATCGGTCATACGTTCACGTCGAGTGCATTTGGTTCTGCCTTCTACACTCTCGTCGGATTCCACGGTGCGCACGTCTTGTTCGGTCTTCTCTGGATCTCGACATTGCTCATCCGGAACTGGAACCGTGGCATCACGGTCGTGAATGCGCCGAAGTACTATGTTTCAAGTCTTTACTGGCACTTCATTGACGTCGTCTGGGTCTTTATCTTCTCAGTCGTCTACCTCATGGGGATGGTGAAATAAGATGGAAAAACACGAACCGCAACTTACGCGCAATCAAATCGAGCTTGAGATGAAAGCAGAACGTGGTCGTGAGACACAACTGCAACTCATCAGTTTCGCACTCATGATTTTCTTGACGCTCATCGCTTTCGGTGCTGTCATGGCTGATCTCATGCCGCACTGGGCAGCTGGTGGTTTCTTGATCATCATGGCAATCGTTCAGGTTTACCTGCAGCTTTACATGTTCATGCATATGAACAACAAAGGCAACACATGGATCAAAGTCATGATGGGTCTCGGTGTATTCGTCGCCTTGACGATCGTTGCGACGCTTCGTCTGTTGATCTGGTAAGAAATGTGACCATTCTGCTAACGTTTAGCAGGATGGTCTTTTATTTTGGAATCGTTTTATGAGAAACCTTTACAATGAAATAGGGGAACGGTAATCTTAGTTTGTAAGAGAAAGGAACGGGGTGAAAAAATATGTTAGGCAATTTAAGGGGAGCACTTTCGCAATTCGAATGGACTGTCTTATGGAGTCCGTATTATGCGTTGATACTCGTTGGATTGTATATCCTATATGCTGTCGTGACAGAAAAGTTGCGTCGTCCGGATGAGCCGGAAACAACGCTTGGGCAAAAGTTTTCGATGCTCGCGGCATTGATCGTTTTTTACATCGGTTTTGGAAGTCCGTTAGACCTGCTAGCACATATCACGTTCTCAGCACACATGCTGCAGATGGTATTCGTCTATATGGTCGCACCGCCGCTCTTGTTGATTGCGATACCAGAGTGGCTTTATAAGCGCTTGTTCGATACACCGTATCTTGGTAGGATTCTTCGCTTCTTCATCAAGCCGCTGATTGCACTTGTCGTCTTTAATGCCTTGTTTACGTTCTATCACATGCCATTTATTTTTGATTATGTCTTGACGAACTATACCGTTCACCGTCTGTTCCACGGAACATTGATTTTCTTGAGTATGACGATGTGGTATCCGATCATTGCACCGGTCAATGAGGCGGACAGCCTTTCTGACCTGAAGAAGATGGTCTACATCGTAGCGAATGGTGTGTTGTTGACACCAGCCTGTGCCTTCATGATCTTCAGTCAAAGTTTTCAGTATCAAGCGTATCAGGATCCGGCGACATTCGCGAAAGTACTCGCTTACTGTATGCCGAACAATGATTTAAGCGGATTGAACCTGGAACGATTGCTCGGAACGACAGATGACTTATTAGAGGACCAACGCTTTGGTGGTGTCCTCATGAAGCTCGGTCAAGAACTCGTGTATGGTCTATTCTTCGGACTGACCTTCTTTACATGGGTGCGCCGTTCAAAAAGTACTGCCGTGGATGAAGGCATGTCCTTCACACCAAAAGCGGATTAAATTGGAGGAAGTTGGAACATGAGTTATTTGCCGTTGATTTGTGTGTCGCTGATTGTCATCAGTGCGATTTTCGTAGCGATTGGCTGGTTTTTGATCGCCCAAACGCGTCGTAACATGAAAGCTCACCAAACCGTGATGACGATTGCAGCTGCACTCGCTTTATTGTTCTTCATCATGTATGCCTTGCGGACGATTTTGCTTGGTAACACAGCCTTTGGCGGTCCTGAATCCGTCAAAGCCTACTACACAGGATTCTTGATCTTCCACATCCTTCTTGCGACATCTGGTGGGGTGCTCGGTTTGATGGCACTCTATCACGCGTATAAGAAGAACTTTGCACGTCACCGTAAAATCGGACCGGTTGCCTCAATCGTTTGGTTTTTGACAGCCATTACCGGTGTGATCGTGTATTGCTTACTATATGTCGTCTACGATCCGGGTGAGACGACGAACGTATTCCGGGCGATCTGGAGTCATTAAGGGGGAGCCAACTTGAAAAAGAATAGTTACTTGACGGTCGCTGCCGTCGTCCTTATCTTAGTTGCGGCAGCCGGGGGATATTATTATTTCTTCATGAAAGAAAAGTTACCTGTCATCGCTGAACCGACACCATTTGAATTAACGAATGCCGTAGACGGAAAATCATTCAATTCGGAAGACGGAAAAATCAAAGTGTTGACGTTCTTCTACTCGAACTGTCCTGATATTTGTCCGTTGACGTTAAATGATTACCGTAAGCTTGAGAAGAAGCTTCGGAGCGAAGAATTGTACGGAAGTGACGTCGAACTCGTCGCAGTGACGGTTGATCCAAAAGTGGATACACCGAAAGTCTTGAAAAAGTATGCTTCGAACTTTGAAGCAGATGCCAAAGGGTGGAGAGTATTGACGGGAGATCCAGTCGTCATCGATCGTTTGACACGTCAGTTGAATTTCTATTACTCGAAGGCTGAGAGCGGCTTAGTGACACACGGAACACAAATGTTCATTTTGGACCGTGAGAATAAAGTACGGGCGATTTCGTCCATGGCGAAGACACCGGATGAACCGGTCGACTTAGAAGAGGTCATGTCTTCGGTCACACAATTAGCAAAGGAGTGAAGGTAGATGACTTATGAAGAGTACATGCAAGGAGATGTTACCGTCTCTATTCAAGCCATCGAGGAATTACTTGCTTGTGCGATCGAGGATTATGGAATCCATCACTCCCGGATCAAACGGATGGACCGGGAAGAGATTGCATTTAGCGTAAAGGTCAATGCACCGGCAACGTCACTTCACGCACTTTATCTTCATGTACGCGAGCAGCTTGGGATTCAGCTCGGAGACGATGTCGTATCTTATGTACAATTCGTCGCGCGTTAAAAGCGATTTCGCGTGTATTAAGGAATAACAATCAGGTGGACAGAACAGCTAATGATTTCGTGGATGATGCGAGGTCGTTAGCTTTTTTGTTTGGCATGAAGAACAAAAAAATAGAGGCTCCTCATTGGAACCTCTACGTGTGGATCTTATTTTTCGAGTGTTTCGAGCAATGCTGCTAAACGACGTTCGCAGTCTTTGACGATTTCCGGAGGGAACGTCTCATCATACTCGACACCGTGTGGATAGTAGTGTTTACCGAGAAGTGGTGTCATCATACGAACGACAGCATGGCGGTCTTCAATCTCGCCTTGGATCGCATAGACAGGAACACGCAGGTAGAATACTTCACCTGTTGATTGTTTTTCATATTTCATGTCGTACATCGCGCGTTCGTAATCCCACTGTCCTTCACGAACGAAGCGGTGATGTTCCATGATTGTTTCGAGAAGACCGAACTTCAGTTCCTTGCCTTCGATGCCATATTGTTCAAACTTCATGTTTGAATCCCCCTATACCCCAGTTTGCTAGTAGATACTAGTCTTTCCAAACTATCATACCATAATGAATGAAACGATGACGTAAAAGATGTGAAGTCATTTTGAAGAATTCATGAACTTCCATATTTTCGTTCGACATATTCAAGAATCGTATCCGGTGCGTGGATACCAAGATGATTGAGACCTTCCCCACCGAAGAAGACATTGAACTCAAGAACGTACCACTGTCCGTCACGGATGATGAGATCAAAACCGGCGTGATCGATATCGAGCTGTTTCGCGAGAGCGAGCACGAAGTCGATCGCTCCTTGTGGCACATCATCAAAATCAAGGACACCACCTTGAGCGACGTTATTTAAGAACTGAGCACCACCGACGCGCCAGTACGCAGCAAGAACTTGATCGCCGACGACGACGACACGTAAGTCCTTCTCATTCGGAATGTACTCCTGAATGTAGAACGTCTCGTGTGTATCCGTGTATTTCTTCCAGTCTGTTTCATTTTTGATGAGATGGACACCTTGTCCCATGGAGCTACGGACTGTCTTCGCAACGAACGGAAACGAAAATTCACGTAAGACACGTTCGACGGTGAATTCATTTTTTCCATAGATACCGGTTCGAGGGATGTTATCCGGAATGACGGTTTGAAAAATCCGCGTCATCTCGATCTTGTCATGACCTAAGTGGAACGTAGCAGCCGACGGGAAAATCGGTTTTTTCATTCCGTAGATGATTGAGTGGATTTGCCAGTATTCCGGGAACAGGACGACATCCGCCTGTTCGATTTTTTTCAAGGAATCAAAGTGATAATCTGATTTGGCATGTTCCGTCTTGATTCCAATCGTCCGGAACATATTAAAAGAGAGCAGTTGCATAAAGTTCATTCCTTCCTTCTGAACAAATTATACACAATTCAACAGGCTAGGAGGGAGAGAAATGTTATGATAAGATGGTAAAGTTAAGGAGGAGATTCGTTGTGATATATACCGATAAGACGATTGACCTCATCAACGCAGCGGAAGACCTCATTCGATCTCTCGCTCAAAGTGAAACGGGGCAAGCATATAGATGTGCGAAACAAGCACAGCAAGAGTCAACAGAGGCACAGGCTGTCATTCGCGATTTTCATCAAGTCAAGGAGGACTACGAACTCGTACAGCGATTCGGACGGTATCATCCTGACTATCAGACGATCACGAAAAGGGTCCATGAAGTCAAACGGCGACTTGATTTACAAGAGGAAGTCGCGCAGTTTAAAAAGGCGGAAAAACAACTCGAGACGTTACTCGGACAAATCAGTCTGAAGCTCGCTGGAGAAGTATCACCGCAAATTAAAGTACCGACGGGAAATCCTTTCTTCGATCAAGGATGCGCTGGAGGTTGTTCGACCGGTGGCAGCTGTAGCTGTAGCGGATAACGAAGGTGAAGGGGGTAGGCTGGCGTGATCAAGGAACGAGTGGGACTCATCGTCTATGTCAATGCGATGAAAGCATCCCGTCAATTACGCCGTTACGGGAACGTCTACTTTACGTCTAAACGTGAACGATACGTTCATCTGTATGTCGATTTAGATCAGCATGAACAGGTGATGGAAGTCATTTCGACTCTCCCGTTCGTCGAATCGATCAAACGTTCAGAACGACCGTTCATCACGGAGACGTTCGCGAACAAAAAAGGTAAAATGCCAGAAGAAGCATAATCCATGGAGCGATGAGGACATCCTCGTCGCTTCTTTGTTGAAAGGAATGAAGGAAATGCGAGTCATTTCAGGGGAACGGAAAGGTACACGATTAAAAGCAGTGCCAGGGGATCAAACACGACCGACGACGGATAAGGTAAAAGAATCCTTATTCAACGTCATCGGTCCTTATTTCAACGGAGGACGAGCACTGGATCTGTTTGCGGGGAGCGGTGGTCTTGGGATTGAATCTCTTTCAAGAGGATGCGATGAGGCGGTGTTCGTCGACCAACACCATAAAGCGATCCAAACGATCCAAGATAATTTACGAACGACGCGCTATACGGACCAAGCACGTGTTTTAAAAAAAGATGTAGCGATCGCTTTAACGGAACTCGCATCTGAAGAGCCGTTTAAGTTGATTTATCTAGACCCTCCCTATGCAAAAGAGCGATTGACGGAACATGTCACGTACATAGAGCAACACAATATGTTGACGGACAATGGTGTCATCGTCTGTGAACATGACTCAGCGGTTGAATTACCGGACCAGATCGGACGACTAGAAGTCGTGCGTCGACTTCGTTATTCCGCTGTCATCTCGATTACATTGTACGAATTCATGGAAGCGGAGGAAGACCACGAATGAAACGAATCGCCATTTGCCCAGGTAGCTTTGATCCAATCACGAACGGACATTTAGACATCATCGAGCGTGCCGTTCCGATTTTTGATGAGATCATCGTTGCCGTACTGAATAATTCTTCGAAGCAACCACTCTTTTCTGTCCAGGAACGGATGGAGTTAATTGCCGATGTGACATCGCACCTACCTCAAATCAAGGTGGATTCCTTTAATGGTCTACTGGTCGATTATGCGGCGGAAGTTGGAGCAACCGCGATCGTACGCGGTTTACGAGCAGTTTCGGATTTTGAATACGAAATGCAAGTCGCTTCTATCAACAAGAAGATGAACGATCAAATCGAGACACTATTCATGATGACGAATAATCAGTATTCCTTCTTGAGTTCTTCAATCGTCAAGGAAGCTGCCAAATATGGTGCTTCCGTTGCCGATCTCGTACCGCCTTCCGTCGAAGAGGCGCTACGTCAGAAATATGCGAAAGGAGAACTGTGATGAAAGCTTGGAAACCTGCCTTAGCAGCGATCATCGCTGCCTTGATCGTATTTTTCTTACCACTTCCTTATTTCATCTCCTATCCGGGTGACGCGACGTCGACGGACAATTTGATTGAAGTATCTGGAGGCGACAAGGAACCGGGAGATTTGATGATGCTGACGATCGCACAACGTCGGGCAACGCCTTACTTTCTCATTGAAAGCTTATTTCTACCGTTCTCCGAAACATCGAGTGTAAGTGATTATCTGTACGACGGCGAGTCGGACGCGCAGTATGAAACGCGTCAGAAGCTGTATATGGAAGAAGCACAACATAACGCAACAATCGAAGCGTATGAATTAGCGGATCAAAAGGTCGATGTCGATTTCGAAGGGGTCTACGTCTCCGGCGTCATTCCCGGTGGTCCAGCCGAAGGGAAACTGAAGGCAGGGGATCGGATTACAAGTGTTGACGGAAAACCGATTACGTCATTTGAAGGTTTCATGAAGACGATTCAAGCAAAAAAAGCCAAAACAGCTGTTCCGATTCAGTTCACGCGTAAATCGGAAGACAAGAAGACGACGATTCGAGTGGATCAGTTATCTAAAGAGG
Organism: Exiguobacterium indicum HHS 31; assembly: GCF_001939065.1. Classification (GTDB taxonomy): domain Bacteria; phylum Bacillota; class Bacilli; order Exiguobacteriales; family Exiguobacteriaceae; genus Exiguobacterium_A; species Exiguobacterium_A indicum. The sequence goes on along the minus strand of NZ_MPSZ01000001.1, from coordinate 1,319,124 downwards.
TCAAGCGAGTCGGGCTCGGCATTTACGAACCGCTCCCGATCTCGAACGTGAAGACGGATCCTGAGATCGAGTTTCAGGTCGAAGACGTCGGGGGACCTTCTGCAGGAATGATGTTCACTCTTGAAATCTACGATCAATTGACGCCGGGAGATTTGGCGAAAGGGCATAAAATCGCCGGCACAGGAACCATTGAAGAAGGTGGCAAGGTGGGACCAATCGGTGGAGCTTGGCAAAAGGTGGTCGCTGCAGACGAGGCAGAAGCAGAAATCATGTTCGTACCAGCAGGAGAGAACTACAAAGAAGCAAAACCATCCATCAAAAAACTCGGAACGAACATGAAGCTCGTTCCGATCAAGACAGTCGAAGATGCGATTGATTATTTAGAAGAACTTCCAGCGAAATAAGGAAAGCGACGGTGTTCAAGCAACGCGTCGTAGCGAGCCAAGGGCAGTGCATATGCAGCTGTCACTTGGCTTTCTTTCGTTAGCCAAGGATGACTCGTGAAGGTGCTGAATACGGCAGTCCGCGTTTTGATGGTTTTGAGTGCCTGTCGTCCTCGTTCTGAAAAGGCGAGGGGACGAACGAAATCAACATGGTCGTAATCGATCCGTGCGACCTCCTCTGCCGTCGTTGAGGTCAATAGATAGATCAAGGCACGCTGCAGGCTCGTCCGCGTATAACGGCGTGTTTTGACGTAATTCAGAAAGGTGTCGAACGTCGTTGCTTGTTTAGCCCCTTCGATGAGTCGTGGTGCTAACGAAGCGTCGATCCCAGCGATTCGCATCAACTCGGGTACTGGAGTCGTTAGTAGACGTTGTCGAATCCATGGATAATAATGCGAGAAGTTGGCGAAAGAGGCGTTTGCTAAGACGTTTTCCGTCTGTTCGGGAAGTGCGAGCAGCTGACCGTGTGTCTGATGATGGGCGCGTATCGCGGTGGCGCTCATGATGTCCCCGGTGGATAAGTCGTGGTAGCCACTTCCAATCCGTTTCGTCGTGTGGAGCGATAGGGTATTTGCGGCGCGAGCGTAATAATAGCCAAGCGTATTGTTCGGTTGTGTCAAATCAAGCGTCTGTGAGACGCTCCTGAATGCTTGACTGGCGGCGTGAGCAGAAGAGAGGCCCGCTGATAATCCATCGTGTAACGCTTGCTTGTATGCAGGTGTCTCTTCGATCTGTTCCGCTGCCGCATGCAGAAAAGGTTCGATGTCTCCACACTCGCTTCCAAACGAAAGCGACTGACAGCCGATTGTCTCGGCAATCGTCACACCACCGAGTGCAAAGCGATCAGCACGCTGGACAGCAAAATAGAAGGGAAGTTCAAGAACGAGATCGATGGCACCGCTCGCGACGGCCGCCTGAGCACGTGTCCATTTATCCGTAAAGGCGGGCTCACCACGCTGCATGAACGTCCCGCTCATGATGGCGACGATGACGTCGGCATCCGTTTCCCGTCGTGCTGTTGTCGCTTGATAATAGTGTCCGTTATGAAACGGATTGTACTCTGAAATGATAGCTGTCATCCTCATGAAAACTTTCTCCTTTGCAAACCGAATTAAGTGCGGTAATATGGATAAAGACGTCCAAAAGTGTTCGTTCTCTAGCGATTTCAGTGTAAAGAAAAAACATTGACAAAACAAGATGTCCTCTCTATAATTCATATTGTTGCAATTGAGGTGATTCGGATGAAATGGTCCCTGATGCAATTGAATAAATTGCGCAATCTGGGTCAACTTCAGGTTAACGAGACGATCGAGCTCAATGAGCTAGTCGCCCTCCATCCGGATATCCGGGCGGTGCAACCTGTGCACGTTCGTGCAAATGCATCGTTTACATCGAATCAATTAATATTCAATCTTCGGATTACCGGCGAAATGACGCTTCCGGATGCCCGGACGCTAAATGACGTCGCTTATCCATTCGAGATTGAATCCATCGAGCCATTCCTGCTCGAGGTCGATGCTGTTTCGAACGAAGCAGATGACATCAACGTGCCGATCGGGAATACGGTCGATCTTCGACCGCTCGTGCAAGAATTGATTTTACTTCATGTGCCAGTGCAAGTGCATGGGGATGATGAAGAGAATCAGTTGGTTGAGGGGGAAGGCTGGACGATTCTTTCTGAAGAAGATCCAGAGGAAACCGAACCAAAAATCGATCCGCGACTCGCGGGTCTCGCTCAGTTCTTTAAAAAAGATCAGGATTCCTGATTTCTGAAGTAAAGGCGAGTGTATTTTTTCAAGGAGGTGGACAACGATGGCAGTACCATTCCGCAGAACGTCGAAAACACGCAAACGTCTTCGCCGTACTCATTTCAAACTCCGTGTACCAGGTATGGTCGAGTGCCCAAACTGTGGTGAAATGAAACTTTCACACCGCGTTTGTAAAGCATGTGGCTCGTACAAAGGTAAAGAAATCGTCAGCAAATAAGCTGATTGATCGGTATAAAAGCGACCTTCGAATCGAGAAATCGGTTTTAAGGTCGCTTTTTTCATGAAAGGGGATAGGAATAGATGAATGTTGGAATCATTGGCGCGGGTGCCATCGGGTTATTGCTTGCCTCTTATTTATCGGAAGATCATGCAGTCACGCTTTATGTGCGACAAGAACAAGATGAGGAACGACCAATCATTCGCGATGGACAAGCGAGTCGTCTCGTACGGATCCGGAAGATTGATCGGCTCGAGTCAGAAGACTTGGTGTTTGTCGCGACAAAGTCGTATGATATAAAAAGTGTGATTCCATTCCTTAAACGGCTGACGTGTCCCGTCATGTTCCTGCAAAATGGAATGGATCATTTGAAATGGAAAGAGCAATTGCCGCATGTCTTATTTGGTGTCGTCGAACATGGTGCCATGCGCACTGCACCGTTTGAAGTCCAGCATACTGGAAAAGGACGCATCCGCTACGGAAATCAAGAGGTAGTGAACTTGTCGTCAAAGCAGCTGTGCTTTGAACTTGAGTCAGATATGGAAGCCGTTTTATTGACGAAGCTGTTCATCAACGTCGTCATCAATCCAGTGACGGCTTATTACGGTGTTGAGAATGGATCCTTATTAGATATGCCTTATCGAGAAGAAGCCCGTCAATTATTTGACGAAATGCGGACGATTTTCCCGCACCATGACATTACTTATTCCGAAATCGAGCGGATCATGAAGAATACGAGCAAAAATCGTTCTTCCATGTTACGAGATCTTGAGTATGGACGACGAACGGAAGTAGAACCGATACTTGGATACGCATTACGTCAGGCGACGACTGCGACGCCACGTTTATCTTTTTATTATGAACAGATCAAACAGAGGGAGGGTCCGCAGTGACAGTCTTCATCATTTTTCCTTTATTCAGCCTGATTGCGTTGTATCTCGTCTTTCTACTTCTATTTCGGAAACATGGGAAGGCCGTTCGATTTGCACTCGACTTTGGAACATTCATCGTTCTGTATGCGATTCATGTTGCATTGATTGCCTTGACCGGAACAAATTACTTAGGGTGGATCGTCATCGTCGTGTTGTTGGTGTTTGCGTTGAATGCACTCTGGCAACGAATTCGTCAACTTGATGTTGATTTGAGACAAATGATTCGCCACAGCTGGCGGATCATCATCTTGCTGGCATTACCCGTCCATTTCATACTGTTCGTACTCGGTATTCGTCAACTGTTCATCAGCTGACCAGTTAGGTAAGAAAGAAGGGATTTTGTTTGAAGGTACAACCATTTGAAGCCTTATACGATGATAACTCGTTGATGCATCGTGCTTCACGAGAAGAATTCTTAACATATGTCGACCACCTTGGAGAGAGTGGTTTAGCGTCGAGGAGCCGTTTGCTTGAAGAACGTCACTATCCGCATCTTGCGGCACTGACAGACGAACTCGAACGCCAAAATCCGAACATGACGGAGCGTTTGCGGGAACGTGTCGCGAAGCTTCGTACGGGTGAAGCTCAAGTTGTCATTACAGGGCAACAAACGGGTATCTTTGGCGGACCATTATATGCCATCTATAAATTGTTGACCTGTCTTAAGGTCGCGAAGCAGGCGGAAACGACACTTGGGCGACCTGTCGTTCCGATTTTTTGGCTCGCGACCGAAGATCACGATTTTGATGAGATTAACCATGTTTACGTTCCGACAGCGGATTATCAAACGCGTAAAATCGCTGTCACACCTTCAGAATCGATTGCCCGCTCGGTCAGTCGGCTCTCTTTTGATCAAGCAGCACTTCTTGAAATCATCGAAGAGACATTCCGAGCAATGCCAGAAACGGTTCATACGAAACAATTAGTTGCGCGCCTGAAGCAACTCGTTGAAGCGTGTACATCGTATGGGATGTTTTTCTCACAATTGATCGGTGAATTGATCGATTTTGATATCGTCTTCTTTGATGCGGATACACATTCTGTCCGTGAACTCGAGATTCCGTTCTTTGAACGGTTGATTCAAGACAATGCGGAATTTAGACGAGCATTGACGGATGGTATTTCACAGACGCAAGAGTTACCGGATACATTCTTGAACGAGGAAGCGGCGCATCTTTTCGTCGATGATCACGGTCGTCAGTTACTGTATCCGACAGCAGACGGATTCGAGACAAAACAAGGAAAGCAATATACGGAGCTTGAATTGATCGCGTTGCTATACGCCAGTCCGGAACGTTTCTCCAACAGTGTCGTCACACGTCCATTGATGCAGGATTACCTGTTCCCGACGCTTGCCTATATCGGGGGTCCGGGGGAGTTAGCATACTGGACACGCTTACGACCGCTCTTTCATCACCTGAATTGGACGATGCCGTTATTGATTCCCCGCATGGGTGGGTTACTCGTGCGCCGTAGCGATGAAAAGCGTCTTGCTAAACTTGAGGTGTCGCTCGAAGAAATCGTCCGATCAGGCGTACCGATTCCGCTCTATTCAGAAGAGAAGATGACAGGACGTATGCAGACGGCAGCGATGCTAAAAGACAGTTTCGTCTCGGAATTCCTCTCGCTCGAACAGAATCTACTGCGGACATCGAGTAAGAGTGAGAAGGTCAAGAAACAGCTCGATCAAGCAATTGTTAGTCTACTGGCAGAAGATCGACGTCAGTTTGACCGACAGACACGGCAATATAAAGAGACGGCTTATCATCTTCTTCCTGATGGAGCGCCACAAGAGCGGATTCATTCTGTCCTCCCGTGGTTGAATCACCATGGTCTTGATTTTGTTCGGGACTTAAGAACAGCCTATGAAGCGAATACGAGTGATCAACTGAAGATTTTCCTCTAAACCTGCTGAAACTAGCAGGTTTTTTCTCTTTTTTAGCGAAAATTACACAAAAGTTAAATAAATCAAGGAAACTGTCTCATTTTCGTAACGTTTTCACGAGAGAATGTGATACATTGAAAAAGAGTAACGTCCTTCAAGGACAGTGAAAGGTGAGGCAGGACATGTTTGAGCATGAAACAGTATTGAAATGGGAGTCGATCGAAGGACTCGCGATTAAACCCGACGGTATTTACGTCGATTGTACGTTAGGTGGAGCAGGACACAGCGAAGAGATCGTCAAGCAATTGACGACAGGTCATCTGTACGCATTTGATCAAGATGATGTCGCCCTCGCTCATGCAGCAGAACGTCTCGCGGCGTATGAAGGTCGCTTTACTTTAATAAAGAGTAATTTTGCTTATCTGAAAGAGCAATTAGCAGCACATGGCGTCGAGAAAGTGGACGGCATCCTATTCGATCTCGGTGTCTCTTCACCACAATTAGACGAAGGGGAACGGGGATTTAGTTACAATCACGACGCACGTCTCGACATGCGCATGGATCAATCTTCTCCACTTTCTGCTTACGAAGTCGTCAATGAGTGGTCGTACAATGATCTCGTACGTATCTTCTTTACATACGGGGAAGAGAAATTCTCGAAACAGATTGCGCGTAAAATCGAAAAAGCGCGGGAAGAGCGACCGATCGAGACGACATTTGAACTCGTCGAATTGATCAAGGATGCGATTCCGGCACCAGCACGACGTAAAGGTGGTCACCCTGCGAAACGGACTTTCCAAGCAATCCGGATCGCTGTCAATGATGAACTGAACGTCTTTGATCGTGCGGTACACCAAGCCATTGATTTATTACGGGTCGGTGGACGTCTATGTGTCATTACGTTCCATTCACTTGAAGATCGCATGTGTAAACAAGCAATCAAAGAAAAATCATCATTACCCGAGCTTCCACCGGGGTTACCGATGATTCCCGTCGAAATGGAGCCGGAACTCCGACTCGTCACACGCAAGCCGATTACGGCGGGTGTTGAAGAGCTCGATGATAACCGTCGCGCCCGATCGGCAAAATTACGAGTTGCTGAAAAAATGAAAGAAACTTGAGAGGAGCATTCCAATGGCAGAACCACTTCGTAAATCGGTCCAAACGGTTCAACCCGTTCGTCAACAACCTGTTCAGGAACCACGAAAGACGGAAGATATCGCGCGTCGCGTCGCCGTCCGTCCGAAGTATCGCTTGTATCCCTTTGAAAAATTCTTATACAGCGCGATGATTGGTGGTCTTGTGTTATTTGGGAGTTTGACGATCAGTACGCATAACGAAGCGTATAATGTGAGCCGTGATTTAGCGAAAGAGAACCAAGTCACACAATCACTCAAAAAAGAAAACGAACGTTTACAACTAGAGGTCACGAACTTAAGCTCTCCGGAACGGATTTATAAGATTGCAAAAGAACAGGGTCTTGATATGCGTAAAGGGAACATCAAGGTGATTCCTAAATGAATCCACTGAAAAAATCCCGTTGGAGAGTAGCCTTTATCATGGTGATATTTGCTACTCTCTTTTTTGTGTTCATTGGTCGATTTTTATACTTGGCGACAACAAAACAATTCCATGGGGAAGACATGATCGCCTATGCTGAGAAAAAGCGATGGGAGTCTCAGGAGACGCTCGGGGCAGAACGCGGTGAAATTTTCGACCGACTCGGTTCACCGATCGCGATCAATGTTCCATCCTATCATTTGATTGGTATTTACCGACTAGGTGGCGTCAAAGATCCGGACGAGACGATCGTCGATTTTAAAAAGACGGCTGAAGGTCTTGCACCGATTCTTGGGATGACGACGAAGGAACTGGAGACCTATTTGATTGAGAACAAAGATCGTTCGCAAATCGAATTCGGAAAAAAAGGAAATGATTTGACGCTCGATCAAAAAGAGAAGATCGATAAGTTGAAACTTCCTGGAATCCGGATGATTGAAGAGCCGAAACGATATTACCCGAATGGTATCTTCTTGTCCGATACACTTGGATTCGTCCAAAAGATCACCGAGGAGAATGGTCGTGTCGCGTTACAGGGACAAATGGGGATCGAAAAACAGTATGACGATGCCTTAAGCGAATCTTACGGGGCACGTGTCTTCGAGAAAGATCGGAGCGGTAATCCGTTGATCCAAGGCTCGTCGCGTGTCTCGAATGAACCGAAGGACGGGTCAAACCTGTACTTGACGATCGATCACCGCATTCAACAGTCGCTAGAGAAACAAATGCAAAAAATGTACAACACGTACAAACCGAAAAATGCGACAGGGATCGTCATGGATGCGAAAACCGGTGAAATCCTTGCCATGGCGGATCGTCCATCGTTCAACCCGAACTTACGTGACATGAAAGATTTCACGAATTTTGCCGTCTCGTCACGCTTCGAACCCGGTTCGACGATGAAAATCTTTACGCTCGCAGCGGCGATTGATGCGGGAGTGTTCCGTCCGAATGAGATGTATAAATCGGGTAGTTATAACTACAAAGGAACGGTCATCAAGGATTATAACGATGTCGGTTGGGGAACCATTCCGATGATTGAAGGAGTCTATCACTCCTCGAACGTCATGTTCTCGAAGTTGACAGCAGAAAAACTTGGGATCGAGCGTTATAAAGAATACTTTAAGAAGTTTCATTTTGACCAACGAACGGGTATAGACATCTCGGGAGAAGTAAACAGTCAATCTGACTTGTCGAAACCGTTGAATGCGCTCATTACGTCATGGGGACAATCGACTGCGGTCACACCAATGCAACTGCTTCAAGGGGCAACGGCAATTGCTGGTGACGGCGAGATGGTCAAACCGCATATCATCCAAAAAGCGGATCATACGGATAAAGCACCGTACCGGGCGAAAACAGAGGTCGTCGGTAAGCCGATCTCGGCAGAGGCGGCAAAAGCGACGCGGGATGCACTTGATGGTGTCGTCAATAGTAAAATCGGAACCGGGCAAATGTATAAGTTGAAAGACTACCGTGTCATCGGGAAGACCGGTACAGCTCAAATTTCTGAGAATGGGAAATACATTCAAGGACAATTCATTCACTCGTTCATCGGTATGGCGCCAAAAGATGATCCGGAATTGATCATGTACATCGCAGTCGATCGTCCTTCGAAAAGTGAATCGTCTGTTTCAGGACCACTCATCATGAGTCCGGTGTTCAAGAGTGTCATGAACACAGCATTGCAATACCGGAGCATTCAACCGGAAACGCAAAAGGACTCGGTGGATGTCAAAGCGAAAATTACGCCAAGCTACATCAAGAAGAGTGCCCGACAAGCGACGGATTTAGCAAAAGAACAAGAGGCTGTTCCAATCATCCTAGGCGATGGTGCTGAAGTCGTTTCGCAGATTCCGTCTCGTGGTCAAGAATTCGTCAGCGGAGAGCGTGTCTTGCTGAAGACAGCAAATACGTTCAAAATGCCGGATTTGACGGGGTGGTCGCAGCGAGACGTCAAAAAACTCGTCAGCTTGTATGACTTGAAGCTTGATGTCATTGGTAAAGGTTTTGTAACCAAACAATCAGCTCGAACTGGTACACTAGTGAGGGAAAATGGAAAGTTAACGGTCGAACTAGCTGAACCTAAAGAATAACGGTGGGGCAAATTTCCTGATTTCTACAGGAAGACGAGGACGAACAGGAGTCATTCGTTGACTTTTGCATTCGTCCTCTTTTGCTGTCATCAAATGGAGGTATATATCATGTTAACAATTACGCAACTCGCTGAATGGTTGCATCTCGATGTGAAAGATGATCGTATCGTTCGTCATTTTGCAACGGATTCACGCGCACAACTTGAAGACGGTCTTTATGTTCCGATTCAAGGAGCACGCGTTGATGGTCATCGATTCCTTGAAGGTGCAAAAAAACAAGGAGCGATTGTCACCTTATGGAAGAAAGGTATTGATCGACCAAACATCGACATCGTCTTTTTAGAAGTCGATGAACCATTGGTTGCCCTGCAACACATCGCAAAACGATACTTACTGCAGGTTGCGCCAAAAATCGTCGCCATCACTGGATCAAATGGGAAGACATCGACGAAGGACATGGTCGAGAGCGTACTCAAGACGACGTTTAAGACACATAAGACACAAGGAAACTTCAATTCGGATATCGGAATGCCGTTAACGATTCTCATGATGCCAGCTGATACAGAAGTCGCTGTGCTTGAGATGGGAATGAACGGGTTTGGCGATATTGAATTCCTATCGAATCTAGCTGAGCCAGATATCGCACTCGTCACGAACATCGGCGAATCGCATGCGGAGCAAGTCGGTGGACGCAGTGGCATCGCCAAAGCGAAGCTTGAGATTCAATCCGGACTCAAACCAGGTGGTCATTTATTCGTTGATGGTGACGAACCACTTCTCGCAGAAGTCGAAGCGGAGAAGATCGGCTATCAAATCGGAAATACGTACCGGATCGAAACGAAGGAAGCAACGTTCTTTGGAACGGCCTTTACTTACGATGGCACCGCTTTTCACCTACCAGTGCTAGGGAAACACCAAGTCCGAAATGCAGCATACGCAATTGCGACAGCACGTGCACTTGGCGTGACGGACGCCCGGATTCAAGAAGGGTTCGATGCGGTTGAATTGACACCGATGCGGATGGAACGATTACTCTTTGAAGAGACTGCGGTCATCAATGATGCGTATAACGCGAGTCCGACATCAATGAATGCAGCGATTGAGACGGTCACTGCGCTGGAAGGGTACACGACACGCGTTCTCGTCCTCGGCGATATGTATGAATTAGGGGACCAAGAACGCTTATTACATGCCTCGGTCGGAAAGCGGATTGCGTTACCTGTCTCGCATGCTATCCTAGTAGGGGAGAAAGGCGCGTGGATTGCTGAAGGAATCAGCGACCCGTCTGTTCAAATCCAATTCGCGACAACCGTCGAGGATGCTGCAAAACGATTGCGCCCATTGCTCGGAGAACGAACAATCGTCTTATTGAAAGCGTCACGTGGGATGGCGCTTGAACGGATATTAACCTATCTGAACGAAAACTAATTTTTGAAAAAGGGTGTCTGCTATGATCACATTATTCATCAGTCTTATTCTTGCATTTCTTGTTGTATTACTCGTCATGCCAAAAGCGATTCCGTTTCTACACCAATTGAAGTTTGGTCAGGAAATTCGGGAAGAAGGACCGCAATGGCATCAGGTCAAATCCGGAACACCGACGATGGGTGGAATCGTCATTCTTGTCGCGATGATCGTCAGCGTTCTCGGTGCAGTCGTCATGGGCGATCTATCGACGACACAATTATCGTTACTGTTTTTAACACTTGCGTATGGCGTTATCGGCTTCATTGATGATTACATCAAAGTCGTCAAGAAACGTAACCTTGGTCTGAATTCAAAACAAAAATTACTTGGACAAATCGTCGTCGGATTGTTATTTGTCTGGTTGAGTGGTGGATTTACAAGTGACGCGACGTATCTATCGATTCCATTTACCGATTTTGAGCTTGATTTCGGTATCGTCTATCCGTTTGTTGCCTTGTTCTGGTTAGTTGGTTTCTCAAATGCAGTCAACTTGACGGATGGATTGGACGGTCTCGTATCATTTACAGCGATTCCAACATTCTTGTTCTTCGGATTATACAGTTGGTTTATCGCAGATGAAGTAGGCGCTGCTTGTTTTGCTTTCTCAGCGGTCGGTGCCTTGATCGGATTCCTATTATTCAATGCGCACCCAGCGAAGATCTTCATGGGAGATACAGGGTCACTTGCACTTGGAGCTGCATTAGCAGGTCTATCGATTGTCTTAAAACTGGAATTACTACTCGTCTTAATCGGTATCGTTTTCGTTGTCGAGACATTATCAGTCATTCTACAAGTCATCTCCTTTAAGACGACAGGAAAACGAATTTTCAAAATGAGCCCAATTCACCACCACTTCGAAATGGTCGGTTGGAGCGAATGGCGGATCGTCGGTACATTCGCAGGAATCAGCTGTTTGATGGCATTCATCGCCTATCTATTCGTGTAATAAAAAAGAAGAGAGAAAGTGAGCGATTCAACAATGGAACAACGACAATGGAATGATCAAAAAGTGCTCGTTCTCGGAACGGCGAAAAGTGGAATCGCAGCAGCTCGGTATTTAGCGAGTGTTGGTGCAGAAGTAACGGTCAATGACGGGAAAACGCCGTCCGAGAGTGATCAAGCGACGCTTGCATCACTCGATGTTAAGACGGTCTACGGTGAGCACCCGCTCACACTACTCGACGACATCGATTTGATCGTCAAGAATCCAGGGATTCCGTATCACATCGATCTGCTACAAGAAGCCTTACGACGCGACATTCCGGTTTGGACAGAAGTAGAACTAGCGTATCAAGCAACCGATGCGACGTGGATTGCCATTACAGGATCGAACGGGAAAACGACGACGACGACGCTTGTCCATGAGTTGTTGAAAACCGGTACGCGGCGTGTACATTTGGCAGGAAACATTGGATTCCCGGCAATTGAAATCGCATGTCAGGCGAAACAGGACGATATCATCGTCATTGAATTATCAAGTTTTCAATTGATGGGGATCGAGCAGTTCCGACCATACACGGCAGCCTTCTTGAATTTATCACCGGCACATCTGGATTATCATGGTGATTTTGAATCGTATGGTGAAGCGAAAGCCCGGATCTTTAAGAACATGAAAGAAACGGATCGTCTTGTCTTGAATGCCGATGATGCGTCCGTCAATGCGCTCGGAAAGACTGCTGAAGTAACGCCACTCTTGTTCTCTCGTCGTCAATCGGCGTATGCAGAAGTCCTGAACGATACGTTGACAATCAATGGGACGAGTATCTTACCTGTTGATGAACTTGCTCTCGGTGGTGGACATAATGTCGAGAACGTTCTCGCAGCCTTAACACTCGTCGAACCGTTTAACTTAGCATTCTCTGACGTTCAACATGTTCTACGGACGTTTGGTGGTGTAGAGCACCGGACACAGTTCGTCGGTGAAATTGCTGGTCGAAAAGTTTACAACGACTCAAAAGCAACGAATAATGTTGCAACAGAAGCGGCGTTGTCCGGATTTACGGCACCCATCATCTGGTTGTGTGGCGGACTCGAGCGTGGAGCGGATTTGACACCGTTACTCGATGCAATGAAGCATGTCAAACATGTCATCGGACTTGGTGAGACGGGTCATCGATTCGGAACGCTTGCGTCAGAAAATGGCTATGCGTCAACCGTCGTTGAGGCGATGGATGAAGCCGTGAAAGTAGCGTTTGAAGTGTCACGACCCGGCGACATCATTCTTCTGTCACCAGCATCTGCAAGTTGGGATCAATACAAGACATATGAAGAGCGCGGCGATCATTTCGTTCGTGCCGTACATGAAGTAGGAGGAACAACAGTATGAAAATCGTCGTCTCTGGAGGCGGTACAGGCGGTCACATCTATCCGGCACTCGCTATGATCCGGGAGCTCGAACAACGCATGCCGTGTGAGGTCCTCTATATCGGAACAGAAAATGGTCTCGAGGCGGATATCGTTCGTCGTGCGGGAATTCCATTTGAATCGATTGAGATTTCTGGCATCCGTCGTTCCTTGTCGTTCGAAAACGTCAAGACTGGTATCCGGTTCGTCAAGAGCGTCCGGCGTGTTCGTCGACTACTGCGTCAGTTCCAACCGGATATCGTCGTTGGTACAGGTGGGTTCGTTTGTGGACCGGTATTGTATACGGCTGCAAAAATGGGTTTCAAGACACTCGTTCATGAACAAAACAGTCTACCTGGTATCACGAATAAATTTTTAGCTCGGTATGTGGATCGTGTTGCACTCTCTTTTAAAGGGTCTGGACATCACTTTGGTAAGAATGAAGCGAAGACGGTTTTAATCGGAAATCCGCGTGCTTCTGAAGTGGCAGAGCTCAACATCAATCCGCTTGAAGAGCGACAACGTTTCGGTTTTGAGGAAGGACGTCCTCTCGTCGTCATCTATGGCGGTAGTCGTGGCGCACCTGCAATCAACGAAGCAGTCGTCGATATGATGCCAAAGGTCGAGCAAGCAGGCTGGTCGCTCCTCTTCGTTACTGGTCAAATTCATTACGATACGATTATGTCACGCGTTGGTTCCGTACCAGAACGCATTCAACTTCGCCCATTCGTATATGATTTACCGAACATCTTAAAAGCAAGTCAACTCGTCATTTCACGTTCGGGAGCAAGCACATTGGCAGAGCTGACGACACTCGGCTTACCGAGTGTGCTCATCCCGAGTCCTTACGTGACGGAAAATCACCAAGAGGTCAATGCCTCATCGCTCGTCGAGACAGGTGCGAGTCTATTGATTCGTGAACAAGAGCTAACGGGTGATCGGTTGTTTGAGGCATGCGAAAAAGCATTAGCACAACAACAAATGATGTCTGAAGCGGCGCTTGCGCTCGGTATGCCGAACGCTTCACGGGACTTAGTCGATGAATTGTTACGACTGACAGGACAAAAAAACTAAACTATTGCAGGAAAAGACCGATAGGGAAATGAATTGTTACGTTATAGAGGGGGAATGAGACGTGAGGGAACGGAGAGCGGTTGGACGACCACAAGAGGACGAGAACGTCCGCAGCCTCGAGGATAAGATACCTTATATCCGTGAACAACGTCGCAAAAAAGCCAACCGGAGGCTCATCTATGTCCTGATTCTGATTGGTCTATTGGTCGGTGTCGTTTTTTATCTACAGTCGAGTTATTCTCGGGTCGCTCGATTTGATATTGATGGTAATCTTAATGTCAAAACATCAGATATCTTGAAGGCATCAGGAGTTAAGGTGAATGAGACACACGCCTTTAATCTATCAGAGGAAGACATTCTTGAACGAATCGAGAGGGTTCCAGGCATTCAGGAAGCAACGATGCAAAAACAGTTTTTGCATCAATATCGCGTGACGGTGACGGAAGAGAAAGAGATCGCTTACGCAAAGGATAAACCAGGAGACCGGATCGTACTGGCGGACGGAACGATCATTCCCGGAAAGTCGAAGGAAGAATTATTCGATGCACCAATTCTGACTGGATTTACGGATCAATCATTAAATCGGTTGACGAAGGAACTCGTTAAGATCGAGCCGAAAGTACGTAGTCGGATCTCTGAAATCGTCGCAAACGATAAGACGGACAAGGGTGGTCTGAAATTATTCATGACGGATGGGAATACGGTGTTACTCAGTACATCATCCTTTTCAAATTCCTTGAATGAATACGTAAAGGTCATTTCTGCCTTACCAAAAGGAAAGACGGGAACGATTACAATTGATGGCGGTATCTATTTCAAGCCATATAAAGGAAAAAAATAGAATATTCGTAAAGGGCTGACGAATAAAAAAACAAACGTGTGTTTTCATTCGTCGACCTTTGTTCGAATCGTCATCAAATCGTAATCTATTCGAACGCTAAGACGGGCAATAACTTCTTTTCGTAAGTATTTATATAGTGTAGACTTAAACGAGAAGAAGCCTGACTCATTCCTAGAATATAATTAGGAATAAAAAGGATTAGTATTATGAAAGTGGAGGTGTCACTCCCATGGAAACGAAAGGTACGATTGCCGCGCTCGACATTGGGACATCGGAGGTGAAACTCATCGTCGGTGAACTACTTGGTGGAACGCTGAACGTTCTTGCTGAAGGTTCTGCACCATCCGCGGGTGTTAAACGAGGTGTCATCGTTGACATCGATCAAACGGTACAAGCCATTAAACAAGCGGTTACGGAAGTGGAACGTACACTTGGTGAACCAATTGGTGAAGTATATGTCGCTATTTCCGGTGAACACATTCAAGTGAAGGATTGCCAAGGGATGACATCGATCAAAGGTGAGGACAATGAAATCACGGATGATGACGTGAAAGACGTTCTGCATTCTGCGATGGTCATGCGAATTCCGAACGAACTCAGTGTCGTCGATGTCTTGCCGAAGACCTTTACAGTCGATCAGCAAACAGAAATCACTGATCCGAGAGGAATGATCGGTTATCGTCTCGAAGTAACAGGGAAGCTCATCATCGGAGCGAAGACGATCCTACATAGCATTAAACGTTCCATTGAACGGGCTGGTTTAGAGCTTGCTGGATATGTGCTGGAGAGTTTAGCGGTATCTAGAATCGCAGCATCGATTGATGAACTCGAACTCGGTGTCGGAATCATCGATATCGGTCATGAGACGACGACACTTTCCATCTACGAAAAGAATGATCTCGTCTACTCGACGACGTTGCCATACGGTGGTGATCATCTGACACGTGATTTGACGTACAAGATGAATTGTAAATATCAAGACGCGAAACTTGCTAAAGAAGAATATGGTGTTGCGCTTGAAGCACTCGGGGATCCGGAAGAGAAAGTTTCCTACGTCACGATCAACGGCGAACATCGTTTCGAACCACAATCAGAGATTGGATTCGTTTTAGAAGCACGACTTGAGGAAATCTTCGAGATGATTCAAAAACGAATGACGCAAGCAGGATACGCTCACATGAATAGTGGCTTAATCTTATGTGGGGGAAGTTCTTCATTACCGGGAATCGATCAGCTCGGAAAACGAATCTTCAAGCAGAGCGTCAATGTCTATCAACCTGCTAGTCTTGGTATTCGTCATCCGAAGTATGCCGTCGCAGCCGGTATGTTACGTTATGTGCTCTCAAGAAGCGCCGTATCGAAATCAGGTTTCGACCGGGCGGAAGAGAAGGAAGCCGTAGCGCACGGACATGAACAGGATGCACTGCTCATGAACGAACAGACGTCACCTACGCGAAACGAACGGCCAACACGTGAACAGCCTCCGAAAGAGAAAAAGTCATTCAGTAGTTTCTTTGAGAAATTCTTTGGTTAATGCCTACAAAAAATCCAATGAGTAAAAAATATTAGGGGGCCCTTTTTATGTTGCATTTTGATGAAATGATGGACCAAGTAGCAAAAATCAAGGTCATCGGTGTAGGTGGTGGCGGTTCGAACGCCGTCAACCGAATGATTGAACACGGTGTCCAAGGCGTAGAATTCATCGCAGTAAACACGGACGCGCAGGCATTGAACATGTCACAAGCTGACGTAAAACTACAACTCGGTGCTAAATTGACACGTGGTCTCGGTGCGGGTGCCAATCCGGAAATCGGTAAAAAAGCGGCGGAAGAGAGCCGTGAGCAATTAACAGAAATCCTTTCAGGCGCTGACATGGTCTTCGTCACAGCTGGGATGGGTGGCGGAACTGGTACAGGAGCTGCTCCTGTCATCGCGGAGATTTCAAAAGAAATCGGTGCATTGACAGTCGGCGTCGTCACAAAACCATTTATGTTCGAAGGACGTAAACGGATGCAACATGCTGTTTCAGGTGTCCAGAACTTCAAAGAAAAAGTCGATACGTTGATCGTCATTCCGAACGATAAGTTACTTGAAATCGTTGATCGGAACACACCAATGCTTGAAGCGTTCAAAGAAGCAGATAACGTCTTGCGTCAAGGTGTACAAGGTATCACTGACTTGATCGCCGTACCTGGTCTGATCAACCTCGACTTCGCCGATGTGAAGACGATCATGACGGAAAAAGGTTCTGCTTTAATGGGTGTCGGTGTCGCGACAGGCGAACACCGCGCGACGGAAGCAGCGAAAAAAGCGATTTCGAGTCCGTTGCTTGAGACCTCGATCGAAGGCGCGAAAGGTGTTCTGATGAACATCACAGGTAGTGCGAACCTTAGCTTGTACGAAGTGACGGAAGCCGCACAAATCGTTCAGAGTGCAGCTGATGAGGAAGTCAACTTGATCTTTGGTTCTGTCATCAACGATAACCTAGAAGATGAAATCATCGTTACAGTCATCGCGACGGAATTCGAAAACGAACCACTCGATTTCGAAATTCCATCCGCTCAAGAAATGATGAAGAATTTATTGAAGAAAAAACAAGCGACTCCACCACCAACAGAGGAGTCAAAACCACAAGTCGAAGAGACACCTGTCAGCTCGAATCCCGAACCGGCTAAAGAGCCAGATGTCGAAGAAACGATGGACATCCCATCTTTCCTTCGCCGGAATAATCGTTGATCGATGTTCCAGTGACACGACTGCTAAACGATGAGGTGTCGCGAAAGCGGCGCCTCTTTTTTTAAAATCAAAGGAGGCATGAACATGTTTGGACAATGGATCAAATGGGATACACCAACAGGTACCGTACGTGCCGCCTTTACGACGAAGTTCGCTGCCCCTCATGGAAACGGAAATTTAGGGTTACATGTCAACGATGATCGCGACGGTGTCATTCAGAACCGACAAGTCATCGCACGTCAGCTTGATCTCTCCCTCGAGAACTCGATTTGGGCACAGCAAGTTCACGGAAATCACGTCGAACAGGTGACGACACTTGACTCCGGGCGCGGTGCTTTGGATTACGAAACAGCGATTCCGGGTACAGATGGATTGGTGACGACCGATTCGAATGTCTTATTGATGATGCTGTTCGCTGACTGTGTGCCGCTTGTCTTCTGTGATCCGACGACAGGAATCATCGCGAATACGCATGCCGGCTGGCGCGGAACCGTTGGCAATATCGTCGAGGAAACAGTCAAGCAAATGGAACGTGCGGGTGCGAGTCGTTCATCGATTCAAATGGTCATTGGTCCATCGATCCGTGATTGTTGTTACGAAGTCGATCAACCGGTCATCGATGCAATCGATGCGCTTGAACTCGATGAGTCTCCTTACATACGCAAGGAAGATGGAAAAGCGATGTTATCGCTACAAAAAACGAATGCTGCGCTAGCTGAGCGTTGTGGAGTCGGTGATGTCCTTGACTCAGGTCTATGTACACACTGTCAGGCGGAAGATTACTTCTCTTATCGCCACGGTGACCACGGTGGGCGCTTTGCAAGTTTGATCGTAAAGGAGTCATTGGATGTCAATTCTTGATAATGTACAAGAAGTTACAAAACGAATGGAACAAGCGAGTGAAAAGAGTTCTTCTGAAAAGCAGGTACAGTTGATTGGTGTGACGAAATCAGTCTCAAGTCAAGTTGCTTCTGAATTATTAGCAGCTGGCGTGACCCATCTCGGAGAAAATCGTCCGGACGGATTGCTTGAAAAACAGGCAGAGCTCGGACGAACTGCTTGTACGTGGCACTTCATTGGTACACTACAAACGCGTAAAGTTCGTCAAATCATCGATGCCATTGACGTGTTGCATTCCCTTGACCGTCTTCATTTGGCGGAAGAGATCAATAAACGAACAGACCGAATCATTGATTGTTTCATCCAAGTCAACGTTTCTGGGGAAGAATCGAAGCAAGGCATCGCGCCTGAGGATGTACCATCGTTCTTACACGAAATCGGTCAATATCCCGCGATTCGTGTCATCGGACTGATGACGATGGCACCGTTGACGGAAGATACGGCGCGTATCCGTGAGGTATTCCGGTCATTAAAAACATTGCAAGAAGAGGTCAAGGCGAAAAAATTGTCGTATGCTCCATGTACGGAGTTATCTATGGGAATGTCATCGGATTTTGAAATCGCCATCGAAGAAGGGGCGACGTTCGTCCGAATCGGGACGACGCTCGTTCACACCTAAACGAGAAGAAGGGAGAATGGATATGGGTTTTAAATCAAAAATGCAAAATCTATTTCTCGGCAACAGCGACGATTTAGATGAACTTGAATATGAAAATGATGCTACAATAAATAAAGGTAGAGGTGCTTCACAACAAGAGTATGAAGAGTATTACGAGGAATCTACCCCAAGTGTTACTCAAAAGGAGGACAGCGTGAGACAATCGAATATCGTGCCGCTTCATGCGACGAAAAAAACGAAATCGCAAGTCATCTTGAGTGAACCACGTGTCTTCAACGAAGCCCAGGAAATCGGGGAACATCTTCGTCAGAACCGTGCTGTCATCGTCAATATGCAGCGTATGTCAAAAGATCAATCACGACAGATGATTAATTTCTTATCTGGTGTCGTCTTCGCTCTCGATGGAACGATTACGACGATCAGTCAGAATACCCTCCTCTGTGTTCCGAACAACGTCGAGTTAGCTGGTAGCATCTCGAATCTTCTTGGAGAAGATGATATTAATCATAAGGGGTGGTAAGTATGGATTCTCAAGTGATGTACGCAATTGGTCGTACATTGAGTACGTTATTACAGTATTACAGTTACGTCATGATTGTTTATATCCTGCTTTCGTGGTTCCCGAATGCCCGTGATTCTAAATTCGGACAAGTGCTCGCGATGTTGGTCGAGCCATTCCTAGCGCCCTTCCGTCGTATCATCCCGCCTATCGGGGGCATGCTGGATATCTCGCCGATTGTAGCCTTCCTCGTCTTGAACTTGGCTCAATCGGGTATCCGAGCAATCTTTTTAGTATGAGCGTAT
The DNA here is from genome assembly GCF_001939065.1 of Exiguobacterium indicum HHS 31. Classification (GTDB taxonomy): domain Bacteria; phylum Bacillota; class Bacilli; order Exiguobacteriales; family Exiguobacteriaceae; genus Exiguobacterium_A; species Exiguobacterium_A indicum. The sequence goes on along the minus strand of NZ_MPSZ01000001.1, from coordinate 1,299,438 downwards.
ATGATCATTATCGTGGAAGCGAGCGGGAATTCGTCGACTCAGTCTTGAACTGGATCGATCATGTGGAAGCGACCTATACGTTCAAATTAACGGATTTCCTAGATCCACGTGAACAACAAATCACACAAGAACTCGTCGGTTCGAAATGCGCCCTCTTTTTTGAGGGCGGTTTCGAAGGCGCTGAACGTAAACGGGCAATCCTCGCACCAGATTATTATGAATACAACGCGGATGACTTTGACATTTCCATCTATCGCATTCATTATCCTACTAAATTCGTTGAACTTTCTCATCGTCAAGTCACCGGTACATTATTGAACGTCGGATTGAAACGAGCCAAATTCGGCGACGTCATCATTCAGGATCAAGTACAGTTTGCCGTCGCGGACGAAGTCGCGACCTATATCGAAGCAAACGTCGAACGAGCAGGGAAGACGAAGATTCGTCTTTCGCGCGTAGACGCAGAAGATCGCTTGAAAGTGAAGGATCAAGAGTGGGAAGAGACACTTGGGTTTGTCAGCTCACTTCGGTTCGATACGGTCGTGAGTGAAATTCTAGGCTTCTCACGTCAAAAAGCACAGGCGCTCATTAAACAGGGTGAGAGTAAAGTGAATTATAAAGTAGTGGATGATTCGAGCTTCATGCTAGAAGAAGGCGACTTACTTTCCTTGCGTGGAACAGGACGCGTCAAGTTGATTGCAATCCTCGGATCAACGAAACGTGATCGAATCAAACTACAATACGGTATTTTAAAAGGATAAGATAAATGCGGAGGAGGAATTCATCATGCCATTAACGCCACTCGATATTCATAATAAGGAGTTCACACGAAAGTTTCGCGGCTATGACGAAGATGAAGTGAACGAATTCCTAGATCAAGTCATCAAGGATTTTGAATTGTTGTTACGTGAGAACCGTCAACAACAAGAAGTCATCCAAAACATGCAAGCGCGTGTCGACTACTTCAGTTCGATGGAAGAAACGTTGAATAAATCGATCATCGTTGCACAGGAAGCGGCTGAAGAAGTCAAAGCCAATGCTTCAAAAGAAGCGAGCTTGATCCTAAAGCAAGCAGAACGTGAAGCAGAGCAGTTGCAAGATGCGGCGCAACGCCGGGCACAACGGACAGACTTCGAAGTCGAGCAAATGCGCAAAAAAATCGAACTCTATCGTAATCGATTCAAAGTATTGATCGATGCGCAGATGGAATTATTGACGAGCCATGACTGGGATGCGTTTGATTTCTCTTCTCGTGGAGCGCTTGACGATGTTCCAGCAGTTGCGTATAATGACGACGATGTCGTATAAATAAAATCAATGACAAGGACACGTCGTATCTTGGACGGTTGACAGCGAATCGGGGGAATGGTGGAAGCCCGAGCAACGAAAAAGATGGGGTATCCCCTTGGAGTGCATGACTGAACGTTCGCTGAACAGTAAGTCATGCCGGCTCACTCCCGTTATCGAGTTCTTAAGCGGTCCTGCGTCGTCAAACTGGCGAGCGGGATTAGTAGGGTGGTACCGCGAGTTCAGCCAAGCTCGTCCCTATCTCAGGGATGAGCTTGGCTTTTTTTGTACTTTTAAAGCGAAAGGTGAGAGATGGTCAGATGGATTACAAAGAAACCTTATTGATGATGAAAACGGAGTTTTTAATGCGAGGCAACTTGCCAAAACGTGAACCAGATATGCAAGCACGATGGGAAGAGATGAATCTCTACGCTGCGGTCCAGGAAAAGAACGCTGGAAAGCCGACTTTCATCCTCCACGATGGTCCTCCATATGCGAATGGTGACATCCACATGGGTCACGGATTAAACAAAGTCTTAAAAGACATCATCGTCCGCTACAAATCGATGAACGGCTTCCAGTCTCCGTACGTGCCTGGTTGGGACACACACGGATTACCGATTGAAACAGCACTTCAAAAAGCCGGTGTTGATCGTAAATCGATGACGGTCGCAGAATTCCGTGAATTATGTGCGAAATATGCGCTCGAACAAGTCGATCACCAACGCGAACAATTCAAACGCCTCGGCGTTCTCGGTGACTATGACAACCCATACATCACCCTGCAACCAGAATTTGAAGCAGCTCAAATTCGTTTATTCGGGGATATGGCGAACAAAGGCTATATTTACAAAGGGAAGAAACCGGTCTATTGGTCACCGTCTTCTGAATCAGCACTCGCTGAAGCAGAAATCGAATATCAAGATAAACGGTCAGCTGCCATCTATGTCGCGTTCCAAGTCATGGACGGGAAAAACATCTTAGAACCGACGGATCATTTCGTCATCTGGACGACGACACCATGGACGATTCCAGCGAACCTCGGAATCTCTGTCAGTGCGGAACTGACATATGCGCGGATCGAGTATCAAGGAAAAGGCTATATCGTAGCGGAAACACTCGTTCCTGAAGTCATCGAAGCACTCGGATGGGAAGACGCAACAGTCGGACGTATCTTTAATGGTGCGGACTTCGAATACATGAAAGCAAAACATCCATTGTACGACCGTGAATCACTCGTCATGCTTGGCGATCACGTTACAGCGGAAGCGACAGGTGTCGTGCATACGGCTCCAGGTCACGGGGAAGATGACTTCCGTATCGGTCAAGCGTACGGTCTTGACGTTCTTTGCCCAGTCGACGATAAAGGGGTCATGACAGCAGAAGCGCCTGGATTCGAAGGCATGTTCTATGAGGATGCGAACAAAGAAATCGGTCTTGCACTCGAAGAAGCAGGCGCTCTCTTAAAACTGTCGTTCATCAAACACTCGTATCCACACGACTGGCGGACGAAAAAACCGGTCATCTTCCGGGCAACGCCACAGTGGTTCGCTTCAATCAAAGACTTCCGTGCGGAAATCCTTGATGAGATCAAAGGTGTCCAGTGGGTACCAGAGTGGGGCGAAACACGTCTCCACAACATGTTCAAAGACCGCGGCGACTGGGTCATCTCACGTCAACGTGCTTGGGGCGTTCCGCTTCCAATCTTCTATGCTGAAGATGGAACGGAAATCGTCACACCAGAAACGATTGATCATATCGCGAATTTATTTGCAGCTCACGGATCAAATGTCTGGTATGAGCGCGAAGCAGTCGACTTGCTTCCTGAAGGATTCACACATCCAGCAAGCCCGAACGGTATCTTCAAAAAGGAAACTGACATCATGGATGTCTGGTTCGATTCTGGTTCATCACATGCCGGTGTCCTTGCGACACGTCCTGAATTGACACGTCCAGCGGATCTCTATCTTGAAGGATCTGACCAATATCGTGGTTGGTTCAACTCGTCGCTATCGACAGCCGTCGCAACGACAGGAAAAGCACCATACAAAGCGGTCGTCAGTCACGGATTCGTTCTGGATGGTCAAGGTCGCAAGATGTCGAAATCGATCGGTAACACGATTGCTCCGATTCAAGTCATGCAGCAATTCGGAGCAGAGATCCTTCGCTTGTGGGTCGCATCTGTCGATTATCAAGCTGATGTCCGGGCATCGATGGATAACTTTAAACAAGTCTCAGAATCCTATCGTAAAATCCGCAACACGGTTCGTTTCCTCCTCGGAAACTTGGATCAATTCGATCCTGCGACGCACCGCGTCGCATTTGAAGACTTACCAGAGTCAGACCGTTTCATGCGGACGAAACTGGACCAACTTGTTGGAAAAGTAAAAGCAGCTTATGATGCGTACGACTTCATGTCGGTCTATCAATTGCTCCACAACTTCTGTGTCCTTGATTTGTCGTCGTTCTACCTCGATTACACGAAAGATATCCTGTATATCGAAAAAGCAGACGCGACATCGCGTCGTGCGGTTCAGACGGTCATGTATGATACAGTCGTTGCCTTGTTGCAATTGATGGCACCGGTCTTGCCACACACAGCAGACGAAGCATGGGAATTCGTACCAGCTGTTGAGACGAAGAGTATCTTCTTGACAGACCTTCCGGAAACGGTCGAAGTCTCAGAAGAAGGACTTGCCCTCATCGAGAAATGGAACGCGTTCCTGACGTTCCGCGATGATGTCTTAAAAGCACTCGAGGAAGCGCGTGTTGAGAAACTCGTCGGTAAGACACTCGAAGCGAAACTCTTGCTTGCACCGAAGGAAGAGACGAAAGCCTTGCTCGGAACAATCGATCATCTTGAGCAGTTACTCCAAGTCTCACAACTCGAATTCGTGGAAACGGCGGATAAGATGTATGAGACGACCGGCATTACGGTTCAAAAAGCTGACGGTGAAAAATGTGAACGTTGTTGGACATATTCGACGGAACTCGGACAAGATCCGGCTCATCCGACGCTTTGCCCACGTTGTACTGAAGTCGTCAATTCTTTATAATGATACAAAGGGAGGGGCGACTGCGACTTCGCAGGACGTCCCTCATTATTTTTGGATGCGGAGGACAATAGGATGTGGCTTTACTTAGGGATTGCTACTTTACTCGTTGGAATTGACCAGTTGACGAAATGGATCGTCGTTCAAAACATGACGATTGGTCAAGCGATCACGGTCATTCCGGATTTCTTTTATCTCAACTCGTATCGGAATCGTGGCGCCGCGTGGGGAATGCTCGAAGGTAAATTCGGCTTTTTCTTCATCGTTACGGTCGTCGTCGTCATTGGATTGATTTACTTCCTCTACAAGGAAGGCACGAAAAATAAGGTATTTGCTTGGAGCATCGCGTTATTGCTCAGTGGTGCGATCGGAAATTTCATTGATCGAATGGCACGAGGAGAAGTCGTTGATTTCTTCCACTTCTTCCCGTTCGGCTATAATTTTCCGATCTTTAATGTCGCAGACGTCTGTTTGACGTTTGGTGTCATCACGATGTTGATCAGCGTCATGTTTGAAGAACGGTTGACTAAGAAAGGAACGATGGATAAATGAATGAAGTAGAAACATGGTCCGTACAAGCGGATGGAGCGACAGGGCGCATCGATAAATGGCTCGCAGAACAAAACGATTGGTCGCGTTCGCAAGTACAGGAATGGTTGAAAGCGGGACGTGTCGAAGTCGATGGTCGTGTCGTCAAACCGAACTATAAATTATCGGGAACGGAATCGATTGTCGTTCATATCCCGGAAGCGGTGGAGCTCGAGATCTTACCGGAAGACATCCCACTTGAAGTCGTGTATGAGGACTCGGACGTCATCGTCGTCAATAAACCAAAAGGGATGGTCGTCCACCCGGCGGCAGGTCATGTCTCAGGAACGCTAGTCAACGCCTTATTACACCACTGTCAAGATCTCTCAGGCATCAATGGCGTCAAACGTCCAGGAATCGTTCACCGGATCGATAAGGATACGTCAGGTCTGTTGATGGTCGCTAAGAACGACTTAGCGCATGAGTCACTGGCACATCAATTGAAAGAGAAGACGACGGAACGTCTCTACATCGCGCTCGTGCACGGTGAAATCCCGCACGAACTCGGAACGATCGAAGCCCCAATCGGACGCGATAAGAACGACCGTCAACGGATGACGGTAACGGATAAGAATTCAAAGTCTGCCGTGACCCATTTCCGTGTTCTCGATCGGTACGAAGGCTTTACGGTCGTTGAATGTAAACTTGAAACAGGACGGACGCACCAAATCCGTGTCCATATGCGTTATATCGGTTTCCCGCTTGCGGGTGACCCGAAATATGGTCCACGTAAGACGATGAAAATGAACGGTCAAGCCTTGCATGCTGCGGTTCTCGGTTTCGAACATCCACGCACAGGTGAGTGGATGCGCTTTGAAGCACCGCTCCCAGAAGAGATGACATTTGAAATCGGTCAATTGAAAAAACTTGAATTAGAGTCTTGACGTTTTTCTAATAAAACGGTAGAGTATCACCTAGAGAGCGATGCGAGACATCCTCTACTGACACTTCGGTCGTCCGAGTGACGATCCTACCTAACTAGTATCACCTTTAATCGAGTCCGGAGAGGCTGCGAAAGGGAGAACCTACCACGATCGTGCGTAGGCATGCATACAACACGTATGCCATGATTCTGTCTTCGATGACCTTCTGCGGATTTCCGCAGAAGGTCTTTTGTATGAAAGGAGAAACCATGAAACCAGCCGTCATCTTAGATGAAGCCGCGATCGGACGTGCACTGACACGGATCGCCCATGAAATCATCGAACGTAACAAAGGAATTCATGATTTGATAATCGTCGGAATCAAGACGCGAGGCGAGACACTCGCTCGCCGACTTGCGAAGCGCATCGAACAAATCGAAGGAAAACCGGTCTTACTCGGTGTCGTTGACATCTCGATGTACCGGGATGACTTGTCGAAACGAAGTTTAGAACCAGAAATCAAAGGTTCTGATCTACCGGAAGACATCACCGGGAAAATCGTCGTCCTCGTTGACGACGTCCTCTACACAGGACGCACCGTTCGCGCCGCGATGGATGCGCTCGTCGATCACGGAAGACCGAGTATGATTCAACTTGCTGTCCTCGTCGACCGCGGACATCGGGAGTTACCGATTCGACCAGATTTCATCGGTAAGAACGTCCCGACATCCCGCGAGGAACAAGTCGTCGTCGCGCTCGCCGAAGTCGATGAAGCCGATCAAGTATTCATTAAACGCTAAAATTCAAAACCTTTAAGGTGGTCCAGAGAGACCAGAAAGGGAGTCATCCATATGGCAAAACATGCCGCAGTACTTGATGTACAAGAAGTACCTACTCACCCTCTAAACTGGCTGATGCTCAGCTTACAACACGTCTTCGCGATGTTTGGTGCGACCGTGCTCGTCCCGCTCTTAACGGGACTCAACACATCGGTCGCGCTCGTCGCAAGCGGAGTCGGCACACTGATTTTCCTCGCCGTCACCCGCTTCAAAGTACCCACATATCTTGGTTCGAGTTTTGCCTACATCGCCCCAATCATCGCCGTCAGTGAGCGGTGGGGTGTCGAGGATGCCTTAATCGGCGGAATGGTCGCTGGACTCGTCTACGGACTCGTCTCACTCCTCATCCGCTACACGGGAGCTGCTTGGTTGCTTCGCTTACTCCCGCCGGTCGTCATCGGACCGGTCATCATGGTCATCGGTCTATCGCTCGCCCCGACCGCTGTCAACATGGCGATGAACGGAGCGGATGGTAAGTACAACGGACTGTACTTCCTCGTTGCGATGGTCACACTCGGCGTCACACTCCTTGCGATGACGTACTTAAAAGGAATGTGGAGTACGATTCCGATTTTGTTCGGGATCACAGTTGGTTATCTCGTTGCGGCATCGGTCGGAATCATTGACTTCACACCACTCCAACAAGCCACGTTCTTCCACGTGCCAGACTTCACGATTCCGTTCTTGAATTACACACCATCGTGGAATACAGCCGCCTTGCTTCTGATTGTTCCTGTGACGCTCGTCACACTGACGGAGCACATCGGCGAACAAAAAGTGACATCACGGATCATCGGGCGCGAGACGCTCCTCGATCCAGGGATGCACCGGACCGTACTGGGTGACGGGATCGCGAAGACAGTCGCGTCGATGCTTGGCGGACCACCGGTTACGACGTATGGTGAGAACAACGGTGTCATGTCGATCACACGCGTCTACAGTGTCTATGTCCTCGGTGGTGCGGCGGTTCTTGCAATCAGCTTCGGATTCCTCGGATACGTCGAAGGGTTCATCAAGACGATTCCGACACCGGTCATGGGTGGAATCAGTATCCTCTTGTTCGGAGTCATCGCGTCGAACGGTCTCCGGACGCTGACGGAAAGTAAGATCGATCTTGCCGATAAACGAAATCTGACGATTACAGCCGTCATTCTCGTCACAGGTATCGGAGGCGCGGCGCTTAAAATCGGCAACTTCTCTCTCGAAGGAATGGCACTAGCGACGATTCTTGGAATCATCCTGAATCTAGTTCTTCCAAAAACGACAGAGCAGGTCGAAGAAACAACGGAAACCTCTACAACTCAATCAGTAGCTAACAACTTTTAAGACGTTCCGAGAGAACGATAAAGTGAAGGCCATGAAAAGATGCAGGGAATCACTCTGCCTTCTTTCGGCGCACCTTCACTTAGAAGGTGCGCCTTTTTCATGACCTGAAGAGGAGTGAATGATATGAAGACGATCCTAAAAACCCGGCATTTCGTCAACCTAGAAAGTTTATCCACGACAGAAATCAATTCTTTGATTGAACGCAGTCTCGCTTTTAAACGAGGCGAGCCAGCACCAGATTTTTCCGGTAAGACACTCGTCAATCTGTTCTTTGAAAACTCGACGCGGACACGCTCTTCCTTTGAGATGGCAGAGCATCGTCTGAATATGCATCTACTGCCGTTCGAAACGGCGACTTCCTCCGTGCAAAAAGGAGAAACGTTACGCGATACATGCAAGACACTCGAAGCAATCGGCGCAGATGCTTTGGTCATTCGTCACGGAGCAACCGGATATTACGAAGAACTGATGCAGACGCTCAATATTCCGATCATCAATGCGGGAGATGGGAGCGGTCAACATCCGTCTCAGTCCTTACTCGATTTGATGACGATGGTCGAAACGTATGGAACGGTCGAAGGAAAAGTCGTCGTCATCTGTGGGGACTTACAACATAGTCGCGTCGCCCGATCGAACGCTGACATCTTAAAACGACTCGGTGCCATCGTCTATGGATCAGGACCTATTGAGTGGTACGACCCTGCGATGGGCATACCGTATCTTCCGATGGATGAAGCCGTCGAGCAGTGCGACATCTTGATGTTACTGCGTGTCCAGCACGAACGGCATGACGGGACGACGCGATTTGATCCAGCAGTCTACCACACAACGCACGGATTGACAGATGAGCGGATGAACCGTCTGAAGCATTCCGCGATCGTGCTTCATCCGGCACCGGTCAATCGGGGAGTCGAGATTGCCGACGAACTGGTCGAACATCCGCGATCGCGGATTTTTGAACAGATGAAAAACGGTGTCTTTGCACGGATGGCGATTCTGGAATGGTGCTTTTCAACGAAATCAATCAAAGGAGACGATGCAGATGACAACACGAATTGAGAATGCGAGATGGTACGAGGCGGGACAAGTTCGAACGGGAGATATTCGGATTGAAGCCGGGAAAATCACGGATTTAGCAGCAACACCGCAAGCGAATGAAACGGTCATTGATGCGTCCGGCTTATTCGTCGCACCAGGATTCGTTGACATCCATGTCCACCTGCGGGAACCGGGTGGCGAACATAAGGAGACGATTGCGACCGGCACGGCAGCGGCGGCAGCGGGTGGATTCACGACGATTTGTCCGATGCCGAACACGCGCCCCGTACCAGACGATCGTCAAACACTTGATGCGTTGTTCCAAAAGATTGAAGAGACAGCGTCCGTTCGGGTTTTGCCTTACGCGGCGATTTCAAAAAATCAACTCGGACAAGAACTCGTCGCGTTCGACCAATTAACAGATGCTGTCGCCTTTACGGATGATGGTGTCGGCGTCCAGACGGCAGCAGTCATGCGGACAGCGATGCAACAGGCGGCACGGCTCGGGAAAACGATCGTTGCTCACTGCGAAGATGATTCGTTAAAAGCAGGATGTGTGCACGAGGGGAACTATAGTCGACGGGAAGGACTACAAGGTATTCCGTCGCTTGCTGAGAGTATCCACATCGCACGTGATGTTCTGATCGCAGAAGAAACCGGCTGTCATTATCACGTCTGTCATGTCTCGACGAAAGAATCGGTCCGTGTCATCCGTGACGCGAAACGAGCAGGGATTCGGGTGACGGCAGAAGTCACACCGCACCATCTGGTGTTGATCGATGAAGACATACCGAATCAGGACCCGAACTTTAAAATGAATCCTCCCTTACGAAGTGAAGCAGATCGCCAAGCATTGCTCGAGGGGTTAGCGGACGGAACGATTGATTGCATCGCGACCGATCATGCTCCCCATGCGGCAGAAGAGAAGGCACTCGGTATCGAACGCGCCCCGTTCGGCATCACAGGGTTCGAGACGGCCTTCCCACTCCTCTATACGAAGCTCGTCGCTGAAGGAGAGATGACACTTGAGACACTGATTCGGAATTTGACGGATAAGGCAGCAGCCATCTTTGAACTTCCTTACGGGAAACTCGAAGTGGGGGCGGAAGCAGATCTAGTTTTGCTTGATCTAGAAACGGAGCGTACCGTATCACCGGAACGATTCCGCTCAAAAGGCAAGAACACACCGTTCGCAGGAGAACGGTTAAAAGGATTCCCGGTCATGACGCTCGTCAAGGGAGAAATCGTATTCAAGGAGGACACAGCACATGCGTAAACGGACACTGATACTAGAAGATGGGATGACGTTTGAAGGAACGGCGTTTGGATCAGATACGACAACAACAGGAGAGGTCGTCTTCCAGACCGGAATGACAGGATATCAGGAAATGTTATCGGATCCATCTTACTGCGATCAGATGATCGTGTTGACGAACCCGTTGATCGGAAACTACGGGATTAACCGAGAAGATTATGAGACGACGCGTCCGCTCGCTAAAGCACTGATTGTACGTGAACATTGTCAGACGCCGTCGAATTTCCGAAGTGAGATGTCGCTCGATGCAGCACTTCAAGATCTTGATATTCCAGGATTAAGTGGAATCGATACGCGTCAACTGACACGGCATATCCGTTCGAAAGGTGTCATGCGTGGACGACTCGTTGACGGTGAGTTCGATTTAGCAGCAGAACTGGTTCATCTTCAAAATGCACCTATCGAGACGGATCAAGTCAAGCGGGCTTCAACGGAACGAGCGTACATCATTCCGGGTGCTGGACCGCGGATCGTTCTCGTCGATTTCGGTGCGAAGCTCGGAATCGTCCGCGAACTCGTCAAACGCGGCTGTGAAGTCGTCGTCGTGCCCTACGACGTCAGTGCAACGGAAGTCTTACGCTATCGTCCGGACGGTGTAATGCTATCGAACGGACCAGGGAATCCAAAGGATGTCCCGACAGCGATTCCGATGATTCAAGAATTGACGGGAAAAGTCGTCATCTTCGGCATCTGTCTCGGTCATCAGTTGATCGCACTAGCGCACGGGGCGGATACGTTCAAGCTCCCATTCGGTCACCGAGGGGCGAATCATCCAGTCCAAGATATCCGGACTGGTCGCGTCGATATCACGTCGCAAAACCACGGGTATGCCGTCGACGAACAGTCATTACGCGATACCGTGCTTGAAGTGACGCATCTTGCGATCAACGACGGAACGGTCGAAGGAATCCGTCATACGACAGCAGCGGTCTTCTCCGTCCAGTACCATCCGGAAGCATCACCTGGTCCGATGGATGCGAACGGTCTATTCCAACAGTTTTTAGAAGAAATCACGAAACAACAGGAGGTCTCTCATGCCTAAACGTCAAGATATCCAGAAAATTCTCGTTATCGGGTCCGGTCCTATCGTGATCGGACAAGCAGCTGAATTCGACTACGCTGGAACACAAGCGTGTCAAGCCTTGAAGGAAGAAGGATATGAAGTCATCCTCGTCAACTCGAACCCAGCAACGATCATGACGGATCCAACGGTCGCTGATCGTGTCTACATCGAACCCCTCCAAGCAGAGTTCGTCTCACGGATCATCCGCAAGGAACGTCCGGATGCTTTGCTTGCGACACTCGGAGGTCAAACGGGTCTGAACTTGGCTGTCGAACTGGATCGTCTCGGTGTCCTTGCTGAGTATGGTGTCGAGTTACTCGGTACGAAATTGTCAGCAATCGAAGAGGCAGAAGATCGTGATTTGTTCCGTCAACTGATGTTTAAACGCGGGCATGGTGTGCCGGACAGTGAAATCGTGCATACGCTCGAAGAGGCACAACAATTCCGGCAACAGATCGGTCTACCGATCATCATCCGTCCGGCGTATACGCTTGGGGGAACGGGCGGCGGAATCGCCAGCACACCAGAAGAGTTCACGCGAATCGTCGAAGGGGGACTCAAGGCAAGTCCGGCAACACAGGTACTTCTTGAAAAATCAATTGCCGGGATGAAGGAAGTCGAGTTCGAAGTCATGCGCGATGCGACGAACCAAGCGATCATCGTCTGTGCGATGGAAAACTTCGATCCCGTCGGCGTTCATACCGGAGACTCGATCGTCTTCGCTCCGACGCAAACGCTATCGGATCGCGATTATCAATTGTTGCGAAACGTCTCGCTCGATATCATTCGTGCACTTGGAATCGAGGGCGGATGTAACATCCAGTTCGCACTGGATCCGACGAGCTTCGACTACTATGTCATCGAAGTCAACCCACGTGTCTCACGCTCGTCTGCACTCGCGTCAAAAGCAACGGGTTACCCAATCGCAAAACTGGCTGCGAAAATTGCCGTCGGGTATGCCTTGTCCGAATTAAAGAACCCGATCACCGAGACAAGTTTTGCTTCGTTCGAACCGGCACTCGATTACGTCGTCGCCAAGATTCCGCGCTGGCCGTTCGATAAATTCGAAACGGCGGACCGGACACTCGGCACACAGATGAAAGCAACTGGTGAGGTCATGGCAATGGGACGGACGATGGAAGAGGCATTACTGAAAGCGGTCCGTTCGCTTGAAATCGGTACAGCGGATCTGTATATGCCACGCTTCATCGAAATGGCAGATGATGCGTTACAACAAGCGATTCGCCAAGCGACGGACGATCGACTCTTCGCCTTGTACGCGGGCTTCGTCCGCGGTTACAGCGTCGAACAGATTCATGACTGGACAGCGATTGATCGCCTGTTCCTTGAAAAGTTGCACCATATTTGGCAGCTCGAGCAATCAGTCGCAACTGGTTTGACACCTGAGCTACTCCTGCATGTGAAGCGATATGGATTCAGTGACCCGATGCTCGCTCGGATCACCGGACAAACGGAAACGGAGATTCGCCGGATGCGTGAAGCACAAGCGATTCACCCGGTCTATAAGATGGTCGATACGTGTGCGGCAGAGTTCGCGTCCGACACGCCATACTATTACGGAACATACGAACGCGAAAATGAAGCAATCGCGACGAACCGTTCTTCGATTCTCGTCCTAGGATCGGGACCGATCCGGATTGGTCAAGGAGTCGAGTTCGATTACGCGACAGTCCATTCGATTCAAGCGATTCGACAAGCCGGCTACGAAGCAATCATCGTCAACAACAATCCAGAAACGGTGTCGACCGACTTCTCGATTTCCGATCGGCTCTACTTTGAACCACTGACGACGGAGGATGTACTGGAAGTCATCCGAAACGAACGTCCACTCGGTGTCATCGTCCAGTTCGGTGGACAGACAGCGATCAACTTAGCCGAGTCATTAGCAGCAGAAGGTGTAAAAATCCTCGGGACATCGCTTGAGGATCTCGACCGGGCTGAGGACCGGAAACAGTTCGAAGCAGCATTGACGGCGCTCGACATTCCACAGCCACCAGGTAAAACGGCCGTGACAGTCGAAGAAGCGGTCACGGCAGCAGCGTCACTCGGTTACCCGGTTCTCGTTCGTCCATCGTACGTCCTCGGCGGTCGGGCAATGGAAATCGTCTATGCTCAAGAAGAACTGGAACATTATATGAAACACGCGGTCATCGCCTCACCGGAACGACCGGTCCTCGTTGACCGCTATCTGACAGGAATCGAACTCGAGGTCGACGCAATCTGCGACGGAACGGATGTCGTCATTCCAGGCATCATGGAGCACATCGAACGTGCCGGTGTTCACTCGGGTGACTCGATTGGTGTCTATCCGCCACAACGTGTCTCCCAAGACATCAAGGACCGGATCGTCGACTACACGACACGGATTGCGAAAGCATTCGGCATCAAAGGCTTACTCAACATCCAGTTCGTCTACGCGGACGGCGCTCTCTATGTCCTTGAAGTCAATCCGCGTGCTAGCCGGACGGTGCCATTCATCTCGAAAGTGACGGGACTTCCGGTCGCGCGTCTCGCAACGGACATCATTCTCGGTGAGACACTCGCTTCTTATGGATTAACAAGTGGTGTCCTACCGGAAGAACCACTCGTCTCGGTCAAAGTACCGGTCTTCTCATTTGCGAAGCTTAAAGAAGTTGATCCGACACTCGGACCGGAAATGAAATCAACCGGTGAAGTCATCGGAACGGACCGGACGCTCGAAAAAGCGCTCTATAAAGGGTTGCTCGCATCAGGGATGGCGATTCCAGAGCACGGTCGTGTCCTCTTGACAGTCGCAGATCCAGATAAAGCAGAAATGACGGATCTCGCACGACGCTTTGCCTCACTTGGATTCACGTTACTTGCAACGGAAGGAACGGCAGCGTACTTGACGGAGCAAGGATTACCGGTCCAGACGGTCGGCAAAATCGACTCGTCTTCCGAATCGATGCTCGACGTGATTGAAAAAGGGGAAATCGAATACGTCATCAATACGATGAGTCGGGACTCGCAAGTCACGAAAGATGGCTTCATCATTCGCCGGGCAGCAGCCGAGAATCAAGTCGTCTGTCTGACATCACTCGATACGGCGGAAGCAATTCTACGTGTCATCGAAAGTCGCTCATTTGAAGCCAGTGCGATCCAAGCCTTCACACATGAAAAGAAAGTGGTGATCCAATGAAGCAACTCTTGACGGTCGTCTCTCGACGAACGGTAGCTCAAGGTGCGACAGAACTCGTCTGTCGCCTTGAGCAACCTCAGGTCATCGCGCCAGGGCGATTCATGCATCTTCGCGTCGGGCCACTCTTACGCCGACCGATCTCGATTGCCCGGGTCGACCATGATTTGATCACGTTTCTCTTTAAAGAAATCGGACAAGGAACAGCAGAACTGGCTTCTTTGCGTCCGGATGATACGATCGATGCCCTCGGACCGCTTGGAAACGGGTTTCCGATTGCTGCTATCCATCCAACTCAACGCGTCGTCCTCGTTGGTGGGGGGATCGGTGTACCACCGCTGTATGAGACGATGCGCCAACTTGTCGCCCGGGGTGTGACATGTGAAGCGATTCTAGGATTCGATACGGCAACAAGTGTTTTTTACGAAGCGGAATTCCAAGCGCTCGGTAAGACGACGGTCACGACCGTCGATGGGACGCATGGCACAAAAGGGTTCGTCACGGCTGCCTTACATCCGGAAAGCTACGATGTCCTACTCGCCTGCGGACCGGAACCGATGCTGAAGTCACTACAGCAACAACCGATTGAACATAAGTATCTGTCGATCGAAAACCGAATGGGGTGCGGGATCGGAGCATGCTTTGCCTGTGTCTGTCAAACACCGACGGGCGGGTACGTCAAGACGTGTTCCGATGGTCCAGTCTTTCGGACAGAGGAGGTCGTACTATGACGGAACGATTGCGTGTCGAGTTGCCGGGACTCTCTTTAAAAAATCCGATCATGCCGGCATCCGGATGTTTTGGGTTCGGTGAGGAATATGCGAAGTTGTATGATTTATCAGAGCTTGGGGCAATCATGATTAAAGCAGCGACGGGGGAAGAACGTTACGGAAACCCGACGCCGCGTGTCGCAGAGAGTGGGATGGGGATGTTGAATGCAATCGGTCTCCAAAACCCGGGTGTCGATGGTATCCTAACGAATAAATTGCCTTTTCTCGAGACGTTCGATACGGCAATCATCGCCAATGTCGCGGGTTCGACACCGGAAGAATATGAGCTCGTCGCAGAAAAAATGAGTCAGCACCCAGGCATTCATGCATTGGAATTAAATATTTCCTGTCCGAACGTCAAATCGGGAGGGATTCAATTCGGAACGGAACCGTTGCTTGCCGCTGAGTTGACCCGACGTGTCAAACGAGTCTCGACTAAACCGGTCTACGTCAAACTATCACCGAACGTCACCTCGATCGTTGAGATGGCGCGTGCCGTCGAAGCAGCGGGCGCAGACGGACTGACGATGATCAATACACTCGTTGGGATGCGAATCGATGTCCGGACGGGGCAACCAATCCTTGCGAACCGTATCGGTGGATTATCCGGTCCATCGATCAAACCGGTTGCGATTCGGATGATTCATGATGTCGCGCAAGCCGTTTCGATCCCGATCATTGGCATGGGTGGCGTGATGGAGGTCGATGATGTCCTCGAAATGATTTACGCTGGAGCTTCGGCTGTTGCCGTCGGTACCGCAAACTTCGTCAATCCATACATCTGTCAAGAATTGATTCAGCAGTTACCGGAACGCATGGACGAACTTGGTATTGATCATATTTTAGACATCAGGGGGAAAGCATATGAATCAACTTTACATCGCGCTTGATTTTCCGACCGAAGCAGAAGTCTTTTCGTTTCTCGAACGGTTCGAAGCGACAAGACCAGCTGTGAAAGTCGGGATGGAATTGTTTTATGCAGCAGGCGGAACCTTCGTCCGAAAACTCGTCGAGCGCGGACATGCGGTGTTCCTCGATGTCAAAGTCCACGACATTCCAGAAACGGCACGTCGGACGATGCGTATCATCGGACAATTAGACGTCGAACTGACGAACGTCCATGTTGCTGGTGGGAAAGAGATGATGATCGCAGCCCGAGAAGGACTGCGTGAGACGAACGCTGAGACACAACTGATTGGCGTGACTCAGTTGACATCGACGGATGAAGCGATGTTACGCGATTTAAAGATTGAAGGAGTGATGCCGGCAGTCGTTCGTGAATATGCGCAACTCGCAGAAGCAGCAGGACTAGATGGTATCGTCTGTTCAGCACTCGATCTTCCGGAACTAGTTTCAGCTTGTCGGACAGATTTTCGGTTCGTCACACCCGGCATTCGTCCGACGAACAGTCAAGCGGATGATCAAAAGCGGGTCGCGACCGTTCTTGACGCTCGTCAAAATGGAGCGACGGATTTAGTGATCGGTCGTCCGATTACGCGTGCAGAACATCCAGAACAGGTCTATCTGATGTTACTTGAACAATGGAAGGGGCAATTCTCATGGTAAATCCAATCGCTAGTGCGTTACTCCGTATTGAAGCCGTCACCTTATCGCCAAACGATCCATACACATGGGCAAGTGGACTTCGTTCACCGATTTATTGTGATAATCGTTTGACGCTCTCGTACCCAGAAGTTCGTTCCTTGATTGCAGATGCACTCGCTGAGAAAGTGAAGGGACTTGCAGTCGATGTGATTGCTGGAACTGCGACGGCAGGTATTCCACACGCAGCATTCGTCGCGGAACGACTAGGATTACCGATGGTCTACGTACGTAGTGGCAACAAGAAACACGGTAAAGGGAATCAAATCGAAGGTGTCATTCAACCTGGACAACGTGTCGTCGTCATCGAAGACTTATTATCGACGGGGATGTCTGCAATCGAAGCGGCGCAAGCTCTGCAAGCGAAGGGAGCAAATGTCATTCGCATTCAAGCGATCTTCTCGTACGGGATGGAGCGCTTGTCAAACAATCTCCGCGACGCAAAGATCGAAGCGGATGCATTACTGACGTTCGAAGCGTTACTCGAAACCGCACAACAACAAGGTGATATTACTATAGAAGAGCAAAAACAGTTGGCGGATTGGTCGAAAGATCCAGTCGCTTGGAGCGAACGTTTTACAGCGAACGTCTAAAATCGATAGATTCCGTCGGACGACCTACGATTTCTAGTGAATGTTTTGGTACACTAGAAAAATAAAGGAGGTCGTCGACTATGGTGACGCATTATCGTGATTATGAACAGTTCAAAAAGGTCGTCCTCCCGTTTTTGCTTGAACGTCCGGATACCCATCAGTTGATTCTTGGCATATTAGAACGTGGGGATGAACCGCTCTTGATGGCAACGGCACAAGAAGACGATCATCGTCTCGTCATATTGCAAACGATACCGGAGCAAGCCATCGTCGCAGGTGATGTGTTCTCGCAAGAAGGAATCCGAAAGCTCGCGCGAATTCTGGATAGTCCAGGATTCGTCGGAGAACAGGCCATCTTAGCGCCGCTTTTACTCCCACATTCCATGTATGAGGTACATATGGAACAAGGGATGTATACACTGACAGAGGTCGAGATGCCGCTTGTTCCGGAAAACGTCGTCTTCCGACCGATTTCGGACGATGAAAGACAACAAGCCTTAGCATTTGCGTCCGGATTTTTACATGAAGTTGAAACGCGACCTTCTGAGCGACAGCTTACGCAACTCCATCAGTCGATGACGCGCCACATCCAGCAAGGAAGCTTGTTCGGACTGTTTCGTGGAGATATGCTTGTCGCGATGGCGGCAGCAACGCGTCCGACGCAAACTGGGATTACGATTTCTTACGTCTATACGCCGAAAGAACTGCGTGGAAATGGGTATGCCTCTTATCTCGTCGCCAAACTATCTGAACATCTACTAAAGTCTTATCCGGTCGTGACGCTCTACACCGATTGGTCGAACCAGACAGCGAATAAGATCTATCAGCATGTCGGTTTCGAGTTAGTCGGGCGATCCTTACATATCAAGAAACAAGAGCGCTATCGATGAATATCGAGCCACTTGTTTCTTGGACATGTCTAGACATTGATATGTACAACAACAGCCGATCATCCTGTTATCTAAGGACGATCGGCTGTTTCATGTCAAACTGAGAAATCAATTGAATGTAGCGATGATTTTACCACGGACATGGCGTTCAGATAGACGTTGCAATCCTTTGACGATGTCCGCTGCTGGAATCTCTTCTGTGACGAGTGGATCTAGTTCTTTTGCTGCGACGAGTTTTAATAACTCGCTTGCCATATGACCGAGGTTTCGGATGGCACGGTCATCTTCGCTTGCATAAGCAGCCGCGAGTGCTACTTCATGGATCGAAGGGGAGAGCGTGAACGGCTTGACGACCGACTGATCGGGACCACCGGCGATGAAGGCAAGTTGCCCCGAGAAGGCAAGACGTCCGAGATCCGCTGTTGCTTCATCTCGACCGACCGTATTAAAAATCAAGTCAGCGCCGCGACCATTCGTCCAATCGCGGATGACATCCGTGACATTTTCTTTTTTGTAGTCGATTGCAAGATCGGCACCGAGTCGCTTGACCCACTCGTGGTTTTCCGTCGAAGCAGTCGTTGCGACTGAAAGACCCAGGCGTTTTGCGAGTTGAATGCCGATGCCACCAACACCACCTGCACCAGCATGAATGAGGATCGTCTCTTTTCCTGTCGTGTTCATCTTCTGAATGATGGCTTCATAGGCCGTCATGCCTGCGCAAAGAATCGCAGCGGCTTCAGCGAATGAGATGTCTTCCGGAATCAGGGCGAGGGCACGTGTATCGACGAGTGCATATTCAGCAAAAGCACCATCGCGTTGCAGGTTCGTATGAATCGCTACGCGATCGCCGATTTTCACTTCTGCGCCGGGTCCGATTTGTTCGACGACACCAGCTAGATCGACGCCTGGAATATGCGGGAACGTCCAAGCTGGATTGTTAGTCGCCTTATAGTCGACGGGATTCAGTGCGACGGTCTTGACGCGAATCAAAGCTTGACCTTCTCCTGGCGTCGGCGTCTCGACCTCTTCAAATGTCCATTGACCAATGGCTGTACCTGAGTGATTTAACCATGCTTTCATGTTTAATACGCTCCTTCCGAATACGTGAGTTCATACGAGTGAGAGTAGATTTCGACGAGGTTACCGAATGGATCCTCACAGTAGACCATTCGATACGGCTTGTCTCCCGGATAGTATTCGCGGATTGGCATCCGTTGTTTGCCACCATGGGCAACGATTTTTTCGACGAGTCCTTCGACGTCTGGATCTTGAATCGCATAATGGAAGATGCCTGTTTTCCAGAATTCGAAGTTGTTTTCGGGTTGTTCATTGTTCGGGAATTCGAACAACTCGATTCCGATGCGGTCACCTGTCGCCATGTGAGCAATCCGGAACTTGTTCCACCCTGCACCAAAGACATCCGTACACATGACACCGATGGCAGAATCATCTTCGAAGACATCAGACGGTTCCATGATGATATACCAGCCCATCACCTCTTGATAAAAACGGACGGCTTCGTCGAGATTCGGCACGGAAAGACCGATGTGCGAAAAATTACGTGGATACGTCATGCTTAACACTCCTTTTGCAAAATGATTTACGCATACTCTAACTTACGCTACACTCGATTGCATAGTACGCACTTTGAAGTAACTACTCTGGAGGAGAGAACAACATGTCGACAGAACAATTTCCGGTCAATCGGGCGCTCGCCATCATCGGCGGAAAATGGCGTCCACAATTATATTGCACGTTAGAGAACGGTCCGAAACGTTTTTTAGAGTTACAACGTGCCATTCCCGGGATTTCTCGGAAAGTCTTGACCGATCAGTTAAAAGAACTTGAACGACTCGGAATGATCGAGCGGATTGAGTATGATGAAGCCGTCTTACACGTCGAATACAAATTGACAGAGGCGGCATTTACACTGCAACCGGCCATGAAAGGTTTATGCGCGTGGGGGGAAGGGAATCAATTATCCGAATCCTAAACGAGAGGCAGTGACACTCATGAAATTGACTTATCACGGACAATCGACAGTAACAATCGAGACGAACGGGCATCATCTCGTCATCGATCCATTCTTTAGCGGTAACGAAAAAGCGACGACGAATCCCGATGACGTCAAAGCGGATTTCATCCTTTTGACGCATGCGCATGCCGATCATATGCTTGATGCAGAGCGAATCGCGAAAGCGACGGGAGCTACAATCATTGCTACTCATGAACTGGCGACGTATCTGAGTTTCAAAGGGCTCAACGTTCACCCGATGAACCTCGGCGGACAGTTTGAGTTTCCGTTTGGTAAAGTGAAGATGACACAGGCATTCCATTCATCAAGTATCATCGATGAGGAAAAACAGACGATTACGTACATGGGGATGCCGGCTGGATTCTTGCTGACGATCGAAGGAAAGGAAATCTATCATGCAGGTGATACGGCACTGTTCGGGGATTTAGCTCTTTATGGTGCCCATCACGAAATCGATTTAGCTTTCTTACCGATTGGTGATAACTTCACGATGGGTCCGGACGACGCGTTGATTGCTGCAGATATGTTGCAAGCGAAAGCCGTCGTACCGATCCACTACGATACATTTGATTTAATCAAACAAGATGCGAACGCCTTCTGTGAAAAGATTGAAGCACAAGGTCAAACGGGCCATCCACTCGCGATTGGCGAGTCACTCGAATTATAATCCGTTCTTAAGTAAAGGAGAGGAAACGTCATGGTTCCTCTCCTTTTTGTTGCCGTTTTTCTGACCTCCTTCCTTCTTCCGCCCGATGGCGAAACGGTGAACTTCTTCTATGATAAGAAAGGGGCTGTTGACAGCCGATTCGGATATTCGGAATAATGGAAGACATGAGATGGAGGGGCTGACATGGAAGAACATAATAGTAGGAGTGTGCGAAAACGAAAACAATCGTCGTTCACACGCTTAAAAAATAAACAAAAACAAAAGATGGATGCACGATTGAACCGGATTGGAGAAAAAGGACCAGTGAAACGGCCAATCTACTTATACGGTGGTGTCATTCTCGGACTTGTCGTCATCTATTCGATCACATTACTCGTCTCAACGGAATTGTTATCGCGCGGCGAGTCATTTAAGACGACGAATCGCTATAAATCTCTCGCCATCGAGGCGCCGCACGCAACGGTACAATTCGTTCGAAGCACAGACGGAAACGTCCAAATCAAACTCGTCGATAGTGCGTCGAGTGGGAAGCGACTGAAAATCAGTACATCGACGAATACGGTGACGGTGACAGGACGAGATGGTTGGCTGTCTCGACTTGGCAATCGTCCGAGCGAGAAAACAGCAGACTATACGATTCAAGTAGGATTACCAAGTTATATGAACCGTGTTGATGTCGATGCCGGTACACTGAAAGGGATGGGCATCTACGCAAAAACGATCGAGATGGATGGAGAAGCGATGAGTCTCGATAAAGTAAAAGGTGATGAGATTACACTGAATGCAACACGTGCGATTTCCGTCAAGGAAATGGACGCCGTACATGCGCAGGTGACAGGCGAGAGTGTCTCGCTGGCAGACTATATGGCGAAGTTGAGTCTTGACGTCACGACGATTGACGGCGCGACGAAGCTAAAACCAGATAAATCAGCCGGTACGATTACGATCGACACGGGAGGCGATATTAAAGCCTCTGACCGATATACGAAACAAAAGAATAAGGATGAGACGATTTATGAACTGTCGAAACAAGAAAAACCGGAAGTGACAGTCAATAGTGAAGTCGGGCAGGTGACGCTCGAGTGAAATTAAAGTTTCGGATTGGACTTCGAACGATCAAGACCGGTATCGCGGTAGCTCTTGCACTCAGCATCTCTTGGTATGTATTCGGTATTTATTCAGGAATGGGGGCTGTCGCAGCCATCGTTGCGATGCAACCGACGATTCATCGCTCATTTAAAATCGTCTTCAATCGGATTTTCGGAACGGTACTCGGACTGATGTGTGGACTCGCGATCGTTGCGACGCTTGGCGCCAATCCACTGACGATCGGACTCGCCGTCGTCGTCTCGCTCGTTCTCAATTCGATGATTGGACGAACGGATATGTCGACGTTTGCTGCCTTTGCAATCGTCTTGATGTTCGAGAGCCCGACCGCTGACTACGTCCACTATGCCTTATCACGGTCGTTGTTGACCGTCGTCGGTGTGTTATCTGCCGTCCTCGTCAATTACATCGTCTTCCCGCCACACTATGAGGATCGTTTACTCTTGCTCGTCAAAAAAACGACGCAACAGTTGATGGAAGATTGGCGAAGTCTTGTGCAAGATGATGGACGCTTGCTTGCCGTCCGTAAACAAATCCTCAAACATGAGGAAATGATGTTGATGCTTCAAGAGGATCAAAAATATCCACTAGTGGCGAGCGGTCAAAGTGAAGCGTTCATTCGACTGAAAGAGCTTGTCGATCTTGAAGACAAGTTGCTCGTCTTGCTTGAAAGCATTGCCAGTCATCGGGATATCCCGATGACAGAAGAACAGGAAAAGACGCTCGGTCAGGAAATTGATTTCTTACTCAGCCATCATTACGATGTCATCTTCTCCCACGAACGAAAACAGGCGATGTTCTCATTCGATCAAGAATTAAGCGAGGCGAAGGATATCATTCATGGGCATTTGCTCGATTACCGGGAACAGTTAGAAAAAATGAAGTGAAGATGAAAAAGCGCTGTTTCTCCTAAGTAACAATTAGGAAAAACAGCGCTTTTTTGTGTAGCGTCATTGACGTAAGGATTGGACGACATCTGGATCAGGTGTGACGTAAAGAGTCGTTTGATCCGTGTAGATGACGAATCCGGGCTTTGCACCACTCGGTTTTTTGACATAACGTAGTTCCGTGAAGTCGACCGGGACTTGGCTCGACTCACGTGCCTTCGAGAAATAAGCCGCGACGATCGCTGCTTCCTTCAACGTCGTCTCGTCCGGTGCATCACTTTGAATGATGACGTGTGATCCCGGGATATCCTTCGTGTGTAACCACGTATCGGACCTGCGTCCGAACTTGAACGTCGCGTAATCATTTTGTTTATTGTTCTTTCCGACGAAGAATGGAAGACCAGTCGAAGAACGGTATTCTTCGAGTTGTGGGAGCTGCGGTTTCTTTTTCTTCTTTTGTCGTTCGCGCAGATAACCTTCTTCGACGAGTTCCTCGCGCATTTCCCGGATGTCTTCCGGGGATGCGACATCGAGTTGCGCAAGTAAGCCTTCGAAGTACGCAATCTCAGCTTGGTTCTTCTCGAGCTGACGCGCGACTTCGACTTTGGCGGTTTTTAATTTGTTATACCGTTTGTAATAACGTTGCGCGTTCTCATTCGGCGAGAAACGAGGATCAAGCGTGATCGTGATTTCAGCACCATCTGGGTCATAGTAATCGACGACGGTCGCTTCCTTCATCCCGCGTTCGAGCTGATAAAGATAGGTCGTCAGCAGTTCCCCTTTATGTTTCCACTCATCCATCCGTAACGTCGCTTCTAAATCTTTTTCGAGTTTTGAGCGCTTTAAGATATTCTTATCGTACTCGCTCTTGATGAACCGTTCGAGATCGGCTGCTTGTTGTTTGACGCGATCGCGGTTTGCTTTTTGATGGAAGAAGGCGTCGAGGACTTGACCACTCGTCTCGAACGTCTTCTCGTCGATGATGGATCCTTCCGTTAGCCGGACCGGCGCGAAGCGTTCCTTACCACCTTCCATCCGTTGTAAGACATAAGGACCATCGAGTTCCTTCAGGACATCTTGAAAGGCAGATGCAAGATTCGTCCGGTTGGCGAGACCTGCCCGTGTGACGACTTCCTTTGCAATTTGCGGAGATAGACCACTGAAGAGACCAAGTAACTGTCGATCGAGTTTCCCAGCGTTCCAGTCGATTCGGTGAAGGGTCTTTTCGATATCTCCCGTAAGCGGATCCACTTTATCCTGTGCCGGCGGAAGCTGGTATGTCATCCCTGGCATGATCGTCCGGAAGGTATTTTGACTGAGTGGCAAGTGTTTGATCGCATCGAGGATCTTATCTTGTCCATCGGTCAAAATGATGTTCGAGTGACGTCCCATCAACTCGACATAGATTTTTTTCGCTTCCTCATCACCGAGTTCGTTCCGGGACCGGACGCGTAAGACGATGATTCGGTCACGTTCGAGTTGTTCGATTGATTCGATGAACCCACCTTCGACATGTTTGCGGAGCATCATACAGAAGAGTGGGGGTTCACTCGGGTTGCTGACCGCTTCCGACGTAATGTGCATCCGTGCATACATGGCATTCGCAGAGGCGAGCAACAATACGTTTTTTCGCTCAGCCCGGACCTGGAATACTAAATCCAATGTATACGGTTGGTATACCTTATTGATCCGTCCTCCGACGAGCGGTTGGAGTTCTTCGACGACGCGTGTCGTCATCAATCCGTCAAAAGCCATACGATTACCTTCTTTCTTGATTTCGTTCTCACTTTCTAAAGGTAACAGAAATGGCATCGTTATGGTATGATAAAGCAGTCGAGCTAAAAAAGATGACTTGCGAACTTCCCGTCTCTACTGCTAATATGAAACAATGTGAAGTTTGTGAGATGGAGGGGTTTTGAAGTGATTTTCAAAGAGCGTGGCTTATTACTCGTATTATCTGGTCCAAGTGGTGTCGGAAAGGGAACGGTCTGTCGTGCCTTGCGCGAAGATCAGGATAACGATCTGCATTACTCGGTATCCTGTACGACGCGCCAACCGCGTGAAGGAGAAGTAGATGGTGTCCACTATTTCTTTAAATCGCGTGAAGAATTCGAAGAGATGATTGCGAACAATCAACTCTTGGAATATGCTGAATTCGTAGGGAATTATTATGGAACGCCTGTCGAATGGGTAAACCAGATCCTAGATGAAGGAAAAGACGTCATTCTCGAAATCGAAGTTCAAGGGGCCATGCAGGTCAAAGAACATTTTCCGGAAGCTGTCTTCTTATTCCTTGCACCTCCAAGCCTCCAAGAATTGCGGAACCGCCTCGTAGGGCGTGGAACGGAATCGGAGGAAGTCATCAAGCAACGTCTTCTCGTCGCTAAGGAAGAGATCGAGATGATGGATGCGTATGACTATGTCGTGACGAACGACGAAATTCATAAAGCCTGTGATCGAATTCAAGCGATCGTCACAGCGGAACATTGCAGTCGGGAACGTGTCGCGTCCCTATATAAAAAAGCCATGGAGGTTAAGTGATATGTTATATCCATCAGTTGATAAGCTTCAAAAGAAAGTGCCATCGAAATATACGATCGTTACAGTTGCCGCTAAGCGTGCGCGTCAAATCCAAGACGGGAAACGCGTGAGAGTCACGAACCCAAAATCGCATAAACCGGTCGGGAAAGCTTTAGAAGAGCTTTATTTCGAAGAAGTATCCGTCACGAACCAACCGCAAGACTAATTTTGAAGCAGCCACTTGTCATCGTGGCTGTTTTTTTCAATAAGGAGGACACCTACATGTTAACCAACCGAAACATTCTACTGTGTGTCGGCGGTGGAATCGCTTCCTATAAATCAGCAGCACTCGCTTCAAAACTCGTCCAAGCAGGCGCACACGTTCAAGTCGCGATGACGCGTAATGCGCAACAATTCGTCGGTAAGACGACGTTTGAAGCACTGACGCGAAAAGCGGTCTATGATGACGTCTTCATCGAGCATGATCCGTCAAAAATCGCCCATATCGATTTAGCGGACGAAGCGGACTTGATCGTCGTCGCACCAGCGACCGCGAACTTGATTGCAAAACTCGCGCACGGGATCGCAGATGACTTCATTACGACGACGATCCTTGCAGCAACGTGTCCCGTCATCGTCGCACCGGCGATGAATGTCAACATGCTCGAACATCCGGCGACTGTCCGCAATATCGAACAACTCAAGCAGGATGGTGTCCAGGTGATTGCACCGGGAGTCGGAAATCTCGCATGTGGTTGGGTCGGAAAAGGTCGTTTACCGGAACCAGAAGATTTGGTCGCAACACTCTCAACGTTCTTTGAAGAAAAATATCTAGCTGGGCGAAAAGTTTTGATCAGTGCAGGTCCGACCGTTGAACGGATTGACCCGGTTCGTTATTTGACGAATGATTCTTCAGGGAAAACTGGAATTGCGCTAGCAGAGGCGGCACGAGACGCAGGAGCAGATGTCACGCTCGTCCATGGTCCCCTTCGGATCGGATTACCGACCGGGATGGCGACGATTGCTGTTGAATCAGGGGAAGAGATGCTTGAAGCCATGTTACGTGACTATGAGACGCAAGACATCGTCATCATGTCCGCTGCCGTAGCTGACTATCGACCGTCTGTCCAGTACGATCAGAAGCAGAAGAAAATTCACGGACCATTGCGGATTGAACTCGAGGAGACGACGGATATTCTGAAGACGCTCGGTGAGCAGAAACAACATCAGGTATTAGTTGGATTTGCAGCGGAGACGACGGACGTCGAGACGTTCGCGAAACAGAAACTCGTCCGAAAGAAGGCGGATTTCATTGTCGCGAATGATGTCTCTCGTTCTGACATCGGATTTGTCAGCGACGAAAATGAGGTCGTCGTCTTCGGGAAGAATGATTCCGTCACGCGATACGATCAACAATTGAAATCGACGCTCGCTAAAGCGCTCATGCGCCAATTTGCGGAGGCATTGGCATGATAGCTGAAGTCATCGTCGATGTCGCAGCGGCCACTGTCGATCGTCCATTTGATTATGCCGTGCCGGAACTTTGGCAGGAGCTGATCGTTCCCGGGATGCGCGTCGAGGTTCCGTTCGGTCCACGTGCGTTGCTTGGGATCGTCGTCGGGACGAAAGCCACATCTGATCTGACGAACGTCAAATCGATCGTTCGTGTCTTAGATGAGACGCCGACCTATACGCAGGAATTACTCGAGCTGTCGGCTTATCTATCAGAAACGACATTGTGTTTTCAGGCGACGGCACTGCTTGCGATGCTGCCGGCTGCCTTGAAGGTGAGTTATGATAAACTGGTCATAGTCGAGTCGGGCCCACTTCGGGCATATCATGGTAAGAAAATGAGTCAATTACCAACGGAAGTCCAACAAATCATCTTAACAGCGGCGAAACAAGCTGACGTGACGCTTCAACCGGTCATTCGCGAGAAAAAGACGTCTAAAACGGATAAACGGATTCATCTCCTCGAGGAACAGGCAACTTTTACGAAACAAGCGAGCCAACAAGCGGCACTTTACTCGTATATCGAAGAATTTCCGAATGCGCTTTGGAGTGAAATCAAGCAGGCGACAGGCGCAACGAGCGCAACATTGAACGCCCTCGAGAAAAAGGGCATCATTGAAGTCGAGACGATTGATGTACGGCGAAATCCTTACGAGCATCTCGTCCAAGACATCTTTGTGCCGTCTTCTTTGACGGAAAAGCAACAGGAAGCCGTCTCGGCGATAACAGCTGAAGCGGAGACCGGAACGTTTTTGTTACATGGCGTAACAGGAAGCGGTAAGACAGAAGTCTATCTTGAATCGATTCATGCACAACTCGAACGCGGTAGACAAGCGATCTTGCTCGTCCCTGAAATCAGTCTGACACCGATGATGGTCAAACGGTTCAAACGTCGTTTCGGAGAACGGGTCGCTGTCTTGCATAGCGGTCTATCGCTCGGAGAAAAGTATGATGAGTGGCGCAAAATCGCACAAGGTGAGGTTGATGTCGTCGTCGGTGCACGATCCGCCGTGTTCGCACCGCTGACGAATATCGGAATCATCATTCTCGATGAAGAACATGAAACAACCTATAAACAAGAAGAGAATCCGCGCTATCATACGCGTGATGTCGCAAAATGGCGTGCGGCCTATCATCGATGTCCTGTCGTGCTCGGAAGCGCGACGCCGTTACTCGAGACATATGCGCGGGCACAAAAAGGGGTCTATCGTTACTTACCGCTTCGTGAACGATTCGGTGGAGAACTGCCTCCGGTCGACATCGTTGATATGCGTAAGGAACTTGAACGGGGCAATCGGACTCCGTTCAGCCTCGCGCTCATCGAAGGCATCAAAGAACGAATCGAGCGTGGGGAACAGACGGTATTACTTTTGAACCGTCGTGGATACACGACCTTCGTCTTATGTCGGGATTGCGGGGAGACGCTTCAATGTCCGCATTGTGCCGTCAATTTAACGTATCATCAACATGAAAATCGCTTAAAGTGCCACTATTGTGGATTTGAGGCAGCGATGCCGAAAACTTGTCCGTCCTGTGAATCGACGAAGATTCGTCAGTTCGGAACTGGGACACAAAAGATCGAGGAAGAGTTGGCGCATTTGATTCCGGAAGCGCGCATTATCCGGATGGATCAAGATACGACGTCTCGTAAAGGCGCACACGAGAAGTTACTCGATGCCTTCGAGCGTAAGGAAGGAAACATTCTTCTCGGGACACAGATGATCGCAAAAGGTCTCGACTTTCCAAATGTCACGCTCGTTGGGGTGCTCGCTGCCGATGCGACGCTCGGTATTCCGGATTTTCGGGCAAGTGAGCGAACATTTCAGTTGATCACGCAAGTGTCGGGTCGTGCCGGGCGGGGGCAACTCGCCGGACAGTCGATCATCCAGACCTATAATCCGGAACACTACGTCATTCAGACGGCAAAACAGCATGATTTCGAAACGTTCTATAAGCGGGAGATGCAGTTGCGCAAACTCGGGGGACACCCTCCATTCTGGTTCCTTGGTCTGATCACGGTCTCGGCGGCACATCCACTTGAAGCACAAGCAGAAGCGCAACAAATCGCTTCCGAGCTGCGGGCTTTCGAATCGGAGGATTTAGTCGTCAATGGACCGTTCGATGCGCCACTTGCTCGACTGAAGAATATGTACCGACAACAGGTCTTAATTAAACATAAAGGGCAGGAAGATGTCCGGACACATCTTCGTGATATCTTAGCCCGTCGTCAAAAGTCAAAAACACAAGTCGCGATCGACTTGAATCCATTTGTATTCATGTGAGGTGTCTGTATGTATAAAGTAGTAGAAGTACCCAACGATGTATTACGACAGGTGTGTGAACCTGTCACGAAGTTCGATAAAAAACTTGGTAAGATGATCGACCGGATGTTCGATACGATGTATGAATATGATGGTGTC
The DNA here is from genome assembly GCF_001939065.1 of Exiguobacterium indicum HHS 31. Classification (GTDB taxonomy): domain Bacteria; phylum Bacillota; class Bacilli; order Exiguobacteriales; family Exiguobacteriaceae; genus Exiguobacterium_A; species Exiguobacterium_A indicum. Next base: position 1,269,885 of record NZ_MPSZ01000001.1, on the reverse strand, counting down.
GGCTTAGCGGCACCGCAAATCAATCAACCGATCCGTGTTGCGGTCGTCCATACGGATGATGAGACCGGACCGATCGAGCTGATCAATCCGGAAATCATCGAAGCCGACGGTTCACAAATCGATGACGAAGGATGCCTCAGCATGCCCGGCATCTTTGGTCCTGTCGAACGGTTCGACCGCATCGTCGTCAAGTCGCAGGATCGACTCGGACGAACGGTCAAAATCAAAGCAAACGGCTTTTTTGCACGTGCCATCCAGCATGAGATGGATCATTTAGACGGTGTCCTGTTCACGGATAAACTCGTCGAGCAAGAAAAACCGCGCGTCGTCTTCATGGGGACGCCTGAGTTTGCGGCAGGAACACTGCGTGAAGTGATCGATGCCGGATATGACGTCGTCGGTGTCGTCTCACAACCCGATAAGCCGGTCGGACGAAAACGGGAAGTCAAACCGACACCAGTGAAACTCGTCGCGATGGAGCACGATATTCCTGTGTTGCAACCGAAACGGATTCGCGAGGATTATCAAGATGTTCTCGATTTAAAACCAGATCTCATCATCACGGCAGCTTACGGTCAGATCGTACCGACGGTGATTTTGGAAGCACCACGTTTTGGGGCGATCAATGTCCATGCGTCACTCTTACCGAAATATCGTGGCGGTGCACCGATTCATCAAGCAATCATCGATGGTGAAAAAGAGACAGGCGTGACGATCATGTACATGGTCGATCGATTGGATGCCGGTGATATGTTGTCAAAAATCATCGTTCCGATTGAAGAGAACGATACAGTTGGAACGATGTTTGAAAAATTAGCGGACGCAGGAGCGCGTCTGTTGCTTGAGACGTTACCGCGTTTGTTCGCAGGTGAATTGACACCGGAAGCACAAGTCGAGGCAGAAGCGACGTTTGCACCGAATATCTCACGTGAACGGGAACGGCTTGATTTTACGTTACCGGGTGAGACACTCTATGATCAAATCCGAGGAATGAATCCTTTCCCAAGTACGTACACGATGCTTGGTGATGATCGATTGAAAGTCTTTTTCGCGACGAAAGTCAAAGGAACGGGACGACCAGGTGAAATCATTGCTTTAGAGACGGATGGTCCCGTCATCGCGACAGGTTCGGAAACAGCGTTGAAGCTGATCGACTTACAGCCGTCCGGAAAAAAACGGATGGATGGTGCCACGTTCATGCGCGGGATCGGTCAATCGCTTGAACTCGGACAACAAGTAGGTGAGAACGCATGAACGTACGTGACGCAGCAGTAGCGACACTAATGAAAATTGGTCAAGGTGGTGCCTTCTCGACAATCACAGTTCACCAGATGCTTGAAAAGCGTGCTATCTCAGCAACGGATGTCGGCTTGTTCACAGAACTCGTCTACGGGACGCTCAGTCGTGAATTGACACTGGATTATATTTTGGAGCCGTATCTAGCGAAACAGAAAAAACTTGATCCGTTCATGCGTCCATTATTACGGATGAGTGTGTATCAATTGTTTTATCTTGATCGTGTACCGGATCATGCCGTCATCCATGAAGCTGTCGAGATTGCTAAAAAACGTGGGAAAGTCCACGTCTCGAAAGTCGTCAACGGAGTGCTCCGGAATGTATTACGGGCGGGAATGCCCCATTTCGCTGAGATTGAGCCTGTTGCAAAACGAATCAGCATCGAAACGAGTCATCCGCAGTGGCTCGTCGAACGCTGGATTGAACTGTTTGGTCCGGAAGAAACGCTTCAAATCTGTCAATTGAATAACACACCTGCACCGGTCACGGTTCGCATCAATCGGACGAAGACGACGCGAGAGGAAGCGATCGAGCTTCTACTCGACCAAGGTGTGACGGCAAAACCATCTACGGTCGCGCCAGATGGTCTCGAAATCGAACGAGGAAGCGTTCAAAAAACGGATCTGATTGACCGTGGGTATCTTTCTCTGCAGGATGAGAGCTCAATGCTCGTCGCCCGTGCACTCGGTGCAGAAACATCTGATCATGTACTTGACAGCTGTGCCGCACCTGGTGGGAAAGCGATGCATATTGCTGAAGGTTTGACGACGGGAACACTACAGGCACTTGATCTTCATCCACATAAGATTAAATTGATTGAACAGCAAGCGACACGATTAGGTCTTACGACTGTTCAAGCAGAAGCGTTAGATGCTCGTAAAGCAGGAGACCGCTTTGAAGTAGAATCGTTTGATCGGATTCTTGTCGACGCACCTTGTTCAGGACTCGGTGTCATTCGAAGAAAACCAGATATCAAATGGACGAAACGCCCGGAACAACTCGAGCAACTCCCGAAAATTCAACGAGATATTCTGACATCTGTCTTACCACTCGTTAAAAAGGGTGGAACCTTTGTCTATTCGACTTGTACGATTGATCCGACCGAGAACGAGGATCAGACAGCGTTCATTCTCGATCAAGGATTTGAATTTGATACATCCTTTGCGGCACGGATGCCGGAATCCGTGCGACATCTGATTGGGGATCGAGCAGAACTCAAGTTGTTACCGACGACAGTCGGAACGGACGGCTTCTATATTGCCGCGTTTAAAAAACGAGAAGATTGACACGAACGGAGGACTGTCATGGAGTTAGCTCACCTTTCGACTACTGGGAAAGTCAGGACTAAAAATGAGGATACGGTATTACTCGTCGGGAACGCTGAACGTGGTCTTGCCGTCGTTGCGGACGGTATGGGAGGTCATGCTGCTGGCGATATCGCAAGTGCAATTGTTCGCGAGGTATTTGAAGCATCCTTTTCACTCATGCCAAATCGTCCGATGGAATTGTCTGAATGGATAGAACAACGTGTAGCCGAGGCAAATGCCCGGATTCTTCAGTTTTCAAAAGAAGAGCAACTTGCCATCGTCGGAACGACCATTGCCTGCGTATGCTGGGTCGAGGAGTTGCTCGTCATCGGTCATGTTGGGGATAGCAGAGTCTATGCCCTTGAAGGTACGGCGTTAAAACAATTGACGGATGATCATTCTTACGTCAACATGTTACGACAAATGGGGGAACTTTCGGATGAGGAAGTCGAAAATCATCCACGTAAGAATGTCATCACACGGTCGGTCGGCTCGAACGAAACAGTCGAAGTCGACATTCAAGTCAGAGATGCTCCAGACTATGACCTCGTCCTCGTCTGTAGTGACGGGTTGACCGATGAAGTGCCAGATGATGTCATCGAACAGATCATCTTACAGGATGAGCCGCTTGATGAGATCGTTGGACGATTGGTGAAAGAAGCGAATGCTCGAGGAGGCGCGGATAACATTACGATTGCCGCCATCCGGTTCAAAGAAAGAAAGAGGGTCTGAATATGCGATACGGAGATCGATTAAATGACCGCTACCGCATAGAACGGCTAGTTGGAAGTGGCGGGATGGCGAATGTCTATCAAGCCTATGATGAGATTTTAAAGCGTCATGTTGCCATTAAGATTTTACGGACTGAATTTTCGCATGACGAACAGTTCATTCGTCGATTCGAACGTGAAGCGCATGCTGCTACCAGCTTGAATCATCCAAACATCGTTGCCGTCTATGATGTAGGCGAAGAAGATGCCATCTATTACATCGTCATGGAGTATATCGATGGTATGACATTAAAAACATTTTGTGAAAATCAAGCATTACCTGTGCCGCAGGCCGTCGATATCATCGCTCAAATTTGTGATGCGATTGATCACGCCCATGCACACCGGATCATCCATCGCGATATCAAACCGCAAAACATGTTGATTCGAGAAGATGGTACCGTCAAAGTAACGGATTTCGGAATCGCTGTGGCGATGTCGAATGCGACGCTGACGCATACGATGTCCGTTCTTGGGTCCGTCCATTACTTTTCACCGGAACAAGCAAAAGGTAAATTTGCGGATGAGAAGTCGGATATCTATTCGCTTGGTGCTGTCTTATACGAACTCGTCACAGGACAAGTCCCATTCGAAGGTGATTCACCGGTTGCGATCGCTTTAAAGCATCTGCAAGATACACCGCGTCGCCCATCCGTCTTGAATCCGAAAGTGCCGCAAGCACTCGAGAACTGTATCATGCAGGCGCTTGCAAAAGCACCGCATGACCGTCAACAGTCCGTCGCAGCGTTTAAGGTAGATATGGTGACGGCGTTGTCTGACGAACGGGCAAATGAAAGCATCCGTGGCGCAGAAGAGGATGAGATGGAAAAGACAATGGTTTTATCACCTGTCCAAGTGCCAGAAGAATCAAAAGCGGAACTAGAATCACCCGCCGTCGCAACTGTTCAACCGAAAACACCGGAAAAGAAAAAGAAAAAACGCTGGTGGATCATCCTCTTGTTACTCCTTTTACTGGGTGGGGCGGCTACGACGTTCGCGATGTGGCCGGATCCAACGGTCACCGTACCATCTGTCGTCAAGACGGATGGAGACGATGCGGAAACGAAGCTTGAGAAACTTGGATTTGTCGTCGAGACAACGGAACGGAGTAGCGATACGGTCGAAGAAGGCGATGTCATCAGTCAAACGCCTCGTGAAAAAGCACAGGTCAAGAAGGGCTCGACAGTCAATTTGGTCGTTTCTACTGGTAGTGCTCCGGTTGAGGTACCGGATGTGACGGATGAAGCTGAAAAAGAAGCAATTGCAACGCTAAAAGAAGCAGGATTCGCAAAAGTCGAAGTCGAGCGAGAGAAGTCGGATGAAATCGATCGAGGAAATGTGATTCGACAGTCAATTTCTGCTGGAACGGAGGTCATTGCGAAAGAACAAACGATTACGATTACTGTATCTGAGGGGACGTCTTCTTTCGAGTTGAAGGATTTGACGAATTTATCGAGTGATGAAGCAAAAGCTTATCTCGATAAAGTAGGATTAGACGGAACGTTCGAACAAGAATTTTCTAGCGATGTCAAACTCGATCAAGTCATCCGTCAGTTCCCGCAAGCTGGCGCACAAGTCGAGCCGAACGACTCCGTGACGGTCTTCATCTCTAAAGGTGAGGAAGAAAAAACAGTGACGGCGACGTTCCCTGAAAAGGTCGTCTATGATGCTGTTAGTGAAGATGAAGAAGAGGCTCCGCCGAAACAAGTCATCCGAATCGAGACGGAAGACGCGAAAGGGAAGCGGACCGTCATCGAGGAATCAATTGATCAAGATGAGACATTCGACGTGCCATTAACGATTGATCCGGGTGAAGAAGGCAAAATTACGATCTATAAAGACGATACGGTGTATCGTTCAAAAACCATCACGTACAATCAAGCAAAAGACGCACAATGAATGTGATAAAAAAGGAGTGCATAGGATGACGGAACAACGCATCGAAGAGAATCGAGAAGGAACGATCATACGCCTGCAGGGCGGCTTTTATGATGTCATGACACCAGAAGGAGAAGTTCGTTCACGAGCAAGAGGAAATTTCCGAAAACGCGGCATCAGTCCAGTCGTCGGAGATGAAGTCGTGCTTCATATCGAAAGTGAGACCGGGTACATTCTCGAAGTGAAGGAGCGGGACAACTTTTTAGTACGCCCGCCTGTCGCGAATATCGATCAAGCGTTGCTTGTCGTCTCGGCGGCAGAACCTGATTTTTCAGCGCATCTACTCGACCGATTTCTCGTCTTGATCGAAGCGAAGGAAATCCAACCCGTCATCCTGTTAACGAAGATGGATTTACTTGACGAAGTCAAAGGACCGGCTGTCCGAGAGGCGATTGCCGCTTACCGGAAGATTGGGTATACGGTCATCGAGACATCAAGTGAGACGTTGACGGGTGTTGAGCAAGTCCGTCCGTTACTTGCTGGAAAAACGAGCGTTCTCGCCGGACAATCCGGTGTCGGGAAAAGTTCATTGCTCAATGCACTGGAGCCCTCTCTTGATTTAGAAACAAGTGCGATCTCGAAATCACTCGGACGCGGACGTCATACGACGCGCCACGTCACATTAATGCCGCTTGCCGAAGGATTGATTGCCGATACGCCAGGTTTCTCGAACCTCGATTTTCCGTATGATATGGAAATCGAGGATGTACGGTGGAGTTTTCCTGAATTCGTCGCTGTACAAGATGATTGTAAATACCGAGGTTGCTTGCATTTGAATGAACCCGGTTGTGCCGTCAAGGAAGCCGTCGAAGCCCAAGAAATCATGTCCTCTCGTTATGAGAACTATGGTATGTTTATAGACGAAATCAAGAATCGAGCCCGGAGGTATTGAAGATGATTAAAATTGCACCATCTATCTTATCAGCAGATTTTGCGAATCTTGAGCGTGATGTCAAAGCAGTCGAAGCAGCAGGCGCGGACTATATCCATTTTGATGTCATGGACGGTCAGTTCGTACCGAACATCTCATTTGGATTACCTGTGCTTAGCAGCTTACGTCAAAAGACGGATATGATTCTCGATGTCCATTTGATGATCGACCAGCCAGAACGTTTCGTTGAAGATTTCGTCAAGGCAGGGGCTGACATCGTGACGTTCCACGTCGAAGCGACGAATCATGTCCATCGTGTCTTGCAACAAATCAAAGCAGCGGGCGCAAAGGCAGGAGTCGTCTTGAATCCCCATACGCCATTATCAACGATTGAACACGTCCTTGAGGATGTCGATATGGTTTTATTGATGACGGTCAATCCGGGCTTCGGTGGACAAGCCTTCATCGAGCGTGTCATGCCGAAACTCGCAGCACTTGCGCAAATGAAAGCAGATCGTGGTCTGACATTTGAAATTGAGATTGACGGTGGCGTCAATCCGGAAACGGCAAAGCTTTGCATCGATAACGGTGCGAACGTTCTCGTCGCAGGGTCAGCAATCTACAATGCACCAGATTATGCGGAAGCGATCACTAGCATTCGTCAAGGGGCTGCCGTATAATAAGAACGAGAAAACGAAATATGATGACCGCAAGGGGTGTCGCTTGAAAAGCGGCTGAGAGGAGTCTTTTAGACTTTAACCCTTCGAACCTGTTCCGTTCAAACGGACGTAGGGATGTGGCGCACGCAGGCAGTACGGCGTTCGTCGTACTGCCTTTTTGCGTCCTCTCGTACAATGAAGGAGGAAAAATAGCATGAAACGGTTACAAATGATGATGGAAATTGCCATCTTCGCCAGTCTCGGAGTCGTCTTTGATTTACTGATTCCATTCAAAATGCCACAAGGAGGCTCAATCAGCTTAGCGATGTTACCGATCTTCGTCATGGCATTTCGCCACGGTGTCGTTGGAGGGGTCGTTACGGGAGCGCTTGTCGGTACGATTCAATTGATGTTCGCTCCACAAGTCTTGACGATCGTTCAACCGATGCTTGACTATACGATTGCGTATGGTGTCGTCGGATTAAGTGGTCTGTTCGCGCGTCAAGTCAGACTAGCCGCGCGCAATGGACAAAAGAAAAGCTTGATGGCGTTCGTTCTCCTGGCGACGTTATTAGGCGCAGGACTCCGTTATATCTGTCATGTCATCAGTGGAATCGTCTTTTTTGCCGAGTATGCCGAAGGTCCAGTCGTACCGTATTCATTGATTTATAACGCGACATACATGGTACCGTCTTACGTTCTTTGTGGTGTCGTTGCGGGTCTTTTATTCACGACTGCGCCACGCTTACTACGTTATTCGGCACGAGGCGTCTGAGATGCGGGCGATTCTCGTCTGTGCCGGTCCGCGAGAAGAAGCGCCGGATTTACGGACGTTTTGTCAGCCAGGTGATTTTATCGTCGGTGTTGACGGTGGTGTTCAGACGATTGAATCGTTTGGGCTGACATGCGACCTGACGATTGGTGATTTTGATTCGCTTGGTTATGTACCAGAAGGGGCAATCGTTCATCCGGCCGAGAAAGATGAAACGGATCTCGAACTGGCACTTCGTACAGTCTCAGAGAAGAAACAGTTTGAGGATACCTTCATTATCGGGGCGACAGGTGGGCGGCTCGACATGACCGTCCAAAATGTATATTTATTGAAGCGATACCCAGAGGCACGACTCGTGACGAAACGAGAAGAGGTACGATACTTGGCTGAGGGAACGTATGCAGTCGAAGCAGGGAGCTATTATTATCTTTCGTTCATTCCACTCGTACCATCGACTTTAAGCTTATCCGGAGTCAAATATCCACTTGATGCACATCCAGTACCGGTCGGAGGTTCCTTGACCGTCAGTAATGAATGGTGTGCGTCAGAAGCGAAGGTAGAGCTCCATCAAGGAGAACTATTGATGATGCGGACGCTTAAGGAATAGCACAATCATAGGAAAGAGGCCGTGGATGACTCCGCGACCTCTTTTTGTGTGAAATTATTCTTCGAGTTGAGAAGGGGCGACACGGATGTCGCTTTGAGCGGATAGATGTTTTCCTTTGACGAAGAGATGATAACTTCCCCACATGACAAGGAAGAAAGGAACACCGATGTATAGAGCGATTCGTTGATCCGCTTGAAACGCAAGACTGACGAGGACGACGACGTTAAGTGTCAACGAAATCAGTGGTAACACCGGATAGAGTGGTGTCTTGAATTTCAGTTCGGATACATCGTGTCCGTTTCGGACGAACTGACGACGAAATGCAAGCTGAGAAGCAGAGATCGAAATCCAGCCGACTTGAGCCCCGAGTCCGGCTAAGGACAAGAGCCAAATGAAGACGGTATCTTCTGCGAAAAATGCGGTCAGAAGCGATAACATCGCGAACATCATCGTAAAGAGTAAAGCACGCATTGGCACACCACGTGCATTGACGTAAGATAATTTCTTTGAAATCATCCCTTCTTGCGCCATTGCCCATAACATCCGAGTCGCCGCATATAATCCGGAGTTTCCGACGGATAATAGTGCCGTCAAGACGACGATATTCATCAAATCAGCAGCGTACGGAATGCCGATCGCATCAAAGACCATGATGAACGGACTGCTGACTCCGCCAGCCGTCTCATACGGAATTAATGCACCAACGATCGTAATCGATAAGACGAAGAAGATGAACGTCCGCCAGACTGTATTGCGGATCGCTTTTGGAATCGATTTTTCTGGCGTGTCGGACTCCCCAGCCGCAACACCGATCAATTCCGTTCCTTGGAAGGCGAAGTTGACGGCGATCATCGTCGTCAAGACACCAAGAATCCCGTTTGGAAACCAACCGCTTGCCGTAAAGTTAGCGAATAACGATGTTGGGCGATCTGCTTCCATCGGTAACCAGCCGAACCAAGCAGCGCCACCTAAAATGATGAAGAATAGGATCGCGAGGACCTTCAAACTCGAGAACCAGAATTCAGCTTCACCGAATGCTTTGGCGGAGACGGCATTCAGACCGAACAGCAAGACCGTAAAGGCGGTACACCAGACGACGACGGGTACATTCGGAAACCAGCGGTCCATTAAACTGCCGGCAGCTGTGATTTCGAGTGCCACCGTCACGGCCCAGCCGAGCCAATAAATCCAACCGACGGCAAAGCCGATCCCTGGTCCGATGAAGCGGGTCGTATAGGTCTGAAATGACCCCGAGACCGGCAGATAGACCGCTAATTCCCCTAGACATAACATTGTCAGATACATGATGGTCCCACCCACGATGTAACTGAGGACCGCCCCGAGAGGTCCTGCTTGTGAAATCGTTAATCCTGACCCTAAAAATAAGCCTGTTCCGATGATTCCGCCAAGTGAAATCATGAACAGATGTCGACTCGTCATCTCTCGTTTGAGTTGCATGATGACTTCCCCCAATTCTGACAAAATAAAGTACGTTCCTATTGTAAGCGTTTTCAATAAAAGCGACAATTAGTTTATGAGAAAAATAAATGAGGGCATAAAAAAACCGGAAGGGAAGATTCCCATCCGGTGGTTGCGCCTTATACGCGTTCGACTTTACCTGATTTAAGAGCTCGAGCTGAAACCCAAACCTTTTTCGGCTTACCGTCGACGAGGATACGTACTTTTTGTACGTTGACTCCCCAAGTACGTTTTGTTTTGTTCAATGCGTGTGAACGGTTGTTACCCGACTTTGGCGATTTCCCAGTAACGTAGCATTTACGTGCCATGCGTTCCGCCTCCTTTTATGTTGTTTTGCGTTCGTCCTAATAGACACTTTGCTATCTTAGCATGGTGTCAGGGCGGTTGCAACATAAAAAAAGTAGCTGACAAGAAAAAAACTTGACAGACAACCTCGAAATTTAAAATAATGGATGAGGATGATGGTAAAAGTTCATTTGACCGCTACTATTTTTCACTTATTCATTGTATAGTCAGTACGGCGACTTTTCAATAGTAGGTCCTTATAGTAGAATTATGAGAAGAATACAATATTCAAAGGGGGCTACTCAGGTGGCGATCGAGATGAAAACGACCTATGGAAAGATTGATGTAGATAATGATGTCGTCGCGCAACTTGCGGGCGGCGCGGCAATGGAATGTTTTGGTGTCGTTGGTATGGCATCCCAGTCTCAAATCAAGGATGGTCTTGCTGAACTCTTAAAACGTGAGAACTTTGCACGCGGTGTCATCGTTCGACAGGCTTCAGAGCAGGTCCATATCGATATGCATATCATCGTAAGTTATGGAACGAAAATCTCAGAGGTGGCGAATAACGTACAGAGTCGCGTGAAATACACGCTCAGTCAGGCACTAGGTCTTGACGTGACATCTGTGAACATCTTTGTCCAAGGAGTCCGCTTGACGAATGTCTAAGGCGGGAATAGAGGAGGAAACTTTAGTGAGTGTAGATCGTTTAACAGGAGCGCAGTTAGTCAAGATGATTCAAAATGGCGCGGCGAATCTCTATCAAAATGCAGATTTCGTCGATTCATTGAACGTCTTCCCTGTGCCAGATGGTGATACGGGAACGAACATGAATTTGACGATGACTTCAGGTGCAAAAGAAGCAGGTAAATCAACTTCGGATTCTGTATCGGAAGTCGCAAACGTCTTCGCACGTGGATTATTGATGGGGGCGCGCGGAAACTCTGGCGTCATCTTAAGCCAATTGTTCCGTGGATTCTCGAAATCAATCGAAGGCAAAACAACGATTGATACGAAGGAATTCGCAGATGCGTTACAAAAAGGTGTCGATACTGCATACAAAGCAGTCATGAAACCCGTTGAAGGAACAATCTTGACGGTTGCCCGTGAAACAGCTGTCGCTGCTATCGCACAATCTGAGACGACGACGGATTTCTTAGAGTTGATGCGTCAACTCGTCGAAGCTTCGAAAGTATCGCTCGACGGTACACCAGAACTTCTTCCGGTATTAAAAGAAGTAGGCGTCGTTGACTCTGGTGGTCAAGGTCTCGTCTGTATCTATGAAGGATTCCTCGCAACACTCGAAGGAAAAGAACTCGACAAGCCGCATGCACCTGTCATGGAAGCACTCGTCGAAGCAGAGCATCATAAAACGGCTCAAAGCTTCATGTCGACAGAAGAAATCCATTACGGTTACTGCACGGAAATCATGGTTCGTTTCCAAGATGACAAGCTTGCGAATGCACCGTTCAGCGAAGAAGACTTCCGGAACGAATTAGCGGAATTCGGTGATTCGTTGCTCGTCGTAGCGGATGAAGAACTCCTTAAAGTTCACGTCCACGTTGAAACACCAGGAGAAGTCATCACAAAAGGACAACGTTTCGGTGAACTCGTCGCTGTTAAGATTGAAAACATGCGTCAACAACACTCGACGATCCTTGAAGAAGAAGGTGCGAACCAAGTCACTCCAGTCGCTGCACCGAAGGCAAAAGCGAAAGCAGCCCTCGTGACAGTCGCAATGGGTGAAGGAATCAGCGAACTCTTTAAATCACTCGGTGTCAGTGTCGTCATCGAAGGCGGACAAACGATGAACCCGTCGACGGAAGATATCGTTAAGGCGATCGAGGATGCACACGCTGAACACGTTTATGTCTATCCAAACAACTCAAACATCATCATGGCCGCTGAACAAGCAGCATCTGTTGCGAATTGTGGTGTGACGGTCGTGAAATCAAAAACAGTTCCACAAGGTTTAGCAGCAACAATCGTCTATAATCCAGAAGCGACTGTCGAAGAGAACGAAGCGCACATGGCAGATGCGATTGCAGCCGTTAAGTCGGGACAAGTCACATATGCCGTACGTGATACGAACATCGATGGTGTAGAAATCAAGAAGGACGACCATATGGCGATTGCTGAAAAACAAATCGTCGCTACGGACGCTTCAAGTCTTGGTGCAGTCAAGAAACTCGTCGATACACTCGTCACTGAGGACGACGAAATCATCACGGTTCTTTACGGTGAAGGCGTCTCGACAGAAGAAGTTGACGCACTCGTCGCGTACATCGAATCGGTCAATCCGGATGCTGAAGTGGAAGTCCACGACGGCAAACAACCACTTTATTCGTACATTTTAAGCGTCGAATAAAACCATCATACTGAAAAAGGGCGACTAGCCTTTTCACGAATCCCACCATCTGCGATAATAGAGGTGGGATTTCGTTTGTTTCATAGAGAGGGGAAAAGAAATGAAATATCGTAGCGTCTTTGACATCATCGGACCAGTCATGGTTGGTCCATCGAGCTCGCATACAGCAGGGGCTGCACGGATTGGATTGATGGCGGGTAAATTATTCGGGGAAACGCCTACTGTCATCCACATCACGTTTTACGGTTCATTCGCGGATACGTATCGTGGACATGGAACGGATGTCGCCATCATCGGCGGTGTTCTCGGATACGATACGTTTGACGACCGGATTCCACAATCGATCGATATCGCGAAGTCGAAAGGGATTGAGATTCATTTCGAGACGAGTGAAGCGTTGACGGATCATCCGAATACGGCTCGTGTCCATTTGACGAATGGAGTAGAAGAGTTTGAATTGGTTGGTATTTCAATTGGTGGGGGAACGATTGAAATCACGGAATTAAATGGTGTACCGCTTCGTTTGTCCGGTGGGGGGCCGGCACTCGTCGTCTTGCACCATGACCGCTTTGGTGCGATTGCAGCCGTGACGAGCATTTTGGCTGATTACGAAATCAACATCGGGCATATGGAAGTGTCACGGCATGAAAAAGGAAAACAAGCACTCATGGCAATTGAGATTGATGACCGGATAACGGCAGAAGTGTTGGAAGAAATCGATCGGTTACCTCAAGTCGAGCGTGCCGTCATGATGGGAGAGTGAAGACATGTTTAAATCCGTAAAAGAACTCGTCGCCATCGCGACGGAACGAAATATTCCGATTTCGGAAGTCATGATCGAGCAAGAGATGACGGTTCGTCATTTAGAGCGAGATGAAGTCTATGCGATGATGGAACGAAACCTACAAGTGATGGAAGAAGCAGTCGCTCGTTCACTTGATGGTGACGGTGTCCAGTCGGTGACAGGACTGACCGGTGGGGATGCTGTCTTGCTTCAACGATACCGTGCTTCAGGTAAAGGTTTGTCAGGAGATTTGCTACTTGATGCCGTCAGTAAAGCAATCGGAACGAATGAAGTCAATGCTGCGATGGGAAAAATTTGTGCGACACCAACGGCAGGGAGTGCCGGCGTCGTACCAGGTACACTATTTGCTGTCAAAGATCGGTTAAACCCAACGCGTGAACAGATGTTACGCTTCTTGTTCACATCCGGTGCGTTTGGTTTCGTCGTCGCGAACAATGCATCGATTTCTGGAGCGGCTGGTGGCTGTCAAGCAGAAGTCGGTTCGGCAACAGCGATGGCAGCAGCTGCCATCGTTGAGATGGCGGGCGGAACACCGGATCAGTCAGCGCATGCTTTTGCGATCGCGCTGAAGAACATGCTTGGACTCGTCTGTGATCCTGTTGCAGGACTCGTCGAAGTGCCATGCGTGAAACGCAATGCGATGGGTGGGGCGAATGCTGTTGTCGCTGCCGACATGGCACTCGCTGGAATCACGTCACGGATTCCGTGTGATGAAGTCATCTCAGCCATGCATGAGATTGGTCAGATGATGCCGTCTGCGCTTCGCGAGACAGCAAAAGGTGGACTCGCGAATACGCCGACGGGTCGCTGGCTCGAAGCGAAAATCTTCGGAGAGTTATCGAATGAATCCATCACGTGACGTCAAGACATTAAAAGGTGTCGGACGGGATTTAGCGAAAAAACTAGAAGAGATGAATATTCTCACCGTTGCGGACGTGCTCGAGCACGTCCCGTTTCGTTATGACGACTTCGTGACGGGAAGTCTAACGGAAGCAATCCATGAGGATAAAGTCAAGTTCACGGGTCAAGTCCAGTCTGAACCACTTGTGCGCTATTACGGCAAAGGAAAAAATCGTTTAACGTTCCGTTTGCTCGTTGAAGAACGGTATAGTGTGACCGTAACGATGTTCAACCGGGCATTCTACAAAGACCAATTGCAACTTGGAGCAGAAGTGACGGTCAGTGGCAAGTGGGATTTACACCGGATGACGATCTCTGCGACGGAATTGCAATTCGGGGCAATCGAAGGCGAATTGACACCCGTTTACTCGCTCCGGGGTGACATGCGGATGAAGACATTCCGACGCGTCGTCGACTTGGCGTTCAAGGAGACTGAGGCATTAGCTGAACGAATCCCGGATAGCATCCGGAAGACGTATCGGTTGCAAGACCGGATGACGATGTTGAAGTCGCTTCATTTCCCAACGAATCGACAAGAGTTAACGGCTGCTCGTCGCAGTTATGTCTACGAGGAGTGCCTCTATTTCCAACTGAAATTACAGGCGTTACGTCTTGGACGACGGAAAGGTCAAGGGATTGCCTTGCCTTTACATGAAACGGATATTGCCAATTTCATCAAGAGCCTGCCGTTTCCGCTGACAGGTGCACAGCAACGTGTGACAAAAGAGATTCTAGACGACATCGGTCGCGGCGAACGAATGAATCGGTTGTTGCAAGGAGATGTCGGAAGCGGAAAGACCGTCATCGCAGCCATCGCCTTGTTCGCGACGGTTCGTGCCGGAAAACAAGGTGCCTTGATGGTGCCGACCGAAATTTTAGCGGAACAGCATGCAGCGTCGCTGGCCCCATTGCTTGAACCACTTGGGATCCGAGTCGGTTTACTGACGAGTTCCGTTAAAGGGAAAGCGCGTGCACACTTGCTCGAAGCTCTTGTAACAGGAGAGATCGACGTCTTAGTCGGAACACATGCGCTGATTCAAGACACCGTCCAGTTCAAGGCATTACACCTCGTCATCACCGATGAACAACATCGCTTCGGTGTCGAACAACGGAAGCGGTTGCGCGCGAAAGCTGAACAGGCAGATGTATTATATATGACAGCGACACCGATTCCGCGTACGCTTGCGATATCGGTCTTTGGAGATATGGATGTTTCGATCATCGATGAGATGCCGGCGGGACGAAAGGAAATCGAGACCTACTGGGCGAAACCGCAACAGATGGAACGCGTTTTCGGATTCGTCGAGAAAGAATTGTCGCAAGGTCGACAAGCCTACGTCATCACGCCATTGATCGAGGAATCCGAATCACTCGAAGTTCAAAATGCGATCGAATTACATGCGACATTGACCGAGCGGTTCAAGCCCTATC
This sequence comes from Exiguobacterium indicum HHS 31, assembly GCF_001939065.1. Taxonomy (GTDB): domain Bacteria; phylum Bacillota; class Bacilli; order Exiguobacteriales; family Exiguobacteriaceae; genus Exiguobacterium_A; species Exiguobacterium_A indicum. Next base: position 1,254,397 of record NZ_MPSZ01000001.1, on the reverse strand, counting down.
ATGTCGGTTTGATGCATGGGCGCTTGACTTCTTCAGAAAAAGACGAGGTCATGCAGGCATTCAAGGAGAATACTGTTCAAATCCTTGTTTCAACGACGGTCGTCGAGGTCGGCGTGAACGTTCCGAACGCATCGATCATCGTCATTCATGATGCAGAACGCTTCGGTCTTGCGCAATTACACCAATTAAGAGGACGCGTTGGTCGAGGCGATGCCCAGTCTTACTGTATTCTAATCGCCGATCCCTCTTCCGATACGGGAAAAGAACGGATCAAGACGATGACGGAGACGAACGATGGCTTCAAGCTAGCGGAAAAGGATTTAAAACTGCGCGGAGCCGGAAATTTCTTCGGTACCGAACAAAGTGGATTACCGCGCTTCGTCTTGACCGATCCGGCGCTCGATATACAAGTCATGGAAACTGCGCGACAAGATGCAGTCCGATTACTGCGATCGGACGCCTTTTGGCAAGCGCCGGAATACGATGTCTTGCGTGACTATATCGAACGACAAGGGCTACTTGAAGGAGAAAGAATCGAATAATACTTGAAAGTGAACAACAAGGGATATATACTACTATTAGTACCAGGTAATAATAGTGGTCATCCTTCTTGTGGGAGGAACATACATGCGGGTACCTAAAAAAGAGAGACAACAAGAATTATTACAGACGATCGAGCAAAATCCGTTCATCACGGATGAAGCGCTGGCGACACGATTCCGTGTCAGTATTCAGACGATTCGTCTCGACCGGATGGAATTAAAGATTCCGGAATTACGGGAGCGAATTAAACACGTCGCGACCGAACGGCTGGATGATGTGCGTACGTTGACTGAAAATGAAGTCATTGGTGATATGATTGACCTGAAACTCGATACATCTGCGATCTCGATCCTTGAGATTTTGCCGGAACATGCGTTTAGTCGGAATGCAATCGCCCGCGGACATATTTTGTTCGCGCAGGCAAACTCGCTTGCGATTGCGCTCATCGACGATGAACTCGCGTTGACGACACGTGCGAACGTTCAGTTCACACGCTCCGTTCATGTCGGAGAACGCGTCGTTGCGAAGGCGTTCGTCAGTTCCCATCGTCAAGATGGGCGTTCTGACATCACGGTGGAGAGTTATGTCGGTGAAGAATGTGTCTTTATCGGTGAGTTCACAGTGTATCGAAGTAGTAAGGAGGAATCGAAATGATTTTAGCAGTTGACGCTATGGGGGGCGATCACGCACCCCGTGCCATCGTAGAAGGGGTCGTTGCCTATTTGGCAGAACGTCCAAACGAAGACATCGATATCCGACTAGTCGGAGATGAGTTGAAATTACGCTCATACACAATCGAGGATCCGCGCGTGACGATCGTCCACGCGGCATCCGTCATCACCGGAGAAGACGAACCGGTACGTGCGATTCGCCGCAAGAAAGATAGCTCACTCGTTGTGGCTGCAAACCTGGTGAAATCAGGAGAGGCAGATGCCTTGATTTCAGCAGGCAACACGGGAGCGCTCATGACTGCCGGATTGTTCGTCATCGGTCGAATCGAAGGAGTTGACCGTCCTGCACTGGCCCCGACTTTCCCGACACGTAATGGGAAAGGTGTCGTCATCTTAGATGTTGGCGCCAACCCGGATGCGAAGGCAGAGCATCTGCTCGATTATGCCATCATGGGGTCTGTCTACGCAGAACAAGTTCGCGGCATCACACGTCCAAAAGTCGGACTCTTGAATATCGGATCAGAAGCCGGTAAAGGGAATGCACTGACGAAGGAAACGTATCCGCTACTTGAGACAGCACCGATTCATTTCGTTGGGAACGTCGAGGCGAGAGAAGCGATGAGCGGTGACGTCGATGTCATCGTCACGGAAGGTTTTGCCGGCAATACGTTACTTAAAAGTACTGAAGGGGCAGCCAGTATGATCATGGGTGTCATGAAGGAACAATTCATGAGCTCGTGGACATCAAAGCTCGCCGCTCTCGTACTGAAACCGAAGTTGAAAAAAATGAAGCAGTTGCTCGCCTATGAAGAATATGGCGGTGCTGGACTATTCGGGATTGCGGCTCCGGTCATCAAGGCGCATGGTTCAAGTAATGCTTACGCATTCAGCCGAGCGCTCGTTCAAGCGGAAAAGATGGTCGAACAAGAAGTCGTTGCCAAAATCGTTCAAGCGAAGGCAACAAAAGCACGTTAAGAAGGAGTGAGACGAGATGGGGAAAACAGTTTGGATGTTTCCGGGACAAGGGTCACAAACGCCTGGAATGGGACAGACGCTCATCACGCAAGACGAGACACGCCAAGCACTCGCTGACCTCGGAACGCGAATTGGTCTGGATCTGACGACGCTGATGACGACAGGGACGAAGGATGAATTGAAAGCAACAGATATCGCTCAACCAGCCATCGTCGCACACAGTGCATTACTCGCACAGCAGTACGCAGCACAAGGACATACACCTGATTTCGTACTCGGACACAGTGTTGGAGAATATAGCGCGCTCGTCGCAGCTTCTGTCATCACACCGTCTGAAGCCGTCTATCTCGTCCGCGAACGCGGAAAACTCATGAATCAAGTCACGGGTGGAACGATGGCGGCGGTCATCGGCATGAATGATGTCGAGGCAGCCCATCACGCGGTCGAATCGATTGCGGCGACGGGAGAAATCGTTCAAATCGCCAACTACAACTGTCCTGGGCAATTCGTCATCTCCGGACAAATCGCAGCGGTCGAATCCGCTACAGCGAAGTTAAAAGAGCTCGGAGCAAAACGTGTCTTACCGCTTGATGTATCAGGTGCGTTCCATTCGTCACTCATGACACCATTCGCACCACGATTCGAAGACATTCTCGTCTCGTCACCGTTTGAAGCGGCGAAGACGAAATTCATCTCGAACGTCGACAGTGCGTTCCATGATCAACCAGACGAATTGATTCGTTTGCTCGTTCAGCAGCTCTACTCACCGGTTCGATTCGAATCATGCGTTGAGCGTCTGATCGAAGAAGGTGCGGATACATTCATCGAGTTTGGTCCATCATCTCCGTTGAGCGGTCTCGTGAAACGAATCAAAAAAGATGCGAAGATCATCAGCATCACGACACTTGAGCAATTGGAAGCGGAGGGAATTCGTTGAGTAAAGTAGCACTCGTCACTGGCGCGTCACGCGGCATCGGAGCTGCCATCGCGAAGCGATTGGCAACAGATGGTTTCCGTGTCGTCGTCAACTATGCAGGAAGCACGGACAAGGCGGAAGCAGTCGTCCGTGAAATCAAGGAAGCAGGCGGAGAGGCACTCGCGATTCAAGCGAATGTCGCTGAAGCAGATGCTGTCAAACAGATGATCAAACAGACGATCGACACGTTCGGTCAACTGGATTGTGTCGTCAATAATGCCGGCATCACGCGTGATGGTTTGCTGATGCGCATGAAGGAAGCGGATTTCGATGCTGTCATCGATACGAATCTGAAAGGTGCGTTTCTCGTCACGCAAGCTGCGACACGTCCATTGTTAAAAACAAGCGGTCGTATCATCAACATCGCATCAGTCGTCGGTATTTCCGGAAATCCAGGGCAAGCGAACTATGTCGCAGCGAAAGCGGGTCTGATCGGGCTGACGAAATCCGTCGCACGTGAACTCGCGAGTAAAGGTGTCACAGTCAATGCTATCTGTCCAGGCTTCATCGAGACGGACATGACGGATGAATTGACGGAAGAACAGCGGAACCTGTCACTCGGGCAAATTCCGTTGAAACGCTTCGGTCAAACGGACGATATCGCTTCACTCGTCAGTTTCATCGCTTCAGATGAAGCGCGATACATCACAGGACAAACTCTTGCCGTCGATGGCGGCATGACGATGTAACACAACTAACGGTAGTACTTTGCCAAATCGGCAATCATCTTATATACTCAACTCATGGAGGGATTTTAAAATGACAAAAGAACAAATCTTAGTAGACGTACAAGAAGCAATCGCAGAAAAATTAGGAAAAGAACAAAGTGAAATCACACTTGATAAATCGTTCAAAGACGACCTCGGTGCTGACTCTCTCGAAGTCATGGAACTCGTCATGGACTTAGAAGACAAGTTCGAAATCACGATCGAAGATGAGCAAGCAGAAAACTTGAAGACTGTCGGCGATGTCGTCAACTACATCGAAACACAAGTCTGATCATTGAAGCTGACCCACCGCAATTTGCGGTGGGCTTTAGCTGTTTAGGAGGAACTATGACGAATCAAAAAGGACGTCGTGTCCGAAAAGGACCCTATGTAAAACGACGCAAGGATGCTCGGACGCTCGCTCAAATCGAGCAGAAATTCGAAGCGTTACAAGAGCGCCTGAATATTACGTTTTCTAATGTCGAGCTATTAAAACAAGCCTTCACGCACTCTTCGTTCGTCAATGAACAACGCGAGTCGGAAGGGGATAACGAACGCCTAGAATTTTTAGGGGACGCTGTCTTAGAGTTGACGGTGTCACGCTATCTATTCGAACACTACCCGGAACGTTCCGAGGGGGAATTAACGAAATTGCGAGCGGCAATCGTCTGTGAACCGTCACTCGTCCAATTTGCGAATCACTATCAGTTTTCCGATATGATTCTGTTAGGTAAGGGGGAAGAACTGACCGGTGGTCGGAATCGTCCAGCCTTACTTGCGGATGTCTTCGAATCCTTCATTGGCGCCTTGTATCTTGACCAAGGCATCGAAGCAGCCGAACGATTCCTCGCCGAAGCGGTTTTTCCGAAAGTGGCGACAGGCTTTTTTGAAGAACAGACAGATTTCAAGAGTCAATTGCAGGAAGCGATTCAACGTGTCGGCTTAGGTGTCATCGAGTATGAAATCATCGAGGAGCGCGGTCCGGCGCATAGTCGGGAATTCATCTCGCGTGTCCAAGTCGCGGATGAGCTGGAAGGGATCGGGACAGGCCGATCGAAAAAAGAGGCAGAGCAACAGGCAGCAAAACAAGCCTTACTTGAATTAAAGAAACAGTTTTAAGCAACAAAAGGCCGACCATCTCTCGAATGCGTGAGAGATGATCGGCCTTTATCGTGTGAAGTTCGCTTGATTAGACAGTCTTAAGGGATTTCAGTTCGTCGACGATCGCGTCGACCTCTGCCAGTGATAACGAGTCGCGCATCATGACGAACTCATAAATCTCTTTTAAGTCCTCATTTTTTGAACCGTCGAATTGTTCTGCTTTAATGACCCCTTTGTTGATGATGTTCAATTTATCTAAGATCGCTTCAATCATTTGTTCAATCGTCATCGTGTTATTCGCTCCTCTTCTTCTTGTTTCGCGTGATACTACCTTAAAACCTATCATGTTGCTAGCGTTTCGGCTATGGTAAACTGAAAGAAATTCAAAAGAAATTTAAACATACGGGTGATCAAGATGTACTTAAAACGAATTGAAATCAATGGCTTCAAATCATTTGCCAGTCGAACTGAACTAGAATTCCTTCCGGGTGTCACGGCAGTCGTCGGACCGAACGGAAGTGGGAAATCAAATATATCGGATGCTGTCCGTTGGGTACTCGGAGAACAATCTGCGAAGTCACTTCGTGGGGCGAAGATGGAAGACGTCATTTTTGCCGGCAGTCTGTCTGAACACCGGAAACAATTTGCCGAGGTGACGCTCGTCTTAGACAACGAGTCGGGAACGGTTGCGTTGCCGTATCAGGAAATCAGCGTCACGCGGCGTGTCAGCCGCAACGGAGACAGCGATTATTTTTTAAATAAAAAACCATGTCGCCTGAAGGATGTTCTTGATCTGTTCATGGACACAGGCTTGTCGCGAGATGCTTTTGCAATCATCGGACAAGGTCGTGTTGAACAAGTCATCTCCGGTAAACCGGAAGAACGTCGTGCTGTCATCGAGGAAGCAGCAGGCGTCTTAAAGTATCGTCATCGCAAGAAGCAAGCCGAGCGGAAATTAAGTGATACGGAAGCGAATCTATCACGTGTCGATGATATTTTATATGAACTCGGCGGACGAATCGAGCCGTTACGTGAACAAGCGGCGCTCGCGAAAGAGTATCTCGTCGCTCGAGAACGGCATGATGTCCTCGAGCGTGGTATCTTAGCGCATGAAATCACGACGTATCAGACGGAGCTCGAAACATTGGCGCGTGACATCGCACAATGTGAAGAACGCCTTGCGTCTCAAAAGACGACTTACGAAGAGACCGTCGTGTCCCGAGAGAATCAAGAATCGGCGCTTGAAGAAGAACGACAACAAGAAAACGCGTTGCAGGAGCAACTTCGACATGTCTCGACGCGATTGGTTGAGATCCAAGGTGCCCTTAACCTAGCGAAAGAGCGTGAAAAACACGGGACCGAGACGAAAGAGCGACTCGAACAAGAGGTTGCCGTCGTCGAAGAACGCGTCAAGGAACTGGAACTCGAACTGACCGCTTTACAGGAACGCCAAGCAGAAGTCGATCAGGAAGCAAAACGGATCACGGCTGAACGGGAACGAGCCGATCAAGCGCTGACACAAACCGATCGTGATTTTGATAAGGAAGCCGAAGTATTACGTTCGGAAGCCTTTGAAGTGGCGAGTCGATTAGCTGCGACGAATAATGCCTATAATCGGGCGAAGCAAGATCTCATGCAGGCAGAAGAACAACAACGTTCATTTACGGCGGACAGCGGTACGAAACAATCGACGCGTCGTCAACTTGAGGAAGACGTCGCTCGACTTGAAGCGGATGTCGCTTCGATCCGGACGAAGTTGGACCAAGCAACGGAAGAAGAGACAACGGCACTTGCGGCACGAAATGAACAACAACAGGCGTTACGCCAAGTCGAACAGTCCGTTGCGGATTTAGAGCGACGTCGGCATAAGACGGAAGACCGGATTGAATTCCTTGAATCCGTCAAAGCCGACTATAGCGGTTATTTCGGTGCCGTGAAGACGATTTTAAAACAACGAGATCAGCACCCAGGTATTCACGGAGCGGTCGCGGAGTTGATTTCGGTTCCGGCGCGCTTTGAAGCGGCAATCGAGACAGCGCTTGGTGGTGCGATGCAAAATATCGTCGTTGATACCGATGCGACAGGACGTCGTCTGATCCAGGAGCTTCGACGATTAAATGCCGGTCGAGCGACGTTCATGCCGCTCGCCTCACTCCAAGCACGCGAAGTCAATCGTTCAGTGCGAGAACAAGTCGGAGGGATGTCTGGATTCGTCGGGATCGCAAGTGATCTCGTGACGACAGACGAAACGCTGACGAAATTAAAGATGAACTTGCTCGGTACGACACTCGTCGTCGAGTCACTTGAACAGGCGAACCAAATCGCCCGTTCGACAGGACATCGCTATCGTCTCGTCACGCTCGAAGGAGATGTCGTCAACGTCGGCGGTACGATGACTGGTGGAAGCCGGAAAAAAGGTACACCACTGTTCAGTCAATCGCGCGAACTTGACGAGTTAAAAGAGGGACTGACGCGCGGGCAAGCGGTCATTCGGGAGCAGATGCGCCGCTTAGAAGATCTGAGAGCGGCGATCCAGACTCTTGATGCTACGGCTCGGACACGGACAGAAACGATTCAAGCATTACAAGGGCAACTCGAACAATCGCGCGATACGTTAGCAGATGCGAACCGTCATCTCGCTGTCATGACGTCTGAATTGTCGGTTGAAGATCGACAGATGGCACGTGTACTCGAACAAGAACAGGAAGCACGTCGGATCATCGAGACGTCGGAAGTCGAGATCGCAAAATGGACGGAGCGTCAAACAGAGCTCAGACAAGCCTTAGATCGTCTTAAGGATGCGCAAGCCCGTGGTGCCGTCACGATGGACGAACTGAAGAAGGAACAAGCGGAAGCAGTTCTCGAAGAGCGGACGATCCAAATGAAACAAGCGCAGCTTTCGCAAGAGATCGAACGCCTGACGGAACAGGTCAGTCACGCGAAGCTTGAACGTGGTCATAAACGCCGTGACTTGCGTCATGTCCTTGAAGGATTCGACGAAGCGAAGATCGATGCCTTGCACGCGGAACAGCGCGAACAGGAACAGGAACAACAACGGGTCGAGACCGAACTCGTCGCGATCGGGCAACGGATTCAAGTACAAGCAGAATCCCTGCGCTTGATCCGGATCCGCGAAGCGAAGACGAAGGACGATCAACAAACGACGAAACAGGCACTCGAGCAACTACGACTCTCGCAAGGGAAAACGAGCACGCGTCTTGAGACAAGACAAGAAATGCTGGAAGAGATGGGATTACTGCTCGAACTGATTGCACCACTTGATCTATCGTATGAAGAGGCAAAAGAGGAAATTCATCTGCTCAAACGTCAACTCGAAGAAATCGGCATCGTCAACATCGGTGCGATTGAGGAATTCGCAGAGGTCGATGAACGGTTTACGTTCCTATCTGCGCAACGGGATGATCTCGTCGCTGCTAAAACCGATCTCTATGGCGTCATCGAAGAGATGGACCGAGAAGTCATTCGATTGTTCCGTCAAACGTATGATGCTGTCCGAGAACACTTCCGGGAAACATTCCGCGAGTTATTCGGGGGCGGTGAAGCCGATCTAGTCCTCGTTGACCCGAGTGATCTGTTGACGAGTGGAATTGATATCGTTGCGAAACCGCCTGGTAAGAAGCTGCAGAATTTGTCGCTCTTGTCCGGTGGAGAGCGTGCCTTGACAGCCATCGCCTTATTATTTGCGATTCTAAAGACACGTCCTGTCCCGTTCTGTGTCCTCGATGAGGTCGAGGCGGCGCTTGACGAAGCGAACGTCGCGCGATTCGGCGAGTTCGTCCATCAGCTAGCACGCGAGACACAGTTCGTCATCATCACCCATCGGAAAGGAACGATGGAGGCGGCAGATGTCCTTTACGGCGTCACGATGCAGCAAAACGGGATATCTGAAGTGTTATCCGTTAAACTAGAAGAGGCACGACGTACATTAAGTGAAGAACCAAAGGAGATTAAACGATGAGTTTCTTTAAAAAACTGAAAGACCGCTTGACGACTTCGACACAAGAAGTCACGACTAAATTCACGGAAGGCTTGACGAAGACACGCGACGGATTAGCGAGTGCCGTCAATGATCTCGTCTACCGCTTCCGTGAAGTCGATGAAGACTTTTTCGAAGAGTTAGAAGAAGTGTTGATCCAAGCCGACGTCGGTGTGACGACGACGATGGATTTGGTCGAGGAACTAAAGACAGAAGTCAAACGACGTAACGTCAAGGATCCAAAACAAGTCCGGGACGTCCTTGTTGAAGTCGTCGCGAACATGTTAGTCGAAGAAGAAGAGACAGCCCTTGATCTTGATCATGAGCTGAATGTCATCCTCTTCGTTGGTGTCAACGGGGTCGGTAAGACGACAACGATCGGGAAACTTGCGAACCGATTAAAACAAGAAGGTAAGAGCGTCATGTTAGCAGCGGGAGATACGTTCCGGGCTGGTGCGATCGATCAACTGCAAGTCTGGGGCGAACGCTCCGGTGTACCGGTCATTCGTCAAGGCGAAGGCTCCGATCCGGCTGCTGTCGTCTATGACGCCGTCCAAGCAGCGAAAGCACGTAAGGTCGACGTCCTGATTTGTGATACGGCAGGACGCCTACAAAACAAGGTCAATTTGATGAACGAGCTCGAAAAGGTCAAACGCGTCATCGAACGTGAAATTCCTGGTGCACCCCATGAAGTATTGTTGGCACTTGACGCAACAACAGGACAAAACGCGATGGTGCAGGCAAAAGCCTTCAAACAAGCGACGAACGTCAGCGGAATCGTCTTGACGAAGCTTGACGGCACAGCAAAAGGCGGGATTGTTCTTGCAATCAAGAACGAGCTGAATCTGCCGGTTAAGTTCGTGGGTCTCGGTGAAAAGATCGATGATTTACAACCGTTTGACGCAGAACAATTCGTGTATGGACTGTTCGGCGATGTCTTTGAAGAAAAAGAAAACGTCGACACGGAAGAAAGCGCGGAATAAGCGACGTTTCATGTAAAGAAAAAAACTTGACAACACACTGTGAGGGCTGTACTATACTATCTGTAAAGGAATTTCACTTAACATTGCGGAGGTGCTCGGATGACACTTGATAAAACGAACCGGATGAATTATCTGATTGACTTTTATCAGGAGCTTTTGACGCCAAAACAACGGAATTACATGTCACTCTATTACTTAGATGACTTTTCCTTAGGTGAGATCGCCGATGAGTTTGAAGTCAGCCGACAAGCAGTCTACGACAACATAAAACGCACGGAAGCCATGCTCGAGCAGTATGAAGAACGACTATCGCTGTTCAAGAAACACGAACGGCGAAAGCAGTTACTCGATCAGCTGAAGCAATGCGACCTTCCGGGTGAAGCCCTAGTGATCATTGAGACATTGGAGCAATTAGAGTAGGAGGCATTCTTAATGGCATTCGAAGGATTATCGGAACGGCTTCAAGCCAGTCTCGCTAAAATGCGAGGTAAAGGTAAGATTTCTGAAGCAGACGTCAAAGAGATGATGCGCGAAGTTCGCTTAGCGCTACTCGAAGCCGACGTCAACTTCAAGGTCGTCAAACAATTCGTAAATGATGTAAAGGAACGCGCCGTCGGACAGGATGTCATGACGTCTTTGACGCCAGGACAACAAGTCGTCAAAATCGTCCACGATGAATTGACGAATCTGATGGGTGCAGAAGTGTCACCGTTGACGCTTGCGAACCGTCCTCCGACCGTCATCATGATGACGGGTCTGCAAGGGGCAGGTAAAACAACGACAACGGGTAAACTTGCCAATCATTTACGTAAAAAACATAATCGTAGTCCTTTGCTTGTTGCGGCGGATATTTATCGTCCGGCAGCAATCAAACAATTAGAGACACTCGGAAAACAATTGGAGTTACCGGTCTTCTCGATGGGAGATCAGGTTAGTCCACAAGAAATCGTTACCGGTGCACTCGATTATGCAAAAGAGCATCATCACGATATCGTGTTGATCGATACGGCAGGTCGCTTACACGTCGATGAGGAACTGATGCAGGAACTCGTTGATGTCAAGGAGATCGCCAAACCGCATGAAATCTTCCTTGTCGTCGATTCGATGACGGGTCAGGATGCCGTCAACGTCGCAGAGAGCTTCAACGAGAAGCTTGGCGTAACGGGAGTCGTTCTGACGAAGCTCGACGGAGATACGCGAGGTGGTGCAGCACTCTCCATCAAGGCAGTCACCGGAGCACCGATTAAGTTCGTCGGTCTTGGAGAGAAGCTCGATGCCATCGAACCATTCTATCCCGAGCGGATGGCGTCTCGGATTCTAGGCATGGGAGACATGCTGACACTGATTGAAAAAGCAGAGTCACAAATGGACGCTACGCGTGCCAAAGAGTTAGAAAGCAAAATGCGCGATGCATCGTTTACATTCGATGATTTCATCGAGCAGTTGCAACAAGTGAAACAGATGGGTCCACTCGACGAACTGTTGGGAATGATCCCTGGGGCAGGTAAAGGGAAGATGAAGGGGTTGAAAAACGCCCAAATCGATGAGAAGCAACTCGTGTATGTCGAAGCGATCATCCAATCGATGACGAAACGAGAGCGGACTGAACCTGAAATCTTGAATGCGAGCCGTCGAAAGCGGATTGCCCGTGGTAGCGGACGCAGTATCCAAGAAGTCAACCGCCTCATTAAACAGTTCGAAGACATGCGGAAAATGATGAAACAATTTTCCGGACAGATGGGCAAAGGGAAAAAGAAAGGCTTTGGCCTTCCATTCTTTTAAAAGTCTTTTCTCTTTTGCTGTAACGTTGTATACTAATGAAGTTGTCAATTTGACTAAACGAAAAAATCATTTATTATTTGGAGGGACTTACGAATGGCAGTTAAAATTCGTCTTAAGCGCATGGGCGCAAAAAAATCACCTTTCTACCGTGTGGTAGTAGCAGACTCACGTGCACCACGTGATGGTCGTTTCATCGAGCAAATCGGATACTACAATCCAGTTGCTAAACCAGAAGCAGAAGTTAAAATCAACGAAGAGCTAGCTCTTAAATGGCTCTCTGAAGGTGCTAAACCTTCGGACACAGTTCGTAACCTCTTCTCACAAGCTGGTATCATGGAGAAATTCCACAACGCGAAACTCGCGAAGTAAGACGTTAGGAGGTGAGCGAAAGCTTACCTCCTTTTTTTAATTCAAGAAAGGAAGTGAAACGAATGGAATGGTTGGAAATTGCGAAAATCGCCAACACGCACGGTCTAAAAGGGGAATTGAAGTTACTTGCAAGCACGGATTTCCCGGAAGAACGCTTTAAGGTCGGAAAAGAAGTCTTTCTCGGCTCTGAAGGCACGTATACACCGGTAACGATCAGTGGCTACCGGAAGCATAAACAATTCATCATGGTGACGTTCAAAGGCATGCATCATATCAATGACGTCGAGAAGTACAAAGGATTGAAACTCTATGTCCATGCAGAAGACTTACAGGACTTAGACGAGCATGAATTTTACTATCATGAGATCATCGGTTGTACGGTTTATGACGGTGAGACGAAAATAGGAGTCGTATCCGACATTCTCGAAACGGGCGCAAATGACGTCTGGACGATCAAACGCGACGGAAAAAAAGATGTCCTGATTCCGTATATTGAGCAAGTCGTCGCTTCCGTCGACGTCGAACAGAAACGCATTCAGATCACGCCGCTTCCGGGACTGATCGAGGAATGAACATCCGTGTATTGACGTTGTTTCCAGAAATGTTTTCAGCGCTTGACCATTCGATCGTCAAGCGAGCGCAAGACGATCAACACGTCATACTTGAAACAATCAATTTTCGAGATTTTTCAACGAATCGACATGGTAAGGTCGATGATTATCCGTATGGTGGAGGAGCGGGCATGTTGTTGACACCGCAACCCGTCTTCGATGCGATGGCAAGTCTACCGGAACGAAAACGACGAATCATCGTCATGACACCGACCGGTAAACGGTTTTCGCAACGAATGGCGGAAGAATGGGCAAACGAAGAAGAATTGGTCTTCTTATGTGGTCACTATGAGGGGTTTGATCAGCGAATCCATGATCAGTTGGTAACGGATGAGGTCTCGCTCGGAGACTTCGTCTTGACGGGAGGAGAACTCGCTGCGATGACGATGATTGACGCAGTCGTCCGCCTCTTACCGGACGTCCTCGGTGCGTCTGCGAGTCACGAAGATGATTCCTTCTCAACAGGACTTCTCGAATACCCGCACTATACACGTCCGGCAGAATATAAAGGGTACCGAGTACCCGATGTTTTGTTATCAGGCAACCATGCCCGGATTGAAAAATGGCGACGGGAACAGTCGCTGAAGCGGACATATGAGCGGCGCCCTGATCTTCTCGTGGATGCATCGTTGACGGAAGAAGATCAGCGTTATTTAGACTCGATTTCAGGATTGTCAAACGACTGAATCTATGATAAGTTAAAACATGTGGCAAAAGCCACCCATTAACGATGTTCCGCTGTCGGATGCTTGAAGCAAATGAAGATAAGAACATTGGTGAAAAAAGGAGAAATCATTCATGAACACACAACAATTGTTCCGTGAACTTACACAAGAACAAATCAAGTCAGACGTCCCTGCGTTCCGTCCTGGGGATACAGTCCGTGTACACGTTAAAGTCGTCGAGGGTACGCGTGAGCGTATTCAGCTCTTCGAAGGCGTAGTCATCAAACGTCACGGTGGCGGCATCAGTGAAACATTCACAGTCCGTAAAATTTCTTACGGAGTTGGCGTTGAGCGTGCTTTCCCGCTCCACTCACCACGTGTTGCACAAATCGAAGTCGTTCGCTACGGTAAAGTCCGTCGTGCGAAACTTTACTACCTCCGTAACCTTCGTGGTAAAGCGGCGCGTATTAAAGAAATTCGTCGTTAATCATGTGAAAAAGTGGCTTGTCTCCGGACAAGCTTCTTTTTTTTGCAGTTTATGCGTATACTAGTCCTTAGGAAGAAATTGCGTTAATCAAGGGAGTGGAATTCGTGAAGGAGTTATTCAGTTGGGTAAAGGCGCTCGTCGTAGCGCTCGTCATCGCGTTCATCATTCGAACGTTTCTGTTCGTACCCGTCATCGTTGATGGGGAATCGATGATGCCAACCTTACACAATGCGGATCGAATGATTGTCAATAAGATCCCATACTATTTTAATGAACCAGAAAGAGGCGATATCGTCGTCTTCCATGCAACGGAAACACGAGACTATATCAAACGGGTCATCGCTGTTCCGGGAGATACGATGTATTACAAAGACGATACATTGTATGTCAACGACAAGAAAGTCGCCGAACCGTATTTGAAAGAATATAAAGCCCAGATGAGTGGTGTGCCATTGACGGAAGACTTCACGCTTGAAGAGCGAACAGGAGAGACGACTGTTCCAAAAGGAAAAGTATTCGTCATGGGAGACAATCGTCAAAATTCAAAAGATAGTCGTGATATCGGTTTTGTGGATGAAGATCAAATCGTCGGAACGACGAACTTCGTCTTCTATCCATTCAATGATGTACGCTCTGTCGATTAAAACGAACGAAGATGAGACGCTTGCCGTTAAAAGTAAGCAGCTCATCTTCTTTTCTTGTCTGAAGTTGCGTATACTAGGGAGTGGATGTTTTTTCATGTATCGTATGATCAGCAAGAAGTCCAGGAATATATGAACGAGGTGAAGGATATGACGATTCAATGGTTCCCCGGTCACATGGCCAAAGCACGTCGGGAAGTCACAGAAAAACTAAAGTTGATCGATGTGGTGATCGAACTCGTCGATGCCCGTCTTCCGATGTCGAGCCGTAACCCGATGGTCGAACAGATCACGGCAGGTAAGCCGCGACTGATTGTCCTCAACAAGGCGGATATGGCGGATAAACGAGTGACGGAGCAATGGATGCAGGCATTACGAGCAGATGGTGTTGATGTCGTTGCGGTTGACGCGAAGCACAATAAAGGATTGAATCAAATCCATGAGGGTGCTTTACGACTAATGAAAGAAAAACACGCACGGATGCGGGAGAAAGGGCGGAATCCGAGTGCGATCCGTGCCTTGATCATCGGCATTCCGAACGTCGGGAAATCGACGCTCATCAATCGACTTGCTGGCCGAAATATCGCTATCACGGGTGACCGTCCGGGTGTGACGAAACGCCAGCAGTGGATCAAGATGAAGACAGGTGAGATGGAATTACTTGATACACCAGGTATCCTCTGGCCGAAGTTCGACGATCAAGTCGTCGGATATCGGTTAGCAGCGACAGGAGCGATCAAGGATGATATCTTAAACATCGACGATATCGCGCTATTTGCCCTTCGTGAGCTAAAGACACGGTATCCGGAGCAGTTGCGTGAGCGCTATCGACTCGACGAAGTATCGGGAGAAGCGGTTGATGTACTTGAAGCAATCGGTAAAAAACGTGGTTTCGTCTCAGGTGGCTATGTCGATTTCGAGCGGACGAGCGAAATGCTCTTGCATGAACTACGAACGGAAAAGCTAGGTCGAGTGACGCTTGAAACGGTTGAAGAATGGGAAACGCATGCATAACGGACTTGGACATCTTTTGATGTCCAAGTTTTTTTCAAAGGAGCAGGATGTATGAAGATAGCAGAATTAAAAGAACGATTGCAAAAAGCAACACTAGAAGAATTTATTCAGTTAAAGCAGGAACTGGCGTCAGATACGCGAAAAGGGGTGCAT
Source organism: Exiguobacterium indicum HHS 31 (assembly GCF_001939065.1). GTDB lineage: Bacteria > Bacillota > Bacilli > Exiguobacteriales > Exiguobacteriaceae > Exiguobacterium_A > Exiguobacterium_A indicum. The sequence goes on along the minus strand of NZ_MPSZ01000001.1, from coordinate 1,238,722 downwards.
ACACTGTTTCGTCAGACAGAACGACGATTTGCGCACGAAGAACAGCAACGGATCGATTTCAAGGAACGACTCGCGTTTGAAGACGAGTATCGTCAGCAAGGATACGTTCGAATTGCAGGAGTGGACGAAGTCGGGCGAGGTCCACTAGCTGGTCCAGTCGTCGCAGCAGCGGTCATCTTACCAGACGGATTCTATCATCCAGGACTAACGGATTCCAAACAGATGAGTAAAGTACAGCGGCAAGCGGCACTGAAGCATTTGCAAGAAGTTGCTGAGATTGCGATCGGCATCATCGAACCGGCTGAAATCGACGAAATCAATATCTATCAAGCATCGAAACGGGCAATGCAAGACGCAGTTCGTCAACTCAAACCAGATGCCTTACTTGTCGATGCGATGACACTCGACGACGATACACCACAACTCTCTCTTATCAAAGGAGATGCGCGGAGTGTCTCCATTGCTGCTGCAAGTGTCGTTGCGAAAGAGACACGAGATGCGATGATGGAACAATATGCGATCGAGTATCCGGGATATGGATTTGAAACACACGCAGGTTACGGAACACCCATACATTTACAAGCGCTCGATACACTGGGCGTCACACCGATTCATCGAAAAACATTCCGCCCTGTCATAGAACGCCTCTAGGAGGAAACGATCATGCAAATCGAACATCGTGCCTTATTACCATTTAAAATCATCGATCATGCGAACCTACCGTTACGGGAAGGCGCAAACATCGTCGGTAAAGTTTTAAAGCTGTTACCCGACGGATTAATGGAACTCCAAGTCGGTCAACGCGTCTTGACGGCAGGGACGACAGCTGAACTAAAAGAAGGGAACATGTATCGCTTTCAAGTCGTTTCAGCAGAGGGACAACCAGTTTTAAAAATCATCTCGACCGAGTCTGTTCCGCAAAAGTCGGCTCTCCCCCAGTTACTCGACTCCTTTTTACAACGCCAGACGGTACCGACTGCGGAAACACGGGAACTCCTAAGGCAAATCGGTCAACCGGTGACGGAAGGAGAAGCGAAGCAGTTAAAACACGCCCTTACCGAACTCGTTCAACTGGCAAAGGGTGACGAGACAGGTCGAACGCTTGATCGAAAGACGAGTGATCAGATTTTAGCGCAACAACTCGTCCAAGCAACGAACGAAGCAGGGAAAGGAGTCTATTTATTTCAATTACCTCAATTTGGACCGTTCGAAGATGTTGATCTCATGATGGAAGCACCGTTCGAACGGACGTTTGATCCAAATCATGCCCGTGTCGTCTTATATCTTCAATTACCGACGCTCGGTGAGGTCGCTGTCGACGTCTTGATCGCAGACCGGAATGTTTCGATTTCCGTCTTTCATCCAAATGCGCACGTCAATACGTTCATGCAAGCCTACACACCGCAAATTCAGACTCGTCTTGAGGAACAAGGCTATGCATTGACGCGATTCGATTGGGTCGAACAGACGAAAGAGCGCGTACCACATGATATCTCAACGCGTAACGGAAGGGTGGATCTTCATATATGAAAAAAGCAATAGCTCTATCATACGAAGAACAGATGCATGCCCCAAAGGTCGTTGCTAAGGGATCGGAACACATCGCAGAACGGATTTTAGAAGAGGCATTAAAACATGATATTCCGATCCGGCAGGACGAAACGTTGATGACGTTACTAGATGCTGTTCAAGTATCAGAACAGATTCCGGAAGAATTATACGGTGTCATTGCCGAGTTATTTGCCTTTTTATATCGTCTCGATCAAGATGAATTTCTGAAAAAATAAAGCTTTCGGTCGATAACGATAGACAGCGCTTCCAATTTTAACTACAATGAAAGAGCCGAAACTAAAGGGGTTAAGGGGGATTTTTTCATGAATGTACATGAGTATCAGGCAAAAGAATTACTTCGTTCGTACGGTGTACCCGTACCAAACGGAATCGCAGCCTTCACCGTCGAAGAGGCGGTCGATGCATCAGAACAATTGTCAGGCCCGATTAAAGTCGTCAAAGCTCAAATTCACGCGGGGGGACGCGGTAAAGCAGGTGGCGTCAAGCTTGCGAAATCGCAAGAAGAAGTGAAAGAATATGCGACGGAGTTACTCGGCAAAACGCTCGTCACGCACCAAACAGGTCCAGAAGGAAAAGTCGTTCAACGTCTTCTCGTCGAAGAAGGGTGTGCGATTGACAAAGAATACTATCTTGGAATCGTACTTGATCGTGTGACAGGACGTGTCGTCATCATGGGATCAAGCGAAGGTGGTATGGACATCGAAGAGGTGGCGGAAGCGACACCAGAAAAAATCATCAAAGAAGTCGTCGATCCTGCAGTTGGTCTTCAAGGGTTCCAAGCGCGTAAACTTGCGTTCGCAATGGGTGTTCCTGTGAAGCTCGTCAACAAGTTCGTCGGCATGGTCACGAAACTCTACAACTTCTTCGTCGACAAGGATTGTTCGATCGCAGAAATCAACCCACTCGTCACGACGAAGGATGGCGAAGTCCTCGCACTGGATGCGAAGTTGAACTTCGACTCAAATGCATTGTATCGTCATGCGGACATCGTGGCGTTACGTGATGAAACTGAAGAAGATCCACGCGAAGTCGAAGCATCAAAGAGTGATTTGAACTACATCGCGCTCGATGGAAACATCGGTTGCCTCGTCAATGGTGCTGGTCTTGCCATGGCAACGATGGATATCATCAAACACTTCAGTGGTGATCCTGCGAACTTCCTCGATGTCGGTGGTGGTGCGACAAAAGAGAAAGTTACAGAAGCCTTCAAACTGATCTTGTCGGATGAGAACGTCAAAGGGATTTTCGTCAACATCTTCGGTGGAATCATGAAATGTGACGTCATCGCAGAAGGTATCGTTGCGGCTACAAAAGAAGTCGGTCTCGAATTGCCACTCGTCGTTCGTCTTGAAGGGACGAACGTTGATGCAGGGAAACAAATTCTCAAAGATTCAGGTCTAGCGATTACAGCAGCTACATCAATGGCAGACGGCGCAGAAAAAATCGCTGCGCTCGTGAAGTAAGGGGGAGCTAAAGATGAGTATTTGGGTGAACGAATCGACGAAAGTCATTATTCAAGGGATTACTGGTAACCAAGGGATGTTCCACGGTGAACAGATGATCGACTACGGCACAAACCTCGTAGGCGGTGTCACACCAGGAAAAGGCGGTACGGAAGTACTCGGTGGTGTTCCTGTCTTTGATACGGTCGCACAAGCGGTCGAAAAAACGGGTGCGAACGCATCGATCATCTACGTTCCACCAGCATTCGCAGCGGATGCAATCATGGAAGCAGCAGATGCGAACATCGCGCTGATCATCTGTATCACGGAAGGTATTCCAGTTCTTGATATGGTCAAAGTAAAACGTTACCTCGAAGGCAAACCAGTTCGTCTCATCGGACCGAACTGCCCGGGCGTCATCACTCCAGGTGTCGCGAAACTTGGTATCATGCCAGGATATATCCATACACCAGGTCATGTCGGTATCGTCTCACGTTCTGGGACTTTGACATATGAAGCTGTCCATCAATTGACGACTGCTGGTATCGGTCAATCGACAGCTGTTGGTATCGGGGGCGACCCGGTCAATGGAACGGACTTCATCGATACGCTCAAAGCATTCAATGAAGATCCAGAAACAAAAGCCGTCATCATGTTAGGGGAAATCGGTGGAACAGCTGAAGAAGAAGCGGCTGAGTGGGTCAAAGCGAACATGACGAAACCAGTCATTGGTTTCATCGGTGGTCAAACAGCTCCTGCCGGCAAACGGATGGGTCACGCAGGTGCGATCATCTCTGGCGGTAAAGGAACAGCTGCTGAAAAAATCAAGACACTCCGTGCAAACGGAATCGAAGTGGCAGAAACACCAGCTGTCATTGGTGAGACGTTAATCCGTGTCATCAAAGAAGCAGGGATCTATGACGAGTGCGTAACGAACAGCACAGTCAAATAAATCAAAAAAAGAAGCTGTCCTGATCAAATCAGGACGGCTTTCTTCTATATAATAAGGAGCGCTGATCTCATGAAACGTGAACTGTATGTCCGCTTCGCCATGTGTCAGGTACCGTACACGATCGTCCGATTGATTGAGCAATTCGGAATCGTTCCCAGTCATGAATTACCCGTTTCGACGCGTCTTCGAAAACGGTATGAACAAGCATTACAGCTTGATTGGATCGAAGAGTCGATTCTAGTCAAAGGAGATCCACTGTTTCCGACTGTGTTACTGACGATCCCTCAACCGGTCTATGCCCTCTTTTACCGCGGTGATCCGTTCCGCTTAACACTTCCACGCGTCAGTATCATCGGTAGTCGAACCCCCTCACCGCACCATCTTTCCCGTATGCGTTTCTTGCAACCCTTCTTTCATCCAGATCTCGCCACCGTTTCCGGAGGTGCCTATGGTATCGATGCCCTCGTCCATCGTCTATCCTTAAAACATCAGCAGACAACGATTGCGGTTCTCGCAGGAGGACTTGATCGTCTATATCCTACTTCCCATGCTTCTCTTTTTGAACGCATCCTCTCGAACGGTCTTCTTCTCTCTGAATATCCACTCGGAACTCCTATTCAAAAATTTCAATTTCTAGAACGGAATCGGATCATTGCTGGATTATCTTCATCATTGATCATCGTCGAAGCGGCGAAACGAAGCGGTACGATGAATACTGCCAATCATGCGCTTGACCAAGGAAAAGATGTCTATTGTTTGCCGGGTTGTCCCACGGAATCGTTCTTTACCGGAACGAATCAATTGATCGCAGAAGGAGCGATTCCACTCCTTGATCCGGAAGAAGTTTCAAAAAGTATTCGGCTGAACGTTGACAAATGGGAATCGAGACTACTATGATAAGTGAGATTAAAATACGAGTACGCCTCTAATAGGGAGCGATTGCAATGGCAAAATATCTAGTAATCGTCGAGTCACCCGCTAAGGCAAAAACCATTAAACGTTATCTCGGATCCAACTATACCGTGAAAGCGTCGATGGGGCACGTCATTGACTTGCCGAAAAGCCAAATGGGAGTCGACGTCGAACATGACTATGAACCGAAATATATCACGATCCGTGGTAAAGGTCCGGTCTTAAAAGAACTCAAGACAGCTGCGAAAAAAGCACAAAAAATCTATCTCGCAGCCGACCCCGACCGTGAAGGGGAAGCGATCGCATGGCATTTAGCTAAAGCATTAGGCGTTGATGAATCAACGGAGTGCCGCGTCGTCTTCAATGAAATCACGAAAGATGCCATCAAGGATTCGTTCAAGCGACCACGCAAGCTCAACTATGATCTTGTCGATGCGCAGCAAGCCCGTCGTATCTTGGACCGCCTTGTTGGTTACAGCATGAGTCCGTTATTATGGAAGAAGATTAAAAAAGGGTTATCTGCGGGACGCGTTCAATCCGTTGCCGTCAAGATGATCATCGATCGTGAACAAGAAATCAATGCGTTCATGCCTGAAGAATACTGGACGATCAAACTCGAACTCGATGCAAACGGTGAAAAGCTCGAAGCGAACTTCTACGGAGTCGATGGCAAGAAGCGTGAACTTCATTCGCAAGAAGAAGTCGATCAAATCTTGAATCAACTCTCAGAAGACTTTACAGTTGATTCCGTCACGAAAAAAGAGCGGAAACGGAATCCGGCGTTACCGTTTACGACGAGTTCTTTGCAACAGGAAGCAGCACGTAAGCTGAACTTCCGAGCGAAGAAGACGATGATGATCGCACAACAGCTATACGAAGGAATCGAAATTGGAAAAGAAGGTACAGTCGGTTTGATTACGTATATGCGTACCGATTCGACACGGACGTCAGATTCGGCGAACCTCGAAGCACACGGGTTCATTGAGCAGGCGTACGGAAAAGAATACATCGCAAGCGAGAAACGTAAAGAAAAGAAATCAGCGAACTCACAAGATGCACACGAAGCGGTTCGTCCGACTTCGACGATGCGTGAGCCACAACTCGTCAAATCGTATTTATCGCGTGATCAGTTCCGCTTATATAAACTAATTTGGGAACGGTTCGTCGCAAGCCAGATGGCGCCAGCGATTCTCGATACTGTCAAAATCGATCTCGTCTCGAACGACGTCACGTTCCGTGCGAACGGGTCGACCGTTAAATTCCCGGGCTTCATGAAGGTCTACATCGAAGATACGGACGATGAGGCGGTTTCAGACGTCAAGGAAGGACTACTTCCTCCACTCGATGAAGGGGAAGAGTTGAAACAATCAGCAATCGAACCGAAACAACACTTCACACAACCACCACCACGTTATACGGAAGCACGTCTTGTCCGGGCGATGGAAGAGCTCGGTATCGGTCGTCCGTCGACGTATGCGCCGACGCTCGATACGATTCAAAAACGGGGTTACGTGACGCTTGAAGAGAAGAAATTTTTACCAACGGAACTCGGTGAACTCGTCATCGATATGATCAGCGACTATTTCCAAGAGTTCATCACTGTCCAGTTCACGGCAGACATGGAAGCTTTACTCGATGCGATCGAAAAAGGTGACATGCAGTGGACGGAAGTCGTCGATCCAATCTATAAGTCCTTTGCAAAGCGTCTGACACGAGCAGAAGCAGAAATCGAGAAGATTGAAATCAAAGATGAACCGGCTGGAGAAGATTGTGAAGTCTGTGGTCACCCGATGGTCATCAAGATGGGACGTTATGGCAAGTTCATGGCGTGCTCGAACTTCCCAGAGTGTCGTAATACGAAACCGATCCAAGTCGAGATCGGTGTGAAGTGTCCGACATGTGGAACGGGCGACATCGTCGAACGTCGTAGTAAAAAAGGACGTTTGTTCTACGGTTGTTCGAACTATCCGGAGTGTGAGTTCGTCTCATGGGATAAACCGGTCGAAGAACCATGTCCGGTATGTAGTAGTATGATGGTACAAAAGAAAATCAAGAACGGTGTGAAAGTAGAATGTACATCTTGTGGACATCATGAAACACGCATCGATCAGGAGCAAGAGGAGGAATGACCGTTGAAACGTGTAACGGTAATCGGCGCGGGACTTGCAGGTTCTGAAGCAGCATGGCAACTTGCAAAACGCGGCGTACAAGTAGATTTATATGAAATGCGGCCTGTCAAACAGACACCCGCGCACCATACAGACCAATTCGCTGAACTCGTCTGTTCGAACTCACTTCGAGCGAACCAGTTAACGAACGCAGTTGGTGTCTTAAAGGAAGAGATGCGTCAGCTCGATTCCTTGATCATGAAAGCAGCAGACTTAGCGAGCGTTCCAGCAGGTGGAGCACTTGCTGTCGATCGGCACGACTTCGCAGGATATGTGACGGAAACGTTGAAAAACCACCCGAACGTTACCGTCCATCATGAAGAAATCGAAGCGATTCCAGATGGTCCGACGATCGTCGCGACGGGTCCGTTGACGAGTGCGGCATTATCGGAATCACTTAAACAATTCACAGGTGAAGATTACCTATACTTCTTCGATGCAGCGGCACCGATTCTCGATGGAGACACGATCGATCGTGAGAAGGTTTACCTGAAATCACGATATGATAAAGGCGAAGCTGCCTACTTGAATTGTCCAATGACGGAAGAAGAATTCCAGCTCTTCTATGATGAGCTGATCAATGCGGAAGTCGTTCCATTGAAGGAATTTGAAAAAGAGATTTACTTCGAGGGCTGTATGCCATTTGAAGTTCTCGCTTCACGCGGACCGAAAACACTCTTGTTTGGACCGATGAAGCCAGTTGGACTTGAAGATCCGAAGACAGGCAAACGACCATATGCTGTCGTTCAATTGCGTCAGGATAACTCAGCTGGAACATTGTTCAACCTTGTCGGCTTCCAGACACATTTGAAATGGGGCGAACAAAAGCGGATCATTCGCTTGATTCCTGGTCTTGAGAATGCAGAAATCGTCCGTTATGGTGTCATGCACCGTAACACGTTCGTCAACTCACCGAATTTATTGAAACCAACGTATCAGACACGTACACGTGACGACTTGTTCTTTGCTGGTCAAATGACAGGTGTCGAAGGGTACGTCGAGTCAGCAGCGTCCGGTTTGACGGCAGGAATCAATGCGGCACGTCTCGTCAATGAGGCGGAACCGGTTACGTTCCCGCAGGAAACGATGATGGGTGCGATGTCGCACTATATCACGACGACGGAAGGGAAGAACTTCCAGCCAATGAATGCCAACTTCGGATTGGTACCAGCACTCGTCGGTCATCCGGTTCGGATGAAAAAACCTGAGAAGTATGCGCTCTACGCAGAGCGAGCACTTGAAGCAATCAAAGATTTCACGGATATGTGATTTTTGATGGGGAGAAAGGCGTGATTTAGCGCTCTTTCTCCCCATTTCTTAATTTGTCATAAAAGCGTGATAATTTCGTTAATTTTTCGGTTTTTGGTCTATTGTCAGACTACTTGGTCTGTGCTATGCTAAGGGCGATTCGAGAATGAAATGGTCAGAAGGGGGCGCATTCATGGGGATAGACACTGCTTTTGAGCGACTGCTAGAAGATTTCATGCGGTATGTTCATATTGAACGTCAATTATCTCCGAATACAGGTCGCTCTTATGATCAAACACTTCGACAATACGCCGCTTTTTGCCGCGATCATCAGTTACGATCGATTGAATTGGCAAGTGCACGGCGTTATTTGTATGCTCTTTACGATCAGGAGCTGGCGCGGGCGACGATTGCACAAAAAGTTTCCTGCCTCAAACAATTTGGTCGTTTTTTGACACGTGACACCGATGAGCCTAATCCCTTCGATGGATTAAAAGCACCAAAACGACAACAAGGACTTCCGACATTCCTCGTCCCAACGGAATATGAACGTTTCCTCGATGCCTTTCGATCGAGTGATACGCTTGGCAACCGGAATGTGGCGTTAGTAGAACTTTTATATGCGACGGGTATGCGGGTCAGCGAGGTCGTTCAACTGGATCTTCGTGATCTCGCGACTGATCACTCCTACGTCCATGTGTATGGAAAAGGTGGGAAGGAACGCATCGCACCAATCGGAACCTTTGCTAAAGATGCATTAGAACTGTACTTACCATCACGAGATCCAGTCGCAGGTCATGAGCAAGCGTTGTTCTTGTCTCATTCAGGGCGTCGATTGACGACGGATGCGATTCGGAAAATCATGAAAAAAGGGGAACAACTCGTTGGGAAACATGTGACACCACATGCGCTTCGTCATAGTTTCGCGACAGATTTACTGGAAAGAGGCGCCGATTTGCGAGCGGTCCAGGAGTTACTTGGACACGCATCGCTGTCGACGACCGGTCAGTATACACACGTAACGACGGAACGATTACGACATGTTTATCAACAAGCACATCCTCGTGCCTAAGGGAGGAAACATTGATGTTTCATGCAACGACGATTTTTGCGATTCAACATAACGGACAATCCGCGATGAGCGGAGACGGACAGGTGACTTTCGGAAACCAAGTCATCATGAAGAAAAGTGCGAAAAAAGTACGGCGCCTCTATGGTGGCAAAGTCATTGCCGGATTTGCTGGAAGTGTCGCGGACGCGTTCACACTCTTTGAAAAATTCGAAGCGAAGCTTGAAATGTATAACGGGAACTTACAACGGGCAGCAGTTGAGCTGGCGAAGGAATGGCGAGGCGATAAGATGTTGCGTCAACTTGAAGCACTCTTACTTGTCATGGATGGAACACATCTCTTACTTGTATCCGGAAACGGGGAAGTCATCGAACCGGATGACGGCATTCTCGCAATCGGTTCAGGTGGTAATTATGCGCTTGCAGCAGGTCGCGCGTTAGCTCGACATGCAAGTCATCTCACAGCAGAGGAGATCGCCCGCGCAGCGCTTGAGACGGCTGGTGAACTCTGTGTCTTTACGAACGATCAAATCATCCTAGAAACGATCGGAGGCAATGACCATGCATGAATTGACGCCAAGACAAATCGTCGAGAAGTTAAATGAACATGTCATCGGACAAGCGGATGCTAAACGTGCGGTGGCGATTGCTTTACGTAATCGGTACCGTCGACAATTACTCGATGCATCGATGCGGGATGAAGTCACACCGAAGAATATCCTGATGATCGGACCGACCGGAGTCGGAAAGACTGAAATTGCGCGACGCCTCGCGAAACTCGTCCGTGCGCCGTTCGTCAAAATCGAAGCGACGAAATTCACGGAAGTAGGGTACGTCGGTCGTGATGTGGAGTCAATGGTGCGGGATCTCGTGGAAGCGTCTCTACGTCTTGTCAAAGATGAGAAAAAAGAAGCGCTCAAAGATCGAGCGGAAGCAGTGGCGAACGAACGAATCGTCGATGCGTTATCTGGTAAAAAAGCGTCATCTGGTCTCGGTGGTGGAACGAATCCGTTTGAGATGTTGTTTGGAGGGAACCAGAAGCAACAAGAGCCGGATACATCGGAAGCGACAGCCGACCGTTCGTTACTTCGTCAGCAATTACTGACAGGGCAACTTGAGGATCGCATGATTGAGGTCGATGTTGAAGAACGCCAAGTGGATTTATTCTCTGGGCAACAAGGCATGGAGGGGCTCGCGAATCTTCAGGATATGCTCGGACAAGTCATGCCGAAGAAAACGAAGAAGCGTCAGCTCACAGTCAAGGAAGCACGACCAATCCTGACGGCGGAAGAAGCGGAGCGGTTGCTCGACTTGAACGAAGTCCATGACGAAGCGGTTCGTCGCGCAGAACAAATGGGTATCATCTTCGTCGATGAGATCGATAAGATCGCGACAAAAGGACATGATTCAGCTGGTGTTTCACGAGAGGGTGTTCAACGAGACATCTTACCGATCGTTGAAGGATCGACGATCGTTACGAAATATGGTCCAGTCAAGACGGATCACATCTTGTTCATCGCTGCGGGTGCATTCCATATGGCGAAACCATCTGATCTGATTCCTGAACTCCAAGGTCGTTTTCCGATCCGTGTCGAACTCGATAGTTTGACAGAAGATGACTTTGTCAAAATTTTGACTGAACCGAATCAAGCATTACTCAAACAATATAAAGCATTATTAGGGGCAGAGCACGTTCATGTCACCTTTACAGAAGAAGCCATTCGTGAAATCGCACGGATTGCTGCACAAGTGAACGATGAGACGGATAATATCGGAGCGCGGCGCTTGTATACGATCATGGAGCGCGTCCTTGAAGAATTATCCTTCGAAGCAGCAGACATGCCGGAGACGGATGTGACGATCACGCCACAATACGTGACGGAACGAGTTGGAAAAGTAGCAGATGATCGAGACTTAAGTCAGTTCATCTTATAAAGTGGAGGAAGAAAAAATGAATTTATTGGCGAAAACGCGGAAGCTGAATACGATGTTACAACAAGAAGCGAGCACACATGTTGATTTCAAGGTCATGGCTGATCGACTCAGCGAAGTCATGGAATCGAACACATTCATCGTAAGTCGGCGCGGTAAGTTACTAGGTATCGCAATCAAGCAACAAATCGAAAATGACCGGGTCCGTGGTTTCTTAGAAGAACGTCAATTCCCGGAAGATTACACGAAAAAATTATTTAACGTCACGGAAACGACAGCAAACATTGCCATCGATAGTGAACATACGGCATTCCCAGTCGACAACCGTGATACGTTCGAAACGTCGAAAACGACGATCGTACCGATCATCGGTGGTGGCGAACGCCTTGGTACACTGGTTCTCGGTCGTATGGTGGAAGACTTCAACGAAGAAGACCTCGTGCTTGCAGAGTATGGTGCGACAGTCGTCGGGATGGAAATCCTTCGTGAGAAGGCACATGAGGCGGAAGATAAAGCACGGAAGAAAGCGGTCGTTCAGATGGCGATCAATTCGTTGTCTTATTCAGAACTTGAAGCGATTGAACATATCTTCGAAGAGCTGGAAGGAAATGAAGGACTACTCGTCGCTTCCAAGATTGCCGATCGCGTCGGTATCACGCGTTCTGTCATTGTCAACGCACTGCGTAAACTCGAAAGTGCAGGCGTCATCGAGTCGCGTTCACTTGGAATGAAAGGAACTTACATTAAAATTTTGAACGACAATTTCCTTTATGAGTTAGAGCGTATTAAATCGAACTAAAAAATAATGAGATACAGCGTATTTTTCGTTAATCGTTTTTAACGTCTGTATTAGATAAGCGATTCTTCTTCAATGTGAGAAGAATCGCTTTTTTTGTTAAAGACGATTTCTTACAAACATCCATCAGGTGATAGAAGAAGCAATGCAGATCCACTCTTCTTTAAATGGTTATCGTAGAGTATCAATGAAAAATACCAAGAAAAGGGGTGGATAAAAAAGTTAAAAGAGAAGGAACTATTTTTATATTTATTCAAAGAAATTACAATTTGGTGTTTTTTTCATTCTGTATTAGATGTATAATCAATTCTGTTGCTCATGAATGAAATATTTTAAATCTTAGTTTAGACATTTTCTGTAAATCATAAATTAGTCCATTTTTATTAATTAAACTTTTTTCTATTCGTAGATGCATAGGTAATATTTATCATTTTTGAACAAAATGGTAATTAAAGGTGAAAAATGAACATCTCATTACCCTTTTTTTAAAATTTATCCTTTTCAAACATTGACCTATTTGTTTCAATTATTTCAGATATGTTACTGATGACTTACTAGTTTTAATATTCTTCAATTCCAAACTATTCATACATGGAGGGCGGATAAATGGATTGGTTAGGTTCCGATTATTCTTTACTCACTAAAGCAGTCAATCGTACTGTAGATTCTCAAAAAGTAATATCTAAAAATATTGCGAATGTTGATACACCTGGATACAAAGCACAACGTTTAGTGTTTTCGGATGTACTAGACTCTCAAATGAAAATGAGTCTAAAGCGTCATGCTCAAATTGATGCGCAAGGTTCGATCGTTGAGCAATCGACTTCTATGCGTAACGATGGAAATGGTGTCGATATTGATTTTGAGATGTCTGAATTATCACGCAATCAAATCGAGTATGAGGCATTAGTAGAACAGCTGAATCGGAAATTTTCAGGAATCCAATCAGTAATTAGAGGAGGCAGATAAAAGTGAGTATGTTCGGTGGATTTCATACTTCTGCATCAGGGTTAACTGCACAACGTCTCCGGCTTGATACGGTTTCAGCAAATATTGCAAATGCTCAAACGACACGGGGAGAACTTGTAGATGGTCAATGGCAACCCTACGCTCGTAAATTAGCAGTGCTTAAGGAAACGGCTAACGGTGTAACGGTTAGCGAACTTCGAAAAGATGAAGAGCCTTTTAAATTAGAATACAACCCAAGTCATCCGGATGCAGACGAGCTTGGATACGTCAAAATGCCGAATGTCGACATTTTAAAAGAAATGGTCGATATGATGGGCGCGACACGATCTTATGAAGCAAACGTGACAGCTCTTAACGCGACGAAAGCAATGCTTGTTAAAGCGATGGAGATCGGTAAGTAAGAATGAAGGGATGATGAATGACCATGGCAATTCAAGCAATTCAGGGATTACAACCCATTCTTCAAAATCAAATGACTCCTAAAACAACACCAAGTGACTTTAGCGAAGTGTTAAGTCAAGCAATGAATGGATTAAATGCGACACAAAGCGCTTCATCTCAAGCACGAGTAGATTTGGCGACGGGAAAGTCAACAGATCTACATAATATTATGATTAAAACAGAAGAAGCATCTCTCTCTATGCAACTCGCCATTGAGGTCCGTAATAAGGGCATCGAAGCATACCAAGAAATGATGCGTATGCAACTGTGAATGTTAAGGAAAGCGTGGGAGATGTTGAATGAACGAAGGATTAAAAGCAAGATGGAACACCATTAATACAACGTGGAAATCATGGTCACTCGCTAAAAAGGCGATGATTCTTGGAAGTATTATCGTCGTTTTAGCAGCGTTGATCGTCGCTATTCTCTGGTTATCTAAACCAACGATGACACCCCTTTATTCAAAATTATCACCACAAGAAGCCGGACAAGTGACGGAAAAACTAAACGAGGACGGTATTCAGTCTGAAGTTGTTAGTGAAGCTAATGGCGTGACCATTCTTGTTCCAGAGGCGAATGTTGAGAATTTGAAAGTCGAATTAGCAACAGCTGGTATTCCAAAGTCTGGTCAAATTGATTATTCCTTCTTTAGTGAAAACGCGGGTTTCGGAACGACGGATAAAGAAATGAACATCTTGGAACGCGACACGATGCAGACGGAACTCGAAAACTTGATTACACAAGTCAATGGAATCGAGTCAGCTAAAGTCATGATTACGCTCCCAGAAAAGAGTGTCTTTTTATCGGATGAGAAAGAATCTTCAACAGTATCGGTCGTATTGACCTCTAGCGCAGGTAGTAACTTGAATAATCAAACGGTTCAAGGTCTGTATCATTTGATCGCTAAAAGTATTCCAAATCTTAAAGAAGAAAACATTACGATCATGGATCAGTACTTCACGTACTATGAACCGGGCAATGCGACGCAGACAGCAGGTGGAACAGATCCGATGGCGCTTAAAAAAGCAACAGAGAACGATTTACGGAAACAGATCCAACAAATGCTTTCCGTTGTTCTTGGACCGCAAAAAGCACTCGTATCGGTCACGGCGGACGTAGATGTTACGAAACGTCAGGAAGAACAAAAATTAGTAGAACCAGTAGATCCAGATAAAATCGAAGGAATCGTCACATCTGCTGAAAAAGTAGCTGAAGCATACACAGGTGCAGCGAATCAGGGAACTGCTGGGACTGGCGAAAATGAAACAATCAATTTCCCGACAGGAAATGGTGAAGCTGGAGATACGAGTGAAAAAACACACGATATTATTAACTATGAAGTAAATCGAATCACGAAACAGATTTCTGGGGCACCATATGAAATTCGTGACTTAGGTATTCAAATCATAGTAGAACCACCAAAGGGTCAGACACAAATTGATCCGCAGTTACAAACGGACTTACAGACGATGATGTATTCTATCATTCGTACGTCCATTACAAAACAAGATGCTAAAACGACGTTAACAGATGCGGAACTGACAAATAAAGTAGTTGTCATGTCTCGACCATTTGCTAACACGACAACTAAACAGACCGCTACTTCAGAAACAATTCCGATGTGGGTTTGGTTTGCATTAGGTGCAGCAGCTTTAGTCATCATAGGCATGATTTTCTTCATGGTTCGTAAACGTAAAAAAGAAGAAGAGGAAAGCTTAGAGGAATGGACACCGATTGAAACAGAAATTCCTGAGTTATCGACTGAAGATAATAGCAATGAAGCACAAAAACGAAAACAACTAGAAAAATTAGCAGCGTCAAATCCAGACGAATTTGCAAAACTGCTTAGAACTTGGTTAGCGGAGGATTGATCCTATGAAGAAATTAGAGATGAATAGTCGTGAAAAGGCTGCCGTCCTAATGATTTCATTAGGTCCAGAAGTCGCGGCGAACGTATATAAGCATCTAAGTGAAGAAGAGATGGAATGGTTGACGTTACAAATCTCAAGCATGAAACGAATTGACCCTGAAGATAAAGCAGGTGTTCTGGATGAATTTCATGATTTAGCAATGGCACAGAACTATATCACGCAAGGTGGTATCGGTTTTGCGAAATCCGTATTAGAAAAAGCTGTTGGTGAAGAAAAGGCGATGGAATTGATTCATCGCCTCACATCAACACTTCAAGTACGTCCTTTCGAGTTTGCACGAAAAGCAGATTCAAAACAATTATTGAATTTTATTCAAAATGAACATCCGCAAACGATTGCTCTAGTCCTTGCTCATTTGGATCCAGCGAAGTCAGGACAAATCCTTTCTGAGCTTCCGGCAGAGGCACAGTCGGATGTAGCGAGACGAATTGCTACGATGGATCGAATGAATCCGGAAATCATTAGTGAAGTTGAGTTGATTTTAGAACGTAACCTGTCTCAAGCAGGAATGCAAGACTATGCTCAGTCAGGCGGGATTGAAGCAGTGGTTCAAGTGTTGAATGGTGTTGACCGAACGACAGAACGAACGATTTTGGATACGCTTGAAATTCAAGATCCTGAACTCGCTGAGGAAATTAAAAAGCGGATGTTCGTATTTGAGGATATTGTCACATTGGATGCACGTGCAATTCAACGTATCATTCGTGAAGTTTCAAATGAGGATCTTCTTTTAGCATTGAAAGTATCATCTGATGACGTCAAAGACATGGTGTATCGAAATATGTCTCAGCGGATGGTCGAGTCGTTCAAAGAAGATATGGAGTTCATGGGTCCTGTTCGATTACGCGATGTCGAAGAAGCACAAAGTCGAATTGTCGGTATCATTCGTCGTTTAGAAGATATGGGTGAGATCGTCGTCGCACGCGGTGGAGGAGATGATATCGTTGTCTAACGTCATTAAACGGCAGAGTGTCTTGTCTAAATCGCAGCGTTTGATTCATCAGCCAGTAGCATCGTCTGAAAACGTTGATCATGAAAGTAATCTCGTTACGATTTCCTATGAAGAAGAATGGTTAGAACGTCAGAATCAATTGACACTTTTAGAAAAGCGTTTGATGGAAGAACACGAATCAAGACTAGCGCAATTGGAAGAAGAAAAATTAAGAACGCTCGAGGCGGCAACGCTGCAAGGGTATGAAGCAGGGTTTGTTGAAGGACAATCAAGCGGCTTCGCAACATATGATAAGGCAATGTCTGACTTAAATGCGTTAAGTGAGAAATTAGAGCAACGTTTTCAAGAGAAACTTATGATGATGGAACATGATCTATGTGTAGCTGCTCTTCAAACGACGCATTTATTTCTAGAAAATCTATTAGATTCTGATGAAGAGACATTGTATAAGATGATTCATAAACTATTGATTCAGTTTAGAGATCGCGAGAAATTATTTGTCTATGCATCGCCTCAAGATTTTGAACGCTTAGTCATGATGGAAGATAAGATTCAATCTATTCTCGGAGCGACAGTCAGTGTCCAACTCCGGTTAGATCCAGAATTGTCACCACGTGATTTTAGAATCGATTCTGAAAATGGAGCGATTACGGGTGGGTTACACTCCAGTTTTAAACATCTTGAGAAAAAGATTTTTGAGGTGTTGACGGATGTATAAAGTTCAACATTTGCAAGAAGCGATTCAAGACATTAAATTTGATGATCTGCTTCGACATTCAGGTAAAGTAGTCCAAGTTATTGGTTTGATGATCGAATCGAGAGGACCTACTGCTGTATCAATTGGAGAGCGCTGTTTTATTCAATTGAACGCACACCATGAAATTGAAGCAGAGGTCGTTGGCTTTAAAGAGGGGCATGTTCTACTTATGCCTTATGGTGAAACGACAGCAATCGCTCCAGGATCCATCGTTGTTGCTTCAGGTAAACCGTTACACGTTCCTGTAGGCGAAGAGTTGATAGGTCAAGTGTTAGATGGACTAGGCAGACCATTAGACGGTGAAAACCTAGAGCATTTAAAAACAACATCCATTGTTAGAAAGCCACCAAGTCCGCTTAGTCGCCCACGTATTAGCGAAGTACTCTCAACTGGGATACGAGCAATTGATACGTTATTAACAGTAGGTGAAGGACAGCGTGTTGGGTTATTTGCAGGATCAGGCGTCGGAAAGTCCACACTTTTAGGAATGATTGCGAAACGGTCAACAGCGGATATCAACGTGATTGCTTTAATTGGAGAGCGTGGACGTGAAGTCAAAGAGTTTATCGAAGCGGAGTTAGGTGAGGAAGGAATGAGTCGGTCGATCATCGTTGTAGCAACGAGTGATCAATCGCCCCTTGTACGACTTAAAGGTGCTTACACTGCAACAGCGATTGCTGAGTACTTTCGGGATCAAGGGAAAAATGTCGTCCTGATGATGGACTCCGTTACACGATTTGCAATGGCACAACGTGAAATCGGACTAGCAACAGGTGAACCTCCCGCTTCAAAAGGATATACACCAAGTGTCTTTGCGCTACTCCCACAACTTTTGGAGCGAAGCGGTAAGACTGAAAAAGGCTCGATCACAGCATTCTATACCGTCTTGGTTGATGGGGATGATATGAATGAACCGATTGCAGATGCTGTACGCGGAATTTTGGATGGTCACTTTGTACTGGATCGGAATTTAGCGAACAAAGGACAATATCCTGCGATTCATGTATTACGCTCCATCAGTCGTGTCATGAATCAAATCACTTCAGAAGAGCATAAACAAAAGGCCATCGTTTTTCGTCAGCTTCTCTCTACTTATTTAGATGCGGAAGATTTGATTAACATTGGAGCGTATAAAAGCGGAACAAATCCAGAAATCGATCGGGCCATTCAAATCTATCCACAACTCATCGAATTTCTAAAACAGTCTGTCCATGAAGTGAGTGACTTAGATGCCGCAATTGAAAGACTATTTCAGATTATTCCATAAGGGGAGCGGACATGCGAACGATATATGAACGAATCATTCCGCTCGCTGAAGCGGAAAAGGATCGAGTCTCAAAAGAAACAGCTGAAAAAAAGATGCGTTATGAAGAGGAAATGCAGAAGCTGTATCAACTGTTAGTCCGGTACGAAACGTTTTTGAAAGAACAGGATCAAATCGGACGGATTGAGTTGGTTGATTCACAATATCGTGAAAGAGCCAGGGATGTAGTGAAGCAACAAATCGAGAGACAACAGTTGTTCGTCACGCAAGCTAAGAACGTTTATGAAAAAGCGCAATTGGCATTAAAAGAAGCCATGATCGAAGAGAAAAAATTCACCAAACTACAAGAAAATCATTTTATTGAAGTACGGCGAGAACTTGCAATAGTAGAACAAAATCAACTAGATGAGCTATCTCTTCTACATTTTAAAAGAGGTCAAACGATATGAGTGAACAAAAGACGTCAAAGCAGTGGATATTACCATTAGTGATCATCCCGTTTATCATCATCTTGCTGACAGCATACTTCGTGTTGAATTATGCGAACGGAAGACCATTATTATCTTTACCGTTCGATACAGAAAAAACAGCAAAATCTACTGCTACCTCTAATGACCAAGAGTTGGTCAAACGTTTAAAAGTAGCAAACAACGAAATTAAGAAATTACGCAATGAAAAAGAAGAACAAAAGCAAACGTTGCAAGTGAAAGAACAAGAAATCACGAAACTAATCTCAGAACGGGATCAGTTAAAAAAAGCATCAACTCCTGCTGCTTCAACTACTTCTACGAGTGAGAAGAAAACTAAGAAAACACCAGTATCTGATGTATATGCAGAAATGTCACCTAAAGAAGCGGCGTTAATCTTTAATGAACTCAGCCCAACTGAAGTGGTTTCGATCATTGAAAACATCGATGCAGAACAGCAAGCTGCAATCATTGCCAAAATGGATGCCAAAAAAGCAGCAGCATTAACTCAATTATTAGCTTCGGAATAGAGGTGAGATCATGAATATTTCAGATCTTCAAATGAATCCGGTACAAGGAACAGCGATAGGTACCGATGAGATGGGGAACGCAACAGATGCAACAGGTAAGTTTGCGACACTTTTACAATTTCTAACGAGCAATGAGTTGACTGTAAATCAAGGAATACCGGATGTATCACTAAAAGATTTGGAACGTGTAGATGTAGATGGAAAATCTGAAAAGGCTGTATTGCTTCAAAATATCCAGTCGCTTATGGATCATCCAGAAATGATTTTAGAAGTGCTGGAGCAACCTGAGGTCAGTAGCCTTCCAATTCATTCGGTGAAGCATCGAGAGATTGTTCAGATTTTAAAGGCGATTCAAGAAGGAAATATCGAATCTGCTGTTCAGCTACTCGATCAATCATCCATCACTCCCGCTCAAATTAATGCGTTAATCGGAAATGTATTACAGAAACAGAATCAGCAATTGAAGCCAGAAGTAAATTCCGTGCAAAGTATTGGAACGGCTCCAGTAGAAGAAAACATGGAGAAGTTGATTTTACCCGTCAAAAATGAACTGATGTCGTCGAAAGAAAAGTTCATGGAAACGGGTCAGAATAAAATAGTGAATGTTATTCAGAAACAAAGTCAAGAGCCCTCCTCAGCACTGGAACAAGATATTAAAGCGAATACAGCAGCACCGGCAGTAAGTGTAAATCGAATGAATCATGCGCTCCTTTTCAATAGCGTGAATCGCACAGTTCCATTTTTACCGGTCGATGAGCAAATCATGAATCGAATCGAAGCGGCGTTAAAGCAAGCACCTTTTATAAACGGTAAAGATGGTTCTTCAAAAATCTCTATTCGTTTATATCCTGAACAGTTAGGCGAACTAGTCGTTCAAGTAGATCGAAAAGGAAATGAACTTACGATTAAGCTTTTCATGGCGAATGAGCAAACGAAGCAATTGATCGAACAACAACTCGGAAAACTACATACGACACTACATCAACAGAGTCCGGTTGTGAAAATCGAAACAGGTATCATTGCGACTGCTGCAAGAGAATTTGAACAAGGATTCTCTTCAGAACGACGTGAACAGGAAAAACAGGAATCTTCTTCACATCAGCAAGAAGAAGAGCGAGAGGAGGAAGAAGATGACGGAAGGGATTAAAAATGACGGTTCTTCGTTTCAGTTACCTGAAAAAAAGCAAACCGTATCCAACAACTCGATGGATAAAGATATGTTCATGAAAATTTTAATCGCCCAGTTATCGAACCAAGATCCAACAGCTCCGATGGAAGATAAAGAGTTCATTGCCCAAATGGCTCAGTTTTCTTCGTTAGAACAGATGCAATCGATTGGAAAAGGGATGGAAACGATGATCCTAAATCAGCATGCGGGTGCGTTGATGACGTACAGTAACCTGATTGGGAAAGATGTCAGTTATACACCGTCTGCTAACGCTGAGGATGAAACGTCTTCAACGGAAGAGACAGCAACTGTACTAAGTGTCAAACGAGATGGTGTGGATGTCATCGCTGAATTATCGAACGGTAAACGGGTCAGTGTGTATGACCTGACGCAAATCAAATCTAAGGAGGAAAAATAATGTTACGTTCAATGTATTCAGGAATCAGTGGGTTGAAAAACTTCCAAACGAAATTGGATGTCGTCGGTAACAACATCGCAAACGTCAATACATTCGGTTACAAAAAAGGGCGTGTTACGTTCAAGGATTTAGTTAACCAATCTGTCGGATCTGCTTCTGGTGCGGGTGGCGGCGTCGGGGGAACGAACCCGAAACAAGTCGGTCTTGGGGCATCGATGTCAACAGTCGATAACGTCTACAACCAAGGAGCACTTCAAAATACCGGTCGGACGCTTGACGTCGGGATTTCTGGTGAAGGATTCTATCAAGTCATGACAGCGGAAGGTATTCGCTATACGAGATCTGGAAACTTCTATACGGATTTAGACGGAAACATCGTTACTGGTGATGGAAACTACGTTGTTGGTACTGGAACAGCTGCTGTTCCAACAGGTCCTGTTCCTAATAACTTACCGAATGGTTCTGTTCCACCTGCAGCGCCGACTCCAGGTTATCAAAAATTAAAAATCCCTACTGATGCACGAAACTTATCGATTGGGAAAGATGGATTAGTCACTTATGTAAATAATACGGGTGCGCTAACTACGGTAGGGTATATTACATTAGCAAACTTCCCTAACCCAGGTGGTCTTGAAAAGTCTGGTGTAAATTTATTTGCTTCTTCTCAAAACTCTGGTGCAGCAGCAACCGGAACCCCTAGTACAAACGGTCTCGGTCAATTGACATCTGGAACACTCGAGATGTCAAACGTCGATTTGTCAGAAGAATTTACGGAAATGATCATTGCACAGCGCGGTTTCCAGGCAAACACACGAATCATTACAACGAGTGACCAAGTGTTAGAAGAACTCGTCAATCTGAAACGATGATTCAGTTAACGACGTTACGGAAAACACCATTAGTCATTAATGCCAGCTTGATTGAATCCATTCGTTCGACTCCTGATACGACGATTCACCTCATTGGTGGACAAACGTATGTCGTACAAGAATCGATGGAGGAAGTGACGGAGGCAGCAATTCAATTTTATCGTCAAATCGGATTGACCGGTTTGACGAGTGTAAGGAGGATCGATGATGGCGGAAGAAGAGAAAAAGAAAAGTAAGCTTAAATTACCATTGATCATGGTCATCGTTGCTCTCATGATGGTTGGAGCTGGGTACATGGTAATGAAATATTTGATTGCTCCAGATGAAACGAAAGCAAAAGTAGAACAGCCGACTGGAGAAGAGCTTGATGCACGTAGTCTTCAGACTGATGATTTGACGACGAACATCTCAGACGAACGTTTCTTGAATGTACAATTTACAATCGTAACCGATGACCAAAAAACACGGGATGATTTAGAATTACGTAAATTCCAAATTAACAACATCATTCTTGGGGATTTATCTACCATGAAAAAATCGGATTTGGATTCGAAAGCCGACATGGAGAAACTGGAAGAAAAATTACGTGTCCAGTTCAAAAAACTCATCCAAGAGGGTGATGTCCAACGTGTCTACACTACGAAAAAAATCATCCAGTGAGGTGGCAGCATGAGCGAAGTATTATCACAACATGAAATTGACGCCTTGCTATCAGCTATTTCAAGTGGAGATATGGAAGTTGAGGAAATCAGGAGTCAAGAAGAAGAGCGGCGCGTTAAGGTATATGATTTCAAACGTGCCCTTCGTTTCTCTAAAGACCAATTACGAAACTTAACGCGCATTCATGAGCAATTTGCTCGAGTGCTAACGACTCATTTTTCAGCTCAGTTAAGAACATATGTCCAGTTCACAGTGAATACAGTGGAACAACTGCCTTATGATGAATTCATTCATTCTATTCCAAATATGACATTAATCAATTTGGTCAACCTTCAACCATTAGACGGGAAAGTCATTTTTGAAGTGAACCCAAATATTGCGTATGCAATGTTAGATCGTCTGCTTGGTGGACCGGGCGAAGGAATGAACAAAATTGAGAACTTAACTGAAATTGAAACACGTATTTTGACGCAGCTGTTTAAACGAGCATTTGTGCAATATGGAGCGGCTTGGGAATCGATTACAGAATTAGAAGCTGAATACGATGATCTTGAGATCAATCCACAATTTCTCCAGCTCGTCTCTCCAAATGAAACGGTTATTCTTGTGTCCATTTATGTAACGGTCGGTGAAGTGAGTGGCACATTAAATGTATGTTTACCTTTCGTCACATTAGAACCGATTTTACCTAAACTATCCAGTCATTTTTGGATGCAACAAGATAAGCGTAAGTCAATCAATGATCAAGCGTCTGAACATATGCAGACTCAATTAATGAGTTCTGTCGTCGATTTGAAAGCAGTGCTTGGCCAGACGGATCTGTCGTTTGGTGAGTTGTTACACCTCGAAGTTGGCGACTGTCTATCCCTGAAGACACGTACATCTGATCCGGTTGAACTGTTCGTCGATGATCGTAAAATGTTCAAGGCGCGACCAGGTCTAAATGGGAAGCATCTCGCTTTACAAGTCATACAACGAATTGAGGAGGAATAACATGAGCGATATGCTTTCGCAAGATGAGATCGATGCTTTATTAAGAGGAACACCATCTGATTCTGATGATGCAAGCGATACCCAATCGGATGAAGAAGTTTTAGATGAGATGGAAATCGATGCGCTTGGAGAAGTAGGGAATATTTCATTAGGAAATTCAGCTACCGCTTTATCCGCATTGTTGAATCAAAAAGTAGAAATTACGACGCCACATGTTCGAATGATTACGATGGATGAATTAAGAAGTCGTTATCCCATTCCGCATGTTGCCTTACGCGTTGGATATACAGAAGGTTTTAAAGGTGAAAATGTCCTCATCTTAACACAACGGGATGCCTCCATTATTGCGAACTTAATGATGGGCGGAGATGGTGTCATTGATGAAACTGCTGAGATGGAGCCGATTGCGCTTTCAGCTGTACAAGAAGCAATGAACCAAATGATGGGAGCTGCCGCTACATCGATGTCCACGGTATTCTCCATGAGAATTGATATCTCACCTCCAGCTGTTGAAATTTTTGATTTTTCGCAAGAGAAAAGTATCGTAGATAGTTTCTCTCTTTGGGACAGTATGGTCATCATTGAGTTCGATTTGAAAATCGGGACATTGATTGATTCGAAAATCGTACAGTTGGCACCGCTCGAGTTTTCTAAACAACTCATTCAAAAGTTGTTCTTAGCAAGCACAGAAGTATCAAATGAGCCTTCACCGGTTCAACCTGCGGCACAAACTCAACCTAAATCGTCACCAGCCGTTGAAGCTTCTCCACCGCCAGCAAAACCTGCTCCAGTTCAGGAACAAGTAGTGAAAGAAAGTGTTGCTGTCAGTCCTGTCCAATTCGGTCAATTAAGTGATGCACAAGTAGACGGTACGCCGGCTAATATTGGTATGTTGTATGACGTACCGTTGAACGTCACGGTTGAACTAGGACGTACACGACGATCGGTTAGAGATATCCTAGAACTGACGCAAGGTTCCATCATTGAACTTGATAAATTAGCAGGTGAACCAGTAGATGTATTTGTAAACAACACGTTGATTGCAACCGGAGAAGTTGTAGTCATTGAAGAAAACTTCGGAGTACGCATTACAGAAATCGTAAATACAAAAGAACGTCTTCGGATGTTCTAAGGAGGAACTATAAAATGAGTGCAAAAGTATTAATCGTAGATGACGCTGCTTTCATGCGAATGATGATCAAGGAAATTTTATCGAAGAATGGCTACGATGTCGTTGGCGAAGCGGAGAATGGATTAGAGGCTGTTTCAAAGTATAAGGAATTAACACCAGATCTCGTCACACTCGATATCACGATGCCAGAAATGGACGGAATCTCTGCTTTAAAGGAAATTAAAGCAATTAATCCTGCTGCCAAAGTCATCATGTGTTCAGCAATGGGACAACAGTCAATGGTTATCGATGCTATTCAAGCAGGTGCTAAAGATTTCATCGTTAAACCGTTCCAAGCAGATCGTGTACTAGAAGCGGTTTCGAAAACTGTCTCGTCATGAAAAAAGTGACTTTGCTGATTTGTCTGCTGTTTTTGCTTTCGGTTCCCGTAAGTGCAGAAACAGTCGAAGAAAAATTAAATCCAACTCAGAACGATGCACCGGCGACTCAGCAAGTCGATGAGAGTCCTTCCATGGCGTTGACTATTTTTAAAGGAGTCGTCGTTCTTATCGTCTTGATCGGCGGATTCATCCTTGTGACACGATTCATTCACGAACGAACGCGAGGTGTCAGACATTCCGGACGATTGACCCATTTAGGTGGAGTACCACTCGGGAAAGATCGATCGGTTCAGTTAGTCAAGATACAAGATAAGATTTACGTCGTCGGTGTCGGTGAAAACGTACAATTATTAGATACATTGGATGATCTGGAAGGATATGAACCAACGGATTTTGAAGAGTCTTCCCCGAAATCCTCACCTTCGCCGTTTCTTGAGACGTTTAAACAACAACTCGAACAACTGCAAAAGAATCGAGGTCGCTCATGAATACGATTGAGAATCTGATATCACTTGATACTCCGTCAGGAACAGCGACATCGATTAAGCTACTTGTGTTACTGACGTTGTTATCACTTGCGCCGTCACTGCTCATTTTGATGACCTGCTTTACGCGTGTTGTCGTTGTGTTGTCTTTTGTCCGTTCTGCTCTTGGAACACAACAGACGCCACCCAACCAGCTCCTCGTTGGACTCGCTTTGTTCATTACATTATTCGTTATGTCGCCTGTCTTATCTGAATTAAACACGACGGCCTTAAAACCATATATGGCAGATAAAATCAGTCAAGATGAAGCGTTTGATAAAGCGGGAGATACGATGAAACGGTTCATGTCGAAACACACGCGAACAAACGATTTAGAGTTGTTTTTAAAGTACGGTAATTATGAAAAACCAGAAAAAATTGAAGATATTCCACTTGTCGCACTTGTTCCAGCTTATGCGATCAGTGAATTAAAAACGGCCTTTCAAATCGGGTTCATGATCTTCATACCTTTTCTTGTCATCGATATGGTCGTCTCAAGTGTCCTGATGTCGATGGGAATGATGATGTTGCCGCCGGTCATGATTGCGTTACCGTTTAAATTATTGTTATTTATTTTAGTTGACGGCTGGCACCTGATCGTTGAATCATTGCTCGTCAGTATGCGTTAGGGAGGGATCCGAATGACTCAAGAAATGATCATACAGCTTGCAAGTTCTGCCGTCTGGACATTACTCAAGGTATCGGCTCCCTTGCTACTCGTCTCGCTCGTCGTAGGTCTGCTCGTTAGTATTTTGCAGGCGACGACGCAAATTCAGGAACAGACGTTATCGTTCGTTCCAAAGATCGTTGCCGTATTTTTAGCACTCGTCTTTTTTGGTCCTTGGATCATGCAGGAGCTACAGACCTTTACGATTGATCTATTCAAACAAATCGCTGAGGTTTCCCGCAAATGACGTTACTTTCTTTCTTGAGTGTTTTTTTACTCATCTTTGGTCGGATCGTCGGATTTCTCGTTGCAGCTCCGTTGTTTTCTTCAAAGCAACTACCAGCACAACATAAATTAGCATTGGCGGCAGGCCTAGCTTACTTTGCAAGTTATGCCGTCAAAACAGATGTCCGCGTAGAAGATTTCGATTTTTTCTTTCGAATGGGAACGGAAGTTTTAGTCGGTCTAGCACTTGGGTTACTTGCCAGTTTTTTATTGTATGCGCCACAAATTGCCGGTTCCATAATCGATTTGCAAATGGGGCTTGCAATGGCTTCCGCTTATGACCCGATGTTTGGTGGACAGTCTCCCATCGTTGGTCGTTTTTATTACATGCTGACGTTACTCGTCTTGCTCGCTTCTGATATGCACCTGATTTTACTTGACGGAATCTACACGAGTTTTCAAATCTTTCCACCAGGTAGCCTGATTGCGGTATCGGGCGACGCAGGAATGAGCCTTGTCATCCGTGTCGTTGGGCTTGCTATGTTGACTGCCTTACAAATGGCGATGCCACTTGTCGTTTCACTCTTTTTAGTGGATCTCGCGCTCGGTTTCCTAGCGAAAACGGCTCCCCAATTCAACATTTTTGCGATTGGTTTTTCCGTCAAACTATTGATGGGATACGCGATTCTGTTTTTATTAGCAGGAGCGACGATCACAGGAATCGGTCGATTCGTTCCATTACTACAAGATGTACTTGCAGATGCCATTCGATTACTAGGAGGTTGAGGACATGCATTCATATCGATTACGCCTTGACCTTCAGTACTTCGCTGGTGAGAAGACGGAGAAGGCGACACCTCGAAAGCGGGATGATTCCCGCAAGAAGGGACAAGTCGCAAAATCAGCGGATCTGACAAGTAGTTTTATGTTATTCGCGATGTTCCTCGTCCTCTATTTTTTTGGTCCATTTCTAGGACGACGATTCGTCCTCGTTCTACAAGATGGTCTAAGTGCAAGTCAAGTGTTGCAGGCTGTTGAGGAGGGACGAATTGAACAGATTTTAGTCGAGATGCTGATTCAAATGGGAATTCTCGTCGCACCGTTCTTTTTAACAGCGGTCGTCATCGGTGTTCTCGGGAATTTTGTTCAAATTGGTGTACTTTTGAGTGGCGAGGCGATCCAACCGAAACTGGATCGGATTAATCCACTACAAGGCGTCAAACGAATTGTTAGTGTCAAAGCGCTCGTCGAATTTTTAAAATCGGTCTTTAAACTGCTTGTCATCGGTGTGACGAGCGGCACGGTCTTATGGAATAACAAGGTCGAAATTTCACGGTTGACTTCGGAACCAATCGGTGATGCATTAGCTATCATTGGTCATTTAACATTTTTACTCGGTTTATCTGTTAGTATCGCTTTGATTGCATTAGCCATTTTGGACTTCGCTTATCAAAAATTTGATTTCGAGAAGTCGATCCGAATGAGTAAACAGGATTTAAAAGATGAGCATAAAAACACAGAGGGTGACCCTCAAATCAAAGGGAAAATCAAACAACAACAACGGGAGATGGCGATGCGGCGGATGATGCAAGAAATACCAAATGCCGACGTCGTCATCACGAACCCAACCCATTATGCGGTAGCGATTCAATACGATGACGGAAAACATATGGCACCGATTGTCGTTGCTAAAGGCGTAGATGCTGTCGCGTTCCGGATTCGGGAGAAGGCGACAGCAGCTGATGTCCCGATTGTTGAAAATCGTCCGCTGGCGCGGGCGTTGTTCGCTCAATCAGAAATTGGTATGGCAGTGGATGAAACGTTCTATCAGGCGCTCGCTGAAACACTCGCCTTTGTCTATCAACTGAAACAAGCAAAATGAAAGGATGAAGCATCATGAGTATATCAACACGAGATTTAACGGTTCTGCTAGGCGTCATCATGATCGTCTTCATGCTCGTCATTCCACTGCCCGCTATCATGCTCGATTTTTTAATCATCATCAATATTTTAATTGCCTTGATGGTACTACTCGTTGCGATGAATGCCAAAGAGGCACTTGAGTTTTCTGTATTTCCGACATTGTTACTGATCGTTACGCTGTTTCGTCTTGCGCTCAATGTCTCAACGACACGGGCGATTTTATCAAACGGAAACGGTGGCGAAGTCATCGAGGCTTTCGGTAGTTTTGTTGTCGGAGGTAACGCGCTTGTCGGCTTCGTCGTCTTCTTGATTCTCGTCTTGATCCAGTTTCTTGTCATCACAAAGGGGTCAGAACGAGTCTCGGAAGTCTCGGCACGTTTTACGCTCGATGCGATGCCAGGGAAACAAATGGCGATCGATGCTGATTTGAACTCCGGCATGATTGACGAATTGCAAGCCCGGACTCGTCGCCAAAAAATTCAGTCGGAAGCGGATTTTTATGGTGCGATGGATGGGGCGTCGAAGTTCGTTAAAGGAGATGCAATCGCAGGCATCATCATCGTCATCATCAACTTGATTTTCGGGATGATCATCGGTGTTGTCCAGCAGGGTTTACCGATGATGGAATCCGTCAATTTGTATACGTTGCTAACAGTTGGTGACGGTCTTGTCAGTCAGATTCCAGCCCTTTTGATATCGGTTGCGACCGGTAT
The DNA here is from genome assembly GCF_001939065.1 of Exiguobacterium indicum HHS 31. Lineage (GTDB taxonomy): Bacteria > Bacillota > Bacilli > Exiguobacteriales > Exiguobacteriaceae > Exiguobacterium_A > Exiguobacterium_A indicum. Next base: position 1,209,648 of record NZ_MPSZ01000001.1, on the reverse strand, counting down.
TATCGTCACACGTTCAACGTCTGATGGAAATCTTGGAGAGGATGTCATCGGTCAATTGACACGGACACCACTCCTCGTTGGAATTGCAGCAGGAGCGATCTTCTTACTTGGACTGTTCACGGCGATTCCGGATTACGTCACGATGCCGATCGCTGCACTGTTTGGATTCTTTGCTTGGCGAATGAAGCAGGCGACGAAGACGATGCAAGAAGAAGTTGCTGTCGAAGAAGCACCAAGCGAAAATTTACGATCAAGCGAATCAGTTATTTCCTTACTGAATGTTGATACGATTGAATTCGAATTCGGTTATGGTTTGATTCCGCTTGCTGATGAAGCGCAAGGTGGCGATTTACTCGATCGTGTCGTCATGATTCGTAGGCAACTAGCTCTTGAACTCGGATTCGTTCTTCCGACCGTTCGAATTCGGGATCACTTACAGTTATCACCGAATCAGTACCGGATTAAGATTCGCGGAAGTGAGATGGCAACCGGCGAACTGTTACTTGATCATTACTTAGCGATGAGTCCGGGTGTCGACGATCCAGAAATCCGTGGTATCGAGACTGTAGAACCGGCTTTTGGTATGCCGGCACTCTGGATTGATGAACAGACACGGAGCCGAGCAGAAATGTCAGGCTATACGGTCGTTGATCCACCATCTGTCGTTGCTACGCACTTAACAGAACTCTTAAAGAAACATGCTGCTGAATTACTTGGTCGAGAAGAAACGAAACAATTGGTCGATCATTTAAAAGAATCTCATCCGATTTTAGTGGAAGAAGTTACGCCGCAACTACTTTCGATTGGGGATTTGCAAAAAGTGTTCGTTCAATTACTAAAAGAGAAAATATCGATTCGAAATTTACCTTTAATTTTTGAAACGCTTGCTGATTATGCCGCAGTAACCAAGGATAGTGAATTACTAGCAGAGTATGTTCGCCAATCCTTATCACGTCAAATCACAGAACAAGTCATGCAAGGAGAGGTGTTACACGTCGTAACAGTCTCAAGTGAGATGGAACTCGATATCCAGTCGGCGATCCAGAAGACAGAGTTTGGTAATTATTTAGCGCTTGATCCCGAAAAAGCGAGTCGCTTCATCGAAACGCTACAAGAACGGACGATGGAGTTTGAACGCTATGGCGCACATCCAATCATTCTGACTTCTCCAAGTATTCGAATGTTCGTTCGTCAGTTGACGGAACGATACTTCCCGGATATTCCGGTCTTATCGTATAACGAATTGATGCCGACGATCGAAGTGAAGAGTATTGGGGTGATATAAGCAATGATAGTGAAAAAAATCGTAGCAGATACGGTGGCTGAAGCAATGGAGCGAGTTAAACAGGAGTTAGGCGAAGAAGCTATCATCTTGAATACACGGCATATAAAAGTCGGTGGTATTTTCGGGGTTTTTGCAAAACGAAAAGTAGAATTGGTCGGTTCGGTGGATGAACATGTAGAGGATAAAAGGACTGTTAAAGTAGAACAGCCGAATAGAGTGAACCTTCATGTAAACCAAATAGAACAGCGATCAATCGTAGAACGCCCTACAATTATTACGACAGGGGAAAGACCATTACCAAGAGAACTAAGACAGTACGCTAAGTTACTTGCGGAGCCAGCGTTGAATCAGTTGGCAGAACACCTACACGAGAAACTTGTGTCAACTTATTATCAAACGCAGCAAGCTGAATTGAACACGGTATTACTCGAAGAGGTTCAAGCGAAGATTCGGACGAAAACGACGCATTCGAAATTCATTATGTTAACAGGTCCTACAGGTGTCGGAAAGACGACTACGATTGCAAAACTAGCAGCACATTTTACGTTAACAGAAAAAAAACGAGTCGGTCTTATTACGACGGATACATATCGGATATCTGCCATTGAACAATTAAACACATATGCAGATATACTAGGTATCCCGATTCATGTTGCATACGATCTGAATGACTTTGAACAAGCGAAAGAAGCATTACAATCATGCGATATCGTTCTGATTGACACAGCGGGTAGGAATTTCCTTGATGTCGGGTATGTTGAACAATTAAAAAGTCGGCATACTTTTGAAGAGACGGATGTATTTCTCGTACTCAGTCTGACTGCGAAATATCAAGATCTACTTCGTATGTATGATCGCTTTCAATCCGTACCTGTATCTGGAATTATTTTCTCAAAAGCGGACGAGACAAGTGAATTATGGTCAATCGTTGGTCTCGCGGAAGAAAGTGATGTACCCATCTATTGTATAACCACTGGTCAAGAAGTACCTGAAGATATCTTGTTTAGTTCTGTAGAAGAGATATCCCAGATGATCGTCGAGAGAGGAATGGGATGATGCAAGAAGATCAAGCTCGAGTCCTACGCTCTAAGTTATCCGTAAATGAAACTAAAACGATTGCTATTGTTAGTGGTAAAGGTGGCGTTGGGAAAACGAACGTCGCTGTCAACTTAGGTGTTGCTCTATCTCTTCAAAACAAGAAGGTACTTATTATCGATTTAGATATCGGTATGGCCAACATTGGTATTTTACTCGGTAAATCTTCTAAGTTATCACTGATGGAATGTGTGAAGAAAAGAGAATCACTACAACAGTCAATTGTAGAATATTCACCAACCCTTCAGTTCATTCATGGGGGAAGTGGATTTGCTGAATTGACGAATTTCACGAGTGATGACATTACCTTTTTATTACGTGAATTTCGATTCTTCTATGAATATGATTATGTATTACTTGATCTAGGTGCCGGTGCTAATCATCAAACGTTTGATTTCATTGGTAGTGCAGATGAAGCATGGCTAGTTGTTACACCAGAACCTACTTCCATCATGGATGGGTACGCGTTTGTAAAATTAGCCCATCATCATGCGAATGAATTGCCTGTTTCCGTGATTGTTAATCGAGCTACGAATGGTGAAGAAGCTCTTGAAACATTTGATCGGCTCGAATTAGTCAGCTCTCAATTTTTAAGAAAATCACTACGTTTCATTGGTTTTCTACCTGAAGATCAAACAGTAGTGAAAGCGGTCAAAGCCCAAATGCCATTTTATATCATGGATCGAAAAAGTCATGTCAGTTGGCGAATGGATCACATTACTACTTCATTGACGGGTGTTCGCGTAAAAGAACGAAAGTTTTTAGATCGATTATTAAGTCGGCTAAAGCATGGGAAAGATCATGTCCATTAAGTTGGAAATAAAGGAGGAAATCATTCATGGACTTAAATGAATATGTAGGATTGTTCCTTGATGAATCAATGGAGCACCTTCAAGCAATCAATACAAGCTTATTGGATTTCGAACAACGTATGGATGACGAAGCTGTCATTGATCAAATTTTCCGGTCAGCTCACACACTCAAAGGAATGGCAGGAACGATGGGGTATGATGCTATCGCTGACTTAACGCATGAAATGGAGAGTGCTCTCGATTTAGTTCGCTCTAAAAAACAACCAGCTACTTCCGAACTGATTGATGTATTATTCGTCGCGGCAGAACAACTTGAAACGATGGTTGAAGATATTAGTCGAGGCGGAAAAGGAAAGTTAGATGTAACGGAGACGGTTAATCGATTGAAGCGATTCATTCAACCGAATGATGTACAAGTTGAAACGAATGTTCTACCTACTACGCAACAGAATTTTGAATGTGATGTCTATTCAAAAGCGGTTGTCCAACAATCGATTGCAGCAGGCTATCAAGCATACGTGTTATCAGTCGAACTATCAGCTGATGTCATCTTAAAAGCTGCTCGCGTTTATATGGTGTTTGATCGTCTTCAATCACTGGGGGACGTCATTTTATCAAATCCGACTTCAGATGACTTAGAGCAAGAACATTTTGATACATCATTTGAGATTTTATTCGTAACACAAAGTGAAAAAGAGACGATTCGAGAAGCAGTTGAAGCCGTATCAGAAGTGGCGAATGTTTCCATCGTCCCTTTTGAGACGACGTCAGAAGCAGAAGTTGCCACTTCTACGTTGCAACAAGAACCTGTTACTGAAGAGATTCAAAAAGAGGCGACTTCTACGACGAGTGAACCAATGGATGTCACTGCACCAGTCGCTTCAAAAACAATCCGTGTCAATCTTGAACGGATTGACCGCCTCATGAACTTATTTGAGGAGTTCATCATCGATCGAGGTCGCTTAGAACGAATTGCGGCAGAAGTAGGTTCTCCTGAATTGACGGATACTGTTGAGCGAATTAAGCGTGGGACGAACGAATTACAGTCTCTCGTATTGACTTTACGTATGATGCCAATTGAACAAGTATTTAATCGTTTCCCACGAATGGTACGTTCTGTATCGAAAGATGTCGGAAAACACATAAAACTTCATATCACTGGTGCTGAGACAGAGTTGGATCGAACAGTCATCGATGAGATCGGAGATCCATTAGTTCACTTGATTCGTAATGCAATCGATCATGGAATCGAAAACAAAGCGGACCGAATTCTTGCTGGAAAACCTGTTGAAGGGAATTTATCATTACGCGCCTATCATTCGGGAAATCGAGTCTTCATTGAAATCGAAGATGATGGTGCTGGAATTAACCACGAGCGCGTCACACGAATCGCGATTGAAAAGGGGCTAATTACGGAAGAAGAGGCGGCACTATTAACAATTGAAGAAGCATCGATGTTATTATTCGCTCCAGGTTTTTCGACAGCAGAAACGGTGACAGATTTGTCCGGGCGAGGTGTAGGACTCGATGTTGTGAAATCCAAGATTGAATCTCTTGGTGGGGAAGTATTTGTAGAAACACGTCGTGGTGAAGGTACTATTTTCCGAATTAGTCTACCACTTACGTTATCTATCATTTCAGCAATGTTGGTTGAACTTGGTAAAGAAACGTATGCTATTCCGTTGACGGCAATCATTGAGACAACATCGTTAAGAAGCTCTTCGATCTTACAGGCGCATCGCGAGAAAGTATTCGATTTCCGTGGACAATTGGTTCCATTGATCTCATTAAATGAAGTCTATGGATTGCCGCAACATGAGGCGGAGGCTTACTCCGTTGTTGTTGTTCGTAGTGGTGAAAAGCTGGCAGGTTTAATCGTTTCTGAATTGATTGGACAACAAGAAATTGTCATGAAGCCGTTAGGTAGTTATCTCGAAGGTATTCGGGCTATTTCCGGAGCAACTATACTTGGCGATGGGCAAGTGGCATTAATCATTGACAGTAACGCTCTATTACGAAAGTGAGGGAATTGAAGATGGAACAAAAGTGGGTTGTTTTTCAACTAGAAGAGAATTCATATGGGATTGACGTACAATCTGTTCGTTCAATTGAACGTCTCATTCCCATCACACGAATTCCAAATGCTGCTTCTTACGTTAAAGGTGTAATTAATTTGCGTGGAGTCGTAACACCTGTGATTGATTTACGTTCACGTTTAGGTTTTGACGTGATCGAAGAAACAGAAGAAACACGGATCATCATTGCAACACTTGAGCACGGAGACGCTGGATTCATCGTTGATCGAGCGAATGAAGTCGTAGAATCTTCTGAAGTTAGAATCGAGCCTTTGGGCGAACAAAAACAGGAAGATGCATCTTACCTAACGGCAGTCGCAAAAGGAGAAGACCAACTGTTTTCTTTAATCGAACCAAATCGATTATTTGAGGATATCGTTCATGCTTAATTCAGATCAAAAAGATATTTTCAGAGAAATTGGAAATATCGGAGCAGGTCATGCTGCTACAGCATTGTCTACACTTTTAGGGAAACCAATTGAAATCGAAGTGCCTTCTGCCGAATTAGAATCGTTTACAACGATCATAGATCGTGTGGGCGGTGCAGAAGCTTACACGGCTGGCGCATTGTTACGGTTTTCAGGTGATATTCGAGCGACCTTGCTTTTTTTGATGCCACTCCATGATGCAGAAAAATTAATTGGACAGCTAATGAAATCTGAATTCCAATTTTTCTCTGATTCTCATGAAATGGGGGTTTCTGCCTGGGAGGAAATCGGGAATATACTAATTGGGGCATATGCACGATCGATTTCAGATTGGTTGGATTTGTCCCTCCAAGTCAGTGTTCCTGCTTCTGCATTTGATATGGTTGGCGCACTTCTCGAGGTGGCATTGCTTGAATCTTCAACACCGGGAAATATGGCTTTGTATATCGACACTCATCTTTCTAGTGCCGGGAATGAATTGACTGGACACTTGCTTCTCCTTCCAGAAGCAAATGCGTTTCAGACAGTTTTTCAGCGATTGGGTGTGGACATTGATGGATGAACTCATACGTATTGGAATTGCAGAATACGCAATCAGCAAACAGCCTGTCATTCTTCGCACTGCTGGTCTTGGTTCTTGCGTTGGGGTCGTCATCTATGATCAAGAGCGAGGGTTATCAAGCATGGCACATGTGATGTTGCCAGATTCGGCCATTAGTCGTAATCGCGAGGCAGAAATCGGTAAGTTTGCAGATACTGCTATTTTAGAAATCGTAAAACGCTTACGAGCAAATGGTGCATTACGCTTACGTGCTAAGATTGCTGGTGGTGCACAGATGTTCCAATTCAAATACGAACATGAATCGATGCGAATTGGAGAACGAAACATTGCGTCCGTCAAAGATATGTTACAAAAGACAGGAATCCCACTCGTTGCAGAAGATGTAGGTGGCACGAATGGGCGGACGATCGAGTTCCACTCAAAGTCAGGACGTCTCGTTATCCGGACAGTAAATGTCGGGACGTTGGAAATATAGAGGAGGAATGGTCATGCGTGAGGAATTACAACAACTTTGGGATCGATGGCTATCGACACGTGATATCACGGTAGCAGATGAATTACTTTTGAATTACGAGCCTCTCGTTCAGTATCATGTTCAACGACTAAGTGCAACATTACCTAAAAGTGTCGATCGGGATGAATTGAAAAGTTTAGGGATGATGGGATTGTACGATGCTCTTCAAAAATTCGATCAAAATCATAATAATAAATTCGACACGTATGCCGCCTTTCGGATTCGAGGAGCAATTTTAGATGGATTGCGAAAAATCGATTGGTTACCACGTTCTTTACGAGAAAAAGCAAAGCGGGTCGAAGCAGCTGTTGAAATACTAGAGCAATCTCTTCAAAGAACTCCGACGATTGAAGAAGTATCTTCGATTGTAGAAATGTCTACAGATGAAGTGAAGAGTGCGTTAGCTGAAAGTTATTTTGCAAATGTATTATCGATTGACGAAGCCGTCACTTTACAAGATGAAGGGAAAGCAATGACCGTTTCCTATCTAGACCCTGATACTGCGACTCCGGAAGACATGTTATTAATGCGTGAGTTGATTGCTAAATTAGCAGAGGAAGTTAAAGAATTGTCAGAAAAAGAACAACTCGTCGTTTCCTTGTTCTACTATGAAGAATTAACATTGACTGAGATTGGCGAAATCCTTGAATTGTCAACATCTCGAATTTCTCAAATCCACTCTAAGGCTCTCCGTAAATTAAAAAATGCATTGGGAAGTGCCTACTTAGCAGATCGTGTCGCAATGTGAAAGGAAATCAATCATGACAGTCGTGTATATACTCTTAGCAGCTCTTATATGCTACGCACTACTTGTGCTGTTTCGTCAGCAAGCGGATTTAAAAGATCGTATATCCCGTTTAGAGCTTGAAAAAAGCGAAACAGAGCAAGTTTTATTAAGCTTTATGGAGCAAGTAAATGAAATGACCGAGCAGAACGTAAAATCTGAGGTATCATCTAATCCTATAAATGAAACATATCAGAATCCATCAATAGAATCAGTTTTACCTGAGGAAAATGTTGTACAAAATGAACGAGCTGAATCATATATTGAAACACCAGTTCCTTCTGAAGTACAGAACGAAGAACAGATCTTAACAGATGTGGAGCAGGCTTTACGCGAAGGAACAGATCTTGAGACACTCGCTCGTTCTTTGAACCGGGGAACGGGTGAGGTCGCTTTAATTGCTAAACTTTCTCGTCAAACGAAGGTTGCTCCTCGTTAATCTTTATGCTATATTAGTCTACGGTGTTAATTACGCACGCATGTATCGCCAGCTGCGGTGCCTTTAATAGGTTAGCTGGACAGACGATCATCGCGGAGGACATCCAAAACCCAAAAGGAGGAATTCATCATGGCAGTAATCTCGATGAAACAATTGTTAGAAGCTGGTGTACACTTCGGTCACCAAACACGCCGTTGGAACCCAAAAATGGCGAAATACATCTTCACAGAACGGAACGGAATCTACATCATCGACCTTCAAAAAACGGTCAAAAAAGTAGACGAAGCATACAACTTCATCCGTGAAGTAGCGTCTGAAGGCGGAAACGTTCTTTTCGTTGGTACGAAAAAACAAGCTCAAGACACTGTGAAAGAAGAAGCGATCCGTGCAGGTCAATACTTCATCAACGAACGTTGGTTGGGTGGAACTCTCACGAACTTCTCTACAATCAAAAAACGTATCAACCGTTTGAAACAACTCGAAAAAATGGAAGAGAACGGTACATTCGAAGTTCTTCCTAAAAAAGAAGTCATCATTCTTAAAAAAGAAATGACTCGTCTTGAGAAATTCCTCGGCGGTATCAAAGATATGCCAGGCGTTCCGGATGCACTCTTCATCGTTGACCCACGCAAAGAGCGTATCGCGATTGCAGAAGCACACAAACTCAACATCCCAATCGTTGCGATTGTTGATACGAACTGTGATCCAGACGAAATCGACTACGTCATCCCAGCGAACGACGATGCGATCCGTGCAGTCAAATTGCTCACTGGTAAAATGGCTGACGCAATCCTCGAAGTTAAACAAGGCGAAGATAACGTAGCACCTGAAACTACTGAAGAAGTAGTAGCAGACGCTGAGTAATTCGTGATGCCAGGTGATAAAGGGAATCGACCTTTTATCACCTTTTTTTGAAACTAAGGATGTTATAAGGAGGAATATCGAATGGCTATTACAGCAGCAATGGTTAAAGAACTTCGTGAAAAAACAGGTGCAGGTATGCTCGACTGCAAAAAAGCACTCGTTGAAACTGACGGTGACATGAACGCAGCAATAGATTTCTTGCGTGAAAAAGGGATCGCTAAAGCAGCAGCAAAAGGCGATCGTATCGCAGCTGAAGGGTTGACTGCAGTTGCAGTTGACGGCAACAAAGCGGCACTCGTTGAAATCAACTCAGAAACAGACTTCGTTGCGAAAAACGAACGTTTCCAAACACTCGTTCAAAACATCGCAGACGCTGTTCTCCGTAACGGTTCTGAGACAGCAGAAGCTGCTCTTGCTTCTGAATACGAAGCAGGCAAAACAATCGACACATACATCTCTGAAGAAGCTTCAACAATCGGAGAGAAAATCTCACTCCGTCGCGTAGCGCTCTTCACAAAAGCAGATGATGCAGTCTTCGGTTCTTACCTCCACATGGGTGGCCGCATCGGTTCAGTCGTCGTTATCGAAGGTACGACAGACGAAACAGTTGCAAAAGACGTTGCAATGCACATCGCAGCAGCACGTCCACTTTACGTTGACCGTACTTCTGTCACAGAAGAAGAAAAAGCACGTGAAGAAAAAGTCCTCACTGAGCAAGCATTGAACGAAGGAAAACCAGCTAACATCGTTGAAAAAATGATCGTTGGTCGTATGAACAAGTTCTTCGAGGAAATCTGCCTCGTCGATCAAACGTTCGTTAAGGATCCAGACTTCAAAGTTGGTAAATATGTAGAATCTAAAGGCGGTAAAGTCGTGTCATTCGTACGCTTCGAAGTTGGAGAAGGTATGGAAAAACGCGAAGAGAACTTCGCTGAAGAAGTTATGAACCAACTTAAAAAATAAGAATCGGGATCATCCTGATGACAAGAGAAGGAACACGTATGCTTCAATCCACTTTCGTGTGGAAGTGGTTCGTGTTCCTTTTTTACGGAATTTAGCAAGGGGGACATAGTCATGCAACCGAAATATAACCGGATTGTGTTAAAATTGAGCGGAGAAGCGCTCGCAGGAGATCAAGGGTTTGGGATTAATCCTGTCATCGTCAAATCCATCTCGGAACAGATTCGCGAATTGATTGAATTAAATGTTGAAGTAGCGGTCGTTGTCGGAGCTGGAAATATTTGGCGTGGTAAAACAGGTGCAGAACTTGGGATGGACCGGGCCAATGCCGATTATATGGGGATGCTAGCGACAGTCATGAACTCGCTTGCGCTTCAAGACAGTTTAGAAGATGTAGGTGTTGAAACACGTGTTCAAACATCGATCGAGATGCGCCAAGTAGCAGAACCATATATTCGTCGCCGTGCAATGCGTCATCTTGAAAAAGGACGAGTTGTTATTTTTGCAGCAGGTACCGGAAATCCTTATTTCTCAACTGACACAACGGCTGCTCTTCGTGCAGCAGAAATCGAAGCAGAAGTCATCTTGATGGCGAAAAACAATGTCGATGGTGTGTACTCAGCGGATCCGAACGTTGATCCAGAAGCGAAAAAATTCGAGACGCTCTCTTACTTGGATGTCTTAAAAGATGGACTCCAAGTCATGGATTCTACAGCTACATCACTTTGTATGGACAATGACATCCCGCTCATCGTCTTCTCGTTGATGGAAGAAGGTAACATCAAACGTGTCGTCATCGGTGACGAAATCGGGACAATCGTAAGGGGGAACTAATATGTCAAAAGAAATCTTAAAACAAGCCGAAGAACGGATGGAAAAAGCACATCTTTCACTTAAGAAGGAACTTGCGACACTCCGTGCAGGTCGTGCGAACGTTGCGATTTTGGATCCCGTTCAAGTCGAATACTATGGTTCACCAACACCGCTGAATCAAGTAGCGAATGTCAACACACCAGAGGCACGCCTAATCTTGATCACTCCTTGGGATAAGTCAATGGTGAGTGAGATTGAAAAAGCGATTCAACGTGCTGATCTTGGTCTTGCACCATCATCTGATGGTACGGTCATCCGTCTTGCGATTCCACCATTAACGGAAGAGCGTCGGAAGGAACTGGTTAAACTCGTCAAGAAGTATACGGAAGAAGGCAAGGTTGCCCTCCGTAACATTCGTCGTGACACGAACGAACAGTTGAAGAAACAAGAAAAAGATGGTGCATTGACAGAAGATGATCTACGTGGTTATACAGAAGATGTTCAGACGTTGACAGACAAGTTCGTCAAACAACTTGATCAAACGGCAACGGAAAAAGAACAAGAAATCATGGAAGTATGACGCGACGGATCGTCATGTGGGGGACTCTTTGTCACACGAAGAGTCCCTTTCTTCATAATTGAGAGAGGAGGAAGTGCGAATGTTTCAATGGTTGAATCAGACGAAAGAAACCGAAACCTATGAACGGGTGCCAGAACATGTTGCGATCATCATGGATGGAAATGGGCGATGGGCAAAAAAACGTGGGCTTCCGCGAATTATGGGACATCGTGAAGGGATGAAATCGATTCGAGAAGTCGTTCGAGTTGCAAATGAGCTTGGTATCAGAAGCTTGACACTATATGCCTTTTCAACTGAAAACTGGACGCGTCCAGAAGAAGAAGTTAATTTTTTGATGAAGCTCCCAGCTCAGTTTTTAGAATCAGATTTGAAAGAACTCGATGCCCAAAATGTTAAGGTCGAGGTAGCAGGTGAAGTATCTCGCCTCCCTCATTTCACGCGTGAGGCGGTCGAACAAGCGAAACTGGATACGCAACACAATACAGGACTTCGTCTGATTTTCGCTCTGAATTATGGAGGACGCGATGAACTCGTGCAAGTCATGCAAAAACTGGGCGCACAGGTTCAGGCAGGAACATTGTCACCGGATGCGATTACACCGGAGACGATCGAGCGCGAGCTAATGACAGGATCCGTAACCGATGTCGATTTCGTGATTCGAACGAGTGGCGAACAACGGTTATCGAACTTCTTACTTTGGCAAGCGGCGTACGCAGAGTTTTATTTTACAGATGTCTTGTGGCCAGAGTTTCGTCGGGATTCTTTCTTGGCAGCAATTGAAGATTACAATCAACGGACACGCCGATTTGGCGGCGTCTGATTAAATGAGGAACTAGCTTATGAAAACTCGGATTATCACAGGGATATGGGCAGGCGCCATCTTTTTGGCGCTTTTGTACATCGGTGGACTTCCCTTTTTAGCGTTTATGGCAGTACTAACGATTCTCGGTTATACCGAGCTCGTCCGGATGCGACAATGGAGCGGCTCGCGCATTCCACGGATTTTATTCGGGATCGGTACGTTATTACCATTCGTCGGTATCTATGAAGAGGCAGTCGATCGGACACTCCCAATCGGACTTTCACCAATCGCTTGGGCAATGATCATTTTATTGATCGGTCTCTTTTGGAACGTGTTTTCGAAAAATGTCTTTACGTTCGATGATGTCGCCTTTTTACTTCTGACTGCGGTTTATGTTGGTGTCGGTTTTGCATCGTTCGCCTACATCCGCTTACTCGAACATGGATTAACGTGGTCGCTCTTGATCATTCTCTTGATCTGGTTTACGGATTCAGGGGCGTACTTCGTCGGGAAACGATTTGGTAAGAATAAACTGTGGCCGTCAATCAGCCCGAACAAAACGATTGAAGGGGCAGTCGGTGGCGTGCTACTTGCCATCTTACTCGGTGTCGTGTTTGAAAGTATCGAACCGACAGTCGGTTTTGGGAAAGTCATTGTCCTTGCCATCATCGTTGCCGTCGTTGGGCAACTTGGTGACTTGGTCCAGTCCGCTTACAAACGCCATTATGGTGTGAAGGATTCTGGAACGTTACTACCGGGCCATGGTGGTATTCTAGATCGGTTCGACAGCATGATGATCGTCTTTACGGTCCTCGTCGTACTCGATATCTTTGCTTGAGGAGGCACTTCATTATGAAGAAAATCAGTATCATCGGTGGAACGGGATCGATTGGTACGCAGACACTTGATGTCATTGCGGCTAATCCAGACCTTTTCGAATTGACGAGTTTTGCATTTGGTCGCAACACGACGGTCGCCGTACCGTGGTTGAATCGTTTGCAACCGATGCTTGTCGGAGTTCAAGATGAGACAACACGTCAAGAACTCGAGCAGCAGTTGAGTTATCAGCCGACGATCGTCATCGGTGAAGAAGGATTGCTTGATGTCGTGACGCATCCTGAAGTCGATACAGTCATTACAGCGGTCGTAGGAGCTGTCGGCTTACGTCCAACACTTGCTGCGATCGAGGCGGGTAAAACGATTGGTCTTGCGAACAAAGAAACACTCGTCACGGCAGGGCACCTTGTCATGAAGCTCGCGCTCGAAAAAAACGTGACGATTTTACCCGTTGATAGTGAACATGCGGCGATTTTCCAATGCTTGAACGGGGAGCGGCGAGAGGATGTGCGTCAAATCATCTTGACAGCATCAGGCGGAAGCTTCCGTGATCAATCACGGGAAGATCTGGCAGACGTGACGGTCGAACAAGCACTGGCGCATCCGAACTGGTCGATGGGAGCAAAAATCACGATTGATTCGGCGACGATGATGAACAAAGGGTTCGAAGTCATTGAAGCGCACTGGTTATTTGATGTCGACTATGCGGATATCGATGTCGTCATTCATCGTGAATCGATCATCCACTCGATGGTTGAGTTCAACGATGGTGCCGTCATGGCGCAGCTTGGTATGCCCGACATGCGGGAGCCGATTCAGTACGCTCTTACATATCCGTCCCGCCTTGAAATTCAAGGGGGAGAACGGTTAAACTTAAAGGAAATCGGACGCTTACACTTTGCTGATGCTTCATTCGAACGTTATCCGTTGTTACGACTTGCTTTTGAAGCGGGTCAAGCCGGTGGTTCGATGCCATCAGTACTCAATGCTGCGAACGAACAAGCAGTGGACCGTTTTTTAAAAGGGGACATTCGCTTTTTAGAAATCGAAGCGAGCGTTGAGGCGGCGCTTCAAGCTCATACCCTTATCGACGAGCCTTCCTTGGATCAAATCCTTGAAGCCGATCGATGGGCGCGTGAGTTCGTATCGTCTCTTACATTCGCTAACTAAGGATGGGATAAGTAATGACGACCTTTATTTCAATCGTACTGATGTTCGGTGTACTCGTCGCCGTCCATGAATGGGGTCATCTCGTAATGGCGAAGCGGGCAGGTATTCTCTGTCGGGAATTCGCGATTGGATTTGGACCGAAGATCTTTTCAGTGTTTAAAAATGAGACGTTGTATACGGTGCGCCTGTTGCCGATTGGCGGTTACGTCAAGATGGCGGGTGAAGAACCTGAACTCGTTGAGATCAAATCAGGTCAAACCGTCGGATTACAGTTAAAAGACGGTGTCATCGAGACGATTTATTTCGATGCAGATCAGCCACAAGTCGACCAAGTCGTTACTGTCGAGCGGATTGACTTGTTGCGTCAACTCGAACTCGTTGGGTTACAGGATGAGACCTCGGTCCGATACCCTGTCTCCCCGACAGCATTTCTTGTCGAAGGTCAGACACGGACACAAATTGCGCCGTATGATCGCACATTTGGTTCGAAATCCGTTTGGAAACGCGTCCTTGCGATTGCTGCAGGACCGTTCATGAACTTTGTCCTCGCGTTCGTCATTTTATTCGGTCTTGCCTTATATAATGGCTCTCCGACAGGGGAAAGCGTCATCGGAACAGTACAAAAAGGTTCACCTGCCGATCAAGCAGGACTTGTTGAAGGTGACCGAATCATCTCAGTCAACGGACAGGATACAGCCAAATGGACGGATTTACGTGCTGGATTCCAAGATCGTGCTGGGAAAGCGACAGAAGTAAAATATGAGCGTGATGGGAAAGAGACGACAACTGAAATCACGCCAAAAGTGCAACAGCAAGGAGAACAGAAGGTCGGCATCATTGGTGTTACGAATGAGACAGAAAAATCATTCGGAACAGCACTACAAACGGGCGTTTCAGAAACATGGCGGATGTCGACGCTCATCGTCGGAGCGGTTGGAGATCTCGTGACCGGTGTCGTTGGCGTCGATCAATTATCAGGGCCAGTCGGGATCGTCAAGATGACCGATCAGGTCGCAGATAGTGGGTTCTCGATGCTCTTGACATGGACGGCACTGTTGTCCGTTAACTTAGCAGTCTTCAACCTATTGCCACTTCCAGCACTTGACGGAGGACGCTTGCTGTTCCTCTTCCTTGAAGCCTTACGCGGTAAACCTGTCGATCCTCAAAAAGAAGGATTGGTTCACTTCGTCGGTTTTGCGCTTTTGATGTTACTCATGCTCGTCGTTACTTGGAACGACATTCAAAAATTCTTTTAATTAATCACTCAGTCAAAGGAGTTCGTGACTCATTATGAAACAATCAAAACTATTCATGCCAACGTTGCGTGAAGTACCATCTGATGCAGAAGCCATCAGTCACCAACTCTTGCTTCGTGCAGGATTCATGCGTCAAAATGCCGCTGGAATCTATTCGTATCTCCCACTCGCAAAACGGGTTCTCGCAAACATCGAGACAATCATTCGCGAGGAATTAGAGGCAGCGGGTGCGCAAGAATTACTGATGCCAGCGATTCAACCAGCTGAACTATGGGAAGAAACAGGACGCTGGGATATCTATGGACCTGAATTAATGCGCTTGACGGATCGTCATGATCGCCGGTTCGCGCTCGGAGCGACGCACGAGGAACTGATCACTTCAATCGTTCGTGATGAATTGAACTCGTACAAAAAGTTACCGGTCAATCTCTTCCAGATTCAAATGAAATACCGTGACGAACGTCGCCCACGTTTCGGTTTATTACGTGGTCGTGAGTTCATCATGAAAGATGCATACTCGTTCCATTCGTCACAAGAGAGCTTAGACGAAGAGTATCAAAACATGTTTGATACGTATTCGCGGATTTTCTCACGTGTGGGTCTTGAGTTCCGTCCAGTCGTCGCTGACTCGGGTGCAATCGGTGGTAGTGGAACACATGAGTTCCATGCGTTAGCAGCAATCGGTGAAGACACGATCGTCTACTCGGACCAATCGGATTATGCAGCGAACTTAGAGATGGCAGAGTCGATCGATGCCTATCCGAAGCAAGACAAAGCACCAGAAGCACTTGAAGAAGTGCATACGGCAGATGCGAAGACGATTGAAGCGGTCAGTGCACATCTGAACTTACCAGCAAATGAATCGATCAAGACCGTCATTTTCAAAACGGAACAAGGACTTGTCATGGCACTCGTCCGGGGCGATCACGAAGTCAACGATATCAAATTGAAAAACTATCTGGGCGCACTCGACATCACGATGGCGAGCGACGAAGAGATTGAAGCAGCGCTTCACTCAACGCCTGGAACACTCGGACCGATCGGGGCAGACATGAAGATCGTCGCCGATTACGCGGTACGTGCCTTGACGAACGCTGTCTGTGGTGCAAACAAAGCGGAAACACATTATATCCATGTCGATCCAAGCCGTGATTTCGAAGCAGACTATACGGACTTGCGCTTCGTCGAAGAAGGTGACGCGTCACCAGACGGCAACGGAAACGTTAAATTCGCACGTGGCATCGAAGTCGGTCAAGTCTTCAAACTCGGAACACGTTACTCTGAAGGAATGGGAGCGACGTTCCTTGATGAAGGCGGTAAAGCACAACCACTCATCATGGGATGTTACGGCATCGGTGTCTCGCGGACATTGTCGGCAGTCGTCGAACAACATTATGATGAGCGCGGAATCATTTGGCCAAAAGCAATCGCACCATACGATGTCCATTTGATTGTCGTCAATGGTAAAAATGCAGAACAGCTTGAACTCGGAGAAACACTATACCGTGAATTGACAGCTGCAGGATTCAGCGTCCTGCTTGACGACCGGAAAGAACGAGCAGGCGTCAAATTCGCCGATGCGGATTTGATTGGTCTACCGGTTCGCTTGAACGTCGGCAAAAAAGCGGCAGAAGGAATCGTCGAATTAAAAGCTCGTCGCGATGGCGATGCAGAAGAAATTGGACAAGAACAAGTCGTTGAGGCTGTTCGTTCACTCTATGAAGGTTTAGAATAAAGAATGGAGACGGTCACTTTTCATAAAGTGACTGTTTTCTTGTCTCACACCCATTCGCCCCTTGGGCAATCCGCAAGAGGAGGAGGAGTTGCTGTCACGGTGTGAAGCGATCAGACAGCACAATTGCGAGTGGATACACAACAACGCATGTCACTGTTGCTGAGTGACTTGGAATTACCGAACGGTATCATTGAAGAATACTTTAACGAAGCAGTTCTTGAGAAGCTTCGCGTCAATAAAGCAAAAGCAACCTGGACATTTGAAATCCGCTTGCCACACGTTTTGCCCCAAAACGTCTATCAACTCTTTACGAGTCGTTTGATAAGTCGGTATCAGCAATTCGCCGAAGTCAAGGTCATCCTATACGCAGATGGTCGACCAGACGAACGCCTGTATCATGATTACTGGCCATATGTCGTGCAAGATCTCGCCGACGTTTCATCGGCGATGCGGACACAACTCGGACGTGTCTTACCGGAGTTCAAAGAACAGAAATTATTCATTCCAGTCCGGAGTGAACCGGAAGCAGGATTCTTAAAAAGTAGCTTATGTGGGGAATTGCAGTTACTTTATAGTGCTTACGGATTCCCGAAATTCAACTGTGAACCGATTGTTCAAATTAACGAATCGAAACAAGAAGCGTTGCGCAATCAGGTGAAACAGGAAGACATGGAAGAAGCAAAGCGGATGCTCGAGTTGCAATTCAAACGGGAACAATCGCGGGATGACGATGAAGGACCGGTTGAAATCCGGATCGGGAAACCGATTCAAGATGAGATTGTCCCAATCAAGACGATCCAAGACGAGGAACGACGAATCGCGATTCGTGGTCTCGTCTTCTCGGCAGAGAGTCGTGAACTACGAAGTGGAAAGACGATCTTTACGTTTAAGATGACGGATTATACGGACTCCCTCGTCGTCAAGATGTTTGCGCGTGACGAAACAGACGTCAAGATTCTCTCTGCGATCAAAAAAGGGATGTGGATCCAAGCGGCAGGTCGCGTTGAGTTCGATACATTCCTGCGCGATCTTTGTATGATGATTGCCCAACTGTCAGAAGTGAAGATGGAAGCACCGGCTGACCCTTGGGCAGGCGAGAAGCGTGTCGAGTTACACGCGCACTCGCAAATGAGCCAGATGGACGCCGTCATGAACGTGACGAAATACGTTGAACGAGCGGCGAAATGGGGTCATCCTGCTGTTGCGATCACGGATCACGCGGGTGCCCAAAGTTTCCCGGATGCTTACTATGCCGGAAAGAAAAACGATATCAAGGTATTGTATGGAATCGAAGCGAATGTCGTCGATGACGGGGTGCAAGTCGCCTATCATCCCGTGGACCGTAACTTAGATGACGCGACATTCGTCGTCTTTGACGTCGAGACGACGGGTCTATCGGCGATGTACAACAAGATCATCGAACTTGCAGCCGTCAAGATCCACGACGGTGATATCATCGATAAGTTCGAAGCATTCGCGGATCCGAAGCATCTATTGTCGGCGACGACGATTGATTTGACAGGGATCACCGATGATATGGTCCGCGGAAAACCAGACCCGGAACAAGTCGTCAAGGAATTCATGGACTGGGTCGGCGACTCGATTCTCGTTGCCCATAATGCCTCATTCGATATCGGATTCTTGAATGCGACACTCCGTTCCGGTGGACACGATGAATCGGTCTTGCCAGTCATTGATACGCTTGAGCTAGCCCGTGTTTTGATGCCGACGCTAAAAAACCACCGATTGAACACACTCGCGAAACGATTTGACATCGAATTGACGCAGCATCACCGCGCCATCTATGACGCGGAAGCGACAGGCTATTTGATGGTCAAATTGCTGCAAATGGCAGATGAGATGTTCGACATGAAGACACACGCCTCACTCAACCGGGAGATGGGGAAAGATATCTCGCGGGCACGACCATACCACGCGACGGTCTATGCGAAGAACCGGACGGGCTTGAAGAATTTGTACCAATTGATTTCGATTGCTCACACGAAACACGTGCACCGTGTCGTCCGCACACCACGCTCGCAACTCGTCGCGCATCGGGATGGATTGATCATTGGATCAGCTTGCGATAATGGCGAGGTGTTTGATGCTGCCTTGAACAAGTCGGACGAAGATTTAGCAAAAGTGATGCAGTTCTATGATTTCATCGAGATTCAGCCACCCGCGATGTATGGTCATTTGATTGAACGGGAAATCGTTCAGAATGAACTCGAACTGCGCGAACTGATTAAAAAGATCATCCGCGTCGCGGAAGAACATGATATTTTACCAGTCGCGACAGGAAACGTGCATTACCTCGATCAACATGACGCGACGTACCGGGAGATTTTGATCCGGACGCAAGGTGGAGCAAACATGCTGAATATGCGAAAACAATTGCCACCGGCACACTTCCGGACGACTAAGGAAATGATGGACGACTTCAAGTTCCTCGGACCGGATGTGTCGGAACGTCTCGTCATCACGAACAGTCAAGCCGTCGCGGAGCAATTCGAGAACATCGACATCATTCCAAAGGATCTCTATACACCGAAGATCGAAGGAGCAGATGAAGAAGTACGGAACTTGTCGTACGATATGGCGCACCGGATTTACGGCGACACGTTACCGGAGATCGTCGAAGCCCGCCTCGAAAAAGAGTTGAAGTCGATCATCGGTCACGGATTCGCCGTTATCTATCTGATTTCCCATAAACTCGTTAAAAAATCACTCGACGACGGCTATTTGGTCGGTTCACGAGGATCGGTCGGATCAAGTCTCGTTGCGACGATGACCGAGATCACGGAAGTCAATCCATTGCCACCGCATTACGTCTGTCCGAATTGTAAGGAATCGGAGTTCTTCGATGACGGTTCCGTCGGTTCGGGATTCGATTTACCGGATAAGTCTTGTTCGAAATGTGATGTCCCATTGTTTAAGGATGGTCATGATATTCCGTTCGAGACGTTCCTCGGATTTAAAGGGGATAAAGTACCGGATATCGATTTGAACTTCAGTGGAGAATACCAGCCACAAGCCCATGCCTATACGAAAGTCCTGTTCGGTGACGATTACGTCTACCGTGCCGGAACGATCGGTACGATCGCTGAGAAGACAGCGTATGGCTACGTCAAAGGGTATCAGTCGGAGAATGAGTTGACGTATCGGAATGCGGAAGTCGATCGTCTCGTCAGTGGTGTCACCGGTGTCAAACGGACGACCGGACAACACCCGGGTGGGATCATCGTTGTACCGGACTATATGGATATTTACGATATTAGTCCGATTCAGTATCCGGCAGACGATATGGGTTCTGAATGGAAGACGACACACTTTGACTTCCACTCGATTCACGATAACTTACTCAAACTCGATATCCTCGGTCACGATGACCCGACAATGATCCGGATGCTACAAGATCTGTCAGGACGTGATCCGAAGACGATTCCGGTCGATGACCCAGAAGTCATGAAAATCTTCAGTTCGACGGAATCGATCGGTGTAACGCCGGAACAGATTGATTCAAAAACAGGAACGCTCGGCATTCCGGAGTTTGGAACAAAGTTCGTCCGCCAAATGTTAGAAGAGACGAAACCGACGACGTTCTCAGAGCTCGTTCAGATTTCAGGACTCTCGCACGGAACGGATGTCTGGCTCGGAAACGCCAGCGAATTGATCTACAACGGAACGTGTGAACTAAAAGACGTCATCGGTTGTCGAGATGACATCATGGTCTACTTGATCTACGCCGGTCTTGAACCGTCGCTTGCCTTTAAAATCATGGAGTCGGTCCGAAAAGGGAAAGGACTTTCGATTGACATGGAAGAGGCGATGATCGAGAACGATGTACCTCTCTGGTATATCGATTCTTGTAAGAAAATCAAGTACATGTTCCCGAAAGCCCATGCTGCCGCCTACGTCTTGATGGCTGTCCGGATTGCTTACTATAAGGTCCACCATCCGATGTATTACTACGCTTCGTACTTTACGGTTCGTGCGGGTGACTTTGATATCGGTGCGATGAATAAAGGCTCTGCTGCCGTTCGGAAAGTCTTGCAAGACATCAAGGATAAAGGATTTGAAGCGACGGCGAAGGATAAAGGGCTGTATACGGTTCTTGAAATCGCGCTTGAGATGATCGAACGTGGCTTTACGTTCCAAAAGGTCGATCTCTACCGCTCAAGTGCAACGGAATTCCTCATTGACGGAGATACGTTGTTACCACCGTTTAATGCCGTGACAGGTCTCGGGACGAATGCAGCGAAGCAGATCGTCGAAGCACGTAAAGGCGGCGAATTCCTCTCGAAGGAAGACCTCCAAAAACGCGCTAAGTTATCGAAATCGATCATTGAGACGCTCGATAACCTAGGCTGTCTCGAAGGGTTACCGGACGAGAATCAGCTCTCCTTGTTCGACTTGTAAGCCCTTAGGAACACTTGCTTTGAGCGCTTTCCTATGCTATATTGAGTGAGGAAATGTTTTTTATACTACGACTTGGAAGGAGTAGGGGGACCTGCTCCTTTCTTGTTTGTTTTTTGAAGGAGGATGAAGATGACGAACGTAACGGAAAAGGTCGAAGCGCTCGCAAAACCAATCGTCGAACGAGAGGGGATGGAGCTAGTCGACGTTGAATTCGTCAAAGAAGGGGCGGATTGGTTCCTACGTGTCTCCATCGACAAAGAGGGTGGCGTGGATCTTGAAGACTGCGTCAAAATCAATGAACAGTTATCGGAAGCATTGAATGACAATGATCCGATCGACGAGCCGTATTACCTCGACGTCGCTAGTCCAGGAGCGGAACGTCCACTGAAGAAAGACGAGGACTTCGAAAAGGCGATTGGGAAACATGTGTACATCAAAACGCACGATCCAGTAAAGAATGCGGTTGAATTCGAAGGAACGTTGCTCGCGTACACACCTGAGATGCTTGAAATCGAAGTGCGTGTCAAAACAAGAAAATTGAAAATTGAGATACCGGTCGACAAGATTTCACTTGCGCGACTTGCGGTAATGTTCTGACGGAAAGGAAGAGAACGATGGGACCACAGTTACTCGAGGCGATCAATCAAATCGCGAAAGAGAAGGAAATTGACAAGAACATCATCATCGATGCGCTCGAACAGGCATTGATTTCAGCGTACCGACGCAACTTCGGAAAAGAATCGGAGGCTGTAAAGGTCGAATTCGACCAGCAGACAGGAGACATCCGTGTCTTCGCGCTTAAGGAAGTCGTCGAACGATTGACACAACCAGAAGAGCAACTTTCGCTTGAAGAAGCGCACGAGATCGATCCGACATATGAACTCGGCGATTTCCATAAAGTCGAAGTGACGCCAGGCGACTTCGGTCGTGTTGCAGCACAAACGGCGAAACAGATCGTCACACAAAAAATGCGTGAAGCAGAACGCGAACGCATCTACAATCACTTCGCGGATCGTGAAGATGAGATCATGACAGGTATCGTCGAGCGTCAAGATGCACGCAACTTGTACGTCAACCTAGAAGGTATCGAAGCTGTCTTGACGACACACGAGCAAATGCCGAACGAGCGTTTCGGGATTCGTGATCGCATCAAGGTGTACGTCACGAAAGTTGATCCAATGGTCAAAGGATCAGGGGCATCGATTCTTGTGTCACGGACACATCCAGGTCTCTTAAAACGTCTCTTTGAAATCGAAGTACCAGAGATTTCAAGTGGCGAAGTCGAAGTCAAGTCTGTGGCGCGTGAAGCGGGCGACCGTTCGAAAATCGCAGTCGCGGCGGATGACATCGATCCAGTCGGTGCATGTGTCGGGCAAAAAGGGGCACGTGTTCAACGCATCGTCAATGATTTGAACGGGGAAAAAATCGATATCGTCCGTTACTCGGATGATCCGAAAGAATATGTTGCGAATGCACTCAGCCCAGCTCAAGTCGTTGCGGTCTATGTCAACGAACCAGCGAAAGCGACAATCGTCGTCGTTCCAGATTTCCAATTGTCGCTTGCCATCGGGAAACGTGGTCAAAACGCGCGTCTCGCAGCGAAATTGACAGGATGGAAAATCGACATCAAGAGCGAGTCTGAAGCGGAAGCAATGGATCTCGAAGATGTCTTCGCGACGGAAGAGCCGGCAGTAGAAGCGGTCCAAGTCGAAGGCGAGGAATAATTCGTGCAAAAAAAGGTACCATTACGTAAGTGTGTCATCACACAAGAAATGAAACCGAAAAAAGAATTAATTCGCGTCGTCCGGACACCTGAACAAGAGGTCGTCATCGATTTAAATGGTAAGATGAATGGGCGAGGTGCCTATTTATCGAAAGATGCGGCAGTCATTGCGACGGCGAAGAAAAAACGGACGCTTGATCATCATTTGAAGGTCAAGACGACAGATGCCTTATACGATGAATTGCTTGAAATCGCGGGAGGTACAAATGAGTAAATGGGAATCCCTTCTCGGTCTCGCGAATCGAGCTAGAAAAGTGACGACGGGAGAAGAACTCGTACTGAAAGAAGTACGAGGAGGACAAGCGAAGCTTGTTCTTTTAGCAGCAGATGCGGGGGCTGCCACGCGTAAGAAAGTCACAGATAAATGTACGAGTTATCAGGTTCCTTACCTAGAAGTCGCCGACCGGACGATTCTCGGTCAAGCATTAGGAAAGGATGCGCGTGTTGTCGTGTCAGTCAATGAAGCCGGATTTGCGAAAAAGCTAACTGAACTCCTCTCGAACGACTAATTGGAGGTGGATCCTTTGGGTAAGCGTGTATACGAATTCGCCAAGGAACAAAACGTAACAAGTAAGCAGGTCATCACCCAGCTCGAAAAGCTGGAGAAACCAGTCAAGAATCATATGGCAGTATTAGATGAACAGACAGTACAGCAACTCGATCAAGTATTTAATCCCGAAAAATATCGGGCTCAAAAGACGGAGGCTCCAAAACAAGTGAAATCAGATAATAAACCGAACCGACCAGGAAGTACAAACAAACCAGCAGGTAACCAATCACGTAACAGCAAAGGCGGACGCCCAGAATTCGGCAACCGTAACAACCGTGGGGGCAAACGTCGTCCGAACCAAAAGAAAGCAGAACCACGCAAACTTGAAGTAGCGGATCCGAACTCGAAGTCGAGTCAACGGAAAGCAGCTCGCCGAGCGCAAGAAGAGGCGATGGCAAACGTCGTTCAATACTCTGACAACTTGACAGTCGGTGAACTCGCTGAAAAAATGGCGAAAAAACCGAATGAACTGATCATGAAATTGATGGGTCTCGGTGTCATGGCGACGATCAACCAAGATCTTGATGACGAGACAGTCGAACTGCTCGCGACAGAGTTTGGTTTTGAAGTCGAAAAGACTGTCCAAGTCGATGAGACGGACTTTGATCAATACGAATTGAACCTTGACCAGTACGAATTGTCTGAACGTCCACCGGTCGTTACGATCATGGGACACGTCGACCACGGTAAAACGACATTACTCGATTCGATCCGTAACACGAAGGTCACTGCAGGCGAAGCCGGCGGGATCACGCAGCACATCGGTGCTTACCAAGTTGAGATTGACGGCAAGAAGATCACGTTCCTTGATACACCAGGTCACGCGGCGTTCACGACGATGCGTGCACGTGGAGCAGATGTCACGGATATCGCGATCATCGTCGTTGCAGCCGATGACGGTGTCATGCCGCAGACGGAAGAAGCGATCAGCCACGCGAAAGCAGCTGGCGTTCCAATCATCGTCGCTGTCAACAAGATGGATAAAGAGGGTGCGAACCCTGACCGTGTCAAACAAGAATTGACAGAGTTCGAACTCGTTGCAGAGGACTGGGGCGGCGATACGATCTTCGTACCGGTTTCAGCTCTTAAAGGAGACGGCATCGACGAATTGCTCGAGATGATCCTTCTCGTCTCAGAAGTTCAAGAATACAAATCAACACCAGACATGAACGGTCGCGGAACAGTCATCGAGGCGAAACTCGATAAAGGACGCGGTCCAGTCGCTACACTTCTCGTTCAACACGGAACACTTCGCGTTGGTGACCCGATCGTTGTCGGTCACACGTTCGGTCGTATCCGGGCAATGGTCAACGATATCGGTCGTCGTGTCAAAGAAGTCGGACCATCGACGCCAATCGAAATCACAGGTCTAAACGATGTCCCGAAAGCGGGCGATCAATTCTTCGCATTCGAAGATGAGAAAAAAGCACGCCAAATCGGTGAAGCACGTTACCAACGTGAAATCGAAGCACAACGTCGCGATTCAGCGAAAGTTAGCTTAGAAGATCTCTTCGACCGCATCAAAGAAGGCGAAGTCAAGGACCTCAACATCATCATCAAAGGTGATGTCCAAGGTTCAGTTGAAGCCTTAGCCGGTTCATTGAAGAAAATTGATGTCGAAGGTGTTAAAATTAACATCGTACACTCAGGTGTTGGTGCGATCACGGAAGGTGACGTCATCCTCGCCTCGGCAGCAAATGCGATCATCATCGGATTCAACGTTCGTCCGGATGGTAACGCGAAATCAATGGCGGATCAGGAGAAGGTTGAAATTCGTCTTCACCGGATCATCTATAACGCGATTGAAGAAATCGAGCAAGCGATGAAAGGTCTCCTTGATCCTGAGTTCGTCGAGAAAATCATCGGTCAAGCTGAAGTCCGTGATGTCATCAAAGTATCGAAAGTCGGTACGATCGCGGGTGGATATGTCACGGAAGGTAAGTTAACGCGTGATGCAGGTGTCCGTGTCGTTCGTGACAGCATTGTCATCTACGAAGGAAAACTCGATACACTTCGCCGCTTCAAAGATGATGTCAAAGAAGTCGCTGCTGGTTACGAGTGTGGTATTAAGATCGAACGTTATGATGACGTAAAAGTCGATGATGTCATCGAAGCGTTCATCATGGAAGAAGTCAAACGGAAGTAACAGAACGGAATCCATTCTTCCGAACTGGAGGGAACAAACATGAGTTTACGCTCGAATCGTGTCGCCGAACAGGTGCGTAAGGAAATTACGCAACTGCTCATCAAGGATGTCAAGGATCCACGCGTCAAGCCGATTACCGTCACAGGTGTCGAAGTGACAGGAGACTTGCAACAAGCGACGATCTTCTATTCAGTCCTCGGTGACGAAAAAGCACGTGAGGATGCGCGCATCGGTCTTGAAAAATCAAAAGGCTTCATGCGTAAGGAAATCGGATCGCGGATTCGTCTGCGGAAAACACCTGAACTATTGTTCGAGGTCGATTCTTCTGTCGAATACGGATCACGCATTGATGAGTTGCTTCGGAATTTGAACAAAGATTAACACCTAAGGCAACCACGCGTGTGGTTGCCTTTTTTCAAGGAGGACATCACGTGGAACCCATCGGAGTATTACCACTAGATAAACCAGCCGGCATGACGAGTCATGATTGTGTCTTTCGTCTACGTCGCTTGTTTCAGACGAAAAAAGTCGGACATACAGGGACGCTTGACCCAGAAGTAACAGGTGTCTTACCGATTTGTCTCGGTCGAGCGACGAAACTTGCCCGTTTCATCACGGATGAAGGAAAACGTTACGCGGCGGAAGTGACGATCGGTTTTGCAACGACGACAGAAGATGCACACGGAGAGATCGTTCGTGAAACACCGGTCGAACCCGAAAGTATTACTGAAGAGGCGATCGCTGATATTCTGAGCGCCTTGACAGGAGAGATCGAACAGACGCCACCGTATTATTCAGCAGTCAAAGTGAACGGGAAGAAACTATACGAATATGCACGAAAAGGGATTGAAGTCGAGCGACCGACACGGATCGTCCGTATCGATCGATTGGAACGGACATCGGACCTTGTGTTCGAAGATGGTCTTTGTCGCTTCCGCCTTGATATCGCATGTGGAAAAGGGACCTATATCCGGACACTAGCAGTCGAAATCGGAGAACGACTCGGTTATGCGGCACACATGAGCGACTTACGCCGGACAGGTTCTGGTGCGATTGCTGAGACGGACACCGTCACACTCGAGACACTCGAATCGTATGAGACAGTCGAAGAGCGGATGCAACACGTCCTTCCGATCGAACACGTCATCCAAAAATGGCCACGATTGACGGTTGATGCAGCAACAGCGCAACGTGTCTTGAACGGAGCAAAGCTGACAAGCATTCCAGTCGAATTCGAGCTGTTTACTGTCTATAATGAAGAGGACGTACCTTTAGCGCTATATCGACGTCTTCCAGAAGAACAGGTAGCACGCGTCGAGGTCATGCTACAAATCGATTAAGATCGGAGAGAGCATCATGGACATCATACATTTGACATATCCGGAACAGCCTCAAAAAGCCCCTGCTGTCATCGCACTTGGCTTTTTTGACGGTGTACATCTCGGACATCAGCAAGTCATCGCAGCAGCACGGAAAGAAGCGGAGGCTCGTCGCCTGCCTTTGGCTGTCATGACCTTTGATCCACATCCGAAACAAGTACTTGGTAAAGGGGATGAACCGGTCCGCTACATCACGCCGCTTGAACGTAAATTAGAGAAAATCGAACGCCTTGGTGTCGATCGTGTTTACGTCATTGAGTTCACGATTCCTTTCTCGGAATTGTCACCGCAAGCTTTCGTCGATGAATATCTGATTGCGTCCGGTGCAGAGCATGTCGTCGCTGGATTTGATTATTCCTATGGTCGCTTCGGAGCTGGCAAAATGACGACGCTTGATTTTCATAGTCGTGGCACGTTCACGCACACCGTTGTAGCAGAGTTCCAAGAAGAAGCAGAAAAAATCAGCTCAACCCGGATTCGTCGTTTACTTGCTGCAGGAGAAGTCGAACCGGCTGCACGTTTGCTTGGAGAACCCTACCAAATCAAAGGCACGATCATTCACGGTGACGCACGCGGTCGACAAATTGGCTTCCCGACAGCCAACATGCGCCCAGAATTCGCCTACGTCATACCGAAACTTGGTGTGTATGCGACATTCGTTCGCTTAGCGGACGGTCGTCGATTCAAAGCGATGACGAACGTCGGCAGACGCCCGACGTTTTATGAGACGGGAGACGTCAGTATTGAGACACATCTTCTTGACTTTGATGAGGATCTTTATGGTCAAGAATTGACGCTTGAATGGATTGCTTATTTACGCGATGAAAAAGCCTTCAATGGTATCGATCAATTGAAAGAACAGTTGACACGAGACCGCGAAGAGGCAAATACACGATTAAGCGTTTGACAGTACGGACAGGGTTCGTTATGATAGGTCAGTACGATTACGTACAGCCGATTCACTTGGCATCTGGTCTCACCATCCGATGCTCGGGAATACGGTCATTCATAAGATGGAGGTGGAGTGACAATGGCACTCACAAAAGAACGTAAAAACGAAATCATCGAAGCATATGCTACGAAACAAGGCGATACTGGTTCGCCGGAAGTACAAGTTGCTGTTTTAACTGAACAGATCACAACTTTGAACGATCACTTACGTACACACAAAAAGGATCACCACTCACGTCGTGGTCTCTTGAAAATGGTCGGTCGTCGCCGTAACTTGCTCACATACCTTCGTAACAAGGATGTTGCACGTTACCGTTCGTTGATCGAGCGTCTTGGTCTCCGTCGCTAATCCCGACGAGAACGAGGTAGGGAAGCAGGAGCATCGTCTCCTGTTTCTTTTTTTTGCCGATTCATGGACTTTTTGCGCAAGAACCTACATAATTAGATTTGAATGAAAAAACGGATAGCAGTGAGAGGAGATTTGTGCATGTCACAAACAAAACAGACGTTTTCGACCGAACTCGGTGGACGTCCATTAACGATTGAAATCGGTCAATTAGCAAAACAAGCGAACGGAGCAGCATTGATTCGCTACGGCGATACAGCCGTTCTTGCTACGGTCGTTGCATCAAAACAACCGAAGGACTTAGATTTCTTCCCATTAACAGTGAACTATGAAGAAAAATTATATGCGGCAGGGAAAATCCCAGGTGGATTCCTCAAACGTGAAGGACGCCCTGGAGAGAGCGCGATCTTGACTTCGCGTCTGATCGACCGTCCGATCCGTCCATTATTCCCGGACGGTTTCCGTCACGACGTTCAAGTCGCGACGACGGTTCTTTCGTCAGATGCTGACAATTCACCAGAAGTCGCTGCGATGATCGGAGCTTCGATTGCGCTTTCGATCTCGGATATTCCATTCGACGGTCCAATCGCAGGCGTGACAATCGGTCGCGTCGACGGAGAGTTCGTCGTGAACCCGACTTCAGCGCAAATGGAAGTCAGCGACATCGACCTTCAAGTTGCCGGGACAAAACATGCCGTCAACATGGTTGAAGCAGGTGCGAAGGAAGTATCGGAACAAGCAATGCTTGAAGCGATCTTGCTCGGACACGATGTCATCAAGGAAATGATCGCGTTCCAAGAAGAAATCGTCGCACAAGTCGGTAAAGAGAAGTTTGACTACACGGTATCAAGCTTCGATGAGACAATCGTCAATCGCCTGAAAGCAGAAGCATTGGCAGAAGTCACACAAGCAGTTCAAGTCGAAGAAAAACAAGCACGTGACGTTGCCATCAACGAAGTCATCGCAAAATACATCGAGTTGTATGCAGCTGACGAGTCAGTCACAGCAGAACAACTAGCAGAAGTATCAGGCGTTCTCAACAAGTTCGTCAAAGACGAAGTCCGCCGTCTGATCACAGAAGATAAAATCCGTCCAGATGGTCGTGGTCTTGCTGAGATCCGTCCACTTGATTCAGAAGTCGGTCTCTTACCACGTGCACACGGTTCAGGTTTGTTCACTCGCGGTCAGACACAAGTCTTGTCTGTTGCGACACTCGGTGTTGCGGGTGACGCTCAAATCATCGATGGACTGGGTCTGAAGGAAGAGAAGCGTTTCATGCACCACTATAACTTCCCGCCATTCTCAGTCGGGGAAGCACGTCCGATGCGTGCACCAGGTCGTCGTGAAATTGGTCACGGGGCACTTGGAGAACGCGCACTCTTACCAGTTCTTCCGAATGAAGTCGATTTCCCGTACACGATTCGTCTCGTGTCAGAAGTCCTTGAGTCGAACGGTTCTTCATCACAGGCTTCAATCTGTGGTTCGATCCTTGCCATGATGGATGCTGGTGTTCCACTTAAAGCACCTGTCGCTGGTATCGCGATGGGCTTGATCATGGAAGGCGACAATTACTCGATCTTGACGGATATCCAAGGGATGGAAGATCATCTCGGAGATATGGACTTCAAAGTCGCTGGAACTCACGAAGGTGTCACAGCTCTGCAAATGGATATGAAAATCGGCGGAATCACGCGTCAAATCCTCGAAGAAGCACTCGAGCAAGCACGTCTTGGTCGTCTGCACATTCTTGAGCATATGCAAACGGTCATCGCTGAACCACGTGTCGAATTGTCACAATACGCACCAAAAATCGTCACACTCAAAATCAATCCAGATAAAATCCGTGATGTCATCGGACCTGGTGGTAAAGTCATCAACGGTATCATCGATGAGACAGGCGTCAAGATCGACATCGATCAAGACGGAACCGTCTTTATCGCTTCGACGGATCAAGCCGGCATCGATCGTGCCCGTCAATTGGTCGAAGATATCGTCCGTGAAGTCGTCGTCGGTGAAGAGTTCGATGGAACAGTTCGTCGTGTTGAGAAATTCGGTGCATTCGTCGAATTGTTCAAAGGAAAAGACGCACTCGTCCACATTTCGGAACTCGCACTTAACCGTGTCGGTCAAACGGAAGATGTCGTCAAACTTGGAGATAAGCTAAAAGTCCGTGTCACGGAAATCGATGACAAAGGACGTGTCAACGCTTCACACAAAGTCCTGCTCGTCGAAGGCTTAAGTGAAGAAGATCGTGCGGCATACGAAGAAAAGAAAAAGACAGAGCGTGAGAACCGCCCGCCACGTCGGGATCAGGGTTCACGCCCACCACGTGACGGACAACGTCCACCACGTCGTAACTAATGAATCCAAGGTGGCTCGACGGTGCAGAGAATGCAACGAGAGCCACCTTGTTTCCTATATTTGGAGGAATCACTATGATCGAACGGATACAATTAGAAAACGGAGTTCGACTGATCGTTGAACGGATGCCGGAAGCACGCAGCGTCGCGACCGGAATCTTCATTCAAGCAGGAAGTCGGACGGAACAGATCGAGGAGCATGGTATCAGTCATCTCATCGAGCATATGATGTTTAAAGGAACAAAACGCCATACGGCAAAAGAGATTGCGGTTTATTTTGATCGACTTGGTGGAAATATTAATGCGTTCACGAGTAAGGATCAAACGTGTTATTACGTCAAGACACTAGATGAACATGCAGGCGAAGCCTTTCACGTATTGGCGGACATGTTCCTTGAATCGACGTTTGACGCGGATGAACTGGAAAAAGAGAAAAAGGTCGTCATTGAAGAGATCAAGATGTACGATGACACACCGGATGATCTCGTCCATGAGTTATTAGCTGTTGCGGCTTACGGAGAAGATGTCATGGCTCGACCGATTCTTGGAACGGAAGAGAGTGTGCTTCGGATTGATCGTGCGATGATCGGACGATATCTCGAAGAAGCGTATGCTCCGGATCAAATCGTCATTTCCGTTGCCGGAAACGTCTCAGACGAGTTGATTGCGCAGATTCAAGAGCGGATGTCGATTCTCGAATCACGATCGAAGACACGCGAGACGACAGAGCCAAGGTTACAAAATGGTGTGATTCGTAAGGAAAAGGATACGGAGCAGGCTCATATTTGTTATAATTTCCGTGCGATTCCTTCTGCTGACCCACGTTTGCCTGCCCTCGCCTTACTCAATAATGCATTCGGTGCGACGATGTCGAGTCGCTTGTTCCAATCCATCCGAGAGGAACGCGGTCTTGCCTATTCAGTCTTTTCCTATTACACGACGTTTGACGATCATGGAACGTTCACGATCTATGTCGGCACGTCTCCGGAATCAGTCGAAGAGGTCGAACAGGTCCTTGCTGCTGAAATCGATCGCTTGAAGCGGGATGGATTATCGACGAAGGAACTCGAAGATGGGATTGAACAGCTGAAAGGTTCTCTGATTCTAGGGAACGAAGGCACATCGAGTCACATGAATCGAAACGCCCGAAATGAGTTGCATCTGCATCGTCACCCATCACTTGAAGAAGTGTTAGCGGATGTCGAACGGATTCGTCCATCGGATATCGAAGGGCTGATTGAGCACATCTTTTCGGAGGAACCGGCAAAGGCCTATATTCTTCCGGCAGACGAAGAAGAGGAAGCATGATAGCAGAACGGAATAGATGAAACATATGAAATGACGATGTCGAGAAAGAAGGAATACCGTTGAATTTAGCTGAATTGATTCAAGTCATACAGACGCAAAAAATCGAACGAATGGTAGAAGTGGACGTTACGTCCATCACGACCGATTCACGGGATGTTAAACCGGGAACATTGTTCGTCGCCATCAAAGGATATACTGTTGATGGACACGACTATGCTAAACAGGCGGAAGCACAAGGAGCGGTCGCAATCGTCGCGGAACAACCGGTCGACGTGTCGATTCCTGTCATTCTTGTTCGTAGTACATCACGTGCCATTGCCGAGTTGGCTGGCAAATTCTATGATTATCCTTCTGAAAAGATGCGGATGATTGGTATTACGGGAACGAATGGGAAAACGACGACGACGACGATCGTCCGTGATATATTAGCGCACCTTGGTCGGAAGACGGGTATCATCGGTACAGTTGAAGTCAAGATTGGTGACCGCGTCGTGCCAAGTCGCAATACGACACCACAAAGCTCCGAGTTACAAGCCTTTCTGCATCAGATGCATGAAGAAGATGTCCAAGATGTCATCATGGAAGTTTCTTCACATGGATTAGAGCTTGGTCGGGTAACGGGTGTCGATTACGACGTTGCGGGATTCACGAATCTGACGCATGATCACCTTGATTTCCACAAAACGTTTGAAAACTATGCGCGTGCCAAAGGATTGTTGTTTGCACAACTCGGTCAACGGCTGTCGACAGAGAAAGTCGCGGTCTTGAATGCGGATGATCCGACGAGTGAGCTGTATGAGATGATGACAGGTGCTCGTGTCATGACATACGGCATCGACAACGCAGCTGATCTCCGAGCAACAGCGATTGAACAGTCGCTTCAACAAACGACGTTCACGATGCTGTACAAGGAAGAACAAGTCGATGTCACGGCGAATTTCATCGGTCGCTTCAATGTCTACAATCTGTTGCTTGCGACAGGGATCCTCTTGTCTTGCGGATACGATCTAGCGACGATCGCAGGCGCGATTTCAGCAATCCGTCCGGCAAAAGGACGGATGCAACGCTTGCCGATTGAAGGATATAACGTCTATGTCGACTATGCGCATACTCCTGACGGCATCGAACAATGTCTGAAAGCACTCGTTGACGTACCGAAGGAAAAAATCGTCTTCCTGATCGGGACAGGTGGAAACCGCGACGTGACGAAACGACCAAAGATGGGCGAACTCGCTTCGACGTACGCAGGAACCGTCGTCATCACAACGGATGATCCACGATATGAAGCATATGAGTCGATTACATCCGGCATCGCCAAAGGGATGACCCACGATCAGTTCGTTGAAATCGGTGATCGGGAAGAGGCTGTGCGTTACGCAGCACGACTCGCACGACCAGATAATATCGTCATCTTAGCCGGTAAGGGCCATGAAAAATATCAAATCATTGGGGATGAGAAATTCCCGCTCGATGAGGAAATCATCGTCAAAGAGATGATACGACAAATGGAGGAACAGAAGTGACTTATCAACCAATCGTTGTAACCATAGATCAATTTGAAACATTCGTAAAAACACATCCCAAAGGCGACTTACTCCAGCTTCCAGCATGGGGAGAAGTCAAAAGCGCGACAGGATGGACACATGAACGGATCGCGGTCGGAACGGCTTCCGGTGAGATTGCCGGAGTTGGTCTTCTTTTGTTCAAGAAAGTACCGAAGCTACCGTTCACGCTTTGTTATGCACCGCGCGGTTTCGTCGTCGATTATAAGGATACGGACGCAATTCGCGCCCTTCGTGACGAAGCGATTCGTGTCGCAAAACAACAGAAGGCAATTGCGATTAAATTTGATCCAAACGTCGAGCGGGAAGAATATCCTGGTCTGTTGCAGGAGATGCAAGGACTTGGCTTTAAACATAATGGCTTCGGTGGCGGTTTTGACTACGCGCAGCCACGCTTTACGATGGAGACGAGTCTTGTAGGGACAGAAAAAGAGATCTTCGACGGTTTCCATTCGAAGTTCCGCTACAACGTCCGCCTTGCTGAACGCAAAGGTATCGTATGCGAACAAGCGGATCGTGAAGGGCTAAAGACATTTGCGAAACTGATGGTCGAGACGGGCGAACGGGATGGTTTCTCGATCCGCGGTCTGGATTATTTCGAGAATCTGTACGATCATCTTCACCCAAAAGGTGATGCAGTCTTGTTTTTGACGAAACTCGATGTCGTACGTGCGCTTGAGAATACAGAAGCCTTATTACTTCAAGCCGATAAGGAACTCTCGAAGATTCATCGTCAGCTTGAGAAAGAGACGGCTGAGAAAAAGTTAAAGAGCTTAAACAATCGCTTGGAGCAGACGACAGCACAAATCGAAAAAGCCGAGAAGTCGAAGACGGAACTGATGACGATTGCTGCCAAACATCCAAACGGTGTCATCCTGTCTGGTGGTCTTTTGACGCTTGCTGGTCGTCGCTCGTATTACTTATACGGCGCTTCATCGAACGAGTACCGGGAATTCATGCCGAACCACTTGATGCAGTGGACGATGATGCAATATGCGAAAGAACATGGTGCGCTCTCCTATGACTTCGGTGGAGTCAGTGGTTCGACAGACCCGGATGATCATTACGCGGGACTCTATGCCTTTAAATCTGGTTGGGGTAGCCGGATGATTGAAAAAATCGGTGAGTTCGATTATGTACTCAATCGTCCGCTCTATCTGTTGCTTGAGACTGGGTTGCCGATTCTACAAAAACTTCGGAAGAAGCTTCGCCGCTGATGAAACGGGGAACAATCTTCGGTTGGATCGTATTTTTATTGACGATGTTTGCGATTGGATTGTTTCTTGCGGCATCCATGAATCGGATGCCGACGATTTTGATGGATCAACCGGAGCTCGGGATTGATAGTTGTCCACGAGATGTAGCGGGGGAAGATCGCTTAATCAATGCAAGCGAGACGAACCTGAAGCGTCTCCACCCTGCTGTCGAGACAGGGGCAAAGGATCTGATCCGTGTTGCGCATTCGTGCTACAATATCGATATCAAGATTACGCAAGGATACCGCTCGATTCAGCAACAGAACGCGCTTTATGAACAAGGACGTTCTAAGGCAGGGGAAGTCGTCACGAATGCACGTGGTGGTGAATCAATGCACAATTATGGACTCGCTGTCGATTTCGTTCAGCTCGTGAATGGAGAGATTTCATATGATCTTGAGTATGATGGGAATCGGTCAGGGAAAAGTGATTGGCGCGAAGTCGCGGATATCGGAAAAGCGCTCGGTTTCGAATGGGGAGGCGATTGGAAACGATTCGTCGACTATCCTCATTTTGAGATGACGTTCGGGTATTCGCTCGACGAACTGAAGGCTGGTGAACGTCCAAGCCGTTCGGAAAAAGCGAAACGAACGGAAGAAGTCGAAGATTTGTTGAATACGTGATCAACGTCATTCCTGGAGTAATGTGGCAGGAATGACGTTTTTTTTAGATTTCCTAGTCCGATTGTTGGCAGATTGTGAAAATTCGGCTAGAATAGTGATAGTGATAAGTGGACGGCTCACGAAAAGTGAATATGAATTATAGGAGGTCATGTTGTGTCAAAGAAGAAGACGGAAAAAGTAAGCGTCTTTGCTCTTGGTGGCGCCGGTGAGATCGGGAAGAACATGTACGTCGTCGAACTCGACGAGGACATCTTCGTCATCGATGCCGGATTAATGTTCCCAGGAGACGAGATGCTTGGAATCGATAAAGTCATTCCAGACATCAGTTATTTAAAAGAAAACAAAGAGCGGATTCAAGGGATTTTCATTACCCATGGTCACGAGGATCATATCGGGGCACTCAGTTACGTCTTGCGTGACTTAAAAGTACCGGTTTACGGAACGCGTTTGACGCTCGGTTTGATTGAACACAAATTAAAAGAAGCCGGTTTATTGAAAAAGGCAGATCTTCGTCCAATTGATGCCAAGACGAAATTAACCGTTGCAGGTCATTTTATTACGTTCTTCCGGGTCAACCACTCGATTCCGGATGCAGTCGGGGTATGTATTCAAACATCTCAAGGTGCGATCGTCCATACAGGGGATTTCAAGTTCGATTACACACCAGTTGATGGAAAACAAGCGGATTTCGGGAAGATTGCAGCAATTGGTCAACGGGGAGTGCTTTGCTTACTGTCTGACTCAACGAATGCAGAGCGACCAGGGATGTCTGGATCAGAATCGATCGTCGGTTCTGAACTGAACGACGTCATCTATGAGGCACCAGGACGTGTCATCGTCGCTTCATTTGCTTCGAACATTCATCGTCTACAACAAGTGTTTGCGGCAGCAGAAGCGAACAATCGAAAAGTAGCGGTCGTTGGTCGTAGCATGGTCAATAACGTCGAAGTGGCACAGCGTTTGAATTACTTACGCTTCAAACAGAAAACATTGATTGATCTATCTGACATCAACCGCCTCGACGACAACCAAGTCGTCATCTTGACGACAGGATCGCAAGGTGAGCCGATGGCAGCCTTGACACGAATGGCGCGTAACGCACATAAGCAAGTCAATATTCGCTTGAACGATACGGTCGTCGTTGCGGCTTCGCCGATTCCGGGTAACGAAAAGTCGGTTTCGAAAACGATCGATCTTTTGTTCCGTGCTGGTGCGAATGTCATTTACAACCAACGGAAAGTACACGTATCCGGTCACGGTCATGCGGAAGATCTGAAGTTGATGCTCAACTTGATCAAACCGAAATTCTTCCTACCGATTCACGGAGAATTCCGGATGCAAAAGGCACACAGTCGTCTCGCACAGACGGTTGGCGTCAATGCGAACAACATCTTCATCATCGAGAATGGGGATGTCGTTGAGTTCGAGAAGCGCAAAGCACGGATGTCACGCAAAGTGAACGCTGGAAACGTCTTGATCGACGGAATCGGTGTGGGTGATGTCGGAAACATCGTCCTTCGTGATCGTCGCTTGTTATCGCAAGACGGTGTCGTCCTTTGTGTCATTACGATCAGCCGGAAAAACAAAACGATCGTATCGGGACCAGAAATCATCTCTCGCGGATTCGTCTACATGCGTGAATCAGAGGATATGATCAACGAAGCAAACCGAATCGTTGCGAAACAACTACAAGGTAAATTAAACGGAGAATTGGATTGGACGGAGATGAAGTCGTTGATTCGAGATAAACTGAGTGCTTATCTCTATGAACAGACGAAACGCCGCCCGATGATTCTTCCAATCATCATGGAGATTTAACAAACGAGCGGCTCAGATTGACCAATACCTGGTCCACTGAGCCGTTTTTTTATCAGGAGGGATGACGTATGGCGACGACGAAACGAAAACCTGTACGAAAAAAAACGCCGCCACGGAAACGACCGGCAGCGAAGAAACAACGTCAGCCGATTGCGTATCGTACATATGCGACCATCATCGCAATCGTCTCATTATTAGCTTTCGTTCTCGCTTTCGGGGAGTTCGGGAAAGTCGGACTGACGCTAGCCGATGGAGGAGAGCGGTTAATTGGTCAGTTCGGTTCCTTATTATATGGTGGAATCGGTGCTGTGCTACTTTTATTCCTCTCGAATGCGTCGCGTGCTCAAAAATGGGCATGGTCGATGTTACTGATGGGTTCAGTCGTCTGGATTGATCTATTGCTCGGAGCACCACGTGGTATTCTCAATGGATGGCTCTATCAAAACGCAGCTTATTATATTTCGAGCGTGGGTGCCTTCTTGATTGGTCTGTTCTTCATCGGAACGGCCGTTCATATACTAAACCCATCGTTTTATGGAGAGCTGTGGCTTGGGCTCCGAGAACGTGCAGAAGAGTTTCGCAATCGTGAACGGACACCACGTCCTCGTGTCGAAAAAGAGTTGAAACCGAAACCGGTTCGTGAGAAAAAACCGAAGACGTTGCGACCAGCAACTGTCGAGGAACCGATCGAAACGGAACAAGAAGCAGAAGATCCTTCCGTCAACATTCAAGACGTTCCGATCATCGGTTTCACGGATCACGTTGAACCGCAAGCAGCGGAGACACAAGGACCGTTGACGATGACAGAGACACCCGACGGTTATCAATTGCCGTCGCTTGATTTGTTAGCAGAACCAACATCAAAAGACTTGTCCGGTGAGAACAAACGATTGAAGGACAATGCGACGAAATTAATCGCGACCTTAAAGTCGTTCGGGATCGGAGCAAAAGTTTTAAAGATTCATCTCGGACCTAGTGTCACGAAGTACGAGATTGAACCAAAACAAGGAATCAAGCTTAGTCGAATCACGGGACTCGCCGATGACTTAGCGCTAGCGTTAGCCGCAAAAGATATTCGGATCGAAGCACCGATTCCGGGTAAAGCGGCTGTTGGAATCGAGGTGCCGAACCGTGAAGTCGCCATGGTATCACTTCGAGAAGTACTAGGAGCGGAGAGCGTCCAATCGGACAGCGATCGTTTGCTCGTCGCACTCGGACGAAGCATTTCTGGTGAGACGGTGACAGCGAAGTTGAATAAGATGCCACACGTCTTAGTTGCCGGTTCGACGGGTTCCGGTAAATCGGTCTGTATCAATGGGATGATTGTCTCGATATTGATGCGGGCACGACCGGATGAAGTCCGCTTGATGATGATTGACCCGAAAATGGTCGAATTGAACGTCTACAACGGCATTCCGCACCTCTTAGCGCCCGTCGTCACCGATCCTAAAAAAGCGGCACAGGCATTAAAACAGGTCGTCTCGGAAATGGAACGCCGTTATGAGATCTTCAGTCAAAACGGAGCGCGCAACATCGAAGGCTACAATGCACTCATTGATAAGATGAACGCAGAGGAGAAAGTGCATCAACGATTACCGTACATCGTTGTCATCGTCGATGAGTTAGCTGACTTGATGATGGTCGCGTCAAACGAAGTCGAAGATGCGATCATGCGACTTGCACAAATGGCGCGAGCAGCAGGAATTCATATGGTCATTGCGACGCAGCGTCCGAGTGTTGACATCATCACCGGTGTCATCAAGGCGAATATCCCGTCGCGGATCGCATTCAGTGTATCGAGTGCGACTGACTCGCGGACGATTCTTGATACGGGAGGCGCTGATAAATTGCTCGGACGAGGAGATATGTTGTTACTTGGTAACGGCATGAACAAACCGGTCCGCGTACAAGGAGCCTTTTTATCGGACGAAGAAGTCGAGAAGGTCGTCAATCATGTCATCAGTCAGCAAAAGGCACAGTATGTTGAAGCGATGATTCCAAAAGATGTACCAGAGGGCGAAACAGAGGTCGACGATCCACTTTACGATGAGGTCGTCCAGTTCATTCTGACACAAGAGACGGCATCAACGTCGATGATTCAACGAAAGTACCGCATCGGTTACAACCGAGCTGCCCGTCTTATTGATGCGTTAGAAGAAAACGGTCTGATTGGTCCATCTGAAGGATCTAAACCACGTCGCGTCATGGGACGTTAATCGAGTAGAAAGGAAGTCGTGGAATATTCCAAGGCTTCCTTTTCTTTTCTAGAAAAATGTATAGAGAAGCCCCGGTATCTCGAAAAAAGTAAAAGACATATGAAAAAAGACATGATGATTTTGTAAAAATAGAAATGACTGGAAAAATTAATGAAGGCATCAAAAATAAAATCGCTTTCATGAAAATAGTTGTCAGACGTCTGTTGATTTTCAGTAGTGTTTTTGGCATACTCAGTCATATGAGTGACCGACCTTCAACACGAGGGCTGGGAGCGGCTTTTTCACAAATAGATAATGAAAGCGCTCTCATAATTGCAGAGGAGATGGATGAAATGAAGAAGAAACAGGTAATCGTATCGATGATGTCAGTAGCGACAGTTGGTCTTGCTGCTTGTGGTGGTTCAGGTGAGAAAGCCGATCAAAAAGATCAATTCTCTGTTGCGATGGTAGCCGATAAGGGTGGGATCGATGATAAATCGTTCAACCAATCCGCTTGGGAAGGTCTGCAAGCGTACGGTAAAGACAACAAACTTCAAAAGAATGAAGGGTTCTCTTATCTACAATCTAAATCGCAACAAGATTATCAACCGAATCTATCGCGTCTTGCTCGTGGGGGAGAAGATTTAGTTTTCGGAATCGGGAACACGTTCAATGAGGATATCAAAACAGTTGCTGATCAATTCAAAGACACACAATTCGCAATCATCGATAACGTCGTTGAAGGAAAGAACGTCACGTCGATCACATTCAAGGAAAATGAAGGAGCATATCTTGCAGGGATTGTTGCTGCAATGGAGACGAAAAAAGATCATATCGGTTTCGTTGGTGGGATGAAGATGGACGTCATCGAGCGTTTCCGTGCCGGTTTCGAAGCAGGTGCTAAGTCCGTCAATCCGAAGATTAAAATCGATATCCAATACGCAGAAGACTTCGCAGCTCCAGAAAAAGGTCAAGCGATCGCAGCTGGAATGTATGGTAAAGGCGCAGATATCATCTTCCCAGCAGCAGGTGGTACAGGAAACGGTGTCTTCACAGAGGCGAAAAACCGCAAGAAAAACGGTGAAAACGTCTCAGTCATCGGTGTCGACCGAGACCAAAAAGAAGAGGGTATGCCGGAAGACGTTACATTAACTTCTGTCATCAAACGTGTCGACCGTGCAGTCGAAGATACAGCAAACGCAGCGAAGGATGGTAAACTCGAGGACGGCAAAACGATTCGTTATGGTCTGAAAGAAGATGGAGTTGATATCGTACCATCTGAAAAGATTTCGAAGAAGACGTTGACTGCGCTTGAGAAAGCAAAATCAGATGTCGTTTCTGGAAAAATCGAAGTACCTGAGCAATAAGCGTTGAAAAAAGAAGGGGCATTCTTAGGTAGAATGCCCTATTTTCTTCCATTATTGATTGCGTTATGAAAAGGGTTACAAAAGCGCCAGAAGTCAGACTTCTAACCTGTTACAAAATGATTGCAGGATTGTGTTGGGCGTCATATACTTATCTTGGCTGGAGTTCTCATACGTCAGAAGTCTGAGCACTGGTTACAACTAGATAGAGGATGGAGATGCGTCATGTCGATTAAATTAGATCATCGTTTGCTTTATTTACGTGTGATTGAAAAGATCAAGTCTGACATCGATGACGGCGTTTACAAGGAAGGCGAGAAGCTCCCTTCAGAGTTTGAACTTTCAAAGCAACTTGGCGTCAGTCGAGCTACTCTTCGAGAGGCATTACGAATTCTTGAAGATGAGAACATCGTCATCCGTAAACACGGTGTCGGTACGTTTATCAATGCAAGACCACCGTTTACTTCTGGAATCGAAGAATTGTACAGCGTAACAGAAATGATTGCGCGCGCAGGTATGGTTCCGACATCAGAAGTGTTATCATCCGAGATGGTCCAACCGACTGAGCGCGACCGAGAGCGTTTTCAACTTGGTCCGGATGAATTGGTTTATCGAATCGAACGAATCCGACTCGCAGGGGATGTTCCTGTCGTCTATTGTATCGATAAGATTCCAAGCCATTATATTAAAAATGAAGAGCAGTTCACCTCTTCGACATCATTATTTGATGCTTTAGAAAAAGAACTTGGACGACGTGTCACGCATGCCGTGACGCACATCGAGCCACGTATTGATCCGAAAATCGCTGAACAATTACATACGGACCAACCTCTGCTCGCTTTGCGTCAAACGCATTATGATGAGCTCGACCGTTCCGTTCTTTTTTCAGCGAACTATTTTCGAGCAGATAAGTTTGATTTCCACGTCATCCGTAAACGTGTGTGAGCCATTGTTTTAGGATGAATACTGAAAGCGCTTTCCTTCATAACCTACGTAACGCTCCTCATCGCCAGCCTCGGGTGCTAGACGTAGTCTTGAACTTTGTATGACCATATTCGAAAGGGGATTTTCCAGATGAAAAAGAAGTCACTTCTCGCATTAGCAGCAACAGGTTTAGCAATGAGTTCGGTCCTTGCAGCATGTGGTGGCAACGACGATTCAAAAGATTCAGGTAGCGGTAGCAAATCAGAAGGCTTTAAAGTAGGTATGGTTACAGATACAGGCGGCGTGGATGATAAATCATTCAACCAATCTGCTTGGGAAGGTATCCAGAAGTTCGGAAAAGACAACGACTTAAAAGAAGGTACTGGCTACAAATATCTTCAATCTGCAAAACAATCGGATTACCAACCAAACCTTCAGCAATTAGCTCGTGCTAAATACGACTTGATCCTCGGTATCGGATTCTTGATGGCTGAAGATATCGGTAAAGTAGCGGATCAGTTCAAAAAGAACAACTTCGCACTCGTCGATATGGTCGTTGACAAGCCAAACGTCGCGTCAATCGTCTTCAAAGAAAATGAAGGATCATTCCTTGTTGGTGTCGTTGCTGGTTTGACGACGAAATCAGATAAAGTCGGATTCGTCGGCGGCGTTAACTCTGACTTGATCAAGAAGTTCGAAAGTGGATTCAAAGCAGGTGTTAAAGCAGTCAACCCAGACGCTGACATCGAAGTTCAATATGCAGAAGACTTCAACGCTGCTGAAAAAGGACAAGCAATCGCTTCAGGTATGTACGGTAAAAAAGTCGACGTCATCTATCATGCAGCTGGTGGTACAGGACAAGGGGTATTCACAGAAGCGAAAAACCGTAAGAAAAACGGTGAAGATGTTTGGGTTATCGGTGTAGACCGTGACCAAGTCGAAGAAGGTATGCCAGAGAACGTCACATTGACGTCAATGGTCAAACGCGTTGATACAGCAGTTGAACAAGTCGCGAAAGATACGAAAGACGGCAACTTCCCAGCAGGTAAAGTCGTTGAGTTCGGTTTGAAAGACGGCGGTGTTGATATCGCACCTTCAAAAGACAACGTTTCGAAAGAAGCGCTCGACAAAGTCGAAGAGTACAAAAAACAAATCATCGATGGCGACATCAAAGTCCCAGCGACAGACGACGAGTACAAAGAATACGAAGCGTCACTGAAATAATAATGAAAGCGGGGGTCGCTAGCATTGCGGCTCCCCCTTTTAAACTAAACATGGGAGTGGATTTTCTTGGAATACGTCATTGAGATGCTAAACATCAGAAAAGAGTTTGGCAGTTTCGTCGCAAATGATAACATCACGCTCCAGCTTCGGAAAGGTGAGATTCACGCTTTACTTGGTGAAAACGGTGCCGGAAAATCGACGCTGATGAACGTCTTATTTGGTTTGTATCAGCCTGAGGCTGGAGAAATTCGTGTACGTGGTGAAAAAGTCAATATAACGAGTCCGAACGTCGCGAACGATCTTGGAATCGGTATGGTGCACCAACACTTCATGCTCGTTCAAAATTTCACTGTTACTGAAAACATCATTTTAGGTGCAGAGCCACGTGCCGGAATTAAGATCGACCGTGCAACTGCACGTGAGAAGGTACGCCAGATTTCTGAACAGTATGGTCTTGCTGTTGATCCTGATGCAAAAATCGAGGATATCTCAGTCGGAATGCAACAGCGTGTTGAAATTTTAAAGACGTTGTACCGTGGTGCAGACATCTTGATCTTCGATGAACCATCTGCTGTCTTGACACCACAAGAGATCAAGGAATTGATTCAGATCATGAATCGTTTGATCGCAGAAGGAAAGTCGATCATCCTCATCACGCATAAACTGAAAGAAATCATGGAAGTAGCTGATCGCTGTACGACGATTCGCCGTGGTAAGTATATCGGAACGGTCGATATCGATGAGACGATGACACAGTCGCGTCTTGCTGAAATGATGGTAGGTCGTGAAGTCAACTTTAATGCGGAGTATTCCAAGGCAACTCCACAAGAACTCGTTCTCGACATCAAGGATCTAGTCGTCAAGGACAGTCGCGGCATCAAAGCCGTCGATGGATTAAATCTCGACATTCGTGCTGGAGAGATCGTCGGAATTGCCGGAATCGACGGGAACGGGCAAACGGAATTGATTGAAGCCATCACTGGTCTCCGTAAAGCGGATAGTGGAGAAATCTTCCTCAACAATAAATCGATCAAAAACTTGAAGCCACGTAAAGTGACGGAATCAGGTGTCGGTCACATTCCGCAAGACCGTCATAAACATGGACTTGTCCTCGATTATTCAATCGGACATAACATGGTCTTACAAACGTATTACAAACAACCGTATTCAAAAGCAGGCATCATGAACTATAAACAAGTCATGGAAAAAGCAAAAACGCTCATCGAGAAGTTCGACGTCCGAACTCCAAGTCCAGAGACGTTTGCTCGTGCCTTGTCAGGTGGTAACCAGCAAAAAGCGATCATTGCGCGTGAAGTGGATCGTTCACCAGACCTATTGATTGCAGCA
Source organism: Exiguobacterium indicum HHS 31 (assembly GCF_001939065.1). Classification (GTDB taxonomy): domain Bacteria; phylum Bacillota; class Bacilli; order Exiguobacteriales; family Exiguobacteriaceae; genus Exiguobacterium_A; species Exiguobacterium_A indicum. Next base: position 1,165,082 of record NZ_MPSZ01000001.1, on the reverse strand, counting down.
CAGCCGACACGTGGTCTGGATGTCGGAGCAATCGAGTTCATTCATGAACAGTTGGTTCTTGAACGCGAAAAAGGTCGCGCAGTCTTGTTGATTTCATTCGAACTCGAAGAAATTCTTCAAGTATCAGATCGGATTGCCGTTCTTTATGAAGGGAAAACAGTTGCCTTCTTGGATCCAAAAGAAACGAATGAGATCGAGCTTGGCTTCTTGATGGCCGGCGGTAAGAAAGAGGAGGTAGGTCATTCATGAAGTTAGAGCGTTTTTACGGCATCCTCATTCCGATTCTTTCCATCATCCTTGGAATGGTCGTCGGGGCGATCGTCATGGTCATCGGCGGGTATGATCCGATTGCCGGTTTTGATCAGTTATTCTATGGTATTTTTGGCGAACCATACAGCATCGGTGAAACATTGCGAGCAGCAGCTCCGTTGATCTTTGCCGGTCTTGCTGTCGCATTTGCTTTCCGAACTGGACTCTTTAACATCGGGGTTGAAGGTCAGGTTCTCGTCGGGTGGATGGTCGCAGTTTGGATCGGGATTGAGTTTGATCTACCGATGGCGATTCATTTACCGCTTGCTCTAATTGGAGCAGGTTTAGCAGGTGCACTTTGGGCATCGATTCCTGGTATCTTAAAAGCGAAGTTCCACGTGCATGAAGTCATCACGTCAATCATGATGAACTATATCGCGTTGTATGTGACGAATGATATTTTACGTCACGTCATCGGTATTACGAACGAGCGGACGGAGTCAGTCAAGGAATCAGCATCCCTTGCGTCACCGTTCTTACAAGAGATCACGGATTTTTCACGTTTGCATAACGGGATTTTCATCGCAGTCATCGCTGCCCTCGTCTTCTGGTTCATTTTGTGGAAAACAACGCTTGGTTATGAACTCCGAGCAGTTGGATTCAACAAGAATGCTGCAGAGTATGCAGGTATGGGCGTTAACCGGAACATCATCTTATCGTTCGTCATCTCAGGTGTGTTCGCAGGTCTCGCTGGAGCGATGGAAGGTCTTGGGACGTTCCAAAACATGACATTGAATGCATCCTTCACTGGGGTAGGATTCGACGGAATCGCGGTTGCCTTGTTAGGTGCGAATAACCCGATCGGTGTCGTTCTCGCGGCGTTACTGTTTGCAGGACTCAACATCGGTGGTCTGTCGATGCAACAGATTGGTATTCCACCGGAACTGATCAAAATCATCATCGCATTCATCATCATCTTCGTGGCTTCGGGTTACGCGATTCGTCTCGTCATCGAGAAGTTCACGGTTAAGAAAGAATCTAAAAAAGCGAAAGGAGCCGGTCAATAATGGGCTTTCTTGAAGTACTTTATATCATCGTGCCAATCGCACTCGCCTATTCGGCTCCGTTAATCATTGCAGCACTTGGCGGCATTTTCAGTGAGCGTTCTGGTGTCGTCAACATCGCGTTAGAAGGATTAATGGTCATGGGTGCCTTCACAGGTGTCGTCACGGCATTGACTTTATCGAAAATGGGCTTAGGTGCTGCGAGTCCTTGGCTTGCGATGCTCATCGCGATCGTCGTTGGGGCAGTTTTCTCACTGTTCCTTGCGATTCCAGCAATCCTCTTCCGAGCAGACCAAACGGTTCTTGGAGTAGCGATCAACTTGCTTGCGGTCGGTCTTGCAATCTTCCTTGTTCGGGCACTTTACAGTAAAGGACAGACAGATTCGATTCCAAACCGGATTTCGAAAGAGAATGTACCATTCTTGTCTGATATTCCAGTCTTGAAGATGTTCTTCGCAAACGTCTACTACACATCGTATATCGCAATCGTTCTCGCGTTCGTCGCCTGGTACATCATCTTCAAGACACCATTCGGTCTTCGCTTACGTTCTGTCGGAGAACACCCGATGGCAGCGGACACGATGGGAATCAACGTCACGAAGATGCGTTTCATCGGTGTTATGATCTCTGGTGGTTTCGGTGGTCTTGCTGGTGCTGTCTACGCGACGTCGATTTCATTGAACTTCAGTGTGACGACGATTCTCGGTCAAGGCTTCCTCGCGATTGCAGCGATGATCTTCGGAAAATGGAACCCGCTCGGTGCCATGGGGGCAGCCCTTTTCTTCGGGTTCGCTCAAGCGATTTCGATCATCGGTCAGCAATTGCCGTTACTCGATCAAATTCCACAAGTGTATCTGTTGATTGCGCCGTATTTATTGACGATCTTAGCACTTGCTGGTGTCGTTGGTCGTGCGGATGCACCAAAAGCTGTCGGTGTACCGTATATCAAAGGAAAACGCTAAATTTTTACTAATCATAGACCGGATGTTGCCAATTGGCGACATCCGGTTTTTTTAGATAATCGATAGATTGAATGAGAAAAAGTCCAATAAAAAAAGATGCTTCGCGAGGAAACATCTTTTTTTATTCACTTATTCGAATTTTAACGCATCGCCATCGAACGATTCATCTGCTACTTTGATTGAATCCGTCGGGCAACCTTCGAATGCATCAATCATATCGTCGAATAATGCTTCTGGAATTTCGGCAGTACCATTGTTATCATCAAGAATGACATACGCCAAACCCTCATCATCATAATCATAGATATCTGGTGCCGCTGCTCCACAAGCACCACAAGCGATGCAAGTATCTTTGTCGACAATCGTAAATTTAGCCATTGAACGGTCTCCTCTCTATACGAAAACATTATTGAAACACGCTGTTCTCATCTATATGTCATTGTATCGGACTCATCGTTGCATTTCAATGACGAAGCGTAAGTGACAACAGAAAATGTATATATCATCACATGCCCGCAAATAGTATGTCTAAAACGTAACGAAAAGAAAAAGGATGGGAAATCATCTTCAAATTGATAAACAATTTACATTAGAAGGGAGCGTGACATATGGAAGTTTCTTTACTCGAGCGTATTTTTCTGGAATCGATTCAGCGCCTTCGAAATGAACGATCAGACCGGAGTCTTTATCATGTTTTTCAAGGAAAGAAATCAGCGACTTCTCTGCAAGATGCCCATTTTTATGATTTGGAATCGGTGTTCGGTACTGTATTAGTCAGTAAACAACGATTCGAAACAATCTTGGCTGAACTCGCGCAGAAGAATTGGATTGAGCGGCAAGAGACCTTGCGACTGACGCACGAAGGCGCACGACTAATAAATCAAACGGATCGTGCGATCATTGATCAACTAGGTGGAGAACTTCGTGGTTATGCTGAGATGATGTGGAAACGACTCAGCCTTTTGGTTCAAACCATGATTTGCTTGGAAGCAAAACAGCCGTTCATTCCTGTGCAACAGGAAACCATCGTCCGTGAATGGGTAAAAAGTGTTCTTCCGATCATCTCAAATCGAGCAGAATGGTTACATGATATGCAGCAAGAGTTGATATTTCTCCTTGAGCGCTTATCAGAACGAGATGCGACATTAATTAGTTACCGCTTGTCTGGCGTGCAAGCAGGATGGTCTTATCCACAATTAGCTCAAATGATGAAAACAGATGTGGAGACTGTCCAATACGAATTTACGATCGCTTGGCGAAAGTGCATCGATGACTTGGAAAAAACACCACTTTTAAAGCAAATAGGCGCTGATCTACACACGACAAAAATGACGCAGTCTGCGAAAAAAACATGGGAGTTATTGCAACAGGGGTTAACCGTTGAAGCGGTTGCGATCCGAAGACGATTAAAAAATAGTACGATGGAAGATCATCTCGTTGAGATTGCGATGTATGCTCCTTCGTTTCCGCTGGATCATTTTGTCACGCCATCTCAGCAAGAAGAGGTACGACAGATTGCACAGCGACTCGGAACCTACGCGCTAAAGCGAATCAAGAGTGAGATGCAATCCGATATATCTTATTTTCAAATTCGATTGGTGTTAGCACGTAGTAAATGGGAGGGAATGTAATGGAAGCGTTATTGCATCGTCATTTTGGTTACGAAGCATTTCGACCAGGGCAACGCCAAATCATCGATGCCATCCTAAACGGAACAGATACACTAGCAATTTTGCCGACAGGTGGAGGAAAGTCTGTCTGTTATCAATTTCCTTCTTATGTACAAAATGAAGGGCTGACGTTGATTTTGTCTCCGTTACTCTCGTTGATTGAAGACCAGGTCATGCAAATCAAGCGCCGAGGAGAGCGATCTGTCGCTAAATTAACATCTGTCGAGACGCGAGAAGAGAAAGAACAGATTTTATCTGTACTCGAACATCTACGATATCTTTACTTATCACCGGAGCAACTCGCGCTGCCGCAGATTCGGGCTCGGCTAAAACAGGTAAAGATTGCGCTCTTCGTCGTAGATGAGGCGCATTGTATCTCCCAATGGGGTCACGAATTTCGACCGGAGTATGCAAGACTTGGTCACATTCGACAAGAACTCGGCCTTCCACCATGTCTCGCCTTAACGGCAACAGCAACTCGTGCTGTCGAGCAAGATATTCGAACACAACTGCGTATGCATGAGCCACAAATCATCCGTCGTTCTGTCAACCGACCAGAAATCCAATATGTTGTCGATCGCGTTGATCGAGAAGAAAAAGATGCGGCAGTTGCTCGGTGGATGGAACGCATCGTTCGCCCATGCGTCATCTATACGACGACCCGTAAAGAAGCGGAACGAATTGCTGGAATCATTGACGGTGCGACCTATTATCATGCTGGGTTGACGATAGAAGATCGCCAACTTGTTCAACAACAGTTTCTTCATGATGAGATGGACTGTCTCGTGTGTACGAGTGCGTTCGGAATGGGTGTCGATAAAGGTAACGTCCGAACGGTCATTCACTATACGATGCCTGCGACGATTGAAGCCTATATGCAGGAAGTCGGACGTGCTGGTCGTGATGGTAAAGAGGCAACGGCGATTTTACTCTACGCTGCTCAAGATGAACAATTACAGACGTACTTGATCGACACGCAATATGCACCCGTCTTATGGATCGATCAATTGCAACAAGGGATGAATCAAGGCGAATCCTATGCCAAGATGGAAAGTCGTCTTCGTCTTAATCCGGAAGATCCGGCATATCGATTACTCAAATCGCAACTCGAGAACGGGTGGTCGAAGGAACGCATCATCCAGTGGCAAACGGAACGTAAACAATTAAAAAGACAAGAGGTCAACCTGATGATGGACTACATTCATCGGAACGAATGTCGCCGTACGATGTTGTTGCATCATTTTGATGAGCAGGCAATCGTACAACCACGGTGTTGTGATGTGTGCGGAACGATTGAATGGGAAAATCCGGTGAAGAGAAAGACCCATCAACCGGTAGATTGGAAAATGCGTTTAGAACAAGTCTTTTTTTCATCACTAGATTCGGTGTAAACTAGACAATATCGTTATATTTTTCAAGAAAAGGTGATAAACATTGAGTAAACAAGATCAACGACGGTTGCATCAGAACGAAGAGGATCAGTCATTGCCACCGCGTTCTTCGCGTATCGAACACGTTCGTAACGAGCGATTGAAACAACCGTTTCGAAAAAATCCGCTAGCAATCACGCTGACGGTACTCATGATCACGATCATCATCGCCTTCGTCTCCATCGGTTTCATGATGTAAGGGCACATTGTGAACGGAGATTTTTTTCCTTTCAGCGTATACTAGAAAGGAAGGGGAAGGAGGCACGATGCATGGATCGTGGGAAATATAATATCAAAGCAGTCGCTGCGTTAGTGGGACTCAACCCGACGACCATTCGTGCTTGGGAGCGGAGATATCAGGTGCTCGATCCGGATCGAAGTGAATCCGGACATCGCATTTATAGTGATAACGACGTCGCGAAATTACGCTGGATCGTCGATAAACAAAAAGAGGGATTGTCTGTCTCTAAAGCAATCCAGTTGTATGAGATGCCTGTTAATCGGGCTGAGGTACCGCACGATTATGGAGTCGAACTGCGAGATCAGTTGTTCCAGGCATTGACGAACTTTGAAGAACGACATGCGCACGACATTATGAATAAAGCATTCTCGATGTTTAGCTTCGATAAAGTCATTCAGGACATCGTCGGTCCGCTCTTACATGAGATTGGAGTGAAGTGGGAGTCGGGAGAGATTACGATTGCGCATGAGCATTTTGCGACGGCATTTCTAAGAGCTCGCCTCTCGACACTGTCGTTACAGATGCCGATCAATCCATTTTTACCGCGAATCGTCTGTGTCTGCGCGCCGGAAGAAGAACACGAACTTGGGCTACTTTTCTTCACGCTTTACTTACGTCAATCTGGATTTGATGTCATTTTCCTCGGTTCCGGTATACCGGTTCAGGACTTAGTGACGGTCACGCATCAGTTGCAACCGAAAGCCGTTATTCTTTCCTGCACGTTATCCGATCATTTACCGTTACTTGATGAAGCGTTAGCACGTCTAATGTCTGATTTTCCGGATCTTGAGATTGGTCTTGGTGGTTATGCGGTCGATCAGCTCCCGGAACGATATGGTCCACATTTACTTGGTGCAGACGATCAATCTTGGAAAAGTTGGTTAAGTCGACTCACTCCGACAACTGGTGTATAGTATGGTTCATAACGAACGGAGACATCTGTGTTTCCGGTTTTGACTGGAGGAGTCTATTATGAGGTTTGAACAAATGAAACAAGGACACCTTCGTGTCTTCATCACAAAGCAAGAGTTATCGCTTCACGACGTCCGACCAGAAACGTTGGCTGTCGGGAAGGGACAAGCTTTATTGCGTAACCTATTAGAAGAAGCCGAATCGAATTTTGGTTTTCAAGCAGCGGGAACACTCGAATTTTTCGTTACATTTTTTCCGAATGACGGGATGCTCGTTGATGTACGTCGTGAAGGCGATTTGCCAGAAGAGATGAACGAGGAGTTCGATCAAGTCGAAATCCGTATGACAGTTGATATCGTCCATCACGTCTTATATGCTCTACACTCGCTAGAAGACGTCATTCAAGCGAGTCATGGATTATTGCGACATATGCCTCGGACAGAGACAGGTGGTAGCCTCTACTTCTTCGAGGGAAGCTACTATCTCTATTTCCAAGAACGAATGAATGAGGCGCTCGAGCAGACGGTGACGACGATTTTGTCTGAATACGGTGAGCCGAGCCCGAAAAGTCCACTCGTCATGGCGGAGTATGGGAAAACGATTCAGGCGGAACATGCCGTCGCAACGATAGCCGAACAGTTTAATATGTAAAACATCAGGTGCGACATTCCATTATAGGGGGATGCCGCACCTTTTTGTCTTCTGCTGGAAGTGGCACCATTTTGTATTTTTTCATCGTCAGAAGGATGGTATGATAATCATTGAACGTAAGAAGAAGGAGTGAAGTAGGATGAAAGTGGCAGTATTATACGGTGGGACTTCAGGAGAACGGGAGGTTTCATTAAACAGTGGAAAGTCGATCATGGAAGCATTAAACAGTAAAGGGCATGAGGTCACGGCTGTTGATTTCCATCCTGATCAAGCGCATGAACTCTTCCAGCTGGATGTAGATGTAGCTGTCATCGCTCTTCACGGGAAAATTGGTGAAGATGGACGCGTACAAGCATTGCTTGAACTGGCAGACATTCCATATACAGGTTCAGGTGTGTTAGCGTCAGCGCTTGCGATGGATAAGGCACGTTCGAAAGTTCACTTTGATAAAGCAGGCATTACGATCGCCCGTGATGTGCTGTTAGAGCGTGGAGCTGATATCGAAGCGAAAATCGCAGAGTGGGATGGTCAATTTCCTTGTGTCGTCAAACCAGCACAAGAAGGCTCATCAAACGGATTGACGATTGCTCAAGACGAGAAGATGTTACGTGAAGGAATCGCGAAGGCGTTCGAAGCGGACGATGCAGTGCTTGTTGAACAATTCATTAAAGGGCGTGAAGTGACAGTCCCGGTCGTCGGTCATAAAGGGGCAGAAAAAGCACTACCTGTCATCGAGATCATTCCGAAGAACGCCTTTTATGACTATGAATCCAAATATGCCATCGGTGGTTCGGAGCATATTTGTCCTGCTGAACTGGATGAAGCAACGACAGAAAAACTTCAAGAATGGGCTGTTAAAGCGCATCAAGTCCTTGGCTGTGCAGGATACTCGCGATCTGATTTCCTTGTGCCGGAATCCGGAAATCCAGTCATCTTGGAGACGAATACACTTCCTGGTATGACTTCGACTAGTCTATTCCCGGACGGTGCACGAGCAGTGGGAATTGAATATCCGGAATTGGTCGAATATTTCATGGAACTTGCGATCGAACGACATCGTCAAACAAAACAACCAAATCAATGATATCCTAGGAAAAGAAGTGAGAAAGCGCTTACAAATATAGGCGTAACCCCTTTCATTACGTTCGAGAAAAGAGTATACTTTATCCGAACAAGGAAACGGCATAGGGGATGCCACTTATGGGGAGGAACGTTGGAATGATCACTGACCAACAACATGCGAATCATCGCAAGAACGTACTGGAAGCGACACAAGAAATCGTCAAGGAGGCACTAGGGAAACTTGGTTATCCAGACGAGATGTACGAATTACTTAAAGAACCACTCCGGATGTTGACAGTCCGGATTCCGGTACGGATGGATGATGGTTCGACGAAAATCTTCACAGGATATCGTGCGCAACATAACGATGCCGTTGGACCAACGAAAGGTGGAATTCGTTTCCACCCGAACGTGACGGAAGTCGAAGTCAAAGCATTATCCGTCTGGATGAGTCTGAAGGCAGGTATCGTTGACTTACCATACGGCGGCGGGAAAGGCGGAATCATCTGTGATCCACGTGAGATGAGCTTCCGTGAAATCGAACGTCTCAGCCGTGGGTATGTCCGTGCTATCAGTCAAATCGTTGGACCGACGAAGGATATTCCAGCACCTGACGTCTTCACGAACTCGCAAATCATGGCATGGATGATGGACGAATACAGTCGAATCGATGAATTCAACTCACCTGGTTTCATTACAGGGAAACCGCTCGTCCTCGGTGGCTCACACGGTCGTGAGACAGCGACGGCGAAAGGTGTCGCAATCATGATTCGGGAAGCGGCTGCTAAAAAGGGTATCTCGCTCGAAGGCGCACGTGTCGTCGTTCAAGGATTCGGCAACGCCGGAAGTTTCTTATCGAAATTCATGTATGATTTAGGTGCAAAAGTCATCGCGATCAGCGATGCGTACGGGGCACTCCATGATCCAAACGGTCTCGATATTCCATACCTACTCGACCGTCGTGACTCGTTCGGTACCGTGACGACATTGTTCAAAAATACGATCTCGAATAAAGAATTGCTTGAACTTGAATGTGATATTCTTGTTCCGGCAGCAATCGAGAATCAAATCACAGAAGACAATGCGCACGATATCAAAGCAGCGATCGTCGTTGAAGCGGCTAACGGTCCGACGACGAACGAAGCGACGAAAATTCTCGCTGAACGTGACATTTTGATCGTTCCGGATGTTCTTGCTTCGAGTGGTGGCGTAACGGTTTCTTACTTCGAATGGGTACAGAACAACCAAGGATATTACTGGACGGAAGAGGAAGTACACGAGAAACTTGAAAAAGTACTCGTGAACTCGTTCAACCAAGTCTATCAGACAGCGCAGACGCGAAATGTCGACATGCGACTTGCCGCTTATATGGTAGGTGTCCGGAAGATGGCGGAAGCATCTCGTTTCCGTGGCTGGGTCTAATATTAAGATGAACGTCCGCTTCTTCTTTACGAAGAGCGGGCGTTTTGCATTGCAATTTCTTTCGTCTATGGTAGAGATTTGCTAAGATATAAAAAAAGCAACCGGAAGAGGAGATATTCGAATGTTAGATTGTATCGTAATCGGTGCAGGACCGTGTGGGTTATCGGCAGCGATCGAAATGCAAGATCGGGGACTAGACGTCGAAGTGCTCGAAAAGGGAAATATCGTCGAAGCGATCTATCGTTATCCGACGCATCAAACGTTCTTTTCAAGTAGTGAGAAGTTAGAAATTGGTGGTATACCTTTTATCAATAAAGAATTAAAACCGCGACGTCTCGACGCGCTCGTCTATTATCGAGAAGTCGTTAAACGAAAACAGTTGACGATTCGTCCGTTTGAGACGGTTGAGCGGATTGAACGTCAAGCGGATCATTTTATTATCCATTCGGAGCGTTCCGGGGAAAAAAGAAGCCGAGAAGCTCGCTCCGTCGTGCTTGCGACAGGTTATTATGGTTTACCGAATCGAATGGATGTTCCTGGAGAGGAATTATCTCATGTCTCGCACTACTTTACGGAAGGACATCCGTATTTTGATCAAGATGTCGTCGTCATCGGTGGAAAAAACTCGAGCGTCGATGCAGCGATTGAACTTGAAAAAGCGGGAGCACGTGTGACAGTCCTTTACCGTGGACCGGAGTATAGTCCATCCATCAAACCATGGGTGTTGCCGAACTTCGAATCTCTCGTTCGTTCGGAAAAGGTCAAGATGATTTTTGGAGCGTCAATCGAAGAAATTACGGAGCAAGAGGTGGTTTATCAAATAGATGGAGATAAACAGACCGTCCGTGCTGATTTTGTGTTTGCGATGACAGGTTACACACCCGATGTCGGATTGTTCGCTGACACAGGCATTACGATTGATCGTAAAACAGGTATTCCAAGTCATGACGAAGAGACGATGGAGTCGAATGTCCCGGGCATCTATATCGCAGGTGTCGTGGCAGCAGGATTTGACGCTAATAAAATATTCATTGAAAATGGACGTTTTCACGGTGCAAGCATTGCCAATCATCTCGTTGAACGGTTACGTGGTGTATCGATACAAGCCTAAACAAAACCTCTTGATTTGGAAGGAAAATTTCCGAATCAAGAGGTTTTTTCATTTATTCAACGCGGAATGATTCTTCGAGTTCTAGTTGTGAAGCATCGATTTCAAGTTCGACCATCAGTTTAAGCCGCGCTTTTTGTGAATTCAGTCCATTTGAGAAAATGACGCCGAGTTCTTTTAATTGTTGTCCGCCACCCGTATATCCGTAGACGTCTTGAACGATTCCGTTGAAACAACGGCTGACGATGACGATCGGCATGACGGTAATCAATTCAGCGATCGCATCCACGATACTTGGTGGTACATTTCCTTGACCGAGGACTTCAAGGACGAGTCCATCATAGCCGAGTTGTTTCACAGCAAGTAATAAGTCGGGTTCCATACCGGCATAGACTTTGAGAACGGCGACCCGTTTTGAGAGCGAAGTCACCATGTGTGTTTGTTTTAAGAGCGGTGTATTGAATAAGTAGACATGATCCTTCGTTACCATCCCAAGGTTTCCGAAATGAACGGATTTGAACGTATCGACGGATGACGTATGCGTTTTTGTGACGTTGAATGCCGAATGAATTTCCCCGTTGAAGACGACGAGGACACCTTTTCCGCGCGCAGCTTCACTGACAGCGACACGAAGTGCCGTAATCAGATTAAACTCACCATCGGATCCGACCTCATTGGAAGAACGCATAGCTCCTGTCAAAACGATCGGAACAGGTGCGCCAAGCGTCAAATGTAAGAAATAAGCCGTCTCTTCCAGTGTGTCCGTGCCGTGAGTGATGACGACGCCGTCGTAATGTTCCTTCTTGAGCTCACTCTCGATGAAATGGGCTAGACGCAACATGATGTCAGGTGTCATGTGCGGAGAAGGTAAGTTTGCGAAGTGACGCGTCGTGATGTTGGCAATATCTGTTGCTCGCGGGAGTGAAGCATCGAGTGGATTGATATCATTTGGTAAGACATGACCAGCATGATCCTGTGCCATGGCGATCGTTCCACCCGTATGAATGAGTAATAATGATTTCATGCTAAAGGGTCCTTGTCTACAGACAGAAGACCTTCACCTACTTTCTATGACGGATTCGGTTCGTTCTCCCATATTGTAACCTTTTTCCCTCTTGAAACAACGAGGACGTTTTCTTTTTTCCAAGAAACCTTTATTCTTATAAATGAGGAAGAAAGGGGGAGAGGAAGCGTGGTTCAAATCGTTTTCTCCGGAGTTGCCCCAGGCATCGCACTCCTAACTTATTTTTATCTCCGTCACGAACATGAGTCGGAGCCAGTCGGCTATATCCTTCGAAGTTTCATTTTCGGTATTTTACTGGTCTTTCCCTTGATGTTCATCGACTATATCGTCCAGACCGAATTTGGTGGGCGTGAAGAGGTGCAGTTGATTCGAACAGCCGTTACGGAAGAATTCGCCAAATGGTTTGTCGTCTTTTATACGGTCTATATTCATCAACGGTTTAATGATTATTACGACGGGATCATCTACGCGGTAGCCTGTTCACTTGGGTTCGCAACGCTTGAGAATATTTTATATCTGATGGTGAATGGAACTGTCGAACATATGCTCTTCCGGGCACTCTTACCCGTATCTGGGCATGCATTGTTTGCTGTCATCATGGGATTCTTCATGGGGATGGCGAAATTCTCGCCTCATCCTTATCGTTGGCTATCCCTTTCGATTGCGCTTCCGGTATTTGCGCATATCTTATTTAATTTGTTAATATTGGAAAATGGTGGTATATCTTTTTTGCCAATTATCTTTATGGTTATCTTATGGACGATTGGATTATTTCAAGTACGAGGTGCCAATCGTTTGAATCGACGATTTAAACGGAAAAAACAACATTCAGATGGTATCGAATAGAGAGTAGGAGCGGAGTAACATGATGGAAATCGGGGATTTGGTAATGCTTTCGAATAGTGAGGATCGACAAGGTCGCTCAAAAGTGACGGCCGTGACGAACCGTTTGATTTGGATTGAAGCGCCGAGTGAGGTCGCGACACTTAAAACATTCATCTTGTCAGAGCAAGAAGAAGTTTCATTTTATTTTTTCAAGGAGAAAGGCAAATTATTTGGATTTGATACGGTCGTCGTTGAACGACAAAATGATCCACTTCGTGGTCAACGTTATGCTTTGAAACGACCAAAGGATGATCAAATCGAACGCATCCAACGACGCCAGTTCGTTCGAGTGCCGCAAATACTCGATGTCGCTGTACATCCTCATAACGCGCATTTCGAGCCGTTTACGACGGTGACGCTTGATTTATCGGCTGGTGGAATGATGATCTTGTCAGATCAATTACCGATTGCAAAAGATGAAGAAGTGGAGATGACATTCATCTTACCTACGGGTGATGGGGTATCAAGTACACTAGACGTCGTGGCTGAACTTGTTCGAATCGATCGACGGGAAGAACGATATGAATTAGCCTTTCAATTTACGATGATTCCCGACAGAAGTCGTGAACTTGTGTTGCGTCACTGTTATCAAATGCAAATGAAAAGTTCAAGAAGGGGCATGAATCCATTCACCTGACCGCATTTTTTTGCTATGATAACGTTCGGAAGAATGAATCCCTATCAATCATAGGGAAGATGGAAGGATTGGATGGATGATGAAAAAGATTCAAATCGCTTTAGATGGACCAGCGGGTGCTGGGAAAAGTACGATCGCAAAACAATTGGCAGCACGCCTTGACTATGTATACATTGATACAGGAGCTATGTACCGGGCCGTGACGTTGGCAGCACTTGAACAATCGCTTGATCTCAATAATGGGGAAGCGCTCGGAGAATTAATGAAATCGCTTGATATTCGTTTAACACCAGGCGAAAACGGGCAACGTGTCTTTATTGGTGATCGCGAAGTGACGGATGCGATTCGTTCCATCGAAATCACGAATAATGTCTCGTTCGTCGCTCGTCAAAAAGAAGTCCGGGCTGCACTCGTCACGGCACAGCGAAAATTAGCTGAACGCGGCGGAATCGTCATGGATGGACGTGATATCGGTACAGTCGTATTGCCGGATGCAGAATTAAAAGTCTTTTTAACGGCAACTGTGGAAGAGCGTGCAGCTCGAAGACATCGTGAAAATATCGCGCGTGGAATGGACAGTGACATCACGATTCTTCAAGAAGAGATCGCACTGCGTGATAAGCGCGACAGTGAGCGTGAAGTCTCGCCATTACGCCAAGCTGACGATGCACTATATCTCGATACGACAGAGATGACGATTGATGAAGTCGTCGTCCGATTGATGGAGCTAGCAGAGGGTGTCCTAAAATGAAACGTCAAGATACCATTTACCGGATTGCGCGGTTTGTCGTCTGGGTCATTGCGAAAACAGTCTTCCGATTGAAAGTGACTGGGCAAGAGAATATTCCGAAAGACGGTTCCTTACTTGTCTGTGCCAACCACAGCTCGAACTGGGACCCAGTCTTCCTCGTCAGCGCGATTCCGCCAAAACGCGCGGTTCGTTACATGGCAAAAGAAGAACTGTTCAAAGTTCCTGCCTTAAAACAATTAATGATTGCGGCAGGAACATATCCTGTCGGTCGCGGTCAAGGCGATCGTCAAGCTTTGAAACGGACGATTGAGCTCTTGAATACGGATGAGACGGTCGGTATTTTCCCAGAAGGAACGCGATCTGCGCCAGGTGAATTCACAGCAGCACAACCAGGAGTCGGGTTCTTTGCGTTACGATCGAATGCTCAGATTTTACCGATTGCAATCATCGGATCATATCGCCCGTTCAAACGGATGCACGTTGCGGTCGGAAAACCGGTTGATATCTCGGATTTACGTGACCAGCGGGGCGCGGCGAAATCGATTTCTGACCGAATCATGGACGAAATCAAATCCGTCTACTTCAATCACGCTTAATACCTTGACAAATAGTCAGAATTGTAAGAAGTTAGAAGCAGGATAAACGCATTGACATGTGTCAGGCGTTTCTTGTACTCATCGTGAGGAGGTTGTTTTGGAATGGTCGAAGAAATGAAAGATATGCCTGATTTTGAAATTCATCGGGACCAGGTAGTTACCGGAATGGTCGTGAAAATTGAAGACAAGCAAGCACTCATTGATATCGGATATAAAACAGAAGCCATCTTACCGATCAGCGAAGTATCGAGTCTTCATCTCGATGATATTCGCGGCGTGCTGAACGTCGGAGATGAACTACAAGTGAAGGTCAAGAAAATCACGGATGAAGAGGTCGTCGTCTCGAAACGAGAAATCGACGCGCTCAAAGCGTGGGAGCAAGTAGAAGAGAAGTATAAATCAGGTGAAATCTTTGAAGTTGTCGTCAAGGACATCGTCAAAGGTGGACTCGTCGTTGATATCGGTGTCCGCGGATTCATTCCGGCGTCACTCGTCGAACGGCATTATGTCGAGGATTTCTCGGATTACATCGGTCGTTCGATCGAAGTCAAGGTCGTTGAACTCGATCAAGAGAAGAACCGTGTCATTCTCTCGCATAAAGCGGTCGTTGAAGGCGAATTGAACGCGAAGAAAAAAGAGACACTCGAAAATTTAGAAGTAGGTCAAATCCTCGAAGGTACAGTCCAACGTTTAACGGACTTTGGTGCTTTCGTTGATATCGGTGGCGTCGACGGTCTCGTTCATATTTCGGAGATGGCACACCACCGTGTCGAACGTCCTTCGGATATCGTCACGGAAGGTCAAAAAGTCGAAGTCAAAGTACTTGGTGTCGACCGTGATACGGAAAAGGTGAAGTTATCGATCAAGGAAACACAACCTGGTCCATGGCAACAGATGGAAGGGAAGATCGAAGCTGGCGATATCGTCAAAGGACGTGTGCGTCGTCTCGTTCAGTTCGGGGCTTTCATCGAACTTGCGCCACAAGTAGAAGGACTTTTACACATTTCGCAAATTGCGAACCGTCACATCGGTTCACCTTCGGAAGTACTCGAAGAAGGACAGGAAATTGAGGCGAAAGTACTCGAAGTGCGTCTTGATGAGCATAAGATTTCGCTATCAACACGTGTCCTTGAAGAGGAAGAATCATCCGCTGACGATTATTCGGATTATACGAATCAATCAGAAGGATTCTCAGTCGCTGACTTGACTGAAGACGATTCTGATCAGAAAGAATAAGTAATGACACAAAGCGGACACAAGCGTGTCCGCTTTTTATATGCGGTTTGTTATGGTATATGACAGTTTGATTTGATACAATAGAACGGCTATGAAGCGAGAGAAGAGAAAGAAGGTGTTGGGATGGCAATTCCAGTCGTGGCGATCGTAGGTCGCCCAAATATCGGAAAGTCGACGATTTTTAACCGGGTGATTGGAGATCGGGTTTCAATCGTAGAAGACAAGCCAGGCGTTACCCGCGACCGTATTTACGGAACTGGAGAATGGCTGAATCGTCATTTTCATTTGATTGATACAGGTGGAATCGAAGTCGGGGATGAGCCCCTACTTCAAATGATGCGTCATCAGGCGGAGCTCGCCATTGATGAAGCGGATGTCATCATTTTCATGGTGAACGGACGCGAAGGAATTACAGCAGCGGATGAGGAAGTCGCGAACATGTTATTCCGTTCGAACAAACCGGTCGTCGTCGCTGTCAATAAAGTCGATAACTTTGAAATGCGTGATTTAATGTATGAATTTTACTCCCTTGGATTCGGAGACTTGTTCCCGATTTCTGGTACACATGGTCTTGGTCTCGGTGATTTACTTGACCGTGTCCTTGAACTCGCACCAGATAAAGAAGAATTAGAATATGACGAAAGTACGATCAAGTTTGCCTTGATTGGTCGTCCGAACGTCGGGAAATCAAGTATGACGAACTCGATTCTCGGTGAAGAACGTGTCATCGTCTCGAACATCGCTGGTACGACACGCGATGCGATCGATACACCGTTTACACGGGATGATCAAGAATACGTCATCATCGATACGGCCGGGATGCGAAAACGCGGGAAAGTCTATGAATCAACAGAACGTTTTAGCGTCATGCGTGCTCAAAAAGCAATCGAACGGGCAGATGTCGTCTGTGTCGTTCTTGATGGCGAAGAAGGCATCATCGAGCAAGATAAAAAAGTGGCGGGATATGCGCACGAAGCAGGTCGTGCGGTCATCATTGTCGTCAATAAATGGGATGCTGTCGAAAAAGATGATAAGACGATGAAAAAGATGCAAGAAGAGATCCGGGAAGAATTCCGTTTCCTTGACTATGCACCGATCGTCTTCGTCTCAGCAAAAACAAAACGTCGTTTGCAGACGTTGTTACCGGTCATTCAACAAGCAGCACACAGTCATGCACAACGTATTCAGACAAGTGTCTTGAACGATGTCATCGTTGACGCGGTCGCGATGAACCCGGCGCCGACGGATAAAGGGGTTCGTCTTCGGATCAACTATGCGACTCAAGTCGCGTCACGTCCGCCAACGTTCGTCTTGTTCGTCAATGATCCAGAATTGTTGCACTTCTCCTATAAACGATATCTCGAGAACCGGATCCGGGAGGCATTTGACTTCACAGGTACACCAATCCGGATTTTAGCCCGTCAAAAACAATAATGAGGTGAGTCAGTATGACCAAAATCGCAGTCATCGGAGCAGGGAGCTGGGGAACAGCCCTCTCGCTCGTCTTAGCTGATAATGATCAAGAAGTCATTCTTTACGGTCGTGAACAAATGAATGTCGACCGCATCAATGAGCATCATGAAAATACGCAGTTCTTGCCAGGTGTTGCGTTACCAAAAGCATTAAAGGCAACGACGGATCTTAAAGAAGCGGTCGAAGGGGCGACGCATATCTTGATCGTCACACCATCCTCTGCGATT
The DNA here is from genome assembly GCF_001939065.1 of Exiguobacterium indicum HHS 31. Taxonomy (GTDB): domain Bacteria; phylum Bacillota; class Bacilli; order Exiguobacteriales; family Exiguobacteriaceae; genus Exiguobacterium_A; species Exiguobacterium_A indicum. The sequence goes on along the minus strand of NZ_MPSZ01000001.1, from coordinate 1,147,482 downwards.
CGAGCGGTTTCTCGTCAACTAAATGAGTTGCTGACGGAACCTGTCGTTTTGATCCATGCATCGAAAGGAATCGAGCCAAAGACACATCTTCGGTTGTCAGAATTAATCGAAGCAGAGGTCGATCCAGCGAAGCGTAAAGCGATTTGTGTCTTGACGGGTCCATCCCATGCTGAAGAGGTCGCATTACGTAAACCGACGACGGTAACGATTGCTTCAGAAGATTTAGAAGAAGCAGGTCGTGTTCAAGAGCTGTTCACGAATGAAAACTTCCGTGTCTATCTGAATGCGGATATCATTGGCGCAGAACTCGGTGGTGCTTTGAAGAACATCATCGCGCTTGCCGCCGGGATGACGGATGGTCTTGGTTATGGTGACAACGCGAAAGCTGCTTTGATAACGCGTGGAATGGTCGAAATGGCGCGTCTCGGTACGATGCTTGGAGCTAAACCGATGACGTTTACTGGATTGACGGGAATGGGTGACTTGATCGTTACTTGTACATCGGTCCATAGTCGCAATTGGCGTGCGGGGAATGCCATCGGTCGCGGTGAAAAGTTAGAAACGGTGCTAGAAAACATGGGAATGGTCGTCGAAGGTGTTCGTGCGACACAAGCCGCCTATGATTTAGCGGAGACGAAGCAGTGCGAACTGCCAATCACTTCTGCGTTATACCACGTTCTTTTCGATGGTCATACGCCGGAAGAAGAAGTCAAAAAGTTGATGCAACGACCACAAAAAAATGAAATCGAGCATCTCTTCACGACGAAAGATTAACGGAGTGGGGTGGAAACCTTGAGTCCAGGATTAATAAAAATGTGGATCTCGTTCGCTGGCATCGGACTCTTTGCGATCAGTGTCTTGCTGGTCACGGTCAGTCGGACGAAATTGAAAGGGATATGGCAGATTCTCGTATCGACTTTGGCATTCGTCTGTTTCATCGTCGCATCGATCATCATGGTGTTCATCGTCATGGCGGGACCAAGCGCATGAAGAAGTGGTTCGTGATCCTCATGCTCATTCCGGTGACGTTGTTATCAGGTTGTCTATTTCCAGACAGTCAGAAACCGTCGAACCGCGTACCGTATCCGCAACAGTTACGTACCGTACAGGATGCTGTCGATGCGTATCAAAAAGACACGGGTGTTTTGCCCATTAAGACGATGGAAGCGGACACTCCGCTCATGGAGCGTTATCAAATCGAATTAGGGCGGCTCATTCCGCGTTATATGAGTGACCCACCATCAAACAGTTTTGAAGGTGGCGGAACATTCATCTATCTGTTAGTTGATGTCGACACGAAACCAACTGTTAAGTTGATGGATTTACTTGTTGCAGAAGAGTTACAGAAGCTCCAAGTTCGGATTGATGCGTATCGGAAGAAGAACGAAAAGTATCCGTTTAAAGGATCGTTCGGAAAAAACCAGTTTACGCTTGACTATAAAAAACTATTCATCAAAAAAGAACCGACTGTCCCAAGTCCGTATTCAGATGAAAAGTTGTCAATCTATGTCGATGGTCAAGGACGCCTCTTCATCAACTATTTACCAGAGTTGAAGAAAGCTGTTCAAACTGCGAAGAAAAAGCCGAAAGTCGGTCAAGATATTCGGTATTTGCTCTATGAAGATCAACCTTTTGTTCCTGCCTATTCTCAAAGCTACACGATAAACGAAAAAGGCGAACCTGTGTTTTCAGAGAAATCGAGCGAAGAATCTGAAAATTGAACGTTATTTACACGAAAATGTTGTAATAGCAACGTTTATGGGGTATGATTACCCTCGAAGAAGTGATTGGGAGGGGGTGAAAGTAATGAACAAAACTGAACTCATTCAAGCAGTCGTCGAAAAATCAGGTCTTACAAAAAAAGACGTGACGAAAGTTGTTGAATCAACATTCGAATCGATCACTGAGACACTTCAGTCTGGAGAAAAAGTCCAATTGATTGGATTTGGTAACTTCGAAGTCCGTGAGCGTGCAGCCCGTAAAGGTCGCAACCCACGTACGAAAGAAGATATCGAGATTCCAGCAAGTAAAGTACCTGCCTTCAAACCAGGTAAAGCATTGAAAGATGCTGTGAAGTAATCCGGCTACATAGTCGCCCGAGATTTTCTCGGGCGGCTTTTTTGTGGACATTCAGAAGCGTGAAAGCCCGCCGATTATGGTATATTAAAAAAGAAGAACGTCCATCAACGAGATGGCACTGGAGATCGGGGGGTAAAAGCATGGAACAACATGAGCTGCGCGTGGATGAAATCATCACTGCACTCACCACTAAACAAACGACACGATTGGCTCGACATGTGGATTTCCCTTCCATCGATCGTGAACAGATCAGTTGGTTGATTGATGTCGCTCAACATGACACGCTGGATACGGAAGCACTCGTCAAAGCGATTCATTTCGCACAAGTAGCGCTACGTCTGCATGAGCGTGTCAATGAAACCCTACGCGGTTCGAAGGAGCGACAGTTGCTTGTATTAGCAGGAGATTTATTCTCGAGCTACTTTTTCGAACAGCTAGCTGGGTTACCAAAAGAGATTCTCGTTTCACTCGGACGGACGATTCAACGGGTCAACGAGGCAAAGTGTGCCCTTCACGAAATGAATTATGCATCGACGGAAGAACGAGTTCTCTTATGGTTAACAGCAGAGTTCGGATTAATGCAAGGACTCGCAGCAATCACGAAACGAGAATGGCTGACACGACAGGGGCGGCAGATCATTCAACAACAGGCAGAACAATTGGATCTGGTCGCACAGAAATTACTGTTATCGCATCTCGAGCAGATGGCGGTAGCATGAGATCTTGGAAAGGGTGAGCGGTGTGCAGGCAAAAGATAAAGAAAAAAAAGTATATGAAGTGTTTCAATCGATATCAACGAACTATGATCAAATGAATTCAGTCATCAGCTTCCGACTGCATAAACTATGGAGACGCGAGACGATGCGCCGGATGCAAGTCTTCCCGGGTGCTAAATGTCTCGATCTTTGTTGTGGAACAGCGGACTGGACGATTCAACTAGCGAAAGCAGCCGGTCCGACAGGTGTCATCAAAGGACTTGATTTTTCAGAGAACATGCTAAGAGTCGGCGTGGAGAAGGTAGAAGCGCTCGATATGAAAAACATCGAATTGATTCACGGAAATGCGATGGATCTACCGTTCGGTGATAACTCGTTTGATTATGTGACGATCGGGTTTGGTCTACGAAACGTACCGGATTATCTACAGGTCATCAAAGAGATGCATCGTGTCTTAAAACCAGGTGGAACGGTCGTCTGTCTCGAGACGAGTCAACCGACGGCACCGATTTTCCGCGAGGCATATTCATTGTATTTCGGAAAAATCATGCCACAAGTCGGGCGATTGCTTGCGAAATCATACGATCAATACAACTGGCTACAAGAATCGACGGAAGTGTTCCTCGACCGCGTCGAACTGAAACAACTCTTCGAACAGGCAGGCTTCATGCAAGTGGAAGTCAAGGCATTCGCGGGTGGGGCTGCTGCGATGCACCTTGGGAAGAAGTGGTGAGATGTCACTGCATTCCATATACCGTGATGTCACGAAGGAAGTTAATTTAGTCGATCGTTTTCTGATCAGTCATATCGCTTCTGAGGAACCAACGATCGATGCGGCAGGAAAGCAACTGTTGAAGGCTGGTGGAAAACGGATTCGACCGGCATTCGTATTGTTAGCGTCTAAATTCGGTGAAGCAGATCGGGATGAGCTGATTCGTGTGGCGGCCAGTCTTGAGCTCGTCCATATGGCATCACTCGTTCATGACGATGTCATTGATGACGCGGAACTACGACGAGGGAAACCGACTGTCATGCAATACTTTGATGAAGAAGTCGCACTGTATTCCGGGAACTATCTGTTTGGAGAGGCGATTCGATTGATTGGTGAAGTCGGAAAGCCGGAACTTGTCCAAGTGATGGTCCATACGATGCGTGAAATTTGCGAAGGTGAGATTGAACAAATCTATGACCAATATGATTGGGAACAGTCGATTAAACGCTACATCAAACGGATCGAACGAAAAACAGCCATTCTCATCGAAGCGAGTTGTCACCTAGGTGCCATTGTTGCGAACTGTTCTGCAGCCGATACGAAAGCGTTACGGTTGTTTGGACGAGATATCGGACTTGCGTTTCAAATTGCTGACGATTTGCTTGATTTCACAGCGAATCGCACAGAACTTGGTAAGCCCGTAGCAGAGGATTTGCGTCATGGACACAAAACATTACCTGTCTTTTATGGTGCAGAAGATGCTGTCTTTTATGAACGTCTTTCAAAAATCGAGAGTATGCCAACACATGAAGAAGTCGCACCTTTATTGTCGTTTCTTCAAACTTCGGGTGCTCTCGAACGAACGCAACAAACAGTCGATCATTACATCCATCGTGCCATCAAACGTCTCGAACCATTACCTAAATCCTCTGCGAAGCGATCGCTTGAAGAAGTCGCGCGCTACGTTGGAAAACGAAAAGGTTGAAGATTGTCAAAAATTTCTTGCTGTTCTTCTTAAAAGCCAGTAAACTGACTATGTAAGCGCTTTTCTAAAAGCATTTCATAGGGGGAACTAGAGATGGAACAGACATTTTTGATGGTCAAACCGGATGGCGTAGAACGTGGATTGATTGGGGAAATCATTGGACGGATCGAACGCAAAGGATTCATCATTCGTGAAATGAAAATGATGAACGTCACAGAAGAGTTAGCAAAAGCACATTACGAAGAGCATGCGGAGAAACCGTTCTTTGGAGAGTTGGTCACTTTCCTCACATCAGGTCCTGTCGTTGCACTTCGTGTCGAGGGTGCAGACGTCGTTGCCGTCTCGCGTTTGATGATCGGGAAAACAAAACCACTTGAAGCAGCACCTGGAACGATCCGTGGTGATTTCGCGAACACGATGAGTGAGAACGTCATCCATGGTTCAGATAGTGTCGAGAGTGCGGAGCGTGAGCTTGCCCTCTGGTTTCAAGGACAGCCAGTCAACGCGTAATTCATGAATAGAAAGACAACGGGGAAGGGATTCGATTTGATCGAATCCCTTTTGTCGTGTTCTTGTAAAACGGAATGACCCAATTGTCGAATTGCTTTTTGGAATGCCTATAGCTTTATGCTACTATAGAAAATAAGTTGAACCGGTCATGGAGATGACCATTCGATATCGAGAGTGAGCGAGGTGTGCCAATTGGAAGATTATGAACTTTTTATTCAACGATTCAAGACCAAATCAGGGATTGATCTCGGTCAGTATAAAGAAGCACAGATGAAACGGCGATTGACGGCGTTACGTGACAAAAAAGGATATAGTACATTTGCTTCTTATATGCAGGCAATGGATAAGGACACATCGTTATACGACGAGTTTTTAGATCGAATGACGATCAATGTCAGTGAATTTTTCCGTAATCCGATTCGTTGGCAACAATTGGAACAAGATATCTTACCGATCCTAGAGTCGCGAGCACATGGACGAATCCGGACGTGGAGCGCAGCTTGTTCGACCGGAGAAGAACCATACTCCCTTGCGATGATTTTAAGTGAACGGCTCGATCCATCCGCCTTTACGATTCAAGCAACAGATTTGGATGAACTCGTCCTAGAAAAAGCCAAGCTTGGTCGATACGGAGCTTCTGCATTGAATGAAGTCGTCGAAGCGCGTAAAAAGAAATACTTCATTGAGCAAGAGCAAACGTTCGAAGTCGTTCCGGAAATCAAACGACTCGTTCGTTTCAGTAAACATAATCTGTTAGGAGACCGGTACGATACGGGGTTTGATTTAATCATCTGCCGCAACGTGCTGATTTATTTTACAGAAGAAGCGAAAGCGCACGTCTATCGTTCGTTCGTCGAGGCCTTAAAGCCAGGCGGAATCTTATTCGTTGGTGGAACGGAACAAATTTTCCAACCCGAACGGTTTGGGTTAAAGATGAAACAGAGCTTCTTTTACGAAAAAATCGGTTGATCAGGAAGGGATGAAGCGAATGCGTTACATGACAGCAGGAGAATCACATGGAAAAGGGTTGACCGTCATCATCGATGGGATGCCAGCAGGACTCACGATTGATTTCGAAGCCATCCAGCGTGAAATGACACGTCGCCAAGGCGGATACGGACGCGGACGACGCATGCAAATCGAACAGGATCAAATCGATGCGCGTGGCGGGATCCGTCATGGATACACGACAGGATCACCGATCAGTTTGTTCATCGAGAATAAGGATCATACGCACTGGACACAAGTCATGCAAGCGGAACCGCTCGAAGAACAGTTGGAGCGCCCGCGGACGTTGACGCGTCCACGCCCCGGACATGCGGATCTCGTTGGTGGATTGAAGTACGGTCATCGCGATTTACGCGATGTACTAGAACGTTCTTCCGCTCGTGAGACGGCAGCACGCGTTGCCGTCGGCGCCTTCGCTAAACAATTACTGAATGAACTCGGGATTGAAGTGTTCTCGCACGTACGGTCGATTGGTGGCATCGATGCACCGTGGAAAGATCCCGTCGAACATCAGGAAACGATTGACGCTTCACCCGTTCGCTGTGCTGACGAACAAGCAGGGCAACGGATGATGGAGGAAATTGATGCGGCCAAAAAAGAAGGGGATACACTCGGCGGTGAAATCGAAGTCGTCGTGACGGGCATGATGCCAGGAGTCGGATCCTTCACTCAAAACGACTTAAAGCTCGACAGTCGAATTGCGCAAGCTGTCATCAGCGTCAATGCGATGAAATCAGTCGGTTTTGGTGACGGATATGAACTCGGTCGTCGCAAGGGGAGTACCGTCCAAGATGAAATCGTTCATGATGCATCCGGCTATCATCGGCGGACGAACCATCTAGGCGGAATCGAAGGTGGAATGTCGACAGGCATGCCGATTCGCGTCCAAATTGCGATGAAGCCGATTCCGACGCTCTATCGTCCACTACAATCAGTCGATATCGAGACGAAGGAAGCATTCACGGCACAAATCGAACGAAGTGATGCCTGTGCCGTTCCGGCCGCATCGGTTGTTCTAGAAGCCGTCGTCGCGTTTGAGATTGCGGTCGCTATCCTTGAAATGTTCGGGACATCGACACTCGATCGCCTTCAGGCTGCCGTCGCTGCTTACAAAGAGGAGGTCCGGACGTTTTGATCGAATTTGATATCCGGTTGAACACGTCATATCCAGTACTTATCGGAAATGGGGCATTAGCCCGGTTATCGCATCTTTCCGCGCTGAACGAGGCGGACCGCATTTGGGTCATCACGGATGAAACAGTACATCACTTGCAGATGGATCGATTGCAGGCTGCATTAGCGGATGTATCGCCGTCGATCGATGTTCATATCAGCACTGTTGCGCCAGGGGAGAACAGTAAGTCGCTTGCCGTCTATGGCGCTCTACTCGAAGAAGGGGTTCGGTACGGGATGACACGTCATAGCTTGATCCTTGCGTTCGGTGGTGGAATGATTGGTGATTTAGCGGGATTCGTCGCGGCAACCTTTTTGCGCGGCATCCCGTTCCTTCAAATTCCGACGACACTGTTAGCGCATGATTCAAGTGTTGGTGGAAAGGTTGGTCTCAACCTCTCCCTCGGTAAAAACTTAGTCGGTGCATTTTATCAGCCAAGTGGTGTCGTATATGATTTAACGCTCCTTCAGACATTACCAGACCGGGAATGGCGAAGTGGCTTCTTTGAGTTAGTCAAGCATGGGTTCCTTGCGCGACCATCATTTGCGGATTCGTTACTCGATATTTCGCTGGATGCTGTCAAAGGACTCGACTTAGAAGACTGGCTCGCACGGGGGATCAATGTGAAACGGGATATCGTCGAACAAGATGAGACGGAGCAAGGGATGCGTGCGTTCTTGAATTATGGACATACATTCGGTCATGCCGTTGAATATGCGAGTCCTGGTCTTGCGCATGGCGAGGCAGTAGGGATCGGACTTGTCTTCGTCAAGTTCTTGGAAGGAAATGACGGACAGGCGAAGCAGCTCGGGCAATTGCTCCACCGTCTTGGAACGGAATTACCGAATCGACAATCGTTTAAGACCTATCTTGAACTGATGCGTCGCGACAAGAAGAACCACCAAGCAATGATTCGATTCGTCCTTGAAAAAGAAGGGCGCTTCATTTTAGAAGCGATTAGCGAAGAACGATTGCGCCAAGCATTCAATCAAACAGTGAGGTGTCTAGAATGGGCTTAAGAGGAACAGTACAAGTACCAGGCGATAAATCAATGACGCACCGCGCTTTCCTGTTCGGCGGAATCGCCGAGGGAACGACACGTGTCAGAAACGCACTTGAAGGGGCCGATTGTCTTGCTTCACTAGAAGCGATGCAGGCGCTTGGTGCACAAATCAATCGAACACCAGAGGAAATTCGGATTACCGGAACGGATACGTTCCAAGAAGCGACAATTGATTGCGGAAACTCGGGGACAACGATTCGTCTCTTGAGCGGTATCCTAGCAGGCGGTCAAGCGACGTACGCGCTCGATGGCGACGCTTCCTTACGTAGACGTCCGATGAAACGGATCACGGAACCGCTTGCGTTGTTCGGAGCGAACATCACAGGTGAGACGGCGCCGCTTCACATTACAGGAACGCCGCTTGTCGGAACGACGTATACGTTACCAGTCGCAAGTGCACAAGTGAAAAGCGCCGTGTTGCTCGCAGGTCTGCATGCGACGGGTGAGACGACGGTCATCGAGCCGATCCTGTCACGCGACCATACGGAACGGATGTTGCCGCAGTTCGGCGTTGACGTAGCAATCGTTGAACATGAGGATGGTCGGCACATTCGTGTTCAAGGTCCTGTACGCTTACAAGCAACGTCACTCGACATTCCAGGGGATCCATCGTCAGCAGCGTTTTGGTGGACGGCGGCAGCGATCGGGCAGGATAGTCGCATCACGACGACCCACGTCTTGATGAATCCGACACGGATTGGTTTTTTACAGACGTTACGCCAGATGGGTGCAAGTGTCGAAATCAATCATCGCTCAGAAGACGGTGGAGAGGAGACGGCAGATGTGACCGTCGAGACGACATCGTTACAAGCAATCACGGTCGAAGGTGATCAGATTCCATCCTTGATTGATGAGATTCCGTTACTCGCTTTGCTTGCGACGCAAGCGGAAGGACGAACAATCATTCGCGATGCACAAGAGCTTCGTGTCAAGGAAACGGATCGGATCGAGACCGTCGTGACGGCATTACAGCGTCTTGGAGCGAATATCGAGGCAACGGATGACGGCATGATCATCGAAGGACCGACACCTCTGCAAGCAGCGGAAGTCGACAGTGCAGGTGATCACCGGCTTGCGATGATGTTGACGATTGCGGCGACGATCAATCCAGAAATTATGGTTCATGGACGCGAAGTAGTTGAAGTCAGCTACCCAACGTTCTATGATGATTTAAAGAAACTTCAATCCGACCAATCTGAGTAAGCAAGAGGCGGATGACAGAAAGTGGGGCGTTTGCCTTGAATGAACAACTATTGAATGGCATCATCGAAGAATTGGAACACGGTCACACCTCAGAAGCGTTAGCAGCATTAGAAAAACTCGAAAAGACAGGAACGGATGAGGACCGCCTCGCCGTTGCCGATCTCTATATCGAACTCGGATTGTCTGACCGGGCGGTCGATCTCTTGGCGCCACTTTACGTCGAATATGCGGGTAATGCGGGAGTCGCCTTGTTACTAGCAGAGTGTTATATCGATTTGGATCGCGAAGAAGAAGCGATCTCCGTCCTCGAGCAGGTCGACACAACGGACATGGAATATGGTCCACGTTCTCTCGTATTACTCGCTGACCTCTATCAGTCGCAAGGTCTTGACGAAGTAGCGTTAGCGAAACTGAAGGAAGCGCGTAACCTTGCACCGGACGAACCGTTACTGGCATACGGTTTGGCTGAGCTCTACATGACGCTCGGTGCGTTTGATCAGGCGGTACCGTTATTCGCCGAAATCGCGGAGCGACCAGAGTTACGTGCTGAATTGCCGCTCGATGCCCTTTACGCGGAATCACTCGCGATGACAGGACAATTTGAAGATGCGATTCCACTGTACGAACGTGCTGTCGCAGAACGCTCCGACTTGCATACACTGTTTGGTCTTGCGATGACGGCTCACCGTGTCGGTCAACACCAAAAAGCGGTCGAGACATTCCAGCAATTGATTGCACAGGATCCGGACTATACGTCGGCGTACGTACCATACGCGGAAAGCCAAGCCGAACTTGGTTTGACAAAAGAAGCGCTGAACGTCATCAAACAGGGAATGGAGCGCGACGATTACAATGATGAGTTGCGGACGATGGAAGCCTTGTTCCTTCTAAAACTCGGCGATCGCGCTGGAAGCGTCCAAGCGCTGCGTGAGGCGCTTGCCTTGAATCCGGAATCGATCGTCGCAGCGGAACGCTTGCTGTCGTTACTTGCTGAAGACGAGGACCACGAAGCGATGATCGAGACGATCTCTGCCATCGAAGAACACGTCACGGCTCCGATTCTGACATGGTACCGGGCACGCGCTTTGTATGCCTTAGAGGAATACACGCAAGCGATGGAGAATTATGCGATAGTCGAAGGTGCATTCACCGAAGATGCGCTCTTCTTGAAAGAGTATGGATTCGCACTCGTCGAGGAAGGACGGCGTGAAGAGGGACAACGTCTTCTCCGTCGCGCTGCTATGTTGACACCAGAAGATAATGAACTCGTCGACTATGTTGAACGAATGGATGGATGACTTCACGGGAGAAGGGAGTAGGATTGAGATGATAGAGAGAAAGCAGCGATTCTTACGCCGCATCTTGACCTATTACACGTTAAAGCGACGGGAAGCGAAATGGATCATCGATTATTGGCTGCGTAATGAGGCAAAACTCGAGCAAGTACACTTCGTCCAAAATGCGACATTCGCTCCGAAGGCAATCATCATGACGACATACGGATTCGACGCGGAACCATTTCTCTTCAAAAAAGGGGATGTCACGACGCTAGATCCAGAAAAAGCGTATCATGATATTCGCCTGACCGCGGAAGATATCTATATCGAGTTGAACTTTCAAGGTATGATGATGGATGACGAGTATTTGTCTTTACTCGAGGAAAATCCGTTTCGCCCAGAAGTTGCTGTTGAACCGCGCTTAGCGGATGAAGCGACACATTTCATCGCGGTCACGGTCAATCGGCAGGAAGAAGAACGTTTAGTCCGCTTGATTGATGAAGCGCTGGATGCACGCGATCAACATCGATTCCACTCTCTTTCCGAACAGTTACGGCTCGTTCGAAGTCAACTTCCTTAACAGAAGGACTCTATTGCCCAGCAGAGGTAGTAGGGTCCTTTCGTATGTGAAGATTTGTGCAAAATATGAAGAAAAATAGAGTGGAATTTCATAAAACGTTCACATTAAGAGAGTAGGAGGAAATGCGGATATGATACATTAAATGTGACGAATTGTAAGTACGAAGAAAGGGGGAAATGACTTGCGTTTCAAACCATCCGACGTACAGCGGACACGAAGCGAGCAAGCGTACATCGATACGCTGATCGTGCCTTTGCTTCCGGTCGGTTTCGATGAGGCGATGCATGCTTACGCGGAATGCGCAGACATGACATTGACGGTGGCGTCCGAAGTCGAACGCCAGCTATCCGGACGGGCATTGCTCGTTCCTGCTCTGACCTATATCGATGCACCGTCGATCGAACAGTTGGAAGGATGGCGTCAAGCGGCTGCTTCCGGGCAATTCCGTTTCATCACCTTCATCACTGCTGATTTAAGGTGGAAGGAGACTGCCGCCGAAGAGATTATCTACGTGCCACGTCTAGCTCTTGAGACGATGAGTCGTGACCAACAAGGTCAGATGGTCGGGAATTTTGTAGGACAAGTTCTCGAACAGTTAGGAAACCGTTGGACCGCGCTATGAAGCGGTTGACGCAATGATTTTATTAAGATACTATTACCATGTGAGAAATTTGTGTGAAGTACTGTCGTCTTGGGGCACAGCGTACATCACAAGGGGGGATCGAGATGGCTCAAAACGGGTCTAACGTAACACGTCGTCAGTTCTTGACGTATACATTGACAGGCGTCGGCGGTTTCATGGCGGCGACGATGGTCATGCCGATGGTCAACTTCGCAGTTGATCCAGTCCTGAAGAAATCAGGAGCAGGCGATAAAGTAAAAGTAATGAAGTTGTCGGATATCACGACAGAACCAAAACGGGTCGACTTCAAGAAACAAACGCAAGATGCATGGTATGAGTTCGAAGAAACGTTGTCAGCTTGGGTGTTCAAAGATGATAAGGGAGAAATTTTAGCCCTCTCACCAATTTGTAAACACTTAGGTTGCCAAGTCAGCTTCGGTTCAGATCCGACGCACCCGGAGCAATTCTATTGCCCATGTCACTTCGGTCGGTACACGAAAGATGGCGTCAACGTTCCAGGAACGCCTCCGACGAAACCACTCGATGGTTATGAAATGCAGCAGAAAGATGGTTTCCTCTACCTTGGTAAACCAGTCGAAAGAGGTGCGTAAGCGATGATGCAAAAAATCTATGATTGGATTGATGAGCGCGTTGACATTACGCCGCTCTGGCGAGATATCGCCGACCATGAAGTACCGGAGCACGTCAACCCGGCACATAACTTTTCAGCTTTCGTTTATTGTTTTGGCGGATTGACGTTCTTTACGATCGTCATCCAGATTCTTTCGGGGATGTTCTTGACGATGTATTATGTACCGGACATCATCAACGCACACGCGTCCGTCTACTATCTTCAAAATGAAGTCGCACACGGACAAATCGTTCGTGGTATGCACCACTGGGGTGCGTCGGTCGTTATCGTAATGTTGTTCCTACATACATTACGTGTCTTCTTCACTGGTTCATACAAAAAACCACGTGAATTGAACTGGGTCGTCGGAGTTCTCTTATTCTTCGTCGTCTTAGCTCTCGGTCTGACAGGATACCTATTGCCTTGGGACATGAAAGCATTGTTCGCGACAAAAGTTACGATTCAGATTGCTGAAAGTATTCCGGTCATCGGTGGTATCGCGAAGACCCTCCTTGCGGGTGGAGAAATCGTCGGCGCAAGTACAATCGCTCGATTCTTTGCGATTCACGTCTTCTTCCTTCCTGCAGCATTGTTCGTCTTGCTCGGGGCCCACTTCATGATGATCCGTAAACAAGGGATCTCTGGACCACTTTAAACCGACTATCATCTAGACAACAAAAAAGGGGGAGAACACGATGCATCGTGGTAAAGGAATGAAATTCGTCACCGATTCACGGGTGTCGATCAACAACCGGATGCCGAACAAGTCGAAAGATTATTCGGAATATCCAGGTCGAACGGAAGCGTTCTGGCCAAACTTCTTACTTCGCGAATGGATGGTTGGAGCGGTCTTCTTGATCGGCTTCATGACATTGACAATCGTAGAAGCAGCACCACTTCAAAACATTGCCGATCCGACGAATACGTCGTACATTCCGCTTCCGGACTGGTACTTCCTATTCCTCTATCAGCTCTTGAAATACCAATTCGCTGCAGGTCCGTACATCTTGATGGGAACGGTCATCCTCCCAGGTCTTGCGTTCACAGCACTTCTCGTCGCGCCATGGCTCGACCAAGGTCTTGAACGTCGTCCTGCGAAACGTCCGATCGCAGTCAGCATGATGCTTCTCGCAGTCGTCTCGATCGTCTTCTTGACATGGGAATCTGTTCAAACGACTCACTGGGATACAATCCATAAACAAGGTGAGTTGACGATGAACGAAGGACCAAAAATTGATACATCGGCAAAAGGATACGAAATTTATTCGAACCAGTCATGTGTCAACTGTCATGGTAAGAACCTCGAGGGTGGAGCAGCAGCTCCGGCACTCGTTGGTACGAAGAAGACAGAAGAAGAGATTTATGAAATCGCAGATAAAGGTGTCGGTTCGATGCCTGCTGGTCAGTACAAAGGATCAGACGCGGATCGTAAAGAACTCGCGAAATTCATCGCTTCATACGGTGAAGGCGGCGAAAACAATAAATAAGCCAAAAGCCGGGGGAGCAATCCTCCGGCTTTTGTCGATGATGAGGTGAAACGATTGCAAGGTATTTTGACATTACTCCGACATAAAGCCGTACTCTGGATTGTCGGATTGATCAACTTAGCAGGTACTTTATACGGTTACTACTGGTATGAACCACAACTTGCGACATCGAAGTGGTATTACTATCCGTTCATTCCAGATAGCCCGACAGCATCCCTCTTCTTTACGATTATCGTCTTTCTTTGGATTTTCGGGCGACGTTCCCGACTGTTTGAAGCGCTCGCGTTCGTGACATTGATCAAATATGGGGTCTGGGCAGTCGTCATGAACGCCTTGATGTTAAATCAACTTGGAACGGGGGATTCGTTCTTAACAGCAATGGCACTGATGTTGATGGTATCGCACGGAGCGATGGCGTTCCAGGCGTTGTTATACAGTCCGCTGATGACGTTTCGCGTCAAGGAACTCGTCCTCGTCGCCATCTGGGTCATTCATAACGATGTCGTGGATTACGTCCTCGGTCAGTGGCCGCGTTACCCAGCGCTTGCGGAGCATATCCAGTGGATCGGCTATGGCTCCTTCTGGTTGACCGGATTATGTCTTTTGATGGGATATCTGCTTGTTGCGCGCGATTCAATTGACAATAAGATCACTTGAACATAAAATAGACCTATAATCAAAAAAAGAAAGGAACGATGTCTCGTGGCAAACTATTTGATCTATCTCGCGATCATCATCATCGTCCCGATCTGGGCTCAGATGCGGGTGCGGAGCACCTATAAAAAATATCAAGATGTTCCGATTCAGAGTGGAGTGACGGGAGCGCAGGTCGCAGACTTCATCATGAAGCAGAACGGGATCACGAACGTCCGTCTCGAGCCAATCGGTGGAACGATGTCCGACCATTATGACCCAACGAACAAAGTCGTTCGTTTGTCGGAAGACGTCTATTACGGTTCGACGGTCTCAGCCGTTTCGATCGCAGCACACGAAATCGGCCACGTCATTCAAGATGCGACGGATTACAATATGATGCGTGTCCGTCACCGGATCGCACCTGTCGCGTCAATCACATCGAACTTATCGTTCCCACTGTTGTTGATTGGTCTATTTGCCGGTTTCAGTGGTCTTGCGATGCTTGGTGTCGTCTTGATGCTCGGTGCCGTTATCTTCCAACTCGTCACGTTACCGGTCGAGTTTGACGCCTCGAATCGAGCGATGGCGCAGTTGACGGAACACGGAATCATTGATGCCGAAGAAGAACGTGGTTCACGTCGTGTCTTAAACGCAGCAGCTTGGACGTACGTCGCAGCAACACTCGTTGCTGTCGCCGAGTTCCTTCGTCTCGCACTGCTCGTCTTCAACCCGTCAAGTGATGACTAAAACGAAAAACACGGATTGCTCGTTTGAGCGATCCGTGTTTTTTTACGTTTCTTTGATTGGGACTCGATTTTCATCGAACGTGAATCCTTCTCCCGTTACTTCATAGACATCATGCAACGTGATGAAGGCGTGCTGGTCGACACTTTTAACGAGCGTCTTCAAGCGATTGATTTCATTGCGAGCGACGACGACGTACAATACTTCGAGATCCCGTCCGGAGTAACCGCCTTTTGCGATTAGACGGGTCGTGCCACGGTTCATCGTCGCATGAATACCGTCGGCAATTTCTGTCCGGTGATCACTGATGATCATCGCTGCTTTACCGGCATACGTGCCCTCTTGCATCCAATCGATGACGCGGGCACCGACGTAGACGGCAAGTAACGTATACATTGCCTGCTTATAATCGAGATACGTCAAGGATGCGACGATGACGAAGAAATCAAAGACTAAGAACGTTCGACCGATCGACCAACCGAAGTAGCGCTTCGTCAAACGCGCGATGATATCGACGCCACCTGTCGTACCACCGTTGTTGAAGATGATGCCAAGACCAACGCCGATGAAGACACCGGCAAAGAGCGCAGCAAGCACCATATCGTCGCGCAGGTCGATGACGAGTGGTGAATACTTGGCAATCAATCCATACCAGAAGGAAAAACTGAATGTACCGATCAACGTGTAGACGAAGGTCGTCCGACCAAGAATCTTATAACTGACGAAAAAAAGTGGGACATTCAACACTAAGTTCGTGATCGATGGAGACCATCCGAACAGTCCTTTTAAGATCAAGGTAATCCCAGTAAAACCGCCTTCTGCTAACTCATTTTGAACGTTAAAATGATAAATACCAAAAGCAAAGATGAATGATCCGATCAAAATCCAGAAAATGTTCTGGATCCGAATCGGAAATTGGAATGGAGGTGCCATTTCCGTATGCTCCTTTCAAATCAAGACTCTTTCTCTAGGGTAACGGCACGGTCGGAAAAAGACTAGCTTTTCCTATAAAAATCAGTCGAAAAGTGATCAGTATGGTCATTCCGATTGATATTGCTTAGAATAGAGACGAATAGAAGTCATAAAGAGAGTGTGGTTTTATCATGAAAAAAGCAATTGGGATTCTTTGTTATCCATCCGTCGGCGGGAGTGGGGTCGTCGCGACGGAGCTTGGTATGAAATTAGCGGATCGTGGACATGATGTCCACTTCATTACATCGAGCATGCCGTTTCGCTTGACGGAATATCGGCCAAACATCACGGTCCACTTGGTTGAAGTCAACCAGTATTCCGTTTTTAAATATCCACCATACGACATTACGTTAGCGTCAAAAGTCGCAGAAATCATTGATTTATTCGATCTTGATGTCATCCATGCCCATTACGCCGTTCCGCACGCGGTCTGTGCAGATCTCGGGCGAAACATGGCAAAGAAAAAAGGTGTCGCCGTCGTGACGACGTTACACGGAACGGACATCACCGTCATCGGGCAAGATTTAGAGATGCAACCGGCAATCCGGTACGGCATCGAACGATCAGACGCGGTCACGGCCGTCTCCGAGAGTCTAGCGATTGAGACGAATGCGACGCTCAACGCACACTACGACATCGATGTCATTGCGAACTCGATTGATGAGAGTGTCTATTATCCGATGCGGGATGAACGCTTGAAGCGGCATTACGGCATCGAAGCGGACGAAGTCGTCGTCATTCACATCTCGAACTTCCGACCGGTCAAACGAATCGATGATACGCTTGCGGCGTTCGCCATTGCAGCGAAAGACCGGAAGATGCGTCTGTTGCTCGTCGGGGATGGTCCAGAGATGGGACAAACGAGACGTCGCGCAAAGGAACTCGGCATTTATGACAAAGTGATCTTTGCCGGTAAACAGGAACACGTCGCGCAATTGCTCGCCATTAGTGATATTCATGTCCTGTTGTCTGAAAAAGAAGCGTTCGGGCTCGTCGTTCTTGAGGCGATGGCAATTGGCGTCCCGAGTGTCGTCTCGACAGCAGGTGGCTTACCGGAAGTCATACAAGACGGCGTAACCGGATATATCGTTCCGACCTACGATGTCAAAATGGCTGCGGCACGAATCGGTGAACTCGCGGATGATCCGATGTTACGGGAACGGATGGCAGAAGAGGGCATTCGCGATACGCGTCGTCGTTTTGATTCGAATGAGATTGTTCGTCGTTATGAACAAGTCTATGAACGGGTGTGTGCGCGTCATGAACTTGCTTGAAGGCGCACATCATATCATTCAGACGATCGAGGAGGCCGGTGGTGAAGCGTATATCGTCGGTGGTGCCGTTCGTGATATGTTGCTCGACCGGACACCAGGAGACTATGATTTAGCGAGCTCGATGTTACCGGAACAGATCATCGATTTATTCCCTGTTGTCATTCCGACAGGACTCGAGCATGGAACCGTGACGGTCGTTCTCAACCACGTGCCGTACGAGATCACGACGTTTCGCTCAGAAGCAACGTACAGCGATCGCCGGCGACCGGACGAGGTGACGCTTGGCGTTAGTTTGGAAGAGGATTTGACCCGGCGTGACTTTACGATCAACGCGATGGCACTCAGACCATCAGGTCGTGTCGATCTGTTTGGAGGAGCGCGTGACATCGAAGAGCGGATCATCCGGACGGTCGGCGAACCAGCCGAACGTTTTAATGAAGATGCACTTCGAATGATGCGGGCGTTCCGCTTCATGAGCCAACTGGATTTCTCGCTTGACGAAGCAACTGAACAAGCAATCGTTAAACTCGCTCCGCATCTAGCGGCCGTTGCGATTGAGCGGATCGCGATCGAGTTCGAGAAGCTCTTACTTGGTCCTGGAAAACAGCGGGCGTTACAGGCGATGCTCCGGACAGGAATCGAACGCTACCTTCCCGGCATGACTTCAGAAATCGTCAAAGGACTCGCGCAGCAGTCGTTTCAGGGTGTTTCAAAGGATGCCGTCTGGACACTCGTACTCGATGCCGGTCTCGCGAAAGATCAATTGACGCGCTGGAAACGATCGAAACATCAAGTGCAGCTCGCAACGCGTTTAATACCTCTGTTACACCGACCGTTACAAGACTGGGATCGTTATCGATTGTCGGACGAGGAACTGATGATCCTTCGGGAAATGACCGGAACGGATTATCCAGAGCGATCAGACTTACCGATTCGCAGTCGTAAAGAGCTCGCTGTCGACGGAAAAGACATGATCCGCCTCGGTCTTCAAAAACAACAGATCAAAGAAGCACTTTTGCATTTGGAATACAGTGTCGTCACGCGCGCTTGCCTAAACGACCGCGTGACATTATTGAAGGAGGTAGAGCGATGGCGCACTCAGTCCGAGAACAAATCTTGATCGCACTTCGTCAGCGAACGTGGTACTCCGGACAGGAATTAGCAGAGACACTAAATATTTCACGTACCGCTATTTGGAAACATATGCAAACCTTGAAGGAAGAAGGATACCAGATCATCTCGAATAAAAAACAAGGCTATCAATTAGTCGATGAAGGCGATTTGCTGACACCGATTGCGATTGAACAATGGTTAACGACAGCGCGCCTTGGTCGCCACATCCTTCATTTCGAAGAACTGGACACGACGCAGCGGATTGCACATGAGCAAGCGCAACAGCAAGCGCAGGAAGGAACACTCGTCGTATGCGATCACCAGACGAATGGACGCGGACAGCTAGGGAGAACGTGGCATGAGGCGAAAAATGAGGGCATCGCGATGAGTCTACTCGTCCGACCAGATGTACCGATGCACCAAGCAGGTCAATTAACGCTCGTAGCAGGTATTGCACTTGCACAGTCTCTCCGGACATTCGATGTTCCGGTTACGATTAAATGGCCGAACGACATCTTGATCAACGGTCGTAAGGTGGCAGGCATCTTGACGGAAATGCAGACCGAGGCGGACCGAATCAGTTCAGTCATCATTGGCATCGGCATCAATGTGCATCACGAGCAGTTTCCGGAAGGGATCAAAGACCGTGCTACCTCGCTCGTCCGAGAATCAGGAAGAACTTTCCGACGTGCGGAGGTCGTCGCGACGTTTTTGAATCGATTTGAACGACTATACACACAGTGGCTCGAGCTAGGGTTCGGATCTTTCGTCTCCGAGTGGGAAACACTCGCAGATCGCTTACATGAACGAGTGACGCTACGGACACGTCAGATGACCGCTTCCGGAACATTGCTCGGTATTGACGAGACGGGCACGATTCGGATTGAGACGGAAACGGGGGAAACCCGTTTCCATTCGGCAGAGCTGATTTACTGGGAAAAAGAATAAAGGTTTGAATCAGACGGTTTGCAGAGAGCTTTTCCCGTCATGTATAATAAAGCCACGGATGGTATCCGCTTGCCGGAACCATACCGAATTGACAGGTGCCAGTTTTAGCTGTTTCAACTGCCTTGATCTTAACGGACAGGGACAGAAGGACGATATTCAATTATTCCGCCTTCTTTTCCGCATGCATTTATTTTGGAGAAGAAGGCGTTTTCCTTTTGTCCTCCCTACACACGTAAGGAGAGAACACGATGCACACAATGGGTCCAATACTCAAAAAACAACAAGCTGGAGAGAAGCTCGTCATGTTGACGGCGTATGATTATCCTTCAGCAAAACTATCGGAGGCAGCAGGAGTTGATATGTTGCTCGTTGGCGATTCCCTCGGAAACGTCATCCTCGGCTATGACTCAACGATTGCCGTCACGGTCGACGACATGGTTCATCATGCGCGTGCGGTACGCCGCGGCGCACCACAGACGTTCATGATCGTCGATATGCCGTTCGCAAGCTATCACGGTTCATTTGATCGCACGCTTGAATCAGCGGCGCGTATCTTTCAAGAGTCGCAGGCAGATGCCTTGAAGCTGGAAGGGGCAGGGGAGATCTTAAAGACGATTCGTCGTTTGACGGACGCTGGGATGCCTTGCGTCGCGCATCTCGGATTAACACCACAATCCGTTGGTGTCCTTGAAGGATTCAAAGTCCAAGGGAAATCATTAGAAGCAGCCGAACAACTGATTGCAGACAGTTTGGAAGCAGAGCGTGCCGGAGCGAAGATGCTCGTCCTCGAATGTGTGCCGCATCCGCTCGCGAAACGCATTCAAGAGCTCCTCTCGATTCCGGTCATCGGCATCGGTGCCGGTGCAGACGTCGCCGGTCAAGTACTTGTCTATCATGACATCTTGACGTATGGTGTCGGTCGTTTACCGAAGTTCGTCAAAGCGTACACGGACTGGAATACTTCAGGAACGGAAGCAATCGCTGCTTACGTCAAAGACGTCAAAGCCGGTGCTTTCCCTGAACTAGCACACTCGTTCCAGATGGACGAAGAACTGATTGGTGCGCTTTATGGAGGGACTAAGGAATGAAGATCATTCAGGACGTCCAGACGTTACGCGAATGTTTAGCGGGAGCCGGTTCAATCGGTTTTGTACCGACGATGGGATTCTTGCATGAAGGGCATGCCTCCTTGCTCAAACAAGCACGACAAGAGAATGATGTCGTCGTCTTGAGTATTTTCGTCAACCCGACACAATTCGGACCAAACGAAGATTTGGATCGTTATCCACGAGACGCGGAACGCGATCAGAAAATCGCGGAGGCAGAAGGGGTCGATTATCTGTTCTATCCGACGAACGAGACGATGTATCCGCTGGATATGGCCCGTGTTACGGTCCGCTCCGGTGATGATGTCTTATGCGGCGCATCACGACCAGGACATTTTGATGGTGTGTTGACGGTCGTCAGCAAACTATTGAACGTCGTCCGTCCAACCCGTGCTTATTTCGGCTTAAAGGACGCACAACAGCTCGCATTGATTGAAGCGTATGTCGCTGATTACTTCGTTCCGGTTGAGATCGTCCGTTGCCCGATCATTCGCGAAGCGGATGGTCTAGCAAAATCGTCACGCAATGTCTATCTTTCGGAAACGGAGCGGGCGCAAGCACCAGGAATTCAGCAGGCGTTGCAACAAGCGAAACAAGCACTCGATCAAGGGGTGCCTGTTGAAACGGTTCTCGAGCGGACGCGCGAAGCACTTCGATTCGAAGGGACGACAATCGATTACGTCGAAGCCGTCGACTACCCGTCACTAAGACCCGTCACTGAACAAACGACTACGATTCTCTTAGCAGTCGCCGTGCAGTTTGCATCGGCACGCTTGATCGATAATTTACTATATACGAGAGGAGCATGACGATGTTACGCACATTCATGCACGCTAAACTACACAAGGCCCGGGTCACCGAGGCGAACTTACACTATGTTGGTTCGATTACGATCGATGAGGATTTACTCGATGCTGTCGGGATTCTTGAAAATGAAAAAGTCCAAGTGACGAACAATCAGAACGGTGCACGGATTGAAACGTATGCGATTAAAGGTGCTCGTGGTTCAGGTGTCATCTGTTTGAACGGTGCGGCAGCACGCCATTTCCAAGTCGGGGATGAGGTCATCATCATGGCGTACGCGCAACTATCGACGGAAGAAATCGCGACACATGTTCCAAAAGTGGCTGTTCTAAATGAACAGAACGACATCAAACAAATGTTGTCTCAAGAAATCGCCCACACGATCTTATGAAATTTTAGAGACCCGATCATGTCAGCGGGTCTCTTTTTTTGTTAAGATGAAGAATGAAATGCCATCCGGTCATGGAGAGGATGGATAAAAGGTGGAGGATCAGTGTTGAAGAAAAAGTACGTCGTAGTCGACCTGGAAACGACAGGTCATTCCATAAAGGCTGGCGATGAGATGATTGAGATCGGCATGGCGGTCATTGAAGATGGACAGTTGACAGAACAATTGTCTGCCTTCGTGCGTCCGACCCAACCGATTCCTCCATTCATTTCCCAGTTGACGGGCATCACGGATGAGGATGTCAAAGAGGCCGAGACATTCGATGTCATCGCACCGCGTGTCTTATCATTGCTCGACGGTGGTGTCTTCGTCGCACATAATGTGCAGTTCGATTTAAACTTCTTAAACGATGCGTTAGAAGAGGAAGGATACTTGCCGTACACAGGTCCTGTCATCGATACGGTCGAACTCGCACGAATCTTACTTCCGACAGCAGAAAGCCACGCGCTGTCGCATCTGTCAGAGTCATTACAACTTGCCCATCAAGAGGCGCACCGGGCAGGGAGTGACGCTTCGGCGACGGCTGAATTGTTGCTTGAACTACTCAAACGACTACATACGTTGCCGCTTGAGACATTGAAGCACTTAAGACGTTTATCACCACGCCTGTTCAGTGCCATCGAAGAGGAAATCGACCATGCGATTCGTTTAGTCGGCATCGAGGAGGATTCACAGTTTGATCGTTTCCGTAAAATCGCTTTGAAAAAGCGCCAGACGATAGAGCGGTTGGCACATCCGCCCGTTCTTGAACCGTTCGGACCATTTGTTGATGAATTGAACACCGTTACGTTCCCTCGTCTATTCGAAGGATATGAAGAGCGACGTGGGCAGCTCGAGATGATGCGTCATGTCTATCAATCGCTCGATCAAGAAACACCGTTACTCGTCGAAGCGGGAACAGGAACAGGAAAATCGCTCGGTTATCTTGTGCCTGCAGCGCATTACGCACTTGAACATGAAGTCCCGATTGTCGTCAGTACGCACACGATTCAATTGCAGGAGCAACTATTCGCGCGTGATTTACCGCTCTTGCGTCAACTGTTCGATGCGCCGGTCCAGATTGCATTGCTTAAGGGACGGAGTAACTATATTGATTTACGGAAATTCGAATTTTTCTTGAATGATCAAGAGGATGCTTATAACTTCACGCTCGCAAAAGCAATTCTACTCGTCTGGTTGACGGAGACGGAAACGGGAGATTTAGAAGAAGTCAGCTTACCAGGCGGTGCAGCGCAAGGCAATATCGGGATCAAACAGTTGATCCAGTCTGATAGCCAATCGCAACTCGGGCGGTTTGACCCGTGGTACAGCCGGGACTTCTTCCAACATGCGATTCGCCAAGCAAAGGATGCAACGATCATCGTCACGAACCATGCCTTGTTGTTTAGTGATCTGCAGTTCGAAGCCGGGGTCTTACCGAAAGGAAGTCCGTTGATTCTTGACGAGGCACATCAAATCGAAGAGGTCGCGAGCCATCATTTTGGTCTCGTCTTTGATGGACATACGTTTGATCGTCTGTTCCGACAACTCGGGTATTCGTCCGATAAAAAATTATTACACCGCTTGCTCGATCTGTCGGAAGAATGGGACATCGCCGAGATGGTCGAAGCCCATAGTGAGACGGTCGATGAGGCACTGACGACGTTGCTCGAAGAGGCAGACGGTCTATTGATGATTATTCAAGCATACGGGCTCGAACTGGCTTCCCGCAAAGCACGACGGGAAGGAATGGTCAGCATTCGCTTCAAGCGACTCGACCGTTCGATGCGTGCCGTCCAGGAAAGTGCCAAGCGGGTTGAATTGGTGTTGCGGCGTTTGCGTCAAGCAATCCGGGCGATTCATAAACTGTTCCATGAACACCGGGAGCAGATGAGTTATCGCGAACGTTCACTCGTCGCAGATTTAAAAGCGATCACGTCACAAATCGAAGAAGCGGAGCTCGCCATCTTCGAGACGATGCTTGCCCCGCACGATGAGACGGTATCTTGGATCGAGACGTCTGTTAAGAACCGGAAACTAACACGGGTCTACACACAACCAATCGACATTTCAGAGCGACTGCGACGCGATGTCTTTTCGAAACGGACGTGTATCCTGACGTCTGCGACGCTGACTGTCTCGAACAAGTTCCAGTTCATTGAGAACCGTTTAGGGCTCGATGCGTTCGAGACACGTCGTTTCGTCGTTCCGTCGCCGTTCGGATATGCCGATAACGTGCGATTAATGATTCCGACGGATCTCCCGCTCCTACAGGATGTACCATTGCCGGAATTCGCAGAGACGATTGCGGAAGCCATCTTACAAATCGCAGAGGTGACGGAAGGACGGATGCTCGTCTTGTTTACCTCAAATGACTTGCTAAGACTGACGCATGAAGCGACGAAACCGCTGTTACCTGACCGGTTTACGTTACTCTCGCAAGGGGTCACGCAAGGTTCACGGCAACGACTGATGAAACAGTTCAAGCAACTCGATGCCTGTATCTTGTTCGGAACGGCTAGCTTTTGGGAAGGGGTCGATATCCCAGGAGATGATCTTAGTTGTCTCGTCATCGTCCGACTACCGTTCGCGCCACCGGATCAACCGATCGTCCAGGCACGCTCGGAACGGATCGAAAAACTCGGGAAATCATCATTTTTCGAATACAGCTTACCGCAAGCGATCATTCGCTTTAAGCAAGGCTTTGGTCGCTTGATCCGGACGACGAACGACCGAGGTGTCGTCTTCGTACTTGATCGCCGGATTGAGACGACGCGTTATGGAAAACGGTTCGTCACGAGTCTGCCGAAAGTACCTGTTTTATCAAAACCGCTTGATGAACTGACGGCAGAACTAGAATTGTTCTTGAATGATGGCGATTAAGTCTATTCAGATAAACCCTATCGCATTATAATAGATAGAGAAAAATGAGGGAGGACATACAGATGGATTCAAAAATTGAAACACTTGCGACCGTCAAAGTGAACCGCCATGACGATACGTATAAAATCGTCGACTTGTTGAATCGAACACTGAAAACGGAAGATTTAATGTTCGGTCTTGCTCTCGATGAAAAAGACAAGGAGCAGATGGTCTTTACCATCTACCGCACATGAAGTGGAAAATCACGCTTGGTCTGCTAAGTGCACTCATCCTTTTGACTGTACTTGGCACCGCCGTTTATCAGGTGACGATCGCTGAGGCAAAAGACCGGGAACAGAGCGTCGCCGAACAAGCAGAGGCGCGTCTGAAAAAAGAACTCAAACCGACGGACGTCCGGTTCGAATCTGTCTTTAACGGGAAGCGTCAATATGTCGTTTTTACGATGAAGCAGAACGAACAGGCGGTACGGGCGTTCGTTCCGAAAAAAGGAACGATTGAGACACGACCAGTTGCTGATGGTATTGCCATCAAAACGGTCATCGCGGATCATCCGGAACTAGGAGACATCGTGTCTGCTAAGTACGGCTTTGAGGATCGTGCCGTCATCGAGATCGTTTCAAAGACGACGACAGGCTATGATTATTCGTATTATACGTATCAAGAAGGTTCTTTCATCAAACGATTACGAATCAAGTAAAGGGAGTGGGCGACATGTTATCGAAACGCGTACGACAATTGACACCATCTACGACGCTAGCCATCACAGCGAAAGCCAAGGCACTACGTGAAGAAGGTCAAGACATCATCGGTTTAGGTGCGGGAGAGCCCGACTTCAATACACCGGAATTCATCATCCAAGCAGCATTCGAGGCAGCAGAAGCGGGCGATACGAAGTATACGCCGTCTGGCGGAACGGTTGCCTTGAAGGATGCGATCATCGAAAAGACACGCCGTGACTTATGGATGCCATACGAACGCTCAGAAGTCATGGTCGCTTCAGGAGCAAAGCATGCACTATCAACGTTGTTCCAAGCGATTCTCGATCCAGGCGATGAAGTCATCGTCCCAGCACCATACTGGGTCAGTTATCCAGAGCAAATTAAACTCAGTGACGGCGTACCGGTCATTTTAGAAACGGATGAATCGTCTCGCTTCAAAGTGACACGGGAATTGCTCGAGCAACACATTACCCCAAAAACGAAAGCACTCGTCTTGAATTCACCATCGAATCCGACAGGAATGGTCTATTCGAAAGAAGAGCTCGAGATGGTAGCAGATGTTGCGATCAAGCACGATCTACTCGTCATCAGTGACGAGATTTATGAAAAGTTGCTCTATAACGGTGCGACACATATTTCGATCGCGTCCTTGCCAGAGATGCGCGAACGGACGGTCATCATCAATGGTGTCTCGAAGTCCCATGCGATGACAGGCTGGCGAATCGGGTATGCAATCGGACCGAAGGAGATCATCTCAGCGATGACGAACTTAGCGAGCCATTCGACGTCGAACCCGACATCGATTGCGCAAGCAGCATCGGTTGCTGCGTATGCAGAAGGCGATGCACCGGTCGAAGCGATGCGTGTCATCTTTGAGGAACGACTTGAGAAAATCTATGCACGACTCATTGAAATCAAAGGATTGACGTGTCTGAAGCCAGAAGGGGCATTCTACTTGTTCCCACATGCAAAGCAAGCTGCCGAGATGTGTGGATTCGATAATGTCGATGACTGGTGTACAGCTGTTTTATCTGAAGCGAAGGTTGCCTTGATTCCAGGTTCAGGATTTGGTGCACCGGACTATGTCCGCCTATCTTACGCGACGGATCCGGCACGTGTCCTAGAGGCACTCGACCGGATTGAAGGATTCATCACGGCACATACAGCCGTTTAATAGAGAGAGGATGTTGACTGTTGAAAGCAATGATTCGGGATGTAAACAAATATGTAGGAGAAGAAGTGACGATCGGGTGTTGGTTAGCAAACAAACGCTCAAGCGGTAAAATCGCCTTCCTCCAACTTCGGGATGGCTCTGGATTCATGCAGGGTGTCGTCGTCAAAGAAACAGTCGGCGAAGACTTATTCAAGCAAGCAAAAGGCTTAACGCAGGAATCATCACTATGGGTGACAGGTGTCATCAAATCAGATGGCGGTCGGACAGCGATCGGTCATGAAATGGAAATTTCAAAAATCGAAGTCATCCATGAAGCGATCGATTATCCGATCACACCAAAAGCACACGGAACGGACTTCTTGATGGATAATCGTCACCTCTGGTTGCGTTCAAAGCGTCAGCATGCGGTCATGGTCGTTCGGAACGAATTGATTCGTGCAACGTACGAATTCTTTAACCAAGAAGGATTCATTAAAGTGGATCCGCCAATCTTGACAGGTAGCGCACCAGAAGGAACAACAGAATTGTTCCACACGAAATATTTCGATGAAGATGCGTACCTTTCACAATCGGGTCAGCTTTACATGGAAGCGGCAGCAATGGCACTTGGAAAGGTCTTCTCGTTCGGTCCAACGTTCCGTGCTGAAAAATCAAAAACACGTCGTCACTTGATCGAATTCTGGATGATGGAGCCTGAGATGGCATTCCACGATCACGAGATGAACCTCGAAGTCCAAGAAAACTATGTTTCGCACCTTGTGCAATCAGCACTGAAAAACTGTCGTGCGGAACTTGAGTTGCTTGGACGTGACTTGACGGTCCTTGAAAACATTAAAGCACCGTTCCCGCGCGTCAAGTACACGGAAGCAATCGATATGCTCAAGGAGCAAGGATTCGACGATATCGAATTCGGCGATGACTTTGGTGCACCACACGAGACAGCAATCGCAAACAGCTTCGCACGTCCTGTCTTCATCACGCACTGGCCAAAAGCAATCAAACCGTTCTACATGAAAGAAGATCCGGAAAACCCAGACTTCGTCTTGTGTGATGATTTGATTGCC
Organism: Exiguobacterium indicum HHS 31; assembly: GCF_001939065.1. GTDB lineage: Bacteria > Bacillota > Bacilli > Exiguobacteriales > Exiguobacteriaceae > Exiguobacterium_A > Exiguobacterium_A indicum. The sequence goes on along the minus strand of NZ_MPSZ01000001.1, from coordinate 1,119,571 downwards.
CCTGAAGGATACGGGGAAATCGTCGGTGGTTCACAACGTGAAGAAGATCACGAAAAACTCCTCGCTGAGATGAAGAAACATGGTCTTGACGAGACAGGTGCTTATAAATGGTATCTCGAAACACGCCAATACGGTTCTGTTCCACACAGTGGTTTCGGTCTTGGTTTAGAGCGGACAGTCGCTTGGATCACAGGTGTCGAGCACGTTCGGGAAACGATTCCGTTCCCACGTTTGCTAAACCGCCTCTATCCATAAGCAGTAAGGAAAAACATCGACCCATCGTCTCGACGGGTCGATTTCTTGTTTAGACTAGAGAATCGAGGAAATACGATGAATCATAATTTAGTGCAATTATTCGAGGAAGGGACGGTCGTCTTACCGAAACGATTGTTCACCGAGGCAAAACGGTTAGGCATCAGTTTTGTCGAGTTCACGTTGATTGGTCAATTGTTTGCTTGCCGGGCAGAGGGCATGGAGATGCCGTCACCGGAAGAGTTAAGTAATCGACTTGGACTATCCGAGACGGAAACAATCGAGACGACACTCGGTTTATTACAAAAAGGATTATTGGCAATGGAGAACGTCAATGGGTCTGAACGTTATTCGCTTGTTCCGCTTTACGAAAAGCTGATGGCACCACCGGAACAGGAAGCACCGAACTTTGATACGATCAACCCGTCCGTCTTCCAACAATTCGAACGGGAACTCGGGATGATGTCACCGTTTCAGATGGAGCAGATCATTCAGTGGTTGACGATCGAGAACATTTCGGAAGAGCTAGTGCTTGCCGCACTTCGAGAAGCAGTCTATCATAATGTCCGCAAAATGACCTATATCAATCAAATTCTGCGGACATGGGAACGTGAAGGGATCAAGACGCTTGAGGATCTCGCAGGGCGGGGAGGTTAAGGAGATGTTACGAAAGGCAGAAATCGATCGGATTGAAGCAACGTTAGAAGAGATGTTTCCGGATGCATTTTGTGAGTTGATTCATCGCAACCCGTTTGAGCTGGTCGTAGCGGTTGCACTCAGTGCACAAGCGACCGACGTACTTGTCAATCAGGTGACGCCTGGGTTGTTCGCAGCGTATCCGGATCCTGCTTCGCTTGCTGCGGCACCCGTTGAGGAAATCGAGGATAAAATCAAACGACTGGGATTGTACCGAAATAAAGCCAAAAACATCAAAGCGCTTGCGGCACAACTCCTTGCGCAACACGACGGAGAAGTCCCGACGGAACGCGCCGGGCTCGAAGCCTTACCTGGCGTTGGACGCAAGACGGCGAACGTCGTCTTGTCTGTCGCTTTCGATGTACCGGCATTTGCGGTTGATACGCATGTCGAACGTGTTTCGAAGCGCCTCGGGATCTGTCGCTGGAAGGATAATGTCACGCAGGTTGAAGCGACACTGATGCGTCGCTTCAAACGGGAGCGTTGGTCAAAGCTTCATCACCAATTCATCTTCTTTGGACGTTATCACTGCAAGGCACAACGTCCGAACTGTGAAGCGTGCCCGTTACTCGACATGTGTCGAGAGGGGAAAAAGCGGACAAAAGGACTAGCTACACCATAAAAAAAGTGGATCCGAGATCGGATCCACTTTTTTTTGCATATCATCCATTCCAAGGAGTATCGGACCATTCACGACGCTTTTTCGTGATTGGTACTTTTTTGAATCCCCAGTTTCGGAAATCTTGGTCCGGACTATCACGGCGAATGTAAATCTTATCTTTGATGGCTTTAAAAATCCGGTTTTCGTCCCCATAATGGACAAACCGGGGTTTTACCTCGATGACACCACGACGAACGCGAGATAAAGGTAAGCAGACCAAGTCGGCAATCTCAAGACCAGATTGGTAGAGGTCGCTGTCTTTTTCAGCAAAGATGAAGCCTTTGATTTTTTGACGACTTTTTTCGACGTCGAGATGGACCGTTCCCGAATTGAAGATATCGAAGAACGCCTTTTGAATGAGCAAGTTTTGATAATCATCACGGCTTTCAAGAACAACACGCGCACTCGTTGCTTCTGTCTCATCGAGGAAGGAATAAAATGACTTCATCAAATGAGCGAAGGCAACGACATACGGATCCTTCGGTGTCGAGAAGAAGTCTTGTAGCTTCTGTTTATCGACTTCGACGCTGACGATCGTACAATCAATATCAACTAAAAATTCCGGCAAGGCGATCCAGAAATGTCGTAACATATCGATCGTGATGCCATCTTCTTTACCGTACGGATGCTCCGCTTTTAAAATCTCCTTCAAATGAAGCGGAATATGCGGATCTTCAAAAACTTTTGCCTTAAAATCCATCAAACGTTGACGAAGCGGACTTGGTTCACCGGTCTCGTCCGAATCGATGGCATATTTATATTCCATCAAGACACCCGTTAAGTTGAATTGTGTATTCCCTTTCGGTGTCCCAGTTTCATCAACGAACATGATGTATTTCTTCGGGGCAGGGGTTGAATTCTTAGGAAATCCTTTGACGTCAACGCCTTTGACGTTCGATTGTACCCGTTTGTTCAAATGAATCTCCTCCAATTGCACAATAATTACACAGTCTTTTCGAAAGAAATGCTCTTGATGCCACTTTACACGCTAGGCGGCTGAAAAGCTATAGCCTGATAAGTGAAACCGTAGAAACATTCTCTCGTATGATTAGGTGTTCGACTTAAGGAAGATAATTCCTGTTTTTTAATCGTTATTCTTCACCATTCATCAAGCGATCGATATAACGAACGGATTTAATCGTTTCATTGAAGCGTTTCAGACTCGTTTTTGGCTGAAATGCTTGAACGGAAATTTGCTTTAGTTGATCCACGGCGCTTTCGACCATGCTAGGTCGTAAGTAAGGACTATCCTGGGCATTCGTTTGCCACTGTGCAATCAGTTGATCCGCTCGTTCAACGAACGGTACGACGTCACGATTGAAGTCATATTCGGTTCCGGCACGTCCTTCTTGATAAATACGTTCAATCTCTTGTAATAACGGTTCAATTGTCATTGGTTTTTAACTACTCCTCTCGGCCGATACGGTACAATCACATATCATGGTACAATAAACGCGATAGGAGGGGAATCGTTTTGAATTACCCGAACGGGAAAAAATTTCAAAAGCCACTCGAGTCGCATGGAACCCGAATCAAGAAGGCGCGATCAACCGATTCGACCTTTTCGAATCGAGGGATGACGCTCGAAAAATTATTGAATGAAAGTAATACGTTTTACCTGACCCATAATCGGGCAATCATTCACAAGAAACCCACTCCGTTACAAATCGTCCAAGTCGATTATCCAAAACGGTCGGCAGCGGTCGTCAAGGAAGCCTATTTCAAGCAACCGTCGACGACGGACTATAACGGTGTTTATCGCGGAAAATATATTGATTTCGAAGCGAAGGAGACGACGAATAAAACATCCTTCCCGATAAAAAATTTTCACCCCCATCAAATCGCACACATGCGCCAATGTGTCGAACATGGAGGAATTTGTTTTGTCATCATTCGTTTCAGTCTGTATAATGTGCAATATGTGCTTTCAGTCGAGCACGTGTTCCCCTGGTGGGATCAGCTAGAAAGCGGACGAAAATCTATTCCGCTGACGGTCATTGAACGAGACGGTATCAAAGTCGAGACTGGCGCGTACCCTGCCATCGATTATTTAAAGGCAGTGGACGAACTATATTTCAATTCAGACACTTTTTGATTGAAGGAGAAGGATAGCATATGGAAAGAAGTCGTGTCGCACGTCGTGAAGAGACGAAGTCATCTGAGAAAAAGATGAAACGGACGAAACGTCCCCAAAAGAAAAAGTCAGGTGGAGGTTCCGGTGGGAAAGGTCCACTTTGGAAAAAGTTATTACTGATTGCTACCGGTCTATTCATCTTAATGATGCTGATTGGTGGCGGTTTTGCAGCATATGCCGTAGCTACTGCTCCTGAGCTGGATGAAGCAGAATTACGTGATGCTTTGCCGCTAAAAATTTACGCAAGTAATAAGAAGGAAATTACGAAAGGTGGAACGAGTCGGGAATACGTCTCGATTGATGAAGTCCCTGAAGTCGTCAAGGACGCATTCATTTCGATTGAGGACCGTCGTTTCTATCAGCACAATGGAATCGATTTCCGTCGTCTTGGCGGAGCCATCATCGCGAACGTGACGGACGGATTTGGTTCTGAAGGGGCTTCGACAATCACGCAACAGGTCGTCAAACAGTCGTTCCTGACTTTTGATAAGACGATTACACGGAAAGTCCAAGAGCAATGGCTCGCGATTCGTTTAGAACAGGACTATACAAAAGATCAAATTTTAGAGATGTACTTGAACAAAAACTACTATGGTCAAAATTCATTTGGCATCCAAACCGCTTCAAAAGCATACTTCAATAAGCCTGTAAATAAATTGAATTATGCGGAAGCCGCGATGCTCGCAGGACTCCCACAGCGTCCGACGGCATACGATCCAATTAAAGGAGATCCGAAGTTAACGAAATGGCGTCAGACGCAAGTACTCAATGCGATGCAGACGACAGGCGTCATTACAGAAGCACAACGGGATAAAGCAGTGAAGCAGCCAATCTCAAAATTGATCAATCCGGCACCGAAGTCAACAAAGGATGAATCTTACGATAGTGTCATCTTCGATATGGTATCAAAAGAGTTAGAAGATGATTTTGGCTTGGAAGGAAAAGACATCTATGGTCAAGGTTTAAAAATCTATACATCGATCGATAAACCGATGCACGATTATATGAACGAAGCCATCAAAAAAGACCAAATCGTTAAAATGCCTGAATATGCAGAGACAGCTGCTTCGGCAGTGAATACACAAACGGGTGAGATTTTAGCTGTCGTAGACGGAAAAAATCCGGGTAAGGGAACAGCGAGACGAAACTACGCAAATGAACCGCACCAACCGGGATCGTCCGCAAAACCATTCTTCGCGTATGGTCCAGCGATCGAGAACGATAAATGGTCGACTGCGAAGCAATTGACGGATAAACCAACAGAAGTCAATGGAAAAGAGATTGGTAACTATTATGATGGATACCGTGGCACGAATACGATACGCCACTGGTTAAAAATTTCAGCGAACACACCGGCCATCCAAACGTATCAAGAAATCGGTGGTGACCCAGTTCAAGCATTCGCTGAAAAATCAGGTTTGAAATTAGAAGACGATGAGTCGATTTCACCAGCTTATGCGATTGGTGGGATGAAGCATGGTTTCAATACGACTCAAATGGCTGGGGCTTATGCGACACTCGGAAACGGTGGCGATTATATCAAACCGCACCTGATCAAATCGATTGAATACAGTGATGGATCAAAAATCAAATCACCAGTCAAATCGAAAAAAGCAATGGAAGACTACACGGCGTATATGTTGACGGACATGTTGCGTGATGTCTTGAAACCAGGCGGTACGTTCCCAAGCGCTGGATTATCGTTTGACGCAGCTGGAAAAACTGGGACGACGAATGCTTACAAAGATGTCTGGTTTGCTGGATACACATCAGACGTTTCAATCAGTGTATGGACAGGAACTACGAAGTCCGGCAATAACAATGGTGCAGGGCTCAGTGGTCCGTATAACAGTACGATGGCGCAACAAATCTGGAAAGATTTCATCACGAAGACACGTGATCGTACGCCGGCACCATTTGAACAACCTAGTTCTGTCCTCAGTATCGGAAACGAATTGTACGTGAAAGGGACGAAGGAACCTGTCGTTGAAAAAAAGACGGTACCCGCTCCGACTGGATTACAAGCATCTTACGATGAAGACACAAAGAGCGGTGAACTGACTTGGAACTATAATGATGCTGCGCTTCGTGCCAATGGGTATGACGATGTCTCGTTTGAAGTGACAATGACGGATGCTGATGGTCAATCATCGACAGTCGGAACGAGCTCGACGAATCGAATTGCGATCAGTGGATTGAAGCCAGGTCGCTCGACATTCCAAGTCGTCGCGAAGGCTTCTGGAGAAAAATCAGGTCCGGTTTCGACGACAGTAACGGTCACGGATCCTGAAGCAGAAGAACCGACAACGGACGAACCGACAACGGACGAACCGACGACGGACGAACCGACGACGGATGAACCGACGACGGATGAACCGACGACGGATGAGCCGACGACGGATGAACCATCAACGGACGAGCCGACGACGGACGAACCGACGACGGATGAACCGACGACGGATGAACCGACGACAGATGAACCATCAACGGACGAGCCGACGACGGATGAACCGTCATCGAATGATGGGGCGAATGCTCAAAATAACTCAAATGTACCAGCGGAACGAAACAACAATCCGAACAATCCGAATAACAGTGGAGACGACTCTGAAGATTAATAAAGGAGCGTCACTTGTAAAGTAGACAAGACCAAAGACGAGTAGTTCGTTCTTTGGTCTTGCCTCTTTTTTTGTATAATGAGAAGTGGAAGGAAGTGAAGGCATGCAAGCGAAACAAACGCTCGTTGCATTTCTCGAAGAATTGAAACAGGACCGCTCGTTCATGGAGCGGATTACGTATATGAAAACGATGGAAGCGACAGCTGGGCGTTATGTCGATTTTCCAGAACGACTCCCGGAGCGTTTACGACAAGCCCTTCGCACACGTGGGATCACACAATTGTATCGTCACCAAGGGTTAGCGTTTGAACGTGTACAAGCGGGAGAATCGACGGTCATCGTCACACCGACTGCCTCCGGAAAGACCTATTGTTTTAACTTACCGGTCCTATCGCACCTGCTCGAGCATCCGAACGCGCGGGCATTATATCTCTATCCGACAAAGGCCCTCGCACAGGATCAAAATAGTGAATTACTTGAACTGATCGATCAATTAGAGGCGCCGATCCGATGTTTTACCTATGACGGAGATACGTCACCGACGATTCGAACAAAAGTACGAAAAGCTGGTAATATCGTCATCACGAATCCGGATATGCTACATTCCGGCATCCTACCACACCATACGAAATGGATCGAACTGTTCGAGAACTTGAAGTATATCGTCATCGATGAGCTTCACACGTATCGTGGCGTGTTTGGTAGTCATGTCGCCAATGTCATTCGTCGCTTACGACGGATTTGTCGGTATTATGGTAGTGATCCCGTCTTCATCATGACGAGTGCGACGATTGCCAATCCCAAGGAACTGGCAGAACGTCTGACGGAAAAAACAGTCGGTTTGATTGATGACAACGGTGCGCCAACAGGACGTAAACATTTTCTTGTCTATCAACCACCGATCGTCAACGCACAACTCGGCATTCGACGTTCTGCGACGCTTGAGACGAAACAACTGGCGATGCGTTTCATCAAGAAAAAGTTCCAAACGATCGTCTTTGCACGGTCACGCGTTCGCGTTGAAGTCTTACTGACGTATCTAAGAAGCATCTATCCGCATGAGCTCGGTCCGCGATCGATCGAAGGGTACCGGGGCGGTTATTTGCCGAGTGAGCGTCGCGATATCGAACGACGGTTACGTCAAGGAGAGATCACCGGTATCGTCTCGACGAACGCTCTCGAACTTGGTGTCGACATCGGTCAACTGCAAGTCTGTATCATGAATGGTTATCCGGGAACAATTGCTTCGCTTTGGCAACAAGCAGGACGAGCGGGGCGCCGTCAAGATGATGCGTTAATCATTCTTGTCGCTTCTTCCGGTATGCTCGATCAATATGTCGCAGAACGACCAGAGTTATTCTTGAATCAATCCCCGGAAGCAGCCCGACTTGATCCGGATAATCTGATCATTGCCGTCGATCACGTCAAATGTGCAGCGTTTGAACTGCCTTTTACGAAAGGAGAATCATTTGGAACGCTCGAGACGGAAGATATCCTCGAATACTTAGTCGAAGAGCGTGTCCTGCACGAACGTGGCGATCGATTTTATTGGATGAACGATGCGTTTCCGGCTCATGGAATATCACTTCGGTCGAGTGATCAAGAGAACGTCATCATCGTCGATCAGACCGAGGTACCGAATCGAGTCATCGGTGAAATGGATACGTTTAGTGCGATGACGTTGTTACATGACGAGGCCATCTATCTTCACGGAGCCGATCAATACCAAGTGGAGCATTTGGATTTCGAAGAGAAAAAAGCGTTCGTCCGTGCCGTGGACGTCGATTATTATACGGATGCTAATTTTTCAGTCGACCTTTCCGTGCTCGAAGAAGATGAACAGTATGCAGAGGGAGAATATAGTGTTGCGCGCGGTGATGTCAGCGTCCGCGGAATGGCGACGATGTTCAAGAAGATTAAGTTCGGTACGCATGAGAACATTGGGTCAGGTCCGATTCACTTACCGGAACGAGAAATTCATACGACAGGTGTCTGGTTCACGTTACCCGATCACGCACGCTCTTCGACAGAGCTCGAACAAGTGTTAGAAGGAGTCGCGAATAGTCTCAGACGTGTCGCGCCGCTTTATTTGATGTGTGATGCCAGTGATGTCTTCGTCGTGCCACAAGTCAAGGCGACACACACGCAACAGCCAACTGTATATCTATATGATCGTTACCCTGGAGGTGTCGGTCTCGCGGAGTCGATATATAAGCAACGTGGTGTCATGTTGCGTGCCGCCCGTGATTCAATCGTCACATGTCCTTGTCAGGACGGTTGTCCAGCTTGTATCGGTATGGTCGGCGTAGCTGACGAAAAAGAACGAACGATTCAGTTGTTGGCAGAAATGGAGAAGGAATTATCATGAAAAATCGTCTTAGACGTATGCTGAAATCTATATCAGACGCCGTACCAGAGAATCAAGTGTCTTCCGCACCTGAAGTGGAAACGCTGAAGGCACCAACCGGATGGACTGACGAACAGCAAGCCTGGATTGATCGTGGGGCCGATATCTTGACGTTCGAGGAAGAGTGGATCGTCAGGATCGACAAGCGATATGCATTAATAGATCGGCATGGAGATCGGAGTTTTGCCGAAGTGTATGAGTCCTTACAGCTTCCTCATCCACCGCTTGCACTGGATGTTCCACTTGAGCAAGTCATTTTCTTTGATACGGAGACGACAGGATTACGAGGAACCGGAACGACGATCTTTTTACTCGGGTTCGCGCGCTTTGAGAAGGGTGGATTGCTGATGCGACAGTATTTCTTACCACATCCTCACTTTGAAGCTGCTTTTTACCATCACTTCCTGCATGATATCGGAGATGATGTCCGCTTTGTGACCTATAACGGGAAAAGCTTTGATTGGCCGCAAATCAAGACACGTCATGTCTTTGTTCGGGAACGGGTTCCGCGATTACCGAAAGTCGGTCATCTCGATTTACTTCATGTCGCGCGGCGAATCTTTAAAGGAATGTATGATTCCTATCGATTGACAGCGATGGAAGAGCGAATTGGATTTGAGCGGGAAGGGGATCTACCTGGATTTTTGGCACCGATGCATTATTTCCAGTACGTCGAACACCAGCATCCGGATATCATGACAGGGGTCTTGCAACATCATCTGGATGATTGTCTGACGCTTGTCGGACTCTATGATGCGTGCAACCGACTCGTCACACATCGAGCGGAGGCGCCTTCCCCAATTCAAGAAAACATCGCGATTTGGCTGGCAGATCTCGGAATTCATGAAGGATCACACGCTCATTTTCAGCAAGTCAAAGAACTATCAGCAGAAGGATGGTTGCGCCAAGGATATTTGCATAAAAAAATGAAGAACCATGAACAAGCTCGAGAGTGTTTCTTGAAGAGCGACAGTTATTTAGGGTATGTCGAGCTTGCGAAGTGGGCAGAGCACATTGCAAAAGATCCGGTGCTTGCTTATGATTATACGGAACGAGCACGACAACACGTCGTGCGCCATCATTGGTTGATTACGAAAAAAGAACGAATTTTGGCAGAGCTGGATCATCGAGGACGTCGGTTGAAAAGGAAGTGTGACGTGTGAAAGTTGTCGCCATCACAGGATATAAACCCAATGAACTAGGTATCTTTGATCAAAAACACCCTGGGATCCGGGTCTTAAAGGCAGCATATCGAGAGCGGATGATTCGCTTAATTGAGGATCGAGGCACAGAGTGGTTTATCACGAATGCCTCACCGGGTTGCGAAATCTGGGCATGCGAGGTCGTACTTGAATTAAAGGAAGAGTATCCCCATATTCGTCTCGGTATTCTGTTGCCGTTCTTGGAACAGGAAGCACGCTGGAAAGAGCCAGTTCAAGCGCAGTACCTTTCCATTCTTGAACAAGCTGACTTCGTCGAAGCAATCAGCCAGAAACCGTATACGGATCCATCGCAGTTACGTAATAAAAACGAGTTCATGATTCAAAAAAGCCAAGGATTATTGTCGGTTTTTGATGAAGAACATGGAGGATCAGCGAAATTTTTAGTAGAGCGTGCTAGAATAGAAATGGAACAATCCGATTATCAGTTGTTTTTAATTACACAAGATGATTTATCTTGGCTCGAACAAGAATTACAATACAATGATCAGTGGGAGTGAAGAGGATGTATAAGCCATTGTTGACAGCGGACGATATTTACAAAAAGGAATTCAAAACCGGCCTCCGTGGCTATGTCATCGAAGATGTCGATGGATATTTGGATCAAATCATTAAAGATTATGAAGGATTCGAACGTGAGATCGAACGTCTGAAGAAAGAGAACGAGGCGTTAAAACAAGCACCAGCACAACCGGTAAAACGTGAAGAGCGCCGCGTCGAGCAAGCGGAGCCACAAGTATCAAGTTCATCGAACTATGACATGTTACGTCGTATTTCAAATTTAGAGAAGGCCGTTTTCGGACGTCCGCACCAAGATTGACTTATCAAAAAAGACATTTCTGTCAGATCAGAAGTGTCTTTTTTTATTTCCTTCTTTTTTGAAAGAATCGTCATCTGAACGAAAACGGTGTTAAGATAACTAATAATACATACTACAAAGGATGATGAACCATGTTACAAGTCATGACTGCTTCTGTTCCTCAACCACCGCGCCGTCGTTTTTTTGCAAGTAAACAAGTGAGTACGACGACGAGTGAGACGGATGCACTCTGTAATGAAATCCGTCATGTTTGTCGTTTTGATTGGATGTTGTTTGATCGGATTCGTCTTTCTGACACGATTGTCATTCCTTTTGCGCTGATCGGACCAAAAGGATTGTTCCTCGTGTTACAAAACGATGCGGTCGTAGAATGGATGACGGAGGAATCTTGTCATGTCATGGATTCTGAGCATGGAAGAAAAGTGTTTGCACTTCATCCCATCAATCAGTCGAAACAAATCGTTCAAGCGGTTCGAAAAACGCTAAAAGAACAAGGGATCATCATTCCGATTCATGGCATCACACTTTTTCCGAATGCACCACAGATGCGGACGGAACGAATTAAATTCCCGACGGGGCACAGTTTCAAGGATGTGCGGGCGTTCATCGTCTCAAAGAAATCCTCCCCTGTTCAAGAGCAAGAACGAAAACAAGTTGCGTTTTATCTCGCGCAGCAGCAGGAATGAACAAAGGCAGTGAAGCGCTCGCTTCACTGCCTTTTCGTTTGAATTCATCGTCTTGGTCGAGAAGCAAGAATGTCCTCAGCTTGATCCAAGTCTTCTTTCAAGACATACACCGCTACGCGATCATCCAAGTCTTTACTGAAACGCCGGAATAAAAACGAAGTCTTGACGCCGCGTTCGACTCGAATGTCTAAGTCAGCTGCTTCGAGTCGAGCAGCGTCCTTTAATAAATCTTCTCCTTTTTCACCAAATGCTTCCCCGATTAGTGACCATCGAAGGTTTTCCTTCGTTCGTCTGCTGACGATAACGAGAAATGCAATGACTAAAAGAATGATTAAAACCGTTCGAACTAGCTGTATATCCATCTTTACCTTCACCTCACCTACTATCATACCGAGTTAACGCGCATAAAGTAAACGTTCAACATAGCGGGCGAACGATTTACTTTTCAAACCTTGTTGGCGATACGCGATATAACCGTCAGGGCGAATTAAATATAATCCAGATTGCTTGATGCCAAAGCGTCTTGCCAGTTCACCACCTTGATCGACGACACCATCCTCTTTAAGGGATTGATGGATCGGTACTGTCTCAAATAGATCGGGATAGGTATAGGCGAGTTCCTTGAATGGCTCAAGAAGATCATCGGTTGCATTTTTTGGTAAGAACAGTAGTAATAAGAAATTCCGATCGGCACGACGTAACAATAGTTCGTTCTTTTTCGTCCGCGGGTGAACGACTTCACTGTAAGGCATCGGTTCACCTGGTTTTGGTGTCAATGGACTAAAGTGTCCTTGTGTGACGAAGGTCGAACTCGCTGGGTAGTGGCTGTTGAGCTGTGCAATCCGGTTCGTCACGAAATGATGTAAGGGTGCGATCTTGAGGCTATTACGAATGACTTTTTCCTGCAAGGGTAATAAAAAGGGAATATTGATTTGCAAGAGTTCCGTTGCAAGATTGGTTGATCGTAAAATCCCTTGTGCCGCTTCTCGACGTTCGACGCTATAAGAATCAAGTAACGGAAAACTCGCCTTGAACTGATGGACACACCATAGTTTCCAAGCGAGGTTCATCGCATCAGCAATTCCGGTATTCATTCCTTGACCACCGACGGGTGAATTGATGTGTGCTGCATCCCCGATCAAATAAATCCGGTGGTGTCCGAATTTCTCGATGATCCGGTTATGGACGCGAAACATCGAATACCAATGGACTTTTTTGAGCTCAAACGGTACTTTGGCTCGATTTTGTAAAAAATCGTCAATCGCTTTATGGTCGGTCGGAACAGGTCCGCTCGTTAGATTGCCGGTAATCCGGAACAAGTTCGACTGGAGAGGGAACGACTCGATAACGCCATGATCAGAGAAAAAAATATGAACCTCCTCAGAAGAGAGCGGCCAGTCGACCTCGATGTCAGCCAGTGCCCACGATTCTTTAAACGACTTCCCGCTGAACGGAAGCCCGAGCTCACGACGGACGAAACTGTTTGCACCATCTGCTCCGATGATGAAGGAAGCGTCGACCGTCTCTGTTTCTCCTTTATGTTGTAAGGATGCTGTAACGAATGTTGGAAATTGAGCAAACCCTGTTAATTCTGTTTCGCGCTCGACTACGTGTCCATATTTGGCGAGTTGCGCTTCAAGAATCCGTTCCGTCTCACTTTGAGGCAACAGCGTGACGAACGGAAAAGGTGTATTCAAATCCGTAAAATCAAGTTTTGCCTGCCATGCACCATTGACATAGAGGTTTCCTTGATTGATTTTGATTGCATTCTCCATCAAGTCTTCTGCAACACCAAGCCTTGCGAACAACTCCAGAGAACGCGCTTGAATCCCGATCGCTTTTGAGACGACAGATGGTCCGCTTGCACGTTCGACGATGCGAAAGGATAATCCATAGCGTGAGAGTGCGAGTGCGAGTGTTAAACCGGTTGGTCCGGCACCGATAATGAGGACATCTAATTTTTTATTCACGGATAACCCCCCTTAATTTACATCTTAGCCAAAACTCGTTACCATTAAACTATTGATGACACGCTTGACGTGTGAAAGGATGAAACTTGTGAACGAACAACTTTTTACGACAGAACGATTGATTGCGAATTTTAAAGAATATATCCGTCAGAATGAGGCACATCTGACGAAACGACATGCGTTAAACGCCTATTACAAGACGGTAGCAGGATCGATTTTATCGGACCGGATTGCTAAGAATGCGGATCTCATCGTCCGTATGCGCCATCTGGAAGAGGCGTACCAACACGTTGCACAAGAAGGGCGATGAAACAGGTGAACTTAGCCGATATCCGAAAGCATTACGTAGATTCTGAAGAACGTTTACCTCGTCATGCGGCAGCTGTACTCGTTCCATTAGTCGAGCAAGATGGCGAAGTCTATTTGTTATTTCAAGTGAGAGCTAAGACACTACGTTCGCAACCAGGTGAAATCGCTTTTCCAGGTGGTCGGATCGATGGTGGTGAATTACCGAAAGCAGCAGCTGTCCGTGAAACGGTCGAAGAATTAAATGTCAGTGCTTCTGAGATTGAAGTGATTGGAACGCTTGAACCACTCGTGACACCGAACCGGTCGATCATTTACCCGTATCTTGGTATTCTTCATGCGACGGACTTTAATCCTTCGCCGGCCGAAGTCGATCATGTGTTTCTCGTGTCATTAACGGAATTGATGACTTCGAAGCCGATTAAAGGAGATATGGAGTGGCGGATCCGCCCCGGTAAGGAAGTGCCAACCGAACGCATGGCGAATCGAGAAGCCTATCTGGATCGTACGTATACAGTCACGGAGCACTTTTATGAGCACGGGGATTATCTTATTTGGGGATTAACCGCTAAAATCTTGCGCCAGTTCTTAGCTCAATTGACGCGTGACTAGCTTTTTCGGTCGTTATTTTATATGATTAACTGTAATTGAACGTGTCAGGAGATGAGTCAAATGGAAGAAACAGAAGAGTTATTCGATTATATCGTTGGCGATATGGTAAAAACGAAAGAAGGCTGGGTAGCGGAAGTAACGGCAGTATTGACAAATACGGTCGTTGGTGATGTATCCCACACGAAAAACTTTGAGGCACTCGGATTAGAGTTTGAAAAACAAGTCTTATTAAAGTCAGAGATTGAATTGTTAGAACGTAAAACAAAGTAACACATGAAAGCACACCACATGTTGGTGTGTTTTTTTATGTTCATCCAGTGAACTGAATAATAATGAAATCCTACATTCTTTTGATTTTTGAAGAATTGGACAAAATGACTGAAAACATCGAAAAGATACATTTATTACAAAAAAGTAACAAAGATTAATTCGTAACAGAACGGTTACAAAATATAAAAACGTTGATATACAACGATTGAGAGCGTTTTTTGTAAGCGTGTAACCATTTCGTTACTTTTTAACAGATATATTTCAATTCATGGTGTTCGCTTTTCAAACTATTTGTCACCGTGATACGTTGTGCGGGTCGTAAAACGGCGAGAAAGGTTGGCATCAACATGAAACGAACATCATTCCTTTTATCCCTTTGTTTAGCGGGATTCATATTTATTCTTTTGCCGCATCATGAAGCGTCGGCAGCACAAATTGGGATCGGTACGGAGAAAACGATCGTACAAAATCCATTAGAGATGAAGCGTCAAGCTGCTCAAGAGAAGCGTGAACAAGCAGAGGCGAAAAAACAAGCGCGTCTAAAAGCCTTGGCTAAGCAAAAAGCAGACGCAGAGCAAAAAGCAAAAGCAGCACAAGAAGCCAAAAAGGAAACACGACAGGTAAAGAAACAAAGTCGAACACAAGCAAACGCTAACCGTTCCACAAAGCGTACGGAAACGTTTGAGACGACAGCATATACGACGAATCCAGAAAACAATGGAAGCCGTTTGTATAATGGTCGTGCCTTAACAGCATCGGGTTATGACGTCACGAATACGATTACATACGAAGGACGTCGCATCGTTGCTGTCGATCCATCGGTCGTACCGCTTGGAACTAAGGTACATGTAGAAGGTTTCGGCGACGCAATTGCGCTCGATACAGGTGGTGCGATTCGCGGGAAAATCATGGATCTTCTTGTCGGTTCAAAACAAGAAGCTTTAGAATGGGGTCGCCGTCAAGTCACGGTGACGTTCGAATAAGAGCAGTATACGGTTAGGCGATGGATAGTTTCCATCGTCTTTTTTGTTTTGAGGAAGGATAAAAGAACGATCTGTTCGATGTTGGATTTAGAAAACAGGGGAAAGAGTGGACGGAATAGGTTTTAGAATGTCCAAGAAAGGGGAATTTTACAAAGATAATAAACCGGGAAACGAGGGATGGTTCGTGATTGAATTCAAGGATGTCGGCAAAACGTATGCAGACGGAACAAAGGCAGTGCAACACGTGAATTTTACGGTTGAACAAGGCGAGATTTTTTGTTTGATCGGTCCTTCAGGATGCGGTAAAACAACGACGATGAAAATGGTTAATCGATTGATTGATCATACGGAAGGACAAATTTGGATCGATGGTGAACCGATCATGTCGATCAATGAACATGAACTCCGTCGGCGAATTGGCTATGTCTTACAACAGATTGCCCTCTTTCCACATATGACGATTGAGGAGAACGTCAGCGTCGTACCTGAATTATTGAAGTGGAATAAGGAGAAAGTAGTACAACGGGTCGATGAATTATTTCGGTTGACTGGGTTAAACACCTCACTTAAGAAAAAATATCCAAGTGAACTCTCTGGTGGACAGCAACAACGTGTTGGGGTTATGCGGGCACTCGCAGCAGAACAAGACGTCATCTTGATGGACGAACCATTTTCTGCGCTTGATCCCATTTCACGGGAACAATTACAAAATGATTTGTTGCATCTAAACGAAGAGCTTGGTAAAACAATTTTGTTCGTCACGCATGACATGAATGAAGCGTTGAAACTAGGGAGTCGCATCTGTCTGATGAACGCTGGAGAGATTGCTTTCATCGGTACGAAGGACGAGGTACTAGCAAGTAACGATCCGTTCGTTCAAGAATTCATGCGTCAAGTCAGGGGGAGTGTCGAATGAATGGATTGATCGAAACGTATCAAGACCGGAAGACTGAATTGCTTCAAGCGTTGATCGAACATATCCAATTATCTGTCATCTCCTTGCTCATTGCCTGTGTGATCGCTATTCCGCTTGGGATTTACTTATCACGTAACAAGCGTCTGAGCGAGTGGTCGATTGGTGTGACTTCAGTCATCCAAACGATTCCATCACTCGCATTACTTGGTTTGATGATACCGCTTGTCGGGATCGGTACAGTACCGTCGATCATTGCACTTGTCTTGTATTCTTTATTACCGATCGTTCGAAACACTTATACAGGGCTTGCCGAAGTTGATCCTTCGATTAAGGAAGCGGCACGCGCATGTGGGATGACTCCGATGCAGAGCCTTTGGAAAGTCGAGCTCCCACTAGCTTTACCTGTTATGATGGCCGGGATTCGGACCGCGATGGTACTGATCATTGGTACGGCGACGATTGCCGCCCTGATCGGTGCTGGAGGATTAGGCTCGATCATTCTTCTCGGGATTGACCGTAATGATAACTATCTATTATTGCTCGGTGCGATTCCAGCAGCACTGCTCGCGCTTTTATTTGACGGCTTATTACGTCAAACGGAAGTAGCGACTCGTAAACGACAAACAGCACGTCTCGTAACGGCAGTCGTCTTGATGGTTGCGATCGTCGTCGCACCTTT
The DNA here is from genome assembly GCF_001939065.1 of Exiguobacterium indicum HHS 31. GTDB lineage: Bacteria > Bacillota > Bacilli > Exiguobacteriales > Exiguobacteriaceae > Exiguobacterium_A > Exiguobacterium_A indicum. The sequence continues at coordinate 1,102,341 of NZ_MPSZ01000001.1, read as the reverse complement.
TGCTGTCGGTCGCAGTGAACGACCAGATCTCGTCGTCGCTGGAAAACTAGGTGTAGAACCGGAAATTTTAATGAACATGTATAAGATTGTCATTGAAGATGAAACGGATTTGACGGTACAAGTCAAACCGAACTTCGGGAAGACGACCTTCGTCTATAAGGCGCTCGAATCAGGTGATATCGATGCGTATCCAGAGTTTACAGGAACGGTGCTCGCTAGTTTGACGAATGAAAAACCGAAGTCGAATGATGCAAAAGAAGTGTATGAACAGGCAAAAGCCGGTCTTGAAAAACAAGATTTAGCCTTGCTACCACCGATGAACTATAACAATACCTATGCTGTAGCTGTTCCAAAGAAATTAGCAGACCGTTACGATTTGAAGACGATCTCTGATTTAAAACAGGTCGCGAATCAGTTGACGGCTGGATTCACGTTAGAATTTAAGGATCGACAGGATGGGTATAAAGGGATTCAAGATAAATATGATGTCAATTTCCAGAAAGTCGTCACGATGGAACCAAAATTGCGCTATAAAGCAATCGAGTCAGGTGAGATCGATGTCATTGATGCTTACTCGACAGATCCGGAGATTGCGAAATACGACATGGTCGTCTTAAAAGACGATCAGCAACTATTTCCTCCATATGAAGGAGCTCCTCTTCTGCGACAAGAGACGATCGAGGAGTATCCAGAAGTAAAACAAGCACTTGAGCAATTATCAGGTAAAATTTCAGATGAAGAGATGTCAAAAATGAATGAAGCCGTCGCATACGGCGGAAAGACGGCGAATGAGGTCGCTCGTGATTACCTGAAGAAGGAAGGCGTCATTCAATGAAACTTTTACTGATCAGTAACCCGACAGCTGGGACGAACGGCACCGGATTACTTGGAGAAGTCATCGAACCATTAAGTACATTATTCGATGAAATCGTCATCAAGAATACGAAGCAAGCTGGAGATGCGATGCAATTTGCGGAAGATTCATCCGCATTTGATGCGGTCGTCGTCATCGGTGGAGATGGAACGGTGTTTGAGACAATCAACGGGGTCGCAAAACTGGATGATCGCCCGATACTCGGTATCATTCCTGGAGGGACCTGTAACGACTTCGCTCGAACTCTTGGCTTACCGATGGCTCCTCGGCTTGCTGCAGAAGCGATCGCGATGCAACACGTTGTTCAGGTCGATCTCGGACAAGTCGAAAATAGCTATTTCTTGAATTTCCTTGGTGTCGGTCTTGTCGCAGAGGCATCGATTGGCATCGATACAGAAGAAAAAGCACGCCTCGGGAAGATGGGATATTATCTATCGACGATTCGCTCAAGTCTAGAAGCACAACCCTTCGAATATGAACTGATTTTAGATGAAGGTCGTCACATGACCGGCGAAGCGGTTCTCATTCTTGCGGCAAACGGAGAATCGCTCGGTGGAATCGAGACGAACTTATCAGATGGAGCCTATAATGACGGGAAACTTGATTTAGTGATCGTCGATGAAGTAAATTTAACAACCATTCGAGATGTGATCCTTCAAAAAATTGGTCTTGCCAATGATCCTTCCTTTACACATATCTTGACGAGTGGGTTTCAGTTGAAAACAAAAGACGCAAAAGTGATCGATACAGATGGTGAAAAAGCCATCCATACACCGGTTACAGTTAAAGTATTGCCGGAGTATCTGCGCATGTATGGAGGCACACAATAATATAAAGTAATGAATGAAAAGAAGGTCGTCATAAAAAACGGTCTTCTTTTTTATCTTTCAGTACATATATGCGGTTATGCTTTGACGCTTTAAAGAAAATATTTGATAAAGGATGACTTTCAATGATTCTTTCTGTACAATGAAAAAGTATTTTGAAAAGGAGGTGGAGCACCATGAAAGGAAACGCATGGGCTTCAAAAGTTGGATTTATTTTAGCAGCAGCGGGATCCGCCATTGGTCTGGGGGCCATCTGGAAATTCCCGTACACGACTGGAACGAACGGAGGAGGCGCGTTTTTACTCATGTTCCTCGTGTTTACCTTATTACTTGGACTGCCCGTTTTAATTGCCGAGTTTTTAATCGGTCGTACGAGTGGAAAAACAGCACTTCAAGCGTTCTCGGCACTTGGTCATAAGAAGTTCACATTCATTGGTGTACTGGGTGTCATCGCCTGTTTCTTGTTGCTCTCTTTCTACAGCGTCATCGGAGGATGGGTTTTGATTTATACCATTCTTGGTTTCACAGGTCGCCTGACGACGATGGACAGTGGTGCGCTTGGTGAATTGTTCGGAACGATTTCCGCCTCACCGTTATATGTCATTTCAGGGCAATTGATTTTCCTCGCTTTGACATGTTGGATCGTCTTACGTGGTGTTCAATCCGGTATTGAAAAAATGAGTAAAATCATGATGCCATTATTATTCGTGTGCTTCATCATCCTTGTCGTTCGATCATTGACACTTGATGGTGCAATGGAAGGTGTTAAATTCTTCATACAGCCTGATTTTTCGGTCCTCAACCGAACTTCGGTCCTGAGTGCGCTTGGCCAAGCGTTCTTCTCCTTATCGCTCGGTGTATCAGCGATGCTGACGTATGCTTCCTACATGAAGGAACGTGGCGAGATTAATCGTTCCGCCGCATGGATCGTCGCGATGAATATCGCGGTCTCATTATTAGCTGGATTCGCGATTTTCCCAGCTGTTTTTGCTTCGGGTCTTGACCCTGCAGAAGGACCGGCATTGCTTTTCATCGTATTGCCGACTGTTTTCAGTCAGATCCAGTTTGGCTCGTTGTTCTTAACACTTTTCTTCCTTCTGTTTGCTTTCGCATCGATCACTTCATCGATTGCTATGCTTGAGGTCGTTGTTGCTTCATTAACGGATCGTAAGGAGAATGCGACATCGCGTGATAAAAAGCGGACGACATGGCTTGCGACACTTGCGATTGCGATCGTCGGAATTCCGTCCGCACTCTCGTTCGGTATGTTGAGTGATGCTCAATTCATGGGGAAAACGTTCTTTGACAGCGTTGATTTCCTTGTCTCGAATATTTTAATGCCGATTGGTGCTTTACTGATTTCGATTTTTGCTGGGTACAAGCTCGATCGAGCTCTTGTCGAACAGGAACTCGTGACGAGTCCATTCATGAAAAAAATCGTGCCTGTGTGGCGTGTGAGTGTTTGTTACTTGAGTCCGATCGCAATTTTGATCATCCTTGTATGGCCAATGTTCGGATAATAGATCACTTTTTTTGGGTAGTCGACAATTTTGTCGACTACCTTATTTGTTGTCAAAAGAATCATGCGAAAGAAAGAACGAATAGTTCATTCTTCGGTCTGATGCGATATTTTTAAAAGTATGTTGAAATATAAATACACGAGGCGTAACATTTCGGAAAAACGGGAAACTTTTTGTTAGACGTTACGTAATGTTAAAATAAAGACACGTAAACCTGATAGAAGAATCAGTACGAAGGAAGAGGGGATGACATGAAGTCTTCATGGTGGATATTTGGTTCCATCGGTATGATGTTCGTATTTCTACAATTGGCCGATACGTTCAACTTCTCGGGAATCTTCATCGCTCTTGGTTTGTGGTTCATTTGGAGCGGTTATCGAACAAAACCAGGTCGACGATATCGGACAGAACGGAAATCGACCGAAATCAAGCGGAAAAATGTGAAAAAGAAATTACTACTTGATGACGAAGATGAGTTCGTCGGAAGTGTCATTTTAAAACCGGAACGGGCGACACGCCGATTTGAAGAGACGGATGATTTAGAACTTCAAGTATTGCAACGGACGATCGAAGAAGGATTCACAAAAATCCAGACGTACGATCAAATCGTTCCCTCTATTCGAGATAGTGAAATCAGAAGTGAGATGCGCATCGTCTCACGGGAAGCACATGTCTTGTTCGAGGAGTTATATGAAAGTCCACGCGACGTCAAAAAAGTTCGGGACTTCTTTACGTTCTATCTGGATTCCTTACTGTCGATTTCAGAAAAATATGCCGATTTGGAACGCCGTGGCGCTCAAGTTCAATTGGATACGAAAAATCAATTGATTTCGAACTTGAAAATGATCGGACAAAAATTAAAGCAACAACAAACCTTGTTGCTTGAAGGGGATACCGTTGATTTAGAACGGGAACTCTTAACGATTGAAAAGGTATTGACGCAAGAGACTGAACAACGAAAACAGGAGGAGAGTTACCGACATGACCCATTCTGATAAAGATACATGGCAACAATGGCCTGATGAGCAAGATCAACCGACGATTTCTGATCCGTCGGTCGACTTAAACGTAGCGGAGACACCGCCCAAAATGCCGGCTCGCCCTGTCGAAGAAATGATTCCTTCGGATGTTCCAGCAGAACAACGACAAAAGATTGAACGTCTACTGCAGGTGATCGATCTACAAAAAACGGATGCCGTCATGCAATTCGGGGCGCCCGTTCAGCGTGAACTATCCCAATTCTCTGATCAAGTCTTAAGTGAAGTGAAGATGAAGGACGGCGGGGAAGCAGGGAAATTACTGAGTGACTTAATGCAGCGTGTCCGCCAAATGGATCCAGATACGCTTCAAGAAAAAAAGAGCTTCTGGTCGAACGTGCCGGTCATCGGTCGGGCGAAGAAAAAAGCGGAAACGTATTTCTTGCAATACGAGAAAATGAGCGCTTATCTCGAAGAAGTCGTACACAATCTTGATCGATCAAAATTTGGATTGATGAAAGACATCACGTTACTCGATCAAATGTATCAAAAGAACAAGCGTTATTTTGAGGAATTAAACGTCTATATTGCAGCTGGCGAGACGAAAATCGCTCACGTTCGTCAACATGAAATCGAACCGTTACGAACGGAAGTCGAGGTATCGCGGGATCAAACGAAGTTACAGGAATTGAATGACTTGATTCAATTGACGGATCGTTTTGAAAAGAAAATCCATGATTTAAAATTATCCCGAACAATTAGCTTGCAGATGGCACCGCAAATTCGTGTCATTCAACAAAATAACCAAATTCTAGCGGAAAAAATTGAATCAGCAGTCGTCAATACGATTCCACTTTGGAAGAACCAAGTTGTCCTATCTTTGAGTCTGTCGCGTCAAAAAGCAGCACTTGAAATGCAGAAGGATGTCACCAATACGACGAACCAGTTACTTGAGCAAAATTCGAAGTTGCTGAAGGAATCGTCGATTGAAATTGCGGAAGAAAACGAAAAAGGCATCGTATCCGTCGAATCGTTAAAAGTAGCGCACCAAAACTTGATCGAGACACTGGATGAGACATTACGTATCCAACAAGAAGGAAAACAAAAGCGACGCGACGCAGAGCATGAACTAGAGCGAATGGAGAATGAATTGAAACAAAAAGTCATCGAAGTCGCCTCAAAAAGCAGAGAATTACCGAATCGACCATACTAAGGAACACGACATTTCGTGTTCCTTTCCTTCATGAAAGGAGAGTTTGAATGAATAATGAAGAGAAGCAGTTGAAATGGGATACGACATGGTTATTATTCGCACGGATGATGGCAGACCGTCATTCAAAATGTGCCTCAAAATCCGTTGCCTGTGTCATCGTTAAAGATGAAAAGCCAATTTCGATCGGAATAAACGGAACACCTAGTCAGCATGTGAATTGCAACGAAATTTACTTAAAGCAAGATGGTATTCTCTATACATCACGTCCTGACCACCCGATTGTTGAAGAATCGGTTGAACGAAACGGAACTCTCTTTTATCGGTGCGAAAATCAGGAAGAACACCATGAATGGTCGAAGCAACATGAGATTCATGCTGAAATCAACGCGCTCGGTAAGCTAGCAGCTGATTCGACGAGCGCGCGTCATGCAACAGCTTATGTCACACATAGTCCGTGTCATGCGTGTAGTTTAGCGCTCATCGCTTCTAAAATCGATCGTGTCGTTTATTCGACAGGGTATGAGTATGGGGACGGACTGAACCTGATGCGACAAAGTGGAATCGAAGTCATCCACTTGCCACTCGCAAACGAATATTTTCTTGAAAAAATTTAACGAAAAAGGGTTGTAAACGCTTCCATAGCATTGTATGATGAAATCAAGCATTGCCATGGTAATTATTCACTCTTCCATTCGGACTGATTTTCAATCGAAAATCGGTCCACTTTTTTTTAGAAAAGAATTGACAGACCTTGAATAGTTTGGCATGATGACTATAGAATATGACGAAGCGGAACGCCGCATTTTCATACAAAACCAATCAAGGAGCTGGAATGCCAGGTCGTTGAATGAAAAATCCTGACTCACATGAGTCAGGATTTTTTTTATGGATGAACAAGTGTCGCTTCCTTGAGGCGTTTAGCACGGATTGCACATTTTGTGGCGACCGCACCTGAGAGGATCGTCATGAATCGCTGACAGAGGATGTCTGGTTGCGATTGATGTAAGAATAGTTGATGTAATAGTCGGTTGAAGGCGGCGTCTAGCGAAGACAAGTGCCGTTTGATTGCAGTGGGAGACATATCTTGAATTTCCTCTGCTTGGTAGCCAGCATCACTTTGGAAAGCAGAGAGGATGAGAAGCTCTGTTTGCGCATCAGCCAACGTTAGCCCTTGTTCTTGGACATGATGACAAGCCTCACGCAATTCATGAATCAACAAATGTTCCAAAGCATACGACGTATGCATTTGATATGGATCGTACACCTGGACAGCTTGCCGAATTTGATCGCGTGTCACAATTTCGGATACCGTCCATTGATCGAGTGTGCCAACAGCTTCACTGTATAGTTGAGTAAGTGGTCGAATCATCGTTTCTCCTCCTTAAGCATAAATGGACTTCCAGTTTCATCATAATTCATTTAGAAAACGCTTACAATATCTGTTTATTAGTAGTCGTGATGAAATCGTGTCTGCTATGATATGAGTGAAGAAAAAGGAGTGAGATGACGTGATTCAATTATTCAAAGCACTTCCGGAAGTGACAATGCCTTCTTATGGAAATGATGCTTTTTCCATCCATCAATCGAATCAACCGATTGGACTTTCGATAGAGACGCTTGTTCCGGGTGAGCGAATCGAAGAAGTGTTACTCGTTGCCTCTGGTGAAATCCGTACTGGTCAAACCGGGAGAGAATGGTTACAGTTCACGTTCAATTCGCCCGCTGGATCTTGTAAGGGAAAACAGTGGATCAATCAAGGAACGGCAGAAGAAGCACTTCGTCCATATCTCGAAACACGAATCGTTCGGGTCGAGGCGAAGGTAGAGGAATATCCGTCGCAATCCGGAAACAAGTCATTGACCGTTCAGCGCGTCACTCCGATTCATGATGCCTCACCGACGCAGTTCTTGCCGCAATTACCGGCAGATGAATCCCTTGAAACGTATCGTGATCAGTTGTTTGGACTAATCGATCAACTTGATTCTCCTTACCAAGAAATCGCACTATCGATTCTGCGACAGTACTGGGCGGATTTTTCAACACGACCGGCTGCTCTGTTTCATCACCATGCCTATATCGGTGGGTTGCTGAAACATACTGCTTGTATGATGACGATTGGTCGAGGAATCTGTGATAGTGAACAACCATACTTGACGCTACTCAAATGTATTCAAGAAGCAGAAGCCGATCATAAAAATGAACTCTTCCAAGCAGCTGAACGAGAGATACGTCAATTTTCTTGGGATGACAGTTTTGATGCCCTCTATCAAGCGGCAAAAGGGATTGCTCTGTTAGATCAACGACCGAATCCGAATGAGTTGTTGCTCGGTATTTTATTGCACGACATCGGAAAGCTATGGGAGTATACGCATGCGGGTGCATCGACAGATCGTTTTTCAAGACTGTTGCACGTAACAGAGGAAGAGGAAGAACTGGCAGGTATTGCGCTTGATCCGGACGGTGTATTGATGGGTCATATGCCATATGGTTGTTTTGTTCTTGAACAAACACTTCGAGAAGAAGATATCCGATTACCGCGTGCTGTTTATCACCGTCTCATGCATATGGTATTATCACACCATGGTAAACGCGAGTGGGGGTCAAGTGTTACGCCGCAAACGACAGATGCTTGGTATCTTCATGCGATTGATCTACTCGATGCACGAAAAGAAAAATGGCGTCAGCAACAAGGACGCTAAGGAGTGAAATCATGCAAGACAAAATACGTACGACCGTCATCACTGGTTTTTTAGGTGCCGGTAAAACTACGCTACTCAATCATCTCGTTTCTCAACCGACAGAAAAATTTGCCTTGCTCGTCAATGAAGTAGGTTCTGTTCATATTGATGAAGCATTGATTGAACGAAGTGACGAAGAGATGATCGAATTGACGAATGGCTGCATTTGTTGTTCGATTCGAGGCGATTTACGGGATGCGTTGCTACGGATCGCAAAACGCCGTCGAGATGGGGAGTTATCGTTTGATCGATTATTGATTGAGACGACAGGCGTTGCGGATCCAGGACCGATTCTACAGACATTCTACTTTGAGCCGGCTGTTGAACAGTCCTATCAGATTTCAAGTGTTGTCACAGTCATCGATGCGTACCACTTGGAACGTCAACTGACGTTCCAAGAAAATGTGAAACAAATCGGCTTTGCTGACGTCCTGATCTTGAATAAAATGGATTTGATTGACGAGTCAAAGCGCGAAACGTTGTCCGCTTTACTGCGCGAACGAAATCCTTCTGCAGCTATCATTGAAACGGAACAGGCTCAACTTGAATCGGACCGACTGTTTGAAACGTTCCATTTTCCAAAAGAAGAGCAAGTACGACTCAGTCAACAAACGGATCAGATTCATCAGTCGGTTGAGGATTTCACGGCATTGACGATCGTCGAGGAACGACCCTTGAACCGAAATCGATTCGGAATGGTCCTACGTGAGGTGTTAGAAGCGTATGCGGAAGATCTCTATCGCTATAAAGGAATCATTCATTTTGCAGATACGGATCGAAAGGTCATTTTACAAGGTACTGGCATGATTTACGGCACAGCAATCAGAGAACCATTTAGCGAACAACCAAAGACGACGCTCGTCTTCATTGGGAAAGGGCTAGATGAACAAGCGATACGAAAAGGAATCGAGGCGGCAATTGAACATGGTTGAACTTTATTTTGACGGTACGGTCCGTCCTTCAAATGATGAAGCGGCGGTTGGGCTTTTCAGTAAAAATTCCGAGGGAGAAGTCACGGAAAAAATGTATCAAATTCAAGCGATCAATAATCATGAAGCAGAATTTATTGCTTTTGCGAAAGCCGTCGATTGGGCGCACGAACTGATTGCACAAGGCGAGAGCGTCATTTCGTTTCGGACGGATTCAGAAGCGGTTGCACTCGCAGTCGAACGCGAATTCGTCAAGAACAAACGAACACAGACGATCTTTGATCCTGCCTTTGCGCGTTATCAACTCTTACCACTCGCTTTCGTGAAGTGGATTCCACGGTCGGAGAACAAAGCAGATCGTGTCGCACGAGAAGCGTTACGATTATACGAAGCATGATTGACGACAAACACCCCTATCCTCACGGTAGGGGTGTTTGTTCATGTTCGATACGCTCGATCAGAATTTGGTCGACGCGTCGTCCGTCTAAATCAACGACTTCAAACCGGTACGGTCCAATTTCGACAGTACTTCCACGGGAGGGTACATCACCTAACGTATATAGAATCAAACCAGCAACCGTATGATAGGCGTTCAACTGTTCACCGGGTAAGTCTTCTGTATAACCGAGCGTCCGCTTTAAATCATCGATGTGCAATAGACCATCCGCGAGGAAGGAGCCATCCTTTCGCATGACGAGTTCCGGTTCTTCCTCGACGCTTGAAATTTCGCCAACGAATGCTTCGAGGATGTCGAATAAGGTGATCATGCCGAGGAAACCACCGTATTCATCAAGAACAAAGGCGATGGATACCGTCTCTTTGCGCATCCGTTCAAGCAAGACGGTTGCTTTTAATTGACGGGGAACGATCAGTGGTGATTGAATCAGTCGTTCAAGTTCTTGAACAGGTCGTTCCGTTGATAGCACCTCTTTCGCATCGATGAAACCGACAAAGTGATCCAAGTCACCATGACCAACCGGTAAGTTTCGATGTCGTGCTTGCCGGAGCTCTTGTAAGATCGTGTCGGAGTCATCCGCTAAGTCAATCCATTCGGTAACGGTACGCGGCTCCATCAGTTCGTACGCGTACAAATCATGAAAATCAAACACACGAGAGACTTGCTCTGCTTCAGATCGATTGAAGGTGCCCTCTTGCGTACCACGAATCAGTAATTGCCGGACTTCGTCTTCCGTCTCGTCTTCTGTTTGCAGGCGATCCAGACCAATCAAACGGAAGATGGAACTCGTCGACTTACTTAGAACCCAAATGAATGGTCGAAGCACAATCGAGAAAAAACGCATCGGTGGGGCAAGCCACATCGTGACCCGTTCTGGACTGACAAGGGCGATACGCTTAGGAACGAGTTCACCGATGACGAGCGAAATATAGGTGATGATCGTTACGACGAGAATATAACCGATCGTACTGGCATAAGGGGCGAGCCACGCGAATTGAGCAAGCCACTTGATGACCGGTCCTGAGAGAGCAGCACCACCAAAGGCACCATTGACGATTCCGATTAACGTGATGCCGACTTGAACAGTCGATAACAGATCGGTTGGTCGATCGAGTAACTCTAATGCAACATGGGCTGACTTTTTGCCATCATTCGCTGCTTTCTCTAATTTGGACCGTTTGGAGGAAAGCAAAGCGAGTTCAGTCATCGCAAAAATACCGTTTGCTAGAATCAAAAGCAGTACAATCGTTAAGTTAATCAACCACATGAAATCTTCACTCCTTTTTTCGATAATAAACTATTCCCGAAAACTGTCTCTCTCATTCCCATTCTGTCTACTTTTGCGTTAAACTAAAAGAGAAATAATCAAAAGGGGGAATTTGTTTATGGAATACCGTGTAGAACGTGACACGATGGGGGAAATTCGTGTACCAGAAGCGCAGGAATGGGGCGCACAAACACAACGTAGTCTAGAAAACTTTAAGATCGGAACGGAAAAAATGCCGATTGAAGTCATTCGTGCCTTTGCAGTCCTGAAAAAAGGAGCGGCGCTTGCGAACCGCGACTTAGGCGTGCTTGAGGCAGAAAAAGCGGGTGTCATCGCTGAAGTATGTGACGAGATCATCGCGGGGAAATTCGATGATGAGTTTCCGCTTGTCGTTTGGCAAACGGGTTCAGGTACACAGTCGAATATGAACGTCAATGAAGTGATCGCTCGGGTCGCGACACGTAAGTTGAAAGAACAAGGCAGTGAGACGACGATTCATCCGAATGATGACGTCAACAAATCACAAAGTTCAAATGATACATATCCGACAGCGATGCACTTAGCAGCGAAGACAGTCTTGCTGGAATCACTATTCCCAGCAATCGATGCGTTGCATGCGACACTTGACGAAAAAGCGAACGCGTTTGCGGATATCGTCAAGATTGGACGGACACACTTGCAAGATGCTACACCGATCACACTCGGTCAAGAAATCAGCGGTTGGGTCCGGATGCTTGCACTTTCGAAGCAGATGATCGAACGGACGCTTGATCCGTTAACAGAATTAGCAATCGGCGGTACGGCAGTCGGGACGGGCATCAACGCACATCCGGACTTCGGTGATTTGGCTGCGCAAAAGATGAGCGAGGAGACGGGATATGAATTCACGAGCGCGGAAAACAAATTCCACGCCCTAACCAGCCACGATCAACTCGTCTTTACGCATGGTGCGGTCAAAGCGTTAGCGATGGACGCGATGAAGATCGCAAACGACGTTCGCTGGCTCGCGTCAGGTCCACGAGCAGGAATCGGCGAAATTACGATTCCAGAAAATGAGCCGGGAAGCTCAATCATGCCGGGGAAAGTCAATCCGACTCAAAGTGAAGCGTTGACGATGGTCGCAGCGCAAGTCCTTGGAAACGATGCGACGATTGGTTTTGCTGCAAGTCAAGGAAACTTCGAACTAAACGTATTCAAGCCGGTCATCATGTATAACTTCATACAATCGGTTCGTTTACTGACAGATGCCTTGCATTCGTTCAATGACCACTGTGCGATCGGAATCGAACCAGAACAGTCCGTCATCGCTGAGAACGTCGAACGTTCGTTGATGCTCGTCACTGCACTCAACCCGCATATTGGATATGAGAATGCGGCGAAAATTGCAAAGGCAGCGCATCAATCCGGGTCAACCTTAAAAGAAGCAGCACTTGCGACTGGTCTACTAACAGAAGAACAATATGATCAATGGATCGTACCAGCAGATATGGTCCGTCCGAACTTAAAAGCGTGAGTTGAAAAAGCGGGGGATTTCCCTCGCTTTCTCTTTATCCGAGGATTGTTCTTCGGATGTATAGAAAGAGAGGGGATTGGATGGAACGAAGTCGAAAACGAATAGAAAAACAACTGCAACAGACGATCATCATGGTCGAGACGTTACTTCGGATGCCGGCCGTGCCACGAACAGAACTACTCGCATTGGCAAGCTGGCTTGAAGGACTCGGGAGAGAGGAACTGTTCAGAGGACTTGCCGATCAAGTGAGTCGGGAAAAAGCGACGTGGGAACAAATGAATGCGGTCATCACGCAGCCAATCGTTAAAGAATTACTGCAGCCAATCGTCGATCAGTTGTCGGACCGTTCACGCGCCAACCGGATTCGAAAAGAATTGGTCGTCACTGTGACAAGACGTTTTCTTGAGAATATCAAATGGAAAAAATCGCTCGAACAGGAGCGCTATATGTCACGATTCTTCAGTTCGGTGGAAGACACGTTGTCGATATCACATGATATTGCTATGGATGCCGTCATTATCGACCATTCATCTATCGTGGAATCATTGGAGTTGTTCCAAAAACTGATCAAACAAATGGAGTCAGCATTCGTTCCCGTCATCATCGTAGGTCCAAACCGGTCTGATATTCGTCAAGTCAGCTATGAGATGGGAGCCGATGACTACTGGGATGAGACAGTGACGAATGAAGAACGACATGTTCGTCTAGCGAGACTATTACGAAAATTAAGGGTCGTATCTTCGACGATCTTGGTCGATGAACTGACGGGAGCTTATAACCGGAAATACCTCCAAAATGCCTTTGATCGTCGCGTAGCACGTCTCGAACGTGAACAGCGGACATTTGGGTTAGCGATTTTTGATATCGATCATTTTAAGAGGATCAATGATTTACATGGACATCCAACGGGGGATTTGGTCCTCTCCGAACTAGCTACCATCGTTCAACAAGCCGCTCGTCTCGATGATGAATTCATTCGTTTCGGTGGTGAGGAATTCATCTTATTGTTTTCAGCAGAAACAGTACCGCAAGCCGTTGCGAGTATGAATAAAATTCGCGAGCGTGTCGAGCGCCATATTTTTGCGAACGGATTAAAAGTAACGGTTTCGATTGGTCTCTCCTTTGCTTTTGATCTCCTCACATCCCTGGCGCAAGCAACAGCAGAGGCAGATGAAGCTCTGTATCAAGCGAAACGTAATGGTCGTAATCAAGTGGTGTCCTATTCGACAGCGATATCGATCGAAAAAATACCAGTCTATATCCGTGTCGAGGAAGGATTCCTTAAACAGGTACATACGCTTGATATGCCGGGTCATCCGAAATACCATATTGAGGTGATTCCGCTAGATGATCAACGGACGTCGCCAATACAATTGGCGATTCTTTCACTCGATCAGTTAGCAAGCGAGAACTTTGTACGATTAGAGGAGTGGAGACAACAACGGGAATCGATCATTGATGCTTTGGTCGTGACGGATCAAGAAGACGATCGTTTAGCCAATGCGCTATCATGCGGTGCGACAGACTATATCATGACCTCACAGATCGATTCTGATATGGAGGAATGGATTGCTGAATGGATCATGCAAATTCCTTAAAAAAACAGCCACATTCGTCCATCATACGGAGCAATGTGGCTGTTTTTTAGTTACTGATCATATCGACGAATGATGAACGGATAATCGTTTCCCTCGACCGCATCATAATGTGTTTCGGAAGTAATCTGAAATGAAGATGGGATTTCGGGATAATGTACATCTCCAGAAAGAACCGTATCAATTTCAGTGATATACAGGCGGCGAGCAAGAGGAAGCGTTTGAGCAAACAACTCTCCACCACCAATCAAAAAGACTTCTTCTTCTGAATCGACGTATGGTTGCAAAGCAGATAGATCATGCCATACCGTTACACCTTCGGCTGCAAACGTCTGATCGCGCGTAATGACGATGTTCTCTCGACCGGGCAACGGTCGTCCGATGGATTCGAACGTCTTTCGTCCCATGATGATAGGTTTGCCAATCGTCGTACGCTTGAAGTGAGCTAAATCAGCTGGAAGGTGCCAAGGCATCGCATTGTCACGACCGATGACATGATTTTTTGTAAACGCTACGATATGTGTGATCATACGGCTACCACACCTTTAATGTGCGGATCAGGATCATAGCCTTCAATGATGATGTCTTCGAAGCGGAAGTCTTCAATACGATCGACTGTTCGAGCGAAGCGCAGCGTCGGTAATTTTTTCGGGGTACGCGTCAACTGAAGATTAACTTGTTCAATATGATTTGAATAAATATGAGCGTCACCGAGCGTATGAACGAAGTCACCAACCTCAAGTCCACACACATGAGCAATCATATGTGTCAGTAACGCATAAGATGCAATATTAAATGGTACGCCTAGGAAAACATCAGCTGAACGTTGATACAATTGGCATGATAGTTTTCCGTCAGCGACATAAAATTGGAACAAGAGATGACAAGGTGGTAAAGCCATCTCATCGACTTGTCCAGGATTCCAAGCACTGACGATCAAACGACGAGAATCCGGATTCGTTTTGATCTGTTCAATGACTTGTGCTAGCTGATCGACCGTCGTGCCATCTGGACGTGGAAAAGAGCGCCATTGTGCCCCGTAAACAGGACCTAGATCTCCGTTCTCATCGGCCCATTCGTTCCAAATCCGCACACCATTTTCCTGTAGATAACGAATATTCGTATCACCCGAGATGAACCAAATCAACTCATGGATGATCGACTTCATATGTAACTTTTTCGTCGTAATGAGAGGAAAACCATCTTGAAGGGAGAAGCGCATTTGGTGACCAAACACGCTGAGTGTTCCCGTTCCCGTCCGGTCTTCCTTTTTTGTTCCGTGTTCCAAAATGTGTTCGCAAAGTGCATGATATTGTTCCATCGGATGACATCTCCTTTTCGAAAAATCCAAATTTCATTGTACCATAAATTAAGATTTTGAGGATGTCGGTAAATGTCTTGCGAATAGATAACGGAATAAGCCAAAGAGCGGAATCACGTCTTGCCACTCTAGTGATTGTGCATTCCGAACACGAATGCGCCGGAGCAGATAGACTTGCAGAATGTAGAATAATAACAAATCGACGGTCATCGTTCGAACGAATTGATTGGTCTCAAAGTAGATGCGGAATATACTCCAATCAGACCGAGCAAGAGCAATCCAAAGCAATAATGTCGTCACGACGCTAAGTAAGGCGACGACGGTAGGAATCCACCCGCGACGACGAAAAGGAAGAAACGTTTTCCTTGGAATAGCGAGGGCGACATAAGGCATCAACACGAAGGCACCTAAGAAGAACGATCCAATACTTGCGACGAGCGGTCCGGGGCGCATGAATCGTTTCTCATCTAGAAATAGTAAAAAGAAAGCGAACGGATAAATGCCGAGTAAGGCAAATAAACTTAACGCGGATGTATCAAATTGACTTTGGTCGAAACGTAAAAACGACATCAAGAAACCTTCTGGAAAGACACGATTATTTCCAAATAATAAGATGAAGACAATAGCAATCGCCCAGACAAGGAAGAGCAAATATCGACGATACATTTGTCCACACTCCTTTCTCATACCTTTCTTTCCCATCATCTTGGATGTAGTAAACACTTGTATTTCATATTTCATGATATCAAATATGTTAAGGTTCTTGCTTGAGCACCTCTCATGGACATGTTAAGATGACGTTGTGATAATTGAAAGCGCTTTTACAAATTGATGCAATCGTTTGCTCAATATGTAGCACGTTACGTACATAAAAGAGGAGAGTGTTGAGGATGGAACGTAAATGGTGGCATGATAGTGTCGTTTATCAAATTTACCCACGTAGTTATAATGATTCGAATGGGGATGGAATCGGTGACTTGAACGGAATCATCGAAAAGTTGGATTATTTGAAGACACTTGGTATCGACGTCATTTGGCTAAGTCCTGTCTATGATTCACCGAATGACGATAATGGCTATGATATCCGTGATTATGAAGCCATCATGAAGGAATTCGGGACGATGGATGATTTTGATCGTCTTCTAGATGAGGCACATGCACGAGATATCAAAATCGTCATGGACCTCGTCATCAATCATTCGTCAGATGAACATCAGTGGTTCGCGGAGTCGCGTCAAAGCAAGGACAATCCATATCGGGATTATTATATGTGGCGCCCGGCAAATCCAGACGGTTCGCTACCAAACAACTGGGGATCGATTTTCTCTGGACCTGCCTGGGAATATGATGAAACAACGAATGAGTATTACTTACACTTATTCTCGAAGAAGCAGCCTGACTTGAACTGGGAAAATGAGCAGATGCGTCATGATGTGTACGGGATGATTCGTCGGTGGTTGGATCGAGGGATTGACGGTTTCCGAATGGATGTCATCAACTTGATTTCAAAGACACCTGGCTTACCAGATGCGACGGTCCATCCAGGAGCACTGTATGGAGATGGTGGAGAACATTATATCAACGGACCGCGTGTCCATGAGTTTTTACACGAGATGAACGAAGCCTCCTTCGGTAAATACGATGTCCTGACAGTCGGTGAGATGCCAGGAGCGACGACGGATGATGCCATTCTTTACACGGATCCGGCACGTAAAGAGGTCAACATGGTCTTTACGTTCGAACATATGGATCTCGATTCAGGTCCGAATGGGAAATGGGACGTCATTCCGTTTGATTTACTTAAACTCAAGCAAAACTTCACCAAATGGCAGACGGCCTTACATGAGACGGGCTGGAACTCGCTCTATTGGAACAACCACGATCAACCCCGTGTCGTTAGTCGATTCGGAAATGACACGACGTACCGCGTCGAGTCAGCTAAAATGCTTGCTACATTGTTGCATTTGTTAAAAGGGACGCCATATATCTATCAAGGCGAGGAAATCGGCATGACGAACGTCGCTTTTGAAGACATCGCGGACTATGAAGATATCGAAATTCGAAACATGTGGAAAGAACGTACGGAACAAGGGGCATCACCGGCTGAACTACTACGTTCCATCCATATCAAAGGACGAGACAATGCGCGGACACCGATGCAGTGGGATGCGTCGGAGAACGCTGGTTTCTCAACGGGAACACCGTGGTTGAAGGTCAATCCAAACTATCCGGAAATCAACGTCGAACAGGCGCTTGCAGATGAGCAATCCATCTTTTATTACTATCAACAGTTGATTCGTCTACGACATGACCATGAGCTCGTCGTCTATGGTCGCTATCAACTCTTACTCGAAGATCATCCAGAAGTTTACGCCTATTCACGAACGCTTGAAGGGGAGACATGGTATGTCTACTGTTCGTTTGCGGATCATGATGTGAATATTCCGTCTACGCATGATACGTCAGATCGGGTCATCGGAAACTATGAAGAGTCCGTCATTACCGACGAACTCACACTTCGACCTTATGAGGCAGTCGTCTTTCGTACGTTTGAAGGTTGATTCATCTAGCCATAAAACAGAGGGCTGACTCAAAAAAAGAATGACGCGTCTTTTCACGCCCCTTTCTCAGGCGAGACACTAAGCCCGCTTTCCTACTTCATTCAAGCAGGAAAGCGGGTCTTGTTTGTCTCTGAAGCGCATAAATGCGCTGTTTCCTATAGAAGTTGCGTGTGACGCGTCATTTTTTACGAGAAAAGGGTGGCAGATCATCATTCTGCCACCCTTTCTTTATAAATTATCGCTCCAATTGAGCGACTTGTTTAACCTGAGCGATGATTGTATCACGATCAGTCGTTGATGGATTGAGGCGGATGCCATACAGTCTTTCGGGACCCACTGGCTTCTCGTGCAATAACTGACCTTCGATGCACAAAGGTTCTTGACCCTCGATCAATGAGAACTCAACCACGATTTTCATTGATTTGAGGAGTGGAAGTTTTAGTTCTGTGCTGATTGCTAGTCCGTTCGGTGAGATATTATGAATTTTCATCAGCCCTTTAGGAGTACGCTGGTCATTTTTCAATAAATGAAATTCACCTGTTATTGGTTTTTTCAGCGTATATCGAAAGGGTTCATTCCGTTTAATTTTCATGTAGGCACCTCCACTCCCATTATCCGACAATTTCGTCAAGTCTTCTAGTTTTTTTAGATCATGCAGCAGCGTCTGTCGATTGTTTCGTTGGGTGGATACGTTTTGCTAAATACATAAATGGTGTCGCGAACCAAGCGACGACGAATTTCGCGAGATACGTCGTAATGAAGATTTGCCACCAGATGGAGAAGGGCATATCGTGAAAGGCAATCGCACAAAACGTCAACGTATCAAGCAATTGACTTAATACGGTTGACCCTGTCGTCCGTAACCAAAGCTTACGTTCGCCTGTCTTTTGACGGATCTTTGAATAAATAAAGACATCGAATAGTTGCGAGACAAGATAAGCGGCAAGACTACCAACAGCAATCCATGGTAAGAGTCCAAACAATAAATGCAAGGAATCGGATGTTTCGAGTGCAGCCTTATCAGAAAGTGGTGTATACAAGAGACTGAACTGCATGAGAACGGTCGTCGTGATCAGGGAGAAGAACCCCATATAGACGCCTTTACGAGCGACCTGTTTTCCGTATTTTTCATTGAGGATATCTGTCGCTAGATAACAACTGCCATACACGACGTTTCCTAACGTGAAGACGAAACCAAAAATATCGACGGTTTGTGTAACTTGGATGTTTGCAATGATTGTTGCGATGGCAATCCACATCAACAATCCTGTCTTACCAAATAAATAATAACTGAAAATCAATAATCCCATCGTTAAAAAAATGGAAGGGATCCATAACCATTCGTTCATGAGATGTACTCCTTTCTGTTCATACAGATGAAAATTGTACGCTGAAATTCATCAACTGTCAAAGGTGACGAAGAGGTGAGGGGCATTAAAAAAAGACCATGAATTTCATGGTCTTTCGGACGGTCTTTAGCCCATTCGTTGCAGAGAGTACCGACGACGTCTTCCTTTGACGTAATAGTTCTCTGTCGACGTAAAATCATTCGCTTCCAAAATGCGTTTTGCAAACGAAGCGTGTGGTGATTGTTCAAGGACACGCGCGCGTACTTCGTGACGATCTAGTACCCCAGAATACGTCAATGCTTCAGCAACTGCTTGAGTAGCTAGACCCCGACGCGTATAGGGATCAAACACCATGAAGTCGAGTTGGAAGTAGTGACCCATTTTTAAGAGCAGAACCCGCCCCACGATCGTATCCGCTTCAACGATATCAAAGTAATAATCTTCAGGATAACTGTGCTCGACGGAATCAAAAGCCCGCTCTTCTCCAAGCTCATGGTCATACCCTTTGATTTCTTGCGGAGTCAGTCCATATGCTTGCTCGCCATACTTCAAGAAATGATCGTACTCAGCTTGATCGACATGACGTAATGTTCGACGTCTCAATTCCATCACAAAATCCTCCCTCATCCCAATTGATGCTTCGTTTACATTATAGCGATACCCTCCGTGCAATTGCAAAAATTAACTGGAATCGATCCGCAGGAAGAAATCTAAAAAAAGTCATTCTGTAATCATCTTGTGATTGTTTTAATTCCCGTGGAATATGGTAAAGTAATGATGTAGACAACTGCATACTGGAAGGGGCTGGAAAACGTGTTCACAGAACGTGACGGAATCAAATTGCGTCTAGAGCAAATCGAACGATTGTATTCGGACTTGAATCGTGAAGCGAAACAATTGACGGAACGCTTACGCCAATTAGATGAACAAGGGGATGAAGTTCACCATGATCTTTCCCTTAATAAAGAAGACCGCGATCATCTGAAGTCAAGCATTGATGAGACGCTTCAGGCACTCATGAAGCGGACGACGGTCGATGCAAAAGTCGAACAGGAAAAGCAAGAAGACCTGATTTCGAAAAAAGCATTGATTGAAGATATCGAAGGATTATTGAAGAAAAAGAAATGAGCTAGCTCCGGCTAGCTTATTTTTTTGTGGAGGAACACATTATGAAACCAACCATTGGACTGACGACATGTCTTCGTCCGACTGACGACGTGCATCATCGTGTGAAGCAGTTGTTAGCGGATGAGACGATACATTTTATCTACGTCGTGCGTCAGAAAAAAAGCATAGAACACTTGCAACAGGAGACAGGATTACCGGTGCTTGTCGTCGATAAACAACGGCTTGATTTATACCCATTAGGCGAGACGACATCGTTCTTTTTCCATCCTTCGAGTGCGGTGTTTCGCATCAAACAAATTGATGCAGGTGGAGGCGACCCTCTCGTTGCGATCGGACGCTTATCGGAAGGGATGCGTGTGCTTGACTGCACACTTGGTCTTGGAGCAGATGCCATCGTCATGAGTCATGCCGTCGGAGAGCGAGGTCAGATTACCGGCTTAGAAAGTCGGGTTGAGACAGCATTTGTCGTCAAGAACGGATTAAAACGTTGGGAAGAATCCTACGAACCGATCAATCAAGCGATGCGACGAATTGAAGTGAGAGTCAAACACCATCTCGCCTATTTGAAAGAATGTCCGGATAATTCCTTTGATGTCATCTACTTTGATCCTATGTTCGAACAGACCGTCGAAGAATCGACGCATCTCGATGCTTTACGAACGCTTGCGAATTATGAAGCCTTATCCGAGGAAGCGATGGTGGAGGCGAAGCGTGTGGCACGTCAGCGCATCGTGTTAAAAGCACATTATGAGAGTCCCTTGTTTGAACGGTTTGGGTTTGAACGAACTAAGCGAAAGACGTCGAAGTTGCATTATGGCGTGATTGAACTGTAAGTCAAAAAAAGACCTCTGCCAATTTTTGGCAGAGGTCTTACTTATTATTTGCTGATTATTGAACGGCGTCTTTTAATTCGTCTTCCATCTCTTCAAACGTTTCCTGAACGGCATTGACCGGTTGTTTCGTCATCAAGCTGACAACGACCGTAAAGATCAAGCTTGTGAAGAATCCAGGTACCATTTCATAAAGCGTCGTACTAAGTCCGAGTTGAACCCAGATGATAACAGTCAAGGCACCTGAGATAATACCAGCTAGTGCACCTTGTTTCGTCATCCGTTTCCAGTAAAGAGAAAGCAAGATGATCGGACCAAAGGCAGAACCGAATCCAGCCCATGCATAACCGACAAGCGCAAGAATCGTCGCTGACGGATTCCAAGCGAGTACACTTGCAACGATTGCTACGAGAAGCACAGAGATTCGACCAGTAAAGACGAGTTGTTTATCCGTTGCATCCTTTTTCAAGAACGTTTTATAAAAATCTTCTGTCAACGCACTCGAAGTAACGAGCAACTGTGATGAAATCGTCGACATGATTGCTGCAAGAATCGCAGCCATCAAGAACCCAGTGATATACGGGTGGAACAGTACGTCAGAGAAGCGGATAAAGACCGTTTCCGGGTCGCCAAGTCCGTTCCCTTGACCTTCGAAATAGGCAATTCCGACGAGTCCTGTCATCATCGCACCAAGAATCGAGATGAACATCCATCCGATCCCGATACGCCGGGCGCTTTTTAAATCCTTGACTGAGCGAATCGCCATGAAACGGACGATGATGTGTGGTTGACCGAAGTAACCAAGTCCCCAGGCAAGGAATCCAATGATTCCAAGAACTGTTGTTCCTTTAAGTGGATCAAACAACGAAGGGTCTAATTTTTCAGCGTAGTTGTACGCACCATCGATTCCGCCGACGTCTGTCAATGCGACGATCGGTACAAGAACGAGTGCGATGAACATGATACAGCCCTGGACGAAATCGGTCCAACTAACTGCGAGAAAACCGCCGAAAAGTGTGTAGGCGATTACGACCGCAATCGTCAAGAGCATACCATAGTGGTAATCAAATCCAAATGAGCTGACGAACAATTTTCCGCCAGATACGATTCCAGCTGATGTGTAGAACGTGAAGAAAATGATGATGACGAGTGCTGATACGGTACGAAGCACGCGTGATTTGTCTTCAAAACGATTCTCTAAGAAATCAGGGATCGTAATTGAGTCGTTTGCCATTTCTGTATAGAGACGGAAACGTGGTGCGAGTACGATATAGTTTACGTAACATCCAATCAATAAACCGAGTGCGAGCCAAAGGGCTGATACACCTGTTGCATACATGGCGCCGGGAAGTCCCATGAGCATCCATCCACTCATATCCGATGCACCAGCAGAGAGTGCTGTGACACCTGGACCGAGATCGCGTCCGCCTAACATGTAATCTTCTGTATTCGTCGTTCGCTTGTAGGCAAAATAACCGATTGCCAACATGAGAACAAGATACAGGATGATCGAAATCCATTCTTGCGTCATAAAGTTAAATCCTCCAAATGCAATAGTTTTTTCAGCGATCAAGCATGCATTGACTTGTTCGCCAAATGATATGTTCCCCACCTTACAAGGGATAAAACGACTTTGCAAGTCACTTCATTTTCATGAAAAGTGCCGCTATGCCTAGCGCCTTAAGGAGTTGGGACGGTTTTAGTCCCTGTTAAAGTTCTACTAATCGAAATGTTCTGAATAATTTAACAAAACATAAATGATCCTAATAAATTAGGATCATTTATGTCATATTAATTGGTCCAAAACCGTTGGTATGCAGCGCTTAAACGGTCTAATGCCTGATTTAATTGTGCACGAGGACACCCGATGTTTAACCGTTCAAATGTTTCTCCACCAGATCCGAACGAAGAACCGTGCGTTAGAGCGATTTTTGCCTCCTTGACGAGCCAATCTGCTCGTGTTTTACTATCCAGATTGAGTGCTTTGAAGTCGATCCACAACAGGAAAGTTGCTTCTGGAATGACAACGTCTAATTTTGGCATCTCTTGGCGAATCCGACGGATGGCATGGTCACGATTTCCTTCTAAATACACAAGTAATTGTGACAGCCATTGTTCACTCATAGCATCACCATACGCTGCTGAAATCGCAGTCGAAGCCAATGCATTCGGGTGAACGAAATGACGTTGTTGGACACGTTCGATTTGTTGACGAATCGAGATGTCAGGTACGATTAGATAAGACGCATAGAGACCCGGAATATTGAACGTTTTGGATGGGGCACTCACTAAAATGAGTTTTTCATAATCCAAACCGAGAATGGGCGTGTGCACGGAACCTGTATAGACGAGGTCCGCATGAATCTCATCGGATACAAGATAAACATCATGTTGCTTAGCGAGTTCGACGATTTGTTGTAATTCTTCTCTCGGATAGACTTTACCGCTTGGATTATGCGGGCTACAAAGAATCATCATACGTGCTGTTCGCATTTGCCGTTCGAGAAGTGAAAAGTCAGTCTGGTACGTCTCACCGTCTAAAAGAAGCGGATTTTCAATGAGTTGTCGTTGATTAGACTGAATGATTTGATGAAATGGAGGATAGACCGGTGTCTGGATGATGATTTCATCACTCGGTTCCGTCAGTGCGAGGACAGTATGTGCAAGTCCTGGAACAACACCACTTGAGTAGAGAATGGAATCAGTAGTGATTGTGACGTCATATCGCTTTTGAAACCATTGTTGAATTGCTCGTTTGGCTTCGTCTTCAAACATCGAGTAACCGAAATGACCTGTAGCAGCACGTCTAGTCAATCGTTCTGTCAAATGGTGGGGTGGACGGACGTCCATGTCGGCGACCCACATTGGAATCAGCTCATCTGATCCATATAGCGAAGGGAGCCCGTCCCACTTGACGGATCCTGTATTTCGTTTCTCGATCGTTTCATCAAAATTGATTTGTTCCATCAGACTTCACTCCTGTTCTTCAATAGTTGAATGACTCCATTTCACCATAGCGGATAGAGAGAGAGTGGGGCAAGTCGAAAAAATAAAGGTTTAACATTTATACGATCAGGCAATTACTAAACTCGAACCTACCATAATGAAACGGAGTGATGATCATGTTGCATTCTAAAGTAGTCGTCGGGCGATCGCCTGAGGAATTAGAGGAAAGACTTAATGAATTTTTTGAAAATAATGGGGTCGGATCAAACGCCATCATTACATTAAAATTTTCAACATTCGTTGCGTCTAAAGCGGATGAACATTATTCAGTTTTAGTCGTCTATGATAACTCGCTAACGAAAACTACACTGTAAATGAGTGACAAGAAGTTGAGCTGAAAAGCATCGACTTCTTGTTTTGTCTTTTTCTATAAGTTATACTAGAATTAGGTTTTACAAGCTTCCGTAGGTTAATGGCAGACCTCAGCAATGGTAATGCTGCAGTGCGAGTTCGATTCTCGCCGGAAGCATAGACACGTCTTCCGTCTCAAGTGATATATACTTGAAACGGAAGACTTTTTTCATGAGTTCGATATTTTTGATTTGAGGAGTGACTTTCATGCATCCAGTCATTCATTCTGTTGGTGATAAGATCAAGCAAGAACGAAAAAAACAAGGAATGACACAAAAAGCACTTTGTGAAGGAATTTGTAGTCAGGCTGAAATCAGTAAAATCGAAAATGGTCGAAATTCCCCAACGATTGATTTATTACAGCAGATTTGTCGAAGACTACGCATCCCGATTTCATTGTTTTTTGAAGATGAATTCGTCTCACAAAAATTAAATGAAATAGACCAACGAATGATTCGGCATTTGCGTGAAAAAACGTACTCAGATATGGCAAAAGACTTAGCAAAATATGAGAACGTCAATAATGCGGTTGAAACTCAAATTTTAATTCGCTACCATCAAGAATTACTAGACTATGAAAGAGGAAATATTGATTTTCGGACATGTATCGCCTCTTTATTACAAGTTGTCAGACAGGAACAGATCAAAGACAAATCATTTCTTCTTTATACACGAATTCAGATGGTAATTGCTGTTCTGTATACGAACCACGAAGAATATAGTCGTGCCCATCAAATCTATAAAGAACTATTAGACTTACCTTATCAAACAAGAGAATATAAAAAAATTCGAATGAAGATCATGTATAATTTCATACGTAATTTAGTAGAGTTTGAACGATTCGAAGAAGGGTTGCAGGAAGTTGAGAAGGTCATCGAAGAGACAAAACAATTGCAGGATTTAACGTATCTCGGACAGTTTTACTTTCAAAAAGGAATCTTATTAGAGGCGTTAAAAGCATCTGAATCAGAAACAAAAGAAGCGTATACGACCGCTTATTCTTTTTTCATTGCTACTCAGAATCACTCTTATCTAAAAATCCTTGAAACCTATTTTTCTGATCACCTCTTATTTCCGATTAATGAAAGTGAGTGAACAAAAAATGATACATTTACCAACTTCATCAATTGGTAAAAAAATTAAGATGTTACGATTAGAAAAACGGATGACTCAAAAGGAACTGTGTGAGGATATTTGTAGTCAAGCTGAGATTAGTAAAATCGAGAATGGAAGAAACATTCCAACAATTGATTTATTACAACAAATTTCTAGAAAACTACGAATACCTATTTCTTTATTTTTTGCGGATGAACAGGTCTCGCAAAAGTTGAACGAAATTGACCAAAAAATGTTACGGCATTTTAGAGAAAAAACGTATGGGGAAATGTCAGCAGAGTTAGTTCAATATTCTAACTCTACAACCATATTTGAAATTAGAATTTTTATTCATTATTATCAAGTCCTGCTTGAATATGAAAGAGGAAATATTGATTTTCGTTCATGCATTACATCCTTACTTCAATTAGTTGCGCAAAAGAAAATCATGGAACAGTCGTCTCTTCTTTATATTCGAATTCAAATGGCAATTGCTGTTCTCTATACGAATAATAAGGAATATGCGCATTCTCACCAAATTTATGAAGATTTATTAAAAATGCCATATCAGACCTGTGAATATAAAAAAATTAAAATGAAAATCATGTACAATTATTTAAGAAATTTGTATAGACTAAAGCGATTTGAAGAAGGATTGCAAGAAGTTGAACAAGTAATTGAAGAGACAAAAAGACTACAAGATTTAACATATCTTGGTCACTTTTATTATCAAAAAGGGTTCTTTTTAGAATCATTACATGCTGCAAATAATGATATTAGAGAGGCATATACCATTGCCTATTCCTTTTTTATTGCAACAAATAATCATGCTTATCAAAAAATTCTTGAAGTGCATTTAGCAGAACTATTGCTATTCCCAATAGATGAAAGTGAGTGAAAAATGATGAAGATGAATTCACTAACTTCATCGATTGGTACAAAAATAAAACAGTTGCGTATTGAAAAGCAGATGACACAAAACGAACTGTGTAATGGTATTTGTAGCCAAGCTGAGATTAGTAAAATTGAAAATGGTTTGAATTCACCCACTGTAGATTTAATGAAGCAAATTGCCACTCGATTAAAAGTTCCAATTGCACTTTTATTCGAAGAACTTCAAGAAAACGAAGAAATGGAACGCTTTGATCAGACTGTTTCAGCGCTACTTCGAGATGAAAAGTATGAGCAGATCAAGAGATACATTTCTAAGCACAATAATAATGAAAATATTGAGTTAGTCATATTAAATGCATATTTTCGAATCATCGTCGACTTGAAACAGGATCAGTATGATTTTAGGACCGCGACTTTCCTATTAAATAACCTTCTAATTGAACGGGATGTTCAAAACGAATCAATCACTTTGTTCATTCGAATCAAAACCGCGATTGCCAATTTATATGCTGAACATAAGCTATTCCATTTGACGACGAATTCTTATTTGGATATCGAAATTTTGTTAGAGAGTCTTAATAGCTCATTATATGTCACCTCTTTAATCAAAATTTATTTTAATCATGCCCAAATCCTTTTGTATCAAGATCTGTTTGAAGAATCAAAAATATATATTCAAAAAGGAATTGAATTATGTTTACTTCATCAGCAAACTTTTCTTTTAGGGCATTTGTATTTTCAATTAGGTAACTATCAAGAAGCGGTAGGAATAGATTCATTTCAAAAAACATATACAGTTGCGTATACATTATTGCATGCATTAGAGCTTAAATCGACTAAACAAAAAGTTGTTGATCTAAAAGAGGAACACTTATTATTTACTTTTGAGTAGACTTAAAAGTATTCCTATATAGGCTTGTCCCAATGCGAAATCTTATACTATATCTTGTTTTTAGAGTGCATAAAATTAGCAATCTTCTTTATCTGTTAAGAAAAATTTTTCGGAATCATAAACTGATTTCTCCGTATACTTAATCAAATAATAAACACGCTGTTAAGTGAAAATGAAACTACAAGAAAGGAGCAGAAATTTTGGAAATCGAAGCATTTGGTCAACATATTAGACAACTACGTGTCGAAAGAAATTTAACGCAAACAGAATTAGCAAGAGATGTATGTAGCCAAGCGGAATTGAGTAAAATCGAAAATGGAAAAATCATGCCGACGATAGATATTGTTCAACGGTTATCCCAAAAGCTCCATACTTCAACGGCTCATCTCTTCATTGATGCGAATGAGACCAGTCTATTTCATCAATTTGATAGACAATTGTCTGACTTTTCTAGACGACATCGTTATGATGACATGCTTGATTTCATTAAACAAACACCAAATGATTTACCTTCTTCTGTTCAATTATTAATTCGTTATTTTGAGTGGGTGGCTCGTGAGGGTAAAAAAGATATTGACTACCGTACTTGTATTTCTCAATTACTTTACTTATCAGATCAAGAACAAATGGAAATCGAATACCCATCTATTTTCTTAAGAATTAAAATGTCTGTCGCAAACTATTATTATTTAAATCACCAATATCAATATGCGCGAAAAATATATGAAGAATTATTAGAGTATGATTATATGACATATGATTTGATAAAACTAAAATCTAAAATTATGTATAACTATGCGCAACAACTGTACTTTCAATCAGATTTTGAAACGGGACTGAAGATAACAGAAAAAGGCATTCAATCATCTCTAGAAAGAAAAGATACGTCATTGTTAGGTCATTTTTTTTATCAACGAGGTTGTTTTTATGAAAAGTTAGATTATCCACGTAAGGACATTCAAGAAGCATTTACTCACGCGTATACCATATTTCACGCGTTACACAATAGAAATCACGCCGAACTAGTATTAAATGGTAAACGTGATTTTTTATACTTTGAACTTTAAAATAGATGAAGGAGGAGATCGTATGAGTCATTTATCTTCATCAATAGGATATGAAATTAAACGGATTCGAAAAGAGAAAAATATGACTCAAGCTGAATTATGTAAGGGAATATGTAGTCAAGCCGAAATTAGTAAAGTAGAAAATGGTAAAAATTCACCAACAATTGATTGGTTACAACAAGTTGCAAAACGTCTTAAGGTACCGCTGTCGATGTTGTTTGAAGATCATCTTCGAAGTGATATGTATACATCTTATGATCAACAATTATTGAGGTTGTTACAAAGTCATCAATTTGAAGAAGCCTGCATGATTATTGATGATATAAAAAACAAAATAGACTACGATGAGATAAAATTTTTAGCAATGTATTATGAAATTATCATTCATGAAAAACGAAATTTTAGAACTTATCTTGAAACCATTGGTGAATTTAAACAATTATTGATGCATACGTCATTACAATTCAAATCTCCAACGCTTTATTTAAGAATTCATATGGCAATCGCGATTTCTTTTATTGAGCATGAGGATTTTGATTCAGCAGAAAATAGCTTTCAAGAATTGCTTCGGTTTAACTATGACACAATTGAACTGAAAAAAGTTCGTATTAAGATTCTTTATAACTATGCAAAACAACTATCTGAACAAAATCGAAATCAACTTGGATTAGAGATGACTGAACAAGGCATTCAAGAGAGCTTGCAAATTGAAGATGGTCAACTTTTAGGTCAACTATATTATCAAAGAGGTTACTTCAAAAAAATTTTGAATCGTAACCCCTCTGACATCCAAAAAGACTTTACAATGGCGTACTCATTATTCCGTACCTTTAATCTACCTGTTCATGAAAAAATCTTACTTGAAAAAAATAGTTCATTTGTTTTATTTCGTATTTAGAATCGTTCACCTGTCTTTTTACATGCAAGAAGTGCCTGTTCAATCAATTCAGATGCACGATCGGGGTATTGTTGATGCCCTTCTAAAATGACTGTCGATACATCATCAATTCCGAAAAATGCTAATAAGTCTAACATGTAGCGAACAGCGTGTTCACTTGGTGCTTTCTCTTTTGTCGAGTAATCGCCACCGCGTGAATGAATCAGCAACACTTGTTTGTTTTCAACCAGTCCGATCGAACCTTCAGCTGTGTAACGAAACGTTTGACCAGCCTGTGCGAGATAATCCATATAGTTGTGAAGCGGTGCAGGAACTGTTAAGTTCCACATCGGAAATGAAAAGACGACCTTATCGGCATCTAAGAATCCGTTTAAATATTCTTGAAGCCGTTGTGCGTGGATCGCATCATCTCCCGTTAATTCCTCTCCTTTAAATAGTCGACCTGCCGCATTCGCAAGCTTTAAATCAAAGAAGGGGAGACGTTCCTCGAATAAATTCAAAACCGTGATTGTATCGTCAGGATGATGCTCACGATACGCATTTAGGAAAGCATCGTTCAATTCAGAACTAATGCCTTTTTTTTGATGTGTGCTATCGTTGGCTTCAATAAACAGTAGATGAGACATAGTTAATCGCTCCTTTCTATACCTATCTATTCCCATTCTAATCAAAATCAAGACTTCCCATTATTTTATTATTTTTAGAAAATTCAGGTTTTGTTTTGGTTCTGATAAGGAAAATAACCGACAGGAACTAGAAAGAGGGGATGGCGGTGAACACACAGCGACGTTCTTCCAATAGTTTGCAATATCATCGAGAAATCCGGGCAAATTATCAGTTGTTCGGGATGATCATTTTTGTATTGACGAGTTGTGGTGCCATTTTATATATCGTTGCTAACCTGTTTAGTCGTTCTGGTTTAAATGGGGAGGATTGGATTCGCGCTCTCGTCATTGCGAGTGCTGGAATAGCACAATACTTCATTGGTAAAAGTACACTGTCAGATCGGCTAAAGCCACATATAATGTCGAGTGTTTTTTTGTTGATTCCATACATTTATTATCCGTTCATCGATCGTGGTGTCCAAACGGTTTGGGCATGTGCACTTCTTTTCATTTTAGCGTCATTAGTCGTCATTAATCGGACAATGTTGCTGTATGCAACGAGCATTACGACGATTTCTCTTCTCTATATTTGGTATCATACTCCATCTTTTGAAAATGCCACGATGTTTGCATCCGATCACATCGCGCGCATTGGACTTATCTTGATTGCGACGATCATTAGTTTATTGATTCATAATCAATACGTCACCCGTCTTGAACGTAATATTGACTACCTAGCCCGTTTACAAGAACAAGCATTCACGGATCCTGTGACAGGTTTATCAAACCGATCTTCATTTGTGATTGAAGTAGATAAGAAGAAACGAGAAGGTGATATGATTTGTCTCATTGATCTGGACGATTTCAAAACAGTCAACGATGCATTCGGATACCGAACTGGAGACCGCTCGTTACACATCATTGGCCGGCGATTGATGAATCACTTTCCGGACTGTACAATTGCGAAAGCAAGTGGAAGTGCTTTTTTATTGCATGCACCACACCATTACGATGCACGCGTGCTCTGTGATGATATTTTGTCGAGTGTAGCAGAACGTGTACAAATCGATTTTAAGCAGATTAATGTAACTGCAAGTATCGGTGTTTCATACATGAACGATGAAACAACAGACCATGTCATTAACGATGCAGAGATTTCATTATTTACAGCAAAGGCAAATCGAAAAAATACGTATGCGATTACAGATTTAGCGACTCAAAATGAACGAAAGCGAGCGCTTCAATTAACACGCGATTTGTACGATGCAGAGTTGGATCGTGATTTCTTCGTTTTATTTCAACCTCAAGTCAATGCACGAACGCGTCAAATCACAGGAGTGGAAGCATTAATTCGTTGGAATCACCCGGAGTATGGTCTCGTTCCGCCAAATGAGTTCATTCCACTTGCGGAACGGACACGTTTCATTGAAACGCTTGGAAGCTGGGTCATGCGACAAGCTTGCTTACAAGGAAAAGTATGGTTGGAAGAAGGGAAGGAACCTATAACGATTTCAGTGAATGTTTCGCCTTGGGAATTGCGACAACCTGATTTTACAGATCGAGTACTGACGACCTTAAAACAAACAGGTTTTCCACCATCACTCCTTGAAATCGAGATGACAGAACACATCTTCATCGAGGGAACGGAACAAATCATTGAGACATTGAATGCGCTCCATTTATACGGAATTCGAATTGCACTCGATGATTTCGGAACCGGTTTTTCCTCTATGCAGCCTCTCGTTGAACTTCCATTCGATCAATTGAAGATTCCGAAAGAAATCGTTCAAGAAGCGATTCATTCTGAAAAAAAACGAGCGATGATCGAGACAATCATTCAATTAGGGAAACGATTAGATATGACGATCGTCGCAGAAGGAATCGAACTAGAAGAAGAGGCAGCGTTGCTCGAGCGGTTAGGATGTCATACGTTGCAAGGGTACCTCTTCCATCGACCGCTACAACCGCGGCAACTCGAACATTTTTTAGCGATGTATCGGGAAGGGTAACCAATCAGTAAAAATTTAAAAAGCAAACAGGCGATGGACATGGTCCATCGCCTGTTTGTATAACAGTTTGCGAAATAATGAATCAGAGATACCGTGCAAAACGACGCTCGAGAATCTCTTGGATGACTGCGATACAGGAACAAATTCCCCAGTAAATGAACGCAACGACAAAGTAAACGGTCATATAATCAAATTCACGCCCACCAACGATTTTTGCCTTTTGAAATATTTCAGGGACAGTAATCATGGCAGCAAGCGACGAGGCTTTGACGAGATCAAGCAAGACGTTTGAAAGCGGTGGGATGGCGATTCGGATCGCTTGTGGCAAAATAATACCAACGAACGTTCGATATCGCGATAAACCAAGCGAAGCTGCCGCTTCTTCCTGACCACGATCAATCGATAGTAAGGAAGAACGAATGATCTCTGCCATGTACGCAGCACTATTCAAACTAAAACCGGTAATTGCTGCTGTTAAAGCGTCCAGTTGAATATTGATGACCGGCAGTCCGAAATACAACATGAACAGCAACACGAGAATCGGAACACCTCGCATGAACGAGATGTAGGCGCTCGCTCCGATACGTAAAAGTCGAAGCCTAGACAGACGACAAAGGGCAAGGAGCAAACCAATTCCAAGACCAATGGCCATGCTGAGCAAGGAAATCCATAGCGTCTGTCCCAGTCCACTCAAAATATAAGGAAACGATTCAACCGCCAATTCCGGATTGAAGACGGACCGCCAATCAATCGAAGACATCGTTAATTCACATCGACGATCGTCGTTTTGACGTCAGGCATTTGAGAGACATCTTTTCCAGCATAGAATTGCTTCGAAATTTCCTTTAATGTGCCATCTTCCTTCATTTTATCGAGTTGTTCGTTAATGTTGGATTGAAGTTCCTTGTTATCTAAATCCATGATTAAACCAACCTGACTTGGATTATAAGCGATATCAGGGTGAATCGTAATATCGAAGTCCTTGAAGAAATCGACAGCGAGTGTTTGCAAGTAGTAATCATTCAAGATGACGTCTGTTCGACCATTTGAGACATCTCGTAGATACTGATCGTTCGTCGCGTTATCGTACGTGACTTCTTTTGCACCGTATTTTTTAGCAATCTGCATATATGTCGTTGTAGCTTCTCCGGCAGCTTTTTTCCCTTTCAAGTCTTCAAGAGACTTGATGCCTGATAAATCACTTTTACGGACGATTGCCGTACCATACGTATATTTATATGGTTTTGAGAACGCGAATTTTTCTTTACGATCATCGGTAATCGTAATGTCGTTAGCAGCAAGATCGACTTGACCTGTATTGACGCTTGTCAACATACCGTCGAATGACATCTCTTTGAATTTCACTTTCAAATCAAGACGCTTTGCTACTTCTTTGACGACTTCGACATCAAATCCAGTCAACTTATTGTTTTTCTCTTCATGATAAGATGTCGGGAAAAGTGTACCAGCCGTCGCGACAACAATTGTGCCATCTTTTTGAATCTTGTCATATGCGGTTGCCTTCTCCTCTTGCTGACCACATGCGCTTAATAAGATCGAGCTTCCTGCGATCAAGAGACCCGTAAATTGCATTGTTTTTTTCATCGTATTATTCCTCTCTCTACTTCCATGATCAATAACTCTTTTCATAGTTAAAAATACCACGGAATCTTATGTTCGGGCAAAGTAATACGCGCACAAAGTGTAGAATTCAACTAAAAAAAATATTGAATGAATATCCATATTTATGTAAGCGTTATCAATGTTGATATATAGTATTTCTATCTTCAAAGGTTAAATAAAATGGTGATTATGCATAGTAGCGAATAAACATAAAAGAGTGTAAAGTATAATTTAACTGAATATACAGAAAATTAAGAAGGCAAGGAGAGTGCTACCATGACATTTCATCAGTACCCTGAACAGCAGGGATTATACGACCCTCGTATGGAACATGATGCGTGCGGGATCGGGGTTTACGCACATCAAACAGGACGAGCGAGTCATGAAATCGTTGAACATGCATTGGCCATGCTTTGTCAAATGGAACATCGTGGTGGACAAGGAAGCGATGCGAAGACGGGAGACGGGGCGGGTATTTTAACGCAATTACCAGATCGTTTGTTTCGTGAAACGGTTCGCCACATTTCCTTCCCTAAAAAAGGGGATTATGGCGTTTTCATGATGTTCTTACCACGTGAGGAACGGGAACGGATGCGACTCGAACGAACATTAGAATCCATCATCTTGACAGAAGGACAAGACGTCTTAGGATGGCGTACTGTACCTGTTCAGTCAGAAGTGCTTGGGTCGGGTGCCCGCCGCACGGAGCCAGTCATTCGTCAATGTTTCATTGGTGCAAAGGCGATGGAAGGATTGACATTTGAACGAACACTCTTTTTGATTCGTCGCGCATTTGAACGTGAATCAGAACAACTCGGTCTTGAACAATACGTCTTGAGTAGCTCGAGTGAAACGATCGTTTACAAAGGACTCGTGACGACGGATCAATTGCGCGCATACTTCGATGACTTACGAGATGAGCGCTATCAATCAGGGTTTGGTATCGTGCATTCGCGTTTTAGTACGAATACGTTCCCAAGTTGGAAACGTGCTCACCCGAACCGTTATTTGATTCACAACGGTGAAATCAACACGTTGCAAGGAAATATTCGGGCGATGCGCGGTCGAGAACGTCGACTGGCCGAGACGACGTATGGTAATCGGGCAGAGGAAGTGTTACCGATTCTAGATGAGACAGGTAGTGACTCGTCGATGCTTGATAATGCGTTTGAGTTTCTTCATCTGTCCGGACTCTCGCTCGCTGAGACAGCACTGATGCTCGTACCAGAACCATTCGAACATGCTGAGATCAGACCGGCTAAGCGCGCATATTATGAGTACCACAGTAGCATGATGGAGCCATGGGATGGTCCGTCTGCAATCGTCTTTACGAACGGAAAACAGATTGGTGCGACGCTTGACCGAAACGGTTTACGCCCAGCGCGATATGTATTGTTACGCGATGGTCACTTCATGTTGTCGTCAGAAGCAGGAGTACTCCCTCTTCGTGAACAAGACATCCTGTACAAAAAACGATTAGCACCGGGTGAACTGCTTTTACTCGACTTTGCGTCCGGTCAGTTGATCGCAGACGAAGAGATCAAACGGGAGCTAGCGACACGGCACCCTTACGCGGAGTGGCTCGCGCAAGAAGTCGTGTCCCTTTCAAGTAACGACTTCAAGGAAACGCTCGTTGAACTTGGAACAAAACAACGGCATTTTGGATATACGCGTGAAGATATCGATCAATACTTGATCCCGCTCGTCGAAGAACAAAAGGATCCGTTAGGTGCGATGGGGACGGATATACCGCTAGCGGTCTTAAGTGAACGCCCTCAATCCTTGTTCCGATACTTCAAGCAACTGTTCGCACAAGTCACGAATCCACCAATTGACGCGTTACGCGAAGAGATCGTCACCTCGACGCTGACATGGCTTGGTCGACAAGGGGAACTGCTGACGCCGAACCGCGCGAACTGTCGTCGTGTTCGCTTAGAGACCCCGATTCTGCGACCAGACGAAGCCCATGCGCTTAAACAAAGTGGACTTAAGCAAAAAACGATTTCGACGACGTTCACCGACTCGCTTGCAGAAGCGCTCGACATGATCGTTGATGAGGCTGTGACCGCTGCACGAAACGGGTATGAATTATTGACATTATCGGATCGTCTCGTACGCCTCGGCACATTGCCGATGCCAATCCTCTTAGTGACGAGTGCGATTCATCATGCGCTGATCCGTAAGGGATTACGTACAAATCTCAGCTTGATCGTTGAAGGGGGAGAGATTCGTGAAGTCCACCATGTCGCGACGTTGCTCGGATATGGTGCGGATGCGATTTATCCGTACCTGGCATATGCGACGCTTGAAGAAGCGGTAGGGGATCGTTTTACGGATGTAGACAAACGTTACCAAAAAGCAGTCACGGAAGGCGTCGTCAAAGTCATGTCGAAGATGGGCATTTCGACGGTCTTCAGCTACCGTGGTGCGCAGATCTTTGAAGCAGTCGGAATCGATCGCTCCGTCATCGACCAGCATTTCACTGGTACGGTCTCTCAATTGAGCGGAATGACGCTTGAACTGATGGAAGAAGAAGTCCGACGAGCACAACGAATCGCTGACGAGCGTATTCACCTGGAATCCGGCAGTGTCTTCCGGTACCGTCAAGCGGGAGAACATCATGCCTTTAACCCAGCAACGATTCATTTGTTGCAACACGCATGCCGGACGAATGATTACCGGCTCTATCAAAAGTACGCTCAACGCATTCAAGAGGAACCAGCAACGGTGCTACGACATCTGTTGACGTTCAAGGAGACGACGGCGATCCCGATCGAGGAAGTCGAGCCTGTCAGCGAAATCGTCAAATACTTCAAGACGGGTGCGATGTCCTACGGATCGTTATCAAAAGAAGCACACGAGACGCTTGCGATCGCGATGAACCGCTTAGGCGGAAAGAGTAATAGTGGTGAAGGCGGTGAAGAGGAGGAACGATACGAACGGGATGAAAATGGTGACTTCCGGATGAGTCGGATCAAACAGATCGCTTCTGGTCGTTTTGGGGTGACAAGTCACTACCTCGTTCACGCGGACGAATTACAAATCAAGGTGGCACAAGGTGCGAAACCCGGTGAAGGCGGTCAATTGCCTGGTGAAAAAGTCTATCCGTGGATTGCGCGGGTGCGTGCATCAACACCAGGTGTTGGATTGATTTCCCCACCTCCACACCATGATATCTATTCGATTGAAGATTTGGCCCAGTTGATTCATGACTTAAAACGTGCGAACGATCAAGCCCGGATTAGCGTCAAACTTGTCGCCAAAGGTGGCGTTGGGACGATCGCGGCTGGAGTTGCGAAGGGACTTGCCGATGTTATCGTCATCAGTGGTCATGACGGCGGCACAGGTGCCTCGCCGAAGACGAGTATTCAACATGCCGGACTGCCATGGGAACTTGGTCTTGCAGAGACCCATCAAACGTTGACATTAAACGGGTTGCGCGAGCGTGTCGTCCTTGAAACTGACGGAAAGCTATTGACTGGTCGCGACGTCATCCTCGCCGCAATGCTCGGAGCGAATGAGTATGGGTTTGCGACAGCTCCGCTTATCGCCGTCGGATGCATCATGATGCGTGCTTGTCATCTCGATACGTGTCCTGTTGGTGTCGCGACGCAAGATCCAGAGCTCCGTAAGAAATTCACAGGATCTGCCGATGATGTCGTCCATTTCATGACGTTCATCGCAGAGGAAGTACGAGAACATTTAGCGAAACTCGGTGTAAGACGGCTGCAAGATCTCGTAGGGCGGACGGACCTACTCGAACCATCGGAGCGACAACGGACGCATTGGAAGGCGAAGAGTCTTGATTTTTCGCGTCTCCTCGTCCACGTGACACACGGTCCGGCTGAACAACAGCAGCATCATGTCGAGCGTTCCTTTGACGCGCGTGAAATCTCGCCGTATTTGGAGGCGGCAGATTTCAGTCAGCCTCAGACATTACGTTTAACGATTCAAAATACAGACCGTGCGATCGGTACACAGACCGGTGCCATGCTAACAAGACGGTTTGGGGCCCTTGGTCTGCCGACGGATCGATTGAAACTCGAACTGAATGGATCTGCCGGACAAAGTTTAGGCGCTTATTTACCACGTGGCGTAACGCTTGATGTCACGGGAGAAGCGAATGATTACGTCGGGAAAGGATTGTCCGGGGGGATCATCGCCGTTCATCCTCCACGTTCGATTTCGTTCGTCTCGTCCGATCAGTCGATCATTGGTAACGTCGCACTTTACGGGGCGACGAGTGGAGAACTTTATGTCAACGGTCAGGCAGGTGAGCGATTTGCGGTTCGAAACAGTGGAGCAGTCGCTGTCGTCGAAGGAATCGGTAATCATGGACTCGAGTATATGACCGGTGGATCCATCGTCGTCCTTGGCGATGTCGGAAAAAACTTTGCTGCCGGTATGTCAGGTGGTGTCGCCTATGTCTTACCGCGTAACCCTGAACAATTTTTACAACGTGTCAACCGAGAACTTGTTACGACGGGACCTGTCACGCATGTCGAAGAGATTGCGCGACTAAAGACGTTCATCGAACGTCACGTCGCACGGACCGGCAGTGAGCAGGGGGATGCGATTCTAGCGAACTGGGATCATGTCATTCATTCGTTCATCCGCGTCATTCCTTCGACGTATGAGAAAGTGACGACGTTGATGGCTGATTTCGCAAAACAAGGACACAACACCGAAGAAGCGATGTTGCTCGCATTTGAGACACATCTAGGACGCAGAACAGGAGGGGTACGATGAAACGACGCGATCAATTCATGACAGTTGCTCGTTCGGGTGGAACGGAACGACATCCAAGCGAACGAGTGGGTGATTTTAAGGAATATAAGACGGCTTTGACGGAAGCAGAAGCGAGTCAACAAGCAAGTCGATGTATGGATTGTGGCACCCCGTTTTGCCATGTAGGGGAAGTGTTTGATCAAGTGAAGATTGGTTGTCCAGTCTATAACTTGATTCCAGAATGGAACTTGCTCGTAGAAGAAGGACGTTTTCAAGAGGCACTCGATCGCCTTCTTGAGACGAACAATTTCCCGGAATTCACGGGTCGCGTCTGCCCGGCGCCATGTGAAGGGTCGTGTACGTTGTCGATTCATGAACCTGCGGTCGCAATCAAAGATATCGAACGGACGATCATCGACATTGGCTTCGAAAAAGGATGGGTCGTGCCCCGAATTCCAGCAATACGATCGACACGTTCGATTGCCATCGTTGGATCTGGTCCTGCCGGTCTTGCGGCTGCCGATCAGCTGAATCAAGCCGGTCACCAAGTGACGGTCTACGAGCGGGAAGATCGGATTGGCGGATTACTCACGTATGGTATACCAGCCATGAAACTCGATAAAGAGGTCGTACAGCGCCGTGTTGATTTGCTTGAAGCAGAAGGGATCCACTTCCGGACGAACGTCACGATCGGTGCAGATATCACTCTCGAGACACTTGAAGCGGAGTATGACGCCGTTATCTTATGTGTCGGCGCGACGGAACCACGCAAATTAATGGACGCGCCAACGCGTGGAGTTGGTTATGCGATGGATTATTTGACAGGGGTGACACGTCACGTGCTCTCGCAAGAACCGTTGTCTGCTGATCATGACGCAAAAGATAAAGATATTCTCGTCATCGGTGGAGGCGACACCGGAGCGGACTGTGTGGCAACTGCACTCCGTCAACGTTGTCGCTCCGTCGTCCAATTCGGTAAACATGAACAACCGGGTACGACGCGTGCAACAGGAAACATGTGGCCGGATACACCGTCACTCTACTCCATCGATTATGGGTACGCAGAAGCTTTTCAACAATTTGGTCGGGATCCTCGTGAATACTTGATTGCGATTAAGCGATTCACAACAAGTGAATCGGGTCAAGTCACCGGTGTCTGGACGATTCAGACGACGAAAACAAAAAATGAATCGGGTACAGTGATCTTTGAGGAGATCGAAGGGAGCGATCGTTACTTCCCAGTCGATCAAGTCTGGATTGCCATTGGATTCAGTGGTGTCGAAGAGAACGTACTCGAACATTTAGCAGTCGCCTCGGAACGTGGGAAAATCAAGACGACACGTTACGCGACGAACCGTCCAGGCGTATTTGCCGCAGGTGACGCAAGACGTGGTCAATCACTGATCGTATGGGCGATTCGCGAAGGTCGTGAAGTAGCAGAAGCCGTTGGACAATATTTAAAAGCAATGCAACAAACAGGCTAAATCACATCGTCTGGATTTTCTGGCAACATCGGAAATCCAGGCTTTTTTGTGTTTGGCAAAGAAATCTGCCAGTTCAAAAATAACTATTGATTTTGTTTCAAGGTGAAACACCGAAAATATTTCTGCTATTCTTATAAAATGAAGAGGAGGTATGACAGATGAAGTCAGAAATCATCTATTTCGTATGCGAGAGTGGAATGGCGAGTAGTATCATGGGGGCTACGATTTTAAGAAAGCGCTTACTTGAATGCGGTATTACGACAGACGTCAAGACATGTCGGATCGCAGAACTACCTGATCAAGCAGCTTTTATCGTCGGAGAAACGCAACTCGTCCATCGACACGTATGGAAAACACATTGTTCGGTTCATCCAGTCGATCGGATTCTTGATCCGACTGCATATGACGTCATCCTCGAATCTTGGCAGAAAAGAGTGAGGCTGCATGACTGAATTTACACCACGGGAACATGATATCTTATTTTTCCTCTTATCACGTGAGGAACCTGTTCAAATACAAGAGATTGCGGAAACGCTCGAGACATCGGAACGAACGATTCAACGTGAACGCGATCGTCTTGCCCAGTCTTTAGAAGATCATGATTTGCGTTTGACTTATGTTCGCGGCAGAGGTCTCTTAATTGAGGGAACGGACGAAGCCAAACATGCATTACGGGACCAACTCTTGTTGTCACATAAACAATTACCGAACGCTGAAGATCGCCAAGTCGAGTTAGCGTATCGGCTACTACAAGAAGAAGGGATGGTCAAATTACAGGCGATCGCCCATGCGATGTATGTGGCTCCGAGCACGGTTAGCCAGGATTTAGAGAGGATTGATGAGTGGTTTCTACAATATGACCTTGAAATCAAGCGCAAAAAAGGTATTGGTGCCGAAGTCATCGGCGAAGAAATCAACAAACGCCGATTACTGATTTCATTGATCTTTACGCAATGGGATGTTCTCGCTTTCTATCGGTTGTTACAAGGCGACGCCGGGCAATTACCTCATCTGTTACGCATGAATCGAACATCCTGGCTTGAGATGATCAATCAAGCGTACGCGGTCATAGCGCCATTGACGAAAGAAGGGCGTCTCAATGACCGACAAATCATGCGTGCGACACTCAGCTTAGCTTTACAAGCGTTACGCAAAGATCAGTTTCCGATGCGTTACGAGTTAAAAGCGTATCCGGTCGAAATCCTCAAATGGGTGGAACGCGTCGAAGAGCGATTACCTGACACGTTGTCGATTGCCGAACGCCAATGGTTATCAGAAGAATTGCGTGCTTTCTTTCAATCGGACGCAGGAGATACGGAAGAACTCGTCACGCGCCTTCGTGTAAAACGATTGATTGAGCATGTCTCCTTGTTATATGGAACGAACTTTACGAAGGATCATGCGCTAGAACGCGGACTCGTTTCGCATATTCAATCGTACACACGTCAAAATAGCGTCAATCCGTCCTATGTCATCAAACAAATCGAACGGGAATATCCGCGCTTGTTTGATGCGGTCAAACAAGCAGCACTGTCGATCTTCAACGATGCGACATTTGAAGACGTAGATTTAGCATTTTGGGTCATGCATTTCGGTGCCGTTCTCAGCAAACCGACACCAAAACTCCCATATCGTGTTCTCGTCGTCTGCTCTGCTGGACTCGGTTCCTCGAAGTTGTTGATGAATCGGCTACGGCAAGAATTCGCTGAACTCGAGCACATCGATAACTCGTCCCTGTTTGGCATCGAACGGTTACCAATCGATTCGTACGACTTTGTATTGTCGACTGTACCGTTGCCTGACATTCGTCCACCACATCTTCTCGTCAACCCGTTGCTTCCTCAGGATGAGGTCGAACGAATTCGGAAATTAATTCTCGCCTTGCCTAAATCCTTTCAACCGGCACCGCGAAAGACAAAAACGGAATGGCTCGATCTTGAGCAATTGCATCGGCTCGTTGCATCGTCCATTCAAGTATCGGACGGATTCCAAATGGAACGGTTAGCGCGCGTGGGCGATGGGATTGAATCGCTCTTGTTTG
This sequence comes from Exiguobacterium indicum HHS 31, assembly GCF_001939065.1. Lineage (GTDB taxonomy): Bacteria > Bacillota > Bacilli > Exiguobacteriales > Exiguobacteriaceae > Exiguobacterium_A > Exiguobacterium_A indicum. The sequence continues at coordinate 1,060,549 of NZ_MPSZ01000001.1, read as the reverse complement.
AGATCAGTACACGCATGGTCGAGCAAGGATTGGCGAAGTCAGCTGTTTCGCTCTCTGGACAATTGCTACGTCGTCATGAGATGTCAGGTCTTGGTATTCCGGGAACGCGGCTTGCGCTGTTTCACGGACGCGATGCGACGATTCAACGAGGGGGATTCCTCATCTTTGAATTGCCTGAACCGATCGACTTGCTCGGAATGGATCAACAGTTACAATCCGTCGAACGGCTCCTCGTCTTGGTCGCACCGGAAGAGACCTCGAACGAACTGCTTGAATTACTCAGTTCGATCAGTGCTGCGATCATCGAGAGTCCCGAACAAATGGATCAATTCGAGTTCGGGGAGGAACAGACGATTCGTCTGCTTTTGAATCGAACGTTTCGAACGGTCATTGATCAATTCCTAGGTCACACTTGAAAAATCCCTGTCACTCCATTCCTGAAGTGACAGGGATTTTTTCACGTCAAGCAGGCTTCTTTTTAGTCTGTCCAACTTCTTGGACAAAGACTGAACTAGGAAAGATTGAGTAAGCGCTTGCAGTACTCTTACAATAAGGTCATAGCAAAGCAATCATCTTATCAACTCATACACGAAATGGAGGCTAACGCAATGGCGACAGCTCAAAATGGAGCACGGGGCATCCGTGTACAAGTTCAACGGTTCGGAAGCTTTTTAAGCGGTATGGTCATGCCGAACATCGGTGCATTCATCGCCTGGGGGATCATCACGGCACTGTTCATCCCAACTGGATGGGCACCAAATAAGGAACTCGGTGAACTCGTCGGTCCGACAATCACCTATCTTTTACCGTTGCTGATCGGATACACGGGCGGGAAATTAATGCATGACGTCAGAGGAGGCGTCGTCGGGACGCTCGCGACGATGGGGGTCATCGTCGGAACAGAGATTCCGATGTTCCTCGGTGCCATGATCATGGGACCACTTGGCGGATACGTCATCAAAAAGTTCGATCAGTTGATCGAAGGAAAAATCAAGCCAGGTCTCGAGATGCTCGTCAACAATTTCTCGGTCGGGATCATCGGTGGGTTGTTGATGCTCGGTGGATTCAAAGTATTCGGACCACTCATGACAGGTCTTGACGACATCATGGCTGCAGCAGTTGGTGCGATCGTCAGTGCACACTTGCTACCATTAGCGAGTTTGTTCATTGAACCAGCGAAAATTTTATTCTTGAACAACGCCATCAACCACGGCATCTTAAGCCCACTGGGTCTCGATCAAGTAAACGAGGCGGGCAAATCAGTTCTGTTCTTACTCGAAGCCAACCCCGGTCCGGGTCTCGGATTGTTACTCGCTTACTCGTTCTTCGGTTCTGGTGCGGCAAAGAAAACAGCACCGGGTGCCGCGTTCATTCAGTTCATCGGTGGGATTCACGAAATTTACTTCCCATATGTCTTGATGAAGCCGGTCTTATTGCTTGCGATGATCGCAGGTGGTATGAGTGGGATCCTCACATTCGTCCTATTTGATGTCGGTTTAGTCGCACCTGCTTCACCAGGTAGTATCATTGCGGTTCTTGCAATGGCATCCCGCGGTTCTTACGTCGGATTGATCGCCGGTGTCCTTGTTTCAGCATCTGTGACCTTCGTTGTCTCAACTGTTCTGCTGAAGACAAGCAAAGCAAAAGAGACATCCCTTGAAGAAGCAAGCGCGAACGTTAGTGCGATGAAAGGAAAACAATCGATTGCCTCGACACTCGTTTCAGCTGATGCTAAACCACTTGCAGAAGTCGAACATATCATTTTCGCTTGTGACGCTGGTATGGGATCGAGTGCGATGGGGGCATCCGTCCTTCGCAATAAAATCAACAAAGCGGGCTTACCGATCAAGGTAACGAATACGTCGATCAGTCAATTGCCGCAAAACGCCGAACTGATCATCACGCATCGTGATTTGACGGAGCGGGCGAAGGAACAGGTACCAACGGCAGAACACCGATCAGTCGATAATTTCTTAAATGCCGGATATTATGATCAACTTGTTCATGAGATCGAAACAGCACGAAATAAGATTTCTTAAAAATAAAGATAGAGATATTCAAGGAGGAATAAACATGACAACGACAATGAACCTTTCACCGGAACTTGTATTACTGAACCAACAATTCGCAGACGAGACGGCAGCCATTACGGCTGCCGGTCAACTCCTCGTCGATCATGGATATGTCGAAGCGGGTTATATCGATTCAATGCAAGAGCGTCACGCTTTATCAACGGTCTATATCGGTAATCATGTCGCAATTCCCCACGGAACAGAGTCGGCTAAATCACAAGTCAAGAAAACAGGACTATCGATTCTACAAGTACCGCAAGGCGTAACGTTCGGAACGGAACAAGCACGACTCGTCATCGGTATCGCTGGCGTCGGGGACGAACATCTCGAGTTGCTCTCGAATATCGCGGTCATTTGCTCCGATGAGGAGAACGTCGAGCGTATCGTGGCAGCGACATCAAAAGAAGAAATCATCGCCTTATTGACAGCGGAGGTGTAAGCATGAAAGCCATCCATTTTGGTGCCGGTAACATCGGACGTGGTTTCATCGGCTTACAACTCGTCAAGACGGGTTACGAAGTCTGTTTCGTAGATGTCAATTCGACGGTCGTCGATGCATTAAAAGCACGCCATACCTACGAGGTCGGTTATGCCTCTGAACAGGGAGGACGTGAACGGGTCGACGGCGTGACGGCGCTCAACAGTTTGTCTGAACCGGATCAGGTCATTGCAGCGATTCGCGATGCAGATGTGATTACGACTGCTGTCGGTCCGAGCTTGTTGTCGAAAATAGCTCCTTTGATTGCGGAAGGGTTACGTCAACGTGATCAACAGACACCTGTCTACGTCATTGCGTGCGAGAACATGATCGGTGGGTCAAAACACTTGCAAGCGGAGGTAGCGAAACATCAGACGGTAGCGGAGAACTGGTATTTTCCGAATGCAGCGGTTGACCGGATCGTGCCGCTTCAACATCACGAAGACCCGTTATACGTCGAAGTGGAAGAATTCTTCGAATGGGTGATTGAGACGACTGGACTACCGGAAGCTTATCCACGGATCGAAGGCGTCACTTATGTCGAGAACATCGAACCGTTCATTGAGCGGAAGCTGTTCACCGTTAATACGGGACATGCGATTGCTTCGTACCTCGGAGCACTCTTTCATAAAGAGACGATCGCTGAAAGTCTAACGGATCCACGCATCCGTCGTGGTGTCCAGACAGCACTTTATGAAACAGGGTGGTTGTTACTTGAAAAGTACGGCTTTAACCCCGTCGACCATAGTGCATATATCCAAAAGAATATGAAACGCTTTGAAAACCCGCGAATTCATGATGAAATCATTCGTGTTGCTCGTTCACCGATTCGTAAACTGAGTCCAAGTGACCGACTCGTCAAACCAGCGAAGGAATTGATGGAGCGTGGGATCGAAGCAGATGGATTAGCACGCGGGATCGCAGCAGCCCTGACCTATTTCGATCCAAATGATTCAGAATCTTCTGAATTGAATGCGTATATCACGAAATATGGAATTGAAGATGCGTTAAACGCATACCTAAAACTGTCAGCAACGGATCCACTTGGATCTCGAATCATTGAACATTATGAAGCGATGCAACAACAAGTCAATTCGATTGCTTGAGAATAAGTGTGCGCACCACCCTTCACGTCACGTGAAGGGTGGTTTTGTATATCGAATAACATGTAGCGCATCGTCATCGAAATAACCAGTTTTTGAAATTCTTCTATCACAATTTGATTACAATTTGTATATTCAATTTGGAATATTCGAAAACGAATATTTAGCGATTAAAATACATTGTACGCTATATGAACGGAACATCTCTATTCCGATTTTTCAGGTAAGAGAAGGTGATTATATGTTGAATTATAAAGTGAACGTATATAGATTAAACGGAGCACGACCAAAAGCAACAAAAGGAACCGGACCAAAACATTTGATTTATTCGAGTCAGTTTTCTTCACGTACACCAGTCCATTTATTGCATCAACTCATCTTGAATCGTTTGTTGGTTGAACAAGAAAAAAACCTTGAATTGACGTATACGATCGAAGTAAATGCGGTACTTGATCAATTCGTGATCGACGTCCGTGTCTTTTCAACAGATACGGTCAGTGTCCAAGTCGAGCGTGACTTGATTGAAATCATTGAACGTGAAGAAGTCCGTCATATCCCAGCGCTTGAAATCGGAAAACCGGATTTCGCGGAATTCGCTCACATCGTCTTAAAGGTCAAGGAAGGCGGACCACGCCTTTCACAAGAGGATACGCAACGAATTTTCAATGAGTCTGGAGTTCGAGGGCGAATCATCCTGCATAAGGAACGAATCGACAGTCATGAACCGTCACATTCGATTCAACTACTGATTGGTGGGACGGAAAAGTCTTTATATAGTCTTTCGCAATACCAGCTTGATCCACTCTTCCGTAAACATGGGTTAACGATTCAATCCTTGAATCTGTTACCGTTTGATTTATTCATGATTCGTGACAAAATCGCGATGCTGTCTTCGGCAGATGCTTCGCAACTGTGGATCGATGACATCACGACATCCAAGAACGGACGATCACATCAGATTTGTTTTAACGATGGGAATGAATGCATGACGGTTATCTGTGATCTTCATGGATCAATTCGTTCTTATAAGTGTTCGTGATGGTTTAACTCTTCTTCGAATAGGCTACATTCTTAACAGAGGTTCTAACGAAGGGGAGTCGAACAATCATGTTATCTAAACAACAGACGGAAGAATTCAAGCAACGATTATTAAAGGAAAAAGAAAAGACGACATCAAACATCGAACAACGCGATATGGATTACGATGAAGGTGAATTGTCGAGTTACGATAATCATCCTGCCGATTCCGGCGATGAATTGTTCTTGCGGGAACGCGATCAAGCGATCACGGACATGCAAGAGGATATGCTCTCTGATGTGGATCGTGCCCTAAAAGCGATCGAGGACGGAACGTATGGCATTTGTAAGGTCTGTGGAAAAGAGATTGAGATTGAACGTCTTGATATCATTCCGGAAACGCTATTATGTATCGAGCATGCAAAAGAAGAAGCAGAACAAAACGAGAACGATCCGAATTCGCGACCAAGTGAAGAAGATGTACTGGATCCATCTGTTACAGCCCGCGGGAAAGACATCGACGGTGATACGGATGGATTCTCGAAAGTAAGTGATTTCGGTAGTTCCGATACACCGTCTGACCAAGAAGACGGAATTGACCCGACACGGTCTTGACCGGCAAAACATCTCCCGAAAATGGAGATGTTTTTTCTCGAAAAAAATCACAGATATTTACCGGAATTTTTTGACTTTTCATATAATTTTGGTACGATGGTATCGAGGGGGCTGTTTTAGCCTATATTAAAATGTAAGCGCATACAAGCATCCGTCTCACTGCTTGACCATTTTAGTTGAGGGAGGAAATAACGCATGATTTATGACATTCCGAACAAGCAAGGGTCAAAAGTACAGTACAAGGAACGGTATGAAAATTACATCAATGGAAAGTGGACGGCACCTGTCGGGGGAGAATATTTTGATAATGTCACACCTGTCACTGGTAAAGTATTGTGCCAAGTCGCTCGTTCCGGTAAGGAAGACATCGAACTGGCTCTTGATGCAGCACACGCGGCAAAAGAAGCATGGGGGAAAACGTCTGTAACGGAACGCTCAAACATTTTAAATAAAATCGCGAATCGGATGGAAGAAAACCTTGAGATGCTCGCTTATGCAGAGACACTTGAGAACGGGAAAGCGGTCCGTGAGACACTCAACGCCGATCTACCGCTCGCAATCGATCACTTCCGTTATTTCGCCGGCGTCATCCGTGCCCAAGAAGGTTCGGTCGGCGAACTCGATCAAGACACGGTAGCGTACCACTTCCATGAGCCACTTGGCGTCGTTGGTCAAATCATTCCGTGGAACTTCCCTCTCCTGATGGCTGTCTGGAAGCTGGCACCGGCTCTCGCAGCAGGAAACTGTGTCGTCTTAAAACCAGCAGAACAAACACCAGCGAGCATCATGGTGCTCATGGAACTTGTTGAAGATCTATTGCCACCTGGTGTCGTGAACATCGTCAATGGATTTGGTCTCGAGGCAGGAAAACCGCTCGCTTCAAGCAAACGAATCGCAAAAATCGCCTTTACGGGTGAGACGACGACAGGACGTTTGATCATGCAGTACGCATCACAGAACCTGATTCCGGTCACACTCGAACTCGGTGGGAAATCACCGAACATCTTCTTCGAAGATATCATGCAGGCAGATGATGCTTTCTTCGATAAAGCAATCGAAGGATTACTGATGTTTGCGTTGAACCAAGGAGAAGTCTGTACGTGTCCGTCGCGTGCCTTGATTCAAGAATCAATTTACGAGCCGTTCATGGAACGTGTTCTAGAGCGTGTCAAAGCCATCAAGATCGGAAATCCTCTTGATTCGGACGTCATGATGGGGGCTCAAGCTTCGAACGAACAGATGGAGAAAATCCTTTCATATCTTGAAATCGGTAAGTCGGAAGGCGCAGAGTGTCTCATCGGTGGAGAGCGTAACATGCTTGAAGGGGATCTTGCAGAAGGATATTACATCCAACCAACGATCTTCAAAGGACACAATAAGATGCGAATCTTCCAAGAAGAAATTTTCGGACCGGTCTTGTCGGTTACGACATTCAAGACGGAAGAAGAAGCGCTCGAAATTGCGAATGATACGTTATATGGTCTTGGTGCCGGAGTCTGGACACGTGATATGAACCGTGCTTATCGGTTTGGGCGTGCGATCGAAGCAGGACGCGTCTGGACGAACTGTTATCACCAATATCCAGCTCACGCGGCGTTTGGTGGTTACAAAATGTCAGGGATCGGACGTGAAAACCATAAGATGATGCTCAACCATTACCAACGGACGAAAAACCTACTCGTTAGCTACAACCCGAATAAACTCGGTTTCTTCTAAGTCGGAAAGGACGTGGATGCAAATGGTGGAACGTGTTCAGGCGACAGCAGCTTGTCTAGAGTTAATCGACCAGTTGAGAGAAAAACACGGTCCGTTGATGTTTCATCAATCTGGTGGTTGTTGCGATGGCAGTTCCCCGATGTGTTTTGCGCAGGGTGATCTATTCCTGGGAGATCAGGATAAAAAACTGGGAGAGATCGGTGGTTGTCCGTTTTATATTCATGAAGATCAATATGAGTACTGGAAACATACGCAACTCATCATTGATGTCGTGGATGGTCGAGGCGGAATGTTCTCTCTTGAAGGTGTCGAAGGGAAACGTTTTTTGACACGCTCCCGTGCGTTCACGCAAGAGGAATACGCTGAACTATCAGCATCAAGCTAAGGAATCAAACACGGTTTCGTCGAGGTGACTTGTTCATTCAGGTCGCTCGTACGGAATCGTGTTTTTTGTTCGTATCACGACGTTCGAACAGGATAAAAGTTGGTAATGCGGCATAAGAACGGTATAATGAACTCATATTTTGACGAGAAGATAGTTTCACACTATGACATTTTAGGGGGTCACCATGAAATATCCATTTTTAGGTTGGACAGGTCAAACGATCGGAGTGACGGCGCCCTCCTCCGGATTAAGTGAACAGCAACAGGAATGGGTCGAACGAGCAGTTGAACAGGTACAAGCACGACAAATGAACGTCCGTTTAGGCGAAACGATTTGGTCGCATCAACATGCTGAGAGTGCACCGGCTAAACAACGGGCCGAAGAATTGAACCGCATGATGACGGATGAGACGATTGATGCCGTCATCCCGCCATTTGGCGGGGAACGCGCCATTGATCTTTTACCTGAGTTGACGCTAGCTACTTACCAAACAAAATGGTTGCTTGGCTATTCCGATATCAGTACGCTATTGCTCAGTCTGACGCTTCAGACGGGAATTGCAACAGCACATGGTCCGAATTTCGTTGAGCTTCGAAGTGAAGAATGGGACGAGACGACAAGTGCCTGGCGACGAGTACTTGCGACGCCAACTGGAGGAACCGTTACACAGTGGGCTTCCGATCGTTATCAATCCAAATGGACTGATGAAGAACGTCCAGCAGGTTCGTTATTTCAGCTAACGGAAGCGACGGAATGGAAAGCACTTGATGAGCGAACAGAAGTGACCGGACGTATACTTGGTGGGTGCCTAGAGACGATTCGCCATCTGATTGGGACACCGTATGGAGATGTGCAGCGTTTCCAGCGTGAAGAGATCAACGGAGAACCGATACTCTGGTACTTTGAGGTGTCTGAAGCGAATTCGGCAGAGGTGCACCGGACGCTGCGACAAATGGCGTATGCTGGATGGTTCAACCATGCGGCTGGCTTTTTATTCGGGCGCACGTCTGCAAGGATTACAGAAGACCTGACATGGCTAAACGTGTATCAATATCTAGCGGATGAGACAGGCTTACCAGTCTTATACGATCTTGACATCGGTCATCAGCCGCCGCAGGTGACGTTAATCAATGGAGCGACGGGTACGGTTCGTATTCAAGGAAAAGATTCACGAATCGATCTGACGTTCAACTAAAAAGGAGAGCACGCAATGGCACGTCGTAAGTTTCAAGCATTAGGCGTTTATAAACGCGTCCATATCAATCCGGAGACACGTCGGATGACGTTACCGGAACCATTTTACGATGCACTTCGTCTAGAAGATGAATTGCTGATTGCACAAGTTGGAGATGTTCTCGTCATGCGACGTCCGGGGGAGGTCGTCGAGACAGAAACAGATTTATTGAGCGAACTCGTAGAAGATGGATTCACGGGTACAGAGCTCGTCCAAGAATTTGCCTACCGGCGTCAGCAACAAGAACAGCGATTACGTCAACAAGTCTTGCAGGATGAAGAGGATGACCATGCTGCTCAACTGAAGATCGAGTTATAACGGAAAGAAGGAGTGGGGCAGATGCGTCGCAGAACAAAAATTGGAATCGGAGTCATCGGATCCGGATTAGTAGCAGCGAGTTATTATTTTTACGAGATGGCAATCGCTACGAATCCAAAGCCATTCTTATCGAATAATCGAGATCTAAGTGACGAGATGGTCCGATTGATGCAACCTGGTCAGACATGGATCAAGGAGCAACCGCTTGAGCGGATCGAGATTGAAGCGAAAGACGGTTTAACGTTACGCGGGCATTTTCTTCCGTCACCTGTTCCGTCAGATCGGATCGTCATTCTCGTGCACGGGTACGGAGGCGTCGGAACGGATTTAGCCGGATTCGCCTATCTGTACCATCAGGCCGGTTTCCATGTCATGATGCCCGATAATCGTGGACACGGAATGAGTGACGGTCACTACATCGGATTCGGATGGCATGATCGGGAAGATTGTCTCAGTTGGTCGAACTATCTGATTGAACGGATCGGACAGGAGGCGAAACTATTCCTGCATGGCGTATCGATGGGAGGGGCGACCGTATTGATGACGAGTGGCGAACAACTCCCACCACAAATCAAAGGAATCATTTCTGATTGTGCCTATACGTCCGTTAATGCAGTCCTTGCGTATCAGATGAAGCGGATGTACCGTCTACCACACTTTCCGTTCTTAGGCATGACGAGCGTATTGACGAAGCTAAAGGCTGGTTATACGTTCCGTGAAGCATCTGCGCTGAAACAGGTCAAAAAGGCACAAGTACCGATTTTGTTCATCCATGGTGGGGCGGATACATTCGTACCGACAGACATGGTGTATGAGCTGTATGAAGCTTGTCCAACGGAAAAAGAGCTCGTCGTCATTCCGAATGCCGCTCATGCGATGGCCTATTTTGAGGATCCAGCATTGTATGATGATGTCGTCGAGAAGTTCGTTCGCAACATCTTGCGAAATGATTGACAACTCCGTTCTTTACCCGCTATATTAATATCATAAATCAACGTCGTCGTGGCGGAACTGGTAGACGCGCTAGACTCAGAATCTAGTGGTGGCAACACCGTGGAGGTTCAAGTCCTCTCGGCGGCATAAATGATTGAAGGAGGCAATCCCAGCAGGGGGTTGCCCTTTTTTTATTGCTGAATAGAAAACGATTACAACGAATAAAAATTCAGAAATATTTATCTTTTTAGAATTTTTCTGGTAAAATACGTTTTAAAGAGGGTACTCTTCAGGGAAAGTACTAAGTGAAGTAGACAATCTTTAACACATAGGAGAGGGGAAACAAACATGAAAAAAGGGAGTATCTTGCTAGCGCTCTTGATGAGCTGTGTTCTCGTACTTGGTGCATGTAGCATCGGTTCGAAAGAAGAAGAGTCGTCTGAAGGAAAGACTTATAAGGTCGGCATTGACGTCACGTATCCACCATTCGAATATAAAGACGGGGATACGTACAAAGGAATCGACATCGATCTCATGAAAGCAATCGCGAAGGATCAGAACTTCAAGATTCAATTTGAAGCGATGGACTTTAGCGGCATCATTCCGGCACTTCAAGCAAATCAATTGGACGTTGCCATTGCCGGTATGAGTATTACGCCAGAACGGAAGAAAGTCGTCACATTCTCGGATCCATACTTCAAAGCTGGTCTTATTCTAGTCGTCAAAGAAGATGAGAATGGTATTAAATCTGTCAACGATTTAAAAGGGAAAAAAGTAGCCGTCAAAAAGGGAACGACGGGTGCGAAATATGCAACGGATAACGCAGATAAACTGGGCTTTACAGTCACACAGTTCAATGACAGTCCAGCGATGTTCCAAGAAGTGAAGAATGGTAACGCTGCTGCTTTGATTGAAGATTATCCTGTCATCTCATATGCAAACAAACAACAAAACCTTGGATTAAAACTTGTCGGAGACCGTCTCAACGGGGACAACTACGGAATCGCTGTCTTAAAAGGTGAGAACGAGGATCTGATGAAGAAAATCAACAAAGGGCTTGCGAATCTGAAAGAAAACGGTGAATACGATAAAATCGTTGACACGTATCTGAAATAAGTCGCAAGGCGATAAGGGAGTGGGATAGCCAATGGAAGTGGTCAAAACCGCATTTCCATTTTTCTTGGAAGGGCTTCAAGTCACATTGTATATTTTCATCATCGCGGTCATCGTCGGCTTTCTGATTGGCTTAGTCGTCGCATTGATGCGGTTATCACCATCAAAAATCTTAAACGGGATCGCAATTGTCTATATTGATGTCATTCGCGGAACGCCGTTCATCGTTCAGTTATTCTTCATCTATTTTGGACTCAATTCGCTCGAATGGTTATCGATGGACCGGATGTATGCAGGGATACTGACGGTCGCAATCAATGCCGGTGCTTATTTTGCGGAGATCATTCGAGCTGGTATCCAGTCGATTGATAAAGGACAAACAGAAGCTGCGCGTTCACTCGGGATGACAGGGCGTCAAACGATGGTACAGATCATCTTACCGCAAGCATTCCGACGGATGTTACCAACGATTACGAACCAATCGATCATCAGCTTAAAAGATACATCGTTGCTGTCGATCATCGGAATCGCTGACTTGACGCAACAAGGTCAGGTTCAGCAATCGACGACGTTCGAACCATTTATCGTCTGGTCTGTCGTCGGATTGATGTACTTCGTCATCATTTATCTCTTGTCCTTAGTGGCGAAGTTCTTGGAACGGAGGTTTACATTACGATGAGTATCATTGAAGTGAAGAACTTAAAAAAATCCTTCGGTTCGAATGAAGTCTTAAAAGACATCAACGTCTCGATTGCAGAAAAAGAAGTCGTTTGTGTCATCGGTCCGTCGGGATCTGGGAAAAGTACGTTTTTACGCTGTTTGAATCGATTGGAAGAGATCACGGGTGGCACGGTCATCGTCGATGATTTCGACATTACGAGTCCAAAGGTCGATATCAACAAGGTCCGGGAAGAAGTCGGGATGGTCTTTCAACATTTTAATCTCTTCCCACATAAGACCGTGCTAGAAAACGTCACGCTCGCACCGATTAAAGTGCGTAAATCGGATAAAGAACAGGCGAAACAGCGGGCACTTGAACTACTCGATAAAGTCGGATTACGTGAAAAAGCGGATAATTATCCAGGTGAATTATCTGGAGGTCAAAAACAGCGGGTCGCGATTGCCCGCGCGCTTGCGATGAATCCGAAAATCATGTTGTTTGATGAGCCAACGTCAGCGCTTGACCCGGAAATGGTCGGTGACGTGCTTGCCGTCATGAAACAGCTTGCCCTTGAAGGCATGACGATGGTCGTCGTGACCCATGAGATGGGATTTGCTCGAGAGGTTGGAGATCGCGTCTTATTCATGGATGGTGGCTATATCGTCGAAGAGAACGTGCCACAAGCATTGTTTGATTCTCCACAACACGAACGGACGCAATCGTTCCTTAGTAAAGTCTTATGATGGAACCGGCGTATCTAAATGCGGATACGCCGGTTTTTTGACGAATCATAAATAACTGGCTAAGCGCTCATAAGAAAAACTTATACATTTAAGCGCAAGAATTTGGGAATTCGAAATGCACACACAGGAAAAGAGTAGTAATATAGTAACGAAGGCACTTTCATGGAAGAATGACACGATCATTCCTTCTCATGACGTTCAGCGTTTTATTCATGCAATTCCTTTTGAAAGCGCTAACAGGTAGAGGGCTGGAAACACATCGAGTATCCACTGGATGTGTGGGGAGAAATATAGAAACGGGGGGAACCGTACATGGCAGGCCACGAGCAAGATCAACAAGCATTCTATGGACCAAACCTTGGCTACATCATTGAATTGTACGAGCGTTTTTTAGAAGACAAGACATCCGTTGATGAGGAGACACGTGCTTATTTCGAAGAGCATGGTGCACCCGTGACGGAACCAGTTGTACCGATGCAAGTCGAGACAGGAGATTTCGAAAAATATCTTGCGGCGAATCGTTTAGCGGAACAAATTCGTGCAAAAGGACATCTTGCGGCGGATATCTATCCGCTGAAGGACCATCCGCGAGAAACAGGATTATTCGAATTGAGTCAGTACGGATTGACAGAAGCAGATCTTCGAAAAATGCCAGTCTCACTCGTCTGTCCTGAACCACCAACTGGTGTACAGGACGCGTTTGAAGGCATCGAACATTTAAAAGCGCAGTACACGGGAGCAGCCGCAGTTGAGTTCCAGCATGTCGACGATCTCGATGAAAAGAAATGGCTCCGTCAGAAAATCGAGCAAGGTGCTTTGACAGCGACGCTAGATGCTGAACAAAAGAAACAGTTGTTCAAACGCTTAGCTGAAACGGACCTCTTCGAAAAATACTTGCACAAAACATACGTTGGTCAAAAACGCTTCTCGATTGAAGGACTTGACGCGATGGTGCCATTGCTCGACACAATCGTCGGACACCTCATCTCGAACGGGTCGGAGACGATCAATATCGGAATGGCACACCGTGGACGGTTGAACGTTTTGGCGCACGTACTCGGGAAGCCGTATGAAATGATCTTTGCTGAGTTCCAGCATGCACCAAACCACGACCTCGTACCATCTGAAGGCTCGATTGGGATCACGTACGGTTGGACGGGCGACGTGAAGTATCACCTCGGTTTAAACCGAAAACTTGAGCAAGAGACACGTAACGTGCGGATGACGCTTGCGAACAATCCGTCGCACCTTGAGTTCGTCGACCCAGTCGTCGAAGGCTTCACACGTGCGGCACAAGATGATCGCTCACAAAAAGGAGCACCACGCCAAGAGCAAGCGGCTGCTGCTGCGATCCTGATCCACGGTGATGCAGCGTTCCCAGGTCAAGGAATCGTGGCTGAAACATTGAACTTAGCGAATCTCAAAGGATATAACACCGGCGGAACGATTCATATCATCGCGAACAACACGATCGGCTTCACGACGGAGCCGACGGACTCCCGTTCGACGCGTTACTCGAGTGATCTTGCCAAAGGATATGAGATCCCAGTCTTCCACGTCAATGCGGATGAGCCGGAAAGCTGTCTCGCTGTCGCGTTGCTCGCGAGCGAGTACCGGGCAACGTTTAAGAAGGATGTCATGATTGATTTGATCGGATATCGTCGTTTTGGTCATAACGAAATGGATGAACCGATGAATACGAACCCGGTCTTATACGATTTGATTCATAAACATGATCCAATTCGTGTCTTGTACGGGAAAACACTTGTCGCGAACGGGGATGCGACAGCTGACGAAATTCAATCGATTGAAACATCGATCAATGACCAGATGAAAGCAGCTCGTGAAAAAGTACCAAACGTCGAGAAAGAGTATGGTGGGGTCATGCCGGACGTCGTCTTTAAAGGCGTTCCGACCATCGAGACAGGGGTCTCGATTGAAACATTGACGGCGTACAATGAAGAATTATTACAGTGGCCGGACGGCTTCCAAGTGTTCCATAAACTTGAGAAGGTCCTGAAGCGCCGGACGGATGCGTTCTCAACGAAGAACGGAATTGACTGGGGACATGCCGAAACATTGGCGTTCGCTTCGATTCTCTCAGATGGAACACCCATCCGCTTGAGCGGTCAAGATTCTGAACGGGGAACGTTCGCACAACGGAACATTAATCTTCATGATGTGAAAACAGGAGAAGGCTTCTCGCCACTCCATGCCTTGTCAACGGCAACTGCATCATTCTCGGTCTACAACAGTCCGTTGTCTGAAGCAGGTGTACTTGGTTTTGAATACGGTTATAACGTCTTCGCTCCGGAAACACTTGTATTATGGGAAGCGCAATATGGGGACTTTGCGAACTCAGGTCAAGTCATCTTCGACCAGTTCATCTCAGCTAGCCGAGCAAAATGGGGACAAACGTCAGGTCTCGTCATGTTGCTTCCGCATGGTTATGAGGGGCAAGGACCAGAACACTCGAGTGGTCGTTTAGAACGTTTCTTGACGTTATCGGGTGAGAAAAACTGGACGGTCGCGAACGTGTCAAGTGCTGCCCAGTACTTCCACCTGTTGCGCCGACAAGCAGCGATTCTCGGGAAAGAGGAAGTCCGACCGCTCGTCGTCATGACGCCGAAGAGTCTCTTGCGTCATCCGCTTGCGACATCCGATGTCTCTGAGTTGACGGAAGGTAGTTTCCAACGTGTCATCGAACAAGCTGGACTTGGCGAAGCACCAGATCGTGTTAAACGTCTTGTGTTCTGTTCTGGTAAGATGGCAATCGATCTAGCAGAAGCCGTTTCAAAATCAGATGAGAATCTCGATTGGCTACAAATCGTCCGGGTCGAGGAGTTGTATCCGTTCCCGGCGAAAGCCTTACAAGAAGTCATCGCGCGCTATGAAGCCGTCGAAGAGATGGTCTGGGTACAAGAAGAACCGAAAAACATGGGGGCTTGGTCCTTCATGGAACCTCGACTTGAGACAGTCGCACCGAACGGCATCCAAACCGTCCGTTACATCGGTCGTCGTCGTCGTTCTAGTACAGCAGAAGGTGACCCGTCAGGTCATAAAGTAGAGCAGGCACGTATCATCAATGATGCACTCACAGCGACTGTTTCTACTCCAACAGCACCATCACACGTATCAAATCACACATCATAACTTAAGATAGAATCGAGTCATAGGGGGAGAATACGATGGAAATCAAAGTACCAGAACTTGCCGAATCAATTACTGAAGGAACGGTGGCGTCTTGGTTAAAACAACCAGGTGATCACGTGGAAAAAGGGGAAGCCATCGTTGAGCTCGAGACAGATAAAGTCAACATCGAAGTACCGTCAGATGAAGCAGGTACGTTGACGGAAGTGATGGCTGCTGAAGGAGATACAGTTCGCGTCGGGGAAACGATTGCTGTCATCTCTGCTGGTGGCGAGGCTCCAAAACCGGCTGCGGCAGAACCAGTACAAGAAACGCCAAAAGAGACACCAAAAGCAGAAGAAAAAGCGGAACAACCGGTGGCTGCAGCAGCGACTGAAAGTACATCTGTTGCGGATCGTCCGATTGCTTCACCTGCTGCCCGTAAACTGGCTCGTGAAAAAGGAATCGATTTAGCGCAAGTGGCGACGCAAGATCCACTTGGTCGCATCCGCGTCCAAGACGTCGCGACGTTTGAAGTAGCACCACGTGAGCAAGCAAAACCGGCTCCTACGAAACCCGCTACACCGGCACCAGCACCTGCAGCCGCTCCTGGGAAACCGGAAGAGCGAATCAAGATGTCACGCCGTCGTAAGACGATTGCGAACCGACTCGTTGAAGTTCAACAAACGGCAGCGATGTTGACGACATTCAATGAGATCGATATGTCAGCGGTCATGGCACTACGTAAACGTCGCCAAGAGAAATTCGTGAAGGAAAACGAAGTCAAACTCGGCTTCATGTCATTCTTTACGAAAGCAGCAGTTGCAGCACTTAAAAAGATGCCATACTTGAATGCTGAGATTCAAGGGGATGAAATCGTCCTGAAGAAATTCTACGATATCGGGATTGCGGTCTCAGCACCGGACGGTCTCGTCGTTCCTGTCGTACGTGATGCGGACAAGAAGAACTTCGCTGAGATTGAAAAAGATATCATTCAACTCGCTGTCAAGGCGCGTGACAACAAACTCGGTCTATCTGATTTGACGGGTGGTACGTTCACGATCACGAATGGTGGTACGTTCGGTTCACTCATGTCGACACCGATCTTAAACGGTCCACAAGTCGCGATTCTAGGGATGCATGCAATCAACTTGCGTCCTGTCGCGATTGATGCTGAACGGATGGAAAACCGTCCGATGATGTATGTCGCACTCTCCTACGACCACCGAATCGTTGATGGAAAAGAAGCCGTTACGTTCCTGAAGCACATCAAAGATTTGCTTGAAGATCCAGAGTCATTGATTTTCGAAGCGTAAGTTTCAAAAAGACCCGTTTGATCGAACGGGTCTTTTTCTATGTCGTAATAACACTTTGTCATCAAATCACGAAATGACATTTACATTTTCTCTATATCAGCTTCATACATACGACTTAGGATAGGTATTGTAAGAATATTTCAAGGGGGAATCAATTATGTTGAAACAATTTGGGTTAACGATGGCTGCAGGCGCGATATTAAGTACAGGTTTTCCGACAGAAGATGTCGGTGCACAATCAAAAGGAAAATCATTGCTCGATCCAAATCGAATCATCAACGTCGCTCACCGCGGAGCTTCAGGGTATGCACCAGAGCATACGATGCCAGCTTATGAAATGGGACATAAGACATTCAAAGCGGATTACATCGAGATTGACTTACAGATGACAAAAGATGGTCAATTGATTGCGATGCACGATGAAACGGTTGATCGGACGACAGATGGGACGGGTGCTGTCAAAGACAAGACACTTGAAGAAATCAAGAAGCTTGATGCAGGAAGCTGGTTCAATGAAGTAAACCCTTCACTTGCTCGAAAAGAGTACGCTGGATTAAAAGTGCCGACACTTGAAGAAATTTTCTCGACATATGGAAAGCATGCGAACTATTATATTGAAACAAAATCGCCAGAGGTTTATCCAGGTATGGAAGAGAAGTTATTGAATACCTTAAAAGCTTATGATTTATCGAGTGATCGTGTAAAACCGGGTCAAGTCTTAATTCAATCGTTCAGTGAAGCAAGTCTTCAAAAAGTCAAAGCCATGGATCCGAATGTACCGCTTATTCAGTTGATGGAAGCGAACGAAGTCAAGGCATTGACGGATGATCGATTGACTGCAATCCGTCAGTATGCGGTCGGTGTCGGTCCTTCCTTCAAAGCGTTGACACGTGAGAACGTCTCAGCGATTCGCGCGCATGATTTATTACTTCACCCGTATACTGTCAATGAAAAAGCGGATATGGTACGTATGCTTGATTATGGTGTTACAGGTGTCTTTACGAACTATGCCGACCGTTTCAATGATGTCGTGAAAGGGCTGTACAAAAAATAAAGTAAAAACGAAACAGTACTATTTCTTCTTTCGAACAGGAAAGGAGGAATAGTTTTTTGTTTTTAAAACTCGTATTTTAAATCCAATATTTCATTCCATACGTAAACCCTATAGAGGTTTATCAGAATTTCGAATCATGAGACAAAACAATGTAGTCAGTTTCGTATTTCATGGTACGATAACAGTGCAGTTTTGGGAAGGAATGGAGTGAGGATCGTGAGAATTACACAGTATACGGATTATGGACTACGTGTGTTGATGTATCTCGGGGTGCACCGGGATGTTATCACACCAATGCCGCAGATTGCCAAGCATTATGGCATCTCATCCAACCATTTAATGAAGGTAACACAACAATTAGCGAAACTTGGCTATGTCGAATCAACAAGAGGTCGGTCAGGCGGACTCCGTTTGATTCGTGAGCCAAAAGACATCAACATCGGGAAAGTCGTTCGGGAGATGGAACCGATGGATATCGTCGAGTGTTTTGGAAGCAACGGTCATTGTGTCATCGAACCAGGATGCCGTCTAAAAGGTGTGCTCGGACGAGCGCTTCGAGCTTTTATCCGGGAACTGGAACAGCATACATTAGAAGAATTGCTAGATAATCGTGATGAGTTGGCACTCTTGTTTGCTGCCTCATCTTTACAGCGTTCCTAATCAAAAAACCCTCGCTTCCGTGAATGGAAGCGAGGGTTTTGTCATAGCGATATTTATACATCATCTTGACGTTTCTTTGGTTCCACATGTTCTTTGTTCTGGGACAAGTCGTCTCGAACAGACGATTTCCATAGCGGCACATTGCTGTAATATGCAGCACGAGCGATCAGATGTCCTCCAATTGGTGCTGTGATGAGCACGAACAGAATGCCGAGAACGACACGAGAGGAGAAGAATCCATCTTCAGTGACGAAATAGATGATGACGCCGATTAAAATCGACATGACACCTAATGTCGCGCTTTTAGATGCAGCGTGAGCACGCGTATAGACATCCGGTAAGCGGATCAGACCAAGCGCGGTGACGAGACTAAATCCCATACCGAGCAAGGCGAAGACCGCGACGATCAATTCATTGGTTGCGATCACGTTCGATGATCTCTCCTTTCTCGATATATTTTGAAAAGGCAACTGTACCGATGAAGGCGAGTATACCAATCAACAGGATGACTTCGAGGTAGTCGCTCGTCCGTAAGATGATCGAGACAAGTCCAACGATTGAAATCAAGCTGATACCAATTGAATCAAGCGCGATGACACGATCCGCAACACTTGGTCCTTTGATGACCCGGTAAAACAGACCAAGCATCGAGAGAAAGACACCCCCGAGTGCGATATAGATTAAAATATCGAACATCACCGACTCACCTCCAGAATGGCTTTCTCAAAACTATCACGAATCGAAGCGACCGCTTCATCGACCTCTGGCATGTGGAGTGCATGAATGTAGAGTGTCTTATTATCATCCGAGATATCAACGACAAGCGTTCCCGGTGTCAGCGTGATCAGCATTGACAGCAACGTGATTTGCCACGGTTGATCGAGTTCGGTCTCATAGGCGAAAATACCAGGTTGAATATCTAACTTCGGCTTTAAAATGATTTTCAAGACATCGATGTTCGCGACGACAAGCTCGTAGAGAAAGCGGAAAAACAATAGGACGAGTGCGACGACAGGTCCGAGATAAAAGCGACCTTTGAAGCCGCGACGGAAAGCGAACATCGCAATCAGCCCTAGCGCGTAACCGATGACGAAACCGGAGGCCGAGAAATTGTTTGAGAGAAACATCCACAAGAATGCAAGAAATAAGTTGAGCAAGACTTGAAATGCCATGAATTAACGACCTCCTTTTAGTACGGCATCGATATAGAGCGTTGGATTCGTCAACGGTTCGACGGCTTGTTGAATCAGTGGACGCATCGCCTCAGCACCTACTCCATAGAGAATGCTGAGCGCAACTAAGACAATCGTAGGAACTAGCAGCTTGGGAACAAGCGCTTGTTTATCACCCGAGTAGGTCTTCGGTGTTCCCCAAAAGGCACGCATGAACAATTGAACGACGGAATACAAGACGAGCAGACTTGATAGTAAGACGATGATCGGTCCAATCAACTCACCAGCTTCAATACCACCACGAACAATCAGGAATTTCCCAATGAACCCGCTGAGCGGTGGAATCCCGGCAAGTGATAACGCCGCGATGAAGAACGTCCAACCTAGTACAGGATAGGTTTTGATCATCCCTCCCATATCTTTCAGTTTACTCGAGCCGGCAATTCCGACCATGATCCCTACGAGAAGGAATAAAGCGGCTTTGATCAACATATCATGAAGAAGGTAGAAAATCGCACCTTCTAGTGCTTGCGGTGTCATGAGGGAAACCCCGTACAAGATGACCCCGACTGCGACGATGATGTTGTAGATGATGATTTGCTTCGCATCCCGTGTCGCAAGCGCACCGATCACCCCGATGATGATCGTACTGAGAGCAAGGATACTTAAGATTTGATGAATCGTTCCAATCTCATTTGAGAAGAACAAACTATACGTCCGTAAAATCCCGTAGACCCCGACCTTCGTCAGCAAGGCACCGAACAGAGCAAGAACAGGCGTCGGCGGTACTTGATAAGAACCAGGTAACCAGAAGTAGAGCGGGAAGATCGCACCTTTTAATCCGAAGACGATCAGGAATAACAAGGCGATGACGTTTAGGATTGCCGGCTGTCCGACCTCTGAAATCTTTTGACTGATATCCGCCATGCTGAGTGATCCGATGATTCCGTACAAGAAGGCAACCGTCATGACGAATAATGCGGACGAGATGACGTTGATCAAAAGATACTTCAGCGATTCTCGTAATTGTGCCGGTTTCCCGCCGAGAACGATCAAGACATAAGACGAAATCAGGAAGACTTCGAAGAAGACGAACATGTTAAAGATATCACCTGTCGTAAAGGCACCATTGACACCAACGAGCAGGAATTGAACGGCGATGAAATAGTAGTATCGTTGATAGGAAACGCTCAAGTAGACAATGGCATACCAGATGATACAAAGAACAAGAATGCTCGTCGTCGTGACGAGTAAAGCGGATAGTATGTCAGAGACGAGTGTGATACCAAAAGGTGCTGGCCAGCTACCGAGTGTGACTGTTAAGATGCCGTTCGACCGGACAGTCAGCACAAGATAGATGGAGACACAGACAGTCAAAATCGTCGAAAAGAGGGAAACGATTCGTTGTCCTTTGAGGTGTCTCGGGAAAAACATCAAGATGACACCCGTCAACAAAGGGATGATGATTGGTAGTAGCGGTAAGTTAATCATTCGAATCGGTTCCTTTCATCTCTTCGATATTATCGGTTCCGAGTTCTTGATAGGCACGATAAGCGAGTACCAAGAAAAAGGCAGTGACACCAAAGCTGATGACGATGGCGGTCAAGACGAGTGCTTGCGGTAGTGGATCCGTATAGGAAGTCACGCCGTCCTTTAAGACCGGAGCCGCGCCTCGTTTTAATCCACCCATCGTCATGACGAGTAGATGGGCAGCGTGGCTGAGCAACCCTGTTCCGATGATAATGCGAAGAATACTTTTCGAAAGAATGAGATAAATGGCACACATCGTCAGGATGCCTGCGGCGATCGCCATGATGATTTCCATATTAATCACTCTCCCCAATCGTTTGAATAATCGTCATCGTCACACCGACTACAACAAGATAAACACCAAGATCAAACAACATCGCCGTATGAAGTGATGTCTTACCGAATAACGGTAGGTTGAAATAGTCATGTGCATGTGTGAAGAACGGGACGTTAAAGACAAGCGCTCCTGAAGCCGTCAGTACGGCAATCAACATGCCAAGAGCCGTGATCCATTTGTAGTCGAATGGCAAAATCCGGCGTAACGTCTTGATGTCGTAAGCAAGTAAGATCAAGACAAGAGCAGACGCCGTCACAAGACCACCAATGAAACCGCCACCTGGCGTATAGTGTCCAGCAAAGAACAAGTAGACAGCAAACAGGAAGATGATGAACGTGATAAAGGAAGTCGCGGACTCTAAGATGACGTCATTCGTATGCTTTTTTGTCTGCTTTTTCATTTATCCATCCCTCCTGTTCGTCTGAATTTAATCATCGTGTAAATTCCGATTCCGGCAAGTGCGAGAACGGCAATCTCAAACAACGTATCAAAGCCACGGAAGTCGACGAGAATGACGTTGACCATATTACCGCCAGCGGCAAGATCAGCGACATTATCGATGTAATATTTGGCGATTGAAGTAAACGATCGTTGGCTGAGAGAAGCAAGTGCGACGAGTGTCACCGTCAATCCGACGAGTGCCGAAATCAAGGCGTTGCCGAGCTTGAACGGAATGCGCTCTTCTTTCCGGCTGATTTCCGGTAAACGATAGAAAACGAGCAGGAACAGAGCGACCGATACTGTCTCGATGACGAGTTGCGTCAAGGCAAGGTCTGGCGCTCGGAACAAGACGAAGAACAGAGCGACCGTATAACCTGTTACACCGAGCAAGATGATCGATGTCAGTCGTGAACGCGCAAAGGTGATCGAGAGTGCACTCGAAACGAGAACGAGTGCAAGGATGATCTCATACGCGTCAATCGAGCTGATTGGATCAACCGCGAAGCGGAAGGCATCAAACCCGTATAATGCCGTCAAGATCAAGATGACGATGAATCCGAAGATGTAGACGAGATACGACCGCATGTATCCGGTCATGACCGTATCATGGATTTTTGTCGATGTCTGTTCACCACGACGTAACAAGGCGTCATATTGATGATTCAAGGAGACGGCACGTGGTATCCGGTTGTAAAGCGATTGCCAGCGTGGCAATGTTTTATACAAGATGACGCCAGCACTGATGATCACGAGTGTCAGGAATAATTCAGTATTGAATCCGTGCCACATTGAAATATGCACATCAATCTTGCCACCGGCATCAACGACTTGCGGTAAGATCGCTTCGACTGCTGGTCGGATCAACGTATCCGATAATATATTCGGGAAGAGTCCGATGATGACGACAAGCGAGACGAGGACGAGAGGTGGAATCAACATGCCAATCGGTGCCTCGTGTGGTGTTTTCGGTAACTTGTCGTCTTGACGCTTACCGAAGAACGTTCTGCGGACGATCAAGATGCTATAGACGAATGTAAAGATACTTCCGACGACGGCGAGTACAGGAATGATCCAACCGTAAGAAGGTAAGTGGAACAAGTCAGATCCTGAAACTTCAAGTACACCTGTCAAGAACATCTCTTTACTTAAGAAACCATTGAATGGTGGAATCCCCGCCATCGAAAGGGTCCCGATCATCGCAATCGTCATCGAAATCGGCATGAGTTGCGCAAGACCACCGAGCTTCCGAATGTCGCGAGTACCAGTCTCGTGATCGACGATTCCCGCCATCATGAAGAGACTGCCTTTAAACGTCGCGTGGTTGATCAGGTGGAAGATCGCAGCGACTGTCGCAATCGTATATAATCCGTCATCTAACGCGTCAACGTGCAAGGCGGCTGCTCCGAGTCCGAGCAAGGACATGATCAATCCAAGCTGAGAAATCGTCGAGTAAGCAAGGATTCCTTTCAAATCATGTTGTTTCACCGCATTGAGTGAACCCCAGAATAAGGTGAATATTCCGACAGATGAGACGAGATAGAACCAGAGCGACTCATCCGCAAAAATCGGACTGAAACGAGCGACAAGATACAACCCTGCCTTGACCATCGTTGCCGAGTGCAAGTAGGCGCTGACAGGGGTCGGTGCTTCCATCGCATCCGGTAACCAGATGTGGAACGGAAATTGAGCCGATTTCGTGAAGGCAGCTAGCAAGAATAAAACGAGGGCGACCGAAAAGAAGGGTTCACCTTGAATCGATTCAAGCGACGCATAGGTCTCACGAATACTTAACGATCCACTGAGTGTTGAGAGAATCGCGATTCCCCCAAGCATCGCTAGTCCACCGAAGACGGTGATCAGCATCGATTTTTGAGCGCCGTAACGAGAACGTTCCCGCTCGTACCAATAGGCGATCAATAAGAACGACGAAATCGACGTTAATTCCCAGAACAGATAGAGGACGATCATGTTATCTGACAGCACGACGCCAAGCATGGCGGTCATGAACATCAACAGATAGACATAAAATGTTCCGAGTGATTCTTTTTTCGCATCTAAATAAAAAATCGAATAAAGAACGACGAGTGAGCCGATTCCTGTGATCAATAGTGCGAACAATAAGCCGAGTCCGTCGAGATACGTGACGAAATCGATACCGAGCGATGGTATCCACGGCATGCGTGCCGTAAAGGTCTCACCTGACATCGTACCAGCGAGAAAGCGGCTGAAATACGAAACGAGCAGTACAGGTACGACAAGTACAAACCAACCGGTATGAATGTTCGGAAGGCGTTTCGCTAGAAGCGGAATGAAAAGACTGATCAATATGGGCAGTAAAATAGCCCCGTGCATCACGGACACGAAATTCCCTCCTTTGTGACATCGACGACCAAAAATGAAAAAGGGACGCGAACGCAAGCTGTTGAAGCTCGGAACTGTCCAGTAGAAGACACGATTCATTTTGTTCGTCGAAGATGTTTCTGAATCAAGTATAGCGTACTTTTTTCCTTCTTGCATGACGTGAAGCGTTGAAGCATAAGGGATAGAGCCATTTTCTCTCTTGATTATTAAATATGTAGGAACACGGCAGAAATAGGCTGAAATTTTTTTTGATTTTTTTCAAATAACACGTTGATCCATGAGAAGAATGATTCAAACTCAAGTAACTCGGGTACATCTATCTAGAGTACAACTAATGACCATAGAGGGGGAACTTTCATGCGAGCAACATTCAAGACAGGTGTCATTTTAGGTGGTTTAGCGGCGATTGCGACAATCGCCTATCAACAATACCAACAACGAAAAACGACTTCAGACGATATTGACCATCGTCCAAGTGTCGACGCGAAACGCGATCCGGCTGAAGTCGGACTGACACAACTTGATTCCATTCATCGGGCAGATTGGCAAGCGAATGGATTCCCACAAACGCACGCAGAACTCGAACGCCTCGAGCGAGAAGAAAATTAAAAAAACACGTCTCTCGAATGAGAGGCGTGTTTTATGGTCATTAAGCACTTGTTGTGACTAGGGCACGTGTCCGTTCACTGTGTGCAGTATAAGAAGAAAGATGTTCGAATTGATAAAGCGTTAAGGTCGCTGTGCGACGTTGACCGGTACTCGATTCTAGCATTAAATAAGCTTCATTGAAGTCTGTTCCACCACCATCATAGCGGATGTGTGCCGTAATCGTTCGTCCATCTGTTGTCTGCATATAAATATCGTATCCTCCGAAATCAACGCGCTTAAAGCTAGTTGCCTCGCTTACGATGTGTTTGAATGTTTCGATTAAAGAATATGTCATCGTTCGTTCCTCCTTTTATTTCTTCAAAGCAAAATAAGTTATAATCAACTCCGAATATTACTATTCCCATTAAATTCAAGAAATAAACATCATAAATGAATCTTTTTTAGTTCTTGTTATGAAACGCGTTTCATACTTTATGATGAATACAGACGGTGCGTGACCGATTCTGGGCGTTAACCGATATAGAAACTATAATCAAAAGACAAGGGGATGGTCGTGACCATCCCCTTGTCTTTTTGATTATAGTTCTACGTTGTGATAGACCTGTTGCACATCCTCAAGATCTTCCAGTGCATCGATCATTTTCTCGAATTGGGCGACGTCGTCTTCAGACAACGCGACTTCGTTTTGAGCGAGCATGACGAGTTCGGCAAGTGAGAACTCGGTGATCCCTGCAGCTTTCAACGCTTCTTGCACAGCATGGAATTGTTCCGGCTCAGCGTAGATGATGACAGATTCGTCTTCTTCGAGGATATCGCGCACATCAATATCCGCTTCCATCATCAATTCGAGAACGTCATCTGCAGTTTTACCTTCGAAGGCAAAGATTGCCGTCGCATCGAACATATAAGCGACGGATCCGCTCACGCCCATGTTTCCGCCATTTTTTCCGAATGCAGCACGGACGTCAGAAGCCGTCCGGTTAACGTTGTTCGTCAACGTTTCGACGATGACCATTGAACCGCTTGGACCGAATCCTTCATATCGTAAGACATCGTAGTTTTCTTCCGCTCCACCTTTTGCTTTTTCAATCGCCCGATCGACGATGGCACGTGGCACGTTGTATGTCTTCGCTCGTTCGAGAACGACCTTTAATGCTTGGTTTGATTCTGGATCGGGTTCACCTTGTTTAGCCGCTACATAAATCTCACGACCGAACTTTGCGTAGATCCGACTCGTATTTTTGTCTTTTGATGCTTTTTTTTCCTTGATGTTGTTCCATTTACGACCCATTTCGTATCCACTCTCTTTCCGTAATATCAGAAATCCCTGATTTCCTATGCGTTATCAGTATACCTTAAACTACCTGACAGACTGAACTAAAATGTCGGTGGAACAGTTGAATTTCTACTAAATACGTTTAAGCGATGCGGAAGAAAGGAACTTTACCGATAGAGAAATATCAATTTAAGGGAGAGTGGCAGAATTTGAATCAGGCTGGAGTAGTTCATCGCGCATTATCACCGTTCGTTTATGCCTATGATCAAGAAACCGTCCATGTCCGACTTATGACGGCTAAAGGCGATATTGAAAAAGTTGAATTGATATATGGTGATCCGTATGAATGGGAAGCGGAAAAAGAAGAAGACCGAGATTGGAATTTTGATCCGGAGAAAGAAAAATCATGGAAAGTGAAACGGACGCCGATGCAACACAATGGAAGTGATGCGACGTATGACTATTGGTTCATTGCAATCCGTCCAGAACGGAAGCGGGTACGGTATGGGTTTGAGGTTCATGGCGATAAGATAGCCGTTTTAACCGAGCGTGGCTGGTATGACGAAGCACCACTCAATCATCCAGGCTATTATTTTTCTGTGCCATATGTTCATGCGACGGATGTCTTTGATACACCGGATTGGGTGAAGGATACGGTCTGGTATCAAATTTTCCCGGAACGATTTGCGAATGGTGACCGGGCGAATGATCCAGCGGGAACGAAGGAGTGGGGAAGTGAAGCACCGGCTTTTCAGAATTTCTTCGGTGGAGATTTTCAAGGGGTCATTGATCACGTCGATCATTTACAACGTCTCGGCGTCACGGGTGTCTACTTCTGCCCAGTCTTTGAGGCACCATCCAATCATAAATACGATACGCTTGATTACTTGAAGCTTGATCCTGCGTTCGGTGACGAGAAAACGTTCCGCAAGATGATCGATGTGCTACATGAGAACGGTATCCGCATATTACTCGATGCCGTCTTTAATCATATTAGTGAAGAGCACCCAGCATTTCAAGATGTCTTAGAAAAGGGACAAGACTCGAAATACGCCAACTGGTTTACGATTGATTCCTTCCCGGTCGATCCATCGATTCCAAACTATGAAGTGTTTGCATTTGAACGAAACATGCCGAAGTTGAATACTGCCCATCCGGACGTCAAAGACTATTTGCTTCACGTCGGACGTTACTGGGTCGAGGAATTCGGAATTGACGGCTGGCGTCTGGATGTCGCGAGTGAAGTCGATCATGCGTTTTGGCGTGAGTTTCGAAAGGAAGTCCGGGCTGCGAACGGAACATGTTATATCGTCGGCGAATGCTGGACGGATTCGCAACCATGGCTCCTCGGCGATCAATTTGATGCCGTCATGAATTACGGTTTGACAGAGAGCTTTTTGACTTGTTTTGCGACGGGCGAGACGAGCGTTCGTGATTTCTCACATGCAGTCAGTCGAAATTTAAACTGGCACTCTCAAAATGTCAACGAGGTCATGTTCAATTTGATTGACTCGCATGATACACCGCGTGCTCTAACGCGTGCGAAAGGGAATATCGATCGAATGAAATTGCTCTTCACTACACTGTTGACGTTTCCAGGTTCACCCGTCATCTATTATGGTGATGAGATTGGAATGAAGGGTGGGCAAGATCCGGCCAACCGTGCGTGTATGGAATGGGACGAGACGAAGCAGAACCTTGAGTTGTTCGATCACGTTGCGCAGTTGATCGCCCTTCGAAAACAGCATCCGGTTTTAGCAAATGCCGGAACGTATCATTTCCAAAGGATCGATGATACAAGACAGACATTTATTGTCGAGCGACGTCAGGGCGAACAGGTTTACTTGCTCGTCGTCAACGTCAGTGAAGAGGTACAATCTCTTTCGCTTGAAGGAACGTACGAAAGTCTGTTAGATGGAACGACGTTATCGGGAACTATTCAAGTAGAAGCTGTGTCAGCTCTTCTTTTGCGACACGTATAAGAAAAAGCAAGTCGTGGATATCGCATCCGCGACTTGCTTTTTTAGTGTGCATTACGAATCAAACGGATGGATCAGTAAACCGCTCCGAAGTTTCGGTTCGAACCAAGTCGATTTCGGTGGCATCACTTCTCCGGCATCAGCCACTGCCATTAAATCTTCGATCGAAGTCGGATGCAAGTGAAAAGCGACAGCGGCATGCCCAGAGTCCACGATCTGCTCAAGACCAGCATATCCCTTGTGACCACCGACGAACTGGATCCGTGCGTCCGTCCTTGGATCTTCGATACCGAGTAACGGTGTCAACAACTCTTCTTGTAAAATCGAGACGTCGAGATTCGCTTTCGTTCCGATCCGTTCAGAATTGTACGAAAGGGTGTACCATTGCCGGTTGAGATACATCTCGATTTGGTGAGACTTCGTTTGTTCAGCGCGTCCTTTTGTAATCGTAAAGCGATGGGCTAATCGCTCGAGGAAGTCAACGACCGATTGACCGTATAAATCTTCGACGACACGGTGATAGCCAAGGATTCGTAATTGATCCTGCGGGAAGGAGACACCAAGAAAACGTTGGGCTTCCTCCTGATCCGTCCGACTGGCAGCGATGGCTGCCGCCGCTGCACGGTGGTGACCATCAGCGATATAGAGAGCGTCGTGACGGGCGAACTGGCTCCCGATCGTCAACAGGTGATTACGATTGGTGATTTTATAAATTCGATGTGTCACTCCATCGACGCTGAAATCATATAGGGAATCTCCAGCAGTAATCGTCGTGACGATTGCTTCGAGTTGTGCATCGGTTTGATGCGCAAGTAAAATCGGACCCGTATGTGCTTGTAACTGTTCGACGTGTCGGACACGGTCGCGCTCTTTATCAGGACGTGTGAACTCATGTTTACGAATTTGATTCGTCTCATAATCACTGACGGCAACACATCCGACGAAACCGGATTGCGTATGTGTTCCATCTGACAATTGATAAATGTAATACGTCTCGTCTGCATCGAGCTGTAAGATGCCGTTTGTTTGACTCTCTTCGAAGGCAAGCGCTGCTTGCTGATAAACGCGTGGGTCATCTTCAGCGATTAATGACGGAAGAGTAGCTTCTGCTTTATCGATCCGTAAAAAAGACAGCGGATGACGTCGGATCTCGGAACGTGCTTCTTCGCGCGAATAAACATCATACGGTAAGGCGGCAAATTCTGCCGCATATTTTGAGTCCGGTCGTAACGCCGCAAAAGGTTCGAAAGTTGGCATGGGGTTCACTCCTTTAGAGTAGGCGTGTTTTCAAGACGCCAGGAATCTGATTCAGTCGGTCGAGCGAAATCATCTCGTCCGCATGGTTATCGATATCGATGATCGTATAGGCAATCGCATCTTTACTACCGTTGATCATGTTGGCGATATTGATCGACTCTTGTGCTAACACCGAGGCGATTTGACCGACCATGTTCGGAATGTTGTGGTGAGCAATCGTAATCCGTCGTTTTCCAGTGAACGGTAACTCGACAGCTGGAAAATTGACAGCATTGCGGATATTTCCTGTCTCAAGGAACAGACGCAGTTGATCGACTGCCATGATGGCACAGTTTTCTTCCGCTTCACTCGTCGATGCCCCGATATGTGGTAAGGCAATGACTCGGGGGAGGGACAAGATGAAGGCATTCGGGAAATCCGTCACATAGTTCGCCAGGCGACCGGAGCGGAGTACGTCGGCTAATGCTTGTTCATCGACGAGTTCGCCACGCGAGAAGTTGAGCAGGGTCGCGCCGTGTTTCATCTTCGAGAGGAGAGACGCATCGAGTAAACCTGTCGTTGCGTCAACGAGCGGGAGATGCAACGTGATGTAGTCGCTTGTCGCGAGGAGATCCTCGAGCTGTGTTGCCCGCTGAATCTGATTCGAGACGCGCCAAGCGGACTCAACGGACATATGTGGATCATAGCCTGTGACGGTCATGCCGAGCTCGTGAAGGGTGTTGGCTAAGTTTGCCCCGATCGCCCCAAGTCCAACGATCCCGATTCGTTTCCCGAGTAACTCCGTTCCGACGAATTGTTTTTTGTTCGCTTCGATCCGCTCCGGAATATCCGGTCCGCGCAAGTTGTTCGTCCAAAGCAGACTCGGGACGAGTTTTCGCGCCGTCAGGAACAAACTACCGATGACAAGTTCCTTGACGGCATTCGCATTGGCACCTGGTGTCGAAAAGACGGGAATCCCGCGGTTCGCGAGTTGATCGAGTGGAATCGTATTGACACCGACGCCAGCTCGGGCGACGGCTTTGAGACTATCTGGAAAGCGCATGTCATGTAAATCCTTGCTGCGGACGAGAAAGGCGTCTGGTTGCTCCGTTTCCCGCTGGACGTGATAGTCATCTGTAAATCGTTTTAATCCTTTGTCTGATAGATCATTCCATAGTTGGACTTGATACATTTAACGTTCCCCCTGTTCAAAACGGTGCATGATATGAAGCAGTGCCGTAACCCCTTCGGTCGGCATCGCATTGTAAAGACTCGCGCGCATTCCACCAATCGAGCGGTGACCGGCAAGATTGATCAAATCGTGACGCGCAGCGAAGTTCAAGAAAGCAGCGTCTTCCGATTCGCTTCCAGTCGAGAATGGAATGTTCATCCGGCTTCGATCCTTGACGGCTACATGGTTATGAAATAGATCGGATTGATCAATTGCTTCATATAACATGCGCGCTTGTGAGACGTTTCGTGCCGCGATCGTCTCGAGTCCCGTCTCTTCAATCCAATCGAGCACTAATTTCGTCATATAAAGACTAAACGTCGGTGGCGTGTTATAAAGAGATCGCTGTTTTGCATGGATGTCATACCGTAAGTAGGCACCGATCGTGTCAGGAACACGATCAAGCAACTCGTTCTTCACGATGACCACCGTTAAACCAGCGACACCAAGATTTTTTTGAGCACCAGCATACAACACATCGAATGACTCGATTGGCAATGGTTCAGACAAAATCGAAGACGAGACATCAGCGACGAGTGGCACATCGACATGTGGCGGTGTCTGATACGTCGTCCCTTCGAGCGTATTGTTCCAAGTGATATGCAGATAGTCGGCCGTTGACGTGAACGGACCTTCTGGGATGAAGCGATACCCGTGATCAGCGGAAGAGGCGAGCACACTGACCGTGGCGTACAGTTTGGCATCTGCCATCGCCTTCGTCGACCAGCCGCCGGTATCGATGAAATCAATCCGTCCGGTCTTCGTCGCCAGATTTTGCGGTAACATCGCGAACTGAAGTGTAGCTCCTCCCTGAAGAAACAATACGGAGTACGAATCGGGAATCGACATCAGTCTCCGTAAGGATTGTTCAGCCGCATCTCGAATCGATTCAAAGATTGGCGAACGATGACTCATTTCAAGAACGGATTGTCCTGAATTTTCATAATCGAGTAGCTCGGATTGAGCCTTCAATAGGACCGGGGCAGGAAGGACTGCTGGACCGGCAGAGAAGTTATAAACCGTCATGAGGAACACTCCTTCTTGAATTTTCAGAAAATATGTACCCCTCAAGTGTAACGGAATGAAAAATGAGAAGCAATTCCAACTGACGATGAATGGAACATGAAAACAAAAACATCCCTTGAATCCGTTACGACGGATCAAGAGATGTCAGTTGACCAAAGTGCCATTTCCAACCATCTGACGTAGCACGATAGATGGATACGATCCGGAAACGACCAACATATTGAGTTGTCCCGTATTCAAATCGGTCTTCTGTCAAACTATACTGGATTGCCGTATCTTCGAAATGATCAATGTATGAAAAATCATCGGTCCGGGATAACCAGCGGATGTTTGCAGGATCCACGTAATGATCGAGGTAGGTCTCGGCATCGAAAGACCGCCCTAACGCATCGATGAACGTAAATTCGGGAGATAATAGATGCGAGACTTGTGATAAATCTCCTTTTAGCATAGCCTCTTGAAGGTGTTGCATGGTTTGTTCGAGTGTCATGTTACATCTCCTTTCTTCCTGAATCGCTAGTGTAGCATATATAAACACAAAAAAGACCCTGCGTGAGCAGGGTCTAAAGGAAATTAAAGTTTTACAACGTTAGTTGCTTGTGGTCCGCGTTGACCTTCTTCAACTTCGAAAGAAACCTCTTGACCTTCGTCAAGTGATTTGAAACCTTCAGATTGGATTGCTGAGAAGTGTACGAATACGTCGTCTCCGCTTTCGCGCTCGATGAAGCCGAATCCTTTTTCTGCGTTAAACCATTTTACTTTACCTTGTTCCATGTGTATTGCCTCCTGCGTGTGACTTGCACACTGATTATTACTACCGTGATCAATTTCATCGAATATAAAGTGAAACACTTCGTATCTCCACCGAACAACAATAATTACTTAATAATATAGCATGCCTGTATCGAAAAAGAAAGGACAAAACAAAAAAAGAACAAACGAAGCTGTTCTTCTCTGAATAAAGCATACAATTAAAGGGTTCATTCTGCTCATGTCGAAAGAGTATAACTGATTCTTTCAACGAGTCGGAATATGTTCTCTTTTACTACTGAGTTGTCGTAATGTATGCAAAATGAATCCTTGAAAGTTCGGATAACGTGTCGGTTGTTCCCAAACAGTTCGGAATAGTTGCGTCATCGCGGAATGAATGAGTGCATCTTCCACTTGTGTGCGACGGAACAGAAGAAAGAGTGTTTTTTCGTAACGATCGTATAATCGTTCTAACGCGACAGGGTCGCGTTGTTTGATTTGATTGAGCAAATCAGTGTCTGAATACATAAGTCACTCCTTCTTCGACAGTTTTCTCTATAGTATGCTGTCACTGTAATGTAATGAAACTATTATGTAGATTCCCGCTACATGAATTATGAAACACGCAAACTTCTTGAACTAAAGATAATAATGGAAATGGAGGAGCGTTATATGTTTCCTGTATACATTCGTCCGTACATCTTGGAAGATGCAGCGGCGATCCTTGATGTGAATTTGCGAAACCGTGATCACTTTGAATACTGGATGCCTATCAAGCCGTCACCTGAACAATACACGATAGAAGGGCAACGAGAACGGATTCATCGTCATCTAGAGTTGATGCGTCAAGATGCTTATTATGCGTATGGTGTTTTTTTATCCGAGACGGACCAGTTGATTGGGGATGTTTCGGCGATGTTCGTTCAACGTGGACCAGCGGAGACGTGCATGATTGGCTACCAGTTGGATTCCGCCTTTTCAGGACGAGGATATATGGCACAAGCGGTCGGATTGTTCGTGGATCATTTATTTGATGTCCACCAGTTCCACCGGATCCGAGCTGAAGTCATGCCAGAGAATATCGGCTCGATCCGTGTCCTTGAAAAAGTCGGATTTCGTAAAGAAGGAATCGCGAAACAAAACCTCTTCATCAACGATGCCTGGGAAGACTTTATTTTGTTTGCTCTATTAAAAGAAGACCGGAAGGAGTCACGTCATGCCAATCTCTGATTACTATGCCAATCTGCGCCAACTTGTCGGAACGCAGCGTCTTTTTACACCATGCGTCGCAGCGATCATTCGAAACGAAGCAGGTCACATCCTCTTTCAGGATCCAGGAGGTCCGTTTTGGAGTTTGCCTGCTGGAACAATCGAACTGGGAGAATCTCCTGCGCAAGCAGTCATTCGCGAAGTCTATGAAGAAACGGGTCTATTTGTCCGACCGATTCGTCTGATTGCGACCTTCGGTGGAGAGGCGTTTCGTTTGACGTACCCAGACGGAAACGAAGTTGAATATGTAGCGACAGTATTCGAGTGTAAGGTAGTCGGCGGAACGCTCGAAGCGATTGATGGGGAATCCAAACAATTAGCATATTTCCCAAAACAGGATCGTCCTCCTTTGGCACTGCCTTATCCTGATCATGTGTTTGAAGCATCCGAAGCAACGAGCTATTTTGACTGGGAAGAGCACTGGTTGACAGATTTACAACAACAAAATCGGTAAAAACCGAACATTAAATTGCTGATAACGGAATAAAGTTCTTGAAAAACCTTAAAAACGCGAAAATTTCTTTGACACCATGAGGACAGTTCGTTATAGTAGTCAAGGGGCGAATGATCATCGCCAATATATTAAAAAATATTCGTAATTAGAGGTGTTATTCATGGATGTAGTATTCGATTATGAAGATATTCAATTAATTCCAGCAAAATCAATCGTTGGTAGTCGTTCGGAATGTGATACGTCTGTCGAGTTCGGTGGTCGTCGTTTTAAGCTTCCGGTCGTACCGGCAAACATGCAAACAATCATTGATGAATCGATTGCTCTATTCTTAGCGGAAGGCGATTATTTCTATATCATGCATCGATTCGAACCGGCTCGTCGTTTGGCGTTCGTACGAATGATGCAAGAACGTCAACTGTTCGCTTCAATTAGCGTCGGTGTCAAGGAAGAAGAATATCAGCTGATCGAACAACTTGCGGCAGAGGGCCTAACTCCGGAATACATCACGATTGATATCGCACACGGTCATTCGGAAGCCGTCATTCAGATGATTCGCCACATCAAGTCGCATCTGCCAGCAAGTTTCGTCATCGCTGGTAACGTTGGTACGCCAGAAGCGGTGCGCGAACTTGAGAATGCGGGAGCCGACGCAACAAAAGTCGGGATCGGACCTGGTAAAGTATGTATTACGAAGATTAAGACAGGATTCGGTACAGGCGGTTGGCAACTCGCGGCACTTCGTTGGTGTGCAAAAGCAGCAAGTAAACCGATTATCGCGGATGGTGGTATTCGGACGCATGGCGATATCGCGAAGTCGGTCCGGTTCGGTGCTTCGATGGTCATGATTGGTTCACTCTTCGCGGGGCATGAAGAATCGCCTGGTGAGACACATGAAGTGGACGGGGTGCTTGTCAAAGAATACTTCGGTTCTGCTTCTGAGTTCCAAAAAGGGGAACGCAAGAACGTTGAAGGAAAGAAGATGTTCGTCGAGCATAAAGGAAGTCTGACGGATACGTTGATCGAGATGGAGCAAGATTTGCAATCGGCAATTTCGTATGCTGGCGGGAACAAATTGCAGGCGATTCGGACAGTCGACTATGTCGTTGTCAAGAACTCGATCTTCAACGGCGATAAAGTATATTAAAGTGATTAGTTCGCTCTTAACGGAGCGGACTTTTTTTAGTTCTTTAGCATAACTCTTCCATAGGAGGGGTATACATCAAATGGACCAAAAGATTCGGAATATTTTGGATAGGAGTGATTGACATGCTATTTGAAACAACATCGTACTTAATCGAAAAATTTGCCACTGTTCGTAACCAAACAATTGCCTTAATTGAACCGCTCGAAGCAGAAGACTTCATCATTCAAGCGAGTTCGGACGTGAGTCCGCCGAAATGGCACATCGCCCATACGACTTGGTTTTTTGAACGGATGATACTACAGGAATATAGTGAAGGCTATCGCGTTTTCCATCCGAAGTACAATTATCTGTTCAATTCTTACTACAACTCGATTGGTCCTTACCAGCCTCGTCAACAACGAGGGATGTTGTCACGTCCGACCGTCGAGGACATCATTGCTTATCGGGCATATGTCGATGGACAAATGGTCGAGTTCTTGAAGGAAGAACGGACTCCAGAAGACCAACGGAAAATCGAAACGTTAGTCGAGATGGGGCTACAACACGAACAACAACACCAGGAATTGATCTTGATGGACGTGAAGTATAACTTTTTCACGAATCCGTTGTTACCTGCTTATCAATCAAAGTCGTTGGCAACAGATGTGTCTGAAAATGCAGTTAAGGAAACATCGTTCATCCAATTCGAGGAAGGACTCGTCGAGATCGGTCATACAGGAGACGGTTTTGCGTTCGACAATGAGAGTCCGCGTCATAAAACGTGGTTGCATCCGTTTGAACTAGCGACGCGTCCTGTCACGAATGGAGAGTATTTAGCGTTCATTGAAGCAGGGGGTTATGAAAAATCAGAGTATTGGTTATCCGACGGCTTTGCGACAGTGCAAAAAGAAGGCTGGAAAGCCCCGTTATATTGGATGAAGGATGACGCGGGAGAGTGGACGATCTTTACGATGAACGGTGTCGAACCGCTTCGTCTTGATGAACCGGTCTGTCATGTCAGTTTTTATGAGGCGGACGCTTATAGTCGCTTTATAGGGAAACGGTTGCCGACAGAAGCGGAATGGGAATGGGCTTCTCGTCAAGTCGATTCTGTCACGAAGCGCAATATGATGGGAAGCGGCACCTTCCATCCAGTCGCCGTCGAAGAGTCAGAGACGACGCTTGCGAGCATGTTCGGAAACGTCTGGGAGTGGACGTCGAGCGCTTATAGTTCATATCCAGGCAGTAAACCGCTCGAAGGAGCACTCGGGGAATACAACGCGAAGTTCATGTGTAATCAAATGGTACTGCGTGGAGGAGCGTGCGTGACGCCTGACGATCACATTCGCGAGACATACCGTAACTTCTTCCCGCCTGATAAACGTTGGTTATTTGGCGGCTTCCGATTGGCAGGTGACATGTGATGCGAGAGACAGTCATTGGGTACGATTTATATACGCCGCAACAAAACATGCGTTTAGAAGTCATCGAAGGTCTGATGCGAGAACAAAAGGTCTTACCGGCAAAATATTTTTATGATCATATCGGATCCCAGTTGTTCGAACAGATTACGCAACAACCGGAATATTATCCGACACGGACAGAACTCGCCATCTTAGAGCAGCATCGAGCGGAGATCGCACGAAGTATCGGCGATGTGCATACACTGATTGAATATGGAAGTGGCAGCAGTCGTAAAATCCAGATGTTACTGGAGACATTTACGCATCTAGACACGTATATGCCCATTGATATCTCAAAAGACTTCCTGATGGAATCTGCACGCCAATTGTCGGAACGGTATCCTGCGTTGCATATTAAAGCGGTTTGTGGGGATTACTCACAATCGATTTCTTTACCGGTCGAGGAGTCTCAAAAACGAGTCATCTTTTTCCCGGGTTCGACGATTGGTAACTTTGAACCGGAGGAAGCGATGCGCTTCTTACGTCATTCCTCACGAATTCTTGAAACAGGAGATGGATTCTTGATCGGTGTTGATCTGAAAAAGTCTGTTGATGTGCTTGAACGGGCTTATAATGATGCAGCCGGCGTCACAGCAGCATTCAATTTGAACATGTTGACGCATTTGAATCAGATGCTCGAGGGAACGTTTGATGTGACACGATTTGAACATCATGCTTTTTATAATGAAGAAAAAGGACGAATCGAAATGCATCTTCGGAGTCAACTCGATCAACTCGTGCAAGTCGGAGATGTAACGGTTCCGTTTAAAAAAGGCGAAACGATTCATACGGAAAACTCCTATAAATACAGTAAAGAAGAGTTTGAGACACTTGCCCGTCAAAGTGGTTTTCATTCAGTCAATTGTTGGATCGATGACGATGAACGATTCAGTGTGCATTATTTAGAAAAAATGTAACGGCGAAAAAACTAAAAATACTCCCGCTTGTAAGCTTCTGTGTAGAAGCGATGAAGGGGAGTATTTTTGTGGGTGAAAGCGTTTATTCGATCCGAGCGCCTTCTGGAATCGGATGTTCCGGTACGACGAGGATCGGCATCCATTGTTCCGAACGTCCGATCTCAAGCAACCGCCCCGACTCTTCAGGCGTACGACCAGGTACATTCAACACGGCAATCGCTTGTTTTCCAAGCAACTCATGGACATCGGGTCGCAGCGATTCCCAAGCGAGTGAAAAAGAACGCGTAAAGCCGTCGAATTGTAGTTCAAGCTGAATCGAGCAGTCTGTGCGATTTGAAATCGACTGGATTGTACCAACACGTATATCTAAAGCATCGAATAATTCAAGAGGAACGATTGGTTTCATGGACAATGGTGTACTTCCTTTCAAAGTGAAGTATAGAGTGGGTTAGGAGTCGAGAGAGACGTAGGTCGGCTCATAAGTCGTCCATTCGATATCAGGAGTTTGATGACGTGCAAGCTTCGCTAATTGGCTACCGAGATACGGTCCGATCGTCAAACCGGATGCACCAAGTCCGTTCGCTAGGAACACGTTCGGATGATTTTGAAGCGGTCCAATCACCGGCAGGGAGTTTTTCGTATACGGGCGCAAGCCGATACGCAGTTCATCAATCGTCGTTTCTTCGAGACGCGGTAAGACAGGTAAAGCACGATTCAATAAGGCATGCATCCCTTTGACGGTCGGTTTCAAATCATAATCGGTCTGTTTTTCGTGTGTTGAACCGACGATCAATTTCCCTTCGTGGATGGAGACGAGATATAATCCACGTTGTCCCATGACGACGGGCCATGTCGTTGATGTAGAGTCCGTCAAATCGAGTTGCAGGATCTGTCCCTTCTCCGGATGCAAATCGATTTTAAGCTCAAGTGGACGGAGTAGGTCATTTAACCAGACACCCGCCGTTAAAATGAACTGTTCTGCCAAGTACTGTTCATTTTCCGTGGTTATACCAGTGACGACTCCCTTGTCTACGACAAGAGAAGCATCTCCTTCTAGGACGGTCGCACCGTGTTCGACAGCACCACGAATCAGTGCAGCACACAAGGCACGTCCGTCAACGCGTGCACCACCGGAAACGAATAAGGCATCCTCGATCTGTTCGACGAGTGGAAAGAGCGTTTTGACACGATCTTGGTCCAGTCGTTCGATACGTTCGATGGCAGGAGCTTCCGGAAAACGGTTTTGCGCAATCGTCTCCATCTTTTCGATTTTTGATGTTTCATGTAAGGCGATCGTGCCAACTTGCTGATAACCCGTACTGATCTCACCGAGTGCTTCCAGTTCAGGAATCAATGTCTTGTAAAAATGAGCCCCGTTATTCGCTAATTGGTACCATGCCTTATTTCGTCGCTGTGTCATCCATGGACAGATAATGCCGGCTGCCGCATGAGAGGCTCGACCGGGTTCCTTCCGATCGACGAGTAAGACGCGTTCACCAGCCTTCGATAAATGATAGGCAGTCGAGGCACCGAGAATGCCGGCGCCGATGATGATATGGGTGTACATGAAAGATTCAACTCGATTCTGTTCAATTGGAATATCTTATATTGTAGCAGTAGAAGATCCGGACGACTAGCAAGAGCGGGTTTCCAATCTGTAGCACATCGAATGATGGGAAATGATGGGGAAAGTGAACCATTTGGTGCGTCATGACGTATACTAAATATACAGTTTCTAAAAACTGTGAATTAGACGATTAGAAACAGCTGAATTCGGAAACATACCCTTATAGGCATCATGTCCTGTCATCATCGACTTTGAAACGGTCCATCATGAAGGAGGGGAAGGCAATGAATATGAGTCAAGCCATCGTACGCAGACGCTACACGGATCATACTTTATTTTATTCCGCCATCCTAATCTGGAAATTGCTATTCTTCCTGCCACTGCTCATGTTCGTCAACAGCGGCACGGACCATGTGTTTCA
Source organism: Exiguobacterium indicum HHS 31 (assembly GCF_001939065.1). Classification (GTDB taxonomy): domain Bacteria; phylum Bacillota; class Bacilli; order Exiguobacteriales; family Exiguobacteriaceae; genus Exiguobacterium_A; species Exiguobacterium_A indicum. Next base: position 1,020,840 of record NZ_MPSZ01000001.1, on the reverse strand, counting down.
AATGTACTTCGTACCGTACCTCACGGTCATCTTCCTATTTCGTGTGATGACCTACTTCGCGACCTATAAAGCATCTTTCATGGAGATGACGGAAATGGGTCTATCGTTATCCTTGCTGATCGCAGATGTATATTTGATTGCGTTGTTCGACATTCCACTTCCGTTTGCTTTAATTATCCTTGCGCTCGCTTTACTCCACTTCAGTGCGGCATTCAGTCGTTTTCGTTGGTTCCGCCGTCGTCTTTGGTTGAATCGGCATCTTGAGATCCTCAATTATTTGACGGATCACGGTGAAGTACCCATTAAAATTGCCGTCATGGCAGAAGATGAAATGCTTGTGACGACGAAGAGTGGAAAAGAGTTTACGTATCGTCAGGTTTATTGGAGCGGATTTTATATTGAACATGGTTGATTGCTATTTGAAACGGATTTCTCTTTGGGGAAATCTTTTGAGACTGAAGACAAGTGCAATTGTTCTCTAACGAGAAGGATTGCGCTTTTTTTGTTCGACTCGCATCGTTTTCCTGGGACAAGCATCGCGCCGCTTCGCTCTGGCTTGTGTCTCGCCTGAGGAAAGGGCGTGAAAAGGTGTGTCATTTTTTGAGTCAGTTCATTTGTCTACAATCTGAAAGGATTTCTCTTCGAGGAAATCCTTTTTTTGTTGCATACGAAAAAATATAGTACGCTTACATAGGAAAAGGGGGAGAAAAAGTTGATTCGTTGTATACTGATCGATGCGAATGACACAATCATTTTGACCGATGATGTAAGTCGGATACAGGAGTCAGGCATCACACGTTATTTCGTTGATTTCGATCAACCGACAGACGCAGAGAAGCAAAAATTGATTGAGGTCTTTGATTTTCATCCACTGGCGATTGAAGATTGTTTTCATTACTTGCAACGCCCAAAGCTTGAATATTATACAGAACATAGCTTTTTTGTCCTTCATGCGCTCGATGAAGGAACGTTGACGAGTCGTGAAATCAATTTGTTCGCAAGTGATCGGCATCTCGTTAGCTACCATGAGCAATCTTCACCAGAAATTGATATCGTGTTTGAACAGTGTAGCCAACGCCTCGACAAACAAGAAACAGTCGACCTCGTACATAAAATCATGGATAAGATCGTCGACGGGTATTTTCCGATCGTTCATGCAACGGAAGATGAATTGTTTGCGCTTGAGGAACGCTACCGAACGCGTGGCAATGATCGTCGGTTGATGGAGGAGATTTTCGAACTACGCGCGCGGTTACTTCGAATCTCGCGGACGGTCATGCCGATGCGGGACTTACTGTATCGTGTCGTCGAATCGAAGCGGTTATCGATTCATCCAAAGAAACAGGCATTCTTTCGCGATTTGTACGATCACTTACTGAAGTTATCGGAAATGATCGAATACAATCGATTGATGACATCTGAGTTTCGGGATAATTTCATCTCTCTCAACTCGTACCGGATGAATAGTATCATGAAGACATTAACGATCTTCACGACGATTTTCATGCCGTTGACGTTCATCGCAGGTATATATGGTATGAACTTCGAACACATGCCAGAACTGACGACCCAGTATGGTTATTTCGTAACGTTAGGGGCAATGGGACTCCTCGCTTTAGGAATGATTCTGTTCTTCAAAAAAAATCGCTGGTTTGATGAATAAGGGGGGATGTAAGTGGATATTCGACAATTGCTCTTTTTTACGACGATCGTCGAGCAAGGCTATAATTTAACGCGTGCTTCGAAGCACTTGTCAATCTCGCAACCGGCGCTTAGTCAGATGATCCGCGACTTCGAACAGCTGGAGCAAGTAGAACTGTTCATTCGAAAGCACGGACGGTTGACAGGATTATCGGAAACAGGACGTCAATTGTATGAGGATGCGAAGATCGTTCTGACACGTCATCAAGCATTGATGGGTCATCTGCGTGAACGTTCGAACGTCGTCCGAGGAAAAGTCCGTCTCGGCATCCCACCCGTCATCCTCCCTGTTTTATTTTCGCAGTTGATTCCGAAGTTCATGGCGGAACATCCAGGCATCGAACTCGAAATCATCGAAGAGGGGGCGTTTGAACTCAAGCGTCGACTGTTACTTGAAGAACTCGACTTGGCCATTTTGATTGAACCGGGCGAATCCTATGGTATCGAACGTTTTCGATTGATCGAAGATGAGGTCGTCGTCGCCGTGCGTCCGAATCACCCGTTTCAAGCCAAAGAAGCGTTGTCGTATCGTGATATCGGAAATGAACCACTTGTCATCTTGAACGATCGATTCATGTTACATCATCAAATACTATCGGAGTTTCGTAAAGTGCAGCAAGAGCCGAATATCTTCTTCATGTCAGGGGCATGGGACTTGTTGATCGGGATGGTCCAAGAACTTGACGTCATCTCAATCCTACCGGAGCCGATACTACGGTTTCATCATGCGGATGACATTAAAATCATCCCGTTCGACCCACCGATGTTATGGGATGTCTCGTTGAACCGACTCGTCGGGACGGAATTACGTCCTGTTGTCCGGCACGTCCACCAATACATCGTCCACTATTTTCAGTCGTATTGGCCAACGCCTGCGCGATGAAGAAAAAAGACCGGAACGCATCGCGCTCCGGTCTTTTGTGTTGAACGATTGTATTTTATGAAGTGACGTGTTGCGTCAGACTGCGAATCTGCTTTGCTGCTTGTTTATAAGGAGTCAGCGTCTCTTGTGCCTGTAACGTCGCGCGTTCACTCTCAAGTTGCTCGAGTGTTTGGCGTAATAGGTGCTCTGAAACGGCTGTCAAAGAAGTGTCCAGATGTGCCGACGCGACTGCCAGCAAGCGTTCTTCTTGAGTGGCAGTGTACGCGAGTGCTTCTTGTTTGGTTAATGTCGCCAGCTCTTCCTTCAACTGCTCCTTCTCATTTTTCTCAAAGAAGGCTTTCGCATTCCGGAAATGACGTTTGACGCCGATATAAGGAGTTGCATCTTCGAAGGGTCCGTCGAACGTCATTTCGTTTAATCGAGAGACCGTAACAGGCGCGAGCTGGAAGGATTCGTTCCATTGCTCTAGCAACTGTTGCTCCTCTTGTTGACGCCGGATCAAGGACGCTTCGAGCCATTGGTCGACACGGAAATGCGTGACACGGAGCTCTTGTTCAAAATCGAACCGAAGGAACGTCAACAGTTCCGTTAACGCATCTTGTAATGCTGCTCCTTTGCCAGTTTGAGCAAAACGAACAGGGTTATAGGCTTCCTTGAAAAAGTCAGGGAAACGGTAATAAATGCGTTGTACGACATGGTGCAACAGCTCATGGATCTCTGCTTTGAGTGCAGGTTCGATCACAGCGGCGCGATTGTCTTCGAAACGATCCGTGACCTGCTGTTCTAGAGTAGACAGCTCAGCCAACCGTTCTTCTTTTCGCAACAGATTCGCTTCAGTCGCAGCGATAAATCGTTCGAGTCGCTGGACGGTCTTTTCCGTCTGCTCAGACAACGAGATTTTGGCAAGACCGGTCAAATCCTCTGCAAGGAAGTGATGGAATGCCTCCTCGAATTCGGGTAGACCGGAAGTTGAATCCGATAGCTCTTGTTGCTTTTCGGTGAGTCCTTGTAAGCTCGAGACTCCATACAGTCGGGGCGACCGAATCCCGAAGCGTTGCAATTCCGTCGCGACATAGTTCAAGACATCTTGACGTTCGCTATCTGAAGCAGCGAGATCAATCGCATTGACGAGGAAGAACATCTTATCGAGTTCGAAGGCGTCTTTGACACGACCGAGTTGAATCAAGAATTCACGGTCAGCGCGGGCAAAGGCATGATTGAAGTACGTGACGAATAAGATCGCATCCGCGTTCTTGATGTAATCAAAAGCGACATCAGTATGACGGGCATTGATTGAATCTGCTCCTGGCGTATCGACGAGCGTCACGCCGAGACGTGTTAACGGACTATCGTAATAGAAATCGATAACATCTACGAAACAGCTTCGTTCTTCCTGCGCGACATACTGTTTAAAAGCGTCTTGATCGACCGTCTGAGCGGTACCGATGAAGGATTGCACGGCAGGGAATCCTTTCAAGAAAGCACGCAAGAACGGGTCCGCTAGTGACGCGGTACGTGGTAAGAGCGTATCATATGCCTGTTTCGTTGACTCGAACGTCAGCGTTTCGACCATTGCTTCATTTAAGTCCTCAAGCATCGCTGCTTCCGACTTGAACGTGACTTCTGCCACGCCGTGCGGGTGTGCAGCGTCAACAGGGTGAATCCGGTTGATCGATGCGGTCGTCGGATTCGGAGAGACCGGGAGTACTTTGTCTCCGAGCAAGGCATTGCAAAACGACGATTTTCCAGCACTGAAGGCACCGAATAAGGCAATCGTGAACGATTGGTGTGTCAGTCGGTCCAATTTGTCATTCAAATAAGCGACGGCATCTTCAAAACCTTGAAGACCATTTAGATGCTGACGGATTTGAGCGACGTCTTCCGGTGCATAACGGACGGCTTGTTGCTCACTGATCGTCGTCGCAACTTCAAACGAAGTAGTTTCTGTCACCGATTCATATCCGGTAAAGGAAACGATCGCCGCTTCTTGCTGAATCAATTGCTCCTCCCAAACTGAGACTTGCGTCCGAGCCTGTTTGAGTTGTTGGTCAGATGGATTGGCAACGCCATGCTCATATCGCTCGAGTGCTACGGTAGCCTGTTGCCATGCTTGAACGCTATTCCATTTATGCTGTAGTGACGTCTGTTGCTGCAATAGTTCAGCTTGTTCTTTCGGGAAAGTTGCCGTCAACTCTTGACGAACAAGCTCACGCCACGCGTTCGTTTCCTTGACGAACCACGCTTGTGTCTGTTCGGCGACACGATTCGTGAACTGGAGCACTGATTCACCTGTGATCGTAATACCGGTTGGCAAGGCACTTTCGAGTACGGAAAGCGGTGGGTCGAGTGAGAGCTGATCGATTGCGACGATATGCGTATCCTGCAGGAGACCAAGGTCACGTAACGATTGTTTCATCAAGTTACGTAAATGAAGCGAAATTTCGGAAGCGGTCACTGTCTGATAGGCACGGAGCACGTCTTGTGCGATCTCCGCTTGAGCCGCTTCCGTTTTTTTCGCGCTACGGAATAATCCAACCTTGAAATCATGCTGACGTGACTCGAGGAAACGGCGCATCTTCTCGCGTAACTCAAATGGCATCAATGTCGCATTTTTCAAGAGTTGATCCCGATGAAGCGAAAACGTCTGTACCCAGCGGTCCGGTTGACGTGCTTCTAATTGTTGCGAGACACGCGTTAATTCGGTTTCGATTTTCGCCGGATCCCGTCGTTCAGCGTCATTCAATTGCTCAGCCATCGTCTCGTGGGTTTCTGAGACGAGACGTGTGAGATAACGTGTATGCTCCTGGTGAAGACTTTCGAGTGTCAAAGCGGCAGAAGTCAACAACTTCGGTTGAGCGTCCCGAATGCTTTGTTTGACGAGCTGTTCGACTTCCGTGAAATCGTTATGCGGATGGGCTGGGTCCCGTAGGCTCGTAAAGAAGATTCCTTTCGGCACGACACCGTGTTCAGCGAAGGACGCATGAACCGAGCGGCGGAAGGCGTCGAATGATAGTTCATCGTTACGATGTTTATCGATTTGATTGACGATTAAATACAATTCCGGTACGGCAACTTGTAATTCATCCGTCACCATGAAGTTCAATTCGGATTGAACATGATTGTAGTCCATGACGTAAAACAAGATGTCAGCCAAGTGAAGGGCAGACTCCGTTGATACCCGGTGGGCATCATCGACCGAGTCGACGCCTGGCGTATCCATTAAGACGAGACCAGGAGGCAGCGCGGACGCGGCATGCGTCAAATCGATTTGTCGGACATCACCACTTTTCCCAAGCGATTGAAGATGCTCCTCTTGCTCTGTTGCTGTCAGACGAACAGACGGCTGTTCATGAAAGTGAACGATTGCTGAATCCATCTCACCTTGCTGAAGTGTCACGATGTTTGCACTCGTCGGAATCGGACTCGTCGGTAAGACCGATTCACCCGTCAAGGCGTTGATCATGCTCGACTTTCCAGCTGAAAAGTGACCAGCAAACGCAATCGTGAACTCTCGTTTTAATAGTTTGCTAGCAAATTTATCTAGTTTATCTAAACGGAGTTGATCCGTTGAAGGTTGAATCAATGTGGCGAGTGAAGCCGTCGCCTCGAGTTGGTTCGATAATCGTTCCTCAAATGAGCGCATGCAATGAAACCCCTTTCTTTCAGTCATCGTTCAGTGTATCACGATTTTTTCCGTTTCGTCATCCTTCTGCAAACGTCAAAAAACGATTCGCCAAGGAAGAGGCGAATCGTTTTGATCGGCATCAAGACGACGGAACGATTTCGTCCGCGCGTGTCGATTCTTGTTCCGTCGAATGAATCCGGCGCAACAAGTGTAATTTGAAGAGATACATCACGAGCAAGTGAACGTTCGCCTGTGTTGCCTTGTAGAGTATCCACGGTAGCGCAGGGACGAATTCATGAATGGCGATGATACATTCTTGCGTACCAGGAATTTGCCGGAATTCAATCCGACCACGGCTATCTTGCTCGACTTTTGCGAACAGTCCGCCGGTAATCCGGTACGTCGCCATTTGTCGGTCGTGGACTGGTTCCTTCGTCAATTCAAGTAGGGGTTGTTCGTAAAATGGAATGTGGATTCCGACGACTTGATCCTGCACAGTTGACGATAGGAAGGGACGGGCAAACGAAGACAACCAATTCATATAATCGTCGGCTGCCCAATCGGCGTCACGATCCTTCGGTAGAAGGACACGTTGGACTGAACGGACGTCAAGAACGTCTGGTGTCGAAGACGATGAGGAAGAAGATCCTTCTTGTTTTTCCTCCTCTTTTAACGCATCTCGGACTGATTGTTCGAATGTGATTTTACCGTCACTGATGCCGGGAATCATTTTTTCAGGATCTGCGACCATCTCATGGACCATGCTTTCAACGAGTGGATATACGGTTTCTTTTGGTTCTCCGGACACGAGCGTCACCCAAAGGCGCGATAATTTAACGGTCAATAAAGGAATATCGATCGTCGGTTGTCGTTTACCCATGATGTCGGCTGTTTTAAGGATCATCTCTTTGTAGGTCATCGCTTCCGGTCCACCGATATCGATGGCTCGGTCTTTAACGTCATCGCGATCGACACTTTCACCAAGGGCATGAATGACGTCGGGTAAGGCGACAGGATGGGTCTTGTTACGTGTCCATCGTGGGAGTGCCATGACGGGTAGACGTTTGACGAGTTTCGATAAGATTGGGAACGATGAACCTTTAGGACCAACGATTAACGCAGCACGGATCGTCGTCACCGGTGTTCCATATGCACCGAGAACGCGTTCGACTTCAAGTCGACTCTTTAAGTGACGCGATAGATTTTCTGTTTCCTCGGGAATGATGCCACTTAAGTAGATGATTTGCCGGATGCCGTTTTCTTTTGCGGCACGGGCGAAGTTATCGGCTAACAATAAGTCCATATTCTCAAACGATCCTTGTGTCAATTTAGCAGATGGCATCATCGAATGGACGAGGTAGACAGCGATGTCCGCTCCTTTCATGCCTTCGATCGTATCGTCTAGAGAAAAGAGGTCGCACGATCGCCATTCGACGCGTTCCTCATTGTCCTTGTCGTCACCATTTCGTGAAAGGGCGATGACGTCATATTTTTTCTTTAGTTCGTTCAGTAAATTGTGACCAATGTATCCGGTGGCTCCGGCTAAAGCTAAGCGAGTTGGCATGGATGTAAACTCCTCTCTAATATCTGTTGTAATGTACCCTCAAACGAGTCGATTCAATCGCAAGAGGATAAGTTGAGACGATTCAGTTGAATGGAATAGGGAATAGTAACATATGGAAAAGAACCAGCAAGAAGAATGAAAACAAAGGGGGCTTCAACCATGCAGACGATACAATTCATGCAAGAGGGACATGAACGACGATTCGATCTGTTGTGGAGACGTTTAAAGCCGAAACAACGAGAAGATGCAGCGATGGTCTCGATGCTGTACCTTGCGACAGGACAGCCACAAGTACTCGAACGGTTTTCGGACTACTTCTTTCCAGATAGTGGTGAGTTTTTTGATCGTGAATTTCTAGCTGAACCCTATCCGAGTCCAGCGTTAGAAGCGATCATCCACTTGATCGTCCAATTGTATAATGGACGAACGACGATCACGATTATCGAGCTGATTGAACGATTGGATGAGCAACAGATGTCGCTCGTACTCGAAGCGATTAAATTGCGGGCTTACGGATGTCAGATGTTACAAAAAGTCGCGAAATCGTAATGACACTAGTATGAATCCGATTGATGAAGAACTTCTCTTCGTCGATCGGATTTTTTTGTGAGGGAAGAAAAGTTGTAAGTTCAAGAATCGATAAGAAGATGTTCGTGAATCAGAGTTCATTAAAATAAATCGTCATGAAAATAAAAGCTAAGTTTATTCACGAAGAACTAATTGAGATGGGCGGCGACTGGAAATAAGATGAAAGTATCAGTAAAAGGTGGTCTAACTATGGAAGGAGTGACATCATGCAGCTCAAAGAATCGATCTACTTTCACTCACCGATTTTCATCCAAAACTTGTTGACGACTTTACAAGGACGTCGCCTGTTCCATGAACGATATGGTCCCGCCTATCAGCAACGCTTACAAGAACTGAAACAGAAGTTAGGACGACCGATTGACGTTCGAGCAGAACAATTGCATCGATTAAACGACTTCCTTTCTTTTTGCCAAACACATAGTCCATACTATCAGGAATTGTTTTCTACCATTGCACTAGAGCTCCCGTTACAATCGATTGACGAACTAAAACAGATTCCCCCTTTGACGAAAGAAATCTTACGCCAACAAAATGAGGACGTCCATGCGCACGTCCATGCCCCGATTCTCGGAAAAACGGGCGGTACGACTGGTAAATCGATTCAAGTGCACTATACAAAGGAAGATATGCAAATCCGAATGGCACATCTTGACTTCTTCAAGTGGACCCATGGAGTCGATCAAGGGATGCGCCGCGCAAGTTTTACCGGTCAAACCCTTGCTTCCCCGCAACAAAAGGCGCCGGTTTATTGGCGGACGAATAAAGTCATCAATCAGATGTTGTTCTCGATTAAAAACATTAATCCGAAAACCGCCGCTGCATACATTGAACAACTCAATCGGTTTCAGCCGGAATCGATTGATGGTTTGCCTTCAGGGATGATCGAAGTCGCGCGATATGCTAAAAAATATGGGATGACCTGTTCGTTTCGACCGAAAGCGATTTTCCCGACGGCAGAGATGATGACGGCAGAAGAACGAGCACTCATCGAAGACGTTTTCCATGCACCGATCTATGATCAGTATGCGTCGTCAGAAGGGGCCCCGATCGTCGCCGAATGTCCGTATGGGAAAAAACATCTACATTATGAGATGGGAATCATTGAACGTGATGAGGACGGCGAAATTCTCGTAACGAGTTTTGATACGCACGGGACACCTCTCGTCCGTTACCGTGTCGGCGATCGGATGACGCTCAGTCAGGAAACGTGTCCTTGTGGTCATCAAGGTCCGATCATCGCTTCGATCGACGGACGGGGGAGAAGCTTCATTCAACTCAGAAACGGTCACCGTGTCTTTGAAGGTGAACTCGCGGGAATCGTTCGGGCGTTCCCGAACTGTATCGAACGCGTACAATACATTCAAGAGACACGGGACGAGATTGTTTTATTATATGTTCCGGATGAACGATGCTTCGAGAAAGAACATGAGAAGAAACTCTTTTTTGTTCTAGACCGACTGTTTGACGGACAATTAAATGTCGTCATGCGCGCGGTACCGGAAATTCCGAAAGAAATCAGTGGAAAGACACTACTGATTAAACAACAGTATGCATGACACACGAAAAGGCGAGATCATCGATGATCTCGCCTTTTCATATGTCCTGAAACCATCAGTCGCGCGGACGCACCGGAATCCAGATGGCAGATTGATAGTCGGCGGCAGACGGGTCGCCTGCCGAATAGACTTCGAGTTCAGCGTGAGGCAGAGGATCATATCCATGCGATGGGAGCCACTCTTGATAGATACGCTGCCACATCTCTTGAATGGCATGTGGCATTGGACCAACGACCGGAAACGTCGCCCAAAGACTCGCCGGAATCGTCATTGTTTCCTGACCGGGTAGGACTTCCGTTGTCGTCGTCGCGATCCAATAATCCATCGATGCTTCGGTGAAATTGGAGCAGACACCAATCACACCTTCAATCTGACCGTCATTTTGTTTGAACAAGGTAGCATCTTGACCAGAATGATTCACATCATTCCAAAACAACGGAATCAGCTGTTTTTGGGCACCATCTTGCGTCGAGAAATGTTTTCGCCATCCTGAAATCTGTAAAGCCGGTCGTTCGATGAGTTGGTAATCCATTTGCTCCAGTCCCTTCAAGGTCACCTGAATGCTCAGGCGGTTATAGGCGTGAATCGGACATCGCTCGTTTCGCATCAACGTCGGCGAACAACCATGCTGACGTTTGAAAGCTTTCGTAAAAGCTTCCGGCGTCTCATAACCAAAACGTAAGGCGAGATCGATGATTTTTTCGTCCGTCTGTGTCAATTGTTGCGCTGCGAGCGTCAGACGTCGTCCTCGGATGTATTCCGGTAACGTCATCATCGCAAGTAACGAAAACGTCCGTTGTAAAGGATAAGCCTGCATCTGAGCGACTTTTGTCAAAACGTTGAGATCGAGCGAGTCTTCTAAATGATCTTCAATATAGTCAATAACGCGTTGAATCGATTCGAGCCACATCTTGTCACCTCCTTGTTTTCAGTATAGTAGAGCGAAGATCGTCGGACCTGTCCAAGCCGATAGCAATTTGTCAGGATGCATGTTCCCTTATTCTTGTCATATTCCTGTCAGGTACATCGGCTATCGTAGAGACATCGAAACCGTTACTTCCCTTGCGAAAGGACGTGATGACATGGGTATCAAAGAGCAGATCTACAATCGCTCTCCTCTATTTCTCCAGCACCTCTTCACAACCCTCTATGGGTATCAATTGCATCGCGAACGTTATGGACCGGTCTATCAAGAACGGTTCCGGATGCTCCTCGAACGAGAACATACGACGATCGACGTCAAAGCGGAACAACTTGATCGTTTAAATGACTTCCTTCGCTTCTGTACTGAACACAGTCCCTATTACCGTCAGCTCTTCACTTCACACGGCATTCGCCTGCCGTTAACGGACTTATCCAAACTAAAACATATTCCTGTACTATCAAAAGAAATATTACGAACACACATGGAGGACATTCAAACAGATGTCGCTGCGCCAATCATAGGGAAAACGGGTGGAACGACAGGCACGTCACTGCAAGTACGATATACGATACCGGATATGCAAATTCGCATGGCCCATCTGGATTATTTCAAGGCGACCCACGGTGTCTACCGTGGCATGCGACGAATCAGCTTTACGGCACAGGATCTCGTACCCGAGCGTCAACAGGTGGACGTCTACTGGCGGATGAATCGAGCGGCGAATCAACTCTTGTTCACGGTAAAACGATTATCCCCACGGACGATGGCAGCGTATCTTGAAGCCATCGAACGTTTTCAACCAGAAACGATTGATGGTCTTCCGTCAGCGATGATTGAGCTCGCCCGGTTCGCGAAGCGAGAAGGGATCCGCTTGACGTGTCAACCGATTGCGATTTTCCCGACGGCAGAACGGATCGACGCGGAAGAGCGCCAAGTCATCGAAGAAGTGTTTCACGGACCAGTCTTTGATCAATATGCATCGTCTGAAGGGGCACCAATCGTTTCAGAATGCCGATTAGGTCAAAAGCATCTGCACCATGAGATGGGGATCATCGAACTCGATACAGACGGGGAGATTCTTGTGACGAGTTTTGATACACACGGGACCCCCCTCATTCGCTACCGGGTCGGAGATCGGATGACGCTCAGTCCGCGCACCTGTTCCTGTGGTCACCCGGGACCAATCATCGAATCGATTGACGGCAGGGGGCGGGCCTTCATTCAAAAACCGGATGGGCAAAAGATTTTTGAAGCGCAACTGGCGAGTCTCGTTAAACATTTGCCAAACAGTATCGAGCGTATTCAATATGTTCAAATGACGACAGATAGCGTATCGATCTACTACGTTCCGGACGCAGAGCGGTTCAGTCAATCAGACGAACGACTTCTGATGGAACGGCTGTACCGTTTATTCGGTCGTGATATCCATCTCGATGTACAAGCCGTATCTTATATCGATGCCGAGGAAAGCGGGAAAATTTTACTCGTTAAATCAAGTTTAACAGGATGAAGGTGGCGGGCAGATCGTGACATCTGTCCGCTTTTTTAATGATTTTTCATCATACCTCAGTTAAAAGTACATGTTAAAAACACCTCCACTGTTAGTACTTCTAAAAAGGTACCAATATAAAGGTGTTTTAGATTACCTCATTCATTCAATTCGTTTTTGATATCCCTTACCTTTTTTAAAAGCCATTTTTTATTTTCTTTGTCTTTTACGATGATGAAATCTTCTGTTCCTTTAACAGAATAAATGGTGGACCCGACTGAAAAAAGATTCGATTGACTGTTCGCTTGGGGCATTTCATATGCTTTTGTTTTCTTTAATATCGTACTAATTTTTTCTCCTTGTCGCTTAGATGCATCCAATTCAGCTTCTGTTCCACTATACTCTTTGTTATTCACAATGACGATCATGGCATAACTAGCTTCGTCCTCTGTACCGGTTTGACTGCATCCGAATAAAAATCCAATGAACACAATGACGAATATCTTTTTCATCGGAACCTCCTTATATGAGTAATTGTTGAATAATAACGTAAATTCATGATAGGTAAAAGTCGCTTCCTTTACCAAATATAAGGTAAAATCAGGAAAAGGAGGGGGATAGATGAAACCTCAGATTTTACTGTTAGGCATGTTCCATCTCGATCGCCCGACCAATGGTGATTTGATTCGTCCAGGAATTTTTGATGTCGCGTCAGAAAAAAGGCAACGAGAAATCCAAGAAGTCGTTGCTCGATTGAACGCATTTCGACCGACAGGCGTTGCCCTTGAGACGTCACCTGAACGCATAAGTGACCTGCAACATACATATGACACCTATCAACATGAGAGCGATTTAACCGAAAATGAACGGCAACAAATTGGCTTTCGATTAGCCCGGATGGCGGGAGTAGCAGATCTCCATGGGGTCGATTGGAACGAAATCGTACCCGGCGTACCGGATTTAGGAATCGTCCGTTCACATCATCCGGAAGCCTTTGAGACGATCGTCGCGGCTGAGATGAAGCGGACAGAACAATTAGAGCACGCGATGGAACAGTCATCATTCTCCGAATGGCTCGATCGATTGCACGCTGAAGAAACGATTGCAGCGTCGGCTAGAATCTATGATCAAATCGAACGACTGGAGAGTGGTCGGATTTGGGTTGAACGCTACTGGCGAGTCCGCAATCAAAAGATCGCAAATCGTTTACTGCACCTTGCTCAGGCGAACGAACGAATCGTCTGTTTGTACGGTGCTGCGCACCTCCCGTTATTACGACAATATTTGAATGAATCGAACCAAGTCGAAGTGATGACGTGGAACGATTGGAACAACAAAAAGGAGTGTATGTAAATGCTATTTCACTACCATATTTGGACACCACATTTGGAAGAAACAGAGGCTTGGTACACGGCACGCGGATTTCACGTTTCCCAGCGCATCGGGAAGAAAGACGGAGAATTTTCGTCGTTTAATCCACCTCTATCATGGGATGATTTTCGAGCAGATCAAATTTTATTCCGAATCATTGAAATGAAACGGGGAGCGGTCAATGTGACGATCGGATTCGGAAAAACGGTTCGCTTCGATCACATCGGATTTTTGATTCAGCCTGGTGACGTGCAAACGATTCTTGATCGCGCAGAAACGTTATCGTTCACGGTCCAAGCGAACGAGCGTCGGACGTTCTTGCAGACACCATACGGATTACGGATTGAACTGCAAATCCATGAAGATGCGATTGCGGATACTGATGGAACGACAATTGAGCGTTTAATTCTAACGACACCGCGCGAAGGATTAGAGGCGGATTTAACGAAACTGTTCGATCGATCGATTTCACAAATCCAAACCGTCCGCGGGGAGAAGACCGTCTTACAAGAAGCAGTCTTTTCCGACGTATCGCTCGTAGGTACGGATCCGAACGGTGTTCAGCTTGTCTGCTCATAATCAACGAATACTTTGATCGGGAGATCTGGTGTTTCCATCAAGGCAGCGAAGCAACTGGCAAGCTCCGAAAACGAAGTCTCGTGTTCGAACAAAGCTGGCAATGTCGCGTGACGATCGTCTGAAAAGAGCCAGTCTGCATGCTTGCGGTAGTCCCAGCCGTCACTCGATGCAATGATCTGAAGTTCTTTCGCGTGAAACGCGGGCGTCAACGTCAAGGTTTCCCGGTTGCCGTCCGATAAGACGCAGATTGCACCATGAGGACGGACAGCAGACTGAAGCTCGGCAAAGGCCGCTTGGCGTCCAGAACATTCGATAGCGGCGTCATACATACTTGAATCCGGTGTGACAACACGTGCACCTAATTGACGCGCTAACTCTGCTCGGGACGTAAGTGGCTCGAGGATATCAATCTGACGAACGTTAACGTAATACCGTAAGTAATGCACTGTCAGCAAACCGATCGTACCCATTCCAGAAACTAAGACGCTTGTATCGGGTGTCAATGTCAGCTTACGGACGCCTTTTGCCGCGTCACAGGACAGAATCAGTAGTAAGGCTTCACGTGGTGAGACATAAGCAGGAACCGGGATGACTTTCGATTCAGGAATGATCGCTTGATCTTGATGACCATAGAAGCTGACAACCCGATCTCCGGGCTTGACGATTTGGACGGCGTCACCAACTGCAAGCACTTCGCCATAACTTTCATATCCTGTCTCGAGCGGATAGTCATAGCTGGTTTCGGTCATGTCTTGTTCCAGCCATTGGGGAAGTTCGGCACCGATACTAATGGCACCGGCTAGAGTGCGGACGTAGACGTCATGGATGCCAAGCGGCGGCAGTTCCCGAACAAGATAACCAGGTGTCTTCGACTCCACAAGACAGCAAATCGTTGTAGTGTTCAACATGTAAACCTCATTTCATTGTTGGATTGATGTCATATGGATCAAGCATATACCACTTTACTTGTAAAATATAACAATTCGAAACCAGAAATGATGTAGAATAAGAAAGAAAAGGAGGGAATCGAATGGAACCATTATTGATTTTGGCATTGCTCGTGTTCGCATTCTTGACGTATCGGTATAGTAAGATCCTCGTCCGAAAGGATATCTCTGCTGCAAACAAACGACTCGCAATCGTCTTTTATTTGATTGCCGTCAGTGGACTTGGCGCTGTTGTTTATTTCAACGTATAAGGAGGACCATCCATGCATTCAACGACTAAACGACGAATCGGTGCGTATATCATCAACCAAGCTGTTTATTTCGGACTTTCTGTCGTCATCGAAAAAACGGTGTTACGACGTGTGAAGTCAGAAGTCGTTCACGCTGTCGTGACACAACCGACGATCAGTTTTCTAGGAGAAGTCGCGCAATTAAAACTGTTGAACGGAAAAACGATTGGTGATCAGATTTGCGGCATCCAGGTTGAAAGCGAGAACGGATTGCCGTTGACGACAAAACAAATCGTCCGCCGAACAGTCTATCGTGATACGGTCTCGTTATTTAAGATTCGACCGTACTGGAAACCGTTTCTTGAGAACGGACAACGATTACCGGAAGATGACTTCGCGAGAACGATCGTCCGCTTGAACCAGGAGAAGCTAAATAATGAAGCTTGATTTTCATGTTCATTGTGTCCGTGCCTCTCAACCTACAGGAGCCATCCTCCTCTATCATGGTTGGGGCGGAACGGCTGTCTCTTATCTAGAGTTTGCGCGACAATTATCTGAAGAAGGATACGATGTCTTCATCCCGGAACTTCTTCGGCATGATCAACGTGATCCGCTTGATCATCCATTTGATCCAGAAATAACGACGACCTATTTTTGGTGCGTCGTCGAACAATCGATTACGGAAGCGACAGCTATCATCAAACAATCAGGCTGGCATGTTTCAGACGTGATAGCGATCGGCGTCTCGATGGGTGGGTTCATTGCCCACGGGATCATGTCGCGTCGGCCGATTAAAGCACTCGTTGCGATCAATGGGGGCGGTGCCTATCTTGAAGCAGAACGTCAATTCCGCGTTCGTGACGGGCGACCTGCTATCAAAAAGGAGGATGTACCATGGAAACTCGATCCAATCAGTGTGATGGATGAGCGTCCGCGGTTGCTTCTGCACGGCGATGCCGATGACATCATTCCACTATCGATCCAGCAGTTTTATCACGGGACAGCTGTTCAAGCAGGTATGGCGCAAACGACCGTATTAGACGTTTTTCCGGGTGTCAATCATACCGTGACCGATGCCATGATCAAGCAACTGATCACATGGCTGAAGTACGTCAAACTTCAAGGGGCGACAGATGGACTACATACGTTTTCTTCGCACTAAGGTCGGTCAAGAAAAAGTGATGTTGAACTTTGCCGGTGGGATTGTCTTTGACAAGGAGGGGCGCATTCTTCTTCAAAAACGGCGGGAGCAACAAGCATGGGGCTTTCCGGGCGGGGCACTGGAACTAGGAGAGTCGCTCATTGAAGCCGCACAGCGTGAGATTTTTGAAGAGACCGGTTTTCATGTCAGGATCGAACGGTTGAGTGGTGTCTATTCGAAGTACGAAGAGATGTATCCAAACGGGGATGTCGCCCAACCGATCGTCCATTTTTTCGTTTGCCGAATCAATGGGGGACAATGGACGATTGATGCCGATGAATCATTCGATGTTGCTTTTTTTGAAAGAGATCAGATGCCAGAGCTCTATAGCGAACTGCATCAAACAGCCTGGAACGATTTTTTGACAGAAACGAGTCCGGTCTTTCGATAATGCAAAACATCCTTCTGATTTTAACGTCAGAGGGATGTTTTTACATGCGACATATTCAGCGTTCAAAGCCACCTTCGGAATGGATGACTTGCCCGGTCACCCAGCCACCGTCAGGACTGACGAGGAATTGGATCAATCGTGCGACGTCTTCCGGCGCACCGATTCGCCCGAACGGAAAACTAGGTTTAAGCGCCGTCCGGGTTGCTTCATCCATCCAAGTCGAGTCTGTCGGACCCGGATTGACGGCGTTGACGGTGATGCCAAGCGGCGCCACGGCTGCCGCGTAAGTCTTCGTAAACGTCGACAAGGCACCTTTTGTCGTAGCGTAAGCAATCTCGTCAGGCATCGGACCGAGATCCTGTCCGGACGTCAGTTGAATGATACGACCGGACGTTAGATGTGCTTCAACGAATTGTTTCGTGAAACGTGTCGCGAGCAACAACGGTGCCCGGAGATTGACGGCATAGTGTTGATCAAGACTGGCTGCATCAAGTGTTCGCCAATCCGTCATCGTCGAATGGGCAGCGTTATTGATCAGGATACTTGGTGTTCCAAAGTCTTCTACCTGATCGAATAAATCATCAGCGGCATCTGCTTGACCTAAATCAAGTTCGATCGCAAGGACGCGGGCACCTTGATTTTCAAGTTCGGTCGTAAAACTAGTCGCCCAATCCGCTGTTGCTTTAAAATAAGTAAAGACCAGGTCATGTCCAGACATGGCAAGCTGGCGGCAAATCGCAGCTCCGATGTCGCGTGTCTGACTGGCACCGGTCACGATAGCAATCGGTCGTTTCGTCATATGTACGCTCCTTTACATAGATACAATCAAATAAATGAATGGTTCCAAATGTTTACAAAAACAGTATAGCGTAAGAAAGACAATGAACGGAAGCGTTATTATGATTTAACATACTGATTAAATGCATGTTTTGACTTGAAACGTGGTAAAGAAAAAGTGTACGAAATTATTCGTTAAACAGGTGGGGGAGGATGAATCGATCATGAAAGCAATCGTCTTATTCGACGGAGAATGTAATCTCTGTGACGCGAGTGTCCAGTTCATTTTGAAACGAGACCAAGGATATCATGATTTTGCTTCGTTGCAAGGGGAAACAGGACAAGAAATCGTCCGTCGTCATCATCTTCCGGAAACGATCGACAGTGTCGTTGTGATTGACCGGGGTGTACCCTATATCAAATCAGATGCAGCGTTACGGATTGCCCGTCATTTAAAAGGTGGATGGCGTCTGTTGAGTGTGTTTCAGATTGTTCCACGTTCACTTCGAGATCGCGTCTATGATTTCGTTGCAAACAACCGTCATCGCTGGTTTGGACAAAAGCAGCAGTGCGCGTTACCGTCTCCGGAGACGCGAGCTCGATTTCACGACTAAAGATGAAAAACCGCGACGAATCGGTCGCGGTTTTCTTTCTGTTCATTGGTTGGTCACATGCAACCAGTGACAACTTGGCAATGGATCGCCGAGGAAACTTAATCCTAAATCATGGGCTTGGTGGATTGTTTCAAAACAATCGTCTCCTTCATCCAGATACACTTCATGATGCGGTGATTGGAGGTGTGTTCCTGCGATACGCCAAAGATTTGAACGGTGTGTCACCGTTATTTCGTAGTCGATGTTTGGTGAGACGACGAGCGGATTACCAACAGAATGATGAAGCGTATATCGAGTTGGTGATTGATGTGATAAATAGACTTGCTGTGTCGAAGCGACATCTTCTCGATATAACTGATGACAAGCATCAAAAGAGCGAGTAGGATTTGCTTGTTTTGATAGTTGATGAGTCGTTTCACCATTACATGTCAGGACCTCTGTAAAGGTACGATACTCTTTAGAAAAAGGCGAATATTGTCGCGCATCGCCTTCGAAATAACGATGCGGAGAAAACGGATTCGGGTTCATGAGAATCGGAGGAGCAATGAACGTCAGTACACGCAATCGGTATGAAGAAACCTTCGTATGTGAAGCGGATAGCGGGTACAAAGAAAAATAGAGTACGAATTGTTCAAATTCCCGTTCTCGGTCTTGTTCTTGTTTTATCTGATTCGTAACGCGGGCGAACGTCTTGATTATGCGTGCGAACGGCATCGATTTTCTAGAAATGGGACGTAACACCCGGATTTCGAAACGTGTAAACTGTTCAGGGTCAATCGTTCCTTTCCATTCGGGTGTTGTAGTTTGACCTAATCGATGCCCATCTTGAAATATCGAATAATGCGATACCTCTGGAATTTCACCCCATAATAGTCGGACAACATGATTTTGTTGAATCAGGACAGTCACTTTTCGATTCCAGAACAAATCATCCGTACTTGAAACAAGAGCCGTGACGATACGTGTCTTCGAATCTGAATCGATCAGTTCGAACGACAAAGGCTCATATAAAGGGAGTACATCCGTTTGATAGGTATTCGAGTTCTGAATGAAACAAGGTATACCGTTTAAGAAGAGTCGGACCTTACTTGTTCCTTCCCAGGTGAGACAAACGGTTTCTCCGCTTTGTTTGATTTGAATGTGATTGATGTCAATCATGGGACTTATCGCTCCTTACACGAATTCTGAAAGAAAACCCCCTCCACTTCTGAATCAGAAGGGAAGGGGAAACGTCATAGCAATCCTTTTGCGACCTCTAGTTTTTCTTGATCGTGTTTTAATTGCTTTTTCAAGTCATGCGCGTGATACATCTCATGGTCAATCATGTATCCGGCGATCGCAGCGTGAGTCTGAATGGCTTTGTTCAGTTGTTCGGTCAAGACTTTCCGCACATCAGGAGAAGCCGTTTCCGTAATCGCGACAGCATAAGCGCGGACGAGTGATTTACTGCTGATTAAGAAATCTGTCGCAATCAACTCGTCTCGTTTTTTACTGGGACGATTAATGGATTGAAGAGCTTCATTCATGTGAACCGCCTCCTTCATGATCTGCCAATAGCTTTTGTAAATCGTTTAATGCTTGTTCGCTATCTTTGATGTCTTGAGCAATCAATTTTTCAAGCGTCTCATCTTTGACAAAAGAACGAACAGCAACAGCTTTAACGAGACAGGCTTGTTTCATCGTCATGATTTCATGGATTTCGAGTGTTTCATGGATTGCAAGTGGTGATTTAGCCATCGGTCTCACTCCTTATCATGTAACATACGTTTGACAGTATCTTTAACGTTTTGCATTCCTGTTTTTTCTGCTAGGTCGTGGTGAAGTTTGTGTGCTGGTACCTTCATATTCGGAATATTTCCTTGTGGTGCAGGGTTTTCTAGATGAACGAATTCACCGGTGCCATCTTGTGCTTCCCCTTGAGCCCAGCGACCTTCTTTTGAAGCTGTTCCTTCCGATAGGTCCCAGAACTCATAAGCATGCGGTTGCGCTTCCATCTCATCTTCCGGTGCGAAAGTAGCAGGCACGACGACGCCGTTTTTCGTTTCCAGCTCTTCGATCGCAGCCATCCATTGATACTGGTGATAGCGGTCACGGGCGAGCATCTTACGGAATGTAGCACGCACGCCTTCATCCGTCGTCATATGATAGAGACGGGCGACTTGAAGTCGACCTTGTGATTCAGCATGTAGGTTCGAGCGCATATCTGCCAATAAGTTACCGCTCGCGACGATATAGGATCCGTTCCACGGAATGCCGTTTGCGTTTGATGGCAGTCCACCGAGACCGCTAACTAAAAGATGCTGTGGATTCATACCCCCGAGAATTGCTGCCGTCGCTGGATCTTTGGCAGCTTCTGCCTGATCATCCGGTGACGCCCCGTCGAGCAATTGAGAAATGAGGGAACATAGCATTTCAACGTGCCCGATTTCTTCCGTCCCGATATCCATCAGCATATCCTTGTACTTTTCTTCACCTCGACAATTGAAGCCTTGGAAAAGATATTGCATCATGACCGTCATCTCACCGAATTGTCCACCGAGTACCTCTTGCACGGCCCGAGCGAGTTTTGGATCGGGTCGATCAACCTTGACTTCGAATTGTAATTCTTTTTGATGGCGAAACATGAAAGAACCCCCTTTAAGTTTTAAACATATGCGAGTTACACATGTTATATACCTTATTCAGTTTCTTTCAAACCTGTTTTCATCTTATTTTTCGTTACGCTGAAGTGATCGTTTGATCAAAGTATGATTTATAGGTTCATTGACCCACTCGGTGATGTTATTGAAAATGAAGGACGTCTCGTTCAAGATGAATCGTCGCCACTGTTTATTTTTAGGGATGTAAAGTGCATCGAACCGCTCTCTAATCCGTCGAGGAGCAACTGCTTGATTGAAAAAGAGACGATTTTCATCAATTGTTGCTTTTAACGTTCGGAGTAGGGCAAAAGGATGCTTTCCAAGCGTCCCACACTCTACGGTTAAACCTAAAAAACCGATGTGTCGCTTTTTTGTTTCTTTATACAGATAGTTTAACCATTCTCCTTCGATTGCATAAAACTGTTGATCTCGTGGTTGATCGACAAACGGGTAATTTGTATATTTTTCTACTTCTTTTGCGTGTCTCGGATCTTCCGATGACATGACGAGTTGGACTTGCCCCGCTGGTCCATAACCAGTATGACAGTCGAGCATCACGACGTGTCGGTAAGCAGATAGGGTATCGACGAGACGACTTAATACGTCAGAGAAGTAAGCGTCTTGCGTACGTCCGCCATAATAGAATCCGGTCGGATGTTTGAATTGTCCTAGTGTCGCAGCTTTTAAAAAAGCATGTGGACCTAGACGAATCAAGTTGTATAAGACCTGTAACGTAAACGGTATATAATCCAGACGACGCCCTGATCCTGACCGTTTTATGAACAAAGACTGTAAGTCATCAAAACCTGGATTACGTAAATCAGCCTTTGAAAAATCGTGAATCGCATTTCGATTTAAATTGAGGTTATGATGGGTTTCTTTGCGATGATATTTCATTCCGTAAGCATTGATACCATGGATCAGCAAAACATCGACTTCTCCCGTGTTCAGCTGTTTCATATGGTCACTTAAAAACTGAAGCTGCATGGCACTGCCTGCATATCCTTCGATTCCGTGCAGTCCACTCGATAGAATGAATAATGTCGAATTATTACCGGACTGTCCGTGCCACCAGTCGGAATAAAGTGATGCTTCTTGTTCAAGTGAATCATGAGTTAGTTTCGGATAATGCCGTGAAAGAATGTGCTGTGCAGTTTCATTGAAACGTTGGCGTGCTGTTTCATACGTACCAGAAAAATAATGAAGCATGATTAATCCTCCTTCAATAGGCGTGAACTTGAGGAGCAGTCAAGAGATAATGTCGAACTGAGAATTTCTAGAGCATGATCTTTAGCAACGGCAGTTTCTGCTGCCGTACAGTCTTCAGGGACGTGAATGGCATATTCTCGCATGTAGGCATCATTAGCTGTAAATAAGATACACATATCCGTTGTTAAACCAGTGATGATAAGACGTGAGACATCCAAATGCTTCAATAAAATATCAAGTTGGGTCCCGAAAAAACCTGAATGTTTTGGCTTGATGATAAAGTAATCGTTCTCTTCTGGGTGCATTGTTTCAATGAGGACATCGCCAAGACCACCGCGACACTCATCAATGATCTGATTAACATTTTCCTGCCACAGACCAAAATTGTCATTGACGTAAATCACCGGGATGTTTTGACGTTTACAATGTTGTTTTAATTTTGAGAGTGGTTCAAGGACAGGGAGCGTTTGTTGCAATAACTGCTCGGCTCCTTCAAAATCCATCTTATTGATAACATCAATAATCAACAATGCTGTATTTTCTTGAACAGTCATGGCGGACTCCTCTCATAAAAAAGTGATTAAATAATGATAAGGCGAATAGAGCTGGGCTTTAGAGATAAAAATCTCAGAAGGGGAGGCTGATTCACGGGCTCCCCGGACATCAATTAAACAACGATAAATGAGGGATTCCAACTCTGCGATGAAATCAGGATATTGATATAAAGCGTCATACAGCCGTCTTTTGCGGTGATCTTCCATCAAGACGATGCAGGGGTTGGTCTCTTTCAGTGCCATTGCACTGAAGACAGTTTTTTGCTGTTTAAAATCTTGATTTAAACAGCGAACGATTTGATTTAAATCAGCTTCCACGTTCTTCACTTCCTAGTTGTAGATTATTCATACTGTTCTCATACATGTTATTGGTTGTGTTCCACTCTTCATCACGAGGTAAACGGATAAAAAAGTCGGATCCCTTTCCGATTTCTGAATGAACGGTGATACGTCCGCCATGCGCCTCAATGATCTCCTTACAAATCGGTAAACCGAGACCTGTGCCTTGAACTTGGAGGTGGTCTGCCTGTTCGACGCGATAATAGGGATCAAACAGATAGGGAAGATCTTGAGTTGGGATACCATATCCGTCATCGCTAATGGTGATGACGATTTCAGATTCACAGCACGCTAGCGAGACTTGGATATTTGAATCAACGGGAGAATATTTTATCGCATTATTCAAGATGTTTAATAAGACTCTCCGGATTTTTTCTTGGTCAGCCGTGATCAGACAAGGACCGTCGCTTTGGATTTGTAAATGATGTGTCGATGTCGAAACGTTCAACCACTCGGTTAACTCAATGAGCAGATGTTCGATGCAAAATCTTTCTAACTGATAGGATTCTTTTTGATGACTAAGTCGCTGATAATCTAGGAATTCGGTTAATAATTGGCTGAGTCGCTGCGTCTCACTTCGCACGGTCTCTAAGTATTTGCGCTGCTTTGAAGGAGACAATGTCCGGTGTAACATCAGTTCACTAAACCCTTCAATGGAGGCAAGCGGCGTTCGTAGCTCATGAGATAAAACCGAAATGAAGTTCTGCTCTTTTTTAGCATGATTGACTTCAATAGTACGTTCTCGAAAAACAAATAAAATACCTTGACGATCTGGCAAAAATTCTGTGTAAAGTCGTACGTGACGATCGTCTGGCATTGAGAAATCCTGAGCAGGAACGACTGTTGCATGCTCGAAGCCTGCTTTGATTTGTTCGACATATGCATACAACGCATCTGTTTCGAGAATCAACGGTTCGAAGGCTTCGATAACGAATGCTAAGTTTTCAGATTGTTTTTCAGATGGTGACCAGTTCGGGAACAATTGATGGAACATATGATTCGTAAAAATATTTGTGTTCGTCACATCGACGAACAATATAGCTTCTCGAAGACCATTTAAAATGCGTTGAATTAATTGATGGTGATCTTTTATACGGATGTCATCAAGCAACCGCATCAACCCGATATTCAATAAATGTGTCGTTTTCTGAAGTGCGATAGTCTCGGTGAAACGATGATGAAATTGTAAAGTCAATGTACCAATGAATTTTGACGGACTGTGTAATGGGAGAGCACACAACGTCAATTGTTCTTCCTCAATTAGATGGATTGATGTATCTAGCTCGGTCTTGGCTTCTAACTCTAGCCGTTCTTGGTCATAAGTCGGTTCGTCTGATAGTGCGATATGGACAGCTTCAAAACTTTCCGACTGTGGTGAAAAAAAGATATGCGTCGCCCGAAAATGACTACCGATTGCCTGTAGCCACGTGTGAAGACCTGACATTGATTGATGACGTAAAATTTGAGTAGCTAACTGGTTTTGAAATTGAAGTTGTCGCTCAATTATTTTTTGTTGATAGAAAGACTCTTGGAGTTGTGAATTGACAGCTTGCGTTTGCTGGTGCTCAAAGGCGAGCAACGTCGTCATTTGTTGCATCGATCGCCCAAGTGTACCAATCTCGTCGTGACGGTTCTGAAAATCGTTCTGCTCCAATCGGTCAGGGTGTTTCGTTTGATCGACGAGGTCAAGTAAGTCCGTTCGAAAAGACCGCACAAATCTTAAAATCAAGTAACTGAGAAGGCAAAAAGCAATGATCATCACACCAAAGGCGTAGCGTAAAACTTCAACGGTTCTTTGTTGTAGTGATTGTTGTGCTTTTCGCTCTTCATTATGAATCAATCGAAAATAGTCATTGATAGCGGAGTCAGATTGTTGAACCAGCTTTTGATTATCCGTGAGTACTTGTAACGTCAGTTCCAGTTCTAACAATCTTGCAAATTGAACGAGTTGATGTGTAAAGCGTTCATCCGCTGGATCTGAATAACGTTGACTAAATGATTGAACGTGTTGTTGTAAGCGTTCCAACCGCTGATTGACCTGCTTAAGATCGGTTTGATCATTAAAGTCGATTTGTTGGACTTGAAGATTGACTTGTTGTGCTTCATTCCATAGTGTGCGAGCTTGCGTTTTTTGTGATGTGATCTTCTGTGATGAAGTTCGGTGTTGCTCCAGCTCTTTTTGAGCAAAGTAAAATGTTAAGACGCCGATGCTTGCAAAAATCAAGAAATTCGAAAACAATAGGATATAAAATCGATGAAACATACTTGATGAAAGCCACTTCATGACTAGACCTCTTTCTAAAAAGATATATAAACAAACGATAAAAATACATGTTTAAAGAAATCTTATCATAGACATTAAACATTCTGCTTGAATTGCTTCATCGATTAAAATATCATTTTGCCTCTTTCCGAAAAAATCCCTAGATTTTGACACTTCATTTCCTTTAAGATAAACGATATACATATGTGCAAAATCACTCGAAATGACACTTCAAGCCATACTATTGATTGTGAAAATGAGTAAGCTTCTGTACTATGTTTATATAAAGGAAAGAAAAAGAAGGTGAAATGGATGAAGATGACTCGCTCTACGGACTATGCCATTCGTGTGCTTATTTTCGCAGCGTCGCATCCGAATCGGCTCGTACAAATTCAAGAAGTGGCAACCCATTATGATATTTCTAAAAATCATTTGATGAAGATTGTCCATTCATTGAGCAAGTTTGGTCTCATCATTTCCGTACAAGGTCGTAATGGTGGATTCAAATTAGCGAAATCGCCAGAGACGATTACGTTAGGAGAAATCGTTCATTTATTTGAAGAAGTATCCTATCTTGAAAATGTGACCGTTCCCAATAAAAATGGTAGTTTGCAAAACACACGTCAAGCGTTCGATCAAGCATTCATGTCCTTTACGGACGCGTTGCAGGCATACACGTTACAAGATTTAATCGCGCCGACGATGAACGACTGAAGAAAGAGTCAGAGAGGGGTAGATGATCTCTGACTCTTTATCCGTGTACATATTCCAGTCATTCAGATTTTTATCAGATCATCATGTTAATTATGATTAAAACTAGTATCTTTTATGTTACTATAAACAAGATTCGGACGCTATTCGAATCTTAATTTTGAAACAAAAACATGTACACTTTGTACTTGTTTTTGTGGTATAACTTTACAGGAAGGAGGGGATATTTCCAATTTACCTGCTTGATTTCATACAGGACTCTTACTGTCCATTCAGATAAAGGATTAAAGGCATTCGTCCATTGATCCACGTAAAAGGGAGGGTTTCGGTATGTCCGAAATGACCATCGAAATGTTCGTTCACTTCATTCAACACTTAGTGCATTCTCCACGATTTATCGTCCAGCGTCATCATGAATGTGAGGATGCCTACATTTTTGAAATTCGTGAGTTGAATTTATCGCGTGTCTCAAAAGCCGTATTGCTTCATAAAACAGTTGATCTTCTTCAGGAAAAAACGTCAGAAGATACACGCGAAACGTTGACGAATGAACTGGTCACTCTATCACAAAAGACATTATTGAAGTCAGATACGATTGCTACACTTAAAGTGGAGTCTACAATAGAAGGTTCATTACATCTTATATTTTCGGAAGACAAAAAGATCTGGTTTTCTGGCATTCTTGATACTGAAGAGGCGATCAATCGGTTCACAGAACGTTTTCAAAGCGTCATAAATGATGATCGAACGTCTTATTAAACAAAGCAGGGCGAGCCACATCAGTGGTTCGCCCTGCTTTTGTCTTACCCTGTACAGAGCATCAAGACGTTGCCGTCGGGATCTGCAAACGTAAAGTAAGCAAAATCATCGAAACGCTCGATGTCACGGATGATGGGAGCCTGTAACGACAACACAAACTGATAAGATGCATCAATATCTGTTGTATAAAAATTAAATAAAGCATGTGGTGAAGGGTGATGTTGGTACGTTGCGTCATTCGAATGATCATCGAGCGTCAAACTCGTTGGACCTTCGAGTGGGAGATTGTAAACAGGTGACGAGACACGCGACACATCCAACGGCAACTGCAGTAACTGGTGATACCAAGCGGCGGCACGTTTCACATCCTGAACATGCAAAAAGACAGCATTCAAGCGGGGCGCAATAAGGTGGGTCGAAATTGACATGAGCATCTCCTCCTTTTTTCATACATGTTTCTTTCGGTAAACGCCTCTTAATTCCTTCAATCCCTATAAATGGAATATGGTATGATATATCAGGAAAATCATTTACGAATGGGAAAGGAATGATGAGATGGAAACCATCATCTGTACGACGTGTGGCGTCGAACAAATCAATCCAGAGCGCGAAACGTGTCCGATTTGCTTAGAGGAACGACAGTATGTCAATCCAACTGGTCAAACGTGGACGACGCTCGCTGCCATGCAAACGTCAGGAACGTATCAAAACGTCATTAGTGACGACGGAGCAGGCGTCTATGCGATTCAGACGACACCGGCGTTCGGTATCGGTCAGACGGCATATCTTGTCCAAGGAAAATCGTTCAACCTGTTATGGGACTGCATTACATATCTTGATTCAACAACGAAAGAGCAACTTGAAAAATTAGGCGGAATTCAGGCGATTGCTTTATCACATCCGCATTATTACGCGACACAAGTCGAATGGGCGGAGACTTTTGACGTGCCGATCTATATTCATGAAGATGATGCATCGTTCGTTACGCGACCAAGCGAACGCATCGTCTTCTGGAGTGGTGAACGCTTGGAATTGGCAGAAGATGTGATGTTACATCGCGTCGGTGGTCACTTCAAAGGAGCAGTCATCTGTGAACGAAAAGACGCATCAGCGGGTCTATTGTTGACAGGGGACATCATTCGGATCGTTGCCGATCGGGCATGGGTCAGTTTCATGTACAGCTATCCGAATGTGATTCCGCTTCCGGCAAAGACGGTCGCGCGAATGGCAGAAACGTTACGTCCGCTGCAATTTGAAAAATTATATGACGCCTTTCATCGGAAAATCGAAACCGGTGCGTCTGAAGCAGTAGCGCGCTCTGCAGAGCGGTACATTGCTGCCTTGAACGGGGACTGGTTCACGACATGAAGTCGCGCTTGATCGTCATTCGCGGGAATTCTGGTAGTGGAAAAACGACGCTTGCCAAAGGGTTACGATCGGTTTTACCGGATAGCATCTTGTTTTCACAAGATGTTATCCGCAGAGAGATGTTGAACGTAAAAGATGGACCAGGAAATCCGGCGATTCGCTGGATCGAGGAGTTGGTCGGACTTGCTGACGGACGCCACGCGACGATTCTGCTGGAAGGCATTCTTGCACAGGACTGGTACGGTGAGATGATTGACCGGTTGGAACGTCGCTTTACGTCACGGTACGCGGCGTATTATTTTGACGTCTCCTTCGAAGAAACCATTCGTCGCCATGCGATGCGCCAGCCGACGGAGTTTTCTGAGACGGATATGAAACGCTGGTGGATTGATCGGGATCACCGCCCGACGGATCGTCTGATTGCTGAGGATACATCGATAGAAGCCATGATTCAGAAAATAAAACAACAGCAAAAAGGGGAGAGCGAATGACACACTACATTTTTGACATGGATGGAACGTTGTTTCAAACGAATGCCGTGCTTGCGCATGCGCTAGAAGATGTCTTTCATGAGTTGCGTCAGACGGGGCGCTGGGAGGGAGAGACGCCAGTCGCCCTCTATCAGCAGATCATGGGCGTCTCGTTACCGGAAGTCTGGCAGACGTTACTACCGGACTTTTCAGCCACAGACCAACAGGCTGCGGATCAAAAGTTTCGACGTAGCATAGAGCAGGCAGTCAAGGCGGGGCATGGTTGCCTATATCCGGGAACGGTCGAATTGCTAAGTCGTTTAAAACAAGCGGATCACTCCGTCTATATCGCCAGTAATGGGTGGCCATCCTACTTGTCAGCGATCGTGACGACGTATGGACTCGAAGCCTATATCGATCATGTCTATAGTATCGAAGACATCCGTTTCGGTGATAAATCATCACTCGTACGGGAGATTTGTAAGACGCACGACATCTCGTCAGGCTACGTTGTCGGTGACCGCTTATCTGATTTCAAAGCGGCGCATGCGAACGGACTCGCTGCGATCGGTTGTCAGTTCGATTTTGCGCAAGAGCAGGAACTCGCAGTCGCGGACCGCGTCGTAAAAGAGTTGAGTGCTGTCTACTAAAAAGAGCCGTCTTCTGCGGAAGACGGCTCTTACTTATAGCAATTATTCTGCCCACCAGAGGGCGTCGTCTGGTTTCTTCGCAATCGACGCGACTTCTTTTTCACTCGATACAGTCGGATGCGACCCTTTCAGTGCCTTACCAGCTGTATTCTTAAAGAAGAAGAAGAACGTGACGAAGCCGATGACGCTGACTGCTGTTAGATAGAAAGCAGGAGCGAGCGGGTTTTGTGTCGTATGGACGAGCCACGTCGAAACGAGTGGCGTCGTTCCACCGAAGATTGAGACCGAGACGTTGAACGTCACGGATAGCGTCCGGTAACGGACATCCGTATAGAAGATACTCGGTAGAAGACTTGGCATCGTTCCTTCAAAGATCGCCAAGAAGAAGCCAAGGATGAAGATTCCGATCCCGACGAACAAGAGTGGTTTAAGACCAATCAAGAAGAACGACAGGATTGAAAGCAACGATAGTCCGGCTAACGCAAAAAGAACGATATTGCGATTGCCTTTTTTGTCACTAAGCTTCCCGAAGAAGTAAGCGAGCGGAATCATGATCACCATGACACCGGTGATGAGAATCGTGCTTGTCGAACTTGACATGCCGATGACTTCATCGAGGTACGATGGCATGTAGGACAAGAGCATGTAGTTCGTAATGTTGAAGAAGGCGACAGCGATGAAACAAACGATGATATCACGTTTGTGGTCACGCAGGATTTCGCGGAATGTCGCGGGTTCTTCTGTATTTTCATTGATCTCATTTTCGAAGATCGGTGATTCATCCAAGTGGCGACGTAAATAGAGACCAAATAAACCGAGTGGTGCCCCAAGAATGAAGGGAATCCGCCATCCCCAAGATGCCATTTGATCATCCGATAAGGTGACGAAAAGTGTTGTAGCAAGTAATGAGGCGAGAATATATCCACCGAGTGTACCGATTTCAAGTCCACTTCCGAGAGCACTTCGTTTGTTATCTGGTGATGACTCAGCGATGTAGACCATTGCGCCGGCATATTCACCGCCAGTCGAGAATCCTTGTAAGATCCGGGCTAACAATAACAGAATCGGTGCCCAAATTCCGATTTGATCATAGGTCGGTAATAGTCCAATGATGAGCGTCGAACCAGCCATCATAACGATTGTCGTCGTTAGGACGACCTTCCGCCCGAGTCGATCTCCAATGCGTCCAAAGACGATTCCGCCGATTGGTCGCATTAAAAAAGCGATCGCAAAGGTCGCAAACGTAAAGACGAGCTTTAGTTCATCATTTTCAACAGCGCTAAAGAAGTTTTGACTGATGATGATTGCGAGATAGGAATAAAGACCAAAATCGAACCATTCCATCGCATTCCCAATTCCGGTCGCGTAGACACTTTTTTTGGTTTGCTGCATGTCAACGACATTGACTTTTTCTTTTCTGAATTTCATAAGTTCTGTTCACTCCCTTTAATAAGTTCGTATCGTACCATAGCAGGAAATGAAGTCAAGTTGCTAATGCGCTTAACCACTTGAAAACGACTGAAAATGGCTCTGTGCCGGGAGTTGTCAAACCGTTGCTACTCTAAGGACGAACAGGGGTGTGCATTTTTTATGAAAAAAATTGAAAATTTTTTGGATGTTTTCATAAATTCGAAACAATTTTCATATGTTCTCACAACTAAAAAATCAGTAATCCGCCTTTAGGATGAGGGAAGTTAAACTATTTTTTGGTAATTTTAAAATGAAGATGGAAAGTAAAAGGAGAATACTTATGAAGAAGAAATGGATCGCCATTGTATGTCTTGGGCTCATTGTAGTCATCGGTAGTTGGTATGCTGGATTTCAAGAATCAAAAGTATCCGGTTTTCCGTTGCCGCGATTTGCTACGGCAGTTGAAAAACAAGGCGAGTGGAAAATCAAAACCCGTCTAGTCTCGGAAACTGACGGACCGGGTTTACTCTATGGGACTCGGATTCGCCAAGCCGGTTGGAAAGAATTCGATCGTGAAGGCGCAACGGCGTGGTATGAAAAAGACGGGAAAGTGATTGCCTTGACGACGTTTGATGGGGAACTGTATCTCGAAAATTCGAGTAAAGAAAAGATTCGGTTATAACACAATGAAATGAGACAACGATTGGCTTGTCTCATTACTGTAAGCACTTCAAAAGGATTGCATGGGCATAAGCTCATGCAATCCTTTTTGTTTTAATCATCTTCGGAAGAGGAGAGTTGTTTATGTGTCTTAGAATCGTAAATTTTATAGGAAATCGGAAATCGATGGTTCTTTGTTGAAATGACGCGACAGAAATAGGGCACGTCTTCTCCGTACGCTCCTAATTCCGGATAATCTTGAAAGGTAAAATCCTCATAATCTTCGGTTGAGTCGAAAATAATAGACATGGATTGTGTCTTTCCTGAGTTTTCCTCTACATAACAGTCACCTTTGATGACAGCGTAGTCCTTGAAGACGATTTGCGATAGGCTAGGGACCGTCCAGTAAAGTAGTCCAAATCCAAGTAACGTGATGAAGATGAACTGAAGTTTGTCTTTAAATGTTTCTGTCGAGTCTTTCCATGTATCAATCGTAAAGAAGATGCCACCAAAAAGTGTAATGATTCCGAGTATAAGCATTCCGTAATACAGAATGAGTTCACGATTCATTTGATTTAGCTCCGTTCTTCATAAATATAGTCCATTCGCCTGAACGACGAAATGCGAATGTTCATAATGGTATGTGATGACGGAATAGTCGAACGGACGACCGTTCGTCAAATGAAATACTGTCTCGATCGTTAATCCAGGATCGCCCTCGGTGAGATCCAGATGACGAGCCGACTCAGCGCTTAACTTCCCGACGTGCATGTACATATCCGAGAACCCAATATTCAATTGGAGTGCCGTCTCTAAGTATTCGAAGATCGACTGCTCGACGATTTCACGATTTAAGTACGGAACGATTGATTGGCGATAGTAAGACTCTTCGAGACAGAGGATCTTGCCGTCGATGTAGCGGATTCGCTTAACGTAATAAACCGTCTCACCTGCCTCTATCCCGAGATTCTTCGCGATGTTATTCGTTGCAGACATTGGTTCGAGTGCAAGAACGGTCGACTCAATCGTATGACCGACGAGATTCTGCTTGAATCCTTGGGTCGAGAACAGACGAATGTAGCCGGTGCGATTCGTCTTCCGGACAAAAATCCCGCTTCCGCGGACTTGAAAAATGATTCCTTTTCGTTCGAGTAACTCAAGTGATTTTGTCATCGTCGTCTTACTGACGGCGAACTGCCGGATCAACTCTTCAAGAATCGGTAGTTTGTCCCCTTGTTTCAACTCATGTTGTTCTATGTACCGTTCGATTTCATCAGCCGTCTGTTGGTATTTCAGCATAGGACACCTTCTTTTCTTGCGAACTTTTTCTTTCTTTAGTATAGCATAAGCCTTCTGTTGATTAATAACATGTTAAATTAAATTATTTATGTATTGATTAATTGTGCATGTACAATTAAAATGAAAGGGTATTCAAGCGTCATATTCAGGGGAGGTACACGATATGGGCAAGGTTCGCGATTATCAACAATTGGCGCATTCGATTTTAGAAGCTGTCGGGGGTGAAGACAACGTCATCAGCGCCGTCCGATGTGCCACACGACTTCGTCTTGTTTTGAAACGATCGGATTCGTCAGCTAAGGAAACAGTCAGTGCACTACCTGGCGTCATTACGGTCGTTGAGTCTGGCGGGCAGTTTCAAGTCGTCATTGGTCAACACGTCGGGGAAGTTCATCAAGAATTTTTGAAGCTTGTCGATTTGGAACAACCGGAAACGGAAGAAGCACCGAAAGGGACGGTTCTCAACCGAATCATTGCGACGATGTCAGCGGTCTTTGCACCGTTTGTCTACATCTTAGCTGCAGCGGGGATTCTGCAGGGAACTTTGATTTTGACGACGCTCGCTTTTCCGGCATTCGCGAAGACAGGTACTTATGAAGTCTTCAGCTTCATCTCATGGGCACCGTTTACGTTCTTGCCGATTTTCATTGCCATCACGGCAGCAAATCATTTTAAGGTCAATGCCTTCATTGCGGTCGCCTGTAGTGCGGCACTGGTCAGTCCAACATGGGCAGATATCGCAGCACGCATCACGGCTGGTGAATCCATCACGTTTTTAGGAATCGCATTATCCGGGACGACGTATACGTCATCGGTCTTACCGCCATTATTCCTCGTCTGGATCCTGTCTTATGTCGAGCGATTCTTGAACAAGACGATCCATGAAGTCGTCCGTCCGTTGTTCGTCCCGTTCTTCAGCATGGTGTTGATGGTGCCGCTTACGATTCTCTTGATCGGACCGATCACAACACTTGGTGCAGAGGGGATCGCAAACGGGTATAACTACTTAGCAGAGAATGCTCCTGCGGTTGCTGGTCTCATCATCGGTGGCTTCTGGCAAGTCATCGTTATCTTCGGTGTCCACTGGGGTGTCACGCCGATGGTGCTCGCAAACTTCGAACAATATGGTCGCGACTCGTTCCAGGCCTACCAAACGATTGCCGTCATCGCTCAAATCGGTGCCGTCATCGGAGTCATCTTGAAAGCACGCAACAAAGAAACGAAAAAAGTCGGGGTTTCAGCCGGACTGACAGGTATCTTCGGTATCACGGAACCGGCTATCTATGGGGTGACGCTCCGCTTTAAGAAACCGTTCATCTATGGCTGTATCTCGGGAGCAATCGGCGCTGTCACGGCGAGTTTCTTTAAACCATATTACTTTGCTTACGCCGGATTACCGGGACCATTGACGCTCGTCAACGGTATCGACTCCGACTATCCATCGTCGATCATCGGCTTATTGATCGGAACGGCGATTGCCTTGATTCTACCGATCGTCTTGATTCAAGTGTTCGGCTTCGGGGAGCAGGCTGCTCCGGTCGTAGCACCTGAAAGTACAGCGACACCAGTTGCAAAACAGGAAGTCAGCGCAACTCTGACAAACGAAGAGACGCTTCGCGCACCACTTGAAGGAAAAATCGTTGCTTTATCAGATGTACCGGATCCTGTCTTTGCTTCCGGTGCGATGGGACAAGGGGTAGCGATTCGTCCGACGAACAACCGGGTCACGGCTCCGTTTGACGGTACCGTCGTCATGGTCGCCCCGTCAGGTCACGCGATCGGATTACGCTCGACGAGTGGTGTCGAAGTCTTGATCCATGTCGGTCTTGAGACCGTGACGCTCGACGGTAAACCGTTTACGCTTCACGTCAAAGAAGGCGAATCCGTGACGACAGGCGATCTACTCGTAACGTTTGATGCGACAGCGATTGAAGCGCATGGACTTGAGACGATCACGCCAATCATTATCACGAACACGCAGAGTTATGCGCAAATCCTACCGACGGACGAGACGGTCACGACGGCAAACACACAGATCTTGACAATCATCAAGTAAGAGAAATAGAAGGAGGACATGAAGATGAAGACATTACCAAACGATTTCTTATGGGGCGGTGCGTTAGCAGCGCATCAATTCGAAGGCGGCTGGAACGCTGGTGGAAAAGGACCGAGCGTCGTCGATGTATTGACGGCAGGGGCGCACGGCGTTGCACGACGTATCACGGATCAGGTAGAGGAGAATGAATTTTATCCGAATCACGAGGCGATTGATTTTTATCACCGTTATAAAGAGGACATCGCCCTGTTTGCTGAGATGGGACTAAAGTGTCTCCGGACGTCAATCGGTTGGAGTCGGATTTTCCCGAACGGGGACGAGACAGAACCGAACGAAGAAGGACTGAAGTTCTATGATGACGTCTTCGACGAATTACTGAAATACGGCATCGAACCGATCATCACACTGTCGCACTTTGAGATGCCACTCCACCTCGCACGTGAATACGGTGGATTCCGCAACCGGAAAGTAGCGCTGTTCTTCGAAAAATTCGCGGAAGTCTGTTTCACACGTTACAAAGACAAGGTCAAGTACTGGATGACATTCAATGAAATCAACAACAAGATGGATGTCAGCAATCCATTATTCCTCTGGACGAATTCCGGTGTCCTCCTTGATCCGGAAGAGAACGCGATGGAAGTCATGTATCAAACGGGTCACCACGAGTTGCTCGCGAGTGCACTTGCCGTCGCGAAAGGGAAAGCGATCAACCCGGACTTCGAAATCGGAGCAATGGTCTCACACGTACCGATCTATCCGTACTCATCGCACCCGGAAGATATTCTGCTCGCTGAAACATCGATGCGTCAGCGCTATTTCTTCCCGGACGTCCAAGTCCGCGGCTACTACCCGTCTTATGCGTTAAATGAGTTCAAACGGGAAGGGTATGATATTCCGATCCTAGACGGTGACGCAGAAATCTTACGAAACGGAACAGTCGACTATCTTGGATTCAGTTACTATATGTCGACGACCGTCAAACATGATGCTGTCGTCAATAACACGGGAAATATCGTCAACGGTGGTCTCGCGAAAGGCGTTGAGAACCCATACATCCAGTCGAGTGATTGGGGTTGGGCGATTGATCCGGTTGGTCTGCGCTATGCGATGAATCGTCTATACGATCGTTACCAGATTCCGTTGTTCATCGTCGAAAACGGCTTTGGTGCAATCGATACGATCGAGGATGGTCAGATTCATGACACTGCGCGAATTAATTACTTGCGTGCGCATATCGAAGCATTCAAAGCAGCTGTACTCGAAGATGGAATCGAATTGATCGGTTACACGCCGTGGGGCGTCATCGACATCGTCTCCTTTACGACAGGGGAGATGAAAAAACGCTACGGCATGATCTACGTCGATCGGGATAACGAGGGTAACGGATCGATGGAACGGATGAAAAAGGATTCGTTCGATTGGTATCGTCACGTCATCGAGACGAATGGTGCTGCGTTACACGGTTCAGAGACGGCCAAATGATGAAGTAAGGGGTAACGGAAAAAATCCGTTGCCTCTTTTTTTAAAGAATTAGAATGAAAAAGAAGTGGGGTATGGCACACTAAGGAAAAAACGGAGGACCGGTAAATGATTAAAAAACGCTATGCCGATCGACGTGACTGGCGTCGCATCACACAACGACACTATGTTCATGAACAAGTAGAAAACAAAGTGTTCAAAGGACATGTGACACTCCTTCAACTGATTGAAGTCACTTCACCGTTAGACGTCCGATATGGTGACGAAACGATTCGAATCGCTGACGCTGGTTACGTCTGGGTACAACAATTCCCAAGCGATGCCCATCATGCCGTGACCTCGATGTTTGACGCCACAGGTCAGTTGGTACAAAACTATATCGATATCTGTCTTCGTACTGGAGTGGAAGACGGACGTATCTACTGGGAGGATCTGTTTCTCGATCTGATCGTTTTGCCATCGGGAGAAGTCTTGTTAGTCGATGTGGACGAACTGGAAGCAGCACGGGAGCAAGGGGACGTCTCAGAAGCGGAATACGCGCTCGCTTTAGCGGAAGCAAAACAACTGCAAAAACAACTACAAGACGGAACTTTTCCGCTCGTCGCACACGTTGAAGTAATGAAAGAACGGTTAGAATTGCAACTCAAACAGGGAACACCGCGTTGACGGGGTTCCCTGTTTTTTTAGGCATGTCGTTCTTCGTTGATCTCGTTCGTTGCGAAATACTGTTGCTTGCGCGGGAGGAGAACCAATCCAAGGAAACAGATTGTCACGATCACGAGGAGACCGGCAAATAGAATCGTACTGAAACGAATCGACCAGATGTCACCGAGCAGACCGATCGCGACGATCGCTAGAATCTGTAGCAGACTGACGCCGACACCGTATAGACTCGT
Organism: Exiguobacterium indicum HHS 31; assembly: GCF_001939065.1. GTDB lineage: Bacteria > Bacillota > Bacilli > Exiguobacteriales > Exiguobacteriaceae > Exiguobacterium_A > Exiguobacterium_A indicum. Next base: position 983,637 of record NZ_MPSZ01000001.1, on the reverse strand, counting down.
AAAGCGTCCCATTAAGTGGAGTGGAATATTCGTCTGTTGGAACGTCAAGAAACCGGTTCCCGCAAATGCGTGAAAACTACCGAGCAACAAGAAACCAGTACAGACGATCGAAAACGAATTCGCATTCGCATACAGCATGTAACCGACAGCGACAAATACATAGCCGATCGTCAGCATCGTCCGAATGGAGAGGGTTTTAGCGTAGCGGGCGACGACCCAGCTGCCGGCGACGGAACCAATCCCAGTCAGACTCATCAGTAAACCATAGTCGGTTTCCGATAACCCGATGCTCCGCTGTAAAAAGACGACTTCTTGTGTATCAAGCGCAAGTGTCGCGATCATCATCAGCATCGCGAGGATATACAATCCGGTCACGTAGCGTGCGCTTTTGCTGAACTGATAGACAAGCCGCCAATCGGATATAATGTCTTGCAGCCGCATCCCTCGTTCGACCGAAGCGGTAAATCGCGGCAAGCGCATCAGTAGGACAGCTGATCCGAGAAACGAGAAGGCATTGAGCCAAATGGCAATGTCAGCAGAAGCAACATAGAGCAGTCCTCCAGCGAGAGCCGGACCAATTAAAAAAGCACCAGACGTGATCAGACTACGATAGGCATTAAACGACGCCCGATCGTTTTGAGGAACAAGCGTCGTGATGTAGGTCAACGTTGCCGGTTCAACGACCGCTTTGATGATGGCTAAGGCGATCAAATCGATGTAAAGCAACGATAGTGGTAGAAATGGCATGATACCGATTAAGAAAGCACGCAACAAATCAGTCTGAATCAATAGTTGACGTAAGTCGGATCGGTCGACCCAACTTCCCGCGAACGACTTGATGACGAGAGAGACGACCGGACTGATGATCCAAAGCGCAGCAACGGCTGACGCAGAGCCGGTCAAGCGATAGATGTATACGTTGATCGCAACGAGATAAATGAAGTCACCAAACTGTGAAATACCGAGCGCACTTAAGAGGGTTCGTTCTCGAGAAGACATGACAGCATCCTTTCTTACATCATTTTCCAATAGTATACCAGAAAATTCAGATAACGTTTTCGTATATCTCTATACTTTTTATGGAAGAGTGGGTATACTTGGAAAAAAATCAAAGGAAGAAGGGTTCAATCATGTTAACGACCATCGATTTATATCAAGCTTTGACTGTACTTGAAACGGAGCGACTCCGTTTACGACCGGTGCGCACAGAAGATGCAGCAGATATCTATGCCTACACGAAAGATGAAGAGACGGCGCGTTATGTCAGCTGGCATGCGCATAAAAGCCTCACGGACTCTGAGCATTTCGTCGAGCACATCCTTCGACAATACGAACAAGGGAATCCGGCACCTTGGGCGATTGAAGACAAAGCGAACGGACGAGTCATCGGAACGATTGATTTCATCAAAGTCTCGTTTGAGCAACAGCAAGCAGAACTCGGTTATGCGCTGTCGCGCGATTACTGGGGGAAGGGTTTGATGCCGGAAGCAGCAGCGCGTCTCGTACAGTACGGTTTTGAGACACTCGGACTCGAGCGCATTCAAGCCCGTTGTTTTGTTGCGAATGATGGATCAGCTCGTGTCATGGAAAAAATCGGTATGACATTTGAAGGAATCTCGCGGAGTGCTTTATTTGTTAAAGAGCGTTTCTGGGATTTAAAGATTTATGCGATCACGCGTAGTGATTATGAAGGGAAGTAAGAGATGGGTTCACGACTGATGCATGCTTACATCGGACAACGATTGATCACGTCATTACCGGAACTTGACCCCGCTCGATTTCTTCTCGGTGCGGTCGCTCCTGATGCACGCTATGACGAGAAGGAGCAAGCCCACTATTATACGGGTGAATTAGCGAGCGGGACACGAACAATTGACTACGAAGCATTTTGGAGAGACTCGACGTCTTGGGATCCATCTTTTCGAAGTGGCTATTACGTCCATCTGATAGCGGACGATATTTGGTTACGCGGTTTTTATATGGGGTGGTTACGACAAGCAATCATAGCCGACGCCTCGATCGGTTCAAGGTATCATGATGATTTTAGGCGGTACAATACACGCATCGCTCCGTTCGTGAACTGGAATGAACAAGCGATCAACGGAGCGCTTCATGAAGTGAGTGTACAGTCGAGGTGGAAAGCACTTCCACAATTTGTTGGCGAGGTAGAAGAGGACCAACGAACCGTTCTGCCACAAGAATATGATATCTTGTTGCCGCATCAATTGGACGGATACATCGAAACAGCGATTGAACGGTCCATCCATCACCTAGGTGAAAAAGGGCTAAAGATTAATCCGGCCAAAGAATCATCTCCGAATCATTGAAATGACCCATTTGACAATCCCGAATAATATGTAGCAGCATCCGTTCAGCAGACCAATCCACATCAGGTTAATCAGACTTTCTAAACCTTCAAACCAATCCATGACTGGTGTAACGAATAAAGCGAATACAAAAAGTACCATGACGGTCCAACTGACGGTTGGAATCAGGAAGAGAATTGTTAAGCCGGCGACTACAGCTGGTACGATTCGTTTATAGATAAGATAGATCGCTGCAACGTTCAAGAATATAATATAGATCACAAAGGCAATTGAAAATAATTGCGACATAAAATACCTCCAATTAACGATTTGATAAGGAACGCATCCACTTAAAAAAATAGGATGCGTTTTTTCTTTATTCAATTGTAAGTTGTTTCAAGAGTACTCATATACATAAGCTTAAACAAAAAGAAAATCGTTTTTTTAATTTTAATTCAAAGCAAAACACTCGGAATAAGTTTAAATCTATGCTAAGATGGTAATAAGAAAAGTAAGGAAGTAAGGAATACAAGAAAAACACAGAAAGAAGGAAGTTCGTGATGGAGCTATCAAAGTTAACGTCAAAAGGACAGATCACCATCCCTAAAAAAATTCGGCAAGCCTTGCAAGTGGAGGAAGGAGATCGCGTGGCATTCATTGAGGAGGACGGGTTTGTCATCATGGCGAAAGCGGATTTGAAACAGCTGCATGACCTTCAAGATATATTGAGCGATGAGACGTTCAAGACACTCATCCACAAAGCAAATCATCATTTGTAAAAACAAAAAAAGGAGGAAATAACAGATGGATATGCGCGAAGTAGATTTACCAGGAATCGGACGGAAGTTCGAAGGCATCACGACACGAGGAGATAAGGTGGTCGTCATCGTCCATGACGACGGACGACGCGAAATGCATCATTATGATGACGATGATTTTGATGAGAGCATCTCGAGCGTGACGTTCAATGATGCAGAAGCTCGTCAGATGGCAGGAATTCTCGGGGGATTATCCTATAAGCCGAAGGATCTTGAGAAAATCGAACTGGCGTTTGATGATCTCGTCATCGAGTGGTTCAAAGTCGGTCAAGATTCAAAGGTCAACAATCGAACGATCGGTGAACTCGATGTCCGTAACCATTACGATATTTCAATCATTGCGGTGCTCAAGCATGACCGTTCAAAATCGCTCAATCCAGGACCGGATACACGCCTTGAAGCCGGTGATACGATCGTTTTATCTGGAGAGCGTCAAAACATCCGTCACATCACGAAAGCATTATTCTCAATCGAAGGAGGCGGATAATATATGGATCATCTCATATTTGAAGTCGGTACCGCGCTTATCTTAGTGGCAATCGCGGCAGTGCTCGCGAACAGACTCAATTTCTCGATCATCCCGTTTCTAATCATTCTCGGGATGATTGTTGGACCGCACGCTCCGACAATCGGGATACTAGACTTCAAGTTCATTGAAAGTGCTGAGTTCATCAGTTTCCTCGGACGAATTGGCGTCCTATTCCTCTTGTTCTATCTCGGACTCGAGTTCTCGATCGGTAAGTTGATCCGGTCTGGAAAATCGATCGTCACGAGCGGAACGATCTATTTATCGATTAACTTTACAGGTGGTTTACTCTATGGATTCATCGCCGGATTCCCACTCTATGAAGTACTCGTCATCGCCGGAATCATTACGATCTCCTCGAGTGCGATCGTGGCGAAAGTACTCGTTGATCTCCGCCGGACTGGTAACACGGAGACGGAATTGATTCTTGGAATCATCATGTTCGAGGACATTTTCCTCGCTGTCTACTTGTCGGTCTTATCGGGACTGCTTCTCGGTGGTGGGACGACATTACTCGCATCCCTCACATCGATCTTGATCGCCCTCGGCTATATGTTGTTGTTCTTCATCGTCGCTCGGAAGGCAACACCGCTTTTGAATAAGATGCTGAAGATCGCCTCGGATGAAGTCTTCATCATCGTCGTCTTTGCTGCCTTGTTCTTCATCGCCGGATTCTCGGAAACGATTCATGTTGCAGAAGCAATCGGGGCGTTGTTACTCGGCCTCGTCTTCTCAGAAACCGACCAAGGTGAGCGGATCGAACATCTCGTCGTACCATTCCGTGATTTCTTCGGTGCGATCTTCTTCTTCAGTTTCGGATTGAGCATCGATCCGACGATGTTACTTGACGCCGTCTGGCTCGCACTCGGTGCCGTCGTCATCACGATCATCGGGAACTACGTGGCCGGTATGATTGCGGGGCGTAAAGCAGGCTTGTCACACAAAGCATCCTCGAACATCGGCTTGACGATTGTCTCGCGTGGGGAATTCTCGATCATCGTCGCGAATCTCGGAATCGCTGGTGGGTTGATGGACATCTTGTCACCATTCTCTGCTTTATACGTCTTGATTCTCGCCATTCTCGGACCGTTGATGACGAAGGAATCAAAACGGATTTACAACGTCATGAATAAAATCTTCAAGTGGACGGAACCAAAAGCGAAAAAGACGAAGAAAAATGCCTGACTGATATAAACGAACAACCGGTTCGCTTTCCCGAACCGGTTGTTGTTGTTTAAGTCAAGACTTCATACGTCGCCATCAGGAATTGTCCCGAATGGCGACTCGCTGTCAAACGAAGATTCGTTTCATTCGTTCCTTCCGGAAACAGCGGGATACCTGTTCCAAGGATGACAGGGGCGATCGCCAGTTCAATCGAGCGGATGCGCTTTAAGCGCAACGCTTCTTGAATCAACTCGCCACCACCGATCAGCCAAACGTTACCTTCGATCGTTGGCGAAATCCGGTCGAGCAGTTGATCGAGCGGTTCATCCGTATAGGTGACCGTCTCAGACGTTCGTTGCGTCCGGCTATAGATATAACTCGGAATATCTGCGTAAGGGTATGTCTCGCTGAGTTGTAGGACTTCATCATATGTTTTTCGTCCCATGATGACGGCACCGACTTGATCATAGAACGCTTGATAACCATTATCCCCGTCTCCGGCAACGGCAAATAACCAATCAAGTGAACCATCGAGTCTGGCAATTTTCCCGTCAAGACTACAAGCGATATAAAGAACGGTCGTAGGTTGTGACATCCATAATTCCTCCTTTTGCATCGTGTGACTTCATCTTAGCGTATAATGACGACAAAAGATGTCGTCATTATAGGAGGAACTGTATGAATACGAGACAATGGCGTTTAGTACGCTTGTTAAACCGGGGCGAACACTTCTCTGCACGGATGCTCGCGGAAGAATGTCAGGTGTCGATCCGGACGATTCAACGAGACATGACGGTACTTGAAGCAAATGGTTATCCAATCTATAGCGAACCTGGCGTAGCAGGGGGGTACCGGATGTTGCCACATCGGAACATGCCGCCACTCGTTTTGACGGATGAAGAGACGATTGTCTTCTTCATCCTTCTGGAATGGATTAGTCAGATTCCTGATTTTCCATTCGGAACGATTCGTCAGGAAGTCGCTGAACGCTATGCGAACGAGTTACCGAAGATGACGGAGCAACAGATCGTAAAATGGAAAGACCGCTTTCGCTTTCAAGCTGTCGATACACCACCGTCGCCGCAAAATCCTGCGTTACTCGACTTGTTAGAGAGCGGACGGATGGGGAATATTCTCTATGAGACGACAAAAGGACGACGCATGATCGTCGTAGATCCGATTGGTTTATCGTTCGAACAGGAACGCTGGTACTTCTATGGACAGACGAATCGAGGGTATCGCCAGTTCCGTGTTGATCGGATCAAAGACGTGACGCTTCATGAGTTGCCAGCAACCGAGTTAACCTTTTCAGATTTGGAACAAGACATGACACGTGTACCGATGACGACGGTAAAACTGGAAGTATCACCATTAGGCGAACGGTTGCTAGAGGGGATTTTACCGATTCAGTCGGAACGAACATGGTTGGTTCCGGAAACCGAACTGCCGTATCTCGGACGCCAATTGATGCGGCTCGGTCCGGAAGTGCGAGTCCTTGAACCACTCGAACTCCGGGAGCAGTTGATTCGTCAAGCAGCAGAAATGATTGCTGTGCAACGATTCGATAAGGCGCTCGGACAGGATTGATTAAAAAACTATGTTAGGATATAGGTAGAAAGAAACAATAGAGGAAGGGGTCTTCCATGGAAACACTATCATTGATTTTATTGATGCTTGCCCTCATCTTATTGACGCAAGTCATCGGACATTACATCCGTTTCATCCCAACGGCTTTGATTCAAATCATTGCCGGAACCGTCGCCGCTCTCCTAATGAGTGATTTGACGATCGAGGTCGAATCCGAATGGTTCCTCCTCTTATTCATCGCACCGTTACTTTATAACGATAGTTCTCACTTCCCACGAGAAGATTTATGGCGGATGCGGACAGCGATCTTCGGGAACGCGATCATTCTCGTCTTGTTGACGACGATCGTCGGAGGGTACTTCATCAACTGGTTGATTCCAGTTATTCCAGTCGCTGCTGCCTTTGCTTTAGCTGCGATTTTATCGCCGACCGATCCGATTGCCGTCAACGGGATCGCGAAACGTGTCCAGATTCCAGAACAGATTCTGACACTCGTCCGTGGAGAATCACTGATCAATGACGCTTCAGGATTAGTTGCGTTCAGTTATGCGGTCGCTGCTGTCGTCACAGGGTATTTCTCGCTTCAAAGTGCAACGACTGAGTTCTTCTACATGTTCATCGTCGGAGCATTGATCGGATTGACGATTTCGCTCGCGATGAACTTTCTTAAGGTACGCTTGCGTCGCGCCGGCATTGAAGATGTCGTCTTTTATGCTTTGCTGCAAATTTTAACGCCGTTCATCATCTTCTTCATCGCCGAAGAAGGGTTTCACGCGTCAGGCGTCATCGCCGTCGTGACAGGTGGTATCTTGCATGCCTTGATCAAAGAACGGACGGAAACGTTCTTTGCACAAGAGCAGACGTTGACGGATAACATCTGGACGATGATTGCGTATACGTTAAACGGGATCATTTTCTTATTGCTTGGTTTGACGTTGCCAGAAGCGACACGCGAGATTTTTGCAGATGATGCGATCAACAACTGGCGTCTCATGCTATATGTCATCGAAATCGGTTCATTCATTCTCGCGATCCGTCTCGTCTGGACGATGTTCTTCAATTGGTTCGATCATCGGTTCTTTAAAAAAGAGGACCGCGATCATCGTCGACCGTCCTTCAAACAAGATTTAATCACGACACTGGTCGGGGTTCGCGGAACGATCACGATGGTCGGGGTCTTGTCATTACCGTTCTTGACGGAGTCCGGCGAAGCCTTCCCGGAACGCTCATTGATCATCTTCCTTGCAGCGGGAGTCATCATCTATACACTCGTTCTCGCAACGATTCTCTTACCGGTCTTGAACCGGGGAGAAGCGGCTACACCGATCGCACTCGACCTGAATGCCCAAAAACAACGGATGATTCGCCGTGCAATCTCAGAAATCAAACAAGTGACGGACGAAGACAATGCGGTCGTTGCGTTTGATCTCCTTAATGAGTATCATGTCATGCTTCGGTTGCTTCGGGCACAGGAAAAAAGTCAGGAAGAGCTCGATCAATTCAATGATCAATTGAAAGCATTGCGACTGGAAGCCGTCCAGTGGGAAAAGGAAGAATCAAAACGTTTCGTCGCTGAGCACAAGGTGCCGGATCTGTTGAAGAAGGATGTCTTCCGCTCGATCGAAAACCGTCGTAAGGCGATCGGCAAGGATTCGCGTTTCCAAATCGTCCAACCGATTCGAAAATTGTGGTGGAAGCGGAAACGATCGAACATGTCATCTGACGCGTTGATTCAAATGACACAAGTCGAGCATGAACTGTATGAAAAGGTAATGGGCACAGTGATCGAACGTCTCGAGAATTGCCGCTCATCGTACCCACCAGACGTCGTTCAAAGTGTGCTGGAATTCTATAAACGACTTCGCTTCAAACATACGCGTTGGTCGTCACCAATCGGTGGCAAGGACGTCGATCAGCAAAAAGAAGAACTTTGCTTGAAAGCTATCGAAGTTCAGCGTCTTGAAATCGCGAATATGTCGAAAGAAGGGGATCTCTCGAACGAAGAGGAGAAGGAATTACGTCGCTTCATTCACTACATCGAGAGTGTCGTTCTCTACGAATACGTCGAATAACAACGAGACTGTTCGTTTGTCACATATTTAAAAGGAGCACGTTTTCTCTGAAAAAGAGAATCGTGCTCCTTTTGTGCGTCTTGATTTAAATCATGTATAGCGTCTTTTGGACTGCGTAGCGTTGATGGTCGTGAAATAGATGTTCGATTGCTTCAACCGGGTCGATCCATCGTAAGGAATGATCATCCTCAATCGGATCTTGTACTTTCTGCCCAGCATCACAACGATAGAACTGCCCTTCGTTCAAATAATATGCCGTTTCGTTTTGTGAATAGAAATGTTGATTGGCTCGTCCGATGAAATCACCGATTTCGATGTCCATCCCCGTTTCTTCTAGTACCTCTCTTTTAAGACAGTCTTCATACGTCTCATAGGTCTCGATACCGCCACCTGGAAGAAACAACTTACCGTCCTTTTTTTGAATGACGGCAATTTTACCTGTTTGAGAGTCGCGCATGACCGCATAAACAGCAGGTCTTGTTATGTAGTGTTGGTTCTGTTCTTGTTGCCCGAAGGTGATGACATCCATTCTTAAATCACTCCTTTTCGTATAATCATTTGAATTCAATCATACCTTACAAAATAGTATGTAAGCATGCCAAACAAAAACCCCTCATTTCACTCAAGAAATGAGGGGTGACCTATGGGTAAAGATCGTTTGTTTCAAACGAAATGTTTAATTGATTAACCGAGCGACAAGTATTTGACTTCGAGATAATCTTCGATGCCGTAGACGCCACCTTCACGGCCAAGACCACTCTCTTTATAGCCACCAAATGGAGCTTGTGCAGCAGATGGTGCGCCATCGTTCAGACCGACAATCCCGTATTCGAGTCGTTTTCCGAGCATCAATGCTTCATCGATGCGTTCAGAGAACGCGTAAGCCGCAAGTCCGTATGGTGTGTTGTTCGCCCGTTCGATGACTTCATCAAGCGTCTCAAAGACAGAGATCGGTGCGAGCGGACCAAACGTCTCTTCCTGCATGCAAAGCATGTCTTCAGTGACATTGGCAAGCACGGTTGGAGTGACGAAGTAGCCGACCGATTCGTCAATCGTACCACCAGTCAGGATCGTTGCCCCTTTTGCGACAGCGTCATCGATGTGTGCTTTGACTTTTGCGACGGCTTTCGCATTGATTAATGGACCAACTGTCGAGTCAGCGTCCATCCCGTTACCGACTTGCAATTGTTTGACGGCAGCTGTGAATTTTTCCGTAAACTCATTAAGGACAGATGCTTGCACGTAGAAGCGGTTCGTCGCGACACACGCTTGACCACCGTTCCGGAATTTCGAGCGCATCGCGCCTTCGACAGCTTTGTCGAGATCCGCATTTTCCGTGACGATGAAGGGTGCATGTCCACCGAGTTCAAGTGACAATTTTTTCATCGTATCAGCTGCTTGACGCATGATCAATTTCCCGACGGCTGTTGAACCTGTGAACGTGATTTTCCGGACACGGGAATCGGCTTGCCAGACGCCACTGATTGTTGCTGCGTCACCTGTTAGGACGTTGATGACACCTTTAGGGATACCTGCTTCTTCTGCTAGTTCAACGAGGCGAAGTGCCGTAAACGGTGTCTCTTCCGATGGTTTAAGGACGATTGTACAACCTGCTGCAAGAGCCGGTGCGAGTTTGCGTGTGATCATTGCTGCTGGGAAGTTCCATGGTGTGATCGCTGCGACGACACCGACAGGTTCTTTTTCGACGAAGAGTCGTTTCCCTGGAACAGAAGCCGGAATCGTTTCACCGTAAATCCGACGTGCTTCTTCAGCGTACCAACGGACGTATTGATTGCCGTAATCGACTTCGCCAAGTGCTTCGACGTACGGTTTCCCTTGTTCCGTCGTCATGATGCGGGCGAGTTCCTCGCGATTTTCGTTGATCAAGCGATACCAGGCGTCGACTAAATTCGCGCGTGTGTCTGCTGTTTCATTTGACCACTTAACGAATGCTTCGCTCGCTGCGTCAACGGAACGTTGTGCGTCTTCCGCTGAACTTGCTGGAACATGTCCGAGCAATGCTTTCGTTGCTGGGTCGTAGACCGGAATCGTTTCTGTCGTATCGTACCATTCACCATTAATTAAGTTCTTTTCAATCATCTTGTTGCACCTCCGCGAATTTCATTACGTCCTTTATTAAACACCTCAAGACGAGTGAGCGGAAGTTCCGCTTTGGATGGGCAGTCATAACGAAACGGAATGACTCAAAAAGTAGTTAATCGACTGAACAATCGGGAACAGTTAGAATAGAGGGGAATGAAAACGTCAAAATTGATGAAGGAGTCGAAAAACATGAGACGGAACTGGATCATTGGCGGTGTGGCGCTGAGTCTGCTACTAAGTGGATGTGGGGAAAGCGAAGTCAGCGAGAAAAAGTCGGAAAAAACACGAGAGACACAGCAAAAAAGACAAGCTTCGCAACAAGTTTACATAGAAAAGACGCTACAGCGTGCTGAGCGTTACGCTGCACAGTACGATTATGACCGGGCGATCAAGGTGTTAAAACCCGTGCGCACAAAAGAGACGAAACAGAGGGAAGAGGAATACGAACAGAAAAAGCAGGCGCTCCTGCCTGTGACGAAACCTGTGCCGCATCTCTTTTTCCATTCATTGATTGCTGATCCAAACCAAGCATTTGATGGCGACCGGAAGGAAGCGGGATACGATGATTACATGGTGACACAACAGGAGTTCGAACGGATCTTGGATGCGTTGTACAAAAACAACTACGTACTCGTCCGACCAACAGATTTAGCAAAAGAGGTGAACGGGAAGATCGTCGAGACACCCGTCCGTTTACCAAAAGGAAAGCAACCGCTCGTGTTGTCGCAGGACGACGTCAATTATTACGAATACATGGAAGGCGACGGATTTGCGAAGAATTTAAAAGTGAAGGATGGAAAAATTGTCAACGCGATGATTGGAAAGCCGGATGGTTCTTATGATCTCGTACCAATCGTCGATGCGTTCGTCCAGTCTCATCCTGACTTTTCCTATAAAGGAGCAAAAGGGTTGCTCGGTATTACAGGTTATAATGGGGTGCTCGGGTATCGTTCCTCCTACAACCAATACGGACACAATAAACAGGTCGAAACGGCACGAAAACAAGCGAAACAGACCGCCGTCGCATTAAAAAAGGATGGCTGGCAGTTCGCGAGTCATACGTACGGACATATTTGGGTCGGGAAAGAATCAGTCACGACGATTCGCGCGGATCTTAAACGCTACAAACAGGACGTTGCTCCGCTGATCGGAAAAACGACGCAACTGATTTATCCATATGGCAGTGATGTCGGGGATTGGCATGAGTATTCGGGTGAGAAATATCGTTTGCTCATCGATAGCGGTTTCCGTTATTTCTTCAATGTCGATGCGAGTCAACATGCGTGGAAGCAAGTTGGACCCGACTACTTCCGCCAAGCTCGAATCAACGTTGATGGGATTCGTTTACGTCAAGCAGTTGCTGGAAATACGAGCATACTCGATCCATTCTTTGATGCGAAAGAAGTCTTTGATCCAGCACGACCGGAACGGAAGTGAGTGATTGAAAACTAGTTAATTCATCGATTAAAGCAATTAAAAAGGTAGTGGCTGCGTTCCGTCCTGATCCGTAAAGTGATAGGTCTTCGCGAGATCGGCAACGAAGATGGCTTGTCCAGAATAACGGCTAACATCGTCATCCGCCATCAGCGCTGTAACGGCTCGTCCGATATAGGTCGTCGATTCAGTCGCGGCACTCGCGAATCCAGCATCGACGACCCGTTCCGTTCGCATGAAACCGGGGCACAGCGCGATGACAGAAATGGTCGTCTGAGCTAACTCCAGTGCCATGACGTGTGTCATTCGATTAATCGTTTGCATCGCCAAATCATAATAGAGGTTTCCAGACACCAGCTCTGGAGTGAATGACGTCACATTGATGACGAGCGCAGCTGGACTCTGTTGCAGCAATGGCATCGCAGCCCGAATCGTCCACAAATACGCTTTTGGTCCGGCAGACATCATCGCGTCCCAATGTTCCGGTGGTCGCTCCCAAAACCGTCGTCCGGTTCCAGACGGCAAGTGGCTTTCCGAACCACCGAACACGCAGTTGACGAGGAGATCGATTCGACCATGTTGGTGCTGAATCTGCTGAATCAGACGATCGATATCGTAAAGACTCGTATGGTCACAAACGACGGGGATGCCAAGTCCGCCGCGTGCTGTGACACCAGCAGCCGTCTCTTCGATCGTTTCGCTTCGTTGATCCGTTGCCTGTTCATTCGTACTCCGTCCTGTGACGTAGACAATCGTTCCAGCGTCACCCAAGGCATAAGCGATGCCACGTCCGGCGCCACGGGAGGCACCAGCGACGAGTGCAATACGTGTTGACATGATGAAACTCCTTTCAGATACGAGAAGACGGATGGGCAGATGCGCATCCGTCTTCTTCTGTCTTTAAAAACCTTTAATCGTCATCCCACCATCGACATAAAGCGTTTGTCCGGTCACGTAACGGGCTGCAGCAGACGATAAGAAGACAGCTGGTCCAACAAGTTCTTCTAATTCACCGACCCGACCGAGCGGTGTCACGTCAACGATCTCTTGCAGGTATGTAGGATCTTCCAACAATGGTTCTGTTAATGGTGTCTTAAAATACCACGGTCCGATTGCATTGACGCGAATATTTTGTGGTCCCCATTCAAGCGCCAATACTTTCGTCATCTGAATCATTGCCGCTTTCGTCGTCGCATATACGACGCCGGTCCGTAAGGCGACGTGACCAGCAACCGAGGCGATATTCAGAATGCTTCCACCTGTCTCCTGCATCCGTTTACCAATTTCTTGAGCAAAGAAGAAAGCGGATTTCAGATTGGTCTGTTGGATCGTTTCCCACTCGTCTTCCGTCACATCGAGTGCCTTCGAACGAATGTTCATTCCGGCATTGTTGACGAGCCCATCAATCTGCAGTACTTGTTCGTAAGCACGAGCTACCGTCTCGACGACTTGTTTCCGGTCAGTGATGTCGCACGGGAATATGTAAGCCGTTCGACCGAGTCGTTCGATTTCTTGTGCCGTCTCCTTCAAATCGCGTTCCGTCCGGGCGACGAGAATGATGTTAGCACCGGCTTCTGCCATTCCGATGGCGAGTGCACGTCCGATGCCTCGACCAGCTCCTGTGATGAGAAATGTCTGATCGGTTAACGAAAAACTTGGAAGATACATGATGTCACGTCCTTTTATTGAGAGTCATCACTTACTCTAATGAAAAATTGACTGAAAAGAAAGAAAAATCACTCCAAGGTAGAGTGGAGATGGTAAAATATTGAAAAGGAGGGATGAGATGAAGCGTGGTTTAGTTGTGACATTATGTATAGCACTCGTGAGCCTTGCTGCTATTCAACTAGTCGGTACAGAAGTCTATCGTTATTTCTTTTATGATCCGGCAACCTATCAAGCCCGATTTATGGTTGATGGAGGCGGGAAAGAAGAAGGAAAACCGACCAAGCAAAAAATCGACATCCAAAGCGGGGGATTTGCGGATAAGGATGCCTTAGGTGTTGCTACCTTTTACGGCGTCATCGGTCTTGTCATACTACTGATTGTCATCTTTAGTGTGCGTTATTTCTTGAAGCGTTTGCGAAAACGACGCAAACGAGAGAATGTAATCGACGATTTAATGCAGCCGCCGCCGGTGTTTTCCCCAAATCGTTCGACACGACAAACACTTGTTGGTGAAGAATCAGAGTCAGAGATTCGCCGTCTGTTACAAACGTTCGATCGGCAACTGACACGACAAAAACGCCGCCGCTCCGAAGAGACGGTCGGCGAATGGTTACAACGGATTGATGTCACGCTTGATCCATTGATCTACCATCTCGTCCGGTACGGTGACACACCGGATTCGGCGATTTCACAAGATCAAGTCGATGGGCTGAGGCATGAACTACAAGTGCACCTTCAGCGCGACTGACCGAGTAAATCAAGCAGGATCGCATGATGGGAGGCGTCTCGTGAGACGAGCGACAATTCACGGACGACATCAAACTCGTCGACCGGTAACGTCTTGATTTCAGGGGATAGTCCGTCTTGGAAAATCTCCGGCAACAGGGCAATACCGAGCCCTGCACGGATGAAACCGAGGACGCTCGATCCGAATTCCATCTCGTTTTCTGCTTGATAGACGGCACCTCGCTCGATGAACGCGTCCTTTAGGATGTTCGTCGAATCGCAATCGATCGGAAGCGACAAGAAAGAGGCGTCACGAATTTGCTCAAACGCCACAGACGTACAGTCTGTGAATCGTTCATCGTCTTGATGGACATAAAGTAAAAAGTTCTCCGTATACAAATGGGTCGTATGATACGGATGGACATGGTGACGATCGTCGAGTAAGACAGCATCGTATCGGCGTTCTTCAAGACCTTGCATCAAATCGATCGTCGTATGCGCCGTCTTTAATTTGAGATCCGGTGCCGTCGCTTGACGCGAGACGTGACGGGGGAGATATGTCATCGCGACGCTTGGCCATGATCCGAGCGTCAACGTCGTCCGTTCGTCGATCGTACCGATCCGTCGTTTCATCTGATCGATCCGGTCAAGCAGTTCACGGCTCTCTTCAAAGACGATTTCGCCAGCTGTCGTCAACGTGACACCATGTGCCGAGCGGTGCAACAGCGAGACTTCGAGTGCACTCTCAAGGCTTTTGATTTGTTTACTTAACGCCGGTTGCGTCATATGCAGTACTTCGCTTGCTTTCGTCAGGCTACCGGTCTCCGCGGTGACGAGGAATGCTTCCATCCATTCGGTCTTCATTGGTTCACGCTCTTTTCATACAGGTTGTTTAGAACTTACGCCATTTGAACGCATCTGACAATCATTTTGCATTTTTTATATTCTTAGTTTGGAATATTCTAAATTGGGAATATATAAAATAAAGAGGTGAACGGATATGAATGATCGGATACCAATACGATTCTCAGCTCTCGGAGACGCGACACGGATTCAACTCATCGAAGCGTTACGAAATGGTCCTCGCTCCGTCAATGAGTTAGCTGAACAACTACACTTACGCCAACCGCAAACCTCGAAGCATTTAAAGCTGTTGCTTGACGCGGAACTAATCACTGTCGAACGGCAGGCGAATCGTCGCTTGTATAGCCTTCGCCCAGAAACGTTTCGAGAGCTCGTCATGTGGAGCAACTCGCTTGCACAAATGGAAGCCCGCATGCATCGTCTAGACGCACATTTGAAGCAGATTCAGTCGAACGTGAAGGGAGACGGGACGAATGAAAAAGGAATTGAAGACCTCGATTGAGGGGAAGACTTTACGAATGGAATGGACATGTGAGGCTCCTCGAGATAATGTCTTTGCTGCATTCACAGAAAAAGAGCAACTCGAAGCGTGGTGGGGACCGGAAGGCTGGGAGACGATGATCAAGACGTTTGAGTTTCAACCAGGTGGTGTATGGCATTATTGCATGCGCTGTGTTGATCCGGCGCAAGGTGACTTTTACGGCATGGAGTCGTGGGGGAAAGCGATTTTCAGACACATCGATGCTCCGAACACGTATAGTCATGCCGATTATTTCTCGGACGCGTCAGGGGCGATCTCTGAACATTTACCGGGTAGCGAAAATGTCACGACATTCCTCGACCTCGGGGAGACGACGTTGATTGTCTTCGAGTCGACCTATGAGACAGAAGCAGCCGTGCAAGAAGTGCTCGGTATGGGGATGAAGGAGGGCTTTACGTCGCAACTGTATCGCCTTGATCGCTTATTAACGAAACGTTGAGAAGGAGTCGGTGAAGGATGCGGAAGCTCGGTCTTATAGTATGTCTGCTTTGTTTAGCCGGTTGTGGAAAATATACGTTGGAAGAGGCGAAAGAGAATGGCGACATCATCGTCCAGAATGATGTTACGAACAGCGACCGATTCGAGTCCTTTTTAAAGAAGTCAATGCAAGGCAAATCAGATCAGATCCGCATCACGGCATTTACGACTGAAGGAGACCCAGTATTGTATGACGTCAAGTATGAGGGAAAGTCGTATCAATACACGTCTGATTCATCGCGTGATCAATTCGGTACAACAGACGATGATCGTAAAAACGAAGTCTGTAAGAGACTCGTCAAGACAAGCGAGAAGGAACAGTCGGTCTATACGTTACGCCAATGCGCTGAAGGGGCGGATCATGAGCTCTTACGATTGCCAACACAATAATCAAAAAGGATCGTGTCCCGTCGAATCAATCAGCGGGCACGATCCTTTTTATTCGCTGTCGAGACGACGCAAGGCTTCGCGCCAACTGGAGAAGCGTTCAATCAACAACGTCAGTGAAGGTGCTTGGTGCGCACGCGCCCACTTGGCATATTGTTGACTCGTCAGAAGCGGTCCATGTGTGGCTGCAGCTTGTTGAAGAGCGTCTAAGCAGTCTTGATCGGTGAAGAAGCCGTTCGAGGTGAGATCGAAGTGTGCCAAGGCATTTTTCCAGGTACCGAACCGACGAATGATCGTATTCGCACTCAGCATCTCTGGGTGTAAATCCCGCAATTCCGTGTAGGAGCGAATCGTCATGTTCGTTCCTTTTTGTGCGACATAAAAAGCAACGCTTTCTTCGATCGACCACCGCTTCGTTCGCTTGACCGCAGCGGGACGGTTCAGCGTCATGCGTTCTTTCGTCGATAAATGGGAAGCCTTGACGATTCCAGCTCGTTCTAACAGGTGTGCCCACGAACCGAATCGGGCGTTGATTTCTTCAAGCGAAGGGTAAGGAAGTTGAGCTGCTAACTTTTGATAATGGGTAGCTTTCATAGGTGAATGGTGCATTTGATGAAGACCTTGAATCAAGCGGATGATCTTCTCGTCCGTTGCTAAGGTGGAAGTGGAAGTCGGATGTTGACGCATGCAAGATATCTCCCTTTTGAATGGTTGTTTCAATTACAGGCTAGTGTAGCATGAGCGATTGCGAGAACATACTAACAATATCGTAAGGTAAGAAAAATAGCGCATTTTTATCCAGGAAATACAGGAAAATTAGAGAAGAAACACGAATACATTATTATAGAAGAAAAGAGAAGGAACTGATCAATGACAGAAACACAGACGATTGATACGATGGAGGATATTTTAAAGATGCTCGACGCACGATTGCGTGAACCAGAACCGTTTTGGGACAAGTTCTATGAAGATCGGTCGAAACCGGTCCCGTTTTTTAAGAACATTCCGGACGAGAACTTAGTTCGCTACATCGAAGAGGGCTGGCTCTCGCCTGGTGACGCATTAGATCTCGGAACAGGACCGGGTCGAAATGCGATTTATCTCGCAACACACGGTTTCTCGGTGACAGGACTGGATCTCTCAGCAACCGCGTTAGACTGGGCAACGGAACAAGCACAACAGACTGGAGCGCACGTTGCGTTTCGAAAGCAAGATTTTCTAGAGACGACCGAACAGAATACATATGATTTCATTTACGATTCCGGCTGTTTTCATCATATGGCGCCACATCGACGTGTGACTTATGTGACGCGACTGAAGGAGATGTTGCGCCCAGGAGGATATTTCGGATTGACGTGTTTTGTTGCGGGCGGTCCGCTTGGCGGGGCGACGTTGACGGACTGGGAGGTCTATCAAGAAAACAGTCTCCAAGGTGGACTCGGCTATACGAAAGAGCGGTTACTCGCCATATTCGATGCATTCGACGTCATCGAACTAACGGAAATGAAACCCGTTGACAATCCGGAGGCATTATTTGGTCATGCTGGACTGTGGACTGGTCTGTTTCAATTAAAGGATTGATTCGTCCGGCATTCGAGACGCGAACCAGTCTACAAAGTAGTGGACATCCTCTCGCGAAACGATTTGGTCTGTATCGTAAGCGGCGAACAGTGACAAAAAGCGCGGTTCGTCAGGAAAATAATGAAGCAGGATTGGACGGAGTGTCTCTAGGTCATGCACGAAGCTTTGATCGTCTTCTAGAATAAGGTGATAGGCGCTCCGAACAATCCGTTTCATGATCGAATCGGAATGAAGCAAAGCGACCTGACCTGTTTCTAGGAGAAATAAATCCGTTTTCAACTGCTCACATACTCCATTGTTTAACGCGAAGCCAAGAGCGCGTGTCGGGCGAAGGGATGGAAATCGACTTTGGAGATTTTCGCCTGCCAAAAACAAATTGACGGATTTCAACCAGACGCCCCAGCGAAGAACTTCGTCATCCCGCATGACGTCGCGAAGCAGACCGATGTCATAATCGATTTTGGTGACGAATGGATAGTCCTTCAACCAGTCTTCTGTCCGTTCATCTAACTGCATGTGTTCTTCTTCCGTCAACGGTTCTGTCAAAATCAGTGTAAAATCGAGGTCGGATTCAAAGGGACGCGCCGTTCCTTTGGCGACGCTGCCATACAAGTACACGCCATGAAACGCGGATAAGGTTTGTACATAGGCGACGACGTCCTGAATTACGGCACGATAACGGACAGGAATCGCTTTAGCGGAAGTTGGATTGTGGATGTAGCCATTTTTCGTGCCCAATGTCGTTGGATACTGCATTTGTCTTCCTCCTCATCCTTCAGAGATGGATTGATAGCGATACCACTTCTTGTTTCGCTGCACATATAGAAACATCGTATCATCTTTTTCGTGATAGATGACCGTACCGCTCTTAAGACGAGTTGCCATGCCGTCCTTGAGCGTCTTTTCGGATGCTATTTTTTGAACACGTGGTCCGGGAGTCAAAGAAAGACTCGAGACGGTTACGACCTGATCTAGTCGATACACGCGATCGTTCAAGCGGATGACGTCTTGATCTTGTTCAATGAATTCCGCCGCGATGAGGTCCGTCGTTGTCAACGTCGTCTCCGCTAAGCATCCACTGAGAAAAAGAATGACCAATACGATAGTAGCTAACACTTTTTTCATGAAAATACCTCTTTCTCTGGTTATATATCGTAATTTACGATATATTCGGATTATACGATATAAGGGGGAGCATTATGATTTCAGCTGATTTTGCAAAAATTTATTATCAACTACATCCACGGTTCGAAGAAAACCTGTCTCACCAAAGTGTGCGTATTTTGCAATACATTCAATTTGCGGTGAATCCGACGATCAAGCAGGTTGCCGAGGCATTTCGCCTCTCACATAATACGACGTCTGAGCACGTCAAAAAGTTGGACAGATTAGGCTATATCGAAAAAAAACGGAATCCAGAAGACCAACGCCAAGTGACGATTGGTTTGACAGACTTAGGAGATACAATCGTTCGTCGTCATACGGAACTCGATCCTGAACGGTTAAATCAAGTCCTTGCTACGATGTCAAAAACAGAACAACAGACGATTGAACAGGCGTTTCGATTGTTGCGGGAGGCGGCAGATGACTGCTTTTCTCGTTAAGGTGCTGTCGAGCGCACTGGTCATCGGTCTCGTCACGGAAGTCGCCCGGCGTTCACCGTCACTGGGTGGTGTGTTGTCTGCATTGCCCGTCGTCAGTCTGATCAGCTTTGCCTGGCTCGTTAAACAGGGAAGTGAACGGGCAGAACTGAGTACATTCTTAAAGAGTGTGTTACTCGGATTACCAGCGACGTTCTTATTGCTTGCCGTCTTATATGGGTTAATTCGCTTAGGGATTCCTGTTTTTTACAGTATACTTGGTGCAACAAGTTTTTTTATCGTTTGTTGGTATGTTCAACGTCAACTACAACATTGGTGGCAAACGTAATCAAAAAGGAGCGAAAGCGATGGTAATCCTTCAAACGGAGCGCTTGACGATTCATCCGTGTACGGCGAATGACGTGACACGGCTACAACAACAGCACTACGATAACGGACCGGAAGTTCAGCATCATTTGATGTCAGTAGCGTCAGATCCTTCGATGCTATACTGGGGCAGCTGGCTCGTCATGACAAAGGATGGTCAGGTAATCGGGGATATCGGATTCAAGGGGAAGCCGGACATACGACAAGCGGTCGAAATCGGTTATGGTCTGTTACCAGCGTATCTCAATCAAGGGTTTGCGACGGAAGCAGTTCAAGCATTGATCGAATGGGCGTTCGAACAAACGGAAGTGACAGGAGTACTTGCGAAGACGGAGTCGACGAATCAAGCATCAATCCGAGTACTCGAAAAAGCGGGATTGATTCAGGTCGGGAGAGACGATCGGTATATCATGTGGGAGCGTATGAAGAGGGTGTAAAGGAAACTTGACAGGTAGAGTGTTATTTACATATAGTGGAAGCGTGAGGTGGGATCATGAAAAATAAGGTCAGAGAGATGCGCGAAGAACGTGGCTGGTCGCAAGGCGAACTGGCAAAACGATTGAACGTGTCGCGTCAGACGGTCATTTCTATCGAAAAAGAGCGGTACAATCCGTCACTCGACCTCGCGTTTACACTAGCTGATCTGTTTGAACGGCGAATCGAAGACATCTTTACACCGAATCGAATGAACGAGGAGGGAACAGAATGAAGCGAGTCAATGTGTTACTAGACATCATTTTAATTGGAGTAGGTCTGTACTTAACGATGACAGATTCGGCGGCTAAAACTCTCGGGATCATCCTCGTTTTAGCTGGCGTCACGTCACGTATCACAGGAACGGTATTCTCGCCAACGGAACCGTATGATGAGCGCCAAGGAATTGTTAAAATTCGTAGTGGACATATCGCTTATCTCGTAAGCATCGGATATCTTTTCTTAATCTTGCTACTCGTTAATCTGTCGATCATAAAAGACATTCAATTTGCTCTGTTGCTAGCATTAGGAGGGCAAATCCTGTTCTTTCCAATCGTATTAATATTTATCAATCGACGGATTTGATGAATACAAAAAAGGGATGTGTCTGACACATCCCTTTACTCCATACGTCATCATGAATTCTGACGAATGGTTTCATTCAATTTATGACGGTACGATGTTTGCCAAGACTGCTCGTCCTTCACTAACTCATCACAAAACGCAGCAACATCCTCTCCAGTGAAATCTGTCACTGGTTTTTGCTCGAAGGCGGCTTGTTCCATCAACTCGAGGACGACGGTCAGTACACGATGACTACTTTGCCAACTCGTTAGTCCACCCGTGACATTTAAATAGCGTTGAATCGCTTGATAAGCCTCATAGTAGCGAGGAGGAAGAGATTTAGCCCGCTTCTCCATCGACCGCCATTCTCTTTTAGCTTCCATACTACCGGTGATCCGCTCGAATATTCCCATCATCTCGTACTCCCTTCTTGTTTTAACTGCTGCAGTTCTTGCATTTTGTCAGATACGAACGCCCATTTTTCCCAAAAGATACGTAAACGATCGTGGCCTGCTTCGTTTAGCGTATAAAATTTTCGAGGAGGTCCCATTGTTGATGCTTTTTTTTCGATATGAACGAGCTGCTGCTTTTCTAAGCGCATCGTGATTGTATAGACTGTACCTTCCACGACATCTGAGAATCCGAGTTGACGTAACTGTTGAGTGATTTCATAACCATAAGTTTCACCGCGGCTGATGATCTCAAGTACACATCCTTCAAGTATACCTTTGAGCAATTCTGTGATATTTTCCAAATTATTCACCTCGATACTTAATAAATCAGCTACTTAGTATTAACGACTACCACTATATAGTAACACAAAGTACTGGTTTGGACAATATAAAAACCGCCTTATTATGGGCGGTTGAATGGAAATTAAGAGATCGCAAACGTATCCCGTAGTTCAATGATTGTTCCTTCGGGTGCTTTTAATTTGCTAAGATGACCATCGACGACGAAGTAGATGTTTCCGCCGTGTTTCGGTAGGAAAGGCATCCCGAGTCGTTCCAAGCGTGCTACTTCTTCTTGCAAGTCGTCAACGTAAAGTGCGAAATGGACGGGACCCGCTGCTTGTTTCGTATAATCGGTGAACGGCTGACCCGATTTGGGTGTTTGCAATTCGATATAGAAATCACCGAGTCGTAACCAGCTGTTAAAGGCGCGGTCGTGAAAACCAGGTGATTCTTGAACGAGGGAGAACCCAAGCTGTTCATAAAATTGTTTAGACGCAGCGTAGTCCGTCGTCTGAATACAGATGTGATGAATTTGTTTCATACTAAAACCTTCCTTCGTGTTCAATGAAATCATGCAAAACTAGTGTAGCATTTCATGGATCGGTTGGAACGAACGAAATGGAGAATAGGATGCAACAAACGATGAATTTGATTTGTGAACGTTTTTTATTAGGGCAAATGATTAGCGAACCTGTACGATTGACAGGGGGACTCCTGCATGAGACATGGCGACTACATACGACGACTGGATCATACGTCTTAAAACGATTGAATCCCGACATCATGCGACGACCTGAAGCACGAAATAATTTTAAGATGTCAGAAGAGGTCGCCATGCAAGCGTCATTTCACTTAGCAGCATTACCGGCACGTCGCGTAAACGATCAAGCGGTACAAACGATTGACGGCTCGGATTACCTTTTATTTGATTGGATCGATGGCAAGACGTTATCAACCGATCAACTTCGACCGGCACATGCACGACAAATCGGAGTTCAATTAGGACGGTTGCACGGTCTTTCTATAGCGACGACTGACTTTATAAAGCCGGATACCTCAAGTACTTCAATCGATTGGAACGGTCATGTAGAAGAAGGAAATCGGCAGCAAGCAAAGTGGCTGCAGCTATTCATGGAAGAGCAGGAACAGCTGCAACGAATTGAAAGATTAGCACAGGGAGCGCAAAAACAATTGCCAGTAGACTGGATCGTCAGTCATCGTGATCTCGATCCAAAGAACGTCCTCTGGACACCAACGGGTCCAGTCCTGATTGACTGGGAGTCTGCGGGTCTGATCCATCGAGCCGTCGACGTGTTCGAGACAGCCTGTTATTGGTCGAAGCTGAAAAACAATACGTTTGACCGCGTTCGATTTAACGCATTTCTTGACGGTTACGCGACAAACCAACGTTTGCCTGATGTCCACTGGACGCACGTCATCGATAGCAGTATTCAAGGAAAGCTGGACTGGCTGGATTTTAATCTCAATCGCTCACTTGGGAAAAGTGGGATCCCTGAAGCGGAACGAGTACTTGGAACAGAACAAGTCCTTTTAACAATAAAAGAATTACGAGCGCACGACCGGAATCTCTGGATCAAGTGGATGTCGGTAAGATAAGCATAAAAAGAGGCACCGAATCACTCGATTCGATGCCTCTTCGTTATTAAAACGATTTGACCAACTGTTCAATAGTTGATTCAGGAGTACGAATCGGAACATATCCGAGTCGTTTGATTCGTTCGTTTGAGAAAGTAGCGCATTCCGCCGGACGATTCGGTGTTTGGTACGGCTTGTCACTTGCTGTGATCAACTTCATCCGGAAATCCGTCTCAGGTAGATTCGCATCAATCGCATTGAAGGTGTCTCCATTATGCGCATTCTTTGCGGCGATGACGATCATCTCGACTAGATTATCCGTATGGACCCACGGGACGACATCGTCCGGATGCACCCAGGTAATCACATCCGCCTCCTTCATCCGCTCGACTTGACGATCTCCCCAGTAGGACTGCTCCTCGGCACAAATTGATCCTGGACGTAAGATGATTAAGTCGGAAGCGGGTGTGTTTTCCTGTAACAGTCGTTCGGATTCCTGTTTTGTATGGATATAGACGTGTTCGGACGGTAGGAGTGGTGACGTTTCCGTAAAATGTCCACTCACGACTTCGCCGTACACGGAAGTCGTCGAGATGTGAACGATGCGCTTGACACGAGCTTTTGTCGCAGCATCCGCGAGATGTTGTACACCAGTGACATTTGCTTCCTGTGCTAAATCGGGATCATCTCCGAGATAGGCAGCACAGTGAATCAACAGATCGACGCCTTGAAGTGCTGTAAGAAGCGAATCCGGATCACCGAGCTCACCGATGACTGCGTGGACATCTTTGAAAGCGTATTGATCCGCTTGTTCCTGAGAGCGATACAAACCGCGCACTTCACGCGCTACTTCTAGAAAACGTCGCGCAACACGAGAGCCAAGCGTTCCGGTCATTCCTGTAACTAAAATCGTACTCTCTTTCAGGTTCATAAGTGCTTACCCCTTTGACTCTGTCTTTTCTGCGAAACATTGCTCACAAATGAAACGTCCTTCGCTTTTTAGGTATGCTTTGACTTCGGTCATCCCGCGATGTTTCGGATAGCGCATCTGGATGTAGACTTTTTCGTTTCCTTCAATCGTTTTCCGCAATGCATACATGTCGGTTCTTTGCCGAACATCCTAACGCCCCCTATAAATTAATATCTTCTATCTTATCGTAAAGGAAAAACCAGGGTGTTGGAAGAATAAAGTAAAAAAGGAATCTAAAGGAGGGTGTCTATGATCTTCATTGCTATTTTTCTCGCCGTTGGTGGAGTCGTTTGGTTCATTTCAGCGCGGAGTCAATCGAAACATCGCTCGCTCGACGATCAGGAATATACATTGAATCAACATGATGTCCATCAGCAACAAAATCATCGGGATTTTTGAAGGCAAGTAAAGGAGCATCAGGTCGAGGGACCGGATGCTCCTGTTTAGCGATTGCGTACATGGAGAAAATATTTCGCATTGCTCCAAATCAAGGCGATAATCAATAAGCTGATCGCAAAGATCTGAGATTGACCGGTCTCATACGAATACACGACCAATACGACGATGATCCCCATCAATAGGAGTTGCAAAGAAGACTGTGAACGGATGAGTCCCTCTAACACGACGTGTCGCTCGCCGTCATCTGAAGCAGCGAACAGCTTTTTGATATAGTTTGTTTCCGAGTACTTCGGGAACTGACGGTCCGGATATATATGATGCATGAGATTAAGATAAAAAACAGAGGCAAGACTACTGATGATAAAAAAGAGTCCGCTCAGTATCAAATGAAGTCCGAACTGGTTTTCAATGATGCTAAACGATGCGAGCCCGATGCTGAGAAGAGTAGAAACCTGAACTATCATCATGCCATCTGCATAGTAGCGATTCACTTGATCGTCAATCGCGTCCTCTTCGTCGGAAGAAACAGAGTGTTGAGTCAATTGACGAATTTGCGAATAGCGTACGATGTAACTGAGAGTCAAGAGCGTCAAGATAACGAAAAGACCAATAAATATGTAATCAAGATAGAGCGATCGTTCAAACTGTGACAACTGGATATTTTTTAGGACAAACATGACGAAATAACTGCTAATAAAACCGAGTAACGCTGCGATGATGACCTTGACTGCTTCCTTGTTCATGTTAATTCCTCCTCATCGAAATAAAAGATGTCTTCTAGCGGTGTGTCAAACACACGAGAAATTTTGACAGCGATCAATAGCGACGGCATGAATTCTTCGCGTTCGATTAAGCTGATCGTCTGGCGCGAAATGTTCGCACGCCGTGCCAGTTCAGACTGATTCCATCCGTGACGGGCACGTAATTCTTTTAAACGGGATTTCATATAGGGATTCACCTCCTATATAATGTAACTTATCATTGTCTTTATGACAATGATAATAGTCAAAAAAGACAATATAATAGTCAATTATTCGTAAAACGATCATATCGTTGGCATAAACTGTATACTAGAATAAGTTGAAAGGAGATGTGAAATCCGTCGATGAAATCTCAGTCACGTGTAAATAACGTTATTTATCATGATGAGAATGTTACGCACCAGATTGCTTCGATTCTCCAAATGGAAGAGACATTGCTCAAACAAAAAATCGCGTATCTCCAGGACGTCACAGACCCCGGTACCACTTCTGAATACGAACAAGGGCGTCAGCAGCTATCGGATAAGCTCGATACGTTGAGACGTTCCGTAAAAATGGATCTCGTCTCGCGTGATGACGTCACACTTCGAACGAGAGCACGTTTTGAACAATCACTCAGAGCAACAAGTGTGACAGAAGAGGAAGCTTGTCTTATTCAAGACTATCTCCGAATTGAGGCGACGATGCTGACAAAGTCGGGAGAGTCGGTTTCGGATCTCTATGCTGCTTTATTTGACGCGGATGAATCCACTCGAAAACAAGCGCTCTTATCGATTGAGGAAGCGTTCCGCACGAAAGAATCCGTCATTCAACCGTTGTTTTCACGACTCGTTGAGTTACGACAAGCGCGTGCCACTGCAAGTGGTAAGATCGGATACGAGGAACTAGCTTTTGCAGAACTCGGACGCGTCGATTATACGAGTCAAGATGTCGATCATTACGCCACCATCATTCAATCTGACTTTCTACCAATCAAACGGCGATTTCAGCGCGAACAACAAACGTTTCTCGGCAAACAGGCGCTCCATCCATGGGACGTCCGGCAATCGGCCTATACACAGATTGATCATCACGTGACCGGTTCTGATACTTCATTCTTAGATCAGACTCAAGCCATCCTCGAGAGCGTTCACCCCTATTTTGCGGACGTATTAAAAGACATGCGACAGATGAATCATCTCGATATCGATGCCCGGTCAAACAAAGCGGGCGGAGGGTTTTGTGAGTATTTACCGGTCGAACAACAATCGTTCTTATTCATGAATCGTATCCATACGTTTGATGATCTCGTCATCTTTATGCATGAGATTGGTCATGCCGTCCATCATGATGCGATGAAAGAAACGTACGACGGACTACAACCGATTCCGCTTGAAGTAGGGGAGTTCGCTGCCATGTCGCTCGAGTTGTTGACGATGAACGAATGGCATCAGGTGATTTCGGATAAAAAAGACGTTGCCCGGGCAAAACTCGAACAGATTCGTTCCATTGTCGAGTTCTTACCCGAGACGATCATCGTCGATCGTTTTCAATCATGGCTCTATGCTCACCCGGGTCATGATCCAAAAGAACGACATGCCTATTATGCCGATCTCCGAGAATCATACGATACGGACGTCATCGATTGGTCGGAAACACCCGATTGGAAAGGTCATGCATGGATGAGTGTCATCCATCTCTTTGAGACACCTTTTTATTACATCGAGTACGCGATTGCTCAAATCGCCGCTCTCCAGGTTTATCAACATTTCACGAAAGACCCTGACCAAACGCTGAAAGATTTCATCGCAGCCTTGGCGCTTAGTCAAACCCATTCGATCCAAGACGTCTATGCGAGAGCGGGCGTATCCTTCTTACCAAGTGATGCGGAAATGAGAGAGTTGATGGCGTTCCTAGAAGGTCAAATTGAAATTTGGACAAATGAGTTAGAAAAGGCATATTAAAAACAACACGCTTTGATCAGAAATAGCAGATGTACAAAACGATAGGAGGACGAACATGAATATCCGTAAAAACATCGTCTATGCGACATTATTTAACGAAACAGGCGATCAATTATTGATGGTCGAGAATCGTGGTGATCACGGTGACTACCATACATTGCCTGGTGGGACAGTCGAACGTGACGAAACTTTACATATGGCAATCACGCGTGAAGTTTTGGAAGAGACAGGATTTACTATTATTCCAGGTGACATCGTCCATGTGGCAGAAGCATTCTTTCCGCAAGCGGGGGAACATTGTCTCTTTTTCTTCTTCGTGGGAGAAATCACTTCTGGTCAATTAAAGACGAATGTTCCGGAAGAAATTTCCGGACTCGTCTGGATGGACCATGAAGAAGCGTTCAAACACCTCAACTTACCGGAAGCATCAAAAGAAGCGTTCTTTGCTGGTCGAACGGTACCGTATGATTTTGCTGGAGAAATCATCCATACGTAAGGAAGTGTTGCTTGACGTAATAAGGTGACGAATTTTCGGGTACAACTTTACAGGAGTATTACTCGAAACTTGTAGAAAGTCAGGTGAACACACAGTATGTCGATTCTTACGTTTCACGAAGTCAGCTATCAACACATCTTACACGAAATAACAGGTGAGTTCCGCGAAGGTGTCATTACGACGCTCGTCGGACCAAGTGGTGCCGGGAAATCCACGACCTTGAAGCACATCAATGGACTGATCTCTCCCGATCGCGGCGAAATTTGTTTTCGAGGCGAACCACTTGAACAGATGGATCTGCTCGAGGTCCGCAAACGAATCGGGATGGCGTTCCAAAGTGCGCCGATGATTCCGGGTACCGTCTATGATAATATCAATTTGCCGAAATCGATCTTCGGTGAATCGTTGCCACGCGAAGAGGCGAAACGTTTGCTGCAACAAGTCGATCTATCGGTCGAACTTGAGCGAACGGTCAAAGATTTGTCCGGTGGTGAACGGAGCCGACTCGGAATCGCACGGACACTTGTCAATCGACCAGACGTCCTGTTGCTTGACGAAATCACGGCAAGTCTCGATTACCGGATGGTACAGGAGATTGAGAAGCTGATTCTTGATTTGCAGCAGGAGTTACAGACGACAATCATTTGGATTACACATGACTTAGAGCAAGCCAAGCGGGTCAGCGACGACGTCTGGTTTTTAAAAGACGGTCGATTGATCGAGTCTGGTGCTTTTAAAGAACTCGCTTCAAGTGATCAAGCCGAGACACAAGCGTTCTTGAAGGGGGAATCGATATGAGTTACCTCCAACTGGCAACTTCGCTCATCTTCATTCTGATCCCTCTTGTCTTAGCGCGGACGTTACGGCTGGGTCTAGAGAAGGACATCATCATCGCAACCATTCGATCGATTGTACAGCTGTTGATCATCGGTTATATTTTGACGTTCGTCTTTGAAAACGGAAGTCCAATTTTCATGTTATTGATGATTCTGTTGATGATCGGCGCAGCGACACTGAACGTCATCCGTAAAGGGGACGGAATTCCCGGGATTCAGTGGATCATCTTGTTCACACTGATTGCGGTTGAAGCATTGACGATGGGCATTTTGCTCGGGCTACAGATCATTCCGTTCGAAGCCCAGCAAGTCATTCCAATTAGCGGGATGGTCATCGGAAACTGTATGATCTTGTCCTTATTGTTTCTCAATAAGTTCAAGGACGAGGTCGAACGAAGCGACGAGGTCATCGAACTGATTCTTTCACTCGGTGGAGATGCGAAGACAGCGATTGATACGAGCTTAAAAGGCGCAATCCGGACAAGTATGATTCCAACGATCGAAGCGCAAAAAACGATGGGGCTCGTCCAACTGCCTGGGATGATGAGTGGGTTGATCATCGGTGGCGCGGATCCAATGGAAGCGGTCCTTTATCAACTATTGATTCTATTCCTGATCTTGACGACGGCGGCGATGGCATCGGTCCTCGTTGGTTTTCTATCCTACCGTCGACTATTCAATGAAAAAGCACAATTCATCGGTTTGACCTATAAGAAAAAAGACACGTAAGGAGCACATTATGCAGACTTATCCGATTACAGAAGCCGACCTGCAACTGGTCGAACGAGCAACTGAAACGATTCAAAGCCGTTACGCTGACGATAAACATCACGTCGCAGCTGCGTTGCGGACAAAAGATGGCGCGACGAAAACGGGTGTTCATGTCGAAGCCTATATCGGACGGGTGACGGTGTGCGCGGAAGCCATCACGATCGGTTCCGCCATCACGGATGGATTGACGGATTTTGAGACGATCGTCGCCGTCCGACATCCCTATTCGGATGAGACGGACCGAACGATTCGCGTCGTCAGTCCGTGCGGTATGTGTCGCGAATTGATTTTCGACTATGCACCGGACGCATTTGTCCTCTTGACGATCGACGATCAGTTGACGAAAGTCCGGATCGCGGATTTGATTCCATTGAAATATGTCCGACAGTAAACAGGACCTCCTTATCATTCGGTAAGGAGGTCCTTTCGTATTTACGAGGTAAAAGACGATTGACTTAGATAAGGCTCGATTTGTTTCCGAGTTGTTCGAACTCCCAATTGCCTTGGACAATCAAGATATTGCGATGTTTGTTCTCCCTTATTTCGAGTAACCCCTGTTCTTTCGTAAAGAAAAGTGGTCCAAATAAGGGATGACAGGCATATTCCTGATCTTCATCGAGCATGAAGAGTTGGTTGTTGACGACTTTAAGTCCAAAGGAAATCGAACCATTGGAATAGATTCCTTCAATCTCAGACCACTCGATATTTGGTTGAGAGACACGTTCCTGTTCAATTCGTTTGCAGGTTTGTCCATTTAGAATGATATAATAAACATCTTTGTTATCATCCTCTACGAAACCAACTGTCACAGTAGGATGCCCATCCGCATCCTGCACGAAATAGAGTTTTTCCTGATGCGCATGCAGCGTCATCTCTGTTCCGTTTAGATACATCTTAAGTTGTTGACTGTCGATGATAATCTGCACCAGCCCATTTTGATTTCCTAAAAAGTAGCCTGTATATCGCTCCAGATCAGAACGAATCGGAACCATTTGTTCCGGTTTCACAGGATTGTTCGTAGTATCCATGAGCTGATCAAAGATTTCATAAGCGAGATCGATTCCATAATCTTGGCTTGCGAGCGTCACGATAGCAAGTTGTTGCTCTGGAGCAGCTAACATGAAACTCGTATACGTTCCGATTGCGCCACCATGACGAATCGTTGGTGTTCCATTGTAGTCTTCCGTGATGAACGATAATCCACATCCAAGTTGTTGCAGATTGTAACGGCTAACTTGCAATGTGTGCATCTCGCGAATCGCTGTTGTTGACAGGAGCGTTGTAGTGTTCAAATGCATCAAGAGAAATTTGGCATAATCCGTTGCGGTCGACATCGCAAACCAGGATGGATAATTCGCCGCATTCTCATAAAACGGTCTGACGACGGTGTGACCAGTCTCTGTTTTTTCATGACCTAACGCGAGTGGGAAGGTCATCGCCATGAGAGGATCGTAAAACGTACGTGACATTCCTAACGGTTTGAACAAAAGATTTTGCATAAGCTCTGGAAAATAGGTTTGAGTCACGTATTCTGCAACGTATCCCGCAATATTAAATCCGTGGTTACTGTACGAAAAGAGGAGACCCGGAGGAGCAATCAATGATAACTCTAGCACGTCACGGCGGATGTATTGTTCTAATGCGTCGACGTTACGACTACCGGTGAAATCCGTCCCGTCAGGAAGCCCAGACGTATGACTTAGCAGCATACGAAGAGTGATTTTACGCGCAGCACCTAGATCTTTTAAAGAAAAGAACGGCACATAGTCGATGATGGGAACATCTAAATCTAACTTACCTTGATCGACAAGAATCATAATCGCTGTTGCGGTCAACGGCTTGCTTAATGAACCAATTCGAAAGAGTGTATTCGCTGTGACGGGAACCCCGCCATCTTCGAGATGTGTTACCCCAAAGCCATTGGAGTAGACGATTTTCTGACCTTTGATGATCGCTAACGAAAATCCGGGGACCGCCTGAGAAACGACTTGTTCTTGAATGTAGTGCTCTAACGTAGAAATCATCTGTTCACTCGCTTCCTATTTTGTATATTTTTCCTTTTAATTTGTAGGACTAGTTCGTTGAAATGATTATAATCCCTTTTATTCCCTTTGAAAAGTGTGTATATCCGCTATTTTTATGTATTTACTTCTAAAAAAACCTTATATTGGTTATCATAATGACATTAAGTTGCAGGAGGGGTCTAAATGGACAGTTTATTAGAAATAGAACGATTATCCAAAACCTATACGCGGGGAACAGAAACGGTCGAAGCATTAAAACAAGTCTCCTTCACGTTAGAAGAGGGTGGTTTCATTGCCATCATGGGAACAAGTGGATCCGGAAAAAGTACCTTATTAAATATTTTAGGGGCGCTTGACGTACCAACCGGCGGAACGTTGACGCTAAAGGGGAAACGACAACGCGACATTTTTACGGAACCTGCAGCGACCTTATACCGACAACAGCACATCGGGTTCATCTTTCAATCGTTTCACCTGCTCGATGATTTGACGGTTCAGGAGAACATCGCTTTACCGTTGATGCTGAAGGGGATGGATGATAAAACGATCAATCAAGAGGTAGACACTTGGCTCAAACGAGTCGGACTGACGAAGTGGAACAATCATCGACCGCAAGAGCTGTCGGGAGGACAACAACAACGTGTCGCCATCGCACGTGCCTTGATCAGTCGACCACCGATCATCTTAGCGGATGAGCCGACGGGGAACCTCGATTTCAAGACATCTGCTGAAATCATGCAGTTGCTTCAAGAACTCAATCGCGAACAATTAACGAGCATCCTGCTCGTGACCCATGATGCGACCGTAGCTGCTCATGCGAAGCGGGTGCTGTATTTCCATGACGGACAGATTGTTGCCGATCAGCTGTCGACCGGAGACGTGGCGCCGATCTTAGAGACATACGAGCAGTTCGTGGGGGCTGTATGAAACGACAACATCTCTTCCGTCTTTCCCACCGACTGTACCGTAAAAGTCCGATGATTTTAGTGACCTCAATCGGAAGCGTCATGATTTCGATTGGTCTTGTCTTAACGATGGTCATTTTTTTATTACATAATCAAGCCGCTATCGAGACAGATCGTGTACAAAGATATGGTCAAGTCGATCTGACGGTCAAATATACACCTGAAGACGAGCGGACGGATCAGTCCGTGTTTGAGCAACTTAAAAAGGATCACGATGTCTTGGGCGCAGAGTCGATCATACAGACGACAGCGCGCGTCGCTGGTCAAACGATGGTCGACGTGGAGACGATAGGAGTTCATTCGGATGCCCTGACGAAAAGTCGGTATCATTTCACGAACGATTTGAAACAGGGAGAAGCGATCGTGTCAGCTAGACTCGCGACGTCGCTTGATCGTAGTGTCGGGCAAACGCTTCGCGTCGGAGAAGCGACGTATCGAATCCGTGAGATTTTACCAAGTGCGACAACATCTGAAGCTACGCAAGATCAAGTCTTTCTTTCGTATGCTGATCTGAAGAAGTATCATCCGATCGAAACGAAAGCCGTCTTGCTCAATCTAAAAAAAGAGGCGGATCTCGTCCACTATGCCGATACACTCGTCAAAGCGAATCCGAAGCTCCGGATTGAACTTTCGGAAGGGCAAACGCTCTCACCGGCGCTGAACGGTTACATCGGAATCTTGTCAGTACTGATCCTTGTCGTGTCCGCCTTCATCTTGATGGCGAATTTCGACTTGTATTTACGTAAACATGCTGTCCAATTTGCCATCATGCGGACGCTTGGGGCGACGACACGGCAACTGTTTCAGCTGTTCTTCGTTCAATCTGGATTGATTGTCTTAGCGGGCACGGTGCTTACGATTCTAGGCAGTATTTGCTTCCCGTTACTCGGTCAACTCGTATGGCCGACAGAGGGTAAAATGATCGTCTCCCTCATGATCGAACAGGGAGCGTTCTTGGTGCTCATCACGACCGGTAGTGCCTTGTTGATTCTGCTGTTGCTCGCGAGTACGGCTTATCGAAAACGGGATGTGTTACCACTCCACGTCTTGCGAGAAAATCTGAAAACGGCGTCACGACCGACCCGGCGAAAACGTCTCGTCCTGTTCAGTAGTGGATTGACCGTCAGTTTGGTGTTGTTCGCTGAAGTGATTGCCAGTACGGAGGGGGCACGGGCAATCGCCTGGCTCGGTGCAACCGTCGCCTTTTTACTGACGATGTATCTTGCGACGCCACTCCTCTTGAAGGGAGTGCTGCATCGAGCGGAACCGATCGTTCGTCGGTTAGCGGGACCGACAAGTTTCGTCGCCTTCCGGGGCGTGTTACCGCAACTTCGGAAAAATGCCTGGTTGATGCTGATTGTTCAGGTCTTGATGATCATCGTCGTCATCGGCTCGACGTTCCTTGAGACGGTGCAACAAAACGAACGGAAGTACATCATCAGCCAATATCCGACGGAGGTCGTCTTAAAGAGTCGTTTAGATGAAGGATCGCAAGGAGACCCGCTACAATTGATTCGACAAATTGAAACGGACCTACCTGGCGCAAAAGCGACCTTCCTGTCGTCTCGAAATTCACTCGAATATCAATCGTCTCAAGAAGATGTCTCGATCGAATACGAAGTAACGGACTATCGTCGTCTTGACGTCTTAGAGGGAGAGCAGACGAGTGACACAGAAGGAATCATCGTCTCACGGACCTTCGCTAAAAAACATAGTCTCGAAAAAGGTGATACGTTGCCGCTCGGGCGATGGGACGGGGAACAAGAACGAAGCGTTTCGGTCGGTCAATTCCGAATCGTTGGAATTGAAAAGAAGATAGCACCAGACGTCCTCGTGGATTGGCGGAACGAGCTACTGCGGCAACCAAACGATCACATCTTGAATGTCTTTATCGACGTTCCGTCCGAGTTAAAAAAGACTCAAGTGACCACAACATTATTAGAGATCACAGAAAGTTATCCGACATTGCAAGTGAATCGACTATCTGACGCGCTTCGCGATGCGGAGCAACAAACGACGGAACGCTGGTTCGTCTTCTTGATTGCGCTTGTCGTCATGAGTGGATCCGTCTGGTTCGGACTTGCGAACGCCTTACTCAGTTTCGTGAGTGGAAAACGAGGCGAGTATGCCTTGCTACGAACGATTGCGTTGACACGGAACAAGCTCCGGCAGCTGACACTCATTCAAATGCTCTTATTCGTTGGGAGTGGCATCACCTTTGGGCTGATTAGTGGTCTTGGTGCGACTTTCTTCGTGACACGGATCGATGATAGGGGGGCATTTTACTTTAACGGACCGACGATTGCCGGAACCATTGCCGGTTTGATAGTGCTTGTCCTAAGCATTGCTTGGTTCGTCACCCGACGAAAGCAGGAAAACCTCGTTCACGAATTGAAACAGTAAGTAAGGGCACGAGAACCGGGGGGATCGAAATGCGAAAAACGATCGGGGCGATTCTATTACTCATAGTAATTAGCGGTGTCGGCTGGTGGATGATCGCAGATGAACGGGATGCGACCTATGAACAGATTGTTGAAGTGCAAGTCGTAAGACACGTGACGAAGCAGTTCGGACGTGATGATATCGTGTCAGTCAAACCGTACTTCGTAGCGTCCGAATCATCGAAATCACGACGTCATCAGATTGCCGTTCAGCTGAAGTCGACACCAACGGGAGAATACCGGATGTATCGTGTACTTCAAAATAAAGTCGAGTACATCGGTCGATCACGGACGGTTCGATCAGATTAAAAAGATACGTCACATCAGTTGGGGGATTTAGATGAAAACGAAAGCCGAACGCATCACGTTCATTCAAGAAGAAAAGCGTCAACTCGTCAAACCACGTTTATACAGCTCGTTGCTGTACGGGGTCAGTATCTTATTAGTCGTCGCCAATCGGGACGTGTACTGGCCATTGTTCTTTTTACTTGTAGCACTAGTGTGGATTGCGCGGATTCACTCGCAAGAAGTCGAACGTGATATGGCATTAACGGTAGAACCACAGATGAAAAAAATCATTCAATGGCAGTATGTGACCGATTTTTTGTTCGTCATCTTAATGGGATTATTCTTCCCGCTGATCATCGTATTCGACTTGCCATTCTTCCTCAGTTTTACTGTCTATGTCGTTCTTGCGATTGTTTTGCTCGTATCCGATATGTTGCTTGAACGAAACGGAAAACGTCTCGATGCTGAGCATCCAACGAAGAAGGAACTGCGGATGTATCCGAAGTCGTGGAAGAAGCTCTAATCCGTGGAGCCGGTCGATGCACCGGCTCCTTTTTGAGCATTCCGGTCGCTTCAGCGTGTTCGACTGCCGTATGATGAAGGGGCACATGAAGAAGGAGGTCCTCGTATGCTTGCTATCATCATTGGATTTATCATCGGTCTGCTCGTACCAGTTCAAACGAGTGTTAATACACGGCTGCGGGGCGTTGTCGGTTCGCCGTTCCTCGCTTCGCTGATTTCCTTTTCGATCGGCTCACTCTTCTTACTGATTCTGGTGTTGGTCGTCGATGGGAATCTCACAGGTCTTATGGCTACTGCCGATGAACCGTTCTGGATTTGGGTTGGGGGACTGCTTGGCGTCATCTATTTGACTGGGAACATCCTGCTGTTTCCGCGACTCGGAGGCGTACAAACGGTCATCATGCCCATTTTCGGTCAGGTCATCATGGGACTGTTGATCGATCATTTCGGATTGTTTGAGTCAACGGTCACCTCACTCTCACTGACACGAGTCATCGGCGCAGTGCTTGTGTTACTCGGTGTCGTTGGAACGGTCGCGCTTGGTGACTATTTCGCACGACGGCGCAAGCAACAGATGACATCATCAGAAAACTCATTGTTTATCTGGCGTCTGCTCGGAATTCTAACCGGTATGATGAGTGCTGCCCAGACAGCGATCAATGGTCATCTCGGTAGTGTTCTCGGGTCAGCCGTCAAAGGTGCCTTGATTTCATTCGTCATCGGTACGATCACCTTGTTATTACTGAATCTGATCCTCCGAACGAAATGGCACATCGATCGTTCGCAACCCTTACCTGCTTGGATTTGGATCGGGGGATTGATCGGTGCGTTGTTCGTTGCCGGTAATGCCTTCATCGTTCCGCTCGTTGGTACAGGACTCGCTGTCGTCATCGTCACGATCGGTCTTCTGACCGGCAGCCTATTGATTGACCGTTTCGGCTGGTTCGGTGCAAAGAAACAACCGGTCACAGGTGTGCAGATCGTCAGTCTACTTGTCATGCTTAGCGGTATTGTGTTGATACGCATTTAAAAACAGCTCGTTCGAACGTATGGTGGCATACGTTGAGAACGAGCTGTCTTCGGTCATTTCTTTAAATCAATTTTAACGGTAATCGTCTTTGCGAAAATAGCCCCTGAGACGAACATGACGAATTCTGTCTCATCTGCAGGTACTTGATAGACAAGGTTCACATGTGACCGACCCGGTGCAACATACTTCATACCCTGTTTCCATGTTTTTTCGTTTTTGTTTTCATAATCAATCGGTTCATAGACACCACTGACTCCCGTCACTTGGAAACGATTCGGGAAATAGTAACTTTCCTCCCCAGCATCTCGATAGTAGAGATCTTGATAAAACGTCGGAACCGTGATGTACTGATACCCCTCTTTCTCTTTTAGTTTCAGGGAAGCAGGCGGTTGCTTCAACAATTTTCCGATCCAGAAACTTGTATCTTTAACAGCCGGATCTCCTGGGAACGTCTTAATCGTTCCTTTTGCCATCGTCTCTTCGATGACACCGGATGATTCTTTTTTCGTCGTCTCGAGCTGTCGCTTTGCACCCGTAAGACCATCGGAAATTTTGCTTCCCGTCGTGATGACTTTTGGAGCTTTCGCAACAGACTTCTGTTTGGCAGGTTGTTCATTCGTTGCAAACAGGAAGAGGGAAAGGACACCGACGAATAACACGGCTCCGATAGATGAAAGAGCAAGTTTAAAGCGTCGTTCGGTTTCTTTTGAGTTAGCATTGACGCTGCTGATTGCAGCATTCGGAACGATACGGACAGCGCGCTGTGCTGGTAAAATCGCACCGATGATCCCTGTCAGCAGGGGAATGAGAATCGTTGCAGACAAGAAACCGAGTTCCGTCGTCGGGAATTGGCGGTATACTTGCCAAATCATCACTAGCGCAAACAGAAGTCCGACGATTCCAGCTAGTAACCCTGTCAGCAAACCTTCTAATAAGACGAGGCGTCGAATCAACCCGTCTTGCCACCCTGTCGCTTTTAAGACAGCGAGTTGACTGCGACGTTCATTGACGTTTTGCCAAAGAATTTCCGTCGTCGTCAAGATGGCGATCAATAGGGCAACACCCATCGCGACATAATGCATCGTGCCGACTTCTAAGGCGACATATTCACCAAGCCACGTCGCATAGAGCACCCCTTTTAAGCGGAATGTCACGAAGAGGAAGAAGATGAACAGACTCGTCGGCAAGGCGATCGCGATAATCGAAAGGATTGTTCGTTGCCAGTACGTAAAGAGTTGGTTCATGCTCATACCAAGAATCGATTGTGACCGAACGAATCGTCGCGAACGTGAGACTTCACCGGATCGCATGCTCTCATATGGTTTGATTCTACGAATCAATGCCATCGGAACGAGCGTCCCACCCCAGTAAATGAGTAGACCAGCAAGACCGATTAACAGAATTCGTCCTAAAGCGATCGGATGATCAGTCGTTAACCAAAACGTACCGAGAATCGACCAAGCGATTAACGCTACGAGAGATCCGAGTAGCGTCGCTTCAAGGAACAGCAACTTCGAGAGTTGACGCGGACGCCAGCCGAGAGACAATAGAATCGCGAATTCCTTTTTGCGTGCATAGAGTAGAATGATATTTGAACTAAAGACATAGACGAGCGCAACCGCGATGACGCTAGCGATGACGCCAGACATACCGACCTTCGCCTCTTGGAAAATCGTCATTGAAGAACCGAGTTTGATCCACGGTTGTTGGACCCAACCGAGGGCCGATTGTTTTTCAAGTCCTGGCAAGTACGTCAAAGCGAGCTGCGGAGAGGAACCAAGTGTGATGTCCGTGATCAGACCGGTCTTCTCCTCAATTTCGTTCGCGACGTCTTGGAGCTTTTGCTCACTCGCTGCATTCATCTGATCGACGCCTTTGACATTGACGCGGATGACAGAGATTGCTTTTTCGCCACGAATCTTGAAGGCGGCATCAAGCGTCGTCAACATCGAAGGGGGTTTCGTCAGGAAGTCATACGGATCATTCGTCGGTTTGACATCCTTGACGGGGTTAACCGGACGATCATTCTTATCCATGACCCATTGCGCCTTTGCAGGGAAATACGTTTCCATCGGTAGTTCCGTCAAGGGATCCTTCGATATATTCAATTTCTTTGGATTGAAGACTCCGATGTAGTTTAAGCGAACTCTTGGCCAATCATCACTCGTCTTCCCAAACATGCGTGCTTCCCGGTACATCGTCCGTTTTGCTAGTAACGAATCCGGATCGACTTTCTTCGGTTCAACTTGGTAACTGAACGGCCAGCGCGACGCAAAGGGGCTGGAGATGGACTGATAACTAATCGGTGACGGCTTTAGGATCAGCCATTCGGAATTTCCTGACGGCAGCTCAGGAAACGAGTCCGTCATGATTTGTTTTAGCAGTGTTTTTTGAACGTCCTGCGTTGTGACTGAATACGTCTTTGCAGGATCGTCAGTCGTCTGTAGCGTATTTAGAAACTTTGCACCACCACGCTTCGTAACATCTTGAATCGTCTCTTGAATCGAGTCATTAATAAGCGGGAGGTCTATTTTCTCATACGTATACGTCCGTGACGCATCGACATATTCCCGTTCGCTCATCAAAATGGGCATCTCAACCGTTCCGAGTTCAGGATCGACGACGTTTGCTTTGTCTTGTTTGTTAAAGTAGCGACTATGTTTTCCGCTGATCGTCGCGTTATCTAGTCCGATCAAGCGGGCTTCTGCTTCGGGATCAATTCCGGCAACCATCGTCGCACTTCCGAATTCTAATAACGGATCTTCACCTAGAACAGCAGGTGAGACGCCGGAACGTGTTGCATTTTCATCTGGTGTCCATCCGGCAGCGAGATAATTAACGGTAGAGTACTTTTCGACGTTCAAGCCGGTATTCTGTTTATCAGTGATCGTCAGTTTATAGACACCGTAATCATCAAACCGATGCGTACCAACAGGTGCATTTGTAGAGTGGTTTCCAATCATCGCAATCGGAGCTGCGACTTCGACGTCCGAGATATCTTGGATCGTCTTATATTGCTTCATCGTGATTCCACCATCTAGACTACTCATATAGTTCGGTTCGAGTAGTTTGAGGTCTTCCGTCACGCTTCGGCTATTTGGGGGACGCACGACGATATCGTAAGAAGACTTCCAACGTTTTTGCAGTTCGTCGACGACTGTTCCGTTATTTGCTTGTGTCGTCCCGATCAAATAACTCAAACCGGTACTGACGACGAGAACGCCGACGAGTAATAAAATGAATCGTTCCTTGTTGCGCCACCACGAATTCCAGATGAAACGTAGCATGATACCATACATCCTTTCTCATCGTATTCTTATGTAAAAAACGCCTGCACATTCATGCAAGCGCAATGGATCACAGTTCGATTTTAATCGTATGCGTTTTCGGGAATGCATCGGAAGCAGCGAATAAGACGAACGTCTTCGCTTCTTCTGGTACTTGATAGACTAAATCGATTTGAGCGCGATGTGGAGAATAATATTGATGACTGTTCTTCCACGCCTTCGGATTATGATTGACGTAATCGACGACGTCGTACTCGTGTCCTTTGCCATCATTGAGAACGAATAAGTTTGGTTTATAGACACTGTAAGCTCCGAAATTATCGGACGTGTCATGCATGACGAGCGGAATCGTGACATAACGATAACCTGGTTTATCTTTCAGGTTTAATTCTTTTGGAGGAGAGGAAAGAAGTGCCTCGGCACGGAATGTCTTCGCTTTTAGTTTAGGATCACCCGGATATGTCTTGACGAGTCCCTGTTTCATCAATTCGTCAATGTTTAAGATGCGATTCTCCTGCGTCTCGTTTACACCAGCTAATTTTGTTTGTGATGAGACATTGATAGGTTTCTCCTGATGGGATGACCAATACCAGCCTCCCCCACCGATCAGGGCAAGAGAAGTAATCACTAGAGGAATCGTTTTACGAGCTTTTGACATAAAAACACTCCTT
This sequence comes from Exiguobacterium indicum HHS 31, assembly GCF_001939065.1. Taxonomy (GTDB): domain Bacteria; phylum Bacillota; class Bacilli; order Exiguobacteriales; family Exiguobacteriaceae; genus Exiguobacterium_A; species Exiguobacterium_A indicum. The sequence goes on along the minus strand of NZ_MPSZ01000001.1, from coordinate 942,644 downwards.
TTTGATGTAATAGTCAGAATATTTATATAAAATATACTATTTACAAGGAATGGAAACAAGCTAAATGGAGAAAATAGTGTAAAAATAAGGAAACGGTTACCCGATTGATAAAATAAGGTAAAATAACCTTAGTGAAGTGAAAGGGGAAGAATTATGAGAGCAGTCATTCAAAAACAATACGGTGATGTAAACGTGCTACAGATGGATGATGTCGTGATGCCGATTCGACAATCTGGAGAAGTCTTAATTCGTGCGGTATGGACCGGAGTCAATTTCACGGATATCAAACAACGACGTGGTGGCAAGGCGACTGGAACCTTTCCATTTGTTCTCGGAGTGGATGTGTCAGGTATCGTCGTCGATGCGGATCCATCTTCCTCGATCAAAGTAGGGGATCGAGTCATGGCATTTGTATTAGATGGATCATATAAGGAAGTAGTCCGTGCCGACGAACGGTTAGTTTACAGTTTACCTGAAACGATTTCATTACGTGATGCTGCTGCAGGAATGTTGACTTCGATTTTAAGCGAGATATTGTTGACGCAGATCGCACAAGTGAAACTGAAGGATACAATCGTCATCCACAGTGCCGCTGGAGGTGTCGGATCGATGTTGATTCAATTGGCGCGATTAAAAGGAATGACACGATTGATTGCTACTGTTGGACATGCTGATAAAATACCTTATGTTCATGCACTTGGTATTCAGAATGTCTTTACATATAATGATTTTTCTGAAAAAGTGAAGGAATTGACGGTTGATAAGGGAGCAGATGTTATCTTTGACTCTGTCGCGGGTTACGTGACACGAAAAAGTCTTGACTGTCTCGCGTATTACGGAACACTCGTACAATTCGGTAATAGTAGTGGAGAAGCGGGTGAACTCTCGACGACAGACGTTCATGCGAGTTGCCGGACGATTCGTGGATTTAGTCTTGGCACGACACGTCAACTGGATCCAGAACGTATTCGAACTGCTGCGTCCTATGTCTTGACGTTGTTTGAAGAAAATAAATTGAAGATGCCAATGATTCATGAGTTCCCATTAGAGGAAGTGCAAAAAGCGCATCGGTTGATGGAATCTCGACAGTATCAAGGAAAAATCGTCCTACGAATCGGAGGAGACGAGATTGAGTGAAGAAGAGATTAATCAACGACTACGAGACGATCTTGAGTTACAAGAGATGTTAACGCTAGTGGCAACATTAGAATTACCTGATTGGTGGATGTGCGCGGGATATGTCCGCTCTATCGTATGGGAGGAGAATCGATATGAACGACCGGATATCGATATCGTTTATTTCGATCCTATCGATCTTTCGGAGGTAACGGAAAAGCGTCATGAAGGGCAGCTAAGACGCTTATCGGATATACCGTGGTCCGTTAAAAATCAAGCGCGCATGCATCTGATCAATGGATTACCACCATATAAGTCCGCGAAGGATGCGATTTTACAGTTCCCCGAGACCGTCACGTCGATCGGAGTGACGAAACGACCAGACTTCGAATTGTATCTTCCTTATGGTGCGAACGATTTCGCTGATCGCATCATTCGACCGACGCCACTTTTTCAAATCGGTACCGCGCGTCATTCGTTTTTTCAGCGACGTGTGATCGAAAAAGGATGGCAAGACGACCCAGGTCTACATATATGTACATGAAATAAGAGGGAGCTTAAACGATGAAACGAATCAAACCTAAAAAACAGATCACTCTTTTCATGTTAGGACTCCTTTTTCTCAGCGGGTGCGCACCGGAAAATAATGTCGAGGTGAAAGAAAAGATTCACGTTGATGGTACGAGTTTGTTCGACAGTGGCTCTTATCCGACTGCTGTAGAGACGGCCGAACATCAGTTTAAATATGACTTGAGTGACAAGTCCACCTATACGTTAAAGCAAGACGATTTCCGAGTGGATGCGCGATTCGGTGACTATAATTTACTGCTAGCAAGCGTAATCGATGGACGATACGATTCGCTGATGATTTATGAAAAGAAGTCGAACTGGATGTTACGCAGTTCGATGGATCTCATTCGAGATCAATCCACGAAAGGCGAGTCGATCGAAGGGAGTCTAGCGTGGGAAGGAAACAAGAAAAGAATGACGACGCAACTTGTAACGAATCGTCATTATACGGTAATGGAGACACGACTGAAAAGTGAGCAGATTCCGGCACGATTTGGAAAACGGGTACGTACCATCAACGGACTGAAGGTACACGTTCAAAAGCAAGGGAAACAGCTCAATCTTGCCTACCAAAACGGAACAGACGTGATGTGGATCGTCAGTGATCGACCGGAAGAGACAACCATGCGGTTGATTCAGCGATCACCAGAAAGTCCGATTGACTCGCTTCTCACTGAGTAAACAATTAAGCAGACTGAATAGACAAAGAGGCTGACTCCAAAAAAGAACGACGCGTCTGTTCACGCCCTTCCCTCAGGCGAGACACAAGGAGCTTTTCTGCCTTATTCAAGCAAGAAAGCAGATCTTATTTGTCTCTGACAGCGCAAAGAGGCGCATTTTCCTGTAGGAGTTGCGTGAAACGCGTCATTCTTTTTGTTACGAGGTAAGGGTGGCAGATCATCATTCTGCCACCCTTACCTTTATGGAAACGGATTTTTGAGTCAGCCTCTTATACTTACGAACGATAGACGGACTTGAGGTAATCCGCGATACGGTGCCAAGCCTGAAACGCTACGTCTAAGTCACCGTGGTGTGTAAAGGCATGAGCTTGACCAGCGAATTCCTGGTGCTCAACAACGACACCTGCCGCCTGAAGGCGATTCGCATACTGCCGGGCCTCCTGCGCCAGCGAGTCGTGCTCCGCTGTCAGGACGAGAGTCTGTGGTAACGCATCGAGTTGAGCCGCATAGAGTGGCGAAGCGAGGTGATGATACGCGTCTTCCGCACGAGCGATGTACATCGCATTGAACTGCCGTGCCTGTTCAGCGGGGATCGCTTCCTCAAAGAATGGTTTATCCGCGGGATCCGTCGCGAGATCAAGCGGAGGGTAGTCTAGAATTTGAGCGATGAGCGGCACAGGATCTGTCTGATCAGCGTTCCATAACGATACGGCAGTCGCGAGATTGCCACCGGCACTATGCCCTCCGATTGCGATGCGTGAAGCATCGAGGCGTAGCGTATCAGCATGTTGGAAAATCCACTGAACGACTTCATAGGCGACGTGAACCGGAACAGGAAATGGATGCTCCGGCGCTAACGGATACGCGACATTGAGAACATGACAGTTGGCGGTCTCGGCGAGAAACAGATTCCATGGTTCATCCATCTCTGGTGTTCCGGTGATGAAACCACCACCATGGAAACTGATGAATCCAGATAATGGTTCTACTGCATCAATCGGTGAGTGGCACAACACTCGGACATCTCCGACTGAAGTCGGCACGTGTAGCGTAGTCGTTGTCGCTTGCGGTGGATGAGGAGGTGTGACTTGAGGACGTTCCTCATCCGAGCGGATTTGTTTGGCAAGGTCAATCATCTCTTGGCGCTTCATCGAATTCCTCCTTTAGGTCTATCTTCATCATACCGAACGGATTGGTGAATTGCTCTTCTGGATTCGTTTTCTCTAGTTGCAGGAAAAAGCAGCCAGAGTTTGATACACTTTTGAAAGAAACTAGAAATCGAAAGGATGGAACAGATGCCAACACTTTACATTACGCGTCATGGCGAGACGGAATGGAACTTAGAAAAACGAATGCAAGGCTGGGAAGACTCTCCTCTGACAGCAAAGGGCAGACAGAATGCGCGGGACCTTGGTCACCGCTTACGTGAAATTCATCTGGATCATCTCTATATCAGTCCGATTGGTCGCGTCCGAGAAACAGTTCGAATGATGGATCTCGATCCAGCGATTCCGGTCACCATCGACGATCGATTGCGTGAAATGCACATGGGGGCCTGGGAAGGGCGGACGGCGGCGGAAATTGAAGTCGCGCACCCGCTTGCTCATGCTGCATTTTGGCAAACGCCGCATACGTACATACCGGAGAGTGGAGAATCCTTTGACGCGGTCCGGGAGCGTATTCTATCGTTTTTGGAACGACTGGCAGATCATGAAGAAGACGAAAACATCTTAATCGTCACCCACGGCATCCTCCTTAACATCTTGCTGACATATCTTCAACGTAAGCCGTTCGCGACCTTATGGGATCCGCCGTTCATTCATGGAACGAGTTTGACGATCGTCGAATACAGGGATGGGGAAGCCGTGATTCGATTAGAAGCTGACATGTCGCATGTCATAGCGGACTAAAAAAACGGCGGACTTTTTCTCGGTCCACCGTTCTCCTTATCGTGATTTCGCCAAATAGATCAAAATCGCGCCTTCTTGTTTTCTGACCTTTAGGTGAGGAGAGGATATCGTGTCGATTGAGCGACCGATGATCGATTCTCCTGTCGTATAGCGTTTGAGGAGTAAGGGATAGAACGAAGCATTCGTCTGTTTTTGATCATTGAATTGACCGCTGTCAGTCTGGACGTTTTGAGGTAAGGTATAGGCCGTTTTCGTCTCAGGAATACCATTCTTCGCATCAAGCGAATAGGTGAAGGCATGCGAATCGTTGAGTAGGTTCAAATCATACGTCAACTGGAACGGCGTACGATCATATGTACCGGCAGGAATCGATTTGTCGATCAGCACCTCTGGTGGTTCTGTATCGTCAAATTGAATCGCTTTGAGCTGGAGGGGGCGATCGAGTGTACCAGTTAAGAAAAATGTCTGCTGTTGCTGCGACTCGTCCTTCGCGGTAGAAGGTGTGATCGAAAAGGAAGACTTCTTGATCTTGACGGTTTCTTTTGGAAGGACGGTTGCTTCCGTTGTGCAACCAGCAAGCAAGAAGGGAAGGGTGAATAAGAGCGCATATTTCATGACGTGTTCCTCTTTTCCATAGTCATAGTGAATCGGGATAAAATTAAAATATTCAAAAAATTAGAAATGATACCTAGATTATACCAACAATGTTCTCGCTAAATAAAGGAGGAAATCATGAAAGGCAAATGGTTATTAGCAACCGTCCTGCTCGTCGGTTGTGCCTCGACGGGTGAAGAGGCCGAATCGACGGCAAAATCGTTATACGTCGCACCGAACGGCAGTGATAAAAATACGGGCACGTTGAAGCACCCGTTTAAAACAATCCGGCAAGCGACACTAAAAGCGACTGCGGGTACGACGGTCTACTTGCGAAAGGGAACGTATCACGAGGCACTGAACGTTAGACAGAGCGGAACGAGAGAACGCCCGATCTCCTTCCGAAACTATCAAGACGAGCAGGTCACGTTAAGCGGGAAAAACATCAAAGATCGGGACGCCACCTTACCAATCATCCAGATCAAGGATCGGAAATACGTAACAATTCAAGGTCTGACGATCGAAGCCGTTCAGTCGAAACGAACGGACGCGACACCGATCGGTATTTTGATTACAGGATCAGGATCACACATCACGTTGAAGAACAATACGGTCCGCCACATCAAGACGCTCGCGAAAGACGGGAATGCACACGGAATCGCCGTCTACGGAACGGGAGCGATTCGTCACCTGACGATTTCCGGCAACCGAGTCGAGCAAAATCGTCTCGGTTTCAGCGAAGCCCTCGTCTTAAACGGAAACGTCAAACATTTCCGTGTGTCGAAGAACATCGTACGGGATAACGACAACATCGGCATTGATTTGATTGGACACGAAGGGATTGCCCAGTCGAAAAAAGACGACTACGTCCGTGAGGGCGTCGTGTCGGAAAATCATGTCTACCAGACGTCGAGCTACGGCAATCCTGCTTACGGGAAGGAATACAATGCGGCCGGTATCTATGTCGATGGTGGGAAGAATTTGACGATCGAGAAGAATCTCGTCGAAGCGAGTGATATCGGGATTGAAGTGACGAGTGAACATGCCGGGCGGTACGCAGAAGATGTCATCGTCCGTCAGAATGATGTACGGCAAAACGTCTACACCGGAATTGCGATCGGTGGGTATGATACAAAGCGGGGCGGTACAAAACGTGTCCGGATCGAGCAAAATCAGCTGATCGGGAATGATACGAAAGGGCTCGAGGGTGGTCAATTGCTCGTCCAGCATGATGTCCATGACAACAAAATCATCGGGAACACATTCGACGGTTCGTTAAGTGTCGCTCACTACTTCAAGACGAGTTCTGGCAACCAGTTTGAAAAAAATACGTTCAAGCATACGAAACGTTTCATGTGGCGCGACGCCTCCTATAAAACGGAACAAAGCTTCTTGAAAGCCGTTCGAAAGGTGGAATGAGAATGTATTTATCGGAGCGACTCCTCGCTTACTGGATCCGGATTCCGAGACGCTGGCGGCTTGCAGCGCTGACCGCCTGTATATTAACGATTTGGACAGTGGAAGGCGTTCGCTTTTTAACAAGTCCGGCGTTACGACTGCCGACCGTTACCGATGCAATCATCTGTCTCGTTCCAGCAATTCTAATGTTCATGGTATGGAAAACAAAGCGTTCAAAATAACACTTGAATTAATCGATAATAACAAGGAATTCATTTAATCGTCCTCGAAATAGGGAGGGAACTTCAATTAGTAAGGAGGAAGAAAGATGACGAAACTAACGATTCAAGCCGTGATTGATCGTCCGGTCGAGACCGTGTGGGAGATCTGGAACGCACCGGAAGACATCAAACGCTGGAACGCAGCGTCTGACGATTGGCATACGACGGCGTCAACGAATGATTTGAGGATTGGTGGTCAATTTACGAATCGAATGGAAGCAAAAGACGGTAGCATGGGGTTTGATTTCACGGGTACATACGAGACAATCGTTCCTTACGAACGCATTGCGTATGTCCTCGAGGATGGTCGTCAGGTGACGATCGATTTCTCTCGGAACGGGGAACAGACCGAAGTCGTCGAATCGTTTGATGCCGAAACAAACAACCCGCCTGAAATGCAACAAGCGGGTTGGCAGGCGATCCTTGATCGTTTTAAGGCGTATGCTGAGTCGAAGTAAGTCGTTCGCTTCGTAATTTGCGACCACGGCGATCGGTCAGGGCAGGAATACCCCCGCTTTCATAGCGCTGAACCCAGTTGTACAATTGTTGATACGATACATCATGCCGTCCGGCGATACGTTGGTAGTCTTTTGCAGCTGCCAAACAATCGAGGACGGCATTCATGCGTTGTTCCATGTTTACATGTCGTAATGCTCGCATGATGTAGCAACTCCTCTTTAAGGTCATTTTAGACCGGAATGGGTGATTCCCTTGACGAAATAACGATTTGCCCAGATGAAGAGTAATAGCGCGGGCAAGGTTGCGATGACAGTTGAAGCCATCATGGCTGCTGGATTGACAAAGTTTGATCCTTGGACGAGTGTAGCGATGCCAAGTGTCATCGTTTTCATTTCTGCTTCATTCGTTACAAGCGATGGCCACAGAAAATCATTATAGATCGCAAGGAAAGTGACGATTCCAAGCGTCGTGATGATAGGGCGCAAGGTAGGTAGAATGACCTTCGTCAATACCTGCCATTGATTCGCTCCATCGAGATAAGCGGCTTCTTCTAAATCTTTCGGAAATGTCCGTAGAAAGTTGTAAATCAAAAAAACACCCAGTGTTCCTGCAGCATAGGGCACGATGAGAGGAACATAGGAATCAAGTAATTCTGCTTCTCTAAAGAGATAAAATGCTGGAAACAATGTCACGATGCCTGGAATCGTCAAAGCGATGACAACGATGGCAAGAATGATTTTACGACCTGGGATCTGAAGGCGTGCTAGAGCGTATGCAGCTAAAACGTCGACAAATAAAACAAGTAATGTTCCTAGGACAGTAACGATTGTCGTGTTTAACAACCATCGAATTAAGGGAGACTCGCTACTAGCATTTAAGATGAGACGATAATTTTCAAGCGTCCAAGATTTCGGTAGTAGACTGGCGCTTTCCAGCGAATCACTTAACGTTTTAAAAGATGTTAATATCATCCAGACAAGCGGAAGTAAAAAAATGATCGATAATAAGCTGGCTACGATCAACAACAAGATCGTCGTCGTTTTTTTGTGTCTCATGTGATCTTCCGCTCCTTTTCAGCATCGCTCTTGAGGGTAATGTCTGTGGCTGAAGATGTTGTCTTCTTTTGGGTAACGGATTTCGCTAAGACGGGTTCCTTTTTGGTTGCCATATAGGATACAAAGAACTGCATACCGGTGATGATCATCATAATGAATCCCATTAGTAATGCCATCGCTGCTCCCATTCCTAACTGATTCTGACCGAATACAGTCGTATTGATTCCCATGATTAAAGAGGTCGTCGATTGCTCTGGTCCTCCTCGGGTAATCAATAGTGTCTGTCCATACAAATTAAAAGAAGCGATTAACGTTGTAATGAGGACAAAAAAGGTAATCGGTCGAATCGTCGGTAACGTAATCCTTAAAAACTGCTGCCAGGGAGACGCGCCGTCTAAGCTAGCTGCTTCGTATAATGTGTTATCCACTTCTTCCAGTGCATTTAAGAAGAGTAACATGTTGAATCCGACCGTCCACCATACGGTCGCAATGACGATGACGACCCAAGCAAACGGTTGATCACTCGTCCAGTTGACTGGTGAGTTGATGAAGTGGAGATCAAGTAACAATCGATTGATGAATCCACCATTCGTTGCAAACAACCAAAGATAAATGGCAGAGACTGCTGTCACCGAGATTGAGTAGGACATGAAAAAAATCGTTCGAAAGAATGTTTTAAATCGTCGTGGAAGATGACGGATTAATAACGCAAGCAATAAACTACAGATAACAAGTAACGGTACGCTGTACAACATGAACCATAATGTGTTCGTTAATGTTGCTAAAAAGAGACGTTGATGTACGGTTTCATTAAAAAGTAAATCACGATAGTTCGAGAGACCGACGAAACCATTTTCTCCAAAAGACAGTCTGAAATCGTGTAGACTCATCCAGATGCCATAAACTAACGGAAGTAACCAAAATAAAACGAAACAGATGAGGAATGGAAGTAAAAATAGCAATCCGAACCAACGTGAACGTCGTGTCAAATACATCGGTCTCCTCCTTTAGCTTATTTTGATTGAGCAATCTCTTGAGCATGTTGAGTCGCTTTTTTCAGTTCTGTCATCAATGCATCTTTAGTCAGATTACGATCACTCGTTAATTTTGCGAAAACGACTTCGTTCATATACCGCATTTGTTCATCAAATTGATAGACTCGGGGTGCACGAACATAATCCTTTAACTGCTTTTGATTTTCAGCAGCCAAAGCATAACGAGATGGATCTTCAGAAATTAATTTTAACGTCTCTTTATGAGAAGGGGTTTGTCCCGATTCTGCCCAATTGGCTAAGTGTTTTGGAGTGTAGAGATAATTGAAGAAAGAAGAGATTCCTTTCTTGACCTCTTGATCCTGAACAGAAGAACTGACGGCGATCGTATGGGCATTCCCTGTCGTAGCTTTTGATTTGAATAAGAGGGGCATTGGTCCAATGCCTAATTGATCTTTGTATTTATCCTTGACTGCCGAATAATACCAAGGACCCGTAAATGATACGGCGGTCTGATTGGCGTTATTCGATGCTGTTTTCATGAAAGATTGGAATTCACCATCTAGACCTAATTTTTTTGGTGAAATTTGATCGACGAATACCATATCATGATATTTCATCAACGCATCTGCATAGGCAGGTTGCGCAAAATCAAGGTAGCCATCACGTTCGAGTTGAATGTCATTTTGTGCAGCCGCGACAGTTAGATAGAATGGTGTCAGTCCACTTGATGGAAGACCGAACGCGTAAAGATGATCATCTTTCTTTTGAAGTTGTTCATTCAATTGTGCGAGATCAGCATATGTTTTAGGCATAGATTTAACTAAATTTTTGTTATAAAACATCGTGAGTGGATGAATGTCTAACGGAAGGGCGTACATTTTATTGCCGACTTTGGCAGAGTCCACTCCAGATGTTAAGAAGTCATCCTCTTTAATCTTTGCTTGTTTCATATAATCGGTAACGGGTTGAATCATTTGATCAGACTGATACGTTCGTAAACTTGCTTCATGAATGACAACTAAATCATATTTTCCTGATTTGAATTTTGTATAATGGTCTTTCTCTTGCGATTGGACCAATTTATACTTTTTCTGACTTGCATTGAATCCTTTGACGATTTTCGTCATATATTGACCATCGCCACCTGTGAATCCATTGATAAATTTAATCTCAATCTTGCCATCTGCATTCTTACCGTCACCACATCCGGTAAGCGGTAACAGTAAACCGGTTAATAAAAGAAGCGGAAATATCTTATGAGTACGCATGTTTAATCACTCCTTTTACATAATAAAAACAAACATAATTAATACATGTTTTTAACTAATATCGATGGTGTTGCGCGATGTCATGCAGAAGTTCCGTGAACTCCTGCATGGACTCACCTGGTCCAAGAAATAGCTGGTAAGTCCGAATGTAAGGACCATGAATCAATATACGTTTTTCGAGTGTTGGTAAATGGAGTTGATAATGAATTTCTCCAACCTGATTGACCGACGCACTGTTCATCGGAGTTACCGTCTCTTTAAAAGTAAGCGTCAGTTTAGCGGAATTGGCAGTGATGTAATCAATTTCCATTCCGAAATTCTCTGCTGAGAAATGGTGCTCGACAAGATTGACAAAGTGGGCACCACTAAAAAACTTCATAAAACCCCACACCTCCTTTAACTATGTATATCCTATACATGTTTAACGAAAACCTATATTTCAAATATTACAAAAAAACCACCTCCAAAAGAGAGGTGGTTTGCATTACCCTGCTAGTTCGAGCATCTGGACGAATGCGACGTCCGGATCGGTCGTCTCGAATCGGTTCAACCAATCCTTGAAGTCGCCTTCGTACAAAATACGACCTTGATGAAGGAAGATGACATGGGCGTCGGTATGCAATAGATCGTGTAATTGATGGGTCGAGAAGAGGCACGTTTGACCGTTTGCTGTCATCTGCTCGAAGCGTCGCATGATATGAAGCCGTGTTGCCGGGTCGACCCCGCTCGTTGGTTCATCAAAGATGTAGAGCGAACGTGGTACTGTCGTCAACAGGGTGACGAACAACCATTTCTTTTCGCCAGCGGACATCTTACCGATTTTCATCTCCCAAAGATGAGCGAATAAATCGAGTTCACGTGGCTGTTTCAGATGACGCGTATACGTCTCTTGCTTGCGATATGCTCTCAAACGGGCGAGCCGACCGACGAAGACGGCGACATCCTTGCCCTTTAATTCATCCGAGTAATAGATGAATTGCGTCAAATAGAGAATGTCCGAAATATCGGGTAATTCCAGTTCTCCGGACGTGATCGGTAAAGCACCAGTCATGCAATCAAACAGTGTTGTTTTCCCGGCACCGTTCATCCCAATCAAGACGTTCAATTTTCCGGGAATGAGTGAAAAGGAGACATCGTGTAACAGGTCAGGTGATTTCGGATAGTTAAAGCGTATGTGTTGGACGTGCATCTGAATCCTCCTATCGGGTCAGCAATGACATGAGATTAAAGCGTTTGACAGAGAGTAGACCAAGTAACAGATAAACGACGAGTACGACGGTCAAGATAAGTAACGATGCTCCCGTTACGTGCTCAGAGACGGCGAGACCAAGTGTTTTCATGACATAAAAAGGATTCAAGTAACTGTACCAGCGATCCAGTTGGCTATTCGCGAACAAGAACAGCGGATACATGACGATGTTGATTAATGTCGACATGCTCGAAATCTTTGCCGGAAGCATCGTCAAGGCGATACTTGCAAAAGCAAGCGGGATACTGAGCAACAAGACGAGATAAGCGAGTAACAACGTCAAAGGTGAGAAGAAGCCGAATACAAGCATCAAGATCGTCGTAAAGACCGTCAAACTAACGGCTGCAAACACGAGCTGAACGAGTACGAGTGCGAGAATACAACCAATCTTACTACCGGAAATCATGATATACGTCTTCATCAAACCATGCTCCCGCATCCGGGCAAGTTGGAGTCCGATGCCATTCACGTAAATCGAAAGTAAGATATAGCCCCAAAAGAGCGCGAGGAATGAGAGGAAACTGTTCTCGGTGAAGTCGAGGCGTGACCCGAAGACAAAGGCGAGAATCAACGGGAAAATCAACGACCAAAAGACCGGAATCTTATCGGTTAGCATGATTTTTAAGTAGAGTGTGAAATAGCTAGGAATCGAATACATATGTGCCTCCCGTTCGCTAAAATTGATCAAAATATGATCCTGTATGTATTTATACGATAGAAATTGGAGAAAAGTTCTTGATAAAATGATTTGTTAATAAAAGTAAGGATACCAGAAACGCACAAATATTGTAAACTGAAGCAAAGGACAGGAGGTACAATGATGGACTATTTATTAACGTCCGGTGGGATACAGAATCCATCGATTCACAAAGCGTTACGCGAGATGCTCAGAAAACCGATTGAGGAATGCCATGCCATCGCGATTACGACAGCTTCCTACGCATTAGGCAGAGGAACGGACCTCGCTGTCAACTTCATTCAAGGAAAAGATGAGGCACCGATGGTCGATTTAGGATGGAAGTCAGTCGGTCTGTTGGAATTATCAGCGGTCTCGATAATTGATCCAGCAATTTGGCAACCAGCGGTCGAACAAGCAGATGTCATCCTCGTCAATGGTGGTGATCCACTCTTTTTACATCACTGGTTCGTCAAATCGGGCTTCGATCGACTATTACCGCAACTGACCGGTGTTTATGTCGGGATGAGCGCCGGTAGCATGGTGCTTACGCCACGAATCGGAACGGATTTTGTTGAATGGAAAAAGACGCCGGAGCAATCGGACGCAACATTAGGTCTCGCTGATTTTTCAATCTTCCCGCATCTCGATCATCCGCAGTTACCAGACAATCACTTACAAGCTGCCGAATCATGGGCTGAGACATTGACGAATCCAGCTTACGCGATCGACGACGCGACAGCGATCCGTGTCATCGGTTCGAACGTAGACGTGATTTCTGAAGGAAAGTGGGTCCAGTTGCGATGAGTACGATTTATTTCATTCGCCATTGCGAATCGATTAAAACAGGCAGTGATCGAGGGCGGGGATTAACGGATGCAGGTCAAGAACAAGCACAGGAACTCGTGGCGTTCTTTAAAGAGATACCGATTGACGCCATCTACTCGAGTCCAATGCGACGAGCGATGGACTCCGTTCGCCCACTTGCTGAGCAACGAGGTTTGCGAATCTACGAGGCAACGTTTCAAGAACGGTGTTTTCAGGAAACAGACGAACGTTTATCACCTAAACGGCTAGAAGAACTGTTGAAGCGATCATTCCAAAATGATGATTACGCGCAAAGTGGTGGTGAGTCGAATCAAATAGCACGCAATCGTGCTCTAGTAGCCATCGATCAGCTACGTAAAACCCACCCGCACCACCGATTGGTCGTCGCGACGCATGGTCTCGTGTTGGCGTTAGTGCTCGAACACTACACTGGACGACCGGCAAATGAGTGGCTGGGCGCGATGGGGAGTCCAGCAATCCATCAGCTGACGTTCGATGCAGGCGGGAAAACGTCTCATGAACAACTCTTGTAAAATGATTAAATCTGCCCGCTCAAGATGAAACCGAGAAAGAGCAGTAGTAACACACCAAGTGGAACGGCACATGCGAGACTAACGTATTTGAGAATTCCCGGTTCGCGTCGTTTGATGGCGACGATCCCGAGTCCGATTCCAAACAGATAAATGACAAGTCCGATCGGTATCGTAAGCATCGAGTTTGGTCCGAACGACCAGTTGAGCGGCGGGAAAATCATAGAGGCGATGAGCAGACCGAGCAAACTAAAGAAGAGAGAAGTTTTAGCATATGTCATGTGAGAACTCCTTTTAATTAAGTATGTGAACAAGAATTCGGATTTAAAATGAGAATTCCTGCTTCATCCAGTAAATTTTCTGTTTGGCATTTGAATGAACGGGAACTATATCTAAAAGATACTATCTTTTAGATATAGGAGGGACCGATGCCAAAAGAAAACATGACCCGTTATGCGATTCTCGGACTTCTTGCAAGCGGATGTACGTCTGGTTATGAGATGAAACACACGATCGATACGAGCTTGAATCACTTTTGGAAAATCAGCTTCGGACAAGTCTATCCGACGCTGAAACGGTTAGAGGCGGAAGGTTTGATCGTTGAAGAGGTCACGGATGGGGAACGGAAACAATTCGCCCTGACGGAAAACGGGCATGCAGAGCTCGAGAGGTGGGTCGCTGAACCGTCCGTCGAACTGCCAGTGCAACGGAACGACCTGTTGTTGAAGCTGTACTTCGCTCGACATGCTTCAAAAGAGGTCACCTTGCAGAAAATTCAGGAGCACGCGCGATTGCTCGAAGAACGACTTGAGACGTATCAAGCGATCGATGCGATGATTCGTTCTTATCCGGACTCGAATGATGCCGTCTATTGGTTATTGACGCTTGATTATGGCATTCGGAAGACACGTGCGTTACTCGATTGGTGTGACGCTTCCCTTGAGACCCTTGAAGGAGGAAATTGACATGAAACGGATCATTGCGACTCCGAACAAAGACGTCGTCGTGTTCATCATCGGTTTACGGATCAATCGTCTGCGTTCCGTCCGGCAATGGTTGCCGACGGTCCAGGCGATGGGACCGATGCTACAAGAGTGTTATGCAAACGATGTCGGTCTGATTTCGCATGAGTCACTTGTCGGTTGGCGTTCCGTGACGTTGATTCAATATTGGCGTTCGACGGAAGAATTGATGGCATATGCCCATGGTTCCCGTCATTTGACGGCGTGGAAACGATTCAATCAGAAGGCACGGACATCAGAAGCGGTCGGGATCTTTCATGAAACGTTCGAAGTCAGCAATTATGAGTCGATGTATGTCAATCTTCCAACCCGAGGTCTAGCGAAAGCACTCGGGGAGTCGGCGATTAAGCCGCATCAAGAAAAAGCAAAAGAGCGCTTAGCCGAGCGACAATCACAAGAGACGATCTAAATAGACAAAAGACGGGTGCCGAGGCATCCGTCTTTTTATGTCGCGACTGGCGTGACGGGTTCAAGCATCTCCCCGCAATTTTGGCAAATATGATCGAGCGTTTTCGTACACGGTTCGCAAAATGTACAAGCGTGAGAGCACTGATAGACTGTCGTTTCAATCGTTTCTTGGCACCGGACACAGGTTGATTCCATATGTATCACCTCCTGTAATTAGTATAAGAAAAGCATCTTGAGGAGCACAGTAGGAGAACATAGGAAAAGGCTATATTTTCCTTTGATTCCGTGTTAATTTGAAGAAAGTGGTTTTAATTCGAAAGGGAGATGAAAAATGGACCAAATTGATCAACAGATTATCCGGATTCTGCAAGACGATGCCCGGATTCCATGGTCGGAACTCGGACGACAGATCGGATTATCGGCACCTGCCGTCATCGAACGGGTCCGAAAAATGGAGGACTCAGGGATCATCGAAGGATTCCGCGCTGTCATAAATCCGGAAGCACTCGCGCAAGGGTTACTCGCGATCGTCATGTTCGAAGAGACACGCTGCGCAGGCTTGATTGAATTTTGTAAAGGACATCCAGAAGTCGTCGAGTGTCATCGCCTGACCGGTAGCTATAACTTCATGGTCAAGTTGCAAACGGCGTCCGTTACAACACTGGAACGTTTTCTTGATGACGCATCGGTCTACGGAAAACCGTCGACCTGGATTCGACTGTCGACGCCAGTGCCGTTCACGGGATATACGGTATGACGGAAGCAACCCGTGTACGGATCGAACAACTGACGGGGGATATCGAGTACATCGAACAACTCGGTGAGCAAGGGGGAACAGCGACGGTCTACCGGGTTGAAACGAAAACAGGAAAATACTTACTCAAGACTGCTACGAAAGCGAGGTACCAGGAATGGCTCGCAGAAGAAGCAGTCGTCTTAGAAGAATGGATGCAACGAGAACCGGGGTTCCTACCTGAGTACGTCGGCTTTTTAAAGACGGAACAGCAAAGCCATCTCTTGATGCAGTGGCGAGACGGGATAACGTTGACGACAGCTTTAAGACAGGCGACAAGCGAGCAACGGATCCAGCTGTGGCAAGCGTTCGGAACGTATCTTTTCCAGTTTCATCAACGCACGACAGGGGGAACGTCACAGGAATGGTTAACGGAACGACTTGTGACAGCGGAACGTTATGTCACATCTGTTTGGACGTCCGGCACGATGGATTTACTGAAACAACTAAAGTCCTCCTGTCCGGAGCCGATAACTGCCAGTTGGATTCATGGCGACTGTACGACAGACAATCTGTTGGTCGCGACGGACGGAAAGCTGTCGTTCATAGATGTCGGAGCGATGAGACCGGGCGATCGGCGGTATGATATCGCTCTCGCCATCAGTCCAATCATCAATGATCCGGTAGCACTCGATGCCTTTTATGAAGGCTACCGTCTTGAGCGACTGACTAAACGAGAATTTGATTATTATGAACATGGTCTATATACCTTTTTCTAAAAAGTCGCTACAAAGGAGAAAAAAGATGAACCTCATGCTAATCGGAGGCGGTCAACTGGTTGCTCCGTCTCATCAATTCATCAATCGGCATGTCGTTCAACTGACGAAACACGCGCCACATATCGTCTTCCTGCCGACGGCAAGTCGAGATGAATCGTTATACCAATACCAATTTCGAAATACATATGAAGCACTTGGCGCGATCGTCTCGGTCGTCACGCTGTTTGACGACGAACAATCCATGGCGACGCAACGACGATTAATAGAAAATGCCGACATTCTTTATGTCGGTGGTGGCAATTATCCGTTACTCGTCAAGACTTTTGCTGTAAAAGGCATGGATGTATTGCTTGAACAAGCCATCAAGCGTGGAACGTGGTACGTCGGTGTCAGCGCTGGAGCGATTTATGCGATGGAATACGGAATCCGTACGAGTGAGGACGGAACGGACTATTACCTGGATACGGGGCAAGGTTGGCTGAGTGGTTGTCTCTGTCCACACTTGAACCAGGAAAAACGGGCAACCCGTTTTCAGGAACACGTGTCTCAAATGAATCACGCGATCGGATTACCTGACGATACGGCGTATATTCTTTCTGGGACCGATTACTATCGATTAGGCGAAGGACACGCGTTGTATGGATGTTACATTAAGTGAACGTTAGCGTCTCGAACTCTAGGAGTGTCATCTTCTTCGATAGTCGTTTCGGATTCGGTAAGTGACAGATGAATTCAAGACTATTGCCATCCGGATCATTGAAATGCAGTTTGGCATGGGCGTAATCCGTATGTGTCATCACGAAGAAGGGCTCATCTGGTCCAAATCCAAATGCAGCGCGTGGTTCGATTTGACGCTCGCGCAACCAATTCGGAGCATTTCGTAAAAAGTCGATATCAACAGTTAAAGCGATGTGTCGGATGGAAGGATGATACGGTGTGTTCGTATGCTCGCTAATCCAAAGTCCATTCCAACTTTTTCCGGGTTCAATCCATAAAAATGCGATTCGATCGTCAACGGTATGATCAAAGGTTAATCCGAGTGATTCGTAAAACTCAATCGATCGATGTAAATCAGATACCGGTAGATGCGCTTCATATAGTGAGAACGTCATTGAACGAGTTCTCCTGCAGCACGATGTTCGAGCACGCTTGACATA
Source organism: Exiguobacterium indicum HHS 31 (assembly GCF_001939065.1). GTDB lineage: Bacteria > Bacillota > Bacilli > Exiguobacteriales > Exiguobacteriaceae > Exiguobacterium_A > Exiguobacterium_A indicum. The sequence goes on along the minus strand of NZ_MPSZ01000001.1, from coordinate 924,936 downwards.
TGATCGGTCGCCCATTGTTTCATCATCAGGACGAGCGGACGAAGTGTCTCACCGAGCGAGGTCAGCGAATACTCGACACGAGGAGGCACTTCTGCGTATGTCACACGATGGATCAGCCCATCGTGCTCGAGTTCTCGCAGTTGTAAGGTCAAGATACGCGGACTGATGGATTCAGAGGTCTTCAACAGTTCTGAAAAGCGAAGCGGACCGTCAAGTAGTTGATAGAGTAAGATGGCTTTCCATTTTCCACCGATCACTTCGACCGTCGCTGCTGTCGCGCAAGAATAGGTATTTAGAAACACACAACTGTCTTCGATTGGCATATGGATCGTCTCCTTTAGTTACATGATTGATAGTATGTCACTTCAAAGTGCGTACTTGTCGCTTGATATGAAGCGGCATACACTTCAGATGTCACTATCATACGAAATGAGGCTAGAACATGTTAACTAAAACGACTACCGATTTACGAAAACAACAGATTCTCGAGGCATTCGGCTTCCGTCACGCGACAAAACGATTCGCGGACAAACAGATTCCGGAAGATGATTTTGCTTTCATCCTCGAAACGGGACGTCTTTCACCGTCATCGTTTGGCTACGAACCGTGGCGTTTTCTCGTCATTCAGGATGAGTCGCTTCGTGCGCGACTTGCACCGTTTGCGTGGGGCGCTGCCGGACAACTTGAGACAGCGAGCCACTTCGTCATCCTCTTGGCTCGAAATGAACAGGACATGCATTTTGACGCACCTTACATCCATCATATGATGCAAGATGTGATCGGATTAACGCCTGAAGCACAGCAAGGTCGTCATTCATTTTATCGGCAGTTCCAGGAAGCCGACTTCGATCTTGTGTCATCCAAGCGCGCCATGCGGGATTGGTCGGCAAAACAAACATACATTGCGCTCGGCAACATGATGACCAGTGCGGCACAGATCGGGATTGATTCGTGCCCGATGGAAGGATTCGACCAACAAGCTGTCGAACAGCTGTTACGTGATGAAGGACACCTGACGGATAATCTGAATGTCGCCGTCATGGTCGCATTTGGTTATCGAAATGCAGCACCGGCGCATCCGCAAACACGCCAAGCCCTCGTTGATCTCGTTGATTGGGTCTAACATTTAAGCGATTTTAAAACCATGTAATTCATCGCATCTGAGTCGATTTTTTGTTCGACTCAGTTTTTTTAGTTTGTTATGTATCAAGTTTATATAAATAATAGTCAAAACAGTTGACGAACAAAAATCAGGATGGTATATTTATCTCGAATTAAAGATATATGAATTGAAGATACAAAAGAGGTGAACGAAATGACTCCACCGAATCCGAACTTGAAAGCATTGACGGTCATGGTGCGCGCAGTTGATGCGTTACATGAAGTCATCAAGAAGGATGTTGCGCAATGGGGATTGAACCCGACGGATTTTTCGGTTCTTGAGTTGCTGTTTCACAGGGGCAGGCAACCGATTCAATTGATTGGGAAAAAAGTCTTGATCACGAGCAGTAGCATCACCTATGTCATCGATAAGCTCGAAAAGAAAAATTACGTTGTCCGAAAAGCATGTCCAGAGGATCGGCGTGTGACATTTGCGGAACTGACCTCTGAAGGGCAACAATTGATGGAAACGATTTTTCCGGAGCACGAGCAAGCAATCAATCAAGTATTTCAAGGAATAGCCCCGTCAGACCTCGAAGCATTCATCGAGACAGCCAAAACGATCGGCTATCAAGCAAAAAAACAATAAAAAATTTTTAGGCTGATATCTCGAATTCGAGATAATATTCATTAAAGGAGCGATTTTTCATGAATGAATTAAAAGGAATCCACCACGTGACAGCGATTACGAGCAGTGCTGAAAAAAACTATGACTTCTTTACGAACGTCTTAGGAATGCGATTGGTCAAGAAGACCGTCAATCAGGATGACATCCAGACGTATCACTTATTCTTCGCCGATGATAAAGGATCTGCCGGCACGGATATGACGTTCTTTGATTTCCCTGGTATTCAAAAAGGGTCACACGGAACGAATGAAATCTTTAAGACAGCGTTCCGTGTTCCGACGGATGCCGCACTCGAATACTGGATTAAACGCTTTGACAAATACGACGTCAAGCACCGTGGTATCAAAGAACAATTCGGCAAGCAGACGCTCTCGTTCGTCGATTTCGATGAGCAACAATACATGTTGATCTCTGACGAGCATAATCAAGGTGTCGCTTCCGGCACACCGTGGCAAAACGGTCCGGTACCCCTCGAGTTCGCGATCACGGGACTCGGTCCAATTCACATCCGGATCGCGGAATTCGACAATTTAAAAGCGGTACTTGAACAAGCGATGTTGATGCGCGAAGTCGATCAAGCTGGTTCCCTACACTTGTTCGAGATGGGCGAGGGCGGAAATGGTGCCCAAGTCATCGTTGAGCATAACGTCGTTCTACCAAGCGGACGTCAAGGATTCGGAACGGTGCACCACGTCGCCTTCCGCGTTGAAGATACGGCTGCCTTACAAGAATGGATCGAGCGGATGCAACAGCTGCGCTTCAACACATCCGGTTACGTCGATCGCTTCTTCTTCGAGTCCCTTTATGCCCGTGTCGCGCGCGGTGTCTTGTTCGAGTGGGCAACGGATGGTCCTGGTTTCATGGGGGACGAGCCATACGAAACGGTCGGGGAGAAATTGTCATTACCACCGTTCCTCGAGCCGCAACGAGCACAGATCGAACAAATGGTCCGTCCAATCGATACGGTCCGGAGTACGCGCAAGATCGAAAAAGAATACCTTTAAGAGAACGTTACGATAACGTAGCTAACCGCATCTAAATTAGAGGAGGAAATGAAAATGGAGAAATTAAACATTGGTATCGTCTTAGGATCCACACGTGAAGGACGTCTCAGCCCACAAGTCGGGAACTGGGTCAAACAACTCGCCGATCAACGAGGGGATGCGAACTATACGATTCTTGATATCGCCGACTACAAATTACCGCTTCTAGGTGAAAAGTATGGGGATGCGTCGGGTGCTGCTGCTTGGTCGAAGGATGTCGCAGCACAAGACGGCTTCGTCTTCATCGTCCAGGAATACAACCATTCGATTGCAGCGTCACTCAAGAACGCGCTCGATTATCTACGTGTCGAATGGAACAACAAAGCGGCAGGGATCGTCTCTTACGGTTCTGTCGGTGGGGCACGGGCAGCCGAACATTTGCGCGGCATCTTAGGTGAGTTATTGATCGCCGACGTCCGGGTGCATCCGGCGTTATCCTTGTTCACTGATTTCGAGAACGGATCGGTCTTAAAAGCGGCAGCCGTTCAAGAAACATCGGTCAACCAAATGCTCGATCAAGTCATCCCGTGGGCAACAGCATTAAAAACAATTCGCTAAATCGTGATTGATCAGAAACCCCCCTCATTTCGCTGAAATGAGGGGGGTTTCTATCGTTGTCATGTACAACACGACGTGACGCGGCGCAGATCCTTTTCTTGAACGTAAAGCGTGTGTTGGCGGACTTTGTATGGAATGTCAGCCGCTTGAAGACGTTCTAGATAGTGCCCCGTTGGAGCGACCGTCCATTTAACATACGACGTCGCAGCATTCGGTGATGCGAGACAGGTGAGCAATAAAAGTGGAAGAATCCATTTTCGAAGTTGCAATCGTATACCTCCTCTATTATTTCAAATACTGTATTAATAATTTTATTGTTTAAGTCAAAAACTAAAAATCACGACTCACGTCAGCAAAAAATAACTGACCATCAAGCCGACCAACAGACCACTAAAGACAAGTCGATAGACGGGGGAACGATGGGTTCCTTTGTTTCGTTTGACTTGATAGACGATGAAATAGGTTACACTGGTCACCATGACAAGGATCGCCAGTGTACTGAGTAAAGTAGACATCAGCATTCCTCCTTATCGTAAGATTTTAGCTAACGCTTTTCCTTTCGCCAACTCATCGACGAGTTTGTCGAGAATCCGGATGTTACGAATGTGCGGATCCGTTAGGTTCTCTACTCGAATACCGCAGATGACACCAGTGACTAAAAAGCGGCGTTCGTTCAGATCGGGTGCGTGTTCGAAAAAGGCTGCGAAGTTTTGGGTTTGTATGGCTTGTTCAAGAGTAGATGGCGTGTGTCCGGTCAACCAGAACAGTACGTCATCGAGTTCCTCTTGTATCCGTTGCTTACGCTCGACTTTTTGACGGTATACCTGATACAGCTGCAACATCGGCATTTGAAATACTTTTTCGTAACTCATCTGAATCGCCTCCTTTCATGGTAACATATGGGAAAAGGTTTTGTGTCACGGAGTTCAATTCGGTTTGGAGGTACAGGATGAAATGAGACATCGAATCATTGGAATGACTTTTTTGACGTGCCTAGTCCTATTTTTAGGCGTCCTGGGTGTAAAACTATCGTATCAAGCATTGATCGATCCACCGATTGATCAATCGACAGGAAACTGGGTACATATTCCGAGCAAGATCTTACCAACTAATAAAGTCATCTATGTGAAAGAAGAACAAATCATCAAACAACCGGATTCTTCAAAAAGTGGGCACGAAAGATATCGGAAGGAACCTAAAAAGAAAAAACCGATTGAGCTTGGGAAAGGTTTCTTGACAGATGCGATCAATCAAATCGCACGTATGACTCCTTGGATGGTCTCTTTAGTGATCATTTTCTATCTGTATCGTCGACAACGATTCAACCGTATGCAGTGGTCATTCCCATCAAGGCATCAACCGAAACGAACCGCTCTATCGCTTCCGCTTACGCCTGAAGTCCAGTCCTCATCTAAAGACAGTATTCTTGATTCAAAAATTCGTGAAGCGGTGCGCGCGTTCAATCGGTCACTTGCTCCAGTGCAACAACGGCGGACATATGAGACGCTGACGGAGTGGTTTACACGCTTAGAGGTCACGGTCCCGCATGAGATCTATCAACTCGTTCGATATGCTGATATTCCGGAACAGACACTCGATCCCTCTCGACGGACTGCTTTCCTCGAACAGCTTGAGCAAAATCAGACACGGCTTGTGTAATCAGCCGTGTCTTTTTTGGTGTCCGCGATACTTATTAAGAGCAAGCATGTTCAACAAGAACAAGGCTGCTCCATAAAGGAATAGTCCGAGCCAGTACGGCCAGATGCTCGACCACCCGTTGCCGTAGACGAGTACTTCCTTGATCGCACTCGCTCCGTAGAAAATCGGGGTGATATATCCGATGTTACCAAGTCCATACGGGATCAGATCGAGCGGAATCAAACCCGAGAAGAAGATCTGTGGAATGATCGTAAAGGGAATCAACTGGACGACCTGCAGCTCAGACTGGGCAAAAATCGAAATCGTTGCTCCGAACAAGACCGCGACGACGGCAAGTCCAAGCATCGTCAGGAAGACCCAGATGATCGAACCTTCAGACGGTAAGTCAAGAACGGTTGTTGCGTACAGGACGACAAGAATTGCCTGGATGGAAGCGAAGACGCTATAGCCGAGCGTATAGCCGAAGATGACGTCGGTTTGGCGAATCGGTGTCATCATCAACCGCTCGAGCGTGCCGCCACTGCGTTCCTTGACGAGTGCCATTGCTGACAAGATAAAGACGAAGAAGAATGAGAACAGCGATAAAAAGACGAAGCCAAGCGCATCAAAGGTCGATTGATCAACATCTCCGTACAGATAGTTCGTCTCGAGTTGCATCGTCGGTTGCAGTGACGCAAGTCCAGCTTGAATCTCGCGTAGTGCTTTCGAACTTTTCGTCGATGGTTCGCGGAGACTTAAGGACAGCTGATTGTCGCTCATCTCTAAGACGACGTCGACCGTTTCATGATCTTTGAGATAGGCGTCCGCATCACTGCCGTTATACGTTTTAAGCGACAGATCCTGTTTTTCGATCGCTTGCGAGACCGGAGCCGGTACATCTTGACTGATGGCGACGACAGGCGTGTAGTCATCGTTTCCAAGTAAGAAATAGATCAAGGTGAAGATCAATAACGGAGCAAGTAAAATCAGTCCGACGCTTCGTTTATCGTTCAACGTTTGACGGATGACCCGTCGTGCGAGTTGCCACATCACGTCACGTCCTTTCCAGCGAGCAGGAATAGTTCCTCGACCTGACCGTTTTCAGTCTGTGCGAGCAAACGGTCGAGCGGATCGTAGGCGATGATCCGACCGTTATAAATCAGTGCCGCCCGGTCGCATTCGTTGATTTCATCCATGACATGGGTCGAGACGACAATCGTCGTGCCTTGCGCACGAATCGCTTGGAATTGATTCCAAATCTGGCGGCGTAATACGGGATCGATCCCAACGGTCGGCTCATCGAGGAATAAGACGGTCGGACGATGCAGGATTGAGATGGCGAGGGACAATCGTTTCTTCATCCCACCGGAATAATGGCGAACGAGCTTTTTTTGATCGGCTTTCAAATCGACGAGTGTCAAGACCTCTTCGATACGTTTTGCTAAATCCTGACGGGACATGTTGTATAAGGAACCGAAAAATTGCAGATTCGCAAGACCCGATAAATCCTCATACAAAGCATCGTTTTGTGGCATGAAACCGATCTTTGATAACATCTTGAAGCTTGGCATCGAAGTGTCACCAATCTGAATCGAACCTGCGTCTGGCTGGATTGCACCAATCATCAAACGAATCAGTGTCGTCTTACCAGAACCTGACGGACCGAGTAACCCACAAATCTCACCGGACGGAATTAAAAGATCAATCTGTTGGATGACGCTCTGTTGATGAAACGATTTTGATACACCGTGCAATTGTAAATCCATCGTATTCTCCCTCCTTTTATGAAATAATTATTGAACAACGTGTTGATTAATTTCATTATAAAAGGGAGAGAAACTGGGAGCAATGACCAGTTGACGTCCATCTGTCGCTTAAGCGACACATCCTTCTAAAATGTTGAAGAAAGAGGCGATTTCAATGAAAAAACAGGATTTACGCGTTATCCGGACCGACCGGAGGATTCGTGAGACGTTCCTTCAGCTGATCGACGAAGTTGGATTTGATGCTGTGACGATCAAGTTATTGACGGATCGGGCGGAAGTCAACCGCGGGACGTTCTACCATCATTACGCGGATAAATACGAACTGCTCGAGCGGATGACGAATGAGATTTTTGAAAAGATCGAAGCGACGTTTGAACGGGAGATTCCGTTCGTCTTGATCAACAAAACGGAGGACTCACCTTACCGACGCATCATCCCGTTTCTGACGTTTCTTTATGAACACCGGACGCTGATGCGGATCCTACTCAGTCCGACGAGTGACGGGATGTTTCGGAACCGGGTCCGTGATTACATGCAACAGATTCTGTTCTCGGGACTACCGGAACAAGGAGAACGGCTCGTTCCAGAAAATTATCTCATTGCCTATCTCTCGGCCGCTCATCTCGGTGTCATCGAATCCTGGTTGCGCCATCCAAACGAGACATCACCGGAAGAAATTGCCCGGATCATCTTTACGATTTCGATGGAAGGTCCGTTTCGAGCAGCGGGGTTCCGACGATGAGTATTGAGCAAGTCTTAGAAAAAGTCGTCGCGTGTTTGCAGCATGAACAGATTCAGTTTGCGATCGGTGGTTCATTATTGTTACACCATCATGGACTGCCTGTTACTGCTCGCGACATCGACCTCGTCGTCGCGTTAGCGGACGCCGAACGGGCACTCCTATTGTTATCTGAGATGGGAACTGTCCTTGAACAAGACGAGACGTCACTTTACGCGACGGAAGTGTTCCAGGAATTCATCATCGAAGGAATCGATATCGATCTGATGAGCGGACTGCAGGTTCGCCATGACGAGGGCGTGTTCGTTTATCCGTTTGCTGAACAAACGATTAATGAGACTGGACTTCCATTTATGTCACTCGTCGATTGGTATGTCATCTATCAACTGATTCCAGGACGAGAACAAAAAGTCACGATGATTGAAGACGTATTTACGAAACAGGAAGTCGATCGTGAGCGTCTCGAACAGCTGAGACGACGCGTACTTCCAAAAGCCGTAAGAAATCGGATAGATCAATGGCTGAACTGACCTATAAGTCGCGTAATAAGACGACTTCGTTCGTTGCCGGTAAGTAAGCATGATTTGAATCGAGCAAGCCACAAAGAACGTAGTGACCTTTTGAGACATCGAACACATAACGCGGCGTGAGCAAAAGGTACGGACGTAATGCATTGAAAATGACATCTTGCTGCTCGTCCTCGAGCTCCGGTGGAGTAACGGATGCGAGCGCGGTATGGAGTTCCTGATCGTCGGTCAAGCTAATCCAGTCAAGTGTCTTTTCGTCAAGGAGAATCGTGACGCGTCGCTGCTGATCAACATAGGACGTCGGATGCGCGCGTGACAACGTGACAGCAAGGTAAGGGTGTTGCCGGTAAATATACCGAATCATCCATTGTCCGGAATCGGCAGGGTACTCGTTTTGAATGATGTCTTTGATTACGGTATGACAAGCGTTCACCGTCTCCTGCGAAATCGGATGAAAATCAGGATGTTCGGTCTGCGTGATCACGTCATTCGCCGTCACGGTTTCTCCAGATTGAAACGAATACCGTTCATACTTCTTAGAAGACGGTAAACCTGTCCAAGATAACACATCATTCACTTCGATAGAGGAAGTGAAATCTGGTTTACTTGGAACAAGAATAGACCCTTTTTGCGTCACGAACGTCTCGGAGACGGTGTGCGCGTATTGATGTCCTGTTTTAGGGTAGGAAAACCATTTTATTTGTTGTTTGGTTAGCAAGTCGATGTCCTCGAGCGTTAAAGCGAAAACTTCCTGGTTCACATGATGATCAAGCGGATGAGGACCGTATAGGAACAACTCATCGAGTTGACCATTTTCCGTTAATGTCAGATGAATGAAGCAACCGGGAGTCAGCCGAATCCCTTCGTAACAACTCACATAACTGAAAAAAGTTTCGTTTTCTTCTTCGAGCATGAAATGCGTACCATGGATCATATCGGTTTCTGATTCAATCCAAGCGATCCGAGTGGTTGGATCACGTAAATCGTTCGGCACGGAATAAATCGAGCTCGGACCCTGTAAGGATAACGTCGTCGTTCGTTTCGTGACAGGGTCAATCGAAATCTGCACGGTTCCTTCAGGAAGCATCGTGCCATTCTCTTCCTCGATGACCGATGCACCTCGCGGAATCCAAAACGTCTCAAACGAGTAGACGGTCTGATCGTTCATTTTGTCTCGAGCGTAGGATGAATCATAGAGAATGTAATCATTTAACTGATACTTCTCGATAATGAATTCGACTAATTGGTTAGTTAAGATATGCACTACGTTCACACCTTTCGATTACGATTAGCTGATTTGTAATAACGTTTGGTTAAAAATAGGTGTACAAAATTAGCTGATTGTTTAAGGAAAAGAGAAGAATTTTAATGGTTACGTTCTCTTTCTCATACGTTCAGTGTAACGTGAAGTATTGGAAAAAGAATGTGAATTGAAATTTATTACATAATTGTAAGGCGTTGAACACAGTTTAATGTATTATTCTAGAAGAGTAACTAGAAGTAGTATTAAGCTGTAGGAGGAAACAAAAGTGTCAGATTTTAGTCTAGCAATGAACGTGTTATTCGGAAGTGTCCATCTCATCCTCATGGCGATGGCGATCCCATCGATCATCTACGCGTTGTATCTATTGCGGAAAATCGCTAATAAATGATTGCAGGAATTTTTTGGTGATTAAAAGAAGATAGTATAAATACTCACGCATTAACTAAAGGAGGCGATGACATGTCATTTTGGACATGGTTTGCAATCTTATTTGTGTTAGCGGTTAGTGTCTACGCATCTTCTCAACCAAAACGTTCGAAGCAATAACAAAGGCGCGACTTCCGTTGTGGAAGCGCGCCTTTTTGTTTGTTCAGTTTTTCGTATCGAGCCAAGCGATCGCGTCCGTTAAGTCGTCGGCAATATAGTCGACGTTTGCTTGTTCCACGCGATCAGCGTAATCACGAATGGAGCTCTCTCCGGCACCGGTTCGAACTAAGATTTTGATACACCCGGCGTGCGCAGCTGCCATCATATCACTCCATCGGTCCCCAATGACGACACATTGATCGAGTCGGAGATCGTGTTTTACTTGAGCTTGCCATAATAATTCAGGTGACGGTTTGCGACAAGTGCAGCGATCTTCCGCTGCATGCGGACAAATCAGCGTATCATCAAAGCCGAAGTTCTGTAATTCTGTTCGAAAATCCTCTTCACGGGCCAATCCTTTTGAGATACCAGGTTGATTCGTAAACGCAATCAGTAAAATCCCTTGATTGCGTAAGCGTTCGATTAGCGAAGGAACGTAAGAAAATAACGCAAACGTTCCAGGGTAGTGGACGGTGGCATCTCCACCAATGGTTCCGTCTCGATCAAGAAATATTGCCTGAATAGAATTCATGTGTACAACTCCTTTGATTACGAAGCATCTTTCAGTTCTTGATACGGTTGAACACGTGCGGCCAGTTGTGCTGGGATGAAGGCGGCGATGACACCGAACAAAATCGGTAAGGCAAGCGATACACCAATCAACAACGGTTCATTCCACGGTACGAGATCGTACAAGACATAAATCGTCGTATAGGCGACAATCAGTCCAATGATTCCGGAAATCAGACCAACAAGGAAGCCTTCGAGGACGATCAATTGACGGATCGCGCCGTTCGTCCAGCCGAGTGCTTTTAAGACCGCGAGTGAGGCGCGGCGATCGGTGACGTTTTGCCACATGATCTCTCCCGTCGTTAAAATAGAAATCGTGATCGCAACACCCATCGTCACGTAATGCATCGGACCGACTTGCAAGGCAACGAATTGACCAAGCCAAGACGTGTAAAGCACTCCTTGTAAATGGAACGTCACGAATAAGAAGAACGTCAGCAGTGCTGTTGGTAGAGCGATTGAGAGAACGGACAAACTATTACGCTTCCATTTCCCAATCAGTTCCTTTAGTGCAAGTGTCATCGTCGAACGAAGCTTCAGTCCGACGCGAGCAGCTTTCGCGTATTCGCCGGTCTTGATCGCTTCGTACGGTGAGATGCGGCGAATCGTCCAAGCTGACCAGGTCGCACCAGCGAGGTAGATGACGAGACTGAACAGCGCGATCCAGAGGAGGCTCCAGCCGTTCATCGCTTCATTACGGACATATGAGAAGATTCCTTCGACGATCAAGGCGACCGTTGAGACGAATCCAGCTAGGATTGCTGCCTCGATCAAGACAATTTTATAGAGATCTTTTGTCCGCCAGCCGAGCGCGAGTAAAACAGCGAACTCTTTCCGACGCGCGAGCATCGAGACATAGCTTGTCGCGAGGACATAGACGATTGCGACGGCGAGCATCGCGAAGATGACTCCTGAGAAACCGACACTTGTCTCGCGGAAGATCGTCATCGCGGCGCCGATGTGGATCCACGGTTGTTCGATCCAACCGAGCGTCTTGCCGTCATCGACGACTTTCGTAACGACGGGTTGTGGAGAAGAACCTTTAGTGATGGTGACCATCAATCCAGTTTTCTGTTCAATCTGTTTTTTCACGTCTTGGAGTAGTTGCTCCGAATCTTCACTGACAGTCGAAGCGCCTTTGATTTTAAGACGAATCGAAGAAATAGCTTGTTCGCCATTGACTGCTCGCGCGCTGTCAATCGTCGTCAGGATGTTTGGAGAACTCGTCAACAGTCCGACGGGATTACCAGACGTATCAATCGATTTCGCTGGGTTGACAGGTTCCCCCTTCGCATCTAAAACAAGATCGGCAGACGAGGGACGATAGGTTTCCATTGGTAACTCGTTCAGCGGGTCTTTTGAGACCTTGATGTTTTTCGGATCGTACAGACCAACGACTTTAAATTGTAAAAATGGAAAGCGGACATTAGATGAGCCTGGTTCTGGTTTTTTAACCTTTTGTCCCATCGATGTGAGGGAGCGAAATCCTTTATCTGAAATAAGTTCCTTCTCAATACCGATTCCTGAAATTCGTGTCGACGTCGCGGATACTTCGAAAGCGTTGCTCCATCGGCTTGTAAATGGACTAAGCGTTGATTGGAATTGAAGAGGGCCAGATTGATAAACCAATTGTCCTCCTTCTGCATATTCAGAATCCGTTTGTAAGCTGTTCGTTTTTTCAACCATCGTTCGCAGATAGGTTTCTTCTACTTTAGCGGTTGGGATGGAAAGGTGTTGAATACTCTTAGCGGGATAAGAGGCAAGAGGAGAATTGATAATAGACCGTTTTGGTTGTGTTTTGATGACCTTATCAATTAGTTTTTGCTGGTCTTGTTCGGTTTGATAAGGAGCATCGAGACGTTCGATATCATAGTCGTAACTTCCCTTATTAAAAGAGTTCGGATTCACTAAGATCGGGATGATATTTTGATTATTAGCAGCATCTGATTCGTGATGATCGGACGAATTGAAGTATCGGGATTTGTTCGTCGTACGCACACTCTTGTCCAGACCGACCAACCGTGCTTCTTCTTTTGGATCAATACCGACGATCAAGACTGGATTTCTAGCGACAGCCGTTGAAAAACCATCAATTTGTTCAGAAATGAATGAAGCGTTCTCAGGAACTTGAACTTTTGTTCCTTGAGCAAGATGAAGCACAGTTTTTGATTGTCGCTCTTTCTTGAAGCCGTTTTGAATATAAGTGGTTTCTGTAAAACGATAGATTCCTGGTGTGGAAGGAATTTTAATCGCTTTTTCAAAGGAAACATTAGACATGACATACCCCATGACAGCGACCGGGGCTGCAATATCAACCTCATTCATTTGTTTGATTTGTTGATATTGTTTAAAGGAAATCCCACCGTTAATCCCATTAAGATAATTCGGTTCGAGTAACTTACTCGACTCCGTCGTCATCTGACTGCCTTTCGGTCGAACGACGATGTCATATGCAGACGACCATTTCTTTTGTAACGTCTGTTCGACCGTACCCTGACTTGAATCGGTCAAGTTGAACATCAGACTGAGTCCAGCGCTGATGATGAGCGCACCGACGAGCGTCAAAATGAATTTTCCACGTTGCCGGCGCCATTGATTTAAGACAAAACGGAACATCGTCATTCCTCCTTTTATGGGGTAAAGGCTACGAAAAATGGATGAGACTGTTCATCTAAGATATGTAAGATTCGTTCGCTGAAGTTCGACCACGTTACGCGTCGTAACACTTCTTCGAGCGGGAAAAAATTGACTGCTAAACTTTCGCTGCTCGTCTGCGGTTGACCACCAATCGCTTTTGCAAGCCAACAAGTCGCACAGACATTCGCCTCGAGGTTTTGATATATGCCGCAAAATTTCACGATTTCAATCTCAATTCCAGACTCTTCTTTGACTTCGCGAATGATACCGTCAGCTGCACTTTCCCCAGGCTCGACGATGCCACCCGGAAACTCCCAGCCACGATCCGGTCCTTGGATTAAAAGAATCTCGTTTTGGTCATTCAAGACGACCGCTCCTGCTGATAACGAATAAATCGATGTCGGGAACATAGACTTCCTCCTGTGAAGAGAGGGACAACGTCTGTTGCCCCTCCGCCAAATATTAAGATGCATCTTTCAGTTCTTGATACGGTTGAACACGTGCGGCCAGTTGTGCTGGGATGAACGCCGCAATGACACCGAACAGAATCGGTAAGGCGAGCGATACGCCAATCAACAACGGCTCATTCCAAGGAACGAGGTCGTATAAGACATAAATCGTCGTGTAAGCGACAATCAGTCCAAGGACTCCGGAGATGAGACCGACCAGGAAGCCTTCGAGGACAATCAACTGTCGGATCGCACCGTTCGTCCAGCCGAGTGCTTTTAAGACAGCGAGTGAAGCACGGCGATCGGTGACGTTTTGCCACATGATCTCACCCGTCGTTAAAATGGCGATCGTAATTGCAACACCCATCGTCACGTAATGCATCGGACCGACTTGCAGGGCGACGAATTGTCCGAGCCACGATGTATAAAGCACTCCTTGTAAATGGAATGTCACGAACAGGAAGAAGGTTAAGAGAGCTGTCGGTAAAGCAATCGAGAGGACGGACAGGCTATTACGCTTCCATTTCCCGATCAGTTCCTTCAGTGCGAGTGTCACCGTCGAACGAAGCTTCAGTCCGACACGAGCTGCTTTCGCGTATTCACCGGTCTTAATCGCTTCGTACGGTGAGATGCGACGAATCGTCCACGCTGACCACGTCGCACCAGCCAGGTAAATGACGAGACTGAACAGCGCGATCCAAAGAAGACTCCAGCCGTTCATCGCTTCGTTACGGACATACGAGAAGATCCCTTCGACAATTAAGGCAACCGTCGAGACGAATCCAGCGAGGATTGCCGCCTCGATCAAGACGATTTTATAGAGATCCTTCGTCCGCCAGCCGAGTGCGAGTAAAACAGCGAACTCTTTTCTGCGCGCGAGCATTGAGACATAACTCGTCGCGAGGACATAGACGATCGCGACGGCGAGCATCGCGAAGATAACACCGGAGAACCCGACGCTCGTCTCGCGGAAAATCGTCATCGCAGCACCGATATGAACCCATGGTTGTTCGATCCAACCGAGTGTTTTGCCTTGTTCGACGACTTTCGTGACGACCGGTTGTGGGGAAGAACCCTTAGTGATTGTAGCGATGAGCCCGGTTTTTCGCTCGATTTGTTGCTTCACGTCTTGGAGTAATTGTTCGGACTCTTCACTGACGGTCGAAGCCCCTTTGATTTTTAGGCGAATCGACGAAATTGATTTTTCACCATATGTCTCTTTTGCAACATCAAGTGTTGTTAGAATATGCGGTGAGTTTGTTAGTAGTCCAACCGGGTTTCCAGACGATTGGATTTTTCGAGCTGGATTGATCTGTTGTTGTTTTTCGTCAAGAACTAAATCAGCCGTTGATGGTCTGTAAGTCTCCATCGGTAACTGGTTTAGCGGATCTTTTGAGACCTGAATGTTATCAGCATCATATTGCCCGATGATATTCATCGAAAAATAAGGTACGACGTAAGGGAGCATTCCCGGATCTTTCGAGTTAAATTTTTTGCCCGTCGATTGAATCGAGCGATAACCAAATGCAGGGACATTAGTCTCAGAAAAACTCCAATTTTTTAATTTTGTTGGAGCTGTTTCAACGGCATACGCATTCGACCAACGTGTAGGAAAGGGACTTTTAGTAGTCTTGTATTTTAGTGGGCTCGTTTTAAAGAATAGACCCGTCACATTGGAGCCAGAAGCGTCACGATTCATGAATCGTGTCGTTTTTCCATTCAATGAATTTAGAAAAATACGTTGCATGTCCATGACGGAAACTGTTTCCGTCTGTAGAACTTTTGCCGGGTAGTCATTTAAAGATGAATTAAACGACGTTTTGTGCAGGTCTTCTTTTGCAAGACGATTGACAAACGATTGTTGTTCTTTGTCAGTCGAGAAGGGTACCTTTAATTTTTCGACTTTAAATGAAAAATTACCACGGCTCACGGCATCGGGATCGATGATGACTGGAATGGAATGGAATGAGCCATCACTTCCTCCTTTACGATATTGATCCGTTTCTTTAAAATATCGTGAATTTTTATCTTTGAGAATACTCTTATCCAGTCCGACAAGTTTAGCTTCTGCATCTGGATCGATTGCAACGAGCAGTGTCAAGTGATTCATCGTAAGGTTCGAAAAATCTTTAATTGATTTTGTGGAGAAAGTTCTCTTCTCTGGAACAGGAATTTTAAATCCTTGGGCGATATGATAAGACTGATCATAAAGACGCTCTCTTTTGATACCCGAGTCATCGTATTCTTGCATTGTTACCCGGTATATTCCGTCTTCTTTTGGAAAGTTCAACACTTTCGGAACGTTAACATTGATACTTGCATAGCCCATCACAGCAACCGGTGCCGCAATTGCAATGTCGTTCATTTTCTTGATGGTTTCGTATTGCTTGAAGGAAATACCACCACTAATGCCATTCAAATAGTTCGGTTCCAGTAAATCATTCGACTCACTTGCAAGCTGACTGCCTTTCGGTCGGACGACGATATCATAGGCGGACGACCATTTTTTTTGTAATGTTTGTTCGACCGTTCCTTGACTGGAGTCGGTAAGATTGAACATCAAACTGAGTCCGGCACTGATGATGAGCGCACCGACGAGCGTCAGAATGAATTTCCCGTGCTGCCGACGCCATTGATTGATGACGAAGCGTAACATATGTAGTCTCCTTTGCTTGTTATTGGGAGAGCTGCGTCTTTAAATAACACGCAAGATCTTGTTCGAAATGGTGAATCGCTTGTGCATCGAGTGCTTCTACTTCTGCTTGCGCCGCGTAGCGGGTGACGAAGTAAGGTGAGAGTGGCGTCACCAGATGAATGCGCTCTGTCCAGTCTGTCAACGATTCGTGACTTCGCCGTCTGAGGGCACGTGGTAATCGTTGGTTAAAATCAAATAGCATCAGGCGTAATGCTTCTTCAGGCGGAGTAAGCATCGATTGAAGGTTTGTTTGTTGGACATAATTTTCAGGCGATGATTGGACCCAATGGTTTGCTTCACTTTCAACTTCTCGTGATTGTGATGAACGTCGCTGACGACGACGAATCCGGTATGCTACGAAAGCAACCAGTACAAGTACAGCGGTGACGAAGAGAAGTTTATTGGAAGAAGACGAACTTTCTACAACATTCGAAATAGAAAATGGAGGAAGATCCTTTACTTTTCGATCGCGTGGTGTGCCTCCCGTATTTTTACTTTGTTCATCGGACTCACCAAAATCGATGCCGTCTTCTCTCTCATCGATTTTTTCATCGAAATTACAACTGTTTTTTGTGAAGAATAAATTGGATAAGTCATTATGATTACATCCCCGAACGATTGTCGTCTCCTGTTCCGAGAAGTCCGCATTCTGAAATGCTTCATACGCGGACTGCGTCGATACCGACAGCAACAGAAAAACGACAAGTGAGCCGATGAAGCTCGTGATTAATTTGGCACGAAACGTGTGCAACGCGAGACACCTCCCTATAAACAGTACTTAGACACTTTGCACCGTGCGCTTCCGGCGGTCTTCAACGATTCGTCCATCCTGCATGAAGAGAATCCGGTCAGCACGTTCGGCGAGTTCTAGGTCGTGTGTGACAAATAAAACGCCACATTTGGCTTCACGATGCAGCTCTAGTAACAACTCGAAGATTGCGTCACCGGTCACGGAATCGAGATTACCGGTCGGCTCGTCCGCGAGAATCCATTGCGGATGGTGAAGCAGGGCACGGGCGATCGCGACCCGTTGTTGTTGTCCACCGGATAATTGAGCCGGTAAAGCATTCCGTTTATCGTCGAGTCCAACCTGTTCGAGCAGCTCGAGAATCCGCTCATCTTGATTGAAAGAGGTCTTTTGCTTTAACAAGGCGACCTTTAAGTTCTCGGACACCGTCAGTGCCGGTAATAAGTGAAACTGCTGGAAGATGAAGCCGATCTCTTGCGAGCGGAATTGCGATAACCGTTTGTTCTTCCAAGACGTGATGTCCTGCCCGTCATAGAGGATTTGACCGGACGTCGGGCGATCAAGCGAACCAAGGAGACTCAGGAACGTTGATTTTCCAGACCCGGATGGACCGACGAGTGCCGTCACCTCACTTTGCGAAAACTGACCGTTTAGTTGATGCAAGACGTCGGTCCGGACACCGCTTCGTTCGAATGTATGCGAAATATCTTGAAAGGTAATATCCATATGACCACTCCTTTTACATAATTTGGTTATGTTCAGTGTATTATTTTTAGAAAATTTTGTCTATTGTGTTTTTATTTTTGACCCAGCCACTTTTTTAATATTTGTTCATAATTGGTTCATAACTTCTCCCTATGATCGGATTAACACCAATCAAGGGAGGCATTTAACATGAAACGAACACGCAAGAAATGGTTATGGATCAGTGGAGGGGTTATCCTGGTACTCCTGTTAATCGGTTCCACGCTCTTTTTAGGAGGAGGAGAGGCACAAGGAACGAAGGAGGTCGTCGAGTCAAAGACCTTAAAAACATTCTTCTACTTCTCGGGCACGCTTGAAGCGAAAGATCGACAGACGGTCATCAGTGATCGTGATGTCCGTGTCACCGACGTTCGATTTGAAGAAGGAGACACCGTTAAGTCGGGTCAAACGATCGTCAGTGTCGAAGGAGGAGAAGATTTCAAGGCACCTCGCTCCGGACAACTCGTTCGTCTTGACGTCACGGAAGGCGAAGTTTATGCCCCGAATACTGTCCTCTTCGTTGTTGCAGACAACAAAGCGTTGATCGCTCGACTGAAAATTGATGAACAAGATATCGAACGGATTGAAGTTGAAGATACGATTGAACTACAGACGGATGCATCTAATAAAACCATCAACGGGAAGGTCGAATCGATTAGTCCGGAAGCTGTGACGGAAAATGGAAGTACGTATTTTAATGCAAAAGTATCGGTACCGAGCTCGTCAAACTGGTTACCCGGCATGACGGTCGAGGGACGTTTACCATATCAACTCGCACAAGATGTACCTGTTTTATCGCTCGATGTCATTTCGTATTCAAAGTCGGATCGTCCGTATGTATATGTGAAAAAAGACGGGGAAACGACTCGTCAATACATCGAGACGGGCGTGACGGACGGACAGGATATTGAAATCAAGGATGGATTGTCCGTCGGAGACGAAGTCTTCCTGCCGAGTGAAGACGGTGGTTCCGGTCTTCTTCCGACTCCACCAGGAGGTGCGTCCTGATGCCGGTCGTTGACTTGCAAGAAATCCAAAAAACTTACGGTGAAGGAACCAATCGTCACATCGTCCTCGATCGAGTATCGCTGACGATCGAGGCTGGTGAATATGTGACGATCCTCGGACCTTCGGGTTCAGGAAAATCAACACTGATGAATATCATCGGATGCCTCGATGTCGCTTCAAACGGCGTCTATCGCTTGCAGGAGCAGCTCGTCCACGATCTATCCGAGGATCAGCTAGCGACGATTCGCAATGAAGAGATTGGCTTCATCTTTCAACAGTTCCAGTTGCTACCGCGCATGAGCGTCTTACAAAACGTCGAATTACCGCTCATCTATGCCGGGGTCTCGCGCAAAGAGCGCCGCGCGCGATCACTTGAGCTCCTGGAACGTGTCGGATTGACAGATAAAGCCGATGCCTTACCGAGTCAACTGTCCGGTGGTCAACAACAACGGGTTGCGATTGCGCGGGCGCTCGTGACGCGACCGACGATCTTACTCGCTGATGAGCCGACCGGAGCGCTCGATCAAAAGACAGGGAAACAAATCATGGAGTTGTTCGAGAGCCTCTCAGAGGAAGGGAAGACGATCATCATGATCACACACGATGTCAATATTGCTAAGCAAGCTCGCCGGATCATCCGGATCGAAGATGGTCAGGTGACGGAGGTGACGACATGATTCGCGAAACGTTACGGATGGCATGGTCGAATATCTGGCATCATAAGATGCGGTCGTTCTTGACGACGCTTGGTGTCATCATCGGTGTCGCATCGATCATCGCATTGATTTCGATCGTCAACGGCGCGACGGCCTCAATTAATGAAGAGGTCGCCTCGTTCGGTGCCAATAAATTAACGGTCCAAACGACAGAGACGCCATTGAAAGAAGGATTATCACCTGCACAACTGGAAGAGTTAAACACGATTAAAGGAACACGCGGTGTCTCACCGACCGTTTCGACGGTCCGGGACCTCCGTGTCGAAAATCACTCACTCGACCAGGTGACGATCGAAGGGCGAAATCACATCTATTACCGGGAATCTGAAGATGTCCCGCAAGGACGTGGTATCGTCATCAGTGATGTGAAACAACAGACGCATGTCGCCGTCGTCAGTCCGTCCGTCGCCCGGACGCTCTATCCGGGTCAGGTCGCGATCGGTAAGACGATCAAGCTTGATGGACTCGATTACCGGATCGTCGGTATCAGTGACGCGGATGGCGATCAAATCGTCATTCCTTTTACGACGGCCCTACGAACGCTTGGGGTGACAGCCGTTAAGCAAGTCGATATCTTCAAGACGGACGCAGCTGACGTCGCGACCGTCAAACGGGATGTCACGGCAAAGCTGTATCAGTTCTATAACGGACGCGACGATACGTATGACGTCGTCAGCTTGGATGAAGCCCTCGATTCGATTGACCAAATCAATACGATGCTCTCGCTCTTGTTGACGGGTATTGCGTCGATTTCCTTGATCGTCGGTGGGATCGGCATCATGAACATGATGCTCGTCTCGGTCACGGAACGAACGACGGAGATTGGCTTACGAAAAGCACTCGGTGCGAAACCACGTACGATTCGCCTTCAGTTCCTCTTGGAATCGATTCTGCTGTCCTTGATGGGTGGAGTGATCGGCATTCTTGTCGGAGCGATGCTCGCATTTGGCGTCAGTCTGATGATCAGTACACCGTTCACACTCTCCGTGAGCACGATTCTGCTTGCCGCTGGATTCTCGATCGGTGTCGGTGTCTTGTTCGGTTATATGCCAGCGCGAAAGGCATCTCGTTTGAATCCGATCGAAGCCTTACGAAATGTTTAAGTGAAGGAGGAGGACGATGGTAACGATTTTGATTGCCGAAGATGACCGGAATGTCCGTCTGTTACTAGGCGAGACACTCCGGTCCGCCGGCTTTACGGTGATTGAATCGAGAGACGGGAAAGACGCACTCGACCAACTGGATCAACAACATGTCGATCTTGTCGTGACGGATGTGATGATGCCGCACGTTTCAGGAATCGAACTAGTTGAGCTGCTGCGTGAATCAGGATACGAACAACCTGTCTTGATGTTGACGGTGTTGGATTCCTTTCAGGATAAGGAAACCGGGTTCACGACCGGTGCTGATGATTATATGGTCAAGCCGGTTGATTTGGACGAACTGTTACTGCGGATCCGAGCGTTATTACGCCGGTCAAAGATCGTAGCAACGCAAGAATTAATCGTCGGTGCCCTGCAACTACGGATGACGGACGCAACGGTCGTAACGCCTCATGGTGAGATACCGTTACCACAAAAGGAGTTTCAACTGCTCTATCGCTTGCTCGCACATCCGAAGCAGATTTTTACACGTCAGCAATTGATGGACGAAATTTGGGGATATGATGTCGAGAGCGACAGTCGGACGGTCGATGTCCACATCAAGCGGTTGCGTGACAAGTTCAGCGCCTATGATGATTTTACGATCGAGACGGTCTGGGGACTCGGTTATAAGGGAGTGATCCAGTGAAACGCTTCGTCCGCTCAATCTCTGGTCGCTTTTTCGTCATCCTCTTCGGTTTATTGCTACTACCACTGCTGTTACCGTTCATCATGACGGTCTGGTTCCAGTTCCAAGAAGTCGATCAAGACCTAAATAATCAATTGCAACAACGAACGGATCAGATTGAACGATTGATGCAAGACCAAAGCCTGTCGTTCGCTGAGGCGAGTCAGTATATGGATCAGTCTTTGATTCAAACGACACAATACACGTCGCTCAATCAAGTACAGTCATTGTCATCGTCAGAACGTGACCAGTTACAGCAAAAGGGTGAAATTACGATCGATGGGGCGTGGCTCGAACCGTCGCAATACATTCGCCAAACGGAGACAGGATATCTCGTCTCGACACCGATTGCCGGACAACGCATCCTTGACGGATTACGAACGTCAGCTGGAATCGGTATCGTCATCACGATCGGCGTCGCCTTCATCCTGACCTGGCTTGCCGTCACGCTCGTGACACGACGGATTCGTAGCATCAGTGAAGCGGCGATTGAAGTGACGAACGGGAACTATGATGTCTCGATCAAGGAAGGTGGAAATGATGAGGTCGCACTCCTCGTTGAAAACTTCAACCACATGACCGAAGCACTACGACGAAACGACCATCTCGCAAAAGATCTCGTCGCCTCGATCTCGCATGAACTGAAGACACCGATTGCTTCGATTCAAGGATTTTCTAGGTTGTTACAGACAGAAGAAAACTCGGATAAACGGCAGCAGTACTTGACGATCATGGAGCAAGAGAGCACCCGTCTATCACGCTTGACGTCGAATCTCGTCCGCTTATCGCGGCTTGATCATCAGACGATCATCGAGCGGAAACGGTATCGCCTTGATGAACAACTTCGGACATGTCTTTTACTACTGGAACGACAGTGGACGGAGAAATCACTTCGACTGGAGCTTGATTTACCAGAAGTGTCCGTCGAGTGGGAAGAGGAACTGATGCAGCACGTCTGGCTCAATCTGCTTGAGAACGCGATTCGGTTTTCCTCGGAATCGGGAGTGTTAGAAGTGACTTTAAGTGAAGGAGAGAACATTCGCGTCACGATTCGCGATGAAGGACCAGGAATCGCGGAACAGGACTTACCGTACGTGTTCGATCGCTTTTATCAGGGCGAACAGTCACGAGCGAATGAAGGACATGGTCTTGGATTATCGATCGTTAAACGAATCATTGATTTACATGACGGTGAGTTAACGATTAGGAATCATTCGGAGCAAGGCGCAATCGTGACCGTTACGTTAACGGCGAACGAGACGCGTGAATGATGACAGACGAAAAGGAGCGCAGACTTACACGATGTTATCGTGAAGTGTTGCGCTCCTTTAGTATGTGTTAGCTTAAGTTATTTGCATTAGTAAACCACTTCTCCCCATGTTCCGCGATGAAACGGTATTCCGCGCGGTAATGTGTATCGTGACCCTCTTCTTTCATCTTGATGAAGGCAGCATCACCGTCCGCAGCTCTTTGATCAATCAACAGATAGAGGGCTTCGACGCGTAACAATAACATGGATAGGAGTTCAGAACGCGGTCCTTCATAGCCATACGCATCAAGGAACCGACTCACTCGCTTGGCGAAACGTGTGTCATCTTGCTCTGGTGAATAGGCAAGAACGGATCCGTCAGGTGCTTGTCGTCTGCTGCTAAGCGGAACGAACGTATAGAGCGCATAGACGATATCCCAAGCACGTGGACCGGGTGCCGCGAGGTCAAAGTCAATCACGCCACTCAGTTTTTGATCCTGAAAAATCGTATTGTAGACGGCAAAATCGTTGTGACAGATGACTTCGTATGGAGTCGGGGTATTGAGCAACGGTGCCCAGTCCGGTGAGACGTCGAAGTCGACTGTCGCGTCATGATACTGGCGCATCAGACGTGCGACATCGTCCAATACGTCGTCATGCCACATGTATGCTTTTAGGGGATAATCGGCCGTTTCGCCAGGGAGAAAGGTCAGGATCTCTCGATTTTGTTCGTCGATACCGACGAAACGGGGAACACCGGATAGGCGTTTCGCTTCTAAGTGGCGCAATAACCGTTGGACGTTGTTGCTGTTATCTTTTTGTGAGCGATAGACATGCTCACCTTTTTGATAGACAGCGGAGACATTTCCGCCAGTCAATCGTTGTTCTTCAGACATGAGTGTTCCTTCTTTCTTTTTGTAATCGGTTACATATCGGTTGGTCTTTTTGCATGCGTTGATGAAGAAGCGGGTGCTTTATGCACGATTGTCCTGTTCTTCAATCAGTCGACACCGCATCGAAGAGAGCATCAAGCGTCGGATCCGTGACATGGTCGAGAAATGTGTCAACGTCTTCCGTCGAACGAAGACGAACGATTTTGTCCGCTTCACCGGAAACTGGCGGCTCGATTCGTTGCCGCTGATAGATGTCGTAGTACGACGAGTCGCCACGAATCTCTCGTCCATCGCGTTTGGAGTGAATCAGTCGGTCTGCAATTGTCACTTCGGGTAAATCGAACCAGACGAGGATCGAGCGGAACGTCGAACGGGAGAATGGATCTACTAATTGTTTACGACCAATCCGCGAAATGTTGGCATTACATAAGATGATCGTCTCGACGGAAGACGTGATTGCCTGTTCGATCAACCATCCCGTCAAGTCATGTTTGATCTGATTCGGTCCTTCTGTTGGAACGAGGTCCGGATAATGTTCGAGCAAAAAGCGTGCTTGAAGATCCTGATCGATAACAAGGCTTGATGAGAGACGTTGAGCAAGCTGTCGGGCGAACGTCGTTTTCCCGGCATGGGTCGGTCCAATCGTCAACAGAACGGTCCTCATGACGTCAGTTGTTCTTCCGGTAAGCGATCGGCGAGAATCTGCGCGAGCCAATCTTCTTTCGCTCCGAAGCAAGGGGTCGTCCGTCCGATATGATAAAACGTACTCGCCAATGGTCCGGTGAAGTAGGTCGCATCCGGCATGCATAAGTAAATCGGACGATTCGTCGCGAGCGCAATCCCAAGTTCGACGTGACTACTTTTTCCTGCTGGTAACACAAGGACGAAGGCGTCCGCTTGTTGTACGGCTTCGAATTCAGCAAGACCAATCTTTCGTAATGCTTCGGGATCCTCTGCCCGATCATTCATCGTCCAGTCGTATGTTACATCGTGTCCACGCAAGCGGAGTTCATCGCGGAGCCAGCGGACGGTCAACGTGTGATCAAAGCGAGAAGCGATATAAAGGTTCATGTATGGATTCCTTTCTCAAGTAAAAGTTGTTCGATGGCCTGAACGAGCGCGTAGGCTCCGTCAGACGTATTCGATAAGACGGTGACGATTGTTTCCGATTGTGGATAATAGGCGGAATGAAAGCTGACACCCGGGTCGTAACCCATAATGTGCCACTTCTCGTGCGAGGCATCGAGTTGTTTCAGCCAGACGCCGTAACCATAAGACGCAACATCGTTGACTTTGACGTGGGGATGAAACAGTTGCGCGGTCATCGATTCAGACAGCAACTGATGCGTCAGAAGACTTCGCCAGAAACGTTCCATGTCTGATGCTGTGAGGAAGGCGCCGCCATCAGATCCGCCAATGATCGGTAACGCATAGTGATTCGTTCGCCATGTTCCGTCTTCATTCTCGATGTGACCGATGGCTGTATCTGCCGGTAGCGAGTCGAGTCGGAAGTAACCAGACTGTGTCATTTGCGCACGAGCGAACAATTCGTTCGTCACGTAATCCGCGAAGGGTTGTTTCGTCAATTGTTCGATCACGAGACCGAGCAGGATGTATCCCGCATTGTTGTAATGAAAACGTTCGCCTGCAGTGAACAGTCTTTTTTGGTCCTGAAACAACGGTAAAAAATCGATGGGACGACGCAAACGGTACATCGGGAAATCTTGAAAAACCTCCTCGAAATCGGTCATCGTCGCTTCGTAAAATAATCACCGATGCCTGATGTATGGGTTAACAGATGATGCACGGTCACACCGTCTAGCTCGATTCCTATGTCCGGTAGAATCGGCGCGACGTGTTCGTCGAGTGCTACCTTTCCTTCCTCGACTAACCGTAAGATGGCGACCGCCGTGAAGAGTTTCGTACCAGAAGCAATTCCGAATCGTGTCGCTTCTGTATTCGATGCGCGGTAGCCCCGATGTGCGAATCCGTTAGCATGGCTAAAGATTTGTTCACCTTGCTGGTGGATGGAGACCGCCCCTTCGAGATGCGTAAGCTCCGGTAAAGCAATGAGTTTCTTGTACACGTCCATCACCCTCTCTGCTTCCCATCCTATCGAATTCATTCATGCAAGAAAAGGGAATTATAAGAAAAATTTGAAAAAAATGAAACTTTTTAATCGTGTCGCGTATCTAATAGGGGAGTGATTGCCAAAAAGGAGGATGCCGATGTGTTTCGAAAGTCAGGTGCAGCATTATCCGACGCTGCTTTTGAAGCAGCTTTATTCGCAGAAGAAGACTATGTGTACCGTATTTCCTTCATTTATCTGAAAGAGGAGGCGGCAGCGCTTGAGAATGTCCAAGAGGTCGCGTACCGGGCATGGCGTGGGCGAAATAGTTTACGGGATGCTTCGTATTTTAAGACGTGGTTGACGCGCATCACGATGAATTGTGCTTTCCAGCAACATCGAGCGTCGTTTCAGCCGCTCGCGATCGAACCCAGTCAAACGACGTCGTTTGAAGAGCGTCTCGTCGATCGCTTGTACTTGGACGATTTACTGGATGTCCTCGAGCCGACCGAGCGATCAATCATCTACTTCCGGTATGAAGAAGATTTGTCATTGCAAGAGATTGCGCAAACCTTCAATGTGCCACTGAGTACGATCAAAAGCACGTTGTACCGCGCACTCGAGAAAGTACGACGACAGAAGGGGATGAGTCTATGAATCACGAGCCAAAAATCTTGATCGACGTACCGTCATCTGTCAGGCAACGGACAATCCAAGGTATCCGCAAAGCGAAACGGCGCCGGCGCTCGTTACAAGCTGCTTGTCTCGCTGCCGGTCTGACGATCATCGGCTTTAGTTCCTTGCATGAGACCGTTCCCGAGCAATCGTCGCAATCGATGGTGGTCGGCATGTATTATGATGAACAGTTTTACAAAGTATCAAAAGAGATGACGAATTTAGACTGGCAACAGCTGAAAGGGAAGCGACTCGGCGTCACGGATGATGTCTTGACCGATACGCAACTGGAACAGGACACATCTGATTTTGCGTCGAACCTCGATGCGTTTACCGTCTATCAAATCAAGGATGATCCGGTATCTGAGCACGTGCTGGTCGTTGGTCAGGAAGAGGGAAGAGAACGGGTGATGATTCTGTCACCAGAACAGTAGAAGGGGGAAAGGGAGATGAACATCCGGTCTTGGACAACAGACGATCTACCGCAATTGGTCGGTTTGATGACGCAGCTCGGGTATCCGGCAAGCGAGAATGTGTTACGCGAACGGTTTACACGGGTCACCCGTCATCCGGATTATGAATTGCTTGTGTTAGAAGACGACGATATGCTTCTCGGCTGCGTCGGTCTGTTTCAGGCGCAAGCGTTTGAGCACGATACGACCTATGTCCGAATCGTCGCGTTCGTCGTCAACGCGAAATATCGTCGGCAGGGAATCGGACGCCGCTTGATCCGAGCAGCGGAAGACTGGGCGCACGCAAGAGGAGCAACTGCCGTCTTGCTGAACAGTGGTAATCGACCGGAACGCGAAGCAGCCCATCACTTTTATCAATCGATGGGCTACAGCGTGACGAGCACGAGTTATTCGAAATCACTCGCTTCATCGTGATTTACGGAAACCATGGAAAGCACGAAATCCTTGTTGTTCATAAAAAGAAGCAGATTGACGGGTTGCCAGGAGATCGATCCGCGTCGGATAGGTAAGTTGCAAGTGATCGAGTAACTGTTGTCCGTACCCACGCTTGCGTGCGTTTCGGCTGACGAGGAGCTCACAGACGAACGTCGTCACTGAACCGTCCGTTAAGGCGCGGACATAGGCAAGGATTTCTCCGTCAGACTCAAGGACGAAAGCGGCATTTGCATTCATCCACGCGTTGCGAGTCCGCTCTTGATCAGCGACGAGATCCTGCCATCCTTCTAATGCGTTCAATCGATGAATCTGCTCAAAATCGTCAGGCTGGAAACGGCGAATCTGTTCCGTCATGGCTGGTTCTCCTTTCGTATCAGGTCTTGGAGTGGAGCAGGTAACTGGCACCAGTCCGAAAATTGCGTGTCGGTCAATGGAACATCGCCTGTGCGCTTCCAAATCGCCTGCATGCCGAGGGCGCGCGCCGGTAAGATGTCGTGGTCGTAATTGTCGCCGACATAAAGGACTTCGTCCGGGCGAACACCTAAACGGTCCGTTAAGCGCAAGAAAAATGCCGGATCCGGTTTACGGACGCCTTCTTGTTCCGAAATCCCGATCTGCGTAAAAGAGGGAGACAGTCCGATTGCGTCACAGACAGCACGTTGAAACGTCGTCCGACCGTTCGACAGTAAGCCGATGGGTAGCTCAGGCGGTAATTGCGCAAAAAAGGCGTCGACTCCCGGAAAGCTCCGTGCGAAGATCGGATAACGCGTCACGTAGTCGTGTAGCAGTACTTCAACAGAAAGCGACAACTGGAAGCGACGAATCATTTCCGTATAGACGACGTCCTTCCAGACGCGTCCTTCTTGATCAAGCGCCAAGAACGTCGTGATGTAGTCGTCGATCGGAACATGCGCAACTTCACGAAAACGTTGATGCTGATCCCGAAGGAAATAGGGAAGAGAACCGGACCGGTCATGTAACGTCTCGTCTAAATCAAACAATAGGGCACGAATCAAGGTAAACACCATCTTTCAAAGTTTAGAGGAGTGATTATAATGGAACGAATTATGCAACATCAGGGAAAACAAGTGACGTATTATGACGACGGTTCGACAGGTCGACCGTTGTTACTCCTCCCCTCGCTCGGTGGGACGTATCAGGACTGGGCGGACATTCTGACGAAACTGACACCGGACTACCGGGTCGTCAGCTTTCATCCGCACGAATGGTCGGAGGATTACATCGACGGGACGACCGGCATCTTACGGCAAATCAATCAGTTTCTTAACGCGACGAATATTGCGACTCCGGTCACACTCGTCGGTCATTCCTACGGTGGTCTTGTTGCGCAAGCTTTTGCTCTACATCATCCAGAACGTGTCGCCGGTCTCGTTCTCGTGGATGCGACGTCCGTTGATTTAGCAGAACTCGATCAGCTGGATACACCGATGCTCGACCGGGAAGGGGATGACGCCGTCTGGATCGATCGGTTCGAAGAACTATCAAAAGCAACTGATTTACGTGACCGTTTCCCGGACGGGGATGACCGCACGGATTGGAACCCGGCGTATTACCGGTCGATGCATGCGATCATCTCGCAGTGGAAAGCTGATGCGAAAGATCTTCAACCACGCATGCGCGATCTCGGTGTTCCGTTGACCGTTCTTGGACGGGACAAAGCGCAGTCGATCGAAACGATGAGCGCTGCTGGTTTTCCAAAAGACGAACTGGAGCAGATGGAAGGAAAATGGCAGGAATTGATTCAGCGACAGGCGAATCTATCCGATCAGGCGAACGTGACGTTCGTTCCGGGAACATCACACCTGATGCATCGCGATCGTCCGGACGTCATCGTAGACGCGATATTGACACTACATCAATTTAAGGAGTTTACCGTATGACACGTATGTATGTACTACATGGTTTAATGGGAACGGCAGCAACACACTTTGCACCACAGCTATCCGCTTTAGCGGATGATTTTACGTTCATTCCGATTGATCTGCCTGGTCACGGAATGACGACGGGACCGGCAACGGAAGATTACTTATCACAAGCAACACGTGCCATCCGCGAACGGATGGCACAGGAAGGTCCAGGATGGATTCTCGGGTTGTCGCTTGGCGCAACGCTTGCGATGCAACTGGCACTCGATCCACCGGACGAACTCGAAGGGGTATGTATCACGGGTTTTTCACCATTCATTCCTAAAGCGATGGAGCCGCTGATGCGCAAGCAACGAGAGTTCTTCCTCGACCTCGAACAACAAGCACCGGAAATTGCCGACCAGTTCGAACAGTTGCATGGTCCTGCCTGGAAAACGACGGCGCGGGCAGTCCTTGATTTGATGACATTCCGTTTCCCGGCACTGACGGAAACGATGCTGCGGTCGATCACCTTACCGGTCGTCATCCTAAACGGAACGAATGAAACATACGAAGTCGACGCAACCGCGTTCGATGCGGAACACGTGCCGAACGTCATCGTCTTACCGGTCGAGGGAGCCGGGCATACGGCGAATCTCGATCAACCGGAACGCTTCAACACCTTATTGCTTCAAGCGCATCAATCCATGCTGACGACTTAAGCGATCATTCATCTTTTCTTGATACATCTGCTCATCTGCCTCATGCAGGACGTCGTCGACACGGCGTCCTGTTGTCGTATGTACGGCGCCGATTGCGAGCCTGATTTCGTGTGTCGCGAACGTCGAGCGAACGTGTTCGACGAATCCCTCAAACAGCTCAATCGACGGACTCTCATCGATCAAGACGAATTCATCACCACCGATCCGGTAGCCATGGTCTGTCAAGCGGCGGATGCAAAGTCCTGTTTGTTCAAGCAAGGCATCACCGACCGCGTGACCGAACCGGTCGTTGAGCTCTTTTAGTTCATTCAAGTCAAGCAGAATCACCCCATACGCCGTCTTCTCTTGATCGAGTGTGTGGACAGCCTCGTTGAAGGCATGGCGATTCCCTAGACCAGTCAAGGCATCGATCCGGTATTGATCGAGCAATGCCTGTTGTGATTTCAACTGTTCGTCAATGTTACGGATCACCCCTTGGATGGCAACGATCTGCCCATTTTCGCAAATGGGTGTCGCATATTCTTCGAACCAGACGTACGTTCCGTCATTCGTCCGCCAGCGTTGCCGAAACGGCTGATCGTAGTCACAGTCGCCCGAAATCTTCGACATCAAGACTTCGATGTCTTCCGGATGAATCCGCGCGAAACACTCGTCCGGATCCATGTAGCTGGCTGCTGCCACGCCTTTCCCCATATGGTCATCGAGGGAAGGACTGATATAACGAAACCGATATTCCGGCTGCACTTCGAACACGTAGAAGATATCTTTACACAATGCGATTGTATCCGGCTGTTGTTGGCGGAATAACCGGAAACTGATCAACATGATAAGACCACCTACAATCAATCCCAATACAAATATGACGTCCACCTCCTCTATTCATCGACCATCATATCATAATTGGGTTTTATTACCTATATTTTACAAAAAACACTCTACTTTAATCGTAGAGTGTTTTTTGATTAGTCTAGCTCAATGCAGACACGAAATCCTCGGCTCGCATAATAGGAATCCGCTCCGTTGTGATAGATGAATGTCGTCTCATAACGACGATCTCCGAATAAGGCGCCACCTTTTTGACGGATCACGTCCGGCGTCTTAAGCCAACTGGAGGTTTTTTCGTCAAACGAAAACTGTATCTGCAGTGCTTGATACTGTTCTGGTGTTAAGAGGTGCACCTCTAGCGTCTCAATCATCGACTCGACACTTGCTGCGGACGCATTTTTCTTGCGACCAAGTCGAGCGGATTCGTCCAAACAGACACTTCGACGACCAGCTGGACTCTCTTTGGCAGTGTCGACGATGACGAGTCGTCCATTAAGAGCTACGACATTCGGCTCGCCACCTGTTTGTTCCATCCAAGCGAGGGCTTCTCGTTTTGAAGGCGTCAGGAGAGACTCGAGCAGTTCAAACGTCACACCATCATGAAGACTTGAAGTCGCTTCAAAACGATCACGAAACATCGTGAATGGGTCCTCCATCGGTAAAACCTCACTTTCCTAGTTCCTTTTTTCCATTATTCAATGAATCCGTTTCCAGTGCAATCGTTTAGTGACTGAATAAGTCAATCTGAAGACAATTGACAAATGAAATTGAACTGCCTACACTAATTGTACATATTCGGTTTCTGTTGCGATCGCGCGTACAGGAACGACATTCAGGAGAGGAGCCCAACCGTATGCGCTGGATCAGTTATGCGGCTGTCGTGACGATTCTTTCGTTCTTAGCGTTCACAGCATATTCGTTCTTGACGACGATCGACTTTGAGATCGTCTATCAGTTCGGAACGTTTGCGATGACGTTATCCTATTTTATCTTTGGTTTACCGATGTTATGGATCGTCCGCCATTATCCATTGACCCTTCGTTTACTCATCTACGTGACGACGACTAGTGTCGTCCTGTTTCTTTTCATTGGTTTGTATGAAGCATGGCATGATGCATCGCTGTCTCCGCTACCACCAACCGGAAGCATGATTCAGTTCACGGCTCTTGCTTGTCTATTATTCGTTTTACCGTATGAGATCGTCTATCGTAAAAATTTCGTTTCCATTCAACCACGTGTTTCTTGACAGTATTCTTGTTCCTCAAGAGTGCTGTTTTTTATTTCCTTTCTTTTAGAAGGAATTCCCAATAAATTCTTGAATAGTACGTTATCACGAATATATGGAGGGCTTACATATGGAAGGAACATTTCAATGCAAACAGATGGGAAAATCATTTTCGGGAGACGGAGTCGAGACACATGCGTTACAAGACATCGAAGTGACGCTTGAAGCAGGTGACTTCATCTCAATCATCGGTCCATCAGGTTCTGGAAAGTCGACGTTACTCAGTCTAATCGGAACGCTCGATCGTCCGACGAGTGGGGAGTTGCATTACGACGGAAAACCAATCAACAAATTAAACAGTAAAGAACTATCCGACTTCCGTTTCGAGAACATCGGCTTCATCTTCCAGCAGTTTCATTTGATTCCGACGCTGACGGCGCTTGAGAATGTCATGGCGCCTTTGTTCGGTCGAAAAGTACCATACGATAAAAAAGAACGCGCCGAGCAGTTACTTGCACAAGTCGGTCTTGCTGATAAAGCAGGCAGTTTGCCGTCGCAACTTTCCGGTGGACAACAACAACGGGTCGCTGTTGCCCGAGCACTCGTCCATGAACCGAAATGGTTGCTTGCCGATGAGCCGACAGGGAACCTCGATACGGATACGGGAGAAATCATCTTCAATCTCTTGCGGTCATTAAACGAAGAGAAGGGATGCGGCGTCTTGTTCGTCACTCACGATCCGGCACTCGCCGAACGGGCGAACCGAACGATCGAGATGCGAGATGGCGTCATCATCGAAGATCGTTTCGTCCGTGTCTGAGCCTCGTTTTTGAACTCCGTTCCTCCACCCTTTACACTGAAAGGGTAGAGGAGGAATGCGTGATGCGACTAGGAATACTCGATCAAGTACCGTTACATGAGGGCGATACGGTCGAAGCGACGATGGAAGCGACGGAACGACTCGTCTTAGAAGCCGAGCGACTCGGTTATGAACGGTACTGGTTCGCCGAACATCATAATACGAATGGGTTGCTCAGTGCGGCACCTGAACTGTTCATCGCCCGAATGGGTGCGAAGACGTCAAAAATCAAGCTTGGTTCAGGTGGAGTGTTGTTGCCGCAGTATCATCCGCTGAAAGTCGCCGAAAGCTTTGCGACGCTCGATGCCTTTTATCCGGGTCGGATCGAGCTCGGGATCGGTAATTCGCCGGGCGGGAGCGAACGGACACGACTTGCGTTGACGGATGGAGAAGAAAACCGGGCAGCGGAGTTTAGTCGACTCGTCGATGAGACGGCAGGCTTCTTAACAGACAGTCTATCGAATCGACACCCGTACCGGATCGTCAAGACGACGCCACGTGACCGGAAACCGTCACCGATTTCGATCCTGGGACTGTCACCACGTAGCGCGCGGATTGCAGCCGAACAAGACCGTAGTCTCGTGTTTGGTCACTTCATCAATCCGGATCGTTGGGAAGAGACACTCTCGACATATCGCCAGGCGGGCGGGAAGAACGTCATCGTCTGTGTTTTCGTTATCTGTGCTCCGACACAAGAAGAAGCAGAACATCACGCTCGAACACAGGATGCCTGGATACAAGGCGTCCGACTCGGGAATTCGATCGTTCCGTCATTTAAGACGACAGAATCAAAGGTCTGGAATGACGTGCAAGTAGAACGGATTCGCAAAGATCGCCGACGAGCGATTGTCGGAACACCGGATGTGGTTGAGCGTGAGCTAGAGGTACTAGTAACCCGTTATCAAACGGATCAGTTTTTACTGATCAACAATGCCTTTGATCAAGAAAAACGATTGCAGTCGTACCAGC
Source organism: Exiguobacterium indicum HHS 31 (assembly GCF_001939065.1). Classification (GTDB taxonomy): domain Bacteria; phylum Bacillota; class Bacilli; order Exiguobacteriales; family Exiguobacteriaceae; genus Exiguobacterium_A; species Exiguobacterium_A indicum. Next base: position 891,372 of record NZ_MPSZ01000001.1, on the reverse strand, counting down.
TCATCGCGGAACGACTACTCTAAACAGAACAGGACCCCTCGTTAGCTGTTTGGCAAATGAGGGGTCCTGTCTACAAATCTACAAATAATTAACGTTGAGCGGTTGGACGAATCAAGATCTCGTTGATCGCGACATCCTCTGGTTCGTTGACGGCATATGCGATGGCACGCGCAATCGCGCTCGCATCGATCGCTTTCAAGTCACCGATCCCTTGTTTGATCTCGTCATCCGAGATATGGTCCTTCAATTCTGTATCGACCGCTCCCGGTGAGATGATCGTTGCACGGATGTGATTGTCGACCGATTCTTCCTTGCGGAGACCTTCCGTGATCGCGCGAACGGCGAATTTCGTACCGCTATAGACGGCGCTCGACGGCATGACTTCGTGACCTGCGACGGACGAGATGTTGATGACATGTCCGCTTTTTTGTTCGCGCATGTACGGCAAGACGGCTCCGATTCCGTGGAGAACACCTTTAATGTTGACGTCGACCATCGTATTCCATTCATCCTGTTGATTCTTGTGGAGGTGTGATAGTGGCATCAGTCCAGCGTTATTGACGATGACATCAACTGAGCCGAACTTGTCTTTCGCAAGCTTAGCGAGTGCATCGACTTGCTCGCGATCAGTGACGTCCGTCACTTGATAGACGGCTTGACCACCTTCTGCTTCAACGGCTTTGACGAGTTCTTGCAAACGATCTTCCCGGCGTGCAGCAAGAACGAGTTTTGCACCTTGTTTCGCAAGTTCCTTTGCCGTTGCTTCCCCAATTCCACTTGATGCCCCTGTAATGATGACGACTTTATCTTGAATCATCTGAACTCCTCCTTCTGAATAACGTACTCCTTGAGAGGTATTGCCGCTTTTATTGATTTGAAAACATTGTGTAGGAGGTTGCCTCGTGAAACAACAGACGTTTATTGGTGTAGTGCTGATTAGTTTAGGGTTACTCTTCTCGCTGGATCCTTTCCGCCATCAACCACCAGCACCTGACGTGACGATTGAAAATCGTGAAGCAAAGGTGTACTTAGGAACCTATACGTGGTCAGGACTCTTTTTAGGAGAGACGGCTGATGCAAAGGTTGGACCAGTTGAACAAGTAAAAAAGAAACAAGGTGAACGCGTTGCACCGGAAGAACAGATGTCGATTCTTTTTCGAGATGGTCCGCATCCAAAAACTGTTACCGTTGAGTTATGGTCCGTTACAAATGGAAAAAAGCTTAGAACATTTCAGGACGCAGAAAATATCACTTTGCCAACGACCCATGGAAAATATGTCTATCAGATTAGAGCAGGGTGGGAAGAAGGAAACGGTTATTTTGCCATTCCAATCGAAGTGGAATGATCATTTTAAAAAAAACGTATTGACGAAGTATACGGGAAATGATAAATGGATTAGATTGTTGACCTCTTTTTAGTTGAAAGAGGTCTATTTCCGTTAAATATAGTAAATAATCCACTTGTTTCACTAACTATAGTCTGAAAAATCAGAATATATGAACATTTTAACAAAAGTGTATGTAAATGTTTCGGGTTCGAATGAACGGGAATAAACACATCATACACATAATAGTTCATGTGTTGAATCACCTAGGTGAGAGAAGTTAACAATCGTAAAGGAGAGGTGCAGATGAATGGGTTCAATCGATTCTTACTCGTCATCATAGGCATACTCGGACTCGTCAGTGTCGGGCTGCTTGTGCTCGGTGTGTATGATGTTCCACTGCTTAGTTCATTGATTGAGCAGTGGCAGGATCAGCAATGGTATAGCTATACCGTTCTATCCATCGGAGGATTTTTAGCATTCGTATTCGTTATTCTATTATTCACAGGATTGTTCAGCCGCTCAAAAGGTCAACGTCTGTTAATTCAAACGGGTGACGGAACGATCACGATTTCGAAGGAAACAATCGAACGGACTGCACTGGAGTCGATTCGTGGGATTGGTGGCGTACGGACACCGCGTGTCCATGCCGACATCCATTCGAAAAAAGAGACGGTTGCTTTAAAAGTCGACTGCTCGGTCTTCGGACAAGAGGGACTTCCGACGATCGCAAAGGATATCCAAGAACGCGCTAAACAAGCCGTCGAATCCTTACTCGAGTTGCCGGTCACGAGTACGAAGGTCACGATTAGTGACACGAAAACAAAAACATCGGAACGTGTCGTCTAAGAGAGGAGAGGGAACATGAAGACAAGGGAAGCACTTTATCCGTATCGGTTCCGACTGATCGGAGGACTTGTCGGTCTAATCCTCGCCATCTTATTCTTGACGATTGGCTTTGGTCCGACGATCCTCATCGTTGCCTTCGCAGCGATCGGATTTTTGATTGGGAAGTGGCGCGATGGTGCGCTCGATATCGAAGGGTGGATTCAGTTCTTTCAACGGGACTGATTCATATATATCTAACTACACATTCAAAAGGAGAGATTTCAAATGGCAAACGAAGTAAACACAACAACTGAAAACGAAGTGGTACGCGAGAATAAATTGACGTTCGAAGATCAAGTCATCAAAAAAATCGCGGGAATCGCGTCGAATGAAGTGACAGGCATCTTGTCAATGAGTGGTGGATTCATGAGTGGACTGACGGATCGTCTCCGGAGTTCGGAAGACATCACGAAAGGAATCGGTGCGGAAGTCGGCGAACGCCAAGTCGCACTCGATTTGAAAGTCATCGTCGAATACGGTAAAAACATTCCGTCGATCTTCCAAGAGACGGTCGCAAAAATCAAAAAATCAATCAGCGACATGACAGGACTTGAAGTCGTCGAAGTCAACATGCACGTCGAGGACGTCATGACACGCGCTGAATTTGAAGCAAAAAATAAATCGAACAACGAACAAGAAGAAAAGAGCCGCGAACTGCAATAAGGAAGTCAAAAGATCCGACGAAAATCGTCGGGTCTTTTTTTCATGGAATTGACACGACGTTTGACTAAACTAGAGCCTTTTTCGGGAATAGATTAATATCACGATAAACGAAAGGATGATTCATGATGCGACTAACAGGTAAAACGATCATCGTCACGGGAGCTGGCTCAGGAATGGGTGAAGCCATGGCCAAATTGTTTGCACAAGAAGGCGCACGGATCGTCGCAGCGGACATTCGGTTGGAAACCGTTGAACGGGTCGTCTCTGACATCAAGGAAGCAGGGGGAGAAGCGATCGCTGTTGCGAGTGATATCGCCAAACCAAAGGCAGCAACAGAACTCGTCCAACAAGCGCTTGATGCTTACGGCAAACTGGACGTTCTCGTCAACAATGCTGGGATCATGGACGGAATGGAGGGAGTGGAAGACATCTCCGATGAACGCTGGGATCATGTTCTCGCCGTCAATACGACGGGAACGATGCGTCTGATGCGCGAAGCGGTCAAGCATTTCAAGGAAGTAAAAGGTGGTGTCATTTTGAATAACATCTCGATTGGCGGTCTGAACGGTGCCCGAGCAGGAGCAGCCTATACCGCTTCCAAACATGCCGTCATTGGTTTGACGAAGAATACCGCCTTCTTTTACGCCGGAGAGGGGATCCGCTGTAACGGCATCGCTCCTGGAGCCGTCGAGACGAACATCGGGCAATCGATGACGAACCTGAATGAATTCGGAATGGGACGGGCGATGCTCGGCATGGGACTCAATCCACGTGCCGGTCAGCCGGATGAGGTCGCAAAATTGGCAATGTTCCTCGTGTCTGACGAGGCGAGTTTTGTTAACGGGGCAATCGTCGTCGCCGATGGTGGATGGAGTGCGTATTAAAAATCGTATTTTATTTACTAGATTACAGTTTAAAATGGCAGGAACCTGTCGATATAAGGGATAATATGACAATAGGAGCATTATGACCTTGAGTTTGAATCCAGGGAGGAATCGGCATGTCGATGCAGGAACAAGCAGCACACGTCACCGACACACAAGTCATTCGAGCAATCGAACAAAATCTGGCAATCATCCGCTTTGACGATCGACGGAAAGTCGCATATGTCAACGAGTTGTTTGCCCGGACGATGGGGTATGAAGTGGAAGAGCTAATCGGTAAATACCACCGTGATCTTTGCTTTCCAGCGTACGTCAACAGTCCGGATTATGAGTTGTTTTGGCGCAAATTGATGCAAGGAATTACGTATCAGGACAAGATTGAACGCCGGGCTGCCGATGGGCAACAGAAATGGCTCGAAGCGACGTATATGCCGATCTACTCAGATGATGGGCGCCGGGTCGTCGGGGTTTCAAAAATTGCATCGGACATTACGATTCGCCAACAGGACGTCTTACGGATGGCGGCTGAACTCAACGAGACATCCGCGTTCTTAACGGTCAAATCGGAAAGTGGTCGTCAGGATGGTCTGAACGTGCTGGCGACCGTCCAACAAGTCGAGGCGGAATCCGTCGAGAATCTGTCGAGCCTTGTTGCCTTACGAAAGGATGCGAACTCGATCACCGACATCGTGAAGACAATCCGTGATATTGCAGCGCAGACGAATCTGCTCGCCTTGAATGCGGCAATCGAGGCGGCACGTGCAGGTGAACATGGGCGCGGATTCGATGTCGTCGCGACCGAAGTCCGTAACCTGTCGAACAAAGTTTCCCACTCGATCGGGGAGATTAAGAACAACATTGAAGGGATTGTTGAACGGATTGAAGACGTTTCGCACAGCATCGAGCGGATTTCGTCTAAGGTCAAGGACAGTACGGGTCAACTCGAGCATACAGTCAGTGAATTCGATCAATTGGCTGATTCAGCGAAACAACTCGAGCGTCAGGCGAAACAATTCGTCAACGTCTTATGACACACATCGATACCGGATCACACGAGCTGTTCGCTTGTTGTTGATTCGGTATTTTTTTGATGGCGAATTCAATATAGAGAAATAGAAAAGACGCTTGTTAAATCGGAATCGTTACGATATGATGTAAAACGTAATTATTCCGAATTAAAGGTGGGAAACAATGTCTACATATAAAACTGCGCACCTCATCGGTAGTGTCTTCCTCGGTTTGACCCTTGCCGGTTGTGCTGCTTCTGATACGCCACAAGAGCAAAATCATTTGACGTTCGTCTATAACTTTGCGACACAATCGCTTGATCCGCATCGGGACAGCAGTTATGTTCCGCTTCGCGCGGGGGTGACGGAGACGCTTGTCCGTCTTGATGACGAACGATTGACGGTCGAGCCGTGGCTTGCGAAGAAATGGTCCTACGAAGGAAAGCGAACATGGCGGATCGTCTTACAGGAAGACGTGACGTTCCATAACGGAAAACAACTCGATGCTGCAGCCGTCAAATCGTCTCTCGAACGCTCGATCGACGAAAATCCAGGTGTCAAAAATGCCTTGAACATCGAGACGATTAAAACGGATGGACTAGATCTGCTCATTCAAACGAAGACGACGTATCCAGAGTTCATCTCGGAACTCGTCAACCCGAACACAGCGATCATTGACACGAAGGCGAGCGGGGTGACGAAAGAACCGATGGGAACAGGCCCGTTCCAAGTCGAGCGGTTCGCTCCGGGAACAAAAGTCGAGTTAAAACGTTTCAAGTCCTATTGGCAAGAACAAGCGAAACTTGATTCCGTTGATTTTGTCTTCAACGAAGATGCTGGCGCACGGACGAACGCTTTGCGTGCTGCACAGGCGGACATCGTCTATCGACCGGACATCGAGAGTGTCAAGCAGTTGAAGTCTGAAGGATTAACAGTCCAAGCGACGGATACGTTCCGTGTCCATCAGTTGACGATGAATGTCGCGAACGGTCCGATGCAATCGTTTGAAGTCCGACAGGCAATGGATGCTTTGATCAATCGAAAGCAACTCGTCGATCACGTCCTCCAAGGATATGCGGTGCCAGCACGTGGTCCATTCCTATCGTCATTCCCATTTGCTCCGAACTATCCGCAACAACTGCAGAAGACGCCTGAGGAATGGCTCAAACAAGCTGGTTATACAAAACAAAATGGACGGATGCAAAAGGACGGTCGTCCTTTAAAACTGACGTTATTGACGTATGCGGCTCGACCAGACCTGCTGTTGATCGCCCAAGTCATTCAAGATGACGCGAAAAAGATTGGTGTCGCGATCACGATTAAACAGATCGATGTCCCAGAAGAATACATGGCGAGTAACCGGGACTGGGATATCGCGACGTACAGCAATCTGACAGCTCCGCGTGGAGATGCTGGATATTATTTGAACGCGACCTATCATCCGAACGGAGGACTGAACTTCAGTCGTGTCGCGGATCCGAAGTTGACGAAACAGATCGAGACGTTAAATGAAACGATACAGATCGAGGAACGTTCACGGCTTGCGGAGCAGATCGCGCGATATGTCAACGAGAAACGCTATAATAGCTTCTTGCTCCATCCTTCAACACTCGTCGCCTATGACAGCAAACGCGTCAAAGGATGGAAAACGGAAAAGAGTGAATACTACATGATCACGAATACGTTGCAGGTGACCGATTGATGCATTCGATCGTCAAACGACTGCTATCGCTGAGTCTATTCACTCTACTCATCACGTTCAGTTGTTTTGTCTTGTTACGGTTACTGCCGGGTGATCCGGTCTTGACGTTATTGAATATCGATGAATTATCAGCAACGCCCGAACAAATCGAGGCCGCGCGCCGTGAATTAGGATACGATCAGCCGATGCTCGTCCAGTACGTCCGTTGGCTGCAAGACATACTCACCTTACGTCTCGGAAACTCGTTACAGACGGGGCGACCGGTCATCGAGATGTTGTTAGAGAGTTATCTCGTGACAGCGGAGCTGGCACTTGGCGGTATTTTGATTGCCTTATTGATCGCCTTACCCCTAGGAATCGGTAGCGCCTTGACGACGCGCCGAAGCGTCGTCCGTCTCGCGCACCTTGTCAGCATGAGCGGAGCGGCCGTGCCTGGTTTTTGGATCGGTCTGTTGCTCGTCGATCTGTTTGCCGTCCGTCTCGGGTGGTTACCTGTGATGGGACGGGAAGGGATGACGTCACTCGTCCTCCCGGCTCTATCGCTCGGCTTTCCACTTGCGAGCGTCTATATTCCATTGATTCGACTGAATCTACGCCGTGAACTGAACCAACCGTACATCGAGTTGGCGCGGATGCGTGGGATATCCGAGCGGACGATCCTTTGGCGTTATGCGTTACGCGGCAGTTTGCCACCGGTCCTGTCCGTATTCGGTCTGACGCTCGGCAGTCTTGCCGGGGGTGTCGTTGTCCTCGAAGTTCTGTTCGCGTATCCAGGTGTAGGAAAATTAATGGTCGATGCGATTTTGCAACGCGATTACCCACTGATCCAAGGCTACATCTTGCTGACGACAGGCATCATTCTTGTCTTGCATCAAGGTGTCCGGTCGCTAAACCGGGCGTTACGACCAGATTGGCAGAAGGGAACACACACATGAAAAAAAGATGGCTCATTTTCGGAGGATGTCTCCTATTTTTTATTTCATATACCGTATTTACAAATTCTTTTAATACAAACATAGCGAAAAGACTTGAGCCCGCTTCATTTGAACATTGGCTCGGAACAGACGGTCTAGGACGAGATTTCGCAGCTCGTCTTTTTTTAGCTGGTTTGATATCCTTAGGTTTCAGCCTGCTTACGGTGTTGCTCACAGCGTGCATCGGTACCTGTCTTGGTTGTCTAGCCGGTTTTTATGATGGACGACTCAAGCACTTGATTCATCGATTAGAAGATGGTCTCGTGATTTTCCCTGACACCGTTCTAGCACTTGTCATCGCCGGATTATTTGGTGCCAGTCCTCAAAGTTTGATCTTTGCGATTTTACTCATCAAATGGATTTCCTACGCGCGATTAAGCGAGACACTCGTGACCGAGACGATGCAAAAGCCATACATCAGCATGGCACGCATCAACGGGTTAACAGACAGTATGATCTTACGACGCCATATCTTGCCGCCCATCATCCGACAAGTCGTCGTGTTAATGAGTTTGGATGTCGGCAAAGTCATCTTATTCTTATCGGCATTCTCTTATATCGGGCTTGGTGTCCAAGCACCACTGCCAGAGTGGGGAACAATGTTGAACGAAGGACGTCCTTATTTCAGTTCCGCACCCCGGCTCATGCTTTTGCCAGGTGCGTGCATCGTCTTGACCGTCGTCGCGACGATGGGATGGACGCGATGGATGAAGAAAAAAGGAGGACACGTAAATGATTCAGATTCGGAACATACACGTTCGGGCGAAACACGTCCTTCTGCATGACATGAATCTATCGTTACCAGCTCATCGATTCATCTGTCTCGTCGGAGCGAGCGGGAGCGGTAAGACGCTCTTGCTTAAACGATTACTGGATCGATTGCCGGACGGGATGTCGTCGAGCGGAGAAGTCATCTCGGACGAACCTCTTCGACGTGGTCTCGATATTGGTTACATACCACAGCAGTATACCGATGCGTTTCTTCCGTTTTTGACGATGCGTCAGATGTTACGGGATACATATCGCGCACATGGACGAAAGATGGATCATCCTTACATCGATGACGTCTTGCGAACGCTTGAGTTGGACCCGACCTGGTTGGACCGATATCCAGGAGAGTTGAGCGGTGGGCAATTGCAACGGTTCGCGATCCTGTTTGCCGTCACCTTAAAACCACGATTGATTTTAGCGGATGAACTAACGACGGCGCTCGATCCTGTGTTGACACGTCGTTTACTCGACTGGTTGACCGAATACCAACACCAGTACGGGGCAACGATTTTGTTCGTCACCCACGAATTAGGACCTGCCTTACATTATGGGGAGCAACTCGTCTTAATGCAGGATGGACGAATCGTCGAGACGGGAACACCACAGATGATCGAGCAAAGTCGTCATCCGTTCACGATGAGCTTGATGCAAGCGCATCGTACATCACCGGAAGAAAGGAAGAGTTCATGTACCCAGTCTTATCCGTAACAGATCTTACTTATCAAATAAAGGATCAGCCCATTTTGTCGAATATCTCCTTTCACGTGACGAAAAAGGCGTCAATTGGCATCATCGGGGAGAGTGGGAGTGGCAAGACGACACTCGGACGATTGATCCTCGGTCTGCTCAAACCCACTCATGGTTTGATTTCCTTGCATGGAAAGGCATTTCCGAGTGGGCACCGAAACGAGCGACGAGCTATTCAAGCCGTCTTTCAACATCCTCTCGCTTCCTTTAATCCAGAATGGACGGTGCGGGAATCGATTCTTGAACCGTTTCGTCGGCATCGTCCGATCTTGCGGCATTTCCCAGCGACGTCAGAAGAAAATCTCATGACTGCCCTCGCACTTGCAGTCGGGTTGGAGGAACGGTTATTCGATCGATTGCCCCATCAATTGAGTGGGGGACAAATTCAGCGTGCCGCGATCGCCCGCGCGATTTCGATTGAACCCGACATCATCGTGATGGATGAGCCGACGACCGGACTTGATGTCGTCTCCCGCGCACAGATCATCGAGCTACTGGAACGCCTGCAGCAGACACTCGGTGTCAGTCTTGTATTGATCTCGCACGATATCGACTTCATCCGGCGCCTCTGTTCGGAAACACTTGTCTTACGTGACGGTCGCGCTGTTGATTTGATTGATCGATTGGAATCAGGTAGCGCGTATACCCAACGATTCGTCGAGGCCGGAACATGGTGAACGCACAACCGACCCACAAAACGTACTGGTTACTCGCTTATCCGCTGATTCTCTCAAGTATTGCAACACCCTTACTTGGTGTAACCGATACCGTCGTCATCGGTCAATCCGGTGATCCGCGGGCGATCGGCGGCATCGCCGTCGGAGCCGTCTTCTTCAATACGATTTACTGGTTGTTTGGTTTCTTAAAAGTGAGTACGACAGGATTCAGCGCCCAAGCAAGTGGGGCGAATGACGTACATGCTTTACGGACGTCACTTTACCGACCGCTGTTTCTAGCAGCTTGTATCGGTCTGCTTATCCTGTTGTTTCGACAGCCGCTCGAGCAAATCGGACTGTATTTACTGGCACCACCCGCTGACTTGCTCGGTGCGGTCAAAACGTATATTTCATACCGGATGATTGGCGCACCGTTCGTGTTGATGGGGTATGCGTTACTCGGCTGGTTGATTGGTACCGGTCAGGTCAAGCACGCCTTGTTCGTCCAATTGTTTAGTACAGGAGTCAATGTCGTTCTCGATATCGGATTCGTCTACGGATTGGATGCCGGTGTTGCTGGAATTGCGGTTGCGACCGTCATCGCGGAGATCAGCATCGTCGTCTGTGCTCTGTACCTGATTCGTGGTCATTTATCGATGACGCGTGATGAATGGCGCGCCTTGACGGCATGGCAAGCGTACCGTCAATTCTTTCAAGTCAATCGTGACTTGTTCATTCGCACGATTTTCCTTCTACTGGTCACCGGCTGGTTCACACGTGCTGGTGGACAATTCGGACCGGATGTCCTCGCAGCCAACGCGATTCTGCTACAAATCCAGTATCTGATTTCGTACTGGTTCGGTGGACTCGGTCATGCGTCAACCGTTCTCGTTGGTCGGGCGAGAGGGAATCAAGATCAGGCAGGATACCGGACGAGTGTCCGTTTGGCACGGACGTTTGGATTCTACTCGGTCGTCTTCTGGTCACTGGTGCTCCTCTTCCTTGAGACACCGCTCCTTCAGTTGTTCACTTCAGAAGAGGCAATCCTAGACGCAGCGCGCGATTATTACTTCTGGATCATCATCCTACCGCTCCTCGCCGGTTGGGCGATGATCTATGAAGGCATCTTTGCCGGGCGGGTTGAAGCAACACCCGTTCGGAATTCGATGATTCAAGCAGGCATTGGTTTTGCGGTCGTCCTCCTGCTGACACCGACTTTTGGAAATCAGGGCGTCTGGGCAGCGTTTTTGACGTTCTTCTTGATTCGCTCCTTATCGTTGATTCTCGTAGAAGCAAGACGATGAAAAACCCGCTGTTTCCCTCGCGCGAAAAGGGAACAGCGGGTTATTTGTCGTCGATCGCTAAAGGACGGACGAAGAGGGCGTTCAAGTGATGGACGAGCACATGACGCAGGCGTTCTTTTGGTAATCGTTCTGGTCGAAACAGAGCATGAAAGGCTAACCCGTCAACGAGTGCTGCGAGCCGTTCACTCTCAAGCTCAATGTCTAAGCCCGCGCGGAGTGTACCGTCCGGAATCTGTGTCAACAGTACTTGAACCATATGGTAGATATCGTCCGGATTTTCCGTCGCTTGCGATGAATACGCGGACATCATGAATTGAAACCAGACCTGCATCTCGAGCTGATGCTCGGGTGCATAAGGCAAGACCTCAAGTAAGACGTCACATAACGTTTCTTCCGGGGTTCCTCCTTTCTCGAAAATGGTTGTGATGCGTGCTTGGACCCGTTCTTGGACGAGGTCCATCGAGAAGCGGAGCAACTCGTCCTGGGTCGTGAAGTAATATCGCAAGGCACCCAGTGAGAGTCCCGCTTCCTTGGCGATCGTCCGGACACTGGCTTGTTCAATACCGACTTGAGAAATCGTGCGCCACGTCGCTTCCGCGATGAGGCGTTTGCGTTCTTCGTGATTGACTTGTTTTGGCATGTCTCAAGTATATCATCTTTTTAGCACGAATGTATTAAAAAGACTAGTCAAGCTACAAAAGAGGTGTTATCTTTATGATACAGTCGTATTAAAAAGGAGAGGATTGATATGCAACTTGTCGCGTGGGCAATCGTCTGTTGTGAGATTCTATTTTGGGTATTCATCGTCGCTGGACTAATCGTGCGTTATGGATTCAGACGAGAGAAGCTTGGTTTTCGATTGATGGCGATGTCACCGGTCATTGATATTGTCTTACTGGTCTTAACGGTGTTTGACTTAAGTCGCGGCAGTACGGCGACGATCGCGCACGGACTTGCTGCGATCTATATCGGCGTCTCACTTGCCTTTGGAAAACAGATGATTGCCTGGGCGGACGGGATGTATCGCCGGTTCATCCTGAGAGAACAAGTATCACGGGAGCGCATTTCAAAGGCACGTAAAGAGCGAAACGGGTTCTATCGGCACGTGCTGGCCTTTTTGATTGGTGGAGCGTTACTCGGTGCGATGATTCTGTGGCTGGGAGATGCGAAGCAGACGGAGAGTCTCTTACGGACGTTACAATTGTGGGGACTCGTCCTCGTGATCGATGGGGTCATCTCGATGAGTTATACGGTCTTTCCGGCTCGATCCAAATAAAAAAACGAACCTTGTCTGTCAGCGGTCGACAGTGAAGGTTCGTTCCCGAATCGTATTCGTATGGACTTGTTTGCGGGCGTCGATCGAATCCCGAATGTGGATGATGTAGCGACGTCCTTTTTTATATCCCGTACGTGGCGGTTTAATTCGGATCTCTTTGCCGTCAAGGACTTCAATCTCCGTTTGCATCCGCTCACCGTTCGAATCCGTCACGGTGACTGTTCGGTTTGAGACTTGCTCCTTCCGTAATCCTTTCGCATATTCGATGTCGAAGGTATGGTACGAGGAGATGGAGCGGGCACGCGATTTGAAGTGTGGCTCGTCCGTCCGTTCGTCGAGGGTGCAGTAGCAACCCGTGAACAAAAGACTCGCCGAGAGGAGTATCGAAAATAGATGTTTCACGAAAACGCTCCTTTATGTATTTGGTAATTTTAGTATAAGACAAATTTTGGGTTACGACAATCCTTCTTAAGACCGAGTCGTTGACATCTATTAAATTCAAGCAGCTCCATGCTATAATCGACCGAGAGAAAGGAAGCGATACACCATGCCAGTACAACCAGACCAACGCGAGATCATCGTCTCGATCCGGACGAGTTATGATTTTAAAGCGGATACCGGTCGCGCGATCCGCGTCATCGAGTTTCACGGACGCCGGACAACGCTGTTCGATACGTTCGAAGCGTCATCACCGAAACGGATGATCTTGATCGAGATGATTCGCGCCGTCCAATCGTTCAAGGAACCGTTCCACATCATCTTCAACGTCGAATGTAACTTCGGTTTCAAGTATTTGACGGATCAGCGGAAATGGGAAAACCGGGACGTCGGGAATACGTTCCTCGACTTGATCGAACAAGGCGGTCATACGTATGAATTACGAGACAGCTCGTTCTATGAAGGCGGAAAAGCCCTCCAAAAATGGCTCGGCAACACCTTAAAGCAAAATAGCTAAAAAAAAGGCTGATTCCATGATGGAGTCAGCCTTTATCTGTATCGATTGTCTCGCTTTCGAGATATCGGTACAACGTACTTTTACTAATACCGGTCTGTTCGCGGATATCAGCGAGCGAATAGTTTTTACTTTGATACATCGCGATCGCGCGGCGGACATTTTCATCCGGCTTCCGCGGTCGACCGGTCTGCTTTCCTTGTTCTTTTGCTTTTGAGAGTCCGGCACGCGTCGACATGCTGATGACGTCACTTTGCAGCTGGACCAGGTGGCGTGCCGTTTCAAGAAACGACAAGGAAGCACGCTCGCTCGTCCGAATCTGTTCGCGGAGTGACCACAGCGTCGCACCGCGTGTCTCCATGTGCTCGAGCATCTCGATCAAGTGCCTCGTCGAGTCTGCTAAGATGTAGAGATGCGTGACGATGACTTCGTCTCCCGTCTGAAGGGTCTCGAGCATCTGTTCTAATTCCGTCCGTCGTTTCGCTGAATCATGCGTCTCGATGACACGTGTCGTCACATTCATCTTGTCGGCTTCCGCTTGTTGCGTAGAACAGTCTGGATCATCCGGATAGGGTCTCATGTAGAAATATTGCATGGATGGAGCTCCTCTCTGTCGATCACAATCGACGTCAGTTCCTCATCAGTATACCGTATTCTCACCTCCGTGCCGCAGAAAACCGAAAACAAGCCTTTCTTCTCATGTTCGTATCGACTAATTTGTGGTAAATTGAGTGGAAGTAAGTTTCTCGGACTCATCCCGATACCATTCATTCTTTTTAAATGAGGTGCTCATCATGAACAAAGAAGATCATCAACTCGCCCGTCAGCTTTTGACGACCTATTTCATCGGCACACAGTTAGCGACGGTCCATGTCGCAGGCTACGTCACGCTCGAATTCATCAATTTGTTCGATACGACTGCGCCTGAACTACGACTTCGGATCGAGACGGATCGTCTGTTTTATGGCGATGTCGAGACGACACAGGACTGGGTCGTCCGCCATGCGACGAAGGAAGAGATGTTACATTTGATCGTCTCGCTTCACGCGGAACGCATCACCGGTGTCCGGATCGGAAAGACGGCACCCCACTTATTCCTAACGTTTAGCAACGGACAAACGCTCGTCCTGAACGGATCGGATACATATTATGAATCGTGGGCGATCGATATCGGTCTCGCACCACACCGAGCCGACGCGACGATCGTTGCCGTACCGGGTGACGAACTGGCCGTCTTCTCCAGAATCGGTGAACAAGTTGAAGACTAAGTGGACACGCATGGAGTGGTGCGACTGGATCATGCCGCTCGTTGCGTCACGGTACCCGAATCACTGTGCTGTTTTACTTGCCGGCAGCCATACGCGAGGGCAAGCGACCGCACAATCAGATGTCGATGTGATCATTTTTGAAGCAAGTCGAGGTCAGGCGTACCGGGAGTCGTTCATCCATGACGGTGTCCCGGTCGAAGCATTCGTCCATTCCTTTGAGACGATCCAGCCGTTTTTCGAGAGTGACCGGGAACGTGGTCGCCCGTCCCTGCAACGAATGATTGCTGACAGTTGGACGATCGAGGACCATCCAAACCTTGCATCTATCCGTCAGGAAGCCGTTCAACAATTGGCGGACGGACCTGTTGTGTGGACGACTTCGGAACAAGAGCGCGCACGGTATTTTTTAAGTGATGTGCTCGACGATTTCGAGAGTGTAACGAACCGCGCGGAAGGTTTAGCGATTGCGTCACGTTTATATGAACAGAGCATCGAGTTCGTTCTTCGTGCCAATCGTCGCTTCATCGGACAAGGAAAGTGGGCGATTCGTGCTCTTGCGGAGTTTGACGAAGACTATGCTAGTCGACATACGCTGGCATTCGAGTTGTATTATCAATCGGATGACCGACGAGAGGTCGTCGCGTTAGTCGATGATTATCTCGCACCATTCGGCGGGCGTTATTTTGACGGCTTTACGCTCGGTAAACGATAACAAGCAAAAGGAGGTACGCTTTCGGATCAATCGACCGAAAACGTGCCTCCTTATCGTTCGCTTCTGTTTAACGCCAATGGGACGGACGGAGTAAGCGACGCGGTAACTGCGTCGCGGCATTACCGATTGCCGCATTGATTTGTGCCTGTGTCAAAAAGAGTGCATCCGTCAGATCGGCGTCTTTGACGTTACAGTCTCGCAAATCCGCCCCGAGAAAGTTGACTCCGCGCAGGTTACTGCGCGATAAGTTCGTCGAAAGCAACCACTGGTTCTGAACACTGGCACCTGAGAAATCACGTCTTGGTAACTGTTTTCCGACCCAGTCGCGTGGTGTCTGGTCGCGTCTTCCGCTATACTGAGCTTGAACACGCGATGCAATCATTTCAAGGAGTGGTCGGACGGTTTGACGAACCGGTATCAAGTCAAGTCGTTCAAATTGATCGGCTGGTAATGCCGCGTACCGAGTCAGTGCGGCAAGCGTCTCATCGAGTTGATCGTGGATGTCACGCGTGACATCCCGTTTCCCGTCGGTTATGTACCACATCATCTCAAACAAATGAACCATCTTCGGGAAGGCAGCATAGATCGCTTGGCGTCGCTTAGGTGCATCATCGCCTTCGAATGTCTGCTGTGACAGATGCTGTCCGGCACCAAAACAATCATAGACGGTGCAGCCTTTGTAGCCGCTATCGCGTAACCGGTCATGGATGCGACAGCTGTAATCCGCGTCAAGATTACGACACGGTGTTGCTTCAGGTTTGTCATGACCAAAATCACTGGATTTCGAAAAAGCGAGTGCGGTACAACATAAACCAAAACACTTCGTACAATCAATCTGGAACGTAGGCTCCATCGGATTCACCTCCACTACTACTATAACAAGAAAGGAGTTTGAACATGCTGCAATTTCAACTTAATGAAAATGAGGACGGACAGGACTGGCTTAAGCAACAAGTGCGTCAATACAATGTCGAGCGTTCACCGCTTCATGCGACGAAACGCTCCGAGGGAACACAAGCCGTCACATTACTTGCGACGCGTGATGATCAACCGATCGGCGGCATCTCAGGGGAAATGTACTGGGGCTGGTTACATATTGAATGGTTCTTCGTTGCCGAAGAGGAACGGGGAAGTGGGCTCGGTACTCAGTTATTCCGTCAACTGGAGGAATGGGCACGAGCAGCGGGTGTTCAGCGAATCCGCGTCGAGACGTTCTCGTTTCAAGCGCTCCCGTTTTATGAGCGACAAGGATTCGTCGAAGTCGGACGAATCGATGACTATCCACCAGGGATGAGCTATCATCTGCTCGTCAAACAGGTCGACTGATGAAACGGCGTCTTTTCCTCATCTTATTGTTCGGTCTCGTGCTCGGAACGCTGACGGGGATTCAGCCACGTCAAGAGACCGCTTCTTTTACGGCGAAGCAAGTCGCCCAGTTATATACACAGATGACGAACACGCCGATTGAAGCGCGCGACGTCTACTTCGTCGAACGACTGTCTGACCATTACGCCGTCGCGTATCTTGAAGCGAAACACGACCGCTTGTTTTTGCTCCTGCAACAAACCGATGAGGCACAACGAATCGACCGAATCATTCGTTCGAAACAGACGAGGGAGACGGATTGGTTTGAAGGTCGTTTATTGACGACGGACGAAGGTCGATACCTTGTCGCCTACGGCATGAACGGTTCGAAACAAATGAAATCGATCCGGTTCGAGCCGTATAAGACGACGGCTGATGGCGAAGCGCCGCTTCGTCCGATGCAACGCTCCTTGTCAGTAACAAATCAGGAACGTTTCCATACTGTCCAACCGTTACCGGATGCCTTCCCGCATTCGCTCTATTTCGAGATGATCGCGACGAGCGTAGACGGAAAAGAGACGATCCAGCGATTGACGTTACCAAGCGATAACGCATCCGCGTTTTCATCCCGGAATGACTTTTAGTATACTGAAGACGAAAAAAGGGGGAGAAGAACATGTGGATCGTCATGAACCAGTTACACGTCGTCAAAGGTGCAGCAGATCAGGTCGCAGCGCGTTTTAAGACGACGAAAGGAATTGAACGGATGGAAGGGTTCCACCGGATGCAAGTCCTCGTCGATATCCGTCAGGAAGAGGAAGACATCGTCACGATCATGACAACGTGGTCGAATCAAGCAGCATTTCATGCATGGCAAGAGAGTCAAGCGTACAAAGGCGTGCATCATAAGCGGGATAGCGGAACGTCCGAAGTCAAACCGCTCGTGACGTCGAATACCGTCACGGAATATGCGATCGTCGCTGATCACAGTGCCGTCGTGGAATAAACAACAACACCCCTTGGGAGGATGCCTCTCAAGGGGTGTTGTCTAGTACATTAAAATAGATTGTTTTTCCGTAATCTGGGTATATTCTAACAAACTAGATGAAACGAGGTGACACCGCATGGTCTATCGTAAACCTGTCGTCTCTAGCCTGTCCGTCCTCGGTGGTATGATCCTGCTCTTTGGTTTCTTAACGAGCGGTGGCTTCATTTATCTCTACTTCTTCGTCTTGCTGTTTGCTTGCGTGTCCTTTTTACGTGAACCGTTGACGCGTAAAGAGTGGTTACGCGAGGGGATTGCTTTCATCTTCTGGTGTTCCTTGATTTATTTGCTCCAACATCTCATCTTTATGGTGTGAGTCATTTTTCGTATAGCTCAAATAAGGAGAGAATGATGTCACGACCTGTCGCCGAAAGATGAACCGACACGTCACGTTTCGGATCCTTCAAGTAAATATCGGTCTTTTTGACACGCTTATCGAGATAAACTTCGTATTGTTGTCCTTTCACTCCTTTTCGGAACGTCAAGTATTTCCACTTCGCCCGTTTTCCTCGTACGTCAGCCTGTTCACTTGACTTGATTGCTTTTTGCAATTTCCCGGACTCATCACTTGTCATCATGATCGTATCCTCGACTTTAAGACGATCTTTAGAAGAATCGCTTTGATCATAAAGATAATGCTTGAACTGCTTCTGATGGAAGAGTGTTATGTCATTGATAGTGGATAGAACATCTTCTTCCGATAAGTCCTGTCGAGCAAGCTCAGACGGACGTTCCATCGTGTGCTGAATCGACAATTCGTAGCGGAATTGGTGTCCGTTTTTTTCTGTTGCGATAAGCGTGCCGTAATGTTCCGGTGTGCCGTCACCAGGAATGAAGCGGACTTTTCCGGGCTGTTTCATCGCATGGATCGACGTCCCCATCTGCTGTCCACTGATCAATTGCGGTATGCGTACAAAGGAGTTATACGATATATCGTCATTCTCATTATATTTCTCATTGTACGTCAGATAAAGCTTCGTATCTTCAGTAAAGGGAGTAAGGGCTTCTGCATAGACGACGAATGTCTTTCGTTCGTCTTTTTTCGTTACATCAGTCGCTTTCATCACCAGGTAACCTGATCCAGGTAGCGCTAATTTTCGAACAGAACCGTTTATGATGTTATCATCACGTGAGAACCAGTCCTCTTTTTTAATGGTGTCTGGCTGTACTTCTAACTCGGTCGGATGTTCAACCAGCTTCGTTTTCGCAAAGACATCTTGTTTGGTTGATAAGAGGTGATACTCGCTGTCAGCCATATTCTGACAATACAGATATGTTTGTTCTCCGGACTGGACATAACGAGCCATTTGTCCTAAGTAATCTTCAAATGGTGCCGTCATCACGACGGAGAACGTGTCACCATAAGAATAATTTTTTGGAGCTTTTACCGCTTTTGATCGACACTCCTCCATGATGACACTCATTTCCTTTTCCGATAACATCTTCGGAGGTTCTTTGCCTTTAAACCGCGCTCCATCATACAATTTCGATAAGTAATCCCATTTGAAATTCGGAGCTTCACTTTGACAACCGCTTAACGCGAGCGTTGCTGCAAGTGTGAGTCCGATCCAGTAACGTTTGTTCATTTGTTAAGCACCTCACTGAGTGCTTCACTTGTCGTACCCGACAACTTAGCACCGTTCTTTGTTCCCTTTTTGACGACATAGATTTCAAGCTTTTTGGCGCGTTTGCGTTCATACAGCTCGAACATCTGGCTTTTCCCTTCGCGCATCAACGTCAATTTTTTCTGCTTTAGTTTTGTGCCTTGCGGCTCCATCACTTCGGTTTCTTTTAATTCCTGAGCGATTTTTTTGGCTAGCTTGTCAGGAATTGCTGAGACGAACTTATAATCGCTATCAATAAGCTGTTTTGGTGATTGATGGATGAAACCGACATATCCAGGTTGATTTATATTGATAAAAGCATATTTGTAATTTGAAGGTTTTTTGTATGACTTATTGAGACGCATATAGATTGGCGTTTCCTGGACAACTTTATCTTTTTCTAGTTTTTGAACGGTAGCAAAGTGAACCATTTGACCGGGTGAAAGGACGTCAGGTAATTCTTTACGTTCAATCTGGTAGGATTGCCCTTGCGCATACTCTTGAATGACTGAAGAGTTTCCATCGCGTGTTCCACTTATTGTGAGATCAATTGTGGAAGACTGCATCCCGTTTTTTGGACTGTGACGGAAAGAGATATTCAGCTCGGATCCGCTCAGCGACTCGGTCGTCTCGAAGAATGTGCGTTCTTTTCCGTCTTCTTCTCCAAAAATAATGAATTGACCTTCCGGTGGTAAGGACAGTTGATAGGACGGGAAGAGATAGCGTCCAAGCTCTTTTGATTGCTTACTTTCTTTATTTTCTTGTTTTTGGTGATCTGCCACCTCTTTTGGGACAGCTTTAAAGCGAACGGCTGTCGATTTGGCTTTAACCGGTTGTTTTGACCAATCAACAAATGGATAATCACTTCGCTTAATCTGATGGACCGTATAATCTGCGTGGCGAATGGGCTGACAGGCCAGATAGTCTTTTTTTTCGTCTGATAGGAAACGAACGTGTTGGAACTCACGCCCTTGGATATTTGCAGGAAGGAAATACAAATCGAATCCTTCGTGTTGCACGTATCGGTCAGGTAAGCGCTTCATGTCAGATTTTTGCTGACAACCCTTCAACAAAGCAGCCGTTTGTTTTTGGGGGAGATCCGGTATCTCTTGCCCATCAAAGGTAGTCGAAATACCGCCCCAGTAATTGGCATCGTATGTAAGGTCTAAGTATTGTTCTTTACCGCATCCGGCAAGTAGGACTACGCCTGCGAGAATACCGGTATGTATATAGCGTCTCATGGAAAACCTCCTTTATCCTAGTGACTATATTTTACCATAATTTCTAGAATAGACAGAATTTTCTATAATACTTTAGCATCAAGATGTTTGACATCTCTTGACTCGGGAATAATAGATGCATGCACGGCAATCTATTACTATGGGGGTTTTATGATGGGTACATTCATTCAAGCAGTTGATGGCACGAAAATTTATGTCGAGGATGTCGGGTCGGGTCAACCGGTCGTCTTTTTACACGGCTGGCCGGCAAACAATAACATGTTCGAGTATCAAAAGAACTTGCTCGTCGAAGAAGGGTACCGTTACGTCGGAATCGATTATCGCGGTTATGGCAAATCAGATGCACCAGCAACGGGATACGATTATAAGACGATGGCGTCCGACATTAATGAAGTCATCGAACAGCTGAAATTAACGAATGTCACGTTGCTCGGCTTCTCGATGGGAGGAGGAATCGCCTTGTCCTATCTCTTGCAATACGGGGATTCAAAAGTCAGTAAGCTCGTTCTCGCTGGAGCCGCAGCCCCTGTCTTTACACAACGCGACGGCTATCCATACGGGATGACAAAAGAAGAAGTCGATGCGTTGATTGCCGACACGAAACAGGATCGTCCGTCAATGCTCAAAGGATTCGGGGAAATCTTCTTTGCGAAGGAACATCCAGAACCACTTCAACAATGGTTCCATGGACTTAGTATCGCCGCTTCGTCCCACGGTACGATTCAGTCAGCGATCGCCTTACGTGACGAGGACTTGCGTGGGAAACTCGGAGACATCAAAGTCGATACGTTAATCATCCACGGTAAAAAAGACCAAGTCTGTCCGTTCGAGTTCGCGGAAGAAATGCAAAAGGAAATTCCACATGCACGACTTGAAGTCTTCGAAGAGAGTGGGCACGGTATGTTGCTTGATGAACAAGAGAAGTTCAACGAAACGTTACTCTCGTACGTTAAAGGAAATCAAACCGTCTAATCCAACAAGCCATGGACACCCGTCCATGGCTTGTTTTTGTGTACAGAAAAAAGCGTGCGCCGGCGCACGCTTTTATGGACGATACTTCCGCATGAACCGTTGATCGATCCAGCGCTTCAAGTACCAACCGAACGGGTGAGTCGAATACTGATTGCCATACATTGAAACCGCATGACGTGGTCCCATCGATAAAATCGTCAAATAGTTCGTTTGCGGACGATACGTTTGCAGTGCCTCTTCCTGGACGTACCGTAAGAGATTTGCTAGTAAGATCGGTGCTTGCCGGACAGCTGTGACGCCATTCTTTGGAATATCGGGATAAGCGACGAGGGTCGCCGCGTCACCCGCAGCAAACAGACTTGGATGATTGAGCGCTTGCAATTGTTCATTGACAAGTAGAAATCCGTCTTCCGTATAGAGCTTACTGTCTGCAAACAATACCGGAGCTTTCGCACCCGTCAAGCGGATGATGGCATCTGACTCGATTGGTGGGTGATGTGAAAAGCGAAGAGGAGACGCCTCGTTCAGTGGGCGTTCTCGAATCCAATGCACATCGAGTTCTTGTAAGCGTCGTGTAATGGCTTCCGCTGCTGGGTGTCCTGAAAGTAACTCGGGATCCGTGACCAGTGTGATCGGCACACCCGCTGCTTTCAAGGACGCCGCCATCTCGACGGCCGCTGCACCACTTCCAATCAAGACTGGACGCTTTGCTTGTTGCAGACGCTTTAATGTATCCGGTAACCGGTAGTTCGGTTTGATCGATAATCGTGTCGTATCTTCCGACCAATCGAACGAGCCGATATTCGTCGAGACGACGTCATAGGTATAGCGTCTGCCGGATGCACCGAAGACGACTTTTTCAACGGGGTCGATTTTGATGACGGTCTCCTCGATGAATTGTTTATCATAGGCGCGACATAAGGCGGCGATGTCGATACGGATCTCATCGATGTCGTATGTTCCGTCAGCAAGGCCGGAGTACATGCCCGAGTAATATTGGTACGTCGAGGCGCTTAAAATCAGCCACTCGACGTCTTCTGTTGGTCCGTGTGTAATGCAATGCAGGTGAGCGTGCCCTGCACCAATCAATAGGATTCGTTTCATGTCGTTCTCCTTCAATTTGTCTTGCTAGAATGTACCCGGATACGGGTGGCGGTAATCATAGCCAAAAGACAAGACTGATCAACAGGAGGATGACCACGAGGTAGATAATATCCTGACGCTGAACGACTGGCACTTCATAATATGTCCGTTCCGCTGAAAAATGACGGGCTTCGAAAGCGATTGCTATCCGTTCTGCCCGCTGGATCGATCGCGAGAAGAGCGGTAAGCCGATTGATAGAAACGCATCACCAGGAAAGCGACTGTGCACGTTCCGAATCATTCGGACTCGCCGTAAGACGCGGACTTCTTCGACCAATTGAGGCAGAAAGCGGATCCCGGCAAGGAACCCATACGCGAAGCGAGGCGACACCTTTGCCTGGTGAATCAAGCTCATCACGAACCGGGTCGCATCGGTCGTCGTGACGAAAGCGAAACTTAAGCAGACGAACGTTGCCATCCGTAAGGAAAGTAACCAGCCATGTACGACACTTTCCGACGTGACATGAAACCAACCGAACGACCAGAGCGTGTTCGTACCTTTGCCAAACGCCGCCATCATCCAGAACGTCAATAAGAATAATAGACTGTAAGGTGCGAGCCGTTTCAAGAAATCGACGGGACCCCATCCGGAGAGGAGTAGCAAAGCGATAGCAAAACTCAGGAACACCAACGTTTTGATCCAGTCATTCGTTGCAATTAAGGCAAACATGATCAAAAACAATCCGCTCCCCTTGATGACAGGATTGAGTTTAGCGAACGGTGACGCGTTCGTCTGCATGGCGCTTCACCTCCTGGAATTGGTACGAAAGTGGACGTTGTAGCTGACAGCGTTCGAGTAACGGAACGTCAGCGAATAACTCGCTCGGACGCCCGTCAAAAGCAATCCGCCCTTGCTCCATGACGAGGACACGATCCGCGTATCGAGCGACGAGTTCCATATCGTGTGTTGCCATGACGAGCGTCGTTCCGTTTTGTTGTTCCGTCAACAACTGTTCCATGAGCCGCCGTGTCGTCAATCCATCCTGTCCGAACGTCGGTTCATCGAGCAACAACATATCCTTCGACTGCCCGAGCATCGTCGCGACGCTGAGCCTTCGTTGTTGCCCCGTACTAAGCGCAAGCGGTGACTGCTGTTTGACAGATGCGAGTTCCAGCCGTTCGAGCAACGCTGTGCGCTCATCACTCGTCGCTGCCCGGTGACTCCAGTCGATTTCCGCTTCGACTGTCAGTTTGAGAAACTGCAGATCCGGTTGTTGGAAGACATAGCCAACATGCTCATAAAAGCGTCGCCGTGAGTAACGCTGAGCCGGACGTTCCTGGAACCGATATGTTCCTTGATGCGAGAGCAACCGCCCGAGTGTTGCAAGCAACGTACTTTTCCCGGATCCGTTTGCCCCGAGTAGCATCACCCATTCTCCCGTCTTCAGGGAAAATGTCGCATCGGTCAGCGGGTAAGGGGCTTTCGTCGATAATACAGCGACGTGTAACAAGGCAGTGCCTGCTGTAGCGACTGGAGGAAGCACGTGAAGTCGCGCTGCTTGTGGTCCGTCTATGGGTAACGTCTCTAACGTGTACGGATACAAAGAGGGAACAGCGATCCCTTTCGATTGAAGCTCTGTATACGCCTGCGGGAACAAATCCTGCGGATGCGCCGTTGCAGTCACTGATCCGTCCTCAAGTAAGACGATTTTGTCGATGTAAGGTAAACAGACATCGAGTTGGTGTTCGATCAAGACAATCGTTAAATCATGTTCTTTCTGAATCCGAAAGATCAACGCCATCAGCTCGTGTTGCCCGATCGGGTCAATCTGAGCTGTTGGTTCATCGAGTAATAAGATCGTCGGCTCAAGTGCCAGGACCGCGGCGAGCGCGAGGCGTTGTTTCATCCCCCCGGATAGACTCGCGATTGGTGTCGAGAAGGGGAGAGGGAGACCAACGAGTGCGAGTAAGCGTTCAATGCGTTCCTCCATCTCTGCGCGTGGAATCGACCGGTTTTCTAAGCTAAAAGCGATTTCGCGTCCGATCGTTTCCATGCAGAACTGTTCTTCTGGATTTTGGAACAGCACTCCGACCGAACCGGACCGGGTAACGGTTCCAGTCTGTTCGACTTCAATCGTCTCTGGTGTCAGTCCGGCTAGGGCATGAAGCAGTGTCGTCTTGCCACTCCCGCTTCGTCCGAGCAGAAGGGTCGTTCCTTGCTCGATCGTCAGCGATACATGATCGAGCACCGACTTCATCTGACCGGGGTAGCGGATGCTGAGATCGTCGACAGTAATCATGCGACTTCCCGTTTCGCACGTCCTGCCGCAAACCCGTTCAAGACACCGGTCGCAACAAGGCGACGGACGAGAATCGCTGCAAGCAAGCCGCCCAGTAATGCGCCACTAATTAATTGTAAGCCAGTTGTCGCAAGCAACGTCGTCGTCGTGTAGTAACCGAATCCGTTCGCGATCAGACTATAGACAATGCTACCAATCGCGGCTCCAACACCCGATAACATCAATGTCCATGTGTCATAACGGCGATAACGCGTCATCGCAAAGACGATTTCCGCACCAAGCCCTTGGCATACCCCGATCAGTAGAGCCGATAAACCAAAGTGACTACCCGTGAACAGCTCGACGGCTGCCGCGACGATTTCCGCGATGAGAGCGGCACCTGGTTTTTGAATGATTGCTGCGACGAGCGGGCTCGCGATGATCCAGATCCCAAACATCCAGTTGGCACCGACAGGTCCGAAGATCGCAGACATCGGTAACCAGAGTGTTGACCAACCAAGATAGATGACCCCGCAAGCGACGGCGAGCATCATCATGACCATGATTTCTTTCATTTTCCAGTTTTGCATTAGGTACGTCCTCCTTAGAATGGGGGAGACGCCAAAAAAGACCGCCCTCCGTAAAAAAGAGAGCGGTCCTCAGAAAAACTGCGCGCAGCAGGAGTCATTGGATGTGATCGCTCCACTTTCCTACGCTAGTATGAACTAGATCAGGTTCGAAGGGTCCGAAGTGAATCGTCTCAGCCAAATGGGCTCCCCTAGTGGATATGGTAATAGGTGATACGCTGTTCACTTTAGGCAATCTTCTGTCTATTGTCAAGACACAAAAAAACGATACGCCACGAAGGGCGTATCGTCAAACGACTTATTTGTTGTCTTCGTTCTCTTCTTTTGCTTCTTCTGAAGACTCTTCCGTAGCTTCCGCTTCGTTGTCTTCACCAGCTTCCGCTTGTGCCTCAGCTTCTGCTTCTTCGATTTCCTCAAGCTCTTGTTCAAGCGTTGATTCGACGACAGCTGCGACTTGAATGTCGCCTTCAGTGACGATACGGAAATCTTTTTGTTCCGGAAGATCAGCTACAGAGATTGAATCGCCGATTTCGAGGTTCGTGACGTCGACTTCGACGTTCTCTGGCAATTTATCTGGTGTTGCTGCGACTGTTACTTTAAAGAGTGTCTGTGACAGGAATCCGCCGACTTTAGCGCCAGCTGCTTCGCCGACGAGTACGACGTCTGCTTCGACTTCTGTCTCTTCATCCATTTTAACAGCGATGAATTCAACGTGATCGACAGTTGGTGTGAAGACATCCATATCACGACGGTTGATCAAGACGTTAATATTTTTACCGTCGAGTTTCAGTGAAATCAAGACGTTCTCACCGTTTTCTCGAACGATTTTAAGCAATTCTTTTTCTTCGAATGCGATTGGTGTACTTTCCACTTTGTAACCATACACGACACCAAGAGCTTTTCCTTCATGACGTAATTGTTTACGGAGTGAGCGTGGACGTACCTCGCGTTTTTCGGCTGTTAATTTAACTGACATGTTCATTTCCCCCTTGAATTTGGTATAGCCCTCAAAAGGTAATGAATGTAGGAGCAGGACAAGTCCTGAACAATATGAAACATGCTAAGACAATCGGTTTCAGACTCGCTTTGAATCTGACGCTTTCGTGACTTTGCATTTCTCTCCCAGGTCATTACGCTGATATTGAGAAACATGTGTGAGTAAGTCACCGGTTTGATGCGGTGCTAGTGAGTTTATACCCCTATGTTTTAAATCCTTAAACCTTTATTTTTATTTTTTAAAGTCGAAAGACCTCCAAACCGCTTGAAATCAAGGGTTAAGAGGTCTTTCATTTTGTTCATTTTTTATGGTGATGCGTTGGTTTTCACGGACTAATACACGGATGAGACGTTCGATGTGCCGCATCGTCGTCTGTCCCATCGTTGAGATTTGGAGCCATTGATTGCGGACGAGATAGTCGCTTTCATATTGAACATGATAGCCCTGGATCCGGAGAGCGTCTCCTAAAGCCGTTGCCGACGGATGGACGATCGTCAGAATTCCCGGCGCTTGTGCTTCTTGAGTCGCAAGCAGGTTGAAACCAGTCGCCCGAACGGCCTGTTCGAGATAAGTCATCTTGATGGCGGCTTGATCGAGATCAAGGGCATCGAGCGCTGCCTGACAAGCCAGCAACAGATTTGAGGAACCGGAAAAAGCAACCCCTTCCGCATAGAGTCCGAGATCCAGATAACGTGGAATCCGGGAGGAAGGCAATACGCTGGACGTATGCCCGATGAACGCAAGACCCGGTAAACCCCCAATTGCCTTTCCGGAGACGGTCGTGACGAATCTGCAGCCAGCGTATGAGAAACGTCCGGTCCCGACGGCGCTGATCGCATCGACGATGAGTGCGGTTCGTTGATTTAACAGCGCTTTTACCGCATCGAGATCGTAGAGAACGCCCGTAGACGTCTCACAATGCGTCAACCAAATCCAGTCGTACTCCGTTTGATGCAGTTGGCTTGCGAGTTGTTCTAATTCGATTGGGTGACCGGACGGAAGTAGGTGGATATCAAATGACTTTCCTGCTCGTGCCGCGTGATCGATCAAGCGTTGACCGAACTCGCCACCGTTTAGGATCAATCCATGTCCACTCAGTTGTTGTGCGACAATATCGTTGGCGAGGGTGCCACTGCCAACAGCCATCGAGACATGTGGCAAATCCAGCAACTGACACATCCGACCACGTAAATCTTGATCGAGCTGGCGCATCGAGGCCGTCCGGTGTGGGCGCGGTGCTTGTTGCGCCGCTTGGCGGACTGTTGGTGCAACCTCGACCGGACCGGCTAGAAAATGCAGAGGACGTAAAACGTCCGCGATGACGGACCGTTCGTATGTTGCGCGCGACAACAACATCGGTACGAACTGGGCATCGCCACTACCGAGCGTTGCTGCGATTGGTGTGAAGCCGAACCGCGCATATAGTTTAGCTTCCCGTGTCGTACCACTGATATAGACATGATCAATCGTTTCCCGCTCCAAGTAGACCATCAAAAAGCGCATCAATTGCATGAACGTACGACTATTGCGGTATTCGGGACGAACGCTGAGTAAGCGGATTTCCGCTGGGTCCGTCAGTGTCTCATCTAGCGTCACGCCCTTTTCCTCAAGCGAAAAAGGACGATGCTTCCGAATAGCAATCATCGCGACGAGTCGATCGTCTTCCTTGCCAATCAGATAGGTGTTTTGATCATGAAACCGGTCAATCCGTTTCCGTTCGATATTCGGTTGATGTTGCGGAATCTCTTCCGTGAAGGTGAGGTAGTTCAGTTCATGGATTGCTTCCGCGTCCGAAGCGGTGGCAATGGAAAAATCGATCATGAGACGTCCTCCTTATGTAATGACTGGCTTGTGGAGTGCATCATGAGCCCACAGGACAAGTAGACTTACGGCAACGGTACACAAGATATTGATGGGTCCCGCGTCAAAGTAGACAGGGAGTAACGGGAGTAGAACAACCGGAATCAGTCCCGCTTTGACGCTATCTTTCGTTACGAGATAAGACAGACCGAGTATGCCTAGTCCGGCAAGATATGCCCACGGCGTGATGGCGAAGACGATGCCGGAAAATACGGCATACCCTTTACCGCCGCGTCGCGGATGAAACAACGGAAACAAGTGACCGATGAGCACGGCAAGAGCGACGGGATAAAATGCGTCTGTGATCTGTAGTGCAAAAACGGTCTTCGCGGCATCAAACAGATACACGAATAAAAAGGCCGGGAGTCCACCGGCACGATGGGCGTTGCGGGCGCCGATGTTTCCGGAGCCGATCTGAGCCAAATCGGTACGACTGACGTACTTCCAGAGCGTACCGCCAAGAATACTACCGATAAGGTAACCAAGCAGGAGATCAAGGATCACCGATGTTCCTCCTTTGTCGTTACGAGATGAACGAGTTCCTTGACGGTCAAGGCATCACTGTCTGGAGCCGTCAGGACGGCATCGACCATCTGGGCTTTTCGATCTTGTAATTCCGTCATCTTTTCTTCGATTGTCCCGCGTGTCAGCAGTTTGATGACCGTCACGTCGGACTGTTGTCCAAGCCGGTGAGCGCGATCGGCAGCTTGCTGTTCGACGGCCGGATTCCACCAGCTGTCAAAGAGAATGACGGTATCAGCAGTTGCGAGATTCAGTCCCGTTCCGCCCGCTTTTAAAGAAATCAAGAAGAGATCGACTTCACCGTCATTGAACCGATCGCATAACGCCACCCGGTCTTCGAGTGGTGTCTCACCCGTCAACAGGAAGTGGGGGAGGTGACGTTGCGCGAGATCCGAGCGAATACGCTCGAGCATTTGTGTATACTGCGAGAAAATCAAGATCCGCTTTCCGACGGCCCGTTTTTCGACAATCAATGAGAGCAGACGCGTTCGTTTTGTTGCTTCCCCTGTGTATCCCTCAACGAATAAACCTGGATCGTTGCAAATTTGCCGCAAACGCGTTAACCCAGCTAGTAACTTCAAACGATCTTCGCGTTTCGTCTCGTCTAAGTGTTGCAGCGTCTCCAGTTGCAATTTGGCAAGATACGACGCATATAACCGTTTTTGGTTCGGACCGAGCTCGACATAATGATGCTCGATCTGTTTCTTCGGTAAGTCCTGTAAGACATCTTGTTTCTCACGTCGCAATAAAAACGGTTGGATGAACTGTTGCATGTCATCGAACGACCATTTCTCAAACGTCATTAGATCCGGCAGTAGCTCCGGAAACAAGACATGGAAAATCGACCAGATATCACGCGGTCGATTCTCGAGCGGTGTGCCTGTTAACGCGAACCGTCGTTTTGCTTGCAGATGCCGCAGTTGACTGACTGTTTGTGACTGCGGATTCTTCAAGTGCTGGGCTTCATCAAAGAAGACGACGTCATATACAGGATGAAGACGGACGTCGGTCCGAAGCGTCGTATAGGAGACGATCGTTACCGTATCGTCAGGTAAGTGCTCCAGTTCGCGGAGTCGGCTAGCTTGAGAACCCGTGACGACATGAACCGGTCGATTGGGTAAAAAGCGTTTCAGTTCTGCTTCCCAGTTGCGGAGCAGTGACGCCGGCGCGACGATGAGCGCACGACGGGCAGGAATCGTCGCGATATAACCAATCGCTTGAATCGTCTTCCCGAGCCCCATCTCATCGGCTAGGATCCCGTGACATCCTTGTGCGTCCAAATTCTTCAGAAACTGGATGCCCGTCCGTTGATACGGATAGAGTCGTGACTCTAACGAATTCGGCAAGTCGAGCCGGAATCCTTGTCCGGATTTTAATTCAAGCCATTTCTCGAGCAAATCAGCGTGAAGATGGAGGACGGAGGCGCCGATCAGATGCTTCATGTTCCGGACGGCAGGTAAGACGATTCGTCCATCGCGTAAGTCGCGTTCACTTGCTTCCATCTGAGCGAGGACCCGTTGTAACTGCTGAAAAGCCCTTGTTTCTAAAGAAACGAACTGTCCAGATTTCAAGCGGTGGTACCGTTTTTGTAAGACGAGCGACTTCAGGACACGTTTCAGCTCATCTTCTGGAATCCCGTCCATTGAAAAGTTAAAGATGAGCCAGTCGAGGCGGTCCGTCACGTCGACTTCGATCCGCGGATGAAACGGTCCTTTTGGTAACGTCGTCCGGATCGCTTGTGTTGCAAATAACTCCAGTTGACCGAGCGCAATCCGTTCGTCAAGCAGGCTCCGCAGAAAGGCATATTGCGCGGCGTCACGCGTAATGATGTAGCGCGTGTCACGTGGCGTTGCTTGGAATTCACGTAAGAAGCGTAAGACACTTTGCTCCGTTACTTGATCGCGACCAGCGTAAATCGTCTCGTCGAGCGGATTCAGCTGAATCCCTTGATAATCAAACGACACGCGGACTTCGACTTCTTGAGCCGTTCGGTCGAGATGGAGTTTGACGATTGGTGTCCCGGAAACGATGCGTTCTTGCAAATCAGGACTGAACGAAACATCGGCGACTTGCTGCAAATACTCTGTCTGTCCAAGCAGACGATCGAAGTAGGGCAGGGACAGTTGATGCTGTTGCTTGTCCGTCAGTCGTTTGAGCGTCACGACGGGTCCGGTCAGTTCGAAATGAATCGCTACCCGACGATCCGGTGTGAGACTGCGTAAATAATGGCGCGCGCCAGCGTCATCGACTTGGATCGCCGTGAACGGACGGATCTGCGGCGATAGCGGTGTCGGTGTACCATGCGCCTGAACATGATGCATCGCTAGTAAAACGGCGACGATATGTCCGCAAAATGACGTATCCATCGCAAGCGACGGACAATTACAGCCGGCGTCGACACCGTGCGCCTTGACGCGAACCGTCACCGTGAATCGTTCCTCACCGTCGACACTCGCTTCGATCAGCTCGTCGCCCATTCGGTAATTGTGCAACGTGACCTTGCGGGCGGCGACATACTTCTTTCCCCGTCGAAAGGCATAAGCATCAGACATTTGTTTGATTTTGCGTTCACTGAGCCCATAATTCATGCTATTCCTCCTTTAGTTGACATAATGTTATTATCGTTCACCATCGAATAAATCGACGGCGCGTTTTTTCTCGGAATCACCGATATGGGCATAGACTTGTGTTGTCGCGACGGATTCGTGACCGAGTAACTGCTGGATCGTCAGGACGTCGACCCCACCGGTCGCAAGACGTGTCGCAAACGTATGCCGCAATTTATGCGGTGTAATTTTTTTGCGCTCTAAAAAGGGCAGGACTGGTTTCAATCGTTCCGTGTGCCGCTGCAAAATATGCTGGACTGCCCGTGGACTGAGTGGTTTTCCGTGTTTTTGAAAGACAGGCACGGCGCCGCTCGTTGGCATCTGATAATGAATCGCGTATTTGCGCAATGCAATCCGAGCTGGTTTCGCGAGTGGAATCAGTCGTTCTTTGTTACCTTTCCCGATGACGCGAAGCGTGTTTTCGTGAAAATCAACATCGTTCCAGACGAGTTGGGTCATCTCACTGAGGCGCATCCCGCTATAACCGAGCAGTTGGAACAACGTCACGTCGCGGACGCGGTCTCGTTCATAATGTGATGCTTCCCGGGCATTCATCTCAACGTTTGATGGTAACAACTGAATCAATTCATCCCATTCGCGTTTCGTCAGGTAAACCGGTTCCCGTTTCGCTTGTTTTGGTCGATTGACTTTGGCGACCGGATTTTCCGACAGCTGACCTGTATCGACCAAATAACGGAATAACGACTGTAATGCTGATAATTTCCGGTTGATGACGCTCGGTGCATTTTGTTTCGTTAAGGCAAGGTATTCAGCATAAGCTTCAATCCCCGCTGCATCGATTTCGACGAACGCTTCAAGCGGAATCTCGCGCGCCGTCACTTCTTCACCCGACGCCGTTGCGACGAATTGAAAGAACGCTTCGTAGTCGTAAACGTAGCGGCGCATCGTTGCTAACGAGAAATGTTTTGCTGCTAACTGATCCAAATAGGACTGAATGAAGCGTGGCATCCGCTCATAACCAGGAATCGCTGGTGCTGTAGCCGAAACGGTCGTTTTATGTATCGTTTTTCCTAGGTTTTTAAATAAACTCATCCGACAATCACCCCTCTAGTAGTAGTATACCAAACGTTGGTACGTCAGACACTTGTTTGCGTGAAATAGTTATTTCACGCAACGTTAAATTGTCAGACAGGGAGCTCTCAGTTGCATCGACAATGCGCCAGGCGGGTCGTTGATCAACTCGATGCACGTGAGAATTTAACCTATTTTTATCGTTTTTGAGCTACGACATTCTCTTTAATGACAATAATAGTATTATGTAACCTCAGTCATTGAAAAAGAATGAATATTCAATTTCGCTCTCAGTTGCATCGAGAAGTCGTTCGACGGGTCATCGGTCGACTCATTTGATTTCAAGACGATTTCTGAAAATCGTCGAAAACGTGCTCGATTTCGCATACTTCATCTTGGTTCGGGTATAGAGTGTTAGGTAAGAGTTATTTTCATAAGGGGGAGTTCTAAATGATTACTGATCAACAAGCACGTCAGTATTTGAAGGATGCCAAACGCATTGCCGTCGTCGGTGTCTCGAGTGATTCCGGAAAGACCGCAAACTGGATTGCGGACTACTTAGTCCAACATGGATACGAAGTCATTCCAGTCAATCCGACGTTAAACGAGTGGAACGGTCAAAAAGTCTATCCGAGTGTCGCGAGCATTCCAGGGCACATCGATATCGTCGACGTCTTCCGTCGGTCTGAGTTTTTAGCGGATGTCGCGAAAGATGCTGTTGCTCACGGTGACGTCGGGATGATTTGGAATCAGCTTGGTCTCTCGAGTGTCGAAGCAGAAAGTCTCGCACTTGGTGCTGGTATTCCATATATTGAGAATCGTTGCATCAAAATCGAGCATCAATATCTGTGAGTCATAGCACGATTTCAGACATCTTCACCCGTTCGTGAAGGTGTCTTTTTTCATGCGCTTTACAGGTTATGCTTGTCAGGAAGCAAGAAGATGCCTACAATTAGAGACAGACTACTCGAAATAACGAACGAACGTTTGTAAAAACGACGTCGTAATTTCGAATTTTGAGGTGAAATGAATGGCGACAGACTTAAATAACTACAATGATGATGCCATACAGGTGCTCGAAGGACTCGAAGCAGTCCGGAAGCGCCCAGGTATGTATATCGGTTCAACCGATCACCGTGGACTTCACCATCTCGTCTACGAGATCGTCGATAACGCAATCGATGAGGCACTTGCAGGATTCGGGGAACAAATTGACGTCACGATTCATAAAGATAATGCAATCACCGTCCGTGACCATGGACGTGGGATGCCAACGGGGATGCATGCATCGGGAAAGCCGACTGCTGAAGTCATCTTCACGGTCCTTCACGCTGGCGGTAAGTTCGGTCAAGGTGGCTATAAGACGTCCGGTGGCTTACACGGCGTCGGGGCGTCGGTCGTTAACGCCTTATCAACGGATTTGAAAGTAACGATCTTCCGTGACGGGAAACAATATGAGCAAACGTTTGAAAACGGTGGGATGCCGAAGACGACGTTGCTTGAAACGGGTACGACGCGTCAAAAAGGAACGAGCGTTTACTTTAAACCAGATGGCTCGATCTTCAGTACGTTGACATACAACTACGATACGCTCGCAGAACGCTTACGCGAATCCGCTTTCTTGCTGAAAGGTCTGAAAATTACGCTGACGGACGAACGGTCTGATAAACAAGATATCTTCCAGTACCAAGACGGTGTCAGCGAATTCGTCCAGTACTTGAACGATGATAAAGATACGCTTCATCCGACGGTCGCGTTCGAAGGAACGGAAAACGAGATCGAAGTCGATATCGCCTTCCAGTTCACGGATGCGTACTCGGAAAACGTCCTTTCGTTCGTCAACAACGTCCGGACACGCGACGGTGGAACACACGAAGTTGGCGCGAAGACGGCGATGACACGGGTCATGAATGAATATGCCCGAAAGAACACGCTCTTGAAGGAAAAGGATAAGAACCTTGACGGAAATGATATCCGCGAAGGGTTGACGATGATCGTCTCGATCCGAATTCCGGAAGAATTCCTTCAGTTCGAAGGACAAACGAAGTCGAAACTCGGTTCACCGGAGGCGCGGACGAGCTGTGACGCTGTCATCAGTCGTCGTCTCTCGACGTACTTGGAAGAGAACCCGCAAACGGCGACGCTGTTGATCAAAAAAGCGATCCGCGCAGCGCAAGCTCGTGAAGCAGCACGCAAAGCCCGCGAAGAAGCACGAAATGGGAAAAAGAAGAAACGTTCGAGCATCTTGAACGGAAAACTGACACCTGCTGCTTCGAAAAACGCAGACAAGAATGAATTGTTCCTCGTCGAGGGTGATTCTGCCGGTGGTTCTGCGAAACAAGGACGAAACCGGACGTTCCAAGCGATTCTTCCACTCCGTGGTAAGGTCTTGAACACGGAAAAAGCGAAACTCACTGACATCATGAAAAATGAAGAGATCAATACGATCATTCATGCGATTGGTGGCGGTGTCGGAGCCGATTTTGACTTGTCGGATTGTAATTTCGACAAAGTCATCATCATGACGGATGCCGATACCGATGGCGCGCATATCCAAGTCTTGCTATTGACGTTCTTCTTCCGCTACATGCGTCCGTTGATCGACGCTGGGAAGGTTTTCGTTGCCTTACCACCGCTCTATCGTGTATCAAAAGGGAAAGGCAAATCGGAGAAATTTGAATATGTCTGGGACGAAGAGACACTCAAGAAAACGACGAAGAAATTCGGTAAAGGTTATATGATCCAACGTTACAAAGGACTTGGGGAGATGAATGCACCACAGCTCTGGGAAACAACGATGGATCCCGAGACACGGACATTGATTCGGGTCACGATCGACGATGCTGCTGTTGCGGAAAAACGTGTCTCGGTCTTAATGGGCGATAACGTTGGGCACCGCCGAACGTGGATCGAGGACAATGTCGCCTTTGGTCTCGCGGAAGACCTCTCGATCATCGAGAATGAGCACGTGACGAAAGAGAGTGTGAACGAACATGTCTAATCTACAAAACATCCTGAACCTGTCGCTCGAGCAAGTCGTCGGCGACCGGTTTGGTCGTTATTCGAAATATATCATCCAAGATCGTGCCTTACCGGATGCCCGGGATGGTCTGAAACCGGTTCAACGCCGGATTTTGTATGCGATGCATACGGAAGGCAACCTGTTCGACCGGGCTTACCGGAAATCAGCGAAGACGGTCGGTGTCGTCATCGGTAACTATCACCCGCACGGTGATTCATCGGTCTATGAAGCAATGGTCCGCTTGAGCCAAGAGTGGAAACTCCGTTACCCGCTGATCGATATGCAAGGGAATAATGGGTCAATCGACGGCGATAGCGCGGCAGCAATGCGGTATACGGAAGCTCGTCTTTCGAAAGTCTCGAGCTTGATTCTCGACGGGATCAACAAACAGACCGTCGATTACACGCTGAACTTCGATGATACGACGGAAGAACCACTCGTCTTACCGTCACTCCTGCCGAACTTGCTGATGAACGGTTCGACGGGGATTTCCGCCGGTTACGCAACCGAGATTCCACCGCACCACGCGGGAGAAGTCCTCGATGCTGCAATCGGTCGGATTTCCGGTACGGTCCAGAACGTCGATGACTTGTTGACGCACATGCAAGGTCCTGATTTCCCGACTGGTGGTGTCGTTCAAGGGCTTGACGGCATCAAGAAGGCGTTCGAGACAGGACGCGGGAAAGTCATCATCCGCTCGCGCTCAACGATTGAGACACTGCGGGGTGGTCGTCAGCAAATCGTCATCACGGAGCTCCCGTATGAGGTCAATAAAGCGAATCTCGTTAAACGGATGGAAGAACTCCGTCTTGATAAAAAGGTCGAAGGTGTCGCTGAAGTCCGTGATGAGACCGACCGCGACGGCTTACGGGTCGTCATCGAGTTGAAGAAGGAAGCGGACGCAGAAGGTGTCTTACACTTCTACCTCAAACAGACTGACTTACAAATCGCCTATAACTACAACATGGTCGCGATCCATGAACGGACACCGCGGCAAATGGGCGTCTTGACACTACTTGATGCGTATCTTGCACACGTCAAGGAAGTCGTCATCCGCCGGACAGCGTTTGATCTCGAACAAGCGAAACGCCGTCAGGAAGTCGTTTCTGCCTTGATGACAGCGATCTCTGTCCTCGATGAGACACTTGCCTTGATCCGATCTGCGTCGAACAAAGCAGACGCGAAGGAGAAGCTGATCACGCGCTTCAACTTTACGGATCGCCAAGCGGAAGCCGTCGTTATGCTCCAGCTGTACCGGTTAACGAATACCGATATCGTCGAGTTGCAGGAAGAAGCTGCGAAACTCGAGAAGGAAATCGCTCGTCTTGAGAAGATCCTTAACGATGAAAAGACACGGAATCGTCTCATCATCAAGGAATTGACAGTCTTGAAGGAACAAGTCGCGGACAAACGTCGCTCGACGATCGAAGCGGAAGTTGAAGAACTGAAGCTGAAGACGGAAGTCATGATTGCTGTCGAAGAAACGATGGTTTTCCTGTCGAAAAACGGTTACGTCAAACGTTCGTCGCTTCGTTCATTCGGTGCCTCGAACGACTTGCCGGACTTGAAGGAACAGGATCGTCCGTTGCTCCAAGGGCAAGCGATGACGACCGACCACTTGATCGTCTGGACCGTTCGCGGGAATTACTTGCTGATTCCGGTCCACCAATTACCGGATACGAAATGGAAGGATGTCGGTCAACACGTCGCGAACCTCGTCCCACTCGAACCGGGTGACCGAGTTCTCTCAGCGGATCTCGTCCGCTCGTTCGACGAAGCACAGCATTGCTTGTTCGTGACTCGTCAAGGGATGGTCAAACGCTCGAAACTGAGTGACTACAACGCCCAGCGGAAGTCAAAACCACTTCAAGGTGTCCGTTTGAAGGCAGACGACGAAGTCTTGTATGCTCAGGTCTCAACAGGTCAAACGGAACTGTTCCTTGCGACACAGAACGGTTTCGGGCTCTGGTTCACAGAAGATGACGTTCCTGTCGTTGGTGTCCGGGCAGCTGGTGTTAAAGCGATCAACCTGAAGGATCAGGATGTCGTCGCGGGTGCAATTGGCTTCAAGGAAGCACCACAGATCGTCCTCTTGACGCAACGGGGTGCCTTGAAGAAGATGCGTCTCGCGGATCAGTTCCAAGTCTCGAGCCGTGCGCTCCGCGGCTTACAGTTGCTCCGTGACTTGAAATCGAAACCACACCAAGTCGCAGCATTGATCGACGTCACACAAGCGAAAGAATTGGTCCTCAGCGGAAAAGAGCAGGAAAAAACGATCCAGATCGGTTCGTTATCGTTCCTCGACCGCTTATCGAACGGTTCATTTGCCTACGATGAAGAGAAATTCGGTCCCTTACTCGACTGGTATACACGATAAGACGAGGCTCCTCCGATAACGGGGGAGCTTTTTTAGATCTAGCGGGGCAGGAGAGGGGGGAATTTTGAGACGAATGCTCGGAATTTTGAGATTTATCGCTATAAATATCGTTTACAAATTGAAACACTGACCAATAACGGCTACAATAGAAGAAATAGTCAGGTCACGATTCGTCACGAACAAGCGTCGGGTCACGCGTCTCCGCAGCTTTGCTTATAGCGTCAATTGATCAAGCAGCTACGGGACCGTCCCTTTAGCTGCTTGTTGTGCAATCTGCCGACCTTGGAGAGGTGATGAAGATGAAATTCAGACGTCGCGAAAAAGTAGCAATCTATATCACTCGGGAAAAACCTAACGGATGGGAACTACTTGTTTTTCATCCACAATCGGCTCCTGAGAGTGATTGGCAGATCCCCGCAGGTACGATCGAAGATGCTGAAATCGCAAAAGAAGCGGCTGTCCGTGAGACGCTTGAGGAAAGTGGTCTCTCGTTAGCATCCGTCCAGTACATCGGCGAAGAAGAGATGCGCTATCCGGAGCGAATGCGGGTGCATTACACGTATTTCTACCATGCGCACATCGAATGCCAAGAGAACCGCTGGACGCATTGTGTGGCTGGTGACGGTCAGGATTGCGGTGATTTCTTTGATTTCGCGTGGTTGCCACTTGATCGGATCACGCAACTTGAACGCCGCCATCATATATTCCTGGATCGTTTGATTCATCGATTGGAACGGACACGTCCGTATGATTGTCGAAAACACGGTTAATTCCGTGTTTTTTTGTTTTGTCTCACTATCTTAAGTTTACCCTGATTATGAGACGAAATCTTATAACTATTGATAATATATGTTATGTTAACTTGAATAAAAAAATGATCTTTTAGTCAGATTCATCTATTCCCCCTGTCGTGTAAAAATCGGTCTATCGTCCTGTTGGTCTTCCTCCTCATTCTTTGTTACTCTAATAACAGTAACACCGCGAATGTTACCTTTTTAACGGTAACAAATCAAATGTTTCCATGATTGTGGCAACAAATGAACAGGAGGAATCGTCATGCAAGCTGTTGCCTTGTCGTTTGATGTCAAAGGCTCCCGCGACTATCCGAGCAAAGAAGCATTACTTCAAGCGCTCCGAGAACTCGCGAACAATCTGAATACGGCATTTCCTACGAGTATCGTTCCGTTCCAAATCAAATCCGGTGATAGCTTACTGGCGGTATTTGCGGATTATCCGGTCAGTTATCCGGTCATGCTGCACTTATTGAATCAAGAATTACCAGGTTACATCGGGATCGGATTTGGTCAATATGAGACGATTTCAACGACCCAAGCTGAAGAAGCCAATGGCAGTGCGATCATTCATGCCTTTGAAGCACAGGAATTGGCGAAGACGCTTCCGTCACAGATCGCCTTTGCTGGACCGCCCTACTTACCGACCGCCCTGCTGAATGGCTATCTCGAGATGCTTTATCCGGCGTATTTCGGGAAGACGGACCGTCAGATTGAACTGCACCGGTTGATGGATCAATATCCAGATGATACGTATGAAGAGATCGGTCTGAAGATGGGTTTTAAAGAACAAGATGCCCGCGCGAATGTCGCAAAACTCGTTTCCCGCTCGCAGCGTAAGCAACGGAAGCGTCTTGAAGCTGCCTTGACACAGGCACTGGAGCAATTCCAAGTCTGGGAGGCGATTCGGTGACCATCTTACTTAGCCTTATACTTGTCCACCTACTTGCTGATTTTCCATTACAGACGAGACGGATGGCGCTACTGAAACACCGACACCAACGGATCTTATTCCAACATCTTGCCGTTCATGCGGCTCTGATGCTACTTGTCCTTGCGTTCTTCGTCATCCGAGGGGTATTAACCATCGACATCGCCGGATGGCTTGGAGGAAGTATTCTCGTGTTTCACGCCCTACTCGATGCCTCCCCGCTCAAACGTCGCGTCAAGCAAGCGGCGGCGTACTGGATCGATCAAGCGTTACATATCGCTGCCATCATCGCTTTGACATGGATATTCATCCCGATCGATTGGTCGTTGTCGTTCTCACGACCCGAGCAGGTCCTCTGGATTCTGTGCTTTAGTTTAGTGACGACGGAGTTACTCGGTCACGGGATTGCTTTAATGCTCGCACCATTTGCTCCGCGCTTGATCGAAGCGCATTTCGAGCGAAAAGTGACACGTAAGGAGCAACTCGACGGCGTCTCACGGACCGTCACACATGAAGTCGAAGATTCTGCGCGCAGTTATACGACGGAATTAAACGGAATCGGGCGTTATATCGGTCTCGTCGAACGGGCAATCATTACCCTGCTCGTCGTCACGAACGCAACCGGAGCGATCGGCTTCATCATTGCCTTGAAGGCACTGGCCCGTTTTAAACAGTTTGAAGATCGCCGCTTTGCGGAATATTACATCATCGGGAGCTTGCTCAGTATCTTAGGTGCGATTTTATGCGGACTCGCGATTCGCGTCGCACTCTAAACGATGAATGAAAGTGAGGGAGACGGTCTTGACCGTCGCACGAAGTATGAAACAAATTGGATTAGTGAGACATCACCGGGTGACGGAAGGATACCCGACGAAAGGCTGGATCAGCGCCAGCGATATTGAAAAATGGATTGAACGGTATGATACGTCAGACATCGATATTCAACCGGTCGAGCTCGGTCAGATCGACTGGACAGTCTGTTATGCCAGTAGCATGCCACGCGCCGTCCAGACGGCGAAGAGTGTCTACGATAAAGAGATCATCGTGACGGATCTACTACGGGAAGTACCGTTTCCGACGATTCAGTCGAATCTACGGTTACCGTTTCTTGGCTGGGCGGTCCTCGGTCGACTCGCAGCCCCGTTCAGCAAACGGATTCAAGCGGAGATCAAGGAAGCGAATGAACGGATTGAGGTCCTATTGAATCAATTGATGTTCGAGGACGATGAACGAGTATTGCTCGTCGGTCACGGCGGCATGATGATTCTGATGCGGGCTGCCTTGAAGCGTCGTGGTTATCGCGGACCCCGGTTCGGTCATCCGCGCAACGGTATGCTCTATCTGTTCGAGAAAGAGGAACCGACATGTTGAAATGGGGATCAACGATTCTGTTAGCACTCTGCCTGATCGTCATCTTCTACATGACCCGGGATGAAGAGCCCCCTGCCCCAACCACAGGACAAATAGAGGTCTATGGTTTTGATGTCGGTCAAGGGGATAGTACGTTCATTCGGACGAATGAAGACGCGATCTTGATTGACGGCGGGAATAACGGTAAAGGCGAGGATGTCGTCCGCTACCTGCAAGAATTGGGTGTCAAACGCTTAACAGCAGTCATCGCGACACATCCGGACGCCGATCATATCGGTGGACTCGATACCGTCCTCGATGCCTTTCCAGTCGATAGCGTCTATGCCCCGCGTGTCACGCATACGACAGAGACATACCGCGATTTCCTTCTAGCCGTCAAACGCGAAGGGGTGACAATTAAAGCCGTCAAAGCGGGTCTTGAGATACCGAGTGAAGCCGCACGCTTTACGTTCCTTGCGCCCCTAACGGACGGAACGCAGGATCTCAACAGTTGGAGTGCCGTTCTGCGGGTCGAACATGGACAGGACCGGTTCCTCTTCATGGGTGACGCTCCGATCCGGACGGAACGACAATTGCTCGAGT
Organism: Exiguobacterium indicum HHS 31; assembly: GCF_001939065.1. GTDB lineage: Bacteria > Bacillota > Bacilli > Exiguobacteriales > Exiguobacteriaceae > Exiguobacterium_A > Exiguobacterium_A indicum. The sequence goes on along the minus strand of NZ_MPSZ01000001.1, from coordinate 850,036 downwards.
CGGATGCCGATCTTAGCGCCGATGTCTTGAAGCTTGGGCATCACGGAGCAGACACATCGTCCTCCCTGCCCTTCCTACAAGCCGTTGATCCGAAGCGAGCCTTGATCTCAGCCGGGCAGGATAATGCTTATCGTCACCCACGTCCCTCCGTTTTACAGGAACTGAAAGCAGAACGGATTACGATTGACCGGACCGATCAAAGTGGAACGATTCAGTATATTTCGACCGGTGACGGCATCAAGGAATCGAACCGGACCGATTTACGACCGGAATAACGAGACGTGGAGGTGCATCAGATGCGATTGACCCTAGCAGATTTTGAAGACGATCTAGCGATTTGCGAAACCGACGAACGCGAGACAATCACGTTACCGAAAAGTCGTTTACCGCGCCAGGCAACGATCGGCGACCGACTTGACTGGACCGGACGTTCGATTCGGATCTTACACGATGAGACGAACGCACGTAAAAAAGAGATCTCCGAGTTGATGGATGATCTCTTTGAAGAATGACGAGACTCCCTCGGAATGCTGAGGGAGTCTTTTTTAACCGAGTAGACTGATGACGAGTCCAGCGAGGATGCCTGCTGTGAATAAGGAACCGATCGTATACGTCAGCAAACGTAATGCGAATGGGAGCCGACGAATCGCGGCAAAGGCTCGGCGATTCGGAGGTCCTCCAGCAACAATCCGTTGATACTCGTCGATAGGACTGTGAGCAACGTTCTGTTGCTGGTTTAGAGTAGAGTTCGATTCGGTAGTATGTAGTTTCATCTGTCCATCCTCCCTATTCCAATGACTATATCCTTCTATTCGCTAAGTAACTTCATAATCCTGTTTCAATTTTTTTGATATTTCACGAAACTTTTGGATGAAACTGGTAGTATAAAAGATAGACGTATTTCTTTATGCGTGATTCCTGGAAAATCACTAGCAGTTTTTTCTGAATTTTCGTACACTTTAGAAATACGATGCATCTTAAAGGGGGAATCATCTATGTTTCAAACGTTACGTACATCACTCAAACAATCTGTCCTTGGTCAGGACGATGTGATTGATCATTTATTGATGGGCTTGCTCGCAGAAGGTCATGTGTTGCTCGAAGACCGTCCGGGGACCGGTAAGACGACACTAGCAAAAGCACTAGCGCAGACACTCGAAGCGAAGTTCTCACGTATTCAATGTACAGCGGATACGTTACCGACCGATCTACTTGGGATGGAGCTGTTCAACCCGCTGACAGGATCGTTCGAACAACGGTTTGGTCCGCTGTTTGCGAACATCGTCCTCGTCGATGAGATTAACCGGACGACGCCACGGACACAGTCAGCATTGCTCGAGGCAATGGCGGAAGGACAAGTGACGATCGGGGATACCTCCTATACGTTACCGCAACACTTTCTTGTCATCGCGACACAAAATCCATTCGATGGACACGGCACATTCCCACTGCCGCATGCCCAACTCGACCGTTTCTTGTTCAAGTTGTCGTTCGCTCCGCTGACACGTCAGGCGGAGAAGGCATTATTACGTGGAGCACACTTAACAGCAGCCGAACTACAGATTCCGCTCGAACAACTCAATGACTGGAAAGAGGAAGTCATCGCCGTCTCGATCGAAGATAGCGTCGAAAACTACTTACTCGATGTCTGTGACGCACTCCGCGCCCATCGTGACGTTGAGATTGGACCGAGTCCACGAGCGACGCTCGCACTCTTAAAAGCCGCGAAAGCACGGGCCTGGATGCAGGAGCGGACGTACGTCACACCAGAGGACGTCAAGCACTTGGCGACGCCATTGCTTGCCCACCGTCTCGTCTTGACGCTCGAAGCGACGCTGAAGCTATCGAACGAACGTCTCGTCGAGCAAGTCCTCGATTCACTCACTGTTCCAACTGAGGTGTAATCATGCAATTGATCATACCAAAAGGCTTTAACCTCATCATTCTTACGATGACAGGTGCAAGCGGCGTCATCGTCGGTCTCTATGGTCCTGTCTGGATTGCGGCTTTATTACTCGCCTATACATTATATGGCTGGGTGATGCCGTATTATCTCGAATACGTTGCGAAGCGGATTCGCGTCCGCCTCCTTGAGACCGTTCGCGCTTTTCGAGAGGAAACGATCCAGATACCGTTCGAGTTATCGAACCCAACGAAGTTACCACTCGGTCGCATCACGATTTCTGGCTTGCTCGGGGATCAGATCAAGCTTCCTGATGCGAGTAGTCAATTTTGGCGTCAACACTTATATGTCAGCAAACAGACGATTGTGCCGTTTTCAATCGATGTCATTGCCGCTCACCGGGGAACGATTCGGATTCAGTCGTTTGACGTCATGATCTCGGATCCGTTTCATTTGATCACAATCTATGTGACGCTTGATATCCAAGAGCTGGGTCACGTCTTCCCTGACTTTGCACCAGCGTCGGTCGAGTGGAATGAACGGATGATTCCCGGTGAGACGATTGATCGCTCGAGTCCGTTCACCGATCGCTCGAGTTTCCACTCCGTCGTTCCCTACTCCGGAGATGCGAAGTCGATCTACTGGTCCGCTTATGCGAAGACGAATGAACTGTACTCGTATCAATATGACCGGAAACGTAACCATGATTATGCCGTCATCGTCGATGGCTTGTCCGCAGACGGACTCGCTCTCCGCTCGGACTTCGAGAAACTATTATCGCGTGCCGCGACGATCATCCGTGAACTCGAGAAACAAGGGGCTTCCTACAGCCTCTGGATTTCGATGGTCAACCGATCCGGGCAGTGGTACCATGTTCCGTCTGGTATGGGAAAACATCAATTCCTACGGACGATGGAATGCCTTGCTCGGATTTCCGAATACGATCTACCGCTCGAACGCCGGTACTTCACGAAACGATTGCAACGTAGTGTACCGTCGACGACGGCGGAGATCCATCTCGGTCACCGGCAGAAAGGAGTGAGCGCATGATTCTCTGGTGGATATTCCTTGCGAGTCTGTTACCGGTTCCGTTCTATCTCGCGCTCGCTCTTCCGGCACTTGCCTTCGTGCCGCATCGTTCGCTTCGCATCGGATTACAGCTACTCGTAGCGGGGTCCTTATATTTCCTCTCTCCCGTAGCTAGCGTCTTAGCGCTCGTCTTCGTCGCCTGGACCGCGTTTCTTGATACGGTCGATTCGCCGTGGCGATACGCTACGAGTGCGATGGTCATCGGCGTCGTGATGGTATTGTTCCCAGGAGTGACACCACCGATTGGCGCATTTTTAATTTTGGTCTTCGTCATTGCGTATCCATTCGTCGTCACGTACATGACAGAATGGCGGCGTATCTTACCGACGATCGCGTTAGTCCTCAGCGCGGGGCTGATCATCGCTGTCGTCTTCCGGCTCACGAAAGAAGCGCTCGTCGGATCCGTCACGAGTGCGATTCGTCCGCTATTTGAAGCATTCGGTTCATTATTCCTTTGGACGGAACCACTTGGTCGAGAAGCGGACACGATGACGAACCGGGCAATGGGGCTAAAGAATATCAAAGGTGTTCAAGACGTGGATCAAGCTGCCGTCCAGGCAGGAACACCGGATTGGATTTGGATCGCAACGACGCTTCTGACCGTGATCTTAGTTGCGGTTACGCTTTATGTCATCCGGAAGCGAAAAGTCATAGCAATCGAAAGAGAACAAACCGTCAAGCACTCCAAGCAGGTACGGGCGCATGCGCCAAAGCGGCATAGTCATCATCCGCTTCTGAAGATTGCCTCTCAACTCGAGCAAGCTTTCCCAAGACGCCATGAAGAGACGACGCTTGAATGGCTGACACGGATCGAGTTCCCGGATGCGTCACCAAACGCGCGTCTGATTGACGGAATCGAGTTCAGTCCAAGTGAACCAGCTTACGACATCCAGACGTTCCGCCGTCAAGTACGGGAACAAATCGAACGTTAACAAAAAGCCCCTGCTCATGGAGCGGGGGCTTCCTCGTCGCATAACGTGCGCATCAATTGGTTGCGTGGTGTCGTCGCAAGACCCCAGTCGCAAATCGCATCAAGTAAGGGAATCAAAGAGATTCCTTTTTCGCTCAAGGCATATTCGACGCGGGGTGGAATCTCCGGGTAAACGGTCCGTGTAATCAAGCCATCTTGTTCGAGTTGTTTCAACTGTTGCGTCAGCGTCTTTGGTGAGACGTCCTGGATATAACGCTCCAGTGTATTAAAACGTACTGTCCCTTCTTCGTGCAGCTCGTACAAGATCATCACTTTCCACTTGCCTTGAATCTGACGCATCGTCGCATCGAACTCATTTAGATACGGCATACCGTCCCCTCCCTTACCAAAAGGTAACCGACTGACCTAAAAGTGCGTACTTCTCGGATTGGTTTCCCTCTGTTATCTTCAATCTATCATATCAAATAAGGAGACGATATCATGAAAACAGGATTCATTGCCATCACAGGTGCCACGTCAGGAATCGGGCATGCGATTGCGCGAACGTTCATTCAGAAAGGGTACCGCGTCTTATTGCTCGGACGACGGATTGACCGTCTGGCGAGCCTTGCTTCAGACGATGTCTTGATTCGCCAAGTCGCAGCCACCGACCGAGTTGCCCTCGATGCTGCTTTAGCAGACGCGACGGAAGCGTTCGGACCGGTCGAAGCGATCATCAACAATGCAGGACGGATGTTACTCGGTCAAATCGAGACGCAAGGAGCGGAAGAATGGGAAGAGATGTTTGACGTCAATGCGCTCGGTGTCTTACACGGGATGCAAGCCGTCCTTCCCTCGATGGTAGAGCGGAAGACCGGTACGATCATCAATATCAGTTCGATTGCCGGTAAAAAGACGTTCGCCGACCACGCCGCATACGTCGGCACGAAATTCGCCGTCCACGCGATGAGTGAGAACGTCCGGGGTGAAGTCGCCTCTCACGGTGTCCGCGTCATGACGATCGCACCAGGAGTCGTCGAGACGGAATTACTCGGTCATACGACAAGTGACGCGATCAAGGACGGCTACAACGAATGGAAACAGTCGATTGACGGTGGTCTCGATCCGCAAGTCGTCGCGGACACCGTCTTATTCGCCTTCGAGCAACCACAACACGTCAATATTCGAGAAATCGTCTTAGCCCCGACGAAACAAGTCGATTGACGAATAATAGACCGAAGCGCTCGGAAATGGATGTACTTCCGAGCGCTTCGGTCTGTTTTCATGTAAGCGTTACTTTATTAGGTGACTCTGTTCAATCGTTTGAAAGATTGATTGATAGATCTTCAGTTGCTCTGAACGATTCGGTCGTTCGATCCCCTCACCGAACAACCAGGTCGTCTCTTGTGTATCGTCATAGAGCATACCAGCCGCAAACGTCGGATTCGGCACCGAGATGCTTTCCTCATAGGAGAGACTCGGATCAAGAAACGGTTCGACGGATTTTTGAGAGCCGATGAAGAAAAACGGAATCTGTGCTTTCCGGTAGACGGTGGCATAGTCACGTCCCGATGCCTGATGTAAGTACTCCGGCATGATCATGACGGCATCGTAACGTCGTAAATCCCTTTTGATATCCTGCAGATCAATCGAGTGGAAGTCCGGGGATTGCGTAAGTACTGGAGCCTTTCCGACGACAGCGATGGTGAGATCGATGGTACTGGCCTTTGGCGTCAACGTTGTTTTTTTCATCATACATACGGTAAGCAGTAAACTGAGTGCAAGTAAAGTCATGACGGTTCTTTGTCTCATCTGTCCCTCCATAATTTCCTAATATTAGGTCTTTCGCCTAGTTCCTTTATACCATAGAAATGGATGACATTATGTTTTTTCACAATAGGGAAATCGTGCGAATAAAGTAACAACAGGATCCAATAAAAAAAGACTCCCTGAATGGAGTCTCCTTACTTTTCAGCATCGATTTTTGAAGCCTTACGCGCAATGACGACAATAAAGACGATGGCACCGACAGGAATCACGAGCGGCATCCAGTCGAGGATATACTGTGCGTTCATCGTATCCCCCCTTACCTAGCAAGCTATAAGCGTAGCATATGCCAATTGTTAGGGAGTTGCAAGTCACAGTCGGGGCAGAAGTTCGTTAGCAAGTGAGTAATAAATCAGCACACTTGTCGAAAGGATGTATCCGATCAATAAAAGCGGTGTGAATTTAGGTTTCATGCGTCGTTCGATCAAGCGTAACGAGCCGATGGTGACGACAAGAGCGACGACCGGACTGAATCCGAATACGACGATATCTAAGGATGTCACGACATCTTCTGGAAACACGAGATGAAAGACAAAAAGTGAGAATAAGTACCACGATGTATAGGATAGACAAACGAAGAAGAGGAAAGTAGCTAGTTTCCGCATCCCGTTTGATTGGCTTTTTTCCATCTGTTGCATGTCGTTCCTCCTACATAAGTATCAGATATCCTTAATAGTAACTGGAACTATTCGCTTAAAATATTCAAATATGAATATCCGACAAAAAACGACAAAAAGTTTTTTTCTCGATAATTAAAAAAAGCAAGATCCACGGTCAAGTGAACCTTGCTTCAACTCTTAAAGAGCAGGTGTTTCGACTTGATACATCGTCGCAAGACCTGCCACCTTGTTCTTGAATGTCTCCCGGCGTTCGACAGGTGCAATGATTTCCGCCTGATTGCCGAATTGAATCAGCCACATCATGAACCCGTCGGAAAAGAGCGCATCGACCTTGACTTCGAACCAGAGGTCATCGAGACGACGGCAGCGGATATCCGTTCCGAACCGGTCGACGACGGTCGGCATTAGACTTTCCTGAAATTTAAGCGTCAATTGCTCGTTCTCTCCCCCATACATGTTGAACATGTTACTTAAGTAACTCGGCTCGACATGGACCGGTTCTTCCATCGGTTCAAACGCTTTACAATTGACGATTCGGTCGACCCGGTACGTCCGAATCTCTTTGATCCGCTCATCACGTCCAATCAAATAGTAATTTCCGTTATCCATCAACAGGTGAGCCGGAGAAACGAGGTAATGCTCGCCATCTTTCCGTAACTCGAACTTTCGCGTCCGTTCGTTAAACTTTCCTTGGTACTGGAAACTGATGACGAACTCATCACTGATAGCTTTCTGGATCGTATCGATCGAGCGCGACGTCATTCCTTTTGGTTTTTTGACAGTATGTAGTACCGGCTGGAGAGACTCCGCCATCTTATCACTCGTCAACGACTGAATCGTCTGAACGAGCGACGTCGTCTCACTTTCCGAGATAAACTTCGCACTGGCGATGGCATCGACCAGCAATCGGAGTTGATGATGCTCAAAGGGACGACTGACGAGATGATACGGAATGGCAAGTCCATTCTTCGTCTCTTCCGCCACGACGTCAAAACCTGATTTGGCAAGTGCCGCAATATCATCCTTCAACGATTTTCGGGATAGCTTCTCGATCAGTCCTCGTTTCGAGAGTTCCGTGCTCAATTGCTCAAGCGTCAACGTATGGTCTTCATCCGACTGACGTTCGAAGATTTCTCGTACAGCAAGTAAGCGGTCACGGTTCGTTAATTTTTCGTTAGACACTACGCATCCTCATTTCCTAAGTCACAATGGTTTGGTTATACTTTACAGTATACATGAAAATAAACACGAGATTAACAATAAAATGGTAAAAATTAAGAGATAGGAGAATTGGGATGCATTATATCGCAGAATGGAACGGTCAGCGTTTTGAATACCGGGATAGCGGGAGTGGTCCCGTCATTTTATTAATTCATGGTACACAATCGGATTACCGAGAAGTCTACCATGTCGAGAAGTTAATCGCGGCAGGATATCGCGTCATCGTACCGTCACGCCCCGGGTACGGACAAACCCCACTTCAGCTCGCTGATAGTCCAGAGGCGCTCGCAACATTCTATTCTAAGTGGCTTGCTTCCCGTCAGATTAAACAGTACACCGTTTATGGCATCTCTGCCGGCGGACCGACGGCAATCGCGCTTGCTGGAATGGATCCAGGCGTCCATGCCCTTGTCTTAGCGTGTGCGATGACGCACCGGATTTCCCTGCCGTACCATCGTCTTCTGATCCAACCGGTCTTACAACGTCCTTTACAGTTCATCCAGTGGGGGCTTTGGACGTATGTGAAGGATAAGATACGCAAGTTTCCTGAAGAAGCAGCAGTTCGGATGGTCGAGATGACGAGTCTGTTACCACGCGAAACGATCCGTACCCACATTAGTGAGACGGATGCGTCGTTATTATATGAAGTTGGTCTTCAAAATGGTCCTGGGCGAGGTGTCTTGTTTGATATCACACAAGACATCGAACGAGAACGGCTTGAAGCCGTCACGTGTCCCGTCTTGATCGTCCATTCGAAGTCAGACCGCGCTGTTCCGTTCGAGCATGCCGAACACGCACGACGGAGCATTCCTCACGCGCAGTTCATTGAATCGAAAAGTCCTGGTCACCTGATTTGGATTGGTCCATCCGCACGTCGAGATGAACGGATGATCGAACGATTCATCGCCTTCAATCAGATGACTTGAAGGCGGAGCCGCATTTTTAGCTTCTCATCATCTTCCTCGATCGCAATCAGACCACGACGCGTCAGTTCACCAATCGCACGACGCGTCCGGTCTTGATTAAGTCGGGCACAGCGGGCAATCTCAGCGATGCCCATCCGACATGACAGTTGGTTCGCCTTAATCTTTGATGAAGGCTTCGCGACAGAGCGTTGTAAGAGGCGCCAAAAGACATGGCGGGCATCCTCTGATAAAGCATAGGCATTTTTCTCGATCACCGGTGGCATGTAACGAACGTCTTCTCGAATCCGGCGAATCAGATAGAGACTGAGCCATTCTTCAAGCTCCGCTTGAATTCGTGAGAATTCGAACCACCAAAGCTGCTCGAGTGCCTCTTCTTCTTTCGTTGCCAGCTGCCAGCTAGCAGGAATCTCATCAAACTCTTCCTCGAGCCAGTCTTCGTAGTCGAGTGCCGTCTCATACAAGACTTGTGACGGAATCTGCTCGAGTGACGTCCGATTTTTATAGATATCAAAGCTCATCCGTCGAAAATGTTCGACGGATGCAGCCACTTGGCTCAAATGAATTAATTGTTTCGTAATGAGGCGCGCCAGTCCATCCATCTCGAGGTGGATGGCATATAAGTGTTTTTCTAGCGCAATGAGCGTGCTTCTCTCCATTCGACTGTTCCTCCCCTATTTGTTTTTCGTCTTCTTGTCTTTTTCCGCAAAACCCTTATTCAAAACCAATTGTGAGCATATCGGTGTATTGACAGTGCAGTTTGGAATAGAATAGAACAATCGAATTCAAAAGGAGATGCACGATATGTATACGATTTTTGGTAGCTCACGTAAAGGAAACAGTGAATGGCTCGGGGAACAAGCATTGAAAGGAATCCCTCATGTTGCTGTCGATTTGGCGAACGTCTCGATTCAGCCGATTGAAGACCGCCGTCATCACGGAGGCTTTTTGCCGATTGGCGATGACTATCGCCGGATCGTCGAAGAGATGCTTGAACACGATGACATCCTGTTCATCACTCCGATTTACTGGTACTCGATGTCGACGAAGATGAAATTATTCATTGACCGATTCAGCGAGTCACTGCGCGATGAAGAACTTGAATTCAAACGTCGGATGGCAGGGAAACGATTCCACTTGATTGCGGTCGGAGGAGATAATCCACGCGTCAAAGGACAAGCACTCGTCACGCAGTTCGAGCATATCGCATCGTTCCTTGGCGCAACGCTTGAGACAGCGATTCTTGCCGAAGGGAATGCACCAGGTGAGGTCGAGCACGATCAAGAAGCGATTGCCGCAATCGAGGCGTTTCGTGAAAAAATGTCAGGAGCACGTGTTTAAGCACTGTTCGTGAAGGGAAATAACTGAAGCAGAGCGCACGACTATCTAGCGTACGACTCAATTCAGGAGGTGGTCAGCCATGTTCGCATCTAAAAAACGATCGAATCGCAAGTGGAAACAACTGACTTCACGCCAGCATATCCTTCATCTTGAACATCTGTATCAATCACGCGAAGAGACGATCGTTCGTGATCGCCTCTCCTTACAACACATCATGGAACGTGCAGTCCGGACCGGACAGACGGTCCACGTCCGATTAAAACAACTCGATACGGTATCCGGTTCGATCCAAGCGATTTTTCATGACCGCGGAACGATTGAACTCGTCACATCGACAGGTATGCGCCGGATGGTGCGGTCGTCGGATGTCATCGATATCCAGTGGACGACAACCTAACAGCATGTAACCCCTTCTCGACTAGAGGAGGGGTTTTTGGTTTACATGAGTCCTTTGCCACCGAGCGGGTGGTCTTCGAGCACGCGTTCAACATGCTCGAGCAATGGACGCGCTTGCGTAATCAAACGCCGCGTCACCGGTAACTCTAAAGACGCGAGGTGTGCAGCGGCATCCGTCCAGATTTCACGGACATGTAGCACATCCGGTTCGTCAGAAATACTGATGATGTAGTGCAGACAACTCGGATGAGTCTCTAAAGAAGCCGCAGCTTCAAGTAACAGGGCGATGACGTGGTCGCGTTGTCCGGTTTGAGTCGTAAATGTCGTCCATAATCCATACATCAAGAGGTACCTGATAATGGACGGACTTCTGCGCGCCAACCGTAAGATTCCCCTTCTGCGACTTGAGTCGTCGGATGAAGGGAAGCCAGTTCCATCGCATGATCCAAATCACGTGCTTCAAAGACAATCAAACTGCCAATCTGCTCTCCATGCGCTCGATCCGGCTCTACTTTCTTCTGTACGACCCCATCTTGCCAGTAAAATGCTTGTGTCGTAAGACCCGGGTGCCAGTCTGATAGGACATCGACTTGTTCATTGAAGGTGTTCATCAACGCATCACAACGCGACATCAAAGCATCGATCTCTTCCTTCGATAAAACATCCATTCGATCTGCATCATAATAACCAACATATAAGAATTGCATTGTCTTTCCTCCTCTCAATTTTCCCATTCCCTTCCATGAGAAGGCTAAACAAAAGCCTCCTGTCTCTACGCTGAGAAACAGGAGGCTTTTGTATCATTCATCTTTTAACTTGACGTTTTGATCGGCTGGTAACGTCGTCGTCGTTTCCTCGTCTTCAAGTTTCGGAACTCCAGCACCATAATCGGTTGTTTCATCCGTCACGTAAGACGCCGCGAACGCTGGATTCAGTAAATCGGACTTCGAACCGACGATGACGATCCGCCCGTGTCGGACTTCATCTTCTAGATCCTCAGCGACATCCTTCGTCATGCCAAGCTCGGACAACTGAGCAATCCGGTCATTTCGGTTACTCCGGACGGCTGATAATAACGTCTCAAAGAACGACTTCTTCGTCACGCGGTATGGTAACGTCTGTGTGTCATTCGCGATCCGTTCCGCGAGTTCTTCGTCTTTGGCAAAGATGTAAATCTGTTTATTCGAATAGCCACTTGATTTGAGGCTCGTCACTTCTGCGTCGACAGCGGTCATGTTTCGTACGATGCGTGTTTCAAGCATAAAAATCCCTCTCTTTCATGCAGCAAGCTGCTGATAAGAAGTTATACCCGGAACATAATAGTTGAAACCTGAAATTGAAAAATGGATCAAGCAGCAGTCTGGATTGAAGACGCACGACGCTTTTGCCAGATCGTAAACAAGGCAATCAGAATCATCAGGACGACTTGTGGGATAAGCGTCTCGAGCGTTGGGTAGAAACCAATCCACCCGGCAGTTCCGAGTCCATTGATTGGATGAATCGGTAAGACGTTCGTCAGCTGCAACGCGTGCAGACTCGTACCAAGAATCTTGAACGCCATTAGATAGATTAACCACGACGCGACTTGGAACAGACGATGGATCGGTAAACGGACACCAATCTGGATGACCACATACGAGACGAGACCGATGATGATGATCGCGAGACCGATTCCGGATAATAAGGCAGTTTTCGTCATCGCTGGTGCCATTCCGATATAAAATAACAACGTCTCGGCGCCTTCTCGGAAGATCGTCAAGAAGCTGACGAAGAACAAGGACGTCGTCGAAAGCGTTGCTAAAAAGTGTTTTCGTTTCGCAACGGCGCTTTTCGAGTGCAACCAATAGCCGACGAACAACATGACAACGACCGCGACGATTCCTGTATAGCCTTCGATTTGTTCCCGACCCGTCGCCGCGAACGAGGCCTGAAAGACCGTCTGGAGGATGAGCGCTAACAGACCGCTTGCGATCAGACCAAGCCCAGCGCCTGCCCAGACCTTCCCTTCTTGTTTTGAACGACTTTTCCGTGCGAAAGCAACGAGCGCACTGACGATCAGTAACGCTTCGAGACCTTCCCGCAGCATGACGAGCATTGCATCAACAAACGTATAATGCGTCTTCGTTTGTAATTGTGCGATAGCATTCTCAAACGACTGGAGTTCTTGTGCCGTCTTTTCCCGCGTTTCCGGCGTCAGGCGGGCAAGTAACAGTGGTACATCTGATTCAAGCTGGGAATAGAGACCTTCATTACGTGTCCGGACCTCGCCTTCCGCACGTGGCCAAGTCTTCAGAAACGATTCGAGTGCTTGTTTCGCTTTCGGTAAATCATTTTCAGCTAGTGCGGTTTGCGCCTCCTCGAGTGGCGTCAGCAGCGACTGCAGTCCCGTTTTCTTCGCCTGGACTTTCTCTCCGTCGAGGAAAGACTGAACGGCCGTATCGAACTGATCAAGTGCGGCTTGCCATTCCTTCGTATCCGCGGATTCACGCGCCGCCGCGATCCGGATCGACGCGAGCGCCATCTCGATGTTGCCATAGTGACCGACACTGTCATTGCGAACAAGACTCTCGTGCGTCGCCCATGCGGTCAACAATCGTTGCTCCGCTGCCGGACGGTCGCTCGCCTTGACCTGCCGCATCTCTTTCGTCAACAAAAGTAATTGTTTTACTTTTGACTTCGCAGCGGGGTCTGTCTTCGGTTTCGTTGCTTCTTCCTGCTTCCGGACGGCAGCAGAGAGAGCTGTCAGTTGCTCGCGGACTTCCGGAAACGTTGCCGATCGTTTCGCATCGACCTGTTTGACGGCTTTCGTGATTGCCGTTTGTTGATCAGGTAAGTCTTGAGCAGCTTGTCCTAGTTCATCAATCGCTTGATTCAGTGCCGCACGATCTTCACTTGCGACGGCAGACAGGGATTGTCCGATTGCGACATAGAGATCATCCGTCGATGCAGCATGGACGGGCACCGCGTGTTGACCGGCTATAAGGAGTACAAATACAAGGACGAGATTACGCAAATAACGCATCACCGATGTAGCCTCCTTTCGAGATTCCACCGAAGCAAGCGAAGATGGCACTTCCACGGTGCGTGATGTATTCATTCAATCGGTCCTGTGCGGCAAGACGACGCTGAATCTCGATGAATTGTTTCGGTGAACGCTGATACGATAAAAACAGCAGTCCGGCATCAAGGGCACCCGTCTTTTCATCGATGCCGTCTTGATACGAGTAGGAACGGCGTAAGATCGCTGTCTTCCCGTCCCCGTGTGCGACAGCGGTATGCGAGTCAACCGGTAAGGCGGCTTCGCCACGAGCTTGTCGTTTCGCTGGTGTGACGGAAGCGAACTCGTCTGTTGAGCCAAGCGGAGCCCCGGAAGCACGTTCGCGTCCGAAGGTCCGTTCTTGCTCTTTTAGAATCGTCCGGTCCCAGACTTCAAGATGCATCTGGATGCGACGGACGACAAGGAACGAGCCGTTCGTCAACCATGGTGTTCCGTCTTGCCACTGACAAAAGAGAGAGTCTTTCCGGACCTGCTTCTTCGAGACGTCAGGATTCCCCGTGCCGTCCTTGAAGCCGAACAGATTACGCGGCGTCCCACCAGAGGCATCTGCTGCTTTACTGCGCTGGAAACCAGCTTGCGACCAACGCATCGCGACCGTCCCACGCCCGACACGGACGAGGTTACGGATCGCATGGAAGACGACTTGGGCATCATCACCACACACTTGGACGACGAGGTCGCCACCGCTCCATTTTTCGTCCAGACGATCGAGATCGAACGTCGGCAACGGTTTAAGGGCATCCGGTCGTTTATGACGGATGCCGAAGCGACCGTCAAACAGACTTGGACCGCACCCGAACGTAAACGTCAAGTGTCCGGCAGATAATCCATCCGCTTCCCCCGTATCTTCCGGTGGAACATAACGGGACTCAGAGTCGCCATATGGTAACCCGGCCGCAAGTCTGGCGCATAATCGCGTCCAACGCTTTAGTAAATCAACGAGTTCGTCGCGTCGGTCCGTCTTGATATCAAACGCTACGACTTGGACGTGATTTTGTGGTGGAGTCAGAATTCCCGCTTGATACGTACCGTAGAACGGCTCTTGATCACTGGCTTCAACAGTCAATGTCCGCGGAAGAAACTTTTCAAGACCACTGGCATACAGGGCAGCACCGAGACTCGTCAAGCCCGCGACCTTAAGAACGTCACGCCGCGTGACACCTTCTTGGATTGGTTTCATGCTTATCCCTCCAGTACGATGCCCATCTTCGAGAGCGGTTCCGCGAGTTCATTGATGGCGACACTCATCTGTTTGACATCTTGTTTCGAGAGACTCGTATAAAGGACATAGCCATCGCCCTTTTTCTTCGCGTCGAGTAACGCATGGACATCCTTGAAGCGAGCCGCAATCTCTTTTGATAACGCCGCATCTTGTTTTTTCAGCGCCGGGTTCAATAGTTCGTAAATTTTTTCAGCCCCTTCGACGTTTGCCGCGAAGTCATATAAATCAGTATGCGAATAACGGTCTTCTTCCCCTGTCACTTTTGACGTCGAGACCTCGTTTAACAGATCGGTCGCCCCCGTGACGAGTAATTCTGGTGTCACCTCGACCGTCTCGACCTTTGCCCGAAGTAAGTGGACGTCCTTCATCAATTGTTTCGCGTACGCTTCATAACCTTTTGTCGTTCCCTTTTCAAATAACCCTTGCTCGATCCGGTGGTAACCACCCCATTCCGACGCTTTCACGTCGCCTGCTCGCGCATCGATCTTCGGATCAAGGTCACCGAACACTTCCGCGATTGGTTCTGCGCGTTCGTAATACATCCGTGTTGGTGCGTACAATGCTTTCGCTTCTTCAAGCTTGCCAGCCTGTACGGCATCGGTGAATTTTTCCGTCTCGCGGACGAACGTATCGATTTCGTTAATCGCATACGTCCGGTAATCCTCAACGACCTGGTCAAAATTCTCTTTTTTCGGTGCTGGTGTCTCCGCCTGTTTCGCTTCACTGCAACCTGCTAAAACGACGGCGAGCGCCCCTGTCATCAATAATGCTTGTTTCATGTATGGTTCCCCCTGTTACTAATTAAGTCAGTTCCTTAAATAGTATAGACGACAATGATAATCGTTATCAATAAAAATTTTTTGCAATAAAAAAAGCTTGAACCGGTTTATTTCAACCGATTCAAGCGCTCTATCAGGCTTGTTCTTTGCGTTTTTTGAAGTACGTCCGTGAAATGATGAACGTGACGATCCCGAAGCCAATGAAGACGAACGCTTTTTGGAATAAGCTCAGGAACGACAAATCGAACAGTAAGAGCTTGACGGCACTGATGGTCAGTAGCAACAATCCGGACAATCGCCACGTCGACGACGTCCGCATCCGACCAATCGCGACAAGGACGAGTGCGAGGACAATATAGGCAGCGGACAACGTCGTACTACGCGCCGTCTCTTCAAGACCGCGGTAGAATGGTAACTCCATGATGATCAACGTGTAGGTCGTAAAAACCCCGATTGCGGCTAAAACGAGGACAAGTTGCCATGACCCTTTCCAGAGCGGATCACGATGTGTCTGAACGAGGAGCAAGACGAATGCCGTTGAAGCGACGACCATCGCGAGAACAGTCAAAGCGTAGGACAAACCTATGTTTTGATAGGATTCATAATCAATGACGGCTGAAAAGATAAAGACGACATACAAGCCGACGTTAAACAACCGTTGATGTGGCATGCGCGCCCGCGGAACGAACCAAAATGCGGCGATCAATCCGGCAATCAAGAAGTAGCGTAGTTGATACGTCCAGCTGAGGGCATCTGCCGGAATCAAGAGGACGGCGACGAGTAAGGCAACGTGACCGACGCCGTTTTGAGCGTGATCCTTCAATCGTTCCGCAAGCACGTAGGCAATTCCGGCGAACAGAATCGCTACTAGCATTCCGAACGACCAATCAAGGATCAGTAACGTCAGTAAGACGACAATTCCGGCAAGCCAGCTTGGGACGTTTGGCTGAAACTGGATGCGTCGACCGACGAACGACGTCGCACCGTAACCAAAGAGTGCTGCAAGTAAGACCGACCACTCATCAAGTCGTGGTACCTGTTCATCAAGCCAGTAGAGCTCTAACGAGAGTAGACCGAACGCGAGTGCAATCGTAAAGATCACCCAAGCGAAGACGAACGCTTTTTTTGCCTTCAGTCGGTCAACGGCAAAGAAGATCGCTGCGAACAAGACGACTTCGTACAATAAGAAGAGCGGTAAGTTCGGCTCGTCCGATAATTGTAGATACGGTAATAAGAAACCGGTGATGGATACGAGGACGAGCAAGGCTTGCGACCGCATCCAGAGCATCAAACCGTACGCGATGAAGACGACGACGAGCTCAAGTAAGAAAGCTAAAGACGGTGGATAGAATTGATATAAGGCCATCCCGGCGAACAGTGCCGCCAACGCGACGATCGTACCGGTCGCGACAAGTCCGACCCCGAGCTCACGTCGTTTCTTCTCATACTGGTATTCTCCGAGAGCGATGACGAGTAAACCAATTAAGACCCCACTTCCGATGCGGACAGGTGGACTGATCAGACCGGCAACCGAGGCGTAGGAGAAAAGGAATAAAGCCCCGAGCGCAGCGAATATCGCTCCAATCCGGGGTAACCAGACGGTCGCGATGACCTGTTCCCATTCTTCGCGGGAGCGTTTTTCCTTAAATGTTGGTGGAGGAACAACCGGTTTTCGTTTCGTATAAGCAGGGCGCGGAGCTGGGCGAGCGACTGTACTTACTTCTGGTTCGCTCGGTTCAGGTGCGACAGGCGAATTGTGCTGTCCTTCAAGGGCAGCTACTCGTTGTCGTAACGCCGCGACCTCCTGCTCGAGACGCGTGATCCGTGGATCTTCCATCTCTTCACTTCCTTTCATGAATACATTGTCATTCTTTTACACACCTAGCAGGTGAACTCCTTCATTTTACAGTAGATTTCGTATCGATATGCCTGAAAATGACAAAAATCCGGTCGCGTCGGAGCGACCGGATGAGGGTTTAACGAACAGATAACGCATATTGTCCCGTTTGATTGAAAACGGATGTGAACTGCGAGCGACTGACACTGTACTTGCCGCGGTATGGGTCCGAGACGTAGAACGAACCACTTGAGACACCTGTC
Source organism: Exiguobacterium indicum HHS 31 (assembly GCF_001939065.1). Lineage (GTDB taxonomy): Bacteria > Bacillota > Bacilli > Exiguobacteriales > Exiguobacteriaceae > Exiguobacterium_A > Exiguobacterium_A indicum. Next base: position 832,647 of record NZ_MPSZ01000001.1, on the reverse strand, counting down.
ACGAGCATGACGTGATAGTTCCGGTAGCCTGTGAATGTTTTACGGTCCGGTTTGATCCAAGAAAAGTAGCCATATGGATTCTTGAAATCGACCGTTGCCCAGACGATGACTGGGTTACCGCTACGGATTTCACTCTCAATTTTCGAGACGCCTTGTTTCGAGATATCAACGGCACCACTGCGGTATTTTTTCGCAAGTGGTAGGATCCCTTTCGGGTAGATGCCCCAGTTCTTGTAGTAGTCGAGCGTACCGGCTGGATTCCCCGTGAACATTTTTTCTGGATCTGCCCAGTAATACTTTCCGTTCTTATACGTCGCGTTCTTCATACTTTTTGGCATTTGCTTATAGAGTGACGCAGCAGAGACGGCTTTTTTCTTGTATTCGAGTGCCATCTTCAACGAGACGAACTCACAGCCAGATGGATACCCGAGTGAATATTGGTTGTAGTACGGGACGTTTAGCTTCTTCGTCGTCGTCGATGGGTTCGACTTCGAGACGTATTGCGTCGAGATATAGCGGTAGCTTCCCTTGTAGAGAATCCGTGTCCAGCTCCCTGACGTGCCGTATGTCGCGACGGCAACCCCTTTATTCAGCTGCCCTACGACCTTATACTTCGTTCCAGCACCCGTCCGGACGTTAAGTGTGCCGACCGTCGTATACTTCGTCCCGGTCGATGTGTACTTCGACGAAGACGATTTGACGAAATCCTTGTGTATGTAGCCGGTGCGGGATTTAAAGCTGATTTTGTACCAGCTGCCAGACGTGCCTTTTGAACTGTAGACGTTTCCTTTGTAAATCTTTCCGAGAATCTTACTCGATGTCGACGGTTTTTCGCGAACGCGCAAAACATCCGTCGTCACGGTTAATTTCGTTGCTGCTTCAGCAATGAGCGAAGGACTGAGTACGCCAACGAAGATGACTGCAATCAGCAGTACGGAGAAAAAACGTTTCATGATAGACCCCCTATGGTGTAATTTGGTGACTCGTTCCCCTTTTCCCAACTTTTTGAAAAAATAATCAACATTTCTTTAGAAAAATCTGAAAAATGAGGAACGTCCTTGTTCGTTATATCAAAAAAACTCGATCATGCCTACGGGCACAGTCGAGTTGTCATCTTTCTGAAATCAAAATAAAATTTAATTTTTAATCGTTAAAATATATGGTGATGGTTGCGCAAATGCTTGTTCGAGCAGATGAGCGACGAACAAGGTATCCTCTTCCTTGACTGGTAGCGGCGCGTCCTCGACGATACTACGGTAAAAGGCGCGATACATTTTACCGTAATCGCCAACAGGACTTGGAATCCGGACGTCTTGCAGATGACCGTGTTCGTCGTGATAGATCAAACGCCCATAATCGTCTTCTGAATCCTCACCGAACCCCTCTTCTCCCGGGAAGTAGTTCGCTTTCAGGTCGAGCTCTTGCCGGTCGACGTGTTGTTTGATGAACGTGCCGTTCGTACCGTGTAACATCCACCGGGGTGCCGGGGCAAGTGCGACATGACTCGTCCGAACGCTGACCTTAAGCTCCGGATAATAGAGATCAATCGCAAACGCGTCGTCTGGATTATGCGGCAGTCGAACACTGCGCACGTCAAAGGCGACCTTGTCCGGTTTTCCGAACAAAGCGATGATTTGATCGAGCGTATGGACGCCGAGTCCGTAAAGCGCACCGTTTTCGTGACGCGCATCAGCTGAAGCCGCTTCCGGGCGGAATAGATCAAATTGCGAGACGACCTCGACGAGACGACCAAGTTTCCCGGAACGGATGATTTGCGCAACGACTTGGAAGTCGCTGTCGTAACGTCGGTTTTGATAGGCGAGAATCTTGACGCCTTGCGCATGTGCTTCTGCAAATAGACGCTTCGTCTCCTCTTCCGTCACCGTAAATGGCTTTTCGACGAGCACGTGCTTTTGATGTTGCAACGCGAGCAACGCGTATTCGAAATGGGTCGCCGGTGGTGTATTGATGACGACGACATCAAGTGCCGGGTCAGCGAGCATTTCGGATAGATCCGTCGTAAAACGGGCATCCGGCAGTCGATCCTGATAGGAGGCGAACAGCTCCGGTTTTTCCTTCCGATTGTAAATCCAGGTGACGTGATAGTTGTCCTCGATCATCACGTACGGTAAATGGTAACGGGTCGTACTTTTGCCAAAGCCGATGAAGCCGATATTCAATCGCATCCGATCACTCCTTGAACCGTTCTTTTTCTATTACCATACCAAACGAAACGACCGTTGTCTTGATTGAACCGCTTCAAGCCGTCGCTTCGATGCGTTCATACTCATAAATCGAGAAGCCGTCCCGTGTTCCTTGATGGACGAATCCGAAAGACGTGTAATACGCGTTGAGAAACTCGTTTGAAGCGACACAGTCGAGTCGTAGGATTTCTCCTTCATCCTCTGTCACTGCAATCGCGTGTTCCAGTAGTTTTCGACCGACACCACGTCCTTTTGCGCGGTCGCTGACGACGATTCGATGGATATACAGACCTTCTACATCATCCCACAAGGATTGATCCCATTCGAGCGAAGGAAGCAGGGCAACGGAACCAAGCAGCTCGTTCTGATCCTCAAAGACATACAGGCGGCCGGCTTCTAAATCTCGCGCGACGAGTTGTTCGATGTCTTGCTCCAGATAAGCAGACCACTGGCTACTGCCACTGGCTTTGAGGGAGAGCGCTTTTTGCTCAAGTAGGGTTGCGATGTTTCGAACGTCTTTTGATGTAGCTTGTCGTATCATGTTATTCCTCCTGTTACAAAAAAAATTCTTCTCTATCCTAACGAATGTACAGCGAGAAGAAAACCTTTTTGCTTCAAGATTTCATCGTTCCCCATTATTTTGTGATTTTTTTCATATTCCACAATTTTATTTCAATGTAACGTATCCTTTAGGAGTGATCTGACCCCCAGTCGTCACAACGGTAAACGACCGGCTTCCCACGAGCCGGTCGTTTTTTTGTCATTCAGGCGAGTTCGACCCAGCGGCGCGACAGATTCCGTGCTTGTGCCCGGTACTCGTCGTCTTCGACGATCGGATTGCTGAGTCGTGGAGCGGAATCCGCATAGTAGCCGCCGTTGTCAAGCGGATCGTCGGTCGTTGCGAGATAGAGTGCCGTCTTTGCGCCGTATTCCGGCGTATAGAGTTTTCCGGTCCAGTACCCGACTTGCGCGACCGGTTTGAGTAACGTCTTCATCACTTTGCCGTACTTGCCGCGATAGAACAAATCCGTATTGACGATCCCCGGGTGGACGCTGACGAACGTGATCCGGTCGCCGTGTATTTCAGCCAGTTCACGCATATGAATCATTTGCAGGAGCTTTGATTCGCGGTAAGAACGCATCGGACTATAGTGTTCTTTTTTGACGTGGGCGATTGCTTCGAGTTCGACGTCGGTCCGAATCAAGCCACCTTCACCTGCGAGCGACGAAATCGAGATGACGCGCGGGTCGTTCCCTTTCTCAAGTAACGGCAATAAGCGCTCAATCAAATAGAAATGACTCAAGTAGTTGACCTGGAATTGTGATTCGAAGCCGTCCTTCGTGACATGATACGGCGGTACCATGACACCGGCGTTTAAAATCAAGCGGTCGATGCGACCCACTAAATCAAACAGACGATCCGCGAAGCGACGGACGGAGTCCAGTTGATCGAGTTGGACGATCTCGATTTCCAGGTGCGTATGCGATACACCATGTTCCCGCAGTAGTTGCACGAGTGCCGTCGCTTTTTTCTGCGAACGGACGGTAGCGATGACCCGATCTCCTCGCTCCAATAATTCTTGAATCGTGACCATCCCCATGCCGGAGTTGGCACCCGTGACGATACAGATGTTCATCCCTTTTCCTCCTTGTGTTCCGTATTAAACGCAAATAGTTCTGTTTCTAGTTTTCCTTTTTCTTTTCGTTTGTACACCTCGTTTTGACGTTATTTTTCGAAAATTTCAAAAAGTAACGTATACTAAAAGGAGAACATGTTATCACGAAAGAGGTGGTCGGATGGAAGAAGGGACGATCTTATTCGTCGCAGGAACGTTACTATTGATTGCGATCATCACGACGAAGTTTGCCGTCCGGTTAAATGTACCGACGTTGATTCTGTTCGTCGTCGTCGGGATCGTGGCAGGGTCAGATGTTACAGGAATCATCAACTTTGGTGATTTCGAGCAAGCCCGTCTCTTTGGAACGATGGCGCTCGTCCTGATTCTGTTTGACGGTGGCTTGCATACGAAGTGGACACACTTCCGGAAAATCCTCCCTGCCGCCCTGTCACTTGCGACCGTCGGGGTCCTTGCAACGACCGGGATCATTGCCATCGTTGCGTATCTATTACTTGATTTTTCTTGGCCGGTCGCGTTATTGATCGGCGCGCTCGTTGGCTCGACCGATGCGGCCGCTGTCTTTTCCCTGCTCAGTGGACGACCGGTCGACGCCAAAGTCAAACATACGCTCGAGGCGGAGTCCGGAACGAATGATCCGATGGCCGTCTTCCTGACAATCTTGTTCACATCGTTTGCGTTAGCGCCGGAATCGTTCTCGATCGGTGCGGGTATTCTTTCCTTCATCTACGAGATGGGACTCGGGACGCTAGTTGGTCTTGCGATCGGGTATCTCGTCACACAACTGCTGAACCGGATCGAGTTGCCATCGTCCGCCCTTTATCCGACCTTACTGTTTAGCGGTGCTCTCTTCTCGTATGGTCTAGCGACGATTTTGCACGCCAGTGGGTTTCTCGCCGTCTATTTGACCGGGATTTGGATCAACAATCATGACATGATCTACCGCGAGACGCTCAAACGATTCAGTGGCAGCTTGTCGCATTTAGCAGAGATCGGCATGTTCATCATGCTCGGACTGCTCGTCTTTCCAAAACAATTACTCGATCCTCGGACCTTGTTCGTCTCGGCCGTCATCGTCTTGACGTTGATCCTGCTCGCTCGTCCACTTGCCGTCGTCTTGTCGTTGCTGCCGTTTCGATACACGGTCAAAGAACAGAGTGTCATCACGGCAGCCGGATTACGGGGCGCCGTTCCGATCATTCTCGCGACCTATCCGCTTTCCAGTGGTCTCGCGGAAGCGCCGCTTCTTTTCAATATCGTTTTCTTCACCGTCATGACGTCTGCTCTCTTGCAAGGAACGGCCTTGCCGTGGATCGTCCGGCGAATGGGGCTTGAGACACAGCACGACACGACGGTCGAACCGTTCCTGAAATTCATGACCGTCACCCATCCACAAGCGGAGATCATCGAGGTCAGGGTCTCGACAAACAGTGTGATTGCCGGAAAAACGCTACAGGATATCGAGATGCCCCAGGATGTGCTCGTCGTTGCAATCATTCGTGAAGATGAAATTCTGACGCCGCGTGGTCAGACACGTGTCCTCGTAGACGATCAACTGTTGATTTTGACACCTAAACAAGCGGATCAGGATGTTCGACGGCTAATCGTGTCGCTCGGGTTATAGGTCGTTCTTTACACATCCTCCAGTAGGGTGTGTTTTTTGGTGTAGATTGGTATACTCAATAAGGAAAATAAAGGAGGAAAATTCATGTTGAAGCGATTGCTTGCCGTCATTATGACAACCGGTCTCGTTTGCACTGTGCTGACGTACATATCCTATACACCGATTACAGAGAGGGAAGCGAATACGATGTATGATTCATTCGGTTCAACATTTTTGTCATACGTCTTATTCGCCTTGCCAATCATCTTGCTGTCCGGCTTTTTACTCGACTTTATCATCGGCATGATCATTAATCGTTCTTCAACGACACTAGCGTATGTGCCGACAGTCGTTGGTTATGGGATGTACGGCATCGTGATTGCGAGTCTCCTGATTCTCTTGACGACGAAGGACGAATTTGACCTGCCGCTTTCTTTTACGATCGCTACTCTGACAGCAATGATCTATTACAGTCTGTCCGTCGTCTTTAATCGATTGTCACAGCACGCGCACTAAAAAAACGAACAGGCACGTCTGCTTACTCGCGGACGTGCCTGTTCGTGTTATTCTGCTTCCGTTCGTTCAATCGTGATGACACCCGGTGGACGATGCGGGAAGGTCAACGTCAGACCGGCAAAGCGACAAATATCATCTTCGTTCGGTGCCCGGTGCACCCACTCGATCGTCTCTTGCCTTGCTAGCGCGTGGCGGATCCGGTTATCGGCTTGTGTACGCGAGATGCCGCGGCAATCGACGTTCGTGATATACGTCGCTTCGTCCGACTCGATCTGTTGCCAAATCCCGAGGATCAGTTGACCAATCGGACTGACGGATTGACCATCCGGTTCTTCACTGCTGACGGCATCATCGAGCATTTCGATGACAGCGTCACACGTCTCACCGGAAGCAAGCAATCGCGTCGATCCTTGTTGTAGAATCCGGTATCGCGTCACGCCGTTCTCGAGCCACAAGCGCTGTGCGAATGGATTGACCGGAACACCGTGGAAAAATGTCTGCGTCCCGCGCCAAGCAAAACCAAATGATGGATCGTACGCCCGAATCGTCGCCATGGCGCGATCATGGAACTTAGCGATCGTCTGTCGTTCTGTTTCCAGTAAGGTCCGGATCGCCTCTTCATCCTCTAACGGGACCGTCTTTGGTGTCACGGTGAATAATTCCGATTCCGGTAAGCGGTGTAGGGACAAGATCGTTCCGTCGAATCGATAATCGTTCGCCGGACGTCCAGTGCGCCCGACGGATAAACGCCACGTTCGTTCTTCCGGCATGAAGGCATAACTTTGATGGGCAAAAGGTGGTGCGACGAACAGTCCCGGAAACGGATCGAATGTGTCGACTCGCAGGACGTCACCGTCATACCAACACTCTTCGATCAGACGGACGAGCCGTCCGACGGGTGCATTATGGTCCGTCAGGTAACGACCGGTATTCGCATGAAATCCGAGTAGGAACTCGCGCTCTTCTTCTTGGAACGTCACCATCAAGAGTTGGAACAACGACGCAATCTGCTGCTCGACGAGTTGTGGCTCCTCCTCCGTCTTTGCCTCGAAGGCGACCATCTTCCAGCCGGACCGCTCATACAGATGGATCGTCACCGGAAAGAACAGGAAGGCACCATGTGTCGCTTCGAGCTTGACCATGTCCTGCGATGCTAATCGTTCCGTCAGTAGGGAAAAGCCCATTCGTTCGAAATGATCTTGCAGCCGTCGTTTCCAATGTGTGAACTCCACGCAATCCTCTCCTCTCGCGAATTATGCGCCGCGCTTTCGTAACGGATTCTTTGACCAGTAGATGTAGAGACCAACGAGTCCCGCGATGCCGATGAGATAAGACGGCGTTCCGCTGACTTGAATTAAGACGTCTGGTGCCGGGAAGACCGTCACGAGCAGTGCCTTGTAGGTTGAAAATAAAATGAAGCTGATGACGAATTGAATCCACACCCGCGGTTTGACTTGTTTAAGCTTCGGTGCCGTGATGACTTGTGACATCGCGTCGATCAAGAATAGAGCGATGATCGAGAAGAATAAGTAGTCAATCAAAGCGAATTGGAACAATCCATCGATCCCTTCGATGAAGATGAACATCAGGATCGACGAGACATAGTTTCGCGTCCAGCGTTTTTGTGTCTCCATCCGGTGTCGTTGTGGTAATTCAGCAATCATCTGATCGAGGCGTGCTTCGACCGATAGTCCGTGAATCTCTTCGAATGGACGCTGTTTCCGCTGGGCTTCATAGATATCTGCCCGCAGACGGTCTTCAATCTCCGTCCGGTCCGGTTCTGCGACATTCAGGTTCAAGCGTGGTAAAACGGTTTCTAATAGACGTGTGTTGGCTTTCGTTAATTTCAATCGATTTCCCCCTTTTTCATGTTTAAGTATACTGGGTTTTTGGGAAAAATACGTAGTGGAAGTAAAAGATTGCTTGACGAAACGATGAAGAATGTTCAGAATTATTAAAATATAGTGTCGGAATCAGACAGAAAGGACGTGTCGGACCATGCGTCAAACATTGACGAGCGCCGCCTTGATCACCTTGCTGACAAGTGCGGGCATCGCCTTCCCGTTGGCTGAAGCGAAGCCACCTGTGGACCAAGAACCGGTCGAACTCGATCAGCAACAGGAACAAACGCCTGAAACAGAATAATAATAACCCGCGCTCAAGCAGGAGCGCGGGTTATTTCATGTATCACTAGGTTGGGTGACACGTTCGTCAATCGTGACGGTCCATGTAACGACCGTCGTACTGTCACGAACACCCTGTGCCTCGATCGTCGAGAGAAGTTCTTTGACACCACCTGATCGTAAAGTTTCCTCGATCTGCATCGCGTCAGCATATGGGGTTCCCGGGCACTCAAGCAAACCATCCGTCGTCACGAACAACTGATTCTCGCCTTGGCGCAATTCGCGGATCCCACGCGCGTAACTCGGCACCGGTAACGCAAACGTGTTCGCGCGTCCAATCCATTCATAGAATTGCCGCTGGTTCAAGGCGGCTTGTCCCATCTTCATCAGCTCCGGGTGGAACAGATACAAGACGACGTCACCGACCGAGAACCACCAGATGAACCGCCCTTTCCGGACGGCAATCAGACACGCTGTCTCCCCTTGCAAAGTCGCACACGCCGCTAAAAAGTCCGGATCTTGAAAGAAATCCAGCACGGTCGTCTCGATTCGTTGGAATGCGTCCGTAAGTGGGGCATCAAGATCAGTCCGAATGCGCGACTCGTGTTGTGCTAACTGCTGTAAGACAAGTGCCGCACTATCCGCTGTCTTATGAGCGTCTAAGACGACGGTCATCTCCCAATCGTCGCCGATTAAGATGGCAGCCCCGTCTTCGTTTTTATATTGACCGCTTCTTGAGCAGCCTCCGAATCGTCCGAGCGTCACTCGACCAATCTGGTCAATCTGCTTCGTGTCGACGAATGATTCGTCGGATCCGACCCAAAAGTAGGATGGATGTGTCGTCTGCATGCATCAGTCTTCCCTTCTTTACATCTCCCGCAAGTACGGTTGCAGGAATAAGCGTAATCGTTTTTCGTAGTTATCCGGGTCCATCGTATACGTCTCGTCATGATCGGCATCGCGAACCGGATACAATTGTTTTAATCCCGTTTTTGCTTGATACAGTTCATACATCATCCGGACCGGGACGAGTTCGTCCTTCATTCCATGAATGAACATCGTCGGAACCCGACTCTTCGTTGCTTGACGGGTCACCGAGACGTCGCCATAAAAGAAATCTTGCTCGCCCTTGTTCCACATGCTCGCGACCGTCAGAGACGGCAGTGCCGGGTAACGGATCTGTTCGTCCGCAAGTAGACTGAACCAGTCGTCGAGTCGGGCGTAAGCTCCTTCAGCAACGATCGCCCGGACTTGGGTTGGTACGGTCTCGCCAGAAGCGAGTAAGACGGTCGCTGCGCCGACACCGAGTCCGTGATAGACGATTCGTGTATCGTCTCCGTTTTCAGCAAGCAAGCGCTTCGTCCATTCCAAGACATCTAGTCGATCGAGCCAACCGTAATTCCGGGAGCCACCGCTTCGATCCTGTCCACGCCGTTCGATGAGTAAGACATTGAAATCCGCCTCATGGTAATAGCGGGCAAGCGCATAAACACCGGTCTGTGAAAACATCATCTCATCCGGGACGAGGAGGACAGTCTGTTTACTACCGTAAACCGGTAGATAACGCCCGAAGCGGACGATCCCGTCCTTCGACCATTGCTGCGTCTCGCTCGTTTGTTTGAACCATGTCTCGTCGTTCGTCACCTGTCCGTCCGTTCTTGTCGTCTTCAGAATCGGAGAAGCGTCCGATTGACCGATCAATGTTTTTTGCATCCGGTATCCATCATAGACGATGAACAATAGCAGACACGTGACGAGCAACACGATGCCGATTCCCCATTTGCGCATGTGCTTCGCTTCCTTTCCGACAGTGAGTCTTTCCTTATTCGTCGTCGGTTTTCACTTCCCCTGCTAACGGGGTCGAAAGGAACGATTGTTTATACCAGCGCTGTAAGGTATCGATATCTGTTCGTTCGAAATAGAGTGCGTTAAAGGCAGTATTGCCCCGCAGTTGAATCTCGATCCGGGCAATCTCCTTTGCTTCGAGCCAGCGGGAGACGGACCAGGTCAATTCCTCAATCTTCAGTCGCGGCGTATAGACGGTCTCTTTTTGGACCCATTGTTTGCGTAACATCAAGAGATCGTGGCCGGTGCCGAAACGGGTCTTTCGGTATCCGCTGCGCACAGCGAGATAATAGAAAGGTAACCAAATGAACAGAAGTAAGATCAAGAAGCGCCAGGAAGAATCAAGGACGATGATGACGACACTGCTTAGTGCCGTAAACAACAGCGCATAACCGAGTAACGGCCAACGAACCCGGTAGCGAAAGCCGATCGGTGCGACTTCGTGCTGCGGGTGGAACTGACGAAAGCGCGGCAGATATGTCGCTAGGAACGGATCGATCTCGTTCGTCCGGATGAACGGATGGAGCAACAGTCGCTCCTTTTCTCCAGTCGCCGAGATGATGTGCAAGGACAGGCTCGCTCGTCCGATCAACCGCTGAATCCAGCTTTCCTGAATGACAAGGGCTTGAATCTTATCGGCATGAAACGCGACCTCGGTCCGGTTCAACATTCCGTACCCGATCAATAATCGGTTGTGTTGCAAGACGGCACGGTACGAACCGTATTTCAAGATATAGACGATGATCGAGCCGATATAGATGACGAGTAAGACGATTACGCCAAGCCCCGTCAAGACGAACAGTGATAAATGCGCGAGCTCCGAGAACAGTCGATCGACATAACGTTCAATGAACTGATCGATGAATTGATAGGCGGTTCCGATCCCGACGAGCGCTAGTCCGACGCGTCCTGACAAAGCACCGGCTAATGCCAAATCACGGACCGGGATCGTATAGTCGACTTCCGCCTGTTGTTCTTCGACGACAAGTTGCCCCTCATTTTTAATCGACGATTTCAGTTCTTTCGCAAAATCAAGACGGATCCCTTTTAGTTCGACTTCCGGTGTTCCACTCTCGGACGAAGTTTCGACGGTCAACGTCGCAAGACGCAACAGTCGTTCGATGACGTTTTGCTGAATGCCGATCGACTCGATCCGTTTACGTTGTGTCGTCCGTTCACTTTTTTGGAAAATCCCTTTACGGACCCGAATCGTCTCGGCATCAATCGTGAACGTATAGAAATACCAGGAGGCGATCCCGTATAGGAGGACGAACACAATCCCGACACTGATCCCGATCCACGTATAGGTGTTGATCTCGCCTTTGCGGATCGCATTTAAAATCAAGGCGGCGAACGGAATCAGGAGCGAGCGGATGATCGAGATACTCGACATCACGATGAACAGCGGGTGAACACGCCGGGTCATAACGATTCCTCCTCCCGCTCCTCGAGTTTCGCGAAGCGTTCGACTTGTGTGCGTAGCGCGTCTCCTTGCGCACGATCGAGTCGTGACAACGTGACGAAGCCGGATGCCGTTCGAATATCCAGTGTGATCAAATCATAGCGACGCAGGATCGGTCCCGTTTGGCTATCGATCAATTGCACCTTGACGAGCGGCACGGTGACTTCGCGGCGGAAGAAGATGCCGTTGCGGACGACGAGAAATTCCTCATCGATGCGATAACGCATATACTTAAAGCGAAGAACGGGTATGTAGACGATACGGGGAATGAAATAGATCAGCCAAAGCAGACCGGCGATGCCCATCCACCAAGGTGTCAGGTCGAGCCACATGACTTGGGTAATCGTCGTTCCGATCAAAATGACGGCGATCAAGCCGTGTAACGGCAACAATCCGAGCCGTTCTGCTCGAATCGATCGTTCTGGCAGCGTATGCCATTGTACAGTAGACATCAAAAAAACACTTCCTTTCGTTTCCATTTACGGTTAAAAACGTCGCTTGGTTTCAGACAGCGGTTGACATTTTGTATGATTTCATCGCATATATAAAAGTGAAGAACTGTAACACCAAGGAGGAACCATGTTAACTTTTGAAGAAAAATTACGAATTATCGAGACTTTCCCACAGCTCGTCCGCAAAGATGTCTCGCTAAAACGCGTCAATTTCCAATTCCCGGACAGTCAGTATGAGAAGAAGAATCTCGTCTATCATTTGCATCCGAACGGGAACGGCTTCGTCTATGCCGCTGGTCTACCAGGTTATGAAACGGACGAAAAAGGATTCGTTAATATCCGTGAATTTTCAGAGCCTGCTTTAATTCTCTTATTAGAAGATGCAATCAAAGCACTCTCGACGGTCCAATCGGTCGAAACACTCGAAGAAACATGGGTCAACGATAACCAGTTCGAATTAACGTTGCTCAATGAAGACATCGACACGTGGCTCGTCTACGCTGGTGATCTTTTAGACGGTGCATTCAACTCGTATAAGGAAGCAGCGAACTATCTTGAAGAAGAAGGTTTCCGCCGTAAATAAGACAATGAGCGATCCGGTTAATCCGGGTCGCTCATTTTCATGACGAGACGATTCAGTGCCGCTTTGACGACGCGTAAGTCTTCTTCGTCGACGTCGAGTGTCTGGACGAGATCAAGCGGAACAGTCTCTGCTTGTTTCCGTAACGCACGACCAGCATCCGTTAAAAAGATCTGGATGTGCCGTTCGTCTTCCGGCTTACGGACGCGTCGCAACAAATCTGCCGCTTCGAGTTTCTTCAGTAACGGCGTCAACGTTCCCGAATCAAGATGGAGCCGTTCACCGATGGCTTTGAGTGATTGTCCCTCCTCTTCCCAGACGACGAGCATGACTAGATATTGCGGATACGTCAGACCAAGTGGTTCAAGTAACGGACGATAACGACGCGTGATTTCACGCGAAATCGCATAAAACGGAAAACAGAGTTGTTCATCTAAAGCTAACGGGTTCATAAAAAATTCCTCCTATCGTGAGCAAACGAGTTGCATTTCGATTTAAATTGTATAAAATCTAATTGTAAGCTACTTATTTGAATCTAACAATGAAAGGGAGTTACACACATGAAACCAATGTTCACATCATCTGCAACAGCTGTCGGAGGTCGCGACGGACGCGTCGTATCGGAGGACGGTATTCTTGACGTCGCCCTCGCAATGCCGGTACCAGGATCGAAAAAACAAGCAACGAACCCAGAACAACTCTTTGCTGCAGGATATTCTGCTTGCTTCGACTCTGCCTTGAACATGGTCGCTCGCAAACAAGGGATCAAACACGATGGCAGTGAAGTCACAGCACACGTGACATTAAACGAAGCAGCTGACGGATTCATGCTTTCCGTCGAACTCGATGTTCTCGTCCGTGGAATCTCGGAAGAAGCGGCGGCTGAACTTGCGAAAGTCGCGCACACGGTCTGCCCTTACTCACGTGCGACTGCTGGAAACATCCAAGTCGACGTCTACACACGTACGACTGACGCAGAATAAGTGTAGCATTTCTAGCCAGCCTGAGGTTTACTCTCGGTTGGTTTTTATTTTTTGTATTGAATATGGTAATTGAAATAATTTTATTCTAGATGATAAACGGTTGCTCTCACGAAAAGAACAACCGCTCTTTTTTCATAGTTGATGGACCGATAAGATGACGAGTTCCCCGGATACGGTGACATAATAAGCATCCTCGAACCGATAGCGTTCATTGTGTTCTGCGTCATAGACCGTGACCATTGGTTCCGCGTCGTCTCCGATCGCTTCGTGTAGATAAAAGCGTCCACGTAAGACACGTTCGAACGGCTCCTTATCGAGGAATCGGGCACCGTTGCGTAAATTGATCACTTCATGATGGTGTTCGGACCGGTCATTGACGATGAAGATCGTCGACTCGACGTCATCGTACGTGAAGTCGAGCGGTTCATAGTCACTCCACTGAATCCGGGCAACCTCTTCGACACTCGCTTCCGTATCAATCCGGTAAAAGATTTCTTCGTTCAAACGATCGGTATAGGCACTGAAGATCAGATGCCCTTCCTGTTCTCCGAGATACTGAACGGTATCCCCTTCCCCTTCTAACTTCAACAAGGTTGCGAACGATAAGTGCTCAACACCACGTTCGATCTCCTCGATCAAGGTCGGTAGTGGGGCAATCAACAGACTTTCCGAGTGGTCGATCGGATCTTCTGGTGAGATGACACCACTTTCAAGGGCATCATAGAACGAGAACTCATCGAGCCGAGCATTACAGACGATGTACTCCTTCTCTTCGAGCGTGACGAGAAAGAAATAGAGTTCCCGGTAATTCTCCGTCATCCCGTAGAGCCGTGGATCGCGAATCGTCTGCCGCGATTCATCCTTGACGTCATACAAAAACGCAGACGTCGTATCGGTCGTTTGTAAGAATACGAGATAGTTCTCATTGAGCACCCAGTAGAGCGTCAAATCTCCTTCGACATAAAACGACGCAATCTGCTCCCGTTTACCGGACAAGAGATCGATGACGAGCACTTCCGTCTCCCCGCCCTGTTCTTGCGTATGTTCATTCAAACAATAGACCCTTCCGTGCCGCACGAACGGTCGGGTTGGTCCGTGATCCGTCAAGGCTTCTGGCGTTAGATCGACCTGTTCTTGATCTTCAAGATCATACCGGCTGATGTGGTAACGGGCGTCATCGAGACGACGTCGAAAATAGATCGACGATGGTGTGACATGCAAGACATCCATATGATCGGCGGGTAAAGCACGGGCATCCACTATTTCCATGATTAATCTCCTCCCGGACACGTACTACTTGTCTTTTTCCCACGAATCGTACTGCTTCAAACAGGGTCTTGCTGTGCGTTTAACGAAGCAGAGTGCTACAATATGGCTAGATGACTACAGGATGAGGAAGGTGCGAAACGGTGCAATCACAAGATTTAAATACGATGATGCTCGAATATGTCAACGATAAGGAAGAATACGATGCCTACGCCGACAAGTTGAAGATGCTCTTGTCCGAGTTGCTCGACGCGGCAGGCATCAAATACCACTCGATCGTCGCCCGGACGAAGGACTCCGAGAGTCTGTATCAAAAAGTCTTACGGCAGCCGAATAAATACCGTTCACTTAAGGACGTCCATGACTTGACCGGGATTCGGATCGTCACTTATTTCCATGACGATGTCCGGGAAGCGGCACGCATCATCGAGAATGAGTTCGCGATCGATCGCGATCAATCGGTCGATAAGTCAACGTTGCTCGATACGACAGAATTCGGTTATCTCTCGGTCCACTTCGTCGCTTCACTGAGCGATCAGCGGCTTGCCCTGAGCGAGTATGGTCGTTTCAAGGATTACACGGCTGAGATCCAAATCCGCTCGATCCTGCAACACGCGTGGGCGGAGATCGAACATGATCTCGGATATAAAAATCCGAACAGTGTCCCAGCAGAAGTCCGGCGCAGCTTCAGTCGGGTGGCAGGATTACTCGAAATCGCCGATCAGGAGTTCGTCAACATCAAGAAACAGTTGAAACAATTTGAAGACGAGACCGTTCAACAAATCTTGTCTGACCCCCATCAAGTCCGGATCACGGCAGATAACTTGAACTACTTCATCGATCACTCCCCGGTCATCAACGAGCTCGATAAACGACTCGTTACATCGCAAATGATGCTCGATTCCGATCAACAACTGATCAACGAACTGATTCGGATGTTCCATTATGTCGATATCCGGACGTACGGAGAGTTGATTGAAGCCGTGACGACGCACAGTCCGCTCGCCTTACGCTGTGCGAAGGTCATGCCGAATCCGTTCCTGCCTCGTCAAGGAATCGGCATCGCCTATATCTGCATGGCGCTGACAATTGCTGGCGAAGATACACACCGGATCGACTACTTCTTCCGCCGCTTCTATCCAGAACTGCGCAACGTCGAAGAGATAGTCGCCCAAGTCGCCCGCGTCGTCGAAACAGATGATTCAAGAGAAAAATATTGATTAAACTAAAATTTTTCACTATACTAAATCACGAGTGAAAGAAACTACGGTATAGAAAGAGTGAACGATACATGGCAACTACACTAGAAGTAGCACAACGCGATCAGTTGATCGTTGATACAGAAAAAGGATTACGGATGAACTACCGCGCGATCAAGAAGGACGTGCGTAGCATGTTCACGACTTACTTGACACGCAATGAGTTCTTCATCTTGAAGTCCCTTTGTGCGAACAGTCCGCAAATCGCCTCTGCCCTCTCGCAAGAGTTCCAATTCTCAGCGAGCATGATCACGGCATTAGCAGACGAATTGACGAAAAAAGAGTTGATCTCGCGTGAACGAAGCGAACTCGATCGTCGTGTCGTCGAACTTCGCGCCACTCCAAAAGGCATCGAGCTCTACGAAAAACTCGAATCGATGAAGATGGATTACCTCGCAGACGTCTTCGAGGACTTCTCGGATCAGGAACTCGAACTGTTCCGGACGCTCTTGACGAAGCTTGAAAAAACAATTTAAGCTGTTCAATCGAACGGATCCGGTCAGGACGACCGGATCCGTTTTTTAGTAAATTCAGGAGGAGGAAACGCGATGTTTGATTTCGAATCGGTGCAACAGTTACGACAGACGGGGCAATATGAAGCAGCGAAGGCAGTCGTCCGTCAGTATGTCGAGACGGCACCTAACGACCCGACCGTTCTCTATCAGATGGCGTGGTGTCATGATAGTCTCGGTGAGGAGCAGGCTGCTGTTCCCTATTATGAACAAGCCCTAGCGCTCGGTCTTGCAGGTGAGGACCGCCTGCAGGCATATATCGGACTCGGCAGTACATATCGTGTCATCGGTCAGTTCGAAGTTGCGTCAGACGTGTTCCATCGTGCGCTCCGTGAGTTTCCGGACGCCCATGCCCTGCAAGCCTTCCTCGCGATGACGGAGTACAATCTCGGTCAAGCCGATCAGGCGGTCGGTCGGTTGCTGAAGAGTCTTGCTACGACGTCGTCGGACGCCTCGATCCAGACATTTGACCGAGCAATCCGTTATTATGCCGATCATTTGGACGAGATCGTCAAAGAATGAACGGCAACGGTTGACGAGTGCTCGTTTTGCACAGCATAATGTAACAGCCAAGCGGACTCGCTTTTGGCAGGAAAGGAAGTTAAGAATGTCATCAAAAAAAGTATGGACAGTAGAAGGTTATGAAGAACAAGGGCAAGAAAAACACGGCAAGGCAAGCAAGTCAGAGACATATACGAATGAAGCCGATGCTAAGAAAGCTGCTAAAAAGATGGCGGATCAGAATGATCATCTCGACGTCTACGTCATTTATACGAGTACGGTAAACGGTAAAACAGAAGAACGATTCTTCAATTCGAACGGCAAGTATAGTGAAGAAGGCTTCGAGTGGTAAGTATCGCTTCGAATATATGATTCAGACCAAACATGATGCGTTCGTTTCTCAGTCAAGAGAGACGAACGCATCATGTTTTTATTGTCCTTGCTGTTCAAGTCTCATACCAAAGCGGGATGTCTCGCTGAAAACCAGCATGATCCTGAATGATTCGCTGAACGCGTTTTTGCATTGCTTGCATTCCGTCTGCATCGAACCGCTTCGTCCAGACGAGTGCTGAAAAGACGACCATCGCCATGTAAAGACTATACATTCGCCAAAAGTCGGATGGTACTTCGGTCTCGAAATACCCCTCGATCAAGTGACGGGCAAATACCGGACTCGTCTCGACCTGAAACAGACCACATTTGACGAAATCATGCCACGGATCGCCATAATCATGATTCCCGTAATCAAGGAAGGCGGAAAGATGCCCATCCTCGACAAGGAGATTATCGAGATGAACGTCATCATGTTGCAACTGGTTCGGACGTGTCTGAAGTAACGGAATCCGCTCGCTAATGAATCGATCAAGACGCTCGATCCACGTTAGTTCAAGCAACCCGTCAATCGCTGCGCGGTAGCGGTCATGTTTCGCCTGGCAACGTTCGCTCCAAGACGTCATTTCGCTCGGTGCAGTGACGTCATGAATGCGTCTCAACGCTTGCCCTGTCTCCTGACCAAGCTGAGGCGCAAATTCCGGGGACTCCTCGAGCACGCTTCGAACGGTTTTTCCGGGTAGGTACGGATAGATGCCGTAAGCGGTCGTTGCGGTCCGTCCGGTCGCTAGCGGTAAGGCATGAGAGATTCCCTCTTGTTTTGGGATCGCGACAGCGGCTTCTCGTTCATATTGACGACTAGACGGATCCGTCACGACCTTGACGATGTAGTGCGCTGTTGCCGTCTTGACGGACCAGACGGCTTGGCGCGATCGACCAGATAACTGTCTTTCGCTCACAACGTGCGTGAGTAAGGGATGCAAAGGTAACATGAAGACTCCTTTCTGACATCAAAAAGAGGACGCATCTTGCGTCCTCTTCGTCATGCCTGTGGAATGTAGCCAGCAATGATCTCAAGCAGATCGGCATACGCTGTCTCAAAATCGATGTTTTCAATCATGTAATCATAATGATCGCGGTCTTTCCACGCTTCCTCGTAATCGACGAGTCGCGCTTCAAACTCCGGTGTATCCCCGCGCATCAACAGTCGTTCCTTCATCAAGTCGGGTGGGACTGAGACGAAAATCGTGATCACTTGGTCGCCAAACAAACGCTTGAAGTTCGCCGCCCCTTTCGGATCAATGTCCTTGATGACGATTTGATCCTGTTCGAGGACATCGACATACGCTTGTCGCGGTGTCCCGTACCACGCCCGGTGGACGTGGGCGTATTCGATGAAGCCGTCGTCTTGGATCAATTGTTGGAACGTCTTGACGTCGACGAAATGATAGCTTGCTCCATCAATCTCTGTCGGTCGTTTCGGTCGGGTCGTTACCGACGGGATGAACCGGACGTGCGCGTATTCCGTTCGCAGACGTTTGATCAGGGAGGACTTTCCGCTGCCCGATCCACCAATCAAGAGAATGATTTTACCTGACATCGTTTTCCCCCTGTTGTTGTGTCGTGAAGTAACCTGTAAAGCGAAGAGCGAACTGTTCGAGTTCACTATCGACGACCGTTCCGTAAATCGGTCGAATGACGATTAAATAGCGTTCATACGAGATGATCCGGGATGTCTCGTTTCGTGTCATCTGGACTTGTTCTTCCGGATAACTCTCGACGTAATACCAATCGACCGCAATTCGTTCATCGGATGGGGTCTCATAAATCCAGGTCACCGTCGTTCCATCCGCAGGAAGGGTGCTTTTCAAGGTGAAGCGCTGAATCTGCTTCAGTTCCCGTTTCGCTGACGCAAGTCCTGCCTGATAATCCGCAGGGCGCATCGGTGTCGTCGTCACTTGCTTCGGTTTTGGTTCCGGCAAGCGGGCAAAGCCAAGCTGAAGTCCGACGAATAAAGCGACGAGCGACAAACTGATGACGAATACGTATTCCTTGCGCATCCCTTCCTCCTCCTCATCCTTCGAATGTGTCACGCATCCCTTTTGGATCATTGACGATGACGGCGTCGACACCGATTCGTTGCATCTGCCGGACATCCTCGACCGTCTTCGGAGTGTAAACCCGGACCGTGACGTCTTGCGCATGAGCGAACGCAACGTCCGCTTCCGTCACCCGTCGATAATCGGGATGGATACCGGTCGCACCAATTCGGAGGGCTTGTTCTTCCGGATGATAGATCGGATACGGATAGAGAATCGCTGTTTCAACGCGTGGGTCGAGCTTTTGGATCAAGGCAACCGAATAATGGTTGAACGAACTGAATAACAGCCGTTCGGTCGCGATGCCGTGTGCGGCACAGCGTTCAAGGACATACGCTTCAAGCCCGTCATAGCGGATCGTATCCGTCTTCAGCTCGATGTTGAGCCGCAGGGTCACTGGTGCAAGGATTGCGAGGACTTCGTCAAGCGTTGGAATCTTCGTCTTGATCGGTTCCCCTTTGAATCGTGCTCCAGCATCCAGCGCCTGCAGTTCAGCGACCGTCATGTCGATGACGCGTCCTGTCCCGTTCGTCGTTCGGTTGACGGTCTCATCGTGAATGATGACACCAACACCGTCCTTTGAGAAATGGACATCGAATTCGACCCCATCGACGTCGTCTTCAATCGCAGCAGCGATGGCTTCGAGCGTGTTCTCCGGAAAACGATCACTGACGCCGCGGTGTGCGAACCACAACATCAGAGTGCCTCGACGACACGCGTGTATTTCTTCGTCAAGTAGTTGACGAGTGGTGCGACAGAGATCGATTGCCCCGTTGCTGCTTCGATCAGTTCAGCCGGTGTCTTCGATTTCCCGTGACGGTGGATGTTCTCTTTCAGCCAGCCTTTGATTGGAGCGAGTGTTCCCGCCGCGATCAGACCATCGACGTTATCGACGTCACGACGAAGCGCTTCGTTGAGCTGTGCCGCATAGACGAGACCGAGCGCGTAACTTGGGAAGTAACCAAACGAGCCACCTGACCAATGGACGTCCTGTAAGACGCCTTTTGCATCACTCGGCACATCCACACCGAGATACTCTTTATAGAGACGGTTCCATTCTTGCGGGAGATCCTTGACTTCGAGCTCTTTCGTCATCAGGCGTTTTTCCAGCTCATAGCGGATGATGATATGAAGCGCATACGTCAATTCATCGGCTTCGATCCGAATCAGTGACGGTTTGACTTCATTGACCGCGGCATAGAAGCGTTCGAACGGGACGTCAGCCAGTGACGGAATCGCTTGTTGCAAGCCGTGATAACGTGCGTCGAGGAAACCTTGGTTGCGTCCGATAAAGTTCTCAAAGAACAGTGATTGTGATTCGTGAATCCCCATCGAAGCGCCGTCACCAAGACCGAGTGAATCGAGTTCCGGTTCGATCCCTTGCTCATACGTCGCGTGTCCGGCTTCATGCATCGTACCGAAGACAGAGTTCCGGTAGTCATTCTCATCGTATTTTGTCGTGATGCGTGCGTCCTTCCGGTTGATTGTCGTCTGGAACGGATGGACCGTCTCATCTAAACGACCAGACGTGAAGTCATAGCCGATATCGCGGAGCCATTCTTGGTTCAAGGCGATCTGTGTCTCGCGGTCCGCTGACCAATCAAGCGTCGGGAAGTCTTTTCCTTCGAGCTGACCGAGCAAACCAATGATTGCTTGACGAAGTTCTGCGAACAACGGATCGAGTGTCGCGACCGTCATCCCCGGCTCATAATCATGGAGCAATGCGTCATATGGGTGCGCGTCATAGCCCCAGTACTCGACGAACTGGCGCTCCATCGCGACGATTTTCTCGAGGTATGGTTCGAACATCGACCAATCGTTTGCGTCTTTCGCCTTTTCCCAGACGCTCTCTGCCTCAGAGATCAACGTGATGAACGTTTGGTACTCGGCTTCTGGAATCTTCGAGTCGCGATCGAATGCCTCTTTTGCTTTTGCGAACGAGATCGCTTCGATGCCCGTCAGCGTCTCTTGCTCCATTGCTGCTAGTAATTGTTGGTATGTTTCGCCTGTCCGGCGACGGAAGCTCTCTGTCGAGAGGAATCCGATCGACGCGGAACGGTTTGCTGCGCCTTGATCCGGCATGTATGTCCGCATGTCCCAGTAAAGTAATGCGACGGCTTCTTCGTATGCGCGAAGACCATCGAAATGGTCGCGCCATTGTTGTGTCGTTGACATGATTAAAAACCCCCTTGAAGTATGTAACAGTGTAACATTTTTAGCATATCACATAATGTTCAAAACTTTCACACACAAGTGATTTTTGAAACTTTTCCTGTCAGATGAGCGTATAATGGGTATAAGAAATGAAGGAGGAAAGGAAGTGACACCATTGAAAACTGACGCTGAGTTAGCGCAATTGATCCAATTGAAAGAAACAGGCTTCGTTTGTACGATCGAGCATCTTCCGAGTGAACTTGACTTAATCGGGACAGGACGAAGTGCGTTCGTCTTTCGCATCCGCGGAACAGATCGCGTCATCAAGAAATTTTACCCGTCGTTTCGAACGCTCGCTGATCTCGAAGGGAGCATCTACGCACAGTTGACTGATTTTCCGACGTATGCGCAAGTCTACGAATACGGTGCCGATTATATCGTGCTTGAATACATTGAAGGTCAAACGTTATTTGAATGTCTCGTCAGCGGGACGTTCATCCCAGAATCCGTCTTAATGACAGTCGATACGGCTTTAGCACAAGCACGATCCGTCGGTTTGAACCCATCAGACATCCATTTACGCAATATCCTTTTGACCGCTAACGGAACACGGATCATCGACGTCGCTCGGTTCCGTCAAACGGAACCGTGTACACAATGGGATGATTTGAAAAAGGCGTATCATTATATGTATGCAAAACCGTTCTTCCCGAAAAAGTTGAGCGAGACGTTCCTCAATACGATTGCCGACGTCTATAAGGGACGATTATTCGAATCGATCCGAAAGACCGGTTAAAAACTTAAAACGCGATGCTCCTCTTTATGAGGAAACATCGCGTTTTTTGACTTGAATTAAAGATTTTTTTTCATGTCATATGCTTCACGAAGCAGCCCATAGATCGCACAATCCTTATACTCTCCTGCTGCATTGCGGATCATCGCCCGTACCGTTCCCTCTTGAATCATGCCGACCTTCTGCATGATCCGCCCGGAAGCTGGATTGTCGATATTATGGGCTGCTGAAATTTTATGGATATGCATCTCTTGAAAACCAAAGGCAAGGACTGCAGTTAAAGCCTCACTACCGTATCCGTTATTCCACCAGTCGTATCCGATACAATAACCGACCTCACAGTGGTCCGTCGTCGCATCGAAAGCAAATAGATCGATGACACCAATCAACGTTCCACTGTGTTTCTCTTCTATCCCCCAATAGCAAAAGGTTTTCTCTTCGTAGGAAGCAAGGACTTCTGTTACGCGTGCTTTCGTCTGCGCCATCGTCTCGTGTGGTCCTTTGATCAAATGACGCATGACACGATCGTCCGATAACCAGTTTTGAAACATGGCTTCCGTATCTGACAGTTGAACCTTCCGTAATCGTAGCCGTTTAGTATGTAATGCTGGACTTCCTTGAAATTGAATCATGATAAATTCCTTTCTAAATTAGGTATTTGAAATAAAATCATTTCGAATAAACAAGTCGAAAGACGATCATACTGGCGACGGCTAAGAGACGTTCATTCGTGTCACAGTCAAAGACGAGTCGCGCTCCGTGTCGTGACCCCGTCGCGATACAGTCCCCGTTTTGATAGACACCGATTTTTCGCGTAAGCGTCGAGGACCGAATCTGATACGCCTGATCGGCATACGAGACGAGTAACACTTCTTGCAGTCGTAATTGTTGTCGCAGTGCCGCATCGGTGCGGATTGTTCCGACATCGCGTCCGTCTTTGCGAATCACAAAATGTGTCGTATTGCGTAGCCACTCCGTCCTTGTCTCTTTAATTTGTAATTTTTCCCCGTCTCCTTCGAATGTTACGTCGAGGAAAAATGATTCAAACTTTTCGAAGCGCGCAAGGATTGCCTGCCACCACGTGGCGTAACGACGTGAGAACGTCAGCCATCGTTCATGCGCGAGAAAGACCGTATTCGTCTTTCGGCTCGATCGGTCCGCCAAGCGAACGGATATCCCCTCTTCTACTCCCCGATAGCGTAAATCGCGCCGGATTTCCCACCATTCAATCCCGCCGGTCAAGAAAGCGACACCCATTAAACCGAGTAAGGCATAGAACTCCCGTGGAGCGAGGTCACCTGCTATCACGTAATTTCCTACAAAAGCGATCATACATACAAAAATCAATCCAAGACTTTTCATCATGAATTCTTCACACCTCCACTTTACATTTTTCCATAAAACGACAAAAAAATCCTCCTTTCCCGTAGAAAGGAGGATTCACTTATAAGGTTGCTGCGACTTCTTGTAAGTCATCCGCTGTCTCAGCAATCGCTTCTGCAATCTTACGCATCCCTTCGATCGTCCCTGCGACATCCTTCGTATCGGTCGATAGTTCATGAATTTGCCGCGAGACCGCATCCGTCTGTTCCGAAATCCGTGAAAAGGCACGGACGACTTGTTGCATCTCCGTCGTCGTTCGGACAACCGCCGTCTCCGTCGTTCCCATCCGCTCTGAGACGACGAGCATCTTTTGCGTAATTTCTTGGGCGATCCGCGACGTCTCGGCTGCCGACTGTTTACTCTCTTCAGCGAGTTTCCGAATCTCTTGCGCCACGACGGTAAATCCGCGCCCCATCTCCCCGGCACGCGCCGCTTCGATCGAGGCGTTCAAGCTGAGTAGGTTCGTCTGATCGGAAATCGTCGTCACCATCCCGGCGATCCGCTCGATTTCCTGCGACAGACGAGACAGTTCAGCGACTTGTTCAGTCGTCCGTGATAAATCCGCGACGACATGCTCAAAGCGACGTGTCTCCTCTTCGACAAGGACGACACCCGCTTCTGCTTCACTGACCGCTTCCGTCAACTGAATCGAAATCGCGTCTGTCGTCGTCGAGACGTGTTTGGCGTGCCGTTCAATCTCCTGGAAGTTCGCTGACGACTCTTCACTCATCGCAGCAAGTTCTTCCGTTGATTTTTGAACGCCATCTCCGACGTGCCGTTTGGCTGTCGCGATCGCTTGGCGTTCCTCATCGATTTGATCCTCATACATCGTCATGACGATTTGTTGCTCGAGGTTGAAGAGTTTCCCCGCTGCCCGCATGATCCGGACACGTTCTACTTCCGGCCAATCACTGTCGTCAATCTGTTCACTGAGGACGTTCCAGACTTTTTGAAAGGCAGCAATATACCATTTATTATGCAGCCCGATTTGAACATGTCGTTCAGCGATCCGGCGCCGGGCTTCGATGTAGTCCATCGTCACCTGACCATCGAACATTTGTAGGATATGCCGAGCGAGAGTGCCTTTCAATCGTTCGAGCGTCGAATGCTGTTCAATCAAATGCCGGAGTGACGGAACACGAACCAGCTCCTCGTAGAACGCGTCGACCATGCTCGGCATCCAACGGGATACATCTTCGCGGATGACCCGGACAATTTGTAAATCGACTGCTTCTAGACCGATTAAACGTAATTGTTCATGTAAGGATGTCGGAACATTCAACACGACATGAGCGCGTTCGTCTTCGATGCGCGCATCGAAGGACGGTGATGCTGATTTCGCGAACCATTTCATATGCTTCTCTCCCTCATTCATTTGTGAACTTCATTCCTTATATCGTCTAGATTCTCTGACAATTGAATGGAAAATCACAATAATTATGGCTAACCTAGATTAGTTTATTGATTGAAGTTAGCCTTTTTCCCTAACATCTAGTAGATATACGTTAGCTTATCGCCATATCTTATCGATTCGTGATCTCGTCGGTCAGAATTATCATCATGTTCATCATTGATCGAATGACACTTTTTTACTTTTTTGATGAACGCGATAAGTCCTCGGTCCATTAAACAAGACCCGCCTGCTTAGTAGATTGAACTACTAAGCAAAACGGGTCTTTCTATTAGCTTGACGGCAGGGTCAACTTGACATCCTGAATCTGATATTGGGCAGAACGCAAGATTTCAAGCGTAAACGCCTCATCTGCTACGATCGTTCCCTCTTCAAAAGCAGCCGTCTGTGATTGGATATACCCACCGATCGTGTCGACCGCCTCTGCTTCAGTGAACCGAAGACCAAATCGTTCTTCAATTTCAACTAATAGGACAGTACCCGCTAAGCGGTACGAGCCGTCCGGTAACTGTTCGATTTCGGCTTGCTCCGCTTCATCGAATTCATCACGGATATCACCGACGATTTCCTCCAAAATATCCTCCATCGTGATCAAACCGGATGTCCCACCATACTCGTCGATGACGAGAGCGATGTGTGACCGTGTCTGCTTCATCTTCAAGAGTGTTTCTTGCAGCGGTGTCAATTCCGAAACGACCGGCAACGGTTTAAGGAACGATGCAAGTTCTCGTTCGTCTTGTACCGCGTGATGGGCGAGCACTTCCTTGACGTTGATATAACCACTAATCCGGTCCTTATCCGTTCCTTCACTGACCGGGTAACGTGTATACGGATTATCAGACATCGTCTGTAATAGATTTTCCCAACTCATCTCGTCCGAAATGACCATCATGTTCATCCGTGGCACCATGATGTCGCGCGTGACACGCTCATCAAACGCAAAGACGTTTTGCATCAAGGCGAGTTCCGATTGATTGATCTCACCACTTTGAAAACTTTGTGCCATGATGATCTTCAACTCTTCTTCGGAATGGGCTTGTTCGTGACCGGCAGGTTTCACACCGAACATCCGCAAGAGGACACGGGCCGAACCGTTCATGATCCAGATGAACGGATACATGACTTTTCCGAATACATAGAGTGAAGGAGCTAGCAGTAACGTCATCCGTTCCGCATACTGGATCGCGAGCGTCTTCGGTGCAAGTTCTCCGATGACGACGTGGAGAAACGTCACGAAGATGAAAGCGATACTGTATGAGAGAATCGTTGACAGCGAAACGGCGACACCAAGTTCATCAAAGACCGGTGTCAACAATTTCTCGACGGTCGGTTTCCCGAGTGCACCCAGACCAAGTGCAGTGATTGTGATACCGAGCTGACAGGCCGACAAGTAATAATCGAGATCTCCTGCGACCTTCTTCGCAAGTACTGCTCCCTTTTTTCCTTCTTGCACCATCTGGTCGAGACGTGACATCCGGACTTTAACGACAGCAAATTCCGAACCGACGAAAAACGCGGTCAAACCAATCAATACGACGAGCAACAACAAATTCAGTGTTAAGACGATGTCCAACTTGTATCCCCCTAAAAGTGGGGGATCACCTCCTTTTGATTTCAAACTGTACAGTATAACGTGACACTTGATAAAAGTGTACGATGCTTTTTCTTCAAACGCAACCAATATCACTTCGTTGAAGTTCAGGCGACCATTAATCATGTACCTGTAATACTAGGTTTCTCTTATTTAGTTACCGGTTATATAAGAGCTATGCGCGTAAGAAACTTGAGATGAAGCTTTTACATTCATGAACATCTCGAACTTGAAAGACCAATTTGGGGAGAGGTAGTGCTTATTATGGAAAAGACAAACAAAGGCTTTTCGTCGTATTTCCGAGCGGAAGCGGACGGAGCAGGTCGTAACATCTCATGGAGCTCGATTTTTGCAGGTGTGGTATCATTTCTATCTTTATTGATCTTATTTAGTTTAATCGGTTCAGCGATCGGTCTCGGCGTCACGGACGTCACGTCAAATAACCCGTTCGATGGTGTTGGAACTGGCTTGATCATCTGGGCAATCCTTTCATTGCTCATCTCGCTGTTCGTTGCCGGATTCGTCTCCGGTGTGACGTCGGCACGTGCCGGTCTCGTCCACGGTTTCTTGACATGGTCGACGAGCGTCATCCTACTGTTCGCTCTCTTGACGTTCACGACGGTCAATACGTTACAATCGGTCGGCTCACTACTCGGTACGGTCGGTGGTGCGGCTGGTAACGGCATCGGATCCGTTGCTTCGACGGCGCAAGACGCTGCGACGAAAGGATTCGATTCGATTACGAAAAACGTGTCACAAGTTGATACGAAAGAACTTGAAGGGAACGTCGACGAAATCTTAAAAGATACGGACATCAAAGAATTGCAACCAGGTTACTTGCAGAACGAACTTGACGCTGTTCAAGAAGACGTCACGGCTGCTGGTAAGGAAGCGATCACGAAACCAGAGAACTTCGATACGATCGTCCAGGATCTTGGTGATTCGTTGACAGCACGAGCTGAAAAAATCGAGAAATCAGTCGATGAAGATAAAATCGCTGATGCTGTTGCGAAAAACACCGATTTGACAGGTGCTGAAGCGGAAGAAGCGACGCAAAACATCGTTGATGGTCTCAACACGGCAACAAAAGAAACGACGCAACAAATTGAGACTGCTAAACAAACGCTTGATGAAACATCCGCTGACCTTAAGAAAACGGTCCAAGATGTCCGCGAGCAAACAGAACAAGCGACACAAACGGCGTCAAAAGTTTCAATCTGGGCGTTCGTCGGACTGCTTCTGACTCTTATCTTCACGTCATTCGCAGGAATCGTCGGCTCACGCGTCGCAACACGCGGTCGTGTCATGAATAAATAATGATTCTTCCTTAACTGATTCCGCCTTCGCGGAGTCAGTTTTTTTGTGCGGTAAGACAATCTGATTGACTACATTTGAAATTTGCTGTTACAGTGTTACCTAACGACCGTTAGGAAGGTGATTCATCTGAAAGCCCAACAATTGTTACAGACGAGCATCCATCATTTTGCTGCGCACGGCTATGAAGGGGCATCGTTGCAAGAAATTGCGACAGAGGTTGGCATAAAAAAGCCATCGATCTATGCGCACTATAAAGGGAAGGACGACCTGTTCCTGCAAGCGACGACGTACGCCTTGCAAGAACAAAAGCGCCGCTTTGCGACGTATTTCACGAGTACGCGGCAGCAGCCGCTCGAGCAATCGCTGCACGGCTTCTTCGATTGGTTCATTTCGGAACAGCAAGACGATATCCTGATGCGATTCATCCTTCGGGCTGCCTATTTTCCACCGGAGAAGCTCGAACAAGAAATGACGGACCGCTTCAATCCGTTTTTCGATTCACTGCACGATCTATTAACGCGATTACTACGCGAACGAGACCGAACGGAAAAGATTCTCTATTCGACGGATTACAAAAGTGCCGCTCTCGCCTATCTGACGGTTGCGGAAGGTACGCTGACGGAACTCGTCTACAACGGTGTCGACGCGTTTCACGCTCGACAGCAAGCTGTCTGGCCGATCGTCTGGCGCGGTATGTCAAAAACGATTTAATTCTATTGAGGTGAACTATGCAAAACAATACATTGATTTTAAGTACACTCCTGCTCAACTTATTCATCGCCTTTTTAGGTATCGGACTCGTCATTCCCGTCACACCGACAATCATGAACGAGTTGAACATCTCCGGGGCGACAGTCGGTTACATGGTTTCCGCCTTCGCCTTTGCGCAACTAATTCTTTCACCACTCGCGGGACGTGCCGTTGACAAGTACGGACGTAAACCGATGATCATCATCGGTTTATTCATCTTCAGCATGTCCGAGCTCTTATTCGGTCTCGGTCAAAGCGTCGAAGTCCTGTTCGCGTCACGGATTCTCGGTGGTGTCAGCGCTGCTTTCATCATGCCAGCCGTCACGGCATTCATCGCTGATATCACGACGAACGAAACTCGTCCGAAAGCGCTCGGATATATGTCTGCTGCCATCTCGACCGGTTTCATCATCGGACCAGGGATTGGTGGGTTCCTCGCTGACCTCGGCTCGCGGACACCGTTCTTCTTTGCTGCTGCGTTCGGTTTAACAGCGATGGTGTTATCCGTCTTTACGCTTAAGGAACCGGAACGTCATTACGAGACAACGACTGTCAAACAACAGACCGGTTTCCGGAAAATCTTCAGTCCGCTCTATTTCATCGCTTTTCTTGTCCTATTGATCTCATCGTTCGGTCTCGCCTCGTTTGAGTCGTTGTTCGCCTTGTTCGTCGACCGGAAGTTCGGCTTCACGGCGAAGGACATTGCGCTTGCGATTTCTCTCGGTGCGATCGTCGGCGTCATCGTCCAAGTCGGACTGTTCGATCGTTTGACGCGCTGGTTCGGTGAGATTCGCTTGATCCGATACAGCTTGATCGGTTCGACACTGCTCGTCGTCTTGATGACGTTCGTGACGAACTATCTCTCGATCATTCTCGTGACGATGGTCGTCTTCGTCGGTTTCGACTTGATGCGACCTGCTGTCACGACCTATCTTTCGAAGATTGCCGGAAATGAACAGGGATTCGTCGGCGGAATGAACTCGATGTTTACGAGCATCGGCAACATTCTCGGACCGATCGTTGGTGGACTACTGTTTGACGTCAATTTGAACTATCCGTTCTATTTCGCGACAGTCATGCTCGCAGTCGGCATTTTACTGACGTATTTCTGGCGTGCACCACGCGCTGAAGCAACCGAAGCAGATCGATTGTCTTCTTAAAAAACAGCCCCGTTTCCATCACTGGAAGCGGGGCTGTCGTTATGTCAGTAACAATTCCTTTAATCGACCGGGCGACGTTACGGTATACGTCGCAACGGTCTCATTTGGTCGGTTGCTTATCAAACACGTCTTGATACCGGCACGATGTCCGGCTAAGACATCGAGTTCCCGGTCTCCAATCATGATCGTTTCGTCTCGTGCCATCTGATGCCGATTGACTAAATACGTGACAGCTTCCGGATCCGGTTTTCGGGCGAATCCATCCGGTGCCGTCAACACATCTTGAAAATGATGCGTCAACCCATGTTTTGCAAGCAACGCATGAATCGATGTTCCGCGATGGGTGACGATATGATGCGTCGCACCTCTCGTCGATAACGCCTCTAACAGTTCACGGATTCCGAGAAACGGTTCAGACTGTTCTTGTTCAATCATCATCTTTTGTTGCTTGTAGTTCAGAATGAATGCTTCAGACACATCAAACGTATCATACGTCGTTTTTGCTGAAATCGCCATCAGCTCTGCTACTTGCTCGCGTTCGACCGTTCGCCCCTCACGCTCGAGTAATTCCACGAACACATCGACTAACACCGGATACGTATCAAACAAGGTGCCGTCAAAATCCCAAATGAAATGTTTCAACATCTGCCTCTTCCTCTCCCACTCTCTTGACGCCGACAAAGACGGCTTGCCCGTCCATCTCGACTTTCCATTTGCTATGATCAAGACCTTCACCAGAAATACGGATTCCGACCTGCCCGGGACGACCCATCTCGTGTCCTTGTTCGACGATGATCGCTGTTTCCGTTTCAAGTGGCTGGATGAATTTTCGATAATAGACACCCATCACACCACTCGCCGTTCCCGTAACCGGATCTTCGACGCTACCTGCCCCCGTTGCTGAGAAGTGACGTCCATGCATCGTCGCTTGTCGGTCATATGTATCGAGACAAATCGGATGAATCGAGGCTTGTGGGAGATCGGTCAACACGGTGGTAAAGCGTTGGTTATCCGGCACCATCCGGTGAAAGTCCTCAAGTCGACGAATCGGGAGGAGCAGTGTCCAGTTCCCAGTACTGCCGTATACGATTGGCCATCGGTCATCGAGATGTGTCAATTCGAGACCAATCGCGGCTAGAACGTGCTTTATGTCACCGTCAAACTGATGTAATTGTGGTTGTCCCTGTTGCAAGCGAAACATTCCGTTCGCTAAACGCATCACGGGCAAGATGCCTGACTTTGTCTCGATCTGACATGCCGCAGATAAACGGATCTTTGAATCAAGTGCCGTTAATGCAGCGATCGTACCATGTCCGCATAAGTCCATTTCCCGTTCCGGTGCAAAGTAGCGCATGCGGTAGTCCGCTTGCTCGGATGACAAGACGAACGTCGTCTCGGTAAAGCCATTCGTACGCGCGATTCGTTGCATTTCCGACTCAGTCAATTGATCGGCGTCTAAGACGACCCCAGCTGGATTACCGCTTCCTGGCATCGTTGTGAACACATCATAATGTAGCGTCTTGATCATTTTTTTACTCCTCTCTTTTCTAAATAGCGTTCAACGGATCGTAATGAGTCTTCTAAGTGTCCACCATGACTCGGATCGGTCTCTGTCCCAATCAATGAAATCGCTGCATGCTCCACTCCGAGATTGATAGCATGATATGCCGGGAAATCCACGAGTGGGGCTGCATCGGCTCGTGTTGCTGTCCAACTATCTGTCGACCAGTCTTTATATGCCCAACCAATCGGCTGACGCGCTTGTTCACCGAACAGACGAACCAGCTGCGCGAGTACCGTTTCCTTGATTTCCGCCTCGGTCAATAATCGTCGTTCACGTGCCGGTGTCCGGAAAAAACCGAACAACGCTCCCGGTCCATCTTGTGGGGAAGCGTCATGAATCTCTTGCACCATCCCAGTCCAGCTGATTGCCTGACCGGACCAGCCCGAATCACGCCAAAACGGTTTCTCGTAAAAAATCAGACATTTCGCTTGCTGCGCCATCCAAGTCGGTAATGCTTCAAGTTCACCCAGAACTGCTTCAGGTAAAGATGGTACAAATGATAGTGTTGCCGCTAGACGCGGTGGTAATGCGAGAACGATCTCATCGAACGGTTGACTCTTCCTTCCTGAACTGACGATAATCCGATTCATGACATCAATCTGGCTGATGGGAGACTTGAGTCGAATCGTTCCCGGTGTGAGTCGTGCAGCAAGTGCCGTAGCAACGGAGCGGATTCCGTCACGAAGGCGAAGCGCCGTCGGTTGATTCGCAACCACATGCGACTCGATTCCGTCAGCCCGTTCGAGTCGAAGCGCACCCGTCGTGTATTGTTCCAGTGTCGGTAAATCGAATCGATGGATCAAATCAACCATCAGTGGTTCACTGTCCGGCCAAAACCAAGTCGGTCCAAGATCAAACGCATATGCTTGTCCGGCTAGGTTGAAATCGACCGTCTCAATTCTCCCACCGATTCGGTCGCGTGCTTCATAGATCGTCACGTCGTGTCCAAGCTCCTGCATACGCGTCGCGAGATATAAACCACTGATTCCTGCTCCAATAATGGCAACGTTCATTTTACTTCATCCTCTCGATTTGAGATGCTTGCTTTAGTATACCGGAACACGCGAAAAAACAAGGACGTGACGTCCTTGCCTTAGGATGATTGCATTTGCTGCCAGTCGTCTTCTTCACCAATTGATTGAACCCATTCGATCGGAACATACAAGGATCGGGCAATCGCTTCGTCCGTCTTCCCCAGTTTTCGCAACAGATGGACGATCCGAATCCTACGTTCGAGCTCCCGGTTATCCGGTATCAGTTCAGGCATCATCTTCTCTTCTCCTTTCCACTGAATCGGCGATGGCGTTTTCAACAGAATACCCCATAACTATCTGAATATTCCGATTGATGTGCAGAAGCGAGAATTTTTGATAAAGTTCAGGGATAGATAACAGAAAGGAATTCATCGCTTTTTGTAGAAACATATTGAATAGGCGCAACAATAGGATTTCTTGCGTCAACCAAACAGAATAGGAGTATGCATATGATTAAACATAACGCACTATTTCGTCTGTCGATCGGCTTGTTGCTAACTGGTGTCTTTGGCGGTATCCTTTTAGATGCCATCGGCTTCTTTCCGCACACGACAGCTTACATATTAAGCATCCCGATTGCTTCGAATAGCACGGATTTTTGGCTAGGATGGATTTTATCCGGTATGACGATCACTGGGCTGGTCACGCTTTTCTTATCCTTACGTCATCATCAGGGATTGAAGACGTTCGTCTGTCTCATGGCTGTCATTTTGACACCTTACGTATTTTAATGTTCACGTAGGCTTCAAATGACTGATCCCAAAAAATGACGCGTCTTTTCACGCCCTTTCCTCAGGCGAGACACAAGTCAGTTTTCTCGCTCCGTTCGAGCAGGAAAACGGGTCTTGTTTGTCTCTGACAGCGCAAAATCGCGCTTTTTCCTGTAGGAGTGGCGTGTAATGCGTCATTTTTTTATATCCGGAAGAAGGATCAGAGAAGCGTTTTGTTCACTCGACATCGCTTCCTAGGGAAAAACAAGCAGGAGCGACCCTGCAGCGAAGCGAAGCGGCTCGATGCTTGTCCCAGGAAAACGATTCGAGATGAACAAAAAAAAGCGCAATCCTTTTTGTTAAAAGAAAAATTACGCTTTGTCTTCAGTCTGAGGAGTTGACTTTTGAGTCAGCTCCATTTTTTACATATATGACGTAAAGTCTACTTTACAAAATGTAAACCCAACTTTACAATGTAAACAACTGGAAAGGAGGTCGTCAGATGAAACTGACGAACCATGTCCGCCTCTATCGTCAACAGCACAAGTGGACACAAGAGCAGTTCGCTGAACGAATCGGTGTGACACGACAAACTGTCATCTCACTTGAAAAAGGAAGCTATACGCCGTCGCTCTTACTCGCGATGCAGATTGCCCGCGTCTTTGATTGCCCGATCGAGGAACTATTTCAATTAGAGGAGGAATCCTGATGAAACGTGTCGTCACTCAATCTTTACTTAATTGTTGTCTCTACTTTTTAGCTGCTTATCTCATTAGTGCCATTCATGCGAACCTACAACTATTTCAAGATGATCCGGTATCCGGTACGGGATTGTCGCTGGAATTGAATCTAATGAGTGTCCTTCCAGTGCTAGTGATTGCGATTGTCCTTTCGATCGTCAGCTATTTCTTACGAGAAGACCGTACAAGTTCGTTTGCAACAGCAGAATTTTCCGACTCCGACGAACGTGAGGCACTGATCACCGGTAAAGCAACTCGTGCAGCGTATGTTGCTTTCATGATCAGCCTTCCCGTCCTAATGATTGCCTTTTTGTTCGAGCAACCGTTACTTCAACTGTATCCAGCATTTCCGTTCTATGCGATTGCTCTTGTCTTATCGATCGGAACACTTACGTACATGTCGGCTTGGATTGTGCACGTCCGGCGTTAAAGTCGCTTGACGAAGAAGTATTGAGATTGTCCAATCGATGGATGATCGGTCAGTCGTCCATACTCTTCATAACCATGCTTGCGGTAAAAGTCTGGTGCTTGAAAATCAAACGTGTCCAAAAGAATTTTCGTACACCTTGCTTCCTTCGCATATCCTTCGATAGCTTGCAGCAGGCGGGTTCCGACACCTGCCTGTCGTGCTGTATCGCTCACCCAAAGGAACTGGACATGAATATGTTGCCAACCGTAAGACGCGGTAATTCCTCCGATGCATTCGCCCTTCTCGTTAGATGCTGTAAAACAAAGTTCTTCCGATTGTTCATATAAGGCTTTAGGAACATGTTGCCGATTGTAGGCAATCAATTGCTCGCGGATGAATGTCCTATCTTCCTTCGTTCCAGTTTGAATTTTCATTTCTTCTCTCCTTAAATTTACAAATGATACCATCCCTGCCATAATGATAGCATATTCCATCTAGAACGGAGGATTACATATGCAGACGATGCACCACTCGTTCGATACACAACGGTACCAGATTCGACCGGCTCGACTCAGTGACGCTGAAGCCCTCGCTGAACTCCGCCAAACACTCGATGCGGAAACGGAATACTTCGACCGAATGCCTGGTGAGGACGTGATGACCGCGACGGATTTCGCAGATCAGTTACGCGATTACTCGGTTCCGGATCGTATCCTCGTCGTCGAGCGCGATGGACGACTCATCGCCTACGCCCGGTGTCGTGGTTTTCATTTAAAACGTTTCGCGCACAAGGCATCATTTGGACTCGGTGTACTTCAATCCGACTGGGGGCAAGGAATCGGTACCCAACTGATGGAACGGATCGTTGCTTGGGCAAAAGCGCAATCCCTGCAAAAAATTCAGCTCGAGGTTGTTGAGACGAACCTCAGCGCCATTCGCCTCTATCAGAGACATGGATTTCAAGAAGAAGGACGACTGCGTCATGACCGGTTACTATCGGACGGTTGCTTTTACGATACGGTTCTGATGGGCTTACAGCTATGAGTCTTTCGTTATCGATTGCGACATATAACATTTGGCATCATCCGCACAAACGACAAGAACGGTTCGAGGCGTTGTGCGCGGAGATCAAGCAACACCAACCGGACATTCTCCTCCTACAAGAAGTCATGTCGACATTTCATCCGGATGAACCATTTATTTCGATCGCCGAGCACCTCGCAGAGGCGACCGGTTATCCGTATATGATGATGGATCCTTATATGGATTCACCGGATGAAGGACTTGCCATCCTGACGAAATTGCCGTTTGAACGAACGGATTCGAGTGCCGCTGCGACAGCAAACATCAACCACCACTGTGCGATTCGGATCCCGTTTTCGATTGAGGGTGTTCGTTTTGCCGTGACGAACATTCATTTCAATTGGCGTGCTTCAGACATTCGACTCGATCAACTTCGATTCGTCAACGAATGGATTGCCTCACAGACAGATGATACGACGATCGAGTTCTTAGGCGGTGACTTTAATGATGGTCCAAACTCCGCTCTGCATCAAGCTGCGCTTAAGGAGTGGGTCGATCTTGCTGGCAGTTTTGCCGCTCGTACAGGACAAATTGCCGCCGCGACGCTTGATTCCGTGATGAATCCGTACGTAAGGAAGAATGACGGCATCACAAGCCCCGTTCGATATGATTGGTTACTCTGTCAGCGTTCGCTTTCACCCGTGACCTTACAGCACGTCCAGCTGATCGGCGAACATCGACTGCCGCATCACCTTGTACCGAGCGATCATTACGGTGTCCTCGCTCATGTGACGCTACACTAAGACAACAGGTCTACACCCCTTACGGGTGCAGACCTGTTGTTTATTTTTTATATTCTTTTTCGGTTCCGTCTGAGAATTCGATTTCAACCTCTAAGCGAGAAGCATCTTGGATCGCAAACACACGTTCAACCTCACTGATGACCTCATTCTCAGATGTATCCGCATCAATCTTTAAGTTCTTGAACTTCGCGTCGAGTTCCGCCATCGCGTCGTCTCCTTGCTTTTGCTCCCCTTTATAGCGATATTCCGCTTCCGTTCGGTCATTATCCCGGTCATAACTAATATCAATGGCATCGTTATCCCCTTCAACGTCCGCTTCAATCGACAGACTGTTGAAGCCATAATCCGTGTCGGCATTTTTTGTCACCGTATCTTTGTCTTGCATCGTGTCGTCGGTCGTGTTCGAATTCGTTGATCCGTCTTCGACCTTGTCCGTTGACGCTTCGTCATTTCCGCAACCCGCCAGCATTAAACTCATGGCGAATAACGTTGCGACACCGTATCCTGTTAAACGTTGTCTCTTCATTCCATCACATTCCCTTCTGCTGGAATCGGATGCTCATTTAACATCTTCGCAAAATGGTATAGGTTGGCAGCTAAAAACTGTGCGTGTCGCTTCGTAAAATCGTTGTTCCGTCCTGCTTCGATGTACGATGGCCCGGGTCCCGCTTCACCGACCCAGTAAGCATCGACGTTCGGCGGAATCGTAAAGCCAATGTGCGACAGACCGTACAAGATGGAAGCAGACGCATGTTTAGCTCCATCTTCATTCCCCGTGACGATGACGCCACCGACCTTGTTGTAGTAGATCGCTTGTCCAAGATCGTTCGTCAGACCGCTTCCTCCGTATAATCGTTCAATGACTTG
This sequence comes from Exiguobacterium indicum HHS 31, assembly GCF_001939065.1. Classification (GTDB taxonomy): domain Bacteria; phylum Bacillota; class Bacilli; order Exiguobacteriales; family Exiguobacteriaceae; genus Exiguobacterium_A; species Exiguobacterium_A indicum. The sequence goes on along the minus strand of NZ_MPSZ01000001.1, from coordinate 795,566 downwards.
CGTCGCAACACTACTTTTTTCTCCCAGCCAGAGCGGGGTCCCGATGACGACGATGTCGGCTCGTTTCACCTTTTCAAAAATAACGGGCCATTCATCCCCGTTGCCTTCGTCTTCCGTGACGCCGAACGCGACTTGATGATCGACGATGCGGACAATTTCAGAAGTGACGTCCTCTTGTTTCCAATATGCGATCACGTCACGGATCAGCGCCTCCGTATTCGATGGTTCACCTGAAGCTTTTAAGGTGCAGTTTAAAAATAAAGCGTGCAACATCCGTCCATCCTCCTCCGTCATTTAAGGTGACATCATTCGTCTTTAGTACTTTCCTTCTTCCATCGACGAATAAACTAAAAAACCTTCGCTTCAGCGAAGGCGGGTCATGGTAGAAGAATTGAATTGAACAATCAAACGCGGAAACATCACTACATTACCGGAGGTCATTTCGTCGCTCCAACAACAACGTGTCTCGCCAAACACCATGATGCTGTGCGATGGCACGTCGTCGACCGACTAGTTCGAACCCAAGTCGCTCATGCAGCCGTCTGCTTGCGATGTTTTCTGGAAACATGTGTGATTGAAGCGTCCAAATCCCGTTGGCGTCCGCATAGGTGATTAATGCCTCTAGTAAGAATCGTCCACCGCCGAGTCCTCGAGCGGAACGCTCTAGGTATATACTGATTTCTCGTACGCCACGATAGACATGACGTTCAGAAACACGTCCCAGTTTAGCCCAACCAATCACTTTTCCAGCTTGCTCTAGGACGAATCGTTCAGATTGCATCAGCGTTGTCCACCACTCTTGCTCATGAATCATCGTTTCGAACGTCGCGTTTCCTTCTTCTACTCCTTGACGATAGATAGCTATCACAGTGCTACGATCTTTCTCTTCCATCGAACGAACAAGCATCGAATTCCCCCTCCCTGATTTACAATTGAATATGAGAAAATCATATATTTATTATTTGCAATTTGCAAGTTTATATCGTATAACTGATTCATAAGCAAAATAGAGAAAGGAGAGCTATACATGAATGAAACTCGTGAACTATTTCAAACGTTCACCCGGCGCTTCGGATTATTGAATAAGAATTGTTGCGCCGTCCTAGAAGAAGAAATTTCTCTCGTTCAAAGCCATCTGCTGTATCAGGTTGCCAAACATCCTGACTCCGCAATGCAAGAAATTGCGGACCAACTCGCTCTTGATATCACTACGTTCAGCCGACAAGTGCAAACATTGATTAAGCGGGATCTACTCGTAAAGCGTCCCGCGATCAACGATCGGCGAATTCACCTACTTCGCCTGTCCGAGAAAGGATTGCGTGTTGCTCAAGCCATTGACGAAGAGATGAACACGTATCTTGATTCTATCTTCTCATCAATGACTTCGTTCGAAAAAGCACATGTCCTCCAGGCAATCGACTTGCTGAACACGAAGATGGGCGAGAGTGACGTCTGCTGTAAACCATGTCTCTAATACTTGCAACTTACAAATAAAAAGGAGGTTTTATTCATGTCATACGCTTCTTCCCACCCCATCGTCATCATCGGTGCCGGTCCGATCGGTCTTGCAGCTGCAGCTCAACTTGTAGTGGAAGGTCAATCGTTTTTACTATTTGAGAAAGGTCCTTCGATTGCCCACCATATCAAACAATGGGAGCACGTCCGGATGTTTTCGACGTGGCAATACAATATTAGTGACGCAGCACGTCACTTGCTCGAGCTGACGGAATGGATCGCACCAGCAAACGATGCTGTGCCGACCGGAACTGAATTGATCAAACAATACCTTGCCCCACTTGCTGCATTACCGGAAATTGCTCCCTCTCTACATTTCCAACATAAGATTCTCTCGATCTCACGGGCAGGTCTAGACAAGATGACAAATGCCTCACGTGAAGTAACGCCGTTCGAATTAGTCATAGATACGCCGAATGGTCGTAAACATATTCTCGCTCGCGCGGTCATCGATGCGTCTGGTGTCCTCGGGCGACCAAACCCTGCAATCAGTTCCGGGCATCGAGTCGAAATCGAGCAGAACTTACCTGTCCGGTATTCGATCGTAGATGCGAAACGTGATACTGTTGTTTTCGCTAATCAATCCGTCGCTGTCATCGGTAGCGGGCACTCGGCTTTGAACTCGCTCCTTGAACTCGTTTCCATTAAAGCACAACATCCTGAAACGGAGATTCATTGGATCCTTCGCAAATCGGACCCCGTTCAAGCCTACGGAGGAGAAGATAAAGATGCACTTGAAGGTCGCGGGGCACTCGGTTCGCGTATCCGTCAGCTCGTTGAACGAGATCAGATTAAGATTCATTCCAGTTTCAAGACCCAATCCATTGAATCGAAAGGAAAGTCGTTTGACATCAATGCTATAGATGGTCGGTCCCTTCATCACATCAATCAGCTGATCGTCAACGCAGGAAGTCGACCCGACTTCTCGTTCCTCGAGGAAGTACGACTTGATATCGATCCTGTCACCGAGAGTAGTCGAATACTTGCTCCTCTGATCGATCCGAACCTTCATAGTTGCGGGACTGTCCGTCCACATGGGGAAGCGGAGTTACGTCATCCAGATCACGGACTTTATCTGGTCGGTGCGAAGAGTTACGGTCGTGCTCCGACCTTCCTGCTTGCGACCGGTTATGAACAAGTTCGATCAGTCGTTGCTTTTCTTGTCGGAGACGAGGCACGTGCCAAGCAGGTCAAGTTATCATTACCGGAGACGGGTGTGTGCAAAGTTTCCCTGCCACAATCATCGACTTCCTGTTGTTCTTAAAAATATACATCGGACCAGTCTTAGACAGGTCCGATTTTTTCTGCCAACTCAATGATCACACCTTCCGGTCCCCTTACGTAACATAGGCGATACTCATTTTCGTAATTCGCAACGTCGCCAATCGACTGATATCCATTGTCCTCTAACTGTTCGAGGAGTGTATCAAGTCCTATCACTTCAAAACAGAGATGACGCAATCCACCTGTGTGGACAGATTGGATCACGGAAGTCGTGTCGCGTGGGTGTTTAAATCGAACGAGTTCGAGCCAGATTGGTTCACCTGGTAATCCGAGTGCAACACAATCCGTCTCCGCTCTCTCTAGATTCAATAATCGATCGAGTATTTCTCCTTTCATCTCCCATCGTCCGCGTACTTCGAGACCACAAAGCGAAAAAAAGTGAATCGCTTCTTCTAAATTCACGACGTTCAGGCTGATATGATCCGTTCGTTTAATCGGCATCCGTCACTCCTCCTCAAGTGTGTCAAAATGTTGTCAAACCGTTGATAGACTGCACATCAAGAGCGTTTCGACGTGGTGTCTGAAGTTTGTATCGTCAGTAAAATATAAGTATGAAAGGTCGTGTCCACTTACGAAAGGGAGTCGAAACAACATGGAAGACGTTAACCTTCTCGTTCTTGCGACCCAGTACATGTTTTGGGTCGGATTTGTCGGAATGGCCGCCGGTACGCTCTATTTTCTCGTCGAACGAAATTCCCTCGCCCCGGAATACCGCTCGACCGCAACAGTCGCTGCACTCGTCACGTTCGTCGCCGCGATTCATTATTATTTCATGAAGCAAGCTGTCGGGGAATCCGGTTTGTTATCGGAGATCGATGGCTTTCCGACTGAAATCCGCTACATCGATTGGCTCGTCACGACCCCTCTCTTGCTGATCAAGTTTCCGCTGTTACTCGGTTTAAAAGGTGGGAAAGGACGTTCCCTTCTGACGAAACTCGTCATCGCGGACATCATCATGATCATCGGTGGTTATATCGGAGAGTCCTCCATCAATCTGACGGGTGGCTTCACACAACTCGGTCTTTGGGCATACGTCGTCGGTTGTATCGCATGGTTTTATATCATTTATCTCTTGTTCACGAACGTCACGAAAGCCGCTGAAGATAAGCCTGCCCCAATTCGCAAAGCCTTGCTGCAAATGCGATTGTTCATCTTGATCGGATGGGCGATCTATCCGGTCGGTTACGCCGTCACCTTGTTTACACCCGGCATCGAGGTGCAACTCGTCCGCGAATTGATCTATAACTTTGCGGACTTGATCAACAAGGTCGGATTCGGTCTGATTGCCTTCTTCGCTGTCAAAACGATGTCTGCTACGAAAAATTTAAAATCGACTTAATCAAAAGACCGGATGTTTTGAGCATCCGGTCTTTATTTGAACTGATGTTGTTGTTCATATGAGATATCTTCATTTTTGATGACATCACCCGCTAACTCGATATCATTTTCACGAAATTTCAACATATAGATCATGTTCGGTTCATTCGCGAATTCGACTTCAATCATATACGGATTTGCTGCCGATTCGTATGAAAACTTCTGTGGTCTCATCGTATATGCTTCACCTGGAAACTGGCGTGCTAGTTCTACTTTTGCGAGCTTCGTATTCTCAGCAATCTGTTGATTAACGAGCGTCGGTCGGATGTACCAGAAGGAACTGCACCCGATTGCCACCAAACCAAGTAAAATCAAGCCATATCGCTTCCATCGCTGCGGCAGGAATATCACGCCGCAGCCGATTACGAGTAGTGTAAAAACGATTGTCATCCCTTCCAGTATAAAACTAGGTACCATCTTATCCACTCCTTTCGTTCTATCCTCGACTAGAAAACCGTGGTATGATCAATTCCTATGACAAAAAATAGGAGGTCTATGATGCGAAAAATCATCTTGATTGGTTCTGGTGGGTCCGGTAAATCAACGCTCGCCCGTGAGATGGGCAAAAAACTCAGTTATCCCGTCGATCACCTCGACACCTTATTATGGCGCCCGAATTGGGAGGCGGTTTCGCGTGAGGAGCAACGCCAGATTCAACACACGCTCACGTCACGCGACACCTGGATCATCGACGGCAACTACGGTGGAACGCTTGATATCCGAATCAATGCCGCGGATACGATCATTTTCCTTGATTTACCGCGGACACTCTGTCTGTACCGGGCGCTGAAACGGACCTGGCGCTACCGCAAAACCGGTCGACCGGATATGGCAGCAGACTGCCCGGAGAAACTATCGTTCGATTTTCTGAAATGGATTTGGCGTTTCCCGATCGATAAACGACCGAATATCCTCTCAACGCTTACAGCGACGTCCGATAAACAGGTCATTCATTTGACGTCCCGCCGTGCTGTCAAACAGTTTCTTCAATCTTTACCTGAGGCGTGATAACGTCCGTTCGTAACCGACCGTACATCCGTGCATCATGCGACCTTTCGCCTTGATAGAGATAGCCGCGTAAGACGCCTTCAAACGTAAATCCGAGTTTTTCGAGTAAGCGATAGGACGCTTCGTTCTCAAGAAATGTCACCGCACCTAACCGATGAAGCGCCAATTCTTCGAACGAAAACCGGATGACTTCTTGAACAGCTTCCGATACATAGCCTCGTCGCCAAAAATCTGGATGTAATTCGAATCCGAGTTCGGCTTTTTTCGCATATGGACTCCAGTTATTGAGTCCGACCGTTCCAATGAACCGCCCTGTCGAACGGTCGATCATGCCCCATCGGATTCCTCGTTTCATAGAAAACGTTTGATCAAATGAATGGATGATCTGACTTGCTTCCTCAAGAGACGTGAGCGGATCAATGCCATAATATTGAGTCACGCGGGAATCAGATAAGATCGTATACAAAGCATCGACGTGACTTTCCGTAACGCGAATCAAATCCAGCCTATTGGTCGATAACGATTGAAAGTTCATATGTATGCCTCCTAAAATATAGTATTCAGATACATACGACGCGTTTCCATGAATCCCCTTCTTTTCTCATTTATTCCTACAAAAAACGACCTCGATCATGTCTCCATCGAGGTCGTTTTTAATCTTATACTGTAAATCGTCCGGTAACGTGTTTTAAATCATCCGCCATCGTTGCGAGTGATTGGGACGCGGACGCAATCTCTTCCATCGACGCCATCTGTTCCTCGGTCGAAGCGGAGATGTTTTGCGTTCCGGCAGCAGTTCCTTCCGTCACTGCTTGAATCGTCCGCATGACAGAAGCAATCTGTTCACTCGCTGCCGCCATTTCCTGAACGGCACCGGATACCTCCTCGACGTGCCCTGTCACGTCGGTGATGGCTGTCTCGATTTCCGCAAACGAGTTGCCTGCCCGATCGACGACAGCGATTCCACTCGTCATCTCGGTTGAGACTTTTTCCATCGAGACAACCGATGCTTCCGTCTCTTGTTGGATGACACGAATCAACGACTCGATCTGTTTTGCCGAGACTGCGGACTGCTCAGCGAGCGTTTTGACTTCCGCTGCGACAACGGCGAATCCGCGTCCTTGTTCGCCGGCGCGCGCTGCTTCGATTGCTGCGTTTAACGCGAGCAAGTTCGTCTGCGCCGCGACACCTTTGATCGAATCCGTAATTTGTCCGATTTCCTGAGATCGGTTACCGAGACCATCGATGACGTGGCTGAGGCGCGAGACGTCTTCTTGAATCCGTCCCATCTGTGTCCCCAGTGTTCCGACGACTTGACCACCGAGTGCGACTTTCTCCATCGCATCAGCTGTGCGTTCCGTCATCTGCTGCGCATTTCCAGCGACGTAACGGACAGATGTCGTTAATTCTTCGATCGTCCGTGAAGCATCGGACACTTGGTGCAGCTGCTGGCTCGCACCACTTGCCATCTCTTCCATCGTCACAGCGACCATCTCGGTTGCTTTCGTCGTCGACTCTGCGTTGACGCTGAGTTCATCTGAAGCAACAGCGACACGCTCTGCTGTTCCCGTCAATTCTAAAACGACTTGTTGTTGTGACGCGATCATCTCATTAAAGGACGTCGTCAATTGACCGAGTTCGTCTTTAGAATCATAATCGCCACGAACCGTCAAATCACCGTTACCCGATTGGTCCATCCAGCCTTGTAATCGACGAATCGGACGGGTAATCAGACGCGTGATGTATAAAGCAAGTCCCACGAATAGGACGACACCTAATAAGATAATCCCGAGCATTAAGTAAAAGGCGGTCTGTTTTTCTGACTGATTTTGAGCGTTCAGATCCTTCGCCTGTCTCGTCATCGAAGCCATCAACGACTTCGCTGAACTGGCAACATTGTCCCGGACTTGCTCCAAACTCTCCGAGTAGGCTTTATAAGCCTCTTCGTTCTCATTTCGCGTCGCGGCATCTTGGACGAGGCTCATCCCGTTATCATAGGCTAGGACGTTATCTTTTAAGTCTTCTAATTGTTTTTTTGACTGTGCGGTAAATCGTCCTGTATCTTCTACCTTATTGAGCGATGAACGGATTTGCGCTTGTCGCGTATCGATATCCGCCTGCAGTTCACCGATTCGAGTCTCGTCCTTCGTCAAAATCATCTCGACTAAAAAGGAATCGAGTGCCCGTGTATCGATTCGGATCTGTGCCACCTCTTGAATTGGTATCAGATTTTCTTGATACATCGTGCGTGAAGCATTCGACATCTGATTCAAGAAATAGAGTCCTGCTCCTGCGATTAAGAGCATTGAGATGATTGCTGTCGCAATCAATACTTGAATCTTCCGTCTGACTGACATGTGTTTCATTCCATCCCCTCCCGTTTTTTTATCGGTTCAGGATTAAAATAGTTGATTGATTTTTCAATATTCCTATATTTTGATGTGCTCAAGCAAAGCCCTGCCGTACGACTTTCTCTCTCGTGTTCGATATAATCAGCATACAGCAGGTGAAGAAAGGATGGATTCCATGCAACGTGTAGCCAATGAGATCACACAATTCCGCGGCAGTCATTATGAGTTCGGTCGCGAACAAGGGCGTTACGTCAAACGAAACCAGTTGCTCCATAACCGGGAGGACAACTGGAAGATCCGTGTTCCGCGCTTTCAAGTCGATCCGGTCGAGACGAAGGAGATGTTTCTCCGGTACGCCCCGCATATTTGGGACGAGTTACTCGGACTCCAGGACGAACTTGAACTGTCGCTTCCGGATACGTTACTCCATTTCGGGCATTACCGGGTCGAAGGACCGAAAAGTGGTTGTTCGATCATGACCGGTGATAATTTCCTCGTCCGTAACTATGATTACCATCCGATGACATATGATGGTCGATTTTCCGTCTTTCAACCGAACGATGGCGGATCAGCGATCATCGGTCCGGCATCACGGGTAACCGGTCGAATGGACGGGATGAATGAACATGGTCTTGCGATGGGCTACAACTTCATCAACCGTCGCCGTCCGGGCGATGGGTTCGTCAGTTTCATGATCGGGCGTATCATCCTCGAGATGTGCACGTCGGTCGACGACGCGATTTCACTCGTCAAGGAAATTCCGCATCGCGGATCGTTCACGTACGTCGTCCACGATAAATCGGCGCGTTCGTTCGTCATCGAGGCGACGGCACGCGACGTCCAAGTGCGGGAATCGAACATGTGCACCAATCACTTCGATTTGCTGCAACACGAAAACCGCTATCATCTGGATGACTCGAAACGTCGGATGATGGAGTTGAAGACCCATCAACACATGATTCAAGATGCGGAGTCCGCTTTCCGACTACTCAACGATACCGATAAAGGCGTCTTCGCTGATTTATATGCCCAGTGGGCGGGAACGATTCATACGTCTGCCTACTTCCCGGAAGAGTTGAAGGTCTGGTTCGCGCTCGGTGGTGATCAGGAACCAGTCACGTTCGACTTTGCCGACTGGCTCGCTGGCAATGACTTTACAGCAAGCGAGATCACGGGAGAACTGGAGACGAATATCCAGTTCGCGAATACATTACAGACGTGGCGTTAAACGAAAAAGCTTCCTCCTGCTTGCGCAAGAGGAAGCTTTTTAATGGCTGACATCGAGACGTTTTGACATATGATAATCCGTCTTCTCGTACCCAAGCGAGTCATAGACATGAATCGCTCGTTCGTTATGCGCGAAGACATGTAACGAAATCTTCTTAACGTTCATCCGCTTCAACATCACTTCCAGTAAGCGGAGCGCTTCCTTGCCGTAGCCCTGGTTTTGTTTATCGGGCGTAATCTTGACGTCGAAAATGAAAGCGGAACGCCCGCGTGATTCTTCCGTCACATGAACCCAGACCATTCCGAGATCGTTCCCCGTCTCGTCACGAAACGTAAATAAGTAGTGATCCTTCGTCTTCAGACCTTCTGGCAACAATGTTGCGAATTCTTCTGTCGCCTTCTCGAGCGCCTCGTTCTCTGACCATGTACCGGCACGACACTTCTCTGCCGCATACTCCTCGATTGCGACCGGTAAGTAAGCGTCATACGTCGCTTGACTCATTTGCTCGATGCGCATGCTGCCACCTCCTGCGCTTTCGTCCAGTCCCGTCGTAACATCGCATAGACGACAATGTCATGATACGTCCCGTATAATTTCTCAGCGTCCCGTAAGACGCCTTCTTCCATGAAGCCGAGTCGTTCCGGAATTCGTCTGCTCCGGAGGTTTCCAGTCGCACACTCGATGACGACACGGTTCAAGCCGAGCGTCTCGAAACAATAGTTCGTGACGAACCGGACGACGTCCGTCATGACACCTTTTCGTAGTCCATTTTCTCCTAGATAATAGCCGATCGACGTTTGCCCGAGATGCCGATTAATTTCATGTAAACTGATCGTTCCGACGAGCTCGTCCTCAAGATAGATGCCACACGTAAAGCCGTTGCCATCGGCGAATTGTTGCAGCCATGCTGGAATGACGCTCTCCTGATATGTACTTGCCTCTGTTGCACCATCGACCCAACCGAGCCATTCGCGGAGATGTGCGCGATTGGCATCGACGAGGGCGAATAATCCTTCCGCATGGTGCCGTTCAAACAATTGAAGCGATACGTGATCGGATACTTGTAATCTGAACATGACCTCTCTCCTTTCTAGTACCTGTTGTTTGACGTCAAGTCGTCGTTTCCCTGCTTGACGTCACGTTCCATTCCATTCGTCTCGAGCGGACAGCCATTCCAAGTGTCTCATAAAAGACGATCGCTTCCTGATTGGCGTCATCGACGCCGAGTTCGATTTTGTCACAGCCAATCGTTTCCGCGTGCGCGTAAGCGGCTTGCATCAATCGTCTCCCGACGCCTTGTTTTTGATGCGTATCCGCAACGACGAGACTGATGACGCGTAAGTAATGCTTATCGAAGACGAAGCCGCTTCCTTCGACGATGTCTTCCTTTAGGACGATCACACCGGCAAGCCCATCTTGTTCCGCAACGAGTAATGCATAATCCGGATTCTCGAGTTGCGACAAAAATAAGTCTTCCGAAACCGGCATCTCGTGCGGACGGTAATGATCAGGTCGTAAGGCGACGTGTTGATCGTGGATTTGCTGGAACAATGGAATCAATGCCTGAAAATCGTCAGGTCGAGCAGTGCGGATATTCATCAGAAGTTCGCTCCCTTTTCGTTTTGTAGTATATTAACATATTATTCCAAGGTGTAGGGATACTTTTTATACAAAACGGCACTCCGTTTATCGGAATGCCGTCTCTCACTTAAATGGCTTTTGTAAAGTCTCGCGCTGTCTTCGTTAACGTCGATGCCGCACTCTGAACGTCATGGAAGCGATCGACCGTTTCCGAGACGACGGTGACACTTGCTTGTGCATCCGACGTTGCTTGCGTCATCGCACGGGCAATCCGCTGCAGTTCATCATTCATTCGCTGCGTCGTTTGCCGGACATCGACGACGGCTTGTTCGACGAGCTTTGAGAGATTTCGGACTTCCGTCGCGACGACATTGAATCCTTTGCCGTGTTCTCCGGCTCGCGCTGCCTCAATCGATGCATTGAGTGACAAGAGATTCGTCTGTGACGCAATTGTTTTGATCGTCTCGGTCACTTGAGTGATGTCCTGTGCCTGGCGTTGCAACCGTTCAATCGTCTGATGGTTATCACGGGTCGTCTCGGCCATCTGTTCGATCGTTCGTCGTAACGCTTCGCTTTCCTGCTCGCCATGCGTCGACCGCGTATTCAAATCACTAGCAATCGTGTCAAACGAAGTCGCGAACTTTTGAATCGTCTGCTGACGATCCGTAATATCGGAGGCAATTTTCAAAACACCGGTCACTTCCGTTCCATCGTAAATCGGCATATAGGTTGCTTCTAACCAAATCGATTGACCATGCGCATCGATGCGTTCAATTTTATCTGCCGTACTGAAGCCACTAAACAGCTTCTGCCAAAATGCTTGGTAACTGTCACTCATTGCAAACTCCGTCGTGCAGAAGAGGTGATGTTGCATCCCGATCATCTCTTCTCGTTTATATTTCATCGTCTTTGCGAATAAACCATTGACGTCGACGACACGACGTTGCCGGTCAAATCGAATCATTGCGACATTATCTTGCAGGGAGGCTAAAATATCTTGGGATCCTAGGTTGGTTGAAAGTTGGGTGGTCATGATTACAAACTCCTCTCGTCATCTACCTCCCGTTGCAGGCTATCCAAGATATTACAAATCGGAATAGTATGAATTAAAGATATATGACTAAAATTTTTTTATCTTCTTTACATATAGCCAGACAGCGATGGAATGAAACGTGATTTTTCTAAATATTCATATCCTACACCTCTTTTTTAAACTTGTCTTTTGTTCCCAACCTGATATACTCAAATCAAAACTTATTAAACTTTTTTAATAAGTAAACTAGTTTGGAGGTCTTTGTTTGACTGAACTCATTTCACGTACACGTCACGCTTTTTTAGTTGACCATCTCGATACGATCCCTGCGATTCGTCACGTTTTGGATGTCAGTTTTCCGACTGCGAGCAAACAGATCGATCAGATGATCGCTGCTCTTGAAATTGAAGAGACACCACTTGAATTGGTTCGCGGAGGGCGTCCGGCAAAACGGTATCGCTATCGCGCGGATCGCTTCCACGGACTCGCTCTATATCTCGAACGCACGTATCTGCAGTATCGTATCCACGACGTCGGGGGACATCTGATCGCAACGGATCGCCTGAACTTCGATTCGTCGGATCATGTATCTGTTTTATTGAAAACGCTGACAACATTACTCGACGATCATCCACATATTCAAACGCTTGCGATTGGTGTTGCCGGTGCCGTTGATACAACCGGCACGATCCTGTTCGCCCCGGATTATCCGACGATAGACGGTCGCCCCTTGCAACAAGAACTGACGGAACGGTTCAAGCGACCCGTCGTCGTCGAAAATGACATGAACGCGGCGGTTCGTGCCCAAGCTTCTGATAACGAGACGACCGTCTATATGTATCTCGGGACGAACGGACCGGGAGCCGGCGTCGCCGTTTCAGGTCATGTCGTCCGCGGAGCACATCACTTTGCTGGAGAGATCTCGTTCATCCCGTTTGACGACAAGCAAAATGTCGGTCAAATTCTCGCAGAGAGTTCACCATACTCTGACGACTGGTATGAGGCGTTATGCCGGATCATTCTCTCGTTTAGCGTCACCTTGAATCCAGATGTCATCTTGTTTACGTCGTCAGATGTCTCGGATGACGGATTAGCACGGTTGACGGAACGCTGCGCCAAGCGCTTTCCGCTCGACAAATTACCTCATTTGCGGCAAGGCGACTGGGAAACTGATTATTTAGATGGTCTGATGCAACTGAGCATCCAGTCATTCATTGAACAAATTCCGTTAGGAGGACTCGCCCGATGACCCGTTTACTATTACCTTTGATTTATCTCGCTTTCATCAGTCTTGGTCTTCCGGATGCGTTACTCGGTACAGCGTGGCCCGTGATGCGGCTCGATCTCGACGCACCGCTCGACATGGCAGGGTGGCTCTTCATGACGATCGCTGCCGGAACGATCGTTTCGAGTTTGTTTAGCGGTCGCTTGATCGAACGTTATTCAACGGGTCCGATCACGGCAGCTTCTGCCGGTTTGACGGCACTGGCATTAATTGGTTTTTACGTTGCTCCGTCCTTGATTTGGCTCTTCGTCCTTGCGATCCCGCTCGGACTCGGTGCTGGAGTCGTTGACGCGGCGTTAAACCACTTCGTTGCCACCCATTATCAAGCACATCATATGAACTGGCTCCATTGCTTTTGGGGCATCGGTGCGACGGCTGGTCCGCTCATCATGGCTGGTGTATTGCTCGATTCCGGCTGGCGTTTAGGTTACCTCGTCGTCGGTGCATTGCAACTTGTCTTGATGATTGTCTTGATTGTCAGTTTACCGCTCTGGAAACGGGCTCCGAAACAGGTGTCTGAACAGGTTCAGACCGTGAATACGTCGTCCGGAAAACCACGCGGATTGATCGCCGCTCTCGCAGCGTTTTGCTTTTATTGTGGGGTTGAGGCGGTCGTCGGGCTGTGGGGCAGTAGTTATCTTGTCCAAGTCCGGTCCTTTTCCGTAACATCAGCAGCGACGTGGATTTCCGTCTATTACGGAAGCATCACCGCGGGGCGATTCATCAGTGGTTTTCTGTCGCTGCGCTGGTCGAATCGTCGATTGATTCGTGTCGGTCAATGGACGGCATTCGTCGGAGCCGCCTGTTTCATCCTCGCACCCGCTGCCTGGATGCCGCTTGGTTTCGTACTTGTCGGGCTTGGTCTCGCACCGATTTACCCGGCAATGCTCCATGAGACGCCGGTACGGTTCGGAGAAGCTGCGGCGCAACGGCTGATGGGGGTACAAATGGCATTCGCCTATACCGGTAGTACCTTCATGCCACCATTGTTCGGATGGCTGGCGACGTCCTACTCCTTATCATTGTTCCATTGGTTTACGATCAGTCTCATCTTCTTGATGCTGGTCGCTACGGAAGGCTTGAACCGGATGTTATTCAGACAGCGATTGGCAAAAGCGTCTTGAAAAAAGGAGGAATGGAGATGAAGATTGAACATATCGCCCTCTGGGTGGCAGACCTTGACGGGATGCGTCAATTCTACGAAACACATTTTGATGCTACGGCAGGCGAGCGGTATCATAATCCGGCGAAAGGGTTCACATCGTATTTCCTGACGTTCTCGAGTGGTGCGCGCCTTGAGTTGATGCAACGGACGGATATCACGGAACGGACGATGAATGCGCTCGGGTATGCCCACCTCGCCTTCTCGCTTGGCAGCAAACAAGCGGTCGACGACTGGACGGCTCGGTTACGGGACGCCGGTATACAACACCTTGACGGTCCCCGGACGACGGGTGACGGGTATTATGAAAGTACGATCGCAGACCCGGAAGGTAATGTGATTGAGTTGACGGTCTAATGATGAAACGAAACAATCCCTCATTCTGATTAGAGTGAGGGATTGTTTGTTGATCGATGACTGTTCCATCGTTTGCTGCTTGTTGGTATGTCCCGTGACGAGCAGTTGTCTGACACGTATTTTATTCAGGTTATCTTTAAGCGACGATTACAAAACTCTTTCACTGTAAACATTTGTAATGATATGCTAAAAATGAACCAAATTATGACTATACGTATTCGTTTAAGAGGAGGCAGTTTATGCGAAAGCACTTAGGATGGATTTCAATCGGTATTGTGGTTTTTACTTTCCTTACTGTTAAGCTCTTAACGTTCAATGGCTTTTGGGGAACGAACTATATGTTAGCTGGACTATTGCTTGCGCTAGTGTGCGCCATCATAAGTCTAAAAAATACAGGGAAAATCCTTGCGTTAACATTGCTCACTTCTCTATTGGTGCTTTTTATTTTTTCAGTGATCGGCTTCTTGGCACTAGCTTGAGTATTTCTAAAAGCGATTACATTCGATTAGCTGATATCATTACGATATTTCTTCTTGAACACGTCATACGTTACTGAATCACCGAACAGTAGGAAACAACCGCGATCATCATAGATATTCATGACGATCTTTTGATCCACGTTCACGAAAAAGACTTCCGGATAGTCTGTATATGTTTGACGAAATCTTGGTTGCAGCGGTGGGAAATCCTGATGGCAGATCGCTTTGATTAAACGCTTATAATCTAATGCGTTTTTGTTCGGTAATAACACGGCATATTCGGATACCTGCTCTTCTTCATCCATCATTTTCTCTACGAACTTTATGTTGTATTGATCTTCTCTTCTTTTTAAGTGACGGAATACTTTCGTCGCTGACTTTTGATACTTACCGCGCTCGCTTCTCACATGCACGATAAAGTAAAGGGACTACTCTTCTCGGAATAGATCCTCAAACAATTCGTTTGATTTTTGATATGCCTGTTTGAAGTATTCCTCGTTGATTTCATCTGAATTTTTCTTTAACTGATACAGGTCCTTTACTAAGTCTACATGAATTACGAAATCCTTCTCGACAAAGGAACGATCAAATAAGTTTACCTTCCCAAAATGGTGTTGCAAGTATTGTTCGAAGTTCATTCCAAAGCTCCTTTATTCTGATGAGGACAGATTAATTTAACGATCGATATAACCAGTCTAGAATGGAGAATGAAAAGATGATCATTGATACATTATCGAATCATCCTGAACAATTAGAAGTAGTTGCCACAATGATTCATACCGAATTCGTTCAAAAGAAAAAAGGAACGACACCCTATGAACAAATAAAAGCCTTTTTAGACAAAAAATCAGATGAGTCGTATCCTGTGACGTTGATTGCCTTAGATGATGTCACGTGTATCGGAACCGTCTCCCTCTTTGAAAATGACTTGAACGAACGACCAGCCTATACGCCTTGGCTCGCTTCTTTATTCGTTGAAAAAGTCTATCGGAATCAAGGGATCGCGCAGCAACTGATCAATCAATTAATCATCTACGCCAAATCACGACAGATCACAACAATCTATTTAAAAACAGAAAACGCTTCAGCATATTATAAAAAATTAGGATGGACTTTAGTTGAGGCGATTGAGACGACGAATTCACCCATGTATATTTTCGCTTATAATATTGATGACGCTTAACACGTTCTAGTGAGCGACAACAGCAACTATTAAAACTTTACTCTTATGAGATAACAGAAAGGACGCTTTTATGAATCTCGAAATTAAAAGCTATCTTGAAATTCCGCCTGAAAAAGAAGAGCATGATGTGAATCAAACCTATCCAGGATTCGTAGAGATGACCCATACGATCGACAACGATATCTTTAACTATGCTTTTGGTCGAACTGGCGGCTATCCTGCTGGAAAAGTCGTCTTTTGTATAGAGGGCATGCCTCTCCCTTTTAACGCACACGTGAGCGAGCTATTCCAATTTTGGCATTCATTAATAAAAAGTGTGACCACGAATGATTTGCATGACATCGAAAAGTTCGATTGGTCACTTCCATATGAAAACGAAGAAATTTCTAACCAGTTCATTATTCGATTTTTCTATCGAAAAAAACGAGTAGAATTTCATTATCAAAATCAACTCTTGGCTACTTTTTCACTAGAGACCTATAAAAAAGCAGTCCTGCATGGGTTTTTAGATTTCATGTGGCATACGAATCTGGAGTTTGAGACGATCGTGTATGATTCGCTTGGTGAGGAGATTAATTACGCAGCGATGCGAGAAGATACAGGAGACGATTTATACACATGTCGCTACATTTTCTTACAATTCATGAGAGAACTTTATCGTCAAAAAAATGATATACAGACGTTGATTGACTTCGATTTTAAGATTAGTCGCCCTTTCTCTAAATTACATTATGATTTAAACGACTAAAGACATACTGACTTAGACGAACTTACAGTTCTTTTTTAAATCGATTCTTCGTATTCGTAAAGACGCCTGCAAAAATTATAAAAAACACGAGTAGAACGAAGCCTACTATGAATAAAAACGAATATCCAGATATCTCACTGAATGCGATCAATAATAGGCTAAAGCTAATCCCATACATGATTTTCCCCATGAATTTACACAGTGCGACTTCGTCATATGTTTCCTTTTTACTTTCTGACATCGTATTATATCCTGCAAGCAATGAGGCACCCTTTCCTCTTGATAAAACGATCGCAAACACTAGCATGGGGATTAAAATCACGACATACACGATGGAATCGTTCAAGGTCGTTCGCTCCTTTCTCCTGTTTTAATAAATATCATGTTATTTATCCATTTACGTTCTATAAGCAGTCTGCGTTACATAAAATATCATAAGTACACTACCACAGTAATATGTTGAATTAGTAAATGACCGAAAGAACAATCGTATGTTGAAACTCTTAATCGTACCCATTATCTGTATCTCTTTATTGATTCTATCTGCGTGTAAGGAATAACACTCAAGCGATCAAGTAAGAGCAAAGACCGCAGAGCTCAACTAAGATAGTGAGCTGAACATCGTTCTACTATATGATTCCTACCAAAAATGCTTTAGCGCTAGAGAGCGATTCCTTTTGAGTCAGAACCGCATGTAAAGCTTTCATCCTTAGTTCTTCTGGTTAGCGTGTCCACTTTGTTCGATTATCAAATGTAGAGAATACTCCCATGCGATATTTTGTCCTTCAACTATTCAAGGGCGTGACTGAAAACTCGAAGAGCGAGGCGATTGACTTAATCGAGTCTGTTCCATCCTCACCCATCGTGACGAAAATGATGTATTGTTTTTGACCTATCAAAATCTAGATGTAGCTATAGTAAAAGCTCCCCCAAAAAGTAGACAGTTGAAATATCAAAGCTGTCTACTTTTTTAGGGAGCTTACCATTCTTATTTCATCAAGACCATTTTTCTTCAGCATCCATCCAACAATTGTTTTTTAAATCAAGAGAATCATCACTATCGTGTATCGTAAAGTACGATGGAAGATTTAGTGACGCTCCACCAGCTTTTTCCCAGCACAATCTGAACCATTGTGCAAAAACGCTTTGTTCTTGTGGAATTAACTTTTCTTCATTTTGCTCATGAAATTCAAAAAAAACATCGAGTTGACTGTCGTTCATTTGATGATATTCGACTTCTTGTAATACATCTTCGCTCCCAGCAAAAACAGTTGAATCGTTTCCTTCGTTAAATACTTCACTTGCTTCTTTATCCATTGAGAACATGATGACCGAAAGTTCGAATCTAGTCGGTTCAATGAATGCTGTGAAATCTAGTACTTCGATGTCCTTAGAGAACGGATAAGAAAAGATTTTCTGGAGTTGGTCCTCCACTAAACCTGACTGCTTTTCAAGATGGATCTTAATTGAATCAATATAGTTTTCGACTGTAAACATGATAAGTACCTCCAAGCATGAATCTATCAATTTATGTTGTTAATTCGTCAGCCTTGCTTCATGTTTTCATCGTGTTTCTCTTGAAGTCGTCTCTCTAGAACGAATACGTATATTACAGCAACCAATACTCCAATTATTCCCGGCAAAACAGCAACGATGGGATCCTTCAAATATGCGAATGGAATTACATACGTCAACAACATCTTGATTCCATATGAAACCAACACGGACGTCAGTAAAACTAAAGTTATAGTCCGCTTTTCGATATTCCCAAAAAATTGATGTCTTTGTTTCTCTACTTTATGTATACCGAGCCAAGATAACATCCTCAAATCTCCTTTATTCATAGCTAATAGTTGACAATCATCACTCTACCATACGACCTTCTATTTGTATTAAAAAGTAAGTTTACTTTAATGATTTTCACCAAAAATGCTTATCAATATAAAAAAACTAACCTAATCAAAATTTACGATACGTATAAGAGGATGATTCATAGTTATCATTAAGTATGTAAGATAGGATGACAGACGTTTAGAAGAGAGACGTACACCTCTAATTGTTTGAATAACATCCCATTTTTTGTATATTGATAATGGAATTTATACAAATAAAAGGGGGTCTTCTCTTGAGAGCAAAACTTGGCTGGATTTCTATCGGATTAATGGTTCTTACTTTCTTGGTACTTTTTACATTCCCGATTAATGGATTTTGGGGCGACGCCATCCTCATTGGTGGTCTGGTCCTTGCTTTATTAGCTGCTATCTTTAGTAATCGAGGTATAGGCAAAATGTTAGCTTTTATTTTAATGATAGTTCTTTTAATTTTATTTGTACTATCTGTCTTGAATTTTTTAGGGATTTTCGCATAAAATCGGATCGTTCGAATTGGATAACGAATGTCTAAGCTCTTACAAAGATGTGACTGTCTAAAAAGAACGCTCCCTCAGAGTATATGTAAGAGAGAAAACATTTTTATATCCAATAGATCGTCACGCTGTCACTTCAGCATAACTTTATCTGAGAGTATGCTCTTCACATTCTCTATTATATCTTCGGTTGCTTTTGGCGTTTTGACCTTCTAGATTGAAAGTATTTACTTTTTCGCTTCAATCGTCAGTGTTTTTTATGCACCTTCTCCTCTTTACTCAAGAATCAATTTAAACTTTCCTTCATGAATGACATCTGAAACTGGTGTTAATGAAAACTCTTGCAGTGTCTGCTCAGATTTTTTTTGTCGGAAATCTGACATTAACTCCGTTCCTAAACTGTAAACAGTTAATCGAGGGACATCCTTCGCTTCACTTCCAGTGCTAAGTTCTTCGTAGCTTAAGGAGTTGTTCTTAACCTGTTCGAGTATCTTCTTTTTATCGTTGAAAGCCATCTTTTCTGTTTCTATAGGGGGCGCTTTAGGATAAAGTTCCTTCGCAAACACCTCCGCTTTACCTTCGAATATGAGATAGTCGATGGAACTTGGTTGTCTGATTTCAGGATGTTCGTTCACTACGGAATGATTATACTCATGCGCAACAACGTACTCCAATATCTCATGCATATACTCTTCACCTAACATAATCACCATACTACCATCGCTCATCGTAAAACCAATCAGCCCGCTCGTCGCCTTTGCGGCGTATCGATGCTCTTCCGATAATGGTAGCATCAGGATAATCTTATCTTTACCAGGAAGGTGGTCAGCTGATTTTCGGAGTGCCTCATGAACAGCTTTCATATTTTCTTTCTCTTCATGCATCAAACGTTTCGTCAATCTGTTTAAATCGTTCAAATAGGAAGTGGCGGAAAACACGTCATTGAACCCCTTGAAATCAAGAAAGATATCCTGCTCTTTCTGAATGCGATCCAGTTCCCGACGGACGGTTTTATCAAAGATTCGCTGTAGGTCCTCGTCCGTGACGTTTGTGTCCTTCATCTTTTTCTGAACTTTTGTGATGTAGTCGATATAGGCTGGGTACAACGTGATGATTTTTGCATGCTGGTCTTTTGCTAGTTCAACTTCTCGAATAGTGGACTTTTGTTTCTCAGTCGACTGCGTCGGTTGGAATGTACATCCTGATACACAACAAATGAGTATTGATAAAAAGAACGCTAGACGTATTCTCATAATTATTTACCACCTTATTGTTGAAATGATTGTATCGTATAACGCTTATAAAATAATTATATAGATTTATTTTCCATCTATCCATAAAAAAGTAAGTTCCAGTTTGTTCATAGACCATTTTTAAGAACCGATAACGTTATCTACGTATACATTTGTTTTTCTAAAATTCTCATCGTTTGAAGTGATTAGTATGTTAGTTGGGTAGAGTGGTACGATTCAAGATTATTTACAGATCGATCAACATCAGTTTTCGCAAGCCTTACAGCATTCCATTCCAAATGATGTCTATCGTGTCAATTTGACGAGAAATCGAGATGGATTAATTATTTATATTCTTGAAAAACCTGAGTTAAAAGAAACATCGCATACACTTAAACACGTGTTACGTATTGAAAAACTAATATAACGTTCATCAAAAAAGTCTACATCTTGTACAGATGCAGACTTTTTTGATGAAATTTAGATGCCCATCAGTTTATTCCTTTCGTATAAAATTATCTTAATAAATTCGTCTGAATCGAAAAGAATTTTCCTTTGCATCAATTTTTATCTATTAATTTCTGATTATACGTACTACCATCTATTCAGCGATGAATGCGAGCATGACAGTACGGACTAATTGCTGCGACATGTTGGTCACCATCCGAAAATTTATACATGTGACGCACTTCAAGTGATGATCTGGAACTCGCTTCAAATAGTTCAGATCGTCCATATACTTCGCATATTCCCGCCGCTCTCTTTCATGCATATACTTTAATCGCTTCTGATCGTTTTTTGACCTTTATTTGTTTGACTTGAAATCGACTCATCTCTTGTCGACGTATCTTAAAGAGCCATATTTTTAAATTTTCAAGCGAATCTTCAATTATTACACTACTCTTCAAATGACGTTCCGACTCGAACTGACCATGCTTCATAATCGTAGCTGATCCAAGAACAAATTGGATGATCTCCCGTGAATGACCGTCACGATTGAGCACTTGTTTCAGTTCATATCCATTAACGTTAGCTGATCATCAAATCGATATAAACCATTTTGTTCCTGATGAAAAAGTAACATATCTTTTAAATGATTGACATGATCACGTATCGCTTTAATCTCAAACAGATTAAATCTTATCATCTGCCGATATGGACAGACGTAAAGACGAACTTATCATAACGATGGCGTGAAAACGAATACTCGAACGGTTTTCCGTTACCAAGGAATACGACTTGCTCTACTTCGATGACAGGATCGGTCTCCTCGTTCCCGAGATATTCATGATCCCATTGATTCGGCTTGTCTGCCCGAATCATCTTATGCGAGCTCGTGATCGTATAACCGAGTTCTTCTTGGATATACCGGTAAATCGAACTATCAAGAACTTCTCGCGTCACTCCGGTAATTAATGAAGACGGCATAAACGTGTGTTCGATCACGTATGGTTCGTCGTCAACATATCGAACACGCCGTATCTCATAAACGGGATCGGTCTTCTCGATCATCAGATGGCGTGCGACCTCGGCTTCCGGAAAACGAACCTCGAACTGAAGAACTTCACTTCTGACAGCCCGCTCTCCGAGCAGCTTTGTCAACCCTTGTGACTCTTTGTTTAATACATTGATTCTTCCTTGGGAAAAGCTTGACGGTAAAATGAACGTCCCTTGTCCTCGTTGTCGATAGATGATCCCCTCGAGTACGAGGATTTCTAGAGCACGTTTCATGGTCATCCGGCTGACCTCAAACTCTTCTGCTAGTTGAATCTCGTCTGGCATCGCTTCTTCCACATTGTATCCGCCATGAAGAATCCGTTCTCGTAATTCATCTGCAATTTTTTCATACTTTGGTTTCTTTTTATTAGACATGACAACACCCCATGTATAGACATATACATATAATATAACAAAAAATAAGGATCAGGGCTAGATATACCCCGATCCTTTCTTCTTATCCTTCGAATCCATTTTCTTCGATGAGATGCTTGAACCAGTAACCACTCTTTTTTACTGTACGCGTTTGATTCGTCAAATCGACACCGACGAAACCATATCGGTTCTTATAGGCATTACTCCACGACCAATTGTCCATGAACGTCCAAAGGTGATATCCTTTGACGTTCGATCCCTCCTCTAATGCGTGATGCACCCATTTCAAATGTTCCGCGATGAAATCAATCCGGTAATCATCCTGGATCCTACCGTCCGTGTCTCGGTAGCGTTCTTCTCCTTCCACTCCCATCCCGTTTTCTGAAATGAAGCACTCGATGTTTCCATAATTCTCACGTAAGTTCGTCAGGATGTCATACACACCTTTTTCGTAAATTTCCCAACCACGATGTCGATTCATCTTGCGTCCCGGCATCTCATAATAATCGAAAAGATGCTCTGGCATGAACGGTGCTTTCGGATTCGGAAGATGTTCTTTTACTTTGATACGTCTCGGCTGATAGTAGTTGATGCCGAGGATATCAACGGTGTACGTCTCGATTTTTTGTCGGTCCGTTTCACCTATCGCCGGGAGGGCATCCTGCTCTTTTAACAGTTCGATTAATTCAGCAGGGAAAGTACCTAAAACGGACGGATCGAGGAAAGAACGATTGAACAAGATGTCCGCTAGATACGCTGCTTGTCGATCCGCTTCATTTTGACTTCTCGGATAAGAGGGAGTCAGGTTGAGAATAATACCGATTTTTCCTGTTTGTCGTGTATCTCTGTATGCTTCGATCGCAAGGGCACTCGATAGAATCGAATGATAGGCGACCTGGACCGCTCGTTTAAAGTCTACGACGTTCGGATAATGAAAATCGTACAAGTACCCTCCCTCGACCGGGACGATTGGTTCGTTATGGGTGAACCATTTGCCGACACGGTCTCCGAACATTTCAAAGCAGGTTTTGGCATACGCAACATAATGCATCACGACTTCCCTGCTCTCCCATCCTCCCTTTTCTTGTAAGGCAAGCGGCATATCAAAATGATATAAATTAACGAACGGTTCGATCCCAGCTTCAATCAACGCGTCAATGACACGATTGTAGAAATCGACCGCTTCCGGATTGATGGTTCCTTCTCCCGTTGGAAATAGACGCGACCAAGAAATCGATAGTCGAAAAGAATTGTGCCCGAGCTCTTTCATCAAGGCAATGTCTTGTTTGTATCGATAGTAAAAGTCAGATGCTACTGAAGCACTGACACCATCAAAGAAGCGGTTCGGTTCGACCTCGTACCAGTGATCCCAAATGTTCGGACCTTTTCCACCTTCATAGGCGGCTCCTTCCGTTTGTGTCGCAGAGGCAGCTGTCCCCCACCAGAAATCCGTCGGAAAATCATACTTTTTAATCGTAGTCGTCTTGTTCTCTATCTGATTCATCATTAGCACATCCTATCTCTCATTTTTCACTCATCCGGTATACGTTATCCGATCTGTTGATTTTTCTCTTGAGTAGTATTCGCTTCTTCCCGTTCTTTCTTCAAATTCAAACGGTCAATGAAGACGAGGAACGGGAACCAGACTGCCATGATGATTGCAAAGTTGACTAATTGTAGCAATCCACCAGCTAACGAATTGGTTGCCATCATTCCACTGATGAACATCGGGACAGTCCACGGTACCGCAACACCGGTCGGAGGTGGGACGATCCCCGTTGACATCGCGAAGTACGTCACGGTCACCGTAATCAGCGGTGCGACGATCCATGGAATCATGATCAATGGGTTCATGACGATAGGAAGTCCAAAGATCATGGGTTCATTAACGTTGAAAATACCAGGTCCAATTGACAGTTTTCCGATTTGTTTCATTTGTTTCGATCGCATGAATAACAAGATGGCAACAACGACAGCGAGTGTTGAACCGGAACCCCCGATCCCAACCGTATAGATTTCAATGAATTGTTTACTGATGATGTTCGGGATTTCTCCGTTTGACGTGTACGCATTCAAGTTTTCAAGAGAGAGTGTGTTCCAAATCGGGTCCATGACCGAGTTGACGATGACTTGTCCGTGCAGTCCAAAAAACCAGAATAGTTGCACGAAGAAGATGGCGATTAATGTCGGGAAGAGTCCGTTCCCTAGATTAACAAGTGGTTTTTGAACAAGATTGAAGATGAGATCGTGTAAGTTCGTATCTAACAGTGAAGTGACGGCAATGTTAATGCCAAGGAATACGGTGAGCGTAAGTAATGCCGGGACGAGTGCTGAGAATGATTTGGCGACAGCTGTCGGCACACCGGCAGGCATTTTGATCGTCCAGTTTTTTTGAACGATGAAGCGATAGATCTCTCCTGCTAGGAATCCTGTGATCATGGCTAGGAACATGCCTTTTGCGCCGAGACGGTCGAGTGGAATGACATTGCCGACTGGATCGGCGACATTTTCGACTGAAACAAAGAAAGGAGTAAGTAATAAAAACGAAACAAGTGCGATGACGCCACCGAAAACAGCTTCGACCTCATAACTTTTAGACAGATAATAACCGATACCGAATACGACGAACAATGACATGATGCCCATTGTGGCGGATGGAGCGTTTCCAAGTGATGTCTTAAAGGCATCTAGTACACCCGGAGACATGAACTTATCAAGGAACGGTAAATTCGCGACGACGACAATTAAGGAACCAAACATCGTAATCGGAAAAGCAAGCATGAATGCATCACGTAATGTCTGCAAATATCGACTATTGTTTAAAAATGCCGCCATCGGCATCAAAAAACGACTTAGCAAATCAAACCACTTACTATTCTCAGTCATCTTAAACACTCCTTATCATTTTTGGGAAAACTTATGTTCCATGAGTTCGATGAGTCCGGTCGTTAAATCAAGCATTGTCTGCGTCGACATCAGGTGATCTTCTGCATGTAATAACAATAAGGAGAGCGTCGTTGGCTCACCGTTTGCTTCCTTTTGGACCTGACTAAAGTGAACTTGATGCGCTTCTTGTAATTGCGATCTTGCATTTGATAATAATTGGTCGAAGTCTTCAAACGTGCCATCTTTATACACTTCGATCGCTTCACGAATCGTACTTCTCGCATTTCCACTGTGTAAGATCATCGTGAAAGCAATTTGCTCCATCGTCTGTTCATTCGTCTGCATATCGATCACCCCATCAACTTCACAGCTTGTTCGTAAGCTGCTTTTCCGTCTGCCATTCCATACGCCATCATATCGATGACTTCGACCGGTTTGTCTGTCGCTTGCTGAAATTTTGATAATAGAAATCGCATTTGTGGTCCAATCAAGATGACATCTGCACCAGACATCTCCTTCATCGCCTGATCTTGTCCGACTGCCCAAATTTTAGCTTCTTCTCCGAGTCCCTTCGCATGTTCTTGCATCTTCGATACCAAAATGCTCGTCGACATTCCTGAACTACACGCCAACATGATTTTTCTCATCTACAATTCCCTCCTCATTTGTAATCGCTTACACATTTGATTATACGGATTAATTCATTCATGTCTATACTTGATAATTAATTTGTTTATTTTTATTTTATAAAAGTGTAGAGTTGTTATTGAAAATAAGATGAAGGAGGAATTTGTATGACAAAACCGATTTATCTTACTCCCCTTTCAAAAGAACGAATTTGGGGCGGACAGAAGCTTCAAGAGTATGGATTTTCGATACCTAAAGAACAACGGACGGGAGAAGTCTGGACAGTAGCAAGTCATCCAAACGGTATGTCACGCGTCCAGACTGGACCAATGACGGGACTCACCTTAGAAAAACTATGGTCAAATCACCCTGAAATTTTTGGTATGGAGACCGACTCTGATTTTCCACTATTGGTAAAATGGATCGATGCCTCGGAGGATTTATCCGTTCAAGTCCATCCAAACGACAAGGATGCCAATCGTTTTGAAAAGCAGCCATTTGGTAAAAATGAATGCTGGTACATCTTAGATTGTCCAGAAGACGCCGTCCTTATCTATGGTCATTCGTTAACCTCCTTAAACAACTTTGATCAGACCATTCATCAGGGTACTTTATTGCAGTCTCTTCAGCATGTGCCAATCGCTAAAGGTGATTTTATCTATGTACCTGCTGGCACAGTGCACGCGTTAACAAAAGGATGTGTCGTCCTTGAAATTCAACAAAATTCAGATACGACCTATCGACTATTTGATTACGACCGGTCTGATCCGGTGACGGGAAAGGTACGCCCGCTTCATCTTGAACAAGCCCGTCGTATCATTCGTTTTCCTCATTTCCAGTACACGGAACCTGCCGTCATGCTCACTCCTTTTCGTAAAAGATTGACACAAACACCCGACTTCTTTGTCGAAGAGTGGTCGATCAGGCAGACATATACTTTAGAAGCAAGCTGTCTGTTTCGCGTCATCACGGTCATCGAAGGTACGATTGAATTGGACCACGTCCTCTTGTCTGTCGGAGCAACTGCGATTCTTCCGGCAAATAGCACCTTTCTCATCCAAGGAAACGGTCTCGTCTTGATCACTGGTCCTTCTCTTAAAATGACAACGCCTCATCGAATCGGTATCGACCTCGGTGGAACGCAAACACGTGTCGCTGTGATCGATCAACATAAAATCGTTAAACAATTGTCGTTTCCGACCAATCCTAAAGCAGGTCCATCCCAGACGCTTTCAAATATCGAGTACGCCATTCAAGTTTTTTCAGAGGAATTTCACCTGTCGAACATCGGAATTGCCGCGCCTGGTCCACTCGATACGAAGACTGGACTTCTGTTATCTCCACCAAATTTACCAGGATGGGATGAAGTCGACTTGGTTACCCCACTTTCCTCCGCATTCGACTTACCCGTCTTTCTCGAGAACGATGCCAATGCCGCGGCTCTCGGTGAAGCGTTATACGGCGCGGGACGTCACTCATCATCTGTCTACTATGTGACCGTCAGTACAGGAATCGGTGGAGGTTATGTCTATATGAAACAACTAATCCGTGGAGCAAATGGATACGCTGGTGAGATTGGCAATACGATTATCGACTCATCGGGTCCACTGCATCCTGTGTTGAACAAAGGTTCTCTCGAAGGATATGCCAGTGGTACAGCACTACAGTCACGAGCTAACGAACGACACGCCTCGTCCATCGAGCGATTACTCGCCCATCCGCAAGAGAGGGATCGTTTTATAAATCATTTAGCAACTGGACTTGCAAACATCATTCACACGATTGATCCGGAAGTCATCGTCGTTGGAGGAGGTGTTACGGGATCTGCTGATTTATACTGGGAAGCGTTACAGGAACGTGTTCGCGAACTCGTATATCCTTCCCTTCGTACAAAGGTCGATATCCGTCTTGCCGAATTGAAAGGACAGGCAGGCGTCATCGGAGCTGCTGCTCTAGATGGAGTAGAGTAAGCACCACATCACTTACCTTATTTAATCAAAGCAAAGAGGGTGATCCATTCCGTTATTGAAATGGATCACCCTCTTTGTATACATCCTATCTATTTGAATATAGCTATTTTTTAGAGCAGCGAATTGCTAAAAATGACTTCAGCTTGTTCTCAATCCGTTTTGGGTTTAAGGAAGAACAGAAAAATGTTAAATACTAAAAAAAGACCAAGCAGTACCCACAAGACAGAATAAAATGCTGTATTCGGGACGAACAAATAATCTATCAATAACACGATTAAAAAGAGAATATATCCAACAAAATATACTTTTTTCTTACGCGAATCCATCGTCTCATCTCCTTTATACATATGAGTGTTCTGTCGATTACTTCGTATTTTTTATAATCACTACAGTTAAAACAAGGGATGGGATGAAACAAATCAGTAGATCCGAAAGTGAGATCGAGAGTGAAGTAGGATGAATCAGCATCTCTATCCCTTTAAAAATGGCACCGAGCACAACAAGTAACGATAGGAGAACCGGAACGAAATTACGCATCCATCTCGGAATACTCAGCCACATCCGTAAGATCTTTTGTGTTTTATCATCCATGTCATTCATCTCTTTTACAATTTTACATAAATTAGTATATCATACGGATGATTTTTGTGAAAAAATGTCGAAATCACGTGTCGATTGAATCTTCTCCTTTACGTATAAAAGCAGTAAAAAAGAAGCTTACATGATGTGTAAGTGTCTTTTTACTGCCTTATAGGATACAGATCAATGTCTCTTCCCCTGCTACTTTGAACTAATTAATCACACCTTCTGCACTACAATAAAACTCCAGAGGAATGTTGTGTGTGGAAGAAATACCATGTTGAATGAATTCTCCACCGACCGTTACATCGTATGTTCTTCCGCCATCCATTAAAGTAGCGGTATATCCAAGCTGTCTCCATTTCCCCTTACTCGATGAAGCGGTTGACGTCATAGACGTGATAGTTTTAAAGACTTGCCTTTCTGCCTCCTCACGAAGTGCGGTATCAAATGTACCAGTGATCGAAATGGCAAATGTTGTCCCCTTCGCATGAATCGTTTTTGATTTAGATGTGGATTCTTTCTTTGAGAAATCGAACGTCGATGCGAACTTTACTTTGACTCGATCTTCCGCTATCTTTCGAAAACGGTTCGGCGTCACCCAATCCTTTTCCTTAAAGGATTTTTGATCGACGAGTTCTAAATCTGTATCCGGATGATGCGAATTAATAGTACGAAGAATAACCGCATACTGCTGATAATATTGGTTTTTTTGTTGTGGAGTCAGTGCCTTTTGTTTTCCCTCTGCAAATGCCTCGTACATAAAGGAGCTGGTTAAGGTAACACTCAATGCTGTTAAGAACGTCATCGTTTTACGCTTCATTTTTTCCACTCACTTTTTTTAGATTATGTAATATATTCTCAAATTATCACGTTATTTGTTCTTTTCCTATACTTTCACCGTCTGTTTTTCTATTCTTACTCACACTTCAATTTTATAGTTATTTTCGAATTGAAATTTATGAATTCAGCGTGATGTGACTTAGACCATTATTTATTCACAGATTCTGTGATGAGGAAGTTAAAGTCATTTGCTCCTTTTGCCAATCATTGCTTTATATTGATGTACGAAATGAACTGCAGTACCTCTCTTTTCTGGTCATTAAAAAAACGACCTCTTTTGAGATCGTCTTCCTTTAGAAAAGATGTACGCTTTCCATCATAGTGTATCGTGGACGCGCATCCGTTCTAGTTCTTTTTCTTGGTTCTTTTTAAAAGATTTCCGGCCATTCGACCATTCAACTGAAAGTACAATCCAACCGAATCCTAAAATTAATGCATAAGCTAGAAAACTATTGTACCCACCATTGAGGTATCGCCATGTCATGACGATTGTCAATAGAAGCGGCATAATGACGCCAAGATACGGATTATTTCGACTCGCTAATAGTTGCTGTAATCCTAATCCAACGGTGATGAATAAAGCAGAAATGATAAAGTTCATTCGTTGTTACCCCTCTCAAGTCGATATTTTTCGATGATTTTTTTGGCATCCTCAATCGTAATGCGATCCTCGATGGCCATTTGTTTAATGTATGCGATGAACGGTTCATTCTCGATTTTCTCATTCACTTCGATTTTCTGAATGATCCGATCGACGCGAATCCGAACTGTGGGATAGGAGACATCATAATGTTTCGCCAGTTCCTTCAAAGAACCCGAGCTTACGATGAATTTTTTAACGAATTCCATCTCTTCCAATTCTAGAGATAAAACCCAATCTGGAACATCATCTTTTTTCATTTCCCATTTCCCTCCCATGTCACTACAATAGCATTCATTTAAATAAAGTTAAAGTATTTTTGATATTAATTAAACATTTAACCAATAAATGATTAAAATATATTCATTATTTCGCTTGTCATAGTGATTCAAGTCATGGTAGTTTAGGTTTGTCAAATCGGAAAAATAAGGAAAAGGAGTGTTTTACTTGAAAAGAACAACGGAATACATATTTGCTGTCATCGGTATCGTCTTGTTTGGATCATTATGTTTAGGTGGGTTTCTATTGTCTGGATCGATTGCGGATCACGCTGGTATGAAGGAGTTGGTCGATCAATTCATTCAAGATGAGAACATTACGGATGTCACGTCTACCCAAATCCTCACATCCTTCCAACAATTCTTCTTATACCTTGGTGCCGTCTCTCTCTTATGTACGATAGGCGGAATCGTCTCGATCGTCCGGATTCGCAAAAACGGTTCAGCAGGAAAGATGTTGATCATTACTGCAATTCTCGGTGGGATCTTCACATTACTCGCCGGTGTCTTTGGTTCAATCGCTTATTTGATCGCCGGTATCACTAACGTCACGAAGAATAAAAAGATAGCACGGCAATACTAAACTCAAACAGAAAGGTGTGTCGATATGTTCGCGATTACACTTCGAGAATTTAAATCGCTTTTCCAAAGTATTCGAGCCATCCTGATCATCGTCGTCTTGTTCGGTGTGACGATTGGTTCTGCGAAACTCGTTAGCCAGTTTAAAGGACAACTCAGTGATCTCGGTCTAGGTGACAACGCCTATATCATCGGTTTGATGCTGCTTCTGTTCTTAGCATCTCCTTTATTCGTAACGAGCATTTCTCATAGTAGCGTCAATAAAGAGATTGAATCGAAGACGATTCGTTTTCTTGCGACGAAAACATCTCGTGAGAACATTATTTTCGGGAAGTTTTTAGGTAACGTTTCGTTCTGGGTCATCTGTCTGACAGTCGCTCTCTTGTTGATCGTTCCGTTTTCAAAATCGTTCCCGATCGTCGATTTGATCCAAAGCATCATCTTTGTCTCTTACTTCATCGGTCTGTCGCTGTTTCTTTCGACAGTCGTCAACAGCTCTGCAATGACGATGTTCGTCGGCATCTTCATCTCGATCGCGCTTCCGGTCATTGGGATGTGGAGTCTTATTTGGAAGAATGTCATCGTTGATACGTTGTCTTACTTGACGCCCTATTATTACTATACGCAAGAAAACACTGCATACACGTATCTTGTCTTGATCCATATCGCCGTCTTCGTCATCGCGAGCTTGATGATCTTTAAAAGGAGAGATTTATGATGCTAGCCCTTCGCGCAACCAATCTAACGAAACAGTACGGCAATAAGACCGTCGTCAACCAGTTGAATCTCGAAATCAAACAAGGGGTCATCTTCGGCTTCCTTGGTCAAAATGGCGCCGGTAAATCAACATTCATCAACATGATCACAGGTCTTGTCCGTCCGACATCCGGAACGTTCGAGTTACTCGGAGCGCCGAACGATTCTTTGAAAGACGTCCGGACCCGAATCGGCGTCCTGCCGGATTACTCGACCTTTTACGAAAACTTCACGGCGCTCGATCACTTGAAGTATTTCAGTAAAGTCCTCGGTCTGAAGACGACGACGGACGAATTAAAACAACTCCTCCGTGATGTACAACTCGAAGACGCCATCGATGTGAAAACGAAGAACTACTCCTTTGGGATGAAAAAAAAGCTCGGGATCGCCCAAGCCCTGATTAATCGACCGGAAATCCTATTTTTAGATGAACCGACGTCTGGCGTTGATGCCAACTCGATTCTCGGGATTCATACTTTGATCCGCAAGATTGCAGCAGACGGAACGACGATTTTCTTAACGTCTCATAACTTAGACGAGGTCGAAAAACTGTGTACGGAGATTGCGATCATGCAGGACGGAACGATTCAGACGCAAGGCACGATGGAGGAGTTACGGGAACAACATGAGAAGAACATCACCGTTCACGTAAAACATGCGTTGCTCGACAATGATACACGACAACATCTGCAGAACAAGTTGTCGACACTTGCGAAAGACGTCAACGTCTCCTCTACTCACTCGACGTTCATCGTCCAAAGTGAACACGATATTGCTAAGATCAATAGCTACCTCGTCTCGCAACACGTTAACGTGTATCGACTCGAAGTCGAGGAAGCGTCGTTGGAAGAGATCTTCTTGAATTTAGGTTCAGAAATTCGCTCGGCATAAAGTGAATAACTTGCCTCATGATGAATCAAACAAAAACTTCTATACAACATCCCCCCCATTCCACTTATGAAATGAGGGGGATTATTTTTATTTTCTGCTATCTGTTCATGAAGCCCGCTCTCTTCGTAAGAGATACAGGAAGTACGGCACACCGATGATTGCTGTGATCAATCCAGCTGGCACTTCAAGCGGCGGGTGAATGCCCCGACCGAGCGCATCAGCGACGACGAGTAACCCACCGCCGAGCAATAGCGCCATCGGTAAGACGGCGAGGTGTTTATGTCCGACGAGACGCCGTGCCATATGTGGAGCAATCAGACCGATGAAGCCGATTGCACCGACCGTCGCGACGGCAACACCGGCTAGGATGACAGCGAGCGCTAAGAAGACGTGCCGTGTCCGCTGAATCGGTAATCCGAGACCAATGCTGACTTCCTCACTAAGTGATAAGACATCGAGTTGACGGTGTCGATAGAAGAGGATCGCACCAATCACGACGAGCACCGGCGCTAAGATCAACACTTCCTGCCACCCTTTCCCGAACAGACTTCCAGCAAGCCAGACGAGTGAATCGTTCGTCTGGAGTGGAAATTTAATCAACAGGTATTCTGTTCCTGAAGCACAGATCGCACTAACGGCGATACCAAGTAACGCAAACGAACTGCGGGAAACGTTCCCCCCCCGCTCAAGCATCATCAACGCCAGCATGACGAGTGCTGCCCCGATAAAGGCGGCGATCGGTGTCAACAAGAGCGGACCGTCCGGCACGAGGGCAATCGTTAAGACAGCGAACAGCGACGCTCCGTTCGTCACCCCGATCACGTCCGGTGAGATCAATGGATTACGGATGACACTTTGTAAAATCGCTCCAGCAAGAGCGAAACTCGCTCCTGCTAAAAAGGCGAGGACCGTTCGCGGCAGACGGTAATTTTGGACGATGAAAGCATCCTTTCCACTAAAGAACGACTGCCAGAGTTCCGTTAACGACAACTGAATCGAACCGACCGACATTAAGGCGAAGCTAGTGACGAATACGATTACTGCGACAAGTAGAATCCGACGCATCTCTCTCATCGTAATCCCCCTTTCATCTGACGGCGTGCCAGCAGAAGGAAGAAAGGTGCCCCGAGCAATGACGTCACGATGCCGACCGGTGATTCATACGGATAGGCGATGAAGCGCGCGAGGACATCAGCGTATGTCAACAACAGACCACCGATGACGGCAGAGACGGGTAAGACGATTCGGTAGTCCTCGCCAACGAGTCGACGCGTGATGTGCGGCACCATCAGACCGATGAAGCCGATTGCTCCGGCGACGGCAACCGTCACCCCTGCGAGTAACACGACACTGATGCCGGCAAGCAGACGGATCCGCGTCACTTTTTGTCCGAGTCCGACCGCGACGTCTTGCCCGAGTTGGAAAACGGCGAGCGACTTCGCGAGACTTGCCGCAAGAATCAAACCTGCGAGCGACCACGGTAAGACGATCCGGAGCTCGAGCCAGCTTGCGTCACTGAGTGAACCGGACAACCAGTACAACACGTTCGTGATTCGATCGTTGAACAAAATCAAGCCTTTCGTTAACGACGTCAACAAGAGATGGATCGCCATCCCAACGAGGGCAAGTTTTAACGCCGTCATGCCGCGAATCGAAGCGAATGAAAAGACGAGCACGCCACCTAGTAAGGCACCAGCAAAAGCGAAGTAAAGCAAGTTCGCCGTCCCGAGTGACGGAAAGATGAGCAGGCTTAAGACGACGAGAAACGACGCACCCGCATTGACCCCAAAGACTTGTGGTGAAGCGAGCGGATTCCGTGTCACAGCTTGCATGATCGCTCCAGCGACGGCAAGGTTTGCTCCGAGCAACAATCCGAGTAAGAGACGCGGCAAGCGCAGATTCGTCAGGACGAGTCCCGCTTTAGAGGTCGTGCCACTGATCCACTCCTGCACTAAGTGGACCGGATTCATCTGTGTGATGCCAAAGAACAAGCTACTATAAACGGCCAAGCAACTGAGTAAGATAAGTACGAAAATCAGACGTTTCCGCTGCACCGGATCTTTCCCCTTTCATCAAGACGAAAAGCCAGATTGCTCCGGCTTTTTGTCGTTCGTTATTTCTGTTTGAGCAATTGAATTGCTTCGTCAACGATTTGTTCAGCAGCGTCCAGACCACGGTAACGTGTCCAGAGGTCACGATTGACTTCGTAGACTTCTCCGTTTTTGACCGCTGTGATCTGATTCCAAAGCGGATTATCCTTCCACTCTTTCAGTAACTTCGGATCGGCTTCCGCCATGAAGATGACGTCCGGATCCCACTTGACCATCTGCTCTAACGTGATCGTCACAGTCGGTTCCGCTGTTTTCGTAACGGCATTCTCGATACCGATCTTCTCGAGCAACTCACCGTCAAACGACGTCTCACCGTGTGCTGTCAGTGAATCGGCGCGGAAGACACCGACCATGACTTTCCGGTCATCTTTTGGATCAACCTTCTTCTTCGCTGCCTGCAAGCGCTCTTCATGAAGCGCAAGGCGATCATCCATCTGTTTCGTTTTGCCGACCGCTTCCGCAATCGTCTTGAACGAATCGAGGTTCTCTTCATACGTCGCATTGCGACTCTTCAAGATGATCGTCGGTGCGATTTCTTGTAATTGCTTATAAATTCCTTTATGACGGTTGAAGTCGCCGATGATCAAATCCGGTTGCAGGGAACTGATCACTTCAAGATTCGGTTGTTGGCGTGTACCGACTTCCGTGAACGAGATGTCTTTTCCGAGTAATCCAGAGACATCCGTCTTGTTTTCTTGTGCGATTCCGACTGGTGTGATGCCGAGTTCGTCTAACGCATCAACGAACGAGAATTCGAGCGCGACGACCTTCTTCGGCTTTTCCGGTACTTTCGTTTTTCCTGCTTCGTGCGTGATCGTCCGCGTCTTTTCGTTCGTTTGCTCTGCTTGACCTGAACAAGCTGCAAGCATCAAACTGCTCAACACGAGGAGCGTCAACGCTGTCATCCAAGTTTTCCGTCTCATGGTGAGACCTCCTTTAATTCGTGATTCGACATTGAGAATCATTCTTAATTAATCCTGTCTCAGCATATCAAAGATTTCCATCGAACAAAAGGGAAATCCTTATTTTCAGATAATATAGACTGAAATCCACATTTTCTGAAGGAATATGGGATAATCAGGTAGTGAATAAAGGAGGGATCAGAGATGGATTGGATGAAAGACTTAGGACAGCGAATTAAGTTTCCGCTCGATGCAATCACGTTTGATCAGTTACCTGACTTACTCGAAGCCTTCGCTTACCAGTTACCGTTCGAGAATACGACCGTCCTTGAGAAGCGAATCCGTCCATTTAGCGACGAGCGCTTCATCGAGACATTTCTGACAGAGCGACGCGGTGGTGTCTGTTATGACTTAAACGGACTGCTGCACCGGGTCCTGCAAGAACTGAACTGTCCTGTTCGACTCGTTCAAGCGACTGTCTACGATACGAAGTCAGACGCCTGGTCAGCGACCGGACCGACCCATGTCGCGATCATTTGGAATGAAACACACCTGCTCGATACCGGCTTCGGCGTCAATTTACCGCTCGTTCCTGTTCCGTTGAATGGGGAGACCGTTCATTCCGCTAGCGGCAGTTACCGGATCATCAATAATGACACACTTGAGATGAAGCGAACGGGACAAGCGGAGTTTGTGACTGGATACCGGTTCGACCGCGAAACATCCATTACAACAGATGACTTATCGAAGATGGAACAGATCATCCAGCAGAGCGACGCTTCGCCGTTCAATAAAGGTCGCCTCGTCGCAATGCGGACGCCAACCGGACAAAAGACGTTGACTGAGCGGACGTTACGGATTGAAGAAACGACGACGACCGAGTTACCGGTCGCAGGTCCCGCCCAATTCGAGATGCTGTACAACACACACTTTTTAGGACGGGAGTCGTAAACCATGGATCGTTACACACTTTGTTTAATCCGCCACGCAGACCACTTTTTACTCGTCAATCGGCAAAAACGTCCGGCGATGGGCATGTGGAATGGTGTCGGTGGTAAGATCGAACCGGACGAGACACCGGAAGCTGCCGTCATCCGCGAGACGTTTGAAGAGACAGGCATCACGCTCACCTCAGTGACATCAAAAGGCATCGTTCGCTTACATGGGGAAGAGACATCTGGCATGTACCTCTACCTGGCTGATTTAGAAGATCGTCCGTTTCCAACACCGGTCATGACAGTTGAAGGAATCCTCGATTGGAAATCACTCGACTGGATTTTAGGCGACGATAACATGGGCATCATCAGCAACCTCCGGCACTACCTACCGATTGCTCTGTCGACCGAGCACCCATTACTGCATGACTTCCATTACGATGGACATACGATCACGGCATACGAGACACATGAATTGATTGAGACATAACACAACATCCCCGCTCGTCCTTTCGGACAGGCGGGGATGTTTCGTTAGAATAGATGTAAGCCCGTCACGATGACAGCGACGATGACGATGCCCGGTAACAAGTTCGCGACACGAATCTTCGTGATTCCGGCTAGATTGAGACCGATCGCTGCAATCATCACCCCACCGGTCGCCGTCATTTCCAAGATGAATTCTTGCAGCGCGGCGTCGGGAATGAACTTCGTGATCGCAACAGCACTCAGTGCAATCGCCCCTTGATAGAGGAAGACGGGAATCGCTGAGAATATGACGCCGATCCCGAGCGTTGAACTGAGGACGAGGGCCGTGAAGCCGTCAATCAACCCCTTCGTATAGAGGACGTCGTGATCCTGACGCAGTCCACCGTCGAGCGCACCGAGGACACCCATCGCCCCGATGACGAAAATCAACGTCGCGGTGACGAAGCCTTCCGCGATATTCGATGGACGACCGCGACTGATCTTACGTTCGAGCCACGCCCCCATCCGGTCGAGCTTCTCATCAAGGCGGAACCATTCTCCGATCGCACCTCCGAGAACGAGACTACCGATGACGATCAAAAAGTTCGTGCTTTTCATCCCCATCTGGATCCCGAGCACGACGACGGCTAGACCAATCGCTTGCAAGACCGTCTCCTTCATCCGTTCCGGAATCCGGTGGAACATCAATCCGAGCAACGTCCCGATGATGATCAGGACGGTATTGACGAGTGTACCTGTTAAAACCATCTGACAGCCTACTTTCTCAATTGATTTTTCGTTTCGCAGGACGGACGACCGTCCGCTCCGCCTGATTCAGGCTATGCAACGTCATCCCGAGCATAACGAGGATGATCCCGAATGTCGCGAGTCCCGTCGGTAGTGCTGCATGGAGAAACAAAATCTCCCCGAGAACGGTGAAGACGATCTCAAACGACTGGGTCGCCTCGATCGCGGCTAACCGGACCGGTTCCGTCCGGACGAGTGACGTCGCGTAGAAAAAGAGCGACGTCGCGATGACGCCTGAGAATAAGGCGACGAAGCCGGACTGGGTCACTTGACTGACACTTGGTAAGCCGACTTGTATGTAAGCAATTACGGAGAGCACGATCCAAAACGGTAGACTCGCGATCGTCATTCCAAGGATCCGTTCAAAGACGTCGAGCTCATCCCCATACCGTTCCATCATTTTCCGGTTACCAAGCGGATAGGCAATCGCAGCGACGAGCACCGGCAAGGCACCGAACAGTAAGGATTGTAGCGATAGACTTCCTGCGACGGATAACTGCATGACGACGACCCCAAGGACGATCAAGACGGAATACTTAAGGGCCGACCACGGAATCCGTTGCTTGAACAAGGGAGCAAGCAGCGGTCCGGCTAGGATCGTCAATTGCCACGTTCCGGCAATCAGCCAGCCCGGCGCATGATCGGCAGCAAGACAGATGCTACCGTAAAACAGTCCGAAACCGATTGTACCGTACAGTAACCAAAAACCGAAGTCTGCTCGCAGTGCCTGTAAGACGCGACCAATTCCCCGACGCATCAAGACGATGACGACGAAGAACGGCAACATCAAGAAAAAGCGAAGCGACGCACTGTAGATCCAGTTCCCCCCTGCTCCTTGCATCGATTGATTCAAGATGAAGGTGACGGCAAAGAACATCGCCGCCAAGATCCCATAAATGATTGGTCGCATCAGCGCTCCTCCTTTAATGTCGAGACGAGTAAACGTCCGAGCCCGTTCCAGTTATGTTCAGTCGCCTGGACGAGCTGCTCGACATCCCGTTGTTGACATGCAATCAAAATCGCCTCATGATCGGCAATCGATTGACGACCGAGTCGATCGAACTGGGCGTATTCGAGCCGGCGGATCAGCGGCGTCAATCGGCGAATCGTTTCCCGTAGCTGAGCGTTCTGGCTGCGCAACACGAAGACATCGTGAAAGGCATCGTCTAGCGTCAGCGCCGTCTCCGTCTCCTGTTGATCGATTGCCATCGTGAACTGTTGGTGAATCGTCTGAAGCTCCGTCAAATCGTCTTCCGTCAAGAGTGGTCCCGCTAGACGCGCTGCTAGTCCGTGCAGCGTCGCGATGATCGGATAGGTTTGCTGTGCCTGTTCAGCGTCAAGCTCTGTCACGATCGTCCGCGAGCCCCGTTTCGCAAAAATCAATCCTTCCTCCTCGAGTCGTTTCAAGGCTTCTCGGACCGGTGTTCGGCTGACTCCGAACATTTCCGCGAGCGCTTGATCGTTCACCTTCTCACCTGGGGCGAGGCGTAAGGTGATGATGTGATGTTGCAAACGTCGATACACTTCCTCACTGAGAGGAAGTCGTGCAATGGCTAAATCATCTGTAGGTTTCATATAAGTAATATATTACATATTAATCATCGATACTACCTTTATTCAAAAATAAAAACTCCCCGTCAAAAAACGGAGAGTCAACTATTCAAACGTTACGTGGATTCATCGGTCCATTCAGATGGCTGAGATCATGTCGTTTCAACAAGATTAATTGAATGACGATCGCAACGAGAAGATAGACTTGCGCCAAAAGAACCGTAATTCCTAAATTAACATTCACGACATCCGCAGCGATGCTCGCGAAATCCCACAACGCATGGAAAATGATTAATGGCCAGAGGTTATTCAGCTTCAGTGCGATGATCGCTAAGAACACACCAAAGACGAATGTGTTCGCAAGTTGGAACAACATCGCTGCTGGGGGAATCAAGGCGATCAAATTAAGCAAGTGGAAAGATGAGAACAGAAG
Organism: Exiguobacterium indicum HHS 31; assembly: GCF_001939065.1. Taxonomy (GTDB): domain Bacteria; phylum Bacillota; class Bacilli; order Exiguobacteriales; family Exiguobacteriaceae; genus Exiguobacterium_A; species Exiguobacterium_A indicum. Next base: position 756,250 of record NZ_MPSZ01000001.1, on the reverse strand, counting down.
CGCACTGATGAGGACGGCACGATACGGATGTTCGTTCGGTTTGAGATAGCGTAAGATGATGCCCCGAAACAAGACTTCCTCATTGAAACCGACGAATAAGGTCGTCAGGAAGACGATTCCGACAAGTTGGAGTGCCGATGATGAAATCGAGGTCGTGAGCATCGCATTGACGATCAATCCGACTTGAATGAGAACGATCAGCAGTAACGGAATGTACCAGATCAGACCCCGCGACTGCAATTTCGAAAACCCGACGGCAGCAAACGTGGCATGACGACGAATGTACCAGACGAGAAAAATCGCTGTTGCGACTTCACCGAAGATCGCGATACGTAACAACTCCGGTTCACCATAATGAATGCCGAAACCAAACGCAGAGACAGCCATGACGATACCCATGATGATGAAGACGACGGTCGCCGAGACGACAGTATTCCGCTTATCCACGATCAATACCTCCCTTTTCTAAACAAGCGACGTATCTACTTTATGATTTGTTTACCTTTTTTTCAGGGAAATGAATCTTTTTCCTCCAGCTACCTTGTAATACAAAATAGCTTGGTATATCATTACCTTGTAATACCAATTAGCGAAAGGATGATGTAGATGTCATCGACGCAAATGTTAAAGGGGATTCTCGACGGTTGTTTACTTGCACTGATCGCGGAAGAAGAGATTTATGGTTATGAACTGGCGACGAAACTGAAAGCATACGGTTTCTCTGACATCAGCGAAGGAACGATCTATCCATTGTTGATCCGGATGCAAAAACTGGGCTGGATCGAAGCGACTTCACGCGTCTCTCCGTCCGGTCCGAAACGGAAGTATTATTCGATCACGACGAGCGGTGCAGAAGAACTCACCGCATTCAAGGAAAGATGGCAACACCTTTCGACAAGTGTTGAAAGTATTTTAAAGGAGGATGATTGAGATGACCCTATCAACGGAATCAACCCGATTTTTGGAAGACTTGAAGGTCTACCTGCTTGCTTCGGGAAAAAATGAACAAGCGACGAACGAGATCGTCCTTGAACTCGAAGACCATCTGATTGAAGCGGAAGCGGATGGCAAATCGGTTCGTTCCATCACGGGTGACAGTCCTGCTGCCTACATCCAGTCGATCTCACACGAGATGGCATTTGATTCAAAACAAGCCTTTTGGACGATCATGCAAGTGTATCTTGGTGCTTCCAGCTTTCTATACTTACAAAATCTCTTGAATGGCACGATGACTTACAGTATCCTGCTCGTCGGTGGCTTCTTACTGATAAGCGCTGTTTATTTGACGACACTTGCATTGTTGTTCCGCAAAGACGCCTTACGCGATACTGCTCGACCACGCCTCCTGCGTTACGGGATTCATGGGAGTGTTCATCTTCTTCTGATCGTCGGACTGTTGATCGTCAACGGACTCATTGATTCGCCCAAAATCACGTTATATCCGAGCGTTGGTTGGTTAATTGGTGCCCTTCTAATTGCCTGGATTCTCGTCACGGCATGGAAGACGAAGACATGGATTTTACCGATTGCAGTGTTCGTCTTTTTCGTGCCTCAACTGCTGCTTTTGTTTGTATTTAATTTGTCAGAGATTACCGCTGTCCTCGTGAGTTATGTTTTGACCTCGATTACGATTGCAGTTACTTTTATCCGTTCATCCAAAAATAGTAAGGCAGATTAATCATTCAATCGTAAAGTAGAAAATTAGACAAAGCAGCGACGTTCTCTCACCTTGAAAACGTCGCTGCTTTGTCTTATGACTTTTCACATATTGATTTATTTTGGGTGGATCAATGATTTACACTCGTCTTTTTAATGTAAAAATCACAACACCTAAAACAATGAACGTTAGAGGAATAAGTAATCCTAATATATTTCGATAATCGACAAACGTCAGGTCAGCGTAATTACGATGATAGGTTTCTAACAGTAACCAACCAATCGGAAAAATCGGAAAAGTATACGTATATGCGCTTGAAACAATTCGTCTTCCCCGCTCATCTTTTCCTTCCTCACCGAAAATAAACGGTAGCGATACGAATAAGCTTAATAGAAAAATCGGTATTACTATTATGTTTATAATCACCCTTTTCCCTCACCTTCTCGTTCATATTGAAATACTTCGTTAATATCCTTATCAAATAAATATGCAATTTCAAACGCCAGAATCAACGAAGGGCTGTAGCGACTTCCTTCTAAAGAAATAATGGTTTGTCTACTGACTCCGACCTTCTCTGCCAATTCTTTTTGCGACCATCCTTTTTCAGCTCTTAAAACCGCTAATCGATTCTTAATGAATCCATCACTCTTGATGCCCAAACCATCTCTCCTTTCATCACACTATATTTATTACCATAAATAAACAGTAAAATTTTTTTGACTTAAAGTAAAGTTTTTTTTACACATCAAATCAAATAAAAAGCGAAATTCTCAGATTAAGAGAAGTTCGCTGATTACTTGTGTCGGTTTCAATTACGTGTTCGTTATTTCACGCTCTGCTTCATACCGCTCACGCGTCCAGTTGTAGACATGACTCGTCACGGTCCGACCGTCGATTCGTTCTAAGACGAATGGTCGGTCAAGAACAGGGGTAAAACCGAGTTTCTCAACGACACGGCGTGACTGGTCATTAAAATCAAAGTGACCACACCAAACGACATCGATCGGCAGTTCTCGGAAGATGAAATCGAGCATAGCTTCAACGATTTCCGGCATCCGTCCTTCTCCCCAGTAATCAGGTGCGAGGACATACCCAATCTCGACTTGACGGTCATGAGTGATCGAATCGTCCGGTCGACGATTGAAGTGAAAACCGAAGCTCCCAATCACTCTCCTAGTTTCCTTATCGGTCACTGCATATTCGCCAGGTGACGCTTGGAAAATGCCGATCACTTCTTGGCTTTCGTCAAGTGACGCGTGCGGCGCCCAACCTGCTTTTGGTCCGACATTCGGATCCTTGGCGTAAGCATACAATGCTTCCGCATCCTCATCCTGCCAACGGCGTAACAGGTGCCGTGGCGTTTCAATAGTATCTGGTAAGTTCATCTATATTCCCCCTTATTAAGATACGTTTCGCTCTCGTTCGACCGATTCCTTCACAAACAGACTCGTATAGACTAATCCAAATCCCGTCAAGAGGATCAATCCGAGGTAAACACTCATCATCGACGGGATCAAGAAGGTCCCGACGAGAATCGTCGACCGGGAAAGTAAATCCGCTCCAGCAAACGACGTTCCCGCGAACGCTGAGTACGCTCCGCGTTGATCGGCTGGCATCATGTTTGCTTTTTGAGTGTTCAAGACCGGAGAGTAGAGCAACTCGCCGATCGTTGCGATGAAGATGAAGACCATCAGTGCCGTCATGCTGTTGGCACTCGTCACGACGACGTAGCCGATCGTGTACAGCATGAGACCCGCAGCGAGCGTCCGGCGCGGAGACAAACGCTTCGCTAGTCGCTGGACGATGAACGTCAACGTGACGACGAGCAACGTATTTTCGATGTTGATGATACTCATCATCCGGACCCCGTTGATCGACCACCCGGCAAATGATAGCGGTTCGAACGAATCGGCGAGTCGGACGGCGACGTAACTGCCCATCGAAAACTCAGCCGCTAAGATACACATCGAACCGAAGACGACCTTGACGAACGGACGATCTCGCCAAGCGAGTTGATAGCTCGTGAAAATATCCGTGAGGACACCACGTAGTTTTTGACGCTGCCACGTCCGTGGTGTGTCGTCAAGAAACAGATAATAGGCAATCGGTAAAACGGACGACGTGAAGCTTAATATCCCGAACAACAGCAGTTGATTACTGACGTAGAGCCAGCCTCCGAGTGCCGTACCGATGGCGATCGAGAGATTGATCAACCAGTAGTCAAGCGCATAAACCGCTTGGCGGTTTTCCTTCGTCGTTGCATCGATGATGATCGCCCCCATTGCCGGTCGACCAAGATTACTTGTCACCGAGAAGACAGCGTAGATGATCATGAACAACAGCATCCAGTCGAGTGTCAATGAGATCGTCATCGTGATGAACGTCAGCGCTGTGAGCGCAGAAGTCGTGACGAGCAGACGTTTGCGGGAAAAGCGGTCGGCAAGATATCCGCCGAGTAGATTCGTGATGAAGCTGACGAAGACCATCGCGATCAAAAATGCACCGGCGATGACTTCGTTGAATGCCCGGACAAACAAGAGGGCCATGAACGGCATGATGGAGAACGAGACAGCCCGGTTGAAAAACGATGTGATGAGACGTACTTTAATTGGTTTCGGTATTTCTTTCCATTTCATATTGTCACCTTCCATTCTCTACCTGTATCATAAACAAGACAAGACAGAGGAAAAATGGACGTCATTAAAAAAAGATGTCCCCTTTTAGGGAGGAGAAGGACGATGGATGCTTATCTTTTTATGTTATGGAAGACTTGCCGAAATGGACACTACTCGATTGCGACGCTTGCCGACGCCATCCATCTCAGTCCTAAACAAACGAAACGATATCTCAATAAATGGCAGGAAGACGGTTGGATTGGTTACACGAGTGGTCGCGGACGAGGCAACTTAAGTGAACTCGTCTGGTTACGCCACGTCGAACGAGAGTATGCGAAACGGATGCTTGAGCGGATCGACCGTGACTCGATCGAATCGGTGACGGAGGAACTGACATGGGACTGGTCGCCAGCGCAAGCAGGACGCTTCATGCGGCAACTCGAACGAAAATTCGGCTATACACAGACGACGTCTGATGCGTTATTGATTCCGCGAAAACGGAATTTCCTGACGACCCACCCGTTAGAAGCAGCGGATATCCATAGTGCCCACCTCGTCCAGAACGTCTTCAATCGGCTGTTTACGATCGATGTTGACGGCAACATTCAAGGTGAACTCGCCCATCATTATGTCTGGAACGGGACGACGCTCAGTCTCTTCTTACGGAAGGACGTCCGCTTTCATGACGGCTCGCTCCTGACGAGTAAGGAAGTGACGAAGAGTCTGCGTGCTTTGATCAAATATCCAGCTTACGCCTATTCTTACCGGCACGTGAAACAGATCGTCTCGAACGGTCCGTACCGGGTCGATCTCACACTCGATCAGCGCCGGAGTTCAATTTTGCCGCAACTTGCCTCGATACATACGAGCATCATCAAGGATGGCATTGGGACAGGGCCGTTCCAACTGACGCAACATGACGACAAGAAAACCGTTCTGACAGCGTTCCCGAATTACTTTGGCATTCGTGCCCTGCTCGACCGGATTGAGTTCATCCAGATGCCGGAGCAATATGACCCGGTCTACCGGACATCGGCATCTGACTCCAGTCCGATTGATACGATCGCAACGCAATCCGGGTTTGGTCTCGTTTTGCTCCATCCACGCGCCGGTGGTCCGTTTGAATCAAAAGCAGCACGACATTATATCCACCGGCTCGTCGCGGAAGTCCGTGGTGGCATTCATGACTTCCATGAACGGGCACAACCGAACGATTGTGGTTTTCTTGAGTCCTATAGTCAACCGTATACTGTCCCGGATGGTCCTGCCGTTTTGTTCACGCAACCGATCCGAATCAAGCTGACTGATTTTACGGACAAGGTGACACGCTGGCTCTGTCAGCGATTTGATCAAGACGGGATTCCGTATGAGTTCGTCGAAGTCGGATTTGAAGAGAGCATCACGGATTTTCATGTCTACGATACGATCGATCTCGCCATCCATGCCGAAGTGTTTGAGCGAAATATCCAGTACGCTTTTTATCAGTTCATGACGAATACGTTCTCACCACCAATCCGACTGTTTCAGCAGATGCCAGAGATGTTGGAATCGATCGAACAATATGACGCGACACCGTTCGAAGAATGGCTCCCGATCCACCAATCGATTGAGCGCTATTTGATCGACGAATCGTATTTCATCCCGTTCTATCACGATACACGACTGATTCCGTATCCGATCGAATTGCAAAACATCACGATTGACTCGTTCGGTTACTTTGATTTCTCGAAGCTCTGGATTTCCAACCAATCGTGACGAATCGTTGACGAAATCTTGACCTGCTTGTGACAAAACGCACGGTATTCTTTAATCTAGTATTTTAAATGTTGTATTAAAGGTGAGGCTGCGAAATACTAAGACTGTCTTCATTACATAGAGAAAAGGAAGTGGTCTTATGTTATCAACCTCTACCATTCAAATCGTTCAATCGACTGTTCCCGTTCTTGCGTCGCACGGTGCCGCGATCACGAAAGTCTTTTATCAGCGCTTGTTTCAGGCTCATCCGGAACTGAAACACGTCTTCAATCAATCGAATCAACGGAGCGACCGCCAATCGCAAGCACTCGCGACCGCCGTGTATGCCGCTGCTGCTCACATCGATCAACTCGAGACGTTAAAGCCGGTCTTATTACCTGTGCTCCATAAACACCGTAGTCTACAAATCAAACCGGAAATGTATCCCATCGTCGGACACGAATTACTCGGGGCAATGCAAGATGTCTTAGGAGAAGCCGCAACGCCAGACATCTTGCGCGCGTGGGGAGAAGCATATGGGGAGATTGCCAATCTGTTCATCACGCTTGAAGCCGAACTTTACGCACAGGATGAACAAGCAAAAGGATTTTCCGGATATCAGACAGTCGAGATTTCGGATGTCGAGGAGCAAGCGGATGGGATTCGCGCCTTGACCTTCCGCACGGACGGTCCACTCCCCGCTTATCGAGCCGGACAATACATTACGGTGCGGATTCAAGACAAAGATGGCTTATGGCACAATCGTCAATACAGTCTGACGACGGCATCGAACACAGTGACATATACGATTGGTGTCAAACGAGAAGGCATCGTCTCGGACTATTTACATGCAGCGCAAGTCGGTGACACGGTATTGATCAGTGCGCCAGCGGGTGCCTTCACTCTTGATGCATCAAGCGAACCCGTCGTGCTGATTGCCGGTGGTATCGGGATTACACCGATGCTTGCGATGGCTGACGAAGCGTTAGCTGCTGGTCGACAGGTCACGTTACATCATGCCGTCCAAGACGAACGCAATCGTCCATTTAACGAACAACTTGCCTTGCTTGAGCAGCGTGGTGCGCGCGTCATTCGTTACGCGGAACACCTGGCGACGGATCAAGTAGGTCGCCTGCCGAAAGACGTTATCGCAAGCATCACGGATCTGACATACGTCTGTGGTCCGGAAGCAATGATTCAATATGTGATCGAACACTTCACGGCTTCATCAGATAAACTGCATTACGAAATTTTCGGACCGGCACTTGCCTTTTCAGCAGAAACTCCAGTTGCTCAATAAAAAAACATCCCGCTCTCTTTGACACGCGTCAAGGAGAGCGGGATGTTTGATTAGAGCGGCAATCGTTCTGACAATGGGCGGACCAAGACGACGTCCGTCGCCATTCGGTTATCACGGCGTGGTTCATCGACCGGTTCGATCGTCCAGTTTTTTGCGTGAAGCGTATTCAAGGAACGCGCTAAGTCGTACATCGAATAACGCTCGTTACCGTTCAACTGATAGAGACCTGCTTCGTGTTCAAGTAAAATCGTAACGAGCGCTTCAGCCGTATCTTCAAGCACCGAACTCGACGGATACCAGTTCCGACTCGCTCGAATGACGCCGTGCTGCTTCATCTCGTTCGTGAAGAAGTCGACCATATTGTTCGAACCAGCTTCCGTCCCGATTTGCCAGCCGATCCGGACGATCTTCGCTTGTGGATCGCTTGCTTGAATCGCTTGTTCGCAGGCAATCTTATAGGCACCATACTCATCGGTCGCGTCTGGAACAGCGTCCTTTTCGATCGGTGCCGGCACGTCGTCCGAGAAGACAGACACCGTACTCGTGAAGAAGAACGGAATCGCATATTCTTGGCACAAGCGGACGAGCGCTTCCGTCCAACTGACAGACCCCATCCCGATATGTAAGAAATAATCTGGTCGTTCCGTTTCTAAAAATGTCCGCATCGCCGATTCGTCAGTCGTCGAAACTTTTGTCCGGTCCCAGGCGACTGTCTCGATGTCGTGCTTTGCTAAGACGTCCGCAACGACGGGTGCTACCGTTCCGTTCATACCTGTAATGATTGCTTTCATGTTGATGCTTCCCCCTTATCTTCGATCGAAAATCATAAAATCACTTGCTACTTCAGTTTACACGGGAAGTGTTGATTTAACGAATCTAAGTCATTCTCCTAGACCATGCATGCCTCAAATGAAAAAAGCGTCCGCTATCCGATCTAACATCGGCGAGCAGACGCACTATTTAGTTCATGATTACTCCGAAACGCCTTCCGTTTCCATTCGACGCCACAGTACATTCAAGAAGACCGTCATCCCACTGATCGGAATCAAAAACAATAACGCTGTGATCCATAAACTCTCCATCGACTCCACTCCTCATCGTTCATTTCTATCTCTAGTGTATAAGAGTGCGAAACCGCTTACCTCCACCTCAAGGCGGATATTTCATCCGACCTTGTCCTGTCGTACCTCAGTAAAGGAAACGGTACGATGAAGGAGCAACCAGATACTGGTCATCACAAGACCACTTAAGGCAAAGAACAGGAAGACGAATGAGACGCTAAAGAACGACGTCAAGTACGATGACAGACCGTAACAGAGCGCAGAACACGCCGTTGATGCTGCGACCATCGCCGTCCGGACCCGGCCGAGCAAATGCGCAGGCGTCGAGCGCTGCAACAAGGTCGCAAACGGAATCCCGAATAACGTCAGCGCCATCCCGAGCAAGACGAAACCGCCAACAGCCACTGGGACGAATGAGACATAAGCGACGATCGCAATCGCGAGACCTTGCAAGACGACGGCAAAACGAAACAGTTTATCCTGTCGTACGGAGGCGACCCACTTCCCGTATAGGAGCGACATCGCGATTCCCCCAATCACCGTAGCCAACTCGAGTGCAGAAAATGTCTGGGCATTTCCCGACAAGACATCCTTGGCATATGGTGCAAGTAAAGTATTCATTGGTGTGATCATCCAGTTTGCGAGGATTGCACAACCAAGGATCCATTTCAGGCGACCGTCATGGACAACGTGATGAATCCCTTCGAGCAACGCTTCGCGGTACGATCCTTGGCGCGCCCCTTCTGCGACTTGCCCTGAAATATGTCGAACGAGTAACCATGCGACGAGATGCAGTCCAAGGTCAAGCCATAAGATACTCGCAATCGAAAAACGGGCGATCATCATCCCACCAAGCAAGAATCCGCTCAACGTACCGATCCGTTCAATCGTTGCGAGATAGGCATTCGCTTGCGGCAATTGGTCATCTTCGACTAAATCAACGACCCACGTGAAGACGGCATTGCCACCAATGATTTGTAAAATCGTCTGAACGACGAGTAAGCCGAGTAACCACGGCAAGACGACGTTCGTCAGACCGATTCCCGCTAACGCGATCCCAAGCGCCAGCAATCGAATGAGCAACGACATTTGGTACAACGATGCACTGACGAACCGGTCGATCCATGGTCCGACGAACGTTGAAACGAGAAAACGAATCAAAAAGACACCAGTCGCAATCAGGGCGACGCCAGAAGCACTGATCTCTTCCGCGCTCAACCAGTAGATCGCGATATAAACGAAACTCGTCCCGACGGTCGATAACAAATCCGAGACATACATAAAACGAAACGCACGTGACATGATTCTTTATTCCTTTCCTAAAACGACTTCTTGTCTATCTTACAATTTTTCTCAATTGCTGCCCATTCTTTTTTCGTCATCACATCGTCATCGTCTGTTAAGGCATTCTCACCCGTCTGTAACAGAGCCGACATGTTCATTCGCTATACTAAACGCATAGGGAGGTGAAGATCCATGAAAACGCAAACGCGTTATGACTATGAAACCGAACAGGAACAGGTCGACGTCCCATCCGAGGCACGTCTAGGCTACTACTTTCTTTTGATCGTCCTGCCGCTTGGTCTCGCGCATCTTGTCCAGTCGCTTGCTCCTTCGCCGGATCAACACCACTCGTCCGTATTGACGGGTTTGACGTTCTTATCCATCGTCTTTTTCATGTACTTAGGTAACCGAGCGGCTGGAAATGCCAAAACGACCTTTTTCGGATACTCGATGTTCTTGAGTATCAGTCTGTTCGCGACGCTGTTTCTACCAACGGTGCCGATCATTTGAGCATAAGCAAACGAGCACCCGTCCGACTTGGACGCGTGCTCGTTTTTTTAATGCGTATGCGATTCGTGTTTGCCGTCACAATACAACGTATTGCCATGTGCGTGCTGATCCGTCTCGACCTGGATGGTCGCGTGGTTAATCCCGACGTGTTTTAAATCGTGATCAATCTGTTCGCGAATTGACTCTGACTCCCGGACGGTCATGTCCTCTTTGACGACGACGTGACACGATAATGCGTTATAGCCACTCGTGATCGACCAGATGTGCAGATCATGTAGTCCGAGGACGGCTTCGTTCGTCTGTATCGTCGAAACGACCTCATCGATGTCGACATCGCTCGGCGTTCCTTCCATCAAGACGTGAACGGATGCCTTCGTCACGTAATAGCCGCTCCGTAAGACGAGGATCGCCACGATGACACTCGCCAGTGGATCCGCCCATCCCCAACCGAAGAACATGATCAGAAGAGCAGCTGCAATCGCACCGACCGATCCAAGCATGTCGCTTAAGACGTGCAGATAGGCACCGCGCATGTTGAGGTTGTGCTCATGTCCACCGCCACGTGTCATGATCCAAGCAACGAGAATGTTGACGAGCAAGCCAAGGACACTGATGATCAGCATCCCGGTCGTTGCGACAGCGGGTGGATCGATGAAGCGTTGAATGGCTTCAATGAAAATATAGAGAGCGATGACGATCAGTGTCACGCCATTTATGATGGCGGCTAAGATTTCAAAGCGTTTTGAACCGAACGTCTTATTCGCATTCGGTGCTTGACTCGAGAACTGGAAGGCTAACAAAGCGATCGCAAGTGAAATCGAATCACTGAGCATATGCCCTGCGTCCGATAACAACGCTAGACTATTCGTCCAAATCCCGCCGATGACCTCGACGATCATGAACGCAGTGATGATCAGGAACGACAGGCCCAGTACCTTTTTATTGTCGGTATGATGATGGTGGTGATGATGATCATGTGCCATGACGTTGCCTCCTTTTACCTTACATTCAAACGTATATTTGAATTATAACGTGCCTCCGTTCTGTGGTCAACGGGCTCATCTGTTATATCCCACGCCTTTACTCTTCTAAAACGACTCATCTGACTAAACAAAAAAACGATGGCTCATTACCATCGCTTTTTCCATATCCATTTCAAATAAACGACCGAAAATCCTCTGTTTGCTGCTCGAGTTGTCGTGCGACCTCTTCGATTGCGGTAAAGCGTTGCATCGTTTCTTTTACCGTCGCAAGGCTCGACGCGACTTCGAGATGGGACGCTTCAATCTTTTTCATCATCGCCATGATTTGACGATTCATCGTTTCCGTATTAGTGCGCACTTCGACAACTGCACTGCCGACTAGGTCCGATAAGTTTTTGACTTCACTTGCAACGACCGTAAAGCCTTTACCGTGTTCTCCAGCCCGTGCCGCTTCGATTGCTGCGTTCAGTGACAACAGGTTCGTCCGGGCAGCAATCTCCTTGATCGTATCAGCAATCTTCGTGATCTCGATTGCTTGGGCATATAACGTTTCGAACGTCTGTTGGTTTTCTGCCGTTTCACTCGAAATCGTGTTCATCGTCTCTTGAAGTTGGTTGCCCTCTTTCGATCCTTGAATCGACTGCAGATTCAGTCCTTCAGCAAGCGTCTGGAAGCTTTTCGCATATCCTTGTACACGATCAATCCGGTCCGTGATGTTACTGGCGATCTTGACGACACCGACGACCTCTTCTCCTTCAAAAATCGGCATGTAGGTTGCTTCAAGCCATAAGATGTCGCCCCGGGCATCGACCCGTTTGATTTTATCCGCTGTACTGAAGCCCGAAAACAGGCGTGTCCAAAAGTCCTGATACTCACGGCTGTTCGCGAATTCTGGTGTGCAAAACGTATGGTGCTGTAAGCCAATCATCTCGTCTCGTTTATATTTCATCGTTTTCGCAAACAAGTCATTGACGTCGACGACGCGTCGTTGGCGATCAAAACAGATCATCGCGACGTTTGCTTCCAGGCTCGATAAAATCGCTGGTGAGCGTAGCGGTCTCGGTAAGATTTCATTCATGGTGTCATTAACTCCTTCTATGTATCATTCATGTACTAAGACAGTTTTCCAAAAGAACAATCTGTACCTATCTATCGTCATAAATTGACCTTTTTTATAGCTGAATCGGCGATTATCCAAGTTGATTTTTCGCGAAAACGGGATCACTTTAATAAAATATTGTGACAGTCACAAACGATATACTATGGGATTGTCAAAAAGTGTAGTAGATGCTACATTTAATTATGTAGTTAATACTACATTTTTAAGGAGGAAATAAAAATGACACATAACAAGTCCCCTCTATTTTCGAAAGAACAAGCTATCGTCTTGGTCGTACTTGGTGCAGCGTTTTGGTTCGTCGGTGCCCTGTCAGTCAGATTCGGATCTGGAATCGGCATGTTCGAAAATGTCGGAAACGTGATCGCCTTCCTGATTGGTTTACCGGTTTCGTGGATTTCCGTCATCATCATAAAAAAAGTTGCACGCTTGAATGCTGAACAGATGGTGCCAGGTGTCAGTCTCGGACTGTTAGTGGCTACGTTCTTAGACGGAATCGTTCTAACGTGGGGCACATCTCTGTATGGAACGGATCCCTTACTCGTCGGACGTGGTGCAGCATGGATCCTTTGGGGGGTCTTCGCCTTTCTTGCTTCTGCTTTCATCGAGGCAAAACGGATGGGATATAAGATGATCTAATACGATAAAGTGTATTTTATAGTACGACAAATAACGAGCGTAGACCGTAGGACTCATCTAACGGTCTACTTGTGTAAAAGTAGGTGAATTTTAGTGTGTCGGTGAAGAAGATAATGAGCACCTCGAAGATTTAATTCTGTGGGGTCATATTTAAAAAGAACGATGGACTTCAGATGAAATCAATCGTTCTTCGTTTGTGCTTCGATTTTCTCGTTCCGAGCAGCCTCAAAGTTGCGATAAATCGTAAATCCTACTAAACCAATCAACCAGATAATGCCATACCCGAGTTCCCAATCGAATCCAAAATACAAGATCGACGACGTAATGACGACAATGAGAACTAACCGAATGCTCGATAAATGATACTTACTCATGATTTCCCTCCTTTTCTTCCGCCACCGAAGTAGATGTATGTCACGAAAAGAATCAACGTCCACGTAAAGACCGCGAATATGATTTTAAACAGACCGTCAGGCAGTATTTTCGAGATGTATAACATGGTCATTAAGATCGAGAACGTCAAATGGTTATTTCTCATTTGTGTAGAGAGCTTATCCCAATTGAGCAGTACAAGTAGTCCGCGACGGGTGCGAGGAGTGCCGTTAGGAAGAAGAACGGAACGTTCATCATATAGTACGGTATCTCGTCTTTGTTTTTTCCCATCACATATCTCTCCTCATCTTCAATATAGAAAACCTAGCTTCTCTATTCATTTCATCGAAACGGATATGATTGTATGAAAAAAGAAGTACGTCCACTCATCTATACACTTATCGTTCTCGTCATCTTGATAACTGCCTATCCGACTTACCTCTTCGTTTCTAAAACGATGACTGAAATCAAGATTGAACGAATGTTAGTTGAATCAGGATACGACCAAGATATTTCAAAAAAAGAAACGATCTTTGAGTCGAAGACCGGAAGATACGTGTCGGAAATCAAATACACGAATGAACCAGACTATACATACAACTATGAAATCGTTGAAGATCATGTACTGACGACTGTATACGACCAGCATCATGTTGAAGTGATTGGCTCCGTTCAACATGAATTAAAATAGATATCGTATTTTAAATAACAATCGAGCCCATTCAGCAATCGCACGAATGAACTCGATTTATGTACCTCTTAACATTCTTCTTTCATGTTCAGTGATTCTGCCGAGCGAATCGTAATTTGTTTTGTAGCATCATCGATGGATATGACACAATCCCATGTCGGTTTTAACTGAAGGACATCATTTTGATCCAACCACAAGACCGCAGTCAGTTCGATGAAGTCCCCCATCACTACCATTTTTCTCGCCTTCTCATCAATGACGGCATATAGTTCATCCTCTAAATTGATTTTCCAGTCAAAAAATTCATTGATACTCATACGTTATCTCTCCCAATCCTTCATACGTTCTCTAGATCATTCCGCCGTAGAAAACGTAATCTTCCATTTTTTCAGCGCGATCAATACAACGATCAGAGAAGCCAATAAAGATATTTTAAGCGTTGTATCACTGATTACGTGAAATCCGTAATGAAGTGAAAAGAGTACCATGAGTAGCGCAACGACGCTTCCTAAAAAGATCATGTTTTTCATTTTGTCATCTCACTTCCATTCTTGACTCCTTGCTGTCAATACTCTGAAATATACCGTCCTTCTTGTTTGTTCGTAATTTGTTCGCCGTCTTTGAATCCCGTGACTTTAAAGCGATGAGATCCCGATCGATAAATCTCATATTCATTTTCCGGTTCATCTTGGAACACGACCTGCGCAATGAATTCACCCGTGCTCGTATCGTATCGAATTTCCTTGTTCTTCACATATGTCATATAATCCTGTTGCTTCAGATAATGATCGATTGCCTGAGTGACTTCTTGTTTTTCATCATAGTAAAACGATTTATAGGCAGAAGCACCGATGATGCCCACTCCTAGAATCATCACTATCGTAATCCATACATAAATTCGTTTCATACCATCACTCCCGAGTAGAAATAAGAAAAATATCGTATTTCCAGATGCCATTCCCCTTGTTTTAAAAACTAGATATGTATAAACTAATATAAGACCACAAAAAAAGGAAGTCATTCATGATAAAAAAATCCATAAAATACTTTTTATTGTCATTTATGTTGCTTGTTATCATCTTGAATCTCTTGAATGGTCGAGTGATTGAAAATGAGCGATTAACGTTAGCCGTGAACATCGCTATCGTGCTGATGGCGTTATTTTTTATCAGTTTGAGGTTTTCAAAGCGAAAACGTAAATAGGATGCTTATCGCTCTAAAAAAGTATGTAGAGGTGGTTAACTCGTGGGGCAATTCATGATTTTCGGTGCCTTGATGAATCTTCTGATCATTGGCGCAGTCGTCTATGTCGTATGGAAATTAGCAAAAAAACTCTTTAAAAAATAAGTGATGGATGTCCTTTTTTGATTCATTCCTGAAATTCGTATCAATTATGCTTACATAAGCAAGGTCCCTTTCTCATTCGAAAAAGGGACCTTGTTCCATTTTATCCTGCGTAGTTGAACAACGGACCACGCAATTCGAACTCATACGTCTCACCGTCGACGATGCCGACGATCGCATCACTTTCGATCAACTGATGCAGGAAGCCTGCCATCTCAGCCGCCGTATGGTACTTTTTGACGTTCTTGCTGTAGTCGAACCCTGCTTCGCCGCGCGAACGATCCGCAAACTCTGTCTCAGTCGCAGCTGGTGCCAGTACTTTCGCCCGGAGTTTTGCCCCGCCTTTTTGCAGTTCTTGCGCGAGACCCTCTGTGTAAGCACTGACATAGAACTTCGTCGCGCAATATGTGACCGCATTCGGCACGATCCGGTAACCGCCAGCTGATGAGATATTGACGAGTGTCGTCCCTTCGATGTCATGATAATCGCGGACGAATAGACTCGAGAGAATCGTCAGCGCCTCAATGTTCAAGCGGAGCATTTTCTCGATTTTCCCGAGATCAATGTCCTGAACGAGATCAAAATCGCCGAATCCGGCATTGTTGATCCACGTCTCGATGTCGAGTTCCTTTAGTTCTTCATATAAACCATGGACATTTTGGTTATCTGCGAGATCGACCGACTTGAGGATGACATCACTATCTGGTGAGATTTGTTTGACTTCATCCCGAAGTTTTTCGAGCTCAGACGTCCGTCGCGCGACGAGAACGAGTGATTTTCCTTTTCCTGCGAGTAGTTTTGCCGTCTCATATCCAATTCCTGAACTTGCTCCTGTAATGACCGTGTACTTCATGTAGCATATCCCCTTTTTGATTTGGTATAGTGAGAGTCTAATCCTTAGAGTGAACTCTAAGTCAAGCAGAAAGGTGAGATGTATGTATACGATTTCTGAAATCAGTCGATTGACCGATACGAGTGCCCATACGATTCGCTATTACGAAAAGGAAGGGCTATTGTTTCCAAAGCGTCAGAACGGTCAACGTCGTTATGACGATCAAGACGTAACATGGCTTCGGTTCGTTCTCCGCTTGCGCGAAACGCATATGCCGATCAAGCAAATCCGTTCTTACGTGACGCTGTTCCTTGCTCACGGCGAGCAGGATACGACGCGGGAACGGCTCGCATTGCTTGAAGCCCACCATGCGAACGTCTTAGCACAACTGGCAGCATTACAAGAAACGGAGCGAATGATTGCAGAAAAAGTCGACACTTATCGTCGCCTCCATCCTACGATTCCCGCTCCTGATGTTGTTCAATCCTCTGAGAACGCCTCCGTCAATTGACGATAGACTGTTTCACGTTCGTCAGGCGTCAACGTAAGAAAACTATCGCCGATGTTGACTTCCGTCGCGCAGCCGCTCTCTTTCTCAACTAGATAACCAGCGATACCTACTTTTCCGTGCGACTGGATTTCAACCAATTTTTCCTCGACGACTGCTTTTTCTACCTTGAAGTAGAGATGAAACATGTTCGAGACTGGCTCTTGGGGACGAGTCGAGATGCCCGAAATCGCATTCAATCTGCTCGCAAGCTCCTTTGCGGCTGCATGGTACTCTGCCATGCGGTCTTTTCGTTGTTCATAATAAAAATCGGCAGACAGAATATACGGATATAGACTGATCAAGTCACCGCCGTAGCGACGTTTCCAGATCCGTGCCTCTTGGCAAAACGGTTCTGGTCCAGCTAAGATTGCTCCTGCGACGCCGCCGAGTCCCTTATAAAAAGAGATATAGACACTGTCAAACAGTTGCGCGATGTCCTTAGCTTCTGCCTCATAATACGGTAAGACCTCAAGTAAACGGGCACCGTCCAAGTGAAGACGGATATTCTGTTTGCGGGCATACGCACAAATCACTTCGAGTTCTTCACGCGACGGAAGCAATCCGCCGAGTTCGCGTTGTGGTAGTTCGAGTAACAGACAGCTGACGTCCGGCAAAGCTTTGACGTCGTCTATCGTCATCATCCGATCGGCTTCTCCGACTAGTATTGGTTCTATCCCGTGCAATTTCTTTAAGCCGTCCTGTTCATGAATCTCAAGGTGACAGAGCGGGTGATAAGAGACCTTACGATTGTCCTGTTCATCCGACCAGATACGTAGCGCAATCTGTTGCGCCATCGTGCCACTCGGGAAAAAGATCGCATCGTCGTGTCCGAGTAAGTCTACCATCTTGCGCTCAAACGTCTTGATTAATTCGCCGTTACCATAGATATCGCTCATTTGATCGGCAGCAACGCCCTGCAACGCTTCTTGTAACACGCCGACCGTCCGACTACCATGTCCATCTAAACGTTTCGTCGTTTCTTGGTAACTCGTTCGTAAATCCATCTCTTTCATTCCCTTCTAAATCAATGACTATTTTTTGAAAAAATCAAAATATTCCCTCTCCACTTTTGCTATACTGTGTAGCGAAAGTCTGTTAAACGTACTCGTCAAAGGAGGTGTCCCTATCGTGAAAACGCTTCGCACTCGCCTATTGCTTCTTATTCCACTTGTCTGTCTACTACTACTTACCGTGCAACAATTCGTCCCGTCGCTCTATACGTCACTTCTTGGACGAATTGATCCAGCAACGAATACATATTGCGTCGACCGTTGCGGTCCAAAGGAATCGATCTTCGATACGATCGAAGAAGGAACGTCTTATGGTGAAAGCACGGTCACGATGAGCGAAGTCGATCCACCAGCTCCATGGTTCCGGACAGGGTTCGATTCTTCGGTGACGACACCTCCTTATCTTCTCATACTATGTCTCATTCTCCTGTTTTGTAGCTGGTTTTTCTGGCATTATCTCCAGTGGTTGCGTCGACCTCGTATCGATCCATCAGGGTATGTGCTTCCGCCACGATTTCCAATCTTCATTTATGAGACAAAAGACCTGCCTGCTGACTCGATTCGAAAACAACTCGCTCACTTTAATGCACAATTGCCACTGTCCTTACAACGCCGGACCCACGAGACGGTAACGGAATGGTTTGATCGGATTGCGTTCCCATCTCCTGTTGATCCTCTCTACTTTGAAGTGCGGTATGGGAAGGTACCGGTCATCTCGACGCATCAATTGACCTTCTTCGTCCAAGCGATGGAGCGATATCTTCGGAACTGCCAAGTCCAGTCATCAATTTCTTGAATCTAGTCGCCTTGCGCATTGAAGCTTGGCGTTTTTTTTGTGTATACAGATGTGATTGCTCTTGAAAAAAGATTTTAGAGGACTTTACAGACTGAATTGACTTTTTTTCAAAATCAGTCGATTAGTTGCCAGAAAACTGGGTAATATAGACTATAGTAGAGAAAAATTTTTCAATTAGGAGAGTGAGGTGAGAGAAGATGATCAGTGCCCAAGAAGCCTATTACATTAAGAACGAATTGAATGAGAAATTTGTAGATCCGCGGATTTCCTGTGATTTTTCAATCTTTTCGCTTGAACCGTTCCAACTTCTCTTACACGTACAAGAAGATGTCGATGAACTTAGTACTGAAATTCGCTATGGTTTAAGCCGCAAGATTCGGTCTCAGCTCACACAACTCGATGCACGTGTCGGGGGTGTTCCCGTCAAAACGGTCTACATCATATCGGCACCTCTCATTTCCGATCGATCGTATTGCGTCATCTTACAATGAACTTTAAAATACCCCGTATGAGAAGCAAACTCTCACGCGGGGTATTTTTGTGTTCATCGGTCTGTAAAACCATCGATTTTCCATGCGTTTTTAAAAAAAGTCTGCTCCTTGGACCAGTAGACGATCGCATATTCTCGATTGATGTGTTCCCGTTCCGTTATCGGATGCTCGATTTCTGCATCAAAATCACAATAGGCATATAAAGCATTCGATCGATCGGCAATCCTCTGCATATCCTCCATGAAAATCGTCTCCTGCTGATCGAGTGACCATGCAGTTAAATTCTCTTCTTGGAAACCGAATTGAAAACCGAAACAGTCTGGTTCTTTTTCAATCGTCATTCGAACAGGTATTGTCGTTAAACCATGATACGCAAAGAAAACGAGCGAGGCATTACCGTAATGATGACTCAGCAATGGACGCAAATCTTTCGGAAGACCTTTTTCCTCGCCCCAATGTGACCCATCGGTATTCGTCGCGTAACTGTATCTAAGAAATTGAATGTCTATACAAAAATTATCTAAGATTATTCGAGCAGCATTTTCCATATCGTAGGTTTCTTCAAAAACAAATCCCAGGTGTATCACCCATCTTCATTCCCATCTGATTAAGCATTATCCTGCCATGTCCCCGATTTGGTTTCGACCGTTCTCTTTCGCCCGATACAACGCTTGATCGGCTTGGTCGATCACCTCTTTTTCCGTCGTCTCTGCTCCGGGTACGAGCGACGTCAAGCCAAGACTGACACTGACCCGGCAAAGTGGTTCATACCGTTCATGTACGATATTCAAATCGAGAATGTCCTGACGAATTCGTTCTGCAATGTGCCGGGTTTCTTCTGCTCCACGCGACAACAAGACCGTGAACTCCTCCCCACCGTACCGTGCGACTTGCCCATGCCGTGCTTGACGCTTCAAGACGCGGGCGACTTCCTTTAAACATTCATCCCCTTTTAAATGACCATACGTATCATTATACGATTTAAAGGCATCGACATCGATCAAAATCAGGGAGAGTGGTGTCTGCTGTTGTTTGGCTTCTTCGAGGAGATGTTCTAATCGTTCATCGAACGCCCGCCGATTCGGGATACCGGTCAAGGCGTCGTGAAGCGAACGATGAATCAAGGCTCGTTTACTGCGTTCCATCCGAAACGTCTGGATGAAGGCAATCAAGACAAGAACGGCAATGCTTGCGACAACGACGATGACCCATTTCGCAGCACTCGATGCTTGCTCGGAACGATTCGTTGCTTCGGCGATGATTCGGTTGACGTCCGTCCGTAGACGGGCATCAATCGGGCGAAACGTCTCGATGAACTGCATCCCTTGATAACGCTTTGCCTCAGCGGCTGCTTGATCCCCGTTTCGAACGAGTGCCAGTTGGGCATCATAAAATCGGATGGCTGTCTCGATCCGGGGAATCGCTTCCGTTCGGACGAGCTTTCGCATGATCGGATGATTCTCATCGAGTTGATTGAGTCGTTCGACCGTTTGATCTAGCCGATCAATCGTCCGATCATACTGCGCTAGATCCGCCTCGTTCGGTGAGAGGATATAACTGCGAACGACCAGTTCAAGATTTAGTAACGCCGGAAACAACTCCGCTGCTTCCGTCGAGATCGGAATCGCCTCGTTTAAGATGCGTGCATTTTCTCGTTCGATTTTCAGGAAAGCTTGATAACTCCAGACGCTTGTAAACAATAGCGCACAGAGTGCCAAAAACAAATAGCGCTGCAACGTTGACCATTTCACAAAAAGACCGACCTTTCTTTCTCTTTCTAATTGACTAAAGTCTATCCCTTCTATCGGTGTCTTGAAATCAAACTGTTAGTCGTTTGTATGAAATAATGCCCGTTGCTAGCACATTCCAAACGCTTCCAGCATTCTTAATCGGTCAGGGATGTGTTTTCCAGCTGTTCCTGTGACTGCCTTCGTCTCAGTGCTCGTTCTGTCACATCATTGTTCTTCCACCAAGCGACGAGTAGACCGACCAGTCCGATCAGACCCGTCACGAATCGTTCGACGTCACTTGACGATACTGGCAATGCTGTAAAACCGAGCGTCGGTAAGAGTAACTCAAGAAAAACATAGAGAGGAATCAAGAGGCGAATCCACGCCTGAAGACGAATCATGGGGACACCGGAAAGAGACGACGCCATGTTTGCGGACCAACGATCCCGTCAGCGACTAGACGACACGTCTGTTGGAACGTTCGAACGGCGTGCGTCAATCGGGCATCAAAGACTCCCGTCACCACAAGTCCCAATCGTTTTTCAAGGGCTCGGACGAGTTCCGGTGCTTGGATTTTTTCCCGGAGATAGCGTCCTTGTTTTGGAACGTGATGACGCGCTAGACTGACATGATCGTACAGTTCAAAGTGGGGGTAGTCGGGAAAACGAGACCAATCCCCTCCCCAGTTCATTCCGCGTCGTTTCATCGCTGCAACGATTCGTCGGAGTCGCGCATCTGGTGGAGAAAGGAATACTGCTCCGTCTTCGTAAAGGAAGACATCGATTGCGACACCGAAGTTATGGTTCGATTGTCCTCCGCGGGCTTGCGTCACGATGGGTCCTGGTGTCGTCCGTCCTTTTGCATACAACGCATTCTGTTCCGCGATGCTTCGAAAGCTTTGTGCTATACCGAGTTTGATCCCATGCGGATACAGCTCTCGAATCGCGTCACGCGCGATCCGGACGACAGACGGATGCATGCCCGGAACGGATAGTTTTTGATTGGCACGTCGGAGTATTTCTTCCAGTTGCATCAGGCTCCCTCCCTTGCCAGTCCTTGTAATAGTTCAGCAATTTCGGCGTCGTCAGGTATGGTCTGTTTCTCTTTATGGTGTGCTTCATATGCTCGTTGCGCTGCTTTTTCTCGTTCCATCCAATTCGGTAATTGAAATAATGAAGTGTCTCTTCTTGAACGTTTGGTTATTCGTTTCCGCCGTTCAGCCGGTAATCCAGTCGCAAGACGCTTGACGACTTGCTCGATGTAGCCAAAATGACGACTGTTCGCTCGCGCCGCTTCTTCGATTGCATACAGGATGCGATCGATCGGATGGTCTGTTGCCAGCTGTAGCAATTCTTGCTCGATTCGTGGTGTCGCCTTGCCGAGATTCGTCTCGTACTGCTGCACCAGTTCCTTTTTTAAAGTCGTTTTCTTCAAGACTTCTTCTTCGGAGTCAGCAGAAACCTCGGGGGCAGTCGTCTCGTGACTCGCCGGGGAAGGTGTCTCGACACGGGGCAGGACACGGTAAGCATTCGAGGTCTGTCCCCCGTGTTTCGTGAACCGTTCGACTTTCTCGATCCGACCGCTTGCAATCAAGGACTGGATACACGACTTGACCGTCGATTTACTGCACGGAACAGCGTCAGCGATCGTCTGATAGGACGGGAACGCTTGACCATCCTGACCGCTGAAGCTCTCAAGAATCAGGTAGATCATCTTTTCATGGACGGACGCAAATGCCGTCCCGCTCCGTAAGAGCGTATGGGGAACCGGAAGATATGGGGCTTGCATGGTGATTCCTCCTTTCTAGGACATATGACAGGAAGAAGTCGATGATTGTTCGAAAAGAATAGGGAGATGTTTTTTGAGAGGAGTGACAGGATGGACGAACTATTCACCTATTATCTACAGGAGCTTGATCACTATCAGCCGAATGCTTTGATCTATCATCTGAATCATGACACATGGTCGATCAGCCAGATGTACGACCATCTGATCGTCGTCAGTCATGAGTATTTAGATGAGGTCGAGTCGTGCCAGTTCGCACCCGTGACTACGTCCGGAAAGTCACCGTTTGGCGAAAGGCTGTTTGCTGCCGGTGCGTTTCCGGCGACACCGATTCGATTACCGGATGCGATGAACGCACCACCGGACGAGACGGCTCACGTCGACCGATTGCGGACGCGTTGGCTCGAGTTGACCGATCGTCACGCATCACTTGCCATGGTCGCCCAGTCGACAGCCCCTGACCAAAAGACGCACCACGGTGGGATGGGATGGTTGAATGCCGCCGAGTGGTATGCTCTCGTCACGTATCATCTCGCCCACCATCGCCATCAAAAACGACGGCTTGATGCTGCGTTAGCGAATCACTCATAAGAAAAAGCGCTCTCCGTCAACGAAGAGCGCTCCTGTTCATTTTAAGACGTCCCAATTCGAGAAGTGTCGTGCCTCGAGATCGAGTTGCTGTTCCTCGATCCAGCGAAACGCTTCGAGTACGAGCGGTGACGCGTTATCAATCGAGACGTCACTCGCCTTGACCCAGCGCGCACCGAGCGAGTCTTGTCCGACGAATTGTTCGGGGATACTCAGCGTTCCACCCGTCTGTCGGACGAGATAAAAGACAGCGATGTGATGGACTTCTTCGAACTCGCGCCAATCCCACGGAAGCTTGAAGTCCGCGACGCCGATCTGTCGTTCGAGTGCCACTTCGAGCCCTGTCTCTTCCGTGAATTCCCGGCGCATCGCCGTAGCGAGCGTCTCTCCTTCTTCGAGGCTTCCCCCTGGTAAGTCATAGCGATTGATATACGGTCCACCATTCTTGTCGATGACGAGTAAGGCATCCTCCTTCATCAATAATCCATAGACACCAAATGCCCGGTGGCAACGAATCGTCTTCATGTGTCATTCCCCCTTCTCTTCATCTGTAGGACGGTCGGGATGAATGAATCCAAAAAGCCGTCAAACGGAAACTGTTGCTGCGCGATTCGTTCTTGTAGGTTCAGTAACGATGCACGGGCTCGTTCAATCACATCAGTCGGATAATCGTACAATTGTTGGTTCTCTAAAAATTCGTCCTCGTCGACGACCGTCCACACTTCCTCGCGATGGACGAGATCGAGATCCAGATCAATGAACGATAAGGTATTTCCTTGAAGAACTGGCGGTAAGCAAATGTTACAGTAGTACGTCACCTCTCCCGTCCGCTCTAAATCGAGACCGACCGTAAAATCAGCATCAAGCGGATAGAATTCGAGACTATAATTGTCATATGTATAAACCGCTTCGCGACGATGATGCAAAAGAGTCCGCCCGGGCGTATTCGCGACGAGCAGATACGCTTCCGTCTGTTCAAGGACATAGCCGTCCCATGAATAGTGCGGACGTCCATCAAATTTTCGCGCTTCCATCGTGACATGCTGTAGTTCCATTCTCACCCCACTCCTTCCCTAAAGCTCTCTAATTTTACCAAATAAATTTGTTTGAGCAAGTCTTTACCTGAATCTTTAAAATTTTGAGACTCTCTCGTTGACATCCTTTAACAAACTGCTATCGTGAAAGTATCATACTCAAGGATGTGGAACCGATGTTCATTGCCGAGTTGTTATTGAATGCTTGCATCGCCTTCACCGGCTTTTATTTGATCGCCAAAATCATTTATAGTCAACGTCTCGCGTCAAGTAGCTTGAAATCCCTCATCGTCGGTCTTGCGACCGGGCTGCTCGGGGTGCTATTGATGTTTAAGGGGATCGCCGTCAACGAGTCGTTACGGATGGATTTGCGTCATTTACCGCTCGTCCTGCTCGCTTTTTATGGCGTCCGTTCGCCTCTGATCATCGCAACGCTAATCATCGGCTGCTCCCGGTTCTACTTCGGCTGGACACCACAAGCGATCGTCGCGTTTCTTGCAGTCCTTGGTATCAGCACCGGGATGTACTTCATCCATAAACGGTTGCTCCACCGACCATTCTTGCAAAATCTCATCATGAACGTCTGGGCGTTGTTCATGATTACGATTGCCGTCTCGATCAATCTCGGCTTTAGTGACGCCGCTCTTCGTTTGCTCGCTTCGACATGGACGATCGGACTGGCGGTCGGACTGTTATCGAGTCTATTGACGATTGATTTTCAGTTGCTCAACGAACAGGTGCAGCGCTACAAACAATCAGCGGAACTCGATCATTTGACGGGACTGTACAATCGCCGTGTTTGGGACGAACGGACGGCTTTTCTTGAAGAGGAAGGACGTGTCTACAATGTGCTCGCACTCGACATCGACCACTTCAAGCATGTCAACGATACATACGGGCATGCGAACGGGGATCTCGTCTTGCAACAGTTCGCACGGATCTTACAGGAAGAAACGCGTCCGCATGATATCACGGCGCGCATCGGGGGAGAGGAATTCATGGTCCTCGTCTATGATTTGACGCCTTCGAAAGTCGCGAAGGTTGCCAACCGAATCCGGGAGCGGATCGCGAACACGCGCTTTCAGCTCGACGGCTTTCCCGCCATCTCGATCACAGCGTCCGTCGGCATCGCCCATGGGAAACACGTCGCTGCCCAGAGGATGAATATCCTTGCCGACGAAGCGTTATATGCCGCCAAGGAACAAGGGCGGAACCGTGTCATTCTGTACGAGGTCGATGCTGAGGCGGCGATGACGACGCAAGACCGTGAACCGGTCCGTTCTTAATCTTTATCATACGCATTCGATTATTGAGTAGACTGCGCTGGGTGATGCAAAAACAGATCATCCATCATCGCCATGCAGACGAGGACGATATGTCACGCAATGCTTAATCTATGCAAAAGAGGACTTACCATGAAACCGGTAAGTCCTCTTTCTTTACGCTTGATCGATTCGCCGAAACTGTAAGCCACGTGCTTTCCACTCCGGTAAGAGTTCTTTCAGCGCCGCAATCGTCTGCACGGGTGCTTGTGGATCCGCACCGAACGTATCCCCGTTATCATGCAATAAAATGATGTCGCCTTCTGACACATGCGACAACAATCGTTTGATTTTTGCGGTCCCGCCCTCTAGCTTCCAGTCCTCCGCCATCTTCGACCAGAGAATCATTTTGTAAGAAGGAGGACAGAGGACATCTCCAGCATTGAGCGCACCCCACGGTGGACGGTAGACCGTCGGACGTTCGCCCGTGATCCGTTCAATGATTGCTGCCGTCCGCTCAATGCCTGTCCGGACTGTCGACGGTCGCATCGACCAGTTCGGACGATGGACATAATTGTGGATCCCGAGTTGATGCCCTTCTTCGTGCATCCGGCGAATGAGGTCCGGATGTGCTTCTGCTTTATGACCCACGACGAAAAACGTCGCGTGAATGCCTTCTTGTTGTAAGAGATCCAGCAGTTCTGTCGTATAGACAGGATCTGGACCGTCATCGAACGTCAAGGCGATGGATCGTGAGTCCAGTGATTTCGTCACGCGCCATCCAAAGACGCGTGACGCCATATACGGAACGACCGTATAAGCAAGTGTCGCGAGAACTCCCGCTGTGACAAGACGTGAACGCATGTAAACTAACTCCCTTATTATCCATTTACTTTTTGACGACGATCTTGCAGGCAACCCGCAATTCGTTCCGCGAAAAACCGCTGATCGGCCATGACGCAATCATTTTGATACTGCGTGACCGCCTGTTGCCAAGCATGCATGACATCCGGGTTCTCAAGCGTCCGACGGATGACATCCGCGAGTGAATCCGTTTGATTAAAGGAGAACGCAAGCCCTTTCTCCATCAAATACGTACGATTGATCTCTTCTTGCCCCGGTAGGACGTGTTGAATGAACAGCGGAACACGTTTTTCGAATGCTTCGCTGACCGTCACGCCTCCCGGCTTCGTGACGATCGCATCCATCCGTTCATACAGTTGATTCATCTCATCTCGTGAATCGATATAGGCGAGTGGATGAATATGTGGATGACGTCGCGAAGCTAACCGTTTATAGAGCGTCTGATTGTTCCCGCACAAGACATGAAAATCGGCTTCCGCACACTGTTCGATTTGCGTCAGCAACGTCTCGAGTTGACCGAGCCCACCGTTTCCGCCCGCAACCAGAATTTGTTTGCGGGACTGCGTCGAGCGAATAATCGAACCACCAAAAATGGCTGGATGGACAGGGATTCCCGTTACGAACAACCGCTCTTCTGGGACAGCATGATGCGCGTGTAATTCCCGCATCGCCTCACGATTCGGCAACAGATGATACTCGATATGCGTCTTTCCCCAGACGCGACTGACGAATAGATCGGTATAGGCATTGATGACGGGTACATCACAAAGGTTTCGTTCCTTTAATTGATTCAAGAGATAAGATGGAAACGCATGCGTACAGATGATGACATCCGGTTGTTCCGTTCGAATGATTCGTAACATCTGTTGTTGGAAATAATGCGACGTCCATCCGGTCGAGCGCGTGTTACTCGAACGCCCGGCAATATGCCGATGATAAAAACGACTATAACCGTTTGAGAAATGTCGGATCCAGTTCAGATAAAACTTCGATGTCACCCATTCCGCGAACGGGCTGATTGTACTGAGTAACTCTACTTCCTTGACTTCAACATCTGGTCCCTGCAATCGTTCGGCGATGGCTTCCGCGACGAGATGATGACCGGATCGCATCCTTAAAAAAGGAAAGATCACTATTTTTTGCATCGTATGTCCACTCCTTCAAACTATCCGCAAAAATCCTTTAAAAAGAAGTATCGCTTAGTCTTCTTTTCCCGCTTGGTTTTTCCCTGAAACGACGCGTTTTTCGAGCCGTTTACGCTTGATCCATTTGACGAGTACACCGAGCAGGAACAATACGAGTAAGGCAAGTCCGAAATACGGTACGACTTCCGGCTTGATATGAAACGTCTTTCCGGCAAAGTGACCGAGTAAGACGAAAGGAACGATCCATAGCGCGGAACCAAGTGCCGACACCCAGAAATACCGACCGAACGGAATCCGCTTCATGCCTGCAAAATACGGATTGATTTGCCGCACGCCCGGAATATAAAGACCGGCGATGATCGTCCGATTAATCCGTCCCATGTAGCCGTTTGACACCCGCTCCCAGCGTTCTCTCGTCAATCCGATGAAACGACCGTATCGTAAGACGGTCGGTCCGAAGAAGCGCCCCGCGCTATATGCCGTCAGCATGCCGACGAACGTCCCGGCATACGCCGTTAAGATCGAATAAACCAAACGTTCTTCGTTCTGACCACTTAAGATACCAATCAGGACGAGTAGCGATTCTTCTGGCGCCGGGATCCCGACGATGCCAAAAAATAAAAAGATGAAAATAACGCCATACCCATAGGCATCGAGATACTGGTTAACCGTATCCATGTTCATGTTGTCACGTCCTCTACTGCTGTCTCTCTGTAATGTTTCATCGTCTTCTGACTATGTATTCGTTCCTGTTCATGCAATTCCTTTTTTAGAAAAATTAAAACCCGTTTTCAGCTAAAAATTGACCTGTTCTCGTATCTCTCCTCGTGACAGTTCTCAGTATTTAGGAGATGATGAAGAGAGTGAAGGATATCTCAATAGACATAAAGGAGAATAACGATGAAAGAGACGAAACAGCTGACGATTCGCCCGCTCTCGCCCGAGAGCATTCCACTCGTCAATGAAGCCAACGACGCGTTTCCGATCATCGGACGCATCGTTCCACAGTTTTCCGGTACCGCTTGGTCCTATACGGAAGAACTTTATAAAACAGCTACTGAAACCCATTTCCCGGACGACCGTCTCGATTGGTCTACTTATATTGATCATAACGATCGTATCGTCCTCCTCGCCTTCTCCGGTACTTCTTGTATCGGTCAGATTCGTCTCGTACGTGACTGGAACCGTTTCGCCTACATCGAGAACATCGCCGTCAAACAATCGTTTCGTAAACTAGGCGTCGGACACCAACTGGTCGCCGCTGCGACGAAGTGGGCACAGCAACGTGAGTTAATCGGACTATCCCTTGAAGCACAGGACGATAATCTGATAGCTTGCCGGTTTTACGAGCGGGAAGGCTTCGTGCTTGGTGGAGTCGATAGCCTAAAACAATCCGTCAATCCACACATCAATCTGACGCTTTATTGGTACAAATTATTTTGAGCAACAAACGGAAAGGACTTATCTCATGGTATCGATCGTAAAGAGCAGTTTCATTTCCGTGATATTGTTTGCTTTCTTGTACGCACTGATTGCTGGGCTTGAGATAGGGAATCCAGCACTATACGGCACGTCCTTCACCGACTTCTTCCTGATTGGTCTACTGTTTGCCGGTCCAGTCATCCTAATCAGCGCACTCTTGACAGAAGGGCTGCCGCGCCTGTTATTCCGTTCGACTATCTCATTCGCACAACGGATCATCCTCAATCAAGTCGTCGCGTTGTTCGCAAGTATCGTCCTCTATCTACTTGTGCAATCCAATCCATTTTCGTTCTATTTTGTCTTGTTCTGTTCTGGAGTAGCATTGGTCTATCTTCTTGTCTCCGAATCAGCGCGGAAGTATCCGGCATTCCTCCCCTATCTATTCGGGTGGCTTGGTCGGACCGTCCTCAGCTTCTTTTTATTTCTCCACTTGTTTGGTTCGATGACGATGATGGTGCCGTTTTTGTCCTACACGGAGCAGTTGGTCAATGAACAGTTGGACGCTGTCATGCTACTGTTCTTCAGCAGCATCGCGATGGCTGACTTGCTGTTAGCTGTTCGTTTTACGAAACGTTCGCTACCGTGGACGACGCATCCCCTCGTTCATCAAGGTACGGTCTTCGTGTTTGCTGGCGCATTCATTTTGTTCACTTCGCTTCCTGCAGTATGTTTCACCGGAAACGTAGTCGCTGCCTTTTTATATGTGATGGTCACCCGTCTATTCATCGTCATAAAAATCGGGAAGGAGGAACACCATGATCCGTCTGTCATTTCGACTACTGATGACTAATTGGATTTTTTTGATGCTGTATCAACATCTCCCGTCGTCACCGCGGCTTATGCCCGAGGCGGACGCTGGATATTATTCAGGTGTTTTCGAGACATTACTGTCGTTTATGATTGTCATCACGGTCGGTGGCATCCTGACTGACGCGATTCGTTACTTCAGCTTCCGAACGCGTCTACTTTCCTTTACATCACATCTCTTCCTGAATCAAGGCATCGTCTTCCTTATTGGTGGCATCTTATTAATCGTCTTCAATGGTCTGTTTCAACCGCTCTATTTTCAGGCGATCGCGAGTAGCGCCGCCTTCCTCTATTTTTTAATGACACGTTTGACATTACTATACAAGAACGATTCAGTTGTTTGAAATCAGCCACATTCTTACATTTTTGTTAGGTAAGAATGACAAGCTAGGCATTATACTGAATGTATCGTTCATTGACATTCCCACGGCTAAAGCCGCAAGCCCACACCGTTGGTGAGGGTGGGATTCTCAAGTGCTTGGCGGACTCAATCCATTTCTGCTTCGTCCGAGCCTTGAGGTAGGGGTGTGCCATCACCCCTCCTGAGACAGACCGTATAGGTTCTCAGGCTGATGGACTGTTACCATCCATCACAGGTGCGTATCGAATGTTCATCGCACCGACGGCGTCCCGATGTCCTTTAAACCCACAGGCACACGTGTAGACCCTATCCCTCACCTTGTTCCTGACGGAACAGGATGGGCAGGTCTGACTCGTGTAGGCGGGGTTCGCATACTCAACCTTGATGCCCGACAAGGCGGCTTTGTATTCGATGAAGGACGCGAGACGATAGAACGACCATGAGTGGAGGTTCTGGTTGTTTTTACGGCTTGTTCTTGCCGTCTGTCGGATGTTCGCCAAGAGTTCGAGGCGAATGACAGAGATTTTCTTCTGTCTTGCAAAATCGACGATGGCTCGGCTGACCTTGTGGTCCTTGTCCCGCATCCACCGCTGTTCCTTCTGATTGCGTCGTTTGATAGCCTTCGGCTTCTTCTTTTTGCCGAGTGCCTTCCGTTCCGCACGGAACTTGCGTTTCATATACTTGTTCTTACGACCGTTCCCGAAGAAACGGGTCGTGTCGTCATCGGTGACGGCGACCGCCGGCACTTTCAGTCCGAGGTCAACCCCCATCACCCGCACCCCCGTCCGAGGGACGGTCGGGACATGGACGGAAATCTGAGCGATCCACTTCCTTCCCTTCTTCGTGACCCTGAGCGTCCCGAGTTTGTTGGCAAGGAGTCCGGTATTCCGATTGTCCTTGTCAACCATGGCAGCACGGAATCGCATCTTCACGGACTTCCCGTCCATCCAAACGGGGAAGGAGATGCTCTCGAAGTCGAAGGAATAGTTCTGATTGTTCCAGACGCAGACCGGCTTTTTGAGGACAGGGATGCGTTTGAAATCCTCTTTCCTCGCCTTCTTGTAGATGCCGACGGCATCTCCTGCGAGTTGGTTCTTCACGGCGCTCGGAAGGGGAGTGTCGATGTCCTTGCTCGACCACCTCTTCCCGTCCTCGGAGGCGACCATGTTCGCCACGACTCGGTTGGCGGTCTGGATATAGGTCTTGCCCATCCTTTTTAGGATGGCATCCTGACGACGCGTGGCATAGATTCGAACTTCTACCGTGACGACTTGACTCATCTTTGACACCTCCTTCATCCTAATAATCAACTCCATTATAGATTTACTATAAATGCATTTCATCAGGAAGAACAGTCGGGGACATGCGGTGTCTGAAGACACTCCGTCCCCGAACTCGCTATCATCCCACCCCTAAAGGAGTGGGCTTTCTCGCTCGTACATTCTGTAAAGGAGACATGCCACATGTTTCGTCAAAAATCACTTTTGTACTTACTCATTTTTTTGTCCTTCGGTTTCGCCTTCGACACGATCACTGGATCGTCCCTCATTCCGTTCGTTGAACCCCTTCATGAATTGATTGCCTCACTTGCGCTGACGATCACGACCGCCTGTTTGTCACTGTTCTTTCTGTTCTACCATGGCGTTCGTCCGCATCTTGAATTATTGATCGTCCTCCCCTTTTTGATTTTGACGAGCGGCATCATGTTCTTCTTCGTCTTCTTGAACGCAATGACTGTCATCTAACGTCACCAAAAAGCCCGTCTTCTTCAAGGAGACGGGCTTTGGTCGGCAACATGTAGATCACGGTTTGGCGTTAAGCTCCAGCAACGGATCACTTTCACTCGGCCAATTGATTTGTCCCTCGTAATGATCCTCGATCGTCGCGACCGGTTTCGAACGTTCGAACCGGGACGGTTGCGTCGACGTCGTACAGACGATCAAGACAGCTAACAGACTGATGATACTAAAAACTCGTCGCATCATGATTTATACTCCTTTAGTCGTTTCTATCCTCATATTAAACAAACTATGCTATTATGCCATCCGTCCTCCGCTGTATCTCTCGCTCCGCCCATTAAAAAAGACCGACTACGTGAGTCGGTCTGACACCATCACCCTTGTTCGCCAACGACCGAGAATCGCTCGTTGAGATGTTGCGCGTTTTCTAGCTCATCGACTACAGCGATGGCGTAATCCGCGTAACTGATGTAGCTTTCCCCTTTTGCGTTTAGAATCATCTGCTCGCCGCCGACTGTATACGTTCCTGTGCGTTGACCGCTCGGATCAAAGAATCCAGCGGGGCTGAGATACGTCCACGTCACGTCGTGTTGCCCTTGCAGTTCGATCAAGTTTTTTCCCATGTTCGAGGCTGTCGGATAATACGCTTCCGGGAAATCCGGTGTTTCCATGACGCGTACTGTATGCTCGGCATCAACGAATAGGCTTCCCGCACCACCGACGACGAATAGTCGAATCTTACTTCCTGCTAATACGTTGATTAAATGACGCCCGACTTCGATATGTTTCGTTTCCTCACCCGGTGCTGCGTTAAACGCATTGACGATGGCGTCAAATCCGTTTAAGTCGTCTTTCGTCAGTGCGAGCACATCGCGCTCGAGAATCGTGACGTTTGCCGTCACTTTTGCGGCGTTACGGACGATTGCCGTGACGTCATGTCCACGTTTGATTGCTTCTTGTACAATCAACTGCCCTGCTTTTCCTGTTGCGCCGATGATTCCGATGTTCATGATGATTCCTCCTTTTGATATGTAACTAATTTGATTACATGTAACCAATATAGTTACAAATACTTTGTTTGTCAACTGTGTTGTTCCTATTCCCCGTTTCTTGCCAAATGAATGATACAGCGTATAATGAGAGAACAATGTTATTAAGAAGGAGGGTCATCCGTTGGCCATCAGTACTCGTTTTTCCGTCGGCATCCATATTCTCTCGTTGATCGCAACCGACGAGAAGATGACATCCGACTTGATTGCTGGCAGTGTCAATACGAATCCGGTCGTCATCCGTAAAATCATGAGCATGTTGAAAAAAGCTGATTTGATCGAGGTCCGTCCGGGTGTCGCCGGTGCGCGACTCGCCCGCCCGTTGTCTCGCATTACGCTGCTTGACGTCTATCACGCCGTTGCTGTCGTTCCGGATAAGGAACTGTTCGGCGTCCATGCTGCACCGAATCCAGACTGCCCAGTCGGACGAAACATCCAATCGACGGTCACACCAATCTTTGAGCTCGCACAATCCGCGCTTGAAAAGGTACTCGCTCACGTCACTCTAGATGATATCGTCAGTGAAATCGAACAAAAAGAAGCATCGTCCTCATAAGGGCGATGCTTCTTGCTTTAGAAAAACCATTGATATAGTAGATATCCTCCACCGAGGACGACAAGCACCGCGAGCATCTCCAGACCACGCATCCCGTCGTTTTGCCCACGTGGTACGGCACTACCGAGACCTTGATCGACACCATCGCGGAGATGATCGAGTGGTTGTTTCTTTTCTTGTTTGAAGCGAGACATATAAACGCCCCCTTTTTACATATTGTACCATTCCATCTTCACCTTGCAGTACATTCTGACAAAAAAATACGTGGTAGTGCTTATCTTACATTCAATTCGTTTCTCTATTCATTTCGAAGCAATTTCATGAATCCCATCTTTTCAACGATCAAAACATCCTGCTCGAAGCGTTTGATAGAATGTTTTGATGCTTGTTCGTCCAACGCATTCGGATGACCAAAGCATACATTTAAGATCGAATTAAGTTTCTTTGCATCACCACCGATGAAGTAGTGAGACATATAGGTATCGTCTTCTGATGCGATGACGACGAATGTCGCCATATCAAGCACTCCATCGACGCCTTCTACTGTCATTAGTTTGTCGTTCGCAGATGCATTCTGAAAGTCATACGATTCGATGGAGGCAATCCTACCTTGCAACAGATCAAGAATTGATTTTCGGTAGACACAATAGACTCCAACAATCGTTTCAATGGGTGGAACGAATGGATCTTCGAGGATCGTGATCCATCGCTCGTCGTCTTGATTCAGGCGGATGGCATGTAAGTGATTAACTAATAATTGATCAATGACGTTCACGTTCGTCGGTTGGATCGATTTAAAATCATATACAGGCAAGTCTTCTCCCCCGTTCGTTTAGTCGATGATTGTATCCTTCCCTTCTGCGCGTAACCGCTGCAGGGATGCTTTCATCTTCTCAATCTCCTGGTCTGTATGCCGTTCCCACGTTCCGAGTTCAGCGATGATCTTCACGGGTTCCGTCGAACGATACGACCGGGTCGGATTGCCTGGGAACCGTTTGTTCGTCAAGTTCGGATCATCCTCATACGCTCCGAGTGGCTCAACGAGGTAGATACGTTCCGGAGCGTCAGATTGTGCGAGCTCCGCGCCCCACTTCGCTGCATCAAGTGTTGCCGTGAAATAGACGTGCTGGAGCGGTCGTTCACGAAAATTCGATGCATGCCCTGGTTTCAATTTGTCACCGATTTGCAACGTGGCTTTCGTGCCATGGAAAAACGGACCTTCGACTGGTTTCATATGCTCGCCTCCTGACTGGATACATTCAGTATAGACAGTCGATTCATTCAGGTGTAGTCTGTTTTAAAATGAAATTTCACGGTATACTTATAGCAAAGGAAGAGCATTTGTCGTCAGATTGTAACTCGTTTTTTGTCTGGCCATCAGGCATGATAGGAATAATCATTTTACATACCCTATAGGAGGTCATCCGTTTAACGTGAAGTTCTTTAAAGCTTTAGCGAAAACCGAAGAGGCTGTCTGGATTCCAGAAGCCGAGTGGCAAACCGTTTGTGAGCAAGAAGGACTGACCGTGCCGCATCATCCGCAGGAACAATTCGTTGGTCTCGCGTACAACAATCAGCGGCAAGTCGTCGAAGTCACGCGTAATTTACGTCCACCAGCTCTCAGTTATTACGTCACGATTCTAGAACCACCCCATAGTCGATCCCTAATTTCAAAACGTTCGTTCTTAACCGTGCTTCATGAACGAACGAAGCGCACATCTCTCACCGAATACGGTACATTCTGTTTACTTGAGATCAACGTTCGGGAAGAAGGACTCGGCGAGCGTGGTCTGTTACTTGAGTCGTTGATTCATGACATCGAAAAAAAGTACACTCATTACGCGATTCGTGGCGATTATGCGACAATCACCTTACAAGGACGCGTCTCAGATCAATGTTTTACGAAATATGGATTCCAGTTAACGGATTCCTATCTCACGCTTTCGAATGGGATTCCTTCCTGAACCGACCTGACACGTTCAGGTCTTTTTTTGTACAGTTCCTAGGTAATGATGGGAAGTGATGGGTTTGCGTTCAAACTAGTAGCACTACATATTTTTAATATGGTATGGTAAAAGTAATTCATCAGCAGTACATTCTACATTTAAGAGGTTCCTCATGACAATAATGACAGAGACATACCCCATGACATGCTGGCAGACGATTTCGACGTATCACAACCAACAAATCAAGCACGTCAATGCGTTCTTGAAACAATGGGATCTCTCCCATACGAATCTTGAAGTATTGCGTTGCCTACAAACGACCTCATGCACGAGCCAGAAGGAAATCGCTGAACGGATCCAAGTGACCGATGGCACGATTTCACACGGAATCAAACGTTTATTTGATCGGCAACTCATCACCCGCAAACGCAAATGGAAGACGAACTATTTGCTCTTGACGGAAAAAGGAACAGCTATTCTGCAAGAAGTGTTGCCTGCCTATGAACGTTTTCAACAGGAACAATTCGCCGCTCTGACGGCTCGACAACAGGAAGAATTAATCCGTTTCTTCGATAAGCTCAACCCTGCATGACAGAAGAGGAGGAAAAATCATGACCTTCACATTCGAATCTTCAATGCAACACTGGAACGCCATTCAGCGAATCCATTCTCGTTATTCGAAAGAAGTCAACGATGTACTGAAACCAAAAGGACTCTCAAAATCCCAATTCGATTTATTGATGACCTTGTATCATCAAGAGAGTGCGACGCAAAAATCACTTGAACGCACGCTCGAACTCTCAAGCGGTGCCATTTCGCAAACGGTGAAGAAGTTACTCGCGGAACACCTCGTCATCCGAAAACGAATCAACCGGGAAAAACGGATTCTCTTGACGGAAGATGGTGCAGCGCTGATTCAAACGTCAGCTCCCGAGATCGAAGAGATTGATGATCGTTATTTCCGTGCCTTTACATCAAAGGACCACGAGACGTTCGACCAATTGCTCCATAAGATGCAAAGCGATCATTTTTGATCGTACTTCCGATAACCGCGGACTCTTTTCTATCGAGGCGTCCGCGTTTTTTACATAGAGACACTAAAACAAGGGAGCAACAGAGATGACACATAGAGACGTACTATTGGACCGATTGGATGCAATCGGGCAAACGATTGCACAAACAGATGATGCGCTTGTCCTGCTCGGACTAGGTTCAGTCGGTCAAGAACTTGAACGACTCGATGACTATTCGGACTTAGACTTTTTCGTCATCGCAAAGCCCGGTAAAAAGACTCGATTCATCGAGCAACTCGACTGGTTAGAAAACACATACCCTTTACACTTTCAATTTCAAAATACGCAGGATGGACATAAAGTCATGTTTGACGACGGTATCTACGCCGAATTTGCGATCTTCGAACTAGATGAACTTTCTGAAATTGCATTTTCCGCTGGTCGTATCGTGTGGTGCGATCCTTCCTTCGACGCGTTTGAACGCTTAGTCCCACAACCACGTAACAGTTCGAGCGAACATCCATCCGTCGATTACGCCATCCATGAAGCACTGACGAACCTGTATGTCGGGCTCTGTCGCGAAGCACGTGGTGAAACATTATCAGCCTTCCGTTTGATTCAACAATTTGCCGTTGGTCAATTGTTACACGTTCTGTCCTCATTTGAAAAAGAGGAAGCGACATCTGTTGATCCGTTTGCTCCGGAACGTCGGATTGAGCAACGTTTCCCAGAAATGGTCAACCGATTCTCAGAGATGATGCCAGGCTATTCGCATAATAAAACGGCTGCACTAGTGATCCTCGATTACATCGAACAGATTCATCCTGTCTCCCCTGCCATGTCAAACGCGATCCGTTCACTCGCTTAAATGATGTCTTCTAAAAAATACGTCCGGATGTCCTAAGTCATAGGAAATCCGGACGTATTGCGTTTAAGATGAATCCACTTCAAAAGAATACTTCATTACAGTTTTGAAAGAAATAATATTCCTGTTAGTGATAAGTTGCTTCTCTATACATAATACCATTTTTTACATTATTTTGAATCAAAGAAGATCGTTTTTATATTTGTAATCCTTCAAGATTGTTTCCGCGTCTTGAGTCGTCCAATCTACTATCGATTCCGAGGGATGTTTTTCAAGATAGGCGTCCATGATATCTTTACCTAATCGGTACATACTCCACAAAGGTACATCCTTATCCTTATTTCCGTCCATGATATCATCTTGCGTTAACTCACCATTTTTCATTAAACGTAAAACACGCTGTTTCGTCTCTTCTTCTAATGGCTCGACCCAAGCTGGTGTCACTCCTTTAACCACGTGTTTCGCGAACTGATCCGCTTTTCCTTCAAGAAGGAGTGAATGGATCAGTGGACTAGCTTCATCTTCTAAGGATGTATCTAGCTTCATCCGATCATACAAAGCAGTATGATGATATTCATGGGCTACCGCATAATCTAACATTTTCTGATCGTAGTCGGCGGTAAGGAATAGCATGAAGCAATCTCTAGTTGCCAGTCCTGCGACCCCTCCCATGACATCCATACGCTCCATGAATTCCGTGTTAACAGGCACGATGAATATCGTATTCGTTTGCTTTGGTAATGCCCGATGTGAAGCAGTGTAACTTTTTTCAATGATTGTTTTGATCTCTGTATCTTGTTTCATCAGCTCTTTCGTCCGACTTAGTAATTGTTCTTTATACTCAGTTGCTTGTAGCATAAAGTAACTTTTCATATATGTTAGATCAAGATTCTGTTGCTCACCAATTTCATCGATGTAACCTAAGACATGTTTTAGGTAACTGTTCGTGTTGTCGTCTGAGTTCCCTGTCTGCATCGCTTCTTCTAAGTACTGATTGTATTGCGTATAGAGCGGAACGATCTTGACCTGATCATCTTGACCAATCTTGATCGTCTTATTTTTAATCGTTTCGTCGTTTTGTGAAAAGAAGTTTTCTGCCCTTTCCCAAACGGTACACCCCGATAAGGTAAGCAATATCAAACAGAGTAATACGAGCCATCCTTTTTTCAATATAACCCCTCCCTCAGATTCATGTCTCAATATTTCATACTGTCATTTAATAACAAAAGTTTCATATTTTACATAAAGAAATCCATATCTAAATTGATTAGAAACAAAAAGAACCTTGAAGCGTCGCAACACTTCAAGGTTCTCCTTCTTTCATGATCCCGTACTCGCGAATGCCTTCAGTCCAAACAACCAGAACCGATAAGCAATCAAACAGGCGATGATCGCGACGAGTGGTGTCGCAATCGCCATTACGCCATAGCCTCTTCCGTCAAAGAAATACATCGCCGGATAAAAGGCAGTGAAGCCGAACGGGATGATGTAAGTCAAGACGAACATCAAGACCTTCGAGTAGATCGTCATCGGGTAACGAGCGAAATCACTCAAACTGAAAACTGCTGAGACGATCGGTAAACTGTCGACCATCCAAAACGAGAACGTCGCAAAAAACAGATTGATCGCGATATAGAGCATTCCGCTCGAAAGAACAAGTACGATCAGCATCAAGACATCACCGAAGCTCCAGATCATGTCGAGGTGATCGGAAGCAACATAGAGCACTCCACCACCAATCAACAGTTGACCGAACCCGTCTTGCTGGACACGCTCCGCGATGATTTGAAACAACGGATTGACTGGTCGCATCAACAACCGATCCAGATTCCCGGTCCGAATGTACTGCCAGCCGATCGTCCACAAGTTATCAAAGAAGATATGGTGTAAGGCTCGTCCTAAAAAAGCGATCCCGTAAATGAATAGGATCTCGTAAAAGTCCCAGCCGTTTAACGTCTCGATATGCTGAAAGACGACCGACAGGAAAAAGAGTGAGGCGAACTGTTGACCGAAGACCGACAAGACACCAATCAGGAAATCGATCCGGTATTCCATCATGACCTTAAAATGACTTTTGGCATACAACCAGTAGAGTTTTATGTATCGTTTCATCCGCCGAACACCGTCACTTTCCGGATTGCGAGCGCAAACGTGATCCGCAAGATGACGAAGAATCCGATCAACCAACCGATTTGAATCAGTAACGCTTGCAGGATGCCGCTTGCGCCGATCTCTCCCGTATAGATCGCAACCGGGACGTAGACGAGTGAAGCGAATGGTA
Organism: Exiguobacterium indicum HHS 31; assembly: GCF_001939065.1. Classification (GTDB taxonomy): domain Bacteria; phylum Bacillota; class Bacilli; order Exiguobacteriales; family Exiguobacteriaceae; genus Exiguobacterium_A; species Exiguobacterium_A indicum. Next base: position 716,757 of record NZ_MPSZ01000001.1, on the reverse strand, counting down.
AGTATAGACTAATCGTCTGAAACCAGTCCGGGAACAGCGTCAACGGGACGATTGCACCGGACATGATCGTGATGATAGCGTCTTGTAAGACGGATAGTCCCCAAATGTTGACGGTATAGAAGGCAAAGATGCCGACGAGCAAGTCAATCAATGTCGCGAGCAACACGGCACAAAGGACACTACCAACGAAGGCGATGCCAGCCAACCACGACTGTGGTCGATCCACGCCGATGAACAAGATCGAGACGAGGACGAGTGGCAGAATCGAGCGGAACAAGACCGAGATTTTTGAGCCGATATCTTGAGCGAGTAGTTTATCAAGCAAGTGATACGGACGGAGTAACTCGACTGCGATTGCCCCTTGTTTGATCATCCGGGCGAGATCGCGTCCGGCACCCCCGCGGAACTGATCGATCATCGTCGCAAGCACCGCATACGTCAGCATCGTCGACAGTGAGATACCGGAGACATCGGTCTTATTGGCATACACGGCTTGCCAGAAGAAATAGAGGATGAACAAGCGCATCGTCACGCTGAACATGCTTGCCCAGTACCAGGCCGTGTAGGCGAGATCAACCTTGATTTGGGACCGCATCAATGCGGTATATTTACGGATTCTCATGCGCTGATCCCCGCTTGGTAGAGCTTACGGATTAACGTCTCCATCTTCGGGACGGACACGGAGACGTCCCGAACGGCGTACAGCGAAACGATTTCCTTGATGACTTGACCGCTCGACAGTTCTCGGTCGTCGAAAGCGATCTCGTACGTTTGTTCATCCGTCTCAAACATGATCACACGATTGATCAACGCCGTCGGTAAAGCGAACGGCACCGCTTCTTCGAGCGTGATTCGAAGTGTCCGCTCGTGACTGAACGATGCCTTCAACTGATCGATCGTATCGTCATAGATGATTTTACCGTCGTCGAGGACGATCACCCGGTCACAGACTTCCTCGATGTCCTGCATGTCGTGCGTCGTCAAGATGACGGTCGTTCCCCAGCGATCACTCATCTCGCGGATGAAGTGACGGATCGTCTCCTTGATCTCGATATCAAGCCCGATCGTCGGTTCGTCGAGATAGACGACTTTTGGTCGATGCAGGAAGGCTGCGGCTAGTTCACAGCGCATCTTTTGTCCAAGCGACAGTTGTCGGACTGGTACGTCTAAAAGCGGTGCGAGATCGAGCTTCTCCCGAAACCACGCGAGCGTCTCCGCAAACTCGGACGTCGGTACTTGATAGATTTCCTTCAACAGCTCAAACGATTCTTGGACCGGAATGTCCCAGAACAGTTGTGTCCGCTGACCAAAGACGGCTCCAATTTGCGATGCGTTCTTGACGCGGTCGGCATGCGGATCAAGTCCGAATACCCGGACGTTCCCCGCGTCCGGACGCAAGACTCCAGCGAGCATCTTGATCGTCGTTGATTTCCCGGCACCGTTAAAACCGATATAGCCGACCCGTTCTCCTGGTGCGATCGTCAAATCAATCGCTTTGACCGCCTCTTTCGTCCGGTACGTCCGGTGAAATAACGCTTTGATCGCTCCGCGTAATCCCGGTTCCCGTTGTAGGATTTGATAGTGTTTCGTTAGTCCTGTTGCTTTGACGGCATATGGTTGCATGTATTCTCCCCCTTTTTTGTGCAAACGCTTTCCAAAAACGTAGTATACCAGAAAAATCCAATATTCTTCCATCTCTTTTGAAAATTTTTCTCGATATTCTGACGCTGTCGCGTAATAATAGAGGAAAAAGGAGTGGTCTGACCATGCTATTACGCCATATGACACATCGGCATCACATGAAATCAATCGTGACGCGCGGTGGATTGTCACCGACATTTCAAATCGATGCACCAACAGGCTGGATCGCCTTTGAAGTCGATCCTCCAAGCGTAGCGTATCAAAATCACTTTCATCAATTGAAGAGTGATTGGCAGGATGGAGATGTCGTTACGCTCGAATTTGACGGGGAGCGGATGCAAGCGGCAGGCTTCGAGATTCTGCAATCATCAGAAGACGTCCGCAATCAACAAGCAGAGAGATTAGGCGTATCCATCGAGGAAATTGGCTCGTATGCATTCATTCGCAATTTCGTCTCACTTGATTATCTCGTCGAGTCTTCACGTGAGAAAATCTCAGAGTATTATTGATTTAGTTGAAGAAATCTAATCTTTTTTAAAATATACGGAAATCAAGATATTTTCATACATCTTTAGGGTATCGTTGGCTATATAGAATAAATATTCATTGAATGAAACATTTTTTTGTAGTTATTTTTCAGAACTCATTTGAGAGGAACACGAATATGTGGAATACGCTGAACCATCTTATCCTCAACGTCGCTCTGACCTTTTTCTTCGTGCTCATCTCCCTGTTCTTTTTTAAACGATTTCAGTTTCGAAACACGCTCGACAGCTGGCTGAAGAAAAATCTGTTAGTACTGATTCTTGCGACAGGTGCCGGCTACTGGGTCATCCATAATGCCATCACCTATGAGGGATTTCAATTCGACTTATCGATTACCTTGATTGTCATCGCCTTCATTTATGGAGGTATTAGTAGCGGATTCATCACGACCCTCGTCTTCGCTTCCCTTCAAACGTTCGTTTTTGATTCCGCTCATGCCTATTGGCTGATCGGTACGTATCTGATTGTCAGCATCGTTGTCTTGTACTTACAAAATGAAGCACCGGATCGATTCATCTCGTTTCCAATCATTTTCGGCATTGCACTCATTCTCTGTTTACCATACGTTCAACATGTTCAACCGAATGACGTGACAGCGATGACGATCTTTCTCGTCGGGAATGGTTGCGCCGGTCTCCTCTTGCACAGCATCTTGCATCAAGTCCGCTGGCACTTCACTCAAGTCCGGATGCATCGGCGTCTTGCCTTGACGGATACATTGACAGGGCTTGATAATCGACGTCGCCTAGAAGAGACCGTCCAACGGTACAAATCCCAACAGACGGATTTTTCAATCATGATCATCGATGTCGATCATTTCAAACAGGTCAATGATACTTACGGTCATGACCGCGGCGATCATATTTTACGGCAAATCAGCTCTTTGCTTGCATCGTATTGTCCCCCAACGTGTGTGCTCGGACGATTCGGCGGTGAAGAGTTCATGATGCTGTTGCCGGAGCATTCGTTGCCGGAGACGCGTCGACTCGCGGAACAAATCTGTGAAGCCAGTGCCAAACGGACGTATGAGTTATCAGCGACGGAACCGCTGCAAGTGACATTATCGATTGGGGTGTCCCGCCAAACGCATCAACCGTCTGAGACCCATAATTTTCTGCAGACGATCCAGCAGGCAGACGCTGCCCTCTATCAAGCGAAGAAGAGTGGTCGGAATTGTGTCTTTCATCATGACCCGTTACGTTAAAGAAAAAAGTGCCCCCCTCGCGTGACGTGAAGGGGGCACTGCTATCTGAAATGGAGGAACGAACGTGGAAATCACGAATGTCTTACGCTTTACCGATCGCGATGGCTTTCGACAGTGGCTGACGAACCACGCAGATCACGCGACCTTCTGTTGGGTGATTCTCAGTCGAAAACAAGCCGGAGATGGTCTACTTTATCTCGATGCCGTCGAAGAGGCACTTTGCTTCGGCTGGATTGATGGAATTGCAAAGAAGACCGAAGACGGTGAACTGGCGCAACGGTTCACCCCACGTCGAAAAAACAGCAACTGGACCGAACTGAACAAGGAACGAGTCCGTCGCTTGGAACGTCTCGGCTTGATGCAACCGTCCGGACGACAGGTTCTACCAGACATGCGCGCTGATGCGTTCGTCATTGATGACACGATCCAAGCGCGCCTACAAGAAGACCCGGTCGTCTATGAACAGTTTAATGACTTCCCGGAGCTCTATCGACGCATCCGGATCGATACGATTCAAAGTGTACGCAAGGATCCCGTTCTCTATGAAAAACGTCTGCAGACGTTGATTGAAAAAACGAAACGGAATCAGATGTACGGTCAGTGGAATGACGGGGGTCGTCTTTTACTCGAAGATGTTCCGGAGACGGAATCAGAGGATAGTCGGTCAGACCGCTAAGAAAATCTCTTCTAATGATTGACGTTCGATCTGCACCTCGTAGACTTTGACGTCTTGTTTCGCAAGCATGACGAGTAACTCTGGAATATCCTCTTCCGTTGATAAATCAAGCCGTGTACAATCATCGGTTTGCGACAAAAGTCGAGCGTATGCTGGCAGATGCGATGACTCTAATCGCGGAACAGTCCGAATACGGATTTGAATCTCCTGCCTCATTGCTTCTTGTAAGGACGCAACGGTTCCACAGCGGACGATTCTTCCCTCCGTCATGATGGCGACACGGTCACACATCTTTTCGATCTCATTCAAGTTATGCGAGGTTAAGAAGATCGTTTTTCCGTCCGCTTTTAATGCAAGCAACAATCGCTGGATCTCGATCGCCGATTCTGGATCAAGACCGGACGTCGGTTCATCTAAAAAGAGTAATTCCGGATTTCCGGTGAGCGCTTGTGCGATACTGATCTTTTTCTTCATCCCGAACGAGAAGCTCCCGATTTTTTGTCGCTCCGTCCCGCTTAATCCGACTTGTTCAAGCAATCTTCTAACTTCTTGCTTCGTGATGCGAACTCCTGATAATCCTGCCATATAGTTAAGAAACGCACGTGCCGTCATATCATGATACAGATTTGATGTATCCGGCATGACCCCGATCCGTTGTTTGATGGCATCCAGACGATCAGCGGATTCACCGAGAAGTGCGACGGTTCCGCCTGTCGCTTGTGTGATTCCGGTCATAATCTGAATGAACGTCGATTTCCCAGCACCATTACGACCTAAAAAACCAAAAATTTCTCCTCGTTCGACCGTCAAATTCACTTCTCGTAAGACTTCCTTCGCACCGAACGATTTCTTCAACCCATTTACTTCAATCGCACTCATATTACAAATCCTTTCGCTTTAACGTGAGATAGGAGACTGCCAAAAACAACCCACTCCATAAAACAGGTAACAGTAATAATGTTCCAGACATGATGACAGCGTGATACGGCAAGATGTATTGAAACGGTATTAGATACCATTTTTCCGAGAACGCTGACCAGAGACCGATGATCGGTACGACAATCCCGAGAAAAATACCGAGGAACATCGTCAAACCAGGTTTTGTAATCATCGTAGATAAAAAAATGTTGAAACTGGTGATATATAGGATGACGATCAGAACCGTCAGATAATCGATCCAGAACCATTGCTGCGCGTAGAGCGAGACAATCAGGAAATTGATCGTAAGCGTCGCGCACCAGAATAACAATGATCCGAGAAACTTCTCCAAAACGATTCGCAGACGCGACGTCTTCGTGACCAGTAAACGAATCGTCCGTGTCTCGATTTCACGATTGATGATGTCGTGTGATAACGCAGCCACGAACAGAAAACCGAAGAACAGGATGAAGAACTTAATGCTTGAAGTATAGGCAGACGGTTGATTAACGCCAGCAAGCAGTTCCGGATGCCTCGTCAAATACGATGCTGTGAAGACGGACGTGATCGTCAGAAAAAGAATCAATAGAATCGCTTTGATGCTTTTGAAGCTGCTCGTGAATTCTTGTTTTACGATTGGAAACATGACGGACTCCTTTGGACATATTTTTGATTAACGCAAGCGTTGTTTTACTTTCGTGACAAGGACACCGAGTCCATATAAGGTAACGGCTGTTAAGAGCATCGTGATGATGGTTTCCATGTGAATTCTCCTCTATGTAAATGACGTGTTATCTTACTCTACGCTACTCCTTAAAGAAAGTTTCCTTATTTTTCAATTCCCAACATTCTCCTCATGGTACAGTAAAAGAAAAAAGGAGACGGCAAATGAAACGTTATACGATCACCTGTCAGCAACAATCCGTCCACATTACGGAATGGGGAACCGAACAGCTTCCGACGATTGTCTGCTTTCATGGACTCGGCAGTACGAGTCTCAGCTTCATCGAAATCGCCGAAGCGCTCGCTGATGAATTCCGTCTGATTGCGATTGATTTACCCGGTCACGGCAAAACACCAGCTTTCTTAGATCCTCTACACTATCGCATGAAACCCTTTACGGACTGGATCGACGAAGTCTTACACATCCTTGATGTCAAGCGGTTCTATGCCTTGTCGCACTCATGGGGAAGTGTTTTGTCACTGTATTATTTGATTGAACATGCGGATCGTGTGCTCGGCACGATTCTGATTGACGGCGGCTATCATAGTAAACGGCTTTACGGTCGTTCCGTAGAGGAAGAAGTCGTCTTTTATGAACAAGATTTTGAGGATTCCGTTTCAACATGGGACGAATTTTTAGACGTTGCTGTCTATGCTCCGGATGCACGTCGCTCGCACTCCCTCGATTTAGCTGGTGCCGATCTCCTTCGGATGGAGGAAGGACGATTCCACTGGCATGCGCGAGGAGAGACGGCTGCTGCGATCGTACGCGCGCTTCACCACGAGGATGTTGTTGATTTCCTCCCGGACGTTCCACCAGCGGACATTCAGTTGTACGTCGCAACGTTACCGACAGATCAAGCATCGATCCGTCAGCAGGCAACGAACCGATTACATGAGATGACACAAGCGACGGTCCATTTCGTCCCGGAGACAGGACATCTATTACACTGGGATCGCCCTGACGTCATCATCGAAGCGATTCGTCACTACTGGACGTCCGGAAAAAGATTGTCTCCCATTTGAAAAATGGTTTATTATGCAAGCAGAGTAAAAAGGAGGGGTTCATATGTTAAAACGGTTAACGTTCGTTTGTGTGACCTTATGCGTCGCGATCGTCGCCATCCTTGTCGCTGCACGCCACTCAACTGGAAACACCATTTCGTTTGAAGAGCCATTATCGGTTTACCTCGCGATTGGACTAATTGTCTTCTTATTCGTACCACCGCTCGTCCTATCATTTTTCGAACATCCTGTCCTGAAGATCATCAATGTCGTCTATCAATCCTTGATCGTCTTCAGTTTCGTCGGACTGATCCCCGTCGGCTTCTTGATTCCGAACGGATCCTCGACGATCATCGTCGCTGTCCTTGGAACGGTCGCAAGTCTTGCTAGTGTGATCGTGACGGTACGAAGTCACTCGATGTTCTCTAACTATTCTTCTGACGTACGTTAATCTATCTTTCAAACTGCTTCCGCCGTCATGGTAGGAAGCAGTTTTTATTTTAAAGTATAAATTTATTTATCGATAAGCTCACTTTTATTAATTTGTTTTTTGATTCATGCGGGCGTATTCTAATCACGTAGCCAATCGGCAAACGAAAAAGGAGGAACATATCATGAGTAAACACATCTTAATGGTCGTCACGAACGCAAAAGAAATGAAGGAAGGTCACGCAACTGGACTTTGGTTGTCTGAGTTCGCGGAAGCGTACATCGAATTCAAGAACGCAGGATATACGGTAACGGTCGCAAGCCCGAACGGCGGCGAATCACCAATCGACGCTCGGAGCCTTGAAGACGAAGTCCCAGCTGAGATTCAAGCGACAGCTCCACTCTTGAAAGAGACACTTGATTTAAAAGCAATCCAGGATTTCTCAGCATTCGATGCAATCTTCATGCCAGGTGGACACGGTACGATGTTCGACTTGCCACAAAGTGATGCCTTGAACAACGCTCTTCGGACATTGTTTGAAGCGAATAAGACGGTCGCTGCGGTCTGCCACGGACCCGCTGGACTCGTCAGTGCGACACTCTCAGACGGAACACCACTCGTCGCTGGAAAGACGATCGCAACGTTCACGGATGAAGAAGAACGCGCGACAGGTCTTGACGTCTACATGCCATTCTTGCTCGAGACACGTCTTCGTGAACTCGGTGCGAATATCATCACGGCTGACAACTTCACGGAAAACGTCCAAGTCGACGGAAACCTTGTCACGGGTCAAAATCCACAATCTACGATTGCGGTCGCGAAAGCCGTCATCAATACACTCAACTAATCAAAACAAGGGATCCTTTGGATGAAGGATCTCTTTTCATAGGAGGTTCTATCGATGATTCAACTGATTGCCCGAATCGAAGCGCATCCGAATCAAGGCGAACAGCTCGCTTCTATCATCGAAGGTGTGATCGTACCTTCGCGTGCAGAAGAAGGGTGCCTGACGTATCAGACACATCGCGCCATCGACAATCCGAACGTCTTCTACTTTTATGAACAATGGCGTGATCAAGACGCCTTCGATCAGCATATCGCCTCACTGCACTATCAAACGTACCGTGCGGACAGTGCCAGTCTTGTCGCTGATCGTGCATTGACGTTCTTAGATGACGTATCGAAATAATGTATATTTCGTACAAAAAAGTCCAATCCTCTCAGCAATTGCTTGGGGATTGGACTTTTTTAACTTAATTCAACTTAACGCCTTAATCACCTGTTGCAAAACCGGATCGTGGCGCGAGTCCGTTCGATAGGCGACGTATAATTGATTCGTTGCGAATCGTTCCGGTGCAATCCGTTGTACCCGTCTAGCACTGACCGCTGCCTCGACGAGATAATCAGGCAGGACGCTAATCCCGTGTCCTGCTTCAATCGCTTTTAGTATCGCATCGACGTTCGGTAAGATCATTTCCGGACGAATGCCCGGTCGTTCTCCGAACTGCGTCTGATAGTACCGACGAATGATCGGCAGCTCGAGTCCGTAACTGATCCAGCGCTGACGGTCCATCCATTCCTTTAAATTCGCTTCCGGAGCATCGTATCCGATTGGAGCGATTAAATGAAAGCGTTCGTCAGCAATCGGGACGTACTGAACGCCCGGCTCATCGATCCGCTTCGTTGCGATGATGAAGTCGAGCTCATTCGCAAGCAAGCGTTGCAACAAGGGAACCGTCAAATCAAAAACTGCCGTGAACTGTGCGACGTCGAGCGGTAGCTTCGGTACGATCCCATGTGTGACGAATTCCGTCGGTCCCCCGAACTTCAAGACCGGACGAGATTGTTCCCCCGCTTCGTACTTCATCTCAAGCGATAACTCCTCGAGCCGATCAATCAATCCGACGACTTGTGTATAGAGAGCTGTTCCCGCGTCCGTCGGAATCATTTGCCGCGGTGCACGGATGAATAAGGATGTCTCTAGTTCTGCTTCTAGTGCCGCGATATGCTGGCTGACCGCCGGTTGCGTCAAAAAACGAATTCGGGCTGCCGCTGAGACGGAACGTTGTTGGTATACGTGAATGAAACTCCGATACCATTCAAAATCAATCATGTGTGTTCTCCTTTTGCTAGGTCTTCCTGAAAAGTATAAATTCATTCAATCCATAAGACAAATAACGAATAATTTAGTACACCATAAATTTATTTATCGGATAATGAAAGATGGTTTCTATAATGCTTCGTTAGAAGTTCCTCTATATAGAATTCAACGATTGCTTCGAGGATCAGACAATACAAGAAGTGCGTCAAATGTGGTTTCATTTCTGCTCTTCTTTCTTTTTCTTCTCCCGGTGATATTGTTTTAATGCCATATTGACGTTCACGATGACGGCACTGAGAACACCGACGCCAAGCATGACGTACACGATCGAAAACAATTTACCGAACGCTGTCTGTGGGACGAGATCCCCATATCCGACCGTTGCGAGCGTCATGACGGAGAAATAAAAGGCGTCCAGAATACTGAACTGTTCGACATTGTGATAGAAGACCGTTCCAATCAAAAAAAGGGCCCCGACCATGATCATCAATTCCTTCTGTTCTTCTTGTTTGAATAAGATACGAATGACATGAAAAAAATTTCGGATCAAGATAAAGAACGCCAGCATGCTTTTTCCTCCTCAGTTCCGTCATAACGGCATACGTTCATTGAACAATTTCTCTAGTTGGTCAGGATCAAGTTGATTCAAGTCAGAGATCAGGAAACAATCGATTCGTTTTGATGACTGGATCTGTAAACTTTAATCCGTCCGTAGGAGCTATTTGACACCGAGCAACGTCGCGATCAAAATAAAACTACAGTTGATCAGGAACAGATATCTGCACCGAGCGCGTAGGTCATGTTCTGATTCGCAATGCTGTTATAGACGATGGCAACAAGGCAGTGGCGATTACGACACCGGGAACGTTTGCGCAATCAGTTCGTCACTCAGAAACGAGTCACGCCATTTAAGTCATTGGTTTATATTTACCCATTTTTAGTGTCTTCGCCTTATTTCCCTTATGAAAAAATCCCTTTACTGAAAGGTGCATCGTTCATGAAAAAATTTCGCGGCAAACGCCGTTATTTTAAAAATCTCGAACTTGAATTCAAAAGTTTTTCTTCTCCTGCCTATATTGATCCAGACGTTTGGTTTAACGACTGGCACGAGCACCCTGACTTTTATGGACATGGCAACGCGAGTCTGCGTATTCGTAAAGCACATCTTCGGATCGCGTCGAGCGCTTTGCAAAACATGCGGCAAAAACTAGTGGAAAATCAGATTGAACATCAGCTTTACATAACGATTGTCCTCGAGGATGCTTCACAAGACGCATTACATGTCCACACGCCGAACCCGGACGGGACTCCTTTCCCACTCGAACGGACTCAGTCACTTCCGCTTTCTGCAGATGTTCCAAAATGGATAACGGAGCTGTTCCCAAACGATATGTATACGATTCATCAATCACAGGAGGAATTGGTTGATTATACGGAAGAGACACCTGTCAGCTCGAACGTCACCTTTTTTTACATCTTGCCTAACCGTTAACGATACGACAACGAGCTACCCTTTCCATCACAGGAAGAGGATAGCTCGTTTTGTTCGGTTTCTCTTATGGTAGCAAGACGACCTTGCCGAACTTGCCAGCTTGTTTGAAGTACGCTTGGGCTTCTCGCGCTTCAGCGAGCGGGAACGTCCGGTCGATGACGGGCTGAATCGTCTGAGTCCGAACGGCCTCCAGTAATTTCTCATAATCATGGCGATTGCCAAGGACGGACCCTTGTAGGCGGATATGTTTCAAGTAAAGTGTTCGAAAATCGAGCGACGTCACCTGTCCCCCGGACGATCCGGAAATACAGTACGTTCCGCCGCGCTTCAGCAGATCCAGTCCTTGTTTGAACACCGCATCGCCGACGACGTCGAGAATCGCATCGACCGGACCGACTTCTTTCATGATCTGCTGATCCCAGTCCGGCTCACGGTAGGAAACGACCAGGTCCGCCCCGAGTTCGTGCAATTGATCCGTCAGCTTCAAGTCACCGACGAGTGCGACGACACGGGCACCGAAGACACGTTTCGCAATCTGGACGTTGAGTGAACCGACACCGCCACTGGCGCCTGTTACGAGAACCGTCTGTCCTTGTTGTAAGTCGAGTTGCTCGACCATGTGCCACGCCGTCAATCCACTGACCGAGAAGACCGCACTGTCCGTATAGGAGGCAAGCGGCATCTCGTAACAGAGTGCGAGCGGCCAGCAGACATATTCCGCGTACCCGCCATCATACTCAGAGCCGATGAACGATAAATCCTCGGCACTCTGTTCGTCAGCGATTTCTCCACTCGCCGTGAACGGAAACAAGACGACGTCGCGTCCGATTTCCGTCTCGGCGACACCGTCTCCGACCGCGACGATCCGTCCGCTGATGTCTGAACCGGGAATCCGGGGAAACTCCACCCCTTCTGCTTTCCAGCCCGATTCACTCTCTGCACCATAGGCGCCTTCCCGCATCCAAATTTCTGTATTGTTCAAGGCACAAGCTTTGATTTCAATCAGTACCTCGCCTTGTTTCGGTTGTGGTGTCTCTTGATCGATATAGGCGAGCTGCTCAAGCCCACCATGCCCCGTTACGGTGACTGCCTTCATGTTTTTGCCTCACTTTCTTTCTTCCATATGATATCTCTCTTCTTTACCCCTTCATCCCGATTTTAATATCCTGCTTCCGTAACCCGCTGTCTCCTCCTATAGAACGATTCGTCCTCGTTTAATATCTAGATATAATATGGATACGAATTCACGTCTGGAGGAACGATGTATGAAAAAAAGATTGATCTTTATAGGGACTTTAGCAACCATCACGGTACTGGGTATTTCCTGGTCAAGAGGCGGCGCAGATCCCGTCGAGAAAGACAACTATCCACCCATCCCAAAAGATACGACGTATCGCTGACAGGTCGCTTGGCCACTAGAAATGCGCGATTGTTCGATTGCCGAGGAAGCGAGCGGCGTCGCTGTTGCTCCGAACGGTGACGTCTACTATTTACACCGAGGTAGTAATTCATACGGGGATGACACCTACATCACAGAATCGACATTGATCGTGCTCGACGGAAAGACGATGCAGGTGAAGAAGCGGTTAGGCGCCGGTCTATTCAAGTCACCGCACGGTCTCGAAGTCGATGACCAAAACAATATCTGGATTACCGACATCAGTCTGAACCAAGTCTTCAAACTCGATGCATCCGGTAAAGTCTTGCAAACGTTCGGAAACGCATATGGTCCGTTCACGGAAGTCGGTCTGCGCATCCGAAACGTCTTGCCAAGCATCCCGCTACAGCTAGATGAAAAGACGTTCGCTCGTCCGACAGACGTCACCGTTTTCAAGGACGGCTCGTTCGCCGTATCTGGCGGCTATCGGAATAGTCGCATCGTCATGTTCGATTCAAAAGGAACAGTCAAATGGGAAGTCAATGAACTCGGCAAACAAGACGGACAGTTCAATCTTCCGCATGGGATCAGTAGCGACGATGAGATGAATCTCTATGTGGCGGACCGGGACAACGCCCGGGTCCAAATCTTTAATCGAAACGGCAAACACATCGATACGTGGTCGTCAAAAGAACTCGGTCGACCGTACGGGATCGAAGTCGGCGCGAACGGTAAAGTCTACGTCGCCGATGGTGGAAACTATCTTAATGGACAAAAAAAGAACGCGCAAAGCCAAATCGTCATCTTGAACAAACAAGGAAAGATCGAGAAACGATTCGGTACATGGGGCAAAGAAGCAGGACAACTCCGGATTGCGCACGACATCGCGGTCGGTTCGGATGGAACGATTTATGTCGCGGAGTTGTTGAACAAGCGACTACAACTGTTCTCTGAAAAAAGATGACAAGTGCACTCGTAAAGTGTAAGAAATAAATAGTCTTTCCTTAAAAAACCTCTTCACTCGGTTCGCTCTATTTTTGGTAAAATAAAGCAAACCAACTGGAGGTGTCTCATGAAACGTGCTTTTGCGTTAGTTGTCCTACTGATCCTTGTCGTCTGCACCATCGTTTTCGAACCGTTCCGTGGTGCGCCACCAAATCCCGAAGTCGAGGCAAACGGAAAGGATGTTCCGACCGTCCAAGGGTCTTACTGCTGGGATAGCTTACTTCGCAGTCGATGCGGTGATAAAATTTACCGCGATGGACTCGATATGGCAAATGGACAAAAAACAGTTAATGTTTCTGCCGGCGCATCCGTTCGCGTCAAATTATCAGGCAATCCAGAAGAAGTTAAGCTAACACAATGGGACGAACAGAAAAAGAAATCTCCTGTTGTATTGAAAGATGACCAATTCAACGTCCCGACAGAACCTGGTCTCTATGCGTACGAACTAAACTCGCGCTGGAAACAAGGAGACGGACAATTCGGATTCTTACTGAAAGTGCAGTGAAACAATAACCCCCTTGACGTACGATGACGTCAAGGGGGTTATTTCATCCTGCTTGGTGATAAAGTTGCAAAATGCCAAAGACAGTCAAGATCATATACCCTGTCCCGATGAACAGAAAGACCGGGTGAATCAATTGATCCTTCGGTTGGCGCGTAATGCCTTCAAAGAAACAACCGGTGATGAAACCAAGAATCAAGATTCCAAGATACATCAATATGAACGTCAGGATGCGACCTCCAAGACCAGTCTGCAACAAAAATGGCGAGAGCCAGATCAGTATCCCAATAAAACTAGCAAGCCCAAGAATTCCGATCACGATACCGTATAGCGGTCGTACTGTATTCAGACGCTTGAAAAAACGTTGTCGCTCAACGAGCATCATCGCCGACAGACATGTCAGTAAGAACACTACCAAAAAGTAGAGCGTTTGTGAGATTGGCTCCGTCATCGAGAAGAGTGGCGTGCTGAGTACGACAAGTAGTGGCAATACGCTAAGTATGAAAAATTTCACTGTCATTCTCCTTTCAGTGAATCAATATAAAAGGTGTTTCTGAATCACTTATGACTTAGCGTATCATACAAATCATTCCAGGATTTTCCCATTTGATTCGTTCTGATTATGAAAATCCGTTTCCTTACGATCGATGGAGTTCTTGAAATCGATCAATCATGCGAACAAGGGAACGATTGATGATGTCCAGTTCCATTTCGTCAAGAATCGTCGTCATCTCCTCCGCCAATTGCTCTTCAATCTCATCCATCTTTCGCAAGTAGGCTACCCCATTCGTATCGAGTTGGATGAAACTTTCCCTTAAGTTTGCTGGATTCTTTCGACGCTTGATGAATGTACGTCCTTCCAAAATCTTGAGTACTTGACTGACCGCACTCTTCGAGATTCCCATCGTTCGTGCGATTTCCGTCGACGTCCAGGAGTCTTTTCGTTTGAACAATAGCAGTAGCTGTTCTTGTTGTTGACTCAAAGCAAACGGATTCAACGCTGTGAAAAACTTCGCCAGCTGAAGATCTAGTTCATCGATACGCCGATACATCGTCAAGATGTCCTGTTTTTTAGATCCTTCCATTGTTTTCCTCCTGTCATGAAATGTTCCGAAAATCTCGACTTCTGCGATAGAGTAACAGACCACAGATGAGACCAATCACTGCGAACGCAATCAGCAGAAACTGAATTGGAATTTCGATCGCGACTAACAGCGATAAGACCGCGAACGCAATCGGTTCTAGACCGGAAGCGGCAAGCGCCATGATGCTCATGACGCGTCCGATCTTATCCGGATCACTCCGCTCCTGTAAAATCGTCACGGTCGGCAGATAAACGAGCATCAACAAAAATCCACTCATCGCTGCCGTGAAGGCAAGTAACGGAATCGATGCCACCTGGGTGTACAGCAAGAAAGCACCTAACGTCAAAAACAGCGCACGAAAGACAAACCGACCGCGATGAATCGACCTTAGAAACAACACGACGACACTGGCAGCAAATGTCCCGACAGCAAGACCACCTTCGATGAGACTGAGATCCGCCGCTGACCCTTTCGCTGCGCCGACGAGAATCGGGATGCTCATGATCAACGGTCCCATGACGAATAGATTGACGATGGCAATCGACAACGTACCAGCACGTAAGACAGGCGTCTCTTTGACATACCGAATCCCTTCGCGTAAGTCGCGTAAGACCTGACGAATCAAGAGGACGGCGGTATCCGGAATAGGATCGCGAATCAGCCGCGGTAGGACCAGTACGGCTGCAATAAAGATTAAGATCATCGCTGTCCCGAAGCTCAGTCCAAATCCCCCTTGCGTCAGCAGAAGTCCCGCGAGAAACGGACCGACGACGAACATCAATTCGAGTGATCCTTGAAATAAGGAATTCGCCCGCTGTAATTGCGACGCAGGAACGAGAGACGGCAACAAGGACGATAAAGCAGGATAAGACATGCCATCCAAAATGCCAAACACGACAGAAATCAACAAGAGTGTCCCGACCGAGTACGCATCAGCGTAATGTAAAAGCACGACACCGAGCATCAAGAACGCCTGTCCGAGATTCGTCCAAAAGAGAAGACGGCTCTTCTGGAATCGATCGGCGAACACGCCACCAAACACCATCATGATGACCCGGGGCAACGACACGGCTGTTAATATCAGACCAAGCAAGGCAGGCTCTCGCAAGACATCAATCGTCAACCACGACACACTCAAGAAGAAGATCGCAAAGCCGAGCGTTAATGTCATACCGGACAACCACATGAAGACAAAGCGTTGATTCCTCAGCACAGCCATGAATCAGACTCCCTTTCCTTTATAGTTAAGTTAACTAAACTATATGAAGCGACCGATTGCTTGTCAACGGAGCAATCGGTTAACGAGGCTTACTAAAAAGTTAGTCTCTATAAAAATAAGGATGGCAGAATGATGATATGCCACCCTTACCTCATTCTTTTTTACGTCAGCCGCAACTAATCATGCTTTTTCGATGACACGACGAACGATTCGGAAAAAGACCGCGTGCGGCAAGAATCGTTTCAATCGAATTAAGTTCGCTGCGTTCTTGCCGACGGGATAACGCATCTTTTTCGAGTCATCCATCACGGCACGGTGAATCGCACCCGCGACGACTTCCGGTCCTTCGGCTTCTTCTCCTGCTGCATTCGAATTTTTGAGCGCCGTTTTCATATAGTCGGCATAATCCACGATGTTCGTTTGCACGAGATCTTGCGACCGTCCGTAGAAGTCGGTCTTGATCGGTCCTGGTTCGATCAGTTTGACGGCGATCCCGAGCGGAGCAAGCTCATAATGCAGCGATTCCATGAATCCCTCAACAGCCCATTTCGAGCTGTGGTACAGGCTATAGATTGGAAACGTGACTTGTCCCCCGACGGATGTCACGGTCACGATCTTCCCCTTTCGTTGTTTTCGAAAGAGTGGCAATGCCTGACGCGTCACGTTCATGACGCCGAAGACGTTCGTATCGAATTGACGTTTGATTTGCTCCGCTGTCGCCTCCTCGAAGATGCCGACCGCACCATACCCTGCATTGTTCAACAGGACGTCGATCGTATCGAAATCGTTCGTGATGGCTTCAAAGGCTAGACGAATGCTCCTCTCGTCCGTGACATCCAGTACATACAAGCGAACGCCTGGTAATGAGGCGAGGTCACTTGACGTCTCCGGCTTTCGCATCGTTGCTGCAACATGCCATCCTTCCTGACTGAACCGCTCGACGGTTGCCCGACCGATTCCGCTAGATGCTCCTGTGATGACGATCGTTTTCTTTTGTTTCATTGTGGATTCTCCTTTGTAGTTTGACTTAGCGTGCAAAATAACGTTTTGCGATGTTCATTTTTTTCGACGTATATGGCGCGTAGCGTAACGATGGATCAAGTTTCGTCGACGTTTTGACGATGCTCTTCGCATGCGAGAACGTCTCAAAGGTGTGTCTGCCGTGATACGCCCCCATCCCGCTACCACCGACTCCACCAAACGGCAGTTCAGCGTTCATCAGATGCACCATGCCATTGTTGATACATCCTCCTCCGAACTCGACGTGCTCCAAGAAGTAGGATTCCATCTCCGATGATTCCGTATAGAGATATAAGGCGAGTGGATAACGGTTGCGGCGAATGATCGAGATAGCTTGTTCCGGTGAGCTGAACGATACGATCGGAAGTAACGGACCGAAGATTTCTTCATGCATGATGTCGTCCTCAAGCGATACAGCGTCAAGCAACGTTGGCTCCACGTAGCGATCCGCTAAATCGATTCGTCCTCCGTGAACGATTGTGCCTTGTTGCATCAGACGTTGCAGAGCGTGTACGCGTCGCTCATTGATGATGCGTCCATAACTTTCACTCAGTTGTGGATTCGCTCCGAAAGCACGTCTGATTTCTGTTTTTAGCAACTGGATCAACGCCTCCTTGACTGTCTCTTCAACGAGCAGATAATCCGGACAGACACACGTTTGACCGGCATTGAAGAATTTCGACCAGACGATCCGTTTCGCTGTTACCTGCAGATTGGCACTCTTATCGACGATGACGGGACTCTTCCCGCCAAGCTCAAGTGTCGTCGGTACCAGTTTGGCAGCCGTCTTCATGGCGATATGTCGTCCGACACCCGGGCTTCCCGTAAAGAAGACATGGTCGAAACGGAATCGGTCGAGTAATTGGTCACCGACGACTGCCCCATCACCGAGGACGACACTGATATAGTCTGGATCGAACGTCGTTGCGATGAGCTCTGCAATCAAACCCGACGTATGCGGTGTCAAATCCGACGGTTTCAAGACGATGCAATTTCCGGCTGCGATTGCTCCGATGACGGGTGCAAGCAACAGCTGGAACGGGTAATTCCATGGTCCGATGATCAAGACGACACCGAGCGGATCGTGTCGGATGAAGCTCTTTGACGGCTGCAGGACGAGTGGTGTTGCGACTCGCTTCGGCTCCATCCAGCGCGCCAATTGTTTTTTCGCTTCACGTAGCTCTTGATAGAGCACGCCGATTTCTGACGTGTAGGCTTCAAATGTCGGTTTTCCTAAATCCTTTGCTAATGCTACGAGAATCCGTTCTTCGTTTGATCGGACTAACTGTTCCAGCCGTTCGAGCTGACGTAACCGGAAATCGATCGTCTTCGTCTTCCCTGCATCAAAGAATGCACGTTTCCCACTATAAACTTCTTCGGTTACGGCTTGATCTTGTAAAACCATGGTTGGATGTTGCATCATTCATCGCTCACCTTCATTATGTTCTTTCGTTTAAACATTTAAACGTTTAGTGTAAAATCAAACTCTCTTCTCATATGTGAGAAAAGAGCCTCGTTCAGCGTAGGATACAATCTTCTTCAATGGCTGCCGTCAATGTTTTCAAGACGTTGACCGCTTCTTGTAAAGTCAGATAATAGTAGTTCTCCGTACCGACTTTCTCAGAAGCGACGATTCCTGCTGCCCGCAATACTTTCAGGTGATGCGAAATCGCTGGTCGAGATAACGAAATTTTTTCATCCAATTGACTGACGTTCAAACGATCGTACCGTGCCAATTCAATGATGATCGCTTGACGATTGACATCCGATAAGACTTGAAAGATCGGAATCGCATCTTGAAAATACCCTACTGCTGCGTCTAGAGCTTGTACATCCTGTTCGTTTTTTCTCATAGCGCCTCCGTTTAAACGTTTAAACATTTAAATTCATGCTCCTAATTTACAATCCTTTCTTTCCGTTGTCAACTGATTCATTTCATATTCTTATTTACAGGTTCAGGAAACTCATGATAGGATGGTAAAAATTACATGATTCAAACGCGTCGAAGAGAACAGTACGTCATCTCGGCTTTTCCTAGAGAGCTCCGATTGGTGGGAAGGAGCATCAGCCATTGACCGAACCAAGCCTCTGAGCAGCACGGTGGAACCGAATCGGGGATATCGTGACGGGTGCTCCCGTTATCGAGCTCAGGTATTTGCCGTTTGAAAACGGTCGTACCGATGAAGGCGATACCGGTGACGGTCTCGCGAACAGGGGTGGCACCACGACACGCACAGTCTCGTCCCCAAGACCAACGTCTTGGAGGTGGGATTTTTTTATTGGCTTAAAAAACAATAAAAAGGAGTGTGTCATATGTCGAATTGGAAATACCCTGGATTGCTATTACTTGGTGTCGGTGTCTCGAACATCGGCGCTTGGGTCTACTTCATCGCCTTGAATTTAATTGTCCTCGAACGAACGGGATCAGCGTTCGCCGTCTCCGTTCTCTATATTTTATTGCCGATCTCCGCGCTGTTGACGAGCCTCTGGTCCGGTAGTGTCGTCGATCGGATCAATCAGCGTCGCTTGCTCGTCATGCTTGACGTCGCGCGTGCCGGGCTCGTCTTTTCACTGACACTGATCGATTCACTGTTTGTCCTCTACGCACTCGTCTTCATCCTGAACATCGGCAACACGCTGTTTGAGACATCGTCATTGATCTACATGACGAAACTCGTCCCGGAGACGAGTCGCCAACGGTTCAATGCGTTGAAGAATTTTATTCAATCAGCCGGCTTTATTCTCGGACCGTCGATTGCTGGATTCTTATTTTTGATCGGTTCTCCGGAGACGGCGATCATCCTGAATGCGGGAGCGTTGTTGTGTTCTGCTGCCTTACTGTCCGTCTTGCCCGACGTCCGCAAGGCTTTGACTCCAGCGACGTCCTTCTCACTCCAATTGATTCTTGCAGACTGGAAAGAGACGCTTCAGTTTGCACGGACGCGGCGCTATGTCACGCTCGTCTACGCCTTCTATGCGCTGATGATCGTCCTGATGAGCGGACTCGATTCGCTCGAAGCCTCGTTTGCGACGATCGTGTTGCAACTGGATGAAAGCACGTATGGATTTCTCGTCAGTATCGCTGGAATCGGCATCATCTGTGGCTCCGCCGTCAATGCGACCTTCACGCATCGCTTGTCGCTCCGCTTCTTGATTCAATTCGGAGCACTGATGACACCGATCGGTTATGTGATCTTTGCCACAGCGACGTCGTTCCTGACGGCAGCGATCGGCTTTTTCTTGCTGACGTTCGCCCTTGCGTTTGCGAACACCGGCTTCATGACATTCGCTCAAACGCACATTCCGGTCGAAACGATGGGACGATTCCTCAGTAGTATCCACGTCGTCCAGTCAGCTGGTGTCATTCTCTTGACGGCGTTGATTGGTTTCTATGCGGAGACCTCAATCCGCTTGACGTATACCGTCGCTGCAGTCAGCTTTCTGCTCATCGGTGGATGGATCGTTTGGATCGTCCAGGATCGAACGAAACGGCATTATTTTACGACGAAAACGGACGAAACGATCAAGCTTTCGTCATGAGAAAGGAAGGTATTCATGAACCTGACCGCAAAACGAATTTTCCTCCGTCCGCTTGACGTGACCGATGCACACGTCTTATTCGAACAAACCCAGGATGAGACATTACGTTACCTGACTGGTACGACAGCAACGTTTTCGATTGAACAGATTGAACAGCACATTCTTTCGATTCAAGCTGATCCATCGCGCTTCGATTTCGCTATCTGTCTGCATTCCGGTGAAGTGATTGGTGAATGTTCCATTTTAGACATTGAGGCAGAGTTGAAACAAGCGGGCTTTCGTATTTCGATGCGTGCCCTCCCCTGGACCGGTCAAGGATACGGGACAGAAGCGATCGCGTGTATCATCCGATTTTGTTTCGAGGAACTTCGACTTCATCAACTTGAACTTGAAGTGTTTTCGCATAATGAGCGAGCCATCGCTTCGTATAAAAAAGTTGGCTTTGACATCGTAGAAACGATTCCTGATGCTGTATCCTATGAAGGGCGTTCGTTCGACGAAATCATCATGCGGAAATGTAGCCCACTCTATGCTTAAAAGCATCACTCCTGATGTAGCACCTCCTTCGTGAGGTGCTTTTTCTAATCGATCAAAAACGAACATATCGAATTAACAGATTTTTTAGTCAATTCACTATTATTTGTATATAATGGAAAAATAAAAAGAAATATATGGATATGTACATAAGTGATAAGGAGGTCACATTACACAATTTTCTTCAAATCAAACGAAAGCGAGGGATAGTACATGTTGTGATTTATCTGGAATTCCTGGTGGCGCAACAAGGAACGGTTCATTCTGCTCCTCGTCGGCGTTCTGATCGTCAGTACCGGACTAAGTTATTTAATTGGTACGACGCAAGCCAACAACGGAACGGTCGTCGATGAACTGCAAAAACGCTGGGGCTCATCATACGATATCGTTGTTCGTCCGGAAGGCAGCCGGAGCGTGACAGAAGACTTGAACCTGCTCGAACCGAACTACATGAGTGGGCTCGACGGCGGGATCACCCGCAAGCAGTACGAGACGATCAAACAGATTACTGATGTTGAGGTCGCAGCACCAATTGCGATGATCGGGAACTATTATACGGATGCTGTGAAGGATACCTACAACTTCAAGGAACCAGGCATTTATAAGATTTCATATAAAGATATGCAAGATACTGGACTAAAAAAAGAAACAGAGTCTATGTCGTTCTTTGCCGGAGCAGGATGGTCCCCTCCTGAGAGTGACGGATTGAATCGAGATATTTCACCGCAAGAACTAGGCGAGTTTCCAATCTACGGTTACGGGAGTGCAGTGATGCTTGCCGGGATTGATCCGGAAGCAGAAGCACAACTCGTTGGACTCGATCAGGCAACCAAAAAGGCTACGCATAGTCGTTATTTCACGAAGGACGATGTCGTGAACGATTATGGTGACGGTGTCTGGGACATCCCATTGATCATGAACAGTCAGGAATACGTCAATGCATCGCGGACCTATCGCTACGAGAAAGTCGATATTCCGCTCGTCAAAGATTCAATGGTTGAAACGGTGCGCAGTATCATGAAAAAAGGTGGCGAATCCTATCTCAAGACGCTTCCTGTTAAAGATACGAAGGAATACTATATTTCGACAGAGCAAGCATCAAAGCAACTTATTAAGAACATTCTCGAAGATAAGGTTCCGGAAAATGCAAATGGTGGCTTTGACTGGATGTATCTAAAACCATCGTCCGTCGAGTATCAAACGATTGCTAGCCCCTTTGCCAAACGTTGGCCATTTACTTATCAAGTAACGCCTCAAGAGGTTGCAAAAGAAGTTCTGATTTCGAAACGATCGATGTATCGAAAAGCTCGTATTTTCGGTGACGGTACGGGTAACCTTGATAAAGTACCGAAAATGCATTTGAACTATATTGGTGTCTTTGATCCGAAAAAATTGAACATCTCGAAAGACCCATTGACGGAACTGCCGATGGAGACCTATTTCCCGGCGAAAGCCCAATGGGTCATGGACAAGAATGAAAAACCGGTCAATCCAGTCCGGGAAGTCAAACCGACGAACGATCCGTATGACTTCTTGACGAAACCACCATCGATGCTGACGACGCTTGACGCCGCCTTTAAGTTACGTGGTGATAAAGCCATTTCTGCCATTCGTGTCAACGTCAAAGGTGTCGAGACGATGAACGCGACGAGTGAGAAAAAGTTGAAGGCTGTTGCTCAAGAGATCGAGGACAAGACCGGTCTGATCACCGACGTCACGCTCGGCTCCTCGCCACAGCTCGCGCTGACATACCTTCCTGGATTAAAAGGTGAATCGGCACTCGGTTGGATCCAGCAACCGTGGATCAAACTCGGTTCATCGATGGCCATCTTCCAAGAAGCGAAAGTCGGAATGAGCGGCATCATCGCCAGTGTCATCGCTGTTGCGCTCGTGTATGTCTTTAGTTCAAACATCATCTTACTCTATGCCCGCAAGAAGGAATTCGCGATCTTACTGTCGCTCGGTTGGCGTCCACGTCAGCTCTCGAAGCTTCTGTTCCTAGAAGCAACGTTACTCGGCACACTCGTCGCCTTGATTTCTTGGACGATCCTCGGTTCGTTCTGGCTGACGACGGATCATCCGATTGCCTTATCACGGATCATCTTGATCGGACTTGCTGGTCTATTGATTTACTGGGGCGGTACGCTCGTTCCGATGACGCTCATCCGCCGGATTCAACCATTCGAAAGTATGCGTTCTGGTGAAGTCTCAAAAGGTCGTCGATTCGTCCGGGCACAAAGTGTCCTTGGGATGAGCATCAACCAACTTGCAACGTATTGGCAACGGACGATCCTCTCGACGATCGCGATCGCCTTGCCAACGAGTCTATTCATCTTCTTCCTGTTCATCACCTTCCGACTGAAAGGTGTCCTGTATGCGACATGGCTCGGTGAATACGTTGCCCTTGAAGTCGGCACGATGCACTATGTTGCGATGGGTGTCGCTTTACTCATCGCCATCTTGACGACGACGGAGATCATGTGGCAAAACGTCAACGAGCGGAAGAGTCAGCTCGCTGTCTTAAAAGCAACCGGCTGGCGGAACGGTCAAATCCGGACGCTCGTCTTAAGTGAAGGATTGATGACGGGACTCTTCGCCGGAATCATCGGTTTGCTGATCGCTCTTGCGATGATCGGCTTCGTCTATAACCAGTTCCCAACAGGTGAGCTCGGTTTCTTGAGTGTCATGTTGTTGATTCCTGCCATCACGGGAGTTCTCGGTGCCCTCTTACCGGCACAACGCGCCGTCAGCATTACACCAAATGCTGCGATTGGAAGTGTCGCAACGAATACGAAAGCGACGGAACGACGTTTCCGACTCGCCTTATCCGCAGTTGGTGGTGCCCTTGTCGTTGGTGTCGCTTCCCTATTCTTCTTTGCTACGACAGAAGAAGGACCTGCGTCCACGAAATCGGTACAAACAGCTGCACCAACGGTCAAGACGACAGGAACGAAATTGGCAGATGTAAAAGACAAGAAAAAGAAAGCGTCCTCTACGAAAAAAGTCAATTCGAGCAAGCTCGATCAACTAATGGCACGTGGAGTCGTTCAAACCTATCCGGGAGATCCTAAAACAAAAAGCAATATTTTCCATGTTGATAAACTTCTCCTATCACCTCCAAAGGAGTTGAAATTACCAACTCTTGTTGATGAACAATATGTTACCGTTCCCGTCATCCTTGAGAACTACAAGGATAAAGACGCAGATGGCGGATATGGTATTTATAAGCCAAATCTATTCACGTTAGAGGATACAAGCGGTAATGTATACGAAGCTGTCGATTATGAGAACCGGAACCCAGACGCTTGGAAGGACGGCTATCGCTATTTCCCACCTTTCGTTTCTCGCGTCGATCTAGTGTTCCGTGTTCCAAGTGATAAAAATACGTATGTGCTTCTCGCGACAAGCGAAGCCATCGCCAAACCGACGACCGTCAAAATCGAAGTCGATGCTGCGAATGCTGCATCAACCAACGTGAAGACCAGACAAAAGAACAAGTCAAAGAAAACGAATACAGACGCCATCGAAGAACTGATGAATAAAGGTGGTCTTCAGACATATGCTGGTGATAAAAATTTAATGAAAGAACGTGGGTTCATGGTCAGTTCGGCGAAACGTGTTCCACTTAAGAATCTTCCGAAAGATAAACAAGCCGTATCTGTCAGACTTGAGATGCAGGTAAAGGGTGAAGATTCAGCTGACTCTTATATCGACTATAAACCCTCTTCTTTCCCATTGATTGATCGTCACAAGAAAAGCTACACGCCTGAAGAAACGATTAATCTGAACAAAAAAGCCTATTCAGAAAGCTTAGGTTATTACGCTCCGTTACACTCCAAAATTGATGTCATCTACATCGTACCAAAAAATGAAAATACCTTCGTCATGAACGTAAAAACAGGATTCACTGGTTTTCTCTACACCGTTAAAATCAAATTATGATTACTACTTAATCACTGGCTGTCATATGACGGTCAGTGATTTTTCTATTTATACCGAAATTAATTTCTTAACGTTCTACTTTTGGTAAGATGAAATACAGGAAAAGAATTGGAAGTAAACCACTTAAACGAGGACCTGCTATGACCTATTTCATGTATCTATTTTGTTTGATCGTCTGGGGACTGAATTTCATTGCTGTCAAAATCCAAGGAACACCTGTCGCCTTGGAAGTATCCTTGACCTATCGATTAGCGATGACCGCTGTTCTTTTCATCCTATTTGCGTTATTCGTTAAACGAACGAACAAACCTACCGCAACGGATATGCCTTTCATCGTCGTATTCGGTGTCTGTAACTTTGCTCTGAGTTACTTATGTCTCTATTACGCGACGATGTTAAGCTCTGCCGCCATCGTGACGTTGATATTCTCACTCAAGGTCATTCTGACACCGATCGCTCTGCGCTTGTTTTTAAAAGAGACCCTCCATGCGCGCGTTTGGATTGGCGGATGTTTTGGTATCATCGGCGTCGGCGTCCTGATTGTTCCGAGTCTAAGCAGCATCCATGGACTGACCGATTTAAAAGGTGTCTTGATTGCTCTAGTCGGCACGCTATTGACGTCAGTAGGTGACGCTAGTTCAGCGCGGAACGCCAAGCAACGAATCAACCCGGTTCATGCCAACGCGATTGGATTCACTGTCGCGAGTCTACTGATGGGCGCCATCGTCTGGTTCCAAGGAACACCGCTTACGCTCCCGACAACCGTCACGTATCTTTCTGCCTTACTCTATTTAACCGTGATCGCATCATTTCTTGCGTGGCTGTTTTATTTGAAACTCGTCGAACGAGTTGGTGGTGCGAAGAGCGGCTATATGGTCGCGCTCTTCCCCGTCATCGGCGGAATCGCATCCGTCATGATCGGCGAATCCACACCCTCTCTGTATTTACTCTTCGGCTGCTTATCGAGTTGTCTTGGAGCAGCTATTGCTTTAGGAATCGGTGTATCGCGTCAACGAAGAAACGCCATACCGGATACGGCGGACAAGATTGGTTAAATCAAATCAGTTTGTATAGTCGACCATCAAAAGGACAGAGGTTCAGCGAATTCGCTCATGAACCACTGTCCTTCTTTTAATTTAAAGAATGAGTCAATAATATCAGACTATCCCGAAACTCCATCCACCAGGAGAAGGGATTCAATTGTTTCTTGTGGAAAAATATGCTAGATACAACCGACTGATCCACTCTACGATACTGATTCTAAGGAGGTGCTCCTATTCTGAAATACATCTTGATTAGTTGTTTAATCGCTATGATTGCTTTTTTCATCTATTTTGAACCGTTTCGAATTGAACCCTATGATCCAAACGTCGAAGTAAACGGTAAAGCGATTCCAACTGTCCAAGGTTCTTATTGCTGGTCCAGTTTGTTCAGCGCTCAATGTGCGGACATGATCTATGTGGATGCTTTACACATGACTGAAAAAAGTAAACCCGTCATCGTCTCACCCTCTGACAAAATTCATCTCTCGTTTAATCGTAAACCCGATTCGCTCGAAGTCGTACGTTGGGATTCGAAAACGAAAAGTGAACAGGTTTCATTAAAAAACGACATTCTTATCGCACCTTCTTCTCAAGGTATGTATACCTATGAGGTCGTTGCCGGATGGAACGAACATGGTGACGGTCTATCCGCCTTTTTAATTCAAGTCCGATAAAACCAACCTCACTCAAACAGGAGATGAATAATAATGCGTAAAGGTTTTCGACTCTGGCTACCCTTGCTCTCACTTGTTGTCTGTCTGTTCAATGCCTTCGGCTACGATGACAAAAATATCTTGTTGTTTCTGACGAGCCCTGTTTTCTGGCTTCTTGAATCACGATCCTTTCTTGGAACATGGCTAGATTCCATCCATGTCCCGCTTTTTCTGATCTACATCCTGACCTTGATCAGTTGGTTCTTGATCGGCTTACTGATTGATGTCATTCTTTCTGTTTTGTTTAGAAGATCGTCTAGACGCATCCATGATTAACTGAGGAGGAGAATACATATGGGACCAACCAATGATATGTGGGTGTGGGTATTATTCTACGCATTCTTTTTCATCACGCTTATCAGTGCAATCTTCGTCGCGTTCAAGCATCCAGCCTTGAGAAAAGCATCGATTCGAGCGGTGGTAGCGTTGCTTTTCCTGTATGCACTATTCATTTGGAACTCTTTGTACCGTCTTGACATTACAGAGTTCAGACATTTTTACGAAGGATTGACGACACTGCGACCGTGGGCATGGATGTGTGTCTTCTTGTTCGCCTACACATTAAAGTGGTGGTATCTCGTGTTTCTTCACACCCGTCGTCCAAGCCTCTCTTCACATGAGGTACAGCAATGAACTACATTTCTGAAAACCTTCAAAGGAGCTATCCTATATGAAATTACATCGATTCGCATCCGTCTTTTGTCTTTCGACCATCGTTTGGACGACAGCGGGTTGTACCATGATGGAAGAACAAGCAACACCGCGTGTAGCACAAAAAAATGTCGCGTCACCTGAACAAGTAAACACTTCCTTGAAGAAAGCAACGATCGACTCCAAGAATCAACAAGCAATCGAATTAGAGAAGCAAATGGAGCGCGTCACGTTAGGTCAAACGAAAACGTACGACCTTTCTTCCTTATTAAGCAAACACCGTGTCTCGATTGATCCGCAGTATTTCTATCAAAACCAAATCTTCTACTTTGACCTACAAGAAAACAAAAGTGTCATCTATACATACGATACGAAACGACAGCACAACAAAATCGTCCATGCGACGAAGAATGCAATCCCGATGATGACGGGTACAGGTGCGTTTTTACTATGGGTCGAAACAGAACAGCCGACAAAGACAGGTGTGAAATGGTCGATTCGTCAACTAAACATTACGACGAATCAGGTAACAACGCTGGATACTGGAGAAAGTCGCTTCGATACATCTCCTCCGAGAATCGATGTCACGTCAACTCGTGCGTCCTGGATCACGCAAGAGGCGACTGCACAAAAAACGGTCTCCACGATCAAGACGTATTCGTTAAAAACCGGGAAGATCACGCCACTCCAATCCTTCATCTTAACAACAGGAAAAACACGAGACGGACTATTCACGTACGAGCACCGCGATAGCGATGACGGCGTGACCTTATACACGTCTCACTATAAAAACGGACAGAATATCCGTGTGCTTGAGACTCTGGATGGTGCCTATAAAAAAGAGATATCCGGATTAATTGATTTCAGTCGTAGTGGCACCTATTTCGCTCTCGGCACAGAAGGCGATGCCATATTCCAACCCATCGGACTAGACCAAAAGACGCTGAACTATTCTGCTTCCAGTGCCCAGACGTTGATTAACGGTATTCAATTCCTTTCGAACACACAAATCGTCTTCCGAGAAGGCATAAATCAGTTGATGTATGCGGACTTAAAAGCGAAGACCGTCGCTCCTTTGACGGACTTCGAAGAGTTGGTATCCCTTCCTCTATATCATGATGGGGTACTAGCGTATAGCATCACGAATGGAACGAAAACGACGTATCATGTTTTACACTTGAAAGCTTCAAATTAAAAGGACATGACGATAAAAAGCTTTTAGGTCATTTACACCACGATACTTTACGAACTAAAAATAAGCTTAGATCTACTCAATTGAGAGATCTAGGCTTATTTTAGTTCGATGACGTAATAGTAGCGATTTTTTTAAATCCAAATGACATCAGAACATTACGTTAAATATAAATCTAATATATCCGATACTTATTTGAAAGCTATTTAAACATAAGGGAGGAAAAAAATTGCGTACAACTATAAGTTATCCCTTCCTTCTGTCCATCGGAATTGGTTTATTGTTTTGGTATGGGAACCATTTTTTTGAAGGATCTGAATGGATGCGATTGGTTCTATTAAACACGGTCCAGTTGTTCGTCGGTATTTTAAGTACGAGTTGGATCATAAAAAGTTATCTCAAGAATGAATCCGCTAGACGTTTTTGGATGTTTTTAGGTCTTGGAACGAGTTTTTCTGCCTTTGGCACACTTGTTTGGATCATCTTACTTGTTACGAATCATGTCATAAATACACCGGACTTATCATCTTTAACTTGGGTCTGCTCTTACTTTTTTTACTTTGCTGCCCTGTTAAATCAACTTATGAATCAAACGAGAAAATTTTCAAACTCGGCATTCTTCTTTAATACAATGATTTATATGATAGCCGCGACTTCAATTAGTTATCATTACCTGCTTTATCCGCTTTATCAGATTAATCAGCAGTCTTTGTGGTACATCGCCCACACGTTTCTTTTCCAAATTGCCGATTTAGGAATTCTTTTTTTTATCATCACGCTTTATTATTTAATTCTATTCAACAAACGAAATGCATATTTGACTTATCTCATCATCGGTTTATTTTTACAAGTCATCGGAGATATCACTTTTGCACAATTTACAATTAAGAATAGCTATATATCAGGTGGCAGTGTCGATTTGATTTGGACTATCGCATTACTATTTATCGGTTACACCGCTCGATATCATGAAAAAGAGCCTAAACAAGAAAGTATGATTGATCCATTTGCTCTTAATGTCTCAACCAAAAAAGAATTTATCTTTCCTTATTCGAGCATCTTGATCCTCTCCATCCTAATGATGCAAAGTTATGCCTGGAATTTAAATGCCTTAAGTACAGGATGGATCATGATTTTTTTTCTTATCATCATTAGACAAGCTTTTACTGTCATGAAAAATAGTGAATTATTAGCTGAATTAAACCAAATCGCATATATCGATCCATTAACGAGCTTAGGTAATCGTGCATCATTTTTACAAGACACCAAAAATAGCCTCAAAGATGAACACGCACCGCTTGCCTTCATATTGCTTCAAGTAGAACGAGTGCGGATGTACACAGATATTTTCGGGCATCATGTTGGAGAACAGATCATGAAAGAAGTATCTTTCCGCTTAAAACATGTATTGAAAGAGAATTTTAAAATGTATCGGTACAGTGAAGATGAGTTTATGATTGTGCTTCTGAAAACAGAGAGATCTAATATCACTGTTGTGAATGAAAAGATACTTATTCATCTTGCAGCTCCTATCCGTTTGAAGGAGCTAGAATTGAATATTGTAGCGCATGGTGGTGTCAGTGTATTTCCTGACCAAAGTTTGACGATCGAAGAAATACAGGCTCATACAGCTGAAGCTCTTTATCAAGCTAAACAGAATGGAAATTACGCATTTGTTTACTATGGAACTGAACTTCAATCCAACTTAGTACGAAAGCTTGAAATTGAATCCTATTTACGAAATGCGATACGTGAGCATCAATTGAGCGTCTACTATCAACCTAAAGTCAATCTTCGTTCTGGGAGAATCGTTGGTATGGAAGCATTGCTCCGTTGGCATCATCCAAAGTTCGGATGGATTTCACCAGCTGAGTTCATTCCAATCGCTGAAGAAGCAGGTCTGATCAATGAAATCGGAGAGTGGGTCCTATTCACTGCGACTTACCAAAGTAAACAACTTCAGCTTTTAGGATTCGAACCCTTACTTCTATCGGTCAACGTTTCTGTTCTTCAATTTCAGAGTCCAAACTTCTGCCGGCGTGTCATCGAGATTCTCGAGGAGACATCTCTTGACTCGCAATGGCTCGAGCTTGAGATTACAGAGAGCATTGTTCAAAACATCAAAGAGAGCGTTTCGATTTTGCAATGTTTGAAGACCTCGCAGATTAAAACATCCATCGATGACTTTGGAACAGGGTATTCGTCCTTGAATGTACTCGAGCAACTTCCGATTGATACATTGAAAATCGATAAGTCATTTATCGATCGCCTGACTTCTAATCAAAAATCGCCTATGGTCAAGACGATCATCGAGCTCGGCTTGAATCTTAATTTAACCGTCGTAGCGGAAGGAATCGAAACGATTGAACAAAAAGAGGTTCTTACTTCTTACGGATGTACGATCGGTCAAGGTTACTTATTCTCTCGTCCAATCGATTTTGACGCATTTGTTACATTGCTTCAAACACAAGATGTTTTGAAGACCACATCTCTCTAAAAATTTTAAAGTGCATGCCGTAGATGACGTTTGATCGTTTATGTCATGCACTTTATGATGGCGATTTATTTTTCTATCTTGATCTTAAGGAATAATTTTAAGATGCTCTGCTGATAAACCAGTATAGACCTGTTTTATAAACAAATTCTTTTCAAAAAATAAGCTCATTGTATACTAAGTGAATATGATAAGAAGGAGTATAAGATTAGCATGTTTAAACAACCTAAAAGCTTTATCCTCATCATTCTACTTTATGCTTTAGGCTATTATGGATGGATTGTCACTTTTTCTGATTCTCAATTTCTTGAAGCACTAGGGGGAAATATTTTTTCAATTGCAGGATTGTTGATCGCCCTTCTCTACTTGAGGATTGCTATCAAATGGGCTGATTCAAATGATCGTAAGTTCTGGTTACTTATCACTTTCGGCACCTTTTGTTATTTAATCGCCGAATTGATTTGGTTTTTCACAGAGAATATTTTTCACAAAAACGTGGCGTTTCCAGGATGGCCAGACGTGTTTTACATTCTACAAGTTATCTTCCTGCTTTACGCTCTGATTCACAAAATTTTGAAGGATGCAGCTATACAGCAACGCATTTCATTTTTATTTGATGTCCTAATCATTCTAGTCGTTGCGAGTACCTTCTCTTGGCACTTTTTAATCGAGCCTATTTTGGATACGAGTGCGGCAACCATGAATGCTCTCATTGTCTCCCTAATCTACCCTTTAGGAGACTTGGGCATGTTAGTCGCCGCTTCCTTTTTATTCTTTAACCTTACGAGTAAGGATAAAAGTTTATCTATGTATCTCATTATCGCAGCCGTCACGATACAAGCAATCGCTGACTCTGTTTACTTGTATTTGATTGCTCAAGACACATACATCTCAGGTAGTTTAATTGACCCTCTGTTCATCATAGCAATGATCGTTTTAGCTTTTGCAGGTCTTCAACATCAGCCAAATACTATATGTACAACGTCAACAACTCATCCTGAAAAGTTAAATATTTTTCAAATGCTCACGCCTTATGGAGGAGTCTTGATTCTGTTCGTCTTCATGGGTTTTCACTCGCGTAGTTTCGATATCGTGACAGTGGGTTCAGGACTCTCCATTTTACTCGTCATCACTCGGCAAGTCTTAATCATTGTCGAGAATCATAAGTTAGTCCGGCGCTACTACGATCAAGCACAAACGCTTGAATTAAGTGAAGAACGGTATAAATCCTTGTTCGAATATCATCCAGATCCAGTGTACTCAACTGACCTTAAAGGTCAATTTGATAGTGCGAATACTGCCTGTAGCGATCTTCTCGGCGTCTCTAAGACCGACTTGATGGGTCAAAATAGCCTTCGCTATGTCAAAGATACACATCGGATGACGGTCGCAGAAGAACTAAAGGAAGTATTTAAAGGTATGCCCCGAAGTTATGAGACCGTTGTTGAAAATGCATTCGGTTCCAGTATGTATATGAACATCACCAATGTTCCAATCATCGTCCAAAACGAAATTGTTGGAATCTTCGGTATCGGTAAGGATGTGACTGAAATAAAGCGAAATGAACAACGTATTCAATACCTTGCCTATCATGATGCGTTGACAGGATTATTCAATCGCCTTGCGTTCGAAGAACGCCTGTTAAAGCTCATTAAAAGTGATTCTTTTCATCCTCCATCAAATGTGTCTTTATTTTTCATGGACTTAAATCAATTCAAAGCAGTCAACGATACTCTGGGACACGATGTCGGTGACCAATTATTGAAAGCGGTCGCTAGAAGACTACAATCATTCGATGCGGATTTTGACATGATGGCACGGCAAGGCGGTGATGAATTTACATTACTTTTAAAGAATGTTAAATCATACGAACAACTTCATCGTATTGCAAATCAGTTGTTGAGCACGTTACAAGCACCTTATGAGATTGCCAATCATATGATTTCATGTCCGCCAAGCATCGGTATCTCCTGCTATCCGACGGATGCCTCGAGTATGCTCGAGATGCTACAGCACGCAGATCTCGCCATGTATCGTGCGAAAGACATTCCTTCAGGAAGCTACATTCTTTATAATGAACTGCAACATATGCCGAGTTAATCATGCTATATTTCATTTTCTTCGTAAAATAATCCGTAAGTTAGGCTGCCATCGATTAGAATGGCAGCCTTGTCTTCGTGTCGTATTTTTTTAGAACATTAATGATTTTAAGAATATACATCACGTACGATAGGAACGATTTTTAATGGTTTCATGTTTTCGGCTAAATGACTTTAATAGCCAGATATGATAGAAATACTCGACGACAGCAACGATCAGTGCAACATAAAGTGACATCCAAATCGAATCTCCACCAAATTCATCCCTTACTGTTCCAACAAAGAACCAGGTCAAAAGAAACGTTAGACCTAAATCCGCAATCGTAGCAACGAGATTCCCACTCTTTCTTAAAATGATGTAATCTCCGAGAATATAAGCAACTAATCCTACAACAAGCGCAATCCAAACCGAATGATACCACTGTATTTCATACCCTACGCTCAGTACGAAATAAAATACGATAACGAGAATCGGTAGTTTGACACTAATTGATTTTGTATGATTCCATTTCATGTTAGTTCCCCTCTCTTTTATTACACTGACCATATAAAACTCCTTATCTAATAAAAAAGGAAGCCAGCGAATAATTGTTACTGAGCTTAAACGGTAGACAAATCACTTTTGCTTTCTAGTGTTCGCTTTGCCACCTGCTTTATTGCGACTTATTTTGTTGCTGTTTCCTTCTACCATGATTTTCGTCCTCCTTTTGAAGTGTAATCTGTGATACTCTCTTTATATACCCAAACATATATTTTAAATACATGTTAAAGTGATTTTTTTTCTTGAGCATTTACTCATTCTCGAATTAAGAAATAATGTTTAATCTAATGGTCTAGATTTTAGTGGACACATTATGGATAGAATGGTGATGGACTTCAATCTTTTTTTCATTTATTCGTTTTTTCTCCACAAAATATAATAATTAATTACGAGAATTTATAATTTTTGTTCGTTATATAGGTTTAACAATCACGAAGTATTGGGATAGAGATACATAGCTGTTTCAAAATGATTATGCGGTTAATGAGATTTTTGATAAAAACACGACCTAGAGTTGTTCAAAAATTTTCAATTGACTCGTATACTCACATCCTCATGCTCATGGAAATGTTCCAGAGATCGTTACTCATCATGTAGATGATCGCATAGACACAATCAATCGTTCATCACGCCATATTAAAACGAAAAAGTGAGGGATAAACATGGTAGATACCAAACCTGTACATGAACAATTGACTAAAGAAGAGTACAGTCATTTAATAGAATTTGTATTTCCATTCAACATGGACTTAAAAGACCACGAAACATTCATCATTTTTCGAAATAAATATGAATTGTTCGATTTTTTATATAGAAATAAACAATCTGATCATCAAGTACTTCTCCATTTACTTCACAAACTAGATATTCTAACGATTGATGATTGTTACCCAGGTGAGTCGATACTAGACCATTTATTAAATGTTGATTATACGATTGCATTACCTGGAGGAAGATGGATTTATTATTCTGATTCTAGACCTTGAAAGATGTTAAGGTAATATCTAAAAAAATGAATGTTCATCTTTTGTATCCCGGATATTCTATGTTTTTTTGGCATAAAACACCCCTCCTGTTTCACTGTGAACTAAGAGGGGTGTTTCTTGTATATGTGTTTAGCGTAGTGTGAATCACTTTTAAGAATCTGAGCGTCTTAAACGACACAAATAAATGTCATATTACAAAATTGCTTAACTATTTCAAACGTCTAATTCCTTTTGATGAGGAGTGTTTTCTGACTCTTGATTTCTCGGACTTCCAGTAATCTTTGTTCTTCCGTATAGAAAAAAATGAGCAAATAGACAGTAAAACGCTTGATTTTCATTCAGCTGGAATAGCCGATCCTCTTTGACGATCAGACCAAACGAAATCGTTTCGTTCGAGTACGTACCTTTTTCAACATAATATTCCTTTTGAAGTCATACCATTATTTAGGTGGTTGTCCCTTCTACTATTTATGAGGTTTCTCATATCCCCTTTAAATAAGATTGCGAAAATTCATTCCACCCCCCATAATATGAACATACGTTCTTATTATGAGGAGGTCCATCATGCAGCACCTTCATACCAACCCGACACATTTAATTTCTCAACACTCGTTATACTCAACCCTCAGTCTTTCGATGAACGAAACTCTTTTCTTTCACGACACGTCCTCTACACCCAGTACCGACCAAATCGAAATCGTCCTGTTTATCGTGTTGCGCGAACGGATTCCATTGTCTTTGCAGACAACAGAAGATGCCGAACCTATATCGGAACGCGTGTATATCGAGGAGATCGATTTTCAAAAGCGTCAGCTTACACTTTGTCGAATCAATGATGCATCATTAACAAGATATTGCTACGTTCAGGACGCTTCATCGTTAGCGGCTTCAGGACTCTTACTTCGCCTCGTGTAACCAATCGTTATATGAAAACAACCTTCCTAATGCATTGTCGAATCAAGAAGTAGGAATGTTGTCATTCCTTTCTGAAACATTGTGATGAAAATTCACGGTTCTAATTGGAATTAATTTTACATACACCTTACTTAATAGTATAATAATGGTAACCTTTTCATAAGGAGGAGATCCCTTTGAAAAAACAACTTGCTTTTGCCGGTTCTTTTGCACTCTCAGCTATTACCATCATCATCATTCTTAAATTTGTTGGAGTCGATCTCTAAAGCAATCACTCAAATGATGTGGATTATCAATTTAATGATTCAATCGCTGTTATGATGCATCGTCTTTCGATCATCTGTAACAGCTTTTCTAGGTTTAATGCTATGGAACGTCGGAAGTGATGAATTGAAGAAAATCGGAATCAACCTATTTGTCGTATTCCTAATATTAGGTGGACTGCTGTTTTATTTAGACGTCCGTTACGATGAACGATTTGAGCGACATGTCAGCGCCCAAGTCGAAAACTATGTCGAGAAATAATACGGTCCAGCTCATGTCGTCTCACTCCATTCTGCTTACGATGACAAACATCGCAATAAGGAAAAACGCTATCAGATTGCCTTAAAGGTGCGTGGTCAAGGACTTCAGAAAGAGGAATACTTCCTGTATCGACTTCAAGACGACCGAGTCGTTGAGATGGGCACGACGACTAGTTTGCCAAAGCAAAACTAAATCAGAAGCCTTCCCGATTCAATCGGAAAGGCTTCTTCCTATGACCTCATTCATGGTAGACATTATTATATTTTGTTCGTTTTTTTTTGTAATTTTTTTGATTTTACTTGAACACTGAACACTCAAAAATAAGCCCTTCCATTTTTCTCAATCACTTTATTTCTCCTGCAATTGAAACGACGACGTTACCGAACTTTTTTCCCGTATCGACATAGCGATGGGCTTCGACGATCTCATCAAGGGAATAGATATGGTCGATGACGGCTTTAAATCGTCCCTCTTCAAACAGTTCATTCAAATAGTGTAGATCCTCTTTCCGTTCTCTCGCTACACCTTGCCCCGCGACGGATGCAAAGGCACCGTTTTGTTTGACGTGCCGTTTCGCTTGTATCTTCTTGATCTTTCCGGACGCATCGAAGACGGCATCATACTTCAGCAATAATCCATCATAACCGTCCCTTGTATAATCGATGACGTGATCGGCACCGAGCGCTTTGACCCGCTCCGTGTTTCGTCCACTACAGACAGCCGTCACCTGTAGCCCTTTTGCTTTGGCGATTTGAACGGCTGCTGTTCCGACAGCACCCGACGCACCGTAAATCAAGATCGTCTTCATCTGATCGATTTGAAGTTTCCGGAAGAAATGGAGCGACGTCGTACCACCGAACGGGAGACAGACCGCTTCCGTGTACGATGCGTGTTGCGGCATTTTTGCAATGCAACGTTTCTCAGACACGCACGCATATTCGGCGTATCCACCGAAGCCAAATCCCGTCAAGGCATGGACATGGTCTCCGACTTGGAACTGCTTGACGTCCTGACCGACTTCGACGACTTCACCGGCAAGAACAACGCCAAGGATCGGTTGTCGCGGTCGCTTGAAGCCGACAGCCAGACGCATTGGAAGTTTCCCTAACAGTGGGACATCGAGCGAACGCATGCGACGATCTCCGGAATGGACGGCAGATGCATATACTTTAATCAGTAGATCGTTTGATTTTGGAACCGGACGAGGTACCTCTGTGATGTGCAGGACGTCCGGGGATCCGTAGCGGGTACAGATGGCTGCCTTCATCGTAATGCCTCCTCATATCGAGATGATGGTATTCCCTTAATCATACGCCGATTTCGATCTGAATTCCTGTTGTTTTGGAGTAAGAAAATTTTTTTGTTTTACATCAATCGTTTTTGAAACTGGTAAAATTTATATAATAATACGATTTCATATAACCTTATTAACTGACGAAAGCAGGTGCCTGGTTCATGCCGACACGTCGTTGGCTTTTTGCTTTTATTCTATTCCTTTGTATACCGCTTAGTGCCTGTACACACGAGAACGATGCACGTATCGTCGAGAAAATTACAGGTGATACGTTATTCGTCGCTCCGAGTGAACAAAAGCCGGACGAGCAATATGCATTGACGGAGATTCGCATCACGCCGGACACGATCGTCTATGGCAAAACGGATAACACGTCTGCCATTCAGACGGGTGACACGATTCAAGTGACGTTTGCAAAGGACTCGATTGTCGCGACTGAAATCCGTCGAACAAAAGACTAAGAAAGAGGAGTTCTCCATGATAGTCCAAGTACTTCGCCACCAACGCAACATTTTCACGATTACCACTGCGATTTTTGGTTCATCCTATTTTTTTCAAAAGAATATCGGTAATGATCTCATTGGTTTCCTGTTCATCGAAATCATAGGTGCGATTGGTTTTTTCATTACTCTCGGACTTCTCTGGTATCTCAAACGAAAAGAAACGCACGGTTTTTAATAAACTTGTTAAAGGAGACACGATCATAATGGTACATACGAAAAAATCACACCTTGTTCGGTTAAAAGTACTCTTCGCGCTTTTGTTCACGCTATCGATGTTAAGTGCTGTTTTCGCATCTCATTCTGTCGACGCAGCGACAAAGGAATATACGTCGTATAAAAAACTAAAACTCGGTATGACCGCGACAGACGTCGCAAAATCGCTTTACGGAAAATCATATAAGAAATACATAAAGAAAGAACATGGCGTCACGACACTCAATCACAAGGTAGTATTGAGTGAGATTAAAGACGACTATGCTTTATACGCTTTCTCATTTTATCCGTACGATGAAAAAAACGATCATTGGTCTTTACAGCGCATGCATCTGATCTTCAAAACGAAACAAAAAGGTCACACGTTATATCTTGCGCAAAAGGAATACACTCCTAAAACGCCTTCGAAAAAGCGACTCTTACCTGGAAAGAAATTTAAACCAGGCATGACGATAGCTGAATTCGATCGTATTCTTTCTGGTAAGGGGCTAGGTGTCATGACGGCTCATCGCACAGAAGATTACTCTAAGATCGGAAAAGCCTATAATGACAGTACAGTCGAATATCCAGAAAAACAGACATCACTCTTTTACTCGTATCGGAATCCTACGGGTGATGATTGGATGATCGTTGAATTTAAATATGATTTCGATCAAAAGAGATACATCGCTCAAAAATAACGAGTATTCATCTTCGGATGAATACTTTTTTACTTTTAATTGAAATTGATTGAATCTTTTTACATAAAGATTCGTAAAAATCTGTATACACGAAAGGAGCTCGACACACATGTATGATTTGTTATTGGCCGTTGGTATTTGTCTCGTTGCCTATTGGTTCTACTATGTCTTCTTACTCGGATTCAAAAAAGGAAATATCGTCATGACGTTTAACGAGCGGTTCATCCATCATGAAGACCATATTCAAGCTGTTAAGCGAAGATTAAAGGATGACGGTCGCCACTTCGAGTATCTTGGAGATCGAAAATTCATCGTCGATGGAAAACCGTACCTGTTCATGGAACGGACGGTTCCAGGGGACTTTGGTCCTCTGCAACAGACGATTCTAAAAGGTCAACGCAAAGCGTTTTAACCAAAGCACCGCTCCTTCTGTCAATGACAGAGGGAGCGGTGCTCATTTGATTAAGCATTATTCAGGTGTATGTGCATACAATTCATCCATGACGCGTCGAATCGCGGGCAATGAATGCTCTAAATCAATCCAGGTTTTAAAGTAATACTCGAAAAAGACACCTTGGTTCCGCATTCGCTCTAATGTATTAATCGGATCTCCCTCGGTGACCCAATCTAGGTTCTCAAAATTTGTATAACTATCCGTAAATGATACGTCCTCCTCGAGAATGCCTGACTCTAAATAATCATTCGAACAAGTCTCATTTTGTACATCAACTTGTCGATAAAAATCACGAAGTCCTTCCTTTGGACGATTGATATGGTAGGACTCACCCGTTTGATAACTCTCCTGGTAATACCATTCCCACAAGATGACCCATTTCCAGACCAACCCATCGATTAGATAATGGCCGATTGCCCGGTCCATTCGGCAAAAGTTAAACCGAAACGTCCGTTCACCAAAGTTCGTCTTCAGATCAAGGACGACTTTGATGTCGCTAGTTTCCGGTGGATGACCGAAAAACAAGATGCCATGCTCGAATCCTTGTGCAAACTCATCGATTGACTGGCGTCTGCCGGCTTTATCCTCAAAACTAACGGTAATCGAATCAAATTGAACGATTGGTTGTTCCATCTGTCTACCCCTATTCTGTATATGATGTACTCAAAAAAGTGAGCCTCAGGCGAGACTCACTTTTATTCGTCATGACGAGACGACTTCTCCACCCGTCAAATCGATATGTCCTTCTCCCCATGCGCACATCGCGTCAAGAATCGGCTTCAGCGACCAGCCGTACTCAGATAACGAGTAGACGACTTTTGGTGGGACTTGTTCAAAGACCGTCCGGATGATGACGCCGTCTTCTTCTAACTCGCGCAATTGTTGCGTTAGCATTTTTTGAGTGATCGTCGGCATCAGCTTGCGGAGCTCACTCGTCCGACGCTCGCCTTTGATCAAATGACACATGATGACGACCTTCCACTTTCCACCGATGACTTCAAGTGTTGCTTCGACCGGGATATTGTATGGCATATATGTTCCATCCTTTCGTGATTCCGTTAAGGGCATAGGTACTTTTTAGTGCCTATCGTACTTGAAAGTGCGTACTTCCCAAGCAGATTAGCTGGCTATATGATAGCAATTGTCAACGGAAAGTACAACCTCCTTTTAGACCTTGCATCTAAATGAAGGAGTAGGGTACTTTTTAGTGCCTATCGCACTTTAAAGTACGTACTTCCCGAAATGAAACACCCCCGTTATGCTGGGGTCATGTCAATCGGATCATGTTTGGTCGGGCCCACTGAACACGATCCCTACTGAAATTATTTTTAGGAGGAATCCCCATGAATCAATTAAACTCACGGATCCAGGAGGAACAGGTCCCAAGAAACGGCGGACTTGCCCTACTTGCCTTAGCAATCAGCGCCTTTGGGATCGGTACGACTGAATTCGTTCCCGTCGGACTGCTCGCAGCGATCGCTGGTGACTTAAATATCGGGATCACACTCGCTGGTCTCATCATCTCTGGTTACGCGATCGGTGTCGCTGTCGGTGCTCCGATCTTGACAGCACTAACGAACCGAATGAATCGGAAAACGTTACTGATGGCATTGATGGTCGTCTTCATCGCTGGTAACCTCGTCTCAGCGATTTCACCGACGTTTGAATTGTTGATCGTCGCCCGTTTCATCACTGCTTTCTCGCACGGTGTCTTCTTCTCAATCGGTGCGACGATTGCCGTCCAGCTCGTACCAGAGCATAAAAAAGCGAGTGCCATCGCCTTGATGTTCACAGGTCTGACAGTCGCAACGGTCACAGGTGTTCCACTCGGGACATTCATCGGTCAATCATTCGGCTGGCGCGCGACGTTCTTCGCGGTTGCCGCACTCGGAATCATTGCGATCATCGCAAGCTTCTTCTTGATTCCAAAAGACTTGAAACAATCACCACCTGCTAAGTTCTCCGACATGTTCAAATTGTTGACGAACGGACACTTGATGCTCGGCTTCTTGATCACTGCCCTCGGTTACGGTGGAACGTTCGTCGCCTTTACGTACTTGACACCGATCATGCAGGACGTCACGAAAATCAGTCCGAGCTTAATCAGTATCATTCTGCTCGTCTACGGAATCGCGGTTGTGATCGGAAACACGGTCGGCGGAAAACTCGCAAACGGTAATCCGATTAAAGCGTTGTTCTATATGTTCATTATCCATGCCATCGTCATGATCGCCCTCTCGTTCATGATTCCGTTCAAGGTTGCCGGTATCATCGGTATCATCTTAATGGGACTCCTGGCGTTCATGAACGTCCCTGGACTCCAGCTCTATATCGTCCAGTTGGCTGAAAAATATGTCCCTGCAGCAGTCGATGTTGCGTCTGCCTTGAATATCGCAGCCTTCAACATCGGGATCGCACTCGGAGCAACGATTGGTGGTCTCGTCACCGATACGATCGGTCTCGTCCACACGCCATGGGTCGGCGGGATCATGGTTATCCTTGCCGTCATCTTGACGGGTGTCTCGCGTCGTCTCGAACATCAATAAGGAGGACTACTATGTTTAACGATCATGCAAGTTATCAGCGGATGTACCGGGAGGGCGAGCTCACGCTCGGTCTCCACGTCCCGCTCGAGAATTTCAAGATGCGAACGCCGACGCTTGCCAATCAAGTCGAGCTCGCACAAAAAGCAGAGAACTATGGTTTTACGACACTCTGGTTACGCGACGTCTTATTAAAGGATCCTTATTTTCTTGATCCGGCTGTCGGACAGATTCATGACATGCTGATATACGGGACGCATCTCCTCAGTCAGACGAAACAGATCGCCCTCGGAACGTCAGCACTCGTCCTGCCGCTCCGTCATCCGTTACGCTCTGCGAAGGAAGTCGCGACGATTGATGCGTTGTTCCCGGAACGTTTGATTCTCGGTGTCTCGTCTGGTGACCGGCAAGCCGACTTCCATGGACTCGGTGTCGATCATCCGAGCCGTGGTGCTCAGTTCAAGGAAGCTCTGCAAGTGATGGAACAAGCTTTATACGAAGACTATCCGCAAATTGATTCGACGTATGGAGAAGTCCATGTTGCGACACTCGTGCCACGACCAAAGAAACGAATCCCGACGATGATCACGGGTTTCGCACAG
The DNA here is from genome assembly GCF_001939065.1 of Exiguobacterium indicum HHS 31. Lineage (GTDB taxonomy): Bacteria > Bacillota > Bacilli > Exiguobacteriales > Exiguobacteriaceae > Exiguobacterium_A > Exiguobacterium_A indicum. Next base: position 674,348 of record NZ_MPSZ01000001.1, on the reverse strand, counting down.
CAAGATATGGACTGGCTCGCTAAAAACGGCGACGGCTGGATGTATTATCCGCAAGGACCGTTCGAACAAGCACGTGCCATCGAGCAATGGCGTGCCGCGAGTCAAGCAGCCGGTAATACAACGTTTCGTCCGTTTTCGATGCCGATGCATCTTGATTTATCCGCGGATCCAAATGAAGAAGCGACACCGATTCGACTCGGTTTTCGGATCGGACGCAATCGACTGATCGAGTTGCTGGAATTATATCGCGAGCTTGGCGTCAATCATCTGTTCTTCGCCTTATTCGACGGTGAGCGATCAGCAGAAGTCGTCATCGATGAACTCGGAACGTACGTCGTGCCGCATTTCCCTCCCTTATCATAATGACTTATATAATTAAAAGTAACATGCATGAAACCCAGTCCCTTCTCGGAACTGGGTTTCATGTCGTTTTATTGCACATCACGTCGAATACATTCGTCCACTTTCGGGGATTGTTTTTTAACCAATTGCACATTCCAAACATTTTTCGCTTTACTTTTGAGTTCTCATGACCTTATAATAAATTCAAGATAACAATTACCTTAAAGGAGGAAGCGCTGTTGACACTACTCATTGCTTTTCTAGCCATCGTTTTCATCATGCTTGCCCTTGACCTTGGAGTCTTCCATCGTAAGGCACATGAAGTTTCGCTTCGGGAGGCCTGGACGTGGACGTTCGTCTGGATCGCAATCGCCGTCGCCTTCGGTGGCTGGCTCTACTTCGATCAAGGTAGCTCCGCTGCGATCGAATATACGAGCGTTTATTTCATCGAGAAGGCTCTCGCGATCGATAACGTCTTCGTCTTCTCACTCGTCTTCGCGTACTTCGCGATTCCATTGAAGTACCAGCACAAAGTCTTATTCTGGGGTATTCTTGGTGCAATCTTCTTCCGCGTCATCTTCATCGTCGCTGGTGTTTCGTTGCTTGAGAACTTCGCTTGGGTCTACTACATCTTCGGAGCGTTCCTCGTCTACACTGGTTGGATGATGTACAAGAACATCGGTCAAGAGACGTCGCTCGAAGAGAACAAAACGATTCGTTGGTTAGAGAAACGTTTACCGATCACGCAAGACATCTCGTCTGGTAAGTTCGCGAAACGAATTGATGGGAAACTGTTGTTCACGCCACTCTTGATCGCGCTCGTCTTCATCGAGATCTCGGATATCGTCTTCGCCGTCGACTCGGTCGCAGCAAGCTTCGCGTACTCGCGTGACCCGTTCATCATCTTCTATGCGAACATCATGGCGATCCTTGGACTCCGTAGTCTCTACTTCGTCCTCGCGAACTTGATTGATCGTTTCTACTACTTGAAACACGGTCTTAGCTTCATGCTCGTCTTCATCGGAGCGAAGATGATCTTCAGTGACGTTTACAAAATGCCAATCTGGATGTCACTCGGTACGATCGTCCTCGTCATCTTGATCAGCGTCTTCTACAGCTTCTACAAGACGAAGCCAGGGAAATAATCAATCGTATAAAAAAGTGGAAGTGATGAAAATTCATCTACTTCCACTTTTTCTTTTCAATTCAGTATTTCTTTTACTTTCAGTTCATCTTCGATAAAAGGCTTTGTGAACGCCTTAAGTGCTTTCTCATTATCGTACGACGTAAAGTCTTCTATCAGATGCTAAAGGATAAAAGCAAACTGAGGAATAAATAAGTGATGACAACAATAAGAATACATCTTTTGATAATCATGATATTTTCCCTCTCAATTATAATGGAATAAAATAACTATTCGTTCATATAATGAATAACTCCTTTAAAAAATATAGAAAACAACAAGTCATTTCCCTATATAATGTTAATTACTATGTTACTCTATTATTATTCGAAAGTTCGAAAATCCAGCTATACCTATTTACGGAGGTCTTTGATGTTAAATCTATCTGCCTACCTACTAGTTACGCTTCTTTTATTCGCACTGCTGACATGCGGATTTGTTTTTGCGATACGCCGGTTCATCAAAAAAATCAAATCGTAATCACGACAACCCGGTCTCTCAGACGAGAGAAGCCGGGGTGTTGTTCGTTTCATAGAGTTGTCGGATACGATGCACGATGTCGTTTGCCGTTTCCGGTACAGGTGGCATCCATAGACCCGTCACAGGACCGTAGACGACGGGATTGATTGCCACCTCGTACCCACCATACGGATGTTCTTCCGCTGTCGGCAAATAACCAATATAACCGTTCGTATAGCCTCCGAAAAAGGCGAGTTCCGTTTGACGCATCTGTTGAATCTGTAGCGCTGTCTCACAGAACGGCTCCATCGGGATGCCTGAGAACGAACCATCATTTAGTTCAAACAATTGAACTTCGACCGGGATGGTGAGTGTTGTTCCCGATTGCTCTTGAACGTACGCCAACCAGCGCGCTGCGCTGACGCCCCATGTCTGTTCAGCGTAAGTTGCCATGTCTTGCAATACGTCCGCAACCGGTATTTCTGTTAAGCGCATCGGATAAATCATCGACTGAATCCGGTGGTGCGTTAACGGTTGAAACGACACGTCTGGAATCGTCGTCAAGACGTGTCCACTTAAAGCAAACGCCATCTTCTGTAGACTTGCTAGGTCACCACGATATTTCGCATTGACGTTTCCCGTCGCCCCTTGGACGATCACGACTGGACAGCCGAGTGCCTGTTCGAGGATCGTTCGAGCGACGCCCGGGTAATCACCGGATAAGACGACACTGTCTGATTTCAAGACGTTCGGATGCGCTGTACAGAAAACGAAGGCTCCGATGAGACACGCATCATCGGCACGGCGAACCAACAGCGTCCCGATTCGATCATCCGTCACCCCAAGCGGATCCATTCCCATCACCGCGTGACCATTCCTTTTCTCCCGTCGGTTGACGCCAATTTTTCCAGACGTCACACCCCAACCCATCTCGACCGACTGCATCGCTTCGCTTGCTTTGACGGCAGATACGATCGCTTGTTGCGTCAAGATCGTTTTGTAGGCGACGGTCAACGGTTCAGTTCCCGCTGTCGCTGGTCCCGAATGCGTATGCGTGTAGACAACCGTGATCTGTTTCTTCGACACGTCTAGCTGGTCTGCGATACCTTCACGGATGGTATCGGTATCTGCAACGAGCAAACCGATGTTATCGATGCTGACGAAAACCGATGTCGTCTGCTCACTTTCAAAGATGCTCGCTGTGACATATAGCGGATCGTGTATGCTTGCGACACCGACTTCTCGGTGATAACCGATGAAGGCGGCACCGAGCGGTGGATTGATTACTTCTCGATGCATTCCAAAACGACTCATGTCTGACGTTCCCCCTTGAATAACACATTACTTCTTCCATATACTAACATTAACTATAGCAAAGGAGGAGATGCAGATGTCGATTCGTTGGAAGGAAGAGATGCTTCAGTTCGAGACATACCGTGAAGCCGAAGTCTGGGCGGATTCGATCACGAACGAGATCCATGGTCGGTCAATCACCGGTTATTGCACTCCTGACTTTAAAGTCGCGACGATTCTTGCATTTTATTTAGCGGAAAACCCAGACTATCGCGTACGGTCGGCAACGGTTCACCTCGATGAAAAGATTTAATATCAAGTCTGGGTCGAGATACTCGATTCACTTTGACTTCGTGAATTGGTCCAGAACGATTTCCTGAAACGCGCGTGTCACGGGTGAGCCCCACTTCGACTGTTTCGTAAGCAGATGGGCATACATCGGTTCGAACGTCTCATCATGATGAATAACTTTCAACGTACCAGACTCCACTTCATCCGCTACCGTCACATACGGTAACACAGCAAAACCAAGCCCGTTCATCGCCATCTTCTTGATCGCCCCGATACTCCACAATTCTTGTGTCTGAAACGAGATGTCTTGGTTTCTGACGCACGCCTCAAACATCGATCGGTAACTGCATCCTTCTTCATTCGTCAGAAAGACGTATGCGTCCACGGAAGATCGAATCGCGTCAAAATGATCCGGCATCGTCGGATGACCAATGATGACGATCTTCTCTTCTGTCAAAACATCATGCGTACAACGTTCAGCGGAAAACATTGGATACAGCATCAAGGCGACATCGACCCGTCCATGTAAGAGTTCGTCTTGATTTTCCTTACAAGTTCCATTCGATAAGATGATGTTGACATTCGGATATGCTGTCATGAACGTCTGTAAGACGGAACCAAGACGAGAGATCGTCAGTGACTCTGGCGCAGCGACCTTCAAGACGCCTTCAAAGGGATCCTGTTGTTGAATCGACTTGATTTTCTCGTGTGTCGCTAGTAAATCTTCAGCAAGCGGGATGATTTCCTGACCTAGCGGTGTAAGCTGAAGCGTACGATTGGAATAGAAAAACAAAGCATCGCCTACTTCTTGTTCGAGCAGTTGCATATGGGACGTAATCGTCGATTGCGTATAGCCGAGGTCACTCGCAGCTGCCGTATAACTCCTCGTCTCAATAATCTTCAAGAAGCTGATCAAATGGCGAATTTCCATTTCAAGACTCTCCTTTCATCGTCCATCGAAAAAAATGATGGAATGATTTTTTATTTCAATTTTATTTATCGATCTTGACATCTTACACTAGAATTCAAGTATTCGATAGAATGAAAAAGGAGTTTTCTCATGAATGTTGTTGCTTTTTTATCTTATGTCATCATTACGTCCATTACACCTGGACCAAGTAATCTGTTAGTCATGCATGAATCGAGCCACTTCGGTTTTCGTGGTGCTTGGCGATTTAATACCGGAATCTTACTAGGGTTCATGATACTCGGGTTGATCAGCGCATTAGGGACGACAGTATTACAAGCGACCTTACCTATGATCGAACCGATTCTACAGTGGCTCGGTGCCGCATATCTCGTCTACCTTGCCTATAAGATTGGTTTCCCGAAGCAGACAGCAAGTCAGATCGATACCGTGCCAGCGACATTTTTATCCGGTCTGTTGTTCCAACTCATCAACGTCAAGAGTATCCTTTTTTTCTTAACCGCTTTATCGACGTTCATTCTGCCGCACAGAACGTCTACTGTAGAAATCGTTCAATACACGTTGTATGCCATCATTCTCGGGTGGATCGCCTTATTGCTTTGGGCAGGAAGTGGCTCGTTGTTTCGTTCGTTATTTCAAAGATACGACGTCGCGTTTCGCGTCATTATGTGTACCTTACTTCTTTATTCAGCTGTGACGATTTTTCAGTGAAATGCCGAAAAAGGACAGCACACCTCAATTGCGAGGCCTGTTGTCCTTTGTTAATGCGATCATCGCTTCCACTGCCGCGTCCATCCGCTCCTCTAAGCCGATCTTATTCATGACGACGAGTCCTTCCGTGAAGACGAAGAGTAGCGCAGTTTGCTGATCGACATCTTCCCCCTCTGTTGGTACATAGATCTGTTTAATCCAATCGTCGAACGATTCCCCGATCGTCCGCGTGATCGACGTATACGGCTCCCCCTGACTCGTTGCGAGATGGGTGATCTCGAACCAAAGATTCAAGTAGGGCTTGATTCGTGGCTCATCGATCGCTTGTCGCAGAAAACGGACGAATGCCGTGAACTCGAGTTTTAGATCCGGTTGCTGCAGTAAATCGATCAGTTCTTGGCTGATCGAGGTCAACACCGCGGTCTCGATGTCTTGTTTATCCTTGAAATAATGCATCAGCATCCGATCACTCGTCCCGGCAGCGGCCGCCATCTTCTTGAGACTCATCTCCTTGATGCTTGATGCTAACGTCGCTTTTGCGATGTGATGCGTATAGTCCTGTCGCTTCTGTTCAAACTTATCCATTATGATCGATTCTCCCTTCTCCTTTTTCATCATACAACATCTAAGTAGATTGACGCATGAATGTAGTACATGCTACATTAATTTGTAGTAATCACTACATTTCAAGGAGGATCCTTCATGAGAGAATCTCAAGCTTCATTTGTAGACAGCATCCCGAAACCTTTATTGCTCGTCATTACGATCGCTTTCGCTGTTTTAACTGCCTTTTCGATCATTGACTTTGGTGTACTTGGCATCTTTGCGGAAGCGACACAAAACACGGCGACGCTCCAGATTTTCGTCGACCTGATTCTCTGCGCCCTCTTCATCATCGTTTGGCTCCGCCATGATACACGTCGTACCGGACGAAGCTTTCCGCTTTGGGCAATCATCACCCTCGCGATTGGTGCGTTCGGACCTCTACTCTATTTATTGACTCGAAAATCATGACGTTCTGACACGTGCCGCATCTTCGGTACGTGTTTTTCTTAAGACAAACTTAAGAATGCGACTCCGTCTATCAAAAGAATTCGATCGTATCCTAAGAGGTAGATTACAACTTAAAGGAGTTTTTACCTCATGAAGAAAGCCATCTTTGATACAATCGTCCACTTAAATGCTCGACCAGTTGTCGCGAACACACTAAAACGGTTTGCAATGAGTCGCTTTAGTAAACCACTCATCCGACCTTTCATTCGCACCTATCACATTCAGACGGATCAAGCGCTGAAGTCCGTTGATTCGTTTACCTCGCTGCACGATTGTTTCGTACGCGAGTTACGTCCCGGTATGCGACCAATCGCAACCGCGCCGGATGCCTTCGTCAGTCCGAGTGACGCCGTCCTTTCCATTGTCCCAGCATTAACGCAAGATAGTCGGTTTACAATCAAAGGACAGGATTATACCGTTGCTGAGCTGATCGGCTCGAGCGAACGCGCCGAGGATTACGCGAACGGTGTCGCCTTGATTTTCTATTTGAGTCCGACCGACTATCACCGTGTCCATTCGCCAGTCACGGGCGAAATCACGACGAGTTATACACTGGGGCGAGAATCGGCACCCGTCAATGACATGGGGCTACGATTCAGCAAACGTCCGTTGACACGTAATTATCGCCGCGTCACGCGTCTGCAAGTCGATCACCGCACGATCGAGCACGTCATGGTCGGTGCGCTGAACGTCAATACGATCGTTCAGACACATCAAGGACGCCTGCTGGAGCGTGGTGCAGAGTTCGGTTACTTTTCGTTCGGTTCAACTGTCATCCTCGTCTTGCCACCGGACACGGTCGAACTCGCCCCAGGCATCGAACGTAGCGTCAAGATGGGTGAGCAGATCGGACGCTGGATATCCTAAAAATGGATTCCCCTTTTTTAAGATTTCTGACTAAGAAAAGCATTTGAATTTGCTAGACTAAAGGAAACTGCTGTTCAGAGGTGAGCCTCATGTCCGAACGCTTATTTAAGCGAACCTTACTGATTGCATGCTTACTTTTCCTCACGTTTTTCACGCTCTATGGTATTCACCGCGCTTCAGCGATATCTGAACCCGAACACCTCATCTTTCAGGCAAAAGGCGAATCCTGGAACGCCGTGATTCATGTCCGGCAAGTCAAAGAACGTCCTTTATCTTACCGGGTAAGCGAAGGCTACGCCCTAACATATATCGGACAGGATCTAAAACGAGTGGAGCACCAACAGAAACCTGTGACCTGGTTTGTCGATAGTCAGTTGTCAGATGGTCGATATGCTAAACACTCTAGCCATTTCCAAAGCTTCATTGGAACCGAAAGAGATGGCGCCACCTTTGAGACGAGTGCCGCCTTACAAATCTTTAAAGATACTGACACGTACCATGTCCGAATCAAATGGGATGGCAACCGTGAAGAGCAGTTGACGTTAACGTGTATCGGCATGGAATAACTTACAAAACGGGAAAGAGGTTATATCATGAAAAAAGTCGTTTTATCATTCGCTTTTTCGATTATGACGGTATGGATATTAGTTGGTTGTAATAATGAAGAGATAATGCAAAGTACTAGTGAAAAACCGACGGCATCCGAAGTATTGAACGAAGATGCTAAAGCAGACATTTTTCAATTCGATAATACGATCTACAAATCAGATGTAGCATTGGCAGAAAAAACCAAAGTCACTCAGAATGAAAAAGTTGGAGAAATTAAAAGAAGAAGTTCGGATAAAGACGCTTTTGATAATGGGACTGCTACGAAACTCTATAAGGGTACCGTCCTATACTCTACTAAAGAAAGAAATGACATTTTGCTAGTGAGTTTCAATGGGAAATTAAAAAAGTACGTTGCTTTAGGAGAAGGTTAATTTGTCTATAAGAAAAGGCATCCTCAGCTAAGGATGCCTTTTCTTATTTAGATCATGCTGATAATTGAGAAGCTAATCAGCCGTTGACGACTTTTTCAGATACATCTTCATTCATCGACTGACGATTGATCGAGAGCGTTTCTCCCTCTTTAAGTCGTTTTCGATATTCTGCTGTCGCAGTGAATAAGACATCTGTTGACGAGTTGAGTGCTGTCTCAAACGAATCTTGTAACACACTGACTAGAACACCCGCTGCTACGACTTGCATCGCGATGTCATTCGGAATCCCGAATAAGCTACATGCGAGCGGAATCAAGAGGAGCGAACCGCCAGCGACACCGGATGCGCCACATGCACAAACGGCAGCGAGAACACTCAAGATGATGGCTGTCAGAAGGTCGACTGGGATACCGAGCGTATGAACCGCTGCTAACGTTAAGACGGAAATCGTGATAGCCGCTCCCGCCATATTGATCGTGGCACCGAGCGGAATCGAGATACCGTACGTCTCTTTATCGAGGTCAAGTTTCTTACATAATTCCATGTTGACCGGAATGTTTGCAGCTGAGCTTCGTGTGAAGAAAGCGGTAATTCCACTCTCCCGGATACATTTGAAGACGAGTGGGTATGGATTCTGACGAACGTTGATGAACACGATGAGAGGATTAACAATGAGTGCTACGACAAGCATCGTGCCAATCAATACCAATAATAAATTCCCGTAATCGAGCAATGAAGAAAGACCGTTTTCCGTAACAGAGCCAATGACGATTCCCATGATACCAAGAGGAGCCAGTTTGATGACCCATCCGACCATTTTCGCAATGGCGTCAGAGAAATTCGAGATGAATGTCTTCGTCGTATCGGACGCATTCTTTAAAGCTATTCCTAATACGATCGCCCAAGTCAGAATGCCAATGTAGTTCGCTTGGATGAGCGCATTAACTGGATTATCAACCATATTCAAGACGAGTTTCTGAAGAACTTCAACCGTGTTCCCCGGAGCAGCCAATTGTTCCGCACCTTCTGTTAATCGAATGTTTACTGGGAAAAGGAAACTGACGATGACCGCAATGGCTCCCGCTAGGAACGTCCCAAGCAGATACAAGAAAATGATCGATTTCATATTCGTCTGCTGTCCTTTTTTATGCTGCACGATTGATGCCATAACTAAGAAAAAGACCAAGATCGGCGCGACTGCCTTCAGGGAAGAAATAAATAAAGTCCCAAAAATGGTCAAGGATTTCGCCGCTTCAGGAATCGTGACGGCTAAAATAATACCCACGATCAAGCCAATCGCGATTTGTTTCACTAAACTGATTTGGTTCCACATCTTCAACACTTTCATACGTTCCCCTCCAGGCTTACAAAAAATAAGTTATTTAGAATTCGAAAAACGATGACTTCTCTCTTCTACTCAAAAGGATGAATAGTCTAGTCATTCACTTTTCTAAAAATTCTCGCAGTTTGTTGTGTTCTATTCTTGCATAAATCGTGTGAAATAAAAACTAGTTTTTTGCAAGAAATATAATTCCTTTTACTGGATGTTGAATTAGCATACGAATGCAATCGATTGCATAATTACAAAAAAGTAGAAGAAGAGACATGCCTCCTTCTACTTCATTATGTAAACTAAATCTTTTTTTTAAGTGTTAATTATCCTTTCTTTACTTTTCAAGAGATCGTTGTTTTTTTGCGTTTGACGATCAACAAAACGATCACGAATAGAAACTCAAGGATTGTAAAGATGCCGACGAAGAAATAGACGACTAACACCTGACTAATCCCATCGACAGCAATCGTGTAAAACCACAGTAATGAAATGCCCGTCGTATAAAGAAGATTGATGATTGTTCCACTAATCAGACTAGCTTTCAAACTTTTCTTACTCCGCGCCTGGCTCACGATGATGATGATGGCACCGATCACCCAGACGATGAGTATGAGTTCAAGGATAGTCTTATCGTTCCATTGTACATCCATGATTTACTCTCCTTTTCAATAGGCTGATTGAATGCGATTGATACCTATATTTTACAGCAATACAAACTCTTCTAGCCTTATGAAAGTTAAGCAAATAAGTTTTTAAAGATCCAAATCAGAATAGTCTTTCATTTTCCTAACCCGAACACTTTCCTCCTGACCGATTTGATCGGTTTCTTTCAAACGGTGCTGAACGACGAGCAACACCAATACGATCGCAGATAGCACACAAATTGTCGCATAATATGGGTGTGTAAATCGCTCCAACTCAATCGCCGATAGCACCTGTAAGATTGTCAATCCCGCAAGCATTCCGTGGAAATACCTTTGATAGCTGCGCGGCATTCCTGGCTGTCCGAACGTCTCATACCAGACGTATAAGCCGAGTCCGAACGCGAGTCCGTTCAGGATTGGCGAAGGAAGGAGAAAAAGAAGAATGCCGAGACCAAGCATCAACCAAGCGTATCGAATAGCGGGCTTAAAGAATGCAGGATCGAGCTGCGCTTCCTCTTCCTCGATGACGGGCGCTGCTTTCTCTTCTTCGGTCAACGGTCGAAACCCAAGGGCTGCTTTCGCTTCTGCTAACTCTAGCATTCGTTTCTTCATCCCGAAATAAAACGGAAAACGTTCTTTGACGACCTCCCCTTCATCCGTTTGACCATCCGCTTGCTCTTGCACGGATACCTGATACAGCGTGCGCCCCATCCGGTAACTGACCCAGTAGTCGGTCGTTTGACCATTGTCGCGCTTGAGTTCAATCACCTTCGTTTGTTGATTCGTCATGATATGTGATTCCTTTCGTCGCAAGTTCCTGTAATTGTTCTGACGCATACAACAGGAGAATGAATCCTGAGATGAGACAGATCGCTCCGTTAATCGAGAGATTGATCGGTGATAAATAGTTTTTCGATGAGCCCGCTAAGGCGAACATGAAAAGTGCTCCTGACCAGCGATACATGCGAGCACGTGCAGATTTCCCTTCGAGATGCATCGGCCAGAAAATCATCAGAACGACGAGTGTTATGCATCCTGGGATTGGCAAGATATCAGTCAGCGTCAGTAATCCACTGAACAAGATCAATAGAGCGCTTAAAATACGCAACTTTATGATGCGTCGGTTGGCTCGAAAATCCATCGCTTCAGACAGAGCAAAAGGTGACCGGATGTAACCATCGTCTAATTTTTCACGAACCCACGTTTTTTTCTGACGATACGCGAGGAACGGATTTTTAAAAACAACCCGCTTCGTTGCAGACTCTTCATTCGTTTCCATCATATCCTCGCTATCGATTGCCTGCTCTTTTTGGGCAACACCTTCCCGGCAGAATAAAGTGCGCCCCTCTTGGTGAAAGACGATGTGATACACACGATCGTCGATTTGTTTTACTAATTGAATCATGATTTGTGCTCCCTTTATCTTACCTTCTACATTTTTATAGGTCTCACCATGCTGCGCTGACCACGTATAGTATGAACAGTCCACCTAAGACACAGACATAACCATAATGTCTGACGGTCAACGAACAAAATAAGATGACGCCAATTGACAAAATGATACTGAGTACGAATGAATCCACCGTGTCGATGCTATCCCCGTGTCCCGCTAGCGGTGTCTTTTTCGCATGCTTTGAGCGGATAAAATAGATGCCTAACGTCAACAAGAATATCCCGACACCAAGACCAATAAACGGTACCACCATCGACGTCTCCTCCGATTATGTATTCTTTTAATATGTTTGTTTCATGAAGTTATTATACAACTATTAATTACGATATTTTTCTTTATTAAGTTTCATTGAAAAATTTTCTATGTATGATTTTTTCTTTTAAATCTTCTTTTTTACAAAAGGAGTGCAGAACTATGTACGCATCCATCGCACCAGTCTGCACTCCTATTTCGCATTGATGTATTCACTTTTCTTATGTAAGATTCTTGTCCGAAAAAAATCAGGTCATGGACCTGTACCACAAGAGACCGCATACTTTTCTTCACTCACCTTCTTCGAATAACAGACAAAAGGAGTTCCGCCTGTTTCACTTTTCCAATGGTACCAAAACATATGGTAACGCTCTGCTTGTGGATCTTGTTCCGTAATGATTGCGAAGTAACTTTGATAAAAATAGCCTTCTTTATAGAGTTCGTGTCTTAGAGCACCCCTCGGCGAAGCATCCGTAAACAGAACCGGTGATAGAATCGGCATAAGTAGTATGATGATGGCTAGCGTTCCGAAACATATCAGGACTATTTTCTTTCTGTTCATTTTCTTAGAATTCGATTTACCCATCATTTCAATCTTTCCTTTTTGGTTTTTTTGTTATATAGTAGCATTATCCACAAAACAGAAAGAGGTTTTGATATTGAAGAAAACTATTTTATTATCACTCTCTCTAGGTGTACTTCTATCTTCTGGTTTTTTGATCAGTAACGCAATAGCGACTTCTAATATTTCACAGGAAAAATCTGAAAGCACCATTTCAAAGGAGCAAGCCTTCACTTTTTTCACGAACATCCTGGAGCAACAAAAAGCGGATTTTTTAAACAATACAACGTTAGCACACACCAATCAATCGAGATTATCTTCACGCGACGAGGCTGTATTAATTTTTCTATCTAGTACAAAAGTGGATAAACAACAGCTACATTCATTTAGTTATAAAATTTCTAACGTAAAAGTGTACTCCGAAAATCAACGAAATTATGCTGAAGCTTATGTAACACGAACTTTTAACTTCGGAAGTGGGCTTGAAACGGGTTTAGGTGATACATTAGTGCTCGAAATCCAATCAAGTCCAGATGATTTGAAAGGATCATCTCACACCATTTCCTCGAGTAAATCAACGAGTGAAGTAAATGAGAAGTTCTCTGTTGATGAATTTTTAGAAAAGTATGAAGCAGAGGCAACAAAATAAAATAACGTACAGCTACGTCTAAGAAAAACTACATCGGATATTTTGCTAACGTCCTGCTTTACAACACGAGTAATGCTCAGTACTAGTTGATATAGTCATACGAGTTCACTTCTTTTGAATAAAGTACAACTTATGCTATATTTCGTTTTGGTAATTCTTTTAACGAAGGAATCAGTCATTGTATTTTAATTTTATGGATGAAGGAGTTATCGTGTTGAGTAAATTTAGTATTCCTGTCGAAGCTGCTTTAAAAGTAATCGGCGGGAAATGGAAAGTCGTCATCTTGTGCCACTTGTTTAAAGATAAGTACCGAACGAGTGAGTTAAAACGTCTCATGCCGAATGTCTCTCAAAAAATGCTGGTCCAGCAATTAAGAGAATTAGAACAGGACGGTGTCATTCGACGGGTCATCTATCACCAAGCTCCACCTAAGGTCGAATATGAGTTAACGGACTATGGACGATCGTTAAAATCGACCATGGATGTCTTATGTGACTGGGGAGAGCAACATCTCCAAAATGAACACTTGAAGAATAGCTGTTAATTTTTATGTACTTCCCTAAACAGCCCTGCATTTTCGAATGCAGGGCTGTTTGCTGTTTAATTTTTGTACTTCCCTCGTCCCTGTGATTTAGGAAAAGTCACTTTTTGGTGACTATGGAACTTTAAAGTGCCGTCTTCTTATTTCTGATTGCTCCCGATATGATGATGTCACACAGACAGCATGATTTTTTTGCTGTAATTTTGATAAAGGAGCTAGATGAATATGAAAATCTCTACAGTACGGTTAAACAATGGTGTGGACATGCCACAAGTCGGATATGGCGTATTTCGTGTCGAGAACGGTGCGGATCTCGAGCAAGCGGTCGTGACTGCGATTCGCGAAGGCTATCGCAGCATCGATACTGCAGCCATCTATGGTAACGAGCAGAGTGTCGGCAGAGGCATTGCGAAAGCTATCGAAGAAGGACTCGTAACACGCGAAGAACTATTCGTGACATCAAAAGTCTGGAATGCACATGGATCATATGAAGCAACTCTTGCTGCTTACGCAGAATCCTTAGAAAAAATGCAGTTAGAGTACCTCGATCTCTACTTGATCCATTGGCCGGGGAAAGCCAAGTATCAAGCTCCTTGGAAAGCACTTGAAGAATTGGTTCAAACGGACAAGGTCCGCGCGATTGGTGTGAGTAATTTTCAAATCCACCATCTCGAAGACTTACTGCAACATGCATCCATCATACCTGTCGTCAATCAAATCGAACTCCATCCGAAGCTAACTCAGTCAGAGTTACGTCAATTCTGTAGCGAACATGGGATTCAAATTGAAGCCTGGTCACCGCTCATGAATGCGGAACTTCTAGAAAATGAGGTCATTCAGGAGCTCGCTACACAATACAAAAAATCAGCTGCTCAAATCATTCTACGATGGGATATTCAGCAGGGCATCATCACGATTCCTAAGTCCATGACGCCTTCACGGATGCAAGAAAATCTGCGCATCACTGATTTCGAAATCCTTCCAGAAGATATGGAACGATTAAACCAATTAAATGAAAATCTTCGGAGTGGACCGGATCCAGATACGTTTGACTTCTGATTGCTCTTAATAGTCATATTTCAAGTTCGAGGATGTAGTAGAAAAAATCAATCGGACGAAGAAAGTTTATTATTCGGGTCTATAAAATAGAAGCACACATCTCTTTTACGATGTGTGCTTCTTTGCAATCATAACTAGATTACGTAAGTGAATAGATTAGTTAGATACATCGCTAGACCAATGAATATCAATCTCATAAAAAGAAGTTGTACTCTCCTCAATTCCTTCCATATCAATCGTATCTAACACTTGAACGTCCTCATGTGATAAGGTAATAACCTGAGATGGATTCTCTATTTTCAAGTGATATAATGTTTCTAGGAGCACCAGCTGTCGTTCCGTGAGTTCGTAGTACTCTTCCCAATATGCCAGTCCAGCTTCGTAACCCGACGCCTGTATTTCTAATAGACTTGATCCCCGATCCATCATTTCTTCGTATTGATGACTAGAAAAAGATTGCCGATCATCTCCCCACAAGACAGTAGTGACGACCGGGAGAATGACTCCTTCAATATCATCTAATAGATATTGAAAAGTATCATCTACAGCTATTTTTTGTACTTTTTCTGGAGCTTCGATTAGCAAGTCATTCGCTTCTATAGTCTCTTCAAAAAATTCTTCGTTTCGAAAGCCCGCCACAAAAAAATCCTGTCCAAATGTTACTGTTCCTCTACAGCCTTGACCATCATTCGTACTGTAATGATCACCATCCCACGAATGCTCATAAGCAAAATCCGGGTTATTCGCGACAAAGATAGCATGAGCGATTGAAGCGAGTATACATCCCTGCCATATGGTTTGACGATTCCATCCTGAATCCATGATTTGATTCTTATTCATTCATACCTCCTGTTTTTAAAACAGTTATGGAAATTCTTCTAATTCACTTGAGCAGTTCAAACATCCACTAGATGATTTACTGTCATTGTGCGATATATCAAGACTTTATTTAAACTTCTTTCTAAGCTTCTGATGATCGTTATTCTCGATTTTTTGGAGTTCTTTCACCCAATCACGGATATCTTCCTCACAGTGCAGATATTCGCTAGGGCTATAGAGTAAGTCCATGCCATACACTGTAGTTAAGCCTTGAAAAACTAAAATATCGTAATCTGTAGTCTCCCATCCTTCTTTTTTTTCTAAAACCATCATCCATTTATTAGCCCAATCAGACACTTCTTCTCTAGAAAGCTTATTTTCTAAAACCAATTCTAATTTCGCTATGATGTCAGGTATACGAGGCGTCTTCATTTGATCCTCCATTATTCTCTAAACCTCTAGGATGTTCTATCAGATCGTGTATGATCGATGTTCTATCTTTCAAATAGCTATCAATAACCATTTACACGAGTGGTTTACGGTTAAAATTTACTAACTCATCTGTCTCAAACAAAAGATCTTCAAATTGATCCGCTCCGTGTTTTTCAATATATTTCTCCTCAGATTCAAAAATCGGTACGAACCAGACTAGCAATACGGTATCTGGCTCATTCCCAACATTAGAATCTGTTTCAAATAGGAAGAAGGATTCATCAAAGTACACAGGACTTGTAACATAAACAGAGGAGAACTGATACTTTTCAAATATTCCTTCAGGGAGTGGATAATACTCTGCTGCATTAAATGCATGTCCTGTTCTCATAGCGTACTCAGCCAATTGCCAGAGTAAATAAATGATCTCGTCCTGAACGTCTGGTTGTTCCGCTGACATCATTATTTCTTGATGCATCAGTGAATCATCTTCCGTTTGGAGTGGATGAAAAAGTAATCCAAGGGATGCAATCGTATAGGTTTCCTTAAATGGTGCATCTTTGAATTTCAAGATTTGGACGTTCTTTTGTTCAAGTTCCTCAATTGGAAATGCTTCCGTGAATTCTCCGCAATGCTGTTCTAAATGATCAAGATAATTCATTAAATCAACCTCCGTTTGAGTATCGTTTTAATACTTCTAAACCAATCTGTGATCCCAACATAAATAGTCATTTCAAATTGTCATTGATTTCTTTTAATCGATCTTCGAATTCGTATACAGCTGCTCGATCACCCCACGTTCCTGAGGGATTGATTACCGCTCGTGCCTTTTCCTCTTCCACATACACTCTTTCTCCATAAATACCTCGAGTAATGTAGTAGTATTCTTCATCAGAATCTAAGCTAGGTACACTACCAAATAGTAATGGCGTCTCAAAAGTTTCTTCCCGATGCCTTTTTCCGATCGTTTTCCATTCCTCTTCTCTTATTCCCTGTTGTCCTGTATCCATGATGATACAAGTCTCAGGCTTTTTTTGATCTAACTCGTAAAGGGAAAGAATCGTTTCTGTTCTAAGGTTGTAGTATTGAACGTATTTCATAGAATTTATTTCTCCACTCTCAAAGTTTTTATCTTTAGAGACTCCTATTTCTGCATATCCGTATCCTTCTAGTCGGGGTAACGGAATCGCATAGACAATTCCTGATGATAGGTTCCAACGTACAGGCTTTTTTTTGGTTCGAATGGAAAGGGTCGAAATATCTTTTTCCTCATCTTCTCGTGTACTCAAAAGGCTATCCAATGCATGCTCCAGCAGGTATCGCCATTCCTCAATCAAAAATTCGTGATCCACTCTCTTTTCGAATTCTTGAAGTGTACTTCTCAATTGATTTACATACAGTTCTAATTGCTCTTTATTTTTCAATGTTTTGTATCCCCATTAACTTATTATGAATTCTTAAAATCATTCATTATTTTTAATCGTTCTTCATATTTGTATACAGCAGATAAATCACCACAGGTTGCAGAAGGATTTATCACCTCTCGTGCCTTTTCTTCTTCCACAAACATTCTTTCTCCATTGATACCTCGAGTAACATAGTAGTTTTCCCCATCAGAATTTAAACTAGGTACACTACCAAATAGTAATGGCGTCTCAAACGTTTCTTTTTCTCGATGCCGTTTTCCAAGTACGATCCATTCTCCTTCTGTAATCCCGTAATACCCCGTATCTATGATGATACAAGTCTCAGGATTCTTTTGGTCTAACTCCTGGAGCGAAAGAATTCTTTCTGTTCTAAGATTATAGTATTGGATGTAATCCATAGACTCTATCTTTCCAGTCTCATGATTCTCATCTTGCGAAATTCTCATCTCTGCATATCCGTATCCTCCAAGTCGAGGTAACGGAATGGCATAGACAACTCCAGATGTTAGCTTCCAACGAATAGGCCTTTTTTTCGTTCGAATGGAGAGCTTTGAAATCATTTGCTGTGTGTCTTCACGTGTGCTCAAAAGACTATTTAATCCGTTCTCCAGAAGGTACCGCCATTCCTCAATCGAAAATTTGCGTTCCATCTTCTTTTCGAATTCATAAAGTGTATTTCTTAATTGATTTACATGCTGTTCTAATTGTTCGGTCGATTCCATTGTTTTTTATCCTCCTGATCCATTACGCTAAAGATTGTTACTTGATTAGCAGCATTTTTACTTCTAATTACTGCGTTCATATTCAAAAATCGCCCACGGCAGCCATAAAACTGCTTCTGTCGCCTCGCCTAATTCATTACAATAATCTGAGTAACGATCCGCTTCTTCGAACGTATGGATCAAACCATGGCTGTTTAGTAAAGTGTTGAAATGATGATAAAAATCGCGTTCCAGTCCGTTACACAAATACGAATGAAATGATCCCGAATCAAATCCTAACACTTCGTACCCGATTTTTTTGGCACCGTCCGTGTCAGGGCTGAGATGTTGTGATACCATTTTTTCTACTCCATAAGGTTCAGGGTTTTGACTACTAAAAGCCGCTACATCTTCCAGAAAATCTACTTTAAACTGTTCAGGCAAACCGATGCTGATGATACGTATGTCAGGAAGATGATTCAAAAAACGATCTACGAACGTTTGCGCAGCATTTAAGTTAGAGAACACTTGAGGAAACAACATATCTCCTGTCTTCCGATGTTCTTCTATCCATTGTTCGAGTAACTGAAAGGTGGTAAGTGAGAGACCGAGTTGATCCATATAACGGTCTTTCTTTAATTCCGAGTTTCCCCATAAGATACTGATGTCAGGATAGTGTGTACAGATGCATTCACTTACGGATAGAACGGACTCATGAACAACAGCCTTGTCCATGTATTCTTTTCGAGGAGTTGGCAGAATAAGATAATATCCCGCAGATAGGTAGCTCATAAATTGGCTCCTTTTTATGTAAAATGAATTCAATGAGTGTATGTAATGGATTTGATTCGCTAAATTGAGTAGAAAGGAAATGAAAACATGGATAAAGAACAAGAAAGAGTGCTCGTCCAATCATTTTTTGTCAAGCGCGTTCAAGAGCGCGTTCTACATGAATTGTTCACGCCAAAAAAACGAGATATGGCGCTTCAGCGGTTAGATCACCGGTATTTAAGCATGCTGAAGAATGATTATTTGATTGAAATCAAACCACCTAATTCATGGCCAGACGATACGTATGATTTGTTGAAACAATATGGTGCACCGGATACGTGCTATTGTCTATCAGAAAACGAGCTGATTAGCGGGAAAACGTTACCTCTCCGTGAGGCACTCGAACACGCCATCGGCTTTGGATTCGCCTCGATCATTTCTTGTATTCCAGGCGAATTGGCGTATTTCGAAGCGGAGCAATCTTTCGGTCCACCACCTCGCTATTTGTTGAAGAAACCAAGCAATCGGTAATCATCATCCTTGCATGCTTGGTTTCTGACAACTACGTCATGATCGCACGCCAAGATTTGCTGAATCCATACCATCATCCTCATGTTCCTCTTAATTTGCTTCGTATATGCCCTCTCTGAAGTCATACACTTGACTCCATATCTTGATCTTAGTGCCATTGATCGTCACCGTATCCTTCGTCCACTTCATTTCTTTTATTTCGCGACAAGGATACTCCCAGTACATTCTGCGCTTTTCTCCGTCCTTGTTCTCCATAATGCCGAGCATCGCATAATCCACCGTCGCGCCACCATTCGCGCGGTAAAAGCGAATCGTGTGCGCCTGATCGGGCGAGCTACTTTTTGAGATATACTCTTCTTTTGGTACAACATTGATATCAACCAAGAAAAATAGTCGGTAGATCGTCCACACGACATATATCGAAAGACTTACACCTGCTATAATTCCCGTTATCTTCAGCTTTTTTCTCACTTTTCAAAACTCCAATTTTTATATATTCTTCAACATTCAATCGTTTAGTCGCCCCAAAAGCAAATCAACGTATTTTGATAGACCGACGCGATGCACATCCGCTTCAACAATTCTAAAAATTGATGTAGTTCCATGATTCGTTTATCTGATTGATGTATCATCCACGGCTCACTCGCATAATGATTCGCTTGATTCATCATCCACGCTTCCTTCGGTGTGCAATAGCGTTGAATAAGCAGCTCGCAAATTCCAATCAACTCGTTCACTTCTCTCACTCTAAACAACTTATCGCCGTAAGGATCGAGATCAATCAAGAGGTCACAGCGATTGGAGGTACTTGCGAATTCTTCTCTTAAAAAGCGTTGGATGTGACCCGGAAATGGGAGAATCTCTTTTTCGTTTTCTGGCACTTCTTTTAGACTCATACTGATCCCAAACATGATCGTCCTCCTTTATATCGTTCCTATGAATGTCAATCATAGTAGTCGATGCCTTCTCCTTTTGGAAGAAACGCTTTTACCTTGTCTTCACTATCAAAACAAGCTTCATTCGAAAACAGATAATAGCCCATGAAATCATGCTCCATTGTGATGAACGACATCTCTTTCGTCGCACGAATGACTGGAACGATACGTTCTTTTTTGAAAAACCATCCTTTGACCATTTTCCGCTCAAACGTCAGGAGATTCGTAAAGGATAGGAAATAAAAATCGTTTACTGCCGCATACCAATACGTTTCATCCAGCAGACGCTCAAGTTCGCTCGCATCGTTCACTTGAACGCTATAAAAAGGACTGCACTTATCTGGTTGAATCTTTGTATAGCATAGGTTTTCCTTCTGAAAAAACGGTTCCACTTCTTCATTGGTAAAACCACCACCGAACGTGACGAATAGCGGAAAGCGATTCAGACGCGTCAAAAAATGCTTCAGTACTTCATTGGAGTCATGTTGATAGTCTCGTTTCTCGTCATTCGGAAGACATCCCATCGAATAAATCGACTTAATAACACCTGGTTGATCAATATCGAGATAACGGTCTTTGATCACTTTTGCATGATTCGTATGTTTTTCGAGATCGATGTATAACATGGAAATCCCTCCGCGTATTCTGCTTGATCCATCTACATCATCCAACTAAATCGAGTTGCTGGTTTCATCAATAGAATTCAATGGTACCGTCGTCAGGAAAGATGGCTTTCACCTTGTCCTCGGTATTAAAACAGGGTTCATTCGAAAACAGATAATAGCCCATGAAATCATGTTCCATCGTGATGAACGACATCTTTTTCGTCACATGAATGACGGGAACGATACGTTCTTTTTTGAAAAACCATCCCTTAATTATTCTCCGCTCAAACGTCAAGAGATTCGTAAACGATATAAAGAAGTCTTCGTTCACAGCCCCATACCAATAGGTCTCATCTAGCAACAACTCAAGTTCGGTCGCGTCATGCACTTGAACGTGATAGTATAGGTTCTTGTTTGGTCGAACCTTTGTATACGATAGATTATGCTTTTGAAAGTACGGCTCGACCTCCTCGTCCGTAAAACTTCCACCGAACGTGACGAAAATCGGGAACCGATTGAGACGCGTCAAAAATTGTTTCAAGACTCGATTTGAATCGCCTTGATAGTCGCTTTTAGTTTCCATATCCGGTAGACACCCCATCGAATAGATGAAGTCGATACGTTCTGGTCGATCAACGTACAAGTATCTGTCTTTGAACACTTGTGCGTGATCCACATGCTTCTCAAAATAGACATCTAACACGATTCCACTCCTCTCTCAATCACTTTATTACCGCTCGATTTCATCTTCTGGAAACAGTGCTTCTATTTTTTCTAACGCATCGAAATCTGTTTCATTCGAAAAGATCAGGACATTCTCGAAATCAAAGCCGGTTTTAAAAAATGTCGTCGGTTTCGTCATATCGATTACTGGCACTGCTCTCTCTTTTTTGATCAACCAGCGTCTTACTCTCCTCGTTTCAAACTTCAATACATCAGTGAAAGCAATCAAATAGTAACCGTTGTTCCAAGCCAATGAAATGGTCTTCGCTAGTATTTGCAATAAGTCAGTCGGTTGATTCACTTCGACGGTCATATATCTTTCACGCTTAGTGATTGAGGTCTCTGTATACAGTAATTGTTTGTGCTTAGCCGTAGACAGCAAATCTTCTTTTTCTAAATCAGTCAGTTCATGGAATCCAAAAGAGAGATAGATTGGAAAACGATTTAACCGCGAGAATAACTGGGTTAACACTATTTCGTAAGAGATGACTTCATCTTCTTTTGAATCATCGTCATAATACTCGAAAGAAAAAATGGATGTGATTCGGTCTTGTCCTTTCACTGTCAGATGATATTCTTTAATCGTCTTCGCATGATTTTGCTGTTCTTCGATGTAAATGTGCACGTTAATCCCCTCACTTTCTCTGGATTGTCACGGTCTTCATCAGGATTCTCTACTAACGGGTGTTACACTACAAGTATGCTCTCTTCTAACGTTCGACAACGAGACATACATAACCCAACTTAGAGGTGATTCCAGTGAAAAAACTTATGCCTTGCGCCATCTGTGGCGAGAGACACGATGAACTCCCGACTGAATATGAAACACTCGGACCGGTCTACTACGAACAAATGTCTGAGAAAGAGCAAGAAACGAAAAGCGAGATGCATGATACGTGGTGTGTCTTAGAACTGAACGGTCCGCATTATTTCTTGAAGGGCATTCTTGAACTCCCGATTGCTGGACAAGACGAACCCTTCTGGTGGATTACATGGGTTAGCCTGAGCCCCGAAAACTTCGCTCGCTTCATCGAGAAGAAACGTCCTCGCATCGAGGAGCCGATGTTCGGCTGGTTTTCAAGCGATCTACCCGCTTACCCGGATACCGTCAACTTAAAAGTGATGGTTCATGATGAAGGAACCGGTCAACTCCCTTTCTTTGAACTCGAGCCGACGGATCATCCTTTGTCGATCGAATTCTATTCCGAAATGACGCTTGCTCAGGTCCATGCCATCGCAGACATCGTCTATGCACAAGAGTGAACCAAATAAACTGAAGCCGCTGTGGATCAGCGGCTTTTTAGTTTTTACTCTGTTTCGTGATCAAAATATGCGTTCTTTCAGGAATCTCAATGTCTTCTAACTGATCAAGTGCCAATGATAACGTCATACTTTTCACTTGCGGATCGGATTCTTCCCCAATCCAACAGGTATACAATTCGAACGATTCACCCTCGTCTAAGAAGTCATTCATGAACGTAAACAGATAACGTAGCTTTTCTTTCGATTCCAGTGCAATTTCGGAATCAAAAGGTTCAACGATCTCGATGCCCCAGTTACTCGAAATTTCATATACATACCATTTGTGAAAATGCTTCGTTTTTACTTCATACAGACAGTCTTCATCCGCAAAACAGGGACCGATATATAAGGGAACGGTCTCATCTTCCTCATATAAATTGAGATACTGCTCAGGAATTTGTCTCTCCATACAAATATATGACGCTAAGCTCATTATGCTTCCTCCTAATGTATGATGTTTCCATCGTTACTTGAAAGACGTCTCTCCATCGTTCACCTTTCCAAAATGCGCGATCTTTCCATTCGTACAAAAGTGATCGAGCATGCCAAATCGATTTGTTGCATCGCGGGTCACGATGAAGTTATAGGGCATCAATAACGAGAATTCAGACATGAAGTCTTCAAGCGTTTGCCGTGCGGGACGTGCATCTCTCGAAAAAAATACTGGCGTGAATTCTTTTCGATTCAGCAAATGCAATAAACATTCTTCAAATACCGCTTGCCAATTGGAGTCGTGCAACGTCAACACGTGAATCGAATCGTCATTTTCTAAAACATCCCGACCACAAAAGACGACCTCGACTGGAAACGAGGCATTCGATAAAACTGCATCGAAAAAGTTCTCATACTCTGTTCCAACGTCATCAAGCTCCTCATACGCGACTCCATACATCGAGACACAATCGTTCGTGACTCGGACGATTCCTTGTCCTTGTTTTTGGATAATGAGCGTCACTTCTGCTTCAGTCGCCATTTCCTGCTGTTCGATGACAAGGTGTTCGAGAAATCTTTCAAGCTGTGAGTCGTCGGTCATAATCATGTGAGATCGGACCGTCCAATCCGAAAAATCACCGATGTTCGGATTCTGCTTGAGTGGTCGTTTCAGAAACTTTACTTCAACCGGATACGAATGCTGACTTACTTGAAGACGGACGAGGTCTTGCCAATCGTCGCGTGGTAGCAGTTCCCGGAACACATCGATCCAGTCGTTTCGGTCAAGTAGCATCCTATTCTTATTTTTCATCTTTCATCCGACCTTCTAGTTTGCTACAAAGATAGCCCACGATATGTTCATGCGTCGTCCGTTCTTCAAGATCATCATTGTCGACTAATTCATTGATTGTCTCCGAGATGACCTGCCATAATGCGGTTCCGTGATACTCGTCGTATGGTGTTCTCACTTCCGGTCCTCCTTTTATCCTCTTCGGATTTCATTCGAAAAACTCTCCGTTCTTTGAAACGCAGAGATCATGTCTTCTCCAAACAACGTGATGCTACCCTCCCACGGGTGACCGAGATATCCCCAGCGAAAATCACGAGCGATGAAAAAGGAGTAATCGCCATCTGGAACTGCTGGAATCATCCAGTCTCCTTCTTCATTGCGAAGAAACGGATGTCTTGGGTCGATCCAATACCCTTGATGATTCCAATCGAGCGCCATGACGCGTTCTCCTTCAACACTTAGCTCGATCAGAATACGCTTTAACGTTTGCTCGATTTCTTCGCTTTTTTCATAATCCACTTCGTATGTAATGAACGGACTCGGGGCATGGTATGAGGGGAAAACTGTCGTACTGGGTGCGAATTGAAATTGTTGATCAATGACGTGCCATATCTTCTCGTCCTCCGCTTGCGTCATCGGAATCCAGCTCCATGGTTTACCTTCACCAATCAAATCGAACGTCGCTCCTTGAGGATATAGAACGGTGTACGCTGCTCCTTCTTGTACTGCAATTTTTGGTTCGTCTTGTACATCGCGTGCTTTCGTCTCTTCAAAAATTAGTGCAATGGCTGCCTCGACATCAAGGACATGGTAAAAGATATTCGTCGTACCGCTACCGATATCTCCCCCTTCGCAGTAGCCGTTCCCCGTATGAAGCAAACCATCATTGATTACTTCTTCCATCATGTAACGTCGCTCGAGCGCTGTTTCTTCCTGATCCTTTTCATAAGAAAACTGGACGATTAATTCCCGGTAATCTGTCTCGTTCAGCTCGCGATAGCCTTGACGTTCAAACTTCTCGATCAGCTGCAAAATCTGTACACCTAATCGTTTGAAGCGCGAGACACGCATTTGCTTTACGTTTTCTGCTTTCACCCACGCTCCAACGATTCCTTGATGTTGAACGATGAGGCGTCCCTCTGTATAGATTGTTTGGTAGAGCGTATCCGAGCCGTTTTGTTTTGTCAGTTGGATCATGAGTAGTTTCGCTCCTCCATCAACAGTTCGTAGTTCATGTCTCTTATCTTGAACGTTTAGCTTTTACATCTGTTCGTCTGAACAGTGTCTTATTCTGACCATACCGACAAACGAGTCCGAGGATCATTATCATCTGTCACCCATTCGATTCCGGTATATCCACGTCTCACGGCGTTCTCATAAAATGCTTCGGATACGTGCTGCTCCTTACAATAGATATCGACGTACGTGCAGTCATACACCAAAATCGCGATGTGACAATTGCTTTTCTGAAACCACTCATACGTTATTCCTACTTCTTCAGTCTGACCACTTTGAAATGCAAACAATTCAGCAAAGATCAAGTAATTGCTTGGTCCCCTTAGCCATTTCGCTAGTTCATGTCCTGTCGCTATCCGATCGATTGAAAACTCTTCTAAACTGTCATACAACTCCCCACCCATGGTTTGGATCGGAAAATCAAAGTTACGAAGAAACCAATCATACGCCTTCATTTCAATCGCACTTAATATGTCGAGCAAGACACGTCCCGGTTCATTCGGAATTTCAAACGATACGCCACGCAGACTCATCGAATTCCTTCTTTCTACATTGTTATAAGAAAGCTGCCGTATAAAAACACTGTAGTTCCTGTTCTTCACTCGAACTTCCCCATGTGCAAACGGCATAACCTTGTGCGGTTAGTGTCGTGACCATCTCGACAACTGGTAAGTTTCCACTTTCTGTTAAGCCAATCTCGAGCACCTGATCAAGTAACTCCTGACAGTGTGACGGTCGATCATGATTCGCACAAATAATGGTATACATAGCTGGAGAATCACTAATCATCTCGATAGCTGTCGAGAGCTGTTCGATACCAAATTCAGCAATCCCAACGTAGTACGGTTCTTTCCCCACTTGGACCAGTACTTCTATTCGAGAGGTGAAGCCCTCGAGCATCTCTTCTCGTTCGAGTAGACGCCACAGCTTGTAGTAATCAAAGATTCTTTTGGACTGAAACTCATTTCTGACACACACTACTACATAAAAGCGATACGTGCTTAGCGCATGCTTTTTCGCTAGCTCATCACGGAACATCTCACTACTGATTTGTTTGAACTGGACGATATCTTCTGGAAACAAAAGCATCTCACCGACCACACATAGACAGCGAATTGATGAACTCGCATCCGCAAGCCATGGAAAGATGCGTGTCGCATCGCTATGCTCTTCAAGATACGTTTTCATGAAGTATCTCCTTTTTCATTCCCATTGACACGTTACGCTTTGATTGGTTTCAAATCGTAGATGTACGAGTTCATTTGTTTTGAGATTAGACAGTTTCAGCGAACTTTGAGCTTCATTCGTATAAGGCCATTCGAATCTGACACCTTCGATTTTCTTCAGTAAAAAATATGCCCAGTGCCGATTGTATTCATTTTCGGATAGGACATCCCATAACGCATCTTCACAATGATTCGCCTCGTAGACATATAATTTCATGACCGTGTTCTCCGATATCACGTGTAACCCCGCGAATACAGGAGGATTCGGAATTCGCGGTTTTTGAATGACCAATGTATAATCATCTTTTAGAAGACGATCCAAATGTTCGCGGCTATCCGGTAGCTCCTCTTCGATAACGGAATCCGGAAGTTCTCTGATGCGGACTGGCAATCCCACCTCATATTCAAAGGAATCTTCGAGTGCGAGTAAGTCTTCACGAGAATAGATTATTTTCATGAGATCATCCTCACATTCTTTTATGGAGTGCTTTTAGATTACACGCGCGCCACGCATCACGGACGATATCTTGGAAAGTCGTTGCCTTAGGTTTAAGTTTTAACGTTCTATAGTCGAAGCAATAGACAGCTTCGTCTGGACGCTCTTTCAATACTGCATAGTATTCGTCCTGTCTAAACGACGAGCCAAAAAAGAAATACTTGTCACGGATTGCATCGAACTCGGTTAACGCGTATTCATCGAGACTGTCCGAGAGATTGCCCTGGATCTCATGCGATAACCCGTTCCAGCTCGTCAACGGAATACCGTTTAAGTTCAACTCTTCGGAAAAACGCACACCGTTACAGACTCTCAAAATCTCTTTATACCACTTCGGAATCGCAAAATGATTGGTCTCGAATGCTTGGAGGCGGGCTTCTGGACAAGGACTCTCCACGGACACTTGATAGTTTTGGATGGAGGATGAATAATCATACAAATACAGCTTGTACTCAACCTTCTCACCTTCGATTGGAATGCTGTATTTCAAGGATTTTTGATCGTTCACATAAAATAGTCGCATCGCCTGAAGGATATTTGTAAGAAAGACATCGTCTGGTAAAGCAGTGTTCTGATGATTCAGTCGTGGAACTTCAACGTCTTCCAGCGATATTTCTTTCTCGTCATCGTTTTCTTCAAAAGCCTCATGTTCTCCGAGGACGATCGCAATCCCTGTCATGTCACCGTTTTCCCGTCGGACAAGGACTTCATAGTGTCCGTCCCCCATTAACTGAACGGCGACACCGAACGGAAACAGGAAGATTTCATCTTCCATCATTTCATCTGAGATTGCGATATAGAACGGATCGATTTCTTCGTCGAACTCTAGCGTATTTCGAATCTCCCAGTCGATGGCTTCCCGTCTCCCGTAATCCGCTGTGTTCATGACGACGAGTTGCGCTGAATCGACGACGACTAGATCGGATAGCGGTTCGAAATCGGATGGAGCTATCTCCGTTTTTTCGTTCACTGTTAGGTAAAGCAAATTGATTGATTCGAACTCATCTTCGTCATAGAAGACCGTCCAAATCGAACCTTGTTCAACTGGAATTGTCACGTTGTATTCTACATCCGGCTCAAGGAAAGCCGGATCCGAGACAATCAGATTCCCTTTGTGACTTGTAAACGTGCCTAGTTTTTTCATGTTAAATACCTCTTTCTTAAATATAACGGAGAGGACATTTCTAACTTGGTAATGCCATTGGATTAATCAAACTCAACCCTTGATTCTTGTTGCATGCGCCACTCCATGAATCCGGTGGTTTGCTCTTGCCGGAAACGAGTCCAATCCGTTAAGGTTTGATTCATCTTCTGCCATTCGTTAATATATTCCGATTTGAAAACCGCATCTTCGAGTTGCTCGATTAGTAACCAAGCCACTGATAAGGTTGCTGCGTCCTCTTCTATTTCTCCTAAATACAAATCATCATCGAGATGGTGGAAAGAATACCAAAGTCCATACAAGTGATGATCAATCATCGTCTCGATCGCTAACTGCTCCCGTCTTCCTCCACGTGTAATCGCCTCTTGTAAGTAGATGAAACGGTCATCTTCATCAAAGAAAAGACCATACCAGCGATACGGTCGGACGTCATCCGGCAACTCTTTCATCCATTGATTCAAGATTGGTTTTAGGAAGCGTTCTTTTAGTGGATGAATCAAGATGACCGAAGCGTCTGCCTCTCCTTCACAGGTAGTCAATAACCAACTCACAAACGTCCGCTGTCGTTCGAAGTACCATGTATCCGCTTCTTCAATGAACCCCTCCATATGTAACAACCACGCTTTGCGCAAGCCTCGTCTCGTTCTTTCGCAAGAAGAGCACTATGTAAACGTGGTACCTCAGAAACGGCAGGTTCTTGTAGTAACTTATCTAGAAGCGACATCTTTCATCTCCTTATAAAATGTCATTGCTCCACTTTCATTTGTTGTCTCGTTTTTCGAAGATGAAACCAGAGGAGTAAACCCGTTCCAATCGACAGAACCGGAAATAGATGCGGGATATACTGCTCTTGCCGAAAACTGACATGCATTAAGAAATAATCGACGAAACAGATGACACGTAGCCACATCGGAAACTGATCTTTACTAAGAAACGCTAAGAACATCAGAGTGATACCGATACCTAATACAACAAACGGTAATATAGTGAACGGTGTCACGAACTGGAACAGACCGAGACCCAGAAGAAGATAAGCGAGCCACGACGTCCGGCGGCGAAATTTCTCACGCTCTTTCCGTCCGGGTTGTATCCCATAAATATCATCCTGCCTGTATCCTTCAGCCTGTTTCTTAGCAATCAATTCCTTCAGTCGTCGTTTAGCTTGACGCCGAAATGTATATCGTTCTTCAATAGAATCTCTGACATCCTGATCGAGTTTCCATTGTTCGGTGACACCATGATACATCTGGATTGTTCGACCATCCCGGTACATGACCCAGAAATAGATGATGCCATCCACTTGTTTACTGAGCGTGACAATCATTTAATTATCATCCTTATCAATTGAATTGGTCTTCTGTAGCAGTTTTTAAATAGAAGCATGGTTCGGCTGTTCCGCTAGAAAATCCGTTTGATTGTATCTGTTTTGGACATAAAACAACAGGAGTGTACCCGTTCCAATCGCGAAACCAGCGTATAACCCCTCTTGGTATTCAACGTTCATGACACAGCAACTGATGAAGCAAACCTTGCGTAGCCAGCCCGGTAAATAGTCTTTACTGAAAACGACCATTCCCATTTGAAGTAGCGCAAGCACTGCGATGATAATTGGAGAGACGAGAAAAGGCATCACTACCAGAAACAAACCGACACTAATCAGCAGAGACGCGAGTCCTATCATTCGACGCTTGAACGTCTGTCTTTTCTTGCGGTTCGGTGTCAGTCCGAATACGTCCTCGAATATGTATCCTTCTGCCTGTTTTTCCGAAATCCACGTATCCATCCGACGTTTCGCTTGATATCGGAACAAGTAGCGCTCTTCCATCGCTTGTTTCATATCGTCCTGATGAATCTCGTTCATGACACCGTGATACGTATACAATTTTCGTCCATCGCGATAGATGAGCCAGACAGACGTCATTCCATCGACTTGTTTACGAAGCGTCCGAATCATGTTAACCCTCCAGATCTGCTAGGACATCTTCTGGATCTAGCTCAAGTCCGACGAGCTCTGGTCCCCAGTTCAAGCCACAATACAATCCATCGTCAATCATGTTCGGTAACCAGCCATCCATGAATAGATCCAAATCCAAGCGAATCAAGTGATAGTCCGCCCATTCCTTCGTCTGTAGCGCTTTCGCCGCTGATTTCGACGAAAAGAATAACAATACATCCGATTCCTCTTGATTCGAAGGACAATAGGTCCAACCCGACTGTTCAAATTTTGATAGACCATAGACGGCGCCTGTCTCGATGACCGTTTGTACGAAGAGTTCTGCTTGTTCTGCACTGCGATCCACTTGTTGCTCCTTTTCAATGAATATCTTCAACGTTGGTGCTACCGAAAATAATTCTTGTTCCTCATGATCCCATAAGACGATTGTCTCTGTGTCCGGAAGCTGATATCCGAGTTCGTCATCTGTTCCGTCACGTGCGATTCGTAAGAAACCGGATGGGTAGTCCTCCGCATCCGTCGTATTAACACGAACAAGGTCGTCCCATGTCCGCTTGATATACTGCTCGTCCTTGATCGGATGAAACTCCCATTCGCCGATGCTGAATTTATTTTCGTGCTTGTACCTATTTCGTAGTTCTTTCGGAAGCTTAAAGCCAAGTTCTGCTTCTACCTCTTGTAATCTCTCTTCAGTAACGCCTGGTAAACCGATTTGAACTGTCATCTATGTGACTCCTTCTTATACATTTTTGTCTTTAATTTTTTCGGTTAAAGTTCTTTCCTGCGGGATAAAGTCCGGTCAATCGTCTGCCATAATGAACTTTTGCCTGTCCCATCCGAAGCCGCGTCACGCCATACTGCTTTTTAAAATAATCAATGACGGGTTCAACGATATAAGACGGCTCCAAGATATGAAGGACGAATTCGATCGCTTCTGGACCATACTCATCTTCAAAAAAATACCCATTGCCGATTTCAAAAAGAAATTCATTGAGGTCTTCTTCAATGCTCGAACGATGCTCAAAGATGACATCATACTCTGTATCCTGACAAAAGATCTCGACGACAACTTCATGGTAATTCGCTTCTTGAACGACGGAGTATCCGTCCTTTTCTTTCTCCGCTACGAGCTCTCGAATGTAGGCATCCAGATTAAAAAAGCGCGAGAACTTTTGCTCGCTCATTGGTTCTGTCAACCTCTCTCCCATGATACCGTGAAACGTGTAGAGTGTCCGTCCATCCTTTTCAAACAGCCAAAAATGATTCTGACCGTTCATTGGTTTGATGAGTTGCATATTGTCACACAATCCTTTATGTAATAAGTCAATGAAATTTATAATTTCTCCTAAATAGCTGTTTTCTTAAAAAATCAATTTCTCTACTTCATTATAAAAGTCATAACCATTTATGGGAATTTTTATTTATCATTAAACTCCTCTTCTTTCTAATTAATTCTTATCAGCGTAATCGCTATTAATTTAAATCAAATACAGTTGATATATTCTATTTTGATTACAATTCAAAATTTAAGATCTTTTATGTCAGCGTTATTACGCTCTATACGGTACTTATTCTTTCTTTATGGGTGGAATCGAATGGACACAGTGATCAGTCATTATTCGAGATTCAAGGATGAGATTCTCATCGAAGATTTACATAGTATATCGTTTTAAGAAGCGGCGCTTAGGTGTTGAAATATAATGTACCTGTCCTAAGGCACTTCCCTATTTCTCAAGTATGCTACGTATGAAGTATTTCCTTGATGTACACTATCGGTAGTATAAAAACGTGTACTTCGGAGGTGTTCGCACTTGAAAATGAAACGTTCAGCTTTCCTCCTTTTTTCGATCGTCTTCCTAGCAGGATGTAGTGATTACGATCAAGACGGTAATACGACGAGCGAGAAAGCAAAACAGAAATATGATGTAGCTATCAATCAAGTCTTCAAATCTGAAAATCAGTACTTGAAGAAGCAACAGGTTGATCGACAACTAAAGCGAAACACCGGTGAAACGGGCGTCATCGTTTATGAGGATCAAGACCTCATTGAAATCTATTACGATCAATCAGCTAGAGGAGAAAGAGCTATTTATCAGAAAGACGGATCAACTTACGCGCGGAAGACATACACGAAACAAATCAGCCGTAAAATCGATGACTCTGAAAAAAAATACCTTGAGAACATTGGAATCAAGTAACTTTCATCAGACTAGCCCAATTTTTACTTGTTTATATCAAAAAGAGTCGATGACTCTCCTCAAAGAAGAGAATCATCGACCCTTTTTCAAAAATACGATGTCATCGAACTATACTGTCACAAGAAGATTAGAAAATATGGAAAAGAAGTGCGCCGATGAAAGGTTACGTTAGAAACCGATGTAAGTAGTCTGCAGCGTTCCGTTGCATGACTTTTAATTGATCTATTCTATAGTTAAGTCAAAAAAATACGTTTTTGGAGTGATAAAAATGGAAGATAAGGAAGAAAAATCACCTTATTATCTAAGAAGAATCCCCTTCTTTATTATTTCTTACTTATTTGCACCTTTAGCGTACATCTTACTTTTCATCAAATGGCGGACGTTAGATTCTTCCGTGCGAGATGCACGACTAATTGTTGCATCACTATTTTTACTACTCTTCATCGTTGATTTTTTTCCAGTTGGTCTATATCAAAACATCGTACTTGCTATCGCTCTCACAGTTGGTTTGTTTATTACCTTTATTGGATTAGGTGGCGGAAAAAAATAGTCGATTAACCGTACGTCCGGATTTATGAACGTCGTTTTGTTCCGAATCCCATCAATCCATTCCATTTTCTATTCTATATCTCCATTTTATCTACTCATTATTTAATATACTTAAACAAATCATTGTAAGAAGGGATCAATCGGATGTGGAAGGGACTCTTATTTTCTTCCATCTGGATCGGTATCACGATCCCATTTGTGTTAGTTGTCATCTTTACGCATTTCGAACCCTTACTTACTTTTGATACGAGTGGCATCCTCATGTTGATCACAATGACGATCGGTGCGATGGCTGATCTCTATTTAGTAACTCGTATTTGGACTTGGATCGAACATAAGCTGTACAAACGAAAGCATTACATGTGAAAACGCAGATTATTCGTTCGTCATCGAACAGATAATCTGCGTTTTTTTAGATGAATCGTGCCATATAATCGGAAAAAATTTTTGTCATGACTTTCGGCGTATTCGCGATGTAAATCCGCATCTGTTCAACGTTTGCCTCAACAGCATTTTCTTCCTTCTCTTCGGTCGGAAAATCGGAGATCCCTTTAATGATGATACATTCGATTCCGTTTTTCTGACAGATGTACGCGATTGCCCCCGCTTCCGTATCGGCAATCGTCAATCCGTTATCCCGCAGTTCGATATAGTCTCGCCACATGACGACAGCCCGATCTGCCGTTCCGATCGTTCCGAGATAAAAGTCGTTGCCATACTTCGATACATCGAGATTGACGACGAACGAGGGTTTGATCAGTGGTTCAATCTCTTTAACCGTGCAATCATATTGAACGGCACGATCTGGAACGATGATATCAAGTACGTCGTACTTGGGATCAATCCCGGCACACGTTCCAGCAACGATGACCTTCGTCAATGGAAAGCGGAGGATCATATATTGATTCGCACCGATACCGTTTACTTTTCGAACACCCGTGCTGTAAAACAGAAGTGTCTTCCCATTCATCTCACGCGTGAAGTATTCACCATATGGATAGGCAATTCTTTCTTCGGGCGAGACACGAAAATACGCTAGTGTTGCGTCGAACTCCCATTTGGTTGCGATACTGATTCCAATCATTTCATCCTTCACCTTCCAATCTCCATGTTTAGGAACATATTATTTTTTAATTTTACGATAGTTCATTTTGTTTTGAACTGTTTTTTCCCAGAAGATAGCAATTATTATCAAAAAACATTTTTCACTTATGCCTATAATAAGGATGTAAACAAACAGAAAAGGAGTCCTGCCGATGATTCTAGATTTATTGACTTCCATCGTAGCCGAAATATTGCATAGCCTGATGTACACTTCGTCTACGGAACGCTCGGAGCAAATCAATGACTACCATTGATGTCATTCTAAAAGATATCGAAGACCATCTATTCGATGAGTCCTTACTTGAACAACTCGCAGAGCGCCATCATTACTCTACGTTTCATTTCGGACGACTCTTCAAACGACAAATCGGTCAGACGCTCGGAGAATATGTCCGTTTACGTCGTTTGTCGGTCAGCGCCACTCTTTTAAGAGACGGCGTCGACTTACTCGAAGTTACATTGATGTGTGGGTACCAATCTCAAGAAGCCTATACGCGCGCGTTCAAAGGGTTATATAATTTTCCTCCACGAAAATATGTAAAGCTGATGGAACTAATGACGAATAAGGAGATGATTCAAATGGAAGAACAGCATGTAGAAGGTTGGTTCTTAAGCGGTAGTATGCCGATCTTACACGCTTAAGACCGATTCAGAGATCGTCCATCAAGGACGTAGCTCTGGAAAAATCAGTTTTACGTCTGACACGGAAGAAGCAGGCATGTTCGGTACGATGATGCAAAGCATACAAGCAACTGCTTATCGGGAGAAGCGAATCATGGTCGCAGGTTTTCTGCGAACGGAAGCAGTCGAAAGGGCAGCCATCTGGTTTCGTGTCGATGACGTCCACGGTGATCCGGTACAGTTTGATAACATGACGAATCGTGGATTAACTGGTGACCAGGATTGGACGTATTGTGCCTGTGTTCTTGACGTTCCCTTTGAAGCCGCATCGCTTCACTTCGGTGTATTACTTGAAGGAAGCGGAACCGTTTGGGCAGATTCATTCACCTGTCATGAAGTTCAGACATCTATTCCGTCTACAAATCAATTACATCAGGAGCTTCTTCCGTTACATCCGACGAATTTGTCTTTCGACATGACGGTTTAATACTAAGATGAAAAAATCCAACACAGAAGAACCCTTTACAGTTCTTCGATGTTGGATTATTCATCATTCTCTATCCTTTGCATCGATCTCTTTTTGTCGTAAAATCTCCGCAATTTGATGATGCTCGTTCGCAAGAGCTAGATCGCGTGCGGAACTCCCTGCAGCGTCGCGGTGAAGCGGATTTGCTCCATAAGAAAGTAATATGCGGACGATACGTTCGTATCCCTTCGCGCTAGCTAGCGTCAATACCGTCTCCCCGTCCTCTGATGGACTCATCTCATGATCTGCTCCTGCTTTGAGTAACGCCTTAACGGCTTTCGGATGATTATTTTCAACTGCTACATACAGTGGTGTGATGCCCTCTGGACCCTCTGCCTCGATTTCCGCTCCCGCTTCAAGCAATAAGGTGACTTTTTTTGCTTTCCCTGCCTGAGCGGCAATGTGTAGAGGCGTCATTCCCTCACCCTCTTCAGTTCGTTCGTGTAATAATTCCATATCCTGAGCCAATTGACGCAGGATTTTTTTATTGCCAGACCGACCTGATATTAGATGTAGTGCTGTAAATCCATCACCTGTTAAATCTAAATATGCGCCGCGCTTCATTAATAACAAAGCAATCTCAGATTTCCGGTCATACAATGCGATGTGTAGCGGCGTCATTCCATCTTGATTGGGTAGATTGATGTCTGCTCCGTGGTCGAGCAACAATGCGACGATCGCGATGTGTCCTTCCTGGATTGCCCAGTGTAGTGCCGCGAATCCTTCTTCATCCCACTCATTCAGATCATCCCCTCGTTCGATACAGCGCATGACCTGCTTCTTCTTCCCTAGAAAGGCTGCATCTTGAATGGATCGCTTCCCCATTTCGGTTCGCCCCTTTATCAACTCTGTCTTTAGTTCATTTTACAACAACCGGCTTCAGGAAAGCGAAAAAACCATCTTGAGCAGCGCCAAGATGATTTTACCTAGTGAACAAATTTTTTTATATGAATTTTCCAAACGCAAGTAACTGCATCGCTGCTTGTCGGACTTGTTCCGACGTTTTTGCTGTCGTATCAATCGAATAGACCGAAAATTGTTCATACCATTTCTCTTCGAGCGTCCAAAGCGGTTGATGCTGTTCAAAAGATTGACGAGTTCTTTCTTGATCAGCGTCGCGCCGCTCTCGTAAGAGATGGTCTAATGCCTGTAAATAAATAATCTGGTCGGATCGACATTCTCTTAATGCTTCAAGTTCCGTCTTTAAACGAGATTCCATATCCCAGTCATGCCCATGTATCCGCGGATAATGAAGCGTGTAGAATTCAAGATCCTCCGGACCACGATCTAATATGATGTGTCCATCTGGAAAGTGGCGAAATCGTTCGATTTCCGCTTGAATGAACAGGCGCTGATTCTCAACGAATCCGTCTTCGGTATGGATGTCTAATCCGAGCTCTTTTCGTTTTTGAACGATCGGATATGGATTTTCATAATAGACATGCAACTCCGGGTAAGCGTCTTCAAGCGCTCGCGCTAATGTCGTCTTCCCTGATGCCATGCCGCCTTGGATCGAGAGGATGGTTCTTATGAATGGTGTTCCTCCTACTTGTATATACTTTAAGTATTAAAAAAATAAGCGCCTAGGTCTGGATGACTGATCAATTCCTTTAACTGCCTTTGTTCTGCACTCGGGATTTGCTCAAGCGTCCTAAGAATGGCCATGAGTCGTAACCAGTCTGAAAGATTCGATAGCTGGATTGACGAAACAGCTTGATAACGGTCAAGATATTCGCGACAGACGTATCGTCGCACCTCGTCCGATACTGTTGTTTCACCTGCTGTCCACAGCAAGAGCAACGTCCGCGCGACATCCGCGATCGGTGGACCTGTCGTCGCATCATGCCAATCGATGACGACGAACGTTTCATCTGCTGTCACGAGGATGTTCTGGAAATGGAAGTCCCCGTGGAGCAATCCTTGCTGTTGCGGAACGTAAAGTGTTTGGAGTAATCGTTCCGCCTTCAAGCGTAACTCTAGTGATAGATGACGTATTTTGTGCTCGGTGACATCGTACCATTCAGGAGCTACACGCGATTGTTGCTGATGAATCCGTTGATGTAATGTCGCGAAGGCGTTAAGAAAATCTGTTATTCGCTCCGGTTCGAACAACTCTAACAATTCGCTGCCGTCGACCCGCTGCATCTCAATGAAAGGCGAATCTTCTAATTCAACGGCATATACGTTTGGTGTCGGGATGGCCGTCCGCTCAAGTTCTTCGAGCATGCGAAATTCCTGAGTGATCCGTTGTTTTTCAATCGATGCTTGAAAGTACTTACGGACTCGTTCGTCAGAGATCGTCATCACGGTAGCGGTAGCACCGGTTTTTTCCTTATTCATCTGTATAACCCCCAGTCTCTTATGTCGTTTGTCGAATCATCAAAGAAGGTTCCAGTAAAGAACTAGCGCTTTCACTCTGATTCAGCGCGTCACTCAATAATTGTTCTGCTGCCAGTCTGCCAAGCATTACAACCGGTTGTCGGATCGTTGTTATTTCAAGCGCTCTGGCAATTGGTACATCATCAAATCCCGTAATGGCGATATCCTCTGGCACCCGAATGCCATCCTTGCGAAATTGATCGATAAGACCCGCTGCGACTTCGTCATTGCCGACGATGATGGCGTCTGGCAAGTCTATCGTTAGAAGTTGACCTGCTAGTGCTTGTCCGTCTTCGAAAGAATAGCACCGATCCGCGTACCATTGAATTCCATGGCAGAGCGTAGACGTCTTGAGATATTGGTCGAACGCCTCCCGTCTGACTCTTCCGACTCCGCTATCTGGATTTCCAAGACAGAGACCGACTGTTTTTGCTCCTCGTTCTTCTACATGTTGCAGCAACATTGTGATCGCTTTTCCATGATTAAAAAAGAGCGACGGCACGATATCCTGATGGTCTTCGCAGGCAACGACTGGTCCAACCGTCCGCATCGTTTCAAGTAACTGCGGCTGACTGATGGCGCCAATGATCAATCCGTCAATCCGCTTATCGCGAAGGTATTGCATACTCGCTTCTTCTTTTGCTGGATCGTGTTCCGTCTGGATGACAAGGAGTGTGTGGTTTCGTTCCATGCACACCTGACCAATCCCCTCGAGTAATTGATGAAAAAACGGATGACCCACACGCGGCACGAGGACACCAATCGTATTCGTCTTACCGCGTGAGAGGTTGATCGCATTTCCGTTCGGACTATACTCCAGTCGCTCCATCACGTCTAAGATGATCCGCCGCTTTTCTTTTGAGACATGCTTATGACCGTTTAAGACACGGGATACCGTCGACTTCGAGACACCCGCTTGTTTAGCGATATCCGAGATGTTCGCCATACTGTTCCTCCTTCGTTTGTTCCCATCGTTCTAAGCCGTTTAATGCCTTCGCTACACCGTCCTCGTCATGATCACTGGTGAGGTATGTCGCTCTGCTTTTGACAGATGCTTCAGCGTTTCCCATGGCAATCGATGTTCCCGCCACTTCGAACATCGGTAGATCGTTTTGATTATCACCGATCGCAATGATGTCCTCGGCTGTCATCCCGTACGCTCTCGCGATGTCTTGAAGGGCAGTCCCTTTTGTCACGCCGTTTGCCATGACTTCTAAGTTATAGGCACCTGAACGTGTCACGGAACAGATCTTCAGCTGATGGAGTTGTTGCTCGAGGTGTTCGAGCTGCCATCTGTCAGGTGAGACGAACATGAATTTGATGACGTCCAGTTGATCGATTGCGATTTCGTCAACTTCCTCAACACCGTATTGCGTTAATTGAGCCTGAATCGCTTCTTGAAACGCACGATCTCCGCCTTGAAGAGCAGCAAGCGAAAATTGCGGTAACAAGATGTTGTCTTGTAGATAAATATGTATGAATACGTTTGTAGATCGTACGATCTCCCAAATCGTTCGACTGCTGGAACGGTTCAAAAAACACCGTCTACCTTGTCCCACCTCGACCTCTGCCCCGTTCGCACCAATGACCGGACAATCCAGTCCGTGTTGCGCTAGAATCCGTCGTGCATCAAAGGCAGCTCGCCCGGTGACGATGATGACGATATCTCCTTTATCCTGCCGTCTCTTGATGGCTGCCTGATTTCCCATCGAAATTCTGTGTTCCTTATTCAATAACGTTCCATCTAAATCAATCGCAAAGCATCGCATCGCGTGTCCTCCTTTTCGTGTCCTCTTGATGCTACAGGCTGAAACGCGTCCCAGTGCAACAAAAAATCTTGAATGAACAGTTCATTCAAGATTTTTGTTTTACCCTTTGCTTCAAATGGAGACGTGATGCGCTGTCCGTTGTTTTTGAACATACTCCATCAAGATCGGTCGTTCCGGTGGATTGAGGTTTTCTGGTAGCTGATCGATAGCGAAAAAGCGTAATTCCGCGACTTCTGACGGATCCCGAACTACTTCACCGGTATACGCCGTACACAGAAATGCCGAGATCACATTATAGACTTCATCCCCGTGCGGATACTTATAGTAAAACGCATCACCCGAATAGACGTTCAATAATTCGAGCTGCTCCGCTTCAAGACCGGTCTCTTCCCTTAATTCTCGTTTTGCTGTCTCTACGAGCGTCTCCCCAATCTCAAGCGCTCCACCAGCGAGTCCCCAGCAACCGTTATCTTGCCGAAGTTGTAATAAGACTTCTTGTTTATCGTTGACGACGATGACACACGCCCCTGTCATGACGAGCGGTCGTGTGCCGACGAGTTTGCGTAATTCTGTGATGTATCCCATGTCATTCAGTCCTTTTCCATTTAAATCACTTTCGTTCGGACGCGCATCCGTTTGAGTCCCGTCAATAGGAGACACAACAAGATGATGCCCGAAACGAACAGTACGTACGTATGAATCGTAAAGAGGGAACGGAAATCGATTACGGCAAGATTCTGCTGCACCTCAATCCAACTACTTAGTATGATTCCACTGATTGCAAGTGAGATGAGTACGCCGACCTGTCGACGTGTCAGCGAGACATACGTTAAAACACGCATGCCTTCACGGATCACGAATGGTAGGAGAACGAGGAGTGCTGCGACCGGTAAGATGACCGGGTCACCGCCTTGCTGAATCGGCATCGACCGGGCCAAATAGCCAAACAGAAAAAAGAAACCACATACGAACAACAATAATCCGAACACGATACTCGCATTCACCGCTTTGTTCATCTTACTTCCCTCACTTTTTAGAATAATGAATTATGAAGACACGGTACTTTGATGCCATATACCCGCTGCATCAAGCCGGACCCGATGTCTGCCGTCGAGTTCCATCTCGATCGGACTGATCTTCGCCGTCTTCGATGAGAACAACCATGTCCGACCTTCTGGGACGATCAAGATATGCGTTCCATCTGCGACCGGTCCGAGGAAGTTGATTGACGCGCCATTGAGCGGACGTTCACGTCGCTCAAGAACACCGATCTCCGCTAGCTGCTCACCGACTTCAAGCACATCTTTCACTGTCAGACTCATCTCACCAATCCCGAGGATGTCCGATACATCAAACGTCAGTTCCGCTTTAGAGGGATTGATTTGATGCCGCGCAATCAGCTCCAAGACGTTCTCATCCGGGTCATAAAAGTAACAGGAATGTGAATCCGTGAAGTCAAAATAAATCTCGTCCTGTCCATCTTCGATCAAGAGTGGTGTCCGTTCTACGAGCCACGCTTTTCCTTGTTGGAATACGTTTTCCGGAATGTTGAACGCCATATGGTATTGCGTCTCAACATCGTCCGTCTGTCGATATGTCAGTTGATCGGTACCGATTTGCATCGTAAACGAGTCGTTTGTTTCCGAGACGAGCGGGAATCCGATCTGGTTTATGTAAAAATCCTTCATTGCCTGTAGATGGCGTGTCACAAGAGTGGTTTTTGAAATGTTCAAGCTGATGACCTTCCTTCATTTGCAGTAAAATTTATCAAAAAGAGATATGCTTTATTTTACCACTAATGGTAAAATCATGACGAATGGAAAGTCTGATTTTTCAGATATATTTATACCTGAGAGGATGTTTTGATGAAATTATTAATCGCTCAACCAAAACGCGAGACCGGACTCGAGCAATTTGAACGTGAAATCGCCGCTTATCCTGAAGTCGATCTGATTGTCTATCCGGAAGGCTATTGTACGGTCACGGAACTCGAACGCGTGCAACATCTTGCTAAACAGTTCGAAACAGCCATCGTCCTCGGTTACAAAGATGAAGCGAATCTCGATCGCGCTGTCATCATCGATGCGACCGGGACGATTCTGCTTGATCGCGCCAAAACACCAGAAGCTGGACCGCTTTATACACCTTCAACAGCAAACGACGGGTCGTTCCGCTATGGATACGTCCTCTGTCGCGAAATCTTCTTAGGAAAAGACGGACTACGCGAGGAATCCGGACTTGATCTCATCTTCAACCCGATCGGCGTCGGTATGTTCAGTGAAGAACAGTATGTCGAGTGGTCCGGTGAAGCGCGTATCATCAGTCAGGCGCAACAAGCGCTCATGATCGGAACGAGTCATGCCGATGGTTCGTACCGCAACTGTGGTTTTTCGATTCCGATTGCCTTCATCTATGACGAGACCGGTGAACCGTTGCTGTTGTCTCATAACGATACGCGGACACGTCTGTTTGATACGGTCACGCGCCACGTCGAAGTCGTCGGTACACCATCCTTATCGTAAACGAACACACGCTTCTTCCGGTCAGAAGAAGCGTGCCATTCCTTCAGGAGGTGCTCATATGTCTCAAACAGGTCGTGCGTCATTCTTTTGGAAACGATACTTCTATGTCTTCTTTCCTTTGTTCCTCTTCGGCGTCAGTCACGAATCGTACCTGGTCGATAATCCGTTAGCTAACCTTGAGGACATCGGTGAGTTCGTCTTCTTTTGTCTTTATCTGTTTAATTTTGCCGTCCTTGCCGCTCTTTTGACGAATCTGTGGTGGTTCTTCCTTCCGACAAAACCCGCTCATTCCGAAACCGATTTTTGATAAGAAACGAGTGTCGCCCGTTCGTTGAGCGGTTGACTGACACCCGTCAATCGGTAACCCATCTTCTCATAAAAGTAACAGTTACGTGTTTCTTCGCGAATCGTCCGCAGTTCCCATGTCGTTGCAGCCGGATACGCTGCTTCAACGAGCTGTAATGCGCGTTGGGCGATTCCTTCACCTTGACGGGCTGGATCTAAGAACATCGGACTGATCGCGTAGCGACTCGGTGCTTTCGCAACGACACAAATCCCGCCGACGACGACATCGTCGACGATGATTTGATGAAACGTACTGCTCGGATGCGTGATCCGGTGAATGACACGATCGATCGATTCGTTCGCCGGATTCGTTGCAAAATCCTGATACCGCTCGAGCGTCTCTGAAAACGCCTCGAGTTGAAGCGTGTGAAGCTTCGGAGCGTCTGTAAGAGACGCTACCTTTAATTGAATGTACACTGAACCTCTTCCTCTCTTACCGGAACCATTCCCAAAATTGCGTGCCTTGCGCGACGATCAAGTAGTCGAGCCATCGCTCGAAGCCAAACGGCATTGCGTCTTCTTCCCATTCCTCGAAATTAAGAAATTCCCCACTCCAGATCCGATTTCCTGCCGGGCGATTCATCTCGTAGACGATCCACTCCCCGTCTGGTCCTGCGCCGATCGCTAAGAAGTTTTCGGGACATTCCCAAATCTCGCTATACGTCA
The DNA here is from genome assembly GCF_001939065.1 of Exiguobacterium indicum HHS 31. Lineage (GTDB taxonomy): Bacteria > Bacillota > Bacilli > Exiguobacteriales > Exiguobacteriaceae > Exiguobacterium_A > Exiguobacterium_A indicum. Next base: position 631,527 of record NZ_MPSZ01000001.1, on the reverse strand, counting down.
GGCAATCCTCGATCGAAAAGAGTTCGAATCCATCGTTGTAGGATAACGTTTCGTGCTGAAACAGCTTCGCCCCGTTATGTTGACGCAAGAACGCCTGATAGTCGTCTGCCGTCCACGCAGGTAACAGCGCGAGCTGTTCGTCCGTCGCCCCTCGGTTAAAGATGAAACGTTCTCGGGCAACATATCCTTCTTCTTTTTGGACCTCTAACAAACCGTCGACGAGTCGACCTTTTAATGTTTCTAATGCAATCATGATCTTCTCCTTAACAATATTCTTTCGTTGGTGTGAACGAGACACCGACATCGTGTCCCCCTAGCTGAACATCCCCTGCTCCTTGTAGCGGTTCAGTTCGCACGGAGGATAAGGAAAGATGTTTGAATAATAAAGGCTCAAACGTCTCGACGATCGGCTGGAACGTCGCATCGACCGACAAGACGAGATCGATTCGGGCGTCCCGCGATAACGCTTGTGCCTTTCGTTCCGACTGGATATAGCGGACGAGCTCCCGCATCCAGCGTTCCTGCTCCAGTGCTTCCGTGATCCGCGTATCGAGCGTCACGGTGAGTCCACCATTCGTCGCAGCAGCAAAACCCGTCTGGACGATTGGTTCGACGATGACGTCCGCTTGACGCACCTCGACTTCATCGCCTGATGTGGTCCGGTAGATTAATCTTCCTGTCTCGAGCAAGTCGGAAGTCTGCTGTGCAGACAATTGTTGTAGCCATTGATGGATCGCGTTCGCTTGCTGTGCGAATTTCGCTCCGGCTGCGCGGAAGTTCAGTTTAAGACGGAACCGTGTCGTCGCTTGCGTCGTCGGGACGATTTGGACGTCTTTTACATTCAGTTCCTCTTGAATGATTGCCGTATAGTCCGCCCACGAAAAGGTTTCGCTCGATTGGACGCTTAGGCTAGCAAGCGGTTGTTTGACTTTTAAGGCGTGCGTATTACGTACTTGTCGTCCTAACTCGACGACAGACACGACTTGTGTCATCTCATATTCCAGATCAGATCGGAGCATCAATCGATCGGCAACCGGATAATCCGCTACATGTACGCTCATTCCTGTTAATCGCTGATAGACATCATCGGCAAGGTATGGGGTGAACGGAGCGAGTAGTCGTGCCGTCGTCGAAAGTGCGAAGTGGAGCGTCGTGTACGCGGCTTGTTTTTCTTCCGACCAGTCAGCTTGCCAGAAACGTTCCCGCGAACGGCGGATGTACCAGTTACTGATCTCATCGACGAGTTGCGCAAGACTCCGCGCTGCTTGAGTCAATTGATAATCGTCCATCGCATCCGTCACGTCTTGCGTCGTCTGATGAACACGCGAGAGCAACCATTCGTCGAGTCGCGTCCGTTTTTGCGGACGTGAGCCATCAAATCCGTCCAGTTCGGCATATGTCAGATAGAACTGGACGGCATGATCCAGTGTATCGACTAGCTTTGATTTTGCTTCTTGGACGATCCGCTCGGCAAACCGTTTCGCACTCCATGGACTGCTGTCGACGAGTAGCGCCCAGCGCAGGCTATCAGCACCATATGCTTCGATCAACGCCACCGGATCGAGGGCATTCCCGCGACTCTTCGACATCTTCTGTCCGTTCTCATCGAGGACGTGACCGAGTGCGAGGACACGCTTATAAGCAGGCTGTCCCGTGAAGAGTGTCGAGATTGCTTGCAAGCTGTAGAACCAGCCCCGCGTCTGATCGATGCCTTCGATGACGACATCGGCTGGATAGCGGTTAAGCGTCTGCGTCCGTGACGGATAATGCTGTTGCGCGAACGGCATCGCTCCACTATCAAACCAGACATCGATGACTTCTGGTGTCCGGTGCATCACTCCCTGACACGTCGGACACGAGACCGATAACGCATCGACGTATGGTTTATGCAACTCGACGGATTCCGTCGCTGTCGTCCGGTGCAAGAAGTCAGCCTTATTTTTTGGAACGAACGTCGTGTCACACGCTTCACACTCCCAGACGTTCAGTGGGGTGCCCCAGTAGCGATTACGACTGATGTTCCAGTCGACGAGTTGCTCAAGGAACTTTCCGAACCGCCCTTTCTTGACGTGGTTGGGATACCACGTCACAGACGCATTGTTCGCAAGGAGTTGTTCCTTGACGGCCGTCGTCTCGATGAACCAGTTGTCTTGTGCGTAATAGAGCAGTGGCGAGTCACATCGCCAACAATGCGGATAGCTGTGCGTATAGCGTTTTTTCGCAAACAAGCGTCCCCGTTCAGCGAGCAGCTGGATGATTGCAACGTCTGACTCCTTGACGAATCGACCAACGAGTGGTGGAACGGCGTCCGTGTAACACCCAGCAGCATCGACGACATTAACGAATGACAGTCCGTTTTCCCGGACGACCCGGTAATCTTCTTCCCCGTACGCTGGAGCAAGGTGGACAAGTCCGGTTCCGCTCGTTGCTTGGACGAAGGACGCCCCGACGACCGTATGACCGTTCTCTGGCGTCACGAAATCAAACGGTGGTTCATAACGCAAACCGACGAGTTCCGCACCGAGCTGTTCGGATACGACCTCGACGGATTCCGAGAACAGTTCAGCGACTAACGCTTTAGCGACAATGAATCGCTCTCCTTCAAACGCTACCGTGACGTACGTCAATTCCGGATGAACCGCCACCGCGACGTTTGCCGGTAACGTCCAAGGTGTCGTCGTCCACGCAAGTAGAAACGTCTGCTCCATGTCGACGATCGGAAGTTTGACCGTCGCCGATAAGTCCGTCACGTCCTGATAGCCTTGCGCGACTTCATGGGAACTGAGTGACGTCTGACAGCTCGGACAATACGGTGATACACGATGTCCCTTCGTCAACCAGCCTTTGTCATGGATCGTCCCGAGGATGTGCCAGACGCTTTCGATATACTCGTCCTCCATCGTCACGTAAGGGTCATCCATATCGACCCAGTAGCCGAGTTTTTCCGTGAAGGAACGCCACTGTGTTTCATAGGAAAAGACACTTTCCTTACAGCGGGCGATGAATGCTTCAACACCATAGTCTTCGATCGCTTGTTTGCCGGAGATGCCGAGTTGTTTCTCGACACCGAGTTCGACCGGTAGTCCATGCGTATCCCAACCGGCTTTTCGTTCGACCCGGAACCCTTGCATCGTCTTATAGCGGGCGACGGTATCCTTGACGGTTCGTCCGAGTGCATGACCGACGTGGGGTAAGCCGTTCGCAGTCGGCGGTCCTTCGTAGAATACGAATTCCGCTTCCGTGCGTTGCTCAATCGATCGTGCGAAGACTTGGTCTTGTTTCCATCTGTTTCGAACACATTCCTCGCGTTGTTGTACGGTTTCTGCTTGGTTTAGTGACGTCATCTCTTGTTCGCTCCTTTGTCGGTAACTAAGAGAATACAAAAAAGTCCGCCCCCTTTGACAGGGACGGACTTCACCGCGATACCACCCATATTCCGTCGAGAATGCTTATTCTCGACAGCACTTAGTTGCACACTATCATGTGCATTCCATGTAACGGTGGACACCCGGTCACGCTTACTGAATGGTTCAGCGTGACTTCTCAGAGAGGATCTTCATGATTGATCTGGCTACCGGTTCTCAGCAATCCCGGTTTTCTGTAAGGCAGAGGGACAATCATTACTCTTTCTCGTCAACGAAATGATATGCTCTTGTTGTGGAGAATCTTACCACATGACTTAAAGACTGCACAACAGCTTTTTACATTTTCTTGCAAAGGAGTTTTTTGAATGTTACATACTTTCCCAACGCTTAAAACGAACCGCCTCGTCTTACGCGAAGTGTTACCCAAAGATGCTACGAGTGTCCTCGCCTATTTATCAGACGAACACGTCGTCAAACAGATGGGACTCGACGCCTTTCAATCAGAAGCAGACGCGCTTGAAGAGATTGATTGGTACGCTTCGATTCGTCGCGATGGCACGGGCATCCGGTTCGGGATCGCATTACAAGAAGACGATGTCATCATCGGCAGTTGCGGATTCTTGAATCAGTCGGCACGCCATCAGCGGGCAGAACTCGGGTTTGAGTTGAGTCCAGCTCATCAGGGACAGGGTATCGCAAAAGAAGCCGCACTTGCAGTCATCACATATGGGTTTGAGGAGCTCTCTTTAAATCGTATCGAAGCACTTGTCTTACCAGCAAATACTGCTTCACACCAATTGCTTGAACGGCTCGGATTCCAGCGGGAAGGGTTGCTTCGTCAATATGAGAAAACACGTGGTCAGTTCGATGATTTGTATATGTACTCAATCTTGCGGAGTGATTGGCCGTCTTAAAAAGATAATCTGTGAAATATCAAAAGTCGTTTAGATGGGTAAATCCGTCTAAACGACTTTTATACCGTTTTATCGATAAGATCTTGCTTTTAAAAATTCTATGATCGGCAACAGTGTCAGTCCGATTGCGAACAAGACTATCAATAACAGATTCGTTGATTCATGTAAAAAGTAATCGAGACAGATGAATCCAAAGATCAGGACAATCAGGATTTTGTAGCTAACGAGACCGCTTTCCGTCGTAATCTTTTTGCCGAGTTCATCTTCTGGCACAGGACGCTCGTCTTCTCCTGATCGTGCCCACGTAAAATACGAGAAGAACATGATCAACAAAATCGCCAATTGAACGATGGAGAAGAACGTTACGTTGTTTTCGATGATCATACTAATGATGGTAAGACTCGCCACTATCACGAGCGTTACTAAAAATAAACCCGTTTTTTTCTTAGACATCCCATTCCTCCTGTTCTGAAATGAACAGATGATCGACTTGTGTCTGCAAGACTTTGGCGATATTAAACGCTAATTGTAAAGTCGGATCATACTTGTTGTTTTCAATCGCATTGATCGTCTGCCGACTGACCTGACAACGGTCAGCCAGTTCTTGTTGTGATAATCTTGCCGCTAGACGTCGCTCCTTAATGTGGTTTCTCACGTTCATACCTCCACGACGTGTCAAATTCTTTTTACATCTTTACTGTAATGAAATTCCAACAACATGTCAAAAACTATTGACATTTCAGATTCGAATTGAACATGAAAAAACACCTTCTGATGAACAGAAAGTGTTTTGATCTTTATCTCAAGTAGCTTGAAATTTCTTTCTATCGTTTGGGATTAATCATCTGACCTGATGAGTATTTATAATTTTTTACATATGAACTCGAAAAGTATTTGTTTCTTCTACTACGACCACCGGAAGACTAGGAGCAAGCGGAACAAATTTTTGGAGTTCATGCGAGAGCGAGTTTTGATAAGCAGCTGCGGAACTCCAGATTTCGTATGTGAAAATAGCGTCCAGTTGTTTATCTGACACGTTAATCGTATATAACTTACATTCGGATTGCTCCAAGACAAGTCGTTTTAGCTCATTCAACACTTGAAATAAAGATTCATGATCATTTACTGTGCATTTATAATGTGTCAGAACACCAAACTGATCCATGCCACTTCCTCCCCATTCAATCAAGCTAATTCAATCCCACCAGTGACTCCATAAATTTGTGCTGTGATGTAACTTGCTTCATCTGACGCAAGTAGCACGTAAGTACTTGCGAGTTCAGCAGGCTGACCACAACGCCCTAGCGGCGTGTCTTTTCCAAAGTCCTGCATCTGATCTGGCAGTAACCCTCCTGTGAATTGAAGTGGCGTCCAAATGGGACCAGGTGCAATTCCATTGACACGTATGCCGCTTGGTGCTAATTGTTTCGCAAGACCTCGCGTAAAGCCATTTAAAGCAAATTTAGTCGATGCGTAGTCAAGCAATATTTCACTTGGGTGATAGGCTTGAACCGATGTAGTCGTTATGATTGTCGATCCAGGCTTCAAAAATGGAACTGCTGCCTTCACCATCCAAAATGCAGAAAATACATTGACTTCGAATGTTCTTTTAAGTTGTTCTGTCTCGAGATTTGAAATATGCTCTACAGGGTTCTGTGTCCCTGCAATTAATGTCAGCGAATCTAATCCGCCTAGGCATTGATATGCTTCTTGGACGAGCTGAACGCAGTACGCTTCATCGGATAGGTCACCTGGAATTAAATGCGCTGTACGCCCTGCTTGTTCTACCAGCGCTTGTACTTCTTCGGCATCTGCTTGCTCTTCAGGTAAGTATGAAAGAACAAGGTCTGCCCCTTCCCGCGCATAAGCAATGGCAACGGCTCGACCGATACCTGAATCTCCACCTGTAATTAAGATTTTTTTGTTGAGTAATTTATTGTTTCCTTTATAGGATTGTTCTCCGTGATCCAGTTGTCTCGTATGTTCAATCGAGAAGTTCGCCTCAGCCATAAAACATATCTCCTTTATACTTGTTTGAATCATTTTTCCCTGTCACACAGAATTCAAACCGATTTTTAATAGACTAAAAAAAGCACTTCCTAAACATTCAGGAAGTGCTTTTATCCTTTTGGTGGGAAAGGATCATGCCCATACGAATCCTTTTCACGAACCTGTCCTTCTTTATTGTGAATCAGTAATTCTGTTTTTTGTTTTTTCGCAATCCGTCGTCCTTCTGCAATGGCTTCTTTCTGTGTCTCGAATCGTTTAGTTGCTCGGGTCGCTCCGGCTGCTTTCACTTGATAACCGCCTTTAGGATGCGGGGAGACATGTTGATTTCGTCGCATAATGTAGCTCCTTTCTGCGGTATGCTTCATCTCTATACACTTGTTTGAAAATCCACATGTTCTATACATTTAAAATTTTTTATAACATTTCATTTTATGAAGTATACTGAAAGAAAGTGTACGACTTGAAAGGAAGCGTGAATCATGAAACGGCTCACTTGGCATGTTCGGTATTTAAAATTCATTATGATTTGTATCATGGTCGGTTTATTGTGCATAGCTGGTATTGGAATTCCTCTTGTATGGCATGGACTCTCAGAACAATTATTCTTCGAACGTCCTGGCTATTTCGTATTGATCATGGCCTATATTGTGTTGATTCCAGTTCTGTTCATTTTGATTCACATGTGGCGACTATTGCAATACCTCGTAACGGCCCCACTTCCATTACCTTTAATCACATCATCTATACAATCGTTGAAGCTGAATTGTTATGTGATTTCAGTAATGACCTTATGCATCTTCCCTATCTTTTTTTACATCGGTCAAATCGATGATGCACCTGGATTGATCCTCGTTGGTACTGTTTTAATCCTTATCCCTTTGACAGTTGGTTCCTTACTTGCTTGCATACAACAACTTCTATTACGAAAGCTTCAGTCAGTCAAGTAATTTGAGTCCTATCACATTGGTGGCTATCCTGATGTCCCTGTTTCAACAGAATCTTCGATTGGCAACGCAGACATGTCATCAATCGGAAGGTTGCTTTTTTCGTGCTGACCGCGTGTCTTCGTAATTCATTTTCATATACATGTCTTGCCTTGATTTTATGATCAACTTCACTTTCCATCTCAATCCCTCTTCCCTCAACATATATTTTTTTCTAACTATTATGTGCCCTGAATCATTCTTGATAAATCCTTTTTTAAGAAAAAACGGTTTTTCTTGCGACTTTTTATAAAAAAATCGTTAAAAGGTCCTGTTTAATATGTATTTTAACGACCGATAAATGAATTACAGATAGAAAATATGAGTTGAAAGGACGGTTGCATGTGAAAAACACAACCAAGAACTATTCCATCCGAACACGTCTTTTAGTAATGATTAGTTTGATTTTGATTGCCTTTTTTGTATTTAGTAGTCTGGCCTTATACTTCAATACGAAACAAACTGCAGTCTCAACACTGAAAGCGACTGCTGAAAAGGACGCACTGCGCATCAGCAAGACATTCGATACGGCAGCTTACAGCGAATTTCTACAATCACCTGTCGCGTCCGAACAGTACGAAACGTTACGAACAGAACTCGATACCTTACGTAAACAAAATGGACTCTTATATACATACACAGCACGGATCGATCAAAATAAGGTTCGATTATTAATCGATGGTTTACCAAAAGATAAGGCTGCGAAAATCAATGCCTCGGCAAGCGGCGCAACTGTTGCCGATATGCAAGACGTCCTAAAGGGCAAAACACATACGACGGACGTGATTGATGATCCAATCTACGGACAGTACATCAGTGTCTACGTTCCGCTGAAGGATTCGACCGGGAAAATCATCGGCATCCTTGGAACCGATATCGCAGCGAAGGAAGTCGATGCTCTGACGACGGATCTATTACAACAAAACGCTCCGATTTTCATCGGGTTGATGCTCTTACTGTTGACGATAACCCTTATCTTGCTTTACATCGTACTCGGTAGAAAGTTACGTCCACTCGAAACGTTACAGAAAGTCGCTGCCTTGATTGCTGAGGGACGACTGAATCAGGCAAAACAGACGTTGACCAATTTGACGATTGCTTCGAAAGATGAAATCTATGCGCTTGCAATCTCGATTCGTGATATGAACGAGATGTTACGGACGATGATCGTCGACATCAAACAGACGGCTACCCTCGTCTCGACGACGAGTCAATCGATCGACCAAAGTACATCAGAAGTACTCGACGGTTCCGAACAAATCGCTCATACGATGTCGGAAATCGCGACCGGGACGGAAAGTCAGACCCAAGTCACGCTCTCATTGAATGATGAGATGAATCGGTTCGCAACATTAATCGAGACGACGAATCAGTCTGGTGTCGAAATTCAAGGAACGACGGAGCAGATGGCAACACTGACACGAGTCGGACGCGAGCAAATGTCCGCTTCCGTCGAACAGATGCGTCACATTCATCAGCACGTCACGCAATCTGCTGAACAGATTGATCTACTGAAACAGCAATCATCAGATATCCAAACGCTCGTCGGCATCATCCGCGGTATTTCCGAGCAGACGAATCTACTCGCCCTCAATGCCGCGATTGAAGCAGCACGGGCGGGTGAACAAGGGAAAGGATTCGCCGTCGTCGCGACCGAGGTCAAGAATCTTTCTAGCCATGTCGCTAGCAGTGTTAGCGAAATCGCAACGATCGTCACGTCGATCGAAGCCAGTGCGCAGCAGATGCAACACAGCTTTAAGACGACGGTCGAAGCAACAGCAGCCGGTGAACAGATCGTCCTCGATACGGATACGACGTTCGAACGGTTGACGGATCAAGTCACGCACGTCTCAACGGCAACACAGCAGATGACGCAACAGATGGAAGACGTCTTGCAGGCAGAACGGTTCATTCGCAATGCCTTGACGGAAATTGCCACTGTCGCGGAAGAACATACGGCGAGTAACGAGGAAGTTGCCGCTGCCTCTGAACAAATGATTGCGACAATCACGACGTTACATACGCTCGTCGGTGATTTAAACGCACGAACAGAACATTTAGAACAGGAAGCCCGTCGCTTCGAGATTTAATCTTTCATTTGTTCTTTTCTAGTTCTCACTCTATACTGGTGTGAACTTACATATGAAGGAGTCGAATGTGATGTCCCATTATAATGTCATCATCGTAGGTGCCGGATCCATGGGGATGGCAGCCGGCTACTATCTCTCACGAACCGATCAAAAAATCCTATTGTTAGATGCCCACAATCCACCGCATGATCAAGCGAGCCATCACGGGGAGACCCGGATCATCCGTCATGCGTATGGGGAAGGTGAAGCATACGTGCCGCTCGCATTAGCCGCGCAACGTTTATGGTATGAGTTGGAACAAATCAGCGGTCGAAGTCTTTTTCTGAACACAGGAGTCTTGAACGCCGGTCAACGCTCGTCCCGTTCGATGCAGACGATCATCAGGAGTGCAGCGCAGTATGATTTACCGCTTGAGGTCCTGACGGCTGACGAAATCAGAACCCGCTGGTCCGGTTTAACAATGCCCGACGAGTATATCGGTTGTTTTGAACCGACGTCCGGTGTGTTGAAGTGCGAGGATTGTATTGAAGCATACCGTGATCTTGCTGTCGCGAACGGCGTCGACATTCGGACGAATGCGAAAGTGACGACGCTCACTGCCCACGCCACTGGCGTTGACGTGGCCGTCGGATCAGACACCTATTCGGCTGACGCGTTGATCGTCGCAGCTGGTGCCTGGTCTGGTCCGTTACTGGAACAGACTGGACTCTCCTTACCGCTGCGACCGGTCCGCAAGACGTTCGCCTGGTTCGAAGCAGCGGAAGAGGTATTCAATGACGCGGTGTTCCCTGCCTTCGCCTTTGATACACCCGCCGGTTATTATTACGGTTTTCCAAGCATTGCTCAAACCGGTCTGAAAATCGGACGTCACGACGGTGGCATTCCCGTTGATCCAAATCAACCACGCCGTCCATTCGGTCAAGAGACGGGTGATCTGGCTGATTTACGACAGTTCACGAATACGTTCATGCCCTCGATCAATACTTTAACTCACGGCAAACCGTGTCTCTATACGATGACGCCAGACGAGGACTTCATCATCGATTTGCATCCGGACTATGCGCATATCGCGATCGCCGCCGGCTTCTCCGGTCACGGGTTCAAGTTCAGTAGCTTAGTCGGAAAAGTACTCAGTGAATTGATCATGGAACGATCGACGACTGAACCGATTGGACCGTTCGCGATTAAACGTTTTGCGAAATAAGGCTTATGAAACGATAAAGACCGGCAACGAAAAATCGTTGTCGGTCTTCTGTATCAACGGTATGATGTCACACCGATTCATTCGATTCTTGCTGATTTTTTGCAACTAGCTTTTCACGCTGTTTTTTCTCATCTTCAGTCCACCAGCCGTGGATAAGTAATACGAGTCCAAGAATCAACGCACTCATCGGGAAATATGTTAAGTAATACTCACCAAGGTTTTCTCCTAGAAATTCTGGAGATAATTCAATATACGCTCGGAACATCTGAACGATGAAGAATAAGAAAAAACTTGTAATCAGGGCATATGTACCGTAGCGATAACTTGTATTTTTCATATGAAGGCTCCTTTCTAAAACATACTCTAATGTAAATCATTCAAGGAATACATCAAATCCCCTCTTTTTACATTATCATTTATAAGAATGATTCCAAAAGCATGATAAGATAGTTTTAGAAACGATTGAACGAAGGAGTGGGACACGACGTGAACTTTAACTTATTCAAAAATCATGTCCGGTTTAAGATTGCGCTCGAATTGATTGATCTCGAAGACGGCTTATCAATCATGCAACTGAATCAACGTTTAACGGATGTACCGCAGTCTACTTTGTACCGGCAAGTCAATGCGATGATGGACGATCAGTTGTTGAAGGTCGTCGCCGTCCAGCGTGTTGGAAAAGTCGAAGAGAAGATCTATGCTTTGAACACAAGCGGCTATCAAATCAGCGAAGCAGACTGGAACAGTGCGACGTACGATGAAAAAGTGAACTTCGTCTCGTTCTACTTCATGTACGTCTTGCAGCAGTACCAGACGTACTTCGAACAGACCGTTCAAACGCAAGGTCAGGACCACTCGACGTTCTCGATCGCGAAATTGCACCTGACGGATGAAACCTTCAATGATTTTCAACAGGACATGCGGGCACTGCTCGAAAAATATCATCACCTAGTGACAGAAGACCAGGCAACTGAACGGACCGTCTCACTCGTCATCTTGCCGTAAACACGCTCCGTTTCTAGAAGCGTATTTTCACCAAAATGAAACGAGACAACATTGCGAGGGAGAGAAAATAGACCCCATGAAACGGATCAAAGAAAATCTTGATGCAATTGTGCTGGATACGTTGAACGTAAAAGCAGAACAGATTCTAAAGATTGGTGAAGGAGCTTGGCACACTGTATATAAGTTAAAGAGAGTAGATGATCAAGACCTTGTGATTCGCATAAAAAAGAATGAAGCTTATGGGGAGTTGCAACAGATTAATGAACAAGAGCTGACTACAGAGTATGAGTCTACGAAAGCTTACTATTTACACGCCAATACAAGTGATCAAAATGTCTGTCCTGACTTTTATCAGTATTTCATTGAAGATGACACAGTATTTACAGTAGAAACGTTCATGGGTCGTGGAACGGATTTATTGTTACTCGATCAGAATAAAGCCCATTCTTACGGTACGAAATTAGGGAGAATTTATCACAATATACACAACCAGAAAACCTCTATTGTTGGTTTCGGGGAACTGCACTGGCAAGGGGAAACTTTACGAGGTAGCGATTCAAAAAACAGGGATGAATTATGGCAGGAAGAAAATGAACACGTCTTAACCGCCTTAAATACTCTCATTCACTCTAGTCTTTGCTTTGATAAAGAAAAAGTCGGTCAGCATATTCATGCTTTAATTGAAAATAGACGAACTCAGGTTCAAAACATCTCTCTCGTGAATCAAGATGTAACACCAGAAAATTTAATTTTAAGTGATGAACATATTGCAATCATTGATCCGTTTCCAAGATTGGATTTTGATTTGAAATATGCGGCTTACTTCGTTTTTTGTTACAAATTTCTGCTACCAGTTTTTTCAAATGCACCACGATACATAAAGCAAGCGTATCAAGAAAAAAATAATGTTCTTAACAAAATCGCTGACGGATTCATAAGTGGATATTGCTTTAACGTGGTTGGAGACGAACGCACCACTCAAATTCAACGATTACTGGATGAATATACATTATGGATATTGCAAGAAGCGTATGAGCACTACGATATTCTACATCAGCCTCAACTCACTCATAAAACAACGCAACAGATGGGGAATCGAGAAATGATCACTGCTCGGTTACATCTATGCCTCGAAGAATTAGAAAAATGGTGTACGGAATCAGAGTAGGGGCTGACGTAAACTCTAGCCTCGACAAAGATAAAAAGAATGATGCTTTACACACCACTTCTACAGGAAAAGCGCATTTTTGCGCTGTCAGAGACAAACAAGACCCGCTTTCCTGCTTGAATGAAGCAGGAAAACGGGCTTGTGTCTCGCCTGAGGAAAGAGCGTGAGAAAGCGAATCATTCTTTTTTTGAGTCAGCCTCTTTATGTATCCCACTTAGTTTCGTCATACGGAAACGAGAGATGATGTATCGAGTTCTTCACTTTCGAGTACAATCGCCGTTAAATTCGTATCCGTCTTCGTTTCGTGCCATTCTCCTTGATCCCAAAATACGGCTTCCCCACGCTGAACATTTATGTAGTCATCCGTTTCTCCTCTTACCCATCCTTCACCCTCTACAATTAACAAGAGTTGCGGCACGACCGCCTGGTGATAACCGACTACGCCATCCTTCTCTAAATGGATGCATCCGATGTGCGTCACTTTTTCCGTCTGCATGATTCGTGACATCACGAAGTTCGAATCGAATTTCGTGATCTTCTTACCAACCTCTTTTTTGAATTGATAAATCTGCATATAATCCTCCTCGACATCATGATTCGTTTGATAGTTCGCCTTTCATCTAAACTATTTGATTCAAATCGCATTTGGAAAATTTTGATAAGAGAAGTTTATCATAGCTCTAACTGATTGAGAACTAACGATAATTCGTCTATGGCATTGACTTTTCTATTTTCATTATTGATAATGGTAATAGAAAAGGAGGGTTTTTCATGAACACAGATTTCTCTGCCTTATCACAAATCGACTGGGAACAATTCCTGCCCCTATTATTGATTTACATCTCCATCAACCTGATTCTACTCGGCTGCGCCTGTATCGATTGGTTTAGACGGAAGGACCGGATCGCGACACCGACTACTTGGTTATTGATCATTCTCCTCGTCCAGCCGATCGGCTCGATTCTCTACTTCGTCCTCGGAAGGAGGATGACAGCATGATTCAGATTTCTCATCTCCAGCTTTCACTTCAACGACGTCTTATCTTAGACGATATTTCCTTTACGATTCACGAACATGAATGTCTTGGACTGATTGGTCCTAATGGTGCTGGAAAGACGACACTCCTGAAATGTCTGAGCGGCATGATCGAGAGTGACCGTGGTTCGATCACGATGTCTTCGCGCTCCATCCGTCAACATCAGCAATCGATCGGCTACTTATCACAACAGACCGACTTTAAGCCTTGGATGACGTGCGAACAATCATTACGTTTTTTCGGACGCTTGTCGGGGCTTGATCGCGCAACGTTAAATAAGCGGATTCCGGACGTTCTACATGAAGTTGGACTCTACGATCAACAAACAGAAATCATCGAACGCCTGTCCGGCGGCATGCGCCAACGTCTCGGAATCGCTCAAGCCATCTTACATGAACCGACATTTTTGATTCTAGATGAACCAGCTTCTGCCCTTGATCCGAGTGGTCGACATGATATCAATCAATTGATCCTCCGCTTAAAGAAACGGATGACGATCATCGTCTCAACGCACCTGTTAGAAGACGCAAAGACGTGTTGCGATCGCTTCCTCGTCATTAAACACGGAAAATTGCTGGGTCCGCTCGATAATCAACGCAACGTGGATCAATATCGGATTCAAGTCGAGACACTTACAGCTGCCCCTTCGTTTTCTGCGACACGATTTCCACGAGTCGAGATTGATCGAATCAACCCATGCTGCTATCAGTTCTCCGCACAGCAGCCGCTTGACCTCTCACAGTTAGCGACCACTCTGATTCAGCTAGGATGGTCGATTGCTTCGATTGCCTATCAACCGATCGGACTCGAGGAACGGTTCCTCGACATGGTGGCAGACGTATGAGGACCTTTTATACGCTGACATGGACCGAGTGGTTGGAAGCATGGAAAGAATGGAAGATCGTCTGGCTACCGTTATTCTTCATTGCGCTCGGCGTGACGCAACCATTGCTGTTGATGTACATGGATGTCTTGCTTGCACATGTCGGAAGTGCGGACGGAATCATCGTCGATCCGAATCGTCCTGTTCCACAATCGCTTGACGTCTTCAGCGCAACGATCTATGGGCAATTCAATCAGCTTGGCTTGATCGTCCTGATCATGAGCTTCATGGGACTGCTCGCTTCAGACCGACAAACCGGCATGCAGGATTTCATTTTGACGCGTCCTGTCTCTCGGAATGTCTATCTCCTGTCGAAATGGTTCAGTCACGGGATGATCAGTCTCTTCGGGATGCTGATCGGCGCCCTCACGTCCTACTGTCTGACCGTCTATTGGTTCGGATCCCTTTCGCCGCTGCTTGCTCTACGCATCATTCTCGATTTTAGTCTCTGGACGTTATTCGTCGTCAGTCTGACGCTTCTGATCAGCACTTTCTTGCGACGTGCTGTTCCGATTGGTATCCTGTCGCTCGTCGTTTCCTTACTACTTGTTGCACTTCCTTCATTAATACCAGACATTCTATTCTTTATGCCTGGCGCGCTACTGTCGCTCCCATCGCACACGTCGTTTTTTTCTTCGTCCCATCTAATCGGAATCATTTCTTGTCTCATTTGGATTCTTCTCATACTCGGCTGGTCAGCACTTCGGTTCCGAAAAACGGCTTACTGATCCACCGCTACAACAAAAAAGGATAACGGAGCCGTTCAGCCGTCCGTTATCCTTTGTTTGGTTGTGTCTTGCGAATCGTTCGTTGCCTTGGATGCACGGCAAGCTTTGCTTGGCGCATCCGTTCGACGGCAGGATCTGTCGCAGCATCGAACGCTGCTAAACTCGGGTAGTGCCCGACGAGGCGTCCCTGCTCCAAAATCGCGAAGCTGTCACACAGTTGTTCGGCAGCTTTAATGTCATGGGTGATGAAGACATATGTTAGACCGTGTAGCCGTTTCAAGTCAGCAAGCAATGCGAGAATCAATCGTTTGTTGACCATGTCGAGGCTACTGACTGCTTCGTCTAACACGATCAGACGTGGTTCAGCAGCAATCGCTCGCGCAATCGCGATTCGCTGCAATTGCCCGCCACTGAACTGCGCCGGATATTTCGTCAGATCCGTCGCCTTGAGCCCGACTTGTTCAATTAGCGTGACGAGACGCTGTTGCCGTGCTTCTCCCTTTAAACGAATGAAATTATCAAGCGGTTCGGCGATGATATCGGCAGCCGTAAGCTTCGGATTGACCGCAGCAAACGAGTCCTGGAAGACGACTTGGACGTCACCTTGAAATGGTCGTTGTGTCGCGTGGCGATCGACACCATTGAACCAAATCGTTCCGGTCGTTGGGCGTTCGAGTCCGAGCAACAATCGTCCGAGCGTACTTTTCCCAGCACCACTCGACCCGAGCAATCCGAGACAGCGTCCCGCTTCAAGCGTCAATGAGACATCGTGTAAGACGGTCTTTGCTGGTTGAAACCGGCGTTTATAGACGTGTGAGACTTGATCGATCTGCAAGAGACTCATCCGAACGCCTCCCTTCCTAGATGCTGTGCAAGAAGTGACTGTGTATACGGATGTTGCGGTCGATCAAACAATTCAAAAACATCTGCTCGCTCAACGATCCGTCCTTGCTGCATGACGAGGACATCGTCTGCAAGTTCAGCGATCACACCGAGATCATGCGAGATGAGTAACATCGCCGTTCCGTAAGTCGCCCGCATCCGTTCGAGTAATTCAAGAACCGTCTTCTGATTGAAGACATCGAGTGCCGTCGTCGGTTCGTCGGCAATCAAGACGCTTGGGCGCAGGGCAACGGCTAAGGCGATCATGATCCGTTGCAACATCCCGCCACTCAGTTCGAATGGATAAGCTTTGAGCAATCGGGCGGCGTCCGTCAGATTGACTTCTTCGAGTGCCGTCATCGCTTGCTGTTTCGCTTCACGTTTTGAACAACGTGAATGGGTCTGAATCGTCTCGATCATCTGGTGCCCGATCGAATAGACCGGTGTGAAGGCACTCATCGGATTTTGCATGATGAACGCGATCTCACCGCCTCGAATCGTTCGGACGGTTCGTTCGGATAGAGACATGATTGATCTGCCATTCAGTTGGATGTCACCGGTGACGTCTGTCGTCTGTGGATTGAGCAGACGCATCAAGGCGAGACTCGTCACCGTTTTCCCACAGCCACTCTCTCCGACAAGACCAAGAATCTGTCCAGCTTGAATTGAGAACGTCACCGCTTCGATCAATGTTACTTGTTGTTTCGTACGGACGGTCAGACCGTCGACAGCTAAGATCGGTTCGATACGGGCACCTCCTCTCATTTCATCGTTTTTGATACACCGAATCGTTCTGCTAACTGTTCTCCTACTAGGTTAAAGCTGATGATGACGAGCATGATCGCAAGTCCCGGATAAATCATCAATTCCGGATTCGTCCGGATGTACGATTTTCCTTCGTGAATCATCGCCCCCCACTCGGCTGTCGGTGACTGGACACCAAGCCCGAGGAACGACATCGCCGAGATATCCATGATCGCCCAGCCCATCTCAAGCGTTCCGATGACGAGCAGCGGCGGTAAGATGTTCGGCAGTATGTGCGTCCGAATGATTTTCCACGAAGACGAACCGTTGACGCGAGCGGCTGCGATGAACGCTTCCGTCTTCAGCGTCATGACCATTCCGCGGAACATCCGCGCGTAGTAGACCCACTGGACGAGCATCAAGGCAATGATGACTTGCTTAAGTCCCGGACCGAAGATGCCGACGAGCCCGAGGACGAGAATCAGACTCGGAAATGCCATCACACCGTCACACAGGCGCATCAAGAGTTGATCGACCCAGCCGTCACGATAACCGGCAAGTGTTCCGACGAACAATCCGATTGCGAGCGAAGCGATGAAGATCAACACGGCGCAACCAAGTGAGATCCGCGCGCCGTAAATCAAGCGCGACAAGAGACAGCGCCCGAGCTGGTCGGTTCCGAGCGGATAGGCTGACGACGGACCATGGAGTTTTTGCGTCAAGTCGACGAGGTTCGGATCATGTGGCGCGATCCATGGAGCAAATAAAGCGACACCTGCCATGCCAATCAAGACGAAGGCACAGAGATAAAGAAGCGGCGTATACCGCGACCGGATCATCGTTGCTGGAAGTGGAGTGTTCATACCGTTCCTCCTTTTTTCGCCAGTCGTGGATCGATTACGGCTTGAATGATATCGACGAGCAAACTGCTACCGATGAAGACGAGAGCGGCGAGGAAGACATAGCCTTGGATGACCGGCATATCTCGGTCAAAAATCGCTTCGATGAAGTAACGTCCGAATCCTGGCCACGAGAAGACCGTCTCGACGATGATCGTTCCCGTCAGTAACTTCCCGAGGTTCATGCCTAGACCCGTGATCATCGGCGGAATCGCCATCCGAAGGACGTGTTTCCCAAGGATCCGACCTTCCTTTAATCCACGTGTCCGCGCAAATAAGACATATGGTTCATTCAACGCTTCGATCACACTACCACGCAGCAATCGCGTATACAGGGCAATCAATGGAAAGGCGAGTGTCAATGCCGGTAAAATCAAGTGCATCACACTTCCCGTTCCGCCGACCGGGAACCAATCCAGCTTTACGGCAAAGAAGAAGATGAACAGATACCCGAGCCAAAACGACGGAATCGAGGCACCGATGAAGGCGATCGCCCGACTGAGATGGTCAAAGAAACCATTCTTCTTGATCCCGGCAAGGAATCCGAGCGGGATACTGATGACGAGTGCGAGCAGTAGACTCGTCACTGCCAGCTCGACCGTCGGTGGTAAGCGGAGCAAGACATCTTCAAGGACCGGTTTTCCGGAAAGATACGATGTTCCGAAATCGAGCTGCGCCAAGCGGATGACGGCATCGAAGTATTGTTGGTAGAACGGTTGGTCGAGTCCGAATTCTGCTCGTTTGGCAGCGAGCAGTTCATCCGTCGGTTGGATATGGGCAGCGGACAGATAGGCCTGTGCCGGATCAACCGGTGACAAATGAATCAACCCTGTCAGAATCAAGACAGCCAGTAACAAGATCGGGATGACGGATAATATGCGTTTGACGAGGAAGACCCCCATGTCATCCCTCCTTTACTTAATGCCGATCCGAGCAAATGGACTCTCATCCCGGTTCGCCGGGAACTGGAAGTTCGTCACGTCCGACTGATAGACCGCCATCTTCTTCAAGTACGAAATCGGAATCAATGCCCCTTGATCTTGGAGTGATGGCAGAATGTCGGCGTACATCTTCTGACGCTTCGTCTCGTCTGTCGTCTTCAAGACATCTTTGATCTCTTGCAACAGTTGTTCTTTATTCGGATAAGCCGAAATCGCTTCTTTGAAGCCGAAGCCATCCGTATCAATCAGGTTCACGAACGTATGCGGATCATACGGTGCACCGAAGTTGCTGTAAAAGTTGATGTCAAATCGGTTGTCTTTGAAGCGCTGGACTTGATCCGGTAATTCGACAGCTTCCGTCTTCAGCTCGACGCCGATTTTCGACCATTCCGACTGCAACGTTTCGGCCATCGCCTTTTGGACCTGCTCGGCCGCATCATACATCATTCCGATTTGCAGCGGTTGACCATCCTTGACGCGGACCTTTTCACCTTTCGGCAGTTTCCAACCTGCTTCATCTAGGAGACGATTCGCTTCCGTGACGTCATAATCTCGTTGCTTCACTTTTAGGTTCAACGTGTACGGCATGTTCGGTGGCAACAGGTAGTCAGCTGGTGCTTCTATTCCCGACGTGATCCCTTCGACAAGAGCGGCTTTATCAAACCCGTGCTGGAGCGCCTGGCGGACGCGTTCGTCAGACAGACGCTTATTTTTCGTATTCAAGACGAGAAGACGCGTCGCGACTGGTTCGGACATTTCTGTCTTGTAGGATTTATCCGTCTTCAACTGGTTGAAGGCATCGATGCTGATCGCCCCTTCACCGTAAATCAGATCAACTTGTCCTTTTTCGAGTGCTAAGACACGTGTTTCCGCATCCGGGATGATGTCGACCTTGATGTGATCGATGTTCGGTTTCGGACCCCAGTAGTTCTTATTGACCTTAAACGTCGCATACTGATCCGGTTTGTATTCGTCGAGCATCCACGGACCTGTCCCGACTTCCTTTTTGACACCCTTCGACGTATCGCCATTTTCCGGGAATCCCGCTTCTCCGAGGAACCGGACCGGGCGGACGACCGCGAGTTCCTGAATCGTCGGGTAGTACGCTTCGGATAATGTCAGGCGGAACGTCTTCGCATCGACAGCTTCCGTCTTCTCGATTTTCGTGATGAAGCCAAGCCAGCTATGTAAGGCTTTTTGTTTGAGGATCGCGTCAAAATTCTTTTTGACGATCGCTGCGTCAAACGTCGAACCGTCCGAGAACTTGACGCCGTCACGGAGCGTGAACGTATACGTTTTTCCGTCCGGAGAGATCTTCCAAGACGAGGCTAAGTATGGCTCGAGCTTTCCACCTTCCCCGTAGTGGACGAGTGGCTCATAGATCATCGACTGCGCGAACAGTTGTGATGGGTTGTAGACGTGCGGGTTCATCGTTCCGACGTCGCGTGGCCACGCGAGCGTCAATGTATCTTTATCTTTTCGCTCTCCTGTCGACTCGCCCGGGTTCGAGCAGCCGATCAATAATGATGTCAAAGACAGAATCGAGACGGTAGAAATCAGTAATTTTTTACGGTTAACGTTCATGGTAGGCAGATCTCCCAACTTGTATTGATAATCATTTTCAATTGTAAGAGAGAAAGGGAAGGATTGTCAATGGATAATCCAGATGTTAACTGAACGTAAAGGCGCTTTTTGACAGGATTTCCACACTTAACTGAGTAACATTCTATGTACACCTCTTTTTTGTCAATAATTGTAATCAACTGTGTTAAGCGGTATCCTAGTTTGTATGTTGCGTTTCTTGTCTAACGAAATCATTTGCACGGAAAGGATGATATGATGTCACGACTGGTTTCCTCCATCTCGCTTGTGTTGCTCAGTCTGCTCTTAGTGCTCCCTTTACTGATGATCGATGGACTGATTTTCTACGTCGGAGATGTGTCCTACGATTCGTTCGTTGGTTGTCTAGTGTTTCTTTTATGCTTCTATCTCGCTAGCCTGTTCGTCAGCGTCGTCTTCGACGGGATGATGCGTGCGCTTGGTGGACTGTTCAAGCGTCGTTTCTCGAACATACTGTTTGCTGTCGTGAACGGTTCCGTCAGTTTGAGCGTCTTACTCTGGATGGACCTCTACGTTGCGTCGATTACAATCACGCTTGCGACAAAAGTCGTGCTGGTATCTGTACATACGGTATTGTTTTACCTGATTCATCAATCGAGCGATTCGACTGCTTCGTCTTCTGAAGTCAGCGCACAACATGAGCCAATCGTCCAAGAAGCCACCCGCTTGTTAGAAGAGGAAGATCCTGTGACATGTGTCGAACAGTTATGTCTCAAGTACCCCGAGCTTCCGAAAAAGGACATCATTCGGATCGTCTATCGTCTTCATGGCAACTAAAAAGACCTGATCGTTTCTGAAGAGATTCAGAAGCGTCAGGTCTTTTGATATTCGTTCATTTCTTCGCCATCTCATAGAACTGATACGTATTTTTCCCTGACGACTTAGCGGTATATAGCGCAATATCCGCCTGTTGTAACAAGGATTGCAACTCTGGACGAAACGCAGTGTCATACATCACGATCCCAATGCTCGTTGATACGCGGTAGTCCGTTTTCCACTCACTTAACGAAGTGACGATCCGCTCCGCAAGTCGTTCCCACTCTTCCCTCGAATCGGCGTGTCCGAAATGCAAAATGAACTCATCGCCGCCTAGTCGCACGGCTATCGCATCGTCTTGTTCGCGGACGAACTGTCGCAAACGTTGTGCGACTTCTTGCAGGACGATGTCCCCCGTCTCGTGTCCATAGACGTCGTTGACCTGCTTAAAGCCATCGAGATCAAGGAAGAAGACGGCCCCTGTCTGCCCGGGATGCTCCTCGAACTGCTTCGTTAAGTACCGTCGATTGTGCAGTCCTGTCAACGCATCCTTCCAAGCATGGCGTTCAAGCTCCAAATAGTACAAGAAGAGTCGGACGATCCGTTGCAATAACTGGATGTTCTTTTGGTCATACAAGCTAACCCGATTATTGATCGCACATAACGTACCGAACGTCTCCCCGCTCGTTAAGACGATTGGAATACCCAAGTAGGAACGGACGTGAGCCTCCTCCAGTCCTTTTCGCCAATCGCCGAGTTGTTCCGCGTTCGGAATATCTTCGAGCACGACCGGCTGTCTCGTCTCGAAATCAATCAGTTTACATAACGATTGGTTCAATTCAATCTGCATGCCTTCGACCATTGGGATATCCACCTTAGCGTTCGCAATCTTCAGCATCCGTTGTTGTCCTGCTTCGATTGCTGATAAATACAGCATCTGCTCGGGTAGAATCTCTTTCGCGAAATCGAGGACATCATCAGCCAATTCATCAAAATTTTGATACATCTTCAATTCTTCAAATGGTTGATTCATAGAGCACCTCAATTCGAAGTCATTCTCTGCAATTTCTCTGATTTGAAAAACAAAAACGTTACATTTATTACCACTTTCTCTTTTGACTGTCGCTTAAACCTGTTTTCGTCAAAAGCGTCAAATATTCCTACTTCCATGTCTAAATGAGAAAGATTATCATTTTTTTATTTTCGTATAGTTTATAGAAGGTAAAAATTCAGACAGCCATTTGGCTGGAAATGAGCGTTGCGTCTTCCAAAATCGTCTGCTATCATTCTCGGTGAACATGACAATGATAATCATTATCACTTATTGAGAACAGATTAATCACGTAGGTATACATAATCCATCTGCTACTCAATTCGTGATCCATGTTTATCAAATCAAACAAGAGGAGCTGAATCATCATGGGGAAATGGAAAACACCACTCGTCGTGAGTTCGCTTGCTGTCTTATTGGCGGCATGCGGGAACGCAGGAGAAGCAGACACGAAGAAGGACGCAGAAGCACCGAAGACAGTCAAAATCAAGGACGCACACGGAACAGTCAACGTCCCGGTCGATCCGAAAAAAGTCGTCGCACTCGACAACCGAACGTTCGAGACGCTTGCCGCATGGAACGTCGAACTCGCAGCAGCACCAGTCGGACTGCTCCCGGCTGAATCACCATACGCAAAAGACAAGGATATCGTCGATGTCGGCATGCACTTCGAACCGAACCTCGAAGCGATTGCTGGTGTCAATCCAGACGTCGTCATCGTCGGCCAGCGTTTCGCTGATCATTACGAAGACATCAAAAAACTCGTCCCGAACGCCGCTGTCATCGATCTTGACATCGCTTTACCGGAAGACTCCGGTACGCCAGGTGAGTTACTCGTCAAAGGACTTGAAGATACGACTGAAACACTCGGACAAATCTTCGATAAAAAACAAGAAGCGGACCAGCTCGTGACAACGCTTGAGCAATCGATCAAAGGCGTTAAAAAATCGTATAACGGACAGGACAGCGTCATGTCGGTCATCGTCTCAGGCGGCGATATCGGATTCTCGGCTCCGATGAGTGGACGTGTCTTCGGACCGATGTATGATCTGTTCGACTGGAAACCAGCCCTCGAAGTCAAACAAAAATCGGGCAACGACCAAGGTGATGAAGTCTCGGTCGAAGCGATTGCTCAAAGTAACCCGGACTGGTTACTCGTCCTTGACCGCGACGCACCACTTGGAAACGCTGAAGGTGCCGTACCGGCGCAAGATGTCATTGACCGTGCGCCTGCCCTGCAGAAAACAAAAGCAATCAAAGACGACAACATCGTTTACGCACCAAAAGACACGTACTTGAATGAATCGATTCAGACGTACTCTGAATTCTTCACTAACATCGCGAAAGCGCTCGAGAAGTAATGGCACACGCACAGCAACAAATGAATGGAAGAGTTGAGCCACCCGCTCGACCTTCCTTTTCTGTCGTTTGGACGAAGCCGTTCGTCTTGACCTTATGTCTCGTCTTAGCGCTCGCAGCGGCTTCCCTCTTCACGGGCGTCTACGAACTACGGAGTGCAGCGAACGATTTCGATATGTTCTGGATCACACGTGTTCCGCGGACACTCGCCTTGATGCTGACGGGTGCTGCGATGGCAATGGCTGGACTCGTCATGCAACTGATCACGCAAAATCGGCTCGTTGAACCGACGACGACGGGAACGATCGAATGGGCGGGACTCGGACTGTTAGCCGTTTACTTACTCATTCCGGCACCGTCCTTGTTGATGCGGATGACCGGAGCCATCGTGTTTGCGTTCATCGGGACGATGGTCTTCTTCTGGTTTCTCCGTTCGGTCCGACTGCGTTCATCGTTGATCGTCCCAATCATCGGTCTGATGCTCGGAGCCGTCATCTCCGCGATATCGACGTTTCTCGGACTATTTTTCCGTGCCAGCCAAGCAATCGAAGGCTGGTTCGTCGGTTCGTTCGCGTCCGTTCAAATCGGTCGCTACGAATACCTCTGGATCATCATCGGTGTCACGGTCTGTATCTTCTTTCTCGCGAGTCGCTTGACGCTCGTTGGACTCGGCGAAGACATCGCGACGAGCCTTGGCGTCAACTACAATCGACTGATGCTGATTGCGACTGGGCTGATCGCCCTATCAGTCGGTGTCGTCGCGACCGTCATCGGCAATCTGCCCTTCCTCGGTCTGATCGTTCCGAACATCGTTTCGATGTTTCGCGGTGACGATCTCCGTAGTAATTTACCGTGGGTCTGTCTGATCGGGATGGCAACGATTCTAATCAGTGATCTGATTTCACGCACAATCATCCGTCCGTTTGAACTGCCGGTCTCCTTGATTCTCGGAACGGTCGGGGCAGCCGTCTTCATCATCATTCTGTTACGTCGACGGAAGACTGGAGGTGTCAGATGAGTACTGCGATTAAACAACAGGAACATACACGAATTCAACCGAGCGTTACACGTGAAACCAATCGCCGGGCGTCTGCGTTTCAGTCGAAACGACTCGAGCGCCGCTACTGGATTCTCCTCATTCTGTTCCTCAGCGGCGGAGTGCTCAGTACGATCGGTCTCTTGCTCTACAATAATCCGGTCCCGTTTGATTCTCCATCCTTTTGGCCGGTCGTCGAACGCCGAATTACCGCCGTCATCACGATGGCGATCGCAGCAATTTGTCAAAGTCTCGCGACCGTCTCCTTTCATTCGGTCACGAGCAACCGGATCATCACACCATCCCTGCTTGGTTTTGATGCTCTCTACTCGACGATCCAGACATCGATGATCTTCTTCTTCGGTGCGGGAGCACTCGTCGGCTTTACCGGCACGAGCGCCTTTTTGACACAGGTCGCGATCATGCTCGCGATGAGTCTCTTATTATACGGATGGTTGTTATCCGGAAAATACGCGAACCTGCAGCTGATGTTACTCGTCGGAATCATTCTCGGCACGGGTCTGAACTCGCTGTCGTCATTCATGCGAAAAATGCTTGCACCATCCGAATTCGATATCTTACAAGCACGATTATTTGGTTCGGTCACGAATGCCGACGCGTCTTACTTCCCGATTGTCATTCCGGTCGTCCTCATCGTCGGTCTATTGCTCTTCTTCTCGTCAAGACGACTCAACGTCGTCGCACTCGGTAAAGAGGTCGCGACATCGTTCGGCGTCAATCATCGTGGTAGTGTCATCTACTTCTTGATTCTGATTTCACTCCTTATGTCGATGTCAACGGCATTGATTGGACCGTTGACGTTCTTCGGCTTTTTAGTGGCGACACTCAGTTATCAGGTCGCTGCTACGTACGATCATAAATACGTCTTCCCGATGGCATTCGCAATCGGTTTCTTCGTTTTAACGACTGCCTATTTCTTCATGTATCACATTTTCAACACGCCAAGCGTCGTCTCCGTCATCATTGAACTGTTCGGCGGACTGATATTCCTTATCGTGTTGCTTAGAAAGAGGTCACTATGATATCACTTGAACAAGTTAAAAAATCGTATACGGATGATGTCCGAATCGGTCCAATTGATTTATCGATTCCTAAAGGCGGATTCACGGCATTGATTGGTCCAAACGGTGCCGGTAAGTCGACGACGTTGATGATGATCGGTCGTTTGCTTGATCTCGATGCCGGACAGATCGAAGTCGCTGGTATGGATGTGACAAGTAGCAAATCGAAAGACTTAGCGAAGATCATCACCATCCTGCGACAGGAAAATCATTTCGTAACCCGGCTGACAGTCCGCCAGCTCGTCGGCTTCGGACGTTTCCCCTACTCAAAAGGTCGCTTGACGGCTGACGATGAGACGATCATCTCGAAATACATCGATTTTCTCGAGTTGACGTCGCTTGAGAACCGTTACCTCGATGAATTATCGGGCGGACAGCGGCAACGGGCATATGTCGCGATGGTACTCTGTCAGGAAACAGAATACATTCTACTCGACGAACCCCTCAATAACCTCGATATCGCCCGCTCGGTCCAGATGATGGAGTACCTGCGACACGTCGCTGATACGTTCGGACGGACGATCATCACCGTCTTACACGATATCAATTTTGCAGCGAAATATGCCGATCACATTTGTGCGATGAAGGACGGACAAATTGCCGCTTTCGGAACGGTCGCCGAAGTCATGGATGAAGCGCTATTATCCGAGATTTTCGAGACACGACTTGAGATCATCGAAGGTCCATACGGTCCGATTGCCGTCTATTGATGCTGATAGCGAGTACCTAATATCTTTTTAAATCAATGAGCAAACATCACACAGTGGTGTCGTTTGCTCATTTTCGTATATACTCTCCTCTTGAAACCATCATCCATATTTTGTAACATGAGTTTTAGAAAGGGTGTCTGAATATGGATGTTTTACTCTATAACTTCATCATGTTTCTTTTCTATTTCCCTTGTTTGATTATTCATGAGTATGGTCATGCGTTCGCTGCACGATGTTATGGTATTCCGATTAAATCCATTGCATTAGGAAAAGGAAAACCATTTTTTCAACTGGGACATTTCTTTATTTCTAGAAAGTACATTTGGGAAGGGTTATATACTCCGGGCGGTCCTATCAGTACGTTAAATCGCACGCAAAAATCTTTTTATTATCTAGGTGGTGTATTGTTTAACTTCATTTGTGTTGTGATCGGGAGTCTGATCCTTTTTCTATTGCATAATGAGACAATACAATACATCCTACAAGCTTTCGTACGTATGTCCGCTATATTCGTCATTTTCAATCTATTACCACTTCGTTTAATTAGTGGATTTCCAAGCGATGGATTACAACTGATCTATCTATTTAAACGAAGAGATCATGCATAATGAATTAGGAGGATGATCTCTTCACATTTAATATAAAAAGACTGGGACTGTGTAGATGTCCTAGTCTTTTTTAATGAGTACATCTAAAACATACCTTGGATTGCGATATGCATTTTGATAAAAGATAGTATATACACATATAGTTACGTTAAGGTATGAGAAACTATAGAAAATCCAAGCGTCTCAAGAAATATTAGATTTATTGAAAAAAGATGGAACATTCGGCATAAACTGATGACTCCCACATACCTTAGTTTATACCACTCCTCAGAATAATTTTGTAAACGCATTCAAATTACTGGTGATTTAGTGGTAACGTACGTCATACTGACTGTAGGTAATAGAAAAGGAGTGTTGAAGATGGAATACAAAAAAGGACTCGAAGGCGTCATTGCCGCTGAAACACAAATCGGTTTAGTCGATGGAACGTTAGGTCACCTTATTTATCGCGGACACTGGGCAAAGGAACTCGCATTATCTTATTCGTTTGAAGAAGTCGCGTATTTCATCTGGAATGGTGAATTCCCGACTGAAGCGGAATTGGTCACGTTCAAAGAGCAGATGACGAGCTACCGTGAACTTCCTTCTTATATTAAGACGATTCTCGATACATTACCGAACGAGATGGATGTCATGAGTACGATGCGAACAGCGATCTCAGCACTCGGTACACCCGCTTTCGCTTGGCCACCGACAATTGATCAAGCGATGCACGTAACAGCACTCTTACCATCGATCATCGCCTATAAATATCAAAAAAATCAAGGCACTGACTTCATCGAACCGAATCCGGAACTCGATCACGTCGCGAATTACATCTATATGATTAAAGGACAATTGCCGAGTGAAGTTGAGATCAAAGCGCTGACGGCGTATCTGATCCTAACGATTGAACACGGTATGAATGCTTCGACATTCGCTTCCCGTGTCGTCGTCTCGACGGAATCGGAAATGATTTCTGGCGTCTGTGCCGCGATTGGTTCCATGAAAGGACCGCTTCATGGTGGCGCTCCGTCAGAAGTCATTGAGATGATTGATGAGATCGGAACGATCGACAACATCGAACCGTGGATCCGAAACAAGTTAGAAAAAGGCGAAAAACTGATGGGCTTTGGTCACCGCGTCTACAAAACACGCGATCCGCGTTCAGAAGCCTTAAAAGTCGTCTCAAAAGATCTCGCGCAAGAGAGCGATTGGTTCAACCTGATTACACAAATGGAGCAAACAGCGATCGATTTACTCGAGGAATACAAACCGGGTAGAAAACTGTATACGAATGTTGAATTCTTCGCGGCAGCCGTCCTAAAAGGACTCGACATTCCGAAAGAACTGTTCACACCGACGTTCACCTCTAGCCGTATCATTGGCTGGACGGCACACATCCTCGAACAATCGCAAGACAACCGGATTTTCAGACCACAATCGTCGTATACGGGACCAATGCCAGAAAAAGCAGCTAAGTTTTAATGACTCATTGATTGGAGGACCTCTTTTGGCGAAAAGTGATCACCTATTAGCAATTCTTTGGATGCTTCAATCTGGTAAAAAAGTAACAGCCCAGTATATCTCAAAACAACTTGAGATGAATATCCGGACTGTATATCGCTATATTGATACTCTCTCGGCAAGTGGTGTCCCTATCGTTGCCGAAGCAGGTCATCATGGCGGATACAGCTTATTAACTCAATTCATAGAAGCACCTTTATTCTTCGATGCGGAAGAGCAGCAGTCTTTATATCATGCTGCTCTTTTTGCAGAAGAAGCCGGTTACTATGGTAATACAGCTTTAAAACGTGCGATTTCAAAAATAAAACAGCATGCTTTAAAACCATCGACAAATGCTCCGCTCTTGGATGTAATTCCCTATCAACCCGAAATGTCGTCGAGAGCCGAAATCTTGTTACGAGAAATCGATCAAGCCATTCGCAGTCGAACAACCATACATATTCAATACTGTCGCGCGAACAATGAAGATATTCAATCCCGTGACATCAATCCTTTTAAATTAACTTATTGGAAACACGCTTGGTACGTCACTGCCTTCTGTCAGTTAAGAGGAGCAATTCGTCATTTTAAAATCGACCGCATTCACATATTCAAAGTGACGACGGATCAATTCGATATTCCAGATGATTTCGATGTTCAGTCTTCTTTTATGACCGATTTACTACCAAATTCAAGAGAAACTCAAGGTGAACTAATCCTCTCCGGTGACACCTCTACTATCGATTCAATTTGCCAACACTGGTACTTTAAGCACTGTTTAATCGAACAAAATCAAAACCGTGCTGTTTTTATGATTGAGACGAGCGTTTTAGACGAACAAGTCCCGAGTCTCCTTATTGCTTATGGAACATCGATACAAGTCGTTTCTCCTGTTGAAATCAAAAGTAAAATCATTGATCGATTACACGAATTGATCGCTTCGCATCAATGATTTACTTTCACTGACAGTAGTTGTCAGGATAACTTTTCTATACTAAATGTATCTCATATAGTAAAGGAAGCGGTTATCTTGACTCACACTGTCTATTTATATGTATTCGATTCAATTTCAGATTGGGAATACGGTTATGTGATGCCAGAGTTACATTCACGAAGATATTTCAAAACAGATGCTCCTCCATTCAATGTCGTTACAGTAGGACCCACGCTACACCCCATCACGACTATGGGCGGATTACGTATTTTACCGGATATCGCCGTTTCACAATTAGAGATGACTTCAAAGGATGCATTAATTCTTCCCGGTGGACAGACATGGCAAGCGTCTCTTCATGACCCTCTATTGAATAAAGTAGGCAACGCGCTGAGTAATGGAACACTCATCGCTGCGATTTGCGGTGCGACTGAAGGGTTAGCAAAGAGTGGATTCTTAAATCTGCGAGTCCATACAAGTAACGATTTGTCTTACTTACAATCCGTTTGCTCGAATTATTCCGGAGAATCTTTTTATCAACATACTCCAGTTGTCCGTGATGATTCGTTAATCACAGCGTCAGGAATGGCAGCATTAGAGTTTGCTTATGAGACGATTCGTGCACTCGATGTATTCACACCTGAAACGTTAGAAGCATGGTATGGTCTTCATAAGACGAATGAAGCGAAATATTTCTTTAATCTCATGGCTGCAACATTAATTAATTTGTAAAGCTTCTCTTATAAAAAAGTGGACTGACGCTAATCGTCAATCCACTTTTTTTGTATCTGTTTATCCTTCAACACTCTCTAATGCAAAGTTCAGCATTTCTACTTCACATTTTGCTAATTTTAAATCTGGACAAACATAAGTTTCGAATTCAAGCCCGTCACGTCATGAGAAAAATCTACAGACTACACTTTCATTTATTTGTAATTTCCCACATGATTTACTTTAATATATTTTTATTTTCAACAAGTACTATTGAGTCTCTTTTTTAAACTTTATATAGTCATCATGAATTAACTTGAAAATTCGATCAGTCGATAGTAAAAACAAGAGTATTGTTGTGATTAAAACTAAATCTCCTCTATAATTTTTTATATCAAAATTTTTTTCTAAATCTAATAATTCCTGATACCAAGTAAATGATGAAAGTAAAAATACTCCGGTGTAGATAATTATTTTTTTATGGGTAATGTAAATATCGTAGTGTTGATAAGACTTAAAGGGATTTTCATCTTCATTATTAAAGTAGCGACTCTCTATTATGAAGGTGTTAGAGTATAAACTTAACAAGATAAACGCAGCGATAAATAGGCTAAGGAGTAAATTCGAATTGGTTTTATTTAGCACATTAGTAAGAATTACTGTACTTATTAATAGTACACAAACAACCATATAAAACGAAGACATCGAGTTGTTTATAAAAAAATGAATTCTATTAGCTATGTAACTTATTTTCCTCTTTGATTTCGCATTTGTTTTACCCATTTCCACTACAATTTTTTGCTGAGGAATTAACATATTATCGACAAATAGAACAATTGAGAAATCAATAAATAGTGTAATAAATCCTATAATTTGAAAGGAGAATTTCTCTGTTTCTATAAATTTTATAAACATTATTACAGTAAAAATTAATAAAGACATAAAAACTATAAAAATAAAAAAGCTAGTAACTCCACCTCTTCTGTACGTATAAAACTTTCTTGCTTTACCTTTTTCTAATCCTTTTTTTAACTTATTATAATATTTGGATTTCAGACACGCTAGTATACTCCACATTAGTTTAAAGATGGTTATAATTACTAACGATGTTAAATGTAAGAGTATAACAAAAATTACAACGAATAAAAAAATAGACAAATCACTCTACCTCAAAAATTATTTTATTTTAAATCTTGTAACAATTACTTCACACCCTGCCGCTTCTACATCCGGGCTACACGCATACGGTCCAATCTTCAAATCCGTCACGGCATGTAAGTGTGCGATCCGGAGTTGCTCTTTGTGCTCTCCTGTCACGTGATACAATGTGACGTCTTGATTGAGGTAATGGAGTTCAAAGACCAGCGGTGCATCAAACAGCGTATTATCGACGTCCCGACACGACCAATCCGAGTACCCGAAGCTCGTCACGACGGCACCGAGATGTGACGGACCATCCGGAATGAATTCAGCTGACACTTTCACCCAGTGATCGTCGTTCACATAAAGCAAAATCCCCGCTTGATCATATGTCGCATTCGGGTTTAATTTTACTTCGATTCGGCACTTGAATTCCCCGTCCGGAGCATCCTGTAACAACGCATGACCTGTCAGACGGTTAAACTGATAATGGGTATTGCGCCAAAAATCCGTACCCGGATCCGTCATGAAACGTAATGGTGTTTCCTCCTTGATCCGTGTCGGTCGATTGAGCCATTTCATTCATAAACACCCTCCTTTTTATCGCCCTCTTAACTTCCGTAACTTTCGATAGCCACGAATGAGCATATCGAGCATACAATCCCTCCTATTTTCGATGAACCCTTAGACGACTGGACGAAGTCGTTGCATATCCTTATATAAAGCCGATCGCTTCAAACGTCTATTCTGTATTAAGTATTGCACATCCGACCGGTTATCGTACATCAGTTGGATATGGAAATAATTAATGTATTCAAGAATCGCAAAGACATACAAAAACAACGTGATTCGTAACCCGTACACTGGAAAATCGGATTGAAAGCGAATCCAATCAAGTCCGAATGCACATGCTGTCAGGACGATCAAAGCCAGATTGAAGACACGACAGCGACGTAATCGTCGGACGACGGATTCCGGGGTGATCGACGTTCCTTCCTTCTTCAGACGCCTTGACTTGCTGTACCAATACCAAGCTCCTTGAATCAACAACAGCTCAAACAAAAAAAGTGACATCCAAAAGGCACTGAGTTCAAATAACTGCAGTCGAGGAAAGACACGATTACCAAACCAACTCAGCGGTAAAATCGTAATCACCGTGAACAATTCTCCACGGTACAGATAGGCGAGTCGTTCCGCAACAAGCCGCTTCATGGCGTCACCCATTCGATGCAGAACTTACTTCCTGGACCAATCTGTGCGATCAATGGTTGATCTGCCTCGATCACGCGTCCGAGGACGTTGACTCGCTCATCAGCAGGTAGATTATGTTTCGTAATTTGAACCTCGCCCGCGTATCGCCCGTATTTTTCATTATCGATCGTGATCGTTCCAAGCGGGCGGACAGACGGGTCTTGCGGTGTCAGATCGATCGTCGACGGATTCATCCGCGACTCGACGGACCGAATGACATCCCGCGCTGGATCAAACCGATTCGTTTCTGTCTCCCGTTGTGTCTGCTGTCCGTTCGCTACTGCCCGCAGTACGATGACTCCGGTTTGCTCTGCTTCAAATTGCCGGATCGTTGCCTCCGACAATCGTGGATCTCCGACAAGGATTCGGTCAACGGTCGATTGTAAATCGATGTAACTGGCGAATGGTGCCGCATGCCGGTGTTCTTCAAGTGTCGGTAACGTCTCAAACAACGGTCCTCGGAGTGTCTCATCACCCGGTATGAACGCTTGGACGCGCAATCCTTGCGCCTGCAACCAGGCATTCTTTTCGTCAAACCATGTCCGGTCGAGTCCCGTTTCCGGTCGCGGATAAAAATTATGCCACGCCTCCGTTTGATCGATTCGCAGCCCGTGTGCCTTCATCTCCGTCAATTCGTCTGCTGTTAACGTACTGGCGTTCAGCGCAACCATCATTTGGTTCGATAACGTCGCGATTTGCTGCGGACTGATGCCGTAATCAAGACGTAGTCCGGTGACACCCCAGTCCGTTAACGTCGCTGCCGTCTCCCATGTCTTGCCGAGCGTCGCGAGCGACTCTGGTGCGATGTCCGCCACGAGTTCGAAACCGAGCTCACGTGCTAAACGACCGAGCGCTTGCAAGCGTTCGACGTACAGTGAAGAATCGTCTTCGGGAATATGTAGCGATGTAAAGAGCGACGTAAAGCCAACAACACGCATCCGCTGTAGCCACTCGCTCGTCTCGTCTGTGATCGGTTCACTTAAATAGATTGATAATCCTTTCATCGACTCACTCCTTCACTTCTTTACTTAGAGAAAAAGCAGCTGATTCCTTCTTTTGGGAAGGATTCAACTGCTGGTCCACACCTTAAATACCGTCTGCCATCTCTTCTTTGAAACCGAACCAATACGTGAACAGGAATCCTGCCGCGTACGAGATGACGAGACCACCGATGTACGTCAAGTACATTCCGTTGTCGATCAACGGTGTCAATGACAAACCGGATACGCCGACTCCAAGCGCCGTCGTCTTCATCGTTGCTTGGAAGGCACCACCGACTGCTGCGCCGAGACATGCCGTTACGAACGGACGACCGAGCGGCAACGTAACACCGTATAACAATGGTTCACCGATTCCAAGGAAACCGACCGGAATCGCACCTTTAATGATGTTACGCAGGCGCGGATTGCGCGTCTTGACGAAAATCGCCATTGCCGCCCCGACTTGACCCGCTCCTGCCATTGCAAGAATCGGTAAGAGTGGCGTGTTGCCAATCGTGTTCAAGAACTCGAGATGGATTGGTGTCAGTCCATGATGAAGACCAACCATGACGAGTGGTAGGAAGAAGCCGGCCAGTACGGCCCCGGCGAGTGGTCCACCGACCTCAAGTACGGCATTGATTGCTTTCATGATACCGTCTGACAGCAGTCCAGCAACCGGCATGATCGCATAGAGCGAGGCAAATCCGACAATCAGCACCGTAAACAGTGGCGTAAAGATGATATCGATCGATGCGAACATGAAGCGACGGATGTGTTTCTCAAGATAGGTCATCAACCACGCAGCGAAGATGACACCAAACAATCCGCCCCTGCCTGGAACGAGCGGTTCCCCGTAAATCGTGATGTCCGCTAGCACGGGGTTGAATAGAATCCCACCGGCAATCGCCCCGAGCACCGGCGTGCCGCCGAACTCCTTCGCCGTATTCCAACCGACAAGGATTGCGAGATATGCAAAGACCGTCCCACCGATCAAGAGTAAAATCTGCATCCATGTCTGTGTTGCATCGACACCCGCATTTTTCGCGAAGTTCGCACCACCGTTGATGATCCCCGAAGCAACAAGACCCGGAATGAGCGGGATGAAGATGTTCCCGATTCGGCGCAAGAAGCGTTTGAACGGTGACTGTTGTTTTGCTTTTACTTTTTGCCGTTCGACGGCAGCTCGTTCTTCTGGCGTCAGATTTGGATCAACGGACTCTTCCCCGATCGCGAGTCCCGTCTCGCGACTTAAGTGGTCGGCTACCCGATTGACCGTTCCCGGACCGACGACGATTTGTAACGTCTCGTCATCGATGACCCCCATGACCCCGTCAATCCGCTTTAACGCATCGATATTGGCTTGCGTCGGATCCTTTAACGATAAACGAACCCGCGTCATACAGTGCGCAAGCTGCCGGAGATTATCTTTTCCACCGACGTGCTCGAGAATCGCGTGTGCCAGCACTTCTTCCTTCTTCATCGTGTTTCCCCCTTAGAGTGCGTCTCGGACGAATCCGTTTGCTTGTTGTAATCGTTCGACGGCTTCCGCATGCTGAACATTCGCGAGAATCATGACGATCGCCGTCTTGACGTGACCGTGCGCTTCACTAAAGACACGCTCCGCCGTTACAGCGTCGACTCCTGTTGCCTCACAAATCATCCGCTTCGCCCGAATCTCGAGCTTCTCGTTCGTCGACTGGACGTCGACCATCAGATTTTGATAGACCTTGCCGACACCGATCATCGCCGACGTCGAAACCATGTTCAAGACGAGCTTTTGTGCCGTTCCAGCCTTTAGTCTTGTTGACCCCGTCAAGACTTCCGGACCTGTTTCGACTTCGATCGCATAACGCGCGTGCCCACTGATGACGGCATCCGTGTTGCAAGAAATCGCTGCCGTCACCGCTCCGACTTCCTTCGCGTAATCAAGCCCGCCGATGACATACGGCGTCCGACCGCTTGCTGCAATCCCGATGACCGTATCACGTGCTTCTAGCTGGAGCCCTTTTAAATCGTCGACGGCAAGCGTCCGACTATCCTCTGCTCCCTCGACCGCTTTGATTAACGCGCGTTCGCCGCCTGCAATCAATCCGACGACCATGTCTGGTGAGACCCCGAACGTCGGCACACATTCTGCCGCGTCAAGAATCCCGAGTCGTCCGCTCGTACCAGCACCGATGTAAATCAAGCGTCCTCCGTTTTTGAATGATGCAATGACGTGTTTGACGACTTCCGCGATAACGGGAATTTGTTCCCGAATGACCGTCGCGACCGTTTGATCCTCAGCATTCATCACCCGTAAAACATCCTCGACTGTCATCTCATCGAGTTGCATCGTCCGTTCATTCCGACTTTCCGTTGCTAATTGATCTAACATCTGCTTCACCCTTTCTCTTCCCTCCCTTTATTATACAATTAAGAAATTTTAATTCAATATAATTTATTTATTTTTGAAATTAAATTTCGATATATAAAAATAAGGTTTTGTCCTTCTCTTTCAGGATAAGTCCCTTGATTTCCTGCTTGCTTTAATTTCCTCATTCGAAAAGTCCTGTAACGCAGACATTCGCTTACGTCCAATCGTTGCATAGTATCATTAGTAAATAAAAAGCTGATTTTCACCCGTTAGATGCCTAACGGACAAAAACCAGCTTCACATGGACCACTTTTGTACGCCTCATGTTACTCATAACATCATTCGTACTGAAACCTGTATGAGGCTTTAAGATATTTATTAAAGAAGTCGTTCACCAGAGGCGTAAATCATTTTAATTTCTCTTCCATACTCTCTACTGAACTAGAACTGTCGCTGTACTGTTCTTTCTCCTCAACGAGATATTCGATATCTTATGTACCCGGCTCGATTGTCTCGCCTTGTACCGTTTGTTTGAGAACGACGGTTTCTGATGCTTTGACACGTTTCTTTTGTTGTCTTGTTTTAATCTGTTGTTTTCTTGAATCGAAGACGACAGTCCTCGACTTGCTCTCACGAACGACGACATTCAACAAATGTCCAGAACGCGCAACGACATCAAATGCATGGTCTCCTGTGTTCGTCAATTTGTATTCAAAGACGAATCCTTCTTTCGTAGTCCCTGTGAAGGACGTCTCATTCGTCTCACTTCCACTTTGCGGTTGGATCATACAACCGCTCAAACAAAGAATCATGAGGATCAACAACCATTTTTCATTTGTAAAACTCCGTGCTGTGTGAAGAATTTCTAAATCATTCCCACCCTGGGAGTGGGCGTGGTGGCTCCTCGACGAAGGCACGATATCCATTGAAGCTCAGTCCTTGACGTTGCGGATTATGATTACGAATCAACGGATCACCTGTCTCGTCCTCGTTCTGCCAAAACCGATGCTCCGTTTGAAAGACCATGATTGACGAATACTGGAATCGCTCTGCCATTAGATATTCTCGAACCGATTGCATCACTTGTTCAAAGCGCGAATCCGAGTCGTAGCTACTGCCAAGACGTTCTTTTTCTTGTTTCCCTTCGAAAATCTTAACCGAGAAATACGCATCCCTTTTCGCAATCGGAAACTCGATTTCAACGCGAACCGAGTCGACGAAGCGAATCGGTCGTGGTTTGCTCACTTCTTCTTCAGAATTGTGATTCTCTACATAATAAGCATCTGTTGCAATCGAGAAGTCCTTGAACTCCCAGAACATATCCCCTTGCGAAATGATCGCATATTCGAGGAACGTGCCGAAGTTCTGTCCAATCGGATCAGTCTCCTCTGTCGACAACTCATGAAACATCCAGTGCATATACGGTGTCTCATCTGTCTTCGCATCTTCCGTTTGAATCAAGACATATCCTTCGTTCATTTCGCCAATCATCAAGAAGTGATCATAGTCTTCATGGATCAGGTCGTACTCTTTAGCCTGGATTGTCATTTCAATGACTTTTTCAAGCGGATAGAGTTCGATGCCGAGACCTTGAATCATGAACAACTCCGCTCCGTCATGTAAACGAAGGAATGTCTTATATTCACTTGGTAACGTTAGTTTGAACTGCTTTTCAAATGACCGAATCGCCTGTTCCGTCACCGGATCATTTAAATTGAATTGAGCGACTCCTGTATCGTATCGCCGCTGAATGAAGGTCGACCCGTGATTGATTTTTTGTGATAAGACGTCAAGTACCGCTTCGATTTGGTTCATTTCTTTCATGGGTCCCATCCTTTTCATTTTCGTGTTCGTGAATGATACGACTTCACCCTATACACCATACCATTTTTTCAATTATTTGGTGTGTTCCATCCTACGCGTTCTGTGGTATTCTCGTTCTAATATCATTTTAAAAAATTGCATTCGAAGAGGTGACCCATGTCTAAATCATCATCGATGTTGCTCATATTACTTGCTGCGATCTTTTGGGGCACGACGGGAACCTCACAAGCCTTTGCGCCAGAGGATGCACATCCGATTGCAATTGGTGCCGTTCGTCTGGCTGTCGGTGGACTGTTCTTACTCTGTCTCGTTCTCTTCAAAGGAACGCTGACGTTACGCGACTGGCCGGTGCGGACGATTTTACTCGCTGCCGTCAGCATGGCGGCTTACCAACCGCTGTTCTTCTCCGCTGTTTTGATGACCGGTGTCGCCGTCGGTACCGTCGTCGCGATCGGTAGCGCACCGATCTTTTCCGGGTGTATCGAGTGGCTGTTCCTAAAGAAACGTCCAGCGTTGCTGTGGTGGGCATCGACCGCACTATCGATCACCGGTTGTCTGTTGCTTTTGAACAATCAAGGAACGGTTGCGATTGATCCAATCGGAATCGTCCTTGCACTCGGTGCCGGACTATCGTTTGCCGGGTATACGTTCGTCAGTCGAAACCTCGTCAAGACACACGCACCGCTGTCAGTCGTTGCCGTCATTTTCACGACGAGCGCCTTGCTGTTATCGCCT
Organism: Exiguobacterium indicum HHS 31; assembly: GCF_001939065.1. Taxonomy (GTDB): domain Bacteria; phylum Bacillota; class Bacilli; order Exiguobacteriales; family Exiguobacteriaceae; genus Exiguobacterium_A; species Exiguobacterium_A indicum. The sequence continues at coordinate 593,037 of NZ_MPSZ01000001.1, read as the reverse complement.
CTGCTGTTTTTATTCGACCTCTCCTGGTTGTTCACGTCACGTGGTGCCGGAATCAGCCTCCATCTCGGCGTCGTTGCGACCGGAATCGCTTACTGGTTATTCGCGAAAGGACTATCGAACGTACCATCGTCGACTGCCGTCACGCTCTCGCTCGGTGAGCCTCTGACTGCCGCCTTGCTTGGTGTGTTCGTCCTTGGTGAAGAATTAAGTGGTACGGCTTGGTTCGGAATCTCGTTATTGTTACTCGGAATCGCCTTATTGATCGGTTCGTCTCGCCTAGCAGCGCGCCAAACCGTTTTGACAGAAGAACGACAAACTCGGACTGGAGGCTAAATCATGCAAGAAATCACGCTTGAGAAACTACAATTTCGCGAAGATTATCACATCGGACTCAATCAGTTCTTGATGGATGTCGCAAATGGTAACCGATTGATCTTTCATTTTCGCGGGCATACGGAGGAGACGATGGTCATCGTCGGCGACTACAGCTGTAATTACTTCCGATTGACCTTCGAAGCGGATGCGATTCTGCTTCGTTCACCGGACCTCTATGAACTAAAAGAAGATGTCGAAATCAACCCGATTCCACTTCTGACGCTGACAGATTCAAAGCTACTGACGTTCGCACGTGAAATGATGAATCTCGATCCTACAAAAGACTGGGTTCATTACTGGCTCCGGGCGTTCGAGCAGGATTTTCATGTCTTGTCCCCTCGTCCACCGGTTCTGACCGATCTCGGACATAAGCGCAGCGATGCGATCGTCAAGCATTCCTTTGATTCGTTTAGCGTTAAATGACCTGAACCATTTTCATACGCAAAAGATCCACGAAACGGATATTCGTTTCGTGGATCTTTTCTATGAACATTCATAGGAGCAGATTATGGATGGTCAATCGTATACTCCATCATCCAGCACGTATCTTCATTGATTTTTTTAACTTTCTGAAACCCACATTTTTCATAAGCTTTAATTGCTCTAAGATTTGATACGTCAGGATCTAGAATAATTCGATTTACTTCCTTGCCTCGAGCGATATCTTCAACGAATAATTTTATCATTTTCGTTCCAATACCTTTATTAAAAAGTTCAGGATAACCAATAAACTGGTCAATTCCAATTATGATAAAATTCGCAGGATATCCAAATGCCTCTTTTTGTTCGTCCGTTATCAAATAACGTTGCATGAATCCAATAGGTTCATCCTCTAACTCTACGATGTAGGGAGCGACAGGTATCTCTCCATTTACTCTCGGTTCGTATTTATCTATCACTTGTCGTAACGTAAATGGTGCGTTCATATCTCCATAGAACTCTAACACTTCTTTTGTACTTAACCATTGAGACATGATTTCATAATCAGTATGTTGCATCTTTCTGACTGAGACAGAATTGATTTTCATATTTACCTCTCACATTCATTCGTAACCGTCCGACGATTCACACCGGACGGTTATTTGGTTTATAAATACAAAGATAGCGTTCTTTCAACTGACTGGACGGAATCGACCGGACTGAACCGCTTTACGACACGTCCTTGGCGATCGATTAAAAACTTCGTATAGTTCCATTTAATCTTTGACGACAGTAGACCGGAGCGTTCGCGTTTTAAAAATGTATAAAGCGGATGTTCATTTGGTCCATTGACGTCGATTTTCTGAAACATCGGAAACGTCACGCCATAGTTCAGCTGACAGAACTGCATCGTCTCTTCCTGACTCGCGAACTCCTGCTGATTGAATTGATCGCACGGAAAGCCAAGCACCGTGACTCCTTGCTCGTCATATTTATCGTACAATGCCTGTAGTTCGCCAAGTTGTTTGACGAGCCCACATTTGCTTGCCGTATTGACAATCACGAGGACACGCCCCGCATAGTCACCTAATGAAACAGTCTCGCCCGCTGCGTTTTGTACGGTTGCATCGTATACGGTTTGCATGTTTCCCAGCTCCTTTGCCCCGAGTATAAGACAAAACGCGCACTCTGTCGTTTTCAGGCATGCGCGTAATGCTTTACCAGATCGCCTCTTCTTTGTCGCTCAGTTTGATGACGAACGGTAGGATCAAAACGAACAAGAGACTGACGTATCCGAGCGATAAGTAATGTTGCGAGTCTTTTGAAATGTATTGCTTCACGCCGCAGTTCGGACACGCTTTCCCATGTTTCGCAAATCCGACAGCAAGCACTTCTTTCGTTTTGAACGTATACTGGCAATTCGTACAACGTACCATTTGATCATCTCCTTCTTCCTTATCTACTGGTGGATTCAGGAAAAAGTTTCATGGAATTGAAGGTAAAGGTAACCGACATCTTACCTCATCGATTCTTCCCGGTCGCTCAACCGAATCAGAAACGGCCAGAACAGGACGAACAAGAGACTGATATTCCCGAGTGATAGATAGAATTGTGACTTCCGGGACATGTATTGTTTCACGCCACAGTTCGGACACGTCTTGCCTTTCCCATGTATCGCAACACTGACAGCGAGTACTTCTTTTGTGTTGAACTTATACTGACAATTCGTACAGCGTGCCATAACATCATCTCCTTTTCTATTATCTACTTATAGAGTTTGGAAAAGGTTCCGTCGAGTAGACGGGTTGTAAACGCATCTTCAAAAATTCATAACTTCCACCATTCGTCGCCTGTTGGAAGCGTTCGACGGGAAGGAAGCCACTTTTCGTATACAAGCGAATCGCCCGCTCGTTGAATGTCGCGACAGCTAATTCAATTTGTTTAGGTGCATACCGGTCCATGATGAACGCAAGACCTGCTTCTAAAAATGCCACTCCATTTCCTCGTCCCGTCAAGTCTGGTCGCATGCCAAGCCCGACGTCAATGACGTCTGCGTTTGGTTCAAATACATAATAGCCAATCAATTCTTCCCGATCTAACACAGCAAAATAATGTTCCGTCCGCTTTGCTGGATCGAGAAATTCTGCTAAATCTTCTTCGTCATTCGGCATATCATAAAATGCAAACGTCCCGTCATATTGCCACTCGTAGGCAATTTGTTCCGCCTGTCGTTGTGTCAGCGGTGAAAATGTATAGCTCACCATGATTCAGCTCCTCTTAGGTTCGTTAACGCGATCGATTCTTTCGGTAGTCTAACAGTAGCGGCAATACATTTAATCCGATCGAGATGAACGTCAATACCCACAGTGCCCGCTCCATGCCCGGTACGACATCTTGTAACGCTGCCCAGTCCTCCCGCGCCACGAATTCTGCGACGAGTCGGTATTCCGCGCACAGCGTCAGTGCCGTAAAACTCAGTCCGAGCACCATCAGGAAACGATAGTCCTTACCGATCAAATAAAAGATGATATTCAGTGCCGTAAATCCAATCGCCAGTAAACCCAGTATGATCCACATCTTTCATTTCCTCCAAAGATAATTCGTTGTGTAATACCGTTCGTTTTGAACGCTTTTCAAGACTATGTATGCATCATGCTACTTTACTCATAAAATTTTGGCATCATTCATTTACTTTAATTAAGACGTGTTTATTCAAGTGCGTGGTGAGCGGTATTTATAAATACTCCAGATGCTGAAAACACTTAAAATCGTTCCAATGAACGAAAATAATGTAGTTGTCATCCCATTTGGAATTATGAAGCCAATTGGCATCAATCCGATAAATGTTAGAACAATAAAGGATTGATAGACTACATTGATGATATTGATTAGTGGATGGTTAAAGAACGATAAAATGAGCGGTGGTAAGAACAATACGATAGTCATGATCACCGAAATACGAAAGGCTACCGGCTCCTCTAACGAAATGACATGATCTCCCACTGCATTTTTTGATGCGATGAATAATAATGCCACGGCGGAGCACATTGTTAAGAACACGAGCAATACTTTTCTAAGCATAATTTGACCTCCTTTTTTCCATCATACCATTCCCCTAAATAAAATGTTTATATTATACTTTAAATAACATTATTTAACAATTATTAAAAAATTTATATTTTTATTTTTCATCTTTTTACAAACTAAATAGCATTACTTTCTATACCTTACTCACAAAAAATCCCTTCTTAGACTAAAGTCCATTTAAGAAGGGATTTAATATGCAAAACGATACATTTCTCTTTTTTAGAGTGTTATGGATTTAACTGATCAACAAGAGTATAGTTACCTGCTTCGACATAAGTCGTAAAACGATCCAGAATACTTTGCCATGAAGCACGTTGTGCATCCGGATCATTCACTTGATCGTCTTCAAAAATTTCAATCACTTTCGTTCGATGGCGCAACGGAATGAACATGACTTCGACAAGTCGTCCATCTTCTAATTGATAGCGCAAATGCTCTAAGGGCGAGACCTCCTGATACGTACCCAAATATTCGACATATGTCGGACTTCCTTCGCGTTGCATTCGACTTTTAAAATGTCCCTGTTCCGTTAATTCGTTCTCGACATGTGTCGTGTACCAGCCATTCGACGATCGATACCATTGCATCATGTGCTGCGGTTCTGTCCACAAACGCCATACAGTCTCGATTGGAGCTGAGATCGTTGACGATATCATTAAAAAATTATCCAACATGTTCCCTCCACTATAAAGTCTTTTTTGAAGAATTTAATCCTCTTAGATTTTTTCTAAAGATAACTTTCGATAGACTAGTCTAATTTCCCTACTTATTTATCGAAATAGTTTTAAAGAACTAATTAGAGAGGTCATATAAATTGTTTTTTCAGGAACTTTATACCTTATTCAGAGTAAAACTAGCAATTTTAAAAAATAAAAAAACCGCTCAATTGAGCGGTTCATAACATTTTGGTGAAAAATTACAAAAGTGGGAACTGAGTGTGAACTGGCGGTCCGCCACCCTCAAAAAATGGCTTAAGACTGCGGTCTTTTCCGACGCAAACCATAATACTGATAAAACTGAACTTCAATATTCCCGTTATACAGCTTTCGGCGCTTCGTCGCTGGACGACCGTACGCTTTTTCGAACTCAACATACGACGTGATCATGTAGACACTGTAGTATGGAAATTCTTTGTACGCTGTTCCAATCTTGCGGTAGAGCTGATGGACTTCACGTGCGTCCTCCAAACGTTCCCCGTAAGGCGGGTTCCCGATGATGACACCGAAGTCTTCCTTCGGTTTGAAGTCTGCTGCGTCGCGTTGCATGACGTTGATCGCATCACGGACGTCTGCGAGTTCTGCGTTCGTTTTCGCGAGCTTGACCATCTCTGGATCGACATCGCTCGCGTAGATTTTCAACGGTTTGTCCCACTCTGCTTTTTCGTTCGCTTCGTTGATCGCATCGAACCATGCCTTCTTCGGAATGCATTTCCATTCCTGTGAGACGAACTCGCGGTTGATCCCTGGTGCGATATTACGCCCGATCATCGCTGCTTCGATCGCCAGTGTACCTGAACCGGTGAAGACGTCGTAGAGCGGCATATCCGGCTTCCAGTTCGTCAGCATCAGCATCGCTGCTGCCATCGTCTCTTTCAGTGGGGCTGCTGAGTGGAACTCACGGTAACCGCGTTTGTGCAGCGCGTCACCTGACGTATCGATCGTTAATGTTGCGATGTCTTTTAACAAAGCGACTTCAATCGGATAGCTTGCGCCTGTCTTCGGCAACCATTCCGTTCCTTTGTTGTACTGTTCTTGCATGTGCGAGACGATTGCTTTCTCGGTGATCTTCTGACAGTCACGGATCGAGAAGAGCTTCGATTTGACCGAACGACCATTGACGATGAAGTTCGCATCCCACGGCATCAATTCGTGCCACGGCAGTGCCTTGACTTGATCGAACAATTTTTCGAATGTCGTCGCACGGAACTCAGCGACGACGAGTTTGATGCGGTCCGCTGTCCGGAGCCACATGTTCAAACGGGGAATGTCCTCCATCTCACAATCGATGTAGACCTTTCCGTCCTCGACCGTACATTCATATCCTAACGCACGGACTTCTTTTGCGACGAGCGCTTCGATTCCCATCGCCGCTGTCGCGATGACTAAGCGTTTTGCCATATCGCGTTCACTCCTTTATCGTTTCTTCCACTGGATCGTTTCATTGCAATAAAAAAAGAGCCCAGGGTGGACCTGGACTCTCGTTCAACTTAAAAATAACAGCCTATGTGGTCCTGTAAGCCATGTTCTGTTCCTTAGTGTTCCAAACGGTTTGACCCTCACACGCAGGCGACAATCATCTATCTCCGTATTTGCATACGCTCTCCTTCGCGTTCAGTTCCGCTCCGGAAATTCCCCTACCAAATTTGGGTTTCTCGCTCGTGGGGTTTACCTCGTTCCACCTTCATGGTTTCCCATGAAGCTCCGTCACTGTGGCACCTTCAAGAAGTTTCGGCCATATCCGAAGACTTAGGCGTTCCTTCTGCCGTCAGCTTGACGCTGCCTACACTTATCTTTTTGTGTAGCACGATCACTACAGCCATCGCAGGCTGTGCGAGCATGGACTTTCCTCAAAGCACCGAAATGCCCCGCGATTGTCCGAACCAACATAGTCACTGCTTATGAGTGTAGCGTAGATGCCGCTTTCCTGCAAGAGGCAATTCTCGTTTTATAATCGAAAAAGTTGCGTATCTGCCTCATTTCACGGTATAGTACAAGAGTTCAGAAGGGGGCATGCAGTATGAAAAAACGACGCTCTGGTACGAACCGGCGAACGGTTCGCAAGTTGACATTCCTGATCGAGATCGATGAGATCAAGGCACTTCATCTGCGAAACGGCATCTTCGCCTTCTATCGCCAAGGAGAGCTCATCCACGCGTTCGAGCCGTTCAACGTCAAGGCGCCCGATGCACTCTCAAAACGTAGCTATCATTTCGATCAACACGATATCTTGCTTATGAATGAACGTTTCCCTGAGCAAATCCCGTTGTATGATGAAGCAATGACGTTACGCTCTTGGGCCGACCAGGTCGCTTATGGTTTATACCAACTGATCGATTCCAGTCGCCTGTCGTTCGTCCATGAGGATGACACAGGATACAAGATGGAAGCGATGATCACGTGGACTGGAGAGGCATTAACACCTCCGACGCCCGTCTATAAAAAAGGAAAAGACCCGAAATAATCTTCAGGTCTCGTACAGTGCTTCCCACTCGGTGGGAGGCGCTTTTTTTATTTGACGGTCAGGAGTCGTTCGACCGTTCGCGTATGGCGTCCACCGCTCGTCTTGAATACGAGTTTATAGGACCCTTTTTGTTTCAATTGATACGTGAACTTGTGCGTCCCATTTTTTAATTTCGACTGGGTGAACTTTTTAATGACTTTCCCATCTTTATAAAGACGGGTCGTCGTTTTCGCATTCGAATATTCATCAAAGTAAAACGCGAATAGTTGATTCGGTTTGACTGTTGAAGGGAGCGACACTTTAGAAATTGGCGCCGGAAGCGCCGCTAACATTCCGGCATTCAAGCGACCGACTCCGTAATGTGAACTTGTATCTCCTGTTTTTTTGGTCGCAGCAGCGTATAGCTTACTGCGCATCGCTTCATTCGTGACGAATGGATTCTTCGATTTCGCAAGCGCCAATACCCCGCTGACGACCGGTGTCGCCATCGATGTTCCGTCTAAGTAACCATACTTATTCCCAACGATCGTTGAATAAATCCCTTCACCCGGTGCCATGATGTTAAGTCCTTTGCCATAATTCGAGAACGTCGACGCTCGACCGAGCGTGCCAACAGCCCCAACGGCGACGACTTGACTCATCGAACCTGGGAAGAGCACTTTATTGCGTCCATCATTCCCCGCTGCTCCAACGACAAGGATGTTCTTCGCTTCTGCTTTTTTGATTGCTTCTTCCATGTAGGGATCGAATTCATATTGTCCGAGCGACAGGTTGATGACGTCTGCTCCCTGCTCGATCGCATACAAAATACCGTCACCGATATCAATCGACGCAGCAAAGTCACCATCGAATACGTCGGCTCCGATCAATTTAACACCGGATGCGACACCAACGATCCCTTTCCCGTCTTCCCGTGCCCCGACGATCCCAGCGACGTGCGTTCCGTGATCGTCTGGTTTCCGAATGCCAGAGATCGTCGTCGTTTTATAAATGACGTCCTTGAACTCGCGGTGTTTCGTATCGATTGCGTCATCAATGATTGCAACGCGGATATCCGACTTACCACGGCTGTACTTCCAGTAAGTAGGGATCCGTGACTGATCGAGATACGTTTGCTGGAACTGGGCAGAATCCGTCGCTTTCTTGACGTCCGTGATCGGAATCAAGTCGGCATCGATATCCTCTTCTTCGAGATGTGCAAGTGGCTCGACGAGAGAGAATCCTTTTTGTTTCAATGCACGAATCTCGCTCAGCCCCTGATTCGCCAACCAGTTTTGTTTTTGTTGTTCTGTAAAAGTTGGGTCGTATTGTACGTATTGAGACTGCGCAAAGGCAGACGTTGGCATGGCGACGATTGTCGCTAGCGTGAGTAGTGCAAGTTGCTTTTTCATGGGAACCCTGCCCTTCTCTGTTTACGCGCCGACCGAAGAATCGTCTGGACTAAAGCGGAACCGTACCGTCCGGTTCTTCGCTGACTTCAAAAGGAATGATTTTTCCGATCGTCACGTAAGCATAATAGCGTGCAAGGACCGCACGCCAACGCGTTGCATCGATGCCTGTCAGATCTTCACCTAACGGGGACCCGTCGAACGTCTCGAACTGTTGGCAAAAGAACGCTTCCTCTTCTTCATGCCACGTTACTTCTTCGCCGATGAACCCGGTCGAAAAGCGGACGAAGTCCGCAATCGAGGGTCCAATCACTTCTGCCGGCAAGCGTTCGCTCATCCGTCCGACCAGTTCATACCGGTCGCGTTGTGCTTGTTCCGCTTCTTCAATCGAATGACACAGCAGCACTTCACGATTTATTTCTACTAACACGACATAGTCACCACTCGGTAAATTGACGTGAATCATCCCTACACCCCTTGGATTGGATTCGTGCGGCTTCTAGGTGTCATTTTTTCTTCGATAATTTATAATGTCCATTTTCGATCAAATGTTAATTCAATCGGCTCGTTATCTTTCGACTTTAACATAACGACCCGTGTCGTTTCAATTTGATCGAGGAGATCCGCTTGACGAAGAGACTGAATTTCCTTCGACGAACCGGCTTCAATCCGGTCTCTGTACGGGGCAAGCAACGCTTGTTGATTGCTCGCGAGCGCGTACCAGGCAAGTCGAGCGAACGGCTCATCCTTTGCTGTCTCGAGCGCGTAGCTCTCGAAGATATCTGGAAGATAACTGCTAAATTGATCAAGCGCGTCGATGCGTTCTGCAACGTCGAGAATCGTTAACCAACTCGGGAGCGACAGCAACGATTCACTTGACCACCAGTCGAGTAAATCGACATGTTCTTTAAGTAATTGCTGTGCTTCTGGTCGATCGATCATATGTTGTAGGGTCTGGATGAGTTCGTTCCAAGCAAGTGACCAGTATTCTTCTGATGGATTGGCTGAAAGGAAGAATTGGCGGTAGACCGTCAGCAATTCCGAAACGTCCGTTAATGGTTCGACTTCCAATCGCTGATTAAAACGGCTAACTGCTTTTGTAAAATAATTTGGTTCAAGCGTCAATGCCATATAGAGTAATTTTGGTGCGTTTTTAATTTCGCCTTGATCGACCGTCTCGAATAATTCTTGAATCCATTCTGGTTGCGGTTGTGTCATAATCCTTTTCCTCCGTTTAGTAAATTTGTTTACTATACCCGAAAAAAGATTAGTTAAATCCTTTCTTCCCTAAATCGCTCCAATTCGATTCGCCGTCTCTTCTGAGCAAAGGACGATCAACGTCCCGTTTTTCGGAATCGTTTCATCAAGTCGCCGATTCAAATCAAGCCGTTTCCCGTCGGACAGAATCGTCACCCCTTCTTCTAGTAAGGCATGAAACGCATCGCGGTATGTCGCCCATTCCGGTCGCGTCGGAATCGAGAACATCCCTTCACCATCCTTCGTCAACAAATTCGTCACGACTTTCGTCACGCCAGGATGATGGGACGCGAGGATCGCCATCCTGGCAATCGTCTCGTCACCAAGCAACACCTCATCGACCTTGACCTGTTCGAAGCTGTCGAGGTGTTCTTCAAGCATCATCTCGACGATCGTGTAGATGTTCGGGTTCGCCCGTTCGATGCTTGAAGCGATCAACAGTGTCCGTCCGTCAGCATGGACCGGCGGAATCGAATGATCCGCGAGGACGATCGCGCGGACTGCCTTTTCGATGTGAGCTCGCTCGAGCGTCGACGTCAGCGCCGGATCACCACAGACGTAATGGAACCGGGGGTGGCTGAATGGCTCCCGCTCTAGGTCGTCGACGAGGACGACATCCGTATGTTCGAGCAATGACTCGATGACGTGCTTCGAACGTCGACTATAACCGAAGACGACCGTATGTCCTGTTTCCTTCACTTGTAACAACCCTCTTTCCTTTTGATTACGAATCAACTGGACACCGTCGACCAGTTTTGAGATCAATCCACCGACGATCCCGATCCCGAAGATGAACACAAAAATCGTCAAAATCCGACCGGTATCCGAGTTCGGGAAGAAGTCCCCGTATCCGACCGTGACGACGGTCGTCATCGTCCAGTAGACAGCGCGGAAGTAGGAGCCGAATGTCTCCGGCTCAAGCGCATACATGATACCCGCGACACCGAAGACGAAGATCAACGATGCATATCCGAGCGTCCGCATCCGTAGAAACGAGACTTTTCGTAAAAAACGTAACCAGACCATGTTTTTTTCATTCCTTTCGAACAATCCGGTCTCTTCCCCTGTCAATAAGGGCGAAGGAGGTGATACACATGACACAAGCAGAAGAGATCAAGACGAGTCTCGTCATCGTCTTCGAGCGGAAAGACAAGGTGACAGCGAACGGTGATGCCGTCGTCGCTCGCCGCCGCTACAACGGCTTACGTTCGAATCTTCCAGCAGACGTCGTCGCTTCGATCGGGCAATCGATCGGCAGATTACTCGACGGACGCTATGCGCTGACGGAAATCAGTCGTGACTACGCTTTACTGAAGGCATAACCCATCCTCTACATTTCATGAAAGGAGTGACCATTGATGGAACATACGATCGTCCTGACGTTCGATACGGTGACGAAAAAACCGTATCGCTTACGCATCGCTGGTGCGAAGGAGAATGCTACCGTGGCTGAGATCAAAGCAATCGGTGACTTGTTCGTCGCCCATGACCCGTTCATGAACGGTGTCACACGTCTCGCGTCCGCCGAATTGCAAAACAGTTCGGAATCGGCATTCGTCTTGTAAGCTTTTTCAGTCCATCGTCACGGGATTACGTGACGATGGCTTTTTTTTGGTATACTAGAAACATCAACCAGCTGAAAGGAAGTCAATTTATGGCCAAACGCCCACTCACTCCTCGCGAATGCGAACTCGTCGTCTGTAGTCTCTACGTAATGGAACTCATCCCGTTCGAAGGCATCATGGAACGTCTCGAATCCATTACGCTTCGAGACATCATCGGCCCCGTCGCACGTGGTGAATCGACGCGGGAGCAAGCTGCTGACGCGCTTGACCAGTACATCAAGGTCCGACGTCGCCGGTTCCGCAACGTCCCACCGGAACATCTGTGGTCGCTTGACGACCGGATTGAACAAGAGGCACTGCGGATGATCCGCAAACGTTCGCCGCTCTCGGCAGGAGAAAAGCTCCAGCCGAAAGCCATTCCTCATGAAATGGGGGATACGGTCGAGATGAAAGTGACCGAAATCCAGGACCGCAACAACAAAGTGACCTTAATCGGAAAAGTCGGTAACGTCACGGCGAAGCTCCCGGTCGCGAACCGTCAAGCCTATAAGGGCAATAAGACGATCTCCGCCTGGATCACGGGTGTCGAGAAGAAACCTGCCTTACTTCATTTATCGACATCCGACTACGGCAAACATCAGTCGTCAGAAGACGTCAAGGCAGCGTATGCGACTGCCGTTGCCGCGTTACGTCGCTATTTCGAGACGAACGAGCTCCCGACGACCGAAGAAGTCGATCTTGCAAAATCACTGTTCCAACGGATGATCCGTCGCGATCAGAACGATTGGTTCACGGTTTACGTCGCGATGGGTCGCCCGCAACTCGATCACGTCCGGCGCTGGGTCAAGGTCATCCAGATGCTCGCCCGCTCCCTGCGTGGTGACGAAGAAGCGACACAACAACTTGCTTCGCAGGAAGATCGTTTCTTCAAGGATGCCTTATTGCGTGCCTGTAAAGCGGCAGAGAAAAATTTCACGTCTTGATGCTTTCGCTCTAGAACGTATCGATTCCTAGTCAAAACGAAAAAAAGAACGCTTCGGACCGGATAAGTTTTTCCGGGACGAAGCGTTTTTTCGTGGATCATTGAACCGCAAAATCATAGATACGCGTTCCTTTTTTACGATTCGCATCTTTGATTTCTCCTTGATACATCAGTTGCTCATTCTTCAGATCAATCACGGACACTTGGAATCCATCGCTTGTCTCGGAAGAGAGATAAAGCTGCATCTCGTCCTTCGAATCCAACCAATCAATCTTTTTCAAAACGAGCGGACTGCTTACGCTATGCTCAGATAATCGTTTCGTTTCCAAGTCGAACATCGACCATTCGATTCGTTTCGTCTCCCCTTCCGGCAGGCGGAAGCCGATGAGATAACGACCGTTCGCATAGGGCGTATAACCGATTTGCTGCTGATTCAACTCCTTGATGGAACGAACGCTTTTGCCGTCATCGAGGAAATAAGATAGTTTAGTGTTCTCCTCATCGCTGTCAGACGGTTGTTCCGTGTAGACAACCTCATTTTGATGAATCGCTAAAAATTGACGAGCGTGTTTAGGCGCCACTGGCTTTTGAAGAACGATCTCTTCAACCCGGTCGCCTGTTAAATCGAGCACAAGCAGTTTTGTTTCCCTTGGCTGATCGACTCGATCGAGTTGGATGTAGATCTTCATCGCCTGTTTATCGACGACACTGGCTTGTATGTCCATCCCCGTCTCAAGTTTTGTATCATACTGAAATGTTTTCTCGAACATCTCCTCCGTCTTAAACGTAAACATCTTAAATTGCAGTTTATTGTGTTTGATCTGAATCGCATACTCTGATTGTCCATCACTGCTAGCGTTCGTTTCCATTTGCGTCGTAAATTCGTAATATTTATCTGGCAAATCCGTCATGCTATCTTCACGGAATAGTTGTCCGACGTAAGAATTTGACTGTTTTTCGATGTCTCCCTTAGCGTTGACATCATAAATCGTCGAACGCATGCCTTTCGTCTGAAGACGTAAATTAAAATTTTCGATTTGCGAAGGTTTTCCACTGACGGTCTCGAGCGAAAAGTCTGCTCCTTTGATCGACAGCGTGTAGCCGATGTAGCTTCCGATTGTTATGAGAATGATCACTCCATAGATCAGAAGTTGACGATATCGTTTCATGAGATTTCTCCTTTAGACGGATAGACGCGTCTGGACTAACCGCAGATTTTTGTACGACACATATAACGTTAAGAGCACGATGTACCCGAGATAAAATTGCATGTGCAGTTGACTCAAATCGTTCGAAATAGCTGACAATGCTAAGCCCAAAATGATATAACCGCCAATCAACGCAATCCCATGTAATCCGACGAGCAAGAACGCTTTTCCCTTTCGGAACGATCGTTCAAGTAATACTGTCATGAAGACGAACGAGATGACGATGAATGACATCAGTAAGATGAATAAAATATCACTCGGATACATCGTATAGAACAAATTCATGTAGAAGGAGTATTCATTTATGCTGGCTGTGACCTGTTGAGCATCTGGTAACAACCATAAGTAGAGATTACGACTAAGTAACAACAGCCCCCACTGAATTCCGATCAAACTAGTCACGACAAGTAAAAGTGCCGTCATTTTCGATCCAAAAATCGCCCGGCGTGATCCCGGTAACAATAGCAATCTGTAAATGTACTTCGTCTCACCCATCCAGTCGCGGTACCAAATCCAGAACGCAAACAGGATGATCATCCCCATCGCTAATACAATGACTGAATCGTAAAAATCCGTTGCTTGTGCGAATGTCAACGCACCACCTGCTCGCGCAATTGCGTCCATTTCTGATATCTGCTCGATCCGCATCGTTTTCTCGATCGTGCTTTGATAATCGTAAATTTGATAGAGCAGTGACGCGATTTCCGCGACGATCAAGCCTGAAATCAACAACACCAGTAATTTCGTACTTCGTTTTAGTTCTTCATTCGTTAATAACAACCAGCGTTTCATCCTTGATATACCTCCCGCATCCGGTCTTGGACCGATTGATGATGATGACCTCGCAGTTCATCCGTCTCTTTGACTTCGACGATCTGACCGTCTCGTAAGAACAACACTCGGTCGATCACTTGCTCGACTTCAGCGATTTCGTGAGTCGTCATCAGGATACTCCGTCCTTCCATGAACTCACTTGAGAAAATCCAGGCAATCTGTTCCTTCATGAACAAATCGATTCCCGCGAGCGGTTCGTCGAGTAATATGTATGGACGATCGAGGGCGAATCCTAAGACGAGATTGAACTTCGCTTTGTTCCCTTTTGATAAGTTCGCCATTTTATCCGTCGTAAACAGCTGAAACGTCTGCAGCAATCGTTCCGCTGTCTCTTGATTCCAATCTGGATAATGATCCGCCATATACGCGAGCGCTTGTCCGATCGTCATGTAGCTCGGCATCGTCTGGAGATCAGGCACGAACGCGATCTGGTCGTGCGACGCTTTACCGTCGACTGTCACTGTCCCGGCATCCACCGGAATCAGACCGAGAATTGCTTTTAAAATCGTTGACTTTCCTTCCCCGTTCAAGCCGATCAGACATGTCACTTCGTTTAGACCGACAGAGAACGTCACGTCACGCAAGACGTGCTTCTTTCGTCCGTATCGCTTTTGTAGCCCCTTCACTTCAAGCACTAGACTTTCCCTCCTTCATTGTTACCATTGTATTAAGACAATAGTACATCTGTTAACTGTATGGTACATGCCATACAGTCTAGCGTCAACCTGTTTTTTCCTGCTATCATCCAGAAAATGAAAAGGAGCCGGACAATTATGTCCGACTCAGCGAGTATTTTGATTTTGTTTCTACTTTTTATGACCGGAAGAAAGGAGATCGATTTGTTCATTCGAAATCACTTCCCAGGAAAACGGTTTGAGATGAACAAAAAAAGAGAGGACGCCCTAATGGACGCCCCCTCTGAACACGTGACTGGTGTTTCAATAAATATCAATCGTTGACTCCAGTGCCCGGCATGTCCGACGCACGGTCGGTAAGAAGTCGGTCCGTTTTGCGACACCGCCTTCAATCTGGACATGCTGAATGCCTTTCGTCCGCTGCATCGCTGTTAAGACGGTGACCAGCTCGATGAACCAATTCGAGATCAGTTCGACGACCTGTTCGTCAAAAGCGGCAGCACCATACACATCATACCCGTTCTCGCAGAGATGGTTCGGGAAGCGGGCTTTAAACCGATGAATCAAAGTGTCCGTCGTCGGAATCAAAAATTCGTCGTAGATGACACGTTGTTCGGCATCAAGCGTTTGTTCTGTCACACCATCCATCATCAAATGTGGCTGATTGCCGATATTCAATGTCCAACTCGTCTTCTTTCGCTCGCCAGTGGAAGTGATCGTTCGCATGGTTTCATCCATCTCCTTTTGATGTGTAAGCGTTTACTTTCTCATTCTACCTGTCATTTGACCTGTTCTGCAACCGTCAACTTGACCAATTTAAACGATGACTTCGCTTGACATTCAGTCTACCAAATTCAACGCTTTTTGACGATGTCAGGAATTAACATCGTCCTTATAGATATAGACGGCAACGAGGTCGATCAAGACATGGATGACGATCAGCGGCCAGAGTGTCTCGAGCGCTAGATACAAGTAGCCGAATCCCGCTCCGATCAGTCCTGTCACGAGAATCGCGAACCACCCTTGATAGCGATGGGCAATCCCGAACAGGATGGCACCGATCCAGACGAAGCTGACTTCAGAGAACGGTAAAAATAATCCAAGCGTATGGAAGAGAAACCCGCGATAGATCAACTCTTCCGTCACCCCTGCCATCAGCGCGACCATCTGGAACCCGGTTCGCTCCTCTTTCGTTCGCGGTAAAATCAGTCGTTCCGCTTCACTTTGATAGAGCGGTAACAAACGTTTGCGAAACGCTGGAACGGTCGCTGTCAAAAGCAAGACGATACAGAGAAAGACGATCAGTCCGATCGTCGCGTACCAGACTGGACCACTTGGGACAAAAAACGTCAAACCGATTTCCGGCAACAGCGTACCGCTGACTAGCGTTCCACCGACGAGCAACAGACATAAGATGCCGCTTGACTGGACCATCGAGGGGTAGAATTCCTTGCGTGGGACGATCGTCAAGTCGACCGGTCGGACCGCTGCGATGATTGAGAGGACGACGAGCGATCCGAGTAAAAATCCATTTACGAAGAGATACATGACTTCGACTCCTTTTTTGATTCCACACTCCCGTCACAGAAAGTGCTATTAGACCCTACTAAAATATGATACCATTCAGTGGAATCCTATACAGAGGAGAGAACAATATGCGAAAAGTTTTTCGAATCAGCATCTTGTTCGTACTGTTCGCCCTCATC
Source organism: Exiguobacterium indicum HHS 31 (assembly GCF_001939065.1). Lineage (GTDB taxonomy): Bacteria > Bacillota > Bacilli > Exiguobacteriales > Exiguobacteriaceae > Exiguobacterium_A > Exiguobacterium_A indicum. Next base: position 576,400 of record NZ_MPSZ01000001.1, on the reverse strand, counting down.
GTCAGTAGTTTCATCTACTGGCAAAATCGGGAACGTGTTCAAAATGAAATGTATCGTACGTATTATGGACAGCATGGCGTACCTGCCGAGAACATCGACATCTACGAACAAGCCGCGGCACGTTACGGCATCGACTGGAAGCTACTCGCCTCCATCCATCGCGTCGAGACAATCTTCTCAAACTCGTCAGCGATGCAATCGTCCGTTGGCGCCATCGGTCCGTTCCAATTCATGCCGAAAACATGGGTCGGTTGGGGATACGAAGGTGGCACGTCGCTCGGTGACATCGAGCATGACGGCATCGACGTGACGGATCCGGAAGCCATCGAGAAATATGGTGGTCTCGGAGTGGACGCGGACGGCGACGGGAAAGCCGATCCGACGAGTCTCGTCGACAGCGCCCACACGGCAGCGAAATACCTGAACCAACACGATGTTACGAAGACATCAGACCGAGACACGCTCGCGACAGCACTGTTTGAATACAATCGCAGTGAACAATATGTTTCTGACGTGCTCGCCCAATATGATCGTTACCAGCAACACGTCGAGGCGATCGATGCGAACGACCTAGACCTCAAGAAGAAGACACTCGCATTCTTCCTTCGCATCAGCTCACGTTTGACCAATTAAAAGGAGGCACCACCCATGACACCAGCCGATTCTTCCGAACTCTTGATTGAGGAATCGTCGATCCGCGTCCAGACGACGTTTGATCGAGACAAGACGAAACGCTATTTACGCAGCTACATCTTTGACGACATCGCAGAAGGGACGCACGTCGCCGCTTTAATCTACACACCACGGACGACGGACGCCTTTCTCTCTGGAACGACGACACAACGTGCGTACAATTTGATGAAGAAGTATGTCAGTGATCCTGTTAAGCAATATGACATCATCAGTTTGATGCCGGACCTGCTCGTCAGCGAGGATCTGCCGTTCGCGCAAGCGAGCTTCGATGAGATGAACTATGAATTCGTCGCGAAGACACTTGCTGAAGTCAAAGCAAAAAATGGCGTCGTCCTCTGTGGCTGGGGATCGCCTGGTCGCCTGATGCACCACCTGCCGGCATATGAGGAACTGTTTGAGCAGTATGCCGACATCCTCTATTGCTCCGGCATCACGAACAAAGGCGAACCGAACCATCTACGCTTGACGATGGACGATAGCCCGATGATTACGTATAACGACATGAAACAAAAAGCGAAAAAATTGCGTCGTAAATGACACAATAGACCCTTCCATAACGGAAAGGGTCTTTTTTTGAAACATTTTCCATCAGCTTCCCGTATAATCAAGGTCTACATATTACATAGCAAGGAAGGTCATACGATGCCATTTTGGGATGAAGAGTTACAAGAAGAAACGATGATTTCAGTCAATGAAACAGACATTAAACGAATCGAGCAAGCCGTTAACGGTCGACTCCCTGCCCGTTACCTCGAACAAATCCGGGAACAAAACGGCGGTGCTCCGGAAGCCATGGCCGTGATGGTCGAATTCGAGAATACATGGTCGGACGAAGAAACTGGATTGCATCTCCCACTCCGCTCCATGTCGTCATTGACATTCGAACGGTATCTAGACGAATTGTCGATCCTCCGGGAATGGGACGTCGAGGGAAGCGTCATGATGTTCGCGGAAGGAGAAGGTAGCTATTTTTGGTACTTCCACTTCACGGAAGCCGCCGAGCCGACTGTCTGGTGCCTCGATATTTCTGTCGCAGAAACACATTTCGTCGCGACGACCTATGACGAATGGTTAACGAAGCTGAGTAGCGATGTTCCGGAAGTCGTCATGCCGGATGTCGTATTTCTGACGTTACCTGAAATCAAGGACATTCTCCGTGGAGATGACGAAAATGAAAAACTCCTCGCCTACTCCCACTGGATGATTCTCGATGAAGAACAGGAAGAACTGATCGAAGCGTTCATGACACTGATCGAACGAAACGATCAGCCTGATTTCCTTGGCTCGTATGCGTATTACCTCATGGAAGTCTTGACGAACAACCCGGAGTTATTAGAACAGAAACGAGATGACGTCACAGCCTTGATCCTCAGTAAAGGTGACGATTTCGATGCAGAAGACTTACTATCTTGGATGGATGAAGCGGTAGACGAAGAGTTCTGACCTCAATCAAAAAGCCAGTATTCCTCGTCCATACGGATGACGAATACTGGCTTTTTCGCATGTCTATCCAATCGTTTAAGACAACATCAACTCAAGCAGACAGTCGACGAGATCCTTCTCGAGTTCGAGTGCTTGCAACTGGTGCATCATGTTGACCGGGTCGAGTTTTTGTGACAGCAGACGGTAGAGACGATCCTTCAAATCATAGCTGATTTCCGCTTGGTCGAGGAACGCATACAACCGGTCCATCTTGTTCTCGTTCGTCGAGATCTCGACTTGGAGCGACAACGTGATCGTATCGGTCACTTCACCGAGTTCGACACGAAGGGACTGCGTCGCATGATCATAGTGGCCAGTCAGACTCTCTCCGTCGCGCTGAACGTAACCTTCACGGACTCCACGTAAGATCAACGTAATCGAGCGATTTTCCGGTAGCAAGTCACGGTGTCCGGTTGGTGCCGCGATCGTCAACTCACGTGCGCCCCAGTCGAGCGCAAACGTCGTCTCGACGTTGACACCATCACGGTGCGCAACACCCGTGCTATCGTCTTCAAATAACGTAAACCGGTTCGATGCTCCCGGGAAGACGACGACTTCGAGATCCTCTGGATTATGCAGGGCATTCGACTGTTCGAGATGACGACCAAGTGGAACGATCGCACCGGCTTTTGCGAGGACGCCTTGATCTTCGAGGTAACGGAACAGACGGATCTGTTTGCCGCCACGGTACCGGTGACCATTGAAGAAATCAAACCATTCCCCTTCTGGTAACCACGCTGTCGTTGAAGTCATATGCAGTTTCCGGTGCATTGGTGTGACCATCGGCGCGACGATCAGTTCTGTTCCGAAGTAGAACTGGTTCGGGACATTGTATGCCTGATCGTCTTCCGGATGCTCATAATACATCGGTGAGACGAGTGGCAAGCCGTCAAAGTGATTGCGGGCATTCATCGTGTAGATGTACGGCACGAGTTGGTGTCGGAGTCGTAAATAATTCTTCATGACGTTCGCCGCATCGGTCGAATAACGCCATGGTTCTTTCCCGTTGAAGATGCTCATCGTACTGTGCAGGCGCATGATCGGACTAAAGACACCGTACTGGAGCCAACGTGTCGATAACTCGTCATCCTTCTCCCCGCGTTGGTGACCCCCGATGTCATGGCTCCACCATCCATAACCGATGTTCGACGCCGTCGCCGTGAAGTACGGCTGGAATTGAAGTGATGCCCACGAGATGATCGTATCGCCTGAGAAACCAACCGGATAACGATGACTTCCGGGTCCCGCGTAACGCGAGAAAATCAACGGTCGATTGCCGTCACGAGCGATATCAAGCGCGTGATAATGATTGAGCATCCAGAGCGGATCAAGCCCTTTCATCTTCGAGTTCGCGCCCTGTTGCCAGTCGATCCACCAGAAGTCGACGCCATCTGCCTCGTGCGGATGATGCAGCTTCGTAAAGTAGTTCTCGATGAACGTCCGGTCCGAGAAATCAAACGGGATCCGGACATCCGATTCGGGATCGACGCCCATCGCGACCGCCATCGCCTCGTAGGCTTCTTCAAACCCACGCACACCGTCCGCCGGGTGCAAGTTGAGCGTGACCATCCGGTCGTCGTCCTTCAACCATTGCAAGAATCCGCGTGGATCCGGGAATAGATCACGGTTCCACGTGTAGCCCGTCCACCCACTTCCGTAGCGTTCCGGAATATCGGTGACGTGCCAGTCCATATCGATGACACTGACCGAGAACGGAATGTCTTCTGTCTTGAAGCGCGTCATCAAATCCTTGTATTCCTTCTCACTATAACGCCAGTAGCGACTCCACCAGTTGCCGAGTACCTGACGTGGTAACATCGGCGTCGGTCCTGTCAGGTGGTAGAAGTCACGCAGTGCCTGTTTGTAGTCGTGACCGTATCCGAAGTAATAGATATCATGCGTCCCGGAGCGTCGCGGTTCGACGAAGTGGTCTTCCGTCAGGACGAACGCGTTCGAGTCGTCGATCGCCGCGTAACCTTGCCGGGAGAGAATCCCTTCTTCAAGTGGGATGACGCCGTCCGCATGATCAAGCGTCCGTGCCGTTCCTTTTAACGTCCGGAGCGGTCCGCCGAACGTATAGCGGCTGTAGTAGGTACTGAAGTTCCCTAGGACATCGATATAGAGTGTGTTCGCAGCGAACGGTCCCTTCGTATAATGCAGATGGACGTGCTCGGTGATGATTTGCAATTCTTCCTCGTTTTCGACGATGCGGTAAGCAGGTACCGGAAAATCGCGATTGAAGACCGTTTGGGTCGGTCGATCCTCGAACTGTCCATCCGCCGCGTACTCGAGTCGGATCATGCGACTCGTCAAGACCGTGAAACGGTAGACATCTCCTTGGATGATGGCGTCTGGTCGTGCTTGTGGTTTCATGTCGCGCGTGTAGAAATGGGATTCATCAATTGTTCGCATACGGGTTCGGGACTTGCGCCCCTTTCACTTCCTTCCAGGCTAAGTAGTGTGCAACCGATTACACATCTAGTGTATAAGAGTTCATGTTCCCACTTCAAGGAAGAATGAACCAAAAAAACGTCCCGCACCTGAAAATCGATGCGGGACGTTGCGTCATAATAGTGGTGAAATCAAACGCGAGAGCGACTCAAAAATGCGGAAACGAAGCGGACGTTTGACGTAATCGTTCGATGATAACTGAATCGAGACATCGAAATCAGCGATGAAGTCACGCTCGAGCTGTTCCGTACTTTCTGTGTCGTACAAGAACGCCATCAGTTCATAGTTGAGGACAAAACTGCGAATATCCATGTTTGCCGTTCCGACGGCACCGATTTTCCCGTCGACGAGAAACAGTTTGGCATGGATGAAGTGACGGTTATACGTATAAATCTTGACGCCATCCTTCAAGAGTGGTCCGAAGTAGGAGCGGGTGCCGTAATAAGACGTAAAACTATCGCCTTTTCCCGGTGTCAGGATGCGGACGTCGAGTCCGGCACGTGCTGCGAGTCGGAGTAACGTCATCGTCTCATTGTCCGGAATCAAGTACGGTGTCGCAATCCAGATCGAACGTTGCGCCGCGATGATCGCGGCAATCAAGGCATTGCGAATCGCGGGATCCTTTGACGTCGGTCCGCTCGTGACGATTTGAATCGCCCCGTCGGACGCCACGTCATGTTTCGGGAAGTATTGGTGGATTGACTCATCCCCTGCAAACGTCTCCCATGTGTCGTCCGATTCGATTTGAGCATAGATCCAGTCGTCGAGGAACGTCGCTTGTAACTCCTTGACGGCACGTCCTTCGAGTCGCAGATGCGTATCGCGCCAAAAGCCGAATTTCTTACTCTTGCCGTCGTATTCATCCCCGACGTTCAAACCACCGGTGAAACCGACCTTACCATCAACGACGACGATTTTCCGGTGATTGCGGAAGTTCGCCGTGAAGATGAATAATGGGCTCGAGATTGGATCATAGGCTGCGATATGTGCTCCCGCGTCGCGTAGCGGACGCAAGAAGTTTTCACCGAGCATATAGCTTCCGAGTCCGTCATACATGAATCGAACCGTCACACCGGCTTCGAGTCGCTCAATCAATGCTTCTCGGATTGCTTTACCTGTCTCATCATTCCGATAGATGTAGTACTGGATGTGGACGTGATGCTGTGCTTGACGAATCGCGTCAAGAATCGCCGGGAACGTCTCTTCCCCGTTCGTCAGGATGTCACTTGCTGTATGAACGTCCACCCCGCCACCTCCGAAGTTACGAATCGTGTTCGCAAGCTTCAAGTGATTCGGTGGTAACTCACTGACAGCAAGCGACCGAACTGGACGAATCGCTTGCTTGAGCAATTTCCGTTCATCATGCGAACGACGATTCCGGCGTCGACGCCGTGGATTCCGACCGAACATCAACCAGATGATGACTCCGAGAATCGGTAAGAAAATTAGAACGAGAAACCAAGCGATCGTTGATTCTGCGGTCCGGTTCTCGATGAAAATGATCATGATGACGGCGAGCGGCACGACCGTCGCTGAAATCGTTAAGACGTAAAATAAATAGCCGAGTTGATATAGTCCCCAAATGATGCCACCGGCGACTAAAAATACGAGTGCGAATTGTAAAATCCGGTTGCGCACAGATTTTCCTCCTTCAATTAACATACCTTCACTAGTATTCTTTCCCCATTCACTATGAAAATATAACAAAAAAAGAGAAACCGCAGATACGGTTTCTCAAAAGATTGACCTCTTATAAAAATGTTTCTTCGTACATCTCGCGACCAGGAATTGGATCATTCAATGACGCCCAGTCCGTTTCGTCTGCTCGGACGAGACACGCATCGAATAGCGCTTCGAGCTTCTCTTGCTCCAGTCCGATACCGATCAAGACGAGTTCGGTCCGTCGATCCTCATCTGATGCAAAACGACCAGCGTATTCCATGTTTGACGCATATCCTGCCTGATGGAACAGCAATGCCATCTCAGGACGTGTCGCAAGGAACAAGAAGCCTTTGCCCCGGACGACTTCTTGCGGCCAGTCTTCAATCAAGGCTAGCAAGCGCTCCGGATGGAACGGCACGTCGCGCTTGTAGACGAACGAACTGATCCCGTACTCTTCCGTTTCCGGAATATGTTCTTCCGCATTCAACTCACGGATCCAACCGGCACTCGCTGCCGCTTGTTCAAAATCAAATAGATCAACGTCTAAGATGTCTGCCGGATCGACTTGACCATATGTCGTCTCAATCAAGCGGGCAACTGGATTTAATGCCTTTAGATAGCCGATGACGGTATGGCGTTCTTCCGGTGTCAGACGATCGACTTTATTCAAGACGATGATGTCCGCGAACTCGACTTGATCGACGAGTAGATCGACGACTTCACGCACGTCTGTCTCATCGACGGCCTGTTTCCGCTCAATCAACGATTCACCAGACTCGAAGTCCTTCAGGAAACGGTACCCATCGATGACCGTGACCATCGCATTGATTTTCGTGACTTGTGATAAGTCGATGGCACTGTCCGGATCTTCGTACGTGAAGGTCTGGGCAACCGGAATCGGTTCCGAGATACCACTCGATTCGATGACGATACCGTCAATATCGCCTTGGTCGACGAGGCGTTTGACTTCAAGTAATAAATCGTCACGTAACGTGCAGCAAATGCACCCGTTCGAAAGTGTGACGAACGACTCTTCCGTCCGCGAGAATCCGCCTTGCTCAATCAATGCCGCGTCAATGTTGACCTCACTCATGTCGTTGACGATGATCGCGAGGCGGCGCCCTTCGCGATTATGTAGTAAATGGTTCAATAGTGTCGTTTTACCGGATCCAAGATATCCAGATAAAACGGTGATCGATATCGGTTGCATCATCATTCATCTCCTAAAACGTAATTGTTACGTTTTATAGAGTAACCGACTTTTTACCTGGCGTCAATCGTAATGATTTCGATTTATTTTGTTCCCTAAAAAAAGCCGATAAGTGTCGACTCAGGGAGTAGACGGGGCTGACTCCAAAAAAATGACGCATCTTCTCACGCCGTTTCCTCAGGCGAGACACAAGCCAGTTTTCCTGCTTCATTTAAGCAGGAAAGCGGGTCTTGTTTGTCTCTGACAGCGCATAATGCGCTTTTTCCTGTAGGAGTGGCATGTGACGCGTCATTCTTTGTAGATACTCGCTTTAGAGTCAGCTCCGTCAGATATTCCGAAGTACAAGAAAAAACGTTTTTTCGCTCGGAATCGCTTCTTAGGGAAATACAAGCAGGAGCGACCCTGCAACAAAGTGAAGCGGCGCGATGCTTGTCCCAGAAAAACGATTCGAGCGAAACGAAAAACGTAACCTTACTACTGACTTTGAATCGGTAAATCCCATGTCACCCCGATCAAATCCGTGATTCGCTCTGCCGCCTCGTGTGAAAACCCGGCAATCGTGTAATGATTCGTGTCCGCAATCACGTGATACATCCCGTTCGGTAAACTATCGGCGAACGCAGCGTGAGCCGTATTGATTTGTTCGGTCAATGCCGGATTCAACCAACTTTCCGGCATGCCCCCTACCCAGTTCGAAGCAGACAGGACGAGAACCGGCTGTGTCACGTCTTCAAGCAACGATAGAATCATCTGATTATTCTCCTCGACCGTTTGCCATTCGTCGAGTGTTCCCCGCCAATGTCCAGGTGCCGCAAAATGCCGCCACATCGGTAATTGATCGGCTTCCGGTAAGACACTGAACATCTTTTTGCCGAGACGATCAGGAATCATCCAGGCGATCGGTCGGACGTGACTAAGGAAATAGAGGAATCGATTCCACTCCTCTTGTGTTCGTTCGTACCAGTTCGGTAATGCTGCATCGACATCGGGATGCGACGGATCAAGCAAAACGATGCCGCGTGTCTCGTCTGCAAACAATCGTCCACTTGCGAGAGAGATATAGGCGCCGAGCGAGTGTCCGATGAAGACATACGGTCCTTCGACACGAAGCATCCGTAAGACGTCCGCGAGCTCATCTGCTTGATGCGTAAAGAGTCGTTTGTTTTTGCCACGACTCGACCGACCATACCCGAGACGTGAATATTCAAAGACCCGCCCTCGCTTCAATAATTCAGTTCGTAGCCAGCCCCATTGATGTCGATTCGACATCATCCCGTGATCAAGGACGAAGGTGACGTTCCCACTTCCTGTCAGCCGGGTATCAAAACGACCGGCTGATGTTTCAACAATATATTCCATATACTACCCCTACTTCCATTCATTCAAATAACGAGATCTCTAGCTCGTATCCAAGGATGTTCAAGTAATCAAATAACTGGGATCGATGATGATAGAGATGCACGGCTGCTTCGATTGCCCAGCCGTTCATCGAGTCGGTAACGCCCCAGTACGTCGGACGCGTCGTAAATCCAGTCGTGACTTTCTTCTGATAGATAGAAAACGCACGATTGATTCGATCATGTAACTGATCGCGTGGGACCGGTTCCGCATAAAACGCCTCCATTGCTTCAGCCGTCGCCCCTTCTGCGATCATCAAATCGGCTTCAAGTAACACAGCGAGATGGACAGCGACTTCACCGACGGTCCGTTTCCCGTGGATTGGTCGCGCGTCCCAGTCCTGCGCCTCGATCTTCTCAAACAACGCTTTCGACGTCTTCACACCAACGCCGACATGGCGGATGAGGTCATGTTCCCAGTCAGTCATGTGCATTCCCCCAAGCGATTGCGCGGTGTTCGAGTTCCTTGACGAACGCATCCTTGCCGGCGATATAGGCTTCGATATCAAGCGGATATGTCGTTGCTAATTGTTCCTTTAATGCTCCGTAAGCAGCGGCTTCTTCTGGATGGGTACGTAAGTAATCCCGAAAGACGAGATGACGCATGATTTCTGGATTTCCTGCCGCATAGAGATGGATGTGATGCGTCCGTTCGTCTCCACCTTTTCGATAGTACCGACGCCCCGGCATCCCGAATTCACCCTTCGCTTCGTAACCGAGCGCTTCCATCCGTCCGTCGAACTGCTCAATTCCCTCTAGTGTATCGACGACGGGTAAGATATCGATGATCAGTTTTGCAGCGAGTCCCGGAACTGATGTACTTCCCATATGATGGATCTGCTTAAGACGTGCTCCGAACACCTCTCGTAACTGATCCGCTTCTCGTGAGTATTCACTCGCCCATTCTGATTGATACGGTAACACAATGACTTGTCGCATGGTCGTTTCCCCCTCTCAATTCAGTATGCCAGTTTTTGGGGTAAAACAAAACGACCATCCATTTTGGAGGTCGTTGATGTTAGAGAGTCGTTAATCCGTTAAATAATCATACAGTTTCGCAGGTCCACCAAGTCGAAGATCAGCGATGATATGCTGGGCATCGACGATCTTCCGAACAGGGAAGTCAGCGAGTGGTGCCATGACATGTTCGAATAACTGAAGTCGCGCCGGTCCACGGTATGCTTCTTTAATCTCAAGATCCGTGATTTGACTCCGCGTCAGTTCGGAGATGATCAACTCGCCTTGATAACCGCGATGCTGTTTGAGCATGAACTGCGGCGCACCGACAATCGATTGTGCCTCTTCGACCGCCATCGGAACATACTTGTATCCCATCGTCGCTTGGGCGACACGAAGTGAATGATAGTCAAGCGTTCCAACGAGTACATCATTGTCGAGATAAAGCCGGGGTGAACCATACTTCTTCGGAAACGCAGCCACTTCACGACCAGAAGCGATCGCCGGCTGATTGTTGACATACATCGAGAGATAAAACTCACCGACCTCTTCTTGATACCGAACCGGAATGACTTGCCCGCACTCGAGATAACTCCCAAGACCTGTGCTATCCGGCATATTGATGATCTCAAACTTGATCTGATTACTCAGCACCTCGAGCGGTTCCGGAACGACTGCTTGTAACGCTTCGATGTCCGTCTCATAGATGATGTTCAAGTATTCCCGATTTCGAAAGAAGATATCGACCGCCGGAAAGACCGGTGCATTGATCGGCGTCGCGACGATATTTTTTACATCTTCCTGTCTCATCTGAATCCCTCCTTCATGCGTTTAACAATGCGGCAAAGCGTGCGACACTTGTTTCAAAATCTGGAACCGTCTTCGCTGCTTGCGCTTCTTCGACGATTTCTTGAATGAGTGAGTTGAATGGTGTTTTGATATCGTATGTGTTGCCATACATCGTGACGATCCCATTAATGAAACGAATTTCGGTCGGTTGCCCTTTTTGTAAGTCCTGCAACATACTCGCTTCTAAGTCACGCGACCCGTGCATCAATCGTGGTACGGTGCTCAGTTTTTCATCGATATCGTCTAGTGTTGCGTAAGCTGCCGGCTCAAACGTACTCATCCGCGCGAATGTGATGCCGTGGACGTGACCGACTTCAACGACTTCCTGCATCGTATGAATCGCTGCCCGTAACAAGACCGGATGATCGAGAACGTCGCCATACGTACCGTTACACGCAGCGGATAATCCACTGAACGTACTATTGATGACGAGTTTTGACCATTTCGTTCCCGGTAGATTATCAGAGATCTCCGTCCCACCGATGTGATCAAGGATGCCCTTCAGTTGGACGATTCGGTCCGTTTTCTTGCCATCCAGTTCACCGATTTGCATCGCATACGTCTTAAAGTGCTCGTAATCCGATGTCAGACGTGACTCACCTGGTCCGACGTATGTCGCTCCGAACTCGACGGATCCCGCGATGATACGTTCGCGTGGAATCTGTTGTTGAATGAATTCTTCCGGTACACCGTTTTGCAAGGAGACGAGAATACCGTCTTCCTTCAAGATCGTCCGGACTTTCGCTAGGACCGGTTCATTGTAGACCTGCTTCGTTAGCAACAATACGATATCGTACATCTCCGTGATGTCATCCGGATGCATCGCATGGACGGCTTGCGTCAAATCTGGTCCAATGACATGCGCGCCTGTTGTGTTCAGCGCTTCGATATGTGCGCGATTCGTATCAATCAAATCGACATCCTCATACTGTTTACTTAAATAAGCTCCCATGATGGTTCCTAGTGATCCTGCTCCGTAAATTCCGATTTTCATTTCTATCACCTCTGGTATTTACGATATACTGGTTTCATCATAAACAGAAATATATATATTTATATATTTTAATAACCTATAGGTTATGTCAGGAGGATATCATGGAACTCTTACATTTGAATTATTTTCGTCACGTCGCGGAGGAATTGAACGTGACGCGTGCTGCCGAACGATTATTCATCAGTCAGCCTGCCCTTAGTACGACGATCAAAAAACTGGAGCGTGAATTGAACACGACGTTATTTCATCGAAAAGGCAGAACAATCAGCTTGACCGACAATGGACGACTTCTACTGCAGTCGGTCGAAAAAATCGAACACGAGCTGACACGGGTCCAGGAACGCATGGCGCGAAATGATGCCTCTACCGAAACACCACTCAGCCTTGCCAGTTCGCACGGTCGCTTCATCCAATTAATCCTACGGGAATTTCTCTTGCCGCAGACTGCGCCTTTGTTCAACTCGGACATCCTCTCGAATCGCGACATTTTAAGTGGCCTGCTCCATCAAGAATTCCATTTCTCGATCAGCTTTATGGAACTCAAGCACCCGCTCATTACGAGCGAACCGATCGTGGAGGAAGATATCGTCATCACCTATCCTGCTTCCTATTCAGAGAAAGAAGCGATTACGGCTCTCTATGCGGATGCAACGGAAACTGCCTTTTTGTTTCCCTCCCACAATAAGGACTACAACCGCTTCATCCAATTGAAGATGGCGGAACTAAACATCTATGCCGATACCTCGCACTATATTGATGACGTCTCACTGCAACTCGCCTTACGCCAGCAACGGTATTTCAGCTTCGTTCCCGTCTCCGTCTGTCGCGAGATGGGACTTCCCTTCATCACAGACGATGTGTTTACCATTACGTCACGACTCTACATGTCGCACGCGACGAATCAATTAACAGTCGAGCAAGCAACCATCTACGAACGCATTAAACGATTTCTACTCTCACAACGCACATATCTAGCCAAATAGAAACGGATGCCTGCATATGCAGACATCCGTGTGAGATATTACTTCGTGATGAAGTAGCGTGACTGATCGAGATGATCTTTCGCTGTATAGATGTTGAGTTTGTACGAGCCGTTCGTCAATGCCTTACGCATCTTCAAGACATAGTTCCCGTGCTGATCCGCCACGTCTTGAGCGATCAATTGATAACCAGCTTCTGTTTTTTGGTAGAGGCGGACGATTTGTCTTTTTTCGACTTTACCTGTCAACGTCTTTTTGCCTGACCATTTTTTGACCGGATACGTGTTCTTGATCGTGAACGACGCCTTTTTCGTGATCTTGTTCGAGATGTCTGTCGACTTGACCGTGTACGTACCTGTCGTTAGACCGTTCTTGACCGCAATCTTGAAGCCGCTTGCCGTCGTTTTCGCTTTCGCGATCTTCGTTGATCCTTTATAGAGCGTCACGTCAAGACCTTCCGTTGCTTTACCGCAGAGGACCGTTGAACCGTAGACTGCTGACTTTTTATCGATCGCTGGTGTCGCAACGACACCTGTTCCGACTGTGACGTTCGTTTCTGTCTTCATGAAGCTGAGTTCAGAGACGATCGTCAACTTGTCACGCAATTTGAGCGGACGTGTCACGACTTCGTATTGACCCGCTTCGTTTGCTGTTGCTGTTCCAAGGACTTTTTCCCCGAGTTTGACTGTGACTTTCGCACCTGAAACGGCTTGACCAGTAACGACTTTTGCACCTGGTTTAACTGCTTTCGCCGAGACCGTGAAGTCTTTCATCGGAACGTTCATATTGAATTTAAGGAACGTACCTGTCTCACCTGGACGTGTTTCACCTGTGTTCGTGATGCCTTCATACCGCTTGACGTACGGTGCAGCTGCAGCCGCTGAATCAAAGCTGACCGTCGTCGGTTTGCTTGCGACGAGTGACCAGTTGTCATCGGCTTTATAATCAACCGGTTGTTTCGCTTTGATGAAGTCCGAAATGACGTTCCGTGTTTCGTAAGCCGATTTGTAGACGATGTTCTTACCAGCGCCGACACCCGGGAATGTCGCACTTCCTGCACGATAATCATTTGTAGCAACGAGAAATTCTTGATCGTCTGCGATCGCTTTTCCTTGATACTTGATGTTTTGGACACGGTTAGCATCTTTATTTATTTCAGCGCCGTTATAGTCAAATTTCGCCGGTTGCGTGATATCGATTTCATATGTCAAGCCGTCGAGAATATCGAAGTTGTAGCTGCGGAAGTCTTTGTTCAACAAGTTCGTCTGCTCAGCACCAACTTGATTGAATTGACCGGCAGACATTTCAAGCCAGTTTTTCACGTCTGCTCCAGTAATTTTCACTACTTGTAGTGTGTTTGGATAAACATAGAGATCGGCAACATTTTTTAATGCGATCGGTCCCTTTTTAATTAATGTATAATCATTTGCATTTACTTGATTTCGTCCACCCGTTTTAAAAGGTGCTGCTGCCGATAGTAAAGGAAGATCTTTGTATTTCGCGAGATCGGCATTTTCTTTTAGTTGCTTCTCGACATACCATTTCTGAGCGTTCGTTACGAACTGAACTGAATCATCGTCTTGTGCGAGGGCGAAGAAACTTTGGATATCATCATTGATCGTACCGACTTCTTGACGAATGTAAGCAAGTGTTCCTTCATGCGCCTTTTCGATCAACTTGACTGCATCTGCATCTGCTGTCGTATCTTTCGTCACGTCCGCTAGTTTAGCGCCAGACGTATCAACGACCCATTTCCCGTCGACTTCCTTCAACTGAAGATCAATGACACCGACGTTTTTCCCCTGCGTGTTTGCCATGACGACTGGTTTCCCATTGATTAAGCCTTTTTCTTTATCAACATTCGGTAGTTTGTTGAACGCTGAATCGGCTGCTGGGAACTTCCCGTGCTGATGACCTGTCATCAAGACATCGATGTCTGCAACTTTCGTCAACGCGTAGCCGACGTTCTCATCACCATCTTTTTGATCCGTCGTATCCCCGATCCCTGTATGTGCGAGTGCAACGACGACATCTGCGCCTGCGTCTTTTAATTTCTTCGCTGTTACTTTAGCAGTCGGGATGATATCTTCAGCCGTTACTTTTCCAGTAAGTTTCGATGAATCCCAAACCATGATTTGTGGCGTGACGACTCCGAACACACCAACCTTAACTGTTTTCATGTCACCATTCTGGTCCTTGACTTGACGTTCGATGATTTGATAGTCTTTTCCATCTTTGTTGTAGTCCGCGACGATTGGCTTTTTCGTGACGGCATCCAATACGTTCGAGTTGACGAACTTGATTGAACCGCTCGAAGCACTCATCGCTGACTTGAGGAAATCAAGACCGAAGTTGAATTCATGGTTTCCGAGCGTGACCGCATCATAACCGAGGTATTCCATCAATTCGTACATCGGATGTTTGCCTTTGTTTCCTTTGTCGTACTGGTTCTTCACGTAATCACCGAATGGCGTTCCTTGAAGTGTATCCCCGTTATCGAATAAGAAACTGTTCGTTGCGCCCACTTCAGTTTGTTGCTGTTTAATGACCGTAGCGGCTTTGACGAGACCAATCGTTTCGTCCTGCGCATCCTTGAAGTAATCGTAGTTCATTGAGTTCGTATGTAAATCCGTTGTTTCTAAGAAGCGTAACTTGACGACACTGTTGTCGGCAGCAAGTGTCTTGACTTGAACGACTGGTACGAGCATCGGTGCGATCAATGTCGACGCGATGACGAGTTTCGTTGCTTTTTTCATATGGATTTTCCCCCCAGGATGTTTTGACTGCTTCATTAATTTAGCATGGTTCGATTATAGCTAATAGTCCTTTCAAATAGGTCGGACATCCGTCTTATTTAACCTACTTAACTAATTCCAAATACTGGCTTAACATTGTTGATTTTACCTTTACAAACCAAGTTTGAATGGTAAAAAAAGGGGGTGGTGAAAATGAGATGAACCACGTAAAAAAACGATACGTTTTCAGGACATGAACCTGAAAACGTATCGTTTATGCTTGATGTAGAACGTAACTGTTCATTCTCGACTCCTACAGGGAAAGAAAGCATGTTTTTCGCTTGCGTCAGGGTCAGGTGAAACTCGATAGACGAAACGATACCGCGGATTACCTCCCGCATGTGGAAAGCGGCAATGACAGCAACGTTCGTCGTCCCCATTCATGGTACATCTCCTAGTGGAGGAGCTTCATCACTCCACGTTCCTTAAACCGCTTTGTCTGGCTTCCGTCGGACGACATAACCAAGAATTCCGCCAAGTAACGCAAGCCCTGCGGCGTATAGTACTGTCCAGCCTGCCGTCTGTTGAGCGAACTCGAATAAGACGTCACTGCGCCATTTCATTGCGAACTGAACGTACGAAGCTTGACTGACGATGAAGCTGATGACACCGATCGCGATCGCAAAGACGAACGGATCGATGATCGATTTGAAGCTTCGGATACTACAGACGAAGTAGATCGCAAACGTTACGAGCAACAACACCCAATACGCACTCTCACTGGAGACATTCGGTGGCGTCGCTCCTGCCGATTCCGCATCAATCACTTGGATCGTCTGCCGCGCGACGCCGTAATCAACAGGATCGAGCTTCAATTGTGTTGCTGACAAATCCGGACGTTCTCCACCGAGTAACGTCAACAATTGTTCTGTCACCCGGTCCGTGTCGATCCCATCGACGACTTTTTGGATTGAGTCATTGAGCTGATCCTTTGAGGTCTCCCCGTTCAACATCGAGACGGGGATTTCCGCATTCGCTCCAAGGACGTCTGCTTGATACACGACTTGACCGCCGTGGATCCAGTCGTACATCCCGCCACTTCCGGCGTTCAGACTCGCGACGCTCAATGCCGTCCGTAGTGAAGAATCGCCGTCATATTCCGCTTCGTCCTGTACCGTAAAGACGAGTTGAAGCGTACTTGCGAGCATCAAAATCAGTAAGCTGGCACGTCCAGCAGCTGTCAGACCGGATAACTTTTGCGGGAAGAACGCCATCCAACCAAGCAAACTGACGACGAGAAGCGGTAAGATGCCACTCATCGCATAGCCGTCTTGTAACGAGAGGAATGGCACGTCGTTTCCGCGTCCGGCAAGGACGAACCAGATGATCCCGACGGTTAAGAAGAAACTAACCGATCGAATCGTCCACCCAAGACGACTTGCCTTAATCCTTAATACTAAAAATAACAGGACGATTAAACCGATGCCAAAGACAGAATAAAGTAACGTGCCGTAAGAGACATCGAACGTAAGTGGTGCAAGAACTTGCTTTAAGTCAATCCCAAACAACGATAAGACATCACCGGCAGAACTCGCGTCGAGTACCTGATTGATAATCCCTTCCCGGACCGCACTCGGCATCGTGATCGACAGCCCACCGACGAACAGTAGCATCAATGACACCGTGATGTCTGCATCTTTCCAGGAGACATCCGCCTGTTGCATCTGCGTCACGAGATCCTGATAGTCTGAGGATGAAGTGATTTGTGAAGTCAAAAATGCCATCACACCATAGATGACACCGAAAAAGATGAGACCGATAAGGACGCCAAACAGGACATCCCAGACGGAAAACCGTCGTTGTTTCCTTTCTTGCCTTGACTCCATCCCATTTCCTCCTTTTTATGTCTGATGTTTGAATATTCCTGCTACAGCGAAACCAAAAACATCAAATTCATTCAACAGCCATTATATCCCACCTTTTCTCTGACTGTCTCCACTGATTTCCAAAATAAAAACCGGCTTCTCACAGTGAGAAGCCGGTTGAACGATCAGGTGCCATGGTATTTTTTCTCTATTAGATGCCTTCGTATGCTTGTTCCATGATCGTCCGTAACTCAGCGACAAGCGGCATCTTCGGATTCGCCGTCGTACATTGATCCTCGAAGGCATCGACTGCCATCTTATCGAGTTTTGCCTCGAAGTCTGCTTTTTGAATGCCTTGCGCCTTGAATGACATTTTGATGTTGAGACGTTGTCCAAGATCAGCAACGGCTTGGATAAGGGATTCGACCCCTTGTTCCGTCGTTGCTGCCGGAAGACCGAGGTAGCGTGCGATGTCGGCATACCGCTCATCCGCGACGAATGATTCGTATTTCGGGAATGCTGCTAGTTTCGTTGGACGTGACGCGTTATAGCGAATGACGTGTGGCATCAGGATCGCGTTCGTCCGTCCGTGTGGTGTGTGGAATTCGCCACCGATTTTGTGTGCAATCGAGTGGTTGATGCCGAGGAAGGCGTTCGCGAATGCCATCCCTGCCATCGTTGACGCATTGTGCACTTTTTCGCGTGCTTCGGCGTCTGATCCGTTAGCATATGCTCGTGGCAAGTAGTCGAAGATCATCTTGATTGCTTTGAGTGCTAGTCCATCCGTGTAGTCGTTCGCAAGCACCGAGACGTATGCTTCTGTCGCATGCGTCAAGACATCCATTCCGGTATCAGCAGTGATCGAAGCCGGGACGGTCATGACGAATTCTGGATCAACGATTGCGACGTCTGGTGTCAATGCATAGTCAGCAATCGGGTATTTGACGTTTTTCTCTTTATCCGTGATGACGGTGAACGGTGTCACTTCTGAACCTGTACCAGAAGTCGTCGGAATCGCGACGAACTTCGCTTGACGACCAAGTGTCGGGAATTGATACGCCCGTTTGCGAATATCGAGGAATTTTTGACGTAAGTTCGAGAACGTTTCGTTCGGTTGTTCGTAGAAGAGCCACATTCCTTTTGCAGCATCCATCGCTGAACCACCACCGAGGGCGATAATCAAGTCAGGCTTGAAATCACGCATCGCTTGAGCACCTGTCTGAACAGTCGTCACCGATGGATCTGGTTCGACTTGGTCGAAGATCCGGTAACTGACGGACTGTGGTAAGTTTTGAATTACTTTATCGGCATACCCGAACTGTACCATCGTTGGATCAGTGACAATCATGACACGTGAGACGTCAGTCATTGACCGCAAGTACTGAACGGAGTTCTTTTCGAAGTAGATTTTTTCAGGGACCTTGAACCATTGCATGTTCACGCGTCGTCTCGCCACCTTTTTGACGTTGAGTAAGTGTTTCGCTGTCACGTTTTCAGATACAGAGTTTTTCCCGTATGATCCGCAACCGAGTGTCAGAGATGGTGTCAACTCGTTGTACAAATCACCGATTCCGCCATGAGCAGATGGGCTATTGACGAGGATCCGGCAGGCTTTCATGCGGAGTCCGAACGCTGTCATCAAGTCATCGTTCGTCGTATGAATGACAGCTGTATGACCGAGACCACCGATTTCAAGCATCTGTTCGGCAATCGTGAACGCTTCTTCAGTTGATGCGACGCGGTACGCACCGAGGACGGGACTGAGTTTTTCATGAGACAATGGTTCTGCCACTCCGACGTGCTCGAGTTCTGCGACGAGCATGACTGTTGTTTCCGGAACATCGATGCCAGCTTTTTCTGCGATCCAAGTCGCAGGTTTCCCGACGATGTCCGCGTTGACGGCACACGTATCGGTTTTGATGACGAGTGATTCGAGGCGTTGTTTTTCTTCCGGTGTACAGAAGTAACAACCGAGTGCTTCCATTTCCGCACGAACCGTCGCATAAATCTCTTGGTCGACGATGACGGCTTGTTCCGACGCACAAATCATCCCGTTATCAAACGTTTTTGAGAGAACGAGATCGCTGACTGCCCGTTTGACTTTTGCTGACTGTTCGATGTAACACGGAACGTTCCCTGGTCCAACACCGAGTGCCGGTTTACCTGTTGAATACGCTGATTTGACCATTCCTGCTCCACCTGTCGCAAGGACCATGGCGATGTTTTCATGGTTCATCAAGACTTTCGTTGCTTCAAGTGATGGTTCTTCGACCCACTGAATACAGTCTTTTGGTGCTCCCGCTTTGATTGCTGCGTCGCGAAGTGTTTTCGCCGCTTCCACGGAACAACGTTGTGCCGATGGATGGAACGCGAAGACGATCGGGTTACGTGTCTTGATTGCAATCAATGCTTTGAACATCGTCGTTGATGTCGGGTTCGTGACCGGTGTGACACCACAGACGACACCGACCGGTTCAGCGATATAGGTGATGCCGTTTTGGACATCCTCTTCTAAAATCCCGACTGTTTTTTCATGACGTAGACTGTTGTAGATGTATTCTGTCGCAAACATATTTTTAATCATCTTATCTTCAAAGACACCGCGTCCCGTCTCTTCTGCTGCGAGACGAGCGAGTTCGACGTGCCGTTCAAGTCCAGCAAGTGCCATATCCCGGACGATCATGTCGATTTTTTCTTGATCGAATGTCAGTAATTCTTGTAATGCACGTTGCCCTTTTTCAACGATTTGTCCAACTGCTTGTTCGACCGGCGTTGCCGTCGATTTTGTTTTTTCTTTCACAGCCATGAGTGGTTTCCTCCCTGTCGTGGAACGAATCTGAGTTTGATTTGCCAACCATTATGTCAGGAATGCCAAGCTGTTTTTCAATAGTTTGTGCTTTCCTTCACAAATTAATCATAACCCCTTTTTCCTGTTTTGTGCATGACCATCCTGTGAATTCCATCACACCTTTGATAGCGTTTACAACTGTTGTGAGTTCTTCTTTTTTATCGTTTTGCTTCATGTACATGGATGTGTGCGATTTGTCACACCTTGCATTTTCGTGACTTGATAGCCGTTTCATCATCTTGTATTCTGATATGGGGTACATATTAAGAGCTACCACTAAAGGAGGACACTTGAATGTCAGTTGTACAGGAAATGCTAGCCTTCAACGAGCGATTCGTCGCCGAAAAACAGTATGAGCAGTTCGTCTCGGACAAGTTCCCAGACAAAAAGGTCGTCATCCTGACGTGTATGGATGCCCGCTTGACGGAGCTCCTCCCGCACGCACTTGGTCTTAAGAACGGGGATGCGAAGATCATCAAAAATGCCGGTGCTATCCTATCGCACCCATTCGGTTCCGTCATGCGCTCGATTCTCGTCGCGTTGTATGCCCTTGGCGCTGAAGAGGTCGTCGTCATCGGTCACCACGACTGTGGCATGAGCACGATTGATCCTAACCACATGATCAACGAGATGAAGGATCGGGGCATCGACCAACAGATTCTTCACACACTCGAAGTATCTGGTGTTGATTTGAATCAATGGTTGCGTGGTTTCACGTCAGTTCAAGAAAGCGTCGCTCACTCGGTCAGCCTCGTGAAGAACCACCCATTACTACCACCTGGGACGAACGTCCACGGACTCGTCATCGATCCAGGGACTGGTAAACTTGACGTCGTCGATTGTTGATCACTCTCTATAGAAGAAACGCAAATAGAATTGGATGATTTACTCCGCTTTAAACTAAAGATAACGTGCCATTTTCTCTTACCGGAGAAGAATGGCACGTTTTTTCGTATGAGTCATTTTCAGTGATCAACACGCTTCTCACTTCAAGCTTCAGGGTATAACAGAATGTAACTTCTTGTGGAGAGCTAAAAGCGTATCATTCATCTTTTGATTACGAGGTCAGACTTTTACTCTTGACAGCATTCCAACATGGCTGTAAGATACTTTAGTATAGTACAGTGATAACAAAAGAAAGTGTGGTTTTACTGAATGATAAACGCCGTATTGTTTGCCGTCTTTTTACTATTTATTTTAGCGATCTTCCGCGTCCACATCGTGCTCGCGATGGTCATCAGTGCGTTTGCCGGCGGTCTCGTCGGTGGTCTTGATTTAACTGAAACGACGAAAGCTTTTTCAGATGGTCTTGGCGACGGGGCAGAAATCGCCCTGAGTTACGCGATGCTTGGTGCGTTTGCCGTTGCTCTCTCAAAAACGGGATTACCGGACGCACTCGCGCACGCCTTGATTGCACGTTCACGAGGTAATGCAAGTGCCTCATCGGTCAAAAAATTAAAAGGATTCATCTTGTTCGCAATTCTCTTGCTCGCGATCAGTTCACAAAATGCTTTACCAATTCACATCGCCTTCATTCCGATCATCATTCCGCCGCTTCTTGGTCTCTTTTCTCAGCTTAAGATCGATCGACGCCGGGTAGCGATCATCATGACGTTCGGTCTTGTGACACCATACATGTTCTTACCGGTTGGATTCGGAGACATTTACCTCAATCAAATCTTGCTGAAAAACCTGAAGGCAAATGGTCTCGATACTGCTGGAGCTTCCGTCATCGAAGCAATGGCGATTCCAGCACTCGGAATGGTCGTTGGTCTCTTGATTGGTTTGTACACGTATCGGAAAGAGCGGACGTATGAGATTCGCGACATCGCTCCAGACGATTATGAAATTCCAGTCATCACGAAAACGAAGCTTGTCTTAAGTGGAGTCGTCGTCATTGCGACATTAATCGTACAACTACAGACCGGATCAATGATTCTCGCTGCGACGACGGGGTTGATTCTCTTCTTGTTGCTTCGTCTTGTTCGCTTCAGTGAAGCCGATGACGTCATTACACGCGGTATGCGCATGATGTCATTCATCGGTTTCGTCATGATCTCAGCGAACGGATTCTCAAACGTCTTGCGTAAGACGGGCGATATCGAGCCTCTCGTCGAGAACTCGAAAGCGTTGATGGGCGATTCGCAACTCGTTGCCGCCTTCGTCATGCTCTTGATTGGCCTTCTCGTCACGATGGGTATCGGCTCGAGTTTCTCAACCGTTCCAATCATCGCTGCCATCTTCGTTCCACTATGTATCCAGTACGGATTCAGCTTAGAAGCGACGATTGCCATCATCGGTACATCCGGTGCTCTCGGTGACGCGGGTAGCCCGGCGTCTGACTCGACACTCGGACCAACGAGTGGTTTGAATGCTGATGGTCAGCATGATCACATGCGAGAAACGGTCATTCCGACGTTCCTGCACTACAATATTCCATTACTCATCTTCGGTACGATCGCTGCGGTCGTATTATAAAAACAAGACGGATTCGCTGTCATCGCGAATCCGTCTTTTGAATCGTCTCCGTTTTTTTCCTTTTCATTTCGTCCTCGGTTCTCTAAAATAAAGGAATGAACTGATACAAAGGAGTTGTCTAACGTGTTATCTCAAGTCGTCAACCAGATTTTGCTTTCGCTTGCCGATCTCGGATATTTCGGCATCGCCCTCGGGTTGATGATTGAAATCATACCGAGTGAAATCGTCCTCTCTTACGGTGGATTCATGATTTCCCAAGGAACGATCGGCTGGCCGCTTGCTATCGTCGCTGCCGTCATCGGTGGATTATTCTCGCAATTATTCTTATATTGGTTCGCTCGCTACGGCGGTCGTCCCCTTATCCTGAAATACGGGAAGTATGTTTTGATTTCAGAACATCATCTCGATCTAGCCGAGCGTTGGTTCTTAAAGTACGGACAAGGCGTCATCTTTGGAGCCCGTTTCATTCCGGTCGTCCGTCATGCCATCTCGATTCCGGCAGGTCTTGCCAAGATGGATCAAACGAAGTTTTCTCTTTATACGGTGCTTGCGATCATTCCGTGGTCGATCTTGTTCCTGTATCTTGGTGAAACGCTCGGAACGAACTGGCGCTCGATCAAGGAAGTGGCTGCACCGTACACGAACGGTGTCCTAATCGCTGCCGTCGTCTTGATCATCTTCTATGTCATCTACAAACGCCGTCAACGAACGGTTTGAACAACTAGCAGTCTGTCTGACGACGGACTGTTTTTTTAAACAAACAGGAGGTCCTGCCATGCTCACATCCCCACTTGCTCATTTTCCGTTACGTCGTTTGACTGCATCCTATCGGGCGGGTCATCCTGTCGCGACCGGGATCACCGTCGACGGACATATTTTAATCGTCGAAGAAACCCTCGACGAAGCACGCAATGAACACGTCCTTTCCATTCATCAATTGAAGGATGATTGGCGTAAGACGACGATCGTTAAAAAAAGCGAAATTGATTTTTCGCTCGTCGATCGATTTCCGGATGGACGTTTGTTACTCGTCGCTTCCCGTTGCGATGATGACGTAGACGGAACGTGGTTGCCGAATGCCTTTATTTATGATGTTCAGGGAAATCTAGTCAATCAATTTTGTTTAGATGATGGGATTCAAAACATGCAAATCGATGAACGAGGGTGGATTTGGGTCAGTTATTTTGACGAAGGTGTCTATGCTGACGCCGTAACCAGTTCAAATGGTGCCTTTGGTCTCGTCGCTTTTGACGATACGGGCGAAGTAAAATATAAAAACCGTCAATACCCGATTGATGATTGTTACGCCTTAAACGTCTGTTCATCAAAAGAAATCTGGTTCTTCTACTACTCTGATTACTGTTTCATTCGTATCGATCAAGAGGAAGATCTCGTCTGTGAGGCACCTACGATCGCCTTTTCTCAGTTCGCTCGGTACGACGATTTTCTGCTTGCCGCAAATTCTGATGAAGCACATTTACTCGAACGGAAAGGTACGCTCTTTGAAAGTGTTCGTTCGATTCGATTCATGACAGAACAGGGAAATACCCTGTCAGGTGACCTTACAATGCGTAATGACTTGATCGTACTAGCGACCTCGGAACACCTATATTTCGGGAGACTCGGTCAGCGACTTGTCTCTCTCTTAGCAGGCAAATGAAAGCCATTACACAGTTGTTTCATAATCTTTTTACTTTTGAAAACCTCTAACCCAAATTTTCA
This sequence comes from Exiguobacterium indicum HHS 31, assembly GCF_001939065.1. GTDB lineage: Bacteria > Bacillota > Bacilli > Exiguobacteriales > Exiguobacteriaceae > Exiguobacterium_A > Exiguobacterium_A indicum. The sequence continues at coordinate 552,077 of NZ_MPSZ01000001.1, read as the reverse complement.
AAAAGACTAGCGAGTTCTATCTGAGGATAGTATACTCAGCGTTATAGTTATTCGGACAAATTGTCTGAACATTATGACGTCACAGAATTTTTTTGGGGGAAATGATGAGTTCGAATTTGAAACGAGATTTAACAGCACGACAGGTACAAATGATTGCACTCGGAGGAACGATCGGGGTCGGTCTTTTCCTTGGAGCATCGAGTACGATTGCTTGGACGGGACCATCCGTCTTACTCGCGTACATGCTAGCAGGAGTCTTTATCTTTTTCATCATGCGGGCACTTGGTGAGATGGTCTACACCCATCCTCACAGTGGTTCGTACGCAAAGTTCGCAAACGACTATATCCATCCAGCAGCTGGTTTCTTGACAGCAAGCAGTAATATCTTCAACTGGGTCGTCGTCGGGATGAGTGAAGTCATCGCTGTCGGGACATACTTACGCTTTTGGTGGCCGGAACTACCGACTTGGATTCCAGGCGTCGTCGTCATCATTCTCTTGACGCTCGCGAACCTCGCTTCCGTCAAGATGTTCGGTGAACTCGAGTTCTGGTTCGCCTCAATCAAGGTAATAACGATTCTTCTGATGATCGTCGCCGGATTCGGCATCATCTTCTTTGGTCTAGGGAATGACGGAAACCCGGTCGGCTTCTCGAATCTTTGGGCGAACGGTGGATTCTTCACGAATGGTTTCACCGGCTTCTTCTTTGCGCTCTCGATCGTCTTCGCCTCTTACATCGGTGTTGAGTTGATCGGCGTGACAGCTGGAGAAACGAAAGATCCAGAGAAGAACATTACGAAGGCAATCAATGGTGTCGTCTGGCGAATTTTGATTTTCTACGTCGGATCCATCTTCATCATCGTTACGGTGTATCCATGGAATGAGTTGTCGGATCTCGGCAGTCCGTTCGTTGCGACATTCGCCAAGGTTGGTGTCACGATTGCTGCCGGTATCATCAACTTCGTCGTCATCACAGCCGCTTTATCCGGTTGTAACTCCGGGATCTTCAGCGCAAGCCGGATGATCTATGCATTGGCTGAAAAAGGACAAGTGCCGTCCTTCTTCTTAAAGGTCAACAAACGCGGCATTCCATTCTACACGGTCTTCGCGATTTCAATCGGGATTTTCTTCGGTGTCATTCTCGATATCACCTTGCCACTCGTTCTCGGGAAGGATACGAACATCTTCGTTTATGTCTACAGTGCTTCGGTACTACCAGGGATGGTGCCGTGGTTTGCGATTTTAATCAGTCATATTCGGTATCGTAAACTTGAAAGTGAACGGACAGCCTCACATCCGTTCAAGATGCCCGGTGCGCCGGTGACGAACTATCTGTCGATCGTTGCGCTGGTGACAGTGCTCGTCGGGATGTTGTTCAACGATGAGACACGCGTCTCGATCTTAATCGGAGTCGCTTTCTTGATCTTAAGTATGGTCTATTACATCGTAAAAGTACCAAAAATCGAAAAATAAACGTCTGTCTCTCCTCTCATGACCGCATGAGAGGAGTTTTTTGATGGAGATGATTTTCTATATTGACATTGAATAATATTCATGATAGATATTTTTCGCGAACGCTTAAACCCTTAAGACGTCGTAATATTCTTGATTTCAATGCGTAAAGCCGTATTTCATCTACTATTTTTCTAATAAATAGATAAATTTTCAGAATAAATAGTCTTTTGATTCTAAGTGCATTTTCATGTTTCGAGTTCGTTTGAGCGGGAATATTCTCACCATACACATAATATTTCATGTGTAGAACAATCACGTTAAAACAATTTAACGGCAGAAAGGAGAGATGTAATATGAACGGATTCAATCGTTTCCTACTCGTTCTGATCGGCATTCTCGGTTTAGTCAGCGTCGGTCTTCTTGTACTTGGCGTTTATGATGTTCCACGACTCAGTCCTTTGATTGAACAGTGGCAAGATCAACAATGGTATAGCTACACGATTTTATCACTTGGTGGCTTCCTAGCATTCGTATTTGTCATTCTATTATTCACTGGACTACTCAGTCGTTCAAAAGGACAACGTCTCCTGATTCAAACGGGTGACGGGAATATCACGATCTCTAAGCAAACGATCGAACGAACGGCACTCGAGTCGATTCGCGGTATCAACGGCGTACGTTCGCCACGCGTCAACGCAGACATTCACTCGAAAAAAGAAACCGTCGCGCTTGAAGTCGACTGTTCCGTCTTCGGTCAAGAAGGCTTGCCGACAATCGGAAAAGACATTCAAGAACGCGCCAAGAATGCGGTCGAATCATTACTCGAACTACCTGTCACAAAAACACGCGTCCGGATTAGTGACACGAAGACGAAAACGTCTGAACGCGTCGTCTAAGATACGAGAGGAGGAAGATCATGAAAACGAGCGAAGCACTTCGTCCGTATCGCTACCGTCTACTCGGCGGGCTAGTCGGACTGATCCTCGCCACCTTGTTCTTGACGATCGGTTTTGGACCGACGTTGTTGATCATCGTATTCGCAACAATCGGTTACTTGATTGGTCAGTGGCGGGACAATGCGCTCGATGTCGAGGGATGGATTCAATTCTTTCAACGGGATTGAGCATACAGAAAATAAAAAATCATTCAACTTACACTAAAAGGAGAGATTTCTCATGGCTAACGAAATCAACACTAAACAAAACGAAAACGAAGTAGTACGCGAAAACAAACTCACATTCGAAGATCAAGTCATTAAAAAAATCGCCGGTATCGCATCAAATGATGTCAAAGGCATCCTCTCAATGAGCGGTGGCTTCATGAGTGGATTGACAGATCGTTTCCGGAGCACGGAAGATATCACAAAAGGCATTGACGCGGAAGTCGGCGAACGACAAGTCGCACTCGACTTAAAAGTCATCGTCGAGTACGGCAAAAACATTCCGTCCATCTTCCAAGACGCTGTCTCAAAAATCAAAAAATCAGTCCATGATATGACAGGACTCGATGTCGTCGAAATCAATATGCATGTCGAAGACGTCATGACGCGTTCCGAGTTCGACGCAAAAAGTAAATCGTCGAAAGAAGAGGAAGAAAAACGCGATTTGAAATAAGACAATCAACTAGATAGCCGCATGAAATGGACCCACTTAAAAACGGGTCCATTTTTTTACTTTTTCAACGCTCCGCGTGCGTTCAACGCAGCAAAGATCACCATCGCAATGCTGAGAACAGCAGCGACGATCAAACCTTGCCAATAAACCGACCAATCAATCTCCGAACGGGTCAACACACTACGCATCCCTTCCATGATATAGGTCGTCGGATTGATCGTCGCAGCAATCTTGAGCCATTCGGCTTCAATCAAGTCTTTCGGCACAAACGTCGTCGACAGGAAAATCAGCGGGAAGAATAAGAGCGTTCCGGCTTGAGCGGCTTGCGCATTCCGTGTCTTCAAAGCGACACCGACCGAGTAACCGGCAAAGGCGAGTCCAAATCCGAGCGCGAGTAAAATCGTCAAGAAAAAGCCGCTGACACCGACTGGAATCGATAGACCAAGCAAAAAGGCCATCCCGAAAATCAGTAACGTTTGAACGAATAATTGCAACATCCCGGCAAGCATCGGTCCGAGAACGATCGCTGTTCGCGAGACGGGTGTCAATAAGAGTCGTGCGAAGTAACCACTCTCGATATCCTTGACGAGTGCTTGACCGGCTCCCCCGGCTCCACCAACAGCACCCGAAACGATTGAAACTGGCAGAATGAAGTTCAAATAATCGACGCCATCGAACTGCGGTAAATTCGAGATTCCGGACAAACCACTCGTGTAGACGAGCAGGAAAAAGACACTAATGATCAAATTCGGAATGAAGGAAAACGGATTACGTAACGTGACGAGTAGACTCCGACGCATCAAAAACCAAGTTTCCCGTACCATGTCAGGATTCCTCCTTATAGGCTTGCCCCGTCAAGCGAATGAAGACATCATCAAGCGACGGTTGTTTGACGACCAGTGACGTCGCAACGATCTTCCGTTCGTCAAGAAAACGGACGACCGCGCGCAAGGTTTCCGTTCCCCGCGAAGGAATGACGAGACGATCTTTTTCCTGACGACCGGCAAACGTCTCTATGACGATTCGTTCGTCCTCTTTTTCCACAAATGTCAATTCAATCCGCTCTTCCCCGTTTGCTGCCTTTAGCTCAGCTGCCGTTCCTTCCGCAATCAATTGTCCCTCATTGATGATCGCGATTCGGTCGGCTAGCTGATCGGCTTCTTCCAAGTACTGTGTCGTCAAAAAGATCGTTGTTCCGAACTCTTCGTTTAATCGTCGGACCTCGTTCCAGATTTGTACACGGCTCGCGGGGTCGAGTCCGGTCGTTGGTTCGTCAAGGAACAAAACAGTCGGTTGATGGACGAGTGTCAAAGCGAGGTCAAGCCGACGTTTCATCCCACCGGAGTAAGTGCCAGATCGACGCTTGCCGTCTTGATCGAGTCCGACGAGCTGCAACAATTCCTCTGCCCGTGTTTTTGCTTCCGTCTGACTTAATCCAAATAATTTCCCTTGTAGGACGAGTAATTCAAGCCCAGTCAAATCCTCATCGATGCCGGTATCTTGTAAGGCGACCCCAATCTGCAATCGGACCTGTTTTTCCTGTTTGACGACATCAAATTCCTGAATCGTCGCCCGACCTCCGGAAATTGGAATCAACGTCGTCAGCATCTGGACGGTCGTCGACTTTCCAGCCCCGTTCGGTCCTAGAAAAGCAAAGATCTCTCCTGCCTCTACATCGAACGAGATGCCTTTGACGACATCTTTCCCATCATACGTCTTCGTCAAATTCTCGACATGAATCATCTTCATTCCTTCTTTCCCTGAATTCAAAGTCATGTCCAAGATTTTCCCGTTTTTTCTGTTCTCGAATCAAAAAAAGACATCTGATTCGATGCCTTGATTCAAGCTTTAACGATTATGCTACAATCTGATACACACCATACAAGACGCTGGCGGATACCATGAGCGTCGTGACGAGCGACGCCAGCATCACCGTTAATCCGATTCCTTTTAAGCGAACGGCTCGCGCTAACGCGAGACTAAACGAAAGCACTGCACCACTCGCAAGTACAATCGCCTCTGCGAATAACAATGTAGGATTGATCCATGCATCTCCGATGACGATCCATCCATAAGTGATACAAACAAAAAGAACGGTCATGATGAGCCATCGTCTCGCTGACACGTTTTTCAACATATTGATTCCTCCTGATTTGTTTCTATATACTTGTTCGCCCTTTCCCATTAGATTCCTGTTACTAAAAAATCGTGCCTCCTGTTATACGGAGGCACGATTCCTTTATGATGCTACTTGCCATTTCTCTTTTAATTGCTCCATCTCTTCTTGACCTTCGTGCGATTGCATCCACAGATTGAAGACATCAACGACGTCCCCTTCCGACTCTCGGACGAGATAGCTCTTCTCCGCCGGAATCCATTTTTCTTGAATTCTTGGTGCCGCGAGTCGTTTGTCGAGTGCTTCATAATGAATCGCCTCGACCGTATCGGTGATCATGACATCGACTTCACCTGAGGCAACCGCTTGCGGAATGTCAAGATTTTGCTCATACATGACGATGTTCGCCTTCGTGAATGTCTTACGGACGAACTGTTCATTCGTTCCCCCTGGATTTAGACCAATCGTCACGTCAGGACGATTGATTTGTTCGATCGAAGCAAGACGTTTAGCATCTTCTTTACGGACGAGCGGTGTCTTTTGGAACGACAGATAACTCGACGTGAAGTCGCCGATGATCTCGCGCTCGATGTTTTTCGTCACACCCCCGACGACCATATCGAATTTCCCGCTAGCAAGATCAGCAGACAGCGTCGGCCATGTCGTCGGAACGAACTCGACATCGATGCCAGTCGTCTTCGCGAAAGAACGGATCACTTCGATATCGAACCCTTCGTACTCGTTCGTCTTTTGATTCAAGTAGGTGAATGGTTTGTAGTCCCCGGTCGTTCCGACGACGATTTTTTTCGTCGCAAAGACGTTCTTCGCTTGTACACGTCGTGGTTGCTCCGTTTGCCATAGCGTCAGTAAGCTCGCAAACAAGACGCCACCTCCGACGACGATCCATCCCCATTTACTCATGTGCTCCCGCTCCTTTCGCTCCGACCGTCTCACGTGTCGAGACGATGTTCCATTTTTTCTTCAATTTTTGAACTTGTTCTTGCCCCTCTGCACTTTCAATCCAGACCCGGAAAACGTCTCCAAGCTGTTTTTGGTCCGGTTTCATCAAATACGCCATCTCGGCTGGTTCCCAAGCCTCTGTCAGTTTCGGCACCGCAAGATCGAGTTCTGTCGCGTAATGCAACGCCTCGATGTCGTCCGTCACCATGACATCGACTTGTCCGCTTTTTACGGCTTTTGGAATGTCCAAGTTGTTCTCAAAGACGGTCACATCTGCCTTCGGAAAATGCTTCTTCACGAACGCTTCGTTCGTTCCACCCGGATTGACACCGATTTTGACTGCTGGATCATTGATTGCAGCGAGCGAATTCAAGCGTTCGACATCTTTCTTCTTTACGAGCGGTGCTTTTTGAAAGGAGAAATACGACGATGTAAAGTCTCCGACGACCTCGCGCTCGACTTTCTTCGTGATGCCACCGACAGCGATATCAAACTTTCCTGATTTCGTATCCTCCGATAATGTCGGCCATGTCGTCTTGACGAACGTCACATCAAGATTTGCTGCTTTTGCGAACGCTTGGATGACATCGATATCAAAGCCTTGATAACGATTCCGGTCCTCGTTCCAGTATGTAAAGGGCTTATAATCCCCCGTCGTCCCGACGACCAGCTTTTGGTCTTCGAAGATGTCATGTGCTTCGGCATCCGTCTGTTGATTCCAGATCATCCAAGCGGCAACGCCTGTCAAAACAAGCCCTGCCAGTAGCCATGGTTTCTTTCTCATCGTATCTCTCCTTTCTATTTCGTCGTTGCCCATTCACCGAATATTGCTACAATTTCACCTAAATGATTTTCGGTGTGGGTAATAGTCATTATCCTACCACACTTACACGTGATTTCAAGATAATTTGACGATTTTATGCATAAAAGCGTTAAAAAGATGTTTTGATGACGGTTACAGTTCTACAAGTCGTCTCTCTTTACAGAATCCCCTCGTCTTTTCCATACTGAAACAGAATCATCAAATCGTGAAATGGAGGAATGGAACATGAGTCAGATTTTCATCATTGGTGCAAATGGTAAAGTAGGTCGTCACGCTGCTCGCTTACTGCAGGATTCGGAGCACGATGTCAAAGTAGGATTACGTTCCAAGGACCAGTTCAGTGATTTTGAGAAATTAGGTCATACCCCGGTCCATCTCGATCTTGAAGCGGACGTCGCGACGATCACCGATGCATTACAAGGATCAGATGTCGTCATCTTTACGGCAGGATCAGGCGGTCACACAGGAGCGGACAAGACGATGCTGATCGATTTCGACGGTGCTGTCAAAGCGATTGAAGCAGCGGAAGCAATCAATGCAAAACAGTTCATCATGGTCAGTGCCTTGAATGCCGATTCGCCGGAAACATGGTCCGACAGCATGAAGCCGTATTACATTGCAAAACGCTACGCGGATCGTGTCCTGAAGGAATCGTCACTTAACTACACGATTCTTCGCCCAGGCGGACTATCAGATGAAGCCGGCACAGGAAACGTCACGACGGATCCGTCCGAACAAGCAACTAAAAAAATTCCGCGTGAAGATGTCGCACGCGTTATTCTAGCTGCAATCGGTCACGACAAGGCGTCGAAGCAAGTCGTCACACTGCTCGAAGGTGACACACCGATCAACGAGTTATTCTAATACAAAAGCTCACGTCTCCATTTCCGAGACGTGAGCTTTTTTGATGAAATCACTCATTGGTGAAGTTGCAGATACATCGTTCACATCGTTTCAGCAATCGTCGAGAATGAGAGCACGTAATGTTTCCTCGCTAGCTCGGATTCCGATGTTTAATCCTGCTCCGCAATGGCACGCAATCCACGTAACGTTTGAATTTTACGTTCGTGGCGTTGCATCACGAATGAGAGACCCGTCACGATCGCGAGATTGAACCAGATCATCGTGTCGGTAATCGGATTAAACAAATTAATGAGTACTGCAATAATATTAACCAAAAAAACGACTTTATAGAGTTGCAAAATCCGGTGTTCGTGATGGATCTGTGAATCAAAGTCCGAGTACAAATGAAATGGTTCATCCGAGGTCCGTTTTCTTAAGAAGACCCAGCGGAACGATGTATCCACGACTTCGATGCCCATCTCTTCCAAAAACGCAAAGTAATCCTGCGACTTCGGATGCTTTGGCATGTTTTCTAATAACTCAATTCGATACGTGTACATACCAGGTTCACCTTTGATGAATACATAACGTCCGAGTCGAAACTGCTGTAAGTACCAGCCGTTGTTTGCCATCTTGTTTAACCACACTTCTTCTTTCGCATAATCAGCGTAAAAGCGATAGATCGTTTTACTACTCACCTTGATCCACTCCCATCGTTTCTTGTCCATGTCGCACGAGTTCTTTTAATCGATCTAGCTCTACCTGTAATCTCTCCCGCCCCTGATTCGTCATGATGTACTCTTTCTTTCGCCCTGCTTCTTGCTCGATCGCTTCAATCCACCCTTTATCGACCAGACTGCTGAGTGCGCCGTACAACGTACCAGCAGCTAACTTGACACGATCATTGCTCAACTCCTGGACGAATTGCATGATGCCGTAGCCATGACGGGGTTGTTGAAGTGACAGTAAAATATAATAGACGGCTTCTGTTAATGCCGTCTCTTGAACCGTTCGTGCCATTTTCCCACTTCCTTACTACGTCTTCCGTTATATCGTCTACCGATATACTAAAAATATCCTATTTCTAACGATTTGACAACAAAAAACGTGATGATCCCTAAGTGAATAGGATCATCACGCTATATTGTTCGATTTTATGAAAAGCATTTTTTAATATGTTGATAGTTCTTGTTCCCACCTGATAAGTTGCATACATCCGTAAATCCAAGATTTTTCAAGACGTTTTGCGCAGCATTCCCCGTCACGCCTTTGTTGCAGTAGACGATCGTCGGTAACGTCGGATCCAATTCCTTTGCGCGTGTCCGTAGTTCACCAAGCGGAATATGGATTGCTCCATCAACATGGTTTTTTTCAAATTGTGCTTTTGAGCGTGTATCGATGATTTGGAACGACTTCCCACTCGCGACTTGGTCGATTAATTCGTTCGGCGTCATCAAACGCGCTGTTTTTTTGATGGCATTATCGAGAGCCATTCCCGTATAGAGAACGGGATCCTTCGTCGTCGCAAACGGTGGTGCGTAGGCTAAATCGAGATGGAATAAATCCTCTGCCTTTGCTTTAAAGGTGATCGCCGTCGCTAGGACATCAATCCGTTTGTCGACACCTTGCGGACCAACGATCTGGGCTCCGAGGACTCGCCCTGTTGCCCGATCGGCAATCGCTTTGATTGTCATCTCTTTCCCACCCATGTATTCCGGACGATCTGGTTTGATGTTATGCAAGACTTCGATGTCATACCCTGACTCACGCGCTTCTTTTTCCGTCAAACCCGTCTGAGCGACAGTCAAATCGAACGCCTTGAAGATACCTGTCCCCAAGATACCACGGTGCTCCGCTTCCTCACCCGTAATGACCATGCCGGCAATCCGTCCCATCTTGTTCGCTGTTGAACCAAGCGGACGATAAAGTGCTTCACCCGTGATGACGGAGAAACTCTCTGCGACATCGCCGACTGCGTAGACATCGGCTACATTCGTCTGCATGTGACGGTTGACTGCAATCGCTCCTGTTTTACCAAGTTCTACGCCGATCTGCTTCGCAAGACCCGTGTTCGGCTTGACGCCAACAGATAAAATGACGAGATCCGTCTCGATCGTTTTTCCACTCTCAAGCGCGACCTCAGAAATACGTTCTTCTCCGTTGAACGCTGTCACGGATTCGCCAAGCAAGAGGGATACCCCTTTATCTTTCAAGTGATCCGCTACGCGTTCTGCCATATCGCGATCAAGTGGCGGCATGACTTGCGGCAAGCGTTCGACGAGCGTGACTTGAATGCCCCGATACGTCAATTGCTCTGCCATCTCGAGTCCGATGAATCCTCCGCCGACAATCGTTGCTGTCTTCGGATCGTGAGCATCAATGTAGGACCGGATCGCGTCGGCATTGCGGACATTTCGAACCGTAAAGACATTCTCATGTTCAACGCCTGGAAGTGGTGGAATGATACTTGAAGCACCGGTTGCCAGCACTAACGTATCATACGTGTCCGTGAAACGATCCCCTGTCAGGAGATTGACGATCGTCGCCGTTTTTGTCGCATGATCAATCGATTCGACTTCGTGTTGTGTATGAATATCGATGTTATATCGTTTTTTAAAGAAAGCGGCATCGCGCGGTGTCAATTCGTCGATGTCAGCGATCTCCCCACCGACGAAGTAGGGAATCCCACAACCTGAATACGAGATGTCCTGATCCCGATCATAAATCGTAATTTGCAACTCTTCACTGTTACGACGTGCTTTTGCTCCTACTGATGTTCCCGCAGCAACTGAACCAATAATCATCAATTTCATCTCTAGTTCCTCCTTAAAAATCAATAAAGTATCAAGCTGATATACAAGCCAAGCAATGTGATGGCAAGTGTCGGGATCGTCAGAATCGTTCCGATTTTAAAGTATTGACCCCAACCAATCTTCACGCCTTTCGTCCGAAGCACGTGTAACCAAAGTAATGTCGCTAAACTACCAATCGGCGTGATCTTCGGTCCCAAATCGGATCCGATGACGTTCGCATAGATGAGCGCTTCTCGAATCGTTCCAGTCGCCTGGCTCAAATCGATCGCAAGGGCATCGATCATGACGGTCGGCATGTTATTCATGATGGACGACAAGATGGCAGCCAAGAAGCCCATACCAAATGTCGCGGCTGCTAAATTCGTCGCAAAGCCATCAATGATGTCAGCGAGAACTTGTGTCAATCCTGCATTTTGAAGTCCGTAGACGACGATGTACATTCCAAGTGAGAAGAAGACGATCGCCCACGGTGCACCACCGATGACCTTTTTCGTCGGTACGCTCGGTGAACGACGTGCCATCAATAAGAAGAACAAGGCGATGATTCCAGCGACAAGACTGACTGGAATGCCGATGACGTCACTCGTAAAGTATCCGACGACAAGCAAGATGAGTACGAACCAAGATAACTTGAACATCCGTTGGTCCTTGATCGCTGTCGCGGGTGCGACGAGTTGCGCTACATCGTAATTCTTTGGGATACTCTTTCGGAAATAGAGATACAAGACAATCAGACTGCCTACGACAGAAAAGAGATTGACGAATACCATCCGTGACGCATACTCCGTAAACCCGATGTTAAAGAAGTCTGCTGAGACGATGTTGACGAGGTTCGAGACGACGAACGGTAAACTGGCCGTATCGGCAATGAATCCGGAAGCGAATACGTAGGCTAACACGACATAATCCGGAAGTTTCAAGTGACGAACCATCGCGAGGACGATTGGTGTCAGGATCAATGCTGCCCCATCGTTCGCGAATAAAGCCGCAACGACAGCACCAAGTAATGTCATATACACGAATAGTTTGACACCACCACCTCGCGCGATGCGTGCCATGTGGAGTGCCGCCCATTCGAAGAATCCGATCTCATCAAGAATCAATGAGATGATGATCAGGGAGATGAACGTAAAGGTGGCATTCCAGATGATGCCCCAGACAGTCGAAACATCATCGAGATTGACGACTCCCGTCAATAGCGCAACGAGTGCCATCCCCATCGCTGAATAACCGATGCCGAGTCCTTTCGGTTGTTTAATGATTAAGAATAAGGTGATCAGAAAAATTCCGATCGCTAGTAAATGTGTACCGGTCAATGCGTTCACTTCATTTCTGTATTAAATTTCGAGTGGCTTTGTTAACGATTCGCCAATCTTGAACGTGTCATCAAGAATGGAATATCGTCTCGATTCCAATGCCTTGCTCGTGCTAATCCATTTCATCCACGGTGTGTGTCCTTAGCAACTTCTGTCCGGGATGTCCGGAGTGTCCATTTCTTCTAAAATCGTCAATAACAACTTGTATTGCGGATGATCTGGATTGATTCGAAAATAAATCCATTGTCGTTCCCGTCGTTCCAAGATGAGATGGGACTGACGCAATAATTTTAGATGACGACTGACTGCCGGTTGCGAAATATCAAACATTTCGACGAAATCACAGACACAATGCTCCCGAACATGTAGTCTTCGCAAAATTTCAAGTCGTGTTCCATCGCTCAGTAGCTTTAAGAACTGACTCATCTCTTCTACCCGTTTTGCTGTCTCGATCAATGAAGAGTTCTCCTTTCTCTTAAACGTATAATCCATGCATGATACAGGAGCGAAAAGATCAATTTCGCTTTTCACATAACCATATTATTATATAACGATTTTGTTATGCAATGATTTTTTCGTAAATCGATCTCAAACAAAAAAATCGTCATCTCATTCGATGACGATTCTTCTTATACTCTTCAGGCAACAACACGTCGTGCTTGTCGTTGCTCTCTCCAACTCACCACTAAACATGTCACGATGAAACTACCGAGACCAATCAGTGATAAATGAAGCACCTGTGTCCCTACTGAACCATCCATGAACAGTAGACGGCTGAAACCGGAGACTGCATTCGGAACGGGCAGGAACGTTCCAAGCGATTGATAAAACGGTGCCAGCATCTTAGCTGGCACGATGTTTCCAGCAGTCATCAACTGGAACGGAATCAATGCGACATTGACAAGTGGCGCAATCGGTCCAAATATCGCAAAGTTCATCTGCGTGACGGCGATACAGGTCGCGACGACAAGGAGCTCGAACGCCCACAGTTTGATGAACGGTGTCGTGATGTCCGTTAATACATGTGCCACGGAAACGAGTAGCAATGGAACAACCAGAAGAACGATTCCGTGCAACAGTTGGCGACTCCAAAATAGGGACCAGATCGAATGACGCTTACTTAGAATAGTGCTGACGAGATTGAATTGAATCCCCATCGTCATCGTCGCGATATAGATGACGAACCCGAGGACGAGTGGCAGCATCGACAAGGCAAAATCTGAGACGGCATGCTCCGTGACGACCGACGTCGTGAACGTCGGCTTACCATTCAGCTGTTTGCCGATCGTTTCCGTTGCCCGCTCGAGAATCGCATTCGCGAATTCGGCATTCGTCTGGCTGACGTGTGCCGTCAGTTGACGCGTTGCATCATCCTTTTGTAGAACGAGATCGACTTCATTGGCATCGAGTGCTTCCAACCCTTTCACTTCGGTCGGAACTGCTTGGACCGTGAACGGTGCTTCCTTTAGTGATGTGACGAACGGGTCATTCACTTCGCCAACGACACCGACGTTCAATTGATCGAGTCGTTCCGTCGTTCCTTCGTAACCAGTCATCCAGACGACGAGGAACAAGAGCGGGACGACGATTGCGAAGACGAGCCCCACTTTCGTTTGTGTCATTGACCAGACATCTTTCCATGCTTTCATATTACAATCTCCTTTTATATGCATTACTTATAATATCATGTGCAACTATATGTCCGAAGGAAAACCATTCACGTCACATTCCGGTGAATGGTCTCAAGTGTTTCCTTTAATTGCTCGATTTGCTCTCGCGATAGTCCACGGAACGCTTCGAGTTGTAGCTGATCGAGCTCTGGTCCGAGGCGATCGACGATGTCGCGTCCTTCTCGTGTCATCAAGAGCAGAACCGCTCGTCGGTCCCGGGGGTCCGGCGTCCGAACGATCAATTCTTTTTTACCGAGCTTATCGAGAATCTTACCAATCGTCGTTTGATCACGTTCTGTCACGAGTGCCAGCTGCTTTTGCGAAACACCATCTTGTTTAGCGAGTTCGCTCAGGACAGAAAACTGCTCTGGTGTCAGACCGAACGCTTCCATCCGTTTAGCAGCAGCACGTTTGAACGCATAATAACTACGGGATAATTGCATGCCAAGCGACCATTCCGATTCTTTCATCCCATCATCTCCATATAGTTGCACTACTTATTATTTATCCACTATACCTGAAGAAGAACAAGTCCGTCAACGGTCTCATTTTGCCTGGCGTTGGCGAATCCCTTCGATATGCGCTTGTTGCGTGGCACGATCGACTTGTGAATGAACCCCGAGTTTCCCTGCAATCGTATCAACTTGACTCGGTGTCAATGGTTTTCCTGTCGCGAGTTGCTCGATCGTCTTGCGAAGGACATTTCGTTTCAAGACACGGACATGCGCTGAATCGACGGTGATCTTTTTCAGTTCACAGCGTTCGCTGAAAACGATCAAGGAGTGAAAGAGCGCGGGATCCGTTCCTTCTAAGAAGCGTTGCATGCTTTTGAGATGCCCTTCATTTTGTTTGATCGGATTATAGAACCGTTGCTTGAAGCGATTCTGGAACTGCTGCGTCCACTGACGGTCCTGCTCGCGTCCGAAAATCCACCCGCTGTAGTTTTTCGATTCGAGTACATAGATGCCACTTTCATGAATGAACGTCACATCGATCTCCGTCGTTCCTTCTCCACGCGCACGTGGTAAGTATGTATTAAAGACATAAGTGCCGTATCCGGAAACTTGATCGAGTTGACGTGTCGTCAAGTATTCGCCCCATTTCCCTTTATCACGAACGATCCGTAAAAACGGTTCGCGCGTTAAACGATAATAACGACTACTGTGATACGAACTGCGTTTTACGAAGAAAAACAGACCAAACGTTCCGAAGAAGAACAGTACCATGATCAGTCCGATTTGAATCAAGAATGGTAAAAATGTTACTAATACATTGTCCACTAGATTTATCTCCTTTCCATATTAACCCTTTATTTTCCACTATATCAGCATAATCAATTTCCACCTCATTTTCCACTATTTGTTATGGAGACTGTCCTATGGTACGGTGAAACAAAGGAAGGTGTTCACTATGGATTCTGTCGTCACGTTCGCACCACTGATCGTCTTATTCTTCATCTGGATGTCCTTATCACAAAAAGCGGACGAAGCGAAACGCCGCCAACAAACGATTCTGAAGAAGCTACAACGGATCGAGGAGCACCTCGGTCTGAATGAGGTGTCACTAGAAGAAGCAGCGTTACAAGTCGAATTAGTTCAGTTGCTTCATGAAGGAAAGAAGGTTGAAGCTGTCAAACGCGTTCGAGAGACGCTCGGATCGTCCTTGCTCGAAGCAAAACAATACGTCGATCAACTGAAAAGCGAGCACGGACTATGATCAAAAAGACCATCTGACAGCGAAGTTCAGATGGTCTTTCTATTCATTTCATTACTTCATATTGTTCGTCTGAAACTGCCTCGAGCCAGAGTGGTGTCCCAGCAGTGATCGCAATGTGCGAAAACCAGGAAGACCGTGTTGCCCCGTGCCAATGCTTCACACCATCATGCGTGACGATGACATCTCCTGCTTGCAAATGTCGAGCGGGTCTCCCTTCTTCTTGATACCAGCCTTCCCCTTCCGTGACGAGTAGAATTTGATATCCCCCATCATGCATGTGCCAATGATTCCGCGTCTCCGGCTCGAACGTCACATGTGATACGGAAACGGGTAACGATTCGTCGACGAGTGGTGCTAAATAACTGATACCTGTGAATACCTCTTGATACGCTTCGTTCTTTTCGCCTCGTGGAAACATTAATACTCCTCCTTTTTACCACGGTTGAGTCGTTGGACCGACCGTAAATTCGCTCACGTTCGTATCCTCTGGTTGATCGATCGCAAAGGCGACGATCCGCGCGATACTCTCTGGTGAGATACCGTATTGGTCATATAGTGCTGTCATTCCTTCAAGCGACTCCCCGTGTGAGATCGTCTCGAGCAATTCGGTATGAATCGCTGCCGGATAAATCGTCGCCGTTCGGATGTTCGTCCCTTCTTGCGCCGACTCCATCCGTAAGACTTCCATTAAGTTACGTACTGCCCATTTCGTTGCGCCATATACAGCTCCACCCGGATACGCCTTAAGACCTGCTACGGTTGAGGTCGTCAGAATATGCCCCGCACGTTGGGAGGTGAATGTCGGCATGACAGCTGTAATCCCGTTCAAGACACCTTTTAGGTTCACGTCGATCATTTGATTCCACTCGTCTACTTGTAAAGCAGATAGTGGAGAACTCGGCATCAGCCCCGCGTTAAGGAATATCGCATCAATTCGACCATACGCCGTCAATGCTGCTTCGATAAGTCGTTGATTATCCTCCAGTTTCACAACGTCTGTCTCTTGGTGTATTGCTTCCCCACCGTCCGCTTGAATCGAATCGACGAGTTTCGCCAGTCGATCATTGCGACGTGATCCTAACACTAGCTTTGCTCCCTGCCTTGCCAGTAAGCGTGCTGTTGCTTCTCCAATACCCGAGCTTGCTCCTGTGATGATAATGACTTTTCCTTGAATGGCCATGATGATGACTTCCTCTCTTGTTTTCTTAATGTTCCATACTCATTTGAACACGCACTGTATCAGCTGATAATAGTTCTGGTAATCGATTCGGTTCGACCCAACCAATTCGCGTGTATTTTATATCCGTTTGAAACGACTCATAAAAAAGGACGAGACAATCTGATCCATACAGCATGAGTTCTCCCGCTTGCACCGTTCCGATATTCTTTGGATTCGTCGGTAACGAGAACGGAAAGTAATGATACTTTTCATTTCCATTCAACTCTTTCATCTGCATCGTCAACGGCAATCTTTTTTGCAATGCCATCGCCGTCTCATTGTCCGCAAAACGAATCGGGACGGTTGTTCCATCGATTTGGAGCAAGACGGATTTCAACTCCTTTTGTTCTAATTCACTCGGTCGTGAAGATTCTTTCATGTCGGTGCATCCACTCAATAGAAAAAATGCAAGTAGACAACCGTACCATCTACTCATCCGACATCTCGACCGTTCGAATGATTCTCGCTGGAGTACCTGCAACGATCGTACGGGGCGGAACATTACGCCCGACATGAATCGGCGCTGTCTCAACGCCACCTCTTTTCGTCGGTGATTCCGGATGGTTGACAGTCAGCAACCGTGCGAACGGACCAATTAAGACATGATCGTCCAAACGAATCGAACCAAGATCCGTGAACATGACACCTCGATTGAGGAAAACGTGCTTGCCGATGGATAGATGCCGTCCGAAATCCGTAAATAGAGGCGTTAAGACTCTAACAGATGAATCGATGTCTTGTCCTGTGATCACGGCAAGCGCCTGTCTTCTCTCTTCTTGTGAGACCGCTTGATTCAATCGCTGTAATTCCGGTTCGATTTCATCTTGAATGGCATGAATGCGCTCAAGGACCGGATCCGCTGGAAGAATCGTACGTTCTCTTACATAGGTTTGCAGTTCAGTCATCATACATCCTCCTTTCTTTTGATCGCTTGGTCTCATCTTACGGCTGACAACCATTCATGTCTAATGCTAATCTTAAGTAATAAATCATACGATTTTTGCATGGATAGAGGTGAAATGATGGAATTACAACAACTACGCTATTTTTTAGCTTTAGTCGAAGAAAAAAACATTACAAAGGCGGCACGGATCCTTCGTTTGTCGCAACCGGCATTATCGCGTCAGCTGCAACAACTAGAAGAAACGATCGGGGTCGAATTGTTTGAACGGTCGAAACAGGGGTTGCGTTTAACAGAAAAGGGACGATTCTTTGAAGAGCGCGCACGCGAGATGGTTACACTAGCAGATAAAGTATTAGTCGATTTGAATACAAAAGAAGTATTGACGGGTGAAATTCATATCGGTGGTGGCGAAACCCAACAATTGACGACAGTATTGCAAGCGTTTAGAGACTTACACACCATTCATCCTGATGTAACGATTCGTATGTATAGCGGCAATGGGAATGATGTACTCGACCGGCTCGAAAAAGGATTGCTCGATTTCGGACTTGTCATTGCTCCGTTCGACGTATCCGCGTTTCATTCCTTACGATTGCCTGGTCAGGACCGTTGGGGGGTCTTAACACGTCGTAGTGCCTTGATCGCACAGTCTAAGACAATTTCGCGGGAGCAGCTCCTCTCCCTTCCCTTGCTCCTATCCGAGCAGACACAGCTCGACACGTATTTCCATGAACAGATTGGTTTAACGCTTGAGGATTGTCAGATCATCGGAACATATAATTTGTTGTTCAATGCGTCCTTACTTGTACGTCAAGGGGTGGGTCACGCTCTAGCAATCGATGGCATCATCGATACGACCGCTTCCGATCTAATCTTTCTTCCTCTTGATCCTCCCGTCGTTTCGGACGTTCATTTGATTTGGAAAAAGGAGGCGACTTTATCGCCTAGTGCGCGTGTATTACTGCGAACGATCAAGGAAAGATTCCATTCTTAATGAGACGATGATAAAGATACGATTGTTACGTTTTATTTAAACTTATACATCCGAATAAATTGACAAGTACCAACTATTTTAAAAATTAATATTGATATAAGTTTTCGCAAAGGAGTGCGATTTATAAAGTGAATACATTACATGAATGCTTAGTATGTGGATTTGAAGGATTAGAAGAACCAATCTTTATAGATGGGACATACTCAAAAACATATGAAATATGTCCTTGTTGTGGATTTGAATGCGGGTTTAGCGAAGATCATGATGTCATCCATGGTTTTATAACAATACCTGAAGAATTTTTAGAAGTTGCATTTCAGTTGTATCGAAAAAAATGGATAGAAGAAGGAATGCAAATTTTTAATCCAGATACTATTCCTGAGAATAAAAGAAATAAAGATATTTTAAAATTTGATATTTTAATAAAGCAGCTGAAAGGCTTGAAATTAGATTTATCAAATTTTGATATCACTGGATTTTAAAACTTTTACTCGTAATTACCTGATATAACACGATGTTATCTTTTTATCGGAAGTGTCAGGAAACACTTTCAAGCCTCGAAAGCTTACGAACTAGAGCTTGAATACCTCTGAAGATTTATCCCATTTCTATATATGACATACAACAAACCCTCATTTCGTCTTTGAAATGAGGGTTTGTCTACAATCTGAGACGACGGACTTTCCGTCGTCTGTTCCTGTTAATCCCGCGCCGCGAGGCGATACAAGAGATCAAGTAATTCGATATAGAGCCAGATGATCGTCACGATCAATCCGAATGCCGCGACCCACTCCATCGACTTCGGAGCACCAGCGCGAACTTGTTGCGAGATGAAATCGAAGTCCATTACGAGTGACAAGGATGCCACGATGACGATGACGAACTGAACGCCGATCGCAACCGGTGAGCTACCTGTCATGAATGGGAGATCGACACTAAATAACGCGAGAATCAAGTTGACCGCATACAAGACGAAAATCGAGAGAATCGCTGCTGTGACCGCAGAACGGAAACGTTGCGTCACTTTAATCATCCCGGTCGAGTAGACGAACCACATCGCAAACGCAACGACGAATGTCGCAACGACTGCCTTCCCGACGATTCCTGGGTACATACTTTCGAACATCAACGATAACGCTCCTACTGCCACACCTTCAACGATTGCATAAACCGGAGAGAGGACCGGAGCTGTTGCTGGTTTGAACGTGATGATCAAAGCAAGGATTAGACCGATGACCAGTCCACCGATTAAGGCTGGGAACAACAATCCTTGGTTTTCTGCGAGGAAGAACCAACTGCCCCCTGCTGTTGCTGTGACGAGAGCGAGCATCAAGAAAATCTTGCTCATCGTCCCGCTTTTTGTCATTGGTCGTTCTCCGACACGTACCGTATCGAATCCGCGACGCAATGCCGGGTTTACTTTAAAACGTGAAGCCATTGCTTTCACTCCTTTTTGTGATTCTGTTTTCTACTACGAAGGTTTCCCGAAAAAGTTTCAAAATAACCATTGATCAAGCGCTTTTAATTGCAACATGACGACTGGGATCGAGGCTTTGGCATCGATGCGGTAAGATTTCGCTTGTCCGATCAGACCGGATGTGACGAAATCGGCACTTTCTAACCCTTCACCGATCGGACCGAACGCATCACTATCGATTTGGCGATGTCGGTAATGAATGAATCGTTCCGTCGATCCTTCTTTGACTTTACAACCATCCTCGACGTCCGGACGATTTAACCCGTATTCCGCATAATGCCAGACGGTCGTCGTATCCCAAGGAGAACCAATATGCAGAATTTGACCGTCCGCCTCGATGAAGCGTTCGATCGGTGAACCGGGACCGAAGCCATTTTCTAATGTATGATCAGCAACGAACGTCGTCGCATCTTTCCCCCAAGCAGTCACGGACCACATCGGATGATTGCTTCGAACGACGCCGGGATATGTCCGGAAAACTTCCGGAACACGACCGATGCCGCGCGTGACCGTTTTTGCCGGATCATATGCCGGCATCTCCCGACGAATCGTTTCCCACCATTCTTCAGGCACAGCCGGTTGGCTCCAGTTCTTCGGATCCGAATTATCGGTACTTTGCGCCGGCATCATAATCAAGCCTTCGGTCGTGACGACTTCCTGTAAGGCCTCGATCAACGCTTGTACGCCGCCGGGAATCCAGCCGATTTGTTTAAGTGACGTATGGACGAACAATTTCATGCCGGGCGTCACACCTAATTCGTGTAACGCCTCTTTGATTTGTGTTTTCGTGACCATGTTTCGTGTTTCCATCGATCTTATCTCCTTACTCGACGACTAGTGCAATCGTCGACCCCGTTTTTCCTTGTTTGACCTCGATTTTTGCGTCAACTCGTGACTTCAGTTCCTGGACGTGACTGATGATCCCGACCATGCGACCGCTCGCTTGAATCGAGAGCAACGTCTCGATTGCTTGTTCAAGTGATTCTGGATCAAGTGTTCCGAATCCTTCATCGATGAACATCGTCTCAAGTGACACGCCACCGCTCGCTTCTTGAACGACTTCCGACAACCCGAGCGCAAGGGCAAGGGATGCTTTAAAGCTTTCGCCACCGGATAACGTCTTGACATGCCGTGTTTGCGACGTGTAAGCGTCAAAGACATTTAAATCAAGCCCGTATTTCTTAAGCCCTTTTCCCGCCTCCGTTTTCCGTTCAAGCTGGAAACGCCCGGAGGTCATCTCGTGCAGATGTCGGTTTGCGGCGAACAATATTTCATCAAAGTATGCCGTCTGGACGTACGTCTCAAACGTCATCCGTTGCGCATTCTCCCCGACACCAACGCGAGCGAGTTCGCCGATGATGCCGTATCTCGCATCCTCGTCCTCAATCTGGCGTTGCAAGCTTTCCCAGGCCGCCATCAATTGATCGATATGTGCGCGTTCCTTCTCGAGCCCGACTCGTCGGTCGGTCTGCTCCGTCAGTTCGAGCGACACCATCTTCACATCCATCCGCAACTGTTCAAGATCCGGACGCACTTGACCTTCCGTCTTCAAACGGGCTTGTTCCTGTTTCAGCTTCAATTCCTGCCGTTCGAGGCGATCTTGTTCCAAACGTTCTTGGAGGTGACGGAGTTCTTCACGAGACCGTCTCGCTTCGCGGAAGGCTTCAATCGTCATAAACGCTTCTTCTGCCAAGACAGCTTGCAATTCGTTTTCGCGGTTCGTTAATCGGTCGCTTTGTTCAGCAGATGCCTCAGTCAATTGACGGAATCGACCTTGGTGTTCCGCGAAGTCACGATCGAGCTGTTCCTTCTCGCGTAGCTGGCGTTGTTTGTCTTGTTTGAACTGCTCGATACGTGTTTCTGCCTGTTGTTGTTCCTCACGGAGTGCTGATAGCGATTTCTCTGACGCTCCTGATTGACTTAGGCGACCAGACAAGTGTGCCAATTCCGATTCGATGACGGTCCGGTCTTTGATCATTGCATCGATTTTCAGTTGTAGCTGATCCATGGATTGCTCGAGTTGTTGCAGGCGAGTCTCAAGACGCGCTTTTTCCGTCTGTGCTGACGCTAATCGGGCTTCCGTCTGTTCGACTTCCCGAAGCTGTGCTGAAACATCTGCATGAGATGACTCGTTTTCACTCGTCTTTTGAATCTCGGTCGTCAGTTGTCCGAGACGTTCGGCAACCGTTCGGTACGAGGCTTGTAACTCTTGATGCGCTTGTTGGGCTTCTAGGAACCGCTGTTGCGCTACATCGACGGATAGTTCCTTTACGACGGCGACAGCATGCTGTGGATGCGACGTACTGCCGCAGACTGGGCAAGCCGTCCCGTCTGTCAATCCTTTGGCAAGTTCAGCAGCCAGTTGTTCCCGTTCGTATCTGCGCGCTTCTTCGTATTGGCGCGCTGCTGCCTCTTTTTGATCCCGAACGCTTTTACCGCGGACAATCAGCTGTTGCCGTTCTGCTTCCAATTTGTCATGTTCCGCCATCTTCGTCGCCAGCTGTTGCAGGATGAAGCGTCGTTCTTGCACCTTTAAGCGCTCTGCTCCGATGTTTTGCAATGGATGCAGTTGTTCTTGAACAGTCTTACGCTCCGTCCGTGCTTGTTCGAGTTGCTTCCGTAATGGCTCTGGGTCCAGAAGCTTCGAACGTTCGATTAGTTGTTGCTGTTGTTGTCGTAAAGCCGTTTCTGCTTCCAACCGTTCGCGTTCTTCTTGAATCTTTTCGAGGCGACGACTGAGTTGCTCGTTCTGTGGTTCCTCCGCTAGCAATCGATCCACTTTTGCTTGAACGACCTCTTGTTGCTCTTTCAAGCGAGCGATGTGCTGTTCAGTTTCCTGTTTTCGATGCGTGAGTTGCGTCAATTGTTCTTGATCCTGTTGCCACTGGTCATAGATCGGTGCGACGATTTGAGCGCGTTCAGCCGCCATTGCTTCTTCTTGCATCTGTTTGATTTCCGGAAGGCGATCCAGTAGTAACTGTTCCGTCTGTTGAAGTCGCTCCTGCTCTTGGAAAACCGCTTCGAGTTGCTCGCCTTGTTGCAATTGCGTCGTTTTCTTCTCGACAATCGCACGGGTCTCTACTTCAGCTTGACGTGCAGCCGTTAACCACTCGTCCCGTTCGGTCGTCAACGCTTCCATCCGTAACCGGATGTCGCCTTCCGTCAGTTCACTCCAGTTCGCTTGCACAGGTAGTTCCTCAAGCTTGGCCCATTGCTTCGTCTTCGTTTCCTTGATGCGTGCCGCAAGATCGAGCGCTTGTCGGTGCAAACGTTGCTGGAACTCACCATAGTGTTCCGTCTTAAACAGCTGTTTGAGAATCTGGAGTTTGTCTTTTGACTCTGCCATCAACAGTTCGCGGAACTTATTTTGCGGCAACAGGAGAATTTGCGAAAACTGTTTATGATCGAGCTGAATCAGCTCTTGAACCCGTTGCTTGATTTCCGGAATCTTGACCGCGAGCGGTTTCCACGTCGTTCCGTCGAACCGAGCGAGCTCCGCTTCATGCGAGTAGCCCGTTTTATTGACCGGATGCGGTTGACTCGGTTGGCGGATGATCCGGTACCGTTCCCCTTTCAGCGTAAACTCCAGTTCAACTTCTGTCTTTTGCTCGGGCACGGCAAAATGACTTCGCAGTTCGCTCATTTCCCGTTCGCCGCCAGACGTCTCGCCATACAGGGCGAACGTCAATGCGTCAAAGATCGTCGTTTTTCCTGCTCCGGTATTCCCGGAGATGACGAACATCGTCCGTCCGGCAAGTGCCGTGAAATCAATCGTCTCTTCACCAGCAAACGGTCCAAAGGCACGTAATGTCAGTCGTTCTGGGCGCATGTCGCTTCCTCCTTCAGGACGGCTTGCATCGCTTCCGTCGGTTTCTTCTCACGGACTGCTTCATAGAACTCACTGAATAGATCCGCAACGGATGCATCCTTGACTTGTTCACGCGACGCCTTGACTGCCCGCGTACTCTCGCGGACGAATCCGATTCGCTCGAGGTGCAGGATGTTCGGATAGATTTTCTTCAGCTTGCCCATCGGATCCATCAAGGCTTCACCGTCCGTTAGGTTGATCTTTAAGTAATCGTCCGTGTCTTGTGTCGCGACGAATGCCGAATCTGTCAGTTCAGTGAGACTTCCAGTCAGTTCCCGTAAATCACGTTTTGGTGCAAGTGGTTCGAACCGACGATCGAACGTACCCGCATCGTTCAACGTCAACACATCGACTCCTTTGACATGATGGGCTTCCGAGAATGAATATTTCAAGAGCGATCCGCTGTAGCGAACCGTCTCGGATTGAATCGCAAGCGGATTGTGCAAATGACCGAGTGCCGTATACGTAAACGGTGCAAACTGACTCGCACTGACCTGTCCTGCCGTTCCGACGGACAATTGCCGCTCCGAATCCGTCTCGAGTCCACCGATCACAAAGGCATGACCGACGAGGACACTCGGTCCGTCCGGACTACACCCGGCAAGGATCGTCCGCATCGCATCATCATGTGTCTTGATCGTTTCGTCCTTGTACACGTACCGAACGGTCGCAGGATCGGCAAATGGCACTGGATAGAACGACACTCCTTTAATCGTGACCGGAGTAATGACCGGCGTTAGTTTTCCGACGAGATGCAGTCCGGCCCGTTGGAGTAACGTCGTTCCGAAACTTAACCGTTCGGCCGAATCGTGATTTCCGCTGATCGCAACGACCGGGATGTCTCGATCGAGAATCAAGGCAGCGAGCGTCTCGTCAAGCAGTTCGACGGCTTCCGTTGGTGGTACAGCGCGGTCGTACAAGTCACCTGCAATGACGATCGCATCCGGTTGTTCGCGGTCGACGAGTGTCAAAAAATCCGCTAAGACCGCCCGCTGGTTCTCGAGCATCGACTCGCCGTGAACGATTTTGCCGAGATGCCAATCGGCAGTATGTATCCATTTCATCTTCATCACACTCACTTTTTAAATATAGTAGCTTAAGTGTAGCATGCGAGCGTTCGTTCTGCGACGAACATCCGTTTGGAACACAAAAAGCAGGAGTCATCATATTTCTTAGCGACTCAACAATGAGTTTGAAGAAATAAAAAGTATACTTTTTATTATTAAAGAGAAGCACTATACGTTATCTTTCACCTGAATTTCTTAGGTGATTTATACGATGTTCAAACAAATCTGACGAAATTTTGATGTTTTGAAAAACCTTATTTTCGACCACTTCCAATATCCAATAAATGTATTTTGTGTTAAGCTAGTGTCGTTATATCTCAAGTAATAATTGAATCATGTCAGGACTTTCGTAAACTTTAATCGTTATGAATCATCCATCGAAATATGAGGAGGTAAAACGTGAAAAGACTTATACTGTTAGCTCTGTTATGTACTTTATTATCTGCCTGTAGCACCAACGAGTCTAAACTCAGTTTGAGTAGTGAGTTACAGACAATACCTAACGATGTACAAATGAAAATTAATCCTGACTCTACTTTGCAATTGATTAACACGAAAGATGATATCGCCTATATTGTCTATAACACAAAGAAAACAATTACTACTGATCTCGAATCAAAAGAAGATACAGTGAAAATAAAATTGGACGAATCTAACGATACTAGTAAGAAAATGAAACAACATGTCTTTAAATTAACATTAGATTCTAAGCATGAAATCATCGATGTCTATTTAAACGGTAAATCTGCTGTATTCGATAACGTAACCGGTTCATGATTTTTGATTTCATAAAAAAATGAACACATATCACCCTCATTTTACTTGTAGATTGAGGGGATATACAAAAAAGCAGAAGGCGAATGCCTCCTGCTTTTTTCACTCTCGTGACGAATGTGTTATTTCGTCCGTTGTTTTCTAAAGCGTTGAACGGAACGAATCACAGAAACCGATCCGCCGATGATCGCACCGACGCCGACGACGATGCCTGTTTTAAATTTTTTGCCCGATTGTTCTGATTTATGCGTTGCTTGATTGTGTTCAAAAAGTTGTTGGAGGGGCGACGACGTCTCGACTTCGAGAATTTTCGATGCATCCTGATGCACGTCTTCTCTACGTTCGACACTACAAGGTGACAGATAGAATGGGTTCAAGTTTGTCCGGTACCGATCCGGATTCCAGTTGGCTTGCTGAACAACTGCTTGGGCGTCTTCCGTCTGTGCTTGATCCTTGATTGGATCGAATTCTTGTTTCATCTGAATCACTCCTCTTCACGTTCAAAACTTGTAGACCGATTTATGTCTGAAGTCTTATTTACCTGTTTTTCAAACATTTAAAACATATATATTTAAAATTAGTTTTACTGTTTTGTGAACGTTAGCCGAAATAGGCATGATAGAGCCGTTTCGCTTTGACGAGATCCGCCTCGCCATGAATCAGAACACGTCCATCTCGGAAAGCGACCATCCGATGTTCGTCCGTCGTAAACGCCAGCAAATATGGATTATGGGCGGAAATCGCAGCGACCGGCTGGAGACGTTGTTTCAACTGTTCCAGATCCCGCTGTCCGTCTCCGCGGATTTGAACGGCATCCCGACCGCACAGTGCCGTGAAACGAACCGTTTGATCCGATAAGTAAGGGTAGGACGGATCGATGCCGCACGACGGGCACTCCGTTTTCTTCAGTGACTGGACGTTAATTTGTTGAAACGTATTCGACCAGACATCAAACGCTAGCAAGCGCGTCCGCATGGCGTCCGTCTTTCCGCTCAACCACTTCAATGCTTCTGTCACCTGCAAGGAAGCAACCATCTGTACAGCTGGTCCGATGATTCCCGCCGTATCACACGTCTCCTGATCACGAGGTAATTGATTGAGTAGACAATGCAGACACGGCGTCTCCCCGGGACGGACGGTAAACGTGATCCCATAACTGCCGACGCAGCCACCATAAATCCACGGAATCGAACGCATCAACGCCATGTCGTTCATCAGCAAACGAATATCGAAATTGTCCGTCGCGTCGATGATCAGATCGATATCATCGAGAAGCCACGTCAGCGCTGCCCGGTCGACGTCTACTACATGCGCTTCGATCGTCACCGTCGAATTAATCGCTTCAAGCCGTGCTTTTGCGGCAATCGCTTTTGGTACGATGTGACGCGCATCTTCCTCGGTATAAAGCTGTTGTCGTTGTAGATTACTCCACTCGACATAGTCGCGGTCGACGATTCGGACGACACCGACACCGGCGCGAACGAGTTGTTCTGCCGATGCCGTTCCGAGCGCTCCCATGCCGATGATCAGTACCTTTGCTGCTGCTAAGCGTGCTTGTCCCGCTTCCCCGATCGGTTGAAATCGAGTTTGCCGTGAGTAACGGTTCATCGAATCAATCCACTCGTTGGACTACTCGCGACCGCATACTGTTTTTTCTCGATTCGTCCCGCTTCGTATCCGAAGCGCCCTGCTTCGACAGCTAGTCGCATGGCGTGCGCCATCTTGACCGGATCTTTCGCATGGGCGACAGCGGAGTTCAATAAGACACCGTCCGCACCGAGCTCCATCGCATAGGCGACGTCGGTCGGCGAGCCGATCCCGGCGTCGACGATGACCGGGACCGTCGTCTGCTCAATGATGAATTGCAAATGGAGCGGATTGAGAATACCTTGTCCGGAGCCGATCGGTGACGCCGCCGGCATGATGGCGTGACAACCGAGTTCTTCGAGTCGTCGTGCAAGGACGACGTCGTCCGACGTATACGGTAAGACGATGAAGCCTTCTTTAAGTAATTCTTCAGAAGCCCGCAACGTCTCGATCGGGTCAGGTAATAACGTCTTGTCGCAACCGATCACTTCGACCTTAACCATGTCGCACATACCGGATGCCCGCGCAAGCTTCGCAAGCCGAACAGCTTCTTCCGCCGTTTTCGCACCGGCCGTGTTCGGCAGTAAATCGTACTTCGCTAAATCAAGCGACTCCAAGAAATTCGCTTGTTGTTTGTCGAAGATATCGAGCCGACGGACGGCGAACGTCAAGATTTGTGAAGCAGACGCATCGATTGCTTCTTGCTGTACCGTAGTATCCGTATATTTCCCTGTTCCGAGTAATAATCGTGATTCAAATGTCTTTCCTCCAATTTTCAGCATGTTTATCCTCCTCCTACGAAATGAACGATTTCAAATGTGTCATTGTCCCGAACGACCGTCTGACCGTACACCGTACGATCAATGATTTGTCGATTCTGTTCGACGATGACGAGCTTTTCCCCTAAGCCGAGTTGCGTGAGCATGTCCTCAATCGTTTTAATCTGTTCGATCGTGTGGTCATTGCCGTTAATCGTAATGTTCATCGGACTTCCTCCTTCTGAATCAACCGTAATGTATTTACCAAGACTTCCGCTGTCGCCGGTGCGAGTAATATGCCATGCCGATGATGCCCCGTCGCTAGGAAGATCCGACGGGATGAATCGGCGACTCCGATATATGGCAAGCCGGACGCCGTTTGCGGTCGTACACCGGACCAGACTTCTTCGATGACCGCGTCACGAATCGGTGGATACAGTCGTTCTGCTGCTTGAAGCAATGACGTGATTCCAGCGACACTGACACCGACCGTCTCGTCGTGCGGCAGTTCGGTCGCACCGATCAAAATCCGACCGTCTGCTTTCGGAACGAGGTAGCCGGCGTCGTCAAACAGAATCGAGCGTAACGGCTGACCCGCGAGACGGACGGCGAGACCTTCCCCTTTGACCCCATATGTCGCGATCGAAATGTCAGCTGTATCGAGCAAGGCTTGCGACCCGCGTCCGGCAGCAACCGTCACCGTTCGTCCGGTCCAGATTCCCGCATTCGATTCGATCCTAATGAAGTCATCGTTCTCTTCGATGCGTGTGACATCTACCTGTTCTTCAATCGATATGCCACGTGCGTGTAAGGCATACATCAATGCAGTCGTCAGTCGTCGTGGATCGATTTGACCGACAGCTGGAAACAGATGCTCGCGTCCTTTACGTTTTAACAAAAACGGTTGTTCCCGGTATCCACAATCGATGCCTGTTTCTCGCTCGAGTCGACGTGCAAGCAGTGGATACAGACGACGACTTCGCGCGGCAAGTGCATGCAATTCTGCTCTCAGCTCGATGTCCGTCGCAAGCATCCCGGCAGCTGCGCGGCTCGTTCCTCGTCCGCATGTTCCACGTTCTAAGACGACGACGGATTCATTCTGACAGGCGAGACCGTAAGCAAGCGTCAACCCGATGACTCCGCCGCCGATGATGATGTGATCCGTCATACGCGAACCCCCTGGTAACGCCTGATGGCGGCGAGTGGATCCGATTGACCGAGAATACCCGATAAGACAGCGATTCCGGTTGCACCGGTCGCTGCGATTTCAGGCATGCATTCTGGTGTAATCCCACCGATCGCAATGACTGGTTTCGTCGTGAAGGTGACGACTTGCTTTAATGCGTCGATCCCTCGTGGTGGCACGTCCGGCTTCGACGCTGTCGGATATATATGACCGTACAGCAGTCGGTCGGCTCCTTCCGCTTCTGCTGCCAGTGCCTCTGCCAGTGAATGAACGGATTTCCCGATGACGAGGTCCGGAAAATAACGTCGCACATCACGGACACGCAAGGACCGGCGCGTCAGCTGCACACCGATGCCGGCGACATGGGCGACGTCGACCCGGTCATGAACCGTTAACTGATCAGGCGAATAACCATGCCCAAGGAGTGCTTCAATCAGATCAAGTAATTCTGCTGCTGACAAGTTCGGTTCACGTAGATGTAGCTGATCCGTATAAGGTTGAAGGGATTGAAAGGTCTTTATTTCGTCAAGCGGATTAATGGATCCCGTCGAAATCAGATGTAAACGCATCATGCTCTTCCTTTCCATACGAAAAAGGACCACTCCCGATGTTGAAGGGAGTGGTCCGAAAATGCGCTGAAGCGCTAAGGATATCTAGGGTTTCGAGCCACTTCCCTCCGCTAGTACGAACTAGATCAGGTTCAAAGGGTCCGGATACTTCCGTCTCAGTCTGCTGGGAGACTCCCCTAGTGTCTTTTCGTGTTTAATTGGCTTGCCCCATTAGTCTAGCATGAGTCGCTTTGCTTCGCTAGTCCTAGTTGAGCGCTTCCACTTGCTGAATCAGCTCCGATTTCGTCGGTCGCTGTTGCTCTTGGCTGTCGGCATACGTCTGCTTCAGCTTCAGGATGCGCATTACTTTAGCGTCGAGCATCTCCAGCGTCAGCGTTTTGTCTTTGACGGCTTGCATCACTTCAGCATGAACCCTTGTGTAAGCACCTGCCTCTGAAAACATCGCCATATCAGCTCCGTTGACGAGCGACTGACGTGCCGCTTCCGCGAGACCATATTGTTTCGTGATCGCCCCCATGACGAGATCATCTGTGATGATGACACCGTTGAATCCGAGTTGCTGACGCAAGAGGTCAGTCAAGATCGGCTTTGAGAGCGAGGACGGATTCGTATCGTCATACGCGGGATAGAGAATATGGGCGACCATCACCATCTCGGCGCCCTCTTGAATCGCTTCTTGGAACGGTAACAGTTCCGTCCGCTTCAATTCTTCCTTTGATGCCGTCACTTTCGGTAGCCCGACATGGGAATCGACACTCGTATTGCCGTGACCGGGAAAATGTTTGACGACTGGAATCGTTCCCGTCTCCTGCATCCCGTGCATCAGGGCCGTACCAAGCGTCGCGACGGTATTCGGATCAGCACTTAACGCACGGTCGCCGATGATCGGATTGTTCGGATTACTGTTGACGTCAAGGACCGGCGCGAAGTCCATGTTGAAACCATAAAATTGTGACAAATGACCGAGCGTACGTCCGACGTCTTCCATTTTCACTTCATCTGCTCCTTGCGCTATCCGTTGACTCGTCGGTAACCGTAATCGTTGATCCGGTACCCGGCTGACGCGTCCACCTTCTTCATCAATCCCGACGAAGGCATACGTTTTTTGGTTCGTCTCTTGAATCGCACGCGTGAACGTCAAGAGTTGCTCTTCCGACGTAATGTTTCCGCCGAGCAATAAGACCCCGCCAATTGCATGCGTCTGTAACAATTTCCGGTCAGCTGCTGAAAGTTCCGTGCCGGCGACTCCGATAAAGAGCAGTTGATCGATTTTTTCTGACGTCGACA
Organism: Exiguobacterium indicum HHS 31; assembly: GCF_001939065.1. Taxonomy (GTDB): domain Bacteria; phylum Bacillota; class Bacilli; order Exiguobacteriales; family Exiguobacteriaceae; genus Exiguobacterium_A; species Exiguobacterium_A indicum. Next base: position 521,063 of record NZ_MPSZ01000001.1, on the reverse strand, counting down.
TCGCTGCCAATTGTTGCTTTAGTTGTGCTTGTTGTCGTTCCTCTTTCGTTGGCTCAGGTTTCGGTTTCTTTTCTTCTGTCGGTTGTTTCGCTTCCGGTTGTGATGATTTCGTTGGTTCCGTCGTCTCCTGCGCACACCCTGCAAGCAACAGGCAACCGATCAGTACTACTTTCTTCACAAAGGATCCTCGCTCCGCACACCATTGATCGAATAATAGACGGAAATCTCAGCGTTCAGGGATTGCGAGACCGAACAATATTTATCCTTTGATAACGAGATGGCGCGACGGACCTTATCTTCCGGGAGATCACCTTCGAGCCGGTAATGAATCGAGATCGACGTAAAACGCCGCGGATGGTCCTCTGCCCGTTCTCCTTCGATATCCATTTCGAAATGGGTGATCGTCAAGCGCATCTTCTCTAAGATCGAAACGATATCAATTCCGGTACAGCCGGCAACGGCATGTAGCAGTAGTTCAGTTGGTCGCGGCGCTTGGTTTTCACCCCCGTTTTCGGGTGCTGCATCCATCGCCAGGTGATGCCCTGATTCCGTCTGTCCACTAAACCCCATCTGTTTGTTCCATGTCACTGTCGCTTGCATCGTTTCCACTCCTTTATAAGTAGTCTTCTTCTGTAGTATACGCAAAAAACAGTACGCCTGGAAATTCACACGCTATTTTGAATAATGGTTCTTTTCCCGAAATCTCGCTTTGCGATACCCGACGAAATCGTTTCATGCTATCCTGTTACTCATAGTTTCGCGCGCAAGCGCTAGAATTGAGGAATCATCCATGTCACCTACTACTCGTTTAAGTCGACGCGATTGGCTCTTGATTGCCACGTTGTCGCTCCTGACGTTCGTTCTCGGAACAAGCGAATTCGTCATCGTCGGGATCCTCGCTGAAATCTCCTCAGCTCTTGATATCACGATCGCAACAGCAGGTACGCTCGTTTCAGCCTTTGCCATCTCCTTTGCGATTGGTACACCGATCGTCATGTCGCTGACCGGTCATCTGGAACGGCGTCGTCTGATCCTACGTCTCTTACTTGCTTGGATACTATTGAATCTTGCCAGTAGTTTTGCACCAAGTTACGAAGTATTGCTCGCAACCCGCATTCTGACAGCCATCCTGACTGGTGTCTTGATCTCGCTCGCAATGGTCGTCGCCAGTGACGGTGTACCTGTCGCGAAGCGCGGTGTCGCCGTCTCGTTCATTTTCGGTGGTTTTACACTTGCGAACGTTCTCGGTGTCCCGATTGGTACGTTCATCGGTCAACATGCTGGCTTTGAAGCCACGTTCTGGCTGACAACAGTCATGGGATTGATCGCGTTCCTCGCCGTGTGGAAAATCGTTCCGGTCCAACAATCGACGGGTTCCGGTTCAATCAAGGAGCAGCTTGGACTGCTCGCCAACCCACGGATCCTGATCGCTTTCTTTATTCCATCGTTCGGATTCGGGGCAACCTACGTCGTCTACACGTACCTTGTACCAATCCTACAAACGGAACTCGGGATTGCGAAGACGTGGATCAGTCCGATCTTACTCGCTTACGGCGTCGTCTCGATCTTTAGTAACATCCTTGCCGGCAAGATCGCCAGTAAAAATCCGATGGGTCGCTTACGATTCGTCTTCGTCGTGCAAGCAATCGTTCTTGCTGCGTTATACTTCACGACAGCATCCCTTTCGCTTGGTCTGTTCAACATCGCCTTGATGTCGTTGATGTCGATTTTACTGACGACTTCGACACAGCTCTACTTGATCGACCTCGCTGAAAAGTTCAACCCGGAAGCAAAAGGACTCGCTGCTTCATTGATGCCGGTTGCGAGTAATGTCGGGATCGCTTTTGGTTCGGCACTCGGTGGCATCGTCTATGCGAACGGTCCGATGATGAACACGGCACTCGTCGGTGGATTGGTTGCGCTCGTTGCTGCTTTATTGACTGCAATCAGTCATCGCCTCGATCAACGGTCATGAAACCGTTACCTTATCCTTTTTTGTAACAGGTCGATGACGGTTCGATGACGTTATGATGATAGTCCCCATCTCGCTGATGATTTTTCAGTATGATGGGGACTATGTTGTAGTAGAGGAGTGTCTGAAAGTGAAAGCATTACACATCATCGGTCTCGGTCTGTTGACGATCATCCGACTCTGGCTCGGAATCCAGTGGTTCATCGCTGGAATCGGTAAGTACATTAATGGCTTTGATGCAAAACCGTTTCTCGAAGGAGCGCTCGCGAAGTCAACTGGTGAAGACGCATTCGTCAGTTCCTGGTACGCGACGTGGATTGAGCAACTCGCCTTACCGAACGTCGGGCTGATCAACGCCTTGATTCCGTTCGCGGAACTCGTCGTCGGGATCCTGTTGATTATTAGTCTGTTGACGGTTCCTGCACTGGTCGTCGGAAGCATCATGAATCTCAATTACTTACTCGCTGGGACGATTGCGTTGAACCCAGTGTTCTTAGCAGCGTCAATCGCCTTACTGGCTGCAGGACGCTTTGCGTATCAAATCGGCATCGATCACTGGATCATCCGCTGGTATCGCTCATCGCAACAACCGCATCCCCTGGACCGGATTCCGGTCTAACGAAAAAACTCTCCCGTACGCGGGAGAGTTATTTTTTTTGTTGCTCGAGAATCGTCTGTTGTGTCGGAACCCCGCCGACTGAGACTGTCCGCTCGAGGAACAGATAAGGTTTACCATCGACTTCAAAGCGACGGTCACCGAGATAACGTGCCGAATGCCCATCCGTTGCAAGCTTTTGTTCGATTGCTGCGACATGTTCGTCGAGTGAATAATAGCGATCGTCGAACGTCAGCGTAATATTTTTCTTGCGGTATCCGAGTAAGAAATTGTAGTAGAACCAATACATGGCACCTGCGAAGACGACAAAAATCAAGAATTGCATGTGAGTTCCCCCTTTGTATAATCTTTATACGTTGGAAGAAAACGGGAGGTTTCAAATTAAGAATGGAAATTGGTTAATTTTATTAATTTGTTGTGACTTCATTTAGGATGATGTCATTTTTCGACCCTTGTTTCTGAACGTTAGCTTCGTAAATAACCTCAGATGTTAGTGGATTGATCACTAATGATTTGACCTCATTTTTTTTCGTTCGATAAGCGAAATAGATATGGTCGTGATTTATAGTAAAGCTCGTATGGGAAAAGTCTTTATCTGATGTTGGTGTTTTGAGGTCAATCGTTTTAGTAATTAGTCGCTCTGACTCAACATCATAGATTACCCATTTCACCTTTTTCTTGCTCGATGGATTTACAGAGATTTCAAGAAGTCCTAGATAGTATTTTCCATCGTTTATGACACTTGATTCATAAACTCCATCGAATTCTTTTAAAACTTTTGTTTTTCGACCATCCTTTACTACGGTTTCGTTTAAAAAATCATCCGGATATTCCAATTCTTTTACTTGATCGACAATCATTTTTCCATTGTATAACGATCGAATCGTATCCTCTTTTCCTAAACGGTCAGGTAACTTGATTTTAATCATCGATTTCTTTTTTAAATCGATTTGATAAATATATTCTCTTTCAATCTGTCTATTAAGAGGAGTCGCATCAATAAGTAACTTATCCCCTGTTCGTTGAAACGGAGAAAAACGTAACTGTTTATTCATTTGATCTTCAGGCAGCTTAACCCTCAAGGTTGCCAATTTATTAGTCTGTGCATTCCAATACTGAAGTTCAAGTTTATTTTCGTTTAATCTATTGATTCCATATGTAATCGAATCTTTTGTAAACACATGTGTATTATTCCTCCAAGCGAATTGTTGGAACGATCGTGGAGCATCTGTCCAATTGGATTCATCATAGAAAAGTAACGAAAGTATTGTTTGACTACTCTTTGTCATATTCCCATCCGTTGATAGGACATATTCATTCGGATTTTGTCCCCACTCACCTAGACGAAGTTGCATGTTTTGAACGACCTCTTCGTTTGGATCACCTTTTTTTGTTTCAACGACAAATTTCGTCTTATCGAATGAAAGTACTTGTCCCACATAAATTCCTAAAGACACAATACAGATGACGCCTAAAAGTAAAACATATTTTATCGAACGCATAGTGTCCTCCTTAAACCGTAATTTTCCATTTTAGTAAACGAAGGCTTCTCCAAATCACATAAGCAAAATAGATTACGAATAGCCCAGTCAATACAAGCAATTTTTCTGGGTTCAACAATAATTTAGTTTGCTCTAAGAAATACAGACCTGCCACAGTAAAAATAATCATGAAGAAAATCTCGACTCCCATTCGCAGAAGACCAGTCCATTTTCGGTGGGACCGCTCGATTAAAACAAGCAGGAAGATAAAACTCACGATAAGCATTGATACTGCAAGAATTACAAATAAATTCGTTAAATTGAGCGAGAATATTTCGCCTAATGTACTTCCTAGTGTCCGATGACTATCTTTATCCAGATAATCAACTCGGACAGACCAATTAAACAACAGATTCCCAATTTGGATTAAACACCATTGGATACCGAGAAAACTCATAATGATTAAAAGTAATGTCGTCCACTTCGAGAAGAAAATGCTTATTCGATTTCCTGGAAGCATCAATAAACGATAAATATATTTCGTTTCTCCAATCCAATCCCGGTACCAAATCTGGACTGTATAAATAAGGACTAGTGCCATGCCAACCATCGTAGCGTAACTATAAAAAGTTGTTGTATCTACAAACGATATTTTCCCAACTTCATTAAGTGCTTCATATAAAGTGACAACATCTGACTTCAAGTAGTCTTCGACTCTGCGTTCATGTAGTTTGACGTTTACAACGACCGATACTAACTCAATTGCTGCCATCACAAGTACAAAAATTACATATATCTTAAAACTCCGCTTAATCTCTTCATTCGTCAATTGTATGTATTGTTTCATCGCAGATAGACCTCCCGCATCCGGTCCTGGACCGATTTCCCGTAAAGTTCCCGCATCTCTTCCGTCTCATGTTCATCGATGATTCGACCATCCTGTAAGAAGACGACCCGGTCGATCAAATGCTCGATTTCCTGAATTTCGTGTGTCGTCATCAGGATACCGCGCCCTTCCATGAAATGACTCGAGAATAATCCTGCAATCTGTTCTTTCGTAAACAGATCGATTCCAGCGAACGGTTCGTCGAGTAATAAGTACGGACGATCGAGAGCGAATCCGAGGATCAAGCTGACCTTCGCCTGGTTCCCTTTTGATAAGTCCGTGATCTTATCTGTCGAGAGTAGCTGGAAGATCCGCATCAGCTCATCCGCTGTCGCCGGGTTCCAGTCGGAATAATAATCCGCCATATACGTCAGCGCATCGCCGACCGTCATGTAACCGGGCATCGTCTGGATATCCGGAACGAAAGCGATTTTATTTCGGTTGATCTCGCCATCGACGAGAACCGTTCCCGCGTTGACTAGGACGAGACCTGCGATTGCCTTCAGGATCGTCGATTTCCCTTCACCATTCAAACCGATCAGACACGTCAGTTGATCCATCGGGACCGAGAATGAGACACCTTGAAGGACTGGTTTTTTCCCGTACTTCTTTTGTAAGCCATGGACTTCAAGCATCGATCTTCCTCCGTTCCGTTTCCTGATAGACGGTCTCGACCTTCGAGACGACCTCATCGAGTGGAATTTGAATTGCCTTAACGGCATCGATGAATTCAGAGACCGCTTCTTCAAGCATCTCGGCCCGTACTTTTTGGACGACTTGTGGATCACGTGTAATCTTACTCGGGACATTCCGTTCTGTCGTAATCAATTGTTGCTCCTCCATCTCTTTGTATGCTTTTTGTGCGGTATTCGGATTGATTCCGAGCTGTGCGGCGATTTCGCGTCGGGACGGGATTTCTTGCCCGCTTTGCAATTCCTCGGTCGCGATTCGTTGTTTGAACCAACGCACGACCTGCAGGTACACCGGGCTTCTTTGATCGAACTGCATCGGTAGACCTCCCCTTCTTGTTTAATGTATTAAAACAATAATACACTTCTCTTCTGTATCATACTCACCATACAGTTTGACTGTCAAGACGGTTTTTCTTATCCATCACGAAAAAATCACCATCCGATTCTTGGATGGTGACTACGTTCGACTCATTAATATGGATTTGGATCTTCCTGCGGTGTTTCGGGAATTTCAGTCGGTTCCGGGAACGTATCCGGTTCCGGCTGACGAACAGGGTCTTCCTGTGGTGTATCTGGCACCTCGCTCGGTGGTGTCTGCGGGACTTCGTCCGGTTGATGATCCGGTTCGCGTTCAGGCACTTCATTCGGATTCTTCTTCATCTTGTTCTCCCCCTTAAGACGTGATGTAATCGCCGCCATTGATATGAATCGTCTGTCCCGTGACGTAACTTGAATCACGAGAAGCCAGATAGACATAAGCTGGTGCATTTTCTGACGGTTGTCCTCGGCGTTTCATTAACGTATCTTCCCCATGCGCTTCGACTTTTTCTTTTGAGAATGTCGCTGGAATGAGAGGCGTCCAAATCGGACCCGGTGCGATAGCATTAACGCGGATTCCCTTCTCGATCAAGCTCGAGGCGAGTGAACGTGTCAATGTCGTGATTGCTCCTTTCGTCGCCGAGTAATCAATCAACGTTGGTGCCCCACGATAGGCTGTTACCGATGAGGTATTGATGATCGTATCTTCTTTATGCAGATGAGGAAGCGCCGCTTGAATCAAATAAAACATCGAAAAGACATTTGTCTCGAACGTTTCCTTCAATTGATCTGGTGTGATTGATAGGAAATCATCTTGCGGGAATTGCTTTCCGGCATTATTGACGAGAATGTTCAATTGACCGAACTCCGCAATGACCGTATCGATGATCGCTTGTGCATTTTCTGGCTGACTGACATCTTTTGCGATTTTTAAGGCTTTGACCCCGTAGCCTTCAATCAACGATTTCGTCTTTTCAGCGTCTTTCCCCTCATTTAAGTACACAATCGCGACGTTTGCCCCTTCTTTCGCATAAGCGACAGCGACGGCACGACCGATTCCACTATCCCCGCCCGTGATCAGCGCGACCTTCCCTGTCAGTTTTCCTGAACCGACATAATCTGGATCATCGTAGATTGGTTCTGGTTTCATGGCGTACTCGACACCGGGTTGTTGTTCCTGCGTCTGCCCTCGTGCTTCTTGATGCATCGCTTCGAACTGTTCTTCTCTCATGAACGATCAGCTCCCTTATCACTGTTGGAATGAACTACATGATTAACCATTCCCTTGCGATACATCTATAAACGTTTTTCCAGAAAAGTCAGATGTCATTCGTCAGTAGCGTCGGAAACACATTTGTTTGAATCATTTTTGATAATTCGCTTGGATACAATGTATACTGATCCAGTTTGTCGAATGGAACGAAGCGATACGTCAACCCTTCGCTTTCTGGACCGTAAAAGTCTTCCGTCGAAAGTGGCAGTGGCTCTCGGCAAACGACTTCATAAAACATCCCTAGTTCATGAAACTGGTGATCGGCGTACTCAAAGAAATTTTCATGGAGGAAACGGAAGACCGGTGGCTCAATCGACTGACCGAGTTCTTCTAATATCTCACGTTCGATCGCTTTGGCACCACTTTCACCGAACTGGACACGCCCTCCCGGTAATGACCAAAAATCATCTTCTCCTTGACGATGAATCAAAAGATGTCCATCTTGAATCAACAGCGCCACTGCGCGAATGTTAAGCTTTTTTTGATTTACTGTAAACGTCAAATCCATCCCATTACCTACTCTCTTCTTATTAGAGTCCCATACTTTCTCATCATTTCCCACGATTGCGTTTTGTCATCAAATTCATCTCGTTGTAACACGAATTCATCTTGATTTTAAAGGATTTTCGAATTGAATGGATACTCAATATTACAACAAATGTTATTAGAATATATTTTAGCAATCGAATTGAAACACAAAGGTCTGATGTTTGAATGCTATACTCTCGTTAGTCAAATGACCGCATCACTCACTTCAACACACACTAAACGCATCCACTTCTATAGATGTCATTCCGACGACAACACTAGATATTCAACTTAGGAGGAACATTCATGAAACGAACAATCACGACGTTAGCAATGAGCGCCCTCGTTGTTTCAGGTTTTGCAGCTACGGGTACAGGTAAAGTTGAAGCCTCTTCTGGCTCATCGTATAAAGTAAAGATTAAAGCAGATGGACTTCGCGTCCGGACTGGTCCATCGTTAAAACACCGTATCGTCGACGGCGTCAATGCGGGTCAAACATTCAAATACCTCGGTCAGACAGGGAACTGGACGAAAATCATGCATAAAGGTGAAAAACGCTACGTCTATTCTGGTTACGTCAAGAAGTACAATACTTCTAATAAATCAGCGAAAAAAGCATCGTTCTCTTCATCGACTGGATTCATGCGTCCGACAAGCGGACCAATCACGCAAGGCTACGGGAATGCTAGCGGTAAGTACGGCTACACGTTCCATAACGGCATCGATTTCGGAGCACCGACTGGAGCACCCGTTAAAGCAGCTGCTGCCGGAAAAGTCATCAAATCATCATATCAGGGAGCTTATGGTAACCATGTCATGGTCGAACATAAAGTGAACGGTATTTCGTACACAACCGTGTATGCTCACCTTAGCAAACGTTCTGTCTTTGTCGGTCAATCAATCCCGAAAGGCGCGAACATCGGAGCTGTCGGTAGCACTGGTAACTCATTCGGATCTCACCTGCACTTCGAGATCCACCGTGGAAACTACACCTACAGCGGCTCGTCTGCAGCAAGCAGTGTCAACCCACTCGCTTTCCTATAAATACGTTTAAGGTACTCCGTCCGGGGTACCTTTTTTGAATTCCATCTAATTTTACATTTTATCCAATTACACCCAAATGAGTCAACTTACTTTCATGATGATAGCAAGCGACTAGCGTTAAATCTTACTAGACTAATTCGTTGAATTGATAAGATTGTCTTTCTTTCATTAAAATCCCCGTAAACATGACTTCTCGTAATGTTTACGGGGATAGCGATATAGTGTTAGACGAGCATTTCTGTCTGTTTCGCTTCAATCGTCGAGGCGATCGCACGCGCTGCGGCTTGTCCTCCGTAAATCGAGCGAGCGAACGGACCAACCGTTAAGTCAGCGAGGCTACCTGTCGCAAATAGATTCTCTCCCCATTCAAAGGTTTCTTCATCTAGTAATGGTGTCCGGCAAGGAGATAATGGCAGCTTCAACTCTTGCTGGACGGCTTCAAGCCAAGATCCTTCAACGACCATCGGACGGATACCCGTTGCGCAAATAATCGATTCAGCGGTGAGAATACGACCATCCATCAGCTTTACTCCGCTTTCGACTTCCTGCTCGACTTCACCAATCACATGACTGATGATTCCTTCTCGAATCAGATGACGGACACGTTGAATCAAATCCTGTGTTGCCGTTCCCGGGCGACGCTCCTGTACGATCAGCGCTCGTTTCTCGCTAGCCGACAAGGACTTGAATGGTGTCAATCCTTTTGGTCCCATGAATTTTCGATCGGCATCGAATGCACTTTTTTCGAGCGGACGTCGTGAAAGAAGGGTCACCTGCCCGGGATAGCGCTCGCCACATTGAATCGTATGATGCAGAGCACTAATCCCACCTCCGATGATGACGACCGGTGGTGTATCGTGCTTCGATAAGAAAACGTGACGCGCCGATTTCGCCCATTCTGGCATGACGTGATGTTCCGATTGTCCGAGAGCGAGAACGACATGGTTTGTTCGTAACTCGCCTTCGTCTGTCGAGACAATCCACGTTCCGCTTTCTCGTCTTAGTCCTGTGACTTCCCCTTGGACCCAGCTCGCCTCCACTTCATTTTGCTTCGCCAATTGAAGAGCATGGTCGTTGAATAATTCCAAGGATGGCCGTCCGTATGTATCCTTGAAGGCTTGATGTGTATAATCCTGTTCTTCCGCATGATGCCTGAGACTCGTCGGATTCGTCGAAGTGTGGTGCACCCGAGTTGAACGTAGGTAAGGCATGCCGATCCGTTCGGTTTGTTTACGCCAGTTCATCAATGGTTGCCGATGACGGTCGATGATCCGTATCATCTCCCGATCGATTCCTTTTTCACGTAAGGCATTGAATACCGTCATTCCATGAATTCCTCCGCCAACAATCACCCATTCATATCGATCCGTCATCACAAAAACTCCTTTACCTGAATCAAATCGTAATCATTACGTTTTATAACGATAGCGTGTTTTTAAGAAGAATTCAAGCGTCATTCGACGAAAGCCCATAAAAAATCCGCTTCCTCTCGGTAGAGGAAGCGGATTTAAACGCATCAATCAGGAAGAAGCATGTTTCGCTAGATACGCTTTCGAATAGCGGTCAGCTGCGATGATCGCATCCGCGACTTCGTCCGCCGTGACGTTGAAACCGCTGTGGATCGTCTCGCCTTCAGCAGTCGCTGCCTCGCCGACCTTGACGATGTCTTCACGCGACGCATCTTTTAGCTTGACGTCTTCGAGCGTCACCGGTAAGCCAAGATCCGTGTAGAGCGCGATGTACCGCTCGATTTCTTCTTGTGGATGTTCTTCGAGCGCCAGTTGAACGAGTGTACCAAAGGCAACTTTCTCACCATGCGTTAAGTGGTGAATCTCACCGTCAAGCGCCGTGAACCCGTTATGGATCGCATGCGCTGCAGCTAATCCACCACTCTCGAAGCCGAGTCCACTTAAGAGCGTATTTGCCTCGACGACGGCTTCAAGTGCCGGCGTGACGACTTGCGCCTGAACGGATTCATACGCCAAGCGACCATGCTCGAACAAGACTTCCTCACACCGTTTGGCAATCGCTTGTGCCGCAATCGTCGGACGTCCCCCTGCCATCGTTTGTCCACCAAAAGCGACGACACTCCGGACCTCGACCCACGTCGCGAGCGCATCGGCGATTCCGGACGCGAAGAAACGGGCTGGTGCTTGGGCGATCAATTTCGTATCGACGAGAACGAGATCGGGATTCTTCTTATAGAAGCGATAACTTTCAAAAATCCCTTCGTCAGAATAGATGACCGAGAGGGCACTCGTCGGGGCATCGGTCGAAGCAAGCGTCGGAACGATGACGACGGACACGTTCAGCTCATCCGAGACGGCTTTTGCCGTATCGAGCGTCTTTCCGCCTCCCACACCCATGACAAACCGGACATCTGCCGCTTGTGCTTGCTCAGCGATTCGTTTCACTTCATGCCGTGAGGCTTCACCACTGAAGTCCGCTTTCTCGATGCCGACGTTTTCGCCGGACAACGAATGCTCAACACGTTCCTTGACGATTTTCCAGACGACATCATCCGCGATGACGAGCGCTTTTTCACCGAACGGGCTCACATATGTACCGAGCCGGTCAATGACATCCTTTCCTTGGACATACTTTGAGGGACTAATGAAGACACGTTCTGACATGTTTCAACATCCTTTCTGTAAGGGACACGATAGTCAATGACATACAGTAGAGGAATTGCCTTTTCTGCTGACGTTTAAACCCCATCGATTCGAATCATTTTGACAAAACGGGTACTCTTTCAAGTGCTTGAACAATAAGAAGTCGATCACTTTTTAAACGCTTGTCTGGATCAGGACCGAACCATTCGAGACTTGCTGTCAAGTGATCGAGATGACCTGAAACGTCTTCAAAGAACTGGTGATAATCGACGATGCCTTCGAACAATGGAACCATCCCTTCCCGCGATCCGCTTGCCGCATAGACATTTGTTGGTTCAAAGACTGAAAATTGATCAACATTCGCCACTGTTTTTAAATGTAGGTGATCCACATACGATGCGAGTCTGAAGTATGCTTCGACGGGATCTGCCTTTGATTCGATGACGTGTAAGACGTCAAAGTTGATCCGACATGCCGGGTGGTTGATCGCTTGCAGTAAACGTATCGTTGCCTCTACCGTATCTGTTGCAGTATTCGGATGAAATTCAAGTAATAATCGCTGTCCTGCAGAATCAAGGACACGGCAAATCCCCTTCAACCGATAAACGAGTTGATCCCATTTGGCATCGGATAAGGTATGGCTCGCCTCATTCCCCGCAAAGATGCGGATGCGCTGCGTTCCGATTCGTGTCGCTAATCGCGAGAGTCGTTTCGTCTCCGCAAGTAGTTTTGACATCGGTGCGTTTAAATTTAAATAATGACTCAACATACTGACGTTCAGATGGGACGACTTCAGCCGATCGACTTCTTCCATTCTTAAATGTTCAGCATGAACTCCCCAAATATCAATGGCGTCAAAGTGTTCTTCTGAAGCAAAATCGATCAAATCATTAAATGAACGCAGATGATGCCGATAGCTGATCGTACAGAGTGCGAGTTTCATGTTCAATTCCCTCCTGTCGTTGATACGCATGGAACGTGTCGACGAGTTGCCGTTTGATTGTACTCTCCCGTGCCCATTGTTCTTCGATCAATCGTTCGATTTCTAAGTACACTTCCGGTTGGCGCGTTACAGCGTATTTGACAGCCCGATGCTGGATGACAGAGTATTGATTGACTAATGTTTCAACCTCATCCGTCCATTCTTCAAAATCAGATGTCTGCAAGTCGCGTCCGATCGCCTCATATAAATAAGCAAATGCATGCTCATAGGCATATTTTCGAATGGCAATGACAGGTAACTGCTTTAATGCATTCGGTAATCCCTCAGGTTGTTCACGATAGTGATGCACAACACGTTTGACTGCCTCAGTCAATGGATGTTGTACTTTTATACAACTCATGAAATACGCACTTACCGTCGTCGCATTCGGTATTCGAACATCCGTACTTCGAAACGCAAACCCACCAGCGACAGCCCGATGGCGTACTGCTGCAAGAATACGTTCTCTTTCTAGTTCACCTTCATACCGGAAATCAGGATCAAGCATATGCCATATTTCCGGATCTTCTGTCGCCTCTAACATGACGTAGTGGGGAAACACATCATGGTGAAATTTATTTTCGCGCTCAGGTAGACTAGCTAAATCCAACATGACGATCACTGACTCGTCCATATTTTTCTGTTCAATCCGTTGAATCAGCTGAGTGATGTTTTCTTCTTTTGATTGTTTGTGATCGTACCATTCTTCGACTGGGATTCCGTAAAGACGTTCATACCAAACAAGCATCTCCTGATGGTTGATTGTTTCATCATGATGCGAGAGGACATAATCGGCTGACAAGGAAAACGAAGAATCCCACACGCCAAAGTAATAGGGACGATGGTCCGCGTCCGATCGTTTGATCGTCTCGCAGACGCAACTGACGAGACAGTGTACTTTAATCATGAATGACCTCCTGTAAAACAGACATCAACTCTTCTACTCGCATTTTGGGAAGGGCTGACATGTGCTCATCGGGAATCACTAATCCGTGTTCCAATTCAAGGTGAAGCAACAGATGAATCAAGCGCATCGAATCCAGTCCTAGATCATCTCGTAGAGAGTCTGTTGTCGAAATAGCGACAGATGATGACCATTCGAGCTGTTCGGTCAGTATATCTTCGAATTGCGCAATCGTTAAACGGGACATGTTTGTTCCCCCAATCGTTTTCTACTCACTTTCCCATTCGCAGATAGCTCAATTTGCTCAACGAGTTGCCACTCCGTCGGTCGTTGATGAGGTGCGAGATGCTTCTTGCAATGTTGTTTTAGTTCTTCCTCCGATGCCGTCGTCACGAGTTGAGCGCAGACGCGCTCTCCTTGGAACGCATCCATTCGTTTAAAGACGACGACAGCCTCGACGGTCGGCAGCTGATACAAGACATCTTCGACTTCCCCGGGATAGACAGATAAGCCAGACACATTGATCATCTCATCGAGTCGGCTAAGAAAGTGCAGCCCGTCTTCAACGTACATTAAATCCTTCGTACCAATCCGTATGCCTTGTTGCGAAACGACTAATTCTGCTGGTTTTTCCTTCGTTCCAGTTTCAATCTCAAGATGCTCTAGTGGAAAGCCGATCGCTTGCGGACTCGGCGGATTTGGATGAAGTGCGATACAGCCGATTTCTGAACAGCCATATTGTTGAAGCAAATGACGTGTCTTCCGTTCGATCGAACGGAACCACTTTTCTGGTAATGTCATCCCGGAAATCATCACTGCGTGAACGGATTCCGGGAACAAACTCATCGCATACGCTAGTCCCGGTGCCATATAGATGATAGCGTCCGGATGCAAACGATGGATTGCTAGCACATGACGTGGTGAGAAGTCTTGTAGGATGACTGGTGTTGCTCCGCGTCTCAAAGTCGCAAACACTCCACACAGTAATCCGAATGAGTGTGTCGTCGGACAAGCAACGATCGTCGCTTTCGTCGTCAGCGGAAAACTGTTCGTATAAGCATTCAGTTCCGTCTCGATCGACTCCCATGTCCGGTGAATGATTTTTGGTTGCCCCGTCGTACCGGAACTGAATTGAATCAATCCACCCGCACGTTTTTCCGCTTCCGGAAGCGGAATGATGGTCTCTTGATAAATCAAATAGCCACATCCGGCTTGTATCGCTAGACGCTCAGCACCAGAAACAGGCGTCTCCGGATGAATGGGAAGGATTGTTCCATTCATGCGTCGCATCGCAAGACAGAGGGCTAACCATGCTTTTGTATCTGACGTACAGATGGCTACGGTCTTCCCTTCCGTTATGAACGATTGCTTCACCAGTTCGTGTGTCGTCAATTCTTCTTCTGTCACCCATTCTTTCTCAATCCATAGCATGATCGTCTTCCTCTCCTTGTTGAACGAGTGAATTTTTTACATCGATTTGATTCGTCAAACCAAACCGTGGTGCCAGTAAGGCTTCTGCCGTTACTCTTTGTTCGTACCATCCGATTCGTTCTAGTCGGTCTCGATCGATCGGCAACCCCTCGATCGTCTGATGCATCCAATCAAAGAACGTCGCTTCATTCAAGTTCTCCGTCAGTTCAAGTTGATACGCTAGTTCCGTCAAATGATAGACGAATAATGTGTCGTACAGCAGCTCGCGTAAGGCAAGCGGGTGTGACATTTCATAATAGGTATTGAGCGGTGCATCAAAATCAGGATGTAGCCTCTTAAAATCGGGTACATCCGATGGATCGTCGAGTAACTCGGTGACGAACTCGACGCTATCATGAAAATCGCGGAGAATGATCCGTTCCGGCCATCCGTCCCGTAAGACAAGTAACGTATTTTGGGCGTGAGCTTCCACACCGATGCCTTTCTCGGTCACGAGTCGGATGACTGGTTCGAGATAGACGACGAAGAATCGACGAAGCCACCGTTCATGACCATATCGTTCCAACCACGGTCCTAAAAAATGTCGTCCATCCACCTCGATTTGAGCAAGTGCTGTCAAGGGAATGACCTGTTCCCCCTTGTGAACATACGTCAAGACGTTTTCACGAAAGACACAGCCGACCCGACCCGCAAGTGGACCGCTCGAGCCGACGCATGAAGCAAATTCAGATAACAACGTCATCGGCAATTCACTCGCCTGTTTTTTCAACCAATCCGATACTGCAGGAGCTGCCACGATATTCGGCACGGAAAAAGTCCGAACGGCTGACGTTTGCTTCAAGTCGAGCGGCAATTTGATATGCGGTAGTTCGGGCTGACCTGGGCAAAAAACGGTTCGAATCGACTGCGTCGCTTGCACGAATACCCCACCTTCGCCTAAGTCGACACCTCCGACTTGTGCCACCTCTTGCTTGATACGTAACCATTGCCATGGGTGGACAGGAAGAATCTGATAATCGGTTTGCTTGAGTTCTTCCAGTTTGACTAAAAACATATGTAGAAGCGGTTCTCCAAGAATCAGTGGAATAGGTAGGATTCCATTCCCTTGAACGAGCGTAGAAGGTAAGGCAATCCAATGTAACTGGAAGCGATTGCCCGCTTCAGGTCCGTATGCCTCGTGATCAGCTCGCGAAAAACCAATCCTTGATTTATAACAAGGATGATAGGGATGCCCTTCGATGATGGTCTGCTCCAACTCTTCATAATCTAAGCCTGCTCGATGGATTCGTAGACGATGTCGCTGCGACAAGTCATCGAAATCATGTGTACGTCGCAACTCTTCCTGAAAGTCGTCCGGGATCGGCAACTGCGTCAAGAGATGCTCAAACCAGTCGTTGACGCCAGATGACTTCGATGAGCGTAACGTCGTGATGTCGAGCCGGATTCGGTCGAAAGGACCGCGTTTTCCTTCGACTGTCACTTCACTATCTTTTATGTGGAATGTAAAACGATTCTTCATTCCGACAATCATTTCAGTAAAAGGAAGAATCCGCTCGAATAACAAACTCTCAAGAAGTTGTTTGCAGATGCGTGTTTTGCTGTCGTAAAGCATAGTTGCCCTCCCGTAACGGATTATCCAAGTCGATGAAACAAACCCGTTCCCCCTCGACTTCAAGTTCATCGAGTCCTTGTAGGCGTGTTAGTAAATTCGCCTTGTATGGAAGTGTCGGCGATTCTAACAACATCAAAAGCCAAGCTCTGCCTCGCCCTTCTAGACTTTTAACTCGTACTTGACACCATTCGTGCAGTAACGCGATAGCAACTTCTTCCTTCAATAATGTGTCTGCTGCCAATCGGTCGATGATACTCGCTAGATGGTTCCAAATCATGTAGTACGTCAAACGCTCAGCAATGACTTCTTCTGGGTAGAATAACGTCGTATGCTTCAGTTCCGGTTCCAGCAGGGTAAAGGAATCTCGATTCGTGTCTGCTAAGTAATAGCCTTGATTATCCCGGACGTGATATCGAACCGGCCATCCGTCTTCGAATGTGATGAGACTATTTTGCTGATGCGCCTCGAGTCCGATTCCTTGTTCCTCATATAGTGTAACGATCGCTCCTAACGTCAACTCCAGGTACTGTTTCCACCACCGAGTGACATGTTTCGATGCGATTGATCCCGACTGCCGGATGAGCCGCAGCAGGAGCGATTCTGAATTCGGTAATGCCGGTTGGACGAGTGCCGCAACATTTACCGCGTGGGGTGCTGGCTCTCGCAAAATGACTTCGAATCCGGTCTCTTCTTTAGTCCGGATCGCTAAATATGCAGGATCGTGAATAAGGTCAAACGTATCAGGCAGAGACAGATGACAAAACAAGCGATACATCAAATAACCAGCCTCTAATTCGTGTCGCTTGTTGACGCGTCTTGAGTTCGTCACTTGGACAGGGATGGATAACTTCAACATATGACTTCGGTCGAGTGATTCGACGGTCCGGATCGACGAAGTTGCGTTATAGAGTGGTCCAGATGCGCCGTGATAACGGATAATATCTTGCTCAAACCATTGCTCGACTGTCGGCTGACGTAACAAATACTCGGCTTGAAGCGGATGAATTGGAATGATTCGCTCTTGCTCTGTCGCTTGAATCAAGTTACCCAGTTGATTTTTCATCAGCTGACTAATCGTCTCGTTGCTACCTGAACGTTCTTCGAGCAATGTCTCATGTACTGTAAAATAGTGAAGTTGAAACGGCTGACGGAATTCAGGCGCATACGCTTTTTGTTGCCAGTCGGTCATACCGACTCTACTTTTCGGGGTCGGATGGAACCAATGACCACACCACAAGCGTTGTTCATAATCGATGAACGTCTCTTGCTCTTGTGCGTTCAGCTGTTCCTCTAAAATCAATTGCACTGTCCGGTGACTGTCAAGAACGCGAAAGAGTAAGTCCGTTTGATTCGGGTCTTTTTGTTGAAGCTTGATGCAACAGGTGATGATACAGGACATGGCTGAAACTTCCCGCCATCCGCTTTTTGTCTCTTCACGAATCATTCCAATCTCGTGGCGTCCGATGATGGAACGACGTTTGATTTCGATGAGATACGGCTTCATCCAATAAAAAGAGGATGTCTCGGATGCATCAAACGGTCTCTCGTTGACCCATTCGCCCGGGTTCACTTCTCTGATGTAGCTGTTCATGAACGATTGAAGCGTCACCTCGGTCGCTAATCGCTCGATATGTTCTTCGCATGTTCGCACGCTCTGTTCCTCCCCTTATTGAAAATCATTCTCATTCCACATCAATAGAAAAACGGGTTTCCCCGTTTTTGATGGTGCGTATACACACTTATTTTAAGTAAAACGTTTTCAAGTTCCTTCAATCCGTTTTCACAATCGATTAAATGCAGAAGTCACGAATCGTCGTGAGATTTAACACCAATCAAACAAACGATCCTCCCTAATATTCGTACGACAAGGCGACGACTTTTTAAGTTCATTTGTCAGTCTTCTCTGCCTCATCGTGAACTCCATCTGTAATGATAATCATTATCAATGATGAGTGACATGGATTTTCTTTTCATTCTTCATGGACAAACAAAACAGTTACTATCGCTGATATATGTATGCAATTGACGTAACATATGCATTCTCCCAAGTGGTCCCCACGGATCCCAATCGACACTGTCTGGGTAAAATATACGCCCCGTCCTAACGGCACGAAGCGTTTGCCACACCCTCGTTCCTCGAATTCGTTCCACATCTGCAGGTTGACTCCACAGTATGAACAAACCATCCGGATCCAACTGCTGTAATGTTTCTAAGCTGATTGTCATGTAGACGGTGTGCGGGAGTCCTTCCACGGGCTGTAAACCGATTTCACTGAACAGAAAATCTAACATCGTATGCCCTGTTCGTCCGTACAGTCGGATTTCTGAGTCTCTGATCCAAATAACTGCCCATGTCACATTCCGATTGAATTCGGACTGTTGCTTCACAATTGTTTCAAGCGTTTTGACTTCGTTGATGATGTCAGTCGTTCGCTCAAGCGTATCGGTTGCCGTAGCAACAGCATACAAGTAATCCTTCCAACAAGTTTGTTTCGAAATATCGATGACCGGACAAGACGTCAACATAGGTGGTGATTCACCTCGTATCGGTGTCCGTAAAACGAGATCGAGATTTGATGTCTCAAACCATTCCGGTAAAATCGTTGCTGACGCGTCGTATAGTCGCGTACCTTCGAGTTCACTTAAATAGTCTGGCACACCGTTCGAACGATATTGTGTCGGAAAAGACGGTGCGATGACAGGTTGAATCCCAAGTGCCAATAAGTGATCTTGTAACAACGCTTGACTCCAGATTCCGACCCGTGGAAACAACCGTTTCCGGTACTGACTTGGTGATAGTCCCTCACGCTTTTTAAAGAGACGGCTGAAATAAAATTCATCATTGATTGATACACGTTCTGCGATCTCGGCAATCGTCCAATCTGGATGTGCAATCATCCACTCCTTCGCCCGTTGCATCCGCAATTGATGAAGCAGTTCCTTTGGTGATTGATCGTAGTGCTTTTTGAATTGACGAGAAAACGTCGGCAGTGACATGTTTAACTCACTTGCCAAGTCACTGACTGTTCTTGATTTTCCGAGTTCTTTTAACCACTGGGACGTCACTTCCTCAAACGTCTGCTCATGACGACGTTCACTTAATTGCTCCAGTAGTTGATACAGATAGCGATGTTGTCTAAGAGAACCGGTCATTGTGTTTGGACATCCGCGCATTCGTTCTAAACACTCCACTAGTTCATCAGTTGGTTGACGGTAGACTAGAAATGGCGTCAATTCAACGTCTAACTGATACAACAAACAATGCCCTTCCTGAACGATGAATCGTTCACCTGGTTTCATGATGAAACAGGCTTCGCCCGATTCTAGACGTTTCCTTTCCGTGTAGGTAATGCCAACGCCTTGTATGACGACAATCAAACCCGGACGTATCGCTAATTGTCCTCCTGTCTGTAAAGCGTGTTTCCTCACTCGAAATACATGCAGTGCTTCTGTCATTTTCAACTCACTCCTAAAAAACATATACCATCTGACGCTTTTCCGTATCCGTTCAATCTTGATCAATATGAAAGGGAATCTTCGAGATACTTTTCTTTCACTTGCCTACGTGATTGTTTATTGTTGTGTCGATCATGTATCTGCTGTCTTAAATCCAATCACATCATAGTAATGTTGCTGACCGTCAAGAATGAAGGAGGGACCTGGTTGTCCCCTTCTTTCTCGGTGACCGGCAAGGTGTACCTCACTCGTTTCCCACGCTTTCCAGTCTTGTTCCGATTCCCAGCGGATCAGGACAAGAACTTCTTCTTCCTCTTTTGTACGCTTCTTATGTAAGACACTTAAATCGAAGAACCCTGGTTGTTGCTCGATGATTCCCTTTCCTGAAAAACGCTCGATCATTTCAACAGCACTTCCTTTTTTGACTTTAAATGTTTTTAATTGGATGAACATCACCTATCACTCCTTCTAATTGATAATGAATATCATTTGCATTAACACTATAGCATTATTCCACCGGTTTTTGTCAACAACTGTTGTTAGAATACGTTTCATCGTTACAAAAAAATCCCTTCACCCAGTGTAATCTGAGTGAAGGGGTTTAATTTAAGCCACACGCGACGACGATTGTGTCTCCGCTGTTTTCTTACCGACGACTGCTCCGATCACTCCACCAATGATGGCTGGTACGACCCATCCGAGACTGACGGAAGCAAACGGTAATACCGCGTCGAACACGTTCGTGACAGCTGAGACGTTAATCCCTGCTGTCTTCAATCCATCAAACAAACTGACGACGAATGTCATCCAAAGCGCCCCTTGATAGACGGCTGGTTTACCTTTAAAGAGTGGATGCAAGAATGTCAGGAAGATGAGACAGATTGCCAGTGGATAAAGTGTCATCAAGACTGGTTTTGAGACGGCGAGCAATTGATTCAGACCGATGTTCGCAACGAGTGCGCTGAAGACCGATAGACCAATCGTCCATTTGACGTACGAGATTTTTGGCACGAGTGCCGAGAAGAACGACGCACAGGCTGTGATCAAGCCGACGCTTGTCGTCATACAGGCGACCGTGATCATCAGACCGAGTAAGATTGCACCGTATTCACCGAAGTAATGATCCGACACAGCTGACAAGATTTCTGCGCCGTTCGCCAGTTGTCCGATTTCCGAGACACTTGAAGCACCCATGAAGGCAAGTGCCGAATACGTGATTGCTAGCAAGGCCGCTGCGATCAATGACGCTTTCGTACAAATCAACAGCAACTGTCGCTTCGATGTGACACCTTTTTCCTTGATCGCTGCGATGATGATGATCCCGAAGACGAAGGCACCGAGTGCATCGAGTGTCATATATCCTTCCTGGAAACCGTTAAAGAAGGCATTCGACTGATATGTCTTCAAAGGATTCTGAAAACTTCCGATTGGATGCAGGACAGCGACGACGATCAACAGACCGATGAACGTGATTTTAATCGGTGTCAGTACTTTCCCGACGACATCGACGATTTTCGTCGGATTCAATGATAAGAGACAAGCAACCGTGTAGAACAAGACCGTAAAGATGAGCAGCGGCCAGTGGCTCGTCGATTCACTGAAGAACGGCTTGATGCCGATCTCATACGAGACCGTTCCGGCACGAGGAATCGCGAAGAAGGGACCGATCGCAAGATACAGAATGACCGAGAACCCGATTCCGAACGCAGGATGAACGCGTGACGCCATCGCTTGTAAATCGCGTTCCCCTGAAAACGCGAATGCGAGAATCGCAAGCAATGGTAGACCGACACCGGTGACGAGGAATCCGGCATTGGCGACCCAGACATGCTCCCCTGCGAGCTGTCCGAGCATCGGCGGAAAGATGAGATTTCCTGCCCCGAAGAATAAGGCGAAGAGCATCATGCCGATGACGATGATAAATGATGTTGGAACAGTTTTAGACATAATAAACCCCCACTGATGATGATCGACTTCATCTCGCTCCCTAAGCAGATGAAGTACTTCGTTCGAAAGGATACCATACGTTTAAGAGCTCGTGCTAGGAGTTTATCTGGAGAATATTCTGAAAATTGCGCAGAAAGTTTGGTGGAGCTATGGTCTATAGAATTTGTTACGTCTGTGCGTCGAAGCATGAAACCGGATTCATAAGTTCATATGACGTAGTAGGATTAAAAGGCTTCATGAAGAAAGTAAATATATGGATAATCAAACAGGAGGTTTTTCTATGAAATCGATCTATCTTCTTAGCGCCACCCTTTTACTTGCCAGTTGTTCCCCCGCTGCCGAAAAACCGAAGACGTATGACATCTCATTTACGCATGAGAAACAAGAGATTCAAATCGTTCCTTTGTACAAGGCGTATGACGATTACATTCAAGCGGCTTCGAAACATCCAGAGGACAATGAGGCACTATTTAAAAAATATGTATTGGGCGCTAAAAATAGCGTCATCAAAAAAGAACAGCTCCAAGCGATGCCCGTTCCTAGCCTTTACGAACAGCCATCGGAAAACATCAAGGACTTAAAGCAGATGAATACATATTTGAAAAAACACCATCAGCGCATCATGAAACAGATCAAGTCCAGTCTCCTGACTTCGATGAAACAACTTCCACGGGATGAGAAGCTCGTCGTCTTCGTCTCCCCGACGACACCAATCGAGCATGATGATGCCAAACGTTATGGTGGTGTCAGTGGTGTCGCGCAAGGAAACAATTCAATGAGTCTGTTCTTCTTGAAGGATTTTTCGGAAACATCATTACGCAACACAACGGCGCATGAGTACCATCATACCGTAGCCCTCGATGAACCGAATCGTGCGACGATGCTCGATTACATCATCCTCGAAGGAAAAGCGGAATTCTTTGCCCACAAGCTTTATCCTGTGGAATCATCGGAAGCGATCGCCCCTCTACTTGACCATACTTTAGAGCATGTGATTTCGGAGCTGAATGCGGAACGATTGACGACGGATGATCTGTTCTTAGGAAATTACGAAAAACAAATTCCATCGTTCGTAAAATACAGACTCGGTTACATGATCGTCTCCGACTTCGTGAAGCAACATCCCGAGATTTCCTTGAAGGAATGGTCACGAATGTCCTCCGTGCAAATTCTCGAAAAAAGCAGTTACAAAGACATGTTAACGATTCGCTAAAATCAATAAAGCACGAGACAACGGGAGCAAACATCTCCTTCGTCTCGTGCTTTATTAGTTAACCTTCGTATTTTTTGACGATCGTCGCTACCCCTTGACCGCCCCCGACGCATAACGTCGCAAGACCATGTGTCTCACCCGTCCGCTCGAGTTCATGGATCAACGTAACGAGAATCCGCGCCCCACTCGCACCGATCGGATGACCGAGCGCGATTGCACCGCCATTTCGGTTGAGCTTCTCATGCGGGAACTGTAGCTCCGCATCGACCGCGAGAGATTGTGCCGCGAACGCTTCGTTCGCTTCGATGACATCAATCTCCTCAAGCGTCAGTCCCGCTTTATCGAGTGCCTTTTGGACCGCTTGGACGGGACCGATTCCCATGATACTCGGATCGACACCGGACGTTCCGTTCGCGACGATCTCAACGAGTGGTGTCACGCCGAGTTCTTGTGCCTTTGTCGCGGACATGATGACGAGTGCCGCAGCTCCGTCATTGATGCCAGATGCATTTCCTGCCGTGACCGTTCCGTCCTTTTTGAATGCTGGGCGCAAACGACTGAGTGTTTCGACAGATGTTCCGGCACGCGGAAACTCATCTTGATCAAAACGGATCGGGTCGCCTTTTCGTTGTGGAATCAACACTGGCGTGATTTCCGAGACGAACCGTTCTTCCGCTAATGCCGTCTGCGCTTTTTGCTGACTCGTCGCCGCGAACTGATCCTGGGCTTCGCGGGAGAGTTCATAGGCGTCGGCTAAATTCTCTGCCGTGATTCCCATGTGATAGTCATTAAACGCACACTCAAGTCCATCCTGGATGATCGTATCGACGAGCGGTTGGTCACCCATCTTCAGCCCAGACCGTGCGCCCGATAGGACATACGGCGCTTGGCTCATGTTCTCCATCCCACCGGCAACGATGACATCGGCTTCGCCCGACTTGATTGCTTGATACGCAAGATGGACGGCCGAGAGACCGGATCCGCAGACCTTGTTAACGGTCATCGCTGGACATGTCTCCGGTAATCCGGCAGCGAGTGCCGCTTGCCGTGCTGGATTTTGACCAAGTCCTGCTGAGAGGACGTTACCGAAAAAGACTTCGTCGACGTGATTCCCAGCGACACCTGCTTTTTCAAGTGCCGCACGGATGACCGTCGCTCCGAGTTCCGTTGCTTTGACGTCCTTCAAACTCCCATTGAAATTTCCGATCGCCGTGCGCGTCGCACTGACGATGACGACTGCTTCACTCATCTGCTCCATCTCCTTATTGAATCGTATATCCTCCATCGAGTACGTTCGCTTGTCCTGTGATGCCTTTTGCTTTGCGGCTCGCGAGGAACAATGCATAATCCGCGATTTCCTCGACGGCGAGCAACCGTTTTTGTGGAACGAGCGGATAGATGACTTCCTCAAGTACCTTCTCAAGCTCGACGTGACGCGTCTTCGCCAAGTCTTCCATCTGATTGCGGACAAGTGGTGTATCGACGTACCCCGGGCAAATCGCGTTGACGGTGATTTCGTGTTCCGCTCCTTCAAGGGCTGCGACCTTCGTCAGACCGAGCAATCCATGTTTCGCCGAGTTATACGCTGCTTTCCCGGCAAAACCGATCAAACCATTGATCGATGCCATGTTAAGAATCCGTCCGTAGCCTTGTTCCTTCATGATCGGAAAGGCATGTTTGATAGCGATGAACGGCGCCGTCAACATGATCTTGATCATCAATTCGAATTTCTCAGTCGGAAACTCTTCAATTGGTGAGACGTGTTGAAGACCCGCGTTATTGATCAAGACGTCGAGTCGACCAAACTGTTCGACCGTCTGCTTCAAGACGACTTCGACCTGTGCTTCATCAGTGACGTTGAGCGTCATGCCGACCGCTTCATGACCAGCTGCGCGAATCGCTGCCGCCGCCTCTTCTGCTGCTTCTGCGCGAACGTCCGTTACGACGACCTTCGCTCCTGCCGCAGCAAACGCCTTTGAGATTTCAAGACCAATTCCGCTTCCTGCACCTGTGACGAGTACGATATCTCCTTGAACCATCTGCTTCACTCCCCTACCGTCACGCGCTCGAGTTCCGGACTGACCGTGAATCGTGCTTCCGTGACTTGTTTGACGTCTTCGACCGTATGACCATTCAGCGTCTCGATCAAGACCATTCCGTCCGGTGTGAAATCAAAGACGGCCCGGTCCGTAATCAAACGGTTGACGACGGCGCGTCCTGTCAACGGCAAGGTACACGCCTGTTTGACTTTCGATTCGCCATGTTTGTTGACATGCTCCATGATGATGACGACGCGTTTTGCTCCGTTGACGAGGTCCATCGCTCCGCCCATGCCTTTGACCATCTTACCCGGAATCATCCAGTTCGCGAGGTCACCGTTCTGATCGACTTCCATCCCGCCGAGGATCGCGAGGTCGATGTGCCCGCCGCGAATCATCGCGAACGATTCGGCACTGTCGAAGTAAGATGCTCCGGATTGTGCCGTGACCGTTTCTTTGCCGGCATTGATTTCGTCGGCATCGACTTCATGATCAAGCGGATACGGTCCGATGCCAAGCAGTCCATTTTCGGATTGCAGCATGACATGCATATCGTCCGGAATCGCATTGGCGATCAATGTCGGAATCCCGATCCCGAGATTGACGTACATCCCGTCTTTAACTTCCTGAAGTGCGCGTTCAATGATGATCTCTCGTGTCGTTTTCATATCCGTCTCCTCCTCAAGCTTCCCGGACAGTCCGGCGTTCGATGCGTTTTTCATAATCCGTTCCGACGACGATGCGCTGGACGTAGACAGCAGGTGTATGAATCTCATTCGGATCGAGTTCACCGACTTCGACGAGTTCTTCGACTTCAACGATCGTTACTTTTCCGGCTGTCGCAACGATCGGATTAAAGTTGCGTGATGTCTTCCGGAAGACGAGATTTCCGAGACGATCTGCTTTCCATGCCTTGACGATCGCAAAATCGCCGACGATCCCTTCTTCCAGCAGATACGTTTTTCCATCGAACTCTTTTTGTTCCTTCCCTTCAGCAATCGGTGTACCGACGCCTG
Source organism: Exiguobacterium indicum HHS 31 (assembly GCF_001939065.1). Taxonomy (GTDB): domain Bacteria; phylum Bacillota; class Bacilli; order Exiguobacteriales; family Exiguobacteriaceae; genus Exiguobacterium_A; species Exiguobacterium_A indicum. Next base: position 495,041 of record NZ_MPSZ01000001.1, on the reverse strand, counting down.
TTGGTGTATAGAAACCGGGAATGCCAGCTCCACCGGCACGGATACGTTCCGCAAGTGTACCTTGTGGGACGAGATCAACTTCGATCTCGCCACTGAGGTATTGTTGCTCGAACGTCTTGTTTTCCCCGACATACGACGAAATCATCTTCTTGATTTGTCGCGTCTGCAAGAGGAGACCGAGTCCGAAGTCATCGACGCCACAGTTATTACTGACGACCGTCAAATCCTTGACGCCCTTCTCTTGCAACGCGGTAATTGATTTTTCCGGGATTCCGCAGAGTCCGAAGCCCCCTACGACTAGCGTCGCCCCGTCAAAGATGTCTGCTGTTGCTTCCGCGAATGATGCGTATACTTTCCCCTGTTTCATCTAATGATGCCCCCTTTAAAAATCCTTAGTACAAGCCAGTCAAACTATACAATCCGATCATCAAGAAGACCGTCACTGTCTTAAGAATCGTAATCATGAAGATGTCCTTATACGACTGACGATGCGTCAGCCCCGTAACGGCAAGTAACGTGATGACGGCACCGTTATGCGGTAACGTATCCATTCCGCCGGACGCCATCGAGATGACGCGATGCATGACTTCCGGTGGCACGCCGCCTGATGTGATGGCTTGCGTATATTTATCCGACATCGCACTTAACGCGATTCCCATCCCGCCTGATGCGGAACCAGTAACGCCGGCAAGCGTCGTCGTCGTGACGGCTCCGTTGACGAGCGGATTCGTAAATGTCTCTGAGATCCCGCTTGAGACGGACTTGAATCCTGGTAACGCTGCGATAACGCCTCCGAAACCATACTCAGCACCTGTATTCATGACCGCTAGAAGCGCGCCACCGATACTGACGTTCAAACCAGCTTGGAAATTCGTCTTGATCTTCGGGAAGTCATACAGCATCGCTGCGAGAATTCCGATCAATAACGCCATTTGGACGGACCAGATCGCAAGAACGGCCGGTGTCTCGATCTTTCCGAATGCCTCTAGACCAATTGCTGAAAAATCAAATCCTTCCGGATACCATTTCGGAATCGAGAGTGTGAAGACTTTGTTCATGACGGCAACGAGGACGAGTGGAACGAAGGCAAGGACTTGCCGATAGACCGGTTGACGATCCGTCTCGAGCGTCATTTCTGGTTCATTCTTCAACTCCATCTGCGGTGCGGCACTTGCCGCCGTTGCTTCAAATCCAGCGTAGCCTTCCCCTGCTTGATGGGCTTTTTTCTTGCGTGACTCGAGATACCACATACCGACGACTAGGATGAACAATCCACCGACCGTTCCCATGATTGGCGCAGCGTAGATATCCGTTTTGAAGAACGTCGTTGGGATGACGTTTTGAATCTGAGGTGTTCCTGGTAAGGCATCCATCGTGAACGTGAATGCACCAAGGGCGATCGTTCCCGGGATGAGGCGTTTCGGGATGTTCGCTTCGCGGAACAAGTTTGCTGCGAACGGATAAACAGCGAAGACGACAACGAACAGGCTGACGCCGCTATATGTAAGAATGGCGCCGAGTAAGACGATAGCAAGAATGGCACGCTTCGCACCGATCATACGGATGATAGTCTTCGCGATTGACTCCGCGATACCGGACATCTCAACGACTTTTCCGAAAATCGCCCCGAGGAGGAAGACCGGGAAGTACGCCTTGATGAAGCCGACCATCTTTTCCATGAAGATATTCGAGAAGAAAGGTAACACCCAATCCGGGTTCGTCAGTAGGACGGCGAACAAGGCACAGATTGGCGCGAATAGGATGACCGAAAAACCACGATAGGCAACGAACATCAATAAGGATAAGGCAAGAAGAATGATGACAAGTTCCATAAGTAGATCTCCTTCGATTTTAGTAAGCGCTTTCATATCGCTTCTTCATCATTTAACAACGCAGTGTCGAAGAGGTCAATTAAATTCCGTCAAACTATAAGTACAGCTTATAGAAATCATAAGTTCACATTATAGACACAATTGCATCAAATAGATTATTTTTTCAAGGAACAGGAGTTAGTCCTTTTATGGCGTATGTCTTTTAAGTAACGTACTTTATTTGAAAGGATGGACAGTTCATGAAAAGCATCCTTTTTGACGTCTTGCATAACGTGACGCTATTAATGGCTGGTTTCTATCTGCTCGGAAAATTATCACCGCTCCCGATCACCCGTGAATCCCCATGGCTGACCCGCGTATTGTACGGTCTTGCTCTAAGTGTCATCTCGTTACTACTCATGCAGATGACGATTGAAGCAGCACCTGGCGTCATGGTTGATTTGCGTCATATTCCGGTCGTCGTCGCTGCCTACTTTGGTGGCGCCATCCCGACAACGATCGTGACGATTGCAATCATCATCTATCGTTTCAGTTTAGGAACGAATCTAGCAGCCTTCACCGCATTCGGCTTCATTGTCGCCATTGCTTTAGGAACGAGCTTAATCGTTCGCGAAATGCCACCATATGCAAAACGAACATTCACACTCGTGACGCTCTACGCGACGGCTTTACACGCTCTTGTCTTATGGATTGTCTTACCGAAACAGATTCTTCTACTTGAAGTGATGGCAGTCGTCATTCCTGCATCGTTCGTCAGTAGCTGGCTCGCCCTACTGATCATCCGCGATATTCGGTTGACCAAACAATCATTACGGATGCTTCGGCAAAAAGCGCAACTCGACTTTTTGACAGGATTGAACAATTCACGCGCCTTTAATGAATACTTCACGGATGTCAAACAGCGATTGATTCTAACCAAACAGTCGGTCGTGTTGTTGACGATCGACATTGATCATTTTAAACAGGTCAACGATACGTATGGACATGAGGCGGGCGACGAGGTGCTACGGCAGTTCGCCAATCGACTGCGCGATGGAGTGGCAGAAAGCGGGTATTTATCCCGTAACGGCGGTGAGGAGTTTTCAGTCCTGTTCGAGGGTGTTCCGCTTGCTGAAGTCCTGCCTTTAGCAGAGCAATTACGCGAACGGATCGCTTCTAGTCCGTTCCGACTAGCGACGACAGAGCTACCGCTCACAGCATCGTTTGGTTTAGCCGCATACGATGAGACGACACTGCAAATCGACGATCTTCTACTGGATGCGGATGCTGCCCTCTATCAGGCAAAGCAACAAGGACGGAATCAAGTCGTCCTGTTTTCTCCTAATGCAGAATCTGCCGTCAGCTTTCAAGAATAACGATGGACGCCACCTCTGAAATCCGCTACCTTTAAAGAAGAGGTAGGTGATTGGCATGAAGTTAGCAAAAGGTCCCTATATCCTGATCGGCCTCATTTTAGGTCTCTTGTTCGGATTCATTGGTGACAACTTCTATTTGTATGTATCAGCAGGTATTCTCGTCGGAGCACTGCTTGAATTGTATGTTGCATACGAACAACGCAAAAAAATAAAAAATCATGATGGAGGTACCAGCATGACATTCAGTGATCTATTCCTTTCAACGCTCTCGTATATCGGTGTCGCGACCGTACTCCTTGCAATCGGTGTCGTCTTGTTCGAGGTGACGACGAAATCGAAGGAGCTCGAACTCATCCGTAACGGAAAGAAAGCGGCCGTCTACGCTTTCGGTGGACGTATTCTTGGTCTTGCCATCGTCCTCTATTCGAGTATCTCGAACTCTGTCAGCATTCTCGATATGGTGTTATGGGGCGCACTCGCGATCGTCTTACAAATCGTCTTATTCTATCTCGCAGATTTATTGATTCCACGTTTGAGCATGACGAAAGAGATTGATGCGAACAACGAAGCAGTCGGCTTGCTGCTCCTCTTCTTATCGATTTCGATCGGTTTGATCATCGCTGGGTCGCTTACATATTAAGACACACGAAAACAGCCCTGGATCATTAGGATTCAGGGCTATTTAGATTAAAACTCCACTTCGTAATAAGGTATCGCTAGCTATTACGATTACTTCAAGAACGAAGCCAAAATGATCATATGATGTATAGCATAAATATCCAAATTACTTTTCCTTTTCTTCTCAACAACTACTCTCCGAATCTGTCGTATTATCTTTAAATTCGTGTTATTCATCTCTTTTTATTTTTGAGTTACGAGCTTTTCTTTAGTCAAAATCTGATCCCTGTCGATTCTTTGATTAAAGCTCTTTGTTTGTAGTGTTACGCACTATTTCGAAAATGTCTTTTTGTAATTCCAATTTATTACGTTCAATTTAGTGTGGATAGATTTGATGACTAAGACTGAAGGGACTATGAACTCCGCTTCTTCTTTACCTAAAATAATGGATGGTTTAAAAATACACTCAAATACGTGTCAACCTTGAAAAGGACAGACTTATTTCTTTGCAAAGCTGTAGAATTGTCTCTCTCATTTAGTATTAGTTTGAGAGAATAATGGTTTTCCCCATTATTCTTAGTTTTTTGTTGATGAACTACAAAGAAGATAGTAGCACTACTATTAAAAACTTACTTGTGATAATAGGTAACTATCACAAGTAAAATAAAGAGGTGAAAAAAGTGCAGAAAATCATTGTAAAAGATCTACTAAAATTTTACGGATTACAGATGATTAAAAGTTATTTTTACGTATTCTCCTTACTTCTGTTTCCTTTTAGTATTGGAATGAAGATCATCGCCGACATCCGGGAGGAGTATGTGTACATGGATTATGCAAGCCTCTTGAATGGGTTTGTTATTCCTGTACAAGGAATGATGTTACTAGTCGCCGTCTATATGTATCGACTTGTCTCTGAAGAAGTGCAGTATCGACAAAGCATACTCTTCCCGGATATCGTCACCATACAATATCAGCGAATTTTTTCAATCCTTCTCAATCATGTCATTTTTGTAGGGACAACTCTCTTGATAGGTCTATTAGGTTTGTTCATCTACTATCAGAATCAAGAGATTCCATGGTCTACGTTTCAACTTGATATTGTAGAGCATGCTGTGATTTTTTACTTCTTACCGCTCACTCTAACAGCATTATGGGGAATCAACTGTGCACTGATATTTGGAAAGAGAAAGACTGGCATGTTGGCACTCTTTCTCGTATGGGTATTGATTGGTCCATTAAATACCGAATTCTTCTCTGACTATTTCTACAAAGGTGGATTCGAGGGAATACGTAGTCTATTGTTTATTGGTCCTATTCAACCAGGGCATATCCATGCACAACTCAGTGGTTTTCTCGGAAATGAAGCTCTTTTTATAAAGAATATCCTTCATATATCACTGCAATGCGTCTTGTTATTTCTTTTAGTTGGACAATGGCACTTGAGAGCTTCTAAAAGAATTTTGACAGTAGTTTTCTCCATACTTGGATTAGGAGTCCTTGTTTTTGTATCTCCCTTTGCACTCGCGAACAATCAATTGAGTTTTGATCGCAGTTTTGATTCTGATTTATCGAAGCACTATAAACCCCCGTATACCTTTGTTCCTGAAAAGGGTGCTCTTGATTATATGATTCAAAAGATGAACTTAAATATGGTACAAGAAACCAACGCATTAAAAGTAGAAGCTGATATGTTAATGAAAGTTTCTCAGAAACAATCTATCAGTCTTTCTTTGTGGCATGAATACGACGTAAACGCTGTAATAGTAAACAACAGGAAAGTTAAATTTAAGCGTCAAGGCGACTTTATCTCTTTTCCGATTTCGTCAGATGGTTCTACTACGAATGTTAAAGTTCGTTACGACATAAAAAATAGCCCATATTTTGCTCTTACAAAAGATACATGGTATTTGCCTGCTACATTAAACTGGTATCCTGTTCGACAGTCTCAGCCAATCAATCGTTTAGGTGTTGGAACGTTAGATCTTATCGGAGATCGACAAAAAATGAGTGATATTAAAATCTCGGGAGATATCCCGAAAGATATCACAACGAACTTAAAAAGACAGGGAGAGCGATCTTTAATAGGTCGTGTAGCTGGTGTAACGATGATGCAAGGACATCTTGCAGTTTTTGAGTATAAAGATCATGAACTCGTTACAGATGACTCGTGGTCAATGCCACAAACTTACTGGCAATCGGTCCAAAAAACATTAGAACAAACTAACGCTGTATTGCAGCGAACATTTGATAAACAAACGGTAGTACCTAAAAAAATTATCCTTGTTTCTCCAAACGAAGAACGAAACAGTTATCTTGATGATGCGCATCTCTTGTTGCAGATTGGAACGACACTTCGTTTGGATCAAAGCTTAAGTGAAGTAGTGGCAACTTATGTGCCAGGAATTCTTTGGTCAAATAGTTCAAGTGAAGTGAAGGTACAACCCAAATGGAAAGTATTCAACGCTGCCTTCTCTTATTGGATTCAAACAGAATTAAAACTAGAGCCAATAGAGGTGGATCCATTTTTCCTCCAACAATCTAACTTAGATATGAAGGAAGTAGAGCGTTGGATTAAAGAATTTATGGACTATGACCATAAGCAACAATTAATATTGTTGAAAAAATGGTACTCAGAATTAAACGAGACGGAAAAATAGAGTGCAAAGGAGTATGGAGTCATGATCCAGTTACAACATCTCTCAAAATCCTATCGAAAGAAACAAATTTTACACCATGTTTCGCTTGAAATCGAAGGGATTTTTGGTCTATTAGGTCCAAACGGAGCAGGGAAAACGACTTTGATGAAAGTACTATGTGGACTGACTTCCGTTTCTGGAGGACAAATTAGTATCGACGGAAAGTCCGTTGTGAAGAGAAAATATGCGGATGTTTCGAGAGAAGTCGGATTTTTACCACAAGACTTTAATATCTATCCTAGTCTCAAAGTGGAAGATGTACTTCTTCATCTTGCTTTATTACAAGGTATTACTACAGAATCAGAGCGTCAAGAAAAAGTAGACGAAGCCCTTCACCGCGTGAATCTTCAAGATAAGAGAGACATGCGAATGAATGATTTATCTGGTGGAATGCGTCGGCGTGTTGGTATCGCACAGATTTTATTACGCAAGCCTAAAATCCTTGTGTTTGATGAACCAACAGCTGGACTAGATATCGAAGAACGGATTCGTTTCAGAAATTTACTACGTGAATTAGGCGAAGATCACACTATCATCATTTCTTCGCATATTGTCGAAGACATTGAGTTTTTGTGTACTAAAATCGGAATTCTACAAAATGGAATCGTTCGATTTGAAGGAACACCGTTAGAACTGAAGAATTTAGCTAGAGGTCATCTTTCGAGCGTAAAGGTCTCCCTTGAGGAACTTGGTGGATGGATGCAGGACGAACGAGTCGTTGATCTTAATGAACACGGTGAGCAAATCGAGGTTCGCTATTTAGAAGAAGCCGCAGCCTCTTCGTCGGACCTTGAACCCAAACTGATGGACGGTTACTTGATGGTAATGCGAGGTTCGAAATGAAAAGAAGCCTAGTGTTCAAAAGATTATTTTGGTTTGATTGGAGACTTCATGGAATCGCAATGCTTCTTCCTCTAATTATGTTTGTTGCACTAGAATCATATGTTTTGTTCAATCCGATGCAATATGGCATTCAAGTTATCCAGACAGCATTTATTCCTTGGATTGCTTGGACGGTCATCTTACATTTTCAGCCGATTTTTGATGAAGGTGCATACGATACATTAGTTCCCTACTACCGTAAGTGGCTTGTAATGGATATTCTTCGCTTTCTATTACTCTATTTCGTTGGTTATTTAGTTTTAACCGGGACACTATTGTTCAATGATGTCGATATACCAACAATCGTTTTTCTACACCATATAGAGTTGATATTGCTCTTTCTATTTTTCGGTATGACACTTATACTTTGGACAAAACGGTTTGAATATGCACTCTCCCTTCTACTTATGTACACCTTGCTCGAGATCGTCACAAAAGGACAGTTCATGCCCTGGCCACACGTGTTTCAATTCGAAACAAATTATTTTGATCCTCTTTATCATGTAAAGGTGCAATTTGTTGGCATTTTAGTAATTTTGTTTAGCTTTATGTCGATAGCAAAGATTAGTAAGCGTAACTAAATGCTCAGTTCTAATATGATTCAGGATAAGATTTCAAATTGGCATGGTGAGCTTCTCCTCTTTTCAATTACCTCTAAGTCAAACAGCCTTGATTCATTGAAATCAAGGCTGTTTTCATGTTCTTTTATTTTTCAAGCTCCTCTAGCTCCGTCCGCGAACGTGGAAAACCATTCGCTTGCCACTCCGACCGATAGATCGAATCCAGTTTCGTCAATCCGACCTCATCCGGGTCCTTCGCAGCATCGGGACTCGGATCCTGATCGAGATGCTCTAAATAATCACGTAGCGCATCGGTCTGTGTGCCCTGTTCCCGCTTCCTGAACAACAATAGACTCGCACCGGCAATGACACCTGCTCCGAATAAATACCGTTTTTTCAAGCCCATACGGTTTCCTTCTTTCTTTCCTTAAACCAATCCACCACCGTCACGCAGTCGTGGATGCGCGATACGTTTGACCTTGCCCTCTTCGACCGTCAGGACATGATCGGGCTGTCGCTCGAAGTAACCGGTCTCGAGTACACCCGACCAACTCTTCACTTCTTTTGCGAATACTCGGACGTCCGAGATGGCTGATAAGTCTACGTCAAGAATCACGTGACCTCCATCTGTAACGAAGGGACGATTGTCTTTCACGCGTAGCGTTGCGGATACATGCTTATCACGCAACCGTTGCCGCACATACGGTAAGGCAAACGGATCCAGTTCGACCGGTAACGGTCCGCTTAAATGATGGACGAACTTCGAGGAATCGGTCAGATAGAGCAATTCTCGACTCATCATTGCGACGATTTTCTCGCGAAATAGTGCACCGCCACCACCTTTGATTGTTTGGAAGTGTCCGTCAATTTGATCGATCCCATCGATCGTCACATCGATTTCCATTCCCTCTTCCAAGTCGATCAACGGAATGTGTAACTGTTCCGCGAGTCGGACCGTCGCAAGTGACGTTGCCACGCCTTGAATCTGTAGTCCCGCCTGCACAAGTGGACCAAGCGCCTCGATGAACCGTTCCGTCGTCGAACCCGTCCCAAGACCCACTATCATCCCATCTTTCACGTAAGTTAGTGCTGCCTCAGCGACTAATTGTTTCTCCTGTTCATACATCCGCATCCCTCCCTACATTTCTGTTCCCGTTTCGATTCGTCTTCAATCGACGGAGAGAGAGGATTCCGTTAACGTCAGGTACTGCTTAATTGCCTGGACGAGCGGTTGTTGAGCTTCCATCCAAAACGCGACAGATGTCGGATCAGCGTCGAGATGACGTTTAACGATCTCATCGATCGTCGCTTGACCGGAATCATGCATGACGGCTTCAAAGACTGTCGAAAATTGACTCGGATCCGCTTGAACCGTCTGATACAGACTATTGCTGAGCAGATAACCGATCGTGTAGGGAATGTTGTAGAACGCAAGATTCGGATTGAACAGATGACTGATGTACATCCATTTATAGCGCGCTGGTTCAGGCAATACCGGACCATAGGCTAACCGTTCTTCCTCTTGCAGGAGTTCACTTAACCGTTCGGCACTGACCGTCCCTTGCTGACGTTCCGCATAAAACCGTTGCTCGAACCGGAACATCCTGGGAACGATGCTGGCATATTTCAGCCCTTCTCGGATCTTGACTTCAAGCAGAGCAAGCACTTCCTCCCGTTCCGTCGTCTCTTTGATGGCAGCATCGAGGACGAGATTCTCCATGAACGTCGAAGCCGTCTCCGCAATGCTCGTTCCTTTTACTTGATTTAAATACGGTTCATCTTGCAGTAAATAATTATGATAGGCATGACCGAATTCATGAGCGAGCGTCGCGACGTCCGGATAACTGTCGCGGTACGTCATGAAGATCCGGCTCTCCTTGGCAATCGGAAAGGCAGCGCAGAATCCGCCCTCTGCTTTTCCAGGACGATTCTCTGCATCGACCCATCCCTCACTAAACACGTTTTCCGCGAAGGCGCCGAGCTGCGGATTCAATCGTTTGAATTGTGTCGTGACGATGGTCTCTGCCATCTCAAATGGAACGTGACGCGCGGAGCGATAGGTGTTCGTCTCAAAATCATGCCATTCTCCCGTCACCCGCTCCGCCTGGGCAATCTTGCGAGCGTAATAGGCGTGAAAGAGGTCGCGGTGTTGATCAAGTGCTTCCATCATCGCTGTTAGGCTCGCTTCCGAGATCCGGTTCTGCTCAAGCAACTCGGTCAATGGTTGCTCCCAGTTCCGCATCTTGTAGGATTGCAATCTGAAGCCGGCAATCCGGTTCAGAATCATCGCGAACAGGTCAGCTTCTTGTGCACAAGCAGTGTCAACTGCTGTCGCTGCCGCTAAACGAGCCGAACGGTCAGGTGCGAACATCGCTTCGTGTAGCCCTTGACCGATCGTAACCTGCTTATTATCCAAGTCGACGCGTAATGCCATGAAACGCTGTTTGTAGAGCTGTCCCCAGCCTTGGAACCCGTCCACACCGAGATCCTGCAACAATTGTTCCTGCACTAGTGGTGCACGACGCGACTGGATGTCACGGCGTTCGTTCAAGAAAAAGGCGTATGGTGAGCCCGTGACGAGCTCCTCCCACTCTTCTTGTGACAGTGCAGCGATCTTCGTATCGAGTGCTGCTGCCTCACTGCGCACCATCGCTTGCACGATTTCAATCTCTTCGAGCAATGGATGGACTTCTGAGCGCGTGACATCTTCAGCGTACAGACAATAAATGAAGTCGCTCCATTCCTCGACGTCGCGCGCGACTTGCTGATAACGCTCGACCTGTTCTGCCACATTTGTCGGACGTTTCGTCAACGCTGCTTGTATCTTAGTAATTCCTGATTTGACGTCATCTATCGTGTAGAGTGTCTCTAACTGCCATCGTGTGTGTTTCATGCTTTTCCCCCTATGCGTGATCTATTCGTTCTTTCATTCGTGAGAACACTCGACTTCTCCTGTAATTTCCATCAGACACAAAAAAACTCCTTCAGCCATTGACTGAAGGAGGACATCCTCATAAGACGAAGAAGTAGACACATAGGAAATGTGCTAAGCTACCAAGTAATACGAAGATATGGAAGATTTCATGGAATCCAAGATGTTTGAACGATAAGATACGTGGCTTCAGCCCATAGATGATGCCACCGATCGTATAGAAGATACCACCAAGGAACAACAATCCGATGCCGAGCGGTGATAAGACTTGCGCGAGTGGTGTGATCGCAAATACCATGATCCAGCCCATTCCGATGTAGAGCGTCGTTGATAACCAACGTGGACTGTTGAACCAAACCAATTTGAAGGTGATTCCAGAGACTGCAATCAACATGACGATGCTGAACAAGACCCAACCAGTCGGACCGTTCAGACTGACGAGACAAAACGGTGCGTAAGACCCGGCAATCAACAGATAAATCATCGAATGATCCAACCGACGCCAGATTGCGATCGCCCGGTCGCTCGCAAGCACCATATGGTAGGTCGCTGAGACGGCATAGAGCGCCATCATACTGACACCAAAAATAATCGCTGCAACGATCGCAAGTGATGCCCCCCGTTCTAACGATGCCTTAATGACAAGTGCCAGTAACCCGACAAAAGCAAAGACAGCCCCTCCAAGATGCGTTAATCCATTAATCGGTTCTCTCATATAAGCTTTCACTTTCGTTCCTCCTCTGATATGTAGTTTCGAATACTACATGGCGTTATATACGTATTCTATCATATGATGGAGAAGTAGAAAGTCCTATTTTAGCGATTTTGGAGGTTTTTTTATGACACATTCTGATGACACGAGACACGATCGCCAATTACGGCTCGAAGATATTCCGAATATCGATCTCTATATGGATCAAGTCATCCAACTGTTCGAGCGGACATTCGAGGCAACGACGCGAAGTACAGATGAGACGATTTTGACGAAGACGATGATCAACAATTATGCCAAAAAGAAATTATTCTTTCCGGTCACGAATAAAAAATATACGAAGGAGCACTTGATTCTGATCAGCTTGATTTATCAATTGAAAAGTTCGTTTTCGATCAATGATATCAAGACGATTCTCGCGCCCTTGAACGAAGGGATCGAACAGGATCAACTTGATCTTGAAGGGTTTTATCGCAATTACCTCGAACTGACGGAACGAAATACAGCCCGCTTCGTAACAGAACAAGACGCTCTAACCGCCTCGACGACCGACCCACTGGAACAGATCTTAGCGATGGCTCATATGAGTAACTTGTATCGGCGCGCAGCAGAACAATTGATTGACACCCAACTGAAAAAATAAGAGAACGCTTTCACTGCGTGATACACTATAAGAAAAGGCAGAGGAGGAACAGTCATGGAGATCGCGACGACTTTCTTGCGACAGCTGGATCACATCGGACCAGAATTCAGAACCTATCAGGATGGCATTCTCATCGAACTGGCATTCGACCGAACGATCGGAACGGAGCAGGTTTCCGCAAGTGTGTTGCTTGAGACAGCAGATGACTTGAAAATACGCTTGCATACACAAACCACCCAGGCATTATTACTTGCTTCGAAGATTCATGCCTTTGACGCCCACACACCGAGTCGGATTGCTGAGATGATGTCGATTCATGGCTATTTTAAATCGCATCGATTGTCGCATCCCTTGAATGCCTATTCTACTGCCCTGTTCATCAGCCGTCTTACTCCGCAGGACGTGGTACTTGAACGAACGGTACAATTATACACACACCTCAAAAAACAACATCGGTTCATCGTGTCACCGCTATTGATCTCTTTCGTCTATTTTCACGCTACGACACGCGGTGAGTTAGACGAGCTCGCCTCGCGTATCGAAACGGTCTATCAACGACTCAAACGGCGATTCGGACGCGCTCAACAGACGTATGTCGTCGCCTTGATATTCGCTTTATTGCCTGAAGACGATTGGGATCGCTATATCGCACAAGTGGAGGCATCCCGTAAGATACATCGTAAACACCATGTTCCGCTGTCGTTCCACGGCATGCTTGCGTTACTCGGTGATCCAAACGTTCACGCTTCGTCACTCGAACGGATGGCAGAGGCGTTACGCTCCGATTTACATTTTAAATACCGGAAAGACTTAGTCTATTTGACAGCAATCCGATTGTATTTAAGTCAACAAACAATCCTGCAACAACTCTTCCCATCTTCGATTCTCCCACCGGACGGCGCCGACGCGATTCCGTTCTTACTCTTCCCTGTTGATTTGACCGATACGTCCCATGCGACAGACGGCGGGATCGACGGAGGATTTGATGGTGGTGGTGACGGCGGCGGGGGTGGCGAGTAATCTTTTACTCCATCAAAAAAAGGCAATCGGTATCCGGCATTTCTGCCGGACATCGATTGCCTTTCATTTTAGTTATTCCTTATCTTGTTGGTTGTCATCATCAGACGGCTGGACATCCCCATCTTCATCTGAAGCATGGGACAAATTGGGTGCCTCTTCACTCGAAGCATCGTTGTCTGGTCGTTCTGTTTTCTCAGCATCTTGTTCTTGCTCTTGATGCTTCGATTCTTTTTCATCCTTCGATTTTTCCGGAACCTCCGCATGGTTCTGCGGATCACGCCCCGCAATCTCATCCTTCGTCATTCGGTTACCTGAAGTAATCGGATCCGTTTCTTTATCGTGTTGATCAGCCATTTGGCATCCCCCTTAAAATGTACTTGTTCCACCTTTTAAGGTATTCCCGACTGAAGAACGGTTAAACCTCAGCACGTCCTCGCATGATGTCTTCGACGAGCAGTTGATCGATCGGTTGAGGATGATGGACCTCGTATCCTTGCACATACAACAACTCATCTAACGTTTGAATGTGTTGCAGCTGTGACGGTGTTTCGACTTCCTGAATCACGAGCGCAATGTTCAACGTCGACGTCAAGGAATGGACAGAGCGAATCATCGAGCGCTCCAACTGATTTTGAACGAGTCGACGTGTAAAAATCGGATCGAGTTTGACCGCTTGAACAGGTAAGCGTAACAACGAATTGAGCGACGCATAATGACTGCCGAAATGATCGACGGTCAGACGATAGCCTGCTTGGCGTAACTGTTCCAAGCGTTTGATGGCAAAACGACGACGTGTTTGCAGTACTTCCTCACGAATTTCAAGAATGAGACGCTCATTCGGGAAGTAAGACTCTTCTGTTAGTCGAATTAACTCGGAAAATAGTTGATCCGACTCGAACTGATTTGCCGATAGATTGACGGCGACAGAAATCTTACGACCAAACGTTTCTTCTAACCGGCGTTGATCCAAGATGGCCTGACAGATCGTAAATCGACCAATGTCCGGAAAAATCTCCATCTTCTCAGCAATCGGAATGAAATCCGTCGGACTGACGAAGCCAAGCACTGGGTGGTTCCAGCGCAAAAGTGCTTCAACCGCGACATAATGTTCTTGTTTCGCATCGACGATCCATTGGTAATAAAGTTCGAACTGCCCCCGTTCCAGTGCATGCGACAGCTCTGATTCAAGGACCGATGCAAACGGGTGCTGTTCCGCATGCCGGTTTGGATTGACGAACGAGGTCCGTCGTTTTCCGTCGTGTTTGACTTGTTGCATCAAAGCTTCCGCTGCATAAATCTGCGTCTGACGACTCGCCATGTCACCCGTCAAGAGACTGACACCAGACGATGCCGTCACGTGAATCGGTTCGTCCGCGACACCAACGATTGGTTGCTCGATCGCTTCCGTGACGATGCGGGCATAGTCTATTGCATGCTGTTCGAATTCTTGCTCTTGCTCAAGTTCTGCCAATACGACGAACTCATTACCATCCATCCGTCCGACGACATGATTCGGTAACGGTACATATTTTAGACGACTTGCAATTTCACGCAACACTTCATTCCCTATCCGGTAACCGTGCGTAGCATTGATCGCATGAAAACGGTCGAGGTTCAATACCATCAAGAAAGCTGGATGAATCGTCACACTCGAAATCAGTCGATTCATATAGCGTTCGTTATAGACATCTGTCAAAGCGTCTTTGATGACATACGTTTCAACGTTGATTGATTTACTAATGATGTCAGCGTAATGTTCCACAAGTGCAATATCCTGCTCCTTGAAGTCGAATGGTTGATCGTCGAAGGCGCACAACGTCCCGATCTTCTCATTCTCAGCATTCTTGATTGCCACTCCCATGAAACTTCCGTTCCCCAGTGCTTTCGTGACCGGATGATTGACCGTCAATGGATCGTTGAGCAATTCACTGATTGAAACCTTTCCATCCGTTTCATCGACGACCAGCTTACAGAGAACGTGTTGGAAGACATGGGTCGAGCCTTCTTCGATCAACCGTCGCTCTTGATTGATCGCCTTGACGACAAAGTTGCTATATGAATCATTTAATGCAAAAAACAACGTGTTGACGCCAATCCGTTCACTCAGTTTTTCAAGAATCTCTTCGACGAGCGGATGCAATGCTTCATAACGAATGTGTGAATTATTCACCGTGTCTTCCTCCTTTCTCAGTCGATTGTCGGTCATGCGTCGAGCGGGAGTTGAATGATGAAGGTACTGCCCTTTCCTTCCGTTGATTGGACGGAAATAGCTCCACCATGATCAAGCACGATCATGCGACAAATCGCGAGTCCTAAGCCGGTTCCACCGATTTTACGTGTATCCGAGTTATCTGCTCGGTAAAACTTATCAAAGATATAAGGTAGGGCTTTCTCTGGTATACCGAGCCCTTCGTCCGATATCTCAATCCGTAATTGATCCGATTGATTTGACCCTTTGATCCGGATTGCCCCACCTTCAGGCGAATATTTAATCGCGTTCATGATCAAGTTCGTGAACAGCTGTTTCATCTTTTCACTGCTTGCTGAAATCGTATAGGTGCCTGGATCGAACTGGACACTGATGCGATGCGCGCGACTCGCGAGATCAAACATCGGTTTCATCTCGAACATCAATTGTTTCACATCAAGCGGTTCTTTTTGAGTCCCATGCGTCGAATCTTCTCCTTTTTGAATTTCCAAGATGTCATTGATCAATTCCGCCAAACGAACGGTTTCTGAATGAATCGTCTGCAAATATCGCTTTTGGCGCTTCGGATCCACTTCTCGTTTCATCAATAATTCCGTGAAGCCCATGATGGAAGAGAGCGGTGTCCGCAACTC
The DNA here is from genome assembly GCF_001939065.1 of Exiguobacterium indicum HHS 31. Taxonomy (GTDB): domain Bacteria; phylum Bacillota; class Bacilli; order Exiguobacteriales; family Exiguobacteriaceae; genus Exiguobacterium_A; species Exiguobacterium_A indicum. The sequence goes on along the minus strand of NZ_MPSZ01000001.1, from coordinate 478,950 downwards.
GTGCGACACGATCGAGACGAATTCTGCCTGCTTAAGATCAAGTTCCTTATCTTTCGTCACGTCCCGTAAGACGAGCATCATGCCCCACTCGACGTTTGCGATCGCAATCCGCTCGGCGTAAGCACTGAGTAGCAAGTTCCCCCGAAACGCTGATAGTTCGATCGTTTCTCCCGGAATATCTCCATTCATCAGTTGACCGATGTAGTCATGGAGTGCGTCTGGCTGATCGACATGTTCAAACAGCGACGTCGCCCGTTCGTAGGCGTGGCGGAATCCTTGCGCTTGATTGACGAGCTTCGGTGGAAACATGTTCAACAAAGCTTGGTTCGCATAGATCTGTTCCCCACTACTCTCGATGTATAGGACAGCTTCCCGAATCGAGTCGAGGAGCTGATACGTCTTGATCTTTTCATGCTCCATCTGATGGAATAATAGATGGCGTTCAAGCGTCATTCCGAGTTTTCGTGATAGATCAAGTAAGTCCCCGACTTGCTCTAGATTGAACTGAGGAAAAGCATGACGAATATAAAGTAACCCGACGACTTGTCCATTACTTGGAGATTGGACGGGAATCGCCGATTCGAACTGATCGCCAATCGGTAATTGAACCGATTTACGCATGACGAACGCCCGACGTAAGACAGAATATTGATCGAGATCTTTTTCGATCAGCTCCATCTCGTCGATGCCTTGCGCGACGAAATGATTCAACTGTTCACGACGGTACAAGAGGATGGCACCTTCTTTTACATCGAGCAATTGCAACAGGATCGTCAGGACGGTCTCACAGGCCGCTTCGACATTTTGCGTCGCTAACGCTTCCATGATTTCATTGCGTTGCTTCAATTTCAGTTCGACTTCTCGTAAATTCTGTTGTAATCGATTGATTTCACGTTGATCGAGTGATGTGAGTCGTGCCTCAGCTGATGCTGGAACCGTTCCTTGGCGCAATCGGTAAGGACGGTCCTTCGAGTGGTCGCGTAAGATTCGTTTCAACGTGTATCCTCCTTTCAAAATTCATTCCTGTTACAAATTATAGCATGGTCCCTATTTGATCGACAGTTCGAGTACTGTCTTCCTTATATGCTGCTTTGCACTAATGCGCGAAATGCCTCTTCAAAGGCCCGGTCCGCATCGCGCGTCCGTTTTTTCGGTCCTTTCGTCCGTCCACCCGCTCGTCGGATTTGTTGTCCGACATGGCGTGTATGAAGCAATAGATCGATATTCTCGTTCGTAAACTGACGACCATTTTGGTCCATCGCGAAGCCTCCTCGCGCTAAGACGAGTGCTGCTAAACCGTAGTCTTGGGTCACGACGAGATCGCCACGTTTCATCCGATTGGCGATCGCGTAATCGACGGCATCTGGTCCTTGTCCGACCGTGATCGTCGTCGCCCCCTCCCGCATCATCTGGTGTGCTGTATCACAAACTAAAAAGACGTCACGTCCCTGTCGGTGTCGAACGACGAGATCGACAACGGGACATCCGTCTGCATCTACGAAAATAGACATCTGAATCCTCCCTTGTTGTTTCCACTATCAGTGTCACAAACCAAAAGATTTCTTGTCAAGTCGCGTTTCCCATTTGACCGTTTCTTCGTTCTTTCGGACAATGGAAAAGAGAGGATGTGTTGAAATGAACGCTGCGACGTTCCAATCTTTTTACCTGTTATTGAAAAAAACGAAACCCCCGGTCGGATTATTATCCGCTGCCGTTTCCGTCTCCGTCATCCAAGCGCTGGCAGCACTCGCCATCCCTTGGTTCTTAAAGACGTTGATTGACGGTTTTACAGTCGATCGACTGACTCCGCAGCTGATCAGTTTGTTCGTGATCGTCTTCGTCGTCCAAGTCGTCGCGAACGCCTTGTCCATCTATTGGTTACAGATCGTTGGTCAACGGATCGTCGCCAATTTGCGGACGCTCTTATGGAAACACCTGTTGACCTTATCGATTCCGTTCTATGATGAGACGAAATCAGGTGAGCTTGTCTCTCGGCTCAATAGTGACGCTACGACACTCCAGCAATTGCTGTCGGAGCAACTCGTCCGCCTGCTGACATCACTCGTCTCGATCATCGGAGCGATCACGATCCTGTTCTTCCTCGACTGGCAAATGACACTCGTCATGGTCATCGCTGTACCCGTGACGCTACTAATCATCATCCCGCTCGTGCGGAAGTTGCATAAGATATCTCGTGAGACTCAGAAGGAACTCGCGGGATTATCCGGTTTTTTTGCCGAGATGCTCGGTGAAGTCCGACTCGTCAAATCGCAAGCGACTGAATCCTATGAGCTCGACCGTGGGAAAACTCGCATCGAGAATCTTTATGGCTATGGCGTCAAGGAAGGACGAATCCAAGCCCTTTTGTTGCCAATCTTTAACGTCACCTTGACGACGATGTTGATCTTGATCATCGGCTTTGGTGCCTACCGCGTCGCGACGAACCAGATCACAGCAGGTGAACTCGTCGCCTTCTCACTCTATTTGTTCCAAATCATGACGCCACTCGTGACGATGACTGAATTCATCACGAAGTTACAGAAGGCTCGCGGGGCGACAGAGCGAATCATCGAGCTGCTCGATGAGACACCGGAAGCACCTGGAGCGCTTGTTGCGCCGCGTCAGTTTACGGACGTCACGGTCGATCACCTATCATTCGGATACAATGAGACGCCCATCCTCCAGGATGTCAGCTTTACGTTACCACGCGGCAAGACGACAGCGATCGTCGGTCCGAGTGGATCCGGGAAGACGACATTATTCGCGATACTGGAGCGATTCTATCAACCGACGTCCGGGCAAATCCGACTCGGAGATCAATCCATCGCTGATTTAACGTTATCGTCTTGGCGCCAAGCGATTGGTTATGTTGCCCAAGACTCCCCTGTTTTATCGGGAACGATCCGTGACAATCTCGTTTACGGTCTTGCGGAAGACGTCAGTGAAGACAAAATCCGGGAGGCTGCACGGATGGCGAATGCCGATACGTTCATTGAACGTTTTCCGGAGGGGTATGCAACTGAAATCGGGGAACGAGGTGTCAAGTTGTCTGGTGGTCAACGCCAACGGATTGCGATCGCACGTGCACTCCTCCGAGATCCGGAAATTCTATTGCTGGATGAAGCCACGTCAAGCCTCGACTCTGAGTCCGAGCGGGTCGTTCAGGAAGCACTTGAACGATTGATGGTCGGACGGACGACGTTCGTCATCGCCCATCGTCTCGCGACAGTCCGTCATGCCGATCAAATCATCGTCCTTGAAGATGGTCGGATTTCCGGCATCGGGACACATGATCGTCTTGTCGTCGACAATCCATTGTATAATAAGCTCGTAACGCAACAATTCATCGGCACGGAACGTGCAAGGGGGAATCACGTATGAAGACAGTCGGTTTCATCGGATTAGGTGTCATGGGACAAGGCATGGTCCGCAATCTGCGCAAGGCAGGTTTTACAGTCAAAGGATACAATCGTACGAAAGAAAAAGGACTTGTCCTTGAAGCAGATGGTGTCGAGATCGTCGATACGATTCAAGACGTCGTCACGGATGTCGACGTCGTCATCTCGATCGTCGGTTATCCGCAAGACGTCGAGCAGATCTACTTCGAAGACGGAATCCTCGATCATGCGGCACCAGGAACGATTCTGATCGATATGACGACATCCAGTCCGGCTCTTGCAGAACGCATCGCGCAGGAAGCGGCAGCACGCGGTCTTCAGGCACTTGACGCACCTGTCACAGGTGGTGACCTCGGTGCGAAGAACGGAACACTCGCCATTCTCGTCGGTGGTGAAGAAGCGACTTTCGCACAAGCGAAGCCATTATTCGAAGCGATGGGAAAATCGATTTCACTCTTCGGTGGTCCTGGTAAAGGACAATCGGCGAAACTCGCGAACCAAATCGCAATCGCCGGCTCGATGATCGGAACAGCGGAGATGCTGTTGTTCGTCACGCGGTCCGGGATTGACCCGACGCAATTCATCGAGACGATCAAATCTGGTTCTGCCGGTAGCTGGAGTCTTGAGAACTTGATTCCACGCGTCATCGCTGAAAACTACTCACCTGGTTTCTTCGTCAAACACTTCATCAAGGATATGCGTCTTGCCCTCGAACGCGGCGCTGAAATGGGCATTGCGACACCTGGTCTTGCACTGACGAAGGATTTATATGAACAACTTGCTGAGCTGGGTCATGCCGATTCCGGTACACAAGCACTTTATCTGTTGCTCGCCGAACGTTCACGCGCTTCGGTAGAATGAGCAAAAGCCTGTACGCTACGTCTACTGACGTAATGTACAGGCTTTTTTCGTTCATCCCTCGACGGATGATTGACGTGTTGGTTTCAAGCGTTCATAGAAGTGTGCCATCGTCGTATCAAAGTATGGCGTCAAGAAGATGACCCCCACAGTACTAAGTAGTGCGAGGATACCCCAACCGATGAAACTCAGGTAAAGCATGATCAGTTCACGCTTATGCCCTTTCATCATCCGACGACTCTCACCGAGTACTTGCCAAAACGACAATTCCGGTCGGTCGACCAAAATGTACGGTACAAGGCGATACGCTAGATAAAAGTACAATGCCGGTAAAATCAAAAATGATCCGACATAGACCAATACCGTCACGATCGCGTAAGCAGCAATCGTCCGGAAAGCACGTCGAAACGAAGAAAATCCTTCGAATAACGTTCCGATGCCAGCAGATTCCCCGCGTGTGAAGCGTAAGTAAGCAATCGTTCGTCCGACCGTCACCGGAGCAAGCACGATCGTTACGACCATGTTCAGTCCGATGAAACGGACCATGCTGTCGATGTCATCTTGGTCAAAGGACATCCGGCTTGCTGCAAGCGCAAAGATCAGGAAGTAGATGATCGAGATGCTTAGCCCGACCAGCCAACGTCCTTTTAGTGTACCAAGGGCGTCTTGTTTTAATTGTTTAGGGTTCATGTCGTACTCCTTCATTTCCACTATTTCCATCTTTGATTCTAGCGTAGTCCCGTTGAAAAACCTAGTTATCCCGCTCTGCTTTTCAAACGCGTCACGGAATCGTCGAAAATCCGTCACGAACACATACAAAAAAATCCATTTCTCTCATCTCATAAGATTTGAAAAATGGATTCGTGCGGTATAGGATTAGCGCAGAAGTCGCGTCAATGCCTCAACACGTTCTTTTTGAATGATACCGTCTTGTAAGACAGCGGAACCCACATGTAGTTCCGATGCCTTCGTCGCCTCAAGAAGTGCTTCCGCATTCTCAAGCGTAATCCCGGAACCTGGTAAGATAATCAAGTCCGGATGGTCCTCGATCAAGCGAGTGATTGTCTCTTTACCTTCTAGTGCCGTCGCTTGACCACCCGACGTCAAGATCCGGTCGACTTCCGGAAAATCAGCGAGCACTTCTGCCGCTTCGAGAATATCACGACTACTGTCGATCGCCCGGTGGAACGTCAGTGACAGTTCCCCTTTATGTTTGATGATTCGACCAAGGAAGCCTTCGTCGACGCGACCGTCTGCGGTCAATGAGCCGACGACGATCCCGGCAGCACCGAGTTCTCGGATCAAGTCGATATCCGTGATGATCGTTTCTTCGTCTGATTTCGAATAGACGAACGACTTACTATGTGGTCGAACGAGGACGTGAACTGGAATCTCGACCGTCGAGACGACTTGACGAATCAGTCCATAGCTCGGCGTCAACCCACCTTCGGATAATGCGGAAACGAGCTCGATCCGGTCCGCTCCGGCTTGTTCTGCTGCGACCGCTTCTTCTACGGTCGATGCGATGATTTCTAACATGATGCATCCCTCCCGCATCAGTGTATCATGAGACGACCATCCAGTTCACGCGTTCGTTGAACAGTTTCATCTCCCACGATGGTGGATAGGAGGCTGGACTGAGAACGATCTTCGCACGGCGGAACTCTGCCACCTTATATTTACGATTGCCCTGGAATTCATCATTTGCCAAAAAGGCATAGACGTCCTTCGTACAACTGATGACGGCTTTTTGAATCAGTGAGGATTCAATATCATCGCTGACGAAGCCACGCTCGATTTCAGCACCGTCAAACGATAGAAAACAAGCATCAAAAGCGTAAGCATCGAGCGCCTGCAAGACTTCGACTCCGACCGTCTGCCCGTAGGCATCGACTGTTCCACCGAGTAATCGAATTTCACCTTTGAACGGTCCAGTCTTACGGCACTGCTCCAAGTGACTAGCGACCATCAGTGAGTTCGTGACGATCGTCGCGTTCCCCGTTAAATACGGCAACAGATGCTCGACCGGCTCACCTCGACCAAGAAAGATACAGGAATAATCGCTGAGCCATCCTTTCGCATAACGCGCTAAACGGCGAGACAATTGATCCGTCCGACGTGAGATCGGCGTCTCTCGTTTTCCTCCTTGATAGATGGCGCCACCATAGACGCGCTTCAATTGCCGTTCCCGTTCGAGTTCCTCTAAGTAGCGTCGTACCGTTTCTCCCGAGACATCGAGACGTTCGATCAAATCCTTCGTCATGACTTTCCCTTCCTCTTCCAGCCATTCCATGATGCGTGATTTCCGCTCTTCTCCTAACAACGACACGTGCGCTTCCCCCTTCACAGACAAGTTCTAGTTCTAGTGTATCGAACGTCTGTAAAGGTCTTGTAAATCCGATGTAAATAAACGTGTAGTTCCTATGAAATGTCGTTGAATTCGTCCGTTATCCGACTTTTTTCACAAACAAAAGACGCATCCGCATCTCAATGAACGAGATGTAGATGCGTCTTAATGACTCATTCAGACGGTTTCTTTGCAAAGAGTGGAATCTTAGATTCTGTTCCTTGGCGAATCCGTTGGATGTTCTCGCGGTGCTTGAAGATGACGAACAAAGCAAGAACCGTAAAGAACGTCGGAACGATCCAATCGTTCGTCAAAAAGCCGATGGTGATGGAAACAACGATTCCGACACTTGCCGCCACGATTGAACTGAGCGACACCATCCGGCTTAGACGAAGTGTCGTCAAAAAGGAGACGAGCAGGAAGATGAACAGAACAGGGCTCGTCACGAGCAACATCCCTCCGGACGTCGCAACTGCCTTTCCGCCTTTGAACTTCGCGAAGATCGGATAGATATGACCGATGACAGCTGCTAATCCAGCAAACAACGGATGTATATCTGCTCCCATTAAGATTGGAACAAGGCTTGCGACGGCTCCTTTTCCGAAATCACCGATCAATACGATGATTCCCGCCTTTTTTCCCAAGACACGGAACGTATTCGTCGTTCCGAGATTCCCGCTACCATGTTGGCGAATATCCATCCCGTGTCCCCACTTCCCGACAAGAAGTGCGAACGGTATCGAACCAAGCAGATAGCCAAGAACTAAAATCCCTATGATTTCAATCATAGTCAACCTCCAACCTCTTAGTGACCGACTTTCATATATTCCTCAAGAGTCTGTCCGTTATTTTTAATTTGTGTCGCGACATCGACACCGACATAACGAATGTGCCATGGCTCATACGTATAGCCTGTCCGTGATTGGAAACCACGATCGTAGCGCACGATGAAACCATATTTGGCTGCGTTATTCGCAATCCATTTTCCTTCTTTCGTATCACCAAGGGCAGCTGTTAACCCGTTACCAACGCTTGGTGCCGAAATATCAAAAGCAAGACCTGTTTGGTGCTCACTGTTACCAGGACGAGCTGAATATTGATCAGCAGCTGCCTTGCCATCACGTGCGACATAATTATTATACAATACTTTTTGACGTGCGCCTGAACGGAATCCGCTGACAGCGTTCAATGTCACGCCTTCTTTTTTAGCAGCGGCGAACATCTTTTCCATCTGTTTCGCAGCCGGCGCCCGCATGTAGCTTTGCTCGAGCACGCCCGAGTATGAGAAGCTGACGTTCGGGACGACAAGATCCGATGGCTTGTAGTCGATCGGCAAGCCGTATTTCTTATTGACGACGACGAGATTACCAAGTGATAGATTTGCTTTGGCATTTGCTGATTTATCGACGTCCGGTGTTTCATCTTCTGGTTTCGACGGTTTCTCTTGTTCTGGATCCTGAGATGAACTATCCGGTTTATCCGTCGATTCGTCTTTGTTGTCTTCTGTTTTGTTCTCTGAAGCTGGTGTATCGTCTTTTTGTTCTTCTTCTTTTTTCGTCTCATCCGAAGAACCTTGATCTTCTTGCGTTGCCGCGTCAGACGAATTGTCTTCTTGTTTTGCTTCTTCTGACGTATCGTCTTTTGCTGTTTCGTCTGTTTTATTTGTTTCGTCTTTGTTCGTGTCTTTTGCTGTGTCTTCTTTTTTCGTTTCGTCGTTTGATTGTTTTGTCTCATCTGATTTCTGTTCCGTTTTCGTTGTATCATCCGCTTGTTGATCCCCAGGATTACATCCTGCAAGGAGAAGCGCTAACGTACTGACGGTTACGATTTTTTTCATGAGTAAGACCCCTCTTCTTTTTATGCTTCTCTATGTTACCGCTAATCGTTCCATCCGTCGAGTCTACTTCCGACAGATAGAGTAAGTCCCTACCTTACTTCAGCTTCTTTATTTTCGCAAATGATTCTGACTTTGTCATCGGTCGTTAGTACCAAGTGCTAAATTTTACTGTTCAGACTGAAAAAGCTGAAAAAAGAAAAAAGCAGAACCGATTCAAAAATCGATTCCGCTTTTGATGCATCTCTTCACGCTTCCGTTAAGAGTGCTGCGTCCGTCTCACTCATCTTCTCATAAATTTCGTGCCAGTTCGGGAACACCTTTGGCAAGCGAATCGGTCGGAAGTTTTCCTTCTTGACGACGACGTGTGTCGTTTTCGCAGATACCGCAAGTTTCCCGTCCGGATGTTTGACTGTATAGCCATAAATCGTCCGTAGTCCATCGTAATGATCAATCCAAACCGTGACGACCGCTGTATCACCGTACGTCAACGAGCGTTTGTAATCGAGATTGACATTCGTGACCGGGGAGACATAACCCGCATCTTCCATCTCCTTGTAATCAAGACCCAAGGACTGGATTAATTCTGTCCGTGCGAGTTCCAAATAGACGAGATAGTTCGAATGATAGACGATGCCCATCATGTCCGTCTCGGCGTACCGGACAGGTATTTCAATCGTGTGCATGTAGCTTCCCCCTTAAAAATCCTCTTTTTCAAGATAGGACCATTCTGAACCGGACAAGCTAACTTTGTCAATTAATCGCATCGACTGCTTCGCGATCGCCTGTTCGACGATCGTGATCGCCGCCCGTGCGTTTCCGTTCGGAACGACATCAATCTTCTCGGTAAGCGTCAACCGTGCGTCCTCCGTCAGCTCGTATCCGAACCGTGCTGCGTATCCTTCAATGATTTGAATCAACTCGTCTGGCGAATAATTCGGGAAGTGGAACGATCGCTTAAAGCGTGATTTCAGTCCTGGGTTACTCGCAAGCAAAGCGTTCATCTGTTGCTCGTAACCCGCAAGGACGACGACGAGATTGTCTTGATGTTTCGTCATCTCATCCACGAGCGTATCAATCGCTTCCTTCCCGAAGTCGTTCGCTCCACCGTTTAACGCATACGCTTCATCAATGAATAAGACACCACCCAGCGCGTCGCGAATTGCGTCGCGCGTCTTTTGCGCTGTTTGTCCGACGTAACCGGAGACGAGATCCGCCCGGCTGACGACTTTCAGATGTCCGCGTTTCAAATAACCGCATTGTCGTAACACATCAGCATAAAGCTGCGCGACAGTCGTCTTTCCGGTCCCGCTATTGCCGCTAAAGACCGCATGCAATTCGACCGGTAAGACTTTATAGCCCGCTTCCCGGCGACGTTTTTGCATTGACAACAGAGCTTCAATCTGTTTGAGTTCATCTTTAAGATCAGACAATCCGACGAGCGAAGCGATCCGCTCCTCAACGGTTGCGTCCGGTTCTTGCACCATCTCGAAGTCTTCTTGTTCGAGTAAGGCAAAGTCTTCGTGACTGGCACTCTCTCCAAGGCTTGATCCCTTCTTGAAGATCGCATCAAGCACGATATTACGGACGGCGCGTCCATTTCCGAAACTGGCGTCAACTCGTTCTCGCTCAAGCCGTCCGAGCAACGCCCGCTCTGCTTGTTCCGTCAAGACGTAATCGTTCGCGGTCGCGATCGAACGTCCGATGGTGAGCAGCTCCTGATCCGTATAGTCAGCGAGTAGATAATGATTTGATTCCGGGAAACGACTCCGGAGTCCAGGATTCGCCTTCAGGAAATCACGCATCTCTTCTGGGTATCCAGCAAGCACGACCGCAAATCGCCCTGCATATTCCCCACTCGTCATCGCTGCGACGAGCGTATCAATCGCGGCCTGACCATAATCGTTCCCACTTTGTCCGGCACGTTTTAAGGCATAGGCTTCATCGATGAAGAGCACCCCTCCGACGGCTTCGCGGACTTTACTCATGACCTGTTCTTCCGTCTGACCGACGAACGCACCGACAAGCGATGAACGATCCGTCTCGACGACTTCCGGTCGTTCGAGAAGTCCGAGCTCGTGATAGATTTTTGCCATCAGACGGGCAAGCGTCGTCTTTCCGGTTCCGGGGTTACCCATGAAGATCATGTGTAGCGATGGTTGATCGCTTGAACGGTAGCCATCTTCCGATCGTTTTTGTTGATACTTCAAGAAGCGATACATATGATGGACCCGTTGTTTGATGTCTTCGAGACCAATCATCGCGTCGAGTTCTTCGAGTGCTGAGCGTTCGACTTGTTTGCTTTCGACGGGGAGCAAAGCGACGACACGTTTGAGATCCTGGATTGTCGTCGCTTTCAGTTCCGTCATCTCGCGAAACGCTTCTCGGGAATAGAAACGCTCTTGCAAGCTATCGACGAATGTCTGCGCTGTCTGTTCAAGCGTGGCACTCGAACGCAGTAATGCCGTTCCAGCTTCGAACAGTTCCGTCCAGCGACCAGCATCCAATCGACGCAACCGTTCCGTCAGTTCGACGATTTGTTCCGTCTCCTCGACGATTTGGCTTGCTTGGAGAATCAGTTCTTTCGTCGCTGATCGTTTGGCGTTCGCATTGTCCGTCTCGCGAATCGTCGGAAACGTATGCGCAACAAGGCGCTGATACGTACTTTGTAATTGTTGTTCCGTCAACAACTGCTCAAGACGAGCTGGCAAACGACCATGCTGACGGATTTCTTGCATCCAACTCTCAGCTAAGGCATCCAGTCGTCCCGTCATGATATAGCGATGTTCGACGAGTAACGCCAAGATGCGGACGAGTGCTTCCGTCTCTCCAAGCAACCGGCTACTTTGAGCATACCGTAAGGCGAGCACCTCCTCGACCTTCGCGCCCTCTTCCCACGCTTTGATTTGATTGAACATCTCCTCTTTCGAGAATGCTTCCATGTTGAACCTCCTGCGTCTCGAAAAAACCGACTTTGTCCGCTACCGTTTCGTAGCGTCATCGCCGGTCGTTTCTTGTTTATTTTGCTTTTAACCAATCCGGATCGAACGTATCGATCGTTTCAAAACTCTTCATCTTGACAGAGTAGAACAGTTTACCGTTATTACGTGACTCCGCACCGAGTACTTTCGAACGGTCGGAAGCGACATAATACGTTGCTTGTTCTTGGTTGTTTTCTTTATCGAAGATCGATGGGTATTGTTTGATCCAGTCTTCTGGTACCGTGCTTGATGGTTCTTTTTTCACATACACGTCTGCTGCCATTCCAGCGATGTCCGCTTCTCCCTCGACTTGTCCGAAGTCACCTTTGTTGATGAAGGCGAGGATCTGTTCGTTGAAGCCACGTGAGAGGAATGGGCGCGGCGCACTGACACTTTTGCCGGCTTTCGTCTCATTGACTAACTTCCCTGTCGCATCATACTCACGGAACATCGTCCCGTTCCAGATCGCAAGCGATCCTTTTGACGGACCGTCTACGACTTCTGTCCGGAAATGACCTTTGTCATTAAAGACGACTTCATACGTGCGTGATTCAAGTTCATCTTTTTTCGTCGCGAGCTTCTTCTCAACATATTGGATGCGTGTCATCGTATAAAACGGTTTGACCGTCGCGGCTTTTTCATCGCTTGCGGTCTGCGTCTTGTTCAAGAGATAAAAATTGTAGGCAAGGAGGATCGCCATTGCCACGATTGCTACTGCAATCCACGTGCTCGTTCGTTTCGTCATGCCATGTACACCTTCCTAGCTCAAGTCTCTATTCCTTATCATCGTATCGGTTTTATAAGGAGAATACAAAGGGTTTGTCCGAGATTTCACGATTTCTGACTAAATTCGTCAGACTTTTGAACAAATCAGAAAATGGTCAGGACGACAAAAAAAGGCGAACCGAATGAATTCGGTCCACCCTTGATTACGTTTATGCTTCTTTCGGCGTCAGCGAGACGATCATCGACTCATCGACCAAGTAATAGCTATGATGCGGCATTTCACGCAAATAGCCATCTTGAAACAACATCGCGCAGTCGACTTGGAACGTTTTGCTATACGGTTTCAACGGGAGTTTCTTCACCCGGTCAAAATAGCGATCGACGGCAACCTGGACATGATCCATCTCATAGACGAGTTCCCGATCTTTTGCCTCCATGATGGTGAATGTCTCACGCGACATGTAAAACACTTGTGTCGAACGTGCTTTCAAATACGGCTCTAACTGCTTTAAGTCAATGCGTTGCTCATTATCTAGAAGCACTGTCCGATTCGTCCCTTTCGGTAGTTCGGATTCAAAAGCATGCGTCGCTTGTTTGACTTCATCAAGCGTCACGTCACGCATCGGCAACGGCTGGTCTTCCTTCGGTTGAAACCACTTCTTGAATCGGTTCACCTTTTTCCTCCTCTCGTCAAAAAAAGGTGGGGTTTCCCCCACCTTTGATTAGACAACTTATGCTTGTTGGAGACGCTCACGAAGGACCATTGGAAGGATCCCGCCGTGACGGTAGTAATCGATATCGACTTCTGAGTCGAAACGAGCGATCGCTTCGAATTCAGTGACTTTTCCGTCTGCCGCTGTCGCTGTGACTTTAACGATGTCACGTGGACGAACAGACTCATCGATTGCGATGCTGATCGCTTCTTCACCTGTTAAACCAAGTGTTTCAGCTGTCGTGCCTGCCACGTATTGCAGTGGAAGAACACCCATCATGACGAGGTTTGAACGGTGAATCCGCTCGAAGCTTTCCGCGATGACGGCTTTGACGCCGAGCAAGTTCGTTCCTTTTGCTGCCCAGTCACGTGAAGAACCCATACCGTAATCTTTACCAGCGAGGATGACGAGACCTGTGCCATCTTCTTTGTACTTCATCGCAGCATCGTACATCGCCATCGTTTCGCCTGTTGGCCAGTACGTCGTGAAGCCACCTTCTGTACCTGGTGCGACTTGGTTACGGATGCGGATGTTCGCGAACGTTCCGCGCATCATGATTTCGTGGTTACCACGACGTGAACCGTATGAGTTGAAGTCTTTTGGTGCAACCCCTTTGTTGACGAGGTATTGACCGGCTGGTGTCGTTTTCGAGAATGAACCCGCTGGTGAGATGTGGTCCGTCGTAACCGAATCAGCAAACTTACCGAAGACACGGAGTCCGTTGAGCGCTTCGACTTGACCAGCTTCCTTCGCCAAGTTCTCGAAGAACGGTGGGTTTTGGATGTACGTCGACTCACCGTCGAAGTCGTACTGATCACCTGTTGGCACATCAAGGTTGTTCCAACGTTCGTTTCCTGTGAAGACTGAATCGTATTCTGCACGGAAGCTTTCTGGTGTGACGACCGTGTTGATGATCGTTTGGATCTCATCACGTGACGGCCAGATGTCAGCGAAGAAGACTTCTTGTCCGTCTTTGCCTGTTCCGAGTGACGCGTTCATGATATCGACGTCGACTGTTCCTGCAAGTGCATACGCGACGACGAGTGGCGGTGAAGCCAAGTAGTTCGCTTTAACAAGCGGGTGGACACGACCTTCGAAGTTACGGTTACCTGAGAGGACAGACGAAACGAGTAAGTCTGAACCGAGGATTGCGTCTTCGACAGCGCGGTCGAGTGGACCAGAGTTCCCGATACATGTCGTACAACCGTAACCGACCGTGTTGAAGCCGAGTTCGTCAAGGTACGTTTGGAGTCCTGATTTCTCGAGGTAATCCGTAACGACCTTCGATCCTGGCGCAAGTGATGTCTTGACGTATTTTGGAACCGAAAGACCGAGTTCGATCGCTTTTTTCGCGACGAGTCCAGCACCGATCATGACGTATGGGTTTGATGTGTTCGTACAGCTCGTGATCGCAGCGATTGCCACGTCACCCGTACGCATTTCAACTGCTTCGTCTTCGAACTGAACGACAGCGACTTTGTTCGCTTCTTCTTCCGCTAAGCCGAATCCAGCGTTTCCTTGTGGAGCCGTCAACGCTTTTTTAAATGATGTATGAACATCCGTTAAATCGATCCGGTCTTGTGGACGTTTTGGTCCAGCAAGGGCAGGAACGATTGTCGAAAGATCGAGTTCGACTGTTTTCGTGAATGTTGGATCTTCGTTTTGTGGCGTGTAGAACAAACCGTTTGCTTTCGAGTAGTTCTCGACTTTTTCGATCAATTCTTCATCGCGACCTGTCAGACGAAGGTACGTCAATGTTTCTGTGTCGACTGGGAAGAATCCACATGTTGCACCATATTCTGGCGCCATGTTCGCGATTGTTGCCCGGTCAGAAAGTGACATCAAGTGGAGTGATGGACCGAAGAACTCGACGAATTTACCAACGACGTTCTCTTGACGGAGCATTTCCGTTACACGAAGGGCAACGTCTGTTGCTGTCGTTCCTGGGTGCATCTCACCTGTAATGCGTACACCGATGACTTCTGGTACTGGGAAGAACGATGGCTGTCCGAGCATGCCCGCTTCCGCTTCGATCCCACCGACTCCCCAACCGAGGACGCCAAGACCGTTGATCATCGTCGTGTGTGAGTCCGTTCCAACGAGTGTATCCGGGTACACATCAACTGTACCGTCTGCTGTTTCCTTTTCAAGGACGACAGATGCCAAGTACTCGAGGTTAACTTGGTGGACGATCCCTGTTGCTGGTGGTACGGCACGGTAGTTATCGAATGCCGATGTCGCCCAGCGAAGTAATTTGTAACGCTCTTCGTTACGTTCGAATTCGAGATCCATGTTTTCTGCAAGTGCTCCAGCAAAACCGTAAGCATCGACTTGAACCGAGTGGTCAACGACGAGGTCGACTGGTACTTCTGGGTTGATGACCGATGGGTCTCCACCGAGATCTTGCATGGCTTTACGAAGTGACGCGAGGTCAACGACCGTTGGAACACCTGTGAAATCCTGAAGGATGACGCGTGACGGTTTGAACGGAACATCGACATCGTTCGAAACTTGAGCTGTTCCCCATTTCGCCAAGTTCTCGACGTGTTCACGTGTGATCGAACGACCATCTTGTTGACGAAGTACTGACTCGAGCAGGACACGAATCGAGTATGGAAGGCGTTTGACTTCCGTCAATCCGAGTTCTTCCAATTTTTCAAGACTATAGTACTGATAATTCTTACCGTTTGCTTCAAACGAACGGCGTGCGCCAAAGACATCTTGCGACACATCTGTTTGCTTCATGGTGATTCCCCCTTTAAGTGTTCACGACATCAAGCCCCTGATACCGCTTACTTGTACAGTTCTATCATAGTATAATATGGATTCCGTTACAATTTGAAAGAACAAAAGACTTTCGATAAGTTTTACTTATTGCCGATATTAGAAAATTATTCTGTTGTCCTGTTTTTCTCATATTTCCAGTCTCGCGTTTCCATTTAGAATGTTCAGGGTACTTAAAAAGTGTAGTACGATATCCGATTCTTGTGGAGGCGTTTATTATGGCGAAATACAAAAGCGATGCAACGCACGTTATTACGACAATCATTTTTAGTGATTTAGAAAAAGCAAAAACAGGCTTTGCGATGATTAAGGATCTCGAGGCAATCAAGGAAATCGAGATGGATCAGATGGTTCTCGCAAAACGTGACGAAGCAGAGGGCTTCTCTTTCATCGATGCCATCGACTTCACGCAACAGGACCAATCCTTCAAAGGCTCATTGATCGGCATGGCAATCGGTGTCGTTGGTGGTCCGTTCGGTATGCTCGTCGGCTCCGTTGCTGGTTACTTGATTGGTGCGAACCGGGATGAGAAGAACGAGCGGGAATCATTTGATTTGTTTAACCGGACGCTGAATCAGATCAATCCTGACCATTACGGTGTCATCTTGATCAGTGAGGTCAACGAAGATTCAGAAGCCGTCAATGCGATCGCCGCTGAACTTGGCGCGACGATTCGTCGGACTGGTGAGACATTACCGGATGGTACGGTCTAATCAAATCAGAGTTGTCACCTTTACGTTCTCGTTTTAAACGGGGACGTTTTTTAATTCCTGGATCACCTGTTTTGCTGCTTCCTGTGTCGTGTCAGGATCTACTTTGTTTAATGAATTTTGTTGTACGGATATGAGGATGTTTTTGTAGCTAATGATGAGGAGCTCGCCGTAACTACCGTTTGATTGATACTGAACCAGATCATTGCCTATGTATCGATCCGTATACGCAAAATGAATCGCTAACTGCGTATCTTGTTTTTGGTTTTCAAAATAAAGTGTCTCCTGGGTCGATGGCGTATCAATCGTTCCGTCAACAGTCAACCAACGTCTCTTACCAAAACTCAAGGATTGGTCGACAGCCGTGAAGTCTGCACCGATCGTACTATCCTTCAACTGAAACTGACCCATCTTCAAGTGTTCATTCATATGCTTGAACAGCTTTTCATACTGAACTGGATTTAAGATGGGGTGTTTCGTCTGATTCGTATGCGTAGTAGTTTTGACTTCTACTTTTTTCTGTTCCGTCGTGACCGCCTCATCCGTGCATCCAGCGATTAAAAACACACTTGAAAACAGAATCAGCATAGTCCCCTTATAGTTCATAGAACATCCTCCCCCATTGTTGATATCCTTCCATCACTTCGCCTTAAAGTTGTACAGTGGTTTAATGATCTCGACGACATCGACCGTTTCTTTCGTGTTACGGATGATTTCGTCCATCGGTTTGTAGACGAACGGCGACTCGTCACGCGTCGATGCGACGACTGAACTTGACCAGACATCAGTCATCGTCTTTTCGAACGCATCCAGTTCAACCGTTTTGAATGCTTTTGACCGCGACATGATACGACCTGCCCCGTGTGGCGCGGAATAGTTCCAATCGGGATTTCCTTTTCCTACGACGATTAAGGAACCATCACGCATGTTCATCGGAATGATTGCCCGCTCGCCGGCTTTTGCAGAGATGGCACCTTTTCGTAGAATCATCGCGTCAAGATCGATGTAGTTGTGGATCGTATCGAATTGATCCGCTACCGTCCATCCCATCGCCTCGAAAATGACCTCGGTCATCGCCTGACGGTTCAATGCTGCGTATCGTTGAGCAATCTTAAGATCATGGAGGTAACGCTCCATCGCTTCGCCGGAAACAGATGCTAAATCTTTGTTAAACGTAGACCGTTTTTCCTTCAATTGCTGTAAGGTCGTCTGTATATCCGACTCGCGCCCTTGTTGTTTTAATTCGGCGATGACTTGGTCCGCGTCAAATTGGAAGCGTGCCGTTTCCGCTTCTGCTTGATAATGTTCGGCAATCGTCTTCCCAAGATTGCGACTACCAGAATGAATGACGAGATAGCGCTGTCCTGCTGCATCCTGGTTCAGTTCGATGAAATGATTCCCTCCACCAAGCGTACCGATTGATAATCGTGCCCGTGTCTCGTTAAACGGTGCAAGTACTTGATCAAACGGTACCTGTTCGGACAATGGATGAGCTTGCTGACGTACCGACATGCCACTTGGAACGAGACGCTGAATCGTCGCGTCAAGTTTCGCATAATCGATTGGTTCTTGTTCAGCAAGTCGTGTACATAACATGCCGCAACCGATATCAACACCGACGAGGTTCGGTACGACCTCGTCCGTCACATGCATCGTCGTTCCGATGACAGACCCTTTTCCAGCATGGCAATCTGGCATGATCCGGACGCGACTGTCTGTCGCAAATTGTTCCTCTAACATAGCTGTGACTTGCTTAATCGTCAGGTCGTCGACGTTATCCGTGAAAATCTTTGCTTCTCCATACGTGCCTTGAATCGTTTTCATACGATCGTTCCTTTCTTTCCTATCCATTTAATTATTCTGCTGTTTCTTTCATGATTTCAATGAATTGTTTCGTCAGTGTCGTCGGTCCCGTCTCCGTCAACCAGACGAAGGCTGTCGTACTCGCGGCACCGGATAGGTATGTCTGGTGCAGTCCTGTCATATCCAGTTCCCGCAACGTACTCTCCGGCAATACAGTCACCGCCTGTCCACTGCGGACAAGTCCGATCAGCGTCAAAACATCGGAACATGTCTCTTGCGATACGACGCTGAGCCGTTGACTTAACGTCTGAAAGACACCGAGTCCTTCTTGACTCGGAATGATGAGATCCGCGGTCGGGTGATCGGGGTGCCAGACTTGATGAAACGGTTCTTCTTCCATCCATTCAATCGAAATCCCTTGCGCATCAATCGGTAGACGGACGAACGCTGCGTCAAGCGACCGTTCTTTCAACCGTTCGATGAGCGCACTCGATTCTCCTTGGTGAACTTGTAAGATAATGCCAGGATGCCGTCGTTTCATCTGTTCAATCCATTCGACGAGCCGACTGGCTGATAATGTGTTGACACCAATTCGCAAAATCCCTGTTCGCCCGGCTTCGATATCGCTCACTTCCATCCGTGTCTCCTGCTCGAACTGCAGCAAAGAGACTGCTCGTTCATATAAGCGGTTGCCGCTCGAGGTAATCCGGATCCCGCGCCCTGCCCGCTCAATCAGACGAACACCTAGCTCTTCTTCCATTCGCCGAATTTGCTGCGTCAAGGCAGGTTGTGCCATCCGTAAGCGCTCCGCTGCTCGCGTGACGGATTGTTCCTCGACGACCGCACAAAAATAGCGGTACTGGCGTAAATCCATATTCATCATCTCTTTCATATGTTTTCATGTATAAAGATATATGAATCATAACATCAATCATATGCTATGATGCAGGAATATCTGAAGTTTAAGAAAGGAGCTTTTTCATGAAACAAACGACTTCTACCTTCCAGTGGATCGTCTTTTTACTCGCGAACACGATTGCTTTACCAATCGTCGTCGCCAGTCTGTTCGACCTCTCATCAGTTGAGACTGCTGCCCTTGTCCAACGGTCGTTCTTTGTAGGCGGGATTGCCTGTTTCCTACACGGAGCCTTCGGCCACCGGCTTCCGATCGTATCGGGACCTGCCGGATCATGGGTCAGCATCTTCGTCGTCATCGCCGCACTACCGGTCGATTCAAAAACGGCCTTTACAATCGCGATGGCAGCCGTCGTCATTGCCGGCGTCGTCCTCATCATTCTCGGTTTGACAGGATGGACGAAATACTTATTACCCGTCTTTACACCGCTCGTCAGCGGAACGTTTTTGCTCTTATTATGTATTCAATTGACAGGTGTTATGCTCGGTGCCGTTCTCGCCGTCGAGGCAACACGCCTCGCCGGAATCGTCACGTTCTTGCTCGTGCTCGGACTCAGCCAATTTGGCCCGAGTCGCTTACGTCCGTTTGCCTTGATGATCGGAATCATCGTCGGTTGGCTCGTCAGCCGTCCGTCGCTTCCTGCATCATCTAGTTTGTTCGCACCACCGCAAGCGCTACCGTTCGGATGGCCACAGTTTGACGGCAGTGCATTCCTTGTCGCGATTCCGTTCGCGATCTTGCTCGTCGTCAATTTAATTGCCGCTTTAAGCGCCGTCGAAGCGACGCTTCAAAAACAAGGACGTCTGCACCAAGGATTATCCATCGAAGGTGTCATTCATTTACTCGCTGCTACATTCTCGACGCTTGTCCCGGTGCCATTACCCATCACGAGCGGATTCATCGCGCAAACGGGAAGCCGGAAACGTCGCCCGTTCTTGATTGCCTCGCTCGTCATCGCACTGATCGGTTTCTTCCCAAGCTTGATCGGGATCATCGCGACATTACCGCGTAGCGTTGCGAGTGCCGCGTTGCTTGCGACATTGCCGCACATGTTCCTGATTGCCTGGCAGTCTGCGGAAAGTAACATGGAGAACAGTCGCCGCCGCCATGCGTTTGCGATCAGTGCCGTCATCGGCATCAGTATCTTGTTGCAATCGACCGTCATCGCGGAAGTCCTGCCTTTGACGCTTCGTCCGTTCCTCAGTAACGGATTACTCGTCGGAACGATGCTTGTGCTCGGTTTCGAAATCATCGAAAAAGTTCGCTCACGTCGCGCGAAACAAGCGGATCGATTGGCGAGCTAAATGGTATTGTACGACCGAACGATGTCATCATCCTCGCTTTCCTGTAAGGGTCAAGGATGAACATCTCGTCTGTTTATTCACCTAAAAAAGTAGCCTTTTCGATTTGATTCGAAAAGGCTACTTTTTTCTCATTTCATTCAATTAAAATCAAAAAGCGATCTTACTCAACGCACTTCCCGCCACCATTTCCGTGTCGTGCTATCGGGTGTCACACTTTCCCCGATCATTGGTGTCAGAACCGGAATCTCATCGCGTTTCGCTTCCTTGAGCAACCGTTCGACCGGTTCGAACCAGGCATGAAAAGCGAGGATGAAAGCAGACCAGTGAATCGGCATCAGGACGCGACCTTTGACATCTCGATGAGCTTGAACTGTTTGTTCCGGTAACATATGCGAATTGGACCACCGGACATCGTACTGTCCACATTCCATCATCGTCAAATCAAACGGACCATATTGTTCGCCGATTGCTTTGAAGTGTGGACCATATCCACTATCGCCACTAAAGAAGACCTTTTGCGAGCCTTCGATGACCCATGACGCCCATAGCGTTGAAAATTGATCAAGACCATTTCGTCCTGAATAATGGCGCGAAGGAGCCGCTGTCAGTTTGATGCCACCGACTTGTGTCGATTCATGCCAGTCGAGTTCCGTGATTCGCTCAGCCGAGACGCCCCATCCACGGAGACGACTTCCGACACCGAGCGGCACGATGAAGCGACCGACTCGATTTTTCAAGGCGAGGACGGATGGATAATCGAGATGATCATAATGATCATGCGAATAGACGACGACATCAATCAACGGTAGACGTTCGAGATCAACCTTCTGCGTCGTTTGAAAACGTCCTCCGCCCAGTTTCGGAAACGGTGATGGTGCGCGCCCGAGCATCGGGTCAAAGAAAATCGTTTGCCCATCGAGTTCGAGTAAAAATGCCGAATGTCCGAACCATGTGACACGTGGTGTTTCACTATCGTCTTGACGTCGCTGATACGGAAGCGTCGGTAACGCTTTGACAGGACGCAGATTCGGAATGTTTCTTCCGTAATCCTTTAAGATACTTTTCATCGAGTCCCATTCCATCTTCAACTGGAAATCCATCTCATTTTTGAACTTCCCGTCGACAAAACGATCTGATCGTTCGAAACTCAGCCGCTCTGCACGGCTTGGTCGTTTCCCGAAAACTGGGTACCGGTTAATGAACCAAGCACTGGCAAGACCAATTCCTGCTAAAGCTGTCACTATTTTTTTCATGTCATATCACCTCTTCGATGCTCTCAGTATAGCACCTCGATTCCTCTCACATCTCGCTTTGCGACTCCGGACGCGAGAAAAAAAGTGAAGATCACCGATATCGGCGCCTTCACTTCTAGGTATTAGTCGAGATCGTCTGCTTTCCACTTCGCCCGGTCGCTCTTCTCACCGTCCCCGCGGTGATTGGATTCATAGGCGTTGTTCCCTGGATTTTCGACCTTGTTATCATCGTGCCGATGGTCATGATCATGATCGTGGTCATGGTGATGATGGTGCTCATGGTCGTGGTCATGATCGTGATCTCGATCTTTGACGAACAATGCAAGACCGCCACGCTCGACTTCTGCGTAATGCCGTTCTGCCTCATCGTCCGAATGTCCGACACGTTTTAATGTCTCGCGGAGCGGTGGTTCTTTAGAAAATTTTGATTTGACCTGATCAATCCAACTTGCACCCGATGCTTCGTCTGCCGCGTCATCTCGACCGACGACAGAAAAATCTGAATCATGATGCCCCTGTTGTTTCAATTCCTCGATTTTTCGTTCCAGACTCGATTGATCCTGATAGATTCCAACAAACCGTTTCGCCATCACATGACACCTTCCTTTTTCATATGAATTCAAACTCGCTCTGTTTTTACCCTTGTTCGCTTGCCATCAAACGAGATTTCAGGAACGAAAAAACGGACTACTTCGAAAAGTAGTCCGTCAAAAACTTAGAGTTGTTGCGGTGAATCGACCAATGTGATCGTTCCTTCGTTTTTCTGAACGAACCGCTCGTAGACGAAATCATTCGCGAATAACAACACGGCATTCTCCCAACGGTCGTAGACGAGAACCGTCCGAGAATCCGTCAATTGTTTGACGGCAGCGACTTCTGCTGGCTTGATCCATTTTGCGACTTGGAAGTTCGCGGCATCCTTCAAGATGTCAACGCCATACTCGCCTTTGAGCCGGTGCTCGAAGACTTCGAATTGGAGTTGTCCGATCGCTCCGAGGATGATTTCGTTGTATTCCGTCTTGTAGACCTGGATCGCACCTTCTTGCGCGAGCTGTTCGACACCTTTTTGGAACTGTTTCGACTTCAAGGCGTTTTTCGTGTAGACCTTCAAGAAGAGTTCTGGTGCGAACGTTGGGAGTGCTTCATATTGCAATGATGGATCACCGTTCGTGATTGTATCACCGATTTGATAGTTGCCTGAATCGTACAACCCGATGACGTCTCCTGCGAACGCTTCATTGACCGTTTCCCGCTCATCCGCCATGAATTGTGTCGATTGAGATAACTTCATCTTCTTGCCTGTCCGTGTCAGGACGACGTCCATTCCACGATCAAATTTACCCGTACAAATACGGACGAACGCAATCCGGTCACGGTGGTTCGGGTTCATGTTCGCTTGAATCTTGAAGACGAAACCGCTGAAGAAGTCTTGTGCCGGCTCGACTTTCCCTTTGTTCGACTCGCGTGGTGTCGGTGAAGGAGACAAGTTCAAGTAATGTTCAAGAAGTGGTGTGACACCAAAATCGACGAGTGCTGATCCGAAGAAGACTGGAGTCAGTTCACCTTTTGCGATCAATTCTTCATCATATTCGTTACCTGCGCCGTCGAGTAAGTCGACTTCATCCATCAACGTCTCATACATTTCCGAGTTGATCGTCGTCGCGAGTTCTTCGTTCGCGAGACCTTCCTCACCGAGTTCGATCGACTTACGATCGTTCTTGAAACAATGGAATTGTCCTTTGACACGGTCATAGACCCCTTCGAACTGTTGACCTGAACCAGCTGGCCACGTCACAGCAACAGACGGAATACCGAGGACTTCTTCGAGTTCTTCCATCAATTCGAGTGGGTCACGCGCTTGACGGTCCATCTTATTGATGAACGTAAAGATTGGAATACCGCGCATCCGACAAACTTGGAACAGTTTCTTCGTTTGCGACTCGATCCCTTTCGCTGCATCGATGACCATGATTGCTGAGTCAACAGCTGTGAGGATCCGGTACGTATCTTCACCGAAGTCCGAGTGACCTGGTGTATCCATGATTGAGACGATCTTTTTATCGTATTCGAATTGCATGACCGAAGACGTAACAGAGATTCCGCGTTGTTTTTCGATTTCCATCCAGTCGGATTTCGCAAATTTCGAGTTTTTCCGTGCCTTGACAGAACCTGCCTCACGGATTGCCCCTCCGTGCAGGAGGAATTTTTCAGTTAATGTCGTCTTACCCGCATCCGGGTGGGAGATGATGCCGAAAATCCGACGCTTTTCGACTTCCGTTTGTAGAATGTTTGTCATGTATGGTAGTTCCTTTCACCGATATATTCAAAAGTCCGATCAATCTTTTTCGCAACTAGTCTATCATACCGAATTTTCAAGGTCTCGTCCATTTCACTTAATTGACTCAATTTTCAGATTTAAAGTTGACAATTCATCACGATCTTCTTTACGATGACTAGGAAGTTTACTATTACAGAAGGAGGAGACGTACAATGGTATTCCATCAAGCCCGGACATCTGTCCACACTGTCTTTGTATCGGCTACAACTGTACGTCACCCAATCGTTTAATTTTTAATTAAGCAGGGTGTGCGTATGCGTATACGTACATGCTGCCCTCTTATATTAGGACGGGTATGCCCATATTTGTGCGTATCCGTCTTTTCTATTGTCTAAAAACGGAATATAAGGGGTTTTCACTATGTTTAACGCACTCAAACAGCTTGATCGCAACATCTGGATCCGGTTCGTCGGGGAAACGATCACGGGGATCATGATGTTCATGATTGCACCATTTTTAGTTCTTTATTATGCGGATCGACTCGATTCCTACTTCTTGGTCGGTGTCATCATGGCGACCGGACCGATCATGTCGCTCGTCGGCGCCGTTCTCGGTGGTCACTTCGCCGATAAATTCGGTCGAAAACCACTGATGGTCCTCTCGATCATCGGGGACGTCATTGCTTTAATCGGTTTCTCGTTCGCTGATTCATTCGGACCACTTCTCGCGTTGAACGCGCTGCTCGGTTTATCGAGTTCACTGTTCCATCCAGCAGCAAGCGCGATGGTCGCTGACGTCACACCACCAGAACGCCTGAACGAATCGTTCGGTCTGCTCCGGATGGGGCATAACGTCGGGGCCGCATTCGGTCCACTTCTCGGAAGTGCCGTCCTGTTCGTTGACCGTTCACTCATCTTCTACTCTGCCGCTTTCGTCTTTTTCCTGTACGGACTCGTTCTCTACTTCTTCATCGAAGAAACGAAACCGGAGTATATCGAAAAGACGGACGAAGTCAAAGTATCACCGCTCACTGTATTGCGGAAGGATCATGTCTTTTTAATCTTCATCGGGGCGGGTGTCTTCATCTCGATGGGATTTGCCCTCGTCGAGAGTATGTTACCGGTCTTCTTGAAGGAAGCACTGCCGGGACTACCGACGAAACAAAATCCGTTTCCTTACTTGATGGCACTGAACGGAATCATGGTCGTCTTGTTCCAGTTCCCGATCGCTGCTCGCTTGTCCGGCAAGGCATTCGGAAAAGTCATGTTGCTCGGCGCCTCGATTTTCGGGATCGGCATGATTTTTCTCGCATTCGTGCCGTCTTACCTGTTCTCACTCGGAACGAGTTATGTCGTGCTCGTGACGGTATTGCTTGCGATTTATGCGTTCTATACGCTCGGTGAGATGATCATGTCTCCTGTGCAGATGACGTTCATCGCTTTGATCGCACCAGAACATCTCCGCGGAACGTACAACGGTGCTGCGAGTCTCCAGTGGTTGATTGGCGGCGTCACCGCACCGCTTCTCGGATCGTTATTCCTTGATACCGGAAAAGGTGACTTTGCGCTCGGATTCGTCGGACTGCTATGTTGTGTCTCAGGTGGGGTCTATCTCGCACTCGACCGGTCGATTCAACGTGCGAAACGCTTAACGAAATCAGCTTAAAAAAGCGATGTGTCATGCTCCGACTTTTGTCAGAGCGTTACACATCGCTTTTCTCGTTAAGAGGGTAATTGATTTGCCGCTACGAACGGACCGAACAGGACCGGTAGCGGATCAAGTCGTTGCTGGATTTCTTCAATGAAATTCGTCGATCCACTGACGAAGACAATCGGATCATTCGCCGTGATCATCGTCAAGAATTCGTGCATCTGTTGTTCCCATCCTTCTTGACGAATGTGATGAACGACCATCCCTTTCGTCGTCAAGGATACGACATTCGCTAACATTCGTTCTGCCAGTTCCTCAGCTGAGACATGTAACAATGTCGTTTTTCGACCACTCAAGAGCGCGTGCCTGGCTTCATCGATGACGGCTCCGAGATGATGTTCTTCTGCGATCAACAAAATATCTTGTTGACGCCAATTTTCAGCATGACGGTATTTACAAAAATGGCGGCACGTATCGACGAGTTGATGGTGAACAATTGCCCATGCTTGAAGTAAAGGTGCATCTTCTTTAAGGTCATATTCGATTTGAATAGCTTGAAGAATTTCACGACTGATGATGTCCGGGTACGTCAGCAGAAACGATTTCGTCTGATCGATTTCATTCAGCAAAATCAATTTAAACAGTTCACTCGATTCGTGCTGGTTGGTAATCTGGTTCAGTAATTGACTCAGGCGTAAAATCCGTAATGCGCGAGTTCCGTCCTGAGCTCCTGCTTCTCGAAGCGCGCGCAATTCTTCTTCGTACGTCGCCTCGAGCGAGTCATAGAAGCGCGTCGCGATCCGCAATCCCTTTTGCTCCATCGATGGACCGAGCTGTTGCAAAAGGTGTAATGCCTGATCGAAATGCATAATTTAACCTACCTTTCACCGTCCATTATGCGTGAATCCACTCTCAAAAACAATCTCTAAAATGCATCTTATTTTTTGCACATTGAAAGTTGTAAATGCTTGCCTCCCCCCCTAGTATGTGTGTTAAGTAGGTGATGAAAATGCGCATGACACGTTATACGGATTACGCGATTCGGTCCCTGCTGTTCGCAGCAGCTCATCCCGATCGTTTAGTCCGAATCCAGGAAGTAGCGGATTGTTACGACATTTCTAAGAATCATTTGATGAAAGTAGTCTATCGTTTAGGACAGAGTGGTCTGATTGAATCTGTCCGTGGTCGTGGAGGTGGTTTTCGATTAGCGAGCCCTCCGGATGCAATTCATATCGGTGACGTCGTACAACTGTTTGAACCAACCGTTCATTTTCTCGATCCGCAAGAAGGCATTCACGAGATTCCTTCGCTCAATCCAGCACGTGATGCTTTCGATGATGCCATTGCGGCGTTCCATCAAGTACTCAATGGTTACACAGTACATGATTTGCTACATCCGACAGCTGAAACTCATCCACAAATACTTGAAATGATTCCGAACCGCGATTGAGCGGGTTCGGAATCTTTTTTTATTCCGTCCTCGCTCAATTGCGATTTCTCAAAACGCTCGTGGTATACTTATATAAGAAAGGAGGGGTACAGATGAACCCTCAAGAAGAACTCCATCTCTTATATCTTCGTTTAAAGGAAGAAGAACCCTCCGTTGCACGCGGTGAGGCCTTATGGGCCATCTTTGAGGAAACAGCTGATGATTCACTCCGCTTCCTCTCCTTATGGACATTTTCACAAAATCAATTTGATTTAGGACACTTCCGATCGTTTCTTGTGTCCTTCACGCTCTTGATGGAATGGATCCGAAAAGATGAGATGACACTGACTCCAAAACAAGAACTTGATTTGTACTGGAACTACAAGTCCTACTTGATCTATATGGCAGAACAAGAAGACGTGACGGTCTCGCTTCTCGAAGAAGATCTCGATCGCTTCATCGATTTCTGTGACACGCATGGCTTTATTCGGACGCGCGACTATATCAGCTTCATGGTCTATAGCAAACTCGGTGACGAGGAACAAGCCGATCATTATCTATCGGAATGGGTTGACGCGCCAAGTGACGAACTTAGTGATTGCCCATCCTGCGAAGCATTTAGCCGGATGACGTATGCGATCGAACGTGGCTTCGAAGATCGTGCCTTGTTACTTTATGCAGCACTTCGGCATGAACGGGGTTGTTCACGGATGCCGGATCAGGCACATCCATACATCCTACCGTTGTTCCTTAGTCGCAAAAAAGAACGCTTCGATTGGAGTGAACGCTTGATCGAAGAAGTTAAACGTGGCGAAACCTTGTTCACAGGTGGCGACGAGCCGTACCACCTATATGCGAAGATGTATTACGATACGAACTATACCTGGTCGATGGAAGAGAAAAAACAATTGATTCCATTCTTGACTGATCGTGGGTATCTTCAGTTCTTACTCGCTCACTATGCGTTCGCCCATCGTCAATCTCTTGGTGAGGAAGCGTCGTATCTCGCAGCGCTTCGGACGAATCTCTATGAGATCGCACAATCTCTCGATCGCCGGATCGAAGGTGTCTTCTACTTGAACCTCGTCGAACGTGAACTGAAACGGATCACTCAGTTCGTTGCCTGAATCTAATTCGTAAAGGAAGTGTCTTCATGTTAGATCATGTCCAGCTCGCTATGCCGAAAAACGAAGAAGATCGCGCCCGTGCATTTTATGCCGGGCTTTTACATATGAAGGAAGTCCAAAAACCGACTGGTGTTCAAGCCAGTGGTGGCGTCTGGTTCGAAGAACATGGTGCAGCACTTCATCTCGGCATCGAGGATCCCTTCTCCCCTGCTAAAAAAGCGCATCCTGGATTAACCGTCGCTGCGTTCGAAGCCTTGAGCGATTCTCTTCAAGCTGCCGGTTATCCGGTTGAGCATGACACACGCCTTGCGCCACGTCGTCGTTTCTTCACAACCGATCCATTCGGTAACCGTTTAGAGATCATCGCTGCCCACCTGCCGACGTTAACGCCAAAGAAGTTGACGGATGGTTCTCATGTCCGCTTAATCGCACCCGCTTCTAGCCTCTCAACGGTCGAGATGAAGATCATCGATGGTGCGATCCAAACGCTCGAATCGCTCGGATTACGTGTCTCGATCAGTCAACATGCGCGTGCCGTCAATCCGTTCGGTTCCAGTGATCCTGAGTTACGCGTCGCAGACCTCCATGCCGCGTTCGCTGATCCGAACGTTGATGCGATCCTGTGCGTTCGCGGTGGGTTCAGCACGAATGAACTTGTCGACTTACTCGACTACGAATTGATTCGGACACATCCGAAAATTCTGTGTGGCTTCTCCGATATCACAGCACTCAGTCACGCCATTCTAACGAACACTGGATTAATCACTTACTCCGGACCGATGTTACGGGCTTTCCGTGATCGCGATGCTTATACGATCGATTACTTCAAGCAAGTGTTGTTCGGAACAGAACCCGTTACGATCAAGCCTTCAGTCCATTGGCGTGATACCGATCGTGGACATATCATTACGTTACCAAACAAAGGTCCACTTCTCTTATCTCCGGGACAAGCAAGTGGTCGTCTGCTCGGTGGGAATCTTTGTACGTTAAATCTCCTGCAAGGCACACCACACTTCCCTGATTTACGGGATACGATTTTATTCCTTGAAGACGATTACGAAGTCCATCCAGCGACGTTCGCCCGTGATTTCGCCTCATTGATGGCACAACCAGGCGCGGAAACGATTCGCGGAATCGTCTTCGGGCGCTTCCAACTCACAACGAAGATGACGGAAGAGCATCTGCGATATCTGATCTCACTCTATCCATTCCTAGAGCACGTACCGGTTCTTGCGAATGTCGACTTCGGACATACGAGTCCTTTGTTCACGTTCCCGATTGGTGGTCAGGTGGAACTGCATGACGAGGTCATCCGACTTCATATTTCTTGAATATCAAAAGAAGGAGACGCGGCAATCCGCATCTCCTTCTTTTTTAATAGTCGAGCAATCTCGAAGCGTCGATTTGACGTTTCGCCCCATCCGCGAACATCTCAAGTGTCGCAAAAATCTGGTCATTTGCCCATTCATAGTGAAGTAACGTGAAGTCTTCGAGTGTCGAAACCGTCTTGAACGTTTTCCCGACCGTAAACGCACGCTTCCGGCTCGCATCTTCTGCCGGAACGGTGACGAAGATCACCGTGATCTCTTCACCCTTCGTATCATAATAGAATTCAACGATCCGACCGTCCGCTGTTTCAGGTAAAACACCTTTACGGGGCTGTCCGGTCTCGTCCAATTGTACGTATGGTTGCAGCATTCTTTCGCCTCACTTTCTCCGTCATTCATCATAGCACGTCCACCTGATTTATGCTAATCTATATTTGATGTGAAAGGGGGATGAGTCGCGCATGGAATGGTTCATGAACGGGATTCTGCTCTGGGGCTTTATCATGATCACACTCATGGCAATTGGCGGGTTTTTCATGTTCCGGAAGTTCCTCAAGAAGTTACCGAAAGAAGACGGTAAATCGATGATGGACTGGGAAGATGAGTACATCGACCAAACACGACATCTTTGGACGGATGAGACGATGGAATTGTTGAACGCTCTCGTCATGCCGGTTCCATCGGCATTTCGTGATGTCGCACGCCGCAAGATTGCCGGGCGGATCGGACAGTTCGCACTTGAAGAACGGGCGACAGAGATGACATCCGAACTGGTCGTCAAAGGATATATTTCTGCGACACCGAAACGCGATCATAAATTCTTGAAAAAAGCACTAACGGAGCACGCCATCGACTGGCGAGACTACGCATTATACTTCCAAAATTGAAGGATGCACGAAAAACCGCCGAAGTCGCCTTCAGCGGTTTTTTTAGTGAGGTAAGTGCGCAACCGGCACGGTGCCCGACTTGACTCGTTTGTATTTCATATACATCGCGAAGCGCCACGGTGCAATCATTCCGAAGGCAACGAGATAAAAAATCCCACCCGTTTCGAAGATATCGATCTGTCCGCCGATGAAAAATTTCGCAACCGTCCGAACGAGTAAGATGCCGAATAAGACGATGAAAAATGCTTTCGAACGTTGCAAATAAATTTGCCCTTCCGCTTCATAAAAATTGGATGTCTTGATCAAAAAGATACTGAAGATGGCTCCAACGAGCAATGCTTCTGCTACCTCCGTCCATGTCAGACGGGATGCTGGGTATAAAAACTGTAGCATCCCCGTCGACATCGCAAAGGGCGGGATCAAGATTTTTTTAGCATTCGTCGGTTTTGCTGATGCCTTCACACGAATGAAGCTGATCAGCAATCCCATGACGAGCGCTACCCCAGTTGATATCCAAATCATCCGATCACTTCCTTGATTAAAATCCAGTGAATCCGACGATGTCACTCATCCATGCTGCGAATTTACTCAAGCCATCAAAATACAGCATGACTCCGAACACCATCATCAAGGCTCCTCCGAATTTCGTTAATTTCAGACTATACTGCACGAACAAGCGCGAACGACCGACGAAGAACGCCATCAATAAGAACGGAATCGAGAAGCCAAGGACATACGCGAGCATATAGAACATGCCTTGACTCGGATTGGTCGCAGCTAATCCGATGACTCCTGCGAGAATCGGACCTGTACACGGTGTCCAACCGGCTGCAAAACCGATTCCGACGAGTACCGTCCCGACGTATCCTCCTTTTCGTTCCCCGAGATTCAGTTTCTTTTCACGCATCAAGAATGTTGGTTGCCATAATCCGACGAGAACAATCCCAAATACGAAGATGACGAGTGCCCCAACCATCCGTAACGTATCTCGATATGTGATAAAGACATCTGCGAACAACGATGTCGATAAACCGAGTACAACGAATACCATCGCAAAACCAACGAGGAACGCTAACGTATGAAACAAGGATCGCTTTTCTCGTACGCCCCGTTCTTTTAAATCCGTTACCGACACGCCTGTGATGTATGAGAGAAACACAGGATACAGTGGTAGCGTACATGGAGAGACGAAAGATAATAATCCTGCTCCAAACGCTAACCATAATGAGAGCTCCATATGAGCATCCCCTTTCTTTACTACTATAGAAGAAGTTCCTCCTCTATTTTGCCAAACTCCTCTGCATTTAGCACCTATTATCTCACAGAAAGTTGCAAAAGATTCGTGTCCGCCAAAATTACAAAAAAATTACATTTCATCGATTTTACTGAAATCTCATTGCACCTCGTAAATGGACTTGCTAGAATATGGATACGACACCAATGTAAGGGAGACTGCTATGACGACACAACAACTATTGACGTTAGCCATCGAAGCCAAACGTAGCGAACTATATCATCAAGCTGACCAGTCCAGCTTCACCTCCCCGCGTGTTCTACAACTTAGCCATGAACTTGATGTCCTGCTTTTAGAATATTCACGGACTGTCCAAAACTATACCATTCACGGTTCGAATGAACCGCTATTATCTTAAATGTACGGTCTGGTCAGCATTCGAGTGCGAATGCTGACTTTTTTATGGCTTCTTATTTCTGATGGGGTGCTTGACGTCCGCTCTTACATTCATTTCTAGCTCTCGTCCCCTTTATATACCTGACGATCTCCCTCAATTATACGTACATGAAGTCGAAGCGGTTGAAATACGTCTCATTGAAGCGAGGACAATTCACGATACCTTACTTGTCTACGATCGATGGTGCCGATCAGTGGGAGTTCATAATTTATCTACAACGTCATACGGAAGAAGGAGATGTCCTCGAGCTGCTCTATATCGAAAATCAAAATGACAGCATGCATGACCATCTACCGTCCACTCCGCTACTAGAGCCAATCGAAATCAATATTCGCCAGCGAACGTACCAAACGATTCACGGCACGTTTCAACTTTCCGCTAACGATTGGATGCAGGAATTGTATCATCGTTCTTACCTGACAGCGGTCGGCGTGACGACGATCGTCAAGTATTGATCTACGTATCATCCGTTTCACTTTTTCATCATCAGACGATAGAAGGATTCAACACTTTCTATCTTTAAGGCTTTTTTCTGTTGAATTGTGCGAATTTTTTATATTCAGTAAGCCAAAATACCTATAAACGTCCGTTTTTCATAATCAGTATGTCCTATCGATGACAAAAACCGTCCTTTTGCAATCTTGTTGTCACAAAAGCTCGGTTTGTAACTCGAATGACATTGACCTGTAAACGCACAGGTCAGATTTGCCGTGTAAAGTAGGAACAGTAAACACAGCATATGTCAGGAGGACATCAATAATGAAAAAAGCAGTTTTCGCTGCCGGTCTTGCAGCAACAGCTCTATCAGTAGGATTTGCCCAAGAGACAGAGGCTGCCTCAGAAACGGTAACAGTAAATACACCAGTACTCAACGTACGCACAGCACCTACAACTGCATCAGCAGACGTAGGCAATGTATATAAAGGTCAAACATTAAATGTCGAAGGACGTTCTGGCGCATGGATCAAAACAACAGTTAACGGTCAAAAACGTTATGTCCATGGTGCGTATACGTCTGCAGCAGGCTCATTCGACTTTAAAAAAGCGACAGTTACTACGGCAGTACTAAACGTCCGCACACAACCAACGACAAGCTCGAAAGATGTCGGTAACCTCTACAAAGGCGAAAAAGTCAACGTAGAAGGTAAAGTTGGTGCATGGATCAAAACAACAATCGATGGTAAAACGCGCTACGTACACAGCGACTATACTTCACTCGCTGGCGTATCGAAAGCACCAGCAGCAAAAGCACAACCTGCTGCGAAGCCAGCACCAAAAGCAGCAGCTAAACCAGCTACTGCAACAAAACAATCAACACCTGCAAAATCAGGTACGAAAGTGACGATGAACGTCAGTGCTTACACGAACGACCCATCTAACAACGGTAGCCAACTCTACAACGGTCGTGCGTTGACAGCAAGCGGTTATGACGTTACAAATACGATCACGTACAATGGTATGCGTATCGTAGCAGCTTCTTCACAATACCCAATCGGTACACGTATGCACATCGAAGGCATTGGTGAAGCAATCGTACTCGACCGTGGTGGCGCAATCCAAGGTAACAAACTTGACCTTCTCGTTGGTTCACAACAAGAAGCACTCAACTGGGGACGCCAAAACGTTACAGTTACAGTCTACTAATCAAAACAAACAACCTGCCGGGCGAGATCGCCTGGCAGGCTTTTTTTGTCTATTTTTTAAGAAACCGTGACATGACCGGATTGCAACTGATACATCTTCTTATACAGACCATCTTGTGCGATCAATTCTTGGTGATTTCCTTGCTCGATCACTTCCCCTTGATGCAATACAAGAATCAAATCTGCATCTTGAATTGTCGATAGACGGTGAGCAATAGCAATCGTCGTCCGCCCTTGACGCATCCGTTCAAGTGCGACTTGCACTTTCTCCTCTGTCTCCGTATCGATCGAACTCGTCGCTTCATCAAGGATCAGGATTTTCGGATCCCGCGCCATCGTGCGTGCGAAGGAGATTAACTGACGTTCCCCAGCTGAGAACGTCGCCCCTCGTTCCGCAACGGGACTGTCATATTGCTGATCCAGTTGATTGATGAATCCGTCCGCTTGTACGAATTTAGCAGCTGCTTCGACACGATCAAAGGAAATCGAACTATCGAATAATCGAATGTTGTCCGCGACCGTTCCCGTGAACAAGAATGAATCCTGCAACACGAGTCCGACATGCTGTCGTAGTTCTTCTTCTGATAACTGCTCAAGCGGTTGACCATCGATCAAAATCCGACCCGATTGGTATGCGTAAAAGCGCATCAAGATATTGATGATTGAACTTTTTCCACTTCCCGTATGACCAACGAGGGCAATCGTCTGTCCTTTTTTCGCCTCGAACGAAATTCCTTTCAAGACATCTTTCTCTCCGTCATAACTAAAGCGCACGTCTTCAAAGACGATATGTCCTTCCGATACTCGTGCATCTCCTTCGAGTTGTTTCGTTGGTTCCGGCTCATCCGTATCGAGGACCTTGAACACACGGTCTGCTGAGACGACAGCTTGTTGGAACTCGGACAACCGTTGCATGATTTGCTGAACCGGTTGGAAAATCCGCTCCATGTAGCTGATGAAGGCATAGACGACACCGACTTGGACCGTTTGCGAGAACGATAGGACACCGTAATATGTTACGAGTGTTGCGATCGAAACCGCCAGTAACAATTCAATGATTGGTCGCAGTAACCAACTATCGAGCTTCAAGTTCTTATAACGTCCATTTTGGTGGGCGACGTTCGTCTCCTCGAACTCTGCCATTAAGCGTTTTTCTTGGCGGAATTGTTGGATGATTGCCATCCCGTTGATCGATTCGTTCAGTTGGGCATTGATTTTCGATAGTAAATCGCGGACTTCCGCGTAATACTTCGTCGAATACTTCCGGTAAATCCAAATGATGAAATAAAACAGCGGTAACAATAGTAACGCAATCGTCGCGAGTCGCGGCTCTAGCAGATAGAGGAAGATATATGTTCCAATCAACTGAACGCCGCTTTGCACGAATGTCGACAGGACACCGATGTAGAGCTCCTTGATCGCTTCCGTATCGTTCGTGATCCGGGACACGAGCACTCCAGCAGGCGTCCGGTCAAAATAGGCAAGCCGTAAGTGCATGACGTGCCGGAACACATCAATCCGTAAGCGTTGAATGACTTGCAAGGCAATCTTTTGGAATTCGAACGCCTGTAAGTAATCGACGATGATCCCTGTCGTATGCAGTAACAAGTACGCTGTAAACAAGAGCGCGACTTCTTGTACCGGATACGTACCCGGTGCGACGTATTCATCAATGAAAATCTTAACGAGATACGGTCCGCCGAGTTTTGCCGCTGTCGTAATGAACAGCAGGATGAAGGCGATGCTGACCTGCTTTTTGAACGGTTTGACGAAATCAAGCAATCGCTTCAGGACGGCTTTTTCATTGATATCATGATTCATTCGGAACGCCCTCCTTGTTCGACGAGTGATTCTAGTTGCTGGCGATCGTACGTCTCTTTATACCAACCGTCATGAGCGAGTAACTGCTCATGTGTGCCTCGCTCGATGATCCGACCGTCTTCAAGGACGATGATCTCATCGGTATGTGACACAGCCGACAGGCGATGAGCAACGATGATTTGTGCCTGATCGTGATCCGCCGTGCGGAAGTGGTGGATGATCGCTTCCTCAGTTTTGGCATCAACCGCAGATAAGGCATCATCGAGCACTAAAATCGGACAGTCTGCTAGTAATGCCCGGGCAATCGAGATCCGTTGTTTTTGACCGCCGGATAACGTCACCCCACGCTCCCCGACCATCGTCGCGTACCCTTCCTTAAACCCAAGAATATCATCATGAACCGCTGCGATCCGCGCTGCTTCCATGATGTCTTCCATTGATGCATCCGGTTTTGCAAAGGCAATATTATCAGCAATCGACGCGGAGAATAAGAAATGATCCTGTGGAACGATCGCCACTTGACGACGGACGGTGTCACGCGTCAATTGTTTGATGTCTCGTCCACCAATCGTGATGGCGCCTTGTTTGACGTCGTATTCGCGAGACAATAAGCGAACGAACGTCGATTTCCCAGCACCTGTCTTTCCGACGATCCCGAGCGATTTACCGGGCTTCAACGTCACATCGATGTCTTGTAAGACCGGTTGCGTATCATAGATGAAACGCTCAATCCCAACGTGGAGTTCAGGTGAGGAAACACTTGTTGCTGCTTCCTTCGCATCTTTAATTTCCGGTTCGATCGCAAGCATTCGCTCGATCCGATCGTAGGAAGCACGACCACGTTCGACAATGTTGAACAACCAACCGAAGGCAAGCATTGGCCATGTCAATAAACCAAGATATGTAGTGAATGAGACGATGTCACCAATTCGGATTTCACCTTGTTGTAACAGGTATGCACCATATCCGACAGCGATGATGTACGATAGACCGACTAATCCAAAAATCGTCGGATCAAATAAAGCATCGATTTTTGCGACACGACGGTTCTTTTGGACGACGTCATTCGATAGATCCGTAAACGTCTGCACGTCAGATTCCACTTCCCCTGTTGCTTTTAAGACGCGGACACCACTAATACTTTCCGCGACCTTATCATTCAAATCGGAGAATGCTTCCTGCGCGTTATGAAAACGCGAATGCAGCATTTTCCCGTAGCGTGACGTCAAGTAGACCATCAGCGGCATCGGTAGAAGTGATACGAGCGTCAATTTCCAACTGATCGTCGTGACCATCGTGATGATGACGAAGCTCCCCATCGTCACCGAGTCGACGAGCGTGAGAATACCGGCACCTGCTGTCATCGATACCGCCTGTACGTCGTTCGTCGCATGCGCCATCAAGTCCCCGCTCCGATATTTCTTATAGAACGATTGATCCAAATCTGAAAAATGTCCATACAGTTGGCTGCGCAATAATCGACCGAGACGAATCGATGCCCCAAAGATATAAAAGCGCCAAAAATAACGAATGATATATGTCGCGACCCCGATGAGCAACAACGTACCTGCGAGACGAATCAAATCATCTTTCGTTAAGCTTCCCTCACTCAGACCGTTGACCGTCGTCCCGATGATTTTTGGCGGAATCAACTCTAACGCCGCTACAAAAATCAAACTGACGACCCCAAGACTATATGCTTTCCATTCTCGTCGGAAAAACCAACCGAGTTTCCTGAAGACTCCCATTCAAGTCTCCCCCCTTTTTTAAATCCTATGATTATTTGAAATAGTCTCACATTTTAGATTAGTTCTCTTTCTAAAAAATAGCAAATAAAAAGGAGACCATTCGGTCCCCTTTCGTACAGCTTATTTTTTAGGTGATTTCATTGAACCACTCATTGAACGCATCACTTGGTTGACTTTCTTTTGTGATGGCTTTTGACCCATTTGCATCATCAATGTCTTAATCATATCTTCGTTGATTGGTGGGTTTTGCTCCAAGTAGTTCATCATGTATCGACGAGCGATATAGAAACCAAGGGCGACACCTGCTACCAAGCAAAGAAGGGCAATTAAAATCCAAATCCATGTAGCCAAGTTGCTTCCTCCTCTAACTTAAAACGTCGCTTTTTACTATACTATAATTCCAATTGTTTGCATAGATGATAATAGATGAAAAACGAGCCCGACGTAAGATCGGACCCGTTTTTCCGGAAAAGATTATCCGAGTTGTTTGACTGTCGCTAAAACGTTCTCAACAGACATGCCGTATTCTTTCAAGAGGAAGTCTCCAGGCGCAGATGCGCCGAAACGATCGATTCCAATGACTTGTCCTTCTGTTCCTACATATTTGTACCAACCGAGCGAAGCGCCTGCTTCGATCGCAACACGTTTCGTGATGTGTTTTGGAAGAACTGATTCTTTATACTCTGCTGACTGCGCTTCGAATACTTCCCATGATGGAAGCGAAACGACAGCTGCTGATTCACCAAGTTCTTTTTGTGCTTCGACAAGAAGGTGAACTTCTGAACCCGTACCGATCAAGAGCGTATCAGCTTTCGTGACGTCACCAGCGATGACATAACCACCTTTTTCAGCACCCTCTGTCGTCGTGCCTTCAAGTTCAGGAAGACCCTGACGTGTCAAGACGAGAAGTGTCGGTTTGTCTTTCGCTTGAACCGCTGTTTTCCATGCTGCGATCGTCTCTTTTCCGTCTGCTGGACGGTAGATCGTGACGTTCGGCATTGCACGGAAGCTCATCAAGTGCTCGACTGGCTCGTGTGTTGGACCATCTTCCCCGACAGCGATCGAGTCGTGCGTCAAGACGAAGATTGATGGAAGCCCCATTAATGCTGCTAAACGAACAGCTGGACGGAGGTAATCCGAGAA
This sequence comes from Exiguobacterium indicum HHS 31, assembly GCF_001939065.1. Taxonomy (GTDB): domain Bacteria; phylum Bacillota; class Bacilli; order Exiguobacteriales; family Exiguobacteriaceae; genus Exiguobacterium_A; species Exiguobacterium_A indicum. The sequence goes on along the minus strand of NZ_MPSZ01000001.1, from coordinate 440,578 downwards.
GACGAAGAATGTCGCACCGTAAGGAATGACGCCGCCGTGAAGTGCCATACCGTTGACAGCCGCAGCCATTGCGAATTCACGTACACCGAACCAGATGTTACGACCGCTTGGGTCGATATCGAAGTCTGCTTCGCCTTTGAGCATCGTGTTGTTCGATCCTGCAAGGTCAGCTGAACCACCGAACAATGTCGGAACGTTCTTCGCAAGACCGTTCAAGACTTCACCACTCGTTTGACGTGTCGCTTTTTTCGATGACAAGTCGTACGTCGGAAGATCTGCTTCCCAGTTGCTTGGCAATTCGTTTGCGATCGCGCGAACGAGTTCCGCATGCAATTCTGGATGAGCTGCTTCGTATTGTTTCATCGTTTCGTTCCATGCGTCTTCCGCAGAAGCACCACGTTGGACGATCCGCTCGTCGAACAATGATTTGACTTCTTCAGGGACGTAGAACTCTTCGTGATCCCAAATGTAGCTAGCTTTCGTCAATTTGATTTCCGCTTCACCGAGTGGTGCACCGTGAGAAGCCGACTTCCCTGATTTGTTCGGTGAACCGAAACCGATGACTGTCTTGACTTCGATCAATGTTGGTTTTGTCGTCTCTGCTTGTGCCGCCGCGATTGCTTTCGAAATCGAATCGATATCCGTTCCGTCTTCTACGCGAATGACTTGCCAGTTGTACGCTTCGAAGCGCTTCTGGACGTTTTCAGAGAATGATTTATCGAGATCGCCATCAAGTGAGATATCGTTTGAATCATACAATACGACCAATTTACCAAGACCAAGGTGACCTGCGAGTGAAGCCGCTTCAGCTGAGACACCTTCCATTAAGTCTCCATCTCCACAAATTCCGTATGTGAAGTGATCGACGACGTTGAGATCGTCACGGTTGTATTTTGCTTCAAGATGACGTTCTGCCATCGCCATACCAACTGCCATTGCAATCCCTTGACCAAGTGGACCTGTCGTCGCATCTACACCAGCCGTGTGACGGTATTCCGGGTGACCTGGTGTTTTTGATCCCCATTGACGGAATGATTTAAGATCATCCATTGATAGATCATATCCCGATAGGTGGAGGAGTGAGTAGAGAAGCATCGAACCGTGTCCGGCTGAAAGTACAAAACGGTCGCGGTTGAACCATTCTGGATTTTTAGGGTTGTGGTTCATATGATCCGCCCAAAGCGAGAATGCCATCGGCGCTGCTCCCATTGGCATACCTGGGTGACCCGAGTTCGCCTTTTGTACGGCATCAATCGATAAGGTACGAATCGTATTAATTGCTAATTGTTCTACTGTCGTCATGTTCGTCAAAACAATCATCCTCTCTCTTTTTCACAAATTCCTACTCATTTTAGCACACTCTTAAATGTGATACAACTTTTCTAAATAGTATGTCACATTAAAATGAATGCGCTATCTATAGCCGTTCTATCGACTCATACAGGATGCATGAATTGATGAAAGATCGTTATTAAGATGTATTGCTATCGTGCAATGTTTCCTCATCTAACAGCGCTAAACAAAAAAGAGGTCCGCTTAACGCGAACCTCTTTCTTCTATAGAAGAAACAAACGATTATTGTTTATTCCGTTCTTCTTCTTGTGCTTGTTTTAATTTCTCTGGTGTTACGTCCGTACCTTCTTCATCAACAATCTTCATGCCCATGAGTTGGTTTTTGAACGATCCACGGAATGCTGCGAGATACGCTGCACGTAACTCTTTTTGCTCTGCCGCTTCTGCTTCTGATAACGGCTCGACTTTTGATTTATTCGCTAATGCGTTGATTCGATCTAATTGTTCTTGTGATAACATGGAATCCCTCTTTCTGTACGACTCAAACTTGAGTAGTTCAATTGTATTCTTACTGTAAAAGAGCTTACTAAAAAAAGCAAGTTAACCGCGTCAGTCGACGGGTTACTTGCTTCTCATTCCGGGCTAGGCGTCAATTCGCGGTATTCAAGGTATCGACGATTGACCGTTGCCTTTGAAATATCATGTCCCATCCCGCGAAGCGTAATGGCGATATCTGAAAACGTCAGTCCGAGTTCACGGAGACGTACGATTTCTTCGATCGGTACGTCCTTTCGGCTACGCCCGGCGTTCTCTCCTTGGCGATTCAGATTTCGTTCCGGGCGAAAGCCTTGTTCGACCGCGCGCCGCATGCCGCGCGCGATTTTTGCATTATGCAGTTTACGTTGATATTCTTCCACGAGTGAGACGATCTCAAGGACCATCGCTTCTGCATCAGCAAGTTGGTATTCTCCATCGGAATCAAGTGTCATCAACCGAACACCGTGCTTCTTAAACGTGTGCAAAATAGCGATTTTCGCATTCCCTCGACCAATCCGTGTGTCATCCGTTACGAGGACCGCATCTACCGCATCACGTGTCACATGATCAAGAACCGTCAGCATCCCTTCCCGATCGACGTCATATCCACTCTCTTTTTCAGAGACGACATCCACGACATCAAAACCCTTTTGAGACGCGACCTTCGAAAGTTCCATCCGTTGGCGTTCAATCGAACTATCTTGTGCTTCTTTTTCGGTCGACACCCGACAATAAATCACGACCTTCATCGTACCTCACATCCCTGTTCGTTCTTTCACAACTTTTCCATTTTGTCATTGTTGTGCGATTGGTACAACGATTTTGCTTTTTGAGATGACGTGTTTTGTCTCGACATCATTATTTTTAATCAACCAGTTGACGTATTCTTCATCTGACATCGAACCGTCATTGTAGACTTCAGCGATTTGTTCAACTGTAGCATTCTCATCGACCGTAACGGAAGCAGTCATTAGTTGCGCCACTTTTTCATCCGGGCGCGGTGTGAGTAAAAAGATCACGAAGGCAATACTTAATGCATAGAAGAGAATTGAAAAAGCATGAGTACGAATCGTATGAATCATCATGAATCCCTCCAAATATGAAATGAATGAGTTAGAATAAATGTTCGCGGAACAATTGTTCGCATAACTCATAATAAACACAGAACCCGTGTTCGGTCAACACAAAATGTCGAACAATTGTTTGTACGCTCATTTGTTCTATGTTATAGTGAATCTAGAAACATATATTCTTACATTTCAAACTTCAATCCAGAAAGAGGTGGCAATTCGTATGCGGAAAATGTCTAAGCGCCAACAAGAGATTCTCGACTACATCGTCTCTGAAGTGAAACTGAAGGGGTATCCACCATCAGTTCGTGAAATCGGAGAAGCAGTCGGACTCGCGTCTAGCTCGACGGTACACGGTCATTTGGATCGACTCGAGAAACGGGGAATGATTCGCCGTGACCCGACGAAACCACGTGCGATTGAGATATTGCTTGATAAGCCTGAAGAAATCACGGAAGCCATCGTCCATGTTCCCGTCATCGGGAAAGTCACAGCAGGTCTTCCGATTACAGCGATTGAAAACATCGAAGAACAGTTCCCACTCCCTGCACATTATGTAGGGAACGAGACGGTCTTCATGTTGACGATCGATGGTGAATCGATGATTAACGCAGGTATTCTTGACGGCGATCGTGTCATCGTGCGCCAACAAAACACAGCAGAAAACGGAGAAATCGTCGTAGCTATGACCGAAGATAGCGAAGCGACGGTGAAACGGTTCTTCTTAGAAGATCAACAGGTACGTCTACAACCAGAAAATGACTCGATGAATCCGATGTATTTCGATAATGTCTCCATTCTTGGTAAGGTAATCGGCGTGTATCGGACGATTCATTGACGGAGGGACCAGTTACGACTGGTCTTTTTTCATGCCATCAGGAAATGTACATGATACCGTCAATACCGTCGCACTGACGGGTTACGTTGCGTATTCGGTCGCAACGCAACAAACCGATTGGTTACCGACTGCCATCGGTATCGCTGTCGGTACCCTTTGGTTGTCACCCGACCTCGATTTAAAGTCAGAACCGTATTATCGCTTTGGACCATTTCGAGTTCTTTGGATGCCGTATGTCAAGATCATGCCTCACCGATCGATCTGGTCGCATGGACTGATCATCGGAGACATCATTCGGCTTCTTTATAGTGCTGCGATTCTGATTCCCCTACTATTTATAAGTCTATATTTTCAGGTTCTTGATTCTGCTACGATTGATTCGTGGTTTGCTTCCTTGCCTGCATTCATCGTTGGCATCATGGTGGCGAGTACGATTCATATCCTACTAGATTATTCCAGCAGTTGGTTTCGACCTAAAAAAAGAAAAAAACGTCGTCGGTAACACCTCTTTTGCTTGCTTGCAGGCAGGAAGAGGTGTTTTCTTATCCACTTTTTCGTATCTTTAAACATCAAAATAAAAAATTTCCATTCCTATATTTCAATTATATGTATTGAAAACGTTCTCAAATCGGAGTAATTTAAAGTAGAAAGGCCATTATCTGCTTTAATCCAAAGGGAGGGTTTTTGCATGAATAACTTTGTACTAGAAATGATCGGTACGATGATCCTCATCCTGCTCGGGGATGGAGTCGTCGCCGGTGTCGTCTTGAAAAAGACGAAATCGGAAAACAGCGGATGGATCGTCATCACGTTCGCTTGGGGTCTTGCCGTCATGACAGCAGCATTCGTCGCTGCTGAAAGCGGAGCACACTTGAACCCCGCATTGACGATTGCACTTGCTTTGAACTCTGACCTACCGTGGGCAGACGTTCCGATCTACATTGCCGGACAACTTGTCGGAGCTTTCATCGGCGCCATTCTCGTTTGGCTTCATTACATGAAACATTTTGAAGCGACTGATGATCAAGCCGCAAAACTCGGTGTGTTCGCAACAGGTCCAGCGATTCGTCATACGCCGTCGAACTTGATTTCTGAGATCATCGGGACATTCGTTCTCGTCTTCGGTATCTTGGCACTTGGTTTAACGACGTTCGGAGACGGCTTAAAACCACTCATCGTCGGTTTACTCGTCGTCGTCATCGGTCTATCGCTCGGTGGTACAACAGGGTATGCCATCAACCCGGCTCGTGACCTTGGACCGCGTATCGCGCACGCTATCCTACCGATTCCGAATAAAGGTTCATCTGACTGGGGCTATTCATGGATTCCTGTCGTTGGTCCAATCATCGGTGGAGCGATTGCCGTGTTCATCTATCAATTGATCTACTAAGATCACGTCTCACTAACACATACCGCTCAAGGGGGATTTCGAAATGGAAAACAAGTATATCCTAGCACTCGACCAAGGTACGACAAGCTCACGTGCGATCATCTTCGATCACGATGGGAAAATCGTCAACTCGGCACAACGGGAATTCAAGCAATACTTCCCACAACCAGGCTGGGTCGAGCATGATGCAAACGAAATCTGGGGTTCGATTCTTGCCGTCATGGCCGAAGCACTCGGAACAGCAGATATCAAACCTGAGCAAATCGCCGGAATCGGCATTACGAACCAACGCGAAACGACGGTCGTCTGGAACAAAGAAACAGGTAAACCGGTCTATCACGCACTCGTTTGGCAATCGCGTCAAACGTCTGGTATCTGTGACGATTTAAAAGAACAAGGTTTGAACCAGAAGTTCCGCGATAAAACAGGACTTCTGATTGATGCCTACTTCTCTGGAACGAAAGTCAAATGGATCCTCGATAATGTCGAAGGTGCGCGTGAGCAAGCAGAGAACGGTGAATTGCTCTTCGGTACGATCGATACGTGGCTCGTTTGGAAACTGTCTGGGGGAAAAACGCACATCACGGACTACACGAACGCTTCACGAACATTGATGTATAACATCTACGAACAAAAATGGGATGAAGAGTTACTCGATATCCTCGGTGTTCCTGCTTCGATGTTGCCAGAGGTTCGTCAGTCGAGTGAAGTCTACGACAAAACGGTACCGTATCACTTCTTCGGTTACGAAGTGCCAATCGCTGGTATTGCGGGTGACCAACAAGCAGCACTCTTCGGTCAAACGTGCTTCGAAGCAGGTGAAGGGAAAAACACATACGGAACAGGTTGCTTCATGCTCATGAACACAGGTGAGAAAGCTGTTTCTTCTGATCATGGACTCTTGACGACGATCGCTTGGGGCGTCGATGGAAAAGTGGAATATGCGCTGGAAGGTTCGATTTTCGTCGCCGGTTCTGCGATCCAGTGGCTCCGTGATGGACTCCGGATGCTGAAAAATGCGAAAGATTCAGAAGGTTACGCAACGAAAGTTGACTCAACAGACGGTGTTTATGTCGTTCCTGCCTTCGTTGGTCTCGGTGCGCCGTACTGGGATTCAGATGTTCGTGGCGCAATCTTCGGGTTAACACGCGGAACAGATAAAGAGCATTTCGTTCGGGCAACGCTTGAATCACTCGCTTACCAAACACGCGACGTGTTAACAGCGATGGAACAAGATTCTGGGATCGAACTGAAGACACTCCGTGTCGACGGTGGTGCTGTAGCCAACAACTTCTTGATGCAGTTCCAATCGGACATTCTCGGCGTTCCTGTCGATCGTCCGCAAATTAACGAAACGACAGCACTCGGTGCAGCTTACCTTGCTGGATTAGCTGTTGGTTACTGGAAAGATAAAGCGGAAATCAAACAACAATGGAAGCTGGATCACCAGTTCAAACCAGAGATGAAAGAAGACGATCGTGAGCAACGCTATGCTGGATGGCAAAAAGCGGTGGAAGCGACAATGGTCTTCAAACCATCAAAATAAAACAATTGACCCGGTCCCTTTTGCAGAGGGACCGGGTTTTCACTGTCTTATAGAAACTACAATATAATCATTCTTCTAACACCAGACTCAGACTAGAATGTACCACCGCAGCACATACATCATAATTCTTTGTGCTACTCATTCGCATAGAAGAGGTCCCACGTATTCCCCTCAACATATAATGTGGATCACTCATTTTTCTCTAGCATGATCATGTCGATTGCCTGTATTCCGTTCTCCCAGATTTCCTCTGGATACGACCGAAAAAAATCTTTTTTTATGTCGTATAGCCGGAAACCAAGCTTTTGGTAGAAAGCTAAATTATCAATACTCGAATTAGCCGTTCCTACGATGAAATGATGATACTCTTGTTCCTTATATTGTTCGAGCGTTAATGAGATGATCCTCTTTCCTAACCCTTGACCCTGGTGTTCTTTTTTGATGGCAACGTTTTTTATCTCCATTGTATCTTGATTAATTTTGGTCATAACAATAACACCTACTACATGCCCAGATGAATCTTCGAGATAATACAGGTCACCGTTAGGTAAGTATTCATAAATCTTATCGATGGATTCATCAGCCAGTAATAATAAGTGGATGAATGTCTGCTTTTTGATTTCAGTGTCTGCTTTCCTTAACGTATAACTCAAGAACTCACCTCATGGTTTACATTCTTTTACTGTCCTATTTATGTACATGCATTATGATTACAATTTTCATACCACCATTTCATTCAGATATGAAAGAATCCCCATTGCATTGAAGCAAGGGGGATTTGATCCTTATTTGCTAAACTCTTTTTTCAATCCGTCTTCAATCTCATCAACGGATTTCGACTGACCACTTAAGACTGCCGCTAAAAACGCACCTTCGACGAGTGGTGCGTCGATAAACCGAACCGTCCGTTCGCCACTATATAGTTCAAGGGCCAGTTCCGTGTTCATCGTCGCAGAACCGATATCCGTTAAAACGACTCCATCATCGTCCAGTGTATTTAGTGTTTCTTCGATTCGCGTCGCGTCCGTTCCAATGCTACCGTCCTCAAGACCTGCTGCTATTAAGACTGGCGTATCCGGTGCCATCTCTGCCAACAGTTCCTTTAGTCCAGTCGCAAGCTTTTCACTATGGGAAACGAGTACAAGATTAACCATGAAGCACCTCCGCGATTTCGCCAAGTAACAACGCACTTGATAGACTACCTGGGTCCTGGACGCCTTCCGTCGCTTCACCGAAATAAGACGCACGCCCTTTCGTTGCGATACGCGCTTTCGTATCAGCAAGCGCTTGATCGATTGCCGCTTTCAAATCCCCTTCTTGCGAGAGCGCCTCTTGGAACGGTGTCCAAATATCGACCATCGTTTTTTGACCGAATTCCGATTTCCCACGCGATTTGATGCCTTCCGTCGCTTCATGGAAAGCATCCGCGAGTTCTGCACCTTCGACTTCTGTTTTCCCTTTGAACGCACCAGCGAACTTAACGAATGCCGTGCCGTACAAAGGACCGGATGCTCCACCGACCGTCTTGATCAGCGTCATCCCGACCTCTTTCGATAAAGCTCCTAAGTCCTCATACTCGCCGTGTTCTTCTAACGTCTTTTGGACTGCTTGGAAGCCACGTGACATATTGATCCCGTGGTCCCCGTCACCGATTTCCCGGTCAAGGTCCGTCAATTCATCCTTGTGCTGTTCAATCTGTTCCGCTGCTTTGATGAGCGCGCTTCGTAACTGTTCCGTCGTCAACTTCATCTTTGTACACCCCGTTTATCTGAATTAGAATCCAATCGCTTTCGTTTCTGCATCGAGATAACCAAGCAGTTCATCATCCACTGGTAAGAGCGTGATTGAGAATCCGTGCATCTCGAGCGACGTCATATAGTTTCCAACGAACGAACGGGCAATCTCGTACCCATGCGCCTGAAGTTCTTCCGCGACGTATTTATACGTGATATACAGTTCGGATTCTGGTGTTCCACCCATCCCATTCACCATGACGGCGACTTTTTTGTCTGGTACCTCTTTCGTCAGACGATCGAGCAACTCTTTAACGATCGCATCCACGGAAGCGACCGCTTTTCGTTCAAGTCCTTTTTCACCATGGATCCCGATTCCGATCTCCATCTCGTCATCATGCAACTCAAAGCCTGGTTTGCCACTCTCTGGCATGTAACATGGTGAGAGTGCCATTCCGATCGAACGAACGCCCTGGATGACTTTTTCCGCAACTGCTTTGACTTCACTCAGTGATTTCCCTTCTGCAGCTGCAGCTCCGGCAATCTTATGGACGAAGACCGTTCCCGCGACACCACGACGATCCTCTTCCTTTTTGATCGCGATGTCATCATTGACAACGACCGTGTCGACTTCGATGTCCTCGAGTTCAGCAAGTTCCTTCGCCATATCGAAGTTCATGACATCACCGGAGTAGTTCTTGACGACAAGGAGGACACCTTTTCCACCATGGGCTGCCTTGATACCTTCGAGCACCATATCCGGTGTCGGTGACGTGAAGACTTCCCCGCAAACAGCCGCAGCAAGCATACCGTCACCCACGAATCCAGCGTGCGCTGGTTCATGACCACTTCCTCCACCAGAAACGAGTCCGACTTTTCCATCAAGCGGTACTTTCCGCGCGACGACATTGACCCCTTCGACCTTTTTATACAAATCAGGGTGAGCTAGTACGAGTCCGTCGACCATGTCTGAAACGAACCGGTTTGAATCTTTCATTAATTTGTGCATGAAAAACGCTCCTTTACCTAACTGATTTTTGCCGTACCACTTAGTCTTTACCACCAAATCAAGTCGAATATGTCGAAAAAAATGATGAAAATATTGACCAGTTGGTGACGACATTCCGCATGAATGCTATGCTCTTAAAAAAGAGGAGGAATCGAATGTCATCAGCCTTTCAAGCAGGTGTCCGTGCCTGTCTACCCACTGTCCTCGGATATATCGGCATCGGTTTTTCAGCTGGGATCGTCGGTCGTGCCTCCGGCTTATCCCCTCTTGAAGTCGGATTCATGTCCGTCTTCATCTATGCCGGTGCCGCTCAGTTCATCATCACGAGTCTCTTACTATTAAATAGTCCTGCTTCTGCCATCATTCTGACGACGTTCATCGTCAATCTCAGGCACTTGTTAATGAGTCTGACGCTTGCGCCACATGTTGAGACACGGCATCTTCGCGACCGTCTCGGTACCGGAACGCTACTGACGGATGAGTCGTTCGCTGTCGCGATGAACACTGCCCAAAAAGAGAAGCTCTCCCCGTCCTTCATGCATGGCTTGAATCTGACTGCTTACTTCAGTTGGATCGTCGCAACCGTTCTCGGCGCTCTTGTCGGCAGCTGGTTCCCTGATCCCGAGCGCTTCGGTCTCGATTTTGCCCTGACAGCGATGTTCATCGGCTTATTATACTTACAGTTTGAAGGGGAACGTTCCCGTATTGCCTTGAATAGCTGCCTGTTATTGATTGTCTTACTTTTGCTTTACATAACCATGCGCTACTTTTCTCCAGAAGTCGCCGTTCTTTGCGCGACGCTCGGTGGTGCAAGTATAGGAGTCGTGATCACACGATGGAAATCCGCCCGGAATTAATTGCTCTTTTTTTAGCTTGTGGACTCGTCACTTGGATTCCACGCGTCTTACCGTTTCTCGTCCTTCACGGGCTAACGTTACCGCGTCTCGTAACAGAATGGCTCTCGTTCATTCCGGTCTGCCTGCTCGGTGCCCTTTTCTTTCAAAATCTTCTCATCGCTCAAGATGAGGCGTTTCCGACGGTTTCGATGCTTCATGTCTTCGCCGCCCTCCCGACCATGGCGGTCGCGATTTTCAGTAAAAGTTTATCCTGGACGGTCGTGACTGGTGTTATCACGATGGCGTTTCTACGATTGTATCTATAAGCAAGTCATTCATCTTTAGCCTATTTCGATGCATCTCTTGTGTTATCCTTATAAATAGAAATAAATGGATAGTGAAGGAGGTCCTGATATGCCAAATAAGCAGTTCATACCCTATTTGATATTGCTGTGCGTCATTTTTATAATCGCGAGTCAAATGGATCTACCTTATCTGCTAAAACAAGGATTGATTGTGTTGTACGTCATCGCCTATTTCGGCACGCTGATGGTTTCTCGCAAAATGAAAGTTAGGGATCATAAACAATGACCCGAAAAATCTCCTCTGGTCTTAAGAGACTAGAGGAGATTTTTGTGTTCACGTATTTGCTTGTACGTCCTGATAATCCGATTGATGTTCAAACTCTTTTTTCGCAAACGGACATAACGGTAACAGTTTGACGTTTGCTTCTCGGGCCCAGTTGACGATCTCGGCAACGAGTTGTTCTCCGATCTGTTGATTGCGGTGCGCAGGATCGACATACGTATGATCGATGATCCACATGCCGTTGTTCGTATCGCTGTACGTGATTTCCCCAATCACTTCACCTTCCTGATGGGCTTCGATTTTACGTTCCGCTCGTTTCAGCTCCATTTGCTTCCCTCCGTTCGTAAGATAAGGCGCCGCTCGGACAACCGTCGACGACCCGCATGACATCGTCCACTGGTGCCCCATCCGCTTCAATCCACGGACGCCGCTTGACATCAAAGACAGTTGGTAGACTTTGTACACAATGACCAGAGTGAATGCAGACTTCCGAATCAAAATAGACCGTGATTTCTTTGCCTTCATATCCTTTTTTCATGATGTATCGTCTCCCTTTCTTTGTACTCTTGTATCTTTCCACATCCTTGACTCAATCCCTGTCGGCGCTATGAAAAAAGCACTTCCGGACAGAAGTCCGAAAGTGCTTGAGTTGGATTAGAACAAGACCATGTACTGATCGCGTTCCCATTCCGTGACTTGCGTCCGGAACATATCCCATTCGATTTCTTTCAATTCAACGAAGTGCTCTGCGATGTGATCGCCGAGAGCGTGCATGACGACGTCATCCGCTTTCAAGACTTCGAGTGCGTGGCTGAGTGTTGATGGAAGATCATCAATTCCGTTTGCAACGCGTTCCGGTTTGTCCATGACGTAGATGTTGCGGTCGATTGGAGCCGGTGCTTTCAAGTTGTTCTTGATTCCATCAAGACCTGAAGCGAGCAATGTCGCAAGCGCAAGGTACGGGTTCGCTGCTGGGTCGACTGAACGAACTTCGATACGAGTCGAGAGTCCACGTGCTGCAGGAACACGGACGAGTGGTGAACGGTTACGTGCTGACCATGCGACGTAGCAAGGTGCTTCGTAGCCAGGAACAAGACGTTTGTATGAGTTGACTGTCGGGTTACAAACCGCTGTGAACGCACGAGCGTGTTTGAGGATACCTGCCGTGAAGGCACGTGCATCATCCGACAATTGCATGTCTTCGTTGCCTTCATCGAAGAAGACGTTCTCGTTGCCTTTGAAGAGCGACATGTTCGCGTGCATGCCTGATCCGTTGACACCGAAGAGTGGTTTTGGCATGAATGTCGCGTGCAAGTTGTGCTTCGCAGCAATCGTCTTGACGACGAGTTTGAACGTTTGGATGTTATCCGCTGTCGTGATCGCATCCGCATATTTGAAGTCGATTTCGTGCTGACCTGGAGCGACTTCGTGGTGTGATGCTTCGATTTCAAAGCCCATGTTCTCGAGCTCGATGACGATCTCTTTACGGCAGTTTTCACCGAGGTCGACTGGTGCGAGGTCGAAGTATCCACCTTGGTCGTTCAATTCAAGTGTCGGACGACCTTTTTCATCTTTCTTGAAGAGGAAGAATTCTGGCTCTGGTCCAACGTTGAATGATGAGAAACCGAGCTCTTCCATCTCTTTAAGTACCCGTTTGAGCTGACCACGTGGGTCTCCTGCGAACGGCGTGCCATCCGGATTGTGGATGTCACAGATTAAACGTGCAACTTTCCCTGTTCCATCTTCTGTCCATGGGAAGACGACCCATGTGTTCAAGTCTGGGAAGAGATACATATCTGATTCTTCGATCCGGACGAATCCTTCGATCGATGAACCATCGAACATCATTTTGTTATCAAGTGCTTTTTCCAATTGGCTTACTGGAATCTCAACGTTCTTGATCGTTCCGAGGATATCTGTGAACTGTAAGCGAATGAAGCGTACATCCTCAGCTTTAGCGATTTTCAAAATGTCTTCTCGTGTAATGTTGCGACGTGTCATGTGACAAATCCCCTCTCCGATTCGTTTTTATATGGTTACAGGTCCTTACTTGAAGAAACGCCCGAGCTCACCTTGGATGAGCGACGTCTTTCCATGTCGTCCTGCTTCCTTCAATTCATTTTTCAGGAGTTTATACAATTCGCCGTCAGATAGTTCCGGGCGCGTCTCGACGACGCTCTCCGCAACGCGTTCGCGTTTGACGAGATCGTTTTCAAAAATCAATTTGATCCCTGCGATATTCAGTCCCTGATCCAGGTATTCCTTGATCGACAACAGACGATCGACATCGTTGAACGAATAGAGGCGTCGCTTCGTCTCTGTCCGCTCCGGTTTGATCAGTCCTTGTTCTTCGTAGTATCGGATCTGGCGGGCAGATAACGCGGTCAACTCTTGAACGACTCCGATGGGAAATAGTGGCTTGGACTGGCGTGATGAGTCTGCCATGTGGTTCCTCCTTTTTCCTTACTCCATGAGAATAAACCTCTGTCAGGCAACTTGTCAAGCGATGTAAGAAAAGTTAACACAACTTTTTTAATCACTTTACATGAAGTCGTTCAGAGGTCTTTTCACGAGATATTCTAGTATTAAACGTTTTTTTCTGGAATTAATTGTTTTTCCATCAAGTGATTGACGGCTGAGATAATGGCAATCTTGACGTGGCTATACGTCAAACCACCTTGGACGTATGCGGTATAGGGCGCACGGATCGGACCATCCGCTGATAACTCAATCGATGATCCTTGTACGAATGTTCCTGCTGCCATGATGACATCGTCCGCATAGCCCGGCATATAATCCGGAATCGGTAACGCATGTGCATTGACGGGTGAAGCGGCTTGAATCGCCTGACAGAAGGCAATCATCGGCTCCGGCGCATGGAACGAAACCGATTGAATCAAATCCGTCCGTTCTGCCGTATGGTGCGGTGCCGTGTCAAAGCCGAACTGACCGAGCATGCTCGACGTGAACATCGCACCCATCAACGCTTGGCTAACCGTATGTGGTGCCATATAGAAACCTTGGTACATATCCGGAAGTGCGGATAACGATGGACCGGCTTCGGCGCCAATCCCTGGCGTCGTCATCCGGAACGATGCCCGTTCGATCAAGTCCGTTCGACCGACGAGATAACCGCCGGTCTTCGCAAGACCACCACCCGGATTCTTAATCAACGATCCTGCCATCAAGTCTGCCCCGACGTGCGTCGGTTCGATCGTCTCGACGAATTCACCATAGCAGTTATCGACGAAGATCAGTACATGCGGATGAACGGCTTTGATGGCAGCGATCGCTTCTCCGATCTCGTTGACCGGCAGACTACGTCGCGTCGCATAGCCTTTTGAACGCTGAATCCCGACGACCTTCGTCTGCGGTGTGATCCGTTCGAGAACGGCCGGTACGTCGATCGTCTCGGCGTTTTTCATCTCGACGACATCATACTGGACGCCCAGTTCCTTTAATGAACCGCGTCCGTCACCACGAATTCCGACGATCTCTTCAAGCGTGTCGTATGGTTTTCCTGTGATATAAAGCAATTCGTCTCCTGGCAATAACAAACCGAACAACGCGATACCGATCGCATGGGTTCCGCTGATGATTTGCGGACGACAAAGACCGGCTTCCGCACCGAAGACATCGGCATAGATCCGTTCGAGCGTATCGCGTCCTTCATCGTTGTAGCCGTAACCTGTTGACGGCATGAAGTGAAAATCACTGACCTTGTGACGTCGGAACGCATCGAGGACACGGAATTGATTGTATTCCGCGACCTCTTGCGCTTTCTTAACGTACGGGGCGATTTGTTCCTCCGCCCGGTCAATGAGCGGACGGAGCGTTTCGTAATGGGTTAATTCTGAAAACATGTTTACACCTCGTATTGTTTCAATGTCGCGTATAGACGCGTATCTTTACGCAAGTAACCTTTTAGAATGACGGAACCATCTTCTTCGAACGATTCCTTCAAATTCATCATGACTTCCTTCGCCGGATTGTAATGGGCAAATCCGTCAACTGGAATACGAATCTCGAGATACTCGAGGATTTCGCTGATCGAACGTTCGATCTCTTCGATCAAGCGCTCGATATCCTGCGGGTCAAGCGCAGAAATCAGCAGTTTTCCACCTGTGAACAAGCGGTTCAATTGATCCTTCTTGTTGTAGACTTCCAGTTGCGGAATGTCACCGGCACCGAGTTCATCGAGGACATCGTTCGTCGTCTGCATCTGATTCAAGTAATGCTCACTCGACGCATCAACGACATGGAGGATCAAGTCGGCTTCCAGCACTTCCTCGAGTGTCGAACGGAACGCCGCGATCAACTTCGTCGGGAGATCTTGAATGAAACCGACCGTATCCGTCAGGAGGATTTGACCACCTTCCGGCAAATCGACTTGACGTGTCAACGGATCAAGCGTCGCGAACAACTCATCCTTCTCGTATGTGTCGGCTTGTGTCAACCGGTTGAAGATCGTTGATTTGCCGGCATTCGTATAACCGACGAGCGCGATTTGGAATGTTTGGTTCTCTTTGCGACGTTC
The DNA here is from genome assembly GCF_001939065.1 of Exiguobacterium indicum HHS 31. Classification (GTDB taxonomy): domain Bacteria; phylum Bacillota; class Bacilli; order Exiguobacteriales; family Exiguobacteriaceae; genus Exiguobacterium_A; species Exiguobacterium_A indicum. The sequence goes on along the minus strand of NZ_MPSZ01000001.1, from coordinate 425,201 downwards.
CCGGTAACGGGCACGGTGCGCGACGGATGTCTCGAGTTGTTTCGAGATCTCATCGACCCGACGCCGGATATGACGGCGGTCCGTCTCGAGTTTCGATTCACCTGGTCCACGCGTCCCGATTCCGCCACCAAGACGTGACAGTTGTGTTCCCTGCCCGGCAAGACGTGGTAAGAGATAACTCATCTGTGCCAGTTCGACCTGCAATTTCCCTTCGCGTGACTGGGCTCGGCCAGCGAAGATATCGAGGATCAACTGCGTCCGGTCAATCAATTTGATGGCTTCCGGGTCCGACAAGGCGATCCGGATATTCTTCATCTGACCGGGCGTGACCTCGGCATTGAATATGATTAAATCAGGTTCAAGTTCGTCTGCTAAAGCAACGAGTTCTTCAACCTTTCCTTTTCCGATGAACGTACGGCGATCAATCGCTTGTCGTTTTTGATCCAGACGACCGACGACGACACCATGCGCAGTCGTGACGAGTGCTTCGAGCTCCGCGACCGATTCTTCATAGACATGGTCCGGGACACCGGGGAGCTGGCAACCAACGACGATGACGCGTTCTGACATAATATCATTCCTTTCACGAGTAAAGACGTACTGCGCCCTTTATCATACCACAGGCACCGGTTCGTCTGAACTTTTTTGGACAGGAAACATCCGTTCGGTTTATGATGGAAGAAAGATTACGATAAGGGGAGGAAAACCATGGCACGCGAACAGTCGTATACGCTTCCAGAGTTCATTGAACGCTATTTGTTTTATCTAACGACAAGTGGACGGCAACTTTCGACCGTCCGCCGCTATCGCTATGATTTAATCGAAGTCCATCGCTACATGACCGATGTCGACCAACCACTCGAGACGATCGACGATTTCAAGGCGATTTCGATCGAGACGTGGAAGACGTTCATCAATGAATACTTGATCGAAGAGAAACTCTACCAGCAAGCAACGGTTGCCCGGATCGTCACCGTCATCAATCAAGTCAATTATCAGATTCGACAAACGAAGGCGAAGCTGATTGAATACGCACAACCGACGCACGAATTGACGGCAAAACACGTCGCTTCCTTCAAGGAATATGAACAATTGGTCCGGACGAATCAATCCGATCGCGGCTTGACGGAACATCAATTGAAGGCACGTCCGTTTTTAATCGATCGAAACGAACTGATCCTTCGATTGTTTTATCGCTACGGTCTACGTGTTCATCACATCATTGGTTTGAAGATGCATGACCTTAATTTCGCCCAGCAAGAGATGACTGTCCACGATCGCCTTGGTAACCGTTACCTGCTCCATCTCGAGCGGGAAGATCAAGACATCATGTTGCGTTACTTGAAGACGATTCCGGAACCGGTCCGTCCCCGTTATCACAGCACCGACCCCTTTTTCGTCGCCTTCGACTTTGCTCGGATGACGTTCCGCTGGGTTTACAGCAAAAATGCACCGAAGCAACTGTCGATCGTCATGATCACGAAGATGATGCGTCAGTTGAATGAACGGTCCGATAATAAACGGGTCTTGACACCGTCGATGTTACGCAACAGTTTCATCTTAAAAACGTATCAGGACGAGATGACGAAGGAAGAACGTCTGCAGAAGACATGCCTCTATAAGGATGTCTCGCTCCGACGTTATGAAGAGGCGGTCGAGGAACTGACACCGTTGTTGTAAAAAAATCATTAGACTTGGATGTGACATAGATGACGATTCGAATGACTTATGATCAAGAAGCAGAAATGGGATATCTATATCTCTTCCCAGAAACATTTACTCCCGCGATTGAAGAAACGGACGAGCTAGAAGAAAATGAATTCCTCAACGTAGACGTTGATCAAGAGGGACGCATCGTCGGGATTGAATGTTTCAATGAAGAAGCGAACGTGATCCGCGCCGTCCATTCACAAGCATTCTTATACGCAGAACATACAGATCGTTTCTCGCTCCGATTGCGAAACACGATTCCGAAAAGTTCGTCTCACCTCCAAGGAGTTACGTTCTACTTCGCTGAATCCGATCATACCGGATTTATCGGATTTGATATCCTTGACTTAGAACGATATCCTGTCGACGTTCTTCGTACGCTTGCTCAGCCAGCGTATAAATAATGAAGTCAACAAAAAAAGACGACCCCCCGGTCGTCTTTTTTACTTAGCGAGAGACTTCTTGTGTCTCTTCTTGCTCATATAACGTCACGTTGCGCGCTGGTGCGAACGTCGAGATTGCGTGCTTGTAGATCAACTGCTGTTTGCCTTCCGACTCCAAAATGACCGTGAAGTTATCGAATGACTTGATCAGCCCCCGTAATTGATACCCGCTGATTAAGAAAACCGTTGTCGGGACTGCATCTTTCCGTAATTGATTTAAAAAGACGTCCTGAATGTTGTATGTCGCTTTCATGATTCCCCGTGCCCCCTCTTTTTATCTGTTTCTGTCTTCGGGCAACTCTTATTTAACCGCTTTCAGAAACTCTACAGTTCTATCATAGATAATTTTGAACGTTTCTTCAAATGAAAACTTTCCCATATCCACCCAAAAGCCATCAAATTGGTGACGGAACCACGTCAATTGACGTTTCGCGAAGCGTCGCGTGTTCCGTTTCAGCATATCGACGGCAGGATCGAGTGGTGCCCCGTCAAGGACCGGTAACATCTCTTTATAACCAATCGCTTGTAGCGCCTTCGTGTGTCGATACCCGGCAGCATCCAGACGCGCCACTTCTTCAAGAAGCCCACTTTCGACCATCATATCTACTCGTTGATCGATCCGGTCATACAAGCGATCCCGGTCTTCCATGTGTAGGACGAACAGTAGACTCTCATAAAGTGCCGGCTTACTACCGGTCGTTTGTGTCTGACCGGTCCGTGCGACCTCGATCGCCCGAACGACCCGCTGGATATTATTCGGATGAATCGCTTCGGCGCGCACCGGATCAAGTTCCTTCAACTGGTCATGCAATGCATTCGCACCGTGCGTCGCCGCGTACGCTTCGAGTTCAGCCCGTAAGGCTGGATCTTCCGCCTGCTCAGTGAACTGGTAATCATATAAAATCGAACGGATATAAAGCCCTGTTCCACCGACGATGATCGGTAACTTACCCCGACTTGCGATCTCATCGATCGTCGCTCGGGCAACCGTCTGAAAACGCGCTACACTCATCTCATCATCCGGTGTCACAAGATCAAGCAGATGATGCGGCACCCCTTCCATCTCTTCGGTCGTCACTTTTGCTGATCCGATATCCATGCCTTGATAGACTTGGACGGAGTCTCCCGATAAGACTTCTCCGTTTAATCGTTTGGCTAGTTCAATGCCCGTCTTCGTTTTTCCGACTGCCGTCGGTCCGACGATGACGATGACTGGTTGTTTCTTCATTTTTCTTCACCCATTCTCTATCTTTTCATTCTGATTCGAGTGTACCACAGCCACTTACTCGGATTAAAAAAATCAATGAAAAAACCGCCCATTCTGGACGGCTTCCACTTGCTCGTCTTATACGCGACGGATGAAATCGTCATAAATGGCACTAAAGATGCACCACCCACAAATGACGACGCCTGTCAGCATGATGCCCCAATCTGCCATGGTCGTTCCTCCTCTAATCATCGTTATTCTCTCTTTTGACGGTTTGAATGGTTTGTAAACCCTTTCGAGCAGGTTTGACACCAATTCTTGGAATCAGTATGATAAAAGTACGATTGGTACGTAGCGCGGAGGCTGACCTGCATCGGCTTCCTATTAGAGGCACTGCCTCTCGATTCCATGTCTTGTGCTTGCACGAGGCGACATAGGGAGAATTCGTTCTTCCAAGCGACAGGTCCGGCATCATGCCCGGGCCTGTTCTGCGTGCCGATACATTATTTCGAAAGGAGCCGATTGTCGTGCGTATTCAAATCATTGGTGGATCAGGTACCGGAAAAAGTACACTGGGCGCCTTCATCGGGCAAGCTGAACAGATTCCCTGGATTGATACCGACCATTATCTTTGGACAGATACGACGTTCACTGAAAAGCGAGACGTCTCCGAGCGATTTTCCATGTATGAAGCAGATCTTATGTCTTACAACGATTACATCGTCTCCGGCTCTGTCTTCGCTTGGCATCCGGATGGTTTCATCAATCGGGACTTGCTTGTCTTCCTGTCGCTCGACGAATCGGTTCGGATGGAACGTCTCATCGCGCGCGAAAAAGCACGATACCCAGATTTTACAGGCTCCAATGAATTCCTTGACTGGTGCCGGACGTATCACACGGCGACGGATCCATCGATGATCGGTACGTTCGCAGAACACCAGTATCAGATGGACCAGTCGATTTCCCCGATTCTGATAGTAGATGCTTCGTTATCGACACAACTTCAGTATCAAAAAATAATCGAGACATACGATCGTTTGTCGCTTCATCCATGAAAAACGGGTCCCCCTCTATAGGTGGACCCGTTCGTCTTAATACATATCTTTTTGTGTGAAGTTCCAAAACGCAACGATTAGCGCCGCGACCGTCCAACAACCGAGGACAGCAAGTGAGAACGGAAGCGTCATTCCTTCGATTGGTGGTGCTTGTCCATCGAGATAGTTGATCAGTCCGAAATTGACGTTGACGAGATATTTCGAGCTCGTCCAACTTGAACCGAGTGTCGTCAGTAACGTACCGGAAATCAAGACTGCCATCATGATCCCGATCCCTGTCGCTGTGTTTTTGACGAGAACAGAGACCATCAAGGCGATCGTTCCGACAACGGCTGTGACGATCCACGCTAGACCGACTGCCATCAAGAGGTACTCCCACATCGGTAACGTATGCACGAACTCGGTCGAGAACGTACCGCTCGGTGAGGCTTGGAAACCGGTCAAGATCGGTGCGGTCCAGCCGTCATAGCCGAGGACGATCCCGGATATCGCGTAACAGACGGCGACGGTCAATGCCATCAACATCGACGTATAGAGCAACACCGTCAACCATTTCGCCATCAGGATCTTCCAGCGCCGGACTGGTCGCGACAGGAGCGTCTTGATCGTTCCATCATTTTGCTCCCCACTGACGATATCCGCCATGATGACGATGATGAACAGCGGTAAGATCAGCGTCAATCCTTGCGAGAAGAAGATCCGGATGAACGTCGGGGCTCCCGGATAGTTCGGGTTGATGTCGTTATCGAGATAGTATTGATTTTGTTTGAGGTCAAACTCAAGGAACTGACGGAACTCATCTTGAATACTGCTAGAAGCAAGACGGTTCTGCGTGTCGACGATGTCTTGTTGTAACTCAACCCGCCAATCGAGCGTTCCCTGCTTTTTGATTTGTTCTTGGATGTCTCGGTACTGTGCGTACGTAAACATCGAGACAAGAACGACGAGAATGATCGCAACGACGGCAAAACGACGTTTCGAAGCAATTTTCGTCACTTCATTTCGTACGAGACCGATCATGTTCGGATTACGCAATGTGATCGCCTCCCGTTAACGTGATGAATAGATCTTCGAGCGTTTGGACCTTCCGTTCAATCGTCCAGACTTCGACCCCTGCTTCGAGCAGCTGCTTATTGAGCGCTGGTGTCTTGCTTGCATCCATCAAAGTATGAACCGTATTCGCATCGACGACTTCGGACACTTGGACTAAATCGGATGCTGATAAAATCTCATTCGCCTTAAAGGCATCATCGACACGCCAGTCAACGCCTGGTGCGAGCGACTCGACCAGTTCCTTGACCGTTCCGACTTGAACGATTTTGCCATAACTCATGATTGCAACTCGATCGGCAAGCATTTCAATCTCAGCCAAGATATGACTCGAGACGAGGACCGACAGTCCCGTTTCCTCGACGAGCCGGCGGATGAATTGACGTAAATCCCGAATCCCCATCGGATCGAGACCATTCGTCGGTTCGTCGAGAATCAAGACGCTTGGTCGTCCGAGTAATGCTTGTGCGATGCCGAGACGCTGCCGCATCCCGAGCGAGTATGTCCGGACTTGATCATCAACACGCGCCGTCAAATCGACGAGATCGATGACTTCCTGAATCCGAGCCTCATCGACATTCGGTAACATCCGGGCAAAGACTTGTAGATTTTCGCGACCCGTTAAATACTTATACAACTCTGGATTTTCAACGATCGAGCCAATCCGCTCCATCGCTTGGACGAACTGTTTGCGGACGTCGAAGTCACAGACCGTGATTTTACCGGACGTCGGTTTGATCAAGCCGACGAGCATCCGGATCGTCGTCGTTTTTCCTGCCCCGTTCGGTCCAAGGAAGCCAAAAACTTCACCTGGTTGGATCTCAAACGAGATATTATCAATGATCGTCTTTTTTCCGATCACCTTTGTTACACCTTCTAATTTCACTGTTGGTTTCACGTCTCTCACCTCTTATTGTCTATTCTAGCGGAATAATGAATCATTTGACTTGTCAGAACACTTCATTTCCGCACATTCTTTCAACTTTTGCTACAATCAGGTTAGAACCTAGAAGGAGGAACGTTCATGAAGCGATTACGCTGGCCCCTGTTTTTAACCGTCTCACTCGTTTTGACGGCAATCTTTGGATACGGCTTCGTCAGTGCCTATAGTGACGTCGTCAACCCACCAAAACGTGCCGTCTTGACACCTACGAAGGAAGAGCCTGTCAAAAAAGGCGGGACGTACGTCGCGCTTGGTGATTCCTTGACACGTGGTGTCGGAGCATCAAACGGCAATAGTTACGCTGCAATCGTCGGACGCGATCTTGTCAAAGATAACACTGTCGAGCGCTTCCAGAATCTTGCCGTCAGTGGTGCCCGGACGGAAGATTTACTGAAACAACTAGAACAAAAAGAAGTCTTACGCTCAATCAAACAAGCAAAAGTCATCTCGGTGACGATTGGCGGAAATGACTTATTCAATCGTGGTGAAGGCGTCGCAAACTTCAATGCGAAGAAGACAGCCGAAACCGTCACGACGGCACAAGCGAACTTGAAAAAGACGTTCAGTATCCTACGAGAACAAAATCCGGATGCTGTCATCTTCTACGTCGGGCTCTATAATCCTTTCCGCGCGACGGAAAACGGTGAAGCATTCGATGCCATCGTCCAAGATTGGAACGCAAAATCACGGACGCTCGGTATCGAGTACGATGTCGAGATCATCGACACGTTCAATCTCGTGCGTGACGTCAAACGTGATTTATCGAGTGACCAGTTCCACCCGAACGATTCTACCTACGAAGAGATTGCAAAAGCTTCCTTACTTGCTGTCAACAAACGTTTTTAACAATAAAAGCCGCCAATTTGGCGGCTTTTTGTTCCGATTCATTTCAGGCGTTTCGCAAGAGAGACGAGTCCCCATTGGAGCGGCAACCGTGTCCAAAGCAACCAAGACGGAAGACGTTTTCCATTAATCGGCTTCGGATTGACTGCCATGTTGACGTTTGCGGGTAAGACTGCATATAAGAAGGCAGGAAGAGTCTTACGAACGAGGTGCACCCCTTTTCCTGTCAACAACATGACACCGTAAGCGATTTCGATGACACCTGTCACTTGAACGAAAAAGCGCTTGAACGGAATGAACGACGGCATGATGCTGACGAATCCTTTTTCATTACGGAAATGACCAACTCCCGCAAACAACAATCCTGCTCCATAGACTAGACGCAATAGCATTATGTTCCACACTCTCTTTCTGTTAATGAAATATATGTTCGAGACAGCTTCAGTGTATCGAACTGACCTGATTATCTCAACTTTTAGAAATTGTCGTCGAATTATGGGGAATGATGAGTCATTTCGGAATGTCTCCCGTAATCAGTGAAGAGGTTGTTTCATTTGCTATGATGAAATCAGAAATCATACAGAGAGGAATGATGACTTATGGCTGGAAAAACGAAAGCACTTTTACCTGGATTGACTGGAGGCATCATCGGCGCGGTCTTGACGGCTACGGTTGCCTTTCCGATCCTACTCGATCAAGAACAGCAGGTCGCTGATACCCCACTATCAAATGGTATGCCAAAACAAGTCTCGACGACATCGAATGATCCGGTGACGAACGCAGTTGCTACGGCTCAAAAATCTGTCGTGACCGTAACGAACTATCAAGCGGGCAACTCGATGTCGCAACAAGAAGCAGCGGCTGGTTCAGGGTCCGGTGTCATCTATAAGAAAGAGGACGGTAAAGCATACATCATTACGAACCATCACGTCGTCGATGGGGCATCAAAACTCGATGTAACGTTGAATGACGGCAAGACGCTCTCAGCCAAGTTGCTTGGTAGCGACGAAACCTATGACTTAGCTGTGCTTGAAGTTGACGCAAGCGATGTTCCGGGCGTCATCACACTCGGGAAATCAGCGGACTTAAAAGCCGGACAAACGGTCCTTGCAATCGGTAACCCGCTCGGTGAGTTCCAAAACTCCGTCACACGCGGAATCGTCAGTTCGAAAGACCGGACCGTACCGGTCGATACGAACAGTGATGGACAAGACGACTTCAATACGACAGTCATTCAAACGGATGCCGCAATCAACCCTGGTAACTCAGGGGGTGCCTTGATCAATGAACAAGGACAACTCGTCGGAATCAACTCGATGAAAATCGCTGAGTCTGGTGTTGAAGGCGTCGGCTTCAGTATCCCGATCGATGATGCATTACCAATCCTCAAACAGCTTGAAACAAACGGTAAAGTTGAGCATCCGACGCTCGGTGTGTCCTTACAAGACGTTGCGGCGTTCCCTGCCGGTTATCTTAAAGATCAAGTCAAACTACCAGACAGTCAAAAAACAGGTGTCGTCGTCATGTCAGTCGAACCGAACAGTCCAGCTGCTGCGGCTAAACTGAAAACAGGTGACGTCATCACGAAAATCAATGACTCCGAAATCAAAGCATTCGTTGACATCAAAACGGCACTGATCAAATCAGATGGACCGCTCTCCTTGACGATCATCCGTGATGGGAAAACAATGACGGTCGAAACCAAAACAACGACGACCGACCAGCTGTAAAGCTTCAGCCTGACGTTTCGTCCGCCTTCCTTTTCGGGTATTGTTTTAGAACAATATCGAATTGGGAGGCTTTTTCTATGTATGACTTAATCGGCATTGGCATTGGTCCGATGAATTTAGGATTGAGCGCACTTGCGCATCCGACAGATTTAAAGACGTTATTTTTTGACGAAAGCGAACAATTTTCATGGCATCCCGGCATGATGATCCAGGACTCGATGATGCAGACGAGCTTCATCTCCGATCTCGTCACACTCGCCGATCCGACAAGTTCGTTTTCCTATCTCAATTACTTACGATCGATTCACCGTCTCCACACGTTTTACTTCTATGAAAAACTTCTGATTTCAAGACAAGGTTACAACGATTACTTACGTTGGGTCGCAACACAACTTGAAGATCTCCGCTTTTCGACACGTGTCATCGACGTGCAAGACACCGGTGATAGTTTTGAAGTCCTCGTCGAAGATGTCTCGACCGGTAAACGCGAAACGTTCGAAGCACGAAACGTCGTCATCGGCACTGGTTCAAAACCCGCCATCCCGGATACGTTTGACGAACGCGTCATCCACAATACGCAATATGTTATGAACAAGGCAAATTTACTTCAGCGCAACAAAATCAGCATCGTCGGCTCCGGTCAAAGTGCCGCCGAGATTTTCCTTGATCTCTTGACGACGCCTGCTTCAGAGCGTCCTGAACTCGAGTGGATTGCGCGTTCGACACTGTTTGAGACACTTGAGACCGGCAAACTCGGAGAAGAAATTTTTTCACCGAGCTACGTCACGTACTTCAACCAACTTCCACTCGAAGTACGACAAGAGTCGGTCAAGAAGTTTGCCCGCTCTCAGAACGGTATCAGTCCGGAGACCCTGCAATCGATCTACGCCCATCTCTATGATTTGACGGAAGAGGAACAACGACAGGTCGCGATCCGCGCGAATCTTGAAGTAAAAGAGATTACGTACGATGAGCGGTTCACGATTGCGATGCAACATCAAGAACTTGAGGATGAACGTATGTCCGTAACAGATGCCGTCATTGCGGCAACTGGTTTTTCGCCATCCCTTCCGAGCTTCATCGACCGACTTGATATCGTATTCGAAGCACCGAATGCCTGGAAAGTCGATGCCGACTACCAAATCGTGCGTTCGGTCGAGACAGCCCACCATCTATACGCAACCGCTAATTTAGAATTATCACACGGTCCGGCTGCGGATAATCTTGGTATGTCCGTCTCGCGGAACCAGTTGATCTTGAACGCTGTCGCCGGTACGGAACTGTATCCGGTCGAACGACATGCGACGTTTACGACGTTCGATTAAGTCACTAAACCAAACGAACGAGGAATGGCGCGCGCCACTCCTCGTTCGTTTTTCGTTTTACGGTTTTTTCGTCAACTCTAGTGCAGCCAGCAATAACAACGTGGCTTGAACTCGTGTCACACCTGTTTTAGCGAGCAACAAATGAAAGGCAATCAACCAGTTGACCTCGTCTGAAAATCGATTCCGTGCCCGCTCCCTGTCGACGATCCGGGTCACATAAATCCAGTCGACACGTTCCATTGTAGGGAGTAACGCAAGAATTGGCATTAAACGATCCCAGATGATGATCTCTCTCCGCTCTAACAGTTCCCGCCACGCAATGATTCGTTCCTGTTGCGCTGAAGGATCTGGATGCGCCGCTAAGATTTGCGCCGTAATGACACGTTCACTCGTTCGTTCCATGAATTGCGCGAGCCACTCTTCCGATGTATTGACCCGCTCTAGAAATTCTTCTGGTAATGGCTGCTGTTCAAGCAAGGTCGATGTCACGACGTACTGCTTTGCTACATTTAGATGAGGTCGTGTCGCGTGCAGCCGTTCCATATAGGGAAAGGCATCGATTCCTTGACGCCGATTCAATACTTCGTTGAGAGCAAAAAATGGACGAACCCCTTTATCACGAATCAGGCGATGTTTAATCTTCTTTTCCGCAACGATGATCTCTTCGATGAGAACATCGGGATCCGTGCTATTCAATTGAACATGGGCGACAAGTAACGGCGTATAACGGCTCCGAAGCGCTGAAAAACGCGATGTCTTGTGTTTGATTGTCCGCATTAGTCTTTCATATACAGTTTGTTCAAAGACAGTATCATGAATCGTGTAAGACAGTGCAAAAAAACGATGGAAATCATGTGACGTCTCTTCCCGCAAGACGGGATAACTCTCATCATAGTTCTCACAGAATTGACCGTACATCCTTCCACCTCGCCTTCTTTTCTATAAATCGTTTTCCCTAAAATTAGCATACACAATCTTATTTTTGAACGAACAAAAAAAGCAACGGAACATGTCCATTGCTTTCCAATCTTTCAAATCGATTCAAACTCGTTGTCTCTCTAACAACCGGGAGAAATAACCACCTTGATTCATCAGTTCGTCATGCGAGCCTTCTTCGACGATGCCGTCCTTCGTAACGACGAAAATCTTATCCGCATTCCGGATCGTCGCTAAACGATGGGCAATGACGAGCGTCGTCCGGTTCTCGGACAACTCGGCGAGCGATTCTTGGATCAGTGCTTCCGTTTCCGTGTCGAGCGCAGACGTCGCTTCATCGAGAATCAAAATCGGCGGGTTCTTAAGGAACATCCGTGCAATGGCAAGTCGTTGCTTTTGCCCACCCGATAACTTGAGTCCCCGTTCGCCGATTTGTGTCGCATACCCATCCGGAAGATCCGCGATCATCGGACCGAGATGGGCACGTTCCGCCGCTTGCACGATGTCTTCGTGCGTCGCATTCAGGTCACCGTAGGCGATATTTTCAGCGATCGTCCCTGAGAACAAGAAGACATCCTGCTGGACGATCCCGATTTGTTGTCGCAGAGACTCCTTGGTCATCTGCCGGATATCGATTCCGTCAATCGTGATTGCGCCATCTAGAACATCGTAAAAACGTGGAATCAACGAACAGATCGTCGTCTTCCCTGCCCCTGATGTTCCGACGAACGCGACTGTCTGACCCGGTTCGACCGTCAGATTGATATTCTCTAGAATGAGACGATCGGCTTCATAACCGAACGCCACATCCTTGAATGTGATGCCACCGTTCAACCGATCAACGACGAGTGCGTCTGGCGCATCCGGAATCGATGCATCCTCATCAATCATCGAGAGGAAGCGTTTGAAGCCAGCCATCCCTTTTGGATACATCTCAAGTAATGCGGTGATTTTGTCGATTGGCTTCAGCAGGATGTTCATATAAAGAATGAATCCGACGAGTTCCCCTGCCGTTAAAGCTTCGCGATACGTCAAGTAGGCACCGACGACTAAGACGGCAAGCGTCATCAAACGGGTCGTCAAGTAGATGCCGGATAGACTCTTACTCATGACCTTGTAGGCATTGATCTTCGACTGCCGGAACGTCGCGTTGTCTTTTTCAAAACGCTCGATTTCGTAAGCTTCGTTCGTGAATGACTGGACGACACGGACACCAGAAACACTGTCCTCGACGCGCGAATTGACTTCCGCGATATTACCATACATCCGGTCCCACGATTTATTCATCCGGACGTTCGCATAACTGATCAGCCAGATCAGGAATGGTACGGCGATGATCGTCACGAGCGCGAGTGGTACGTTGATCGTCAACATGATCGAGAACGCACCAAGCAATGTCATGACGGCAATGAAGGCATCTTCCGGACCGTGATGGGCAAGTTCCCCGATATCAAACAAATCATTCGTGATCCGACTCATGATATGACCCGTCTTCGTATTATCGAAGAAGCGGAACGACTGTTTCTGCACATGGCTGAACAGTTGACGACGCATATCGGTCTCGATATTGATTCCGAGCTTATGTCCAAAATAGTTGACGACGAACTGCATCAACGTGCTGATGATGTAGAGCGCTAATAGTCCGACGCTGACGAGGATGATCCAGTTCATCTCACCGTTTGGCAACAAGGAGTCGATGAACCACTGGACAGCGAGTGGAAAAGCAAGTTCTAAAACCCCGACGAATAAGGCAGATATAAAATCAAGCCAAAATAAACGTTTATGCGGGATATAATATTGATAAAAACGGCGTAACATGTGTAGCCTCCTTCCGAGTACTTCTAGTGTACTCGAACTTTTTTGAAAATACTGTATCGAGCTATTCATTTTTTTATTAAAACAACCGCGTAGTTTTTTAGAACAAAAATATATTTTAAAATCAGGGGAATTAGCACTTTTTATGACAAAATGGTAACAACGATTTTTACCTATCTATTTGGAAGGAGCTACGTCACGTGAAGAAGACATTTCTCGCTCTTACGACGATCGCCTTGATCAGTTCAACCGGACCGGTCTCTGCTGCGTCAACGACCTTAACATTGACGGATAACGTCAACATTCGCTCGGCTGCCTCGACTTCCGCGAAGGTCATCACGACACTGAAAAAAGGAACGAAGCTGACAGCAGTCAAGAAGGTCAACAGCTGGTACGAAATCCGTTACCAGTCAAAACCAGCCTTCATCACTTCAGCATACGTCAAGGCGACGACAGTAAAGACTACGACAACGACGACCTACATAACGAACACCGATGCTGTCAACGTCCGCCAACAAGCAACGACGAGTTCGAAATCACTCGGAAAACTGGCAAAAAATAGCGTTCTGACTGTTACGAAAAAATCCGGTGATTGGTATCAAATCACGTATAAGAAGCAAGTAGCTTTTATCCATGCATCATTAGTTGATAAAAAGACAGTGAAAGTAACGTCTATGTCAAAACCTGCTACGACGACACCCGTCAAGAACGTCATTAAAGCGGTCGATCGCTCGAAGATCTACACGGTTAATGCGAAGGAAGGCTTGAACGCACGGACTGCTGCAGCAACGAACGCAAAAATTTACAAGACATTACCCCATCAGACAGTACTCGATGTCACAGGTGCCGTTGATTCGTGGTACCAAGTCAAGCTCGACGGAAAAGAAGCGTATGTTGCTTCAACTTATGTCAAAGCTTCAACAAAAGCTTCGCCACCAACAACACCAACGACTCCCGGAGTCTCTGTGACGCCGGTTGATGCTTCGAAGACGTATCGCGTCAATGCCCCAACCGGGCTGAACGTCCGCACATTGCCTTCGACGTCTTCTAAAGTCTTCACGCAAGTCGGACACGGCTCAACGGTCAATGTCACAGGTGAAACGACAGGAAAAGATAGCGGCTGGTACCAGATCAAGATTGGAACGGGTCTCTACTATGTTGCGAAGAGTTACATCACGACGGGATCCGTCACGACGACGCCTCCGGTCACGCCACCACCTCCTGTGACGACCGTACCTGGTTCGACATTGATGGAACGTGCGATCTCGATTGGGCAACAATATCTTGGTACACCATACGTCTGGGGATCAAGTAGCCCCGTCAATGGTGGATTCGATTGCTCTGGTTTTGTGAATTACACGTTGAATGCCGCTGGCTATGCTGTCGGACGGACGAACGTCAACGGTTACTGGAACGATGATCGGTATCTCGGAGCGAAGTTATCAAAATTACGTCAACCGAAGCGTGGCGATATCATCTTCTTCGAAAACACCTATGCCGCTGGTCCGACACATATTGGCATCATGCTGAACAATGATCAGTTCATTCATGCAAATGAACCTGCTTTAGGTATCAGCCGTGTATCGGAACGTTACTGGACGCAAAAACTATTAGGCTTTAAATCACTTTAAACTTTCCTCATCCATCCCTCGGGGTGGATGTTTTTTGTCTTACCACTTCACTTTAGGATATACTGGATATGGAAAGGATGTGTCTGCATGTCTTACAAAACACTGTATGTTCGGCTTCTCTTTCTTGCCTTATTGATTTTTGGTGGCTCGATGCTCTTGCATTATATCCAGACGGGAGACGTCTATATCGGTCACTTGATCATTTCCGTCGCCGCATGCGTCTTATTGATTTTCAGAAGAACGACATCCTCACACGAACAGGCATGAAGCGCACTCGCCTCATGCCTGTTTTTTTGTCATTGAACCTTAACCAATGCTTGTATCTCTCGCTCAAGATCGCCTTTGAGTCGTTCGCTTTGAAGATCATCCTTCAATCGAATGACATCCTCCAGCCGTTCCTGACCAATCCCTCGTTGCATCGCTAGTACGAGCGTCTGTAGCATCATCGCTTGGTCGAATCCACTCGCGGCAAGCCACGCATCTTGCATCTCCCATATCTTATCGACGCTCTGCTGCAGCGTCTGATTCGGTAATTCGATGCCGTTGACAAGGAGATGGACTTCGAGTTGTCCGATGTAATGCTTCGCGTCATCGATCGCCACAGTGACGAGTTTTTCCCACGCCATTTGCATGCCGTCCGTATCGTTTTCAAAAATCGCGATGAGTCCTTTCGTTAAATCGACTTCGATTCGTCCGACGGCAGTCGTTTCACTAAATGCAAAAAACTGCTCCAGTCGATCAAACTCTTGCCGTGATTGTTCGATTTCCCCTTCTAGATATAAAAACAATCCGAGGAAACGTTGAAACGAAATGACATGATAATAGACATCTTGCTCCCGCATATACTGAACCCCTTCACGCAATAAGGCGATCGCTTCTGTGTAGTGATCATCGAACAAACTTGCTCGGAGCGCACGCAGGATTTGAAGCTTTAAATAGGTTTTCGGTGCAAGTGGAATCTCACGTGGTATATCCATTGCTTCGATCAGCTCATACGCTTCCTTCGTCCGTTTGAGATTGAATAAAAAGTAAACTTTTGCGATTTGGGCAAGTAATTGTTCATCTTGACGACCAAGCTGTTGAAAAACTCGCTCTGCCTTCTCGAAATATGTCAAACCAAGCTCAGGGTCAGACGTTCGGAGGGCATCCCCATATTCCTGAAAGACCTGTCCTTGCCAGTAAGAGTTTGTCTCTGGCACTAAATACGGATGCAGAATTTCTCGAACTTTTTCGTCCGAATGATATGAGGTATCTCGTGAACGGATTGTTTCAAGGAGTTCCCGCATCCGAACATCCCGCGGATCGAGCATCAATTCCTCGACCGTAACTTGTAATCGCCTAGCAATCGCCTGTAGTGCGGGCACTGACGGTGTCGCTTTCCCGTTCTCGACCATACTGAGCATCGACTTCGTGATGATGCCGGTCGCAACGTCCGTTTGCGTCATTTTTTTCTGTTTTCGGATCTGTTTGATACGTTCCCCTAACACACTTGTCACTCCTTTTATCATAAAAGTTAAATTTTATTGAACTTTATCTTTACATTTTTCTTCCACTCCTTTATTCTACACTAAAGTTCAATAAAATTTAACTCTGAAGGAGTGAACAGGATGTCATTTAATTTAAAGCGTGTCTTATTCGGAAAGTTTTGTTCATTATTTGCGGCAAGTCTCTTTACGTTCGTCGCTGGACTGACCGTCTTACGGGAAACATCGTCTGGTTTTCAGTTTGCGCTCGTCCTGCTTGCAGGATCAGTGCCACGAATTTTACTCTCACCGGTTGCTGGTGTCCTCGCTGATCGTTGGAACCGGAAACGAATCATCGTCATGACCGAAAGCTTAAGTGCACTCGTCTTGTTCGGACTTCTGCTCTATTCGCTACAAGCCCCTCTACATACCGTTCATTACATCGTTGCTAGTGTCCTCTTGACGAGCCTGTCGACGTTCCTATCCGTCACCTTATCAAGCTCGTTACCGCGACTCGTAGAAGAAGATGAGTTACAACGCGGAAACGCGCTTTTCTCGACGATTCAATCGACCTCAACGATCACCGCTCCACTCGTTGCGGGATTGCTTATCGCCACTGTCTCCATCACGCAATTCTTGATCTTACCGTTCCTCTTGTTTGCTTCTGCTGCCTGGTGGAATAGCCGCCTCCGCTTTCTTGCAGTGGATACCTCTCCTCTGGCTACTACCGATACTCCGTCTTTCGTCTCGGAGTTTAAAGAGGGCTACCGTTATCTGTTCCGTCAACCGGTCTTGACGACACTCGTCCTGATGGCGATTGTCCTGAACTTCTTTTTTGTCGCTTTCGAAATCCTGTTACCAATCATTTTGCTCGATCGACTGCAATTCACACCATTTCGGTTTGGACTGGTCGAGTCCGCACTCGGTGCCGGTCTTCTTGTCGCTTCGTTGCTTCTTGCCTTACCTCGCTTTACGGTGAAACGTCCGTTACGCACGATATTCGAGTCGCTCTTTTTAATCGCCTCTTGTTATGCGCTTCCTGCACTTGCCCTACTCGGCTATGTTCCATCTGCTCTACTATTACCTTTTTTCATGATTCTATTGTTCATCGACGGCATGCTCGTCTTACGGATGAACATTCCACTGCAGCTCATCGTTCAAAAACAGACCGATCCGGCTTACCTCGGACGTGTCATCGGTGTGCTGGAATCCATTGCAATGGCGATGATGCCGATCGGTACCCTATTGTTTGGTTTACTCAGTGATCATGTATCTATCATCGTGCTACTTGGAGTCGGTACAGTCGGCTTATTCGGTGCAGCATCATTCGGATTCCTCCGACTTCGTAATGACATCTTATCCGAGAGCATTCCCGTAGCAGACGCAAAAAACACGTCCTCCCTCACTTCGTGAGAAAGGACGTGCGTATCGGTCAGACCGCCGCTTTGACGGCATCCATGATTAATTTCAATGATTGTTGTTTTGCTTCCTTGTCAGCGATCATCGAAGCGATCATTACTTCGTCTGTGCCGTAGGAATCAGCGAGCTCTTGCAATTGTTTTGCAACGGATTCCGGGTTACCAACGATCATCCGCTTCCGGTTTTCAGCGATCCGGAATTGGTCTTGGAACGTATACGGATACGCCGCTGCCTCTTCTGGAGTTGGCGTTCCTGTCGACGAGACCCCTTTTTCAAGTAGGAGTAGTGACAGATCCAGGCTTGAAGCTAACCGTTCTGCTTCTTCCGTCGTTTCAGCACACGTCACGAAGATCGAGACGAGCGTTTGTGGTGTCTCATTGAACGACGTCGCCATGAAGTTATGACGGTAGTAGTCCATCACTTCTTGTCCACCTTGTCCATTGATGAAGTGGGCAAAGGCAAATCCGAATCCGCGTTGCGCAGCGTTCAAGGCACTACCCCCACTTGATCCAAGCAACCAACCTTCTGGTGTCGTATCGACTTCTGGTGTTGCGACGAGTCCCGCGAACCGGTGTCCGGCAGGTGCTCCGTCTTTCAAGTAATCGACGAGATCATCGAGTTGTTCGCCGTAATCGGCTCCACCAAAACGTGGCGACGATCCTTCTTGCAACGCACGTGTCGCAAGCGGCATACCGCCTGGTGCCCGACCGAGTCCAAGGTCGATCCGGTTCGGTGCAAGCCCTTCAAGGACACGGAAGTTCTCCGCGACTTTATAAGCACTGTAATGCGGCAGCATGACACCGCCTGAACCGAGGCGAATCTGTTTCGTCACTGCCGCCATGTAAGCGATCAAGACTTCCGGGCTTGAACCAGCCAATGTTTTAGCGAAGTGGTGTTCGGATACCCACAGGCGATGGTAGCCGAGTTCGTCCGCGATTTTCGCGAGCTCGACCGTTTCGTGTAAGGCATCAGATGGCGATTGTCCTTTAGAGACCGGGGATTGGTCTAAAATACTAAGTTTCATGTATGTCTCTCCTTTTTCTTTCGAATGCGTACCTACACTGTACGCCTCCTCGTTGTACGGTGCAACGAAACTGCTTCTTTCTATCATGGGGACGTTTTCATTTTGAAATTCAGGGAACAATGCCTAAGTGAGCATAAAAATCTAACGAATGAGGTGGAGTTACATGTCAACCCATACTACGAATCAAGAAGCAGTCGAAACGGTCAAGAAACTGATTGATAAAATCGAAACAGCGATGCTGACGACGATTTCAGCAGAAGGACTCGTATCGCGTCCGATGCAGACACAGGATATCGAATTTGATGGCGACCTCTGGTTCCTCACTTCAAAAGAAACAGACAAGTACCAAGAACTACTTAAGAATCCGAGCGTTAACGTCGCGTACGTCGACAAATCATACGTCTCGATTCGTGGGACAGCAGAACTCGTCGAAGACATCGAACGAAAAAAAGAGCTCTGGAGTCCACGCTACGAAGCATACCTTGGAACGACATACGAAGATCCGAAAGTCGTCTTGATCAAGGTCAACACGGAAGCTGCTGAATACTGGGAAACGGGAAACACGACGAAGTCCGTCAAACAAGTCTTGAAGAAAGTCGTCGGCAAAGACGATGAGAACGAAATCAATAAAACAGTCGACTTGTCTTGACGAGTTAAACCCGCGCAGCTTGCGTGGGTTTTTTCGTGTGAAGATAGTCGTTTTTCTCAAAATGATGTAACATAATAAAATGAACTAATATGTAACTTAACTAAAAGGAGTACAATCATGGGAGAATTTTTTACGTTATTACGCCGGGGAAACCGGTCGGCGCTGACGGCAGGCATCGTTAACTCCGTCATCGCCATCATCAAGGCAATTGCCTACGTCCTGACGGGAAATGTCGCAATGTTCGCGGAGATGATGCATACGCTCGGGGACGCTGCTAACCAATTTTTTGTCTTCATCGGTTCTGCCCTCAGTAAAAAGGCACCGACGAAACGTTTCCCGAACGGCTTCGGTCGTCTCGTCAATCTCGTCTTGCTCGGTGCCATCCTCTTCGTCGGTATCATGGCGTACGAGACGATTCATGAAGGGATCGCCCACATCATCGAACCGACAGAATCAACTGGCTTTTGGATTACGTTGTCTGTCTTGTTCGTCGGTGTCGTCTTAGAGAGTGGCGTATTTGTTAAAGCGATGCAAGAGATCGCGCACGATGCGAAGTTAGACTCGAAAGGACCACGCTTGATTCTTGACAGCTTCCGCTCACTCAAACAAGCGAAACCAGCCACACGCCTTGTGTTCCTAGAAGATTTGGTCGCAACGGCTGGTGGCGTCGTCGCGATGCTCGCCGTCATCATCTCGCATGTGACACCGTTCCATCAGGCAGAAGGAATTGCTTCGATCCTCATCGGACTGATGATGTTTTACGTCGTCGGGAATGTCTTCCTGCAAAACGCAGCTGGTGCACTGGGTGAAGCCGATGAGACGATGGCAGCACGTCTCGGCGGACTAATCATGAAGGACCCTGACGTCAAGGACATTAGTAAACTAGAAGTCATTAAGGAAGGCGATCATTTCCACGTCGAAGTCGAGATTGAAGTCGACCCGACGTTGACGATCGCACAAGCGGACGATATCAAGGACCGTCTCGAACTCCAGATTCGCCTGCAACAAGGCATCATCGATGTGACAATCGGCTTTGATGAAGACGATAAGATTCAACAGTATGTCGTTGCTACGGACGAAACATGACACCATTCACGCAAGATGTCCTGACTATCATTCGTTCGATCCCTGCTGGTCGGGTCATGACGTACGGGCAAGTCGCTCGACTCGCCGGCCATCCGCGTAGCGCCCGACAAGTAGCGCGGATTCTTCACAGTATGAGTAAGACGGAACGTCTACCGTGGCACCGCGTGCTCGCTGCTGGCGGAAAACTATCGCTTGAAGGCGATGAACAGCGACTGGCACTTGAAGCAGAAGGGGTCGAGTTCCTGACCGTCCGTCAACTCGATTTATCGCGTTATCAAGTCAAAAGTGAATAAATACAACAAGAGAGGGATGACCGGTTCGCAGACCAGTCATCCCTCTCTTTTTATCGTCATGAATCACGCTTTCGACGTACTCGAAGCTACAGCGATTTGCCGACGCACTTCTGCTTCTAATTGTGGTTCCGGTGGTTGCCAGCCTTCCGGTTTCATGACCTTTTGGTCCGATTCCCGGAAGATTGGTTTTCCGTCCGGTCCAAGCTTCGCCATGTTCGCACGCTGGACGATCTCGAACAATGGAGCCGGATCAAGCCCGATCTCAACGAAGCTTCCCATGATGAAGTAGAGGGCGTCCGTCAAGGCATCCCCTTGTCCGACGAGCCGTTCGACATCTGTTTCGGGTTGTTTCATCTGAAGCGATTTTTCGACCGCTGTATCAAGTCCTGAATTGAAACGTTCGATCGCTTCGAGAAATTCTGCTTCACTCGTCGCCGATTGATGCAGGAACTCAACGACCGCTTCTTCTGCCGTCCAGGTCGAGCGTTTGATTCCACGATTGACCGTCATAGGTGTTGGCGTCGTTGCGCCAGGGTGTGAAAACACACGGTGGAATTCCTTTACGTCTTGATAATAATTTGTCATAACCGATCATCCCCTTTTACCGAATGTCTCCATTCTAACAGGTTCAGAACCGGAGTTCGACTCATTGATGAACGACGTCGAGTAAGGCCATCCCACGCGTGATCAATTCATCTCGCTGCTCAGATGTCGCTTTTAAGCGCTCGAGATCTGCAATCAGACGTGGTTGATCGACTTCATCCGCTAACTCGAGTAATTCAAGACGGAGTAACCAAGCGTCCGGTAACTGGACGAGTGTCTGATCGATCAGTTGCGGTAACTGTTCTCGTCCGGCACGACCTTCGCGAATCTCGCGGACGACTTCGAAGATCGGATCAGCCGCTGTCAACGGACGTTCGATTCGTTCGAACTCGACCGTTTCCGGAATCGGCTTCAGTGCTTCAACTTCCGTTCCCGGGAATGCTGACGTGATGTCACCGACGATCAATTCCATCCGGTCCATCGTCATCATTTTCCCGTCGTTTGCAAGCGTCGCTGCTTCTAAGACGACGAGCGCCCGATTTCCATTGACGTTTTGAATCGCTGTGATGTCCCCTGTGACGCGAACATTTCCTTCCGCCCAGTCGAGACGTTCACCGACTTTGACTTGCATCAATACTTCGTTCAATTCCTTGCCGTGAAGGAGTGTAAAGCCTTCCGGATGATCTGCAAGTCCTTGACCTGTCAACACTTCGCCGTTCGCAGCAAGCGCTGTCGGACCTGTTAGTTTGACGAGATGAAGCGAATCGTGAATCTCTTGCGTTTCAGGAACACCGACGAGCGAGAGACCACTGTCGAAGACGAGCGTTGACAGGTTACCCGATTCGACCGCTTTTGTTAGTCCGTGGATGCCACCGCGGATGTAAGACATCGACTGTGCGAATTCTTCAAGTGCATCGCGGAGTTGTTCGAACGATTCACAAACGAAGAGTTCTTTTTGCATGCTCGTCACGTCATGTTTCGTTGCAAGTGCTTTTTCAAGTGAGAATGGATGTTTGACGACCGCGTCCGTTAAGCAGTGGCGACTTTCACCGACGGATGATAAAAGACCTGCCCCGTAGATTTGTGGGTTGTCGATATTACCAATCAGACCGAATTCAACCGTCCACCAGAACAGACGTGAGATTTCGTTCGCTTCCGAAATTCCTTTGACGTGTGTCCGTGTCTCCGCGAGTTCGACTTCAGCTTGCTCGATGTCGGCTGGCGTCGAGAACGGGCTCTCTTTGACAATCGTCAATTTCTTTAGTGCCTTGAACACGTCATGCTCGGCTTTATGATTAAAGGCATGTGCCCCGATCTCACCGAAGCGTCGAACGAATTCCGCGTAGACCGGATTCATCAAGATTGGCGCGTGCCCCGCTGCTTCATGCAAAATATCTGGCGCCGGTGTGTAGAGAATGTTATCGACCTTCCGAATGTCGGTCGCGATCGGCAAGAGTCCGTGCCCTTGGAAATCGAAGAAGGCGACGCCAGGAATGAGACCATCAACAGCGACTGTTCCCCAGCCTCCACGGCTTAGGTTCGCTGTCATTTCACGCACGTCCGGAATCCGTTCCGGGCTGATGCCCGATGCAGCAAGCCCTTCGAGGTATGCCGGATGTGCTGTATCTTGTAACGTATTTAAATTCAGTCGCATGACGTATCTCCAAACGGCATGATCCGTTGGCGTGTAGTCTTCGTAGTGCTGTGGTGCGACGTGTGGACGTAAATGACTTGGAATGATTGGTGTAGACATATGAGTTCCCCCTTGAATGAATGTGAGATAACAAAAAAGCCCCTGCCGAACATATTGTTCGACAGGGGCGACGAAAGCCGCGGTACCACCCTGATTACCCAGTCATCGACTGAGTCACTTATGATTGGGATAACGGTGTGCTCCGCTCGCTTACGCAAGAAGCTCAGAAACTGTAATTCAACACCATCTGTGTACACGTTCGCAGCGCCACGTGCTCTCTGAAACAGGGAGATGGTCTTTACTTCGGTTTCATCATCGCTTAATCTTTCGTTCTGTTATGCTGTTATACTGTTATGCTTTTAGCAAGTAAAGTATCGTTAAGGAGGACTATACGCTTACTTTTTACTTTCGTCAATGGCTTTTTTACGTTTAAATCGATTAAATGTTTTATCACGGACTGATTTTTGTTCGATCGTCAGTGATGTGATATGACGACGAAGCGCACCATTGAGCCGTTTTTCGAATGCTTCAAGCTCTTGGATCCACTCATTCATCGAAACGACGATCGGTAAGATTTCCATGATGACTTCTTCCTCGAGTTCATCGCGGTCAAGGAAAGAGTGCTTAACGAAGGCGATGTTCTCTTTGACGAGATCCTCCATTGCGAGTGGTTCTTCCGTCAACAAGAGATCATATGTCAGCAAGACCTTCTCTTGTCGCTGGGCGATATGCATCAAGTGATAAAACAATTCACTCCGAAGATCGTCCGCAATCGAGTCAAGGGCCTTCTCTCGCTCTTTGAAGCGCTCTGCCGTCGCGACACCACGTTCGAGGCACGATTGCATATGTTTGAGAATCAAGAGGTTCCGTAAGAGCGAGGCGTGCTTCTGACGCGTTCCTCGAATCTCTTCCTTGTGTAGGTTGAACAAGTTTTGTGTCTCAAGGAGCGAATTTGACATTTTATCGATTGCCGCCCGATATGGGGCGACCTTGCCTTCGAAGGCAATCGCTCGCGTGACGACGAGCAGCTTTTCGAAGAGTTTCGTCGCTTTTTGATAGTAGACATTGCCATAGCGCGGCGGGAAGATCAGCGCATTGATGCCAAGCGCACAGCCGATCCCGAGCATGACGAGCAAGTAACGGATCAGGACGACTTGCCAAAGTGGCTCGGTCGCTGTCGCCACACTTTCGAGAATGACGATGATCATCAAAACGACGTGTGGAATCGTCCGCCCGAAACCAAAGGCTAGCAAAATCGAGATTGCTGCCATGATGACGATTCCGATCGCGAGCGGATTGGCTGGATTATCCCCTAAAATCCAAAGTGCGAGTAACGTCAAAAAGGCACCAATCAAGTTGGCCTCTGCTTCCTCGAGAAATTGTTTCCATGTCTGATAGACCGAAGGCAGGAGTGTCGTCGCTGCCGAGATTGCAGGCAGGATCGGGCTGAGGTTGAACAGATTACTGATCAACAGCGCCAAGATGACCGCAAGACCTGTCTTGATGGTCCGTGGTCCGATTTGTAAGGATTGTCCACCCATGTCCATCCCTCCTTCTTATTCAGTATGCCCTCTATTCTTCACCGTTAGCCGTCAAAATTCAACAAAAAATCCCCTCCGCTTGAAAACGGAGAGGATTTAGATGAATTATGATGCTTTCGTACCTGTTCCTTCTGTCATTTCCGCTTTCGCGACCGATTGGTCAACAAGTGGTTTTTTGAGGAAGGATAGGATTGCCGCACCGACGAGTGAACCGATGAGGATCGCACCCGCGTAACCGACGATTGCCATGACCGTACCTGATGGACCATCAAGTAACGGGAAGACGAAGATACCGCCGTGTGGTGCTGGGAGCAAGACGCCGAAGACGATCGTCAATGCACCAGCGATAGCTGAACCGATGACGCTTGAAGGAATGACGCGGAGTGGATCGGCTGCTGCAAATGGAATCGCACCTTCTGTGACGAACGATGCACCCATTGCGTAAGCAGCGATACCTGCTTCACGTTCTTGCGGTGTGAATTTCTTACGTGCGAATAATGTTGATGAGAAAGCCACGATGAGTGGTGGAACCATCCCACCTGCCATGACGGCTGCCATGACTTCCGTGTTACCTGCTGTAAGAGCAGCTGTACCGAAAACATATGCTGTTTTGTTGATTGGACCACCCATGTCGATTGCCATCATACCTGCGACGAGCATACCGAGGAGGATTGCGTTCCCACCGCTGAGCCCGTTCAACGAATCCGTGAGCCATGTCATGAACTTCGCGATCGGCTCATTGATGACGAGCAACATGATCATCCCTGTGATGAATGAACCAAACAATGGATAGAGTAAGACTGGTTTGATTCCTTCAAGTGCTGCTGGGAGACCTTTGAGGACTTTAACGAGCAAGAGCACGACGTAACCAGCAAGGAAACCGGCAATCAATCCACCGAGGAAACCAGCATTACCGTTGCTTGCAAGGAAACCAGCAATCAGACCAGGAGCAAGACCTGGTTTATCAGCGATCGACATCGCGATGAATCCGGCGAGGATCGGAATCAAGAGACCGAATGCAGCTTTCCCGATCGACATTAACTGAGCAGCGAACTCGTTGTATGACGGATCATCCGGGTTCGCAGAGTTGATTCCCCAGAAGAAGCTGATCGCAATCAAGAGACCACCAGCGACGACGAGTGGCAACATTGCGGATACCCCACTCATTAAGTGTTTGTAGAATCCACCACGCGCTGGTTTTGAACTTTCGCTTGAACCGCTCGCTTTGTAGACAGGTGCGTCTTGTTTGACGGCACGGTTAATTAATTCTTGTGGTTTACGAATTCCTTGTGCGACCGGTACTTCAACGACGTGTTTCCCGTTGAAACGATCCATCTCAACCGCTTTATCCGCAGCGACGATGATCGCTGTCGCATCGTTGATGTCTTGTTGTGTCAAACCGTTCTTGACGCCTGTCGATCCGTTCGTCTCGACTTTGATGCGGACACCCATCTCTTCTGCTTTTTGGCGAAGGGCATCAGCCGCCATATACGTGTGTGCAATCCCTGTCGGACAAGCTGTGACAGCGAGGATATACGGTGCGTCTTGGTCAACGTTGTCGCTTGAGACGTCAACTGGACCTTCTTCTTCACGTTCCTTCGCTTCGATTGCTGCGATGACTTCGTCTTTCGTTTTAGCCGCAAGGATCGTATCGCGGAAGTTCATATCCATCAGATAAACCGATAGTTTCGAAAGTGTTTCAAGGTGCGCATTATCTGCGTTCTCACCCGCTGCGATCATGAAGAACAACCGACTTGGTTGACCATCGAGTGCTTCGTAGTCAACACCTGCCGAACGACCGAAAGCGATCGCTGGTGTTTTGACTGCTGCTGTTTTTGCGTGTGGAATGGCAATGCCTTCCCCTAAACCTGTCGTACTTTGCGCTTCCCGTGCGAGAATCGCTTCTTTATATGCCGAGCGATCGTTCAGTTTTCCTGCCCGATCGAGGACGTTGACGAGTTCATCGATGACAGCGGCTTTAGATGACGCTTGTAAATCGAGCTGAATCGTATCACGTGTCAAGAGATCAGTAATTTTCATGAGTAGTCACACTCCTTTTAGGATTGAATGAGTTCAACGACGTTGACGTCTTTGATGAGACGATCGATATCTTCCTTCGTACAAAGACCAAAGGAATAAGCAGACGCGCTACCAGTCGTCACCGCATAGCGGAACGCTTCTTCTGGTGATTTACCGAGCGCGTGGCTGGCGACGAATCCAGCGACGAGTGAATCTCCAGCACCGACGGAATTGACGAGCTTCCCTGCCGGTGTGTTTGCCGTATAGGCACCTTCACGATTGACAAGCAGTGCTCCGTCTCCTGCAAATGAGATGACGACGTTCTCGGCACCTCGCTCGACGAGCTGTTGGGCGTATGGAACGGCCATCTCCTTCGACGTAATCTCGACGTCGAAGATTTCACCGAGTTCATGGTGATTCGGCTTGATTAAAAATGGACCGAGCGGTAAGACTTCAAGCATCGCTTCCTTCGTCGTATCGACAGCGAAGCGGACGTTCCGTTCATTCAGGATCGTCGCGATATGACGATAGAGATCATGCGGCAGACTGCTTGGGATACTACCTGCGAAGACGACGATGTCACCGGCTTCCATCGTCTTGAATCGGGATAATAAATGCTCCAGCTCTTCCGGTTGAATCTTCGGTCCCGCTGCATTCAGCTCAGATTCTTGATCGGCGCGAATCTTTACGTTGATCCGCGTCTCATCTTGAATCGGTGTGAAGTCCGTCAACACGCCTCGTTTCTCAAGTTCCGTCCGGATGAATTGTCCGGTACTTCCTCCAAGGAATCCGAGTGCTTGTGTTTCCACCTCATAGTTTTTTAGGACGAGAGAGACGTTGATCCCTTTCCCTCCGGCCACTTTTTCCGCCTGTTCGACACGATTGACTTGTCCTGCCTCAAATACCGGTAACGTGACATAATAGTCGATGGATGGGTTGAGTGTCAGTGTATAAATCATTTCGCGTTCACCACCTCTGTGTATTGACTGTATTTCGCTTCTTGCTCACTGGATGTCGTCGTGATGATCGTCGCCGCTTGCAAGGACGCCACCCGACTGAAACTGATCGCATCCAGCTTCGTCTCATCGACGAGTACATACGATTGTTTTGCTAATTCGATCGCTGTCTTCTTTACGAGTGCCTCTTCCGGATCCGGTGTCGTGAAGCCTTGTGCCGGATGAACACCGTTCATCCCAAGGAACGCGACATCAAAATGGTAAATCAACATTCCTTCACGTGCGTTGTAACCGACGAGTGCCTGCGTTGAATGCTTGAGTTGCCCTCCGACGACGAACGTCGGGATACGGTGATAGAGTAACGTGTTCGCTAGAGGAAGACTGTTCGTTACGACCGTAATCGCCTTCTCTTCGAGATACGGAACGATGGCAAGCGTCGTCGTTCCGGCATCGAGATAGACATACATCCCGTCTTCAATCAGGTCGGCAGCCGCTCGCGCGATCCGCTCCTTCTCTTCGACGTGTTGGTCACTCTTCTCGAAATAACTCGGTTCTTCAATTTGCAAATGGTTCGCTGTTGCGCCCCCGTGCACCCGACGCAGATGACCTGCTGTCTCGAGTTGTGATAAATCCCGACGAATCGTGGATTCACTCGCACCGGTTTGTTCGACGATCTTTTGCATCTTGACGACTTCTTCTCGGGCTAAAAGCTCAAGGATGAGTTGATGGCGTTTTTTGGTTAACATAAGGTTTCCCTCCGCATCTTTAATATAAAGCGTTTACATCTAAAAATCAATCAAAAACGTTCAAAATTTATATAAATTCTTTATAAAACGTTCAAAATACGACTTTTTTCGACATGAAACCGTTCTTATAGTTTCATTATACATCAAAAACGGTCATTTTATGACTGTTTTGTTGGTTAGAATCAATCATTTTTTAAATTTTTGACGATTTTCACAAAATAAAAAACCACTTTCCAAAGTAATTCGGAAAGTGGTGAATGAAAATCGGTCATTTCAGTCATCTTCGTTCACTGGACTTCATTTTGCAAGCGACCGATTCCTTCAATCGATACTTCGACGACATCCCCTGTCTGAAGGTAGACCGGTGGTTTCATGCCGTGACCCACACCAGCCGGAGTGCCTGTCGCAATGATGTCCCCTGCTTCAAGCGTCATCCCGCGCGACACTTCAACTAAAATCGTTACGACATCACGCAACATCAAGGCCGTTGATCCCGATTGACGGAGTTCCCCGTTCACACGCGTCTCGACAAGGACGTCACGCGGATCAAAGCTGTCCGCTGAGACGATGACCGGTCCGAACGGACAGAACCCATCGAGTGATTTGCCACGGAAGAACTGGACGTGTTCTTTTTGTAAGTCCCGCGCTGTCACATCATTGACGATACTGTAGCCAAACACGTGATCAAGTGCATTCTCAGGTGTCAGATCACGCCCCGTCGTGCCGATAATGATAGCAAGCTCACCTTCATAATCCAGTTGCTGCGTCAAATTCGCATGCCGCTCAATCGGTTCGAACGGACCAACGATCGATGTCGGTGCTTTCGTGAACAAGACGAATTTCCCCGCTCCCGCCGTATCCATCTCCTTGATGTGATCGGCGTAGTTCTTGCCGACACAGATGACGTTTCGTGCTGGTACATAAGGTGCGAGCTGTCGTACATCCCCTTTAAGTAGTGGCGCGATATCTAAATCAAGGTCAACTTCGAACTCACGTGAAATCACTTCAAACAATGAATCCGTATAGACTTGTGCCGTCACATCATATGTAGAGCCATCCCGTTCAACCCCGATACCTACTTTTCCTTCTTGCTCAAATCGAAACCATTTCATCCTAAATGCCCCCTTTTGTTTCTAGTATAGCGAAACTGAAAGCACGTCGCACTTATCCTCTCCAGCACATGTTCAATCCTCAAATCGTTTTGCTATTATTTTTAGTGATAAAACATAATTCATACATGGTATTCAGTCATTCTTTGACTTTTAGTTCGTTTCAACAGTTGAAGATCATATAGATATCTTATAAATCATATCGGACGAGTAGTAGGTTTGAATGTTAAAACATCATACTCATTTATTCCTGTGATAAGAAGTTAAATTTTTCTATAGGAATATGATGAATATTTATAGGACACTTGTATTTTTCTAATACATTTTGGAGTAAAGGAAAAATGTCATCCAAATTATTTTTATGTTTGAAATTACTAATAACTTCAATATCCAAATTCCATCGACACTCTTCTTTATCCTCTAAAAAACCACCTGCCACGGTACATAATTCATCATACGTTTCTTGAGTAACTTCCTCAGGTGAAATAATGATTGCTTTTATAAAATTATCATATCCAAAGTCGTCTTCCGAGATTCCATCAATATTTTTTAAATAAGGAAAATCGTCAATAGTGCTAGGACGTTGATAGTCAATGAGTATTAGGCAATACATAGGTGGTGTTAAATAACCATCTCTCAAAAAATATGCTTCGACTGTCCTTAAATTGAGTATTCTATTCAAATGGTAATTTTTCATTTAGTGAACCTCGTTTACTTATTAAAGTGAGTTGAATTAAAGTTTTTAACGTTAGTTCATAATAACTTTCTTTTTTAATAGCTTACACCTTATCACATCATACAATTATTGGATACATAGTGCGTATATGACTCGTCGAGACAATAGAAAGAGGTGGCATTCCCAATGTACCTAGGAATGCCACCCCTTTTATAAAATTCGTTACGCAATCCGCTGAGCTAGTCGATCAACAAGAGCCTGCGACTCTTTGTTCAATCCAACGAGTTCAACTTTTTTGCCAAGTCGCTCGTATTTCAAGACGACGTTTTCGATCGCTTCGATAGCGGAATCATCAAACAAGTGACACGCTGAGAAATCGAGCGTGATGACAGACGATGGATCAGTTTCGAGCTGAAACTGTTCTGCAAATGCTGTCGTCGATGCGAAGAACAACGGTCCACGAATCGTATAACGGACTCGATCTGTTTGCTCCTTGCGCTCGACTTGAATACGAGAAATTTTTGACGCAAATAATAACGCAGCAAGCAAGATTCCGACAAGAACACCCATTGATAAATCGTTCGTCAATACGGTGACGAGAACGGTTGCGAGCATGACAGCAGAATCACTCTTCGGTGACGTCTTGAGCATCTTGAATGATCCCCAGTCAAACGTCGCATACGAGACGAAGAACATGACGCCGACGAGTGCTCCCATCGGAATCGTCATCAATAGATCATTCATCGTAAACATCAACAGCATTAAAAACACACCTGCTGTAAACGTCGACAAGCGACCACGCCCACCCGACGTGACATTGATGACCGATTGACCGATCATTGCACAGCCCGGCATGCCACCGAACATACCTGCGATGATGTTCGCAATTCCTTGTCCGCGTGATTCCATCGCTTTGTTCGACGTCGTATCCGTCATCTCATCGACGATTCGTGCTGTCAGCAACGATTCGATCAACCCAACGAATGCAAGTGACAAAGCATACGGGAAGATGATTTGGAGCGTCTCAAGCGAGAACGGAACATCCGGCAGGAAGAAGCTTGGTAACGCCGCTTCGATTTGCCCCATGTCCCCGATGACTCGTGTATCAAGTGAGAAGACGACCGTCAACACTGTCATGATCGTGATCGCAACGAGTGGTGCCGGGATCGCTTTCGTCACGCGTGGGAATAACAAGATGATGGCGAGTGATGCGGCGACCATTGCGTACATGATCCAGTTCTGTCCTTCGAACTGCGGCAGTTGTGCCGAGAAAATCAAAATCGCTAAAGCATTGACGAATCCGACCATGACGGATCGAGGAATGAACCGTAATAACTTAGCAATTCCTAAAAATCCGAACGCGATTTGTAGAATTCCGGCAAGGATACCGGCAGCTAGTAAATAATCGACACCATGGTCCTTGACGAGCTGGACGACGACGAGTGCCATCGCACCGGTCGCAGCTGAAATCATTCCGGGACGACCGCCGGCAATCGAGATGACGATCGCAATGATGACGGAAGCGTATAAACCGACCATCGGATTAACGCCAGCAATCAGCGAAAACGCGATTGCTTCCGGAACGAGTGCCAAGGCAACGACGATTCCGGACAGCAAATCCGCTTTTGGTTGCAGGAACCACTCTTTTTTCCATTGAGTAAACATATGATGATGAGACCCCTTTTCTAACATGAATGGTCTCAGTGTAATCTGGTCAGTTTCAAAAAGCAACCTTTTTAGGAAGTTTTGGTCCGCACACGGGCAATCTCATCGACCATCGCCTTATAGGTTGCCATGATCTCCTGACCCGCAAAGACCGGATCTTCGTCCATCGTCTCGAGTGCCCGGCGTAGAAGATGAATTTTTGGTTTCTTCCGTTCGAGTAGTTCTTCATAGATGAAATCAAGAACCTCTTCATGGGCTTCCTTCGATTCATCGGAAATCGATGACAGGGTAATCAAGCGTTTCATATGCGCACTCGTCTTCTCGAACAAATCCTTCCGAATGACGACTTCATCTTGTGGACGGTCGAGCCAAACGGATAGGAAGCGCGGCGGAATCAACTGTTCTTCCGTCCGACTGACGTCTTCGACGAGATGCGTCAATCGATTGAATACGTAACGGACGACACGTTCCGGTTGTGTGTTCGGTTCGGATTGTCGGAAGAAGTACATCGCATATTGCAACATTCCTGTATAAATGACCGCTAAATCTAGAAGATACGGTTCTTTCGTCTGACCGAATAAATCACGTAATCGTTCAAACGTCCATTCGATCTCGAGAAGACGGTTATTCTCCATGAACGTCTTCAGTTCTTTTTCATTTGAAGCAATCGCCTCTTCGAACAACGTATACAATTTATATTTTTGCATCAGTTCCAAGTAACAGTTACCTTGTTGAATGAACGTCTCATAATCCGAGACATCTCGTCCGACGAGAATTTCCTTGCGCGCTGTCCGCATCTTTTCAAAGACGGTATTGAATACATCGATGAATAATTCATTTTTAGAGGAGAAGTAGTTATAGAACGTTCCTTTGGAAACGTTACTGTGCTCAAGAATGTCCTGGATGGACGTCGATTGATATCCTTTTTCGACGAATAGCTGATAGGCGGCATCTAGAAGTTGTTTCTTTTTTGGATTCATGGTCTTGTCCTTTTCTGTTCAAATGATTGCAATGGTTTAACAATCACTTATTTTAGTGTATGAAGCAAATAATTTGAATTCATTCGACTTAGCCTGGTAAGATAGCCAAGTTAGTCATAGAATTCAAGTCTAACATTTTAGACTCGTAGTACAAAAGGAGCATAACGAAATGCAATCAAGCAAGCAATCATCACGACTTTATTTAATTTTAACTGTCCTTATGGCAGGTGCGTTCGTTGCGGTCCTGAACTCAACGTTACTTAATATCGCCTTACCGTCAATCATGGGATCGTTCGGTATTCAGGCAAGCACCGCCCAGTGGTTGACGACGGGCTATATGCTCGTCAACGGAATCATGATTCCGACGTCAGCCTTCCTTGTCCAGAAGTTTTCGACACGTCAACTGTTCTTGACGGCGATGACGCTGTTCTCACTCGGTACGATCATCGCTGGACAAGCACACGTCTTCCCGCTTCTACTCGGAGCGCGGATGATGCAGGCATCTGGTTCTGCGATCATGATGCCACTATTAATGAACGTTCTTTTGACCGGTTTCCCGATCGAGAAACGCGGACAAGCAATGGGCATCTTCGGACTTGTCATCACGTTCGCCCCAGCCATCGGACCTACATTGTCCGGCTGGATTCTTGAACACTACGAATGGCGGATGTTGTTCCATCTCGTTACACCGATCGCATTACTCGTACTGTTCACGGGTGCCTTCTTATTGAAGAAAGAGACAGTTCGTAGCACACTCAAACTCGATTTGTTCTCACTCGTTCTCTCAAGCTTTGGTTTCGGTGGTTTACTGTATGGATTTAGTTCCGCTGGTTCTGCCGGATGGGGGTCTTGGACGGTCATCGGATCATTGATCATCGGTGTGATTAGTCTGA
This sequence comes from Exiguobacterium indicum HHS 31, assembly GCF_001939065.1. Lineage (GTDB taxonomy): Bacteria > Bacillota > Bacilli > Exiguobacteriales > Exiguobacteriaceae > Exiguobacterium_A > Exiguobacterium_A indicum. The sequence continues at coordinate 391,758 of NZ_MPSZ01000001.1, read as the reverse complement.
CTTCCTTTATTATACGTCAATTCATGCTCGAAGAACCGATGCTTGAGTTCGGGATTTTCCGTTATCCGATGTTCGCCTTATCGCAAGGAATTTCGATGGTCTTGAACATGTCGATGTTCTCCGCAATGATCTTGATGCCGATCTATATCCAGACGATTCGGGGTATCTCACCGTTTCACTCTGGTCTCTTGATGTTACCGGGGGCGATCGTCATGGCGATCATGTCACCGATCACAGGTCGTCTGTTCGACCGATTCGGTGCCCGGATCCTTGCGATCATCGGCTTATCACTGACGGTCTTGACGACGTTCTCGTTCAGTCAGCTAGCTGCGGATACGTCATACGCGTTCCTCGTCATCATGTATACGCTACGTTTCCTTGGAATCTCGATGGTCATGATGCCGGTCATGACGAACGGATTGAACCATATTCCGCAACACTTGACGCCCCACGGTACGGCATTGAACAATACGTTGTCACAAGTATCGGGTGCGATCGGTTCAGGTCTGCTCGTGACGATCATGACATCGCGGACGAAACATCACGTTCCGGAATTCGCTTCACAACCTGAAGCCGCTAATCCGGAATGGTTACAGATGCAGGCGATGATCGAAGGGATCAACGATACGTTCTTCATCGCGACGTTACTTGCACTCGCGGCATTGATCTTATCGTTCTTCATCAAAAAACGACGGACGACGACACTCGCAGTCGTCGAATCCGTCGATCAAGAACAAAAATATGCATGATCTGATTCTCCCCTGTCTGATGAGACGGGGGAGTTTTTGTTTTTGTGTAACACTCTTTTTTGCAGTTGCTGTCGATCGTAGATTCGTTGATTCGTGCTGCCCCGAAAACGTGTCGTTCGGTCGAGTTTCGACAGGATGAACGGACCATCGATGAGTCCATCTAGTCGCAGTATTAGTGGATACCATCGTTGACGTCTTAAGATTTCCTCTAGTACATAGCCAGTATATAAAATGACGTCATAGTCTGGTCCAAGTCGTTCAAGTAGTTGCACAAGTGCTGCCGCTTGAAGCATCGGCTCCCCGCCGGACAATGTCAAACGACGATTTCCGATCGCCTGAATCCGTTCTACTGTTTCTTCAATCGTCCACTCCACTCCACCTGTCGGGTCCCAGGAGGACGGATTATGACAGCCGACACAGTGGTGTGGACAACCGGCAAGAAACAGGACCGTTCGCAAACCGGGTCCATCAACGACAGAATCAGGATGAAGGGAAAGAACGCGTAACATCGTGCTTCACCCGATTCTGCTCTTCAGCCCGTTTTGCCTCATTCCAACGGTCCAGTGTACCGACGAGATATCCTGTGATGCGTCGAATCCGTTCGATCGATCTACTTCCGCAAACCGGACACTGATCCTCGATCGTCTGCTCCGTTCGACAATCAAGACAACGATCGACGGGATGATTGATTGACCCATAGCCGATTCCAGCTTCCGCCATCAAACGAACGATGTCTTCAATCGCTTGTGGATTTCCGGCAAGGGCGCCATCTGTCTCGACATAGGTGATATGTCCACCATTACATAATGCATGAAACGGTGCTTCGAGTTGAATCTTTTCACGGATCGTTACGGGCGCATCGACAGGGATATGAAAGGAATTCGTGTAATACGGCTGATCGGTCACTCCTTTGATTTCACCGAAGTCACTAGCATCACGACGTGTGAACTTACCTGATAACCCTTCAGCTGGAGTTGCCAGTAAACTGAAGTTCAATCCCGTCATCTCGCCATAGTTGTCGATGACCGTTCGCATCGCTTGAATCAAGGCAATACCAATCTGGTGCGCCAGTTCGGAATACCCATGATGATTGCCCGTCAAAACGGTCAAACATTCCGCGAGACCGATGAAGCCGACCGCTAACGTCCCGTGCTTGAGGACCTGACCCACCTGATCCGTACTTTTTAGCATCTCACCGTCTTTCCAGACATGTTGATATAAAAATGGAAACGCGTCAGCTGTTCGACTTGCCTGGAACTCATAACGCGCGATGAGTTGCCGGCATGCAAGTCTTGTCGTCTCTTGGACGGCTTCGAACATTTGATCGACGGTTTGACTCTGAAGTGCCAAACGGACGAGATTGATGCTCGTAAACGATAAGTTGCCTCGACCTGTGACGGACGGGATGTCTCCACGATCTTCAAACACACGGGTCCGGCATCCCATGTACGCGACTTCGGCTCCCCCCGGTTGCTCCTGACGGTTGAATGGTGCATCAAGAAACGCAAAGTTCGGAAACAGTCGTTTTCCTGTCACGCGGGTAGCAAGTTGAAACAAATCGTAGTTCGGGTCTGTCGGTGACAGGTTGATGCCTTGTTTGACTTTAAAGATTTGAATTGGAAAGATCGGCGTCTCCCCTCTTCCTAACCCACGTTCCGTCGCTGTCAGCAAGGCGCGCTGGAAGAGCCGCCCTGCCTGCGTCGTATTCGTTCCATAATTGACGGATAAAAACGGTACCTGTCCCCCACCGCGTGAATGCATTGAATTCGTATTATGGATGAACGCTTCGCACGCCTGAAACGTCTTTTCATACGTCTCCTGCCATGCGCGCCGCTCCCGTTTGCGTCGCTTCCAATGCGGTACAAGGTCATGTAGTTTGATACATTCGCGTTGGTAGGTCTTTTCGACGAATGGTGCTATATCATCGTCAAAGGTCGCAAAGGCTTGTCCGCCATGCTGCATGTTTTGATTCGCTTGGACGATGATTGCCGCAAGGGCGAGGGCAGAACGTATGTCTTGCGCTGGTCGGATTGAACCGTGTGTCGTCTGAAATCCGTGCGAGAGTAGCTGACCGAGCGGAATCTGAGCACACGTCGTCGTACCGGTCACGTAATAATCGGCGTCGTGGATATACAAGATGTTGTCGTCAAGCGCCTGCAAGACATCTGCTTCGAGATGTCGTCGCATCATCTGCCGCGCTGCTTCCCCAGCAATCCGCTGTAATTTCGCAAGCGGTGTTTTGCCATCAATGTTTGCATTCTCTTGTTCGATATCTTGCGGTGGTGTGAGTAACGCTTCTAAGCTCTCCATGATTCTTCTTCCTCTCACGCTTTTTTGTAATCACTATAGCGAGAGTACAGAAACGTTCGCAATCCCTGCACAACTTACGATTTTTTCAACTGTTTCAGCCGTTCTGTCATCAATCTGTTCGATTTATCGTTCAAATGTCTGCATCTTACTCGTTTTAGCCAAACGCAGGAATTTGGACGAATCTCACACGAGGCACGACAAAAAAGAAGAGGCGCATGATATCGCCTCTTCTTCGTCTCTTCATTCTGCTTCGAGTAACGCGTCTGTCGCACTCGGCAACTTGACCCGGAAGACCGTTCCTTCTCCAAGGATTGATTCGACTTCGATATTGCCATCATGTGCGCGAACGATTTCCTTACAAATCGATAATCCAAGACCTGTCCCGCCAATCTTTCGGCTGTCTGAGTTGTCGACCCGGTAAAACTTACTGAATAGATGCGGCATCGAATGACTCGGAATCCCGATCCCGAAATCGCGAACGCTGAGTTCGATTTGATTGTGTTGGTGAGTCATCGTGACGACGACATCCCCGCCGTCCGGTGAGTACTTCACCGCGTTATTCAAGAGATTACCGAGTAGTTGTTTCATGCTGTTCGCATCTGCCTCGACCATGAAGTCCTGTTCATCATTCAAATCAAGTTTCAGACTGTGTTGCTCCGTCGCTGCTTGATAAAACTGAATTTGTTCCTTGACGATTTCTTTCAGGTCAAAGATTTGTTTGTCATACTCTTGCTTTCCTGACTCCATCCGCTGAACGTTCAAGAAGTCGCTGACGAGATCGGTCAGACGCTTCGATTCATCGTGAATCGTCTGCAAGTATCGCTTGTTCCGCTCAGGATCCAAATCCCGTTTCAACATGAGCTCCGTAAAGCCATAAATCGAAGAGAGCGGTGTTCGAAGTTCATGCGAGACCGTTGAGACGAGTTCCGACTTCACGCGGTCGACTTCTGTCTCAGCCGTGACGTCACGGAAGACGAGAATCGTTCCTTTTGAATGTCCCCCGTGCGCAATGGCTTCGGCATAGACTTGAATGAAGTATTCCCCCTGATCAATCGACAAGGAGAACATGCCCTCCGGAATCTCACCCGATAAGACTTCTTCAAAGTATGCTTCAAACGCTTCCTTTTGATCCATCTGTTCGAACATCGTTTCCGGTCGGACTTCAAGGAATGTCATCGAATCGTTGTCTTCTTCGACTTGTAACGACTGGAAGATATCGAATAACGCCTGATTTCCTAAGATCGTCTTCTCTTCGTGTTTGATGTAGAGAATCGCTTCCCGAACGGAATTCAGCAGTTGTGCCGTCTCTTTTCGTTCGTATTCCATCTGTTCGTAGAGTGACATTCGCATCAATGAGATCGCAATCTGTTTTGAGAACGATTCCAGTTCCGCTAAATCCTGTTGGTTGAATGGTGCGTCAAACCGTGCTAGATAAAGACAAGCAATCAATTCTTCTTTTGCCGGATCCATGATCGGAATGACACCTTCATATACGTGATACGGATACTTGATCAGATCGTCGTTCGCGACCTTTTTTGAAGAATGTGCGGTTTCCTTTGAAATCATGACTCGCTTTAGTAGTAACGACTCCGTCTTCAGGCTTTCTTGTTGTTCTTCTGTCATTTCTTTTGGAACGACTTGCGCGATTTCATTGTTCTTAATCAATAACAATGCCCCGAACTCTGTCTTCGTCAACCGGACAATCGTACTGATGACAGACGAGTAATCGAATAAACTCTCCTTTGAAGCAAGCGTTTCGATCAGTTCATTCCGATCCTGCAAATGGAGTTCATTCGTCCGCGTCACTTCAAGAGCACGCTCAAGCTCATTCTGTTTTTGCTTCAATACTTCCTGATTGTGTTCCATTTCTTGATTCTTAGCTGACAATTCCGCATGTTGTGATGAGATCGACCGTGCCATCTGGTAAAACGATGCCGTCAATTGACCGACTTCATTATGGCTGTCGACATCATGCTCGAGCGAAATCGACTTGCCTTCTGCAAGGCGACGACTCTTGACGTTCAATTCGCGGAGTTGTGACGTCACCCGATGTATCAACGGACGGACGATGAACAATAGACAAAATAAAAAAATCATCAAGTTCAAGAACCAGAACCATTGTGTCTTTTGTAACTGGTCAAGTACTTGCTCCTTCGTCCGACCGTCTGCATTATCCACGTATAAATAACTGGCAACCGATGTGATGACACTTAGTGCAAAGACACTATAAAAAATCGCCATCAACTGTCTGCCCAATTTCTCAGTCATCCAGTGTTTCATATTCATAAATCCTCCTAGCAATAAGTTGCCCTTCGTTCAAGATTGTTTCCTCCTCATCTATTATCATCTAATGATTCCCGGAAACATCCCTCTTGAATCCTTTACGGTCGGGCAGGCGAGAGTCCAATCCCGGTCACGAGGGCAATCGCATCAATGACTTGCCCTTTCGTCAGATCATCCGTCTCGATCTGTTGACTGAACAATGGATCGGTCAGTTGAAGTAAGCGTTGTTCTGCCTGTTGACCACCCCATGAATTCGGATGCTCGAAGCGGCTAATCAACCGACGTTTGACAGTCGTCTCCTTCGCCATCAGTGTGATATGACGGACGTCATGCCCGTTCGCTCGTAACGTACCGATGATTTCCTGAAAGTACGCTGGATTCGTCAATGTCATCGGTACGATGATCCGCGCCTTTTCCGTATCGAGCTGTTCGAGGAGCTGTCGATTGAACGCACGCCATAACGGCTCATCCTGAAAATCATCCTTGTTTTCCGGCAGTTGCGCTCGTAAAAAATAGCCTGTCTCCTCTGGATCAAAGATGTGTGATCCGCTCCAGCGTTGTTGTAGCCCTTTTGCTGCCGTCGTCTTCCCGACGCCAAACGTACCGTTAATCCAAATGATCATCTGATTCTCCTCCACCCTGTTTTCTGTTGTACTATACTGCAAAAGTGGTCGACAAGTTTCAATCGGTTACAAAAAAAACACTCCGTTTAAAAAACAGAGTGTTTACCCATATAACCATGTGATTAAAAACGGTGCGATGACACTGGCACAGACGGCCGTCAAGACCATCGTCAGCAGACCGACCGCCCCTTCCCGTTGGTCAAGACTCATCGATTTCGTCGCGCCCATGACGTGGGCAATCGACGCTAGTCCAACCCCACGGCTGACGAAGTGACGAATCTTCAAGCCCGTCATTAATTTTGGTCCAACGATTGATCCTGTCAATCCTGTCAATAAAACGAAGGCAGCCGTCAGCGTCGTCGTCCCGCCAGCTTTTTGTGAAATCGCTAAGGCAACGGGTAAAGTGACCGATTTGGGTAACAAGGCAAGATTCGTCGTCCGCTCAAGATGGAGTAGCAGACCGAGTAACAGATCTGAACTCATTGCAATACATGTTCCAAGCAAAACACCAAGTCCAATCTCCGGTAAGAAACGCCGAACGTGATGCCGGACCCGGTAGAGCGGAATCGCAAATGCCGTGATCGCTGGACCGAGCATCTTCGACAGATATTGTCCCCCTTGCATGTATTCTGCATGTGAGACGCCGCTATAGACGAGAATTACGATCAGGACAGCGGTCACCGTCAGGATCGGTAACGTCCAGACACGAGGATGACGCTGATAAAGGAACATTGCGCCACTGAATAAAAGAATGGTCAGGATGATCCAGAACAGTGTCTCACTCATGTGGGGTCACCGCCTCTTTTCGGTGTGCCAAGCGATCGACGATATACGCTGATCCGACTAACGTCAGCAGGCTGCTGACGACGACGATCAACACGACTTGAAGACCAGATGTTCGAAGGAATGCCGTATAATCCATGATTCCGGACAGTGCTGGGACAAAGAATAACGGCATGACGAACAGCAGAAAGGTTCCGCCCCGTTCAACAGCGACGAGAGGAAGCAGTCGACTTTTTAATGTCACGTATAGCAGAATCAAGCCGATGATGTTACCGGGTAATGGTAACTGGAAAGTTTCGCTCACCCAGTCCCCACTGAGTGAAAAACAAAAAATAAGTGCGATTTGAGCAATGATTTGAATGATACGCATAACGCGTGAAAGCATGATAAAGGTCCCCTTGTTAACAGTTTCGGGTCTTATTATCCGCCTCTTTCCTTCAACAATCAATGAAATCTAGTTAATCAACTGAAGTAACCGTTCTCATGAAAATCCACACCTTTTTTGTATTAGTACAAACAAAAACCAGTCAGTCGTGTATCAGTACAAAAAATGATTCGAGACGAACAATAAGCGCAATCCTTCTCATAAGAGAAAAATTGCGCCTTGTCTTCATTTTGAAGATGATTCCTTAGTGGAATCGTCTCCTCATCTTGATCACATGACCCGTTTGAATAACTTCTCAAGTTCATATGTCGTCCATTCGATGATGACCGGACGTCCGTGTGGACACGTGAACGGCATTTCCGTTTTCGCTAGATCGTCAATCAACCGGCGCATCATCTCATCGTTCAACGGATGATTCGCCTTGATTGATTTCTTACATGCCATCATGATAGCGGCATCTTCCCGATACGTCTCGAGATCGATTTTTCGCTTCATCAAGGCTTCATCGAGTAATTCCTGAATCGTCTCTTCCTGCCGATGGGACGGGAACCACGTCGGAACTTCTCGGACGATGAAGCTTTGTGGACCGAATGCTTCGAACTCGATGCCGACGTCTTTTAGCAACGGAAGGACTTCATCCATCCGTTTCATATCATCCGACGAGATTTCGAACGTATACGGTAAGAGCAATTGTTGCCTCTGTTCCGGTGGTCGACCGAACATGACCTTATACGTCTCGTATTTGATTCGTTCCTGTGCTGCATGTTGATCAATCATATACATCCCGTCTTCCCCGGCACAGACGATATAGGACGAATGAAGTTGACCGATGACGTCGAGATGCGGAAAGCGCGGACGCGCGGCTGGTTCCTCAATCAGTTCAGCAAACTCCTGCTTGACCGGTGCGATGGGCTCGAATAGATCATCCTCGTTGCTAAAAGGTAATGATTTCTCGACAGGTGGTCGATCGTCTTCTTGCGGCTTTTTCGGAATCGGATAATTCCAGACCGCTCGCGATGACGTTTCTTCGACCGGTTCAGCGACATAAGAAAAATCGAGTTTTTCCTGGCTACTCGGATCTTTTTTTGGTTTCGGTGGCGTCACTTTCGGAATCAGCGTCTCCCGGCTGAGCGTCATCTTGATCGTCTCCTGGATCAACTGGCAGAGCTCCATCTCTTTTGAAAGACGGACTTCTCGTTTCGCCGGGTGAACGTTGACATCGATCAAGAGTGGATCCATCGTCACCTCGATGACCGCAATCGGATACCGCCCGATCGGTAAGAGCGTATGGTAACCGTTCAAGACCGCTTGCGTCAGGGCGAAGTTTTTGACCGAACGTCCATTGAGAATCAACGTGATGTAATTCTTTGAGGCACGGGTCACTTCCGGTTTGACGAGATGACACGTCAATTGATAATCGGCATTCGCACCTTTGGCGACTAGTGTTCCTTGAATCGTTTGATGACCGTAGACACTCGCCAGTGCTTGCCTGACGTCTCCTGATCCGTTCGTCTGGATCAATGTCTTCCCTTCATGCGTTGCTCGAAGTTTGACGTCTGGATGAGCGAACGCCATCCGATTCAGCACGTCCGTGATCGCCGCAAGCTCCGTATGCGTCGTCTTCAAATACTTCAGCCGTGCCGGTGTATTGAAGAAGAGATGCTCGACCGTCAATTCCGTTCCCCGGTTCATTGCTGCTGGTGTCCGTTCAACGACCGTCCCGTACTCAAGCGTCACTTGAATTCCTTCCGCGTCCTCACGTTTCGTCTTCAATGTCACTTTACTGACGGACGCGATCGAGGCAAGTGCCTCTCCGCGAAAACCAAGTGTCTTGATTCGGAACAAGTCATGCTCGTCCTTAATCTTACTCGTCGCGTGACGGACGAAAGCCAGTTCAGCGTCATCCGGGTAAAACCCGTGTCCGTTGTCGCGGATCGTCATCCGTTTCATTCCGGCTTCTTCGAGTTCGACATCGATTTGGGTCGCACCGGCATCAAGTGCGTTCTCAACCAGTTCCTTGACGACCGACGCTGGTCGTTCGACGACTTCTCCCGCCGCGATCCGGTTCGCTAAACTATCGGATAATTCACGAATGATTCCCACTGCATTCTCCTCACTTTCTCGCTTCGGCTTGTAGACGATACAGCGTATTCAATGCCTCGAGCGGCGTCATATTGATCAAATCAAGACTCGCCATCGTCTCTCGCAGAGGATCCGCATCTGAGAACAGACTGAGTTGATCAATCGGCTCCTCCTGAACAGGAGCTTTTACAGGTGCTGCGACCGGAACAGGCTCAGCCTGCTCGAACTCGGACAAGAGGACTTGCGCCCGTTCGATCAGACTATCTGGTAAATCAGCTAACCGCGCGACATGGATTCCGTATGATTGGTCGGCTTTTCCGTCGCGTACTTCATGCAAGAAGACGACACGCCCATCTTGTTCAACGGCACGGACGTGAACGTTCGCTAATCGATCAATCGATTCTTCGAGCACTGTCAGTTCATGATAATGGGTCGAAAATAGCGTCTTCGCTCCAACGTGCCGGGCGATGTGTTCAACGATTGCTTGTGCGAGTGCCATCCCGTCGTACGTCGAGGTCCCGCGACCAATTTCATCTAGCAGGATCAAAGACCGGTCCGTTGCACGCGTCAAGGCTTCTTGTGTCTCGACCATCTCGACCATGAATGTCGACTGTCCACTGACGAGGTCGTCTGCCGCCCCAATCCGGGTGAAGATTTGATCGAAGATCGGCAGTTCCGCTTGAGCAGCTGGTACGAACGAGCCAATTTGATGCAATAAAGCAATCAAGGCGAACTGTCGCATATAGGTCGATTTACCGGACATGTTCGGTCCAGTGATCAACAGCATCTCGCGTCCTTCGTTTAAGGTAATCCCGTTCGCGACGTATTCACCGCGCGGTAAGACTGTCTCGATGACCGGGTGACGTCCTTGCTGAATATCAACCGTTCGTCCGGTCGTCGTGATTGGTCGGACATAGTCGTGCGTTTCAGCAATCTCAGCTAGTGCGACGAGGACGTCGAGTTCCGCGATCCGGCGACTGACCCGTTGCAAGCTTTCGATATGTCCTTTGACTTCATCGCGCACTCCACAGAAGAGATCGTACTCGAGTGTGACACTCTTCTCTTCCGCCCCTAGAATCAGCGCTTCTTTTTCTTTTAATTCCGGTGTGATGTAACGCTCGGCATTGGCGAGTGTCTGCTTCCGTTCATACCGTCCTTCTGGCAACAGCTTGGCATTGGCTCGTGATACCTCGATGTAATAACCGAAGACGCGATTGTAGCCGATCTTCAACGTCTTGATGCCGGTTGCTGCCCGTTCACTGGCTTCAAGTGTCGCAAGCCATGTCTTTCCGTCTTTTGAGGCGACGAGTAACTCGTCGAGATCTGCTGAATAACCAGCCTTAATCATTCCGCCCTCTTTCGTTGAGATTGGTGGTGCTTCAACGAAAGCACGATCGAGCAAATCGCTCAATTCGTCGTGCGGATCGAGTCCGAGACTGAGCTGACCAAGACGTTCGCTCATCATCTCCTCGAGCGCTGATTGAATGCGGGGAATCAGCCGTAACGTCGACTTCAATTGAACGAGGTCGCGCGCTGAAGCCGTACCGTAACCGACTTTTGCGACGAGTCTCTCGAGATCATAGACTTCGCGTAACGTATCTTTTAATTGCTGACGTTCGAAGTAGTGTTGCAACAATTCCTCGACAGCGTCGAGCCGCTCGGTGATCACGCGTTCCGATAACAACGGTTTTTCAAGCCAGCGTTTCAACATCCGTCCGCCCATCGCTGTACCTGTCACATCAAGCAGACCAAGCAACGAACCTTTTTTGTCTCCTGTTCGTGCCGAGCGGACGAGTTCGAGATTCTTGACCGTATTTGGCTCGAGTTGCATGAAGTCACTCGCTTCATAGACGACAGCGGGTTGTAGATGTGTCAACGCTCTTTTTTGTGTATCGTGCATGTAGGCATAGAGCACCGCAAAGGCTTCCGCTTGGGCTGCATCAATCGCACGATCCCCGTGCGGATGCGATTCGCGCCGAGAACTACGCGTCAGTGGAATCCGTAAGTGCGCGAGCGCTGTCTCGTGTTCCTCTGTCGTGACGATGATTTCCCGTGGCAGGATGATGCTCAGTTCTTTGACCACACCGTCGAGTGTCGCAACGCTAGTCAAGGCACTCTCACCGGTCGAGACATCACCGCGAGCAATCCCAAAGCGACCGTCCTGTTCGACGACCGCGACTAAGTACCGATTCTCTTTTTCCGTCAAGGCGGACATCAACGTTCCCGGTGTGATGACTTGGATGACTTCGCGTTTGACGAGTCCTTTCGTCAACTTCGGATCCTCGACTTGATCACAAAGCGCCACTTTATAACCACGCTCGATCAACTGTTCGATGTAGCCGTTCGCTGCGTGATGGGGCACGCCACACATCGGAATCGGATGTTCCGCGTTCTTGCCGTTTTTCGCCGTCAGCGTCAACTCCAGTTCATGAGCGACTTTCTTGGCATCCTCAAAGAATAATTCGTAAAAATCACCGAGTCGATAAAACAAAAAGGCATCCGGATAATCCGCCTTGATCGAGAAGTATTGTTTCATCATCGGAGTGTTGTGTACTGCTTCCATTCTTCCACCTCATTCGTAGAAAAAGCCGACGGATGTCCGTCGGCTTTTCGTTCATTTCGTGATTAGTAGCCGCAACCGCCGCTTTTGTTTTCTGCTTCCATGCCGCTACCTGTCTTACCAGCGAGAACATCTCCGTCCGTCGCTTCGATGATTTGATCCGTAATCCCGTTCGAGATCGTCACCGTGATGTATTGGAGAAGTCCGTTGACTTCTTCTTGTGTTTCTTGGAACTGTTGGACAACAGGCATCTCATCGAGCTCAGCGAACAATTTATCGAGCTTCGCTTCGACACGTGCGAGTGCTTCTGTTTTGCCGTAATGTTGGCAGTTGACTGCCTCTTTTTGAAGGAACTTGATTTGTTTCATCATCTTTTGGACTTTTTCATTCCCATTGATGTTGGCTTCTGCCGCTTTAAATCGTTCTACTTCCGGTGTCTCTGAAATCATTTTGGCGATTTCATTGGCTTTTTCGATGATTTGTTCATCTGTATACATCCACATTCGTCCCCTCTATCGTTAGCGAACACGTCGCTTCCCTTAGCATTCTGAACGATTCCTCGTTCTGTCGCATTCATTATACCGTTCTCGCGATAGAGTGACAAGAATAGTTCCTTATTCAATCGAACGCCATAATAGATAGGCGGCGTGACTACGGACAGGGGCAAATTCCTCCGCCAGTCGCGTCGCTTCTTCCACCGTCGGTCGGTAACCGAGCAACCGTTCGAAAGCCCGTAATATCCCGATGTCCGATGCCGGAAAAAGGTCCGGACGACCGTATCCGAACATCAGGACGTTTTGGACCGTCCATGGTCCGACGCCTTTCAGTGCAATCAACGTCTCAGCGATTTCTGCATCATCAGCTGACGTCAATGCATCATAATCAATCGTTGCTGTCGCTACGCCAAGCAGATAATCGACTTTACGTCCTGATAGTTGCAGAGCAAGCAAGTCTTCGCGACGCGCAGTTGCTAATTGACGCGGTGTCGGCGGAAGGATGATCCCGTCCTTGACCGTTCCGAATGTTCGAAAGACACGTTCCGTCAACGTATGGGCAAATGAGAGATTGATCTGTTGATGAATGATCGAGCGAATCAAGGCCGTGAACGGTGAATGATCAAGCACGAGTCGTTCATCGCCGAACCGTTCGACGATCGCGTGTAACGACGTCGCCTTGAGACGCTGCGCAGGATTTGGCTCATTGAGTCGAAACCGTCGATTGAGTTGCGTCAGCACCGCTGTTTGCGGTCCTGAACCGTCAATCCGTAACGTGTAACCATCGATGGCTTCCATCGTCGTGATGTATGCCTGATCGTTGATGAAGATCGGAACGACGAGTCGCCCATCCTGTTCGATTTGTAACGGGTCTTCCGTCAAACGAGATACGATTCCTTTAAAATCAAATGCTTCCGACAACGTCACATCATGCGTCCACCGGCTCATCCGACGAACACCTTGATCGCACCGAGAATCAAACCGATGATGAATCCACACAATGCCCCGTTGACCCGAATCCATTGCAAGTCACTGCCGACCTTATCCTCGATCATATGAATCAGTGTCTCCGTATCGAACCGGTTTAAGTTCTCGCGGACGAGTCCACCGATTTTTTGGTGATTTTGTTCGACGAAACGAACGAGTTGCTCCTTCATCCATTGATCACTGCTATCTTTGAACGTCGGATGCTGTTCCCAGTCGTCTAAAGCGCGCGAAAGCATCGGCATCGCCCGTTCCGTCCAGAAGGCATCTGACGTCAAGTAGCGTTCGAGTTCGATCAAACCAGCATCATACGCGCGTTCAATGACCGGAACGAAGTCAAACCGGTCGACCTCGCTTGCCTTCCAAGCATCGATTTTTGCTAGACGCTCTTCATCAATCGATAACTGTGCCAGATTACGACGCAGATGATCAAGAATCGCTAAACGATTCGGGTGATGGACGTGTCGCATATCTTGAATGACCATCAACAAGACACCTTGAATGACAAGACTGAGTTTTTCTTCTGAATAGACTTTTTGGACGGTTCGCGCCGTCACCCGCAAGAACGTATTCTTTTCTTGGTCGATCATCGCCGTATAGGCAAGGCGCCCAATCTGGTCTCGGATGACGGGGTCTTCGAGCAGACGTTGCCCATAACCGAGTAACTGATCCATCAGCCACTCGTCGAGTCGACGTTCCTCATTTAACTCCATCGCCCGTACCGCCAGCCGTTTTGACGGATACGCTTTGATCGTCTCCGTCACCCGTGTATTCGCAAACTCAAGAATCGCCTCTTTCGGTAATTTCCGGATCAGACCGACCAATAGTTCGGTAACGGTCGCTCGAAAAGCAGGCAGAACGAGAATCGAACGTAAGATTTTGATGACACGGTCTGCGAGCGTCATATGCTGGAGCTTCGCGACGATACTCTCTTTATTGAGCAAGTCCGTCTCGAGCATATGAACGATTGATTCGATGACCCGTTCCCGATTTTTCGGCAACAGGTTCGTATGGGGAATCTTTAAGCCGAGCGGATGGCGAAACAATGCCGTGATCGCGAACCAGTCGGCAATCCCACCGACGAGTCCGGCTTCAAAACCACTCTGGAGCCAAAAGACCCACGCATTTTCTTTAAATGGCAATGAGACGACGAATCCGACCGCCATGAAAATCAACGAGACGGTCGCAAGCCGCCGTGTCGATGTTTTAGGTTGTTCAAGTGATGACACATCGTTTCCTCCTTCAACTGAGTCACTTATCTACCTTACGAACGGGACAAGGATTAGGTTTCGACACGAAAGAGCCCCAGTCATCGACTGGGACTCCCTATGTACTTAAAACGTGTATTCACCAAAACGGTCGCCATCCCATGTCGCGGTTGCCGTTGAGACAAAATAGACCAGTCCGTTGCCGAATGTATTTTCCATCAATGAAACGAGTTGTTGACCATTCGTCTGCTCGACGAATGCTAATCGGACTTCTTCTTTCCCTTGATAAATCCGTTCGTAGACACTTAAACCGCGTGCATTGAGAAACGTACGCGCCGACTCGAATTGAATCGGACCGACTTCAGGTCGTCGTTCCTGAATGAACGACTGACATTTTTGCTCGAATGTCTCCATGGTTCTTCACTCCTTCTCTCTTTCTGTTCATGGATATCATGTTCCCGACTCTTCCTCATCATAATCCTCAAATGTGAAAAAAGCGACAGATGCGTCGCTTCTTTCATCATTTTACGATGATTTCTCATAATCTGACATCAAACTGTCGGGCAACATGAATCGCAGACGTCGTCGCCCCGATCGTCCCGGCACCCGGAAAGATCGTGTCGCCGATCGCAAAGAAGTGATTGATGCCTGTTCGAAACGGCGCTGCGAACAAGAGACTCGTACTCGGACGTTGCGGATATCCCCCGACTCCACCGTCCGGACGGAACGTATAGCGAACCCACGCACCGGGTCCACCCGGATGACGTTCGATTGCCTGTTGACGGAAACCTGGAAACTGTTGTTCAAGAATGGCTTCGAAGATTGCCGACATCTTCTCGACTTGTTCGTCGTAGCGTTTCCGGTTCGTCTTATCGAACGTACCAATCGGAACATGACATGACATCGTCAGCGTCCGTTGACCGACTGGTGCACGTAATCGGTCGTCCGGACGGGAGAGGGAGATGAAGGCATGACCTGAAGGTAGGGACGGATCATGGACTTGCCGGAATGCTTCATCAGACAAAATGATCGACTCCGGTATCGCCGCATAATACGTAAAGGTCGCCCATTGCTGTAGCTTTTCCTGTCGCTGGTACGTCCGTCGTAACGTTCGTCGCATATCCGCGCTGACGACTTCCCGGATGCCTTCAAGCGGAACCGCACAGATGACCGCATCTGCAAGCGTCAAGCGCCCGCGACGATCCTCGATCAAGAAACCATCCGGTGTCTTACGAATCGACGTGACTTTTCGCCCAAGGAGACAGGTCGCCCCGCTCGCCTCTGCTGTCTCTTTCAATTGCTCGGCCAGTCGGTATAATCCACCCGGTACATAATAAGCACCCTCGTGGTAAATCGATAAGGCGACGGCTCCTAGTAAAGCTGATGCTTCCTGCCCTGTCTGCATGCTGTCGAGTAGGATCCCGTCGATCACTTGTGCGAACAGCGTATCCGTTAGTCGATGTTTGCGTAACAGATGACCAATCGTCAGCGGAAAATATGGTAAGAGGACGACACTTTTCGTGTGACGAACTAACCGCCGGACGTCGGCTAAATCTTGAAGTGGCAATGCCGGCAGTTCTGCCATCAGTGGACGAATTGCCTCGTGTATCTGCTCGATTTCAGCAAAGAATGCCCGAATCGACGATGCCTGCTCCGGAAAATGTGAGGTCAATTCGGTTAGAAACGCATCACGATTTTGATAATAATGAATCAATCGTCCTTCGATGCGAATCGTCATGACGACGTCGAGTGGCTTGACTTGGTGCGTCACTCCGAGATGATCGAGCACACGGGCATGAATGCCACCCGGTTCAAATCCCATCCCAAGGGTCGCTCCAACTGGATACGTCAAGTCCCGGCGTGTGAACTTCCCGGCTGACCCTCCCCATTCACGACTTCCTTCAAGTACCGTGACGGCATGTCCTTCTTGTGCGATCAATGCCGCAGCCGTTAGACCGGCAATTCCTCCGCCGACGATGACGACCTGTTTCATGATGGTTCCTCCTCCGTGACTCGATTTTCTTTAAACAGGAAATTGCGGATTTCGCGGAAGACTGGCTCCCGGCGATGAATCGTGAAGTGATCATACTTATAGGACTTCGTCTGGATGTTATCCGTGTAGTTCTCGAGTGTAAACGAACTATTTAACGAAATCAGATTGAAGTCGCCTCCTTTGGCACCAAACGAATAGACGAGCACGTCGCGTGGCCACGTCTCGAGCCGCTGGGTCAGATTGTTCATCGCTGGTGAGCCCTTCGCAAGATCGCGTATCGCAGGACTGTTCGTATTCGTGCCAAGTGGCGCAAGTGTCAATCCGAGTTTCGCGTAATCCGAACCGGCGATCGGTGAGTCGAGCGTCACGACTTTCCGGACGTGATACGGCATCTCCTCTTGGACCGTGTAGGCGACGACATCGACACCACCCATGCTGTGCCCAACGAGCTGAATATCGGCAAAGGTCGCTTTTTGTTTCGCATCGTAAGCTGCAATCGCCGCATTCAACCACTTTTGCTGATCGGCAAGACTTGCCTCATCATCTGCGAAGACGATTCGGACAAGTGGGTAGCCCGTCGGCGAGGGTTTGACGCTACAGGTTGCTTTTCCGGAACGAGTCACGTCACATCGACCACCATCATCGGCGACTTTTTTATTCGTGAAGTTTTGAATCATCGGCACGAACGTCCGCTCCGTTCCGAATAACCCGTGGACGAGGAACGTCGGCACGATTTCACTCTTTCCTTGCGTGACGATCTGACGCGTTGGTGGCGGCGCACTTGACGTATCTTCCGCGAACACCCACCACGCTCCTCCCCCGACGATCAAACAGACGAGGAGCGAGATGCTGATCGTCTTCAACTGTTGCCGGCGCAAACGACGGACACGGTGAAAGACCCAGTAGAGGAATAATCCGACACCGATTAATAACACGATACCGGTAATGATCCAACCTGTCGGATTCGGTACATACGCAATCAACTGTAGCTGGTTGGCTTTCGTTCCGTATAATTTCCATGACACATCATGGTAATTCGACCAGTCGATCTTTTCTCCATTTTGGAGACCGATCACTTTCGGACCGTGGAGCTTGATCTCGATATCGGCTTGACGGATATACCGATCGGCGAGTTTCTTGACCTGTCCTGTCGGTTGATAGCCTTTGATATTCAAACGATCGATACTGAGATCGATGTTCGTATCCAGTCGATACGTATCAAACCAAAAACCGTCCGATTTTTTCATGTCGAACTTCGTATCGGGTGGAATGAGAATCCCACCGATACCTGTCTTCCATTCGTCCTTGATCGATGTCATGTCCTTGAAGTTCGCGAATGTCTTCTGCATCCGGATCCCTTCATAGTCATCCTTCGTCTTGAACGTCTTCGCTGCATAGCCGTTCTTTTCTGCCTGTTTGACATAACTATTCCAATTCGGATTTAGATTCAATAAACGCGCCACTGGGTGTTCCTTTGCGGCATATGTCGTCTTTAAGGTAACACTCTGATCGGTATGGATCGTCGCATCATATTGGATGCGAATACAACCCCCAAGGAGCAGCGTCAGCATCAAAAATGAGAGCAATATCCCTTTCTTCTTCGTACTCATTAGGTCACATCCTTTCCTCATCTGTTATTCCCTATCTCGCAAAAGTAAAAACGGTCGACGTTGATTCTTTCGCCCGTGACGCACTTCAGGCAGCGGATCGCTGATCCGCTGCCTGAAAGTATGCGGACCTGGTTCGTCCGTGATCGATATCAACCGATCAAGTTTAATTCACGACCGACTTTTTCGAAAGCTGCAAGCGCCGTCGTTAAATCTTCACGCGTATGTTCCGCCGTCACGATCGTCCGGACACGTGCTTTTCCTTTTGCAACCGTCGGGAATGCGATGCCTTGAGCAAAGATACCTTCTTGACGTAAGCGGTCCGACAACTCGTGGCAACGTGCTTCATCCCCGACGATGACAGGTGTGATCGGCGTCGTCGACGTTCCGATGTCGAATCCAAGATCCCGGAGTCCTTGTTTAAAGAATTCCGTGTTTTCCCACAGACGATCGAAGAGTTCCGTCTCTTCCTCCATGACACGGAGCGCTTCCCGGTTCGCTTCGACGACTGCTGGTGGATGTGATGTCGAGAACAAGAACGGACGTCCTTTATGGATCAGGTAATCTTTGACGTGCTGTTCACACGCGACGTATCCCCCGAGGACACCGATGGCTTTTGAGAGCGTACCAACTTGCAGGGCAACACGTCCGTCAAGACCGAAGTGATTGACCGTACCGCGTCCCGCTTTCCCAAGCACACCTGACGCATGGGCATCATCGACCATGACGAGTGCGTCATATCGCTCGGCTAATTCAACGATTTCCGGAAGTGGTGCGATGTTTCCGTCCATCGAGAAGACACCGTCCGTGACGATAAGGCGCGTCCGCGCGTCTTGCGTTTCTTGTAAGGCCGCTTCAAGATCCGCCAAGTCGACGTGTTTATAGATTCGGCGTTTCGCTTTCGTCAGACGAATCCCATCGATGATCGAAGCGTGGTTCAACTCATCCGAGATGACGACGTCTTCCGGACCGAGCAGTGCCGATAAGACACCGAGATTCGTTGCGAATCCCGACTGGAAGACGAGTGCTGCTTCCGTATGCTTGAATGTCGCAAGTTCCCGTTCGAATGCTTGGTGCATCTCGAGTGTTCCGGCAATCGTCCGAACGGACCCTGTTCCAGCACCGAACGTGCGCGCTGCTTCCGCAGCTTGTTCAGCGAGACGTGGATGTGCTGCGAGTCCGAGGTAGTTGTTCGACGACAGTTGAATGAGTTCCTTCCCGTCGATCGTCACGCGGTTATGTTGCGCGCTCTCAAGTGCTACGAGGTTGCGAAACGTGCCCGCCTGTTTCATCTCTTCTAGTTCTGTCCGTAAGTGTTCAAATCCCATTAATTCGTCCCCCTTGGTTGTAATACGACTTTCCCGCATTTCCCTTGACGCATCAATTCAAATCCTTCTTCGAACCGCTCGAGCGGCAACGTGTGTGTGATTAACGGTCGGACATCGACTTTTCCGCTCGATAAGAAAGCAGAAACCTGGCTCCATGTCTCATACATCTTCCGACCGGTGATCCCTTGGACCCGGACACCTTTGAAGACGACGTGGTTCGTCAAATCGATTTCAACCGGTTTGACCGGCAGACTGAGGATGTTGACGTCTCCACCTGCTGTCACCATCTCGAAGGCTTGACGAATCGCAACCGGATGACCACTCATCTCACAGACGACATCAATCCCGTCGCCGTCCGTCATGCGCTCGATCCGCTCTAACACATCGTCATGACGTGAATCAATGACCACATCCGCCCCCATCGTCCGTGCGAGTTCGAGACGATACGGATTGACGTCGATCGCAACGACTTCCGCCGCACCAGCTGCTTTAGCGACGGAGACCGCCATCAGACCGATCGGACCACAACCGACGATTGCGACCGTTTTTGCACTGACATCACTCGCAAGAACCGTATGGACAGCATTGCCCATCGGCTCTTGGATCGAGGCAATCCCTGCTGGCATATCTTCCGGGTTGACCCAGAGGTTTTCTTCCGGCATGACGACGTATTCTGCAAAACAGCCTTGTGTATCGACACCGATGATCTTCGTGTTCTTACAGATGTGATATTGACCACGAAGACACTGTTTACATTGATGACAGACGATATGCGTCTCCGCCGAGACACGGTCACCGAGCTTCAAACGTTTCGTGCCTTCTCCGAGCTCGACGACTTCGCCCGAGAACTCGTGACCGAAGACATACGGCGGATTGACACGCGAGGCTGCCCACGCGTCCCACTCATAGATATGCACGTCCGTCCCACAGATCGATGTTGCCTCGACTCGAATCAAGACTTCTCCACGACTCGGTACGGGTACCGGTACTTCTTTGAGTGCCGCACCGAACCCGCGTTCTTCTTTGACGAGTGCACGCATCGTTTTCGTCGTTGTCGTCTCTTCTACCGTCGTTACTAATTTCGTCATCTTTCCCCGACTCCTTCGCGGAAGTTCACGTTTATTTATATGTGGCGAACTTCCAAATGTTTAGCATCCCCAAAAAAACCAAACACATCTTTCCTTTATCTTACATGAATTCCGCTGCCAGTTTACCGAATGTTTCTTCGTTCAGCTCAAGATCCGCATACGCGAGACCAGATTCTTGATACCCATCGATTTGTGACTGGTAATCAGGACGTGTTTCATCCTGATAGATCAATCCCATGACGAGTCCGTCGTGAGCATGAACGGTCTGTTTCGCAAGATCCAAGTTCGACGGATCGTATCCTTCGATATCGGACAGCTTCGTCAAGTTCTGTTTGAACCAATCGTACGTATTGACCTTGTTGAACGTGACACATGGACTGAAGACGTTGATGAAGGCAAATCCTTTATGTGCCGTCGCTTGCTCGATCAATTGCGTCAAGCCCTTCAAATCATTCGAGAAGCTTTGGGCAACGAACGTCGCGCCAGCCGTCAAGGCGAGTTCAACCGGTGAAACACTCTTTTCAATCGACCCTTTTGGCGTCGATTTCGTCTTGAATCCAGGTGCAGAAGTGGGTGATGTCTGCCCTTTCGTCAAGCCGTAAATTTGATTGTCCATGACGATGTACGTCATGTCGACATTGCGCTTGAATGCATGAATCGTATGTCCCATGCCGATTGCAAATCCATCACCGTCGCCACCAGACGCGATGACCGTCAATTCGCGGTTCGCCATCTTGACACCTTGGGCAATCGGAAGGGACCGTCCATGAACGCCGTGGAAGCCATACGTATTGATATAACCGGATATCCGACCAGAACAGCCGATCCCGGAAATCAATGCCAACTCTTCTGGTTCGAGACCGACGTTCGCGACAGCACGCTGAATCGCTGCTTGAATCGAGAAGTCTCCACACCCTGGACACCAGTTTGGTTTGACATCATTTCTAAAATCCTTAAAGGTTGCCATGATATACCCCTCCTACGACCTGCTCGACGACCTCTGCTGGGTAGAACGGGTCGCCATTGAATTTCAGGATATGCTCGATCTTCGATGCATGTCCACAGTTCATCTGGATCAGCTTCGCCAGTTGTCCCGTTGCGTTGTACTCGACGACGATGACTCGTTTTGCCCGCTCTAAGTGCGGCGTGACGAGCTCACTTGGGAACGGATGGACTTGACGGATATGCAAGTGATCAACTTTGATTCCTTGTGCTTCGAGTCGTGGCATGATCTCTTCGATCGTTCCACGTGTCGAGTTGAAACCGACGAATAAGATATCCGGTTCTGCATGATGCTCCGTTACGAGAATGGCATCCTGTAAGCGGAACGTGTTTAGCTTACGGAGTCGCTTCGTCATCTGATCGACTCGGTTCTTCGTCGCTTCCGACGGACGTCCTTCCTCATTGTGCTCAACACCTGTTACGTGGTGAATTCCGTGCTTGACGCCTGGAATGACACGTGGACTGATCCCATCTTCCGTCACTTCGTAGCGTTTGAAGTACGCTTTTCCTTCAAGTTCCGGTAAGTCTTCCTGGATCAACTTCCCGCGTCGGATCTCAACGCGTGACATATCCGGTGGTTCGACCGATTGTTTTCCAAGAGACAGCATCAAATCCGTCAATAGAATGACAGGACACTGGTATTCCTCTGCGATGTTGAATGCCTCTGCTGCATCGTAGAACGCTTCCTCGACCGTTGACGGTGCCAAAACGACCTTTGGAATCTCACCATGCGTGCTGTAGATCATCGCCATCAGGTCAGACTGTTCCTGTTTCGTCGGTAGACCGGTTGACGGACCGCCCCGTTGTGTATCGACGATGACGAGCGGTGTTTCCGTCATCCCGGATAATCCGATCGCTTCCGCCATCAATGACAATCCTGGACCAGCAGACGCCGTCAAAGCACGGACACCTGCGTAGTTCGCACCGATTGCCATTGTGACTGCTGCCAGCTCGTCTTCCGTCTGGACGACCGTTCCGCCGAACTGCGGCAGTTTCTTGATTAAGTATTCCATGATCTCAGATGATGGTGTGATCGGGTAAGCTGCCATCAGACGCGCTCCACCGGCGATTGCACCAAGGGCGATCGCATCGTTTCCGATCATGAACATCCGTTGTTTTCCGTCAGCCGGTTCCAAGACGAAACGCTCGCCCTCTCCTGCAAGTGCTTCAAACGCTGCTGCTCCTTCACGGATTGCCGCTAAGTTTTTCTCGACCATGTCTGGACCTTTTCGACCGAAAATCTGTTCGACGACGGCTTGGAAACGCTCCGGTGCAATGCCGAGAATCGCGCTCGATGCACCAATCGCGACCATGTTCTTCATCAAAGCCGTACCGAGATCAGCTGCAATTTCCGTAAATGGAATCGCATACAAGGAAGCGCGTGCTTCGTCCGGATTCGTCGGATTGAATTTCGCATCCGCGATGATGATGGCACCTTGACGCAATTCATGGAAGTTAACATCGATCGTCTCTTGATCGAATGCGACCAAAATATCGAGATCATCGGAAATCGTCCGGACTTCCTGTGTCGCGACACGAATCTTATTGTTCGTATGTCCTCCCTTGATACGTGACGAAAAGTGACGGTAACCATACAGGTAATAGCCGAGTCGATTCAAGGCAATCGCAAAGATTTCGCCTGTTGATTCGATCCCTTCTCCCTGCTGACCGCCAACTTTCCATGATAACTGATTATACATCGACGTTCGCTCCTTCTCTGTCCCCTGAAATGATAGTTCTCTCTATCCTCCCTCATGATACCGATTTACCGGAAGTAGTACAATGCTCCCTCGGTGGAAAGGTGAGAAAATTTCGCAGGCGCAGCAAAAAGACCATCTACTCCAGTCGAGTAAATGGTCTACTTGCAAATAGGACCTATGTCCAATTCGTTATCGTGGTTCGATGATGAGTTTGATGGCGGTTCTCTCTTCCCCATCAATCAAAATGTCTGTGAAGGCTGGGATACAAATCAAGTCGATGCCAGAAGGCGCCACGAATCCGCGTGCGATGGCGACGGCTTTGACAGACTGATTGAGCGCTCCCGCACCAATGGCCTGAATCTCGACGGAACCTCTCTCTCGAATGACACCCGCGAGTGCACCTGCTACCGCGTTTGGATTCGACTTAGCTGATACTTTCAGGACGTCCATGCGTGTACCTCCCCATCCAGAAATGGCAATCAGTCGAAGAATACTGACTGATCCGTCAGATGAATCCGTTCAATCTTCGTTGCTTTTTTGGTTGTGTCATCGATATGAATCAAGACTCCATTTAGTTGTTCCCGTCCTTCGGCAACTTCAAACCGTGTTGGGAGCTGTGTCTTGAATTTTCGTAGGACATCTTCCTGGCGCATTCCGAGCACGCCGTTCAGCGGACCTGTCATCCCGACATCCGTGATGTAAGCCGTTCCTCCGTCAAGGACACGCTCATCTGCTGTCTGGACGTGCGTATGTGTCCCGACGACAGCCTGTACTCGACCGTCGAGGTGATAACCCATCGCAATTTTCTCACTCGTTGCTTCCGCATGGACATCAACGAAGATGGCATCAACTTTTCCTTCGACTTCCGCAATCAGTGCATCGACGGTACGGAAAGGGTCACCGAGTGGTGGTAAGAAGACCGTTCCTTGGACGTTGATGACGGCAATCTTTTTATTACCTGCTTTGACGATCATCATCCCACGACCTGGCGTGCCTTCCGGATAGTTCGCCGGACGGACGATTCGATCCGCGTCGTCGATCCAGTCAAAAATGTCGCGGTTATCAAACGTGTGGTTCCCCATCGTGATTCCGTGGAATCCGAGTTCAAGGAATTGATGATAGATCGACTTCGTGATGCCGCGTCCGTGTGCCGCGTTTTCGCCGTTGACGAGCATGACGTTCGGGTTGTACTTCGCTTTCAGGCGTGCTGTGAATTGTTGCAGGATGTGTCGACCGGGTGCACCGACGACGTCTCCGATGAATAAAATCTTCATTGCTGTTCCTCCGTTCATTAAAAAAAGTGGCGGTCGCCCGCCACTCCACTTATTTCGCGTATTCGACTGCCCGTGTTTCCCGAATGACCGTGACCTTGATGTGTCCCGGATAATCGAGTTCTTCTTCGATTTTTTTCCGGATGTCACTCGCCATCTTGTGAGCCAGTACATCATCGACGACGTCAGGTCGAACGATGATACGGACTTCACGACCCGCTTGGATCGCAAATGATTTTTCGACACCGTCGAACGATTCCGAGATTTCCTCGAGGCGTTCGAGACGGCGGATATAACTTTCGAGTGTCTCTTGACGTGCACCTGGACGAGCAGCAGATAATGCATCCGCAGCTGCGACCAAGACGGAAATGACAGATGTCGCTTCCGTATCCCCGTGGTGGGATGCGATCGCGTTGATGACGGTTGGATGCTCTTTGTACTTCGTACCGAGCTCGACTCCGATCTCAACGTGACTGCCTTCGACTTCGTGGTCGATCGCTTTCCCGATATCATGCAGAAGACCTGCACGCTTCGCAAGCGTGACATCTTCTCCAAGTTCAGCTGCCATCATACCTGCAAGGTGGGCAACCTCAAGTGAGTGATACAGGACGTTCTGTCCGTAACTCGTACGGTACTTCAAGCGACCGAGAATTTTGACAAGGTCCGGATGAATGCCGTGGATTCCGACATCATACGTCGCTTCTTCTCCGATTTCTCGAATCCGCTCGTCGACTTCACGACGGGATTTGTCGACCATCTCTTCAATACGGGCCGGGTGAATCCGACCATCCTGAACCAATTTCTCGAGCGCCATTTTAGCGACTTCGCGACGAATTGGGTCAAAACCAGACAAAATGACGGCTTCCGGCGTATCATCGATGATCAAGTCGATCCCAGTCAAGGTCTCGAGCGTACGGATGTTGCGGCCTTCCCGTCCGATGATCCGACCTTTCATCTCATCGTTCGGCAAGTTGACGACCGATACAGTAGTCTCTGCGATATGTTCAGCGGCGAACCGTTGAATCGCAAGTGACAAGATGTTACGTGCTTTCTTGTCGGCTTCTTCTTTTGCTTTTTGTTCGATTTCTTTTTGAAGAATGGCTGCATCATGTAAAGCAGCCTGTTTCGTCTCATCCATGATGATCGTTCTTGCCTCGTCTTGCGATAAATTCGCGACGCGGACAAGCTCTTGACGTCCCTGTTCATACAGGTCCTCTACTTTGCGCTCTAGTTCTTCAGCTTGATGCTTCCGTTTCGCGATCTCTGCATCACGTGTATTGATCTGATCTTCCTTACGGTCGATAGCGTCAACACGGCGATCGAGTGTCTCTTCTTTCTGGAGCAACCGGGCTTCTTGTTTCGCTAGCTCTTGGCGACGTTCACGCAATTCTTTTTCCACTTCGTTACGAAGTTTGAATGCTTCATCTTTCGCTTCGAGTACTGCTTCTTTTTTCGTTGCCTCAGCCGATTCACGCGCACGTTCGACGATTTTGTTCGCTTCCGTTTCTGCGCCTTGAATTTTCGCTTCTGCAATCGATTTCCGCAAGAAGTAGCCTACGATGAATGCGATCAGCAAAGTGAGGAGAAGTATGACAATCCAAGTCAGTGTACTCATGGGTTCACCTCCCCTTTGCAAGGTGTTTCTTAGTTCATTTCGGTATTTCATCGAAGCTGTCTAAAAAACGTACATCTATATTGTAAGGATAGCACTCGTTCATTGTCAACGAACGGACGGGAAAGAATTCCACTGTTTTCCTCTTTTACACTAAAAAAGAGAGGATTCGCACGCGAATCCTCTCTGAAACGGTTTATTCAGCAAATAGATCTTCTGGTTGTTCTGCTTCGAAATCAACCGGCTCTTCGCGATCGACGAGACCGTGGTGTTCACGAATCAAACGTTCGACCTCTGCTGCGACTTCCGGATGCTCGACCATGTATTGTTTCGCGTTCTCACGCCCTTGACCGAGACGTTCAGAGTTGTACGAGTACCATGCACCACTCTTTTGAACGATATCAAGGTCTGTTCCGATGTCGATCAACTCGCCGACTTTCGAAATCCCGAGACCATACATGATGTCGACTTCCGCTTGTTTGAACGGAGGTGCGATCTTGTTCTTGACGACCTTAATCTTCGTTTTGTTACCGACGACGTCCGTACCGTTTTTCAACGCTTCCGCACGACGCACTTCTAAACGAACAGACGAGTAGAATTTAAGTGCACGACCACCTGGAGTTGTTTCCGGGTTACCGAACATGACACCGATTTTTTCACGAATTTGGTTGATGAAGATGACGATCGTCTTCGATTTATTCGTTGCACCAGACAACTTACGAAGCGCTTGGCTCATCAAACGTGCTTGAAGACCGACGTGTGAGTCACCCATCTCGCCTTCGATCTCTGCTTTTGGTACGAGTGCCGCAACAGAGTCGACGACAAGAATATCGACCGCACCAGAACGAACGAGTGCTTCCGCGATTTCAAGTGCTTGTTCCCCAGTGTCCGGTTGTGACAAGAGGAGCTCATCGATGTTGACACCGAGTTTATTTGCATATGCTGGATCAAGCGCATGCTCCGCATCGATGAATGCGGCTTGTCCGCCTTGTTTTTGAACTTCTGCGATTGCATGAAGCGCAACCGTCGTTTTACCTGACGATTCAGGTCCGTATACTTCGATGACCCGTCCACGTGGGTATCCACCTGCACCTAGGGCAATATCTAATGTAATCGATCCAGAAGAGATTACTGATACCTTCTGATCCGCATTTTCTCCGAGTTTCATGATAGAACCTTTACCGAACTGTTTCTCTATCTGGCGTAACGCCATCTCAAGTGCTGCTTTACGATCACTCACGTAGCAGGCCTCCTTTTAATTATCTTACTGAGATTATTGTACTTCTTTTGAGACCGAATGACAAGCATTTTACGAACATTTATTCGCATACTTGCACTTCGATCATTTTTCTTACTCTGATGATTTTTCGAGATGTTTCAGTAAAAGGAAATAGGTATCCTTGACGGCGCGCAGTCGAATCATGCCTCTGTCGAACGATGGATATTGCCATTCGACGATCCGTGTTCCATGTGCGTCCGCAACAGCACAATAGACCGTTCCGACCACTTTTCCACTGTTGCTCGTCGGACCTGCTTCCCCCGTCAAGGCGACGGCGATATCGGATTGATACAGTTCTCGTGCCCCTTCAGCCATCGCAATCGCTACCTCTTTACTGACAGCAGTATGCTCTCGTAATAAATCCTCTGGTACCGATAACACGGCTTGCTTCGCTGCATCATCATAGACGACAGCGCTCCCGCGCAATACTTGACTCGCACCGCTGACATCAACGAGACCACTCGCGACAGCTCCTCCCGTCAGTGATTCGGCGAGCGAAAGTGTCAATCCTGCTTCTTGATACCGTTTTAGGACGACTTCCGGCAGACTCGTCTCCCCATATCCATAAAAGTACATGCCGACTTCAGCAAGGACGTGTTGTTCGAGTTCATCGAGCATACGATCGGCTTCCTGTTGATCGAGTGCTTTAGCCGTCAGGCGCAACCGGACTTCAGCGAGCTCCGCATACGGTGCGACCGATGGATTGGTCGCTTCCTTGATCAACGTTTCTAGACGGTCGTTTAAAGCCGATTCCCCGATTCCGAAGAATCGTAACGTCCGAGAACGAATCGTTTCTTGACCGAATAGATGACTGAAGTGATCTTTGAGGATTTGCTTCATCTCGCGTGGCACACCGGGTAAGACGATATATTGGTGATGCTCCGTTTGGACCGACATACCGGGAGCAAGTCCTGCATCATTACGTAAAACCGTTGCACCATCGATGATTAATGCTTGTTTTCGTTCGTTGATTGTCATCTCCCGTTGACGTGTCTTTAAAAACCCTTCGATTCGCTCGTACGCCGCTTGATCGAGAACGAGATCACGTCCGAGGAGATCAGCGAGCACCTCTTTCGTCAAATCGTCTTCCGTCGGTCCAAGACCTCCTGTGATGACGAGGAGATCTGCCCGCTGTTGCGCCTGACGGAATGTTTCTTGCATCCGTTCGCGATTGTCACCGACGACTGTATGATAATGAACGTCAATTCCGGCACTCGCTAACCATTCGGAAAGGTACTGTGCATTCGTGTTCGCGATTTCCCCAAGGAGGAGTTCGCTTCCGACTGCGATGATTTCTGCTTTCATGTTGATTCCTCACCTTCTTGAAGTATAAGAAAAGACTGTTCGGTATGACGAACAGTCTAAATTGATCCATCTTACATGGATTTCGTAATTAACTTAATGTTTTTCGAGAAATATTCGACGCCTGAGTAGATCGTCAAGATCAAAGCAAGCCACATCGTAATATCTGCGAACGGAATGTTCCACATCGCAAAGATGATATCGTGCAACAAGTATGCCGTGATTGATGTCAGCTGGACCCATGTCTTGGCTTTGCCAGAGTTTCCGGCAGCAAGGACGATCCCTTCGTCAGATGCGACGAGACGAAGACCCGTGACTGCGAACTCTCGACAGAGAATGATGACGACGATCCATGCTGCGACGAATCCAAGTTCCACCAAGTAGACAAGCGCAGCTGCAACTAACATCTTGTCGGCAAGTGGATCCATGAATTTTCCAAAGTTCGTCACTAATTTTTGTTTACGAGCGATATATCCATCGAGCCAGTCCGTCAGTGAAGCAACAAGGAAGATGATAGCTGCAACGAAGTGTGAGACGGGAAGCTCGGCTCCCAACACATCCCACTGTCCCCAGTTCGGATCAATCGCAAGTACGATGACGAACACGGGAATTAATAAAACACGTAATACTGTCAATTGATTCGGTAAGTTCATGTAACGCCCTCCTCCTTCATTTCATATGTAAATGACATACCATCTAAAAGAAGGCACGCCGGATTACGGCGTGGCTACTTTCTTTAGATAGATGTTTTGGACGAGAAGCGAACGGTTCAGTTTCAGTTCTTGGTCATTGACGACGATTTTATCAATCCCTTTAATCGAACCGATCCGGATGCGGATCAAGTCCGTCTTCGCGTCCTTCACGACGATCGGATTCGGATCCGATGCGTTGATGTGGTCTGGCGCGAGTGCTTTTCCTTCAAGTGATGTATCACGCACACCGACGAATGGCGACGGAGAGGCATCTTTCTTGATTTGAATCGAGACACTCATCGTATCTTTCGTTGCGACTTCATACGTGACATCTTGACCAGATGTCGATTTCGCAGCAAGTGCCTCTTTTTTAGGTTCTTCTTTTGTTTCTTCCTGTTTCGCCGGTTCTTCCTTCGGCTCTTCTTCCGTCTTCGCAGGCGCATCCGTCTCTTTACTTGGCGCGTCCCCTTGATCGATCGTGACATCATTTTGCTTCGGTGCGGACGTCTTCGCCTCTTCGTTACCGTCGAGGAACGTCTGCAGACCATAATACAAGGCAGTACCGATCGCAAAGATTAGTACGATGATGATGATATTCGGAATCCAACGCTTCGCAACGCTCTTTTTCGGAGCACTGGATTTCGAATACGTCGCGCGCCGTGACAGTTCGACGACCGGTTGTGCTTCCGGTTCCGGAAGATCACGTTTATAAGTCGTAAAGACTTCATCGACGTCAAGACCGAGTGCTTCCGCATATGTCTTGATGAAGGCCCGGGCGTAAAAGGCTCCCGGCAATTGATCATAATTGCCTTCTTCGATCGCGACGATGTAACGCTTTTGAATCTTCGTCGTCGTTTGAATTTGTTCGAGAGAGACGCCTAGCGCCTCCCGTTGTTCCTTTAAGTAGGTTCCGAGCTCGGTCATCGGTAACACACCTTCCATTTTTCATACTTATTCAAAGTTGAACCAATCATTTCCCCCATGGGAACGAGGCAGTTCAGTCACAATGATTTCTTCAGTCGTGTTGCGTAATTCAATGATGTAATCAAAATCATCCCACGTATACTCACTCGATTTGACGAACGCATCCGGATGTTCGACGATCTTCGTCGCGGGTAGACGCATGACTTCCCGCAGGATTTGCCAGTGTCGTTCATCGAAATTTCGTTGTGACACTAACGCATCGATGATGTAAACATAATCACCCGTCCGCTCGTCGTCGAACAACGATGTTCGAACCGTCTGTTTAATCAACGTCGACGATAGGAACAGCCATTTCTTATTCGCACTGACGCTCGCTGCGACGATCGACTCCGTCTTACCGACGCGTGGCATGCCGCGGACACCAATCAACAAGTGCCCATCCTGTTTACATAGCTCTGCCATGAAATCGACGAGAATCCCTAAGTCTTCCCGGACGAAGCGGAACGTCTTTCGTTCATCACTGCTTTGATCGATATAGCGCCCGTGACGAATCGCGATTCGGTCACGTAGTTTTGGTTTTCGTAGTTTGATGACCTCTATGGTTGACATCGTCTTGAGAATAGCGGCGAGTCGTGGAATTTGATCCGGTTGTTTCGTTTGGAGCAACATACCGCGTCGTTGATGATCGACACCATTGATCGTCACGATCGAAATATGTAACATTCCCATCAACGAAGCAATGTCCCCGAGTATACCGGGACGATTGACCTTTAATTCATATTCGAGATACCATTGCTCGAACTCACTCACGCGCCCATCCTCCTCTATCAATACGATTATCCATTCCTCATGTTAAATGATTTTTTGAAAAATGAAAAGCATTCCTGAACTGAAATTCCAATGCTTACATCCACGCGCCATCTATTTTAAGGATGGCTCCCGATACATAACTTGATTCAGGTTGCACTAAGTAACGGATGGCAGAAGCCACTTCTTCTACTTTTCCGAATCGACCGGCTGGGATTTCAGCGATTGCTTGTTCCTTTTCATCTTCCGAGAAAATCGCGTTCATCGGCGTATCGATCCACCCCGGCGTGATCGCGTTGATACGTCCATGCATCGGTCCAAGTTCCTTGCTGTATGCCTTGACGAATCCGAGCTGTGCCGCCTTGCATGTCGAATAGACGACCTCACCCGCGACACCTTGTTCTCCTAACACACTACTGATGACGACGATCGCAAGCTTCGACGTAAACGGTTTCGTCCGTGTCACGGTTTGGCTGATGCGCATCAACGCCTCGACATGAATTTTCCAGAGTTCGTGCATTGATGTTGCTGATTGATCGAGCAACAGACCGCTATAACTCGTTCCGGCACAATGGACGAAGGCATCGACGACAGGTAATGCCGCACAAAATGCCTGCAAGTCCTTCTCGTCTGCTAAATTCGCAGTCAGGATGTGGTGCTCGCCTTGCCACTCCTCTATCATCCGTTCTAAAACCGCTTGCTGTCGATACGTCTGAAGCACCAATTCATGTCCAGCGGCAGCAAGTTGTTTTGCTGCCGCAAGACCAATGGCGCCACTCGCACCGGTGATGAGGATTCGCATCACTCGTACGGTTTGACGATTGAGATCGCCCGGTTTTCAATGGCGAACAACTCGTCGAAACGGGCTTCAATCTCTTCTTTCGTAATCGAAGCAATCAATGTCGGAAGCGTGAACAGATTCGTACCGGCAAGTGCGTGACGCGAGAACTGATTCGCAATGAATTCCGGTGAATTCAAGGCACGGAGGAATTTCCCTTGCATCATGTTCCGCTTGCGCGTGACTTCATCTTCCGTGAAGTCAGGACGCGTTTGCAGGAGTGTCTCATACGCTTGGATGAACTTGTCTGGATCCTCTGTCTCCATGCCAAACGTCGCAAAGGCGAACTCTTCCTCACTCGAGTAATCAAAGCTGAACGTATCGTCAATCAGACCGTCTTCATACAGTTCCAAATACGTCGATGATGTCTGATCGAACAAGAGGTGTAACAGCAGTTCACTCGTTAACTCACGGCGGACTTGTGCCTCGCCGCGAAGCGATTCGTCTTTGTAACCGATCAATACCTTTGGTGTCTTAACGTCGAGCTCGAGTTCAAAACGTGGACGATGTACGCCATGCGGCTCTTGACCGTAATCTCGTTCGATTGCCGGGCGATCCGTATAGTCTTTCTTCGCTTGGTTCGCCTTGATCAATGCTAGTGTCTCTTCCGGATCGATGTTTCCGACGACGAACAACACCATGTTCGATGGATGATAGAACGTACGGTAGCACGTGTACAAGTCATCGGCTGTGATTTGATTGATTGATTCCGGAGTTCCCGCGATATCGATCCGAACTGGATGCGATGCATACATCGATTCGATCAGACCGAAGAACAGGCGCCATCCCGGATTATCTTGATACATCTGGATTTCTTGCGTGATGATCCCTTTCTCTTTTTCAACGCTTTCCGGCGTGAAGTAGGGATCTTGTACGAAATCGATCAACGTCTCGAGGTTTTGTTCGATCAACGACGTCGCTGAGAACAAATACGCTGTCCGCGAGAACGAGGTAAAGGCGTTCGCAGAGGCACCGAGACGACCGAACTCTTGGAAGACGTCCCCTTTTTCGGATTCGAACATCTTATGCTCGAGGAAATGGGCGATGCCGTCCGGTACCGTGATCCATTCCTCGCCTTTTTTGAATCGTTGATCAATCGAACCATAACGCGTCGTAAACGTCGCATACGTCTTTTCGTATCCTTTTTTTTGCAACAAATAGACGGATAAGCCGTTATCGAGCTGCTCGTGGTATACCGTTTCGTCTGTATCGTGATAGGTTAGTTGTTCCATCATGCTTCACCTCGCAATAGATATACGGCATCAAGATCGATTGCCGCTGCTAATCGAACGACGTCTTCACGTGTCGCCGTTTCAATGATATGAATCTCATCTTCCAGTGTCAGTCCACGCATCTTCGAACCATTCAACCAACCAATCAGTTGACCTGGCTGATCAAGGATTTGACGGCGCGCATTGATCAACATCGCCTTCGTCTGTGTCAATTCTTCATCCGTGAACTGTCCTGCTTTCAAATCAACGAGTTGTTCCAAGATGATCTTCTCGGCACGTTCTGCTTCTTTCGTGTCGACCCCGGCATAAACATAGAGTGCACTGTTCAATGCCGCATACCGTGAAGCCGCATAATAGGCGAGACTCTCTTTTTCACGGACATTCATGAACAGTTTTGAATGCGGGAAGCCACCGAACAGACCATTGACGATTTGCATCCGAATCGAGTCAGCAGATGTCGGATCGACCGCTACCCGGTAACCAAGATGCAATTTACCTTGTTTGATCGGTTGCGTTTCACTCGACCGTTTTACACCATTGACTGCTTTTTGGGCCGGAATGTAATGACTGATTTTTTCAGAATGCGATGGCAAGAATGATAGAGCGTCTTCCATCTCCTCCTTCGTTACATGTCCGACGACGAAGACATCAATCCGGTCGTCTTCGATCATCGAACGGTATGTATCACGCAAGGATGACGGGGTGATCTGTTCGAGTTCTTCGAGTGTTCCAAGCGATGGCAACGCGACGGCTTCACCTGGTGCCATCAATTCGAGAAGACGTTGCTGTGCGTAGCGCATTTTATCGTCATATAGTGAACTGATCCGTAAGGCATGCAATCGTTTTTCTTGTTTGACGAACTGTTCACGGAAGCCACCTTCCGTCAAATCTGGATACAGCACCATTTGCTCGAGCAATTCGAGTGCTTCTTTTAACAACGACGGATGATGGACGAGTTCTCCCCGGACGACATCGAGTTGGAATGAGATGACATGCTCTTCTCCGAACTTCGACGCGTCCGCATAAAGTCCCGCATCATATAGTGTTTCAAGCGGCTCACGTAACGCTTTCATCGACGGATAAGCGGCTGTCGATTTTTCCATGATATACGGTAGGATTGCACGGCTTGTCAGCGTCTTCGCTTCTAACGGTGCTGAAAATGTGACGAGAATCGTCGTCGTCTTGAATTTGTCGGTCGGAACGAGATGGTAGCTCGTTCCTTCCTTTTTCCATGTACTAAATGACTGACTCATTGCTCTCCATCCTTTCGTTTGAATACATGCGCACTGCGGACATATTCAATATCTGCTTTTTGTTTGACGGCATTCTCGTAACGGGCTGCTGTAAAGAAGAAGTCACTGAGTCGGTTGATGAACGGTAACAAATGAGCCGCTTGAGGAACATCGATCATCGAACGTTCAACGCGACGACAGACCGTCCGTGCCACGTGTAACGTTGCAGCTGCTTCCGTTCCACCAGGCAAGATGAACTTATCGAGCGGCGGCGATAACTCCGTTAACGTGTCAATCCAACTTTCTAAATCAACCGTCGCTTCTTGACTCAAACGTGACGGGCGCGGCTCGACATACATCAAGTCACTACCACAATCGAATAGCGCGTGCTGGATCACTGTCAGTTGCTCACGCACCTCGATTGATGATGCTTTCGTCCGGGCAAGTCCGACGAAACTGTTCAATTCGTCGAGTTCTCCCATCAAGCTAATCAACCGATCATTTTTTTTGACTCTTCCACCAACGAGAGATGTTTCTCCTTCGTCACCAGACTTCGTGTAAATTTTCATGTTTCATTCACTCCTATAGCGAAAGGAAGCGACTCATAATGTTCGCTTCCCTTGTTTTTTCGGTAATCGGATCCGGAAGGTCGCTCCCTCTCCCAAGCGGCTGTCGACTTCGACTTCACCACCATGAGCTCGGACGACATTCGCCACGATCGCAAGACCGATTCCTGTACCCGTCTTGCCACGTGTCCGCGCTTTATCCGCTTTATAAAAACGGTCAAAGACGAACGGTAGATCTTCTTCTGGAATTCCGTCACCCGAATCAATGACGGATAATGTAATGTTTTCCCTATCTTCGTCAATCTTAATCTTGATTTCACCGTTCTCCGTATAACGCAGGGCGTTCCCGAGGAGGTTCGTCAAGACTTGCTCCATCTGATCAGGGTCTGCTTCAAACGCGATGTTCGGACCAGAAACCGAGAAGGTAACTTGTTTATCGCGTCCCATCTGTTTGAACTTCTTGATCACCCGCTTCGCAAAAGGGATTGCTTCGACGGATTCAATCCGTAACTCCTGATATCCCGCTTCCATTCGCGCAAGATCAAGAAGATCGTTAACAAGTCTCGACAGTCTTTGGGACTCGTCGTAGATGATCGATGCGAATTCCTTCGTCGCCTCGTCACTTTCGGTCATGCCATCGACAATCGCTTCTGAGTACCCTTGCAACATGACGAGTGGTGTCCGCAGTTCATGACTGACGTTCGCGACGAAATCAGCGCGCATCTTCTCGAGTTGCTGCGCTTCCGTCATATCACGCAGGACGGCGACCGCTCCGATCTGTTCTTCTTGTTCGAGTAACGGACTGACGATGATGATGTAGAAGCGTCCCTCTCGTTCAAAGGAGACCGTCATCTCCGTCTCTTCACGCATGACCGTCTGGAATAACTCAATCAGTTCATCCGGTACGGGAGAACCCGCCAAAAAGGCTTCAGCCGGTGGATTCGTTGCAAGGAGCTCACCTGATTTCGAGAACGTCAACACACCGTCTGCCATACAGCGCAGAATCGAGGAGAGTAAATGCCGCTCCTTATCGAGATCCGTGACGTATTGATTGAGCTGACTACTCATTTCATTGAACGCAAGCGCTAAGTCACCGATCTCATCCCGTGAACGTTGCGTCAGGCTCTGATCAAACTTTCCTTCACCGGCCTCAACGACAGCTTGGCGAATCGTTCGCAGTGGCGCCGTGATTCGTGTCGAGAGGAAGAAGGCAAAGACGGTCGTTCCGATGATCGCTAACAGGACACAGAGTTGAATGATTTGACGTGCACCCTCATTCGCCTGTTCGATGTTCGTCAATTGCTCGATCAAGTAGATCGTTCCGTTGCCACTATCCGTAATGAGCGGTGCCCGATACGCGAGTGCTGCTTTTCCATCAAAGGTCTCATAGTTGCCTATCGCTGTCTCGCCTTCTTCACCATCAATTGCTTTCCAGTTCTGACGTTCGAGTTCCTTGATGATCCGGTTCGCCTTCGCTTGTGAGATATTCGCTTCGACGGAATCATCCTGCGTCTTTGCGATCAGTGTCGCCCCGTAGATATCCGTGATTTCAACAGCAGTACTCGACCCTTCCTCGATGCCGGAGTGCGCCTGAAAGACGGTCTCGACTTGTTGACCGAGCTTTGCCAAGTGCCCCCGTTCCTGTTCGATATGGAACGAGTTGAAAAATTCAAGTAACAAGATCGTCAAGGCGATCAAGACGACCGAAACGAGTAACAGAATCGTTCCCCATAGTTTGATGACAACGCTTTGCAACCATTTCATCGTCAGGTCGGACTATTCTCGAACTTGTATCCGACACCCCAGACCGTCGTGATCATTTGAGCGGCGTTCGGAGACAAACGATTCAGCTTTTCACGCAGACGTTTGACGTGTGTATCGACTGTCCGCAGATCTCCGAAAAATTCATAGTTCCAGACTTCCTTGAGTAATTGTTCTCGCGAGAATACCTTATCCGTTTGTTTTGCTAAGAAATACAGGAGTTCGTATTCTTTTGGTGTTAAATTTACTTCTTGCGACTCGACCGTCACGCGGTGCGCATCATTGTCGATCGTCAAGTGTGGGAAGACGATGACATCTTTTGTTTTCGCATCCGTGTGGAGGAATTTCGTCGCACTTGCCCGACGAAGAATCGCTTTGACACGCAAGACGACTTCACGTGGACTGAATGGTTTGACGATATAATCATCTGCCCCCATCTCAAACCCATGGACGCGGTTCGTCTCTTCGCCTTTTGCCGTCAACATGACGATTGGCGTCGCTTTTGTTTTCCGCAGTTCTTCACAGACTTGCATCCCGTCCATCTTCGGCATCATCAAGTCGAGGAGAATGACATCGTATTCTGTCTCAAGCGCCATTTCAAGCGCCGTCTCTCCATTGTCTGCTTCCTCGATCGTGAAATTTTCCCGCTCCAGATACATCTTCAACAGGCGACGAATCCGTTCTTCATCGTCGACGACTAAAATACGTGCTTCTTCTGACATGCTGTCTCCTCCTATGAACTAAACTCTACTCCTCTATCCTACTACTCTTTTAGTATACTATGAAACGAAAAGAATGGCTTGCTCCGGCTGATTTCTCCGAAAAGGCACACTTCGGTCAAACGCACACGAAAAAGCAGCGGACCGTTTCCGGGTCCGCTGCTTGCTTTTTCTTACGCGTATGAGTGTAATCCTGCTACGACAAGGTTAACGAAGACAAGGTTGAACATGATGACGGCAAATCCGCCGACACATAACCAAGCTGATTTTTTACCAATCCAACCACGCTGGATGCGCATATGGAGATAAAAGACGTAGAAGAGCATCGTAATGAGTGCCCATACCTCTTTCGGGTCCCAGCCCCAGTAACGGCTCCAAGCCATTTGCGCCCAGATCATCGCGAAAATCAGACCGCCCAGGATGAAGATTGGAAGACCAATCGCAACAGAACGATAGCTGATCTCATCTGCTGTCTCAAGATCAATCTTACGTGCAATCGGCTTCAAGCTCTCAGCAAGACGCTTGCGAAGAATGACGAAGCGAAGCAAGACGTATAAGACGACGCCACCAATGATCGACCATAAGACCGTATTGACTTTGTTCGCGTTCAAGAAGTTCGGTAATTCGATGACGGCACCTGAACCCGATAAGACTTTTCCGCCTTCAGGACCGGTCAAGACTGGCATCGCGTAGTCATGTGTCATCGTTGCACCGTTTTTCGCAACGTATTCGATCGTCGATGCAGAACCTGTTGCTTTGAACAACAGCCCAACTAAGATGTAACCGACAACACATGCGAGTGAGAACATGACGACTTCGAGCCACGTCCGTGTTTTCGATTCCTTACTGAAATCCGTCGCGTGAATCAGATACAGTAATCCCGTCGCGAAGCTGACGGCAAGAATCCCTTCGCCGAGCGCTGCCGTCGTGACGTGGATTTTGAGCCAAACACTTTGTAGTGCTGGGATCAACGGTTGGACTTCATCCGGGAACATCGACGCATAGGCGATGACGAGCAATGCAACTGGCATCGCAATCAAGCCAAGGACGTTGTTTTTGTAGATGGCATAAACGATCAAGAAACCAAGTACCATCATCATGCCGAAGAATGTCGTGTATTCATATAAGTTCGAAACTGGAACGTGCCCAGCTCCAGCCCAGCGCGTGAAGAAATATCCGAGCTGCGCGAGGAAACCGATGATCGCGAGCGTAAAGGCGATTTTACCAGAACGCGTCGGTCCTTTTTTACCACTCGTCGCTACAGCGAAGAATCCTGTACTGACGAGGTAGACGATGAATGATGTAAGGAGCAGGTTACTGCTCAACTGAAGCAAATTCATTTAGCTTCCCCCTCTTCCCGCAACTTTTGTCGATCCTCAAGTTCTGGTAGACCGACTTCCGTCAACGCGAGATTAGCTTCTTTTTGAAGCCCCAATGCATTTTTGTTCGTAAATCCAGCAATCTGGATCCGACCGTTCTTCTCTTTGAGCCAGAGACGACGGTGTGGCCAGTACATTCCGATCAATAGACCTGCCATGAAGATGATACCACCTGCAAACAGGAACGGTAGCGTCATATCTTTTTTAATCCGGACACCCGAGATGTTCGAGAGTTCCGTACCCGCGAATGCCATTTTGTACTGGTTCTCATCTCCACCGACGTTCAATTTGATCCCAATCAAACTCCGTTCACCTTTCGGATGTTCCGGTGACTTGATACTAAAGACGAAGGCTGGATTGACTGGACGTCCCGAGTTCGTCGTTGGCTGACCATCTTTAACGACGAAGTCCGGAAGGAAGTCCTTCAGTTCGACTTCATATCCATCTTTTAAAGCATATGTT
This sequence comes from Exiguobacterium indicum HHS 31, assembly GCF_001939065.1. GTDB lineage: Bacteria > Bacillota > Bacilli > Exiguobacteriales > Exiguobacteriaceae > Exiguobacterium_A > Exiguobacterium_A indicum. The sequence goes on along the minus strand of NZ_MPSZ01000001.1, from coordinate 352,503 downwards.
TCTTTCGGATCACGCAAGTCGACTTTGATCGTATCGACGACTTTGTCCGTCTTCTGGTTGACGATATTAAACGACATCGTCTTGAATTCCGGATCTGCCGCGTATTGTTCCTGGAAGACTTGATAATCATCGAATTCGAATGGGCGGTTGACTGCCGTCTCACCTGACTTGATTTCTTCAAGCTTCGGTTTGAAATCGGATGTTTCGCCGACTTTCTTGTACAGCGTCATCTTCGTATCATAGTTCTTCGGTACGTTTCCGCCTGCTGCTTCAAGTGATTTCTTGAACTTCTCATCGACCTTCTCAGGATCATAGAACTCGATGTTGAACGCTTCATTTTTCAAGTAGTACTGATTGTCCGTCGCCTCGATCGGCAACGTCTCTCCTTCGCGGAGCCAAAGTAATTCATCTTCGTGCATCCCTGGTACGACTCGAAGCATCGCACCACCGAAGAATAAGACGAGTCCGATATGATTGATGTATGGACCCCATCGTCCGAAACGTTGCTTTTCCGCTAAGAGTGCCCCGTCTTGTCGACGGACTTTATAGCCTTTTTTCTCAAGCAACGGTGCGATCGCATCGATTTTTTTGACATCGCCAGTCGCTTCCGCGCCAAATCGCTGACCGTTCATGAAACGGTCCGACTGGATGACCGGTTGTTTCTTCAGTGCTCGGTAGAGCGGGAAGAATCGGTCAATCGACACGATGATGATCGAGAGTAATAAAAGCGTGATCAATCCGATATACCACCATGATTCAAATAGGTTATGGAATCCTAACGTATAGTAGATGTCACCTGCCGTGCCGTATTCCTTTTGGTAAAACTCTTCTGGTGGTGTTGCCTGTGGAATATACATCTCTTGCGGGAAGATCGTTCCGACCCCGCTCGCGATGATGATCAAGGCAATCAACCATAACCCGACCTTGACGGACGAGAAGAACGTCCATGCCCGGTCGATCCAAGATGGATTCTTACGTTTCGATCGAAGCTCCGCTTCCTCGTAACGCATGTCCAGTTGTTTGAAATCTTCTTGCTCCTGCATCCTTAAATCCCCCTTCGATGCGTTACTCGTTCGCCTTCTTCACCATCTCTTCGAGCTTCGCTTGATCAATCTCACCTTCATACTTCTCGACGACTTCACCTTTTTTATTGATGATGAACGTCACAGGTAAGTTGTAGATCCCGTAAGCCTTCTCGACCGAACTGTTCGTATCCATGAGAATCGGATAGTCCGTTCCGCCAATATCCTTGATGAAGCTTGAGACACGAACCGGTGTTTCACCGACATTGACCGCTACGAAATTGACGCCTTGGTCTTGCATCATCTGATAGTTGTCATTGATCAATGGCATCTCTTTCTTACATGGTTCACAGAATGTTCCCCAGAAATTGAGTAAAAGTCCTTTTCCTTTGTATTCGTCCATCGAGTGCTGTTTCTCACCATATAGATCGACGAGTGCGAAACCAGGGGCATCATCGCCTGCCATGACACGACCGTTTTTATCACGTGTCGCTTGATCGACGAATTGCATGATGACGACTGCTCCGGCGAACAAGACAATCGTCATGATCATCAGACGCCAGAAGGAGCGTTTCTTCTTTTTTTGCTGGGCCGCTGCTAAGCGTTCTTCCGGATTTTGTTTCGTTTTTTTCATATTTTACCGCCTCCACCCATATTGTACTTGAAATCGCTTTACCGTTGACAAAATGTGAAATTCGTTAATCGTTTTGTCACAAAAAAAGAAAACTCAACCCGGAGGATGAGCTTCTCGCTTTACAAATTAACGTTTTTTTGTGTTCTTACGTCTTTTCGTAGGTGGAGCGGCTGGATCCGCTAGCTCACGCAATTGATTGACTTCTTTTTTTGAAAGTTCACGCCACTCGCCAGAAGTAAGACCGGCCAGTGTCAAGAAACCGAACTGTTCACGTTTCAACTTCAAGACTTCCGAACCGAGTGTCTCGACCATTTGACGGACTTGACGGTTATGTCCCTCGTAGATGACCATTTCAAGAATCGCTGTATTTTTCTTCTTATCGATATCGCGCATCTCGACACGTGCTTTACCTGTCTTGAAACCATCCGGTAAGACGACACCTTTTTCAAGACCTTTGACGTGGAAGTATTCTGGTACACCTTTGATTTTGACGATATAACGCTTCGGTACCTTATATTTCGGGTGAAGCAAGAGGTTCGAGAATTCACCGTCATTCGTCATTAAAAGAAGACCGCTCGTATTGTAGTCGAGTCGACCGACTGGGAAGACACGGTGTCCGGGTGGTACGAGATCGACGACCGTCTTACGTCCTTTGTCGTCTTCAACCGTCGAAACGACACCTGTTGGTTTATAGAGCATGTAGTAGACGTGTTCTTCCCGTTCGAGCTTCACACCGTCTACTTCGACTTCGGCACGTGCTCCGACTTTCGTTCCAAGCTCCGTGATGACTTTTCCGTTGACCTTGACGCGACCTGCTGTGATCAATTCCTCTGCTTTACGCCGCGAAGCGACACCTGCTTGTGCGATGATTTTTTGTAACCGTTCCATTAATTCACTCTCTCCTCTAATGAAGGATCATTCCGGAAGAAGAGATCTCCATCCGATTCGAACGTTTCTTCGAACTCGAGTGGCGGCAACTCTTCAATACTGTTCAGACCAAAATGGTCCAGGAAATGATCCGTCGTTTTATACAATTTTGCGCGACCGACGCCTTTGGCGCGTCCCGCCTCTTCAATCAAACCTTTTGCACTTAACGTATGGATGACACGCTCCGTCTTCACACCACGAACGACTTCGATGTCAGCACGTGTGACGGGTTGCTTGTATGCGATGATGACGAGTGTCTCCATTGCTGCTCGAGACAAGGAATCTTCTGCGAGCGAACCGGCATATGCCTGAATATATGGCGACATCTCTTTTCGTGTCACCATCTTAAAGACACCACCCGACTCCACGATTTGCAACACACGCTGCTCTGCTTCGAATGTCGTTTGAAGAGCCAGCAACTGTTCACGCGCTGCCGCTTCACTGATCTCTAGCGCTTGACTGAGACCACGCGGATCGATTCCATCGTCTCCGACGACGAATAACAGGCTCTCAATGATTTGTTCATACGCCAATCTGACTCTCCTCCTTCACCATGCTCCGCAATAGGATATCATCGGTCATCTGTTCACAATCAATGACCCGTTGCTTCACGAGCTCAAGAACAGCGAGGAAGCTGACGACTAGTTCTTCGACCGTCGGTTGCTCCGCAAAAAAACCGAAGAATGTCGTCCGCTCACGGGTCGCGACGTACCGGGCAACGGACTCCATCTGTTGCTCGAGTGAACGTTCTTCCCGTTTGACCGTCTTCGAACGGCGTACCTTCCAGGCTTCCCGTTGGCGCATTTTTTCGTAAGCACGTAATAAATCACTCAGTGATAACGTACCGTTATACTCTTGTGCATCCGTGTCGAGATAACGCATCAAATCCTCTGGTTGTTTCGAGAACAGTTCAAGGCGTGCCTCTTCCTTTTCTTTCAGGACGAGTGCTGCTTCCTTATATGCTTTATACTCGATCAACTGTTGAATCAGACCTTCTCGTGTCGGTTCTTCCTCGAAATCAGGAATCTCATCGTATTCCGTCTGTTCGATCGGCAAGAGTTGTTTGCTTTTCAGTTGCAACAGCGTCGCTGCCATGACAAGATATTCACTAGCAACATCTAGTTCAAGATGCTGCATCGCACGGATATAGGACACATATTGATCCGTCACCATGGAAACGGATATATCATAAATATCGATTTCTAATTTACCAACCAAGTGTAACAGCAAGTCCAGCGGGCCTTCAAACGCATCCATCTTTACACTGTATGATTCCATGATTCTCCCTGCCCATCAACGTTTTTTGCGCCTTAGTATACCATACAACGGATGGGTTCGACTATGTTATATTCAAAGGAAGAGGTGATTCCATGAATCCGATTGAACGATTCGTATTTGAATTCAACATTCGGCACGATTACTTCGAGTGCCATGAAATCTTAGAGGAAGTCTGGCAAGAAGGACAACGCCAGGACGAGGCGCTTGTCGGTCTGATCCAGCTGGCCGTCGCCCGCTATCATCACCGCCGCGGCAATACGACTGGGGCACAGCGGACATATGCGAAAGCATTCGATAAAATCGAACGCCACCGGGCAACACTGATTGCGTCCGGGATCGACGTCTCATATTTGCTCGATCATCGCGACCATTTTACGAATAAGATCTATCGGCACATCCCGTTACCTGTCTTCCCGGACGTCATCCGAACCGTCGCACTTGAAGCGACAGCACCTGATCTCGACTATGTGACGCATAAACACCGTTTGCGCGATCGTACGGATGTCGTCACGGCACGACAAGAAGCGCTACAAAACCGAAGAGACCGGTCCATCTGAGCCATGGACCGGTCTTTTTATTGATTTTTCCATTTGTCGACGAGGCGTTGCGTCTCTTCGGTCGCACCCGTAATATCCGTTCGAAGAAGTTTGGCTGCTTCATCGAGTAGGAGATACGACATCCGTTCTCCACGGAAAGACGGTGATAATGCGATATGTTTCAATTCAGCATGGCCATCCATTAATTGAAACCCGATGACACCGACGAAATCCTCATCTTGTTTGTACAAATACAAGCGTTGGTCTTCTTCCTGTTCATAGGCTTGAACCGTTTCAAGCAAATACTTCGGATCCTTCACTTCGCACGAAAAGGCGATCAGCCCCATCGCGGTCCGTTCATTCAACTTCTTATATTTTACTAGCATGTGATTCTACACCTTCCTAATTTCAACAACTCTCAGGAGTATGAACGACTGAGACTCATTCATTCTACACCTTCTCACACAGAATTACTGCATTTTTTTCATAATCCATGAAAATGCAGGAGTCCGTCTCGTGACGTCCCCTGCATCTGAATCACGCTTGTTCTTCCATCACTTGGATGAAGGCACGCATGTAGTCCGGTAGATCGGGTGGACGACGACTCGAGACGATATGTCCGTCGACGACGACAGCTTCATCATGCCAAATCGCACCCGCATTCGTCATGTCATCCTTGATCCCTGGCGTACTCGTGACGTTGACGCCTTTTAAGATGCCAGCAGAGATCAGCACCCAACCAGCGTGGCAGATTTGACCAATCGGTTGTTTGTTCTGGTCAAAATGACGCACCATGTTCAGGACAGAGTCAAAGCGGCGTAACAGATCGGGTGACCAACCACCCGGAACAAGAATCGCATCGTATTCTGCTGGATTAATCTCATCGAACGTCTTATTCGATTTGATCGGAACACCGTACTTCCCGATATACGTCTCATCTGCCTTCTCACCAACGATGTCGACGATCGCGCCTTCTTCACGCAAGCGATGGACAGGATACCATAATTCTAAATCCTCGAAGTCATTGCTGACGACTTGGATGATTCGTTTTCCTTCTAAACGCATGACAAACACTCCTTTTCGAGTTGAGTTCCCTTACTGATTGTACCCGGTTCTAAAAAAAGAAAAACTCCTCTTCGAACGTTCGAAGAGGAGCAAGAACTTACGCTTCGACGCGGATTTCTTTGATGCCAGCGCCTTGCTTCATTTTTTGTGCATGTTCGAGACCTGAAGTCACTTGTCCGAAGACCGTGTGTACGCCGTCGAGGTGCGGTTGTGGCTCGTGTACGATGAAGAATTGGCTTGATCCTGTGTTACGACCAGCGTGTGCCATCGAGAGTGAACCCGCCTTGTGTTTGTGTGGGTATGATGTTGACGTTTCACAAGGAATCGTTTTTCCTGAACCGCCTGTACCGTTTCCGATTGGGCATCCGCCTTGTGAGACGAAGCCTGGGATGACACGGTGGAAGTTCAATCCATCGTAGAAGTTCGAGTTCGCAAGGTTTTCGAAGTTTTCAGTCGTGATCGGTGCTTCATCGTTGAACAATTCGAATTCGATTTTATTTCCATCTTCTAATAAGATATGACCAGTTTTTTGCATGTTTGACCAACCTTTCGTGCTTTTCAGCAGGAGATTCGTCACGATTCAAGATCGTGATTCCATGGTACAGTGTACCAAATTTCAAGGCGTCGTGCAGACCTTTTTACTCGACGGCTGCCTCTAACACATCGAGTGTCACCGAATCCGTTGCTTCGACACGAATCTGCACCCCATTCGCGAGTGTCGTGACGGGATCCGTATGCCCGAAGTCCGCATCGAGAATGATCGGGAAATCATAGCCTCGCGTCGCGCGCAGAATGATGTCCTTGAGCGGGAAGTCCGGGTCAAAATCGACTTTTCGCGGGAAGCGTCCGACGACGAGTGCCGCAATCTTGTCATACGCACCCATGTGTCGCAATTGCGTGAAATACCGGTCGATCGTTTCTGGTGTCTCACTCTCGTCATCCTCAAGCATCAAGACGACACCGTCAAACGATGGCAAGTAAGGTGTTCCGGCAAGCAGTAAAAGTGTTCCCGTGTTCCCCGTCAGAATCGGACCTTCTGCGGCACCGGTCTTAACGATCGTGTACCCTGCGTTCACTTGATGTTCTCGTCTTCGGTCGTCCGCGACATCCCAGCGTAAAACCTCATCTGTCCACTCCTCAGACGCTTCGATCCGACCAATCGGCTCCGTCTGCATGAACGTACGTTTGAACGATTCTTCTGTATACGGATCAAGACCATCGAATTGACCGAACTGCGTCAGCAGTGCGGGTCCGACGAACGTCGTCAATCCTGTCTGCTGATAGATCCCAGCAAACAGTGCCGTGATATCGCTGTAACCTACGAAGATCTTCGGATTGTTCCGGATTAATTCATAATCGAGTTCGTCGAGTAGCTGGTGCGAGTTAAACCCACCGATCGTCGAGATGATAGCCTTGATCGACGGATCAGCGAACGCCATATGTAAATCTTGTAGCCGTTCCCCGATCGTTCCTGCCGTATGACTATGGACAGCTGTTGCGTTCGGCATCAAGACGACCTCAAAGCCCATTTTTTCAAGTGTTGCGATACCGCGGGCGAGACGACGCGGTACGTATGCTGCGACAGCAGACGCCGGTGAGACGATGGCAATCTTATCCCCTTTTTGTAAACGTGGTGGTTTCATGAAAGTTCCCCCTTATTCATTACAAGTATTTCCAGTATAACAAATCGAAAGGGAACCGCACATCTTGTTTTTCAATCCATCTTACAGCTTCACGAAGAGCGAATCTCCGTTCTCAAGCAATTCCCCTTTTTTCGAGATATAGTCAACCTTGACTGTCATGTGTTGAAGGATCTTTTGTTCGCGCAACGACTTTGCCCACGCTGTGATCTGCGCTTTATCCTGTTCGTGTCGCTTGCGTGGAACGTCCACTAAGAGCGTCGGAGCGACTTCCTTCCGTAAATAAGCCTTTGAATCAAAACGCGCGTCACCTAGCTGCTGTATTTTATCGTTGTCATAAAGTACGGTTACGCTCAATTGATTGTTCAGTTGTTCGAGAGTCGGCGACGGGATCCGCCGCTCTAACCGATCTTCCCAAAGTGACGCATGATACGAGTCAACGAACCTCCCCGACTCCTCTTGTTGATAGACGAAAAACTCAGTATTCGTTTTTTCGTCTATCGCGCGTGCGGCATATTCAAATGGAAAATTGCCCATGTTGTCGTAAAGACTACCGGTCACCTTCGCTTCCGGAAGATGCTGTTCTAAGTAAGTTTTTGCTTTCCGCTGTACTTCAGTCTCTTTCGTTCCATCCGAGTTCATGTCCTGTGTAAAAGCGAAAGTGATCAATAAGGCACTACCTCCGATGATTCCAACTAGACTGGAAATTCCGATTATCCAACGTTTCATATACTCCCCTCCCATATTTTTACACTTACAATTTTACCATAAAAAAAGAGTAGCGGACGACGTCCACTACTCAAGTATTGCTGATTGGATTGCTTACTGGATAACAGCGTGAACGAGCGGGCGTTCTGCCGGTTTCGTTTCACTGATATGGTACGCGTGATCCATTTTTTCGATTGCTTGATCGAGTGTTTCTTTGTTTGAACGAAGTGTTGCGATGACATCGCCGACTTCTACACGGTCGCCGACTTTCTTGTGCAACGTAACGCTTGCTGCGTGATCGATCTCATCTGCTTTCGTCGCGCGTCCTGCACCGAGGATCATTGCTGCAACACCGACTTCGTCAGCGATGATTTCAGAGACATAACCTGCTTTTGAAGCGACGAATGTTTTTTCGTATTTCGTTTCAAGTGCTTTTGTCATGTCGTCAACGAGAGACGCGTCGCCACCTTGAGCTGCGATGAACTTCTTAAAGACGTCAAGTGCTGCTCCGTTACCGAGACGTGTTTCGAGATCCGCATATGCTTCGTCAAACGTCGGGTAGAAATCACCGAGGACTGCCATGTGTGATGCAATCGTCAAGGCGATGACTTTCAAATCACGGACATCTTTCCCTTGAAGGACTTCAATCGCTTCCTTGACTTCGTTTGCGTTTCCGATCTCAAAGCCGAGCGGCTGATCCATGTCCGTAATGACAGCAACCGTCTTACGGTTGACACTCTTACCGATCGAAACCATCTCTGTCGCAAGTGCTTTTGCATCTTCGAACGATTTCATGAAGGCACCAGAACCCGTCTTGACGTCGAGTACGATGCTGTCTGCTCCTGCTGCAATCTTCTTCGACATGATTGAACTTGCGATCAATGGGATCGAGTTGACCGTCGCCGTGACGTCACGAAGGGCGTAGAGTTTTTTGTCTGCAGGCGTCAGGTTACCCGTTTGACCGATGATTGCCATCTTAATGTCGTTGACTTGTGAGACGAACGCTTCTTCTGAAAGCTCGACGTCAAAACCAGGGAACGCTTCGAGTTTGTCGATGGTTCCACCTGTATGACCGAGTCCACGACCGCTCATCTTCGCAACCGGAATGCCGATTGACGCAACGAGTGGTGCGACGATCAGACTGATTTTGTCACCAACACCGCCTGTCGAGTGTTTGTCGACTTTTTTCCCGTGGATACGTGAAAGGTCGATCACGTCGCCCGAGTTGACCATCGCCATCGTCAAATCAGCGATTTCACGATCTGACATTCCTTGATAGAAAATCGCCATCGACATCGCTGACATTTGGTAATCTGGAATCTCACCATTCGTGAATCCTTCTACCATTGCTTGAATATCAGCTGTTGCGAGTTCGCCACCGTCTCGTTTTGTTGCAATCAAATCTACCATACGCATAATCTAGTTCCTCCTCAGGAGTGGTTTGTGAGTTTTATAAACAGTCGTTACATTTTTTTGATCGAACCGCGAACGAGTGATAGGAAGTGTGCCCGGACACGTTCTGTCGTTTCGATGACTTCATCATGATGTAACGGTTGGTCGAGAATACCTGCTGCCATGTTCGAGACACATGAGATCCCAAGGACTCGCATATCGGAATGACGGGCAACGATGACTTCAGGGACCGTCGACATACCGACGACGTCGCCACCAAGCATCCGTGCCATCTTGACTTCTGCTGGCGTCTCATACGTTGGACCAGTGTTTCCGAAGTAGACACCTTGACGGACACGAATTCCGAGCTCGTCCGCTGTTTCCTGTGCAAGACGAAGTAATTCCGCATCATACGGCTTCGACATATCCGGGAAACGTGGTCCCATCTCATCGACGTTCTTCCCGATCAATGGGTTCGTACCGAAGAAGTTGATGTGATCTGTGATCAACATCAAATCACCTGGTTCGAACGCTTCGTTACAAGCACCCGCTGCGTTCGTGACGATCAATGTCTCGACACCGATCGCTTTCATGACACGGACTGGGAACGTGACCATGTCCATCGAATATCCTTCGTAGAAGTGGAATCGCCCTTGCATCGCAACGACTTGTTTCCCTTCAAGAGTACCGAAGACGAGTTGTCCCGCGTGTCCTTCGACCGTTGATACCGGGAAGTTCGGGATTTCATGATATGGAATCGCGATCGGGTTTTCGATCTCATCCGCAAGGACACCTAGTCCTGAACCGAGAATCAATCCGATCTCCGGTTTTGCCTGCATCTTGCTTTCTAAAAACGAACGTGTTTCATTCCAGTTGACTGTCATCTGAATCGCTCCCTCGAATTATAGTTCTGTTAAAAAGCTTGTTCCATGTGCCGGCATCTTGACGGCGAAGTTTTCTGCGACCGTCGCTCCAAGATCAGCGAACGTCTCACGGATACCGAGCGGTTTTGCAACACCATTTTTATGGTAGGCAAGCAATGGTACGTATTCCCGTGTATGGTCAGTCCCAGCATGAACCGGATCGTTTCCGTGGTCAGCCGTGATGATCAAGAGATCGTCTTCGTTTAAGCGAGCAAACACTTCCGGAAGACGCGCGTCGAACTCTTCGAGTGCTTGTCCGTAGCCTTGCGGATCACGACGGTGTCCGAACAAAGCATCGAAATCGACAAGGTTTAAGAAGCAAAGTCCGTTGAAATCACGATTGAGTTGTTTTACGAGCTGATCCATGCCGTCCATGTTCGACTTCGTCCGGATTGCATCCGTGACACCTTCTCCATCGTAAATATCAGCAATCTTACCGAGTGAGATGACATCGAGTCCTGCCGTCTCAAGTTCGTTCATGACCGTCCGGTCGAATGGCTTAAGGGCATAGTCGTGACGGTTCGCTGTCCGGACCCACGCTCCTGCTTCGCCAAGGAATGGACGTGCGATGATACGACCGAGCATGTACGGGTCATCCCGTGTGATATCACGTGCGTATTCACAAATCCGGTATAATTCTTCTAATGGCACGACTTCTTCGTGTGCTGCGATTTGAAGAACAGAGTCTGCCGACGTATAGACGATCAAGGCGCCCGTCTCAACATGTTCTTGTCCGAGTTCGTCGAGAATTTCCGTGCCAGAAGCCGGTTTGTTCCCGATGATTTTCCGTCCTGAGAACTCTTCTAGGCGATGAATCAAATCATCCGGGAATTTTTCAAAGACACGGAATGGTGTATCAATCCGGAGTCCCATGATCTCCCAGTGTCCTGTCATCGTATCTTTCCCTGCAGATACTTCTTTCATTTTTCCGTATGCTGCAAGCGGTGCTTCTTCAGCTGAGACACCTTCGATCGGTTCGATATGCGAGAGACCGAGTTTTGCCATGTTCGGCATGTTGAGTCCGTTGCGTTCACGCGCGATGTGACCGAGCGTATGCGAACCAAGATCTCCGAACTGTTCAGCGTCCGGTGCTTCTCCGATTCCTACGGAGTCCATGACGATCAAAAATACACGTTTAAATGATTGAGCCATTTGCTGTTCCTCCTATATACGAGCTGTAGTTGTGCGATTCCCGTTACGATTTTTCCCGGAAAGGGACTAGACAAAACGCATCATTTGTCTGAAGTCAGACCTTTAAAAGATAGAACCATCATGCCCGTGGATGATGTTTCTTATACACGTCGTGAAGTCGTGCTTTGTTAACGTGTGTATACATTTGTGTCGTCGACAAATCAGCGTGTCCTAGCATTTCTTGTACGACGCGTAAATCGGCACCATTTTCAAGTAGATGGGTCGCGAACGAATGGCGCAGGACGTGCGGTGTGATCTCTTTTTCAATACCCGCTTCCTTTGCCCGTCGCTTGATCATCTTCCAAAACCCTTGCCGTGACAAACGATCACCGCGACTGTTCAAGAAGACGTCGTCCGTCTGTTGACCACCGAGACTGTTGCGCGCGAGGTCAAGATATGTCCTGACGCTCTCAATCGATGTCGTACTCATCGGGATGATCCGGGATTTATTCCCTTTCCCAAGACACGACAGATACCCGAGTTCGAGTTGCAAATCGTTCAACTTCAGTTGGAGCAGTTCGCTGACGCGCATGCCTGTTCCATAGAGAAGCTCAAGCATTGCTGCATCTCGTCGTGTAAGCGGATCGACACCGACGACCGAATCAAGCAAGCGTTCGACGTCCGTTTGACTCCAGACGACGGGCAACTTCTTCTCCGGTTTCGGTAAATCAAGATGACGAGACGGATCATGTGTCGCAAGTCTCTCTTCGACCAGATATTGATGGAACGAACGGATCGAGCTCGTCGCCCGGCGAACCGTCGATCGTGACTTTCGTGCTTCAAGCAATCGTTCAATATGGTCGACGATATGATGTCGGTGAACCTGTTCGAACGAGGAAACTTCCGCTGTTTCAAGCGTCTGTAAGTATTGATTTAAATCATTTCGATACGCAGCTGCCGTATTCGCGGACATTTGCCGTTCAATCACTAAATAATTGATAAATGCTTCCAGTTGTTCACGCACTGAACTCATCCTCTTCGTTTACGAAATCGCTTACTTTCCCATCATATCAAAGGTGTAAACCGTTGTGAAGAGGTCTGACCTATAAAAATTGAAAAAGAAAAACCATCCGAAATTTCGTCGGACGGTCAGACTGTTTGTGTTTGCGATTGTTCCAACGCTTCCCGAGCATGGCGCTCTTGGCAGACACGGCAGACGCCATGGAATGTCAGGCGGTGATCCTTGATTTTAAAGTGGAATCGGGACACGATTTCTTTCTCTACTTCTTCAAGCATATCGTCTAAAATCTCTTCGACGGATCCGCATTCGATACAGACGAGATGGTGATGCGAATGACTCGCACCTTCTTGTCGTAAATCAAACCGGGATACGCCATCTCCGAAGTTGACCTTATCGACGACTTCAAGCTCCGTCAATAATTCGAGCGTCCGGTAAACCGTCGCAAGTCCGATGTCGGAGTTCTTTTCTTTTACAAGGAGAAAGACATTTTCGGCACTGAGGTGATCCGACTCGTGTTCGAGCAGGACACGCACAGTCGCTTCACGTTGGGGAGTCAGCTTATATCCTTTACCGCTTAGCTGTTTTTTGATGCGTTCTACACGACTTTCCATCATAACGCCCCCTTTGTTCGAACTGATGCTATTATCATAGCTGATAATCAGTCTTTTTTCAAATTAAAATGATTATCAACTGAAAATCATTTAAATGAGAATCATTTTAAAGTACGAATTTGCCAATGCTGGATCGCCATGATCGTTTTCGCGTCGACGATCGTTCCGTTTGCAACGAGTTCGAGTGCTTCTTCGAGCTTCAATGTCTTATTCTCAAGGAACTCATCCTCATCGAGTTGACGATCACCGGCAGTCAGACCAATCGCTTCATAGATATGTACACGCTCACTGCAGAAACCAGGCGCACCGTAGAAATCAAAGACATGTCGTAACTCTTTCGCGACGTATCCTGTTTCTTCCTTTAATTCGCGTCCGGCACAATCGAGTGGATCTTCGCCTTTCTCGAGTTTTCCTGCTGGAATCTCGATCGATAGACTCTCGAACGCCTTCCGGTACTGTTCCACGACGATCAAATCACCTTGTTCATCAAAAGCAATGATTGCGACGGCACCATTATGATAGACCAATTCACGGACCGAGGTATTGCCGTTCGGTAACGTGACGACATGTTTCTCGACATCAAAGACTTTTCCTTCATAGATCACTTCACGTTCAATCGTTTTTTCTTCCATCGGATGTGTTCCCCTCTTCTATCTTAGTTTACGTTCTCTATCATGATTAGTATGCCGTTTCCGACGTATTGCCGCAAGACTTCGAAATCGTCTTTTTCATCAGATATGATACACTAGAAAGCAGAAGTTCCAAACTTATAGTTCATCTAAGAAAAGAGGGAATTGAACATGTCATTAGGATTAGGTACGATGACGATCTTAAAGCGTGGTCAGGAGGAAGCAACAGCAATCCTGCGGACGGCACTTGATGCCGGAATCACGCACTTCGATACAGCGGACGTCTATGCGAACGGAGCGGTCGAATCCATCATCGGTCAAACCTTCTCACAAGAGGATCGCAGTCGATTGTTCCTCGCCTCAAAAGGTGGGAATCGGATGAACGCGACCGGAACCGGTTGGACATGGGATCCGAGTTATGACTATCTGAAGCAAGCTTGTCTTGAAAGTTTGAATCGTCTTGAAACACCTTATCTCGACCTGTATTACGTCCACGGCGGCACGATCGATGATGACATCGATGCGTCGATCCGCGCAATGGAAGATTTAAAAGCAGAGGGGAAGATCAAGGAATATGGTCTGTCGTCACTGCGCCCGAATGTCATCGAATATTGGCTCGAGCATAGTAATTTCTCTTACTTGATGACGCCTTATTCGTTGCTCGATCGCCGCATCGAAGAGTTGTTGCCACGCTTAAAAGAGAAAAACATCCAAGTCGTTGCCCGTGGTCCACTGGCAAAAGGACTCTTGACACATGAGAGTGCTTCACGCCTGCAGTCGGTTGATCGGTTCGAACAATTCGATAAGGAAACGCTTGAAGCGAGTCTTCAAAAACTTCAAGATTTCCCGCTTCCTGCGCTTGCGTTGCAAGCCATCGATCAACAGGTCGACATCGTCCTTCCTGGTGCGTCGAGCGTGTCACAGCTTCAGGCAAACGTCCAAGCGATGAAAGAGTCGATCTCACAAGCTCAAATCGACCAGGCACTTGCTACACTACCGGTTCATCACTATACGGAACACCGGTGAGGTTTAACTCTTCATATCTCCGGGAAACTCCTTCTTTGTAACGTTCATACAGAGGAGGAGTTTTATTATGGCTCGTATTTTAATTGTATCAACAAGTGCAGATGACATGAATGGTCACAAAACAGGATTATGGTTCGAAGAGTTCGCAGCACCATACAACCTGTTTAAGGATGCAGGACATGACGTGACGGTCACTTCGATCAAAGGTGGCGACGTCCCGATCGATAAAGCATCGATCGTCAAAGAAATCTTGCCGAAATTCCAAGATGCACGCCGTGCGTTGCACGACACGAAAGCACTCTCAGAAGTCGATCCAGCATCATTTGATGCTGTTTACTTCCCAGGTGGTCACGGTGCGGTCGTCGACTTCCCGAATAACCCACAAGTGGCAGGTGCCATTGAAGCTGTCATCAAAAAAGATGGCGTCGTCGCATCGGTCTGTCACGGTCCAGCGGCCTTTGCACACGTCATGATCGATGGCAAACCTTTCGTATCAGGTCGTCAAATCAACGGCTTCACAGACGAAGAAGAAAAATCGACAGGTCTCGAAGATAAAGTACCATTCTTGCTTGAGACGACACTTCGTGGTGAAGGCGCTACTTTCCTGACATCGGATGCTGGTAAGGAATTCGCAGTCATCGACGGCAACGTCGTCACAGGACAAAACCCAGCGTCAAGTGAAGCGGTCGCGAAACTTGTCCTTGCGAAACTTGCGACACAAGCTTAATACGATACCTTTATACAAAATGGAGCAAACGACATAACGTCGTCTGCTCCATTTTTTTGGCGTGAATTACAATCGGTGAATTGAATCCAATCGTTCGAGGTCAGCTTCTGTCTCACGTGTTTTTTGTTCGAGTCGCTTTAACTCGTCCTCGAGTTGTTGCTGTTGGGCTTGCAATGCAGATCGTTCTTCCTCCGTATAGGAACGTGCTACTTCTTTTTCTTTGAGGTACCACCATTTTTTGACTTTTTTAGGTGGCGGTCCGAGTTCAATCTGTTGCTCGTGTTGTTTGACCTCATCTATTTGTTCAGCATGCGCCAATTGAAGCTGCTTCAATTCCGCCTCATAAGTGGCTTGTCTCGCTTCAAGAATTGGTGTGAGGTACGCGAGGATATACGCAGTAAAGTCTCGCTTGACGACCCGTCGTAACACATCTCGCCGAAGGGAAGCTTCCGAATGACCTGAGGCATTCTCCCAAACGATTGAATCCGCTCGTTCTAGAATCTCCTCTTCTTCTGCTTCTCCGAGCCAACGTAATTTCAGCAATAATGGTTCAAGGAGTGCCTCTTCTACATACGCCGTAAATTGCGAATACGAGATCGCTTCTCGTATCAGCGGTTCTTCATGTAAGCGAAATAATGCTTCCGCCTCTTCCTCAATCCAGTCTTCATAGTCATTAAAGTACATCGATTCTCTCCTTACTAAATCCTATTACAAAATAAAACTGGCTCGAATCCGCCATCTACATGACAGTCGAGCCAATATTGTTAGACGTTTGCTTCGTTCTTTTTGATTTCCGCGATTGCCCAGTCACACCAATCCAAGTAATTCAACATCATACGCAAGCCGTACTCACTCGTCAAGGTCTCCCCTAGTGTTGCACCGTTCTCGAGGTGGTCGTGACGCCAACTATGCATCATCTCGACGGCAAATTGATGGTGCCGCTTCGACTCTTCCAAATAAGCAACGGCTTCCTCTGGTGGGAGCAGATGCAAGAGCGACACCCGCATCAAGTTCTCATCCTTCATCTTCGGTTTGAATTCATTTGGTGTCCGTAACCATTCAACGAGCTCCGTACGCCCTTTATCGGTAATCGAATAGACTTTCTTGTCCGGCAAGTCTTCTTGGACGATATGAACACTCGTCACGAGCTCTGCCTCTTCCATTTTCAACAACTCTCGGTATATTTGAGTATGGTGTGCGGTCCAGAAGTGGATCATCTGTTTTTTAAAAGTCGCGCTTAAATCGTAACCGGTCGCTTCCCCTTGGGTCAGCAGCCCGAGTAGTGCAAATCGTAATGCCACTGGCTGCACCTTCTTTCCTTCTTTTGTATATATACTTAATTATCTCAAATATATCTTAATTTCGCTACTCTTGCGTCGAACGAATGTACGATTAAAAAAAGACCTGCGAGCGAAATCACATTCGATCGTAGGTCTTCATGCGTTATTTCTTTCCCATTCTTTCTATTTACGTAATTGCTCGATTCCCTGTCGTACATGTCTCCAGTAAGAAGAAGGATGCGGAACGAATTGACGACGATCGAACCACTCGCCTGTCGTGTCCTGAATACGCTCGATGGACATGTCAGCAATTCGCTCAAACTGCTCGATCGAAAAAGCAATCAATCGCTTCACTTCTGTTTCCTGGAGGACGTATGCGTCTATCGCTTGATCACTTCGAGCAAGAAAGACATGGCATCGCTCACAGTCCCATAGTGACGCATCCCGAAACTCCTCTTCCTGGATGCCAAGCGGTATCAATTGATCAAACGTACACGTCAAACCAATCTCTTCCTCGAGTTCCCGGACACCATCCTCGACTGTCTCATTCGCAAGCAAGTGACCCGCTGCCGTGATATCAAGCATTCCTGGAAAATCCTTCTTTTGTTCAGACCGTTGCTGGAGCAGCACGACGTCCCGCTTTGGATCGTAAACGAAACAATGAAACGTTTCATGCCACAAGCCGTTAGCGTGGACTTCCGATCGTGGACGAGGTCCGAGCAGGTTGCCCGCTCGATCCACAGTCATGATCATCTCTTGTTCACTCATCGTAACACCTTCGAAGCTTGATGGAATCGCTCCCCGACCGTATAGAGTTCAGCAATCAAGAAGACAATTGCGATCCAAATGATGGCACTTGGGAACAGGATCATCGCTGTTAGGAATAAGAACCCTTCCGTCCGCTCGACGAGTCCCGGTTGATATTGAAACGACTTGTAGCCGTAATTTTCACTGACTGCTCCGATTGCAAGGAACATCGTCATCCCAATGACGAATGATGCGACGAGCAACAGAATAACGACCTGCGTTTCCGGAAATCGGAGTGCAAGACCAATCAGCACTGACAGCTCGACGATCCGGTCGAGCACAAGGTCAAGAATCGTACCAATCGGAGTTGTCTTTTCTTTTCGTGCCATCGTTCCATCGATGACATCAAGCATGCCCGAGATCCACAATAAGACAATCGCCGTTCCCATCATATCGTTATAAACGAAAAAGCCCGTCGCACCACCGATGATGCCGGAAATGATCGTCACCTGTGTCGCCGATAATCCAATTTTCTTAAACAAGGTCGCCCCTTGATCAAACAGGGGTTGAACGATTTTACGCGCACGCGTATCTAACATGTCACCCCTCCTTTCTAACGATATAGCCTTCTTTCTCATGAATCGTCTCGTCTGAAGAAAGCACGAGCCGTTCTCCGGACGCCCGTTCGACTTCGTAGAAGCGAACGCCGTATTGAATGAGTTCTTTCGTAATCGTAACACGTTCATCCGTCTCCTTCGTCGGTCTTGAGACCAAGTTGACTGCCGTCAGCGGATGCCATGTTTCTTCAATCTGAATGCCTTCGCCAAAAAACGGGCTGGTCTGGCTCAGCGTAATCGGTGTACCATGATCGACGATTCGCCCCTGTTCTAAGACATAAACGACATCTGCCATCGCCATTGCCTCTTCCCGATCGTGTGTGACAAGGAGCGTCGTGACACCTTGTTCCTCGGTCAACTTCCGAATCAATGTCCGAAGTTCCCGTCGTCTCGGTACATCTAGACTCGAGAACGGTTCATCGAGCAACAAGAAGTCCGGTTGACTCGCCAGCGCACGAGCTAAACTCGCTCGCTGCTGTTCGCCCCCTGACAGTTCATGGACAGCACTTTTCCCTCTTCCCTCGAGTCCGACGCGATGTAACCAGGATTCGAGCTCGATCGGTGTTAATTGTTTTGCACCGAGACGGATGTTTTGTTCGACGTTCAAATGTGGGAACAATAGCGACCGTTGAAACATCATCGTCACACCACGTTGATTCGGCGAAAGAACAGTGACATCTCGGTCGCCGAACTGAATCATTCCGCTCGTCACGCGCTCAAGACCTGCAATCAGACGGAGTAATGTCGTTTTCCCACTACCACTCGGTCCGACTAAAGCCACACATTGTCCAGATGCGATATTTACATCGATATCAGACAATACATGCTTCGTTCCAAATCGTTTATTGACTTGTTGTATCGTGACTTCCATTTAAACGCCTCCGTACGATTCGTATCCAACTAGAAAAAATAACGGCTTGTCCAGCATAAAAGAGAATGGGCAACCCGATCAACCACAGCGTCGCTAGACGCGCCGCCCCTTGCGAATTACCAGAATACGCCGGGAATACTTCGAGTGATATCATGCGGACGATCCCACCACCAATCAACGCAACTAGTGCATACTGACTGATCGTGATCACCGTGACGAGTAGCGTCACGGATTGTAACGTCGACCGAAGCATCGGTCCCGTCAAATAGAACCAACGCTTGAACCGGTTTCCCTCAATCAAGACCATCTGTTCAAGCATCCGTTCTCCGAGCGCCTGAAATCCGTTCGTGTACAAGCGAACTGTATAGGGTAAGGTCGGCAGAAGCAACACGAGCAGGACACCAAAAAATCGATCTGCCAAACCAAGACGGATCCATGTCAAATAGAGACCGAATGATAGCAATAACACGGGAACGAACAGCGGCAAACTAATCAAGAACTCTGCTATACGAATCCGTTTCCCCGTTTGAAAGGCAATCGCTTTTCCTGCCATGTATCCGAAGAGATGATTTAACAATACGACGGCACAAATCATCGCGACGGTCGTGCCGAGCGTCGCTTCTAGGCGCGGATTCCAATTCCACTCTCCTGGAATCAAACCAATTAAAGGAACGATGAACAGGAGTACAACGAATACGGTCACACTGATTTTTTTCATCATTCGCTTCGCCCCCTACTGATCTTCGTTGCCAGTGGGCGTGTCAAACCAGTCATAAGCAATAGCAGGAGGAAGAGTCCTCCCGTCAAGACGACACTCATTGCAAAAGCGAGTGGTTGCTCCGATAAATCGCCTTGTGTATACAAATCGAATGCATAGACGCCAAGTAATTTTGGATAGGTCACGCCGAGCAGTGCTGGAATCTCATATGCGAACAGGATGAAGGCAAGCAAGATAAATGCTGCCTCAAGCATCGGAACGAGTAGGAAAACGCCCCGCGCATGCCAGAATCGGCGCACTGGTGATAAACCGAGCATCATACCGAGTTCTTGATAACGCGAATCAAGGCGCCGGACCACCGGTAAGAGATAAAAAAACACGAACGGAATTTCTTTATACAGATACGTCAGGATGACACTAAAATAATTCCCTTCATGCGGTCCGATGACAGGCACATCACTCAAATAAAGAATCGCGAGGTATGCTGCTCCTAGATGAGGGATGAATAAAGGAATCGCAAGTAACGCAGCTAGTCGTGTTCTGCTCAAGAGCCTTGCGAGCACCACACCAATGATCAGCGCGAGCACCGTACTGATGATGGCCACGTAACTGCTGACGGCTAGACTCTCTAAAAAGACCTCATCCGTCAGTAGCTCGCGGTAATCAGCAGATGTCGTCATCGAGATACTGACCCATAACCCGTATAAGACCATCCCTGCCATCAAGAGTGCAGCAGGATACGCGTTACCGCGCCACACGAGACGGCCATTCCTTACGGATCATCTCGAAAATGGATGGGTCGAGTTCCGTCCGGACCTTTCCTTCAAAGACGCTTGGCTTTGGTGTCGACGGTGCAGCCGGTACATCAGCGAATTGCTTTTGTTCTGATGAATCAAGTGTCGATAAATCAAGACTCGTTCCGTCTCCCCAATACGTCGCATCGTATTTTTTCAACTGTGCTTCTGGTGATAACAACGTATTGATCGCTACGAGTGCGCCCTTCGGATTCGGTGCGTTGAACGGTACGGAAAGGAAATGCGTCGACGCGATTGATCCATCCTTCAAGACGATCGGACGTGTTTGTTTCGGAAACGTTCCTGACTTCACTTCTTGTTCAGCCCGTCGTTCGTTGAAGCCCATCGTGAAATCAACGTCTCCCTTCGCGTATAACTGATCGAGTTGGGCAAGTGTCTTTGGATAGGTCTTCCCTTTTTTCCAGAGATACGGTTTGATTTCGTTCAAATAAGCCCATGTCTTCTTGAAGTCTGCTTTCGGGTCTTTTAAGGTTTCATTCGATTCGACACCATACATGACGTGGCGGACGAAGGCATTCCCCGTAAAGTCCGTCACTTCCGGATAAGTGAAACGTCCTGGATTTTCCTTGACCCATGACTTCAGTGCTTTCAAGTCGGTCGGTGGCGATTTCACGTCAGCTGCGTCATAGTGCAACGTATATTGAACTTTCCCCCATGCGGCTTCAAGTCCGTCTGTTTTCGTACCACTATCTGAACTCTGGGCGGCAGCATCAACATATTTCATGTTCGGGAGGACTTTTGTGATTTCTCCATACAGTAAATCATCTTTTTTAGCATTTAAAAAATTATCGCCATTGATCCAGACGACATCGATGACACCTTTTTCCTTACCTGCCTGTTTCTCAGCACGCAGTTTTTGAATGATATCCGCCGTCTCGATCGGGACCCGTTCTAACGTGATGTTGTGTTCCTTCTTCAGACGCGGTGCTACGTATTCATCGATGTAAGCATTGATGCCGTCATCGCCGCCCCACATATACATCCGAACCGTTGACTTTTCCGCTTCTTTTTCGATCGTCTGATAAGAAGTCCCTAAGACATTCTTCGGTTCCGGTGTCGCATCCGGTGTTCCACAGCCTGCGAGCAGCGTACCTAGGGCAAGAAAGCTGATTACCTTTGTTTTCATTTATCGTTCTCCTCCGTCATCACTTTTTATCGAAGCCCGGTTTTCCTAACCACTCGATCAACCGTGGCATCACGCCGTACCCTTTTGCCGATAGCTCCATCCACCATGGTGCATTGACTTCACGTTTACGCCGCTCTATTGCTCGGACGACAGTCGAAGCTAGTCGTTCTTTCGATAGGACGATAGAAGCGACATTTTGCTCATACTTCCGGTCGACATCCGCACGGACAAAAAATTCTGTCGCGATCGGTCCTGGATTGACCGTCATGACGTGGATGCCTTTTGGACGTAACTCCAGACGTAACGCGTTCGAAAACTGCAACATCGCTGCTTTCGTCATGCAATAGATCGTTGATTTCGGTGTCGGCAACTTCCCCGCCTGACTGGCCACGTTGACGATCATGCCACCTTCTTTGAGTAATGGCAGACATGCCTTCGTTAAGCGAACGGGACTTAAGACGTTGATCCGGTGCATCGACTCAATCGTTTCAATCGAGGTATCGTCTAAGAAGCTGAATTCCCCGAAACCTGCGTTATTAATCAAAATATCAATCCGTCCATAACGATTTGCGAGTGTTTTTGCAAGAATTTCAGGCGCCTTTTCCAAATCGTAGACCAGGTAGTCTGCCTGGAGTTCAGATGCTAACGTTTGTAATCGATCCTCGCGTCGTGCAATTAAAATCAAGTTTGCGCCTTCTTTATGCAGAGTGCGCGCCAGTGCTTCCCCGAGTCCACTTGAAGCACCCGTGATGACAATCGTCCGGTTGATGAGTTGCATTAGACTTCCTCCGCTTTTGAATAGTAGAGGATACCTGATCGTTTCTCGACCGTGATCGCACCGCGGGCAACGAGTGTATCGAGGCGTGCTTTCATCTCACTCATGACAAGAGGGAATGATTTTTTTAATCGGTTTCCATACGTCACTTGTGCTAATTCGAATAACGTATGTTCTCCCGTAAAATACTTCAAGAGCTGATCACCACGTGCCTTGCGTTGCATCAATCGTTCTTCGACGAGTACCGCAACATCTCGAATCGGAGCACCATGTCCAGTGTAAGCGATTCGAATCTGCTCACTTTGTAATTTTTCTAAGGAGTCAAGATACGCAAGAACAGGACGTTTTACGAGCACATCATCACCTGGTTGCGGTTGTTCGAGCAATGGATTCGGCTCGACCCGGTCGAGCAGGTGATCGGCCGCGAACAATACACCATCGTCACTTAGAATTCCGATTTGGTCACTTGCATGCCCCGGTAGTTCGATGACCCGGTATCGCCCAGACGGCGTAATCGCGTCGCCTTCTTTTAATGTGAAATCAAGCTGACCTTTACCAAGCCATTTCAAGGCAGATTGATAACTTGGTAACATCTCTTGAATCGCTAGCGGAACGCCAAACGATGTCGCCAATCGACGCAAGAATGCGTCCCCGTTGTTCAAGAAGGTCTCGTCCTGTTCCAAGTATGGGCGTAATCGCGCATGTCCATAGACGGGAATGCCTTTCTCTGAAAAGCGATGTGCCATCCCAGCATGATCCGCATGGTGATGTGTCACGATGACACGATCTAAATCCTCGACCTGAAGTTCATGTCGTGCAAGCGTCCGTTGCATCGTTTGCCATGCTTCAAGCGTATCCGGTCCACAATCAATGAGGATGTTTTCCCCTTCCGTTCGTAGTACATAGCAGTTCACGTCTCCAACCGGAAATGGTGTCGGAATCGGAATCGGGATGATTTCGTCTGATACAGTCATACCTACACGCCTCTTTTCTCTCGTCCATTTTCTTTCATTATAGAGAGAATGAAGCTATAGCGCCAAACTTTGTGCGTCAAAGGGTGACATTTGTTTTCTAGCTTACGTTAAAGCGCGAGAAATGGATGCACAAAAAACCGACCTTTCCGCAGATTGAAAGGTCGGTCAGAAACTTATTTTAAGTTGAGGACTGTTAATTTGTCGCGTGTCATCGAAGCTAAGCTACGTCCGACGCCTTGAACGCCGAGACCCGATGATTTCACACCGATGAATGGGAAGTGGTCAGGACCACGTTCCGTCCGACCATTGATTTGAACAGAACCTGTTTCAAGCGCATCCGCTACTGCAAACGCAGCATCGATGTTCTCTGTGAAGACACTTGCTTGAAGACCGTATTCTGATTCATTAGAGTATGCAATCATTTCGTCGACCGAGTTGACACGGATGATTGGAAGAACTGGTCCGAACGGCTCTTCCCAAGCAACGCGCATGTCGCGTGTCACGTTGTCAAGAAGTGTTGGTTCGATCAAGTTCGCCGTACGTCCGCCACCTGAGACGAGCGTTGCGCCTTTGTCTGTTGCGTCCGTGATCAAGCCTTCGACGAAGTCCGCTGATTTCGTGTCGATGAGCGGCACGACGACGCTGTCTTGTTCAGGTGAACCGACTGTCAATTTCGCGATCCGTGTCTTGAGTTCTTCGATGAGTGCATCCGCTTGATGATCAAGAACGAAAACGCGTTTGATTGCTGTACAACGTTGACCTGAGTAAGAGAATGCCCCACTGATGATATGGTCTGCCGCAAGTGACAGATTCGCATCTTCAAGAACGAGCGCTGGATCTTTTCCACCAAGTTCAAGGACAAGTGGAATCATTGCCGATTGACGCGACAAATGTTGTCCTGTGCCTGTACCACCAGTAAATGTGATCATGTTGATGCCTGGGTGAGCCGTCAAGTAATCACCGATGACCGATCCACGACCTGTGACGATGTTGACGAGTCCAGCTGGAAGACCTGCTGCGACGAGTGCCTCGACCATCAAGATACCGCTGATCGAACCTTGTGTTGCCGGTTTGAAGACGACGGCGTTTCCTGTCATGAGGGCAGGTGCGAGTTTCGCTGCTGCCAAGTTGACTGGGTAGTTAAACGGTGAAATTGCAAGCACGACGCCGAGTGGTGCTTTTTTGATGACCGCGATTTTTTTCGCGCTACCACCAGGGAACGAATCCCCTTGCATCATCTGACCGTCGAAACGGAGACCTTCTTCCGCTGTGTAGCGAATGATTTCAGCTGTCCGTTTGACTTCTTTGACGCCATCTGCACGTCCTTTACCGACTTCGCGCATGATGACTTCACCGATTTCGTCCGCACGTTTTTCGAGTTCCGTTGCCCAAGCGTGAAGCAATTCAGCCCGTTTGTTCGCTGGTTGTTTTGCCCACTCTGCTTGTGCCGCTTTCGCTGAAGCGATGGCACGATCGACTTCCGGTTTCGTCATCGCTTGAACGCGACCGACAAGATCCTCTTTATATGGTGAAGAGATTTCAATTGTCTCTTTTGATTCACTTTCATGCCATTGTCCATCTAGTAAAAATGTGTAGGTTGTTGCTGTAGTCATTCCACTCTACCTCCATTTATTTTTATCTCTCTCATTTCAGTGTGTGGCTGCATAGCTTATTGTAATCAATTGGTCTGACAAATGCCAAACTTTTTGCTTAACATATTATGAAAGCGATTACAACACTTTTTTTGTCAATTCAGAACTAGAATTTTCAGCGTAGCATGCCGATAACTAGTCAGAAGTGAAGTGAAGGTAATGGAAAGGGGCACAACCATATGTATAATCAGCACGATATTTTATTAGAAGCCGGCACGAACGAACTCGAGATCGTCATCTTCCATTGCGGACCATACACGTTTGGAATCAACGTCATGAAGGTCCGGGAAATCATCGTTCCGCTCCCGATGACACCACTCCCAGGTACACCGGATGCTGTTAAAGGATTGATTGAACTGCGTGGCGAAGTCATGACAGTCATCGATTTGCCGACGGTCATCGGTGTTCCCCACGATGAAGCAACCGAGGATCGATTGATCATCTGTGAATTTAATGGGGAAAAAAGCGTCCTGCGTGTCGATTCCGTGACGGAAATCCGTCGTATCTCATGGGAACAGATCGATACACCAAACGAACTCGCTCGTGGCATTGAGGGATTAACGAATGGTGTCGTCAAAACGGGCGACAAAATGATCATCCTGCTCGACTACGAAAAAATCGCACTTGAGCTCTCACGCAAGGATATCTTCGCCCGCGAAGAAGGGCGTCGCGTCCAGTCCCGTGACCGGTCCGACAAAGTCATCTGGATCGCCGAAGACTCGGAAATGCTCCGGACATTGATCATCGAAACACTCGAGGAAGCCGGTTACCATGGTCTAAAATGGTTCATCAATGGTAAGGACGCTTTTGATGCGTTTGAGAACGGAAGCAACTGTGACCTCCTGATCACCGATATCGAGATGCCGAAGATGGATGGACTACACTTGACGAAACGACTCCGTGAAGATGATCGTTATGCGGAATTGCCAATCATCGTCTTCTCTTCCTTGATTTCCGACGATTTACGCCATAAAGGTGAGTCGGTTGGTGTCAATGCACAAATCACGAAACCGGAAATCGGTCGTTTGATCGAAACGGTCGATTCATACGTCTTATAAGAAAAAAAGCCGACAGCATGTCGGCTTTTTTGATCTATTCGATTGCTCAACGCAGCGCGTCAAGATTTTTTCCAGTAAACACATCGAGCCAGACGACACGGAATTCCACCATGCATTGCTCAATCCGATCGACGATTTCTTGTGTTCCGGTCATTGAACCGGATTCTGCTTCTTTTTCAAGCAGTTCGAAATCATCAGCTAAATCATCAGCGGCAACGGAATAGGAAGCACCTTTTAGCAAGTGAGCGAGCTTTTCAGTTTGCTCAGCATCTTGCTTGGCGACGGCATCTTTTAGTTCAGGAAACTTTCGATCGAACTGCGCGATATACGTTTCTCCGATTTTTTGAAGGAACGCATGGTCCCCACCCGCGATCGATTGAAGTTCTTCGAGCTTCTTAGCATTAAAAAAAGGCATGTCTTCCCCTCCTCTGTTTTCATCTTATCACTAATCTTCGTAAAAAAAATCGGAGAATCATTTACACGCTGTCACATCTATTTCTATAATGAGACAGTGAAGAGCAGGAGGGATAGACAATATGTTGACGATTTATCGAAGCGATGTCACCGGGGCAGTCAACGAGATACAGGAGTTCACGAAGGGTTCCTGGATCCATCTTGTCAATCCGACAAAGGACGAAGCCGACCAAGTCATCGCTGCTACGAATATTCCAGAGGATTTCATTTATGACCCTTTGGACGTGGAAGAAAAACCACGTTTTGAAAAAGATGAAGAAGGTCTACTGATGATCGTCGACGTTCCCTACATCGAAGAAGAATCATCAGGACGCCGTTATAATACGATTCCGCTCGGTATCATCGTGACATCCCGTCATTTCATCACCGTTTGTTCGCAACAGCTCGATGTCCTGACGTTATTCTCAAGTGGTAAGTTGCGAGGATTCCGGACGAATTACCGATCGCGCTTCGTATTCCAGATTCTCTATAAAGTCAGTTCCTCGTATTTACGTTTCTTGCGTCAAATCGATCGTCGTATGGACGAACTTGAGGAAGAACTTCAACGTTCGATGCGAAATCAAGAAATCTTTCAATTGATGAACCTTCAAAAATCATTGGTCTATTTCATGACGTCCTTGAAATCGAACGATGGTGTCCTCGACCGGATCATTAAGACACCGAGTCTCGAGAAGCACGAAGATGACGAAGACTTACTCGAAGACGTCTTCGTCGAACACCGCCAAGCAATGGAAATGGCACAAATTTATAAAGATATCATCAGTTCGACGATGGATACATTCGGTTCCGTCATCTCGAACAATGTCAACTTCGTCATGAAGTTCCTTGCTTCGATTACGATTGTCATCTCGATCCCAACGATGATTTCCGGAATGTTCGGGATGAACGTTCATGTTCCGTGGGAAGGTGAAGTCATTGGTTTCTGGATCGTCTTCGGTATGATGATTTTCTTCTCAGGCCTTGCAGCATTTATCCTATGGCGGAGAAGGTTTTTCTAGACCTTGTATGGTTTCATACAAAAAAGACTAGGTAGCGGAAGTATCTGCTACCTAGTCTTTTTCTATTGCGCTTTAGTTAATCTCGACCGTCACGAGACATAGGTCATCCGCTTCATCGCTCTGATCCGGTTGAATCAACTGATGGATGTTCGGTCCTTGTTGTTCGATCAGATTCTGGATGGCATGGATTCCTTCATCAATGCCTTTACTGTAGAGTTCCATGAAACCATCCGTGTACAAGTAAACACATCCTGGTGAGACGATGTCGATCGTCTTGCTCGAATACGTCGAGTCTTCGAACATACCGACAGGAAGTCCCGTATTCTCAAGCGGAATGATTTGATCATTCATGCGTAACAAACCAGGTGGGTGCCCTGCGTTCGCATAGCTGAGCTTCATCTCATCTAGGTCGATATAGAGGTAAACGGCAGTGAAATAGATTTCTGTCTCGTCTCCTGGGAACAAACGACTCATCTGCTGATTCAATTCTTCAAGTACTTGTGCTGGATCACCAATCCGGTGCACGAGTTCGAACAAAATCGAACTCATTCCCATCGTGATCAGCGCAGAAGAGACACCGTGTCCCATGACGTCAAACAAGATGATGCCGTATTTATTCTGAGAGATGCGGTACCAGGCGTACATATCTCCCGCGAGCTTTTTAGAAGGGATATACGTCGCCATGATGCGGATCTCATCGTCTTCGATATTCGCACTGAGCACACTCTGTTGCAGTTTTTGCGCCAAATCAAAGTCTTCCTGTAATACTTTTTCATATCGTTTTCGCGCATCGATTGCTTGCTTCAGACCAATCGCGTTACGAACTCGCGCGAGCAATTCCGTTTTACGGATCGGTTTCGTCGTATAATCCGATGCTCCTGCATTTAGTCCATCAACGATATCTTCCTCGTTTGATCGCCCGGAAACGATCAGAATCGGTAATTCATCAAGACCAAACCGTTTTCGAATCAAACGTGTCGCCTCGATTCCGCTGATTCCTGGCATTTCGACGTCAAGGAGAACGACGTCCAACTGTTCGATGAATAACGGATCCTCCATCAATTCGATTGCTTCTTCCCCACTCATCGCCTTGACGACGTCATAGCCTTCATTTTCTAACAATCGCTCTAGGAGCATTAAATTCGTTAACTCATCATCTACGACCAAAATACTCATACGCCGTCACCTCGTTCCGTTTAACATGTTTATCTGACATCAGTTTAGCACACAACCTACAATTTCGTTTAGACGGAAGCTGCGTTTTCCGTCATACTAGAAAGTGAACGAAAGGAGGAGTGGACTATGTGGTTATATGTCGTCTCCATTCTCATCATCGTATTCGTCTTGGTCGCCTCGATTATCGTCATTTCAAAAGGATATGGCTACAAGGGCAACAAAGATGATATCGAAATCGATTATGATGAAATCAACCGAAAACTTCGTCACGAAAAAGATGATGATTCATTCAACAAATGAACCTCTTAGACCATCATATCACGGTGGTCTTTTTTTGTTTCATTTCAAATACATGTTTTTTTTAGATGTTTTTGATTCAGTCACAAGGGTATATCCATATCATGGTCAAATATTATCTCAAGGGAGTGTTCATCATGGAACCGAAGCTTCAACATGATCCACACGCAACACACGCAGAACATCCGAATCGCCAGTTCGATCAGGAAGAATCATCAGGTCGTCAAATCAATCTCGTCACAGGAATGTTGCTCGGTGCCCTTGTCGGCGGTCTATTGACGCTACTTAGTTCTTCGTCTCGCCAAAATACGAAACAGAGTTTACGGGGAGCGAAAGATTCCGTCTCTACCCTCGCTTCTTCTATTAAGGAAGATCCGTCAGGTAAAGCATCACAAGTCATCAATCAAGTGAAGAGTGCTTCAAGCATCATTCAAGAAGTCGCATCTGACGTTCAAAATGTCTATGACAAAGTGAACACAGAGCTTGAAACGGTGAAATCAGATGCCTCGACGGTGAAAGAGACAGTAAATGAGACGAAAGGTGATTTGAATGCAATCAGCAATAAAGTCGTCGAAGCGAAGGATGTCGCACTCGGCAAAGAAGAACCACCTGCTGAGCATGATGCTTCCGACAAACAAGCAAATGATTCTCAATCTTCTGAGGAAAAACATAAAGGTGAAGGCATCTAATCATTCAATGCACTTCTTCTTTCTCCCCGACATGTTCAGCATGTCGGGGTTTTTAGCGTAGGAATTGAACAACGATCGCAACGCGTTCGCGCATTCCAAATCGAAGGACTCCTGAAAGTGGCGTATCAGCCGGAATCGCATCCGTCTGTAAACCAAGTTGTTTCGCCTCTTGTCGCGCACGGTACAGATGAAAGTCTGACGTGACGATCGAGACGCGACGAACGTCCTTTGGCAACAACGCTTTTGAAAATTGTAGATTTTCCGTCGTTGATGTCGAGTCGGCTTCAAGAATCAACCGCTCTTCAGCAATCCCAGATGCCACCATCCCGCGACGCATCGCCTCTGCTTCTGAAATATCTTCATCTGGACCTTGTCCACCGCTCAAGATGAAGCGGACTTCTGAATGTTGTTTCCCATATGCCGCAGCTGCCTGAATCCGATTATGTAAGATTTGCGACGGTTTTTCTCCTTTGACACCCGCGCCGAGGACGATGACATACGGTGACGTCCCATCAGCGAGTGGCCGTTCCCCTTTATTGACGAAAATACCGACACTGTACCAGAAGGCGACACAAGCGATTAGTCCCCCACCGACCATCCATTTGATGTTTCGTTTGTTAAACGTGCGTTTGATCATATCGTACGACCTCTCTACTAAAAAATGGCTTACGGTAGGCAATACGAATGGTTCTCCAAAAAAGTTTCAGCATAGCAGGTTCGGACTCCATGAAAAGAGGCTGACTCAAAAAAGAATGACGCGTCTTTTCACGCCCTTTCCTCAGGCGAGACACAAGCCCGTTTCCTGCTTGAATGAAGCAGGAAAGCGGGTCTTATTTGTCTCTGACAGCGCAAAGATGCGCTTTGTCCTGTAGAAGTTGCGTGAAACGCGTCATTCTTTTTGTTACAAGATAGGGGTGGCAGATCATCATTCTGCCACCCCTATCTTTGTAGAGACTGACTCTTGATTCAGCCCCTTTCCTATTTACTGACTCGTCATCAATTTCCCCAAATTGATGTTACGTATTCCGGATGATCGATGAATGGATTCCGGTTTTTTTGCCACTTCTCGAAGATGACATCGTTGCGACGCATCTCGAAGCTATCGACTGGGTCAAGCTTATTCCATGCTTTCAGCGTCGACAATTTGCCATGTAACGGGTTCGTACCATTATTGACGTTTTCTGAGGCTTCGAGATCGATTTCTCCGCCACCTTCATAACGAACCGCCATGTAGAAGATCATCCGCGCGATGTCACCTTTGACACGGTTCGGTGGTTCCCACGAATCGCCATCACGGTAGCAATCGCAACCACTGTATTTCGTACCGCCATTGTCGAAGTCAAGATTCCCACGTGCACTGTTGACGACGACGTCTTCCGGACGCAAGTGATGCAAGTCTGTTCCAGGACCGTTCGTCGTACCAAAGTCACCGTGCGACTTTGCCCAGACATGTTCACGATTCCATTGACCGACATTCCCACCGTTGTTACTTTTCGCAATCGATTTCCCCGTGTATAACTCGATGACGTTATTCGCATTATTTGGATCTTGATCCGTTTCTTTCAGTGCTGTCCATACCGTGTCGTATGACACTTGTGTATGGTTGTCGATGATATCGTGCAGCGATGCCTTCAACGCTGCCCCTGTCTTCCCCGCTGCTGGTAGATAGTACGCATCGATCGTCGATTGTGACGTGACCATCTGCGGACCTGCTGAAACTTGTTTTGGATCAACTGTTTTTGCTGTGACCGGTGTAAAGACGATTGACCCGAGTGCAAGTGTTGCGGCAAGCGCACCTGTGACCTTTGACTTCCAGTTCATGTGTGTTCCCCCTTAAATGGTATGTATGAGAGCTGGTGTTACACGCTCATTTTCACACCGAATCCATTCCTGGTGGAAGATGGACGATAGACCTGCTTTTTTAAAGGTGAGTCGTCGTTCAGAATATTCATCGAAAGGCAACGGTTAGATGGTCCTGATTTTTTTCATTCATGACGTCAATCTCATCAAAATAATTCTTCAGAAGAAATATTCTAGGGTCAAAAGTCACGAACAAAAGAGACTTACAAATAAGAATCCGGGACGATATTCCTCCTGTCTGAAGCTTCCCTATAATAAATAATGCAAGCGCTTTCACAAATCATAAGGAGGTCTTTACGTGAAACAAAAAAGATGGATTTTAGCAACCGTCGCATCCGCTGCTTTTTTAGCGCCACTTGCGCAACCGATTGCAGTCGGCGCAACGGCAGACAACGGAACGATGATGCAGTATTTCGAATGGTATGTGCCAAATGACGGTAACCATTGGAACCGTCTCGGGAGTGACGCAACAAAGCTTGATCAGCTCGGAATCACATCGGTCTGGATTCCCCCTGCTTACAAAGGTACCTCGCAAAATGATGTCGGATACGGCGCCTACGATCTATACGATTTAGGTGAGTTCAATCAAAAAGGAACGGTCCGTACGAAATACGGCACAAAGGCGCAATTAAAAACGGCGATCGGACAATTGCATACCGCTGGAATCGATGTCTATGGTGATGTCGTCATGAACCATAAAGGTGGCGCCGATTTCACGGAAGCCGTCACGGCAGTCGAAGTCAACCCGGGTAACCGTAATCAAGAAGTCTCTGGCGATTATCAAATCCAGGCATGGACGGGTTTCAATTTTGCAGCACGAAATAACCTCTACTCGAACTTCAAGTGGAAATGGTACCACTTCGACGGCACGGACTGGGATCAATCACGTTCTAAGAGTGCCATCTACAAGTTCCGCGGTACCGGTAAAGCGTGGGATACGGATGTCTCAACTGAAAATGGCAACTACGATTACTTGATGTATGCGGATCTCGACTTCGATCATCCAGAAGTCCAGCAAGAAATGAAGAACTGGGGTAAATGGTACGTCAACGAACTTGGTCTTGATGGGTTCCGTCTCGATGCCGTCAAGCATATCAAACACGGTTACTTAGCGGACTGGCTCGCGAATGTTCGTCAGACGACGGGCAAACCATTGTTTACAGTCGCAGAGTACTGGCAGAACGATCTCGGCACGTTGCAAAACTACTTAAGTCGGACGAATTATCAACAATCCGTCTTTGATGCACCACTTCATTATAAGTTCGAACAGGCAAGTAAAGGCGGCGGGTACTATGACATGCGGACGATCTTTGACGGTACTCTCGTCAAGAGCAATCCAGTCCAAGCCGTCACACTCGTAGAGAACCATGATTCGCAGCCTGGACAATCGCTTGAATCAACGGTTCAGTCATGGTTCAAACCGCTTGCTTACGCGATGATTCTGACACGCGAACAAGGCTATCCGTCGGTCTTCTATGGTGACTACTATGGTACAAAGGGTACGTCGAATCGCGAAATTCCAGCACTCGCTTCGAAGATTGATCCGTTACTTAAAGCACGGAAGGACTTCGCGTTCGGGAAACAAAATGATTACCTCGATAACCAAGACATCATCGGTTGGACACGTGAAGGTGTCTCGGACCGGACAAAATCAGGTCTTGCGACAATCCTTTCAGATGGTCCTGGCGGGAGTAAATGGATGTACGTCGGGCTTCAGAACAAAGGAGAAGTTTGGACAGACATCACTGGAAACAACACAGCATCGGTAACGATCAACCAAGATGGCTACGGTCAATTCTTCGTCAATGGTGGTTCGGTCTCCGTCTATCGTCAACAATAAGAAATCAAAAGAGACTGACTCAAAAAAAGAATGACGCGTCTTTTCACGCCCTTTCCTCAGGAGAGACACAAGCCAGTTTTCCTGCTTCGTTGAAGTAGGAAAGCGGGTCTTGTTCGTCTCTGACAGCGCATAAATGCGCTTGTTCCTGTAGGAGTGGCGTGTGACGCGTCATTCTTTTTGTTACGAGATAAGGATGGCAGATTATCATTCTGTCACCCTTATCTTTGTAGAGACTGACTTTTGAGTCAGCCCCTTCTTCATCATTCAGCGAGACCGACACTCGATTTGATATGATCTTCTGTTTCAATCGCTTGTAAGAGGAAATGCGCCACATCTGCGCGATTGATCTGTTTCGCATCTTCCGGTACACCTGTATCTGCTTGACGATAAAGTCCCGTCAACGGACCGTTCAGTAAGCGAAGTGGTCGGGCTACCGTATAGTTCAAATCTGCTTGTTGTAAAAGCGCGATCGCTTGGCGGTGATCCTTCAGTGGATTTTTCAGAATCCGCTGAGCGAGCATCCCTTGTACACCCGGTAATTCATCATCAACACCGGCAGACGCAACATAACCGATCCGGTCTACCCCCTGTTTTTTCATCGCTGTCACGATCCGGACGAGACTCCGTTCTAAAAAGCCGCTGTATGCAAGACTCTCTGTGCCAAGAGCCGTCAGGACAGCCTCTTGTCCGGCAACAGCAGCCGTCACCGCTTCTTGATCGAGCACGTCGCCTTTAACGACGTGTAACCGTTCGTCACGTAGTGTCAGTTTTTCCGGACTGCGGACGAAGGCTGTGACCTCATGCCCGTGATCAATCGCTTGCTTGACCAGTTCTTGCCCCGTTTGACCCGTCGCTCCAAAAATAATCAATTTCATACAAAACACCCTTTCTCTTTCAAGAACCACTGATTCCATCATACCCTCACCACTCGAAAATGAATCGTCTCACCTTGTCTTTATTTTCAGAAAATTGTTTTTATTTGTTAAGCGTGTATGCTAAAATCTTCCTAAGTACATATGGATATTTTTTCCTTAAAAACAGGAAGGAGGATCGCTTGTGTTACGGCAACGCTTTATCATGTCGCTTGGTGTCATTCTGATTGGTCTGTTCTTGTTTCAAACCGTCACGACGTACGTCTATACGCATTACATCATGCCGGATCCTTTTAAAAAGCCTTCGATTGCAGAA
Source organism: Exiguobacterium indicum HHS 31 (assembly GCF_001939065.1). GTDB lineage: Bacteria > Bacillota > Bacilli > Exiguobacteriales > Exiguobacteriaceae > Exiguobacterium_A > Exiguobacterium_A indicum. The sequence continues at coordinate 318,078 of NZ_MPSZ01000001.1, read as the reverse complement.
ACTGAAGCGAACGGCGAAATTAGTTTTAAAGAAGGTCACTCACCTACTAAAACAAAAGGCAAAATGCCTTTTGAACCGATCGATCCACGACCTGGTCCAAAAGAGCTCTGGAAATCTCTTAAAGCGGATGCTTCTGACTCCCCCTTTTCTTATCTGCAATATGTCATTTTAATCAGCTTGTTTAGTTTCATGGTCTGGAAACTCGTTCAGTCACATCTCGTGAAAAAACGGCGCAGGTCTACAGGAGAAGTAACGGATGACGTTCCATTTGCTCAATCAATCTTTCGTCCTGCTTCTTTAAGAAAATCGCCTTATCTGTATGCATCGTATTCGTCTTCACGTGTCCGTGATCTCGTCATTCGTTTTGAGCAACACTTACCGCGCAGTCAGCAACGTCGTCCGAACGAAACGCTTGAAGACTGGTTACGTCGGATTGAAGTCGCTGTCGATTTTCAGTTATATCGGAATATTCGCTACGGTGATATGTCGGAAACGATCGTCACGGATGATGAAATTCTACGCTTCGAACAACAACTAGCACGCTACTCAACCATTTAACTTTGGAGGGATTTCCTATGAAACTACAACAATTAAAAGACCAACTCAATTCGATCTATCTCGGTAAACCGGACGTCATCGATCTTTGTCTGACGGCACTCATCGCAGAAGGACATATTCTACTAGAAGATGTACCGGGAACGGGGAAAACGATGCTCGCCAAGGCGCTCGCTCAGAGCTTCGAGAGTGCCTTCTCGCGGATCCAGTTCACGGCGGATCTTCTCCCATCAGACGTCATCGGTTCAGACTTCTTCAATTTAAAGACACAGGAGTTCGAGAATAAACGCGGTCCACTGTTCGCGAACGTCGTCTTGATCGATGAGATTAACCGTGCCGTTCCGCGGACACAATCGGCATTGCTTGAAGCGATGGAAGAGCGTCAGGTCTCGATTGGTGGAACGACCTATCAGATGCCAGCCCCATTCTTCGTCATCGCGACACAAAACCCGATTGAATCGGCAGGAACCTTCCCACTACCGGACGCCCAACTCGACCGGTTCATGGTCGCGATCGAAGTCGGTTATCCGGATTTCGAGAACGAACGGCGCTTATTGTCTGAGATTCTGACGAACGTCCGTCGGTCAGCTGTCGGCATCGCGTCAGGCGGTGACTTGATTTCCTGGCAGGAAGAGGCACGCCGCGTCCATGCATCGCAAGACGTGCTTGATTATCTATTACACATCGTTCAAGCGACACGAAACCATGAACTCATTGAAGTCGGTGTCAGTCCGCGTGGAGCGATTGCATTACTTCGCGCCTCGCAAAGCTACGCTTTCTTGAATCAACGCGACTTCATCATCCCGGAAGATATCAAATATCTTGCAAAACACGTCCTATCCCATCGCCTGACACTGACACTCGAAGGTGGAATCAAGACGACGAAAGCGGCTGTTTTGACGCATATTCTGGACGACGTGCCGGTTCCGGTCGAGATGGGGTGACGAATCATGCAGATTGAACGTTCCGTCCCGTTTTGGCTTGAACGCCGACTTTTTCCACTGTACGTCACGATGACGTTCATCTTCCTCTTCATTCCGCGTCTTTCCGTCCTCGGTTTCCTGTTTGCAGCCTTGGCGACGATTCATTTCGTCGTCGGGCGAACAGAAAAGCAGCTCCGACGGGACGTCGCAATTGAATGGAAGCACTATGAATCATTGATGTTCAACCAGGAACAGACGACACTCCATTTACAAGTCTTCGGTGTCGAATCCTTGAGTCAGCTTGGACTCGAAGCGACACTTCGTTTGCACACGGATGGCGGAGTCATTTTCCCGGAGATGGATCCACTTCACCCGGCGACGTTTCATGCAGTGATTGACTCTGAAGACGCAGTGACGATCCCAATTCAGACGGTTCGTCGTGGACCAGCCGAATTCGATGAGATCATCTTGACGATTCGTTTGCCGTGGAAGATGGGCGTTTATCTCTTCACGTTCGATACGTATCCGTCGTTTACAGTCTTGCCGTCCTTGACAGCGCAAGCGACGCCGCTTCTTTTACAACGTTTACGGATCGGTGATCGACCGGACCGCTACTCACCGCTCAAGAACAAACTGGTTCAGCTTGGTGCAAAACCTTATACGGCGGAACCGTCAAAAGAGATCGATTGGTATGCGACGGCGAAGACCGGTCGCCTGCAGGCGAAAGTGTTCGAAACGAGCAATCAGGATACGTTTACGATTGCCTTGAATTTATCAGCCCCGAGCGGTTACGGTCTCCATCAACAATTCGAGACGTTCATCGAACAAGCGGCATTCCTGATCAGTGAATTAATCAAGGAAGGCTGTAAGATCGAACTATTCCTCAATCGACTCGACGGAGCGAACCGAATGACGCATCTTTCACTACAAGAAGGACAACCACAATTAAAACATGTCCTGATGACGCTCTCGACGGTTTCGACGCGTGATTCGTTCATCGCAACGCAACAGTTCGAACGCTACGTACTGCGCCGGAAACATATGAACAGTCAGTTGATCCAAATTGGCAATGACCGGATCCTCGCCATCGGTTAAGGATCCAAAGAAAGGAGTTTTTCCCTTCATGTTTTTTATCGCCCGAAAATCAATTCAGCTCATCGTGGCTTTTTTTGTCTTGATTGCGATCAGCGCCCTTCCTGCGCTCGTTGCGCAAATGAAATTCAACCCAGCAAGCTACTGGGAAGGTCTGCAGCAACAATTTGCTCAATTAACGAAACTTGATGAGATCACTTATTTTAACGTGACTGCTCAAAAAGAAGTTCTACTACTCCCTTCTTTACAGCCCTATATTCAAGAGACGTTAATCATCTTTACGACAGCTATGTTAGTCTCCGTTGTGTGTGCGATTCTTTACGCCTATCTGTTTTATCGAAGTGGCAGACGAACACGGACACTATTAAAACAGACGACACGCACGCTTGAAATGGTTCCAGACTTATTTTGGATCATTCTTTCACAATTTCTTGTCATTTATTTATTTAAAATGACAGGTTATAGCAACATCGAGATTGCAGGAACCTATGCAGACTCGATTCGCTTTTTACCAATCGTCACCTTGACGCTGACTACATTATTTTTCTTTATTAAATGGCTGACGACACAAGTACTCGAACAAGAATCTGCACCATTCCTCGAACTCGCGCGCGCAAAAGGCATTCGTCCAACCGCCCTTTTCTGGAAACATTTACTGCCAACGATGATCTATCGGTTTTATCTATTTTTCCGAGCCAATATCATTACGATACTATCGAGTTTGTTAATCATTGAGTACACTTTCCAGGTCCAAGGTCTGTTTCGCTTCGCCCTTTACTTTGGACAAATGCCAATTTTGATGGTCATCTTGTTCTTAATCTACCTACCCATCTTCATCATTGATTTACTGGCTGAATGGTTGATTCCAAACGCCTGGAAAGGTGGGATTTGATGCGCCGTACCTTGATGAAAGACCCAGTTTTCTGGCTCTGCCTCATTCTACTTACCGGTCTACTATTGCTAAGCTTTGGTAATACGATTTTCCGCGATGGTCAAGTCAATCAGATTTCGAACCGGTATGCTGAAGATGGTACGTTCCTTGCGACGTCACCACTAAAACCGTCAAGTGATCAATGGCTAGGTACGGATCGGTCCGGTAATGACCTTTTCCAAATGATGATTGAAGGTTTTAAATGGACGATTGGTATATGTACGATTGTTGCGATTAGTCGAATGACTCTCTCATTAGTCGTTGCGATTCCGTTAGCTTTTCGAAATGCTCGTGTTAATCGATACTTAAAACTTATCCTTGATGGTTTTTTAGTTTTACCACTTTCTCTCGTTTCTTTACTGCTTTTATTTTCATCTCTTGTCTTCATGGATTCGACTGTAGTTCCACCATTGTTCGATCGCGTCTCGTTTGAGTTGATCGTCCTGATTCTACTTGGTATACCCTCTTTGTCGCTTTATCTAATTGCTGAGACTCGTCAATTGCTCAATCAAGAATTCATGATCGTCGCCCAGACACTCGGTGGTAGTCCGTGGTATCGGTTTAGACGTCATATCTGGCCACACCTTGTTCCGACATTGACGATTGTCTTCATGCAACAATTCATTCAAACGTTGATGTTGCTGATCCATTTATCACTCTTAGGTATTTTCTTCGCCGGAACAGTCAATTTATATGAGGGTGTCATGCCAACAATCTTTGAATGGTCTTCAATGTTCGGTTATTACTATAACCAGTTTTCAGCGACGTCTTGGCTCAATCATATGTTCCTTGTTCCACTGATTGGGTTAGCATTAGTCGTCTTTTTCAGCAATCTATTCATGAGTCGACTCGAACGGGCTTTCCGCTTCCGCCAGCAACTAAAACCAATCAAGCTATCAGCATCTCGTGCTCAAGACGAAGCCGCCGCAACTTCGATGGTCGATCCCTTTACACCCGTTGCACTGAAATCTCATCACGATTCTGATTGACAATCCATTTTTTTCCTCTTACACTAGAAAAAAAACATGAAATGAGGGCGTCCAATGTAAGTCATTCTGAATTCTCACTCCTAACTAAATACGTACGATATGGAGGTCATTCAGAATGAACCGGTTTACGCTTTTATTGGTCAGTCAATGGATTGCGAATGCGGGAGATGCGCTCTATATCGTCTCCCTGATCGCGATGATCTATCAAACGACAGGGCAAGCGAGTCTCGCTGCCCTGTTTCCTGTTCTCGTCACAGCAGGCATGACAGGAAGCGGCTTCTTATTCGCCCAAGTCGCTCAACGTGTTCCCCATGCCTCCTTGTTGTTCGGCAGTCAACTCCTCAAGACGATTCTATTAGGCGTCATCTGGGGATTTGATTTACCACTGCCACTTATCCTCGCACTCGTTGGATGTATCGCTTTCTTCGACGGATTTGCTCGTCCGATCGAAAGTGCCTTCATCCCTCGACTGTGTCAGGATGTCCAGAAAGCTAACAGTCTCGTACAAGGTTCGAATCAAGTGATTCAGCTCATCATGTGGCCGCTCGGCGCCATCCTGCTCAGCTTGTTATCCCCTCTTTCCGTCTTGTCCGTCTCGGCTGGTCTGTTTTTAGGTGCCAGTCTCATCAGCTACCTGTTCTATCGAAGCGTCCGCTCTCTACCCGACCCTTCGATGGAAGGGGAAGACGTCTCCTTCCGGTCGAGTATTCGCTACACGCGAACGCATTCTTTCGCGAAAGCCAACACGTATCTCGTCGGAATCGATGCGTTCGTCAGTACGGCTTGGATTTCTGCTCTGTTCCTCGTCTACATCGATACACATTTCCAGCTATCGGAACGCTGGTGGGGCATTCTAAATGCCTTCTATCTGCTGAGCATGATCGCCGGCAGCTACATGATGTTACGTCGTCGTGGAACGCGTTCGTTGCTTTATCGTAGTATCGGCTTTTCGATTAGTGCGACCTTCTTGTTTGCTTTCGCTCCAATCGTCACACTTGCCGTGATCGCTTGTCTGATCCAAGGGTTTGCAAGTCAAGTCCGGGCGATCGAGCTGAATACGTTGTTGCAGACGACGACACCACTCGAACGGTTACCGTATGTCTATAGCGTGCAACAAACCGTGTATGCACTCTGCTTCTGTCTCGGTAGTCTGCTGTTCGGATGGCTTGCCGATCTGTTTGCGATCGAGCTCGTCTATGCGCTTGCAGGAGTCCTCTCCTTGTTGATGTGGCAACCGGCTCGCCAGGTATTAGCACGTTCCTCTCAGGAGCAACGACACGTGTCGTAATAAATGGCAGTCAAAAGGACAAAGGTCAATACACCTTTGTCCTTTTTTTGATTCAGTTCTGACGCGTTCGCGTCACACTATACAATAGAAGCAACATAAGTGAGACGAGACCGAGCGCGGCATAGGTCATCTGAAGCGAGAAGACACGTTCGACGAAGACGAACAGCGTACCGGTTCCAAGCACAGCTAACCGTTCAATGACTGAGATCAGTGACGTAAACGTTGCACGTCCATTTGGCGGCGCAACTTCTTGGATGACAGTGGTCAAATAAGGCTCAGCCCAGCCATAGCACAAGTACAGCGTTCCGAGTAACCCGATACTGACGAGCGGTGAGGCAACCGACAATCCGGTAAGACACACGATATAGATCATCGCCCATCCGACCGGAGATCGGAACCGAGATAATGACGCGCCGGTCGCCTGCATGATTTGAAATAACACGAAAACGAATCCGAAATGGACCATCGGTATCGTTTGATCCCGTAGATAAAGTTGCCAAAACTCATCGACGAAATCAATCGTCGCCCCGTATAACAAGACAAGACAAAGAATTCGAACGTAGACGCGTCGAAACGAAAAACCGTTTAGCAATGTCTTTAATGAACTCGTCTCTCCGTCTTGTTCTCGCGATGCTTCCTTTAAGAAAAACGTCAGCAGTACTGTTCCGAGCAATACCCACCAGGACACGTGATAGTGCCAAAACAAGTCTACCGATCGCACGGCGTAACTTCCAACAAGTGCCGCAAGTCCTGATGTCAATAAACCACCGATTGAAATCAGTCGCCAGACCAGCTCGAATCGCTCTTCTATCCTTTGCATTCGCAATGTTTCATAGACGTGGGCTTCAAGTGCTCCACTAAGTGCTGCGCCACCGATGCCGGCAAGGACCATCGCCAAGAGGAAGGCAGGTAATGAGTAGGCTTCAAGCAACACCGTAAACGATAACCACTCACATACGAAACCAGCCAGAATGAACGGCTTTCTGCCCCACCGATCGGATAACAAACCGAACGGAACCTCACCAATCAACATGACCCAAGCAAAGACGATTTCTGCGATGACGACGTCGGCAATGCTCATTCCCCGGTCTTCCCAGTAAAAGCGCTCAATCACATAAGCTGGAATGAACGAACTACTGGCTTCGATCAGGATCCAAAGCATGAGTGATCGTCGGACTTAACAAGGCCATCTGCTTCGCCGCATCTCCTCACTTCCTTTCTATTTGATAGTAGTTAATTCCCGTTTTGCAGATGAAACCAACAAAAAAACGCCCTTTGATTAAAAAATCAAAGAACGCTTTTGACATTAACATTCATCTGCCGATTCCGTGACCGGTACGACGGACTGGACGATCGGTAGTTCGACGATGAACGCGGACCCGACACCTTCTGTTGATTCGACATGAATCATCCCTTCGTGCGAACGAACGATTTCCTGACAAATCGCAAGACCAAGACCGGTACCGCCGATTTTTCGACTATCGGAATTATCGACTCGATAAAACTTACTAAACAGTTGTGGTAACGCGTGACGAGGAATGCCGATTCCCTCATCTTCGATCTTCAGCTGTACACGATCTTCGACTTGACGCATCGTGATCGTGATTTGACCACCATCCGGTGAATACTTGATTGCATTGTTGATCAGGTTCGTGAACAGCTGACGCATTTTTTGTTCGTCAGCATGAATCCGCCCCGTCGTCGTTTCTTCAAAATCAAGGACAAGCTCGTGATCTTTTGCCGAAGCGGTATGGAACTCGACCGTTTCTTGAATGACTTTCGTCAGATCAAGCGGTTTAAAGTCATACTGTTGCTGACTCGATTCCATGCGCTGGACATCGAGGAAGTCGTTGACGAGGTTCGTCAACCGTTCGGTTTCCGCATGAATCGTCTCGAGATACCGTTGACGTTTTGATTCCTGGACGTCGCGCGCGAGCATCAATTCCGTGTAGCCGTAAATCGAGGCAAGCGGTGTCCGCAACTCATGCGAGACGGTCGAGACGAATTCCGATTTCATCCGGTCGATCGCTGTCTCTGCCGTCACGTCGCGCAAGACGAGCATCGTACCGCGGAAACAACCACCGTAATGAATTTCCTCTGCATACAGCGTGACGAATCGCTCTTCCTCGTTCAAGGACAACGCCAAGCTCTCCGTCGGAATTTCCTGACTGCAGACATGATCCATGTAGGTTAAGAACGCCTCATGTTGATCGACTTGCACTGCCAACTCTTCGATTTTGACGTCGAGCGTCATCAATCCTTCTTCCGCCACTTGATCGTGCGCCGGATGATGGAATAAAGCGAGCAATGGTTTATTGGCAAAAATCGTCTCTCCTTCGATATAGATGACCGCTTCCCGAATCGAATGGAGAAGTTTGGACGTCTTTTCCCGTTCTCGTTCGACTTCTTCAAAGACACGCATCCGGAGCAAGGAGAGTGCCAATTGACGGGAGAACGACCAGATTTCGTTCGTCTGCTCTTCCGTAAAGGCATCCCGGTAACGGACGAGATAAATGCTTGCAATCATTGTGTTCGTCGCTGGATCCATCACCGGTACGACGATTTCGTACATCGTGTACGGATATGGGAGCGGATGATGACTCGCGACTTGTTTCGTCGAGCGAACAGCGCGTTTGTTTTGACGTGTGCGTTCGAGTAATGACGTCGAAGCATGCAATAACTGGTTTTCTTGCGCTGCCGTCATCCCGTACGAGACGAGATCCGTATAGCGGTCTTGCTCTAAGAAGACGATTGCTCCGAGCTCCGCATCGGTAATCGTGATCAATTTTTCGATGATCGCTGGATACGCAGTCAATGTTTCACGAGACGCGAGTGTCTCGGTCAACTCATTGCGATAACGCAAATGGGTCTCGTTGCGCAACGTGATGTCGAGAGCTTCTTCGAGTTCTTCCTGTTGCGATTGAAGTTCTTCTTGCTGAGCAATTAATTCTTCCTGTTGACTTTGTAGTTCGTCGTTATTTGCGACGAGTTGATGTTTTTGCCCGGAAATGGCGGCTGCCATCTGGTTGAACGTCGTCGTCAACTCACCGATCTCATCTTGACGATTCGTGATGACGATCGGTGTCGCATCCTCGCCTTTAGCCAGTCGCCCACTTTCCCGGTTCAACTGACGCAACTGACGCGTCAAGCGGCGGACGAATGGTCGGACGAAAACGAGAGTGATCAATAAGAGGATTGCGATATTGACTGCTCCGAGAATTTGCGACGAGTTGACTTGTTTACCAAGCCGCTCTTGCGCCGCCATCTCTTGATCGTTTAAGGAATTACGATATTTTGTAAAAACGCTCTCCATATCAACGATACTTGAACTCATATCAGCCGCACTCTTCGTCTTGATGTTGAACTTCCGCTGTGGATCGAGTGGTTTTGATTTCGTCACTTTTCCGAGCGTCGGCATCTTCAAGAACGGTTCCGTCACTTTGCCGTCTTTTTTCGCCGCGACATAATTGACGAGGCTTGGCATGACGCGTTGGGTATACGCCGTGTAGAGTTCCCGTGCGTCCGTTGCATACTGCCGTTCTTCTTTAAAGCGTGCATTGCGCTCGAACCACGTCGTTTGTTGATTGATGCCATTTTTCTTTGCTTCGATTTCTTTTAACATCTCTTCGTCACCAAGCAAGACGAAGCCACGCATCTCGTACTGCATGCTTTGCCATGATTCGTACAAATCCGTCGCCCGTGTCCGATGTTCGTTTAACATCTTTAATTCTTGGCGTGATTCATCCACCTGTTGTTTCGTATATAGGTAGACACCACCTGTCGTTAACAGCAGTGTCAGAAAAATCACATAAAACGCAGACATGATTTGCCGTCCAATCGTTCGATTCAGCCATGTTTTCATTAAAGGAATTCAACTCCTTTCCCTTTATCCTTCTCCAGCAATAAAGGTATTCCCGTCCATTCATTGTAAACTTTTTTCAATCGATACACAGCATTCTGCTCAAAAAGATTTCAATTTCATACAACTTTAATCTAAATCGTTGTATATGACAATTAGATGTCACGATTCAACCGTTTTCAACAAAAAAAAGAGCCCCTCAGGACCCTTTTTTAGTGATGATGGTGATGGCTATGACTATGACTCCGGACCGGCTGTTCGTCCGCTAAATGATCCGCATCCAAAATGCCGAGCCGTAAGTACTGAGCGGCGACTTGTTTTTTCGTCGTTTCGGAAATTTGATCTGTTCCTTGGACGAGCCTTAAGATGCCGGTCGCAATCCGGAAAGGTTCGAGATTCGTCTTTTCAAACGGAAAACTAGTCAACGTTTCTAAATAAGCGACGTAATTCAGTGCATCCGATTCATCCGGACTGACGAGACGCGCCGCATGCTCGCGCAGTTGTTGCGTCAATGAATTCGTTGAGATTCCCTTTGAGGCTGCAGAGATGACTCCAAACAGAATGAAACCGATGATGAGAACAAAAAATCCGACCATGAAAATCGGCATTCCCGAGAAAAAGCCGTCGCCTCCCAATTCGCTTTCCATGAATGCTACTGTGAACATAGTGAACCCTCCAAATGAATAGAATGATGACGATCACTTATCCTACGTCATCCTCTTCAAGGAAGTTTCACTTAGTTAGGTATTTTTTGCAAATCAGCTTGGAACCAGTCTTCGACAAAGAAGCGTTCCGTTTCCGTCTCGATTTGATACGAATACAGCACTTCGAAGTCGCCTTCCGTCAACATCGGTAACGTCAACTCGCGTACGAGTTGGCGTAATTCTTCTGTCAGCTCAGCTTCATAGCGGATGAATCCATCTTCCCGGTGCTCGACTTCCGTCAGATACGGAAGCAGGATATGCTTGCCGAATGATTGTGGATCATCGATCACTTCCGCTGTCACACCAAACAGTTCTTCTGCTTCTTCGACCAGTCCCTCGGCCGACTGCACCTCGATATGATCCGGAAACCAGACCGTCAAGCGGCGACCTTCCTGTAATAGTCGTTCAAAGACAGGACGAAACGTTTGATTTTGAATCAGTTCGTATTGCATCAGTCTTCCCCTTTCGTGAATTCGAATTTTAATTGATCGCGTTCGAGATAGAGCATCGCCTTGAACTGACGCGCATTTTTTTTCATCTCAAGTGGCTTTGTCTTTTGACCTGCGAGTACTTTTTTGACTTCCGTTTGTGTCAATTTGGCACCAAGGATCGTTTTCGGTAACGTAAAGCCACAGTTATTCTTCTGATAGCCGCTGCAGCCATAGAATTTCCCTCGATCAAGTACCGCTGATTGACACAGTGGGCACGGACCGACTGGACGATTCGTCGCACCCCGCGGAGACTTGCTTTTGACTTGCGTCGGATCAACGGCGAGTTGTTCAATTCGTTGTTTGGCATCGACGACGAGATGCTCTGATAATTTTTTTGCCTGTTCGATGAACTGGGCGGCAGATGCTTCCCCTTTCCCGATTTGCTCGAGACGGCTCTCCCACTTCGCTGTCATCTCTGGTGAAGCAAGAATACTCCCCGTCACGGCATCGATCAAGATCCGACCTTTTGGCGTCGGATGAATCTCCTTTTTGACGAGTTTGATGTACTCCCGCCGTTTTAGTCCATCGATGATCCCGGCACGGGTTGCTTCCGTCCCGAGTCCCTCGACTTCCTTCATGATCGCTTGTAGCTCATCTTCGAGTAATTTGCCAGCTGTTTTCATGCCGAGGATGAGTGTCCCTTCCGTATAGCGTTTCGGCGGCTCCGTTTGTTTCTCAAGCAGACGACAGCCTTTGATCGGCACCTCTTGTCCTTGTTCGACGGCTGGTAATTCGACTTCCTTTGACTCGATTTGTAAAACCTGTTTAAAGCCCGGATCAATCGTCCGACTGCCGCGTGTCAAAAAACGGTCCATCTCACGCGTCGTCACGATTTCCGTTTTCTCCGAGACAGCGTCCGGTGCAAAGGCAGCAAGAAAACGGCGAACGATTAAGTCGTAGACTTGCGCATCTCGTCCGGAGAGCTTCGCGACGGCACCCGCTTCTTCTGTTGGAATGATCGCATAGTGATCGCTGACCTTTGCCGGATTGACGTAGCGCTTATCGTTAACCGGATTGTTCGTCAGGACATCCTTGATTGGACTATATTCCGCTTGCTTCAGTAACCGATTGAGAATCACCGGGAACTGTCCTGCCTCCTCTTTCGTCACGAAGGAAGAGTCCGTTCGCGGATAACTGATCCAACCACGGATATAGAGTTTTTGGGCGATATCGAGCGTCTCTTTTGCACCGAGACCAAACCGTCGGCTCGCTTCAGTTTGTAAGAGTGACAAACTGAACCAAAACGGTGGTCGTTCCGTCTGCCGCTTTTTCTCGATTGATGCGACGATTCCGGTTCCTTTCGTCCGATCCACGATCGCTTGTGCTTGTTCCCGGTCACTCAGCTTCGTCTGTTTCTTCGCATTGATGTATTTTCCTTTGTATCGCGTAAAATCCGCCTCGACTTCGTAGTACGTCTCCGGTCGGAAATTCTCGATTTGTTTTTCCCGTTCGACGATCAATGCAAGCGTCGGTGTCTGGACCCGTCCGAGGGAAAAGACATCGGCGATGCCCTTCTTCTTCAGTAACGTCGTATACGCACGTGACGCATTCATCCCGATCAACCAATCGGCGCAAGCGCGACTCATTGCCTCGTGAAAAATGTTCTCCGTTTCCTTGCCATCGAGCAGGTTCGCAAACCCATGGTCAACGGCTTGAGGCGTCAGACTCGAAATCCAGAGTCGTTGCAACGGTTTTGCGTTGTTCGCGAGACGTAAGATCAATCGGACGATTGCCTCTCCCTCTCGCTCGGCATCCGATGCTATAATGATGGAAGTCGTCGTCCGCTCATTCAATAATTTCTTGATGACCTGGTATGGTTTACTCTTACCTTTTGCCAGTCGGTAATCAAATCGTTCCGGGATGATCGGCAGATGATCGTAGTTCCATCGTTTCCATTTGGCGTCATAATGCGCCGGCTCCTGCAGTTCGCATAAGTGTCCGACCGCATAAGCGAGTTTTGCTCCTTGCGGAAACCGGTCACATGGTTTGATTTCAATGTAGCCGTCTCGCTTCACCGATGGATACGGAGCTGCCAGTTTTTCCGCTTGTTTTGGTTTTTCAGCAATGATCAATTGCACACGCTTCACCCTCATTTCCTTACTTCAGACATGTGGAGGTACCCATGCCCTATTTTACGTTATTCATGGCTTTATTCTTTATTTCAACATCGGCAATCTTCGTCAAGTGGGCGGAGACACCGATCGAGGCTGTCGCCTTTTACCGCATGTTGTTTTCGACCTTGTTGTTGCTCCCGCTCATTCGATTGAAGGAACTGTTGCAACTCAGTTCGTCAACGATCCGGCATATGCTATTAAGTGGCGTTTTGCTAGCCGGGCATTTTTGGCTGTGGTTCCTCTCTCTTGATTATACGACAGTTGCGAGCTCGACGCTCTTCGTGACCGCGAGTCCGATTTTTGTCCTGGCCGGTAACGCGTTATTCTTCAAACAACACCCGTCACGCAAAGCACTCCTGTTCGTTGCTGTCGCCTTATTTGGTGGCGGTCTCGTCGCTTACGGAGATATCGCCGTCGGCATGCGTGCCTTGATCGGGGACGGTCTTGCCTTGCTCGCAACGATTTTAGTCGCTGGTTACTGGTTGCTCGGTCAACACGTCCGCACAAGCGTCTCGACGAACCTCTATTCGTTCGGTGTCTACGCTGTCGCGTCGCTCGTCTTGCTTTTGTTATCGTTGATTCAATCAACGAATCTCGTCGCTGCGTTCCAACAGGATTGGTGGCTGTATATTCTTCTCGCCGTCTTCCCGACGTTACTCGGTCACAATTTATTCAACTGGGCGCTCGCTCGTGTCAGCGCCAGCATCGTCAGTATCACGATTCTTGGTGAAGCGGTTTGGGGGATGATTTTCGGATATTATCTGTTTGACGAGAAGTTGACATGGATTCAAATCACCGGTGCCGCTTTACTATTGATCGGAATTGGATTGTTCCTCCGACGCAATGAACGTGATATTCGTGAACAACTTGCCCAACGTGAGAGTGCCACTAGTCAATCTTCCTAATGACAAGAGGCTGACTCAAAAGTCAGTCTCTACAAAGATAAGGGTGGCAGAATGATGATCTGCCACCCTTATCTCGTAACAAAAAGAATGACGCGTCACACGCCACTCCTACAGGAACAAGCGCATTTATGCGCTGTCAGAGACGAACAAGACCCGCTTTCCTACTTCAACGAAGCAGGAAAACTGGCTTGTGTCTCGCCTGAGGAAAGGGCGTGAAAAGACGCGTCATTCTTTTTTTTGAGTCAGCCCCTTCATTACGATCGTGGATCGTCAGGTCGAACTTTCGGTAAACGCCATGTCATCGCAAACGCAAGAATCGCACAAAGAACGCCACCGATAAAGACGTAACGTAGTCCATGTGATAACGCGAGTTCTGCGGCATACTGCACATCCTGTCCGAACGTTTTTGCCGTACTCGATTGGAAGAATGGATCAATCGCGTACCCTGAGAGCGTGTCCGACGCTGAAAACGAACGAAGGATGGATAGGTTGAAGATCGTACCGAAGATCGCAACACCGAGCGTCTGTCCCGTCGTACTCAAGAACGAGTTGACGGCCGTCGCTGAGCCACGAAGTGACCAATCGACGGAAGTCTGCAGGACGACCATGAAGACGGGTTGTGAGAGACCAAAACCAATTCCGATCAGCGAAACGGCAAGATAGATGAAAACATCACTTGATTCGTGCGTGATCAACGATAAAATCACTGTACCGACGATCAGCAGTCCCATTCCTGTCATCGTCCGATACCGGGGTGAGGCGACACCAATCGTCCGTCCACCGATAATGGCGGTCAGTGTCCAAAAAAGCGACAGTGGCATCAACATGAAACCAGCTTCGGTCGGACTCTTGCCGAGTACCCCTTGGGCAAAAATCGGAATATACGCTGACATCGAGACGAGCACCCAGGCGGAAAAGAAGACCGCTAAGTTGATCACGAGAATGACCGGATGGCGAATGACTGCTGGTGGTAAGAGTGGATCGCTCGCCTTTTTCTCGACCCGATAGAACGTGAACAATAAAACGAAACTAATGAAAAAGCTGGCTAGAATGATCGGACGCAAGAACGTCTCCGACTCACTTCCCGATAATAAGCCGTAAAGAAACGCACTCATCCCGAGCGCAAACAATAACGCACCCCGGTAATCGATTTTCCGCTGCGTTTCACGGACCGTCTCTTTGTAGTAAACGACGATCATGAAGAACGACAATAACGCAAACGGTACGTTTAGTAAGAAAATATACCGCCACGAAAGCGATTCGACGAGGAATCCACCGACAAGTGGTCCAGCGACACCTGAGATTCCCCAGACAGCGCTGAGCACTCCTTGGATTTTCCCCCGCTCCTCATATGTATACAAATCCCCAATGATCGTCATCGCGATCGGCAATACAGCTCCTGCCCCGATTCCTTGGACGGCGCGGAAAACGATCAACATCTCCATCGATTGAGCGAGTCCACAGGCTAACGAAGCGACGGTGAAGACGCCGATCCCGAATAACAGAACCCGTTTTCGACCATATAAATCTGCCATCTTTCCGTAAATCGGTGTTGATACCGCCATGAACAACAAGAACCCAGCAAAGATCCAACTGACTAATTTCGCCCCGTTCAATTCACTCGCCATGACAGGTGTTGCTGTTGCAACGATCGTCCCCTCGATCGCGGCTAAAAACGTCGCGAGCAACAAGGCGACGGTTACTTTTTTCCTCATCTGTTCCACTTCCCCTCTACTGTTCTATCATACTGGTTGGACCAGTGATAAGAAAAGTAAATGCTTACGAAACAGGATTCGCGGGAACGGTATGGAATGGTATACACTAGACTCAGATTCACGATTTCGAATGGAGGAATGTCCTATGTTACGAAAAACGGCACTGATTACCGGTGCATCGGGTGGAATCGGACTGGATCTCGCTGTCCTCGCGGCGCGAGATGGCTTCGATTGTGTACTCGTTGCCCGCAATGAGAAGAAATTGAAGGAACTTCAACAGGTCCTTGAAAAACGCTATCAGATCAAAGTCTATGTATTCGCTGCTGATTTATCACTAAGCGACAGCGTTGATCGTCTCGTGCAATACTTAGAGGAACAAGAATTGACAGTCG
Organism: Exiguobacterium indicum HHS 31; assembly: GCF_001939065.1. Classification (GTDB taxonomy): domain Bacteria; phylum Bacillota; class Bacilli; order Exiguobacteriales; family Exiguobacteriaceae; genus Exiguobacterium_A; species Exiguobacterium_A indicum. Next base: position 302,120 of record NZ_MPSZ01000001.1, on the reverse strand, counting down.
ATCTATTGTTCAATAACGCCGGCTTCGCCACGTCAGGACGCTTTGCGGAAATCGATCCAACAGAAGACATTAACTCGATCCAGGTCAACGTCGTCGCCTTGACGGATTTGACGAAACGTCTCTTACCAGGAATGGTTGAACGTGGCTTCGGACGCATCCTGAATGTCGCGTCGGTCGCTGCCTTCATGCCAGGACCTTACATGAGTGTCTACTACGCAACGAAAGCCTATGTCCTGTCGTTCTCGGAAGCACTTGCGACAGAAGTCGACGGCTCGGGTGTCAGTGTGACTTGTCTCTGCCCGGGACCGACCGATACGAACTTCTTCGACCGGGCGAACATCACGCTACCATTCAAGAGTATGCCGTCACACCTCGTTGCCTTCGCCGGGTACCGTGGCATGCTCAAAGGACGCCGCGTCGTCGTTCCAGGTGCAAGCAACCGCGCCATGGTTTCCTTGTCTCGTCTCTTGCCACGCCGTCTCCTGACAGAAGTGACAGGTCGAATTCAAGATCCTGCTCGCCAACAAGAATCCTCGACAGAAGAAGAACTCCTGTACGCGAATTCATGAAAAAAACGGAAGGACCAGATAGCTGGTTCTTCCGTTTTTGTATTTATGCCTCATGATGACGAAAACGCCGCGTCGCATAACGTTTGACGCGATCAAAGGTCGTCGTATAGCGATACAGATAACGAATGACGAGCGCACCCGTGATCGAGACGATGTAGCCCGTCGATAAGACGAGTAACCAGGAGACAATCGCGAGGAACCATGAACTCTCGAATCGTAAATGTTGCCAAAGTAATCCTTCTGATGAGGTAATGAGCATGGCGCTTGGGAAGATAGCGGCAGCAAGTAAGTAACAAGCAGCGTAACGTCCTCTAATCGTACCTTTCATCAACAGAATACTGCCAAACACTAAGCCGACACTTGAGACGATGAGCAACATGACGACATAAGCAAGCGAAATCGACGATCCCAGCATATGCCTTCCCTCCTGTTCGGTATGTTACTATTCTGTACCCCTCTTTTCATCGAATGAATGCATAATTCGTAAAAAAATCGGAAACAATATCCAAATGAATATCGCGTTACTAAATCCGTGAAGCATATCAAACGTTCCCCCGGCTACAAGCAGTGTCAAAAAAGCTTGCCACGAGAATCCGGTCAATACCAAGAACCCGAGATTGCTCACCCATCCATATAAGAAACCAGCGAGAAATCCATACCCAGTCAATACGATCCGGTAACGAAGAAACGGAACGAATCCTAGACTGGCAATTGTTGCATACGCCAGCGCCTGAAAGAGGACGAACGGACCGCTTCCGAGAAACAAACTCGTTAACACGACGACAAGCATCCCAGAAATGGCTCCGACGATCGGATGGATGAAGACGGATACTAACAAGACAAGTGCCGTTGCCGGCTGGACATTCGGCAAACTGGAGAACAACAATCGTCCGACGATTGCCGCTGCCGTGATGATGGCGATGAACCGTAATCGTTGATCCGTCATCTGGAGTCTCTCGAACATGATCAAGAACAAACAAATGATCAGAACCGTTGCGACGATCATACGAACAACCGACTTTCTTGTAAAAAGTTCTTCGTCGGTCCATCGAAAGCAACTTCTCCGTGTACGAGATAAATGATCCGCTGTGCTGCCCGAATGAGAACTGGATCATGTGTCGCCATGACGATCAGATTCGCCGGATTCTTCTTCCACGATGCGACGAAAGCCATTCGTTCACTGTCATCAAGTCCAGCCGTCGGTTCATCAAAGTAATAGCTGTCTTTACTCCAATCGATACCGTCCAAGAGACGTTTTTTTTGCGTCGTAAAACTACCGCTTCGATCGTCTAATGGCGCAAGCATCGGATGCGCTGGTATATAATGCGTCTCCCCCGACCGCCGAACTTTTCCGTATAGCGGTCGCTCGACACCGAGCGCGAGTCGTAGTAACGTCGATTTCCCACTACCATTCGCACCGATGATCGCAATGCGTTCACCTTGATGAAACGACAATTTTGCTGTCACGAGTGCATAGCGTGTCTGTAACGGATAACGGTGTTGGACGTTTTCGATCCGATTCAGGACACGACCTGTCAGTTCAGTAGCGCGACTCGTAATCGCCAAGTCGGATTGTATGGTCATCGAGCAATGGATCTGACAACCAAACCGTCGTTCGATTTCTTCAAGCAATCCCATCAATCGCTTTCTCCTGACTTGATCAAGAAAGAGAAACGGTTCCGACAAGAACAAGCTCTTTGGTGACGAAGACAACGCATGACCGAGACCGACGAGCTGTTGTTCTCCAGATGAGAGTTCACTCGATTCCGCTTCAAAAAAAGCTTCTAGCCCAAGCAAGGTCGCGAGTTCTCCTGCCCGAAACAAGGAATCCGTCGCCAGAAGATCTCGGACACGTCCATGAAGCAACCGCTCCGGTGTCAATACCGGTTGTTCATGTTCGCTCGCCTGTTGACGTAGTCGCTCTTCGCGATCGGTGTCGGTATACATGATAGGCATCCCGGATTCCTCCTTTTGTAAATAATAGCGCTATAGGCAAAATCATCGCCGGAACGATTGTCCATGGTGTCAGACAAAGAGCCAGTCCTGTCGCAAGCAATAAGCCTGTCTGAACATCACGTCGTGTGATCGGTCTTAAGCGAGACGGCACCGCTTCGATCGGTACGATATGATAGGCGGCCATCCGCTCCAGTCGAACAGCAAGCGACGTATCCGGATGACTCATCTTGACTTCGGGCCAAGTGCGTAAGAAAGACGGAATCAGCGCCAGCACCATCCCCGTCAATCGTGTCAATCGAGGTAAGAAACGAAACAACGGTCCCATCTGATCGAGTCGAACCAACGTAAAAATCCATTGACTCGACGTGATGAATAGCGTCACTTGGACCGTCGTTTCATAAATCGCTACTGTGTCAATGCTTGCACCATAAAGAAGCGGGACACACATCATGACCGCATAAAGAGCCGGGAGGACTAAATAGCGAAACACAGTCCGTTCTTGAACGAATAAAAACAAGAGCAGATGATAGACGACGATCACTGATTGATCATGTGTGAGGACGAACGGAATCGTAATCATCCCGATGAAAAAGAGAGCGACGTTCACTGGGTGAAGTCGCTCCCGTTCTGGCTTACTCAAAATAAGCCATTGCATCTTTTTCAAATCGCCATTCGAGACGATCTCCTTTTTTCAGTTCATAACTTCCGGCACCGACTTCGCCTGGTTTGCCATTGACTCCGAAGACCCAGCCACTACCTGCTCCAGCTGATTTCTCTCGAATCCCATCGACTGCCGTGACATATGCCATCTCACCTTTACCTGTTTTGACGACATCGAGCGTCGTATCTTCCAGTGCATCCAGTGCTGTATCGTTTTCGTTCAAGCATACGTCTTTATTAAACAACGTCTTATCCTTGACGTGATCCACGACCGATACCTTGACTTCCGCCTCACAAGAAGCTGTTTGTTGTTCCTCTTTTGCTTCTGCGCAACCGGCAAGTAACACGATACTTGCAGCAAATAACCATTTTTTCATCGTACGACTCCTTTTCGCCTTGATGTCTCAAAGCTGTAATTATATAACAGAATAGTTTTATCGCGTAAGGATTGACCGTCAGAACGATAATAGGTCAGACGGACCGCATTCGCTAAGACATCGTCCCCTGTATTGACGTACGGAATCAGTTTTCCTTCGTCATCAATCAAGAAGACCGTTGCATCCTGTAGACTAAACGTTTCATAGAGCCCATCGAGATCCATCTCGACATAGGGTGTTTTGGAATCATGTAAAATCTCATGAATCGAAAGCTTTCGCAACGTCTCAAACGATTGATTCGCATCAATCAGTTTCTGGTAATACGACGTCAACGATTTTGTCGTCAACTCTTCACGCGGTCGATAGGAAATCGTTCCCGTCAGCTCCTGATAACTCACATCGTAACGAATGAAACGTTTCGGTGTTTCGACGAGCATCTCAAACGAGGCGTTCCTGAGATTCCCGCCCCGATCGAACATCAACTGACTTTGTTCCATCCGCAGCCCCTCTTCACCGACACGTCGTTCGATTTGAGAAAGGAAATTGTCGAATGAGTCATCCGTGATCGTCACGCGACCAATCTGTTGTGTCTCTTCCCGCAACATCCCACCATCAAACGGACCGAGAAAGAGTTGGAACAGGAAGAATAAGAACCCAAAGAGTGCCATATACCGTTTATAACGCGAGTTCTTTTTCGGATGCAGGACAATCAGGAAAATGATGATGCCGAGCGGTAACTGAATATCATAGACTGGAAATGACACAGCCCCGAGACACGCATAAAAAACGAACTTCATGTACAAGTATTTTTCTTTTTCCGTCCGACGTTCGAGCAAAAAACCTAATCCGCTAGCAGCCAGTAAAAAGAGTGCCCATAGAATGAGAAAGTCCATCGTCTATCCTTTGACCGGGACGACCCGGTGATCAAACATGAGATGGCTGTTCGCGAATACTTCTCGCGCCTCTTGTTCCAGTACTTCCTCTTGATCGACATAACGAGCGGAAACGTGCGTCAATAGAAGCTTTTTCGCTTGTGCCGTTTCTGCAATGACAGCTGCCTGTCGAGCGGTCGAGTGACCGAAGCGTCCCGCATGTTCGATTTCCCGATCGGCAAACGTCGCTTCATGGACTAATACATCAACGTCTCGCGCCAGTTCGACCGAGGCCGCGCACGGCATCGTATCGCCAAGAACGGCTAGCTTGACACCCGGTTTGGGTGACTCTAAAAAATCGGACGATGGATAGACCGTGCCTTCGAATTCGAAAGTTTCTTCCAGTGTGATTCGGCGATAGATCGGACCGGATGGCACGCCTAGTGCCTTCAGTGCATCCACACGCAAAGCACCCCGCTCTTCTGGCCCTTCTAGTCGGTACCCGAACGCCGGGAAGCGATGTTCAAGCGACCGCGCCGTCACGCGGAATCCATCCTGGTCATAGGTTTGACCGTCTTCGACTTCAACAATCCGGAGTGGATAGCGTAGATATGTTCCTGTGATGCGTAATGTCGCGTCCATCCATTCTTTGATCCCGGTCGGTCCATAGATCGTTAGCGGTGTCGTGCCTTCCAGCGCTGCTCTTGTACTAATGAATCCTGGTAACCCAAAGATATGATCCCCGTGTAAATGGGTGATGAAGATCGCGTTGACTTTCCGTGGTTTGATCGGACTGTGTAAGATTTGATGTTGCGTCGCCTCTCCACAATCGAACAACCAGGTCATTTTGGGGTGTAACAAGGCAATCGATGTGACGTTTCGTTGTTTCGACGGCATACCGGCTCCTGTCCCTAAAAAATAAAATTCCATCTTTTTCCCCTTTTCGTAAAAATAGCATTTTTTATACACAAAATACACCTTTCTTCTGTTGAAGCATGGTAAACTGTACCTATTCAGATTTGGAAGGTGGTTTTTTCCATGACTAAGATTGAACGGACCTATGCCCGCATCGTCCGGGAAGCCCGCAAACTGAACGAGAGTTATCGGCAAAAATACGGAAAGTCGATTCAAATCGATGAAATCGCTTCGACCTTATTATGTACAGAAGAACTCGTTCTAGAGTCTATGGAATATGTTGATCGTCCTCAAGTAGTTTAATCGTACAATGATAAAGAGTGTACCGCAATGTTGCGGTACACTCTTTTTTGTGTTTCATCAGCTTATTTGTTCGTGATGTAATCAACTAGCGTCACGCAAAGTTCCGCTGTTTTGACGAGTTCTTCGATTGGCATCTTCTCATTCGTCGTGTGGATATCTTCATATCCGACAGCCAAGTTGACCGTTGGGATACCAAAACCAGCAATGACGTTGGCATCTGATCCGCCACCAGAATGTAAGAGGCGTGGCGTGCGTCCGAGTTGTGTGATCGCTGCTTTCGCGACTTCGACGACTTGATCTCCATCCTCGAACTTGAAGCCCGGGTACATGACTTTGACTTCGACTTCAGCACGACCACCAAGCTCTGCTGCTGCTTCTTCGAACGCCGCTTTCATCTTCTCTGTCTGTGCCTCCATCTTCGGAGCGACGAGTGACCGTGCTTCCGCGAAGATTTCTACATAATCACAAACGATGTTCGTTGATGGACCACCACCGCTGAACCGTCCGATGTTCGCTGTCGTCTCTTCATCAATCCGACCGAGCGGCATTTTCGCGATCGCTTTCGAAGCAATCGTAATCGCCGAGACACCTTTTTCCGGTGCTACACCAGCGTGAGCTGTTTTCCCGAAAATCTTCGCATTGACTTTTGCTTGTGTTGGAGCAGCCGTGATGATGTCTCCGACTTTTCCATCTGAATCAAGGGCAAAACCATAATCGGCATCGATTTTTGATGGGTCAAGCACCATCGCACCGACGAGCCCAGATTCTTCACCGACTGTGATGACGAACTGAATTTTTCCGTGCGGTTGTTTCGTTTCATTCAATACATGCACGAGTTCGATCAGAGATGCGAGACCTGTTTTATCATCTGCCCCAAGAATCGTTGTGCCGTCCGTCTTGACGTAACCGTCCTCGATGATTGGTTTAATGCCTTGCCCCGGGAATACCGTATCCATATGGGAAGTGAAATAAATTTTATCGACACCTTCTTTTGTTGCCGGAAGCGTGACGATTAAATTGTTTCCTTTATGTTCCGTCTTGGACGAAGCGTCATCCTCGAACACCTCACATCCGAGATCCTCGAACGTTTTTTTCAAGTGAGCACAAATGCGTGCCTCCTCTTTTGATTCCGAATCGATCTGGACAAGTTCTAAAAACGTATCTAATACACGTTGTTCATTGACCATGACAAAACCCTCCTCTTAATATGTTTCAATCCATTAGCGCTTTTTTAGTATACCATCCCCATCGTCATTTGCACTTCTGAAAGGTTGTTTGTACAATGGCATTAATCAGTTGATGTAAGAGAGGAGTAGTGGATATGGCAAAACCATCGAAACAACAACGCATCATCAAATGGACGACGATCGGGATTTTAGCAATCTTCCTGATCGGTACGTTCGCTTCGACGATGTTTTATTTCTTTTGATTGACGTAACGTTGTTTTAAACGTAAATACTGCTCCGCTTCTTGTAACATATGCAGTAAGGCAGAGCGGACCTCGAACTCTTCCCGCGTGACGGGTAAGGCAGAGGCACGAAAACGTGTCAATAATGCCTCTAGTTCTGAAATGTACACCATTGCGTCGGCTTCAGGTCGGACATTGTCACCAATCGTCCGAAAGAAGTCGGCGACTTTTTTTCCTTCTTCGACGACGAGGACCAGTTCCTCGGCATGATGGACGATACCGCGCAGTAACTCGAATTGTTGTTCGCGCATCCGGAAGTAGGCATAATCTTCGTCATCGTTCCGACGACCGATCGCGTTTCCCATCCGTTTTAAGGCGGCATCTTTCCCTTCACGTAACAGACGTTCTGTCTCGTCAAGCGTCAACGCATGATGATTGACCCGCCCTGTCTCGATCGCAGCCGCGACTTCAAAAAATAAGGCGGCGATCCGTTGATCAATCTTTTCTCGGCGGTCGTCAATCAACAAATCGAGACTTGGCATGTACATGTTGACAAGTAATCCGACACCAACACCAATGCCAAGCAATAAGGATTCGTTCAATAAGATGTGCGCGTTGAGCTGACGTTCCGTATACAAATGTGTCAAAATGACGACACTCGTGATGAAACCGTCCTGAAGTCGGAGGCGTTGAACGGATGGAAGGAATAAAATGAAATAGATCAATAACGTCACCGGACGATAGCCGATGACCTCGAATAGAATGAATCCAAGCACGATGGCAAGTAATGATGCCATGATGCGTTCGTAAGAAGACCGGAACGTCTTCTTTCGTGTCGACTGGATGCTCAAGATGGCGATGATGGCAGCGAAGACGTAATAGTCGAGCTTGAGTTGTTCTGCGATCCACATCGCGAGCGCAGCAGCGACCGCTGTCTTCAGCGTGCGATAACCAATTTGCAACAGGTTCACCCCCTTTTGTTTTTCTTTGTTAGACTACCTACGTTGGACAGGAATGTCCATTGCTTTTTAAAGGACGTGATTTACTTTGACGACACGCACTATCCGCCCCGGTCGCCCCGTGCGCCGGACCGGTTCGATAAAAGGATTACTTTTTTTCTTCCTCATCGGAGTTCTCTTGTTCTTTTGGCTCCGCGAGGAACCGAAGACCGTCTTAACCCCACCTGCGCCTTATTCGGCTGAGCGCTATGAGAAAGGTAAAATCAACGAGCAAGACTTCCAGACGTTCGCCGAGGCGAAGGAATATGCGGGTCAGCGTGGTGCGGTGAAACGTTCATCGGACGACCGCTATGTCTACCTCGGTGGACCAGGTACTGGGATCGTCGACGATCGTGGTATCCTTTCAATTCATCGTGACCCTGATTTAAAGAAACGGCTCACGTACGTCGCTTCCGGCTCACGTGTCCAGTTGCTTGAATTCGGGGAACAGACAAGTCGTGTCAGCATCGCCGGCGTGACGGGTCATGTCCCAACGGACCGCTTACGCCCATTCCCCGCAGAACGTGTCTCGAATGCATCGTATTACCAGACGAAAGGTGATCGTCTCCTTCACTACATCGTCGCGGACAGCGGACTTGGTGGACTGATCGTTGCCGGCGAAGCAACGAAAACGACGCCTCGGACGAGCAAATATGTTGAATCGAAGACATTAACACGTGATTTGACGAAACCGACGCGTCTCAGTGCCAAACAACTCGATGCGTTCATCAAGGAGCAAGCTCCGGACAGCCCCTTGATCGGTAAAGGAAAAGTCTTTAAGTCCGTTGAAAAGAAATACCGTGTCAACGCGGCTTATCTGCTTGCACATGCGATTCACGAATCCGATTATGGACGGTCTGAGATTGCCCGCGAGAAAAATAACTTGTTCGGCGTCAATGCGACCGATTCCGCACCGGGAGAAGATGCGACCGTCTATAAATCCTTGACGGACTCGATCGAGCAGACCGGTCGATTCATCGCAAAGGATTATCTCGATCGGGATGGACGTTATTTCCGTGGGGCGTACCTTGGGAACAAACAAAAAGGCATGAACGTCTTTTACGCGTCAGACCCCTTCTGGAGTGAAAAAATCGCTGGTATCATGGTGAAAATGAACGCTTTCTAAATCGGAGATATGATACACTATAGGGCGAGACAACAATCATTGAGGAGTGAACACGTCATGGAAAAAGTTTTAGTATTTGGTCACAAAAATCCTGATACCGATACAATCACATCGGCAATCGCTTATGCAGAATTAAAGAAAGCACTCGGTGTCAATGCCGAAGCCATCCGCCTCGGTGAAATGAATGATGAAACGTTATTCGCACTCGATACGTTCAAAGTTTCAGCACCACGTCTCGTGACAGAAGTCGCGACGGAAGCATCACACGTCATTTTAGTCGACCACAACGAACGTCAACAAAGTGCGAACGATATCGATGCGGTTACGGTAACAGAAGTCATCGACCATCACCGGATCGCAAACTTCGAGACATCAGACCCTGTTTACTACCGGGCAGAACCAGTCGGCTGTACAGCAACGATCCTGAACAAACTCTACAAAGAGCATGGTGTTGCCATCAAACCAGAAATCGCTGGGTTGATGTTATCAGCGATCATTTCTGACTCGCTCCTATTCAAATCGCCGACTTGCACGGAGCAAGATATCATCGCAGCACGTGAACTCGCAGAAATCGCTGGTGTCGATGCGAACGTCTACGGTCTTGAGATGCTCAAAGCTGGAGCTGATCTCTCGAAAAAATCCGTTCCTGAATTGATCTCACTTGATGCAAAAGAATTCACGATGGGAACACTCAAAGTCGAAATCGCTCAAGTCAACACGGTCGATACAGCAGAAGTCTTGCTTCGCCAAGAAGAACTCGAAACAGCGATCAACGAAGTCATCCTTGCAAAAGGTCTTGATCTGTTCGTCTTCATCGTCACGGATATCTTGACGAACAACTCTGTTGGACTCGTCCTCGGGAAAGAAGCGAATCTCGTCGAGCGTGCTTACGGTCTTGAAGCGACGAACAACCTTGTTTACCTTGAAGGTGTCGTTTCACGTAAGAAACAAGTCGTTCCTGTCTTAACAGATACGGCTCTTGCAACACAATAAGTCAGAAAAAGAAGGAGTTCGCTCCTTCTTTTTTGAATAAAGAATATGAATGGCTGTTCATTCATTACATAAAGGAGGAATCAATATGACACAAACGATCATGGTGACGGGTGGAACGAACGGAATGGGGAAAGCGATGGCGCTCGCCTTAAAGAAAGCCGGCTGGAACGTCGTCGTTACAGGACGCGACGCGGAACGCTTGCGACTGATGGATGAAGCATTGGAGCAGATTCAAGGCGAACATCTGACGATTCAGATGGATGTCCGTGATGCTGACGCTTGTCTGGCTGCTGTCAATCAAGCACGGGAACGGTTCGGTCGTCTCGAAGCATTGATCAACAATGCTGCCGGGAACTTCATCTGCCCGACCGACGAGTTATCACCGAATGGATGGAAGACGGTCATCGATATCGTCCTCAACGGGACATTCAACTGCTGTCACGCTCTGGTCAAAGGATGGCAGGAAGATCAAGTCGTTGGCGGACAAATCGTCAACATCGTTGCGTCTTATGCGTGGCAGGCTGGCGCTGGTGTCGCTCCGAGCGCCGCTGCGAAAGCCGGTGTCCTGAACTTGACGCGGACGCTTGCCGTCGAATGGGGCTATAAATATCAAGCCCGTGTCAACGCGATCAGTCCGGGACCGATCGAACGGACAGGTGGTGCTGATAAACTCGCATTGTCACCGGAACACGCGGAACGAATTCGCCGCAACGTTCCGCTCGGTCGATTCGGGACACCGGAAGAGATCGCAACACTTGCAACATGGATGGTGTCAGATCAAGCCCGCTACTTGAACGGAGAATGTATCGCTCTTGACGGTGGACATTGGTTAAATAAACAACCGTTCTAATGATTGAGATGGAATGACTCAAGAAGTCGGTCTCCACAAAGATAAGAATCATACGTTTCACGCCACTCCTACAGGATTTTGTATCTCCCCTGAGGAAAAGGCGTGAAATGACGCGTCATTCTGTTTTTAAGTCAGCCCCTTGCATGCGTCGCGAACTTTTTTTCTTTCTTTCCGCTATGTTTATGAATTATCTAGAACAGGTAGAAAGGACAAGAAGGAGGCGATCGTATGTGGGAAGCGTTCGGTTGGGGAGCGCTAGCAGGTGGTGCCGTTGTCATCGGTGCCCTATTCGGATTGTACTTACCCTTAAAGCAACGCCTGATTGGTTACATCATGTCGTTTGGAACCGGGATCTTGATTGGAGCAGCGACGTTCGAGTTACTCGATGAAGCATTAAAGAAGTCAACGACACTCGTCGTCGCAATCTCTTTCATTGTCGGCGCACTCGTCTTTACGGGCTTTGACCTATTCGTTTCGTCACGCGGCGCGAGTAAACGGAAACGCTCGTCTGGTGGGAACGAAGGCACGGGAACAGCGATTTTTTTCGGGACGATTCTTGATGCGATCCCGGAATCAATCATGATCGGTGCCAGTCTGTTATCGGGAAATGTCAGCGCGGCACTCGTCGCGGCGATTTTCGTCAGCAACATCCCGGAAGGCTTATCGAGTACGACCGGTTTGCGAAAAGATGGCTTTTCGAAGAACAAAGTATTACTGATGTGGGGAGTCGTCTGGTTGATCTCCGCCCTCGCCTCACTCGCCGGCTACACGATTCTCGCAGAACTCCCGGACATGCAATTCGCCATGATCGGTAGCTTCGCAAGCGGTGGGATCATCGCAATGCTCGCTTCGACGATGATGCCGGAAGCCCACGAGGAAGGCGGCGCGATCGTTGGTCTGTTCGCAGCACTTGGGTTAATTACTGCCATCATCCTTAGTTAATGACAAAAACAATGCACGTTTTCCGCAAGCTTAATCGGAAACGCGCATTGTTTTTTTGAAGTGATTTTGAAAACAAGTATTCAACTGTATATAGTGCCATCCCACTCTTGCTTGAACCGATCAACGAACTCTTCCATGTAGCGATGTCGCTCCTCTGCTAAATGAAGTGCTGTGTTCGTATTCATTAAATCTTTTAGCCGGAATAACTTTTCTTCAAAATGATTCAGGGCACTCGTCTCTCCCGTTCGGTCACCCGGTTCTCGTGGTGCTAGACCAGGTACATGCATCGGCTCCCCGAACCGACCAGCGAACTGAAATGTGCGCGCAATCCCGATTGCACCGATGGCATCGAGACGATCAGCATCTTGAACGATTTGCCCTTCGATTGTTTGCATCGGTGGGCGTGTACCGTCTTTATAGGACAGGCTCGTGATGATGTCTAGAATTTGTTCTTGTTCTTCTTCCGTCACTTTTCCTTGCAAAAAGGACGCGACCGTCTCTGCCGTTCCCCCGAGTTTACTATCTGCTACGTCATGGAGTAAGGCAGATAGTTCGATGATTTTGACGTTCCCGCCTTCTTGTTTGGCAATATGTAACGCTAAACGGCGAACCCGTTCGATATGGGCATAATCATGACCTGAAAAGTCCGTCGCGTGAAACGACCGGACGAAGATTTCCGTTTCTTGAATCATTGTCGATCTCTCCATTCCGGTTCGAGTAATCCGTACAGTAACATATCATGCCGCTCTCCGTCTCGTCGTAAAAAGGCACGGTATCTTCCTTCCTGTACGAACCCGAGTCGTTCGTACAGCTTAACCGCACGTGTATTATACTCAAAGACCGTCAATTGAATCCGGTACAAGTTCAACTCTAAGAAGGCGTACTCTAGTATCGTCTGTAGCGCATCCGTCGCATACCCTTGTCCTTCACAATCCGGATCGATGCCAATCATCAGCCATGCCGTTCCATGTGTCGGTAAAATATCTTCTAATGCGACGACACCAATCATCCGTTCATCTTCGAAGTTACGAATCGCAAACCGAAACGTCTCCGGAGCATCAGTCGCCATCATCTGTTCAATCTTTTCCTTCGATAAGTGACGATATGGCGTCGCACTGAAATGACGAGCAAACGTTGCATCGTCAAGCAGACGTTGCATCACTTCGGTATCTTCCGACTGAAAACGCGTCAGACGAGTATGATGACCTTCAAGCAATTTTTTCATTCTTATCCCCCTCTCTACTAAAAACCGAAAAACGCTAACCCTCTTCAGAGTTAGCGTGCCGTGCTCATAAAACTTTTTCGAGGAATTTTTTCGCCCGGTCCGTCTTCGGATTGTCGAAGAGTTCGACCGGCGAACCTTCTTCCATCAGAATCCCCTCATCGAGGAACAAGACGCGATCCGCGACTTCTTTGGCGAAGCCCATCTCGTGAGTGACGATGACCATCGTCATTCCGCTTTCCGCCAATTGCTTCATGACGTCCAGTACTTCGTTGACCATCTCTGGGTCAAGCGCTGACGTCGGTTCATCAAACAACATGACGTTCGGTTCCATCGCAAGAGCGCGTGCGATTGCGACCCGTTGTTTTTGTCCACCTGACAACTGGTTCGGGTAATTATCGCGTTTTTCAGCTAGACCGACACGTTCAAGCAATGTCTCTGCCCGCTTGACTGCCTCGTCTTTTGAGATACCAAGGACGTTGATCGGTGCGTACGTCAAGTTATCAAGAACAGACTTATGTGGGAACAAGTTAAATTGTTGGAACACCATTCCGATGTTCTGACGTGCTTTCGAGATGTTCGCTTTTGGTTTCGTCAGTTCAAAACCATCGACGATAATCGTTCCACTCGTTGGTTGTTCAAGTAAGTTGATACAACGTAGAAATGTTGATTTACCGGATCCCGACGGTCCAATGACAGCGACGACTTCACCGCGTGTAACTGTCGTCGAGATACCTTTTAATACTTCTAATTTTCCGAATTGCTTATGCAAATCGGTGACTTGGATCATAGGTTCCATCTGATTACCCACTCTTTCTCATAGCTTTTTCGACTTGTTGGCCTATCAAACTCAATCCCATGACGAGAACAAAATATACGAATCCGGCAAACAACAACGGTTCGAAATAAATCGCCTTTTCTCCTCCAACGATTTGTGCACGACGCATGACATCGAGAACACCGACCGTCGAGACGAGTGCCGATTCCTTCGTCAACGTGATCAATTCGTTCATGATCGCTGGAAGGATGTTTTTAAAGGCTTGTGGCAAAATGATCGAACGGAGTTGTTTGAAATACGAAATACCGAGCGCATCTGCAGCTTCCCACTGCCCACGATCAACGGCTTGAATCCCGGCCCGAATGATTTCCGAGATGTACGCTCCGGAGTTCAAGGAGAAGGCGATGATTGCCGATTGGTATCCTGTCGTGACATACCCTGTCAACTGTGGTAATCCGAAGTGGACGATCGCCAGTTGCAAGATCAATGGGGTTCCCCGGAAAATCGCCGTATACGTATGACCAATGAAACGGATGAAACGGCTCTTCGTGATTTTCAGTGCCGCGACGACGATTCCGATCAGCATCCCGGCAATGGCCGCCACGATGACGACTTGGAACAGGACCGGAATCCCCTCAAGAATATATGGAATTGAATCTTGAATCTTTGTAAAGTCTATCATAATCAATCTCCTAACGTCGCACAAAAGGGATGAGGTTACCCCCACCCCCATGCACTTGACTTATTTTGCTTCTTTTTGGAACCATTCTTCAGCCAATTTATCGATTTCACCACTGTCAATCATCTTCTTCAACTCTTTGTTGAAATCGTCACGCATCTTGTCACCTTTTTTGAAGGCGATCGCTGATCCAGCTGGACCATCTTCTTCAATCTGGTACGTTTTCAGGGATGCATCTTGATCCATGTATTTGACGGCAACTGCGTCCTCAATGATGAGGGCATCAATCCGACCTGTATTCAATTCTTGAATGATTTCTGGGATTTTGTTCAAAGGAACCGCTTCGCTATCTTTGAAGCGATCTTTTGCGAGTCCCTCTTGGATTGATCCAAGCTGGACACCGATTTTTTTGCCTTTGAGTTCGTCTTCCGAACTGATCGCTTTATCCTTCGTCATGACCAAGTTTTTCGATTCGAAGTAAATGTCTGTGAAGTCAGCATTTTTCTTCCGTTCTTCTGTCGGTGTCATACCCGCCATGACGAAATCGACACGACCTGAGCTGAGGGCACCAAGTAGGCTACCGAATTCCATGTCTTCGATTTTTAAGTCATACCCGAGATTTTTCGTGACTTCTTTGGCGATCGCAACGTCGAACCCGACGATGTCCTCTCCTTTTTTCGTATCGATGTATTCAAATGGGAAGTAATCCGCTGACGTTCCCATCGTCAATACTTTATCGCTTTTGCTTGATCCACCTGTTGATTCTTCCGACGCGCCACATGCTGCCATCGTGACTGCCAGAATGCCTGCCATTGCCGTTGCTAATAATTTTTTCATTCGAGTTTTCCCCTTCCAACGCTCAATTGTCAGAACTTTAACAATAGTATGACTTATGTGTATGTCCAATTCAATACCGAAAAGCCTGACCTGTTCTATTGCTTTTAGGATATACGAATATTTATTCACTGTAAAGCATAAATATATAAATTTTTTTGAGTTTCTATTCATAAATCATGCATAAATGACTTTTTATACAATTTTGCAAACGCTTTCAATTTTAAAATTTATTATTTTAATCTCATGAATACGCAAAAAAAGACTCCTTTATCAGGAGCCTTCTTTGCTTATGCGTAGATTTCAATCAATGATTCAAGTTTCTCGACGACCTCTTCCGCCGTGAACGATTCGATGTCGAACCGCTCGACCATCGAGAGGATGTTTCCATCTTGCATTAATGCAAATGATGGAGATGAAGGTGGGTAACCTTCGAAGTATTCACGCGCACGGTCTGTCGCTTCGCGATCTTGTCCAGCGAATACCGTGACGAAATGATCGGGCTTGATGCCCTCTTTCCGATTAACGTACGCTGCAGCAGGACGGGCGATCCCGCCAGCACATCCACACACCGAATTGACAAGGACAAGTGTTAACCCTTCGCGTTTCATTGCTTCATCCACGCTCTCTGGCGTCGTTAATTCTTCAAATCCAGCAGCTTGCGCTTCTTTGCGGGCTGTTTGGACGACATCTTCAAAATACATTTGGAAATCCATCGTATTGCCTCCTTTGATTCGTTCTCCTTCTTATTGTACGAGTTTCGGTGAAATCTGTCCAAGTCTGCCGCTTAATTCAGTTTCTAAAAATGGTCGGGCATGCAACAAATCACGGAACGCGATGTAACGATCGATTTTCTCTTCCGTTGGTCGCTTGTTTTGTTTGTATGCGCGAATCAAGATGTTCTTCGGTGTGTGCTCGAGATCAATGAATTCGAGAAGCTGCGCTTCGTATCCGACGAGCGTCAGCAACTCGGCACGAATCGAGTCTGTCGCCAGTGATGCGAATTTTTCTTTAATCAGTCCGTGCTGTAGCATGACATCGAGTGGCGAACAGTCCAGTTGACGGTTCAATTCCTTTTGACAACACGGTACGCTCAGGATGACCGATGCATTCCAGTCAACAGCTCGCGCGAGTGCGACGTCGGTCGCGACATCACAAGCGTGAAGTGTCACCATCAGGTCAACTTCCGTCTCCCCTGTGTAATCATGAACGTCTCCGACACGGAATGTCAGATCGGTATAATCCAGATCACGCGCAATTTGTGTACATTCTTCGATGACTTCTTTCTTTAAATCAAGACCTGTCACTTCGAGGTCGAATCCTTTGACGACTTTTAGATAATGATAGAGAGCGAACGTCAAATACGATTTCCCGCATCCGAAGTCCAAGATCCGGAGTTTTTTCCTTTTGGCAAGGCAGCAATGCTATCCTCGACAAATTCAAGAAAGCGATTGATTTGTTTAAACTTATCATACTTCTGTTTTTTGACTTGACCCGCTTCCGTCATGACACCTAAGCGAATCAGAAACGGAACCGGCACACCGTCTTCTAATAGATAGGTTTTTTTCCGGTCATGCGATAAGAGAGCTTTCATCGGCTCCTTTTTGGATGTCTTGATCGCGACTTTCAGCTTTTTCGAGAGCTGGAATTGCCATTCCTCTTCTTCAAAACGGAATAAGAATTGGCGGAATTCCGTGAACCAGTCATCGAGTCGCCCGACGAAATCGTCAATTAAAATATTTTCATGCTTCATAACGCGTTCAAATTGAAACTCTACCTGCATCATCACCGTATCTCTTAATAGAATCGGTTTTACCTTGATTCGTCGGAGATCATTTGATTTTTGACGCGGATTACTTATCGTTGCATGGATCAGTGTTCCTTGCGTGATTTGCGAGGCAAGACTCGCTTTTAATTCATGTAGTTCCACTAGTCGTCCCGTCCTTTTCTGATGTTCTTTCGAAACTGTAGCAAATTCGTACCTGTTCGACAAGTTTACACGCTTCATCATTCGTACGTAATCAAAAGGAGGAATTCATCATGTTCAAAAAAATTCTCTCACAAATCGGAATCGGTGCCGCAACGGTCGATACACGCTTGACGGATGACCGCTGCGAACCAGGCGGTCAAATTCACGGTGTCGTCCATATCAAAGGCGGAAACGTCGATCAAGAAATTGATCGAATTTATCTTGAATTCAACACGCAGTACAAACAAGAAGTCAATGATAGTACGACGTTTACGACCTTCACGCTCGACCGGTTTGCCTTAAATGAAGCGAAGTTCACGATTGAAGCGGGTGTCGAGCGGGAGATTCCCTTTACATTACGCGTACCGCTGAATACGCCACTCTCCGTCAGTCAATCGAAATCGTGGATCGAGACGGGACTCGACATCGCTCAAGCCGTCGATCCATCGGACCGTGACGCTGTCATCGTTGAAGCAAACCGCTACCAAGCAACAGTCTTAGATGCAATGGAGTCACTTGGCTTCCGATTGAAAAAAGCCGACACGGAAAAATTACCTGGACGATTCCGGAAAGATTTACCGATTGCTCAGGAGCTTGAGTATTCAGCTCGCAATACACACTACGCTCATAAACTGGATGAGATCGAAATCATCATGCTCCAAGACAGCTCAGGGATTGATTTAATCGTCCAAGTCGACCGTCGTGCGCACAGTCTCGGTTCATTATTCAGTGAAATGGCTGGTGCGGATGAGTCGATGATCAAACTGCGTCTGTCCAATAGTGAACTGCAGGATCAATCGTTCGTCGAACGTCAGCTGACAAGCATCGTCGAACGCTATAGCTGATCAATCGATCGACTTTACTTGAAAGTGATTCCTCTTCAGGGGGAGTCACTTTTTTTTCATTCAAGTCAGTCTGTCTAAAAACACATTTGAAATTTATTTCAACTTGAAATCGTTTACGAATAAAATATTGTTTTAAAACAAACACCTTGCTATACTGTCCGTATTGAAAAGAATTCCAGTCACGGTTTGACTAAAGGAGGACGTACATCATGAAAAAAATCGGACAGTTCACGTTAACAGCCGGACTCGCAGCAGTACTCGTCTCAAGTAGTTTACCTGTCATGGCAGATGCAGGATCTTCAGCCGATCGGATCAGTCACAAAATCGACACGATGACACTCGAACAAAAAATCGGGCAGATGATCATGCCGGACTTCCGACAGTGGAATGGCAGCAATCATACGTCGCTTGCCCCAGAAGTCGCGAACATCATCGATCGCTATGATTTAGGCGGCGTCATCTTGTTTGCTGAGAACGTCAGCGAAACCGAACAGACGACGAAACTCGTTCATGATCTGCAAGAAGTCGTCAAACAAGATGCTAGCAACGATATTCCGCTCTTCGTCACGATCGACCAAGAAGGTGGAATCGTTACTCGGCTCGGAACAGGGACGAACTTACCTGGCAACATGGCGTTAGGTGCGACCCGCAGTAGCACATATGCCAATGATGCCGGTCATATCATCGGTTCGGAACTGCGTGCGCTCGGCATCAATGTCAACTTTGGTCCGGTTCTCGACGTCAACAGCAATCCTGGAAATCCTGTCATTGGTGTCCGCTCGTTCTCGAGTGATCCGGCGCTCGTCGGCACACTCGGTTCCGCTCTAATGAAGGGAATTCAGTCTGAAGGTGTCGCGGCGACCGCCAAACACTTCCCGGGTCACGGCGATACGGCGACCGATTCCCACTATGGATTACCGGTCGTTGACCGGTCCCTGCAGGAGCTAGAACAAGTCGAGCTCGTACCGTTCAAGCGAGCTATTGCTGAAGACATCGATATGATCATGACAGGACACATCGGGATGCCGCAAATCGAACCTGAAGTCGTCACGTCGATAAATGGTACCTTCCCTTTACCTGCGACGTTATCGGATGATGTCATCACGGGCGTACTGCGCGAAAAACTTGGCTACGATGGCATCGTCATCACAGACGCGTTGAACATGCAGGCGATCGCCGACAACTTTACGGAATCAGAAGCCGTCTTAAAGACGTTTGACGCCGGTGTCGATATCGCGCTCATGCCGACGATCCTTCGTTCCGAGCAGGATGTCACAAAACTCGACCGGATTTTCAAGGATGTGATCGCAGCAGTCAAAGATGGTCGCCTCTCAGAGGAACGAATCGATCAATCGGTTGAGCGGATTCTGACACTGAAAGCAGAACGCGGAATTTGGAACGGTACGACTGACACGACATCCCTAGCTGAAAAAATCGCGCAATCGAACCAAATCGTCGGCAGTCCCGAGCATAAAGCAAAAGAACGTGCGATGACGGAAGCCGCGGTCACACTCGTGAAAAATGATCAGCGGACCTTACCATTCAAACCGAAAAAGAATGCTAACGTTCTTGTGATCGCTCCTGCGGCGGATCAAACGGACAGCATGAAAAAGACGATCGCTTCCCTACCGAAGAATCGGAACTGGCACGTGACGACAGCGAATTACTCGGCTACTACGCTACCGCTCGACCAAAACCCGACATTACGGGCGCAACTCGATGCAGCAGATTACATCATCGTCGGTTCCAACGTCAACACGAGTGCTAAACTACTCCCTACTGCACCAGAACAAGCGATTCCGGCTTCGATCTTCCGCTATGTGAAACAAACGGATACACCATCCGTCCTGCTCAGTCTCCGTAACCCATACGATGTCGCCGTTCAACCGGACGCACCGGCACACGTCCTCGTCTATGGCTTCAAAGGCGATCCAAACGGTCCAGACTCCGAAGCAGGCAATCTAAAATCAGCGGGACCGAACCTGCCTGCAGGTATCCGCGCAATCTTCGGAACGTTCAAACCGCAAGGCACTTTACCGGTTGATGTGCCGGTCTTTAAGAACGGTGTCTTTACCGATCAACTGCATCTCGAATTCGGTGACGGCTTTAAAAACTGGAAAAAATGATGACGTGATACACCAAAAGACCGAAGCTCCTTAAAGGATGCCTCGGTCTTTTAATGATTGATACGGATATTCAGCTTCTTCTTTCGCACGATGGTAGACGCGGTATAACCAATAAGTCAGCAGTGCATAGACGACGATGACAAGAACAGCAGAAATATAGCTTCCCATGCTATACGCTACCTTGAAGTTTCGAGTCGATGCGGATATACCGGATAACACGATCAACGTTGGGATGATAAGTCCTACAAATCTTACTTTGACTTTACCAAGCATTCGTTGCATAGCATATGCCGCGAGGATTACGAGTGTGATGACTATGATTTCCATTCCAATCCCTACTCTCACTAAATGGTATTCCTAATTCTACCATCTAGTGATTCAAGAAGATACCGCTCGTGCTGGAATCGTTTCGTAAACTGACGCAAATGTCTCTTCCGTCCACCCCATGTGCCAGAAGAGTAACTCATAGTAACAACTCGTCACGAAATGACGTTTCATCCGCTCGCGTTCCGTCGGGCTCGCTTGCTCCGCCAGCGCATCAAGC
Source organism: Exiguobacterium indicum HHS 31 (assembly GCF_001939065.1). Lineage (GTDB taxonomy): Bacteria > Bacillota > Bacilli > Exiguobacteriales > Exiguobacteriaceae > Exiguobacterium_A > Exiguobacterium_A indicum. Next base: position 281,154 of record NZ_MPSZ01000001.1, on the reverse strand, counting down.
CGTGCAATCTGTTCAAAGACGACCTTTTCAAACCATTCCGAGCTATACGTGTCGATCCATTGCTGATAGATTTTTTCTTCCGGTGTACACGTTAGTAATTGTTGCCCGACTTCATAATACAACCAGTAACATGGCAAGATGGCAGCAATCGTCTCACCGAGCGTTCCTTCACTCGCATGATGCATGTGCGAGACATACGCATATGCTGTCGGTGCCGGTTCAAATGCTTCAAGATCTGCTTCCGTAATACCGAGCGGCTCAAAAAATGATTGATGTAAGCTCAACTCTGCCTCGTAAGTCGAAGTAGCATGCTCGGCAAGTGTCGCAATCGTCGCGAAGTCGTCTGCTTTTGACGCTGCCTTCGCTTGAATCTTCGCAAAGTGTTTTAAGTAATAGGCATCCTGCATGACGTAATGCCGAAATTTCGAGAGCGGTAACGTCCCCTCCCCGATTCCTTGTACGAATGGGTGCGTAAAACTACTATCCCAATACGCTTGTGCCGCTTGTTTGATTTCTTGTGTGAATGTCATGATCTCATCCTCCTCGTTTAGTTATGAAACGAAAAAACACCACCCCGAAACACACGGGCATGGCGCAAGAAGAACAAGACTTGACGCCACTTCCCTCCGTAAGTACGAACTTAATCAGGTTCAAAGGGTCCGAACGTCTTCGTTCGTCTCAGTCGGTCTACCGACTCCCCTAGTGGTCATTATTCGATTCAAATTCACTATAGCATGCTGAAAACGGAAGTCAAGTTGTCTCCTTTTCGCTATACTATGGAGTGTCAGAAGACGGATATCGTCTCCATCTGCAGACCGATTCCGAACAGACATCGTTCCCGTACACTAAATTTAGTACCTGATACTATAATTCATTCTGTTACTTACAATTGGAGGATTTCATTATGCATACACCAACAAAAATCATGGCATCAGCCGTTATCGCTTCTGCTTTATTACTCCCAACAGCCGCATCCGCCGAACAAGTCGTCGATAAGACGATCGTCACACTCGGGGAGTCGCTCGGCGCAAAAGATAAAGCATGGGTGCTTTCACGTCTCAATGCACCGGAAGGGATCACACCGATCATCGCCACTTCTGCTGACGAGGAAAAATATCTCGGGAAAAACATCCCACAGTCGCAAAAAGGCGGCAACATGTATTCGTCGGCTAAAATCGAACTGACGGAAAAAGGAGATGGACTCTCCGTCTCGACGGAAAACATCACATGGGTGACGAAGGATATGTATCTCAACGCTCTCGTCACAGCGGGTGTCAAAGATGCCGACATCACGATTACTTCCCCTTACAAGGTGACCGGGACATCGGCACTGACAGGAATAATGAAGGCGTACGATCAAACTTCCGCTGAAACCGGGATAAAGTTAAGTGACGAACGCAAGGATCTAGCACAGCAAGAATTATCAGTCACATCAGACGTTGGAAAAACGGTCGGAACGGATAAGGTGGCTGACTTGATGAATGAGATCAAGGCTGAGATCGCCAATCAAAAACCGGAAACCAAAGTCGAAATCGAAAACCTGATCGTCCAAGTCATTCAAAACAACAATATCCAGTTGTCTGACGCACAAATGGACCGGCTGACGAATCTGTTCAATCAAATGGAGCAAGCGAACATCAACTGGGGACAAATCGAGAGTGGATTGAAAAATGCGGGACAAGACATCCACGCGTTCGCAACTTCAGAAGAAACGAAAGGTTTCTTCGCTAAATTATTCGATGGACTCAGTGACTTCTTCAGCTCGATTGCTGGCGTGTTCAAATAATTCAGACTTCCGTAACTGAAAAAAAAATAGTAAACTTGAGATATCTGAAACGAAAGGTGGTGTGAAAAGATGGACTTTGCCGCGTGCAAACACTGGTTGATGGAACAATTGTATCTGTTGCGCGCGATTTTTCATGGAATGGCGTTCTAAAGCACCCGTCTGCCCTTTTTAGAACTTCATGATTGAAAAATACAGCAAAGCGCATCTTTCACACGTGATGGAGAGTGCTATTTGCGCTCTCCTTTTTTTGATGCGCGCGAAAGGATCAATTGATTATGATGATTTGCGACATTCAACACCTAACCAAACAATTCGGAGGCGAAACGATCTTAACGGATGTTTCCCTCTTCTTAAACGAACACGACCGTGTCGGTCTAATTGGACGAAACGGGAGTGGCAAGACGACATTACTCCGCTTGCTTGCTCGCCTTGAGCAACCGGACGGTGGTGTCATCTATCAAAAGAGCGGTTTGACGATCGGCTATTTGGAACAACTTCCTGTATATAGTGAGACGATGACCGGACTCGACGTCCTTTGGACAGCGTTTGAAGACATCCTCGCGATCCGTTCTCGGATGCAACAGTTGGAGCAAATGATGGCGACAGCACCAGAGAATCTTGATGCGTTACTCGCACGATATGCGGAAGCGACGAATGCGTTCGAACAAAAGGATGGCTATCTACTCGACTCGAAAATCGAGCGCATGGTGAACGGGTTACACCTTCGTCCGTTACTCACTCGTCCTTTCCACCAGTTGAGCGGTGGTGAACAGACGAAGATTTGTCTCGGTCGCATGTTACTCATGGAGCCAAATCTGCTCATTCTTGACGAACCGACGAACCATCTTGATTTAGCTGCCGTGGAATGGCTGGAGCAGTTCTTACGGGACTACACAGGAACCATCCTGCTCGTCTCTCACGACCGGGTCTTCTTAGACGCCGTCGTCACCTCGATCGTTGAACTCGAGGATGGTGAACTGACAACCTATATAGGGAATTACAGCGCGTTCGTCGTCGAACGAGAACGTCGCTTGATGGAACAGTTCCACGCCTACCAAGAGCAACAGAAAAAAATAAAGAAAATGAAGGAAGCGATTCGTCGACTCCGGCAATGGGCAAACGAAGCGTCTCCACCGAGTGAGAAATTATTCCGTAAAGCAAAATCGATGGAACGAGCACTCGAGCGGATCGAACGGATTAAACGACCACAACTCGAAGCCAAAACCGCTGATGTCTCCTTCTCTTCCACTGATCACTCGAGCCAAGTCGTCTTTCGTGCTGAAGAACTCTCGTTTGCTTACGGAATCCGCCACATTTTTGATGACGTCTCGTTCGAGATCATGGCACAGGATCGGATCGCGATCGTCGGAACGAATGGGAGTGGGAAATCGACATTGCTCTCACTTCTGCTTGACGAATTATCACCAGACGCGGGCACACTCACGCGTGGACCATCGAATCATGTCGGTTACTTGTCCCAGCATGCCCATTTCGAGGAGGACGCGCGATTAATCGACTGGTTTAGAGACCGGATTGCCGTTCCAGAAGCGGAAGCCCGCCATATCCTAGCCCGGTTCCTGTTCTTTGGACCAACTGTCTTTCGGTCCATTTTGTCACTGAGCGGAGGCGAACGTGTGCGATTACAACTCGCCGTCCTCGTTCATTCGTCGATCAATGTATTAATTCTCGACGAGCCGACGAACCATCTCGATATTGAATCAAGAGAGACACTCGAAGAAGCACTCGAAAATTTTTCTGGTACATTGATTGCCGTCTCACACGACCGCTACTTCTTGAATCGTCTCTTTCCGCAGATCCTGTGGCTCGAAAATGGTCTGACGCGTTATCATGGTACGTATACGTATGCCCAACAGAAGCGTACCGAGCTCGCTACGTCTTCCCCACTTAACGTAACCCTACAAAAACCAAAACGATTGTCACAACACGAGTTAGAAGTGCAGATCGAGCGGCTTGAACAGAAATTAGCAAAACGTGAAAAACCGACTGATACCGTTTCTAAAAGCATCCAACAGAAACTCGATGACCTATACGAACAGTTGCTACAGTATGGATGATTTAGCTTTACTTGCCTGTCACTCTCGATACCGAGAGTGGCAGTTTTTTCGTTCATTCACAAGATTTCAGCATATGGTTTTTTAGCTAACCTTATTAAGTTTTAAAATTTTATTTTATTTTGTTGTTGCTTATTTTCAGAAAATTCGTATAATTTAGCGTATAGCTTTTATTATTCTTTGGGAGGAATACACCATCATGAACGCCATTCAGCAAGTCATTCAAGGAAGTGTCGATTACGCCAACAACATTTTATGGTCGTATGTATTAATCGCTGTATTGATCGGCGGCGGGATCTACTTCACGATCCGAACTGGCTTCATCCAATTCACTTACTTAAAAGAGATGTTCCGCGTCACGCTCGATAAAAGTGAACAAACAACAGACGATAAAGGAGAAAGCATCACTTCTCTCCAGTCATTCTTCATCGGTGCTGCGACACGGATCGGTACGGGTAACCTTGCCGGTGTCACGATTGCCGTCACACTCGGTGGACCAGGTGCCGTCTTCTGGATGTGGATGGTCGCTCTCTTAGGGGGCGCGACGGCTCTCATCGAAAGTACACTGGCTCAAGTCTATAAAGTACGCGATACGAAATCGAACGCATACCGTGGTGGTCCCGCCTACTACATCGAAAAAGGCTTGAAGAACCGAGCTCTCGGAATCGTCTTTGCAATCTTGATTGCTGTGACGTTCGGCCTTATCTTCAACTCCGTTCAATCAAACACGATTGCCGCTGCCTTTGACAATGCGTTCGGTATCAACACAGCTGTCGTCGGTGCAGCACTCGTCGTCTTGACGGGACTCGTCATCTTTGGTGGTGTCCACCGCGTCGCGAAGTTCTCTGCAATCATCGTTCCTATCATGGCAGGTCTCTACTTGATTGCTGCTCTTTATGTCGTCGTTACGAACCTGACGGAACTTCCTGGTGTGTTCGCAATGATTTTCAAAAGTGCCTTCGGAATCGAGCAAGCATTCGGTGGCTCGGTCGGTGCTGCGATCTCACTCGGTGTCAAACGCGGATTGTTCTCAAACGAAGCCGGAATGGGATCTGCTCCGAACGCTGCTGCTGCGGCTGAAGTCTCTCACCCAGCAAAACAAGGTTTCTTACAAACACTTGGTGTATTCCTTGATACATTGATCGTCTGTACAGCGACAGCAACGATCATTCTCCTCAGTGATAGTTATGCTGCTGGAAATGGCGAAGGAATCGGCATGTTGCAAAACGCGCTCTCCGAAGAATTTGGTGCGATTGCTCCACCATTCATCGCACTCAGCGTCTTCTTGTTTGCTTTTAGTTCGATCGTTGGTAGCTACTACTACGGCGAAACGAACATCGAATTCATTAAACAAAGTCCTGCAGCCGTCTTCGGTTTCCGGATTGCGACAATGGGCTTCGTCTTCATTGGATCTGTCCTCAGCCTAGGTATGGTATGGAGCTTTGCCGATCTCTTCATGGCAGGCATGACATTGATCAATATGACAGCGATTCTCCTCTTGAGCGGCATCGCCCTCAAAGTCATTAAAGATTATCAGGAACAACGGAAACAGGGACTCGATCCTGTCTTCTCAGCAAAAGCACTCGGGATCGAAAATACGGAGTGTTGGGATGTTGAAGAAGAAGCACGTCCTGCGGCTGGTGAAGTGCCACCATCACAATAAATCACTTCTGAGTTCGAACTTCAACACCGAGTAAGCCATGTGCCTACTCGGTGTTTTTATTTGTCAAAAAGAATTTGGATTATGTTTTCATCGGACAGGGAAAAAGTCAACAGATTGTCCTGAAGGAGGAATTCATCTTGTCTCAAGCCATGTTGATCATCAACCCGTCTTCTGGTAAAGAACTCGGAAAAAAACACGCGACGCTCGCTGAAGAGACGCTTGCTACTCGCTTTGAAACCGTCGACGTTCGGTTTACGGAAAAAGAACACGATGCGACGGAATTCGCGCGTCATGCTGCTCAGTCTAATTACGACGCTGTCATCGCCATGGGAGGTGACGGAACGGTCAATGAAGTCATCACCGGAATCGCCGAGCAACCGCATCGGCCAACACTCGGGATCGTCCCACTCGGAACGGTCAATGACTTATCGCGCGCATTACACATCCCGACGGATCCCGAAGAGGCGATCCAGATTCTAGCTGATGCCCCTGCCCGACCGCTCGATATCGGTAAATATGATGACCATTACTTCATGAACGTCATCGCTGTTGGTCTGATTGCAGAAGCCGTTGAGGAGGTCAGTGTCGAACAAAAAACGTCACTCGGATCGGTCGCTTATTTCATTGAAGGTCTAAAAGCCTTCAAGGATCATAGCCCCTATCCGATTGAAATTGATTCTGCTGAGAAACAATTCGATGGAGAAGCACACTTGTTGATTATCGCCTTGACGAATTCCGTTGGTGGGTTCGAATCCTTTGCAGAAGACGCAAAAGTCGATGATGGACTGTTGCATGGGTTCATCATTACGAAGCTTGGATTCTTTGATGCGCTCCAAGCATTACCCAAACTCATCACGGGTGGATTATCAAAAGCCGATCAAATCGAACACTTCACGACGACACGTGTCGAAATTCGCTCGAAAGAAGAATTGCCGATTAATGCCGATGGGGATACAGCAGGTCATGTTCCCGTGACTGTCGAGGTACTCCCACAACATTTGACTGTGTTTTCACCCTCTTCCATTGAATAACAGTATAGGTTTCATAGAAAAAAGAACTGACTCTTCGTCAGTTCTTTTTTTACTTATTAATCCATTACAATATATGTTAATAACGCATAATTTTGAAATACATTTGAAATATTTTTGTGTTATTGACGATGCTATAATCATCTCAGGCGAAAAATCATTCCCTAAAATAAATAAATATACATAAAATCTTACAATTTTGTAATGATCCGTTCTGTCGCTTCAGATTTTTAAGGAGGAAATACACTCAATGAAACGTTTACTTACAACAATGACAATGACAGCTTTGGTAGTTTCAGGTTTTGCAACAACGAGTGCTTCGAAAGTTGAAGCTGCAACGACATATAAGGTAAAGGTCACAGCGGACGGGCTTCGTGTCCGTACAGGTCCATCAACGGCTTATAAAATCGTCGGTAGCGTCAATACAGGACAGACATTCAATTATCTCGGTGTTTCCGGTTCATGGACGAAAATTTCGTACGGCGGCGCATCACGCTATGTTTCTTCTACATATGTTAAAAAGTACAGTACGACGACTTCGTCAAAAGCAACGACTGGTTTCTCGCGTCCAGCAAGTGGTCCAATCACGCAAGGATATGGTGCTGCGAGTGGCGTTTACGGTTATACGTTCCATAACGGCATCGATATCGGTGCTCCAACAGGCACACCTGTCTATGCATCGGCTGCCGGTAAAGTCATCACATCCCGTTATTACGGCGCATACGGAAATCATGTCATGATGACACATACGGTGAACGGTATCCAGTACACGACAGTATATGCACACTTGAACAGTCGCTCTGTCTCAGTCGGACAAACGATTGCTAAAGGATCGAAAATCGGTACGATTGGTGCGACAGGTAACGCATTCGGTGCGCATCTCCACTTCGAAATGCATCGTGGTCCATACGTCTACAGCGGAACGTCTGCTGCAAACAGTGTCAATCCACTCAATTACTTCAACTAAGCTTGATTCACCGGACTTCTCTCCATGAGAAGTCCGGTTTTGTGTTTCAGATGAAATCTCCTGACAGGAGTGGTACGGTATGATTATGAGTCTAATCCACAACGGAGGCGAAACCCATGAAACGAACGATCCCTCTTCTTTTATCAGCGACGTTTGGTGTGACGTTACTTGCCGGTTGTCAAGATCAGCCGACACCTGAAGAACGGCTTGATGCCTACATCAAACTTTGGGAGAAACAAGATTACGATAAGATGTATACGTACGCGAGTACGGCTACTAAAAAAGAATACGGCAAAAAAGAATTCATCGACCGGACAAAACAGTTGTCGAAAACGCTTGATATCAAAAAGTTATCCGTCGAACGGAAGAAAGCAAAGGAAGCAACGGATGACGAAAAAGCGTCCCTTCCTGTGCGGATCTCTTTTGATACGGTGGCAGGAGCCGTTGCTTATGATAAACAAGTCCCGTTAACATTCGAGAAACAAGGAGAAACAGAAAACTGGTTCATCGACTGGGATTCTTCGTTTGTTCTAAAAGACTTTAAGAAAGAAGACAAGGTTCAGTTACAAACCGTTGAAGGGAAACGCGGTGATTTGCTTGATGCGAACAATAAACCGCTCGCGACCTCTGGTAAAGGATATGCTGTCGGCGCAACTGCAGGACAACTTAAAGATGTCACACAAGTTGCCAAGTTGCTCGATCGCCCGACCTCATCGGTCGAAGATTCCTTAAAAGCAAGTTGGGTCAAGGACGGACAATTCGTTCCGCTCAAAACACTGACCGACGAAGCAACGGTTGCGAAATTGCGTGACATTCCAGGTATCAGCGTCAAAGAGACGGAAGTCCGAACATATCCGCTCGGGAAGGCCGCTTCACACTTGATCGGTTATATCGGTTCAGCGACAGCAGACGAGATTAAAGAATCAAAAAATAAAATCCAAGCTGGCGAACAGGTCGGGAAACGGGGTCTCGAACAAATCCTTGATGATCGGTTACGCGGTAAAGCCGGAGCTTCGATCATTCTACAAAAGAAAGACGGATCAAGCGTCACCGTCGCTGAAACGAAACCGTCCGATGGTGAGGATATCCCGTTGACGATTGATGCTACGCTTCAGAAAAAGACGTATGACACGATGAAAGAGGATCCAGGAACGGCATCGGCAATCGATCCGCGGACTGGCGAGACACGTGTCTTACTCAGCTCCCCTGGCTTTGATCCTTCTGAATTCATGTCAGGGATCTCGCAAGCGCGACTCGATGAATTGACGCAGGATCCGGATCAACCATTGTTGAACCGATTCACGAGTGCTTTCGCACCCGGTTCGACCCAAAAACCCCTAACGGCCGCCGTTGGCTTAAAGAGTGGAACACTCGACCCGGAAAAAGCCTATACAATCAATGGACTGAAAAATAAGATCGATGGTTTTAACGTCACGCGGATTCACGAGACGCCAGCACCCGTTAATCTGCACAATGCGCTCGTTTATTCAGATAACATCTATTTCGCCCGCTCCACACTCGAACAGGTCGGAACGAAGGCGTTCACGTCTGGACTTGAAGCCCTCGGCTACGGAGAGAAGCTACCGTTTGCGTATCCGTTACGCGCTTCTCAAATCTCAAACGACGGGACGATCGCTTCAGATGGACAGCTGATGGATACGTCCTACGGACAAGGACAGATGCTGACGAACATTCTCCATCTAGCGTCGATGTATGAAATTTTCCTGACAGATGGAACAATCTATCGTCCGACCCTTTTACAAGAGGAAAAAACGAAGCAAGTCTTCAAAAAGGATCTACTGGATGCGAAAGACGCGAAGATGATTCGCGATGATCTCTATGACGTCGTTCATAACGGTTATACACTCCCAGCTGACATCAAGGAAGTCGATGTTGCCGGTAAGACCGGAACGGCTGAATTGAAAAAAGCAGGTGAAACCGATGGAAAAGAGAATGGCTTCTTTGTCGGTTACGACAACGACAAAAAAGATCTTCTCGTTGCCATCATGATCGAATCGGTCGAAAAAGAAGATCGCGGCAGTCCGTATGTATCGGGACTCGTCGCCGAAGTACTCAAACAAAATCGATGATCGGAGTGATTTCTTGATGATCCGCACGAGCCGTACTTCAGACCTCCCTGTCCTGCTTTCTTTGACGGCAGAGACGTTCGAGCATCATAAGCGGTTATCGTCTCATTTTCATCCGGATGTTTTGACGCCATACACGCTCGAGTCCTTAAGACAAACGCTTGATTCAGAACAACACCTCTGTCTGACGGCACTCAACGGAGACGACATTACCGGTTACTTGTTTGGTAAATGGACGGCGCCAGCAGCCAATCGATTCACGCCAGTCCGGATCTTGAACATCACTGACGTCGGTGTCACCTCATCCCATCGTTCATCCGGAATTGGTCGCCAGTTAATGCAGGCGGCAGAAGAACTCGCGCTCGAGCGAGGTGTTGCTGCGGTTCGATTGAACGTCTGGGCGGTCAACGATCGTGCCGCTACATTTTATGAGGAACTCGGATTCGAACCGCTGTATACGAGCTTGCAGAAGTCGCTCGTTCAACAGTGACATCTATACGAAAAAGAAGCTGACTCAAAAAAAGAATGACGCGTCTTTTCACACCCTTTCCTCAGGTGAGACACAAGCCATCTTTCCTGCTTCATTCAAGCAGAAAAGCGGGTCTTGTTCGTCTCTAACAGCGCATAAATGCGCCTGATCCTGTAAGAGTGGTGTGTGACGCGTCATTCTTTTTGTTACGAGATAAGGGTGGCAGATCATCATTCTGCCACCCTTATCTTTGTATAGACTGACTTTTGAGTCAGGTCCTTTTTATTAATGCGACGGCGTCGTCGCAAGACGTGCTGCCATCAACTGTTGAATTGTTTCTCGATCGTTCTGATGCAGTAAATCGACGATTTTACTGCCGACGATGACCCCCGAGACTGGGCGGCTCAATTGTTTGACGTGTTCCGGTGTACTGATCCCGAACCCGGCAAGGACTGGTACTGGACTATTTTCTGCGACGTTCGCTAAGTGGTCTTCAAGCGCCGTATCAAACGTCGTCTGTCCACCTGTCGTTCCGTTGACCGTGACCGCATAGAGGAATCCTTCACTTTTATCGGCAATCTTTTGAATCCGCTCCATCGGACTCGTCAAGGAGACGAGCTGGACGAGCGCGATGTCCGATTTGTCCTCTTGCTCGAAAAACTGTTCGCTCTGCTCAAGCGGCAAATCAGGAATGATCAGTCCATCGACCCCGACTTTGCGACATGTCGCTAGAAACGCCGTTAATCCGTAGCGGAAAATCGGATTTAAGTACGTCATCAAGACGACAGGAACATCGACGGTCTGACGAGCAACGCGAACTGCCTCGAGGACATCCTTCAGTCCAACGTTCGCTTCTAGTGCCCGAAGTCCCGCTTCTTGAATGACTGGACCGTCAGCGACAGGATCCGAAAACGGAACACCGACTTCAATCGCTGTCGCTCCGGATTCAGCGAGAAACGACAGGATTTCCGGGAGTTGATCAATCCCTCCGTCTCCCCCCATGACGTACGGAATGAAGGCTTTCTCCCCTTGGCTCGTAACGGTACGAATGGCTGTTTCTAATCGCATCACGCTTCCCCCTTTAGTGCGTTTCTGACAGTGACGACGTCTTTATCGCCCCGTCCTGATAAGCAGATGACGAGAATCTCTTCCTTGTCCATCTCTGCCGCGAGTTGAGTCGCGTAGGCAATCGCGTGTGCCGACTCAAGTGCCGGGATGATTCCCTCCTTGCGGCTCAACAACTGGAGTGCTTCGAGTGCTTGTTCATCGGTCACCGCTTCATATTGGACGCGACCGATATCTTTTAGCAAGCTATGCTCCGGACCGACACCCGGGTAATCGAGTCCAGCTGAGATCGAGTGCGCTTCTTGTACTTGACCGTGTGCATCCTGTAAGAGATACATCATCGAGCCATGCAAGACACCGACCTCTCCTTTTGTCATCGTCGCTGCGTGTTTTTCTGTGTCGATTCCGCTGCCCGCTGCTTCGATTCCGTACAATTTTACATCTGTATCATCGATGAACGGATGGAACATCCCGATTGCGTTACTACCACCGCCGACACAAGCGACGATTGCCTCCGGCAGACGCCCCTCTTTTTCGATGATTTGACGTCGTGTCTCTTTTCCGATGACCGCTTGGAAGTCACGGACGAGTTGTGGGAATGGGTGGGGGCCGAGAACAGAACCCATCAAGTAATGCGTGTCTTCGACATGTTTGACCCAGTAACGGAGTGCTTCATTGACGGCATCTTTAAGTGTCCGACTGCCTTGTGTGACCGGGATGACGGTTGCTCCAAGTAACTCCATCCGGAAGACGTTCAACTCTTGACGACGGACGTCCTCTTCTCCCATGAAGATGACACACTCGAGATCGAGTAAGGCACAGACCGTCGCAGTCGCGACACCGTGTTGTCCTGCCCCTGTCTCAGCAACGATTTTTCGTTTCCCCATCCGTTCAGCCAATAACGCTTGACCGATCGTATTGTTGATTTTATGGGCACCGGTATGGTTCAAGTCTTCTCGTTTCAAATAGATCTTTGCGCCACCGATCGTTTGCGTCAAATGTTCGGCAAAATAAAGTGGTGTTTCACGTCCGACGTATTCTTTCAATAACTCGTCCATTCGCGCTTGAAACGCTGGATCTTCTTTTACCGTTGCGTAAGCTTCTTCGAGTTCGATCACCGCGTGCATCAATGTTTCCGGGATGTAGCGTCCTCCGTATTTACCGTATTGTCCGAGTGTATCTGGTTGTGCGTAGCTCATACTTCTCTCTCCTTTACGGCATCTGCGAATGCCTGCATTTTGATGGGATCTTTCCGTCCATCCGTCTCGATGCCACTTGAGACATCGACGGCGAACGGGTGATATCGTTTGATTGCTTCTCCGACGTTTCCTGCTGTCAAGCCACCGGCAATGAATAGTGGACGATCGGCTTGAATGTCTCGTGACCAGTCGAATGTCTCGCCACTTCCAGCAACCGGTGCGTCGACGAGCAAATACTCCGTCTGTTGCTCTATTTCTGCGATGTTCGTTACCGGAATCGCTTGAATGACGGGAACTGGTATCTCTCCGTCCGGAATGACACCATGAATTTGGACGAGATCTAGCGCGACTTGTTCGACGGCGTCGGTCACCTGCTGATAGGTCGGGGAGACGAAGACACCGACGACCTGGACCGTACTCGGAATGTCGCGTCTAAGACGCGCCGCCTCTTCTAGCGTGACCTGTCGTTTGCTTTTAGCAAAGACGAAGCCGATGTAGTCCGCTAAGCGAACTGCCGCTTCGACATGTTCTCTTTCCCGGAGACCACAGAACTTAATCCGTGTCATACGCGAACGCCACTCACTTCTCGAATGAAGACTTGTGGATCGTCTGCCCGCATCAACGTCTCACCTACGAGGATCCCGTCTGCACCGGCAGCGTGTAATCGCTGTGCTTCCTCGACTGTCTTGATGCCACTCTCGCTGATATACCGGACGTCCGGTTGTTTTTGTTCGAGTAATCCGACCGATGTCTGTAAATCGACTTCGAACTTTTTCAAGTTCCGGTTGTTGATGCCAATGATTTGCGCACCGATCGCCTCTGCCCGGCGTAACTCCTCTTCGTCATGGACTTCGACTAAGACCTCAAGTCCTTCCGCGTAAGCATATGCATACAAGTCAGCAAGCGTCTCCTGCTCGAGAGCGGCGACAATTAAGAGAATCAACCGTGCCCCATGTGCTTTTGCCCGGTCAATTTGAATCCGATCAATCATGAAATCCTTACAAAGCACCGGGATGTCGACTGCTGCAGCGACTGCCGCTAAATCGTCCATCGATCCTTTGAAGTACGTCTCGTCCGTCAAGACAGAGATGACAGTCGCCCCACTCGCTTCATATTGTTTGGCCTGAGCGATGACGTCGACGTCGAGTGCGATGGCCCCTTTTGATGGCGAAGCTCGTTTAATTTCCGCGATGACGGATAAATCCGCTCCCGCTAGTCGTTGCTTAATCGACGGCTTCAATGCCTCCCGATCAATCCGTTCGACACCAGTTAATTTTAATTGCAGGACTTCTGTCCGTTTCGTTTCGATGATGCGATCTAAGATATTCATCCGATTGCTTCCTCCCGTGTCATTTGTCGTAATTGATTCAATCGTTCCATCGCCCGTCCTGAGTCGATGCTATCTGCTGCTAAGGCGATCCCTTCTTCGATCGTTTTCGCCCGATTTGCTGCAAAGAGAGCAATTCCCGCATTGAGTAGAACCGTGTCGCGATAAGCACCATGCTCTCCACCAAGAACACGGAGTAAAATCGCCGCATTCTCTTGTGCACTACCTCCGCGAATTGCTTCAAGCGGTGCGGTCTTCAGTCCGACTTCCTCCGGGTGAAGACTGAAGCGGATCAGCTCACCTTCGTCGAGTAAGACGAGTTGGTTCGTTCCGGCAAGGGATGCTTCATCCATTCCATTCGCACCATGTAAGACGATTGCTCGCTTCCGCCCGAGTCGGTGCAATGTCAACGCCATCGTCTCGAGCATATCCTCCCGGTAAATTCCTAATAGTTGTGTCTTGAGCGGGACCGGATTCGTCAACGGTCCGATCAAGTTAAAGATCGTTGGAATCCGCAGATCGCGTCGGACCTTCATGATTTGCTTGACGCGTGGGTGCATCCGTTGCGCAAACAAGAAGGCGATTCCGTTCGACTCGAGCTGTTCTGCTAAACGTTCCGGTGTCGCATCGAGCGAAACCCCGAGTGCTTCGAGCACATCAGCGCTGCCTGTTTTACTTGAGACACTCCGATTTCCGTGCTTTGCGACTTTCATGCCGGCACCGGCTAGAACGAAGGCGGCTGTCGTACTGATGTTGAACGATTGTGAGCCGTCGCCTCCCGTGCCGCAGTTATCCATGAAATCGCCGGTGACTGGAATGTCGAGGGCGACCTCGCGCATGATCGAAGCGAGACCGGCTAATTCTTCTGCAGTCTCCCCTTTTGCTTTCAATGCGACGAGAAAAGCGGCAATTTCGCTATCGGTCACGTCTTCCGCAAACAGTTCGCGTGCTGCCTGTTGCATCTCTTCGTATCGTAAATGTTTCGCTTCTGCTAGTTTCAATAACGTCTCTTTCATCGTTCGTCACTCCTTTGTCAATTCAATGAATCGTTCAATCATCTGCTGTCCTTGTGGTGTTCCGACGGATTCCGGATGGAACTGGATTCCGAACGTCGGATGCGTCCGGTGCTCGAGTGCCATGATTGTCCGGTCATCCGTTTCTGCCGTGATGACGAGCTCCGTCGGTAAGTCGTTTCGAGCGACGATCAGCGAATGATAGCGCATGACCTCTAACGTTTCCGTCATTTCGTCGAAGAGTTGTCCCGATTGTCGAATCATCGATGTCTTCCCGTGCATGATGACCGGTGCTTCGACGACGCGTCCTCCGAATGCTTCGCCGATTGCCTGATGTCCGAGACAGACACCGAGAATCGGTACTCGACCCGATAATTGACGAATGAGATCGATGCAGATGCCAGCGTCAGCCGGGCGACCGGGACCGGGTGAGAGAATGATGCCGTCTGGTTTCATCTCGCGTAGTTCTTCGATGCTGACCGCATCGTTTCGAATGACGTGAACGTCCGTATAAACGGATGCGTATTGGTATAGGTTATAGGTAAAAGAATCATAATTATCAATTAGGATGATCATTTCCAAACCTCCAGTAGTGATTTCGCTTTGTGTAACGTCTCCTGGTACTCGAGGCGTGGAATCGAATCGTAAACGATACCAGCCCCTGCTTGAACAGAAGCGACACCATCCTTGATCACCATCGTCCGGATAGCGAGGGCAAAATCCATATTCCCCCGAACATCGAAATAGCCGACCGCCCCGGCATATACTTCTCGTTTCACCTCTTCATACTGGTCAATCAACTGCATCGCTCGAATTTTCGGAGCTCCCGTGACCGTCCCAGCCGGTAAACAAGAGACGAGTGCGTCTGCGCCGGTCTTTCCGTCCGCTAACGTTCCTTCAACGACAGAAACGAGGTGCATGACGTTCTTGAAGCGCTCGATTTGCATGAATCGCGTCACCTCGACGGTACCAATCTGGCAAATCCGTCCTAAGTCGTTGCGTCCAAGATCGACAAGCATTCGATGTTCCGCTCGTTCCTTCTCGTCGTGCAGCAACTCTTCTGCTAACCGTCCATCTTCCTCTTTCGTCTTCCCCCGGCGGCGTGTACCGGCAATCGGATTCGTCGTCACGCGATTCCCTTTGACTTGGACCAAACTTTCCGGGGAGGCCCCGAGTACGATTGCTTCGCCTAAGTCGATATAGAAGAGATAAGGGCTCGGATTGTCCTTGCGGAGCTTCCGATAAAATTGGAACGGATCACCTGAGAACGTCGCATCAAGTCGTTGCGAGAGAACCAGTTGGAAGACGTCGCCTTGGCGGATGTGTCTCTTCGCTTGTTCGACGAGTCCTTCAAACGTCTCTTGATCCATTAACGGTTCATAGACGACATCCCGGAGTGGACGCTCGATGTCCGTTCGCTCTCGCGGTTGCTCAAGTTGTGCTTTCCGGGCTGCTAGACGTTGACGTAATTCATCACGATCGGTGATGCCACCGAGCGACGTCTGAATCAAATGAACACGATGTTCGAGATGATCGAACAGGATGATTTGGTCGTATACGGCGAGTAGCGCGTCCGGTAGTTGCCTCGTTCGCTCTGGAATATCACCAAGCGTTTCATAGGCGCGCATCATGTCGTAACCGACATATCCGATCCCACCCGCTAAAAACGGAAGGTCTTCTTCAACTCCACCCCGGAGGATCATCTGTTGCATCAGTCGTACTGGATCACCCGTTTCCTGCGTCAATCGACCTGTCGTCAACTGTTCCCGCGTCACGGTCCGTCCCTCTGCGCGAATCATCTCCACCGGATCAACACCGATGATCGAATACCGTCCTTGATCCGTATGCGCAGAACTTTCAAGCAAACATTTCTGTGTTCCGCTCAGTTGTTGAAAAATCATGATCGGCGTCATCTCGTCGCCGTTTAGTTCAAGTTGTTCGATGATAAGTGTGTCTGTCTGAACCATCCCTGTTCGCCTCCTGGAATATAAAAAAGTCCCCCACACAGCGTATGCTGCATGGAGGACGATTATCTCGCGGTGCCACCTCTCGATTGGAACGGTTTGACCGTTCCCACTTTGTCTGATGCGTCTTAATAAGAGACATCATAGCCTACGATAACGGGGGCATCCGTCGCGACCTACTTCTTCGTTCAGCCACGCTCTCATGAGACCATTCACGAAACCTCGCCGTACGGAAGTCGCACCATTCTTCCGCTCTCTGAAACGCCGATGTTGTCTCGCTACTTAACTCACTCTACGATTTGTTCGATTCGATTGTATACGAAAAGGGTCTTCTCGCCCATTCATGTAGAACATGAAGGACGGGAAGACCCGCGGTACCACCTTCGTTGACGATGCTGACACCGTCCCCTTTGAAACGAACCGGACCGTTGTCCTGATTCGTCGACCCCGATAACGGGAGGAACCCGTCAGAGCCTACTACCCATTGAAGGGATTCGGTCTGAAGCTCAGAAGGCCATTCGCTTGTTGCCCGATACTGATTCGCACCACCCATCAGCTCTCTTGAATCGTTTCACAAGTTACTTCTCTTCGTCTTTGCTATCGTGTGTTGAATTGATTCTTATATTACGATGCTTCTTCTTCCCTGTCAACTGGAAAAACTCAATATAGGGAAAGTTGGTTCGGATCAATCGATTCGAGCGCTTGTTTGACAGTTTGTAGGAACTGTCCGGCAACGAGTCCGTCGAGCACCCGGTGGTCGATCGACATACAGAGGTTGACCATGTCGCGTGCTGCAAACATGCCGTTCACCCAAACTGGACGTTTGACGATTGATTCAACGGATAGAATCGCCGCCTGCGGGAAGTTAAGGATCGGTGCTGATTGGATTGAACCGAATGAGCCCGTATTGTTGACCGTAAACGTCCCGCCTTGCATCTCTGCAGACGACAACGTGCCGGCTTGTGCCCGTTTCCCGAAGTCATCAATCGCGCGTGCGATCCCCTTGATGCTTAGTTCATCCGCATTCTTGACGACTGGTACGAACAGAGCGTCCTGCGTCGCGACAGCAAGTGATAGGTTGATCGCTTTCTTTTGAATGATCTTATCTCCCGCCCATGTCGAGTTCATGATTGGATGTTTCTTCAATCCTTCGACTGTCGCCTTCATGAAGAATGGTAAGAACGTCAATTTGACCCCTTCTTGTTTGAAGAACGCATCTTTATGACGATTGCGTGCTTCGACCAAGTTCGTGACATCGACTTCGATCATCAACCAAGCATGTGGCGCTTCGTGTTTCGCGCGAACCATGTTCGAAGCGATCGCTTGACGCACACCGGCAGTCGGAATCTCGATGTCGCCCGTTTCCGTCGGTTGTGGTGCACTGACCGGACGTTTTGGTGCGGGTGGTGCTTCTGCCGGAGGCGCTACCGGAGCCGCTTGCGCTTCCGGTTTTGGTTCCGTTGCTTGTGGTGTCGGGATCGATCCAGACTCGATCAATTTCAAGAGATCTTTCCGGGTAATCCGGCCGCCCGCTCCTGTACCCGTCACTTGTTCAAGATCAATGCCGTGTTCGCCTGATAATTTCAAGACCGCTGGTGAATAGCGTTTTTTCATCGATGTATCAGCCGACGTCGTCTCTTCGACAGCCGGCACTTCTTGTTCGGTCGCCGCGACTTCCGTTGATCCGCCGCTGACTTGCATCGTGACGATCGCGTCACCGACTTGCAACGTATCGCCTTCTTCTGCAAGCAGTTTTTCAATCACACCATCAAACGAAGATGGGACTTCTGCCGTTACCTTATCGGTAATGACTTCTGCAATCGGATCGTATTTTTTGACAGTATCGCCCGGTTTGACGAGCCACATCGAAATCGTCCCTTCTGTGACGCTTTCTCCGAGTTGTGGCATCGTAAGTGTTTCAGTCTTCATCGATCAGTTCCCCCTTAGTATGCGTGCAACGTCCGGATTTTATCTTCGATTTTCTCACTCGAGATGTTGAAGAACTTCTCCATTGTCGGAGCGTATGGCATCGCTGGTACGTCTGGACCACAGAGTCGTTCGATTGGTGCATCGAGATCAAACAATGCTTCTTCTGCAATGATTGCCGACACTTCACTCATGACGCTACCTTCTTTATTATCTTCCGTAACGAGCAGGACTTTCCCCGTCTTTTTCGCCGCTTCGACGACTGCTTCGCGGTCGATTGGATACACCGTCCGCAAGTCAAGGATGTGGACATCGATTCCGTCTTTTTCAAGGCGCGTTGCTGCCTCGAGTGCCATATGGACACACAGACCGTAGGTGATGATCGTCACGTCTTCTCCCTCACGTTTTACGTCTGCTTTACCGATTTCAACGGTATAATCGCCTTCCGGAACATCCCCTTTCAACAGGCGATAACCACGTTTATGCTCAAAGAACAAGACCGGATCATTCGAACGAATCGCTGCCTTTAGCAATCCTTTTGCGTCATATGGATTAGACGGGATGACGATCTTCAGACCAGGCGTCGAGTTGAACATCGCCTCGACCGACTGAGAATGGTAAAGTGCTCCGTGAATTCCGCCGCCGAACGGTGCGCGGATGACGATCGGACACGTCCAGTCATTGTTCGAACGGTACCGAATCTTCGCTGCTTCACTGACGATTTGGTTGACCGCTGGCATGATGAAGTCAGCGAATTGCATTTCAGCAATCGGACGCATGCCGTACATCGCAGCTCCGATTCCGACACCGGCAATCGCACTTTCAGCGAGTGGTGCATCGATGACACGTTCTTCTCCGAATTGTTCGAGCAATCCTTGGGTTGCCCGGAAAACACCACCACGGACACCGACGTCTTCGCCGAGGATGAAGACGGACTCGTCGCGTTCCATCTCTTCTTTGATTGCACTATTGATCGCTTCGATTAAACTTAACGTTGTCATTTCGTTTCCTCCTCGTCGTACACGTAACGTAATGCATTTTCTGGCGCATCGTAAGCTGCTGCTTCCGCATAAGCCGTTGCTTCGTCGACTTCTTTCTCCATCGCTTGTTCGATTTCAGTCGCTGATTCTTCCGTCAGGACGCCCATTTCAATCAGACGCGCCCGGAAGAGTTTGATCCCGTCACGTGCTTTTAAGGCATCGAGTTCTTCCGCAGAACGGTACGATTTATCGTCATCATCCGATGAGTGTGGCACGAGGCGTTCGACTTCAACTTCGATCAAGGTCGGACCTTCTCCCCGTAATCCGCGCTCGCGTGCTTCCTTAACGACCTTATAGACAGCGAGTGGATCGATGCCGTCTACCGTATAGCCAGGCATTCCGTAGCCGATTGCCCGATCAGCGACGTGTTTCGCCGACAGCTGTTTCGAGAGAGGTGTCGAAATCGCGTATTTATTGTTTTCACAGAACAAGATGACCGGGAGTTTATGAATTCCGGCGAAGTTCGCCCCTTCATGGAAGTCTCCTTGGTTTGAAGAGCCCTCTCCGAACGAGACGTAAGCAACGAGTGGTTCCTTACGCATCTTCGCAGCAAGTGCGATCCCGACAGCATGTGGGACTTGTGTCGTGACCGGACTTGAACCCGTGACGATGTTCAAGGCACGTGAACCGTAGTGTCCTGGCATTTGACGACCACCTGAGTTCGGATCTTCTGCCTTTGCGAATGCCGACAGCATGATATCGCGTGACGTTTGACCGAAGTGTAAGACGACGCCTAAATCACGGTAATACGGCAAAATGTAGTCCGTTCCTTTTTCAAGGGCGAACGCTGCACCGACTTGAGCCGCTTCTTGTCCTTGACATGAGACGAGGAAGGGAATTTTACCCGCTCGGTTCAACTTCCACATCCGTTCGTCGATCTTCCGCGCACGGACCATCGTTTCGAACATCTGAATCGCGTCCTGTTCCGTTAATCCGAGTTCTACTAATTCTTTGAATTCTATTTTTTCCATCCGTAATTCCTCCTTAGGCGTGAACCGCGAGTCCGTCGACTGCAAGTGCTGCTTCACCGAATGCTTCTGACAAGGCCGGGTGCGGATGCACGAGCTGTCCGACTTCCCATGCCGTTGCATTGAGTACGAGCGCTAATCCACCTTCACTGATCAGTTCCGTTGCTTTTGGTCCGACGATGTGAACGCCGACAAGATCATCTGTCTTCGCATCGGAGACGAGCTTGATGAAGCCTGCCGCCTCTCCTTCGATCCGCGCTTTCCCTAATCCGTTGAACGAGAAGCTTCCGACCTTAACGTCCATTCCGGCACGTTTCGCTTCGTCTTCCGTCAAACCGACCGATGCCGCTTCCGGTACGCTGTAGATACAACGTGGCACGAACGCATATTCAAGTGGTGTCGTAGTTCCATGGACGATCGCCTCGACCGCTTTGACACCTTCTGCTGACGCGACGTGCGCCAGTTGTAAGCGACCGATGACATCCCCGATCGCATAGATATGTTGATC
Source organism: Exiguobacterium indicum HHS 31 (assembly GCF_001939065.1). Taxonomy (GTDB): domain Bacteria; phylum Bacillota; class Bacilli; order Exiguobacteriales; family Exiguobacteriaceae; genus Exiguobacterium_A; species Exiguobacterium_A indicum. The sequence goes on along the minus strand of NZ_MPSZ01000001.1, from coordinate 260,072 downwards.
CTTCGTCCGGAAATGGTCATCTACTTGGATGAAGCCATTTTCGACGACGATATTCGTGTTTTCAATCCCAATGCCTTCGACATTCGCCATTCGACCGATTGCGACAAGCAATTTATCCGCTTCAAGCGTCGTTTGTTCTCCATTACGGTCGATCGCGATCGAGACACCGTCTTCTGACATCCGGAACGTGTCACTTTGTGCAGCTGCGCCGGTATGAATCTTGACGCCCCGCTTTTTCAATTGACGGGCGACTTCACGACTGACTGCCGCATCTTCCGTCGGTAAAATCCGGTCGCTGAATTCGACGACCGTTACTGCGACGTCAAAATCCGTCAACATCGATGCCCATTCGACACCGATGACGCCGCCACCGATGATGACGATCGACTTTGGCAAATCTGCCATATCGAGTGCATCATCCGAGCTGAGGACATACTCTGAATCAAAAGCGAGTCCGTTCAATGGACGTGGACGCGACCCTGTCGCGACGATCAATTGACGCGGAAGGATCAACTCGCCTTCGCCTTCTTCCGGCTCAACGCTGATCGTTCCCGGCATCGGTGAAAAGATACTTGGTCCAAGAATCGAACCCCGACCATGAAAGACTTCAATCTTTCCTTTTTTCATCAGATGCTGAATGCCTGCCTCTAATCCATCTACGATCTCTTGTTTCCGTTGTTTGACCTGTTCGAATCGTAAAAACGATTCCGGTACGTCCACGCCATATGTAGCAGCGTGTTTGACCGTCTGATAGACTGCTGCTGATTTCAAAAAGGCTTTAGATGGGATACAGCCACGATGTAAGCATGTCCCGCCTAATTTTCCTTGTTCCACGATTGCTACCGACTTCCCGGCTTGTGCCGCACGAATCGCGGCGACATATCCACCGGGTCCGCCACCTAGGACAACGACGTCGAATTCTCTAGCCATGTTGGTTCGCCTCCATATTCCTTAACTTCTTCTTCCCCACGTAAGACACGCAACACTCCTTCTGCGAGCGCCTGCAACTCATCTTCACCAGGACTACGTACGACTTGACCGAGGTGGACGATGCGTTCTTCGATCGCACGCGTCAATCGATCACTATAGGCAAGTCCGCCTGTTAGGATGATCGCGTCGATCTGCCCGAACAAGACGGCACTTTGACCAGCGATCTCTTTTGCGATCCGGTACGCCATCGCGTCATATAACAATGCCGCTTTTTCATCGCCTTCTTCAATCCGGCGCTCGATCTCAATCGCGTCAAACGTTCCCAAGTGCGCGACAAGTCCGCCTGACCCAACGACCAGACGCTTCATCTCTTCAAGTTTATACTTGGTACTATAACATAGTTCTACTAGTTGACCAATAGGTAGCGATCCGCTGCGTTCTGGCGAAAACGGTCCTTCTCCATCGAGCCCGTTGTTGACATCGATGACACGCCCCTCTTGGTGCGCACCGACCGTAATCCCGCCGCCCATGTGTGCGATGATCAGGCGCAGTTCCTCATAGGGACGCCCGATTTCCTTCGCGTACCGCTTCGCGACAGCTTTTTGATTCAAAGCATGGAAAATACTCTTTCGTTCAAGTTCAGGTAAGCCTGTAATCCGCGCAATCGGCTCGAGTTCGTCAACGACGACTGGATCAACGATGAACGATGGGATATCGAGTGTCCGAGCAATCTCATCCGCGAGGAGTCCGCCGAGATTCGAGGCATGGACGCCAAAAATACCGCTGAGTAAGTCTTCTCGCATTTCTCGATTGACGGCATACGTACCACTGACGAGCGGCCGGAGTAGTCCTCCGCGACCCACGACTGCAGTAAGCGCTTTCAAATCAATCTGCTCTTCAGACAATACTTCGAGTAACACATGACGACGCATCTCCAGCTGCGCTGGAAGCGGTCCTCCGACCGCCTCCGCTGGATGGCGTAACGTCTTCGTGAACACCTGGTTCGCCCCTTCGAAGATACCGATCTTCGTCGACGTCGAACCGGGATTAATCGTTAAAATACGTTCGCTCATGGATATCCTCCTCTGATCAGCCACGTGATCCTAGAATGTTTTTATCACGACGCAAGAATTGGCTGCGGGCACTGCGCATCGTTGCGATACGCTCTTCTGCCATTTTCTCAGCCGCACGGTATGTCGGTAAATGATCGCGTTTTGCGATTTCGAACACTTTCGTGACCGCATCGTAGACGAGTTCAACTTTTTTCATGGCACGATCACGGTTGTATCCATCGAGTTCATCGGCAACGTTGATGACACCACCAGCATTGATGACGAAGTCTGGTACGTATAAAATATCGCGTTCTTCGAGCATGTCACCGTGACGGTCTTCTTTGAGTTGGTTATTTGCTGCACCGGCGATGATCTTGACTTTCAATTGTGGAATCGTCTCGTCGTTCAATGTCGCACCGAGGGCACATGGTGCGAAGATATCTGCTTCGACACTGTAGATGTCTTCTGGTGCGACGATCAAGGCACCGAATGCTTCTTCTGCACGTTGAAGTGCTTCTTGATTGATGTCTGTGACGATCAGTTTCGCCCCTTCTTCATGTAAATGACGGCATAGATTAAAGGCAACGTTACCGACACCTTGGATCGCAATCGTTTTTCCACCAAGTGAATCTGTTCCGTACACTTCTTTTGCCGCTGCTTTCATTCCACGATAGACACCGTATGCCGTAACCGGTGATGGGTTACCACTTGATCCGAATGCTGGGCTGACACCAGTAACGAAATCTGTCTCCATGTGGATGTAATCCATGTCTGCAACTGTCGTATTGACATCTTCTGCTGTGATGTAACGACCGTTCAGTGACTGGACGTAACGTCCGAATGCCCGGAAGAGTGCTTCTGACTTTTGTGTCTTCGCATCGCCGATGATGACCGCTTTACCACCACCAAGGTTCAACCCAGCGGCTGCGTTCTTATACGTCATTCCTTTTGATAAACGGAGCGCATCAATCAATGCCTCTTCGTCTGATGCATAGTTCCACATGCGAAGTCCACCGAGTGCCGGTCCGAGTGTCGTGTCATGAATCGCAATGATTGCTTTTAATCCTGATACTTTATCGTGGCAAAAAACGACTTGTTCGTAATCTTCCATCTCCATTGTTTCAAAGATGCTGAAGCGTGACTCTACGTTTGTTTCGACCATTTTAAGTTCCTCCTCAGATTGTTTGTTTTACTTTTTTCGTCTGTTGGGCATTTAATAGCGCAAAGGCTAGTGAGTACATTTTTGCTTCTGCTGTATCGGCACGGCTGGTCAAAACGACTGGCGCCCGCGCTCCGACGAGAATCGCCGCAACCGAGGCATGTGCGAAATACATGAGTGATTTGTAGATGACGTTTCCGACTTCAATTTGCGGAACGACGAGTAAATCCGCCTGACCTGCTACGTCTCCCGTTAGCCCTTTTTGCTGGGCAGCGACGAGATTTACGGCATTGTCGAGTGCGAGTGGTCCGTCTACAAGGCAATCCTTGATTTGACCACGTCGGTTCATTTGTGTTAGCAGAGCGGCATCAATCGTTGCCTGCATCGTTGGATTGACGACTTCGACAGCTGCTAAGACTGCGACTTTTGGTAAGCCGTATCCAAGCGCTCGTAAGGCGGAGACACCGTTTTCGATGATCTTTACTTTGTCTTCGAGTGTCGGTTGGATGTGAATCGCTGCATCGGTTAATCCGATTGCTGATTCACGCCCCGGTACTTCGAACAAGGCGACATGCGACAAGACATTCCCTGAACGCAGACCCGTTTCTTTGTTCAAGACAGCTTTCATGAACGTTGCTGTCGGAACAAGACCTTTCATCAAGACGCTCGCATCCCCTTTGCGAACGGCATGAGCGGCACGCTCTGCCGCTTCTTGTGATGTAGAAGTGTGCGTGATCACGAACTGTGACTCTCGTAATGCTCGTTTTTGAATCATCTGCTGAATCCGTGTCGCATCCCCGAACAAATGAAAACGTGCTAAATCGTTCTCAATTGCTAATGCGACAGCATCCATCACTTCTTCGTCATCCGCAGCTGCAATCGCAACGACGGAATCTTCGAGTCGAGCTGCCTGCTCGACCATTTCACTGAATCTCACCGTATTCCCCCCTCACCTGTCATACATAAATAGTAATAGCAATTTTCGTGCCAATTCAAAAGAGACGGTAGGTTAAGCAAGAACGTCTTTAATTTTGCACGCTTTTGCATTTTTTGCAATATATTGCACGCAAAAATTTGCGCTTCACGAATAGATGTTAAATCGTTCCACTTTGTAATAAAGTGCCCGAAGAGAAATTCCGAGTTGTTTCGCCGCTTCTGTTTTGTTGCCATTAAAGGCAGTAAGCGCTTCCCGAATCAACCGTTCTTCGACGTGTGACATCTCGTCCGATAAATGCTTGATTTCCTTTTTCTGTCTCGTCGTGACTTTCGTTGTTTGTGGCACGACAAGCTGAAGATGACCTTTTCGTAAGACGGTTTCTGTTTTATCCGTAAAAATCAACGCGCGACCGATGACATTTTCAAGCTCGCGGACATTTCCTTTCCACGGTTGCTTCTTCATTGCTTCAAGTACATCATCTGAGATCCGTCCGACCGATCGTCCATAACTTTGATTCAATTTACGGAGTAAGTGCAAGGTCAATGGTGCGATATCATCCGGTCGCTCACGTAGTGCCGGTATGTGAATCGGTAAACGATTGATCCGGTAGTAGAGATCTTCTCGGAACTCATTCATGATGATCTTTTGCTCTAGATTCGCATTCGTCGCCGCGATAATCCGGACATCGACTGGAATCGCCTTCGTCCCACCGACGCGAACGACTTCATTTTCCTGTAACACCCGTAATAGTTTGGCCTGGACGTCGAGTGGTAGTTCGCCAATCTCATCTAAGAATAGCGAACCCCCGTGTGCTTCTTCGAAATATCCCCGCTTCCCACCACGTCGCGCTCCTGAGAACGCGCCTTCCTCGTACCCGAATAGTTCACTTTCGAGTAACGTCGGTGCGATTGCCGCACAGTTGACGCGGACGAATTGTTCATATTTACGTTCGCTCGCTGCATGGATCGCATGTGCAAACAATTCCTTGCCGGTTCCGGATTCACCGCGAATCAAGACGTTGACGGGCATCGTTGCCGCAAGCTTTGCTTGATCGACGACGAAGCGCATCGCTTCACTCTCAGCGATGATATCGTCAAAAGTATATTTAGCTTCGAGCGTCCGGATTTTTTGGCGCGCTGCCTTCAATTCTTTGGCGAGTGCCTTCATTTCCGAAATATCCCGAATGACCCCAACGGAACCGCGGACTTGTCCATCGACGATGACGGGTGCCGCATTGACGATGATATCACGTTGATCTTGCCCGATCTTCATGCGAACATCCCGCACGTTCTCGCCCGTATTCAAGACTTTCAAATGAACGGATTCCTGCATTCCGATATCGGCACTTGCCGGTTTTCCGACGACGTCTCGCTCCGTGAAACCAGTCATACGCGTATATGCTGGATTGATCAGCATCGTCTGTCCGTCTTGATCGGCGACGGAAATCGCCTCGCTCGTACAATGAATGATTGCTTCGAGCATTTTCTCTTTTTCAGTCAATCGCTCAAGCAACACTCTGACGAATTCACCCGGTAAGACCGCCGCTCCCGGAAAATCATGAATCAATTGCTCAAGTACGCCAGTTTCTCCTGTAGCGTCAATGATGAAATCGACATCAGCTCCTTCAAAAGCTGACCAGTTCGTTTCAATCCGAATGTCCGCACGCCGTGCAAGCGCCACCCCAGGCGCATCCATGTTTGGATCGACAAGACCAATGACCGTTAATAATGGTGAACGTTGAAACGCATGCAGGACTTCTGTTCCCCCTTGACCAGCCCCGACGACGAGTAGATGATGCATATGAATTCCCCCTTTGAAACTGCTTACATTTCTATCGTACTCGGAATAAAATAGGGAAGCAAACCCGATTCGCAGAACGATCGATTTTTTGATACAATACGCTTGGAAAGGAGTGGCGTCCTATGCGTATCATTGGTTTGCTCTCATTATTAATCCCCGGCATCATCGGCGCGATTGGTATTAAGCTCATGCGTGATAGTGTTTTTCTAATTGCGCAAGTGCCGTTTAAATACTTAGGCGATGCGGCTTACGTATATGTATTGCAAGGTCTCGTTGGTTTGATTCTTGCGATGGGTGGCATTGGATTTGTCGCAGGATATGTCTTTTATCGCGATCGAAAACGTGGAAAAGTCTCCGATCGCTATCAAAAAAAATGAACACAGAAAAAGGTCCCCATCTCTTGAACTCATTTCAAGCGCGGGACCTTTTACTCATATAAAATTGGTTTCACTTACGGATGAACTCCTCTCATAGTTAGAACTATTCGTGTACTCCAAAACCTTAGGTGTTCCTCTTAATGAAGAGGTAGAAAGAAATCAGATCTGGCTATCGGGCTAACGATAGAATGGTGTTTCAGTTCCATCATCTGACTGTACTCGGGACCTAGGTGGAGCGTAATGTCATCCGCTTGAAGCAGTCAAACATTCGGTTGCTAACAATCACTGCTAGACAACACTCCTTTTCACGAACTGTACTTTTCATTTTAGACGATCCGTTACCTTCCACTTTTCCCTAGCTTCGAAATCATGGAAGCTCCCATTCATTCGAGATTTCCCATCTAGAATGAACAAGATACCTTGGTACGACTTCTACCAAGAGAATGTCGTCCGGCATTCTTGAGCCATTTACAGTTGGCGTTCTGAGATGATGTTCATCAACAGGATTTCCGGAGTCCTTGTCGACTCGACGTTCATCTGACGTCTTGCCAAATCATTTGGTACCTTTATTATAACAAACATTTCAGTTTATGCAATATTTATTTGCAAGCGCTATTATATATTTTTAGCTTTACGGTATGCTATAAGCAGATCGTAATCGAAAGGAGACCCTTCATGCGAAAAATCATCGTATTCGAACATCTATCGTTAGACGGTGTCATTCAAGCACCGAGCGGAAAGAATGAGGATGTGAGCAACGACTTCAAGCACGGTGGATGGACTGCTCCGTTTCAACATCCTGAGATCGGTCAGGTCATCCGTGGATGGATGCAAGAGGATTGCGCCCTGTTACTCGGTCGCGCGACTTACGAGCAATGGTCGAGTTACTGGCCACTCCATGCCGATATCTGGCCAGTTGCCGATCGTGCCATGAAGTATGTTGCTACGCGTCATACACCACCTATTCGTTGGCAGCCGACGACATATTTGAATCAACCGACTTCTGAACTAATACGCTTGAAACAACAGGACGGACCACCGCTTCACGTCTGGGGGAGTAGTCAACTCGTTCATACGCTTTATGAAGCTGATCTGATCGACGAACTTCGATTGATCCACTATCCAGTTATCGTTGGTTCTGGTAAACGTCTATTTCCAGACAACGGAATGACGCCCCTCACTTGGAACGTCACGAAACGACACACGTTTGATAACGGCGTGTTGATCGCTTGCTATGAGCGGGATCGGAACTAAAAACACACCGTCTATCCATTAGACGGTGTGTTTCCTTTAACCAGATTGTTCTTGATTCATATGACTTGAAACATACGAGATGAATTCCGAGTTCTTCGGACTTTTCTCTTGTTCGATTCGACCATTGAAGAGCTCGTGCTGTTGCATTCCTTCGTTCCAAGCGGACTTGATGGCGTGACGCATCGCTCGTTCGACGCGAGATGCCGTCGTTTGATGTTTTTTCGCAATCGTCGGATAGAGTTCCTTTGTGATCAATCCAAGTAAATCTTCCCGTTCTAGCACCATTAAGACAGCGTCCTTTAAATACGTGAAGCCTTTAATATGCGGAGCAATCCCCACTTCTCGCAGTGTCGTACCGACTTTTAAATCAATCGTTTCGACGATCGGTGCTTGTCCTTGATGCGTCACGAGACGAATTTTTTGAACGAGCTGATCCATGCTGAACGGTTTAAGTAAGAAGTACGATGCTCCGAGAGTGACCGCCTGTTGTGAGACCTCATCCTTACCGAAAGCACTCAACATGATGACAGCAGGATTCTTCTTTTTCTTCATCAACTCCTCGAGAACACCAAGCCCATCTAAATGAGGCATGATGATGTCGAGAAGCAATACATCCACTTCATGTTCTTTCATACGTTCGAGACAACTCTCGCCATTGTAGGCGACGCAAACGACTTCCATGTCTTCTTGCGCAGAGATATGCTGGCGAATCAGTTCGACCATTTCGCGATTATCATCTGCTATCCCGACTTTAATCAATCCTTACACCCCATTTTTAAGCGATTCTTTCATCGTCTTCGCCTGATCCATCAATTCCTCGGCATGGCGTAACGTCAAATCCGTCATATGTGCACCGGAAATCATCCGTCCTAGTTCGTTTCCTCGATCTGACTGAGACAAGACGTTGACCTGTGTCGTCGTACGATCCGTCTCCTCGATTTTCCGAATATAGAGATGTTGATCGGCCATCGATGCGACTTGCGGTAAGTGCGTAATACAAAGCACTTGTCCGTCTACCGATAAACGATAGATTTTTTCAGCCATCGCTTGTGCGACACGACCCGATACTCCTGTATCGACTTCATCGAAAATGATCGAAGCAACTCCGACCGAGCGCGAGAAGATTGACTTCAGTCCGAGCATGATACGAGATAACTCCCCGCCCGATGCGACTTTTCCGAGCGACTTGAATGGTTCTCCCGCATTCGTCATGATGAAGAACTCCACTTGATCGATCCCGTTCTTGCGTAGCATCGGTGTCTTTCCGTCTTGAAGAAAACGAATTTCAAACCGCGCTTTTTCCATGTAGAGCTCACGTAACTCCAGATGAATCGCTTCGCTTAATTGAACGGCCGCTTTTCGACGCTGTTGCGACAGACGCCCACCTATCTCAAACAATTCGACTTCGAGCTGTTCGACTTCGGCTTTTAAGCGCTCAATCCGTTCATCTCGATTCGTCATCGTATCAAGTTCAACTCGAATTTTTTCCCCATACGCAATGACTTCCTCGATCGTCGCCCCGTATTTTCGTTTCAGTTGTTGAAAGACGGATAAACGTTGTTCGATCTCATCGAGTCGATTGGAATCAAACTCAAGTGTTTCAAGTTGATCTCGAATCGCATACCCGACTTCTTCGAGTCCATAAAAAGCGCTTGCGATCGCGTCACTCTGCTGCGAAAACTGTTCGTCGATGCTTGATGCTTGTTGTAATTCACGCATCGCGTCTCCGACAGAGTCGATGCCGCGCATCTCATCATGCAAAGCATCGTATGCTGTCTTTAACGACGCATATAGCTTCTCGAAATTCGCAAGACGATTTCGTTCGACGAGCAACTCGTCTTCCTCATGTGCTCGAAGTTTTGCGCCTTCGATCTCTTCCGTCTGAAACGATAGTAAATCAATCCGTTGAGCGAGTTCTTGCTCACTTTGCGCGAGCGATTGCAGCGCCGTCCGTTTTTCTTCATACGCTTGATAACCGGACTGGTAGGCTTGAAGGAGCGGTGCAATCGTCTCTTGCGCGAAGTCATCGAGAATCGCTTGATGATACGTACTGTCCATTAAATGCTGATGTTCATGTTGCCCGTGCATGTCGACGAGGACACGTCCGAACTCCCGTAAGATCGTCAGTGTGACCAGCTTATTGTTGACGCGACAGACACTTTTCCCGGTCGCGAACAGATCACGTCGTAAGATGATCAATCCATCTTCGATATCGATACCATACTCTTCTGCGAGATCATAGACGAGATGGTCGTCTTCAATCAGAAACAATCCTTCTAGCTCCGCCCGATCTTCCCCGTATCGAACGAATTCCGCGGATCCACGTCCACCAATCAATAATCCGATCGCGTCGAGAACGATCGATTTACCGGCACCTGTTTCCCCAGTCAAGACGGTCATTCCTTTTTTAAAGTCGATCTGTAGCTCGTCAATGATCGCAAATTGTTTGATCGATAATTCAGCTAGCATCCTGTCAACTCCTTACAGCATTTCTAAAATTCGTTCGGTCACTTCTTTCGCTTGTTCCTCACTTCGTGCGATTAATAGGATCGTATCGTCCCCACACACCGTGCCAAGCAGTTCGTTCCAGCTCAAATGATCCAGTAAGACAGCGACTGCATTCGCATTTCCCGGCAGGACATGCATGACAATCAGATTTTGAGCAGAATCAATCGAGATGAAGCTGTCCCCGAGCAGACGCCGCAATTTCCCGAGTGGGTTGAAGCGTTGGTCGGCAGGTAAACTATATTTATAACGTCCATCATTCAACGGGACCTTAACGAGATGAAGTTCCTTGATATCTCGTGATACCGTTGCCTGTGTAACCTTATATCCTGCATTCCGTAATTCCTCTACCAATTCATCTTGGGTTTCTACTTCCGACTGGGTGATGATCTCCCGAATCTTAATCAACCGTTGCCCCTTTGTCATCCCTGCACCTCACAGTATTCTTCGATGTTACTATTGTAATCCAATAAATCATTAAAAGTCCACGTTTGCCATTTTATTATACGGTTTTCGTCGCTCCGAACAACAAGGAAGACGGACCCATGAACCGGATCCGCCCTCGTTTTCATCTGTTCGTTTAAAGACTAGCATGTGCTTGCTTGACTGTCTCCGTCGCATGGACGGATGAATCAAGTCCTGGTTGACCAAGGCGCGCATGCAATAAGAACTCGATGTTCCCCTCTCCACCAGTAATCGGTGAATAGTCGAGCTGTTTCACATAGAATCCTTGTTGAATGAAGAATTCGACCATCTCCTCGAGGACACGGACATGAATCCGTTCATCACGCACGATGCCTTTTTTACCGATATCATCACGCCCCGCTTCGAATTGCGGCTTGACGAGCGCCATGACATCTCCTCCTTCGACGAGGATCGTCTTCAGCGGCGGAAGCATCAACCGTAACGAGATGAATGAGACATCGATCGTCGCAAACTGCGGCGCAACAGGGAACATGTCTGGTGTCGCATGCCGGAAGTTCGTTTTCTCCATCACCGTCACACGGTCATCCGAGCGAAGCTTCCAGTCCAGCTGATTGGAACCGACATCGAGCGCATACATATGTGCTGCTCCATTTTGTAAGGAGCAGTCGGTAAAGCCACCCGTTGACGATCCAATATCGAGACCTGTTTTACCCGTGACATCGAAATCGAATACTTGAAGTGCCTTTTCCATCTTGAAGCCTCCACGACCGACGTAGGGCATCAATTGACCTTTGACGTGCAGATCGATGTCCGATTTGACCTTCTCACCGGCCTTCTCTAATCGTTCCGTACCACTAAAGACCAGTCCAGCCATGATCGATCGCTTCGCTTTTTCACGCGTTTCAAACAAACCGCGCTCGACGAGAAGAACGTCGAGGCGGATTTTCTTTACATTTTCCATGAATCGTCACACACTCTGTTTCTTTCCTTGATTGACGAAAGCGCGTACTTCCTCTGCGATTTGTCCAGGTAATAATCCGATTTCTTCCAGTAATTCGTTCACACCGCCATGCTCGATATACCAATCCGGAATACCAAAGCGTTTGACGCGTGGGAATGCTTCCTGCTCATTCGCATGCTCAAGGACAGCTGATCCGAATCCACCTTTTAAGACGGCTTCTTCGAGCGTCACGAGTGGAATCCCTTCTGCGTAAAGGGCGTTCAGCATCTTCTCGTCAAGCGGTTTGATCGTCCGAGCATTGATGACACGAACCGACAGTTCGTCTGCTAGGAGATCCGCGATTTTGAGCGCATCTTGTACTTGTGGTCCAAACGCAAGGATCGCGACGTCCGTTCCTTCACGTTCGACTTCCCATGTATCAAGCGAAATTTCATGCAGTGTCTCGTCCATTGGTACACCGATACCTTCTCCACGTGGGAAACGAACTGCGATTGGTCCTTCATATTTGACGGCTGAATAGAGCAAGTGTTGCAGTTCGTTCTCATCCTTCGCCATGACGATCCGGATGTTCGGTACGTGACGCATGAAGGCAATATCGAAGACGCCTTGGTGTGTTTCACCATCTGCGCCAACGAGACCTGATCGGTCAATCGTAAACGTCACATCTAGATTTTGACGAGCCACGTCGTGAACGAGCTGATCGTATGCACGTTGGAAGAAGGTCGAGTAGATCGATACGACAGGTTTCATGCCTTGCGTCGCTTGACCAGCTGCGAACGTCACAGCATGTTGTTCTGCAATCCCGACGTCAAACATCCGCTCTGGGAATTCTTTTTCAAAACAATCGAGTTTTGAACCGACGCTCATCGCCGGCGTGATCAACGTCAATTTTTCATCATCACGTGCCATCTTCGTCAAAGTATCCGCTACCGTAAAGGAGTAACTAGGTGCTTTTGATTTCCCTTTGATGACTTCGCCAGACTCCATCTTGTACGGTCCAAGACCATGCCATGTGCCGACGCCATCAAACTCTGCCGGACGATAGCCTTTCCCTTTTTTCGTGATGACATGAAGTAAGACAGGACCTTCTTCTTTTTTCACGTAATTGAGCTGTTCGATCAAATCATCAAGATCGTGCCCATCGACCGGACCATAATAGTTGAAGCCGAGCTCTTCGAAGAACATGCCAGGAACAAGTGCGCCTTTAACGGCTTCTTTCAACTTCTCGCTTCCTTTTTCAAGACGTCCGCCAATAACTGGAATCTTTTTGATCAATGTTTCAAGCTCGTCTTGGGCAAAACGCACTTTACGCGATGAACGAATTCGTCCAAGCATTTGATGCATCGCCCCAACGTTTGGTGCAATCGACATCTCGTTATCGTTCAAGATGACGATGACGTTTTGTTGTTCTGCTCCAATATGATTCAATGCTTCGAGTGCCATACCACCTGTCAAAGCACCGTCACCGATGATCGCGACTGCACGATCACTCTTACCGCTCAGTTCGTTCGAGACAGCAATCCCCATTGCTGCTGACAAGGACGTCGAGCTGTGTCCTGTCTCCCAGACGTCATGCACACTCTCATTGCGTTTCGGGAACCCACAGAGTCCTTTGTGCTGACGGAGCGTATCAAACTGGCTCGCACGTCCTGTCAAAATCTTATGCACGTATGCTTGGTGCCCGACATCCCAGACGAACTTGTCATTCGGACTGTCGAATTCACGATGCAACGCAAGCGTCAACTCGACGACACCGAGGTTCGGTGCCAAGTGTCCACCTGTCGTCGCTAATTCTTCAATCAAAAAGCGTCGAATATCGCCTGCGAGTACTTCGAGTTCGGAGACCGACATACGCTTTAAAAATGACGGATCCTGTATTTCTGTCAATTTCATACCTTACCGCCTCTTTTCCTTACAATCTTATAGGGTTTGTACCCTACATTGTACTAGAACAATCTATCGAGCGCCATTGTCAGCATAGAAAAAGACGACGCAGATGCGTCGTCCTGCTTAATGGTCGCGCTTGACCACGAAGTCGAGCAGTTCCTTAAGTGTCGTCGCTTCGACTGATAATGCATCAATCGCTTGTTCCGCTGCTTCCACCTGAGCTGTCAGTGCGCGTTTCGCTCCTTCAAGACCCAGTAATTTTGGGTACGTTGCTTTTTCGTTCCCTTCGTCGCTACCGACCGGTTTGCCGATTTTTTCAGCATCGCCTGTTACGTCCAAGATGTCATCTTGGATTTGGAATGCGATTCCGAGATGGCGACCGTATTGCTTCAAGTGATCAAGATCCGTCGAGCTGACCGAGGCAAGCAAACCACCCGCTTCGACTGCAAAGACGAGGAGTGCTCCTGTTTTCCGACGGTGAATCGACTCAAGCTCCGCTACGTCATTGATGCCGCCACGCTCACCGAGCATATCGTCGAGCTGACCACCGACCATACCCGTAGCGCCCGCTGCTGTTGCCAACCGTTCGACAAGTGAAAGCTTTACTTCCGGCGAAGCTGGTGCCTCAAGAAGACAGCTGAAGGCGTTCGTGAGCAAGGCATCTCCTGCTAAAATCGCTGTTGCTTCATCAAAAGCGATATGATTCGTCGGACGCCCTCGACGCAGATCATCATCGTCCATTGCTGGAAGGTCATCGTGAATCAGTGAGTATGTATGAATCATCTCAAGTGCCGCAGCAGTCGCGTCACCTTTTGAACGATCGATGGAAAAAGCATCGAGTACCGCATAAATCAAGGCTGGGCGAATTCGTTTCCCACCCGCATCGAGTGAATACCGCATCGAATCGCGTAAACGATCCGGTGCGTCGAGTCGCTCCATGAACTCTTCCATTTTATTTTCGACTTGTGTCTTCCACTCATTCAAAGCAATCATTGCGCTCCTCCTTTTTCCCGAAGCGTACCATCTTGCTCCAGGATTTGATCGAGTTTTTTCTCAGCAACGGATAACTTTCCTTGGCAAAGAGCCGTCAGTTTGACGCCTTCTTCATATAGAGCCATCGCTTGTTCAAGAGGAGCTTCGCCCTCTTCGAGTAACGTGACGATTTCTTCTAATCGTTCCAGTGCTTCTTCAAAAGATTGTTCCGTCTCCATTCTTACTCCCCATCCTCTCGTTTAGCACGAATCGTTCCATCATGGAATCGGATATCGAACGAAGACGCTGTCAATGCCTTCGCGGAACGGACGATTTGTCCATCCTGTTCGACATACGTATAACCGCGCATCAGAACATGCGTAGGACTGACGGAGTCGAGTCGCGCGAGCACATGACGCACCTGTTGTTGCTTCGATTGTAAAAGTCGACGAACGATTTCGAGTCGACGTCGTGATTGTTCAATCGTCGCCCGTTGTTGCACGAAGCGATCCCGCATCGGCACACGCATTAAGCGTGTGTCAAGACGCTCCACCTGTTGCTGGTGTTGCGCTACTACTTGCTTGATCTCCTTTTGGAGTGACATCTCTGCCCGGTCCAATTGTTCCTGCTTCAGTCCGAGTAGGACGCGTGGTGATTTCAGACCATAGCTCGCGGCAAGCCGTGTCACTTGCTCTTGTTTACTTTTGAGGAGTTGTGCATACGTTCGTTCTAAACGTCGCTCTACATCCTGCACACGTCGAGTGAGTGCCTCTGCTTCCGGAGTGACGAGTTCTGCCGCTGCCGTTGGTGTAGCAGCACGAACGTCGGCGACGAAATCACTGATCGTAAAATCCGTTTCGTGACCGACAGCAGAGACGATCGGAATGCGGGATTCAAACACGGCTGTCACGACAGACATCTCATTGAATGCCCACAGCTCCTCAATCGAACCACCACCACGACCAATGATCAACACATCACAGGCAGCATGCTCATTCATCAGCTGAATGGCACGACTGATTTGTGGTGCCGCGTCCGCTCCCTGTACAAGGACCGGGGCGAAGACGATGGCTGCTTGCGGATAGCGGCGCCGGAGTGTCGTTGCGATATCATGAAGCGCTGCTCCTTTTGGCGACGTGATGATTCCAATGCGCTCTGGAAACGCTGGCAACGATTGTTTGATTGCTGGATCAAACCAACCACGCTCTTCAAGATCCACCTTCAAGCGTGAGAACGCCTCATATAGCGCTCCTACACCATCTTCCGTCATCCGTTCGACATAGAGTTGCATCTCTCCAGAAGAGACGTAAACGGATAAGCGCGCGGTGACGACGACACGCATCCCATCGCGAACGTCTGCTTTGACTCGACTCGCATCCCGGGCAAACATGACGGCTTTCATCCGTGACTGCTCGTCCTTCAACGTAAAATAAAGGTGACCGGAAGAGTGTCGTTTAAAGTTCGACACTTCTCCCACCACCTGGACTTGTTGCAGAAGGGCGTCGCCTTCTAGTTCACGTTTGACATAGTGGACTAAATCGGAAACGTGAAGAGGTTCGCTCATCGCGCAGCCTCGATCGTGTTATGCAGTAGCATCGTGATCGTCATCGGACCAACGCCACCTGGAACAGGTGTGATCATCGATGCAACGTCTTGTACCGTATCAAACTCGACATCACCGACGAGTTTGCCATCGACACGGTTGACACCAACGTCAATGACGACAGCACCCGGTTTCACCATATCCGCCGTAATCAGCTTCGGTACGCCGACTGCGACGATCAAGATATCCGCTTGACGCGTCATCGCACCGAGATCTTTTGTCTTGGAATGACAATAGGAAACGGTAGCCGATTCATTCAAGAACAACATACCGACGGGTTTACCGACGATTTGGCTACGACCGACGACAACGACGTGTTGACCGGCAATCGGTACGTTCATCTCTTTGACGAGATGAAGAATGCCGTTTGGTGTACACGGTAAAAATGTCGGTTCACCAATCATCATTTTCCCGACAGAGACAGGATGAAAACCATCGACGTCCTTTTCAGGAGAAATCGCAAAAATGACTTTACTCTCATCAATATGGTCAGGCAACGGCAATTGAACGAGAATCCCGTGGACACTCGCATCAACGTTCAGACGTTCGATCAAGTGAAGAAGCTCTGATTCCGTTGTTTCTGCCGGAAGTCGGATCAACTCCGAATCCATGCCGATTTCCTTCGCCGCCTTTTCTTTACCACGTACATAGGACTGACTAGCAGGATCTTCGCCAATCAGGATGACAGTCAATTGCGGTTGAATCCGCTGTTCTTTCAGACGTGCGACTTCTTCTTTCAGCTTCATACGATATGAATGGGCTACCTGTTTTCCATCGATTACTACTGCCATGATTTGTCCACTCCCCCAAAAAGTTCGATTCACTCTTCTGTCTGTTTGTCTCTATTCGGTTTTACAATTTTATGAATTTTCTTTAACGACGCCTTGTGCGACCTTACCGAGAACACCGTTCACGATTTTTGTCGCTTCTTCGTCAGCGAACGCCTTCGTCAATTCAATCGCTTCGTTGATCGTCACTCGAACCGGAATGTTCGTTTCGAACAATAATTCGTAGACGGCTAAGCGAAGAATCGTCCGCTCGATGTTTCCGAGTCGTTCGAATGACCAGTTGACCAGTGCTTCTCGGATGTGTTGGTCAATCGTTGCTTTGTTCGTTTCGACACCGTTCACCAATTGCTCGACGAATGTGTCATATTCCTTACCTTCTACCGCGAATTCAATGGCCTCTTGTGCAGTCAGATCCGAAAGCTCCATCTGGAACAAAGATTGGACTGCGAGTTCGCGTGCCATGTGTCGTTTCATCATGATTTTGCGTGCTCCTTTTTTTGTCGTTCTCAATCAGTTAGTTTAGCACATTCCTCTTTTAAAAAACATAGAGAACGCCAAAAAAAGACGGGAGTTCGTCGCACAAACTCCCGTCCTGATTCAGTTAACGATCGTACCTTTTAGCTCACGCTCTGCGAATTTCGTCGTGAACGTCCCACGCCGGAATACCGGGTGACTGAGAACACGTTCGTGGAACGGGATCGTCGTTTTGACACCTTCAATCCAAAATTCAGCCAGTGCACGTTCCATCTTCGCACATGCTTCTTCCCGTGTTTCCGCATGGACGATCAATTTCGCGACCATCGAGTCATAGTACGGTGGAATCATGTACCCCGGATAGACTGCGCTATCGATACGTACGCCCATTCCGCCTGGTGTCACGTATTGTGTGACGCGTCCAGCAGACGGACGGAAATCATGATCTGGATCCTCGGCATTGATTCGGCATTCGATCGAATGACCGTGGAACTTGATATCCTTTTGTTTAACGGCAAGCGGATGATCGAGCGCGACTTGCAATTGCGCTTGAACGAGATCGAACCCAGTGATCATCTCCGTTACCGGGTGTTCGACTTGAATGCGTGTGTTCATCTCCATGAAGAAGAACTCTTCCGTCTCTTCGACGAAGATGAATTCGATCGTCCCAGCTCCTGTATATTGAATCGCTTTTGCGGCTTTTACGGCAGCCTCTCCCATCTTCAATCGTGTCGCTTCACTGACCGCAGGTGACGGCGCTTCCTCGATCAGTTTCTGCATCCGGCGCTGGACGGTACAATCCCGTTCACCGAGGTGAATGACATTCCCGTGACGATCGGCGAGGACCTGTACCTCGACATGGCGGAACTCTTCGATGAAGCGTTCTAAATAGACATCCCCATTTCCGAAAGCTTGTTTTGCTTCACGGCGTGTCTCACTTAGCCCGTTGATCAGCTCTTCTTCCGAACGAGCGACCCGAATCCCTTTACCGCCACCACCTGCTGTTGCTTTGATGATGACCGGATAACCAATTTCTTGCGCCAGTGCGACCGCTTCTTCGTCCGTGACCGTTCCATCTGAACCAGGCACGACGGGCACTCCACACTCGATCATCGTCTTCTTCGCAACGTCCTTGATCCCCATCTGACGGATCGCATCCGACGTCGGACCAACGAACTTTATCCCGCACGCTTCACACATCTCAGCAAAATCAACGTTTTCTGCTAGGAAACCGTAACCCGGGTGGATCATCGTCACTTGACGGTTCGTTGCGACCGCGAGGATATTCGTAACGTTTAAGTAAGATGAAGCAGAACTCGCCTCACCGATGCAGTACGCCTCATCGGCTAAACGAACGTGTAAGGCTTCCTTATCCGCTGTCGAGTAGACAGCAACGGTTTGTATTCCAAGTTCCTTTGCCGCTCGAATGATGCGGACGGCGATTTCTCCACGGTTGGCAATCAATAATTTTTCCATGCTGTTCACCCCCGTTTACGGACGGATCCGGAAGAGTGGTTGACCAAATTCAACGAGATCTCCATCGGCGACAAGAATCTCGACGACCGTTCCAGATACTTCCGAGTTTAAGTTATTGAAGAGTTTCATTGCTTCAAGGACACAAACGATCTGACCCACTTCAATCTGATCACCGACTTTGACGTATGCCGGTTTATCTGGATTCGGACGCGAATAGAACGTTCCGACCATCAAGGCATTGATCGTGACCGTATCATCCGTAGTCACCTCTTCCTCGACTGGTGCTGCCGCTTGCTTCACAGGAGCTGGCGCCGCCACTGGAGTAGCAGGTGCTTGGTGCGAGACCGTTACTGTTTCTCCTTGTTTCTTCAACTTCAATTTATACGTATCCGTCTCGAGTGAGAGTTCATTTACACTCGACTGATCGAGCATTTCGAGTACTTGTTTCAACTGATCGATTTTCATCTGTCATTCTTCCCCCATCTATGCTGTATTCACAATTATTATACCAGGTGCTAATGCCTACTCAAATACTTATATTAACTGGTCATACCATTGGATGCAAGTCAAGCTGGATGAAAAAAGACGTCTCTCGACCTGATAAAAGGTGAGAGACGTCTTGTCGTTTCAATATTATCCGTTGTAACGACCTGTGAAATCACCTGTACGTGTATCAACCGTTACTTTTTCGCCTGCTTCGATGAAGAGTGGGACTTGAATGATATGACCTGTCTCCACTGTCGCATTTTTCTTGACGTTCGAAGCTGTATCACCCTTAACGCCAGGCTCTGCTTCAACGATCGTCATGACGACTGTGTTCGGCAATTCAAGACCGAGGATTTCGCCGTTGTAAACCGCGATTTGAACTTCCATGTTTTCAAGCAAGTATGGAAGAGCTGCTTCGACTTGTGCCGTCGTCAATTCCAATTGCTCATACGATTCTGTGTCCATGAAGACGTAAGTCTCGCCCATTGGGTAAAGGTATTGCATCTTGTTACGCTCGATGTGTGCACGCTCGACACGCTCACCACCACGGAATGTCATCTCTTGGATGTTTCCGTTACGGATGTTACGCATTTTCGTCCGAACGAACGCTGCCCCTTTACCTGGTTTAACATGTTGGAATTCAAGTACTTGCCAAATCATACCGTCTGAAGTCTTAATCGTTAATCCTGTTTTTAAATCGTTTACTGATACCATGAATGGTTCCTCCTAAAATGTCCCGTCACTCTGAATTAGAGAGTGATCAGTTCTTTTGGTGAAGACGAAAGAATTTCTCGACCTGTTTCCGTGATCAAAACGTCATCTTCAATCCGGCATCCGCCAACTTGCGGCACGTAGATACCTGGTTCGACCGTAACGATCATGCCCGGTTCAAGTTTCGTCTCAGAGCGGAACGACAAGCCAGGTCCTTCATGTACTTCTAGACCAATACCGTGTCCCGTCGAGTGACCGAAGTACTCACCGTAACCTGCTTCTTTGATGATATCACGTGTCAATGCGTCCGCTTCGATCCCAGTGATGCCTGGTTTTAAGCCGTCGACACCCGCTAGTTGCGCTTGCAAGACCGTATCGTAGATCTTCTGCAACTCGGCATTGATCGGACCGACTGCGACAGTCCGTGTGATATCTGAAACATAACCGTTCAAGAGCGCTCCGAAATCAAGCGTGACGAGTTCACCCGTCGCAATGACCTTCGAGCTGGCAACACCGTGCGGCAAGGCAGAACGATAGCCCGATGCCACGATCGTATCGAAAGAAGAAGACGTCGCTCCATGCTTCCGCATGAAGAATTCTAGTTCATTTGATACTTCAAGTTCCGTTCGTCCTGGTTGAATGTACGTCAAGATGTGTTGGAAGGTCGCGTCTGCGAGCTCCACCGCTTCCTTAATCATCTTAATCTCTGACGAATCCTTAATCAAGCGTAGGTTTTCAATGATTCCTGTCGTCGGAACAAGCTCGATTGCTGAAGCTTGATCGTATGCTTCAAAAGCACCGAGTGTCATCTCATCCTTTTCGACACCAACCGCGCGAACACGCGCTCCTGCCATCAATTCGCCCATCGTCTCTGGAATCGAACGTTCGATTTGGACGATCTCCATTCCTTTAACTTGGTCTGCCGCTTGCTCCGTGTAACGGAAATCCGTCACGAAGTACGCTTGCTCTTCTGTTACGAGACATGCACCACTTGAGCCCGTGAAGCCGGAAATGTAACGAATATTCTCTGCCTTCGTGACGAGTAACCCTGGAAGGTCCCGTTCCTTTAAAGCTGCTTGTAACGCCTCGATCCGTTGTTTCATGATTGATTTCCCCCTTGTTCCGATTGTTGTAAAGCTTGGAGTGCCTCCGTTGCCAGACGATATCCCGTCATGCCAAGTCCAGCGATGACACCTTGGCAGACGGGTGCGATCATCGAATGATGCCGGAAGGATTCACGCGCATGGACATTCGATAGATGAACCTCGATGACGGGTGCTTCGATCGCAGCAATCGCGTCACGTAACGCGATACTCGTATGCGTGTAGGCAGCCGCATTGAAGACGATACCGTCCGCTCCCCGTTCCTCGTGAAGAACATCAATCAATCGTCCTTCATGGTTCGATTGTTCAAACCGAAACTGAATGTTCGGAAAATAAGTGCGAAGGTCGTGTTCTAAGTCGGCTAATGTCGCCGTTCCATATGTATCCGGTTCGCGTGTTCCGAGTAAATTCAAGTTTGGTCCGTTTAATATCAAGACACGCAAAAAAACACCTCCTCGAATTCCTTTTCATTGTATCATAACCCGATTTCCGACTCCTAAAGATTACCTCGTTTTGACGAGTCGAACATAGTTTTTTTGTTGTAAATCAAGTACACTGACGATACACCTAATTTTAATGAAGACGGGATGCGTTCTATTATGAAAACGACTAATCCGCCGGTCGGTGGTCAAGCCATCGTCGAAGGCGTCATGTTCCAAAATGCGACCCACGCGGTCTCTGCGATTCGTCGAAATGATGAGTCGATCGAGACGTTCGCCCAACAAAAACCGGTTCGACCACGAATCGCTAAAGGCAAAAAAATTCCACTTCTACGTGGCTTGTTCGCTTTGATGGAATCCTCAGCGAATGGTGCCAGTCATATGAACTTCGCAAGTGACCGATACGGTGTCAAACCTGGTGAAGAAGAGCCGGAAGAGACGACTGCCAGCCCTTTGACGAAATGGCTCGGCGTAGCTGTCGTCGGAGTCCTATCATTCTTTTTCGGTAAATTACTTTTTACGTTACTACCTGCTTTCCTTGCGTCACTATTCGATGTGTTCCCTGCTTTATCAGGACATGTCATTCAAAATGTCATCGAAGCAACAATCAAATTAACGCTTTTGTTCAGTTACCTCTACGTGATTTCATTGACTCCGCTCGTCAAACGACTCTTTCAATATCACGGTGCAGAGCATAAGGTCATCAACTGCGTCGAATCAGGACGCCCACTCACGGTCGAAAACGTTCGCGTCAGCAGTCGTCTTCATTACCGTTGCGGCTCGAGTTTCTTGATCTTCACCGTCATCGTCGGATTTTTCGTCTATCTGATCGTGCCAACGGATCCGCTTTGGTTGCGTCTCGTCTGCCGGATCGCTTTATTACCGGTCGTCATCGGTCTTTCATTTGAAGTGTTACAGCTGACGAATAAAGCACAGCACATCAAAGGACTTCGCGTCATCGCCTTGCCTGGCCTATGGTTACAGTACTTGACGACCAAAGAACCGGACGATGCACAGATCGAGGTTGCGATTTATGCGTTTGAAGCGTTGGAAAAACAGGAACATAACCTACATGAGAATGCACTGGGTTAATCGATAACAGGGGTGATATTATGATCAGACAACGCATTGGTTCTACATTTGCACTCGTCGTGTTACTGTTCGCTTTTGTCGGCTTCGGATATAAACTCGTCAATAATCCAAGTAGTCTGTTTTCACAATTGCTGTTCTTCGGGATTACCGCCGGGATCATCTTCTTGCTCTTTAAGTTCCTGACTCGTAATCGAAGCGTCGGAACGGGCGCAAATGCTCAGTACCGAAAATCCGTCGCTCAATCAAAAAAAATGCATGGCTCTTCGAATTCTGTTCGCCGGACAGACTTTAAGAAAAAACCGGTCAAGTCCTCAAAAGCGCCGGCATCGAATAAAGTCAGACCGTTGCGCGATCGTTCAAAAGCGCCTCATCTGACAGTGATCGAAGGAAAAAAAGGCAAAAAGAAAAAACGTGCTTTTTAATTTCAGAAGTACATTAAAAAGGAGATTCGTCATGCGACGAACCTCCTTTTTTCGTGTTCAATCCGTTTCGACCCAACCGATATACGGTAGATTGCGATATTCCTCCGCACAATCGATTCCGTACCCAACAACGAAGTAATCCGGAATCTCGAAACCGACATAGTCTGCGTCGAGTTTTACTTCACGACGTGCCGGTTTATCAAGCAATGTACATACTTTGAGAACTCCGGGTTGATGCAATTTCATGTGATCACATAAGAAATGGAGCGTCCGCCCTGTGTCGATGATATCTTCGATGACGACGACATATTTCCCTTGCACATCGAGATCGAGATCTTTCTTCAACTGAACACGCCCGGAAGAGACGGTCTTTGTTCCGTAAGAAGAGCACGCGACTGTATCAATTTGAACGCTTCCTTTGATTTCGCGCATCAAATCCGCAGCAAAGACCATCGACCCTTTTAACACGACGACGAGAACGATTTGACGCCCAGCCGCATCCACTTCGATCTGTTGTGCTAATTCACGAACCTTTTCTTTCAGTTGTGACTCCGACACTAATTTTTCTTTAATCGTGATTTCCATGACAAGGTGCGAACACCCGCCACCCCCTTCGTCCATTTTCAGGCTCAGTATAGCATATCTAACTTAAAATGCGCACTTTATCATAAAAATGTAATGGATCGTTCGTGTTTGAGAACTTTTTTTAGCAAGGAACTATAAAAAAACAAGCCTCAATCCTCTGGATGGGCTTGTTGATAGCGATGCAGTTCCTCTTTCAAACCAGGACGTTCCGCAAAGAACTGAATCATTCCGTTAATCTTATCCAACGCTTCGATACTAATATGATGCTCGATTCCTTCGACATCCTTATAAATCAGTTCTTCATCCACACCAACGAGACGAAGAAAATCTTCAAGTAAGGCGTGTCGTTCCACGAGACGCTTTCCGATTTTGCGTCCTTTAGGTGTCAGCATGAGACCCCGATACTTTTCGTAAACAAGGTACGTCTCCCGGTCGAGCTTTTGAACCATCTTCGTTACCGAGGACGGGTGAACTCCTAACGACTCCGCTATATCCGATACGCGAGCGTATCCTTTATCTTCAATCAGTTTATAAATTTGTTCCAAATAATCTTCCATACTCGGAGTTGGCACGACATCACCTTCCCATTTCATTCATTAGCGTTTCCAGTTCCACTCATCACTACGGTATTTCTCGGCAAGACGCTCAATCTCCTGCCACTGCTCGCTAGTGAACGTTAACGGAACGAACGACAAATCAAGCGCCTCTTCAAAGCCTTTCGTGAACGCTTCTCGTACCTCGTCAAATGCTACAGCGCGACCTGCTAGCTCATTCAAAGCGACAGCTTTACCTGAAAAACGTGCTTTCATCCGCTCGCGCGTTGACTCATCATCATACAAGAAACAATCAAACAATTCACCTTCATCGACAGAGAGCGGGACCGAGCCGTGCTGCAGGACAACGCCTTGATGGCGGACTTGTGCACTTCCGGCGACTTTCCGTTTTCCGACAGCGAGTTCATAATACGATGCTGCATCAAAACAAACGGCTGATTTCGGCTTCCGTAATTCTTCTTTTTCCTCTTCCGTCAACGGAACGGAAAATTCGACCGGAATGCCGAGGTGATGGTATCCTTTGCGAATCCCTTCCGTCAACATCCGATAACTTTCGATGACCGTGCGTGGTAAACCTTCTGTATCTTCCGGGATGACGACACTGTATGTCAACTCGTCTGCATGCAAGACAGCGCGCCCTCCTGTCATCCGACGCACGATTGGAATCCCGAGCTCTGCGATCCGCTCACGATCGATATCACGGGTTGCCCGTTGAAAATGACCAACACTTAGTCCGCGTGGTTCCCATGAGTAAAAACGAAGCGTTGGTGCGATTTCACCACGCCCGACGAACTGAATCAATGCTTCATCAATTGCCATGTTCATTGCCGGCTCCATCGCCGGCGTCGTCAACACTTGCCACTCTCTGTTCACTTGAGCACCCCCAAAACGTTTCCGTCTTAGTGTATCAAACCCATTCTCGGTCGCGCAATCACGAGTCGATTGCCGAAATCGATTTCGTTGACTATAATGAAACAGAGGTTAAACGAACGAAGGGGTTGGAAGTCGAATATGGAAACTGGAACTATCATTACGATCGTATTATGGGTCGCGCTGATCGCCTACATCGCTTGGCGTTTCATGCCGGTCAAAGGCATCACGAAATTGTCGCAAGAAGAATTCCGTGCGAACTACCGTAAAGCACAAATCGTCGATGTTCGCGAAACACAGGAATTCAAAGGTGGACACATCGTCGGTGCCCGTAACATCCCGGTCAGCCAAATGAAGATGCGCTCGAAGGAATTACGAAAAGACATGCCGATTTACTTGTATTGTCAAGGTAGCATGCGTTCTTCACAGGCTGCAAAAGTCTTGAAAAAAGCAGGCTATACGAATCTGTATCAGTTAAAAGGCGGATTCAAGCAGTGGTCAGGAAAAATCAAACGGAGCTAATGCTTCGTTCATCGCAAAAAGAGGATCTCTCCTTCGTCGGAGAAATCCTCTTTTTTATGAAATAGCTTATGCGTGTACTTCTTGTTTTGGTTCGTAGCGTAAGACCGGTTTTCGAGCAGCAAGTGTCTCATCCATCCGTTTGACGATTGTCGTGTGTGGTGCGTTCAAGACGACATCCGGTGTCTCTTCGACCTCTTTTGCAATCTGGAGCATCGCATCACAGAAGGCATCGAGTGTTTCTTTCGACTCTGTTTCCGTCGGTTCGATCATGATACACTCCTCGACGTTCAATGGGAAGTAGATCGTTGGTGGATGGTATCCAAAGTCAAGCAGACGTTTAGCGATGTCAAGCGTCCGGACACCTAGTGCTTTTTGACGTTTACCCGACAAGACGAATTCGTGCTTGCAATAGACGTCGTATGGCGCGTCATACGCACCTTTGAGACGAGCCAACATATAGTTCGCATTCAAGACCGCTTCTTTCGAGACGCGAGCGAGACCTGCTCCACCCATCGTCCGAATATAGCTATAGGCACGAACGTTGATGCCGAAGTTACCGTAGAATGGTTTGACACGACCGATTGCTTCCGGACGATCGTAGTCGAGGACATAACGCTCTTCCTCTTTGCGGACGATTGGTTTCGGTAAATACGGAATCAAATCTTGTTTGACCCCTACTGGACCCGATCCTGGTCCGCCGCCACCGTGCGGTCCTGTGAACGTCTTATGCAAGTTCAAGTGAACGACATCAAAGCCCATGTCCCCTGGTCGAGCGATGCCCATGATCGCATTCGAGTTCGCACCATCGTAGTACAGTTTTCCGCCTGCCTCATGAACCGCTTTGGCGATTTCGACGATATCCGACTCAAATAAACCGAGCGTGTTTGGATTCGTCAACATGAGTGCCGCTGTATCGTCACCGACTTTTTTCTTTAAGTCCGCTAAATCAACGAGACCACGTTCATCCGATAAGACCGTCACGGTATCAAATCCAGCGACAGATGCCGATGCGGGGTTCGTTCCGTGTGCCGAGTCCGGTACGAGGACTTTCGTCCGTTTAAAGTCACCACGTGCATGATGGTAGGCCTTAATCAGCATCAAGCCTGTCCATTCACCGTGTGCTCCCGCCGCCGGCTGAAGCGTCACTTCATCCATTCCTGTGATGACTGCGAGTTTTTCTTGCAGATCATACATCAAACCGAGTGCCCCTTGGACACTTTCGACTGGTTGAAGCGGGTGAATGTGTGCAAACCCAGGGAGGCGTGCCATATCTTCATTGATTTTCGGATTGTATTTCATCGTACATGACCCGAGTGGATAGAATCCAGAATCCACACCATGGTTACGGTTCGAGAGTGCCGTGTAGTGACGGACGAGATCCAGTTCAGATACTTCCGGTAGCGCCACGTCTTCCTTCCGTAACATCGAGGTCGGTAACAATTCTTCTACTGCCACCTCATCGACAGTCGGTAACGGTAAGCTATAGGCGATACGACCCGGTTTAGAAATTTCAAAAATCAATGTTTGCTCATTCATGTGTGAGTCCCCCTAACGCTGTCACGAATTGATCCAACTCTTCATTCGTCCGTAATTCCGTTGCACAAACAAGCATTTCATTTTGACGCGCTGCGTCATACGATCCTAACGGTAAACCGCCGATGATCCCGTGATCGAGCAATTGTTGACTCGCACGTGTCGCGTCGATTGGTAGCGTAACGACGAATTCATTGAAGCTCGGTCCATCGTCAACGATCGTAAAGCCAGCCTGTTTCAGCTTTTGTTTTAATGCATGTGCCGTTTGCAAGTTACGTGTCGCGAGTTCCCGGATACCCCGTTTTCCGAGTGCACTCATCGCGATCGAAGCAGCGAGTGCATTCAACGCTTGGTTCGAACAGATGTTAGATGTCGCCTTGTCACGGCGAATGTGTTGTTCACGTGCTTGTAACGTCAGAACGAAACCGCGTTTCCCATTCTCATCGACGGTCTGTCCAACGAGACGTCCCGGAATCTTACGCATCAACGCTTTTGTCGTCGTGAAATAACCACATGTCGGTCCACCAAAGCTTTGTGGAATTCCGAACGGTTGGCAATCTCCGATCGTAATGTCAGCGCCAAGTTTACCTGGCGCTTCTAAGATACCGAGTGCCAGTGGATTCGCAGAGACGATGAACAGCGCACCACGAGCATGAGTCGCATCGGCCAATGCTTGTAGTTCTTCGACACGACCGTAGAAGTTCGGATACTGCACGATGACACAGGCGACGTCTTCGATGGCATCGAGTTGATCGATCCGTGTGACACCTTGCTCAAGCGCCAACGTCTCGACGTTTAGTCCTGGACCGTTCGCATACGTCCGAACGACATCGTGCGCTTCCGGGTGAACGCCGTCTGAAAGAACGATCGTCTTTTTCTTCGTATGGGCACAAGCAAGCATGGCCGCTTCCGCTAACGCCGTGATACCGTCATACATCGACGAGTTCGCGACATCCATCCCTGTCAATTCACAAATCATCGATTGGAATTCAAAAATCGCTTGTAGCTCACCTTGCGAAATCTCTGGCTGATATGGTGTATAGGCAGTGTAAAACTCTGAGCGCAGTAACATATGATTGACGACAGCAGGTGCATAGTGATCATAGATGCCTGCGCCAAGGAATGATGGATATTGTTTCGTATTCATGTTTTGGTCGGCAAGCTTCGATAGCGTCCGAATCAAGTCCGTTTCCGGAAGTGGCACACCGACTTCTTCCAATGTACCGTTATCACGGACGGATGCCGGGATATCAGCGAGTAAATCTTCGATCGATGCTGCACCGATCGTCTGTAACATCGCCTGCTCATCTTCTGCTGTCATTGGTAAATAACGAAAATCCATAGAAATATCCCCCTTATTTCGTGCGACGATAAAACGGTGTCGCTGTTCGTTTCGCTGCTAAACGTTTTCCGCGTACTTCCACTTCAAATTGCTCTTGTTCCGCTACTTCTGCAGGAACGAGTGCCCAAGCAATCGCTTTTCCGACTGTCGGCGGCAACGTACCTGTCGTCACCACACCAACGACTTCCCCGTCATGCCAAACCGGTGCATCTTGACGCGCAATCCCTTTATCGAGTAATTCAAGACCGATCAAGCGTCGCGGTGCTCCTTGTTCTTTCTGTTGCAACAAGACCTCTGAACCGACGAACGGTTTGACTTGTGGTTTGACCGCAAAGCCCATTCCCGCTTCGATTGGTGAAATCGTTGCTGATAATTCATGTCCATAAAGTGGAAGACATGCCTCAAAACGTAATGTGTCACGTGCCCCGAGCCCGCATGGTACGACACCTTGCTCAAGCAGTGCTTGCCAGACAGCAGGTGCGTCACCAGCTGCCATGTAGAGTTCGAATCCATCTTCCCCTGTGTACCCACTGCGTGAGACGATCATTTCCACTCCTGCAACCGTCCCCCGTTGGAACTTGAAAAATCCGATCTCTGATAAGACAAGTGGTGTCATGCCGGAAAGGATGGCTTCCGCACGTGGTCCTTGGACCGCAATTTGACCATATTGTTCCGATTGATTCTCAAGCGTGACGTCCCCTGTTAGATAGTGACGTAAATGTTGTTCGTCTTTTTCAATGTTCGAAGCATTGACGACGAGAAGATAGTCCGTTTCTGCCAAACGATAGACGAGTAAATCATCCACTGTCCCACCGTCTTCTTGGCATAAGACGTTATATTGCGCTTGCCCCACCGCAATCTTCGAAATATCGTTCGATAATGTAGCTTGTAAAAACGTCAGAGCATCCGGTCCGCTGACGAACAGTTCTCCCATGTGCGAGACATCGAACATGCCGACGTTCTCCCTTACTGCAACGTGTTCTTCTTTAATCGAGGAAAACAAAACTGGCATTTCAAATCCCGCAAAATCCACCATCTTACCGGTTTGCGAAACCGTCTCGAATAACGGTGTTCTTTTCAATGTCGTTTGACTCATACAAATCCCCCTATTTACGAACGTTTTCACTCTCTCTTCTCTTTAATGTTCCATTTTCAAATCCATCTTACCAATTAAAATCATAATTATCTAGTATTATTCGGAAAAAGGAACATACGAAAAAGAGAGAAAGGACCCTGTCCCTTCTCTCCTATTGTTTCATATTCTTCCCATGAAAGCCATTTCAAAATTGTTTGATTCCGGCAGTTCGTTTGATTTCCTCCTGGAGTCGACGACCTTCCGTCACCAATTGGCTCGCTCCTTGCTTCACACGATTTCCTTCTTCAGTGATTCGATTGATATTCCCTTTGATTTGATCGATTCGCTGCGTCGTATGATCAATGTTCGTCTGCAAGGTTTGCTGACGAATCGTAAAGCGCTCCATCAGTTGTTTTAACTGCCGAATATCCTGAGACAGCTTCTTTTTGTAAAGACTGAATCCGAACAACACGAGTCCTATAATAGCCAATAAAATAATACCTAACGTAATCCAAATCATGACTTCTCCTCCAATACAGTTTCAATCGCACACGTTAATTCTTCGATTGATGCCGTTCCTTCAAGTCGGACAGTAGCAACTCCAGCATATAAGGAATAGCGACGTTCAAACAATCGTCTCACTTGTTCCCGTTCTGTCACGAGTGGACGATTCGGATCAGCGGCGATCCGTTCCCAAATCAAATCAAAGGGTGTATCGATCCAGACGACTGTTCCGGACTCCTGCATGTACAGTCGGTTCTCTTCTCGTTCGACGATCCCGCCACCTGTGACGACCACTTCCGCATTGCTACTCTTCAACAATTCGCTTTCATGTGTACGAAACCCTGCTTCGCCATGCTCAGCGAAAAAAGCGGTAATCGTTTGTCCATGTTCCTGTTCGAACCGTTCATCCAGTTCGTCGACCTCGTATTGTGAACCCAATCGATGTCCGACGGCTGTTTTACCAGTTCCCATAAACCCAATCAAATAAACCTTACTCATGTGTGACGACCGCCTCGATTCTTTGACCATTCTCTAATCTCGCTTCCATTTTAAAGCCTTTATCGGTTGCTGTACAGCTGACTTGTCCGATTGGGTAGCGGAGGGTCTCGTCCTTCGTACAATCTGCTTTCGCCGCTCGGATGAGAGACTCGAGTTGAAGGGCTTCTTGCTCTAACTGATGATGCCGCATCTCTTCGTCAATTTGCTGACAAGAAATCAAGAGCACGACTCCCATTCCTAGAAGTAACAGTAACGTTTGAATCAAGATGAATCCTTCCTGACGCATCGGAAGGAACGTCTGCTGTCGTTCAACTGAATCGAGAGAATCTCGGCATCCCCTGTCACGGTATAGTGTTTGACGTCGCGGGCGTATGTCAGTTCACCTCCCTGTTCTTTCTTGAGACGCAGTTGATCTTGCACACGGACGAGACGCCACTTTTCAGCCGTCTCTCCCGGATTGACGTCCATTCCACGAATCTCGTCTCCGACGCGCTCACACATCGTACTACGCCACATCAGTCGTTCCACGGTATGAAAGAACAATTTTTCATTCATTCGGTTGACTTCCGGCGGACGAACGAGAGGGGTCAATGTCAAGATTGCCAGCAGAAGAAGTGGGCTCAGCCATAGGACGAATGAGAGTTCGAGAAGGGTCATTCCGGATTCCGCTCGCAAGACACATCGTTTCATTGCACCACTCTCCTTGTTTCAGGACATAGGACGCTGTTCGGTTTTCAACTTGATCCGTCGCCATCTGCTCAAGCTGTTCCGTCTCTTGTTCCCATTTCATTTGTTTCGTCCGTAAATCGAGATAAGGATCAATCGCTAACATCATAAAGATACCGATTGCAACGATCGAGAGCATCACTTCAAGCAAAGAGAAGCCCGCTTGGCGTTCGTTCTGCATCCTTCTCACCTCACTTTACGGATTGCCATTTGATAGTTCCCAAGTAAGAATTTGATTTCATATTCGGCTGTTGCCGAACGGCAAGACCAAGTCGCTGCATAAATCGAGTGATAGCTTTTAAAATAGATGATGCGATTCGAGGGTGGAACGGTACACGTATGACCATTTTGGAATGTCCGTTGCCATAACAACCGGTCATCCGCAAGGACAAGGTATCCTGCACCGTCTCCTCGAAATCGAAACTGCATCAATGATTGATCTTGCTTTGAGTACTGCATCAGTCGAAGTGTCTGAATATCTTGTTCCATCAGACGAACCTCTTGTTCAAGCGGAATCCAGTCCGGTCGTTTTTCAAACAGTGCCGGTAATAAAAAAACAAGTAAACAAGCAATGATTGTCAGCACCGCCGTCATCTCAAATAAGGTAAATCCACGTTCACTTCGTAAGTTCGCCAGTCTTCGGATCATACGTATACGTCTCCTGATCACAGACGAGAGCATTCGGTTTATCAGCTGTTCCGCGATTGATCGTCTGAAGCGATTCTGGGTACTTCTTCTCTTTGGCATAGTAAAGGTTTACTTCTGACCGAATGACTCGAATGTTCGCCTCACAACTCACACCTTTCGCCTGGTCCTTTCCACTTGTCATCGTTGGAATCAAAACGAGCAGTAATAACGAAATGATCAATAAGACGGCTGCCATCTCAAGTAAGGTGAATCCATCCTGTCGCTTTAAGAATTGTTTCATCGTATCGTCTCCTCTGTTTAGAATGGAAGCTGCTGTATCGCTAGCTGTATCGGATAATACAAGATGAGAAACAACGTTCCCGTCATGATCGTCAATCCACCGTACAAAATCGGCTCGATCCATAACAACTTTTTCTCTAGTTCCTCTTCCATCGACTCATGTAAGAGTGTCGCTTGTTCAAGCAACAATGGTCCAAGATCGCCACTTTCCCGCGCCAAATGGACGATTCCAATCGTCTCGGCTTCGATGATCTCATCTTCGCCAAGCGCTTCTGCAAGTGGTTCCCCTGCCTGTTGTTTAGCATGTAGACGAGCATAGAGATGTCCTTTTTTATTCGCTTGTCCTTGCTCTAGATGGCGAAAGGTCTCTTCGAGCGAGAAGCCAGCATCGATGAACGATCCTACTTCGATCGTGAATAAATAGCTGTAGTAGAGGCGAATCAAACGCTGTAGCGGTTTCAGTCGTAAAATACGGTTTAACGGAAAGAAGCGAAAAAAGAGGTACCCGGAGGTCAACAAAATAACGGGAATACTTGCGAGCAGATATTTCGCAGAGGGGTGAAGAAGGAGATGCAGAAATGAGGGGAGAGTCTTCGGGTCCGACATCTCGAGGAGAGACGGAAATACGTAGAGGGCGTAAAAGAAGAACAGAAGGAATAGACTGGTCGCTAGAACAAGCGGATACCGAATCATCTTCCAAAACTTCGATCGCATTTCTGTTTCGAGGTCGAGCAGTTTCACGATTTGGCGAAGAACGAGCAATGGTCGCTCTGTCCTTTCTCCAACGAAAAGAAGTCGTTTTAAGGTATTCGTTAACGCAAGTGGTTCAAGCGATGCTGCAAAGGAGTCTCCTTTCTCAAGACGTTGTTCCATTTCTCCGACTACTTCCGCGAACGGCTGACGCTCGAATCGTTTTAAAATGAGTAACGTCTCTTTCGCGGAAATGCCTTTTGATAACAAACGGTGATATCGTTTTAAGAACCGACTTTGATCGCGGCTTGTAAGTTTCTGACGGTACAGCGGACATCCTCTCCTTTTCGCTCGAGATGAATGATGCGTTGACAGACAGCTAGTTCTGACTCTTCGATCCCTAAACTACGCAATCGCAATCGCGCCTCATCAATACTTCCAGCGTGTAACGTAAACAACACGACGTGACCACTAAGTGCGGCATTCATCGTCAAACGTGCTGCCTCTCTCGTCCGCACCTCACCAAAAGCAATCCAATCCGGATCCGCTCGCAATATTTCCTCAAAACATCGCGTAGCAGTGAAGCCTGCCTTTTCATTTAGTTCCAGTTGTAAGACGTTTGGTACCGTACATTCCACCGGATCTTCAATCGAGATGATTCGCTTTTCTTCCATTGCACTCATCAAGGAATATAACATCGTCGTCTTTCCTGCACCTGTCGATCCAGAAATGACGATACACCCGTGTCGTTGTTCAGCTAACCAAGCGAAGTCCAATTGATTGTGTAACGTTCGTAAAGCTGTTTCTTGAGAGACCGTTGATCGATAAAATCGCCACGACATCGCATCCCCTTGTCGACTCGGCAACAACGAGACACGCATGCCCTTTTTCCCGTGCGGATACAAACCACTTTGCGGAATCCGCTCATTCTGTTCCTTTAAGTTCGCCTCATAGCGGACATGACTGACAAGTGTCCGGTAACGTGTCAGTTCCACCTCTTCTTGTTCACACAAACCATCACCCGTTCGACAAACTATTCGGACGCAAGCTTCATTCGGTACGAAATGAACATCTGTTGCACCAAGTGATTCGAATCGTTCCATGAGTTGTGTCGTCCATTCCTTCATTTCTCTTCACCTCCCTACCGCAAACAATACACAAAAAAAAGAAGCCGACCAAACCGGCTTCTTTACGATACGTGTGCGATTGTCCGATGTTTACGCTTCGCCAATGTCTCAAGACCTGGTTTATCGTATCCGATAACAAGTTGTTTTCCATCAGTGATGATTGGGCGGCGTAATAATTTCGGATTGTCACTCATGAGGCGTAATAACTCACTGAGTTTCATGTCTTCAATATCAATGCCGAGATCCTTGAAGGCTTGACTGCGTGTTGCGAGCAAACTTTCAATCCCATCCGTCGATAATTTCAACAGTTCCATGAGTTCATCAACTGTTGGAGCATTTCTGAACAGATGACGTTCCTCTACATCAACATGTTCCTCTTTTAACCATGATTTCGTTTTACGACATGATGTACAGCTTGGGTATGTGAAAAAGACTAACTCATTCGTCATTTTTGCTCCTCCTCTCAAAGTGTGGGGTTTCATTACAGTTACTATAGCACGTCAATTTGACTTTGTACACCTTTTGTACAACTATTGTACAACTTTTTTTGAAACTTCATCTTTTGTTCACAGTTATTCCTTAACAATCACTAGAACAGGATGGACGGATGATTGTTTGCTTGGTAAAATAAGTACGTATATTGACTATCTGTCGGATTTAGGGGGTTATAGGAATGGGGAGAATGTACCGCGTACTCGGTTTCTGGACTGGTATCATCGCAGTCATGGCATTTATCGGCGCATTGGGTGGCGATGCAAGCTCAAGTGAGCATACGGATTCATTTTTAGTCATGGGCTTCGTCTTCTTAGCACAAACTGTCTTTTTTGCAGCGCTCGGTTACTTGCGCTTAACTGAAAAAACGTATGTCTATATCTTTGGAGCTTACTTAACTGTATTTTTCATCGTCTTTACGTACTGGTCGAACTTCCAGATGTAATGAAAAAAACTCGTCATCCTTTTGGATGGCGAGTTTTTTTAGTCAGAGGAATGGATTCGATTTCATTTCTTGACGAATCGTCGTACTCGGACCATGCCCTGGATAAACCGTCGTATCTGCCGGTAGTTCCGCGATGAGTCGATCCAGTGAACGCATCAATACGTCTTGATCCCCACCGTGTAGATCCGTTCGTCCGACGCCTTGCTGGAACAGGAGATCTCCACCGAACGCGATCCGTTCTCCTTTAAAGTAGAACGTCACACTTCCTGGTGAGTGTCCTGGCGTCTCAAGTACATGCATCGAAATGCTACCGATCGTCAATCGTCCTGGTTGCAACAAATGATCCGCTGGTTTCATCCGCATCGGTGGCATTCCGAATTTTGCTGAACCATTCCATTCTGGATTACTGAGCCATCCTGCTTCTTCCGGATGCACGTAGACAGGGGCTTCCGTGAAGCGTCGTAACATATCCACACCACCAATGTGGTCAAAATGCGCATGCGTCAACAAAATCGCTTTTAATGTTGCTCCCCGACTTTCAATCTCATCGAAAAACCGCATATCTTCTGTACCCGGATCAATGACGAGACATTCCTTATCTTTAAATAACAAATAACCATTCTCAGATGCCATACCGGAAGTGATCATTACGATTTCCATTCTATAAAACCCCTTTACAATAGACTCTTCTCCTACTATACACGAAATTGTCGAAAGTTCCTGCAACGCCCTCTCGACTTTATCCCGCCAGTCGGATAAACTAAAAAGTGAGATTTAAGTGAAATCTTCGTGAAATTCATAACGTGATTGTTTAAGGGGGAGTACGTCATGCATTTGGATCAACCAATCGGTTGGCTTTTCTTCTTCGTCGCACTCGTCGGCGTTTGGGCCGTCGTTCGTTCACTTAAGAAACGCCAAATGTTTCCACTCGTATTCGCAGGTCTGACTGTCGTCTTATTCGGCTGGTTCGGGATTGCGACATTGATTTACGGCGGTATTCCATCGTAATCAAGATACGCTAAAAAGAGGCTGACTCAAAAGTCAGTATCTACAAAGATAAGGGAGGCAGATTGATGATCTGCCTCCCTTATCTCGTAATAAAAAGAATGACGCGTCATTCTTTTTTTTGAGTCAGCCTCTTGAGACTAAAGACAAAGTGCAATTTTTCTCTAACGAGAAGGATTGCACTTTTTTGTTCGTTTCGAATCGTTTTCCTGAGACAAGCATCGCGCCGCTTCAATTCGCTGCAGGGTCGCTCTTGCTTGTTATTCCCTAGGAAGCGATGTCGAGTGAACAAAACGCTTCCCTGATCCTTCTTCCGAGTATCAAAAGAATGACGCGTTACACGCCACTCTTACAGGAAAAAGCGCAATTTTGCGCTGTCAGAGACAAACGGGCGTGTGTCTCGCCTAAGGAAAGGGCGTGAAAAGATGCGTCATTTTTTGATGTCAGCCCTTTTGTCTAAAATCTGAAGAGAGATGCCTCGCGCATCTCTCTTTTTATTTGCCTTTCTACAAAAAAACGAATCCACTCGAAAGTAGATTCGTTTTCCTCATCTTATTTTGAAGTTTGAAGGAAACGGAGCAAGTCACCATAGATGACTTTATCCGAAAGTCCTAACTCCTTCTCGGATTGTTTCGTAGATTGTTTACACATCTCTGCTAACTCTCCATCTTTTACCTCTTCACCTGTCTGACGATCATAACATGTTTCCTGCGTATAAACCGTTTTGTCTGTTATGACGGAACCATCGCGGAACAGCGCATAATCCTTGTGCTGTTTCGAGAAGAGATCAGTACCGAACAGTACTTCATTCTTGAAGTCTTGTCCTAACAGATGAAGCAATGTCGGTTTAATGTCGATTTGGCTCGCGACGTCTTCATGTTTGACACCTTTCGTTTGACCCGGTAAATGGATCACGAATGGTACACGTTGCAATTGTGCAACATCATACGGCGTCAACTCATCTTTGTTCATGAGTTCTGCCATCGCAGCATTGTGGTTCGTCGAGATACCATAGTGGTCGCCATAGACCATGAAGATCGTATCATCCCACGTACCATCTTTTTTCAGACCCTCGATGAATTTACCGAGTGCCATATCTTGATACGCTAGTGCCTGAACGTAGTGGTTCAGCGTCGTAGAACTTGTCTCAAGCGGTGGTACAAGTTCATCTTCTGGTTTTGGCATCTCAAATGGATAGTGGTTCGTCAATGTGATGAACTTCGAATAGAACGGACGTGGTAAATCTTTCAACATCGGCAATGACTGTTCAAAGAATTTATCATCGAGCAAGCCCCACTCCGTCAAATCTGCTGGATCACCTAAGTCATAATCCGTCTCTGAGAAGAAACGATCGACGCCAAAGCTATTGTAGACGATGTCTCGGTTCCAGAACGATTTGTTGTTTGCATGGAAAACAGCTGAATAATAGCCGTCTTCTTTCAGCATTTCAGGAGTTGCCCGGAATTCATTTTCTCCGTTCGTAAAGAATGCTGCACCGCGTCCAAGTGGATAGATCGAGTTTTCGAGAATGAACTCAGCATCTGCCGTTTTCCCTTGTCCTGTGTTGTGATAGAAGTTATCCCATGAATGCGATTCCTTGATCAACTTATTCAGGTTCGGTGTAATCTCTTGTCCGTTTGGTGCTTTTAATCCAACTGCAAAGGATTGTGCCGACTCAAAGGAAACGACGATGACGTTCTTTCCTTTGTACTTTCCGAACATAGCTGGGTTCGGTTCAGCATGTTTTGAATCAATGAAACTTTGAACTTCCGACAGTTCAGAACTGTCCGCGAGTGCTTTTTGCGCAGATGTCTTAGACTGAATGAGAGCATCATACATATGGAAGTTAAATGTTCCGATGTTTTTAACGAGCAATTCTCGGTCGAAGGCACGTGTGAGCAATTCTGGACGTTCTGTCTCAGCGAGCGTCAAGTTTCCAAGGAAAACGACAACTGCTGCAACGAATGCGAGAATCGCGCGTCCACGTGACGCAACATTTTTTGACATGTCCATTTTCCGTAAGAAGAACGGTAAGATGATCAAGTCACCGACGATCAATAAATCGGACCAATTCAAAAGTGACCCGAGCGATGCAGAAACAGTTTCCGCATTCGATGTTTGGAACAATACCGGCAACGTCAGATAGTCATTAAAGAAGCGGAAGAAAATGATGTCCGCATATAAAATGAGTGTCGCGACGAACAGTGTGCCGTAGATGAACCATTTTTGAACATTTCCTCGGAAGAAGAAGCTGAACCCGAACATGAAGAGCGCTGAACTAATTGGGTTAATTAGTAGAATGAATGCTTGCGCAGAGTTTGTTACGGGAACGTTGAAGAAAAGTGTATACGCTAAATACGTTTTTAACCAAATCAATAAGGTCGCAATCCAAAAGAGCTTGTGCTCTTTATAGGTGCTGCGAACGCCTTGACCCATCTTTAGGCGCATTCGCGACCAGATGTTTGCGTCTTGCTGCATAAAAACCTGCCTCCTAATTTACATGTGCTTTCTGATTTCAGTTCACACAACTTACCTCATAATTTACATATACCCATATCACGTGAAAATTTTACGCTTAGTTTTACAAAAATGCAACTGGAATCCGGAAGATACTTAACAATCACATAATTACTGTACGTTTGTAAACAAAAAAAAGATTCGCCGAAGCGAACCTTTTACTGAAATTGAATATTATCATTTTTTGAGAAACATCTGCTTCGCAAGCCATGCACAGCCGATGACTCCTGCATCGTTTCCAAGCTCGGCAATCTTGAACGTCGTTGATCCGAAAACCCGTGGTAAAGCGAAGCGTTCGAACTGTTGACGGAGTGGTGCAAGCAATGTCTCGCCCGCTTTTGACACACCACCACCGATAACGATGATTTCCGGGTTAATACTGTTCGCTAAGTTGGAGATGGCAAGACCGAGATGGAACGTCACTTCTTCTACGACTTCCGTTGCAATCCGGTCTCCTTTCTCATACGCTTCGAATACGTCTTTTGCTGTCACTGCCTTGATGTCGTTGAGTAACGTTTCTTTCCCTTTACGCTTCTCAAGACCAAGACGAGCGATCCCTGTTGCTGACGCGATCGTCTCAAGACATCCTTTGCGACCACATCCACATAGGACGCCACCTTCAGGCAACATCGTGATATGACCGATTTCTCCAGCCATTCCGACTGTACCATGCACGATTTGTCCGTTCGTGATCAGACCACCACCGACGCCCGTACCGAGTGTGACAGCAAGGAGTTCGGTTGCCCCACTACCGGCACCTTTCCACATCTCACCGATTGCCGCTGCGTTCGCATCATTTTCAAGCACAGCCGGTAAACCTGTCAAACGTTCGAATTCACCGATGAGTTCAAAGTTAGTCCAACCGATATTGACTGCTTTCTCAACGACACCTGTATTGAAATCAATGAATCCCGGCGCACCGATGCCCGCTCCGACGAAATCTTCTGGTCGTTTATTGCTCTCTTGACACTTCTCAAAGAAGGATTTTGCGATATCTCCA
Organism: Exiguobacterium indicum HHS 31; assembly: GCF_001939065.1. Taxonomy (GTDB): domain Bacteria; phylum Bacillota; class Bacilli; order Exiguobacteriales; family Exiguobacteriaceae; genus Exiguobacterium_A; species Exiguobacterium_A indicum. The sequence goes on along the minus strand of NZ_MPSZ01000001.1, from coordinate 220,805 downwards.
GGAATTTGTACGCCATCATTCAAAACGACCGTCTCGATTTCCCACTTTTCTACGATGATCCCTTGCAAATCCAAAATTGCCATCTTGACTGTCGTGCCGCCGATATCAATGCCGAGTAACCATTTCATTGCTTCGTCTCCCCTATACTCATATAATGTCTGCTTCCTCATTTTACCGGACATAACCCGTTTGCGCAAAGGGTTGCACAATCTTAAATGTTATCGGATTGTGAACGCTTTAATTCATGTCGTAAGATTAGTTTCGCTGAATCGTACTGACGTTGTTCCAAAACGCCTGCTTCTTGTAATTCATCGAGTTCAAGCATCATCATCGCGATATCGGACGCTCGGTCCCCAAGATAGATGAATGTTCCGTATGTCTTGAGTAACTGCTGTACGTCATACAGTGTCTTCATCAACCATCGGCTCCTTTACATAGGCATGCAACAAATCATATGTCGCTTGTAACGACGTCTCATGTGTACGTTCGTACGAATGACTCGATTCGATTCCCGGACCGAACAATCCGTGCCGGACGTCGTGTCCCGCACTTACTGCCGCTGAGGCATCCGAGCTATAGAATGGATAGATATCAACCTTATATGGAATACTGTTACGTTGTGCTAAACGCGTTAACTGGTGGCGTAAAGCCAAGTCATATGGACCCGAACCATCTTTCGCACAGATCGAGACCGTGAATTCATCGGAGTGTTGACCGTCTCCTAGTGCCCCCATGTCGACCGCGATGTATTCTGCGACTTCTTCCGTGAATCCAGCATTTCCACCGAATCCAACTTCTTCGTAATTTGAAATCAGAATCTGGACCGTGTGTGGCAGCTCGATTGTTTTCCATTCCTTGATCAATTCAAGCAACAAAGCAACGGATGCTTTATCGTCGAGATGGCGCGACTTCACGAATCCCGTTTCCGTGTAGAGGAATCGCGGATCAAATGTTACGATGTCTCCTACTTCAATCCCCGCAACGCGCGTCTCTTCTGCTGTCGTTGAACGGATATCGAGCCGTACTTCGATATTATCAGCGGAGCGTTCCGTCTTATTCGTCTCGCGCGACGTATGAACACTCGAATGGTGGAACACGATCGTACCTGAAATCGTTTGACCGTCCATCTTGTGAATGAGACAGTTCTCACCTTCAATTGCTGTCCAAGCATATCCCCCCAGTTGTGATAAACGAAGTCGTCCTGTTGGTAAAATCTCTTTCACCATCGCTCCTAGTGTGTCGACGTGTGCCGTCAGTAACCGTGTACGCGTTGAAGCACCAGGTAGTGTCGCTAAAATCGCTCCTTTCTCAAGTTTTCGATACGTGATTCCTTCTGATACCAATCGCTTTTCTACATATGTAATCGCTTCTTTTGTCGAACCTGTTGGACTCGGAATCGAGACAAGCTCTTCAATCGTACGTATGACTTCTTTCATGTTCATTCGCTCCCTTTCAATCGGACTACGATGTGACATCCGCTTTGTTCTCATGATAACAAATATTCATTCTTTGCCGATACTGATATCCTACGGATACCATGCAAAAAAGCTGTAGCACTTTTTTTGCTACAGCTTCTAATCTACATCCTCTGAAGAACTTAGACGTACTTCTTCATCCAAATATCATCACGATATGTGCCGTCTTCTAATTTTACGGAATCTGGATCTTCGGCATATACTTCAAAACCGAGCGACTCATAAAGATTTTGTGCGGCTTCGTTTCCTGATAAAACGGCAAGAATGACTTGCTCGACGTCCGGTAACTTTTTCGCTTCCTCGATTAAGGCTTCCATTAAAGCGCGACCAGTACCCCCGCGATATTCAGGTGATACGTATACTCCAGAAATCATCGCTTTATGCGATTCACGTGACAATTCATATGGTTTGACCTGACCAAACCCAAACAACGTATCACCGTCGAACATACCAAGCCAAACCTCATCGGAGTCGGGTTCTCCCTCAAGTCCTTCTTGTACTTCGCGGAGCGGGGTTTGCTGTTCATCATCAAACGAATGACCGAATGCATCTGGATGATTTTTTAATCCCTCAAGGCGTAGATTCCAGTATTGTTCTGCATCCTCTTTAGTTAGTTTTCGAAAAGTATACATGACTGTCGGTTCTCTCCTTTTTGGGTATCATGACGTACAAAAAATGACGTAAAAATGCTTCTATCTCTTACTTAACCCTTTTCTAGTAAAATAAAACCTAGATTTTTCTCTTTTTACTACTGGACGAATAGATGTGATTTTTTATGTATTCGTTCTTTACATCAAAAAAACTCAAGTGTGGACAATATGAAGCAAGTCCGACACTTGAGTTTTTTTACTACTTTATTTCGGTAATACCTTCAGCATGATGCGTACGCTTATCCTTGCAAGACGGGTTCAAGCGTCTGACGCAATACATCAGCAGAATGATGGAATTTCTTCAACTCTTCTTCTGTCAATGAGACTTCAATGATTTCACGCACACCTTGACGATTAATGATGGCGGGAACTCCAATGTGGATACCGGAAATGCCATACTGCCCATCGACATGCGCACCGACCGTTAATAGACAGTTCTCATTTCCGAGGATGGCACGAACGATCCGAACAAGCCCAAGCCCGATCGCATAGTAGGTTGCCCCTTTGCGCTCGATGATATGATAAGCAGCATCTCGGACGTTGATATAAATTTGATCAAGATCTGCTTGAGAATAACGATCGTCTTCAGCAAGTAGTTCATCAATCGTTTTTCCATAAATACGGCTGTTACTCCAGGCAGCGAATTCCGTATCACCATGTTCTCCAAGAATATAGGCATGGGCATTTCGGGAATCAATGTGAAAGTATTCTCCAAGCATTTGACGCAGACGTGCAGTATCCAGCACCGTTCCTGATCCAAATACGCGGGATTTCGGAAGACCGGAATATTTCCAGGCAAGATGCGCCATGATATCAACCGGATTAGAAGCCACGACGATGATCCCATCAAAACCAGAATCCATGATTTGACGAATCATTTCTTTCATGATCAACGCATTCTTTGCAACGAGATCGAGTCTTGTCTCACCTGGTTTTTGTGGAGCGCCTGCCGTGATGACGACGACTTCCGCTTCGCGGCAGTCGGCGTAGTCGCCAGCCCATATTCGCATCGGTGAAGAGCTAAATGGTGTTCCATGGTTTAAGTCCATTGCCTCGCCCTCTGCTTTGGCTTTGTTGACATCAATGATGACAAGTTCTTCACAAAGCCCAGCTGTTGACATCTGATAGGCAAAGCTTGAACCGACTGCACCAGCTCCAATGAGGGCTACCCGTGTCACTTTCGCATGTAATTCCATATCGTTATGTCCACCCTTTCATTCATCCTAAGAGTTTGTTAACTATCTCACAAATAAATTGTAACATCTTTCACATTATTTGTATCATGTGAAGTTAATCACATTTGTCCATTTTGTGTCATTGATATCCTAACATAAGGAATTACATACTCATATACTTTCCAGTTACCAGAATCGAACGATGATAAACCCGATTCCACTTGCCAAACCACTCGTTAAGACATTGACAGCATCATTCCCTAAAAATCGAATACCTGAAACATAAGCTGTCGGTTGCCCATGGTGCTTTCGCTTTTCTGTGTATTCCCCACAAACTGTACATCGGTAAACGCGTTGCCCTACTGCTCCAAATAGTGTATCCAGCAGGCTCCCGAGTACACCGATGCTTGTTACGAGTAAGACGTCTCTTAAAGAAAGAGAAAATATCCAATGCGCTGCTATCGCGATGAACGCAGCTCCTGCGATCGTACCGACCGTTCCAATCAGCGACATCGCTCCACTTGTTCCTGCTGGTACCCGTCGTAACGTTTTGAGCGACCATGGATCACGTCTTGAGAGCGGTCCGATTTCGGATGCCCACGTATCAGCATTCGATGCTGCGATGACGAATAGAAATAACAAGAGATACGCAAAATCCATCGTCATGGCATACGCTAAGGCAGCAACGAACGCTAGCCCTCCATTCGCAAGGACTTGCCATCCGTCACGCGCGCCGTCTTTCTCAACGATGGAGTCAACCGATTGTTTTTTGGACCGTCCGACCTTCGATAACAAGCTCGAGCTACCAAAGAATAGTAAGAGTACTACTAATCCTTGCCAACCGAATCCGAACGAGACACCACTACCGACGAGCAAGGTCATGATCGCACCACTTGTCGTCAATAAACGAAAAGATCGTCCGGTCCAAGCCAGCAATAGACAAAACAAAATGGTCGCGCTTAGCATCGGATGACCTCTAAGTCAGTAACGATCAGGTCAACTGGAATATCAAAGGCTTCCACTTCGAAATCTGAAAGAAGTTGTTCAGAAAAGGCAATCGATACTTTACATCCTGTATATGTCACGAGTGCACGATCGTAATAGCCTCCTCCCCACCCTAACCGATATCCGTCCCGTCGATAGGCACGACCCGGAACGAGGCAAAGCTCTGCTTGAGCAAGTGAAGCGCGACGTGCTGAAGCGGTCGGTTCAGCAATCCCCATCTGATTTGCATGCAGTTGATCTTCTGGTCCATATTCATAAAAGACCATCTCGTTTCCGACTACTTTTGGTATCAAGACCGTCTTGCCCTCTTGCCACGCCTGTTCAATCAGTATTCTTGTATCACATTCATTTCGAAAAGCTAATGTGATCGCGACACAAGTCGCTTGTTGCCATTCAGGTAATAATAATACATGTTCGTGAATCAACCGCTCCTTCTCCGCACGGTTCTCCATTACATCGAGTCGTTCTTTAATCAAACCGCGTACTTCTTGTTTATTCATGACTGTCTTCCTTTCCACAAAAAAAGCCATCACACGAAGTGACGGCTTCCATCTCAATTATTTCACTTCACGGTGAAGTGTGTGCTTACGGAGACGTGGGTTGTATTTCTTCAACTCAAGACGCTCTGGGTTGTTACGCTTGTTCTTTTTAGTGATATAAGTACGGTCACCAGTTTCAGTGCAAGCTAATGTGATTTTAACGCGCATGGGATTCCCTCCTATCTAGCTCTCGATGTATCAAGTGATTTTGCTTTACATAAGGTTAAGCATACTCAAGTATCGTACCAAGAAAGGAAAGGAATTGCAACTGTTCATCCGTTCTTTTTCGGATTCGTCACGTGTTGATATGGTTTTTCAAGGTTCTCTTCAAAACGCAGTGGCTTCTTTTCGACGTGATACTCTTGCTCCACCCCGTGACGTGACTCTTCTCGTTCTAGATAAACAACCGCTGATTGGCGCAACGCATCTCCTTCAAGTCGTTTTAAGGCAACGACCAGACCACCTGAACGATCAGGAGAACGCTCACTTTCGACATCGTAGACGTTACTGACGAGTGGCAACTCTTTGATCTTCGCGATAGCTTGGGCAGCTGATGCGGTCTCCATGTTGAAGTTGTGGATGACTGCGAAATCAACGATCTTACTCAAAGCTTGCGCTTGGCGTAAGAAGGCTAAATTTAGTGCCGCCAGTTGGTTATAGGTCTGAACGAGCGGTAGACCTGTCACTTGCACTCCGTAAACGTGAACACCTTCTTCAAATCGATACGCTTCCAGATGTTCCGTGACGACATAGACGTTCTCACCAGCAGCAGCAAGCCGTCGAGCGAGCTCCGAAGCTGGCCGGTCTGACGCATCATATTGTCGGACAAACAATAAGATGGCGTCTGTATTCCAAGATTTTTCACGTTTCACTGCCACGTAGTAATCATGTGCCGTCAAGAAGACATCCGGTTCAATATCTGAATCTTGAAGGAAAGGATATTCGCGATATCGATCATCCAACCATTCCACCGTCAGCTCCTCAGCATCCAGGCGACGCTCAGTTTCTTCAAAACGTAGGATGTGCTCCCGGAAACGATTCGCAGCATACTGCGCTGTCGTCTGTCCATCAAGGATGAACGGCCAGTCGCTCGAGACAGCGAGGAGGTATTCTCGAATGAGTTGACGCTTCGCTTTGACAGTCAATGCATCTTGATGACGATTTCGAGCTACGATTCCTGCTAGTCTCTTCTCAAGCTGATGGAGATGACGAATCATCCAGTCATTCCGTTCATTGATCCAGACTTCCGCGTAGCCTTTTCGTCCCCATGTTCCCATCGCGACGTGGGCCGTGTCGATGTCTTGGAAGTGACGTTCGAGGAAGATCGCCGGTGAAATCGACTCAATTCCTTGGTCTTCTAAACGTTCCATCGCTTTACCGAGGAAGTCGGGACCTTCAAACCACCAGTGACCGAATAATTCGGCATCAAATGGTGCTGTGACAAGGAACGGTGGGAAGTCTTGTCCTTGATGCGCATCTAAATGTTCACCAAGTGCTTGTGCGAAGTCTGCTGCGTGCTCACTTGTCCGTTGCCATGCCCAATCACGAACGTAATAGTCTTTTTGATCCGTTTCTCCTGTTACACGATGCAATTTCAATCCTGTATCATAACGTAAGCCCTCTGGGTGCATGAACTCAGCGATTTGATCCCACTCTCGATCGTACGCAAGGTCACGATAAAACTCGCGGTAATCCGGATGACCCGGGTATCCGATGACAGAGCTCCAAATCTTGCCGGAAATGATTTGATCACGCGGGAAAAGTGCCACACCGTGCGGCGAATAGACAGGTGCTCCGATTCCGTGTTTCGGTGACGGATCCGCGTTTAAGATTGAATGTTCGTCAACGAATGTATAACGAATGCCCTCTTCATACAAAATACGATCAAGTCCGGGTGTATACGCACACTCTGGCATCCAAAGACCAGATGGACGGAATCCGTAATGACGTTCGAAACAGTTCAATCCCGTCTGAATTTCAGAACGTGCCGCTTGTTCAGACAACATGTGCGGACTGAATCCGTGCGTCGCCGTACACGTAATCAAATCGAGATAACCTTGCTCCTTGTAATGACGGAATGCGCGGTTCAAATCTTTTTCCCAGTGAAGGAACGTATTCAATAAATCTTGATAGCGGTCTTGATAGAATAGAAGCGCATCTCGTTCCTTTTGAGCAAGCTCTCGCTCTAGTTCCTGGCGAATCAAACGTAACGTATCCTCGATATGCTCGATATACCGCTCTTGAATCAATGGGTCGGCAAGCATCTCGATGACGGGTGGTGAAATGCTGACCGTCCAGCCGAGCGGACGTGACAAGCGATCGACCTCCCACAATAATGGGATGTAGGTTTCTGAAATCGCTTCATACATCCACCGTTCTTCTAGACGATGCGCCTCTTCATGACGGATATATGGTAAATGTGCATGTAAGACGAGTGAAAAATATCCTTTTCGCATAGCTTCTCTTCCTTTCCCTCTCTCTAATTCCATTATCGGACGCGATCGAAATAGGAGTAAGGACGTAATACTTCGACCCATTCCGGTTGTTCGACCTCTCCGTATTGCCAATGATGCACGACTTCCGCGAACCGTCCGTCCGTAACTGGCTCGTCACGTGGCGTTTCGACTGGTTTTGAACGCAGTACTGGAACAAAGTCCCCGTCGATCGTTTGAATGCCCCATTCAATGATGTATGTAGTATTCGGGGCGACTGGTCGAACGAACCAAGCATTCGTCATTTCTGGTAGCTCGAATTGATACGTCCGATTTGCCTGTCCTTGTTCATATTCAACAAGCGTGACATCAATAATGCGTAATTCTTTACGGAACGAATCAAACGTCGTGTGATAGTGCGTCTCTAGCAACTGTTTCGACAGTTCAGACAATTCCCAGTAGACGTATAACGCTGTCGGTGACTGAACGATGGCGTGGATGATGTCATCCTCGTAATGTGTCGCCATTCCAAACGCGTCACGTTCTAGCGAAGGTACCACTTGCACAGACGGTACGACGTCTAATACAGGTGCAGTCGACTTTTTTGTCTGCTTGACCGTTTTTGATTCTACTTTCAGCGCTACTAAAGGTTGTTCTGTTAACGATTTACGATATTTAGTCCACGCATATTTGATTTTTCCTTCAGTCGTATCCAATTGAGCTGCGATTTGTTTTGTTGTCAGCCCTTGTTCTTTCAATTTAATGATTTGCTCAAGCATTCCCAATCACCTCTCTGTCATTATTCACTTCTTTCCTATTCTACAAACGTGTTTCGAATCCCTTTACAAAAAAAGTAGGCAGAGGAAATTCCTCCTGCCTACTTGATTCATCCGTTTAAATCATAATGTTTTCCTTTTTCGAGATAGATCAGATGCTCCCCGACGTTCGTCAAGTGATCACCCATCCGCTCGATGTAGCGGCAAATGTTCGTGAATTGCATGACTTCATCGACGACAATCGGCTGAAGTGACATGTGACGCATGTACTGGCGAAGTGCCTTATATGTCGTCTCATCAATGACGTTATCGAGATCAGACAAGGCTTTTGCTTTCTCGACATCTCCGTCACGATAGGCGACGATCGCAGTTTCCGTCATATCCAGTAATGTCTCGAATGCTTCCTTCAACAAAGAGATATCGATGACATACGGGAATGTTTCGACACGAAGAACCGCTTTTGAGATATTCCCCGCATAATCTGCAATCCGTTCGAGATCCGACGAAATTTTCATCGCGGTGATGATTCGTCGTAAATCCGTCGCAACGGGTTGTTGCTTCGCGATTAAGAGAATCGCATCATCGTTGATTTCAAGTTCAAGATCATCGAGTTCATTATCGTTTTCGATGACACTACGCGCGATGTCTTGATCATATTTTTCGAGTGCTTCTGCCGTTGTTGCGATCTGTTGCATCGTCTTGCGAGCCAGTAAAAAGACCTTTTGATCGAGTATTGCAAGATTTTCTCCAAAAATCGTACGGTTCGCTGCCATTCGTCTCGTCTCCCCTTCTTATCCGAATCGTCCTGAAATGTAATCTTCCGTCCGTTTGTCACTCGGATTTCCAAAGATCCGGTCTGTTTGATCGAACTCGACGACTTCACCATTCAAGAAGAACGCTGTTTTGTCCGAAACACGTGCAGCCTGTTGCATGTTGTGTGTCACGATGATGATCGAGTAGTCTGATTTCAATTCTTGGACGAGTTCTTCTACTTTTAATGTAGAAATCGGGTCAAGTGCCGATGTCGGCTCATCCATCAAGATGACATCTGGCTCGATTGCAAGGCAACGCGCGATACAAAGACGTTGTTGCTGACCACCAGAAAGACCGTAGGCATTTTCGTTCAAACGATCTTTGACTTCATCCCAGATTGCCGCACGGCGTAAACTGCGTTCGACGATCTCGTCGAGGATCTTTTTGTTTTTAACACCGTGGACACGAGGACCATAAGCGATGTTGTCATAGATTGATTTCGGGAATGGGTTCGGTTGTTGGAAGACCATTCCGACCGATGTCCGTAATTCTTCGACACCGTATTCTTTATCAAAGATATTACGTCCGTGATACTCGATTGCACCATTCGTCCGTACGATCGGAACGAGTTCGACCATTCGATTCAATGTTTTGATGAATGTCGATTTCCCGCAGCCAGACGGTCCAATGATTGCCGTGACTTCATTTTTCTTAATGTCGAGATTGACATCTTTCAGCGCATGATCGTCACCGTACCATAAGTTTAAGTCTTTGACGTTATAGACGCTCTCACGTGCTGCTACTGGTTGGTTCATACGCTCTGTCCCTTCTGTAACGACTGATTTCGTATTCAGCTTCGTATCCATCATCTGTCTTCCTCCTTAAAAGAAATCCCTTCTATCTATCTCGTTCGATTAATAACGTTTTGAGAAACGGTTCCGGATCCAGATCGCAAGTGAGTTCATCGTCAAGAGAATGACCATTAAGACGATGATTCCCGCAGCTGCAAGTCCTTGGAAATCTGCTTGCGGACGACTTGTCCAGTTGTAGATTTGAATCGGCAATGCTGTGAATTCTGAGAAAATACTTTCTGGCGCACGAGCAATGAAAATCGCAGCTCCGACCATGATGAGTGGTGCTGTCTCACCAATTGCTCGAGATACAGCCAAGATGATCCCAGTAATGACACCTGGTAGTGATGCCGGAAGAACGACTTTAAACGTCGTTTGCCATTTTGACGCACCGAGTGCAAGTGATGCATGACGCATTGCTTGTGGAACGGCACGGATCGCCTCTTGAGACGAGACGATGACGACCGGAAGACTCATCAACGCGAGTGTCAAGGCTCCTGCAATCAATGTTGAACCGAAGCCCATGTTACGTACGAAGAACGTCAAACCAAGTAAACCGAAGACGATCGATGGTACACCTGCAAGGTTTGAGATGTTGACTTCGATGAATGAAGTCATCCGACTCTTCTTCGCATACTCTTCTAGGTAAATCGCTGCCCCGACACCAATGATGAAAATCATCGGGATGATGAGGAGCATCAAGAAGATGGAGCCCATTAACGCCGGATAAATCCCAGCCCGTTCCGAACGGCGTGATGGTGCATTTTGTAGAAACTCAAGTGATAACCATGACGCACCGTCACGGATGACGCCGAACAAGAGAATACCTAAGACGACGAGACCGAAGAACAGTCCAGCAAGGAAAATGACTTTTGTGACGTTGTTGACGATGAGTCGCTGGCTAATGGATTTCTTCACCGCGACCGGATCAATGAATTTTTTTGAGACAGGTTGCTTTTCTGGTAAGGCCATCTTAGTACTCCTCTCTGAAGCGGCGTGTGATCCAGTTCGCAAGTAAGTTCATCACTAACGTGAAGACGAACAAGAGTGTACCAACCGCATAGATACTGTAATATTCGACAGTTCCAAATCCAGCATCACCTAAGGCAACCTGAACGATATACGCTGTCATCGTTTGGACTGGCTCGAGTGGATCGATCGCAGCTGTCGGATTCGAACCACCAGCGATCGTTACGATCATCGTCTCACCGATTGCACGTGACATACCGAGTACGATCGACGCAATGATACCTGATAAGGCAGCTGGAACGACGACTTTCAAAGCGACTTCAAGACGTGTCGAACCGAGTGCAAGTGCACCATCACGAATTTTTTTCGGAACAGAGCTCATCGCATCCTCAGAAATCGAAGCAATCATTGGAATGATCATGATCCCGACGACGATTCCCGGACTGAGCGCATTGTAAATTTGAATACCTGGAATCAATTTTACGAGTACTGGTGTGACGAACGTCAACGCGAAGAATCCGAAGACAATCGTTGGAACACCTGCTAACACTTCAAGAATTGGTTTTAAGATACGGCGTGCGCGGTCTGACGCGTACTCACTTAAATAAATCGCTGATGTGAGACCGATCGGCACGGCAACTAGCATCGCAATCACGGTAATCTCAAGCGTACCGACGACAAGTGGCCAAATTCCATACTCTGGTTGTGAGTTGAGTGGATACCAGCTCGTACTGCCGAAGAATTCCTTGAACGGAACGACTTCAAAGAAGTGTTCTGTTTCAATGACTAACGTGAGAATGATGCCGATGGTCGTAACGACCGAGACGAACGCACATAGGAATAACACGATCGGCATGACGCGTTCCATGACGTTTTTCATACTGTATTTTTGCTGTCGGTTCTGTTGAATCAGCTCGCGAACCGATTTGTTTTGAGTTGAACTCATCCTTCTTCACTCCCTACTTCTTCTTGACATGAGAACGGGACCCAACCGGTACAGACTTCCCCGGTTGGGCCATCCTCATGACTCGATGATTTATTTCATTGCGTCTTCAATTGCTTTTGCGTTTTCATCATAACGATCTTGTGGCATTTTGATATATCCAACTTCTTCAGCTAGATCACCAGCGTTTTCGTTCGTGAACTGAACGAAATCAGCGACTTGTTTTTTATCTTTCATCGATTTGTTGTTGACATACGTGTAAATTTCACGTGACAGTGGGTAAGAAAGATCTTTGATTGTTTCTGGTGTTGGATCGACTGCGTCTTTTCCTTCAGCAGAAAGTGGTACTTCCTTCAACTTATCTTTATTCTCTGCGTAGTACGCATAACCGAAGTAGCCGATTGCGCCTTTCGTTCCTTCAACACCTTTGACGAGAACGTTATCGTCTTCTGATAATTGAACATCTTTACGCATATCTTTTTTCTCAAGTACTTTTTCAGAGAAGAAGTCGAATGTTCCTGAATCTTTCCCTGGACTGAAGAATTTCAATGGTTCAGCTGGGTAAGAAGAATCGACATCTTTCCATGTTTTGACGTTAGGATCGAGCCAGATTTTCTCGAGTTGCTCCATTGAGAGTTCTTTTACCCATGTATTTTCTTTACTGACTGCGACAGTCAAACCATCATATGCGAGTGAAAGTTTTGTATATTCAATGCTGTTCTTTTTCGCTTCAGCTGCTTCTTCTTCTTTAATTTCACGCGATGCGTTTGAAAGATCTGTTTCCCCAACGACGAAGCGTTTGAATCCACCGCCTGTACCAGAGACACCAACTGTGACATCTACGTCAGGTTGTTCCATCGAATATTCTTCACCGACAGCTTCCATAATCGGGAAGACTGTAGAAGAACCGTCGATTGCGATTTTTCCTTTTAAATCAGATGAACTAGCAGAACCGCCTTTATCGTTACCACATGCTGCCCCCACTACTGCGATTGATGCTACCGTTGTGATGAGTGCTGTTTTTTTCATCCAAGACATGATTAATTTTCCTCCTCGAAAGTATGTCGCTGACGATGTCACGACTTTTTATCCGTTTTCCTTACAAGACTTATACTACGGATGAACTATTAAAACGAAATGAATCCAACGTAAAAGAATTGTAAAGGCGTGTTTTTTAGTGTTTACAATTCGAAATCCATTAGAAAAAAAGGTCAATACAAACAAAAAAACGAGAGTGATTGCTCACTCTCGCTTTATTTCTAGTTAATTTGGCTTAGTTTGCCATGGGACGTCCTTCACATTGAAATACGCTTTGACAAGATCGTGACCGATTTTTGAGTTGACGGTTTCTTGTTCCATATAAGGAAGGAACACGGCCCATGCCATCTCTGGATTATCATACGGTGCCCAGCCGACAAGGTTCGAGTTCAATGAACGAACCGGTTGACCACTGCCGTCACGTAAGGCGATTCCATCATCACCATAGACACTGACCTGCGCTGTACCTGTTTTCGCAGCTGCATCAATACCGGTTTGGGCAATGATTTTTGCTGTACCACGCTCTCCCTTAACGACACGATGCAATCCTTCGCGGACATGATCAATGTTATCTTGACTGACCTCAATCCGATTCAGGTAATTCGTCTTGAAGCTATAATCCACTTGTTTCGTTCCTTTTTCAATCGAATTCGACGCGAGAACTTCTTTTAAGAAGTGCGGTTGAACACGATAGCCACCGTTGGCAAGTGTTGAAATATACTGTGCAACTTGTAGCGGTGTAAAGGCATCGTACTGTCCGATGACTCGGTCCATGAGTAGCGTGACACGGTCCGGTGTCCCTTGAACACCTTTTGCTTCGTACGGTAAATCGACACCGGTCGTCACTCCGAGCCCGAACTGACTGTAGTAATTCTGCATGATCGCAGCCGCTGCATCTACACTTGCTCCAGCGATACCATTACTCGGATATTTCGCCATCCGCATCGCAATATTGAACATATAAACGTTTGATGAACGCTCAAGTGCCGTCAAATCCGTGATTGCTCCCATGTTGACGTACGATGCTTTTTTCGTACCACCAATCGTGATCGGAGCATCATTGATGACTTCGTTTTGACGGATAACACCTTCCTCAAGTCCCATCGCAACCGTTGCACCTTTGATCGTCGAACCGATTTGAAGCGACGTCAAGACGTTATTGATTGCGACATCTGAGAACTTGCCGGTTGCTGGATCCAACTTTTGACCAGACATCGCAAGAATCTCACCTGTCTGTGGATTCATGACGACGGCGTAACCTTCTTTTAGATAACGACTACCCATGCCACGCCCCATTTTAATGGCTTGTTGCATGATTTTGTCGACTTGTTTGTTGTACTCTGCATCAACAGTTAAAACGAGATCTTTACCAGACTCGCCTTCCTCGCGTTTTGGATCACCGACCGGCTCTCCATTGAACGTCTCATACACATCGTATGCGGGTTTCCCACGCAGTAGATCTTCATACTGTTGTTCAAGGAATGATGTTCCGACACGGTCATTCAAGCTGTAACCTTTTGCTTTGAACTCTGCTTGTTGTTCTGCTGGAATCTTCGAGTACTTCCCAAAGATATTCCGAAGTGTTCCTTCATATGGATAAGAACGCTCGTAAAACGGTTCCACCGATACACCTTTTAAATCTTCTAGATTTTCATCGATGATCGCCATCTCTTTTGCAGATGCACCGAGTTTGACGAGCTGCGGATCAAGTGCATAACCAACTTCCATGTTATGTTTGATCGCGATGACTTCCATTGTCTGATCATCATAATCGATATCCTCTTTTGTGATGGCATCTAAACGAATTTTATCTTGCTCCGGAATCGAGAGCTTACTTTGTGCTTCTGTTGAAGGATACTTCTTTTTTACTGCCTCTTGGTATCGACGATCCGATTCTTTTGTATTCGTCGCCACCCAAAAATCCTTGATGTCCCGTTCCGTGACTTTCCAATCTTTTTTCGGTAGATCAATGATTGCCGCAAGACGCTGTGCAATCTCAATGCGTTCATCGACTTTCGTCGTTTGTGCGCGACGGTAGACGATGGAGTATTTAGAAATCGTATCAACCAAAAGACGACCATCCCGGTCATAAATCTTTCCGCGTGGCACTTCATATTTTGATGCGATCATTTCTGTTTTTTGAACTTCCCGCGAAATTTTCTCACCATTGACGATTTGCACGACTCCTAAACGGAAAATCAAAATCGCAAACAATAAAAAAACGACGAAGAACATTAAATTCAGACGAAGCGGCAGATGATTACGCCGTCTTCCTCGTACGGTGATTCGTTTAGCCATGGCGTACTCCCCTATCGTTCAAAAGTCATCTTGTTTCATTATATAGAAGGAAACTTTCCATAACAACCTATCCCATCATTTTCCGCATTAAAAAAAGCGTATCGTTCACAATTGAACGATACGCTCGTTTTCACATTACTTCGCGTCAGCGTAAAGCTTCGCTACGTGATCCCAATCAACGACGTTGAAGAACGCATTGATGTAATCAGGACGGCGGTTTTGGTAGTTGAGATAGTATGCATGTTCCCAAACATCAAGACCGAGGATTGGTGTTTTGCCTTCCATGACTGGTGTATCTTGGTTTGGTGTCGAAACGACTGCCAATTTCCCACCATCAACGATTAACCAAGCCCAACCTGAACCAAAACGAGTTGTTGCTGCTTTCGCGAATGCATCTTTGAATGCATCGAATGATCCGAATGCTTCGTCGATTGCTGCCGCGAGTTCCCCTGTTGGAGCAGCACCATCGTTCTTCTTCAACAGTTTCCAGAAGAATGAGTGGTTCCAGTGACCGCCACCATTGTTACGGACTGCAGTTTGAATGTTTGCTGGGAGAGCATCCAAGTTTTGAAGAAGTTCTTCAAGTGACTTTCCTTCATGTTCTGTACCCTCAAGCGCCGCATTCACGTTCGTGACATACGTGTTGTGGTGTTTCGTGTGGTGAATCTCCATCGTACGAGCATCGATATGTGGCTCAAGCGCATCATAAGCGTAGCCGAGTTCTGGTAATTCAAATTTTGACATGTTCATGTCCCCCTTTGTACTATTTTCGAAAACTTCAATACCCTTTAAGACTAGCAAAAGAACCTGTGTTGACGCAAGTCAAGAACCTCGGATTTACTCGACTTCTCGTGGAGCAAAAACTGATACACCACCACCTGGAACTGGGAAGACACCAAATCCTTCATCGTCGATCACAACAGGGTGATCTTGATGGTTCGTATAGTCAAACCATTCTTGACCTGCACGTTCTTCACCGACAAACATCCGTTTTTCACACATATCGGCATTCGACAATAAGACCGCACAGCCGGAGTTCTCAATTTCCTCAACTCCACGACGAACCCAACCGACACAATGTGGATCATCGAGATAATCTTCTTGTTCACCATACGCTTTGTGATACCGTGCATAGAGTAAGGCATCAATCATTTCTTTTTTTCCTTCTACCGGATGTGGTCCTTGCACACCATAATAGTCACCGTAGAAGACACATGGATAACCATCTTTACGAAGTAAAATCGCCGCGTAAGCATGTTGTTTAAACCAGTCATCCACCCACGACTCCAGTGATTCGCCCGGTTGTGAATCGTGATTATCGACGAACGTGACGGCATTCGTCGGGTGTGATTCGACAAGGGTATCCGCAAACAACGTCGTCATATCAAAGTCTTGCCCCTGCTTCGAAGCTTCATGGAACTTGTAATGAAGCGGAACATCGAATAAATCGATCGTATAGTCGACGCTATCGAGGAAATGACGACAATCATCGAGATCTGATTTCCAGAACTCACCGACCATATAGAAGTCACCTTCACTTTTTTCAATCATTGATTTTGCGAATTCATGAACGAATTCATAGTTGATATGTTTGATGGCATCGAGTCGGAAACCTTGGCAATCAATTGTTTCTTGGAACCAATGTCCCCAGCGGATCATTTCTTCTCGGACTTCAGGGTGATTATAATCGATGTTCGCGAACATCAAATAGTCATAGTTTCCGAATTCATCATCGACTTGATCATTCCAATCTTTATTTTTACCGGAAATTTTAAAGACACCCGTCTTTTCTTCACGAGCATCAAAATCCGTTCCATTGAAAAATTCATGTGTCCAGATGAAATCTGAATATTTTCCGTTACGTCCCGGGAACGTAAACTTCGTCCAAGCTTCGATTTCAAACTCTTCTGAAATTTCTTTCGAACGATCTTCCGGATGGACTTCGACGACATTGATCGTCTCGAGTTCATCGGCTGCTGCTTTATGGTTCATGACGACATCCGCGTAAACAGCGATATCGTTCTCACGAGCAACCTGGATCGCTTCGACGAGTTCATCTTTCGTACCGTATTTCGTACGGACCGTTCCTTTTTGATCAAATTCGCCTAAATCATAGACGTCATAGATGCCATATCCTGTATCTTCATCCGATTGACCTTTTGACGCCGGTGGAATCCACACGGACGTGATGCCGGCAGCACGTAATTCAGGCGCCCGCTCTTTCAAGCGTTGCCAGTGCTTCCCATCATTCTCTACATGCCACTCAAAAAACTGCATCATCGTATGGTTACGTTCCATCTCTCTTCGCTCTCCCTTAGTTACTATAGTATGAATATTATTACAATATCTTTACTATTCCCCGGGGGAACAAAAATAAACGCTCCTCGTTTTTCAACGAGAAGCGTTCTACTGAATGGACCCTGCAGGGCTCGAACCTGCGACCGGACGGTTATGAGCCGTCTGCTCTGACCAGCTGAGCTAAGGGTCCTTAAGTAATAGTAGCGGCGGAGGGAGTCGAACCCACGACCTCACGGGTATGAACCGTACGCTCTAGCCAGCTGAGCTACACCGCCATGATGTATGTTTCTTACTCTTACTAGATTACGAGATGTGGCGAAACTTGTCAATATGCTATTTCAAAAAAATAAACAGCTGATTTCATTTTTTGAAATCAGCTGTCATAGATAAATCGTATTTCACTTAGTTCGTTAATGCGGTCCGCTGTTCAAGGACGAGATCCGTGATGTTGACAGCGTGATCGCCAATTCGTTCGAGGTTCGACAAGAGATCGACGAAAATCATCCCTGCTTGTCCCGTACATTCGCCAGCGTTAACACGAAGGACATGATGCTTACGGAATGAACGTTCGAGTGCATCGAGTTTACCTTCGAGTTCGAGAACTTTTCGAGCCCGTGTGACATCATCCTCTTCGACAGCGCGCACGGCACAATCGACGATTTCTTGTGTCAAAGCGTACATATCATCAAGTTCTTGCTTCGCTGATGATGTGAACTGAATCCGGTTGACGATTTGGAAGTCAACCAATTCGACGATGTTTTCAACGTGGTCACCAATCCGTTCAAAATCATTGACGGCATGCATCAGTAACGAGTGCTCATTTGATTCACGTTCTGATAAATCATGTGCCGCTACTTTAACGAGATAACTCGTGACTTCTGTATTTAAATGGTTGATCGCATATTCAATCTGTTGTGATTCCGATACATCTTTCTTATCATGCGATTGTGTGTAACGCTGTGCTTTTGCAAGTGCGTCTTTCGAGAATTCACCCATACGCAATACTTCGAGCTTTGCTTGGTTTAATGCGAGTGCTGAAGATTGGTTCAAGATATTTTGATCCAGATGACGCGGTTTTGAATCAATCGTCGTATCCGTACCCGGTACGATTTTTTGTACAAGCCATGCGATTTGCGCAATGAACCAACACTGAATCAACGTATTGACGACGTTGAATGTTCC
Source organism: Exiguobacterium indicum HHS 31 (assembly GCF_001939065.1). Lineage (GTDB taxonomy): Bacteria > Bacillota > Bacilli > Exiguobacteriales > Exiguobacteriaceae > Exiguobacterium_A > Exiguobacterium_A indicum. Next base: position 202,421 of record NZ_MPSZ01000001.1, on the reverse strand, counting down.
ATGTGCAAAGGCGATTTGCATCTTTGGACCTAAATCAAGCGCGCCCGTGATCCAAGTAATGAAATTCGAGAAGATCGGTAAAGCAATCAAGAATAAAATCGTCCCGATAATGTTGAAGATGACGTGTGCTGCTGCTGTTCGTTTAGCTGCAATCGACGCACCAAGTGCTGCGAGTACTGCTGTGATCGTCGTTCCGATGTTATCACCGAACAAGACGGGAAGTGCTGCTTTGATATCGATCATGCCACCAGCGTATAGCTCTTGTAAGATACCGATCGTTGCTGACGACGACTGAACAAGAACGGTAAAGATCGTTCCGACGAATACACCAAGCAATGGGTTATCCGACATCGATACCGTCAACTCACGGAACCAGACACTTGACTCAAGTGGAGCCATTCCGTCGCCCATCAATGTCAAACCATAGAACAATGCACCGAAGCCAAAGAAAATCTGTCCGATGTATTGAACCCGTTCTTTATTAAAGAAGAAGATCAAGAAAGCACCAATGGCGATTGCTGGAAGCGCAGCTTCCTTGACGTTAAAGCCGATGATGAAGGCCGTAATCGTTGTTCCGATGTTAGCCCCCATGACGACTCCAATCGCCTGTCGTAAATTCATCAGACCTGCACTAACGAGTCCGACGACGATGACGGTCGTCCCTGACGACGACTGTATCAAAATCGTGACGACGATACCTGCTAGGATACCTAACAGTGGGTTCGTCGTATATTTATCGAGGATATAACGTAATCGGTCTCCTGCTGTTTTTTGGAGCCCATCTCCCATATACTTAATACCGAATAGGAAAATCCCGAGTCCACCGATGAAGGTGAAAATCATTTCCTGCAAATCATAGTTCATCTTGCCAGCTCCTTTATTTCATGTGGATTGATGTGTTTGTAAAGTTTATTTTCTCAACTCCCCCATTATGTAAAGGTCTGTTGAACTTGTAAATAGTTTTTGAGACATCCGTTTGTTAAGGTTTTATTAATCTGTACCATTACACAAAAACCCTTTATTACTAATAAAAATTAAATAATTAAAATCTGTTTTAAAACAGTAGAAAGAGTGATTTACTTGTCATTTTTACGTCAACTGATTAATTACTTACAAACTTCTTTAATTCCAAATCGTCCGTTTTTGCGTCTTCGTTTGGCAGATGTTTCCCTTTATTTTTGTGGATTAGCTTGGATTTCATTTTGGACGACGGTCATTGATTCCTTCTTTTTACAAAAAAACATCCCAATCGTCGTCTGGTTCATCCTTCATTTCATCTTTATCGCAATAGCTGTATTACTTTACGTATTGTTTATGGCGTATCTAACGAAGGGATTTGTCCGATTGTTACTTCCCCGTCCGTGGGCGTATCGCCAAACGTTTCCTTACACGGTCGCGACGAATCTCTGGTCTTTCCCACTCGGTATGCTTCTATACCAACTCGATTATCCTCGCTTCGGAATCGGGATACTCGTAATCGGACACTTCGTCTACACATTAGTTCCATTATGGATTGCCCGTTCCGCGAAGCCACGCGCTTCACGCAAACCTCAATGAGTATCAAAATCAGGCGTCCGACGGATTGACGGACGTCCTTCTTTCATTAAACAATTGTAAATGTTCGATTTTCGTTCTTGTTTCTCGATTTTTAGGGAATAGTTCGATATGATAGGAAGGGTAAACATAAACAATATGGCGGTATGCCACAAAAGGAGATTTTCGATATGCCGAAAATGGTCCATCGCTCTAAGACTCGTCCTGTTCGTGTAGGGGACCTTGTCATTGGTGGAAATAATGAAGTCATCATCCAAAGTATGACGACAACTAAAACACACGACGTCGAAGCGACAGTCGCTGAAATTCTACGTCTTGAAGAAGCTGGTTGCCAAATCGTCCGCGTCGCTTGTCCAGAAGAACGTGATGCGCTCGCACTTGCAGAAATCAAAAGCCGAATCAACATTCCGCTTGTCGTAGACATCCACTTCAACTATAAACTTGCACTCATGGCAATCGAAGCTGGCGTCGATAAAATCCGGATCAACCCGGGTAACATCGGTCGCCGCGAAAAGGTCGAAGCCGTCGTGACAGCAGCCAAAGCGAAAAACATCCCAATCCGGATCGGAGTAAACGCCGGTTCACTTGAAAAGCACATTCTTGAAAAATACGGCTACCCGACAGCACGTGGTATGGTCGAGAGTGCGTTGCACCACATTAAGATCCTCGAAGATCTCGACTTCCATGACATCATCGTCTCGCTTAAGGCATCAGACGTACAGTTGGCGCTTGAAGCGTATCAACTTGCTTCTGAATCGTTCGACTATCCACTTCACGTCGGGATCACGGAATCTGGTCCACTTCGCTCTGGTTCATTAAAATCAGCAGCGGGACTTGGCGCGATCTTGTCACGCGGAATCGGAAACACGGTTCGTGTATCTCTTTCAGCGGATCCTGTCGAAGAAGTAAAAGTCGCAAAAGAAGTCTTGAAATCATTTGGTCTCGCGGCGAATGCGGCGACATTGATCTCATGCCCAACATGTGGTCGGATCGAAATCGATTTGATGTCGATCGCTGCAGAAATCGAAGACTATATCGAAAACATCCAAGCGAACATCAAAGTCGCGGTTCTCGGATGTGCGGTCAACGGTCCTGGTGAAGCACGTGAAGCTGATATCGGTATCGCTGGCGCACGCAACGAAGGATTATTGTTCCGTCACGGAGAAATCATCCGTAAAGTACCGGAAGCAACGATGGTCGAAGAATTGAAGAAAGAGATTGATGCAATCGTTCTCGAAAAACAGGCTGAAAAAGAAGCCGAAAAAGCAAATCACGCATAAGTGGAAGACTCCTCCCTCGCGAGGAGTCTTTTTTCCTATCTCGATTTCGACTATGTTATACTAAGTGAAGAAAAATTTTTAGAACGTGGGTGACTGTAAATGAAAATTGGAATCGACATTGATGGAACGATCACACATCCATCCTCTTGCTTCACTTACATGAATAAACATCTCGGAACGTCGATTGACTTCAATCAGGCGTCCGAGTATGAATTGCATACGTATACCGATATGAATCAAATCGAATTTTGGGACTACATGGTGAACTCTGGTCACGAGACAGGCATTTATCGTGAATCCATCCCTCAAGAACATGTTCGTCATCACTTATGGAATTTGCGGAAGCAATATGATCTCCATTACGTAACAGCACGATCGGAGCTCGTTCGTCCTGTAACAGAAGAGTGGATCAAACAACACGAACTTCCTCTTGATTCCTTGATCATGACGGGATCACACGACAAAGTACAAGTCGTCCGTGATTTATCACTCGATTTATTCATGGAAGATCGATTAGAGAATGCTGTACAAATCGCAGAAGACACCTCTATTCCTGTAATCTTGTTCGATGCACCTTATAACCGTAAAGCCGTACCGAATAATGTCATTCGTGTCGCTTCCTGGAATGAGGCCGTTCAAGAGATTCAAAAATTTGCACCGATTCGTTAAAACAGCCGATTAGGCTGTTTTTTCCATTTTCTATGCCATTATCCGATGAGATAGCATACAATGGCATTAGATTTAGATTTTCTAATAGAAAGGGTTTCATGATGCTTACGACAGTGAATATCTTTTTCGTCAATATCTGTATTATCTTTCTTGTCTCTACATTCACTTTTTATCTGTTGCGTGATCGCTTACCGATTCACCCGGACTCGATGATGTCCACTCGCCTGTATTTCGGACTCGCGAATGGAGTAACAGGAATTCTCCTTATGCACCACGCCATCGATTTAAATGGGGCACTGATCGATTTACGATTGTTACCTCTCGCTTTATCCGCCCTATTTGGCGGTAACGTCAGTATCGCAGTGACAGGAACGATGCTTCTATTTTATCGGTTCTTGATTCATGACGGCGCTTCACTGAATGTTCTACTTAGTTCTGTCATCACACTACTTGGTTTTTTAATTCTTTCGTTTATTTGTCGCCGATTTATCACACGACAAGGGTACTTCTTTTCCGCCATCGTCACGGTCGGTTCATTACTTGTTCTTTGGCGACTGATCATTAGCAATTCTCCTGTCGATGCATGGGAAACGATCTATATTCCCTATTTTATCCTAACGATTGGTGGAGCGATTTTGTTTTATCGGTTATCCTCGCTCCTTCAACAGCACTTTGTTCTGTACTCCTATCAATCCTACCTCGCATCGACCGATCAATTGACACGGCTTGCGAATCGACATGTCATTTTAGAAAAAGTAACGACGCTCGAAAAAAGTAACGCCTCTTGGAGTGTGATTCTATTCGATTTGGATCATTTCAAGACTGTGAACGATACACACGGTCACGCCATCGGTGACGCCGTCTTACGCCATTTTTCGATTATATTGAATGAATATTGTCCTGTACCAGTCACGGTCGGTCGATATGGAGGCGAAGAATTCATCATCATCATTCCGGATAGCGAACAATACTCTCCTGTTATCATAGCGGAAACGATCGTAACAGCCGTTCAGCAAACACCGTTCGTGATGCAGGATCATGCCGTATCAATCACCGTATCCGCTGGAATTGCTTACGCTCATCATCAGCCTGCTGAAATGGTCTTTAAGCAAGCAGATGCCGCTTTATATGAGGCAAAAACGCAAGGTCGAAATCAATATCGACTGTACCAATCATAAGTATTGTATGAAAAAGCCACTTCTCTCCGAAAAATTCGGACTGAAGTGGCTTTTGTTGGTCAACGGACCGTTCCTTCATTCGTTTTTTGTAGTAGACAGATGATTTCTTTAAGTGGTACCGGTTTAGCAAAGAAATAACCTTGGAATAGATGAATGCCGATTTCCTTGGCAATGCGTACTTCCTCTCCTGTCTCTACTCCTTCAACGATACATTCGACATGCATCGACTCACTCAATTGAAAAATCGACTCAAGAATCGATTGTCGTTTCTCCGATGCTCCAATTTGTTCAATGAATTGCTTCGGAATCTTTAATTGACGTAACGGTAATAAACGTTCGAGGACGTGATAAGACGCATGACCAGTACCGAAATCATCAAGCGAAACTGGGAAATCAAGCGTTTTGATGCGCTTGAGCGCTCGATGAATCGACTGACTCTCAAAATCGAGCGACTGACTTTCCGTAATCTCAATCTTAATCTGTTGCGGCTTTAATGCATACTTGAGTAACGTTCGTTCAATGAATGGCATGAACGACTCACTCGTCAACTGTCGTGGTGATACGTTGACTGACAACGTAAACTCATCCGGAACCAGACCGACCAATGCTTTACGCGTCTTACATCCTTCCTCAAAGATCCACTCACCTAGACGAATGATCAAGTCACTTTTTTCAGCAATCGGGATGAACACGGATGGTCGATCGGCTCCCTGTAGCGGGGTCTTCCATCGAACCAATGCTTCGAGACCGATGAATTGCTCTGATCGAACATCGTATTGCAGTTGATAGACGAGGTGAAAATCCGTTTCAATATTAGCCTGTGCTAACGATTGTGCTGCTTTGACTCGTAATTCTTGATCCTTACGCCATTCTTGGTCAATACACATCACACGTTCGTTTTGTTGCGCTGCTTCTTGTAAGGCAGTCAATAATTGCTGCACCCGACGCTTTCGATTGTCGGTCGCCCCATCGCCATTATCAATGACGATGGATATGTTGACATAGACATGATGCCCCTCGATTTCGTATGGTACGGAAATTTCTTGGCTCAATTCTTCCATCGCTTCCTTACATGCCACCTCGTCCGGCTTTTCCATGACAATCAATAACGTCCCTGCTTCAATCCGAGCAAACGCTTGATAAGGAGGTAGTTGTCTCTTGAGTCGCTCGATACAGGCGCGTAGTACTTGTAACTGAATATCTTCTCCAAAATAACGTGCCAGCTCATAGTAGTTTTCTAAATGAATCCCGACAAAAATGAGCTGTTGTTCGGATCTTGGAAAATCAATTTCGTTTAATCCTTGGCGATTCAAGACACCTGTTTCTTCATCACGTCGCGCCGTATCGTGTAATTGTATCGCAAGGTCATTCAAACGATTTAAATTGCGAATATGCAAGTGATTGATGACAAGTGCAATCGATACGCCAATCACAATCATACCAATCCGCCCATAATGGTCGGTCGGATCAATTTCCACCGTTACGGTATCGACATTCCCCATGACGTACAAACTAGTTGCGATGGTAACAATGATGGCGTACCACATCATGATGCGTTGATAGGAGATTAAAGCGATCATCAAAAACAAAAAGCTACTTGCCCAAACGGTAACTGCCGCGTAAGGTAAAAAGCTAATCGATGTAATCGGAACGACGAGCAACATCAAGGACAATAAGTGCGTTTGCAAAACGATTTCCATCTTACGACGACTGATATAAAAAATAAAAATTCCCATCATGACTAAAAATGAAATAATGACAGAACGACTCAAATATGCATTCTTGATTGTCTCTTCCGTCGTCGTATAAATGATTAGAGCACCAACAAGCATCATGAAAAGAGCAAAGTTTCCAATCCACCATTGTTGTTTCCGAACGATATCCTCCATGCTTTTCCCCTCCTTTCCGTCAGATTTTCCGTATAAAGGTTTCGACATCGCTTGATGATACTCCTGTTAAATGGAATATGTCAATTCCTTCCTAAAAAGAAAAGTCTTCCCTCATACGTATCGTGGAAGACTTTCTTTCAAATTGATGTTTTTATAGTTCGACTCTACCTAACTCCTCGATGACATCCGTCGCTAGCAAGCTACTCGGATGTAAGCGTCGTTCAACTTGCCGAGAAGCACGTGCATACCACTCTGCTCCTTGCGCTAATGTTCTTTCGATGTCGCCTGTTGGATGTTGTGCAAGAAGGCTGGTTAATATGCCAAACAGAGTATCCCCGCTTCCTCCTTTGGCGAGACCACTTGATGCACCAGAGATGACGAATCCGCCTCCATCCGGTTTCGCGATTAAGATGACATGGGACTTCAAGACGACAGTTACTTGATGCAAGATGGCATAGTCGGTTGCCTGACCAAAAAGATCATCTTGAATACTTGCGACACTCTGGTTCGTCATCCGGGCGAATTCACCGATATGCGGTGTGACGATGATCGGCGCGGTTCGCTCGGGATAACTTTCTTTTACTAGAGCTGCAGCATCTAATACAACCGGCACATCACTCTCAAGTAGATGGTCCACCCATGTTTCGACTGCCTCTTGCGATAATCCAGGACCGATTCCAACTGCTGAGATGGAGGGGAGCATCTCCTGAATTGCTGGTAACGTCTGATCAATGACCATCGCTTCCGGCGCTTGGGCGATGATTCCATGTTTCGCAAGTGCCGTCGTCGCAACTTGTAGTTTACCGACTCCTGTTCGTAAGGCTGCCCGTGTAGCGAGTTGGATGGAGCCCGGCATCGTCTCACTTCCACCAATCAATAGCGCCGTCCCGTACGTTCCTTTATGCCCGTATGGTTCCCGCTTGAATAAGGCGGTCACATCCTTAGGTGATACGCGCCATTCACCAAAAGTCGGTAATCCGATATCAATTGTTTCTAATTCGCCATAAAACGGGGCTGTTCGTATTAAAAAGGCAGATCGTTTCATTGCATGCAATTGGAATGTCACGTCTGCGCGAATCGCTGTCTCCTTAAATTCCGTTGCATGATCTGTCGGTACTCCGCTTGGAACATCTACTGCATAGATACGTGCCCCTTGCCGCTTTTGTTCCGATACGAATTCACACTGCGCTTCGAACACTTGATTCATCCGCTTTGGATCAAATCCCGTTCCATATAAGGCATCTAGAATCACATCATATTGACCACACGGTTGTTCGGTCACAAGTCCGAACGCTTCTGCATAATGAACATGAACGATGGATGTATCCGAACGATTCTCTCCAAATGGCGCAAATAGTGTGACATCAAATCCGTCGCGTATCAATTCGCGACCAATGACATACCCATGCCCACCGTTATTGCCTGTCCCACATAAAATCAAGATTCGCTCCGTCTTCCTATGACGCTCTTTGATACGTGTTGCGATGTGACTTCCAGCTCGTTCCATCAGCACTTCAAGTGGCAGTCCGGATGTCCGTGCCCACTCATCGATTTGTCGCGCTTCTTGTGTATCATAAATCATCTTCTCATCACCTCTGTTCGACTATTCCCGTTTTGAACAGGACTAGTCTTTTAAAACGCAAAAAGAGGACGCCCGACCGGGCATCCTCTTTCATTTAAGATGTCATGCGTTGACAATTCGCACAGCGTCCATAAATTTCGAACTTATGATCCTCAACTTCAAAGCCAGTCTCTTGGACTGGAGAAACCCATTCCATCGGACAGACATTCAATGTTTCCGTCTTGCCGCAGATTCGGCATATCAAATGATGATGATGGTGTCCTGAAGCACAAGCTGCTCGGTATTTCATCTCACCGTCTAATTCCGTCACTTCTAATAAGTCGATTTCCGAAAAGTCATTCAAGTTTCGATAGATTGTATCATAACTTAACGAAGGATGAGACGTTCGAAGAGCTTCTGCTACTTCCCGCGCACTGACATAACGATTCACTTCAAACAGATACGATAGCAAATCGAGACGCTTCGGTGTCATTTTAAACCCAGAAGCCTTCATGCGTTCACGCGCTTGTTCGATGTTCGTCTTCATGTGTTTTCCCTCCTATCCAAAAACGTTCCAACAGCATCACGATGATCAGCTCAAGTACCGCAATCAAGACGATCATTCCGCCGGGTGCCAAATCGAACTGATAAGCCAGGATGAGTCCAAGTACTGTAGCGATTTCGCCGAAGATGATTGCTAAAAAGATTGTCATCTTAAAACTCTTCGCAATTCGAAGTGCTGCCGCAACCGGTAACGTGATTAAGCTTGAGACAAGCAAAATCCCAACGATTCGCATACTGATCGCAATGACAAGCGCAACGACGATCATAAAGAGAATATGCACTAAGCGAAGGCGAATCCCGGAAACGCGCGCCTGCTCCTCGTCAAAGGAGAGGAACAACAATTCCTTGTAAAAAGCAAAGACGAAGATGACGACGACGATCGTCACGATAAGAATCGTGTACACATCCGTCAAGGCGACAGCCGAGACCGTTCCAAATAAGAAGGAGACGAGATCCATTGAAAAGCCGTTCGCGAGACTGATGAATGTTGCCCCAAGCCCCATTCCCGTCGCCATGATGATCGGGATTGCGAGTTCTTGGAAGTGCTTGTACTTCGCACGCAACCAATCGATCGTCAGTGCCGCGATGACCGACGTCACGATTCCTAAATACAGTGGATTCAAGTCCGCTAATTGTGCGACCATTCCAGAAATCAATAGACTGAGCGCAATCCCAGCTAGCGTGACGTGTGATAGTGCATCTGCGATTAAGCTCATCCGCCGGACGACGACGAACGAACCGATCAATGGTGCCGTGAATCCGATCAGAATGGCAGCCACCAAAGCGTACTGTAAAAACTTTAACGTCATGAACGCTTCAATCATTGGACACTCTTCCCTTCATGAACGAGGACACGTCCCGGAACCGGATAGAGGGAGCGGATCGTCTGTTCATCTAGTTCCCAGTATTCCTTGATGCCACAGTTACATCCTAAACGTCCATCGACCAGATGAATCACATCCGTGACAAGTTTACTGACGAAATGAATATCATGCGTGACAAGAACGAATGTCCGGCGCTTATCTCGACGAAGTTCTTCTAAGATCTCATAAAATTCTTTCACGTATCGCTGATCGACACCAACGGTTGGTTCATCCAAGATCATTAAATCCGGATCATTGACGAGCGCACGTGCGATGAAAACACGTTGTTGTTGACCACCGGATAGGTCGCCGACTTTTGAATCGCGTCGCTCCCACATGCCGACCGTTTCGAGGGCCGTTCGTACTTTGTCTCGATCGTCGCGAGACAAGCGACGAAAGAGTCCTTTTTTAGCGTACAGTCCCATCTCAACGACTTCTGCGACAGTCACCGGAAAACCGGAGTTGAACGCTGCCGCTTTTTGCGAAACATAGCTGATCCGCCACCATTCATTGAATTGTGATTGGGATTGTCCAAATAAACGAATCGTTCCTTTCGGTTGCAATAACCCTAATATACATTTGATCAGCGTCGATTTTCCGGATCCATTTTCACCGACGATGGCTAAAAATTGCCCTTGCTCGACCTGAAACGAGACTTGATTCAACACCCGACGATCCGGGTAATCATAGCTGACTTGATCAATCTCGATGATTGGTGTTTCCATGTATTTTCACTCCTTCCGTTTTCGTAAAACGGAATAATTACGCCTTAATCAACTGTCTTATTATAGCGCCCGCCAATTATTGGTGCAACTCTAGCAACTTCCTATCCTCCTTAGAAAACATTCAAGGTACAATAAAGAAAGAAGCTAGCTGTTTCCGGCTTGTTCAGAGAGGGAATTCTTTTAGTGCACGCATCGCAGAGAGGAGTCGGAGTCATTTGAAACAAGAACTTGCAGTCATCGATATCGGTTCCAACTCGATTCGTTATGTCATCTTCCATCCGATCGCTTCTGGTCGCTATATCGAGAAGATTAATATTAAAGTCGTCGCCCGGTTATCTGCTCACATCAACGAGGATGGAGCACTCGATGATGAAGGCATCGCCTTACTCGAAGAAACGTTACATCGTTTTTATGAAGTTGGTGTCACCCATGAAGTCGAAGAAACAATCTGTGTCGCGACAGCAGCCATCCGTAATGCAACGAACCGAGATGCCATCGTTGAATCCGTTACAGAAAACACGCCTTTTTCCATTCAGGTTCTGACAGATGAACAAGAAGCATACTATGGCTATTTTGCCATCATCAATTCGACCTTCCTGACTGATGGCTTTTCTGTCGATATCGGTGGTGGTTCCATGGAAGTCACCTTGATTGAAAATCGCGAAATGGTGGCGTATCACAGCTTTCCATTTGGTGCCGTCACTTTGACACGGCAATTCGTTTCGGACGAGACACTAAATACCAGCGATAAGAAAAAATTGGTGAAATTCCTACGGGAGCAATTCGAATCGATTCCATGGCTGAGTGATAAAAAGCTTCCTTTAATCGGTGTCGGTGGTTCTGCCCGAAATTTCGTTCGGATCCATCAGTCGAATCAGGACTATCCCCTACGAAGTGTTCACCAATATCAAATCAAAGCGAAGGAACTCGCGAAGATGGTGGACGATCTCGAAGGCAAGTCGGCGAAACAACTATCGAAAATCGAAGGACTCTCAAAGGATCGAATTGATATCTTCCTGCCGGCATTGATTGCGATTCAAGAGTTAGCTCATCACATCGAAGCGGAAGAATTCGTCATGAGTAATCTCGGTCTTCGCGAAGGTCTTGTTTACGAGTTCGATGTGCAGGACGAAACATACCGTCGGATTGAAAACGTACGTGAGCAAAGTCTCTATCAGCTCGAAAGCGACTATAAGGTCAATCGAGATCGTGCGTCATATATTGGAACTCTCGCCAAATCGATGTACCGGCAGCTCGTCACGCTCGACTTGATTTCAGAACGCGCGTCTGATCTACGACTGCTCGATTCAGCAAGTCGCTTATTTTATTGTGGACAATACATTAATCCAGATACACGATCGGACCAGACGTTCTACCTGTTGACGAATACCGAATTGAATGGCATGACGCACAAGGATCGCGTTGCTCTCTCGCTCGTTAGTTCCTATTCTTCTGCCAAACGGATGAACCAGCTTGCGAAACCTTTCAAGGACTGGTTTACGGAAAAATCGCTGGATCGCTTTGATCTACTTGGTTCTCTCCTCAAATTAAGTCATGCGCTCGACGTGACGGAGCGAAAAGCTGTCGATCATTTGGAGCTATTCCTTCAAAAGGATCAACTCCAATTCGTCCTCGATACAGGGGATCATGATTATGGATTCGAAGTCGAAAAAGCGGAAAAACAAAAGAAACACCTGGAACGAATCATTGATTGTACGATTACCTTCGAAACGAAAGGAGATCTTCCTTCATGAAGCTCGACATACCGGAACATTTCAATAATCGTGAGCTCAGCTGGCTCCAGTTCAACAAACGTGTGCTGGATGAAGCGTTTGACACACGCAATCCGCTAATGGAACGTTTTAAGTTTCTCGGTATCTTTAGTTCCAATCTAGACGAGTTCTATATGGTACGAGTCGGTGGTTTAAAGGATGAAGTACTCGCCGGGTTCAATAAACCAGAAAATAAACAACAGATGACACCCAAACAACAGTTACGTGCGATCGCAGCGAAAACAAAAGAGTTAGTCGATCGGCAATACGAAGCATTTCAAGCAATCAATCAGACGTTATCCGATGAAGGCATTACATTCTTAAAATATGATGCCCTGACTTCGGATCAGACGACCTATGTAAAATCCTTTTTCCGTGAACAAGTCTTTCCGGTACTCACGCCTGTCGCCGTCGATGCCTATCGTCCATTCCCGATGCTCTCGTCAAAGTCACTCAACATCGCGACGGTACTCGAGGCAGAAGACGGGACAAAACGGAATTTGGCGCTCGTACAAGTACCTGCTGTCTTGCCACGATTCGTCGATTTACCGGTAGAAGATGATGAGACGACCGCTGTCATCTTACTCGAAGACGTCATCATCGCCTTCATCGATAGTCTATTCAAAGGCTATCGTGTGTTGTCTGCGATGCCGTTTCGAATTACGCGTAATGCCGACCTTCCGTTTCACGAGGAAGGTACGCATGACTTATTAAAGCTGATTGAGAAAGAATTAAAAAAGCGGCGTTGGGGAGTCGCGATTCGACTCGAAGTTCAAAAAGCTGCCATCAATACCGAACTGCTCAACATGTTGCGCGATGTACTTGATTTACAGGAACGCGACATCTTTGCCGTGGATGGTCCGATTGATTTAACGTTCTCCTTTGCCTTTTACAGTCAAATCGGTATTGAATATGATCATTTGATTTATCAGACGATCATGCCAGTCGACCCACCAGCACTCGATAGTTCAAAAAATCTGTTCAATCAATTACTCGAACGCGATTATCTCTTGCATCATCCGTATCATACGTTTGATCCTATCGTCCGGTTCATCGTCCAAGCGGCAAATGATCCGAACGTCCTTGCCATCAAACAAACACTTTATCGCGTATCTGGTGATTCACCGATCATCAAGGCCTTAAAAACGGCTGCCGAAAACGGGAAACAGGTCACCGTCCTCGTTGAACTCAAGGCTCGATTCGACGAGGCGAAAAACATCGAATGGGCAAAGCAACTAGAAAAGGTCGGCGCCCATGTCATCTACGGATATAGTGATTTAAAGACACACTCGAAGATCACGCTCGTCGTCCGACTCCACGAAGGCAAAATTCAGCGTTTTGTCCACCTTGGTACCGGCAACTATAATGATTCGACGGCGAAACTATACACGGACGTCGGATTATTAACCGCTCGGGAAGAGATCGCCGAAGATGCGACGAACTTCTTCAATTGGTTATCCGGGTACGGGGAACAGCCGGAATGGAACGTTATCCAAACTTCACCGAACGCGATGCTTGAGAAGTTCCTGTCATTAATCGATGAAGAGATTCATCATCATAAAAAACACGGAAATGGTCGAATCGTTGCTAAGATGAATAGTTTAACGGAAAAAGACATCATTTTACGGCTCTACAAGGCATCGCGCGCCGGTGTCCAAGTCGAACTTATCGTTCGGGGCGTCTGTTGTCTGCGTCCTGGCATTCCAGATGTTTCGGAGAATATTCGCGTCATCTCGATCGTCGACCGTTACTTGGAGCATTCACGCATCTTCTACTTCCACCACAATGGACAGGATTTGATGTATGGGTCAAGCGCGGACTGGATGACACGCAACATGCGAAAACGGATTGAAATCTTGTTCCCGATCATGGACGAAGAACATAAGGAGTATTTAAAGGATTGTCTCGCCCTCGCACTTGCTGATAATGTAAAGTCGCGTGAGCAGGCAGCCGATGGATCCTATCATTACGTCAAAGACGGAAAACAGAGCTGTGAATCCCAGCTGCTGATTCAAGACTATACGAGCGGCAAACTAAAACAAAAACCTAGTTTTACAGCTCCATTGACACACAAGTGGATCACGATTGAAAAGAAAGAGGACAAAGTCATTCTTGATCAAAATGCTACATGATGTTGGTCATGTTTTACCACGTACTCTACTTCAAATGCTGATTTACAGCAGAAAGGACGAAATGTATGCTTCAGCAAATCTTATTATCCCTTCTCGCCGGCGTCATCTGCGGCGTTGTGTTCACCGCACTGAAACTGCCGATTCCTGCTCCACCTGTTTTTCCAGCCGTCGTCGGAATCTTCGGTGTCTTCCTTGGGATGAAAATCTATCTATTTTTAGTAGAACGCTTTTTCTAATCCAAACAAAAACAGTTCTCTTTGCTGCCAGCGCAGAAAAGAGAACTGTTTTTTTGATTCTTTTTAAGGTTTAATGATTAAATGTCGATCGTGGGAGCTCTGCTTGAATAGGAAAAGATTTTACTCACTCTCTTCCGTTGCTGCTGCCGTATCCACCGCATGAAGCATCTGTTGATGTAACCATCGGTGACAGGTCGGGCAAACGGTCTGATATCCTTCTGGTGTCAAATGCCATTCCAGTAACGACTGCCTAGACTCCTCACAATGCATACATTGACGCGCGACTTGTTCCAGATGATTTCGCTCCTTGAAGCGCTCGATTCGACGTTGTTTAGATTGTTCGAGTGTCAGTACATCCGTTTCGAAATACCCATACTGCCATGAATCGAGCAGACGCGTGCGAAACACTCCTTCGACCGGTCCAGTTTTAAGACCAAGTTGATCGAGTGGTCGTCCAAGTAAGGGATGACGTAAATCCACACTGATGAGATCAAGGCACACATATGACCCTTCTGAGTCGTCAGCATTCGTCAACCAAAATGGATCTTCTGGACGTGTCGTATACTCGGTGAACAAGGCTTCAGCATACGCCATGATACCGTCAGTCGTCGCAAGAAACACCTCTTCTCCCTCTACCAGTTCTGCCGGCAAATAAAACGGTTCCTTTGTTTCATAGTAGTGGACAACAGCTTGTCGTATCGCAAAACTAGTCTCATCAACGACGAGTATATGACACATCACAGACACCCCTTTATGAGTTATTCGACTGGTGCTCCTAGAATCGGTAGACGCCAGTCTGCATCAAACGCACCCGAACGTAACATATCGATTTCTTGTTTATACGGTGCCACTTTTTTCTTTGGATCGAGACCAATGTATGGCGTCTCTAAGATTTTCGGTAAATGTGCCAGAGCAGGATGATGCACGACACGATGTAAGGCATCAAATCCAATCTCACCAAAACCAATATTTTCATGACGGTCCTTTCGAGCACCACGGATATTCTTTGAGTCATTCACATGGATGACACCAAGACGATCCAGTCCCACGATCCGGTCGAATTGTTCAAGAACACCATCTAAGTCGTGCACGATATCGTATCCCGCATCATGCACGTGACATGTATCGAGACAGACGGACAGACGATCATGATGTGTGACGCCTTCGATGATTTGAGCAAGTTCCTCAAAAGTTTTTCCGATTTCCGATCCTTTTCCAGCCATCGTCTCAAGCGCGATCTTGACCTGTTCGTCACCTGTCAGTACTTCATTGAGTCCTTCGACAATCCGTTTGATTCCGATTTCTTCCCCAGCACCTACATGCGCACCAGGATGTAATACGATGTGTTGCGCCTTTTCAAGCGCTTCTGCTCGTTTAATTTCTGCTGCTAAAAACGAAACGGCGAGTTCGAATGTCTCGGGTTTCGTCGTATTCCCTAAGTTGATGATATACGGCGCATGCACGACGATTTCCTCTATTCCATTAGCGCTCATATGTTGCAATGCTTCTTGAATCCGTAACTCTTCCATCGGCTTACGGCGTGTATTTTGAGGTGCTCCTGTATAGACCATCATCGTCGTTGCACCGTAAGATGCCGCTTCCTCACTTGCACCTAACAGCATTTTTTTCCCCGAAACGGAGACGTGTGAACCTATTTTCATGTTCTTTTCCACCTTTCTCTTTTTACAGTGTACCAAATCTTGAAAACGACAAGACACCCGAAAAATGTTTTTTCATTTCACGGGTGTCATCAATGGAATTATTTTGATTTGCGTGCGTTTTCTTTACGTTGCGCGCGACCGACACCACGTTGTTCTTTGATGCGTTCACGTTTTGCTGTTTCTTTCAGCTTGTATTGATGTTTCTTCTTATAACCTGGTTTAACACGTTTTTTCGCTTTTGCTGCTTCACCTGAAAGACGGCTATGTGCTGTCTTCGAGACGGCAGTCTTCATGTGCGGCTTCGCACGGCGACGTTCTTTAACTTCGACGATTTGAGTTCCTTTGACATCAACGTTTGTGAATTGAATGCCACGGTCCTCTAAACGATTGATCATGCCGTTCTCGTGATCTTCAAACAGTGTATATGCCAATCCATCTTGATCGACACGACCTGTCCGACCGACACGGTGGACGTAGAAGTCTAAATCTTTTGGAATGCCGTGGTTAATGACGTGCGAGACACCTGAAATATCAATTCCGCGTGCAGCAAGATCCGTCACGATGACATATTGATACTTCGCATCGTTGATTTCTTTGATGGCTTGCTTACGGCGACGTGCTGGAAGATCTCCGTGAAGAGAACCAACGTTCAGTCCTGCTTCTAGGAACAAAGCTTCGACTTCGATTGCTTCTGCTTTTGTATTCGTAAAAATTAAACAGATATAAGGGTTTAACGCTTTCGCGACTTTCAACGTCAATTGTGAGCGCTCACGATGTTTGACCGGAATCGTATGGTGAACGATTTTCTTCGCTGTCTGTTGTTTTGGATCCACATGCGCATAACGCGGGTTATTCATATATTTTTTCAAGAACGGTTGCAATTTCTCAGGAATCGTTGCTGAGAAGACCATCATCTGAAGCTGTTCTGGAAGAGCTTGCGCAATCCGGTCAACTTCTGGCAAGAAGCCCATGTCGAGCATTTGATCCGCTTCATCGATGACATAGTGCTTCACGAAATGCGGTTTTAAAGCCTGTTCTTTGAATAGGTCTAAAATACGTCCTGGTGTTCCGATGACGATTTGGGGCGAGACTTTCACACGACCGATTTGACGTTCGCGATCCATTCCACCTGTAATAAGACTCGTCTTGATGAAGTCTGGTTCCTTCACGAGTAACGATTTCAGTTCTTCATGAATTTGCCATGCAAGTTCGCGCGTTGGAGCAACGATGATGGCTTGTAATTCTTGAAGCTTTGGATCGACGTTTTGAACGATTGGAAGAAGGAACGATAACGTTTTTCCTGTTCCTGTTTGTGATTGACCGATGATATCGCGTCCCTTTACTGCAGCTGGGATGATCCGCGACTGAATGTCGGTCGGTTTTGTGATGCGGGCGTCATCGAGTGCTTCGATGACGAACGGGTGTAATTGATAATGGCTGAATCCATTCATGAATTGACACCGTCCTTTCCTTATTTGCTGAGGCTTCTGCCTCTCGATTAGTTCAACATGGTTATGGGTCTACTACCGTCATACAGATAGGAGTACGTATAAAAACGAGTTGGAATCTTTTTGTTTTTCGTATGAAGCTTCAATGCACTGAAGGCGACTTTCATCATCTCATCAGCACTCTGGACGACCGTCGCATCCATCGATTTCATGTCAACAGCTTCTAATATAGCACGATTCCCGTCTATGCCGACAATTATTTTTCCTTTGATCCCTGCTTTTTTCAATGCTTCGAGGACACCTAGCGCGATATCGTCATTGTGACAATAGACTGCATCAAACGGAATTCCCGACTCAATCACCTGTGTCATGACCTGTTCTGAAGTGACGGGGTCGTAATCTCCATTCACGGATTCGACGATTTTCAGATCCGACTCCCGCTCAAGACCAGTCAAAAATCCCCGGTGTCGTTCATTCGTCGTGTTGACGTTTGCCGTACCTGCGACTTCAATGATATTAGCGGTGGCTCGTCCCGTCTGCTTGATGCGTTCGTGTTTGATGAATGATGCAAGTTGTTCACCAATCAATTGATTATTTGAGGTAATCGAACTGACGACTGCATCGGAGCGAATCAATCGATCGATCGCAAAAACAGGGATATCTTCTTTGGCAGCTTTTTCTAAAGATTCAGCGATGTAAACATCGTCGAGTGTGGTAACGAAAATTGCATCCACTTTCATTCGAATGAATTCTTCAATCTGCTCTCTTTCATTAATGCGTGAATTATGCGACGTCGCGACGACTGCTTCATATTTATTCAGTTTCGCTTGTGTCTTGAACGCATCAACGAGCCGCTGCGCAAATTCATGTTTATCATTGACGATCGTAAAACCGATGAGATGACGACGCGGATTCGAATCCGTATTCACGAACATATTGGATATAAGAAGAACGGATGATATCCAAATGACTAAGACGAATAGCCACGCTTTATTGAATTTCATTCCGTTTGCTCCTTTCGAGGTAAGTGAACTTGAATCGTTGTGCCAACTCCAGGTTTACTGTCAAAAATCATCTTCCCTTTGTGATCGCGTACGATTTGTTTTGACATGAACAGTCCAAGACCATTTCCATCCACTTTTGACGTCTTGAATGCTTGACCAACATGATCAATCTGATCACCGTCCATTCCGACACCATTATCTTGGATGATGAAGACAACCTCTTCCGGATAGATATGCACATGCAAATGACAAATCCCATCTGGCCCTTTAAACGCGACAGCTTGAAGGGCATTTCGAACACAGTTTGCTAAAATCTGCAAAATCCCCTCTTCTGATGCATGAATCTTTGGCATAAAGGAAGGTGTATAAATTTTACAATCCGCTTCGTAAAGATGAGCTTCCGCTTCTAAGATATATGTCAGCTTCTTCATTAAATCATTCATATCAATCGTCGTTTTTTGAAGCGCATTGTTCTCGCCTTTGGATAAATCAAGCATCGTCTGAATCATGCCGTTCGCTCGATCAAGCTCAGATAAAGCTAACATCAACATCTCTGTATCTCGATCCTTTTCTGCGGCTAATAACTGTAAGGTCATTTTGACTGGTGTTAATGGATTACGTATCTCATGAGCAATGCCCGCCGCTAATTGACCAAGTGACGCTAGCTTCTCTTGCTGCAACATGGTTTGCTGTTGACTTAACTGCTCAAGTCGCGCATGTTCCATTCGCTGTGAGTATTCATTATAAGCAGCGACCAATGTCTTCACTTCGTTTGATCCGGCACGTTCAAGGACGATCGGTTTCGGGGAACTACTTTTCTCAATTTTATGAACAAGCTCAAGTAAAGGAGATGTCAATTGTCGTGACATTAAATAGCCAACAATCAGACTAAGGACGAGCGTCAAAGCGGCGATGATCAAATACTGCTGCCGTGTCGTGTAGACAGGTTCATAAAAAACGTTTCGCGGCGTTCGAACGAGAATTTTCCAATCCGTCACCTTTAAATCTTTTGCAAAGTAATACATATCTTGATTCGTACTAAAGATTTCAGATGGTTCGACGGATTGAAATGCACGATCGATCACACTTCTCGACAATAGTCGTTCTTCGTCTGTCACAAGATTACTCGACGTTGCTAGCAATTCTTTTTTACTATTAAATAAATAGGCAATCGTTTGATCATCAAAAGATTCTAATGATTTCCGGAAAATGATTGAATTCATCGCACTTAGTCCACCACCAAACACACCTACACGTTCGTTACCATCTCGAACTGGCACGAACATATATGTGACGGCATCTGATTCCATTGAGTACAGCTTACTCATATGAAAATCCGCACTTGTCAGAGTTTGTAGAAAATCATCATCCTTTACTATCGTACTATCTGGTACGCGACGATCTTCACTTGAGAACCAAGTAATCTGTTTCGTCTTTCTGTCAAAATAAAAAAGACTTTTAAATCCAGTATCAATATCAAGAAGATTTGATTCTTCAATTTTTCGACTTAGCTTATCAGGATTTTCGACGTTTAACTGCAAACTCATGATTTCCTCATGTAAATTCCCAATGTTATCACGGATCGCGTTTCCAGAAACTTCGACACTTTTCTCACTCTGCTTTTCCGTTTGCTGTTCGACTCGTGAAATCGTGACTCGATCCGCAGTAAAGGCAAGCGCTGAAATGACAAGACATAACAGGATGAATAAGATGGCGGTGATTTGAAAAAAATACGACCGCATCATTTTCTTAGACTCCACCCTTTCGCCCCCTTATTAAATAATTGCAACTTCATTAGTATACCATGTTCTGTTTCTGAAACAGACTCCTCTATTTTCATTCCCGTCTAAACAATGGTACACTCTAACTAATCATTCTTTTTCACAAAGGGAGAATCTACAACTATGCTAGTAAAAAAAATCAGCCCCCGCGGCTATTGTTACGGTGTCGTCGATGCAATGAAACTTGCACAACAAGCGGCATTGAATAAAGACTTGCCACGCCCGATTCATATTCTTGGTATGATCGTTCACAATGCTCATGTCACACGTGAATTCGAAAGTATGGGTGTCATCACAGTCGATGGTCCCGATCGCCTCGAAGCACTTGAGACGATTCAAGAAGGAACTGTCATTTTTACAGCGCATGGTATTTCGCCTGCTGTTTATGCACGCGCCGCCGAAAAAAATCTGCACGTCGTCGATGCAACATGTCCTGACGTGACGCGTACACACGATTTGATTCGACAAGTCGTCGCGGATGATTATGAAGTCATCTACGTCGGCAAACATGGACACCCGGAACCTGAAGGTGCAGTCGGTGTAGCACCAGAGCATGTGCACCTCATCGAAAAAGTCGAAGATATCGATGAACTCCCGCCTCAGCTCGCTCATAAAAAAATCATCGTCACGAATCAGACGACGATGAGCCAATGGGATGTCCAAGCTTTGATGGAACACGTGCGTAAAAAGTATCCGCATGTAGAAGTACACAATGAAATCTGTAACGCAACACAAGTCCGGCAAGAAGCGGTGGCTGATCAAGCAGGAGATTGTGACCTTGTCATCGTCGTCGGTGATCCACGTTCTAACAACTCGAACCGATTGGCACAAGTATCATTCGATATCGCAGGAACTCCAGCGCATCGGATTGGTGATTTAACAGAACTCGATCTATCATGGCTTAAAGGTGTACAGCAAGTTGGTGTCACATCAGGTGCATCAACACCAACACCAATCACGAAAAAGGTCATTGATTTCTTACAGCAATATGATCCATCAGACATCAGTACACATGACAAGACACCATTCCTTGAACTACGACGGATTTTACCAAAAGTAAAAATCCTTTAACCTGAATATGATAGAAGTAATAACAAACACCGGACAGCGAATCATCGCCGTCCGGTGTTTTATCTCATTTTTTACTTTACATATCACAAAAAATGAAAGGGATTCGTATTGGCTGTCGAGACGATGAGTTCCACATCTATCTTCTTCTCTTTGAATCGTTTGCTTAATTCGTTGACGACGCCTTCTTTCATGACCGACTCCACATGATGTCCTGGATCGACGACTGCTAGTCCAAGTGCCATCGCATCATGCGCCACATGGAAATAGAGATCGCCTGTCACTAGGACATCTGCTCCCGCAAATGCTGCAGTCGAGACGTACTTATTGCCGTCACCACCAAGGACTGCAACTTTTTGGATGTGGCGTGATTCGTCTCCGACGAAGCGTAAGTTTTGTACACCAAACGCATCGCGAACATGCTCTGCAAATTCCCGTAACGTCATTGCTTCCGGTAACCGACCAATCCGTCCAAGACCAAGTGATGTTGCCGGGCGTTCTTGACGAATGAGATCATAGGCGACTTCCTCATATGGATGAGCCTGTTTCATCGCTCGAATGACTTGTTTCTGATTCAGTTCCGTGACGATCGTCTCGATTCGAACTTCTGAAACGCGTTCGAGTCGCCCTGCTTCACCGATATACGGGGTAGCTTCCGTCAACGGTCGGAATTGACCCGTTCCCTCGACGTGGAATTGACAATCACTGTAGTCGCCTTCCTTTCCTGCCCCCGCTTGTGCAAGGGCTGTTGAAACGCGCTCTACAGCCTCAGTCGGTACGAAGACACTTAGTTTATATTGCGTGTTTTCAAACGTCGGTGCTAGTACTTCACAAGACTCAAGACCAAGTGCATCTGCCATCCAGTCATTGACCCCGCCTGGTGTTACGTCAAGGTTTGTATGCGCAGCATACACCGCAATATCGTGTTTGATACATTTTGTGACGATCCGTCCTGTTGCAGAACGATCCGTCACATTTGCTAACTTACTAAAAATCGGGGGATGATGCGCAATGATGAGATCGACCTTCTTTTCAATCGCTTCATCGACGACAGACTCCAAGACATCAAGTGTCACGAGCACACGTTTGACGTCCTTGTTCAATGTTCCGATTTGTAGACCAATCGGATCACCTTCGAGTGCAAATTTTTTCGGAGCAAATGCTTCAAACTGCTCAATGACATGGTTCCCATTCGCCATTAGTTCGTCACCTCTTCCATCTTTTGAATCAATCGTTCGATGGCTTCGATTTTTTCAGATAAAACCTCCGTTGCTTGTCCTTGTTTCATCTGAGCTAGGATATACTCTCGCTTTTGTTTTTCAATCTGCCATTTTTCAATGAATTCTGGTGCACGTTCCCGCATTAACTGTGGTCCAAAGAACAATTCCCACTGACGTGTTGTTTCGTCCTCTGAGTAAAGTGTTTCATCTCCACGTTCTGCAACGAGAATTTCATAGATCTTTCCGTTCTCCTCGACGATGGCTTCAGACAATAACGCATATGAATTCGTCAGCAACCACTTCCGAACATCAACTGCATCAACATTTGGTTGAAGGATCAAACGTTCCTCCCCCGACAGCCGATCTTTGCCTTCTTCAAGGATTGAGGCAATCAGTGTTCCGCCCATTCCTGCAATCGTAATCGCTGTTGCTTCGCCCGGCTTTAAAACCGATAGTCCACTTCCAAGGCGGACATCGATTTGTGACTCGAGCCCGACAAGCGCCACTTGTCCTTTTGCCGCTTCCATCGGTCCTTCGTTTACCTCTCCCGCGATCGCGCGTTCGATTTTCTGTTGCTGGATACAAAAACATGGTACGAATGCATGATCAGATCCAATATCTGCGAGGATAGCTCCTTGTGGAATATACGACACGACTTTTTGGAGTCGTTGATCCAATACGACGTTCATTTGCATCATCTTCATCCTTCCTATTTTCCGAAAAACTCTCTTTTAAAAATAGCGGATTTACGCTAAAAAAGATACCATACACCACAAAAAAACATCCATCTCGTAACGAGATAGATGCCCTTGTTCTTATTTCTTAGCAGCTAACCATTTGGCTAGAACAGCTGCTTCTTCGTCATTCGCAAGACCGCCAGGCATTTGCCCTTTACCGTTCATTGCGATGTTCTTAATTTCATCTTCTTTCAGCTTCGCGCCGATCTTTGTTAAGTTCGGACCTGTTCCGCCTTCTAAGTTTCCACCGTGACATCCTGTACATCCTTTAGATGCAAACAAGTCTTCTGGCTTCATTTCTGCAGTTGACGGCCCTTTGCGAGCTTCCTTCACCTGATCGACCCCAAAGTAAGACAATGAAATCATAGCGATGATGGCGATGACTGCGATCGCCGCGAACGGTACTAATGGATTACGCATTTGGATTCCCCCCATATTCTATACCCAACCAAGTTGGTGACTGAATGGTATTCCCCGTTACTATTCTACTGTAAAAAAAACAGGGAAGGAAGAAAAAAACGAAACTTTTTTCTTCCTTCCCACTAAAATTTCATATATTCTTCACACTTTGAATTAATCGAGGAAATCTTTCAGGCGTTTCGAACGACTCGGATGACGTAATTTCCGAAGTGCTTTTGCTTCGATTTGACGAATTCGTTCACGTGTAACGCCAAATACTTTCCCGACTTCTTCAAGTGTCCGTGTCCGACCATCGTCAAGACCAAAACGAAGACGGAGGACGTTTTCTTCACGATCCGTCAGTGTATCTAACACATCTTCGAGTTGTTCTTTCAAGAGTTCGTATGCTGCAGCATCTTGTGGTGCTGTCGCATCTTGGTCCTCGATGAAATCTCCGAGATGTGAATCATCCTCTTCCCCGATTGGAGTTTCAAGAGAAACCGGCTCTTGCGCAATCTTCAGGATTTCACGGACTTTTTCTGGCGTGATTTCCATCTCTTTTGAAATCTCTTCCGGTGATGGTTCACGTCCGAGATCTTGCAAGAGTTGACGCTGGACACGAATCAATTTATTGATCGTCTCAACCATGTGAACCGGAATTCGGATTGTCCGCGCTTGGTCAGCAATCGCACGTGTGATTGCCTGACGAATCCACCATGTTGCATACGTCGAGAATTTATATCCCTTCGTATAGTCGAATTTCTCGACCGCTTTGATCAGACCCATGTTGCCTTCTTGAATCAAATCAAGGAACAACATACCGCGTCCGACATAACGCTTCGCAATCGAAACGACGAGACGTAAGTTTGCTTCCGCCAATCGTTTTTTTGCTTCTTCATCGTTTTGTTCGATTCGTTTAGCAAGTTCGACTTCATCTTCTGCATTTAACAAATCAACGCGACCAATTTCTTTTAAATACATCCGGACAGGGTCATTGATCTTGACACCAGGAGGAACAGACAAATCGTTTAGATCCGCCTCTTCTTTTTCGTCCCCTGTACCGTCATTGTTGACCTTGATACCTTCTGTTTCAAGCAATTGAAGGAATTCCTCGAATTGCTGAGCATCCATTGATTCGAACGAACTTAGTTTGTCTTCGATCTTTTGGTGTGACAATTCACCATTTTTATGTCCGAGCGCGATGAGTTCCTCTTTCGCGAGACGGAGTAATTCAGCTTCTGATCTTGCTTTTTCTGCCATCGAACCATACACTCCTTCCACATCATGCAGCAGGTCATCGATCTTTTAAACGACGCTTCCGTTCTATGATCGCCTGCATCAGCTCCGCTTGAGCACGGATATCTGTTTGTTGATTCAATCGTGACTTTTCTTCTTCTAACAAACGACGTTGCTGTTCATTTTGGACGGCACGAATGTAGTGACTGAGTAAATCAGGATCATATTCAGGCATTAGCATGAACTCTAAATCCGCTACGATTCGTTGCAAAGAGGCGTCGTGCAACATCGTCAAAAAACGATCAGGACTTCCTTGCGTACCTGCTCCGTAAAATTCATATAGCTTGCCGGCAATCAATTGGTGTGCCGGATCATTGAATTGGACACCTAGTTGCTCTCGCACTTCAAGACATACTTCTTCTGAACGGATCATGTAGGCAAGCAAGAAGCGTTCTGCCTTTTTCCAGTTCGCGAACGTTCGGTCAGGAGGTGCTGTCGGTAGAGCAGCTGGGCGATCGGAAACGATTTGTTCTCTCTTCGGTTGTTGGACGGTTGGACGCACTTGTGCGATCAAGGAGTCTTTCGAGAGTTTAAATTCCTCAGAAAGTTTTCCTAAATAAATGTCCCGTAACAACGGATTGGATGTTCGACCAATCTCTTCAAGCATAGTTTCAATATATCGAACGCGTTCTCCTTCTAATCGCAAGTTTTTTCCTTGTCGAAAATAAAAAGATTTGAATTCAAGACTTGAAACCCGTTCTTGTTCAATCCAGTGTAAAAACGTCTCTTCGCCCTGATTCCCAATGAAGGAATCCGGGTCTTCGCCATCCGGTAAACGGATGACGGAACAGTCGACGGCAACGGCTTCAAGCAACTGTAGGGCTTTTAACGTCGCAGCGCGTCCTGCCTTGTCTCCGTCATAACAAATAATGACTTCATCGACGATACGTGCTAGGTTTTGGGCATGAACCGGTGTTAAGGCTGTTCCTAAAGAGGCTACCGTATAAGGTATACCCGCTTGAGCGACACGCACAACATCAAGATTCCCTTCAACGAGGACGACTTGTTTGATTTTGCGCATCGCTCCTCGTGCTTGAGCGAATCCGAATAACAGTTCACTTTTATTGAACAAAGGTGTTTCCGCTGTATTGACATACTTCGGATCACGACCATCAATCGAACGTCCACTAAATCCGACGATCGTGCCATCACGATCGGAGATAGGAAATACGACTCGACCGTTGAATCGATCTCGATAATCGCCATCGCGTCCGATTGAAATCAATCCCGCTTCGACCATCTCATCTAAATCAAACCCACGTCGTGCCAAGGAATCCACTGTAAAACGATCTTGATCCGGTGCATACCCGAGTCGGAACTCACGCATCGCACCTTCACGGATACCACGATTCTCTAAATAGATTCGTCCCGCATCGCCTGCTTCCGTTTGAATCAACACCTCATGATACAACTCGGTGACGATCCGATGTGCCTCGCGCATCCGGAACTTCTTTTCCTGTTCGGGTGTCGATTCCGATTGTTCGAATCGATCCGGCTCCAGTTCCGGAAGTGTGACATCGCTTCGATCAGCTAATTTAGAGACGGCTTCCTTGAAACTCATTCCTTCTGTTTCCATGACGAAAGTGATTGCGTTTCCACCTGCACCACATCCAAAACAGTAGTACATCCCTTTATCAGGAGAAACAGAAAAGGAAGGTGATTTCTCAGAATGAAACGGGCAAAGCCCTGAATATCGATTCCCTTGTTTTTTTAATTCTACACGTTCTGAAATCAATTCGACGATGTCCGTTGCTTGGCGGACCTGATCGACGATTTCATCAGGAATTCGCTTCATTCCGTCCTCTCCCCTTTCCTTGAGAACTTATCCTTACATGACCATACCCGCAATGAAACGGAACGATGACTCGTTCCGTTTCATTAGAAAAAGGGCATTATCTCATTTATCAGCTAAACAAGTATACTATGTTCCTGACTGCTTGACTAGTCATGCGCTTTCCCGGAAATTCCGGTCAAAATCAGGTTTGCCGTTTCCTCGACTGCTTTATTTGTCACGTCGATGACTTGGCAACCGATTCGTTCGTATAAATTCCGTGCGTATTCGAGTTCCCGGTTGATTCGGTCCATCTGCGCGTATGCTGCTTCTGGTTTGAGTCCTAATGAACGCAGGCGTTCCATTCGGATGTCGATCAACTTTTCCGGTGAGATGAGTAGTCCAAAACATTTTTCTTTTGGAATATCGAATAGCTCCGCTGGCGGGATCGATTCAGGTACGAGTGGTACGTTCGCTACTTTATATCGCTTCAAAGCCAGATACTGCGAAAGTGGTGTCTTTGATGTACGCGACACCCCGATCAAGACGATATCCGCACGTTTGATACCTTTTGGATCACGTCCATCGTCATACTTGACAGCAAATTCAACCGCTTCGATTTTTCGGAAATACTCCTCATCTAGGCGATAGATTAACCCTGGCTCTTCCTTCGGTTGCATCTGCAAGCGATCTTCCATCGTGTCAAGCAATGGACCAAGTAGATCAATCGCTTTAACACCGTGGGCGCGAGCTGTGTTTGCAAGCAGACGACGATGGGTCGCATGAACGATCGTGAAAGCGATTGTCGCTTGTTCTTCTTTCGCATGAAGAACCAAGTCATAAATAACTTGATCATCATCGACGAACGGAATGCGGACCGTTTCGATGGCTTGTTCCGGGAATTGGATTGCAGCTGCGCGGACGACGAGTTCACACGTCTCTCCGACAGAGTCACTCACGACATAAATCCGTTGACGCATCAGGAACCCTCCTTAAATTTCTTCATCACGTGCTAAAGCGACCAACACTTTCGTCATGTTCGTCTTCGTCATTCGACCAACGACTTTCAAGACGCCGTTCTCCTCTTCGACGACTGGCATTGAATCAATCTGTTTTTCGATCAGTTTCATACCGGCACCAATCAACGTCTCCGATTTTTCACAGACCGTCAAATTCGGCATCCGTGTCATGATGATGTTGACCGGTAACGTATCTAATTCTTGATTACCGATTGCCGCACGTAGAAAATCCTTACGTGACAACACACCGACTAACGCATGGTCCTTACTGACGACGAACAGCGAACCCACATCTTCAAGGAATAAGTGAACGATCGCATCGTATACGGTCATCCCTTCATGAATGACCTTTGCCGACGACATGAATTCGCCGACGGTCAAGGTGTCGAGTTTCTCATGAAGCATGGACGCATTTTTCTTTCCAACGTACATATAGCCGACACGTGGACGCGCTTCTAGCATGCCGGTCATCGTTAAAATCGACAAATCGGGTCGTAATGTCGCCCGTGTCAGGGAGAGTGCAGAAGCAATCTGCTCTCCCGTGATCGGACCATTCTCTTTGACGATTTGGAGTATCTTTTTTTGCCGTTCATTTAACTTCATCGGCTCATCCGTCCTTTTTCTTTACGCTAAAGTAAGTGCATTGAACCGGGCGACTGATTCGATGGCTTGCGCAAATCGTTTCATTTCGCTAAGACGGTTCGTACGGACTGTTTCGTCGTCCGTCATGATCATCGTACCGTCGAAGTAGGCTGTAATCGACGGAACGGTTGCATCAAGTGCCTCAAGCGCTCGTTCATAATCAAGTGACGCGATTGCTTGATCAACCTCTGGTAAGGTCTTCTCAATCGCCTCATGCAACGCGCGTTCCGCATCATTTTCAAAGAGCGCTGGATTAACAGTTGTGACGTCTTCTGCTTTTTTCGAGATGTTTAAGACACGGCTGAGTTGTTCGACCGTTTTCTTGAACGATTCTTTTTTCGTCGCACTTTCAAGCATTGCAGCACGTTGCTCATTCGCTTCGACTGTCAACGTATGATCAAGAGCGGCTTCGACGACATCATGACGGAAGTTCATTTCCGATAGACGGTATTTCAAGCGTTGTGCAAAGAAGTCTTGTAATGCAGATTGGACTTCTTCGGCATCCTTCGCGTAAAGACCTGCTGCCACCTGTTCTGAAACGACGAAGGCAATCAATTCAGTCAATGTCAGATTCAACTTGCGATCTGATAAAATCTGAACAATCCCTTGTGCTTGACGACGCAATGCGTACGGATCCGCTGATCCACTTGGAATCATACCGACACCAAAGAATCCAGCGACGCTGTCCATCTTATCGAGAATCGCATAGAGTGTTCCTGTCGGTGTTTCCGGACTTGCATCCCCCGCGAAGCGTGGCATGTAATGTTCACGAATCGCAGCCGCGACTTCCGGATCCTCATTCTTCATGTTCGCATACCGCTCACCCATCAGACCTTGCAATTCTGTGAATTCATAGACCATTTGACTGACGAGGTCGAATTTATAGATCTGTCCTGCACGTTCGACACGTGTTTTGTCTGCACCGACACGATCTGCAAGTGCGAGTGCCATCTGACGGACGCGACGGACTTTTTCGCCTGTCGTTCCTAATTTTTCATGGAAGACGATTTTATCAAGACGTTTCGCCTGTTCATCGATATCTGCTTTTTTATCTTCTTCATAGAAGAACTGCGCATCGGCTAAACGGGCACGGATGACTTTTTCGTTTCCGCGTGCGACGTTTTCAAGATGTGTTGCGTTTCCGTTTCGTACCGTGACGAAATAGTGGAGCAACGCACCGTCACGTTTGACCGGGAAGTAACGTTGGTGTTCTTTCATCGTCGTGATCAAGACTTCTTCTGGTAACTCAAGATACGCTTCATCGAATGCACCGAACAAGGCTGTCGGATACTCGACGAGGTTCGTGACTTCTTCAAGTAAAGACGCATCGATCGGCACTTCGAATTGTTCGCGTGCCGCAAGCGCTGCGATTTGTTCTTCGATCAATTGACGACGTGCTTCATAACTGACGATGACGTTTTCTCCTGCGAGCGCTTCAACATAAGCGTTCGGACGCAGGATCGTGATGTCCTGCCCGAGGAAACGATGTCCACGTGATGTCCGACCCGTTTCGACGGATGCGACTTCAAACGGGATGACTTGATCGTCAAGCAGGGCAATCAACCAACGAATTGGACGCATGTAACGTAACGATTGTGTGCTCCAACGCATGTTTTTCGGGAATGTCATCGCTTCGACGACTTGTTTTAGTCCAGGAAGTAGATCGGCTGTCGCTTGTCCGACTTCCTTACGTGTCGCATAGAGATACTCGACTCCTTTTTCTTCTCCAAGGAAGAGATCGTCCGTCGTTAACCCTTTACCACGCGCAAACCCTTCGGCTGCTTTCGTCCAGTTCCCTGCTTCGTCCATCGCGATTCGTTTTGCTGGTCCTTTTAATGTTTCTTCGAGGTCGCTTTGACGTGCTGCGAGACCTTTGACGTACACTGCAAGACGGCGTGGTGTCGAGAAGGATTCGACGCTCGCGAACTCAATCCGTGCTTCTTCAAGAAAACGCGTCACGCGCTCCTTGAGTTGTGTTTCGGATTGAAGGACGAATCGAGCCGGCATCTCTTCTAAACCAATTTCAAGTAATAATTCATGCATGTGACTCACCTGCTTTCGACTTGATCAATGGGAAGCCAAGACGTTCCCGTTCTTCGATGAAACTTTGCGCACAACGACGCGACATGTTCCGGACACGATGGATGAATCCTGTGCGTTCCGTGACGGAAATCGCCCCTTTCGCGTCGAGAAGGTTAAAGGTATGTGAACATTTCAAGATGTAATCATACGCTGGGAAAACGAGGTTCTCGTCCAAGGCACGATTCGCTTCTTTTTCATATTGATCGAACAACGTGAAAAGTAATGCGACATCTGACGTTTCAAACGTATACTTCGAATGTTCGAACTCCGGTTGATAGAAGATATCACCGTATTTGAAGCCATCCGTCCAAACGAGATCAAAGACACTCTCAACGTCTTGAATGTACGACGCAAGACGCTCGATTCCATAAGTGATCTCGACTGCGATCGGATTACACTCGATTCCACCGACTTGTTGGAAGTACGTGAATTGTGTGATTTCCATCCCGTTCAGCCATACTTCCCAGCCGAGACCTGCAGCACCGAACGTCGGGTTCTCCCAGTTATCCTCTACGAAACGAATATCATGTTCGAGTGGGTTGATACCAAGCAACTCGAGACTTTGTAAGTACAATTCCTGAATGTTGTCAGGTGATGGTTTCATGATGACTTGGAATTGATGGTGTTGATACAGACGGTTCGGGTTTTCCCCGTAACGACCGTCAGCCGGACGGCGTGATGGTTCTGTATAACAAACGTTCCATGGTTCTGGTCCGAGACTCCGTAAGAACGTCATCGGATTCATCGTACCGGCTCCTTTTTCTACGTCGTATGCTTGCATCGTCAAGCAGCCTTGTTCTGCCCAAAATTTTTGTAATGTCAAGATCATGTCTTGTACTGTCATCTTCACGACTTTCACCTCCGAAATGATTAAGGAACGCAAAAAACGCCCCTATGTACAACAATCGTTGCACATAGGGACGAGACGAGCCCGCGGTTCCACCCTACTTGCATGCATCGCATGCCACTCTTTTTGACAAAGAACACTCCGAAACGCCATTCGCGCCCCTCTCACTCCCAGCTCACACCACCCTGGAATCGCTTGATTGAGAAAAAGACGGTACTCCTTTTCGTCATCGTGTTCATTTAGTTGCTTCTACCGCATTTATTCTACCGAACCCGCTTGTTGCTGTCAATCGTTGCCGAAATCAATCAACTGGTCGAGGACACGTTTTGAACGTAGACGTAACCCGCTGTAGCGTTCCATATAAGCATCCATGATTTGACGCAATAGACGCTTCGTTTCCGGCTTCACCGTCACTGTCCCGATCCGCGAGAAATCATAGACAGAAAACACATAGAGCATCTTCGCGACTGCCTCTGACATAAAGACAGCATGTTCATCCTCATGGCGATGCCGGCGACAGAGTAGACCACCGTGGTGTAACGAAAAAGCAAACGGTGCTTCAGCACTCCCGCAAATCGTACAGCCATTCAAGTGCGGCGCAATCCCTAGATGACGCAACAGGCGCAACTCGATGATGAAAGAGACGACGTCGGGATCAAGTCCTTCATCCATCGCCTCCAGTCCTTCGACGAACAAATCATAGAGTGCCGGTTGCGGCACTCGTTCATCAAGCGCTTTATCTGCCAGCTCCAGTAGATACATCGCATACGCCATCAAGACGACATCTTGCCGGATATGCGCGTGGCTCGTGATGACGTCTGCTGATTTCAACTGACCGAGACCACGTGACCGTGGATAGATATAGACGGCTCGAACGAAAGGCTGGCTTGCCGCGTTGAAACGACTACCCGGCTTCTTCGCTCCTCGCGCCATGACGGCGAGCTTGCCGTATTCACGTGTCAGTAGCGTGACGATCTTATTCGATTCACCGTATACGACCGTTCGTAGTACAAGCCCTTCCGCCTTATCGATCATCGCTTAATACTCGTCATCGCGGAAGCCAAGTTCACGCAATTGACCGGCCTTGTTACGCCAATCCTTTTGGACTTTGACCCACAAGTTCAGGTAAACTTTTGTTCCGAGTAACATCTCGATGTCCGTTCGTGCTTCAGAGCCGATTTCTTTTAGAAGTGCTCCGCGTTTACCGATGATGATTCCTTTTTGGGAATCGCGCTCGATCAAGATCGTCGCATGGACATCGACCATGTTTCCATTCTCACGCGTCTTGATTTGATCAATCGCGACTGCGATCGAGTGTGGTACTTCGTCGCGTGTCTTCTGCAAGACTTTCTCACGAATCATCTCTGAGATGATGAAACGCTCCGGGTGGTCAGTGACTTGATCCGCCGGATAATACATCGGTCCTTCTGGTAAGATCTTCGCGATTTCTTCAAGTAACGGTCCGACGTTGTTACCTTGAAGCGCAGAGATCGGAACGACTGCCGCAAACTCGAGCTCATTTTTATATGACTCGATGATTGGCGGAATATCATTCGGATGAATCAAATCGACCTTATTCATGACGAGAATGATGGGTGTATCGAGTTCCTTCAATTTTTCAATGATGAAATCGTCGCCTTTTCCTTTTGGTTCTGTCACGTTGACCATGAACAAAATCGCATCAACTTCACGCAATGCGTTCGTTGCGACCTTCATCATGAAGTCACCGAGTTTATGTTTTGGTTTATGAATCCCTGGTGTATCGATGAAAATCGTCTGAACGTCTTCTGTCGTATAGACACCTTGGATTTTATTTCGCGTCGTTTGTGGCTTATCAGACATGATGGCAATCTTTTGTCCGATGACACGGTTGAGGAATGTCGATTTTCCGACGTTCGGGCGTCCGATGATCGAGACAAAGCCCGATTTGAATCCTTCTTTAAACATGTAAATCCCCTTTCGTGAATGCTCCTGGTAAGAGGGCGCCCACTGTTGTTTCTGTGACATCCCCTTTAAGGTTCGTCAAATAGATTGGCATATCTGCGTCACACATCTCTGATAGCACTTGGCGGCATTGTCCACATGGTGCGACCGGTCCTTCTGTGTCCGCAACGACAGCCATCGCTGCATACTCGCGCGCATCCTGTGCCCACGCAGAGAAGATTGCTGTCCGTTCTGCACAGTTACAAAGACCATATGCAGCGTTTTCAATATTGCAACCATGGAAGACTTGTCCGTCTTTTGTTAGTAGAGCAGCACCGACTTGGAATTTCGAATATGGAACATACGCTTTTTCGCGTGCACGTTTAGCTTGTTCGAGTAATTGTTCTGTTTTCATGTGAGTATCCCCTTCTTAGGAACGGTATTGGCCAAAAAGGCCGGATTCTTATTGTACCAAATATGGGATGAAGATGCATAGTGCAATTGCAATAGATGTAAGCGCCAACACAAGAACAGCTCCACTTGCAATATCCTTGACTGCTTTTGCCAGTGGATGCCATTCCTGCGTCACGAGATCAACGACGCGCTCAAACGCTGTATTGAACATCTCGGCACTGATGACGATCCCGACCGTCAAGAAGAGGATCGCTCGCTCGACAGACGTCAAGGGTAATAGAAAGGCGACAAGCAACACGATGGCACCAACTGTCACGTGAACTTTCATATGCCGTTCTTCTCGAATCGATTGGCGCAATCCGTTCATGGCATGTCGAAAGGGTTGCCACCAGCTTTTCACAATGTGCCCCGATATAACTCGAAGTGATGCAGGATTTCCTCCTGTCGCTTCGTCATGACTTCCTCATCTGCTTTTTCAATGTGATCGTATCCGAGTAAATGGAGAAAACCATGGACAGCGAGGAAACCGAGCTCTCGCTCAAAATGATTCCCATACTCTGCCGCTTGTTCACGACACCGTTCTACGGAAATGATCAAATCGCCGAGGACGATTGGTTCGTCTTCGAGCAATCCAAAATCGATTTCATCTTCTCCGAGTTCTTCCATCGCAAAGGAAATGACGTCTGTCGCCTGATCCTTTCCACGCCATTCACGATTGATTTCTTGAATCTCATCGTTTGAGACGAAAGTCACGGACAACTCACTATTTGAATCGACTTCTTCTTGTTCCGCCGTGTAAATCAAAATCGATTCGACAAGCTGTCGTTGTTCTTCCGTTAGACGATTATTTTCGTCTGTCATATAAATATTCATGTCGTTGCCTCTTTCTTTAATTCTGGATACTCGATTCGTTCATGGAACAAACCGGATAAGGTATGACACGCACTTTCACCAACGCGATAAATCTCACGTGTCGTAATGTCACATTCCGCAAATTGATCATCCATCATCTTTTCACGAATGATTTTCGCGACCAAGTCCCGAATTCCTTCTTCTGAAGGAGCTTTCATCGAACGAACTGCCGCTTCAATCGAGTCAACAATCATGATGACCGCCGCTTCACGAGTTTGTGGTTTCGGACCCGTGTAACGGAACGTCTCCTCATCGACCTCACCTTGTTCTGCTGCCTTGACATAAAAGTATCTCAGCAGAGAGGTTCCATGATGCTGGCGGCAAATATCGATGATCGCTGCTGGCAGTTTTGCGTCTTCGAGTAATTCAACACCATCCTCGGTATGTGCCAAGATGACACGTGCCGACTCTTCCGGTGTCAATCGATCATGGGGATTGCGTCCATGCTGGTTTTCAATGAAATAAAGCGGTCGTCGCGTTTTCCCTAAATCATGATAGTAGGCTCCGACTCGTGCAAGCAATCCATCTGCTCCGATTGCTTCACAGGCTGTTTCTGCTAGGTTCGCGACCATCATACTATGATGGTACGTTCCCGGTGCTTCAACTAATAGTTTTTTGAGTAACGGATGCGTCGGGTTCAACAGTTCGAGTAGGCGGGTCGGTGCTAAAATACCGAATGTCATCTCAAGAAACGGCAATAGTCCAATTGCTAGGACGGCACTCAAGATACCGCTCGCAATCGCAAAACCAACTAAAATCAGCGTTTCTCGTAGTTCGAACGTTCCACTTCGTAACAGGACGAATGCTAAGAAAATCGCGATGTTTGCTCCGGCAATCGAAACACTGCTCATGAAAATACGACGTCGTGACAAACTAGAGCGCAGGAAAAACGTTGCGACTAAACCACCGACCAATAAATAGATTGCGATATTGAAGCTGAAGTTCTGGTTCGTACTATAGAAGAACGTTCCGGCAAGCGCCGTAAACAGAGAACTCGATAATGCAATCCGTTCGTTCAATAAATTGCGCAAGACGAGCGCAGCAAAAGCGGTCGGCGTGAGTAAGTAAAATGCTGGATTGATGTCGTCTGCTAAGAACGCCATACCATACATGACGAGTAATTGTAGACTGACGACGAGGTAGACAAGCCCGAATAATCGAATCCGCCCCATTTGAGCGTATCGCAGTTTTGAACGGTGAATGAATCCAAATAAAAAGGCAGTCATCAACGCACTGACAAGCATCGCCCCGAGTAACGGTTTCAACGACTGTCGATCAGAAATCAAGCCGACTAATTGTAGCTGACGATAGGCATCTTGTGAAATCACTTCGCCTCGTTTAACGATCACTTCGCCTTCTGAAATGATGACTGGTTCAACTTTATCACTCGTCTGCTTACGAAGCTGTTCCGTCTTTTCCGGATCATAGACGTAGTTCGTCACGATCAGTTGATCGGTCAT
The DNA here is from genome assembly GCF_001939065.1 of Exiguobacterium indicum HHS 31. GTDB lineage: Bacteria > Bacillota > Bacilli > Exiguobacteriales > Exiguobacteriaceae > Exiguobacterium_A > Exiguobacterium_A indicum. Next base: position 166,314 of record NZ_MPSZ01000001.1, on the reverse strand, counting down.
CGCTTTAGCGACTGCTTTTAGTGAAAAGGACAGTGGCGAACGTTCAATATCCGTTCGCGCATTCTCACGTGCCTCCGCTACTTCACCACCATCAGACGAGATACGTTGACGCATCGCTTCTTCAATCGCGGTGATGACGACGTCACGTGTCGTATTCCGTAGTGCTGTCGTCGACGTCACAAGCAAGCGTAACTCATCATCCTTCAAAAGAGTTGCCGCCTCCGTTCCACGCAGACGCTGTTTGATTTTACCGATCTCATTTGTTTTTTTGATACCAGACAAACTCGCAAAAAGTTGTTCGACTTTATCAATTTGTTGTGCTGCATACTCTTGTTTGATCGTATACTGACTCTCGATTGCAGCAACCGAATTTTCCTTGATTTGATTTGTTGCAACCCGGTCCTCCATCGTCAAGGGTGACCGGATATCTTCTTCTGCAATTGAGAATGGTTCTGCGGACAAGGCTTCTGGCCGAACACTGACATACATCATCGTCGATACGACGAGATAGAATACTACTGTCAAAAGCCCGACCCAGACCCCAACCTTGCGCATATCATCTCCCCCTTTTCCATCTATTTTCGTAACGGCTTATGTCAAATCCTGACTATAAGCATCAACGATTTTTCGGACAAGTGGGTGACGCACGACATCCGCTGAGCCAAAGTGCTCAAAATGAATCCCTTTGACATTGCCGAGCAAATGTAACGCTTCTTGTAGACCAGACGTTTTTCCTCGCGGAAGATCGACTTGTGTCAAATCGCCTGTGACGATCATCTTCGAATGGAATCCGAGACGCGTCAAGAACATCTTCATTTGTTCACGTGTCGTATTTTGCGCTTCATCAAGAATGACGAAGGCATGTTCAAGTGTCCGTCCACGCATGTAAGCGAGCGGCGCGATCTCGATGACGCCACGCTCAAGCAGACGAGCCGTATGTTCGACACCAAGTACGTCATGTAGCGCATCGTATAGAGGACGTAGATAGGGATCGACTTTTTCTTTCAGATCCCCTGGAAGGAATCCTAGATTTTCTCCTGCTTCTACTGCTGGACGCGTCAGGACAAGTCGTTTGACGTGACCTTCCTTTAACGCTTTTGCCGCCATCACGACAGCAAGATACGTTTTTCCGGTTCCCGCTGGTCCAATACCAAATGTCAAATCACAGCGGTCGATTCCCCGAACGTAACGTGCTTGACCGAGTGTCTTTGCACGAAGTGGTTTTCCTTTATGATTCGTATGAATGACCGTATCGTAAAGTTCCAGTAGTTCATCCACCCGATCTTGACGTGCCAGTTGAATGGCGCTCGTCGCGTCACGCTCCGTCAAAACAGCTCCACGATTCACAAGTTGTTTCAAGACGCCTACGACCTGTCCTGCTAAGATTACAGACTGCTCCTGTTCGGATTGTGCCAACAGCTCATCTCCTCGATGCGTAAGCTGAACGTCAAGTTCTGCTTCCATCGTACGTAAGACTGCATCATTCGGACCGACGAATGCTTGAATCTGTTCTGAATTCGAAAATGCAAATGGGATTCTTTCGTTGAATATCACGTTGTGAATGGCCTCCTAGTCATGGATAACAAGTTGTCATCGCTTCATATCTAATCTCTTCCACTTTAGCACTTCCGCCGAAAAGATGGAAAGAAAAACCCGTTCCCACCTTTTGGGAAATAAAAAGAGTCGATCCTACGCGTTTCGTAGGATCGACTCACTGTCTAATCATCATCGTTTTCGTTTTGAAACGGGTGCACCCAGAACCTCACTCCAGACGATGGCACGACGCATTTCATCCTGTGAGAGTCTCGTCGCTGATGCTGAACGACTCGACGTTCCAATAGCACCGTCTGCGACGCTATCTTTGATTTCACCGATCGTCGAAGAGGACATCCCTTTTTTCGAATGTTGTTTCTGACGCTGGTCCAAACGTTGTTGCAATTCCGTTCGTTCATGAACGGGTCGCGCTTTTGTTTGCGTTACCCCCGGTTGTTTCTTCGCGGGTGCTTTTTTACGAACGACAGGTGGAGGTACCATCTCTTGTCGCGCCGTATCGACCTGTTCGGTTATTTGTTTCACATAGTCGCCGAACTCCTTTGAAGGTGTCCGGTTCGTCTGCTTCGGTTTTTTATCCGCTGCTTTTGAGATGACGGAGATGACACCGAATGCGATCATCAATCCGACCCATATGATATCCATACCGTCTCACCCTTTATTGTGAGTCATTTGGTGATGATTGCCCACCGATTGCTTGACGCATTTTCGTATCTGCCGTCACGTTCAAGTAGTTTGCATAATCCATGACGCCAAAGTTACCGTCACGCATCGCTTCAGCGATCGCAAGCGGCACTTCCGCTTCAGCAGCGACAACCTTCGCACGCATCTCTTCAACACGTGATTTCATCTCTTGTTCACTTGCAATCGCCATTGCGCGACGTTCTTCCGCTTTTGCTTGCGCAATGTTCTTATCTGCTTCTGCTTGATCCGTCTGCAGAACCGCACCGATATTTTTCCCGATATCAATGTCCGCGATATCAATCGAGAGAATCTCGAACGCCGTACCCGAATCGAGTCCTTTCGCAAGAACCGTCCGTGAGATCATCTCTGGATTCTCAAGTACTTCTTTTTGGTCATTACACGAACCAATGGTTGAGATGACACCCTCACCAACACGTGCGATGACCGTTTCTTCCCCAGCACCACCGACGAGACGATCAATGTTCGCACGTACCGTGATCCGGGCTTTCGCTTTTACTTCAATCCCGTTCATTGCCACACCGGCGATAAATGGTGTTTCGATGACTTTCGGGTTAACCGACATTTGAACAGCTTCCAGAACGTTACGACCAGCAAGATCAATCGCTGCTGCGCGTTCGAAGCTCAACTCGATATTCGCACGATGTGCTGCAATCAAGGCATTGACGACGCGGTCAACGTTACCACCGGCAAGGAAGTGACTTTCCAGTTGATTCGTATTCAAGTTCAATCCCGCTTTAACTGCCTTAATCAACGGATTGACGATTTTAGATGGTGTCACTCGACGTAGTCGCATCCCGACTAATGTAAAGATCGATACACGTACGCCTGCTGCGAGCGAGCTGATCCAAAGTGGGATCGGAACGAGCGTGAAGAAGATGGCGAGGAAAATTAAAATTCCTCCAGATATGAGTAATACGGTCAATAGTTCAGGTGTCATGTGTGGGACTCCTCCTTCGTATGTTGGACTCTAACAATGACGCGTCCATGCGTCACTTCTTTTACGACGATTGTTTCCCCCGCTTGAATGAAGGTCCCTTCCGTTACGGCATCAATTCGATTCCCATCGATTTCAATCGTTCCTGATGGACGAAGAGGCGTCAAACTGACTCCTTCTTGTCCTAACAGTTGTACTTTGTCTTGATGGGAGAGATAGCCTTTTTCAGACGATGTCGAATCCGTCAAAATCAAACCGCGCCATAGTAACGACTGATTTGATTTAATTCTGCGATACGCCCAGTATCCGGCCGCAAGCGATAGAAATACAGCAAGTCCGATTGCGATACCTACTTGACCAACTGTAGCGCCTGCCATGATCAGACTAGCAAGGACCGCACCGATTCCGAGGACTCCAAAGATTCCGAACCCTGTGACGAATATTTCGACCAGTAACATGAGGACCCCAATCATGAAGACCGCCAAAATCATTCCTAAGCTAAACGTCATGCGTACGTTCACCCCTTTTCATTCGTGTCAGAAGCTGCTTCTTTTGCACTTTGATTCGTTACTATAATTATATACGCTTTCAAAACAAAAAGGTTTCATGACTATTCTGAATTCATTAAGAAACTTTTAATTGTGACAGGAACGACAAAAAAGGTGCCCCGAAGGACACCTTTTTCATGTATTAAGCGAGCCGTTGTTTGACGAGTCGATTAATTAACGCACCGTCTGCCTTGCCTTTAAGCTGTGGCATGACGATACCCATTACTTTCCCCATATCTGAAGGAGCAGAGGCACCCGTCTGCGCAATAGCTGCGTCGACGATTTCCTGTACTTCTTCCTCGGAAAGCTGTTTTGGCATATAAGCTTCGAGCACGACAATCTCTGCTTGAATTTTCTCGACGAGATCGTGACGACCAGCGCTTTCGAATTCTCGGAGGGAGTCGTTGCGCTGCTTCATTTCACGTGAAAGAATTGTTAATTCTTCCTCGTCTGTCAATTCTTGCTTACCGAGTTTGATCGTTTCATTTTGCAGCGATGATTTCACCATCCGAATCGTCGTAAGACGATCTTTTTCACGTAGACGCATGGCTTCTTTCATATCCGCTGTCAAACGCTCCTGAAGACTCATGAGGATACACCCTCTCTAACGTTAGAACTTCTTACGCTTACGCGCAGCCTCCGATTTAAGCTTACGTTTTACACTTGGCTTTTCGTAGTGTTTACGTTTACGAACTTCTGCAAGCGTACCATCTTTTGAAACACCACGTTTGAAGCGACGAAGTGCGTCTTCAAGTGATTCATTTTTACGTACACGAGTTTCCACTAGTTTTCCCTCCCTCCGATATTACCGACTAAAGGAAACGTGTCAGACACGTCATACAACATTATAGTAGGAATATACAATTTGGTCAACAGTTGATTCTAGCGACTTTTCTGTACCCTACGCTGTTCCTTTTTGTTCTTATCTATCCTCTCATGGTTGCATCCGTTTGACAACAAAATCTAGTCATTCCTGCATCAAAATCCAGAAACTTTTTTGTAAGCGTTATCATCTATTTTTTAAAATGTTTTGTCAAAAAGGGTGATGATGTGTCAAAATATAGACAATTATCAAATAAAGGAGTGTGACATTACTTATGAAAGAAGCAAAGCGCATCATTTGGGGATTGATTCTCGGGGTGATTCTCGGAATCGTCCTCGCTTCCTTACCGGACAAGTCGATTTATGAGGGATTGAATAAATATGCTTTACAACCCATCGGAACGATCTTCCTGAACTTAATTAAGATGCTCGTCGTACCGATCGTCTTCTTCTCAATCGCCCTTGGCGTCATGGGACTTGGAAATCCAAAAGAGCTTGGTCGTGTTGGTGGTAAAGCCATCACTTATTTCATGACGACGACAGCTGTCGCAATTGTCATTGCTCTCGGTTTGTCATTACTGATCAAACCGGGTACGTTTGGTAACTTCGAGACGCAAGGTCTGGAATATGATAACGGAAATCTACCAGATACGAGCATAATCAACACAATCGTTGGTATGTTCCCGACGAACCCGATCACGTCGATGGCGGAAGGAAATATGCTACAAATCATCGTCTTCAGTGTCTTTATCGGTTTTGGGATCACGTTCCTCGGTCAAAAAGTCTCGACACTACGGACGTTCATCGAGCAGGGTAATGATTTAATGACGTACTTGATCACGCTCGTCATGAAAATGGCACCGCTTGGAGCATTTGCTTTGATCGCATCAGCCGTCGGTTCTCAAGGGTGGGATTCGCTAAAAGCAATGGGACTTTATATGGGTGTCGTCATCTTGTCACTATTCGTCCATTCCGTATTGACGTATGGTTCGACTGTTTCACTTCTTGGGAAGATGAACCCGTTCTTCTTCTTTAAGAAGTTCGCACCTGTCATGCTGTTCGCTTTCTCGACGTCTTCGTCGAACGCAACACTCCCTGTTGCGATGCAAACGGCTCAAAAAGAGTTGAAGGTTCCGCGTTCCGTCTCAAGTTTCGTCCAGCCTCTTGGTGCGACGATCAACATGGATGGAACAGCAATCATGCAAGGTGTCGCGACTGTCTTCATCGCGCAAGTCTACGCTGTTGACTTGACGCCAGGTCAACTTGCGACGGTCGTCCTGACAGCTGTTCTTGCATCGGTCGGAACAGCCGGTGTACCGGGTGTCGGTCTCGTCATGTTGACGATGGTTCTTCAATCGGTCAATCTACCGGTCGAAGGGATCGCTTTAATCATCGGTGTCGATCGTCTTCTTGATATGATGCGGACAGCCGTCAACATCACTGGTGACGCAGCATGTGCCGTCATCGTCTCGAAATCGGAAGAAGGTAATCTGAAAGAAGAAGAGAACGAAGAAACGGATGAGCGTTACGCTTGATTGCACGTTTCTCGACTGACGAAAAGGACGTTCCGCCAACTGCGGAACGTCCTTTTTTATCTGTTCACTTATTTTGATAAGACGAATGAGCTAAGTCCTTCGACACGAACCGTACCTGATACGTTACGGATTGCTTTGGTTCCTGCTTGTTTACCGTCTACAAGCAGCTTCCATTTTCCTTTTGGTAACTTCATGTCGACTGCTTTTCGATTTGCATTGTGAATGACATAGAGATCCTCTTTTTGTTTCGGCGCAGAATCATCTAGTCGATACGCGATGACTTGAGCTGGTGCTGCTTCAAACGTCAGGTAACGACGAATGTCTTTTGCTGTTGCTAAATGAAGTACTGGATTCTTTTTGCGTAACTCGATCAATCCTGTCATATAATCAACGTCTTGTTGACGGTCCATCTTCCGTTTCCAGTCGAGCTGGTTGACAGAATCCGGTGATTTATATGAGTTATGGTCGCCGCCCTTCGTCCGCATGAAATCCTGTCCTGCATGGATGAACGTTGTTCCTTGAGACGTCAACAAGATACTTGAAGCCAAACGATGCATCTTTGTCTTCGTTGCGTCATTGTCTTTCGGATTCGTCAGGTTCAACTTATCCCAGAGCGTATGGTTATCATGTGCTTCAACGTAAGTGATCGCTTGATCTGGTTCTTGCGTAAATCCTTTAATCTCTTTGTTATAAGCAATCTCTCCGACGATTCCGCGTTTGATGCGCGTTTCAAGACCCGTTGCTCCGTTAATGAAACCAGCATCTGAATCGATGAAGACGCTACCTTTGAGCGCATCGCGTAGGTTGTCATTGAAATGTCCGATTCCTGGCATTTGTTTTGTATTCGTTTGGTTGGCCTTCTCTGAATCTGGAAGCGGTGTTCCAAGGCTCCACCCTTCTCCGAATATGAGAATCGACGGATCAATTCGTTTTGTCGCCTGTTTGACATCATTCATCGTCTTGACGTCATGAATGCCCATTAAGTCAAATCGGAATCCGTCCCAGTGGTATTCTTTCGCCCAGTAAGAGACAGAATCAACGATCAATTTGTGCATCATTTGACGCTCAGACGCTGTATCGTTTCCGACACCCGTTCCGTTCGCTAAATCGCCGCCTTCTGTATAACGGTAGTAATAACCAGGAACGATTTTATCAAGGTTTGATGCCTTTGCGTCAAACATGTGGTTGTAGACGACATCCATGATAGCACGAAGTCCATTGTCATGTAGCCCTTGAATCATCTGCTTCATTTCCTTGATTCGGACTTTTGGATCATAGGGGTTTGTCGCATACGATCCTTCTGGTGCGTTATAGTTCTTTGGATCATAACCCCAGTTATACGATTTAAGCGGGTTCGTCTCATCGACGGAAGCTGTGTTGAAATCATAGACTGGAATGAACTGAACGTGCGTGATGCCAAGTTCCTTCAGATGATCAAGTCCCGTCTTCGTCTTCGTTTTCTTACCATCCTTCGTTAAACGTGTACCTGGCTCGATGACGCCGAGATACTTCCCTTTTTGTTTGATACCTGAATCGTAACCCGAGTTCGTCACATCAAACATCGATAAATCACGGACGTGTGATTCATAGATGATCGCATCTGTCGCATGGCGAAGTGGCATTTTTCCATTTGTCCAGCGTTTTGGATCCGTCTCGCGTAAGTCGACGACGACACCTTGGTCGCCATTGACGGCGACTGCTGTCGCATACGGATCAACCGCACGCGTCGATTCTTTGGCATGTTTGACTTCGTATGTGTATCCGACACCGTCAAGATCGCCCTTGACCGTCACTTGATACACACCACGATCCGTTCGTTCCATCTTGATTTCGCGCGTGATATCTTTTGTCGTAGCAGCTTGTTGCTTTGGTAAGCGATACAATTCGAGCTCGACCGCTTGTGCTGTCGGTGCCCAAACTTTAAACGTCGTCTTTGACTTTTGATAGTCGACACCGAGTTTTCCATCGTAGGCATACTTTTGGTCGAATGCTTTCGAACGGAGCACTTTACCCGCTTCAAGGACTGCTTCTCCAAAAACAGGATGAGACGCTCGGACGACTTTTGCTAAATCGATATCTGAAGTGACTTCGACTTTTACCGTTTTGGCATCGATTGCTGACACGGCTGGATTCGTCACGCCTTCAAACGTAAATGCCTTTACGTCTTCTTCCGTCAACGGTGCATTCGTTTTCAATGTCATCGTCCGGAAGTCATCTGCTAAAAAGCTTGTGATTTTCGGTGTGCGATCGATTTCCGGTTTGCTGTAGTATACCGTCTGATCCCCTTCAATCAACCAGATGTCTTTCGCCCCTGCATAAAAGAAACGATCAGCTCCGTCTTTTTCCGACCATCCTTCAAGATGAGGAATAACGCCTGCAAGACGTGCTTTCGTCGGATTATCGAGTGTTACCTTGGCAACGGCACCGAACTCATCTTGCTTGTCAAACTCGAATCGCTTGCCATCTTGCTCTTCCGGCCAAGACCAAACGCCATACTTTTCATAATCATTGTCATACCGGTAATAGTGGATGTTCGTGTCGATATTTTCGACATCTGCTCCATTGCTTGGATTGACTGTCGAGATGTTCTTACTTCCCGACTCGATCCAGATTTCAGCAACACCATTTTTAATCATGTCTTTCGTAATGAAGCGATCATTCTCAGATCCCCCATCTTTGTTCCAGTTATCATCTCGAACGATAAAGCCGATTTTTTCCGGCTGATCAACTGGGAATTCATAAGCTGCGATTTTTCCGTAAGCATCCTCGCCGTTAAAAGCATGAGCTTTATTCGGAAAATAATCCGGTCCATTTGCCCATAACCACAGATTCCAATCCTTCGTGGCATTCGGGTCTGCCTCATTCGGGTCTGCCTTGTAGTGAATGATGACCAATGTCGACTTCCCTTTTTCCAGTGCTTGACCAGATAAAGAGAGTCCACTAAATATCAGTGCAAACGTTAGCGCAACGATACAAACGAATCTCATGCGTTTCATACGGTAGCCATCTCCTTTTGGTATGTAATCGTTTTCATTTTGCATCCGTTTACAAGTCCTGTCAAAGCCTATTTCATCGGTTTGGTCGAAAATAAGACTTTTGAACCAAGCACTTTTTTTCAAAAAGAATGGGGAGTTACATCAGAGGAAGACAGAAAAAAAGCGTCTCCACAATCATGTGCTAGAGACGCTCATCCTGATTTGTCTGATGGTACTACTAGTTATAGCTTACGATCGTGCAAGAAGTTTAGCGATTGTCTGCTTCGTCTGTTCCATTGATTCGTCCGATGCAAAGAAATACCAGACACCATCACTTGCGATATATCCTTCTCCCTCGATTTTCAGCGGCTTTAATTGTTCGAACCCCCGCTGATTTTCCTGCGCTAGTTGCGCTGCGACATCGAGTCCAATATTCGTCGTAAAGTTGTTTTTCATGACGTCCGTAATCTTTTCGAGTTGCGTCAACAACTGTGGTCCAGCAAGCTTCATTCCGACGGCTTCTAGCACTTGACGCTGACGAATTTGTCGTCCCATATCGCCGAGTGGATCTTGCTTTCGCATCCGAGCGTAACCACTCGCTTCAAGACCCGTCAGATGAATTTTCCCTTTCTCATACTCCTTTTGAAGACGACGGTCGTTCCAACTGAAGGCAGATGGATTGTCGACCGTGACACCCCCAACAGCATCGACCAACTCAATCAATCCATCCATGTTGATTTTCGCATAATAAGGAATATCGGTCTCAAACGTCTGCTCCACCGTCTCGACTGTCTCTTTCACCCCCCCATAGGCATAGGTATGATTGATTTTAGTCTTTTCGCCAGACGGCACGGTTACCTGCATATCTCTTGGAATGGACAGGGAAGTCGCTTGTCTTGTTTTTGGATTGAATGAAAGAAGCATGATGGCATCGGCACGTCCTTTATCGTTTTTCCGTTCATCCACGCCCAGTAATAAGACATTGACCGGCTTCATCGATTCGAGTGGTTTCGGCCGCTCTCCATCTAACGGTGTTAAGAACGCGTCTGCCGTTTGCTTCACTTTTAAAAAAGCTAAACCAGCTGATGTACTAGCAATCAGAACGAACCCTAGTAGGAGCGCACTCAATACGCGCCAAACAAGGCGTGGTTTTCTTTTCGCCATTCGGGATCTCATGTCATGAACTCCTTCATAGTGTGTTTTCATACGTCTTCATCAATCCAGCAATGTTCGAATTATGCAGGAACAATACGGAGTCGACTTGTTTTTGTTTAGCGAACTGCGAGACGTCGAATGATTTTGGCACATAACGAACGTCGACGACTTCCAGATTGGCACTTTTAGCAAGGAACGGTAAGACGGGATTCGCGAATGAATCCTTTAAGACGAGAATCGTTGGGCGATCATTCTTCGTCTGCTCCTTCATCGACATGATGCCGTGATTCCCGCGCAAGAATACTTCATACCGATCGACGTAATCTCCCTCCTGCTGAACGAAGGATTCATCAATGACTGGGCGATCGCATGCCCCGTCGTAACAGACATCGATCCCTTTAAAGAATGCTGGTCCATAATAAGCTAACTGATCACCGGACGTCGCGTACGCAAGCGTCGTCTTTCGCGCTAATGAACCATAATAGGTATGCTCATCCTCTTTACGATCTGCTTTTGATGGTGTGACCGGTTGCAAGCCCATCCCCTTCGTAATCGTCTGGTATGCTGACGCTGCCCCGTCGATATTCCAGTGATGATCCGTCTTGAAGTAGTCCGTTAGTTTTAATTGATCAAGTGACAAATTCGTCATCCCGGCAGCCTTGAAGTCACGAATCATTCCTGCGTAACGTGTCCGTGCATTCGAAGCAACATACGATGGGATCAACTGATCGCGTTCAGCAATGACCGTCTTCGATGGAGCTAGCGCCATATATACGGGTCGATCGACTTCTTGCACGAATTGCTGAAACGCGTTTGGAATCTGGACTTGAGTCGAGGCACTCGGTTCGATCATATAGCCATTTTTAGCTGTATAGATTCCATTACGAAATGGCTGTCTGAAGACATCCTTCGATAGTAGCGCTTGCATCTCAACGAACGTTCCCCGCAAAAGTAGTTGATCCGTGAAATACGTCTCCATCTTCAGCATGTCTTTTCCAGTCGCGATTCCTTCGATCGTCGGATTGACCGATTGTGCGAGCGTACGGTTTTCTAACTGGGAACGCACACGATCCTCTCGGACGATCGTTCCGATACCAATCGTTAACAAGATGAGTAAAAAACTAATCGTCGTCACCCACATCATGATCCGTTCAAAAGAAGTCGTCCGTTTTTGTCCCTGCTTATTTTCTGTTTCAAGTGGCTGTGCCATCAGTAGACCTCCTTTTTAGAAGCGGAAATAGATGAATGGGTTAAACGTACTTGCAACAAGTGCTGATGTCGCCAAAAATAGTAGCAACATCGCATACCCATACTGCATCGTCGTACCAATTCTTCCGAGTGACACGACTAATCGCTCTCCGATGATTTTCGGAATCGGTGTCGCTGCGATACACGCGACAAGCAATAGAACACCATTTTGGACAAGCTGGTAGCTCGCGCGTTCATCCCAGATTACATCTGGTACGAACATCGCTTGAATGTAAGTAACGGCTTCTGGGAACGTCTCGGAACGGAAGAATACCCAACCGACCAACACGAGTACGAGTGTCCAAACGGTCGAGAAGACTGGCATTTTCTCCAACCATTTCCCGAGAAATGCTTTCTCGAGCATGATCCAGATTCCGTAATACGCTCCCCACGCGACAAACGTCCAACTCGCACCATGCCAAAGACCTGTCAGCATCCAGACAATTGCTAAGTTGCGATACTGTAACCATGGTGAGACACGATTTCCACCAAGCGGGATGTAGACATAATCCCGGAACCACGATCCAAGCGAAATATGCCAACGACGCCAAAATTCAGAAACTGACTTTGAAATGTAGGGATAGTTAAAATTCTCAAGAAAATGAAATCCGAACATCAAAGCTAGTCCAATCGCCATATCACTGTATCCCGAAAAATCGAAATAGATTTGTAAGGCGTAGGCGATGATGCCGATCCAAGCAAGCCCCATCGAAAGATCTTTCATATTGAAGATGGCATCCGCGACCTGACCACATCCATTGGCAAGAATCAGTTTTTTAGCTAAGCCGATCGTAAACCGACGAACCCCTCGGGCAAAATCGGAAACCGTCTCTTCTCGTGACTCGATTTGGCTCGCAATCGTGTTATAGCGAACGATCGGACCCGCGACGAGTTGGGGAAAGAACGCGATATAAAGGGCGAGGTCAAGCGGATTCTTTTGCACCGCTTCCTTCCCTTTGTAGATGTCGATGACATAACTCATCGCATGAAACGTATAGAACGAGATCCCGAGTGGCAAGACGACTTCTGGTACGAACCATCCTAATCCGAATGTCTCGTTGACTGAACGAACAAAAAATCCGCTGTACTTGAACCAGCCGAGTAACCCCAGATTGACTACGATCATGCTGAACATGATCCACTTGACGCCGATTCGGTGTCGATACAGATCGACAAACAAGGCGAAGAAGTAGTTGATTGTGACGCTCAGTAGCATCAGCAATGCAAAACGCGGTTCTCCGAATGCATAAAAGAATAGACTCGTCACTAATAACCAGCCATTTCGGAAGCGGCGTGGGAGTAGGTAATAGACGATCAACACAGTCGGTAAGAACAGAAATAAGAATATCGTCGAACTAAATAGCATACGTCGCTTCCTCCCCTGCCGTGACATGTTGCACAATCTGAATGTCCCGGAGATGGACCCGGAAGCTCCCCTCTTGCAAGAACTTCCATGCCACCTTGAAATACTTCGCTCCTGGTACTCGTTTCATCTGTACATGAACGACTGTCGCATTCGTCAATGTGACGGTTTCCGTTTCCGATCCCATCCGTTTTTTCTGTCCATATTGCATCTTGAATAACTGAACGACACATGGTGCATCGACTTCGAAATGACAGGTCACCTCGATGAGATCTCCTGTAATCGTTGCGTCTGATCGGTATAACTTTGAAGGCGGATGTTGAAATCCTTGATCAAACAACTGAATGTACAATTTGTCGTCTGCCGTCGCTTCTTGAAAATCAAAATAGACACCATCTGTAGCATCCTCAAGCAAGATTTTTTCCTGCGTTCCGAATGGAAAGAATTGATAAATCGCTGGAGGAATACGTTGACTCATACAGGTACCTCACTCATGATGGCATCGACGATTCGCTCCGCCGCTTGTCCATCGCCATAAGGATTCGCCGCTTGTGCCATCGATTGATAGAACACCTGATCCGTCAACAATTGATGACTCATCGTATAAATCATCTCTGGATTCGTCCCGACGAGCTTCAACGTTCCAGCTTCGACCCCTTCTGGACGCTCTGTCGTCTCCCGTAAGACAAGGACAGGCACGCCGAGCGAAGGTGCTTCCTCTTGAATCCCACCTGAGTCGGTCAGAATGAAGGATGCCCGAGCCGCAAGATTATGGAAGTCAAAGACATCAAGCGGTTCGATCAATTGAATCCGCGGATGATGCTCCAAGCGAGCTGCCGCTTCTAGTACGACCGGATTCGGATGAACCGGATAGACGATTTCGATTTCTGGATGATCATTTGCTAATCGTTCAATCGCCTCAAAAATCGTTGCCAGTTGTAAATGATTCTCACGGCGATGAACGGTCAGCAAGACAAGTTTTCGTCCCGACTTCTCTAGGCGCGAAAGGACAGGATGTGTATATGTCGGTGATACAGTCGTCTTCAACGCATCGATGACCGTATTACCGGTTACAATGATTGGCGTCTGCTTGTTCTCAGCACGTAAGTTCATTGCGGCCTGTTCAGTCGGTGCAAAATGATAATCCGCCAACACACCTGTCAATTGACGATTCATCTCTTCTGGGAACGGCGCATACTTTTCATATGTCCGTAGTCCTGCTTCCACATGACCGACTGGAATCTGTTGATAGAACGCCGCTAAAGAAGCAGCGAACGTCGTCGTCGTATCCCCATGGACAAGGACGAGATCCGGCTGTTCCTTTTCGAGGACGCGACGCATCGCGTTTAGGATACGCGCTGTCATTTCCTCTAACGTCTGACGCGGACGCATCAAATCCAAGTCATGGTCCGGTGTGATTTCGAACAGTTCAAGGACCTGATCGAGCATCTCTCGGTGCTGTGCAGTAACAACGACGATTGGTTCGACGTCCTGACGATTTTCAAGTGCTTTGACGACCGGCGCCATTTTGATCGCCTCTGGTCGTGTTCCGAATACAAGCATGACACGTTTCATTTACTTCATCCCCTATCTCATTTCATGACGATTGTTCAATCGTCTCGCCCATCATTTGCTGATCCACGGAACCAATCCGTTCCGTTCGTTTCTTAGCTACGTAATGGGAGGCTTGCTTTTTTGATAACTGTTTGTACCAATATAGATATTTATTGTATTCAGCCAACGTTTCGTTCGTCGGACCAAATAGACGTACTTCCCCGTATTCCAACCAAAGGATTTTTGTACAGAAACTCTTTACCTGGCTGAGCGAATGACTGACGAAAAAAATCGTTTTCCCTTGATCGCGGAATTCACGCATCTTATCGAGGCACTTTTCGGTAAACGTTTGGTCTCCGACTGAGAGTGCTTCGTCGATGATCAAGATATCTGGATTAATATGAATCGAGATCGCAAAACCAATCCGAGCTCGCATGCCGCTCGAATATGTCTTGACCGGCTGATCGATAAACTCCCCGATATCAGCGAACTCTAGAATTTCTGGAGTAATCGTCTCGATTTGTCGTTTCGTCAAGCCCATCATTAGCCCTTTTAATTCAATGTTATCTCGCCCTGTCAGTTGACTATTCAATCCACTAGAGATGGCAATCAATGCTGACTTTCCACCCAATGTGACCCGACCGTACGTCGGTGGTGTCACGTTAGCAAGCAGATGCGATAGTGTCGATTTCCCACTTCCGTTGATGCCAACGACACCGACGATTTCTCCCTCTTCCACAGAAAAGGAGACGTTCTTCAGAGCATAGAACGATTTTCCATTCACCTTACCGAACAACACTTCCTTTAGCTTGTCGATCGGTCGGGCATAGAGCATGTACCGTTTCGATACATTCTCAAACACGACATGACCCATCGTTCTCCCTCCTATACGTAATCGATGAAATAGCGTCGGAATCGAATGTGAATCGATGCTCCAACAAGTAAGATTGCGAGCGTCATACACCAGAAATACACGCCGTACCACATATGATCGAGCAGATAACCCGTTCCGATGAGTGCGGACCGATATCCCTCAATCAAATAAACGAGTGGGTTTAACATCAACAACATCTTAAATAACGAGTGATCTGGCGGAATCCACATGATTGGTGTTAAATACATCAGCATGCGAATCGCAGATGTCACCATGTTTTGCACATCTCGAATCATCGTCGCAAGTGCGGATAACAATAAGGAAACCGCATAGAGGAATACGACGCCCGCCGGTACGATATATAGGAGTTCAAACGTATGCCATCCCGGGAAGTAACCGAAGGCACACCCTAAAATGATCGTCAAAGCAATCATCGCGAGATGACGGTAGAATTGTGCCAAAATGACATACGCCGGAATCGTACTCAATGGAAAATGCATCTTCGAGACGAGGGCGACCCGACCATAAATCGACCGGGAACCACTTGGAATCGTACTGCCGATGAAGAACCAAGCAATCAATCCGCTGACGAGCCAAAAAACGAACGGAATTCCATCGACTGGATGCCCACCACGAATCCCGAAGCCGAATACGACCCAGTAGACACCGATTTGGAGTAGTGGCGTCATGATCTCCCAAAACCAACCCAGGTATTGCATGCTATATTGACTCTTTGTTTCATAAAGCGAGAGCCGAAAGATCAGATATAGATGATCCTTCAACTCTCCCCCAATCGTTCGTAACGCGTTCATATCGCTTTCGCATCCACTTCCGTCACGCGGTGCGTATGCAAATTACCGAAGTTCAGGACTTTGACAGCGTCGAGCTCATTGACGATCCCTTTCGTATCAAAGAGTAACGGTGTCCGCATGTAGTTTGCGAGACGACGTGAATCGAATTGTTTGAATTCATCGTGGTCGACTAAGACAAGCGCTAGGTCGGCGCCTTGAATCGCCTCCAGCTCATCGACGAGTTCGAAACGTGTCGAAATCGAGCGTTCGACGTGCGGATCACAGACAGCGACGTCAAGTCCACGGTCGAGTAATTGTTCAATGACTTCGACAGCTGGACTCTCGCGCATGTCGTCGACGTTTCCTTTATACGTGACACCAAAGACGGCGATTTTTGGACGGACACGCGAACCGACGAGACGAGCTGCTTGTTCGGCAACGAATTGTGGCATCTGAACGTTCGTTTGTCGTGCCGTATGAATGATGCGAGCAAGCGATGGGGCTTTTGCGACGATGAAGTACGGATCCACTGCGAGACAGTGACCACCCACTCCCGGTCCCGGATGATGCAAGTTCACCCGTGGGTGCATGTTCGCCATCTCAATCACATCTAAGACGTTGATCTCTAGCTGATGACATACTTGCGTCAATTCATTTGCGAGAGCAATGTTGACATCGCGGAACGTATTCTCCATCAACTTCGACATTTCGGCTGTCTTCGCATCTGTCCGGACGATTTCACCTTGAACGAATGTTTCGTAGACGGCAGCACCTGCCTCCGCACACGCTGGCGTCAATCCACCAACGATTCGGTTATTATGGATAAGTTCATGTAAGATTTGTCCTGGCAAGACACGCTCGGGACAATGGACGACATAAATGTCCTCACCGATCGTAAATCCAGCTGCTTCGATTAAGGGACGGACATGATCATCCATCGTTCGTGGCGCAATCGTCGATTCGACGATGACGACGTTCCCTTTTTCAAGGAAGGGTAGCATGTTGTTAACCGCTGAAATGACATATTTCAAATCACACGATTTATACGTATCGTTTAAGTTCGGCGTTGGAACGGCGATTAAAAAGACATCTGCTCGTTCTGGCGTAAGTGTCGCTCGGAATTTTCCGTTCGCGACGACTCGTTTGATGACATCCTCGAGTCCTGGTTCTTCAATATGAATCGTTCCCGTGTTCAGAAGATTGACGATTTGTGGATCGATGTCGACACCTACGACTTCCGTGCCATGATCCGCGAACATCGCAGAAGAAGGTAATCCAATATATCCTAGTCCGATTGTGCAAAGTTTCATTTTGTCATTCCTCCATCGAGTTAGTCATACTAGCCAACGAACGGTCTGTGGCTTGGCTGTAACTAGACCATAACGACATTTCCTTTGCTTTCCAATGCTTCTAACCATCTCTTAAACCATTCTTCACAGACCTTACATTTCCAGTGTTTTCTATCGTTTTTGTAAATCTTATGAAGCTTTCGCGAATCCTTCGTGTCTATTCGAATGAAACAAAACGACTCGTCAGGAATCCTCCTTCATTGCACGTGGATTTCCCTTCGAGTCGTTGACTATTTTTCTTATTTTGCGCTAGATTCCATGAAAATCGAGTCATAGACAGCAAGAAGTCGACCTTTTTCTTGCTCCCAGTTGTATTGTCTCCTTGCTACGCTTGCTCGTTCCTGCATCGCCCGTCGCAAGTTCTCATCCTTCACTAGACGATTGACCGCCTCGGCGATACTCTGCGGTGATTCGACATCGACGATTAATCCAACTCCTTCTGTTTCGACGACACGACGGATTTCTGGTAAGTCGGCCGCGATGACAGGAATCAACGCCGCCATGTATTCGAATAGTTTATTCGAAGAAGCGGAATAATGATTGAAGCAAACGTTCTGGAGGACTTGAAAGCCGACCGTCGCCGCTGCCGTGTAACTGGGTAGTTCAGCAAGTGGAACCTTATCAATGAAGCGGATACGAGACTTTTCCGATGATTGCGTAGCCAGTTGCATCAGTTTCCCCTTTAACTTTCCATCTCCAACGAAAATAAGTGTTCCTCGATCGATGAACGGCATCGCTTCAATGAGTCGCTCCAGTCCACGTCCTTCCTGGATCCCGCCCTGATACAACAAAATCGGCTCGTCTGGTACGAGTGCTAACTCTTCGCGTAACGGTCGCGGTTGCGGAACAATCGGTTCGTAAAACGGATAATTGTGCAAGACGGATGGTCGGGTTCCATATAATTTTTGATGATAATCTGCACGCGTGTCATTTTCAACGATCGTCTGGTCGACGAATCGAAGCAGCCAGCGTTCTAATTTCCCTTGCATGCTTCCGTATCCTGTCCGATCGGTTTGGACTTCATGCGAGTCATAGACGATTTGGGCACCACGCGCCGCCCCAATCGCTTGTGGTAACGTATTGACATCGTTCGCATGCATGACGTCATAATCATGCTTCCGGGCAGTACGTGTCATACGAAGAATGCCGAAACTGTTATATAGGGCGTAACGAATGAATCGACTTCGCATGAGTAAAAAGAGCACGAGCATCACGGGAATCAGCCATGGCGCAAGAAGCGCACCCATCAATCCGATCACAAGGGTCCGTTTTTTCCGTTTGCGAAAGAACGGGAGCCACCTCGCAAAAGGTGGCGTCCGGTCGATTCGAATGACGCGAAATCCAGACATCGGGTATTCGACTTCTGGAAGTGTTCCGTCATTTAAGCAGTATAGGTCTACGCGGTGTCCTGCTTCGACAAGTGCCGTACATTCACGTAAGACACGGGCATCATTCGTAAACGGATTCCAAACAAACATTCCAATGCGCTTCATTCTGCGACCGCCTTTCGTGACTGCGTTTGTTCGATGGCTTCAAACAAGCGTTGTTCATTTTGTTCCCAATCGAAATGGCGTTGGACGTAATTCACACCCGCCCGTCCCATCGCTGCACGTTTCTCTGGATTTCGTGATAACTCGAGAATATGATCAACGATCTCCTCTTTTTTCCGCTGGACAGACACATAACCGGCTCCTGCTTCTTCAATGACATGCGCCGCATGACCGGATACCGCACCGACGATGGCACAGCCCATCGCCATGTAGTCGATGATTTTGCCTGGTGTCACTGTATCGAACGCTGTACTCTCGACGAGTGTCGCAAAGGCGATGTCACTCTTCGCGAGTTGTTTCAACGCATCCCAGCGTGGCATCGCGTCAAGAAACTCGATATTCGTCAATCCACGTTCCTTGACGAGTCGTTCGAACGTTTGCTTGTGATAGCCGTAACCGACGACTTGAAAGCAGATATCCTGTTCTTGTTGAAGTTCCTGTGCGACGTCAAGCAACAAGAACACATCTTGTGCGAGTCCGATATTCCCTGTATACACGACGCGCACTTGTTCCGATACTTTTCGGCGTTTGATCAACCACTCATTTTCCTCGATGGAGTTCGGGATGTAATGAATTTTTTCCGGTGCAATGCCCCGCCCTTCAATATACGATCGAAACCCCTCACTGTTGATGACCAATTGATCGGCCTGACGATACATCCACTTTTCAAGCCAGTAGAGCGGAGTCAATAAGAGACGCGATTTCGTGATTCCGACGCCAATCAACGATTCCGGCCATAAGTCACGTACATCGAGAATCAAAGGAGCCTTTTTGACATGTTTCGCGACGACCCCAACGAGTCCCATGAAGATGGATGGCGTCGTCGCATAGATGTAGGCATAGGATTTCGGGTCATGCCGCACCTCTTTAATCGCGAGCACGAATTGTTCGACGAACAAGCGAAGACGTCGCCATAAATTATTCGTTGCCCGGACGTCACGCGGCTGAATACGGGTCACATGAGCCGTATCGAGGCTCGGTTCATCCCAGAACATCGAGTCCGTATAGAGTTCTGCCGTTGGATAGAGCGGTTCTGACGTTAGCACATGGACATCATTTCCCGCTTGTTCCATCCGCTTGAAGATATTCTTCATTCGGTTTGCCGCACTACCGATTTCTGGATAGAAATTTTGACAAATCATCAAGACGTTCATCGACGACTCCGGTGTTGTTTGAGTTGACGTCGGAACTTCCAGTAGCGGACGACGACTTTTCCGAGTTTTGAGCGCGCGAGTGAGCGGTATTTTGATTTCCATGATGCATTCGCCTCCAACAATTCCAGATTTGTCATCAGTGATCCTTCGAATCGATCAAGCAGTGCGGCATATTGTTCTTCAAGCATCTTGTATTGTTCATGCTGTTCCTGCAGTTGCTGTTCATGACGTAACGATTCTGCTCGAATATGCTCCAATTCTTCCGTTTGTTCTCCTAACCGTTGCACTTTCCGTTCTAGATTCTGTTGCTTGCGTTTTAAATCAAGGATCGTTGCCAGATGCAATCGTTCCACCTCTTCAAAGGCATCCTCGAGCCATTCGACTTCCGCTGGTAAAATTGCTCGACCCTCTCGAGGTTCCGGATAGACTTGGATCGTGACCCCGAGCCACTTATCAATCCGCTCGATCGTCTCGATTTTACCGAAGGGTGTCAACTGCTCAAGCAATTGATTTAAATAGTATGTCCGTTTATGATCCGCATAATCGTTTACTCCGAATGGGACTGTGATGACGAGTCGTCCTTCTGGTGCGATGAACGAGACGGCACGGGCGATAAAGCGCTCTGGCTCTCCGATATGTTCCAGTACTTCCGTCATCAAGACTGTATCGAATTGAATGTCAGGTGTGTATGTCATGACATTTGCTTCATGTAATTCCACCTTTTCTTTAACGGATGTTGGTTCCTCCAGTAAGGCTTGTTTGGCCTCGATGATTGCTTCCGGTAGTACATCGATTCCGACGACGTGTTTCCCTTCCCGTCCAAGTAAAATCGGAACGACTCCACCCGAACACCCGATATCTAAAATGTGCTCCCCTTTTGCTTGTCGAACGATCCAGTGAACACGTGCGCGAACTTTTTTACCGAATCCACCACCTAACTGATCGTAGTAGGCAGCTCGGATTTGATCCTTGGGGCGTGCTGTTTTCATCGATGCCGTCATTTCTGCACCTCCTCGAGTAATAAGTGTTGAAGTCGATCCGTCTCCTGTCGATCCGCAAGTTCTATGAACTGACGGATCAATGGGTTCGTCAACGTGATGGGTTCATAGAATCCGATGATTGTTCGCAACAATGCGACACTCGGTGCAAAATCCTTATCACTGCAGTAGCGTAATTTGACAAGATACCAATGCTCAAAGAAATGCTCGAATCGAGTTTCCTTGTATTCCTCTAGCACTCCATAACGAGCGAATTTCTCAGCACGTGCCCGCTCTCGGACGACACTTCGTTCGAAGAACTTCACCGTCAATGCATTCACGGTTGACCCCGCAACGGCTGCGTAGTAATAGTGGATAACTCGATTGACGAGTAAGACACGGTTCGCGCGAAGCATCAATTCTTGGAAGAACAAGGAGTCCTGACCAACCGCACCGATGACCTGTTCCAATTGATGTTCAAGCAAGAAGGTGCGACGGACGACGAGTGCTTGAATGCTTTGTACCGCAAACCGATGTTTCAATAGAAAAGCTTTCGGATCCTCACAAACCGTTCGTCCTTGTTTACGAATCGTCGGTAAGGCGATGATACTTGTCTTCTCGGCAAGCTTTTTCATATGCCCTGCCACAAAATCAAGTGATGGATCTTTTTCTAGTTCTTGAAGCAAAAAGGCATATCGATCACTGAGCACCTCGTTATCCGGATCAAGGAACGTCACGTAGTCAGCTCGTGCCATCTCGACTCCTTTGTTACGCGGACGTGAAGCACTACCGCTTCCACCTGTCTCAAAGAAATAGGTTCTGACATTTTCATGACGTCGTGCGAGACGCTCTACGGCTTGACGTGTCGCTCTGTCCGTCGATCCATCATCTACGAGTAAAATCTCTGACTCCATGAATCGATCCATCCGCGTGAGACTGGCGAAACATTTATACGTGAGGTGTTTTCCATTGTTATAGATTGGAACAACGACCGACAGTTGCGGAGTCTGATTCGTCGGAACTACCGTCTGCTCGTTCCACTCCAATTGATCAAGCAACAGTGTTTTTCCGTTCAGTTCATCTGCCTGGAACATGTCATATCCGATAGCTGACCGCCAAACAATCGCACCGTTTCGGCTACCGCTCATCTCTTGTACATGATACGGATACTCACTTCCTTTGCGAACGATGCTGGCATCACTGTATTTAAAACCATTCACAAGATCCTCTAGATAATACTCACCATAGGATTCCTGTCCATCCATCCAAGCAACGAGATCTGCTTGATTGTAAAGTTGCTCCGTTAATGCATCCACAGAAACGATTGCATCGGGTGTGAGACTTTGGCGATCGATTACGTTACGGATGTCTTCTCCGTCCTGAGCGACGACGACTAGTAAACGATGTTTTTGTGTCTCAGGTATGCGCCCGATGAACGCTAGAATCTGATCCATCCGCTCGAAGACCGTATGCCCCGTCATGACGGCACGAAGTCCTTCTGCTCGTAACCGTTCGATTTCTTCTTGCGACGTGCGCTCCACGATTGCCGTCGCCTCTTGTGCGTCATGCACGGTAAAAATATTCGGAAATTCATTATTGACGGCGATACTGTAATTCGACAGAATCAAATTCCCGAGTGCTTGTGATTCATAAACGCGACGGGCACACATCGTTTTGCTGTATTTGATGCTGTTCAAGTTCAAAACCCAGTCATAACATTTACTGACTTGTTGTAAGGCATCATAAGGAATCGCTGGTGCGACCCGTGATTGATAGCGCTCCGGAAACTGATAAGCTGGTAAGTCGAGATGATAATTTCGGTCCACGATATCGAGTTCGTGCGAGGATTGCATCACCCCATCAAATAACATTTCCGTATCTTTCACACGTTCCGGATATTTCGCCATCCAGCTACCGGCAAATAAGACGCCCTTCTTTCGGCTACGTGTCGCCCCGATTGGATTATGAATCAGTGGATTGACACCAAACGGCATCGCCATGATCCGATCGTGTCCACATAAGACACGGTATTCAGGAATCATCGCCTCATCTGAAGTCAGAACGTAATCCGCAGCTTGCGCCACGTCTTGAAAACGTTCATGATTGCTCGGATCTTCTGTCGATTGAAAAACGACTGGAATGCCTTTATCTCTCACTTCTTGCATCATCGCAAGTAATCGGTTTCGCTTCTTGGAATTCGGTGTGGCGACACCTTTCCAATCATCATTTTGGAGTCCTTTCCAAGACGAAATAACTAAAAATAGATCAATTGGGCGTTTGAAGACATCCTCAAACGTATCAGAATTAACGTAATGAAGATGAGCCGCATCTTCATAGTAGGCATACATGAATTCCGAACAGACGATGGCTATTTCGATTGATCGTTTTTCATAATAACGCGTCGTCGTCCGGATCGGTATATGTGAGACATCCAATTGATCTAGTAGTGACGCTTGGCTATTTTGTCGGTAACGTGTCGTCGTGTTATTAGAAGTTCGAACCGTCGGCAGTCGCAAGACGTCTAACTGACGGAGTTTTTCGAGTGCATCTTTACTTGCGGTCGTCGCGCTCGTCAGCCGTTTTTTCTCTTCGCGGACCCAGTTCAGTTGTTGCATGATTTGTCGTTTCCATTTTTGATCACTCACACGTAAACACCCTTCCTCTTTTCAACTCTTTCTTAGTCTACGGAAGCAGTTCAAAGGCTACTTGAAGGACTTGCAAGGTTTTTGTAAAGACTTCATGAAGCTTTTTTGGATTTTCCTTACATTCCAGTTCAGTCAACCTGTATTTCCTAG
Source organism: Exiguobacterium indicum HHS 31 (assembly GCF_001939065.1). Taxonomy (GTDB): domain Bacteria; phylum Bacillota; class Bacilli; order Exiguobacteriales; family Exiguobacteriaceae; genus Exiguobacterium_A; species Exiguobacterium_A indicum. The sequence continues at coordinate 142,434 of NZ_MPSZ01000001.1, read as the reverse complement.
GAAATCGACCGCTTTCACTTTCTTGTCCGTGGAAGTCATTCACATGTTTTCAAAAACGAATCCTATGCACCCTGATTGTTTTGGATTTAAAAAACGGGGAAACATTACTACGTATTGATAAAAGGAGATGACTGGACATGTTAAACGAAAAAAATCATGATTTACCAGATGAAAAGGCAGACGTTGGTCTTCACCCGGATCCTGATCCAGCTGAGACATCCGATCCCGGAATCAAGCCTGCGGAAACACAACATCCGGATCCTGATCCTGAAGAGCTCGAGCGCGATCGAAAAGATTCATGAATCTTACGCCATTGAAAAAGAGGTTGCGGAAATGATTCCGCAACCTCTTTTGGCATATTTACTTCACTTTTACTAATAGTTTCCCCGTGTTCGACCCATCGAACAAGCCAAGGAAAGCATCTGGTACACGATCGAATCCTTCAAAGATCGTTTCTTCGTATTGTAACTTTCCTTCACTAACCCATTGACCGAGTTGCTCAGCCGCCTCCTTGAATCGTTTGCCATAATCGCCCACTAAGAAACCTTGCATGCGCGCACGCGCGATGATTAATTTCGATTGAACACGTGGACCGATGTCCTGTTGTGCGTTATATCCAGAAATGGCACCGCAGACTGGTACCCGCGCGAATGGATTGAGTCGATCAAGAACTGCATCACCGATTTCCCCACCGACGTTTTCAAAATAGACATCGATGCCGTCTGGACATGTCCGGTCTAACGCTTCCCGGATGTCTTCCGTTTTATAATTGATGACTTCATCAAAACCAAGATCTGCTTTCAAGTGTTGTAGCTTTTCGTCACTTCCTGCGATTCCGACGACACGTGCGCCTTTGATTTTAGCGATTTGACCAACGATCGATCCAACAGCCCCTGCTGCTGCCGATACGACGACCCTTTCCCCTGGTTGTGGATTCCCGATATCAAGCAATCCGAAATACGCTGTCATCCCTGTCATTCCGAGAACACCAAGTGCTGTTGAAATCGGTGCGATTTGCTCATCGATTTTACGAACGGTTTTCGCATCGACGACTACTTTTGTTGCCCAATCGAGCATCCCGACAACGACATCACCTGACTTGAGCCCTTCACTTTTAGACTCGATGACACGTGCTACGACACCTCCGTGAATCGGTTCATCAATCTCAAATGGTTGCGAATAAGAACGCGCATCGTTCATACGACCCCGCATATATGGATCGACCGAGATATAGAGTGACTCCAGTGCGACTTGTCCTTCCTTCAGCTCTGTTAACTCAAATGATTCATAGCGGAATGTTTCCCCTGTTGGTTTTCCGTTTGGTCGTGCTGCTAATACGATACGTTGTTCTGACATGATTCATGACCTCCTCATTCAATGTACTTCTTCACTGTAACAATTCCGTTTCTGAAAGACGAATCCTTTGCTTGTTTGGAATTTTCTAACTTTTTCTTGACGTCCTTCTGTTCTTACCGTAAGATAAAACACAATTCATAACTTTTATACTGTTATGCACAAAAGCATTACATAAGGAGAGGATTTGTATGGATTCATCTATTTTGCGTCAGCCACGTCAATTCGCTGTTCATGTTTTAAACGGACTCAGTATCGGAATTCTTGTTGCCCTCATTCCGGGAGCACTACTCGGTGAACTCGCTAAGGCGTTGTTGCCATACGTATCCGGAGCCCAGCATGTTTTAGATGCCACTACACTCGCGATGCGCCTTTTGCCGATGGTGATTGGTGTTGCCGTAGCCATGCAATTTAAAGTGACACCGATTGCGACCACGTCGATTGGACTCGCGACGGTCGTTGGCTCAGGCGTTGCAACTCGTGCAGATGCGACCTTCGTTTTCGTCGGCACGGGCGACGTCATCAATGCCGGACTGACGGCAGCTGTTGCGACGGCAATCGTCTTATTGATCGGTGAACGTTTCAAGACGTATACGGTGCTTATCATGCCAACGATTTTGATTGTCGGTGCCGGTGGGATTGGTGTTTTGACGTATCCGTTCGTGACACGGATCACGACAGCGATCGGACATGTCATCTCAGACTTTACGGCACTTCAACCCGTCTTAATGGGTATTCTGATTGCGATTACTTTTTCCGTACTGATCGTCTCTCCGCTTTCAACGGTCGGTATTGCGACCGCCATCAGTCTATCGGGTGTTGCCGCCGGAGCTGCAAATCTAGGCGTCTGTGCCGCTGGATTCGGTCTTGCGATTGCCGGGTGGCAAGCCAATTCGCGCGGAACGTCGATTGCTCATTTTCTTGGTTCTCCTAAAATCCAGATGGCGAACTTCATCCGTAATCCCTTGATGATTCTTCCTGTCATGTGTAGTGCTGCTATCCTTGGCGCACTAGCAGGAATGCTCGGCATCCAAGGTACACCGTTTAGTGCCGGCTTCGGAATGTCTGGATTAATCGGTCCGATCAATGCGTTACATCTGATGTCAGGAGGCTGGACATTGTTCAACATGACATTTGTTCTGGGATTATTCATCTTCTTGCCGGTCATCCTTTGTCTAGTGTTCCACCTGCTCTTCCGGAGATTCCGTCCATGGATGAGTGCAGAACCATACCGACTGGATTTCGAGTAAGTTCATCGTTATCGTTCTCTCATCACAAAAAAAGCCAAGCCGACCGTCTAAAAAATCGACGGATCGAGCTTGGCTTTTTGGTGCATTTATTTGATCACTGTCAGTAAGTCAAGCGGTGACTCGATGACATGGTCTGCCGAATCCCACTCGGATTGTGTCCCAAAACCGTACTGGCATAAAACGACCGGCATCTTTTCCTTACGAGCCGCTTCCACATCGGAAGACCGATCTCCGATCATCCAGTAGGACTCTTCCCCAAACTCCTCACGGTGCGCTCGTAAAATATCCGCCTTTTCTTTCCCGTTGACGGATTCTAAGCATTTCGGACTCGTGAAAAACGAACGAATGTCTTGACTATCCAGCACAAGGTTAAGATAGTGGTTGCCACAATTACTCGCTGTTGAAATGGTATGTCCTGCAGACACTAGCGCTTCTAATAAGGATCGAATTCCATCAAACAAGACATTCTGTTCTGCCATCGTCGCTTCTAGATGACCATGTCTTTTTTTACGAATCAACCGAATATCCTCTTCTGAGGCTTCCGGAATCGCCTTACGCCAAAAGGCACTTCCTGCTAAACCATAACTTGCTTGTACACTAGCTTTAGAAGGTTTTGGAAGATGCGGCATGTCCTCCATCGCTCGATGGATTGCTTCTGTCATCTGTTCCGTTGAATCGATCAATGTACCGTCAATATCGAATAAGATAATTGCCATGTTCCCACTCCTTTTAGATTTCTTTTTTTGCTTTTCTCTTTTTTTGAATCAAGTAGCCAACCGTAATCAACACACCTAAACCAATCCAAACTATTGGATGATTGAGATGGTGCAATTTTCGCCATTCATGCCCGACGGCTTTCCCGCCCCAAATGAAGATCGCCGACCAAAGGAAAAAGGAAATCGTCGTCACGACGGTAAATGTCCAGCGTGAAACACCAGTCAGACCGGCACCAATCGCAAATCCGATGCGCCACATCGGGGACAGAAGGAGAATATAGCGTCCCTTCGTCTCCATTTGTGTCTGAAACTGAAGCATTTTTGTTTCCGAAATCCGAAACCATTTGAATAAACGGTTCAATAACCGTTCACTCCCGAACTGACCAATCGTAAAGAAGAGGTTCTGACTAATGACGAAGCTCACTACAGCGAGGAACAACATGAATAGCAGATTCGCCTGTGCCGTGTGGACGAGATATCCGGCATACGCTAGCGGCACTTCGCTCGGTATGAATGGAAACATGAGCGTCATCATGATGCCAATATAACCGTATGACTCCATCCAGTGATGTCCCATCTTCGTCCCTCCTCCCCCTTTACCAACTATTTCTAGTGTATCGAACTTTCAAGAAGGCGTACAGGAAACGGCTCTTTTTACATCAGAAAGAGCGACTTCTCATAGTGAAGTCGCTCGGATCATCTATTTGATTAATACGCATCCTCACTTTGTACTGGTTGCGTACGGCGCTTTTGTTGTTCATCTTGCCAGTCACTGAAACGTGTCAATTCTTCAAAGACTGTTTTCGTGACGAAAAGGATGACCGCGATATCGTCTGCGAAACCAAATCCGAGTACGAAATCAGGTACGAGGTCAATCGGTGACACGAGGTAAATCAACGCTCCGATTACTTTTAAGATCGTCGTACGACGAATGTTGCGATATTCACCTGACTGGTACGCGCGAATCATATCGACGAATAACGTCAACGGTGAGAAGACGACGGACAAACGAGAGTTACTGTTTACCTTTGCAGTTGCTCGTTGTAACAACGAATTCGTCTTTTTCGGACGATCGATATAATCTTTTGCATCTTCGGCATATTGATTTTGTTGTTTTTCTAATTGTTGATTCGAGAATTTCATTCCTATTTTCCCCCATTCTAAAGTAACTTCAACGCTTTTCTATTTCCCTGTTCCTACGGATGATAATCCTGTCAGGTTTCAGGATATGATGGAACGGTAAAAAAGGGAGAGAAGCGTTACAGAAAGGATGATTTTTATGAATCATGTTAATCAAACCGTCATCATTACAGGAGCTGCGAATGGAATTGGTGCAGAACTCGCCCGCACCTATGCTGCGCATGGCGCAAATGTCGTTCTTGCTGATATCGATCAGATGACAGGAGACGAATTGGTCCAACAAATTGAAGAAGATGGTGGTACGGCTTACTTCTATCACCTCGATATCCAACATGAAAAAGACGTTCAACTGTTGATTGAAAAAGCGATTGAACATACTGGTCGCATCGACATTGTCATCAACAACGCTGGAATTATGATTCGAAAACCATTACTCGAATTATCGCTTGAGGAATGGGACCGAGTTCATCATACGAATCTGCGTAGCATCTTCTTGACAACTAAGGCGGCTACACCCTATTTGAAACAAAGTAAAAGTGGTGGTCGAATCATCAACCTTGCTTCGACCCGCGCCTTTATGTCGGAACCGCATACGGAATCCTATGCGTCGACGAAAGGTGGCATTTTTGCTCTGACCCATGCACTTGCTGTCTCACTTGGAGAAGACGGAATTCTCGTCAACGCGATTGCTCCTGGTTGGATTGAAACCGGTGACTATCAAGAATTATCACCTGAAGATCATAGTCAACATCCAGCTGGTCGCGTCGGAAAACCAAGTGATGTCGCTCGTGCGGCTCTCTATCTGACACACCCAGATAACGATTTCTTGACGGGCGAAACATTGGTCCTAGACGGTGGAATGACACGAAAGATGATTTATGAAGAATGATTCGTGCTGAGTGCCTTTCGGGGCACTTTTTCATTTCACAAAAACTATACTTATACCTTTTTCAAACATTAATAAACGTTCTATTTATATGATGTTACAAAAATATATCCTATGACATCATTCGGAAATCAATCAATCGTTCCTCAATTTTTCCTTCTATATCAACGATTCAAGCATGTCCTTTTACTTCTCTATCGTTATTTTCATAAATTCTTCATACTTTCTGCTAGTTTCTCTTGTATTTTTTTAAAAGAATTGTAAAGTGGATTTTTCGATTTTCTTGTTAGAGTGGGATAGGTAACACTTCACAAGGGAAAGGAATGACGCTTAGTTTATGAAACGACCTTTCGGAAAGTCACTCGGGCTATCGCTCATGACACTCACTTTACTCGCAAGTCCGCTCATGACGACAACTCCCGTCGACGCGGCAAGCTCATATAAAGAAAAGCAACAACAAAACCAGCAACAACAATCGAAGCAACGCGAGGCGTTGTCTCAAAAAAATAATCAATTATCTAAAGCACAGCAACAAGTCTACGCCCTGGATCAACAGATTAACGGGCTGACATTACAAGTCGTCGAAAATCAAAAGAAGATCGACGAAAACACGAAACAGATTGCTCGATTAGAAGATAAAATCGAAAAGTTACAAAAGAAAATCAAGAAGCAAGAAAAAATGCTCGGTGATCGCCTGGCAGTTCGTCAGTCTAAAGCCGATAATGCCCCGCTGCTTGAAGCCGTCTTCGGCGCAAAAGATGTCGGTGATATGATTAGCCGCTTCAATGCCTTCAATACGATTGCGGAAAGCGATGCTTCTTTGTTAAAAGATTACGAATCAAACAAAAAAGAACTGGCAGCTGCGAAAGAAGAATTGAAGCAGACACGCCAAGACTTGATTGAAGATCGTAATGTTTTAAAAAAGAAACAACGTGAACTGAAAGAAGAGAAACAAAAACGAACAGCCCTTTTGAAACGCTTGACGTCACAAAAGAAAAAAATAGAATCCAATATCCTCAGCCTGAAAGAGGCATCGGCCCAACTGAAGGCACAGGAAGCAGCTGAAAAAGCGGCAGCTCGTGCTGCAAAAGTAGCTGCCGCAAAAGCCGCGAAACAATCGGCAGCGCCAGCATCTGTTAGCAAGGCCAGTACGAAAGTCATCTCAAAAGCAAAAGGTAAATTCATCAAACCTGCTCAAGGCTCTGTTTCGCAAGGAATGGGTGCAGCAAGCGGAAGTAATGGTTATGCGTATCACAACGGAACAGACTTCGCTGGTCCACTCAACTCGCCAATCGTTGCGTCTGCAAGCGGAACAGTCATCTTAGCAAGTTCAGGTGGTCCTTACGGAAATCACGTCTATATCTCTCATAATATCGACGGGAAAACATATACGACCGTGTATGCTCATATGAATGCCTTAAACGTTAAACAGGGACAACAAGTCAAACAAGGACAGCAAATCGGTGTTCTCGGAAGCACCGGTAACTCAACTGGTCCACACTTGCATTTTGAAATCCACGATGGTGGATACCAGTATGATGCGAATGGACGGACGAATGAGCTCGATCCAGAAAGCTTCTTCTAATAAGTCTAATAAGTCGATTCAAGAAAAAGTGCACGCCTTCTCTTCCTGAGAAAGCGTGCACTTTTTGCTGTGTTCATTAAATTTTGAATTGATGTGTCTGACTGTCAAGCGACGTCGTCGTCGATTCGAGTTCTTGCATCAATTGATGAATCTGTTCGAACGATGCCTGTTGATCACGCATCGAAGCAGCAATTTCTTCGTTTCCGGCTGCAAGTTCTTCCATGACGCCACTGACTGTACTGACTTGACCAACGACATGACGGGCTTGTTGTTTCGAATGAACGAGTTGTTTCGTCACGTAATCGAGCGTTTCCGTCACACTTGCTACCTTTTGACGCGTCTCACCGAATGCTTCTTGAACGTGTGTGAAGTTCTCGACCTGATTCGTCTGCTCCCGCTCCGCTTGCACGAGTGCTTCTTGTAAGACAGCACCATCCTGACGAATCGAACGAACGAGTGAGAAGATTGAGCGCGTCGCCTCATTTGTCTCATCCGCTAACTTTTTAACTTCACTTGCTACGACGGCAAATCCACGACCGGCTTCCCCAGCCCGCGCCGCCTCGATGGCCGCATTAAGTGATAATAAATTCGTCTGTGCAGAAACTCCAGCGACGAGTTGCGCCATCTGTTCGATTTGTTGCGTCTGCTCTAAGAAACCTTCCAGTTTCTGACCAAGTTCGCGATTTTGTTCTGTTGATGCACGTAGTGATGCGGCCTGTTGTTCCATGATAGAACTACTTTGAACCATCACGTGATCGGCCGCCTGTCCTTCTGCATAAGCCGTTTGTGCACGTTGTTCACTCTCTTCAAAGAGCTGTTGCATATCGGACATCGTACTGACTGTCGTCTGGATATCGTCCGACACCGTTTGTGTCCCGCTCGCCATCTCATTGATCGCATGGGTCATGTTACCAGAAACTTCAACGATGTTCGCGTTCTCCGTCGTCGCTTCCGTACTCATCTGACGAATCGTATTCGACGAACGACTGATCGTTCCGATGACCTCATGCAATGTTCCTTGCATCTGCGCAACCGCTGTCTCGAGTCGACCAATCTCATCTTTTCGACCGGATACGACTAATTCCTGCGATAAGTCTCCGTCCGAAATCTGTTCTGCTGTCCGGACGACACGGCTGATCGGTCGCGTGATGCTACGTGCGAAGTACCAGTTGTATAACGCAAGACCAATCAGGAGAATGAATGTCGCAATCATGACGGTCCGCGTCAGGTTCAATGTCTCGTCTTTTGCTTCACGTTGTAAGACATCATAAAACTCTCCATTTTTCGTATGTAACGTATAGAGATCACTGAGCACACCTTCGATTCGTGCAGCGTGCGAGCGAATCTCAATCGGATTCATCGCGTCCGTCAGTTCCGTCCGTTTCGCAGCAAGCGTCTTATATTTCATATCCGCCCGGTTCAACTCTTCTTGAAATGCTGGAATCAAATACGTCTTTTGTAACTGGTTCAAGGCTTGTTCGTTCTTTTTGCTAAGTGCCTGTACTTGCTCCGCCTGACTTTCAGACGGTTGGCTTGCCAGTCGGTTCCATGCTGCCTGTTCATATAAGAGCTTCGTTTCAAGCTCTGAGATCTCAACGAGCTGTTTCCCGTAATCTTCGTTATAGGACTGAATTTGACGGAGTTGGAACAAAGTCCATCCCATCAAGATGACGACACTCAAAATCGTCACTAACGTGGAGAGTAAAAATCGTTTCCGTAACGTCATTGGATCGTCACCTTACCTTCGAGCACGTCTTGTTGTAGCTGCTCTAATTTTTTTCGTTCCCCGTCCGTAAAGTTCGTGTTTCGGATTGGAGCCAACTGGATTGCCCCTTCTTTGACACCCAGGACGACTTGTCCGGACTGTAGACCTTTCGCAGCCACATCTTGTCCGATTTTTGTGATCGCAAGATCAACTTGTTTTAGCATTGACGTCATGACAGCGTCAGGTGCGATCGGGGTCTGATCGCTATCGACACCGATCGCTTTTTTCCCCTTCGTTTGCGCTGCCTCAAGGACACCGCTTCCCGTCAACCCCGCTGCTGCGTATAACACGTCTGCCTTTTTCTGCATCATTTCGTTTGCGAGCGTCCGTCCCTTTTCAGGCGCTGCAAAGTCCTCTGCGTATTCGACGAGTACTTTTGTTTTTGGATTGACGGCTTTTGCGCCAGCTATGTATCCTTTTTCGAATTTTTCGATCAGAGGTGACTTCATCCCACCGACGAAACCAATCGTATTCGTCTTCGTTTGGATACCTGCAGCCGCACCCGCTAAATAGCTTCCTTCGTCCTCTTTGAACGTAACCGAGAGTACGTTCGGTAACGTCGATATAGCATCAATCAAGGCGAATTGTTGTTTCGGATATTTTTTAGCAACGGTCTCAAGATCCGTCTGTCCCATGAATCCGAGTCCGACGATGACGGTCGGCTTCTTCTTCGCTAACGCTTCGAATGCTACTTTATAGGTCTTCGTTTCGTTCAACTCTCGGTAATCGATTGACCAACCTTCCTTCTCGCGTAACAACGCCATACCGCTCATCGCCGCATCGCTGAATGATTGATCGCCAAGACCCACATCCGACAAGACGACTGCCATTTCCTTTCGTTCCTTGACTGCCCGTTCTGGATCATCGATGACACTGCCGCACCCTGCGAGGCTAAGTGTCGATGCCAGTATGATTCCACTCCACCGTTTCATTCATTCCACATCCTTCCGACATTCTACATCTGATTATCGGAAGCGATGTCTGACTTCTTAATACAAAATTTAAATTCAGAATAATTCCATAACAAAAAAATGCCCCTCAAAAAAAGAGGGACATTTGAGATATTCTTAGTAGTCGCTATCAGAAGTACCACCTGTAACGATTGCGATTCCTGCTGATGCGCCAATGCGCGATGCACCTGCATCGATCATTGCTTTTGCACCTTCGAAGTCACGAACGCCACCAGATGCTTTAACACCGATGTCAGGACCAACTGTCTCACGCATGAGACGGATGTCTTCGACAGTTGCACCACCTGTTGAGAAACCAGTCGATGTCTTCACGAAGTTAGCACCTGCTTTAACTGAAAGTTCAGCAGCTGTTTTGATTTCTTCTTTTGTAAGAAGGCAGTTTTCGAAGATGACTTTAACGAGTGTACCGTTTGCCGCTTCGACAACCGCACGAATGTCACGTTCTACTAACTCAAGATCGCCATCTTTTAATGCGCCGATGTTGAGAACCATATCGATTTCAGTTGCACCGTTTTGGATCGCATCCTTTGTTTCGAATGCTTTTACTTCTGGTGTGTTTGCTCCAAGTGGGAAGCCGATGACTGTACATACTTTGACGTCATCATCTGATTTTAAGAGTTCTGCTGCTAACGCGACGTATGTTGGGTTAACACAGACGCTTGCGAATTTGTATTCTAATGCTTCTTTACAGAGTGTTTCGATCTGAGCACGTGATGTTTCTGGCTTCAGTGCCGTATGGTCGATCATTCCTGCTAAATTCATGTTTGTTGTCCTCCTTAAGGGTATCCCTTAGACTCTGTTTTTATTCTATCACGCAAGAGGTCAGACTTCTATCTTTTTACGCGACTTTTCGGAGCTGTTTTTTCCGAATCCAGACACCATTGAGCGTAAAGACGATTGCTGCTGTCCAAATACATGTAAACGCCACCATGTGCGTTTTAGTAAATGGTTCGTGATACAGCAACACACCGAGTCCAAGCGACAAGGTTGGTGCGACGAATTGCAGGAATCCGACCCACGTGAACGGAATCCGTTGTGCCCCGAATCCGAATAACAAAAGTGGAACAGCGGTGACAATCCCGGTCAAGATGAGTCCGGTCGTCGTACCGACAGATTCGGTCATCGAAGACGTCCCTTGTACTTGCCAATAGCCTAGGAAAATCAAAGCCAGCGGAAGCGGCGCCATCGTCTCGAGCGTCAGACTGACCGTTGATTCGAGTGGTCGCCGCTTTTTGACGACGCCGTAAAAGCCGAAGCTTAAGGCAAGTGCGATCGAAATCCATGGAAACTCGCCGTAGCCAATCGTCAAAATCAAGACACCGATCGTCGCAAGGACAATCGAGATCCACTCGATCCGTGAAAGCTTTTCCCGAAAGAATACGACACCAAAGACGATGCTGACAAGCGGATTGATGTAATAACCAAGCGACGCTTCGACAATGAATTGATGATTGACGGCCCAGATATAGATGAACCAGTTCAGACTGATGATCAGTCCGTTTAAGAAAAAGAGTCGCCGCGTGAACGGATCGCGTAACGCCGTTTTCCACTTCCCAAGTGCTTTTTGAAATGATAATAAGATGAGCAGAAATAAGAATGACCAGATAATCCGGTGTGCCAGTATCTCTTCACTCGGTACGTTGGCGAGCATCTTCCAGTAGAGCGGTAAGAGTCCCCAAATGATATACGCGACAAGTGTCGCAAAGAATCCTGGTAGATTCACGTAATCCCTTCTTTCATTATGATACCTTCTTCATTCGCATTTTTCCTGCCGATAAACCGCTGATCGTAAAGAGAGCAACAGCAATCCAAATGAACAGGAAAGCGATGAAGTGAATCGTCGTAAAGACGTCATTAAATAGATAAATTCCAAGGAGTAGCGTCAGGGTCGGGGCAATGTATTGGAGAATCCCGACGTAGACAAACGGGATTTTCGGCATTCCGTATCCGAATAACATCAATTGGACTGCTGTTGCGATCCCGAGCATGATGATCGCAACCAGCGCACTCGTCGGCATCGCAAGCGGTTGACTATCTGTCACACCAAGCGTCAAGAGAGCGAACGGGAGCGTGACCAGTGTCTCTAAAAATAATCCGGATAATGGTTCGGCTGCTGCCTTTTTCTTTAGTACACCGTAAAATGCGAACGAGACGGCAAGTGAAAAGGCGATAATCGGAAATTGACCATAACCGAGCGTTAAAATCATCACACCGATGATTGCTGATAAAATCGCAATCACTTGCGGACGCGTCAATCGTTCCTTAAAAAAGATCAAACCGAACAAGACGCTGACGAGCGGATTGATGTAATACCCGAGTGACGACTCAACGATATACCCTTCCCCGATGGCGTAAAGATAGAGCGACCAGTTCCCACCTAATACGAGCCCTGCCGCAAGCACGGTATAGCGCTGGCGTTTGTTTTGCCATAATTGACGAACGAATTGGAATTTCTTCGTCAGGCGTAGTAACAACGTCACGAAGATGAACGCACTCAATATCCGAATTGAAACGACCGTCCATGCTGGAATACCAGCAGCAAATACTTTGTAGATCGGCAACAGTCCACCAATCACGTAGGCGACGAATGTCGCACTCATACCCCGTTTATCCACGGTCATCCCCCTTATGTATGAAGAAAGCCGCCAGTGGCGACTTTCATTGAACCTTATTGCCCGTCAAGCGTCGTAAACAACTCGCGTAATTCCTCTTCTGTCAAATCTCGCCAAGAACCAATCGGTAAATCGCCAAGCTCGATGTTCATGATCCGGACGCGTTGGAGACGCTTAACTCGGTAGCCGAACTCTTTACACATACGGCGAATCTGACGATTTAACCCTTGCGTCAAAATGATCCGGAATGTCCGTGTCTCAAGTGGTTCAACGATGCATTCCTTCGTTGTCGTACCGAGAATGTCAACACCACTCGCCATCCCTTGAATGAACGTATCCGTAATTGGTGCATCGACGGTTACGATGTATTCTTTGTCGTGATTGTTTTCTGCTCGTAAGATCCGGTTAACGACATCACCGTCATTCGTCAACAGAATCAAGCCGTCTGAATCTTTATCGAGGCGACCGATTGGGAAAATCCGCTTCGGATGATTGACGAAATCGATGATGTTTCCTTCGATATCAAGCTCTGTCGTACACGTGATGCCGACTGGTTTATTTAAGACGATGTAGACAGGTTTTGGTTTTGTCTGAAGCGGCTGACCGTCGATTTCGACGACGTCCGTTTCTTCAGCTTGCGAGCCGAGTTCTGCTGTCAGACCGTTGATCGTCACACGACCTGCATCGATCAGTTTATCGGCAGCACGTCTTGAGCAAAAACCCGTTTCGCTAATGAATTTGTTGATTCGCATGAATGATATCCTCTTTCCTTAATTGAACTGTATTCAGTGTAGCGCATTCCTGAAATGAAAACAAAAAAAGTGGCAAAGAAAACCAGAGGTTTCCTTTGCCCTTTCGATTAGACCGCAGCGTCTTTTAATGTCTGCATGATGCGGACGAATTGACCATCATTCATTGGATAGCCGGCTTTCGTGATTTTGACACGAACGAGTTGTCCGATCATTGACTCATCGCCTTCGATTGCGACACGCAGATAGTTATCCGTGTAACCGACGAGACGACCGCCTGCTTCTTCCGAAAATTCTTCCGGAATGATCTCAAGCAGTTCTCCCTCGTATTTCGAAGCATATTCCTTCGCGAGTTGATCTGATAATGCGATCAAGCGCGCGACGCGTTCTTCTTTGATTGATTCCTCGACTTGATCGTCCATCATCGCAGCTGGTGTTCCCGTCCGTTTCGAGTACGGGAAAACATGCAATTCACTGAACTTATGATCATTGATGAAGTTGAACGTTTCCATGAACTCTTCTTCCGTCTCACCTGGGAAACCAACGATGACATCCGACGTGATTGCACAGTCAGGCAGGACTTCCTTCAGACGCGTGATTCGTTCTCCGAATTCCGCCATCGTATACTTGCGGCGCATTCGGCGAAGGACCGTATCGGATGCAGACTGGATCGGAACGTGCAAGTGACGAACGACGATCGGCGAATCCTTCAGGACATCAAGTACCTCGTCCGTGATTTGACTCGCTTCAATCGACGAAATGCGCAAGCGTTCAAGTCCATTGACGGATTCGAGTGCTTTAAGTAATTTTGCTAAGTTGTAGTCTTTCAAGTCTTCTCCGTATCCACCTGTATGGATTCCCGTCAAGACGATTTCTTTGTAACCCGCATCAACGAGCTGTTGTGCTTGCTTCAAGACATCTTCCGGTTGACGAGACCGCATGAGACCACGCGCCCATGGGATGATACAGAACGTACAGAAGTTGTTACAACCTTCTTGAATTTTCAGCGAAGCCCGTGTCCGGTCCGTAAAGGCCGGTACATCCAGTTCTTCATAGACTTTTGCTTTCATGATGTTTCCGACCGCATTGATTGGCATGCGTTCTTCACGGAATTGTTCGATGTATCCAATCATTTTATGCCGATCTTGTGTTCCGACGACGACATCGACGCCAGGAATCGCCATGATCTCAGCAGGAGACGTTTGAGCATAACAACCCGTTACGCAGATGACACTATCCGGATTTTGGCGAATCGCCCGTCGGATGACTTGGCGACTTTTCTTATCTCCGGTATTCGTGACCGTACATGTATTGACGACATAAACGTCCGCATGATCCGCAAAATCAACGCGTGCGTAGCCAGCGTCCTTGAACAGTTGCCAGACAGCTTCTGTTTCGTAATGGTTGACTTTACAGCCAAGCGTTTGAAAGGCAACAGTTGCCATTTCGTTCACCCTTTCAATTCAAAATGATACGAGACGGCGGAAAGGACATAAAATGGTGCCGTTTCCGTCCGTAAGATGCGACGCCCTAGAGCGGCTTTTTTAAAACCGGCATCCGTCAAACGTGCGATTTCTGCTTCAGCGAACCCACCTTCAGGTCCGATGACGACAAGAAGGGAATCACCTTCTTGCAATCCAGCAAGCGTCGTAGCGAGGACGGAGGCCTCCCCTTGTTTTGCTGATTCTTCATAGGCAACCAGACAAGCCGTATAGTTCGATGCATCCTGTAAGACTTCATCATACGCCACGAAGTCGACTGTCGGCAAGTGGGCACGGTACGATTGTTCGGCTGCTTCCTTGACGATTTTTTCGAGTCGCTCAATCTTTTTCGGAACCTTCTTCTGATCCCATTTCGAGACGGAACGATCGGCTTCGAAAATTCGTAGATGATGGATCCCGAGTTCCGTTGCTTTTTGGGCAACGAGTTCGATCTTATCGCCTTTTGGCAATCCATGGGCGATCGTCACACGAATCGGTAATTCCGTCTCGATCGGTAGCGTCTCTTCGATCCGGGCAGAAGCCGCTTGTTTATCGAGTGCTTCCAGACGGCACCGGTAAAGACCTGTCCCGTCGAGTACGAGAATCTCTCCGCCGACTTCCATCCGCATGACGTTTTTCATATGGTGTGCGTCGTCTTTCGAGAGATGAAACACCTCTCCCTGACGCATCGAGGGCTCGACGAAATACCGTTGCATATGTTTACGCCTCCCGTTTCGCGATGATCGCGACCCAGTCCTCAAGCTTCGTTGTCTCGACGATCGTAAATCCTGCTTCTTGCATCGCTTGGACGACCATATCCTTCTTCTGACTAATGATACCGGAAGCGATGAAATGACCGCCTGGTAACGTCAACGTATAGGCATCCTTGACGAAGAGGAGGATGACTTCCGCTAAGATGTTCGCGACGATCAACTCGACCGGCTCACTCAATTCCTTCATCAAGTCGCCTTGGCGGACTGTGATCTGCTCACTGACTTCGTTCAAAGCGACGTTTTCCGTCGCTGATTTGACAGCGACTTCGTCTAAATCGAGTGCAAAGACATCCTTTGCCCCAAGCTTCGCAGCTGCGATCGCGAGGACACCGGATCCCGTTCCGACATCGACGACACGGTCTTGCTCTTGCAAGTAATTCTCAATCGCTTGAATACAGAGGACCGTCGTCGGGTGTGTTCCCGTTCCGAATGCCATACCTGGATCGAGCTCGATGATTTTTTCATCCGGTTGTGGCGTGTAGTCTTCCCACATCGGGACGACCGTCAGATGGCGGCTGATTTTGACTGGCTTATAGAATTGTTTCCATGAATGAGCCCAATCTTCTTCATCTACTTGAGTCAGCGTGACAGCACCCGTGCCAATCGACAGACCGAAGTTCGTCAACTGTTGGATGTCATGTTCGATGCCTTTGATCGTGTCCGTCAAATCGCTGCTTTCTGCAAGATACGCCTTCACGAGTACACCTTGTGTCGGATACTCGTCTCGTTTCGTCTCATCCCAAATTTCACCGAAGTTATCTTCGCGGTGGGACATCATCTCGAAATCTTCGACATCCTCGATGACGACTCCGCTTGCTCCCGCTTCATGTAAGATGTTTGAAACTGCTTCGATGGCTTCTTGTGTCGTATGGACACAGATCTCTGACCATTTCATTTCTTGTCACGCTCCTCTGTAGTGATCACCCTGTAAAGAATGTCTTGATCCGGCTGAAGACACCTTCGTGTTGCTCTTCGACACCTTTTTCATCGCTGATTTCATTGAATTCCCGTAAGAGTTCTTTTTGACGTTCCGTCAGATTCTTCGGTGTAATGACGACGACATTGACGTACTGGTCGCCATGGTGACCGGACCGAACGTTCGGCATCCCTTTTCCGCGGAGACGGAATCGCGATCCTGTCTGTGTGCCGGCTGGAATCTTCAGACTGACCTTACCGTGAACGGTTGGTACTTCAATCTCATCACCGAGTGTTGCTTGTGCGAATGTCAGTGGCATATCCATGACGATATGATCATCGACACGTTCGAATAGTTCGTGTGCTGCAACACGAACGACGACATACAAGTCACCCGCTGGTCCACCGTTGACACCGGCTTCCCCTTTACCTGCTAAACGAATTTGTTGCCCATTGTCGATCCCTGCTGGAATTTTGACACGGACATCTTTGTTTTTACGGACGCGACCGGCTCCACGACATGTTTCACATGGCTCCTTGACGATTTGTCCACGGCCATGACATGTCGAACATGTCGTTTGGTTGACGACACGACCGAACATCGTGTTTTGTTCGACGTTGATGTGACCCGAACCACCACATCGTTTACATGTTTCCGGATGTGTTCCTGGTTTAGCACCCGAACCGTGACATGTCCCGCAATCTTCTTCGACTGGAATCGTGATCGTCTTCTCGACGCCTGTGACCGATTCCATGAAGTCGATTTCCTCGACGTATTGTAAATCCTGTCCTTTACGTGGTGCATTTGGATCTTGACGACGTCCGCCACCGAAGAACATGTCGAAGATGTCTCCGAATCCTTCAGCTCCACTGAATCCACCGCCACCTTGCGATGGATCTTGGTGACCGAATTGATCGTAACGTGCTCGTTTATTGTCATCGGATAACACTTCATACGCTTCCGATAATTCCTTGAATTTCGCATCCGCATCCGCTTCCTTGTTGACGTCCGGGTGGTACGTCCGGGCAAGCTTACGGTACGCGCGTTTGATTTCCGCTGATGAGGCATCGCGCGCGACGCCTAGTACTTCATAATAATCGCGTTTTTCCACGTGCAGTCTTCCTCTCTCTATTCCGATTCATTTCATACTGTTTGATTTTACCGAACTTCGTGCGACATGGAAAGAGCCAAAGCGCGGATACGCTTTGGCTCTCTCTAGCGCCCGAAAAATCGGTCGGATGAATTACTTGTTGTCTTTCTCGTCGACTTCTTCGAACTCAGCGTCCATGACGTTGTCGTCTTGACCACCAGCTTGTGCGCCTTCAGCGCCAGCTTGTTGCTGTGCCATGTTCTCGTAGACTTTTTGTGTCAACTCTTGAACGACTGTCGACAATTCGTCTTTTGCAGAACGGATTGCTTCGATGTCTGTTCCTTCGAGAGCTTTTGTTACTTTTTCTTTTGCAGCTTCTGCTTTTTCTTTATCAGCGTCAGCGACTTGCTCACCGAGGTCTTTGATTGCTTTATCTGTTGCGAAGACGAGTTGGTCTGCTTCGTTGCGTAATTCGACTTCTTCTTTACGCTTGTTGTCTGCGTCCGCGTTTGCTTCTGCATCTTTGACCATTTGCTCGATGTCCGCTTCAGTCAAACCGCTTGATGATTGGATCGTGATCGACTGTTCTTTGTTCGTTCCGAGATCTTTCGCAGAAACGTTAACGATACCGTTCGCATCGATGTCGAATTTAACTTCGATTTGTGGCACACCACGTGGTGCTGGCGGAATGTCCGTCAATTGGAAGCGACCAAGTGTTTTGTTATCTGCTGCCATTGGACGTTCCCCTTGGAGGACGTGGATGTCAACAGCTGGTTGGCTGTCTGCCGCAGTCGAGAAGACTTGTGATTTCGAAGTTGGGATCGTTGTGTTGCGATCGATCAATTTCGTCATCACGCCACCCATTGTCTCGATACCGAGTGAGAGTGGAGTTACGTCGAGAAGAACGACGTCTTTAACGTCTCCTGTCAATACGCCACCTTGAACCGCTGCACCGAGGGCAACGACTTCATCCGGGTTAACTCCTTTGAACGATTCTTTACCAGTGAAGTCCTGGATTGCTTTTTGAACTGCAGGAATACGAGTCGAACCACCAACGAGGATGATCTTGTCGATTTTGTCTGGTGTCAGACCTGCATCGTTCATAGCACGGCGCGTTGGTTCCATCGTACGTTCAACGAGATCTGCTGTGAGATCGTCGAATTTCGCACGTGAAAGCGTCATTTCCAAGTGAAGTGGACCTGATGCGCCAGCTGTGATGAACGGAAGGCTGATTTGTGTTGAAGAAACACCTGAAAGGTCTTTTTTCGCTTTTTCAGCTGCATCTTTCAAACGTTGAAGCGCCATCTTATCTTGAGCAAGATCGATGCCGTTTTCTTTTTTGAATTCTGCTACGAGATGGTCGATGATTTTTTGGTCGAAATCATCTCCACCAAGACGGCTGTCACCAGCAGTTGAAACAACTTCAAAGACGCCATCACCAAGTTCAAGGATCGACACGTCGAACGTACCGCCACCAAGGTCATAGATGAGGATCGTGTGATCTTCGCCTTTTTCGAGACCGTATGCGAGTGCTGCCGCTGTAGGCTCGTTGATGATCCGTTTTACATCAAGACCAGCAATCGTACCAGCGTCTTTTGTCGCTTGGCGTTCTGCATCGTTGAAGTAAGCAGGTACTGTGATGACAGCTTCTGTGACTTTTTCACCGAGGTAGTCTTCTGCTTGCGCTTTTAGTTTTTGAAGGATGATCGCAGAGACTTCTTGTGGTGTGTAGTCTTTGCCTTCGACTTCTACTTTATAGTCCGTACCCATATGACGCTTGATCGACATGATCGTGTTCGGGTTCGTGATCGCTTGACGTTTTGCGACTTCCCCTACTTGACGCTCGCCGTTTTTGAATGCGACGACAGATGGTGTCGTACGGTTTCCTTCTGCGTTAGCGATGACGACAGGTTCGCCACCTTCCATTACTGCAACACATGAGTTCGTTGTACCTAAGTCAATACCGATGATTTTTGCCATGATCTATTTCCTCGCTTTCAATGATTGGAATAATAAAGTGCAAGCCGATTACTCAGCTACTTTAACCATACTCGGACGAATCACACGATCGTGCAATTTGTACCCTTTTTGGAATTCAGCGATGACGATGCCTGATTCGTGTTCTTCGCTCGCTTCTTGAACGACCGCTTGGTGTAAGTTCGGATCGAACGCTTCACCGACAGCTGGAATCTCGACGACGCCTTCATTTTGAAGCGTTTCAACGAGTTGACGTTTCACCATCTCGACACCCGTCAAGACGGATTTCGTCTCATCGTTTTCTGTGTCGATTTGGAGCGCACGGTCCAAGTTATCGACGAGCGGCAATAGCTTTTCGACAATCGCTTGTGAAGAATACTTCGCGCGGTTCTCCGCTTCGACACGGTTGCGACGTTTGAAGTTCTCAAAGTCCGCACGGAGGCGTAACTCTGAAGCTTTTGCTTCTGCGAGTTGTGCTTCGAAGTCTGGTTTCTCGTCTTCGACGAGATCCGCTTGAATGACTTCTTCTTCTGTGACTTCGACGGTTTCAGTCGGCTCTGTCACGTTTTCTTCTTGTTGGAGGTTTTGATTCTGTTCTTTTTCTTCCACTCTGAATCGAGCCCCTTTCTATATTCAATCCGAATTGTTCTTATGCATTTCGGTTTGGAATGCTTGAAGTAGATGGATGATCGAGTTGATTCCCCGGTTGTAATCCATCCGTTTCGGTCCGATCAAGGCGAGTGTCCCGATCGAGACACCGTCGACCGAATAATGGGCCCGGATGACGCTACAATCTTTTAATGCATCCACATTGTTCTCACTCCCGATCGTGATCAGGATTTGATTATCGAGATTCGGTCGTAGGAAGTCGAGAACGGCTTCTTGCTGTTCGATCAACTCGAGAACAGGTCGTAGTTTTGCGACGTCCTGAAATTCGGGCTGATCGAACATGTTGGCTTTCCCGCCCAGATAAATGAACGGTCGTTCCTCTTGATCCGTCAATACGAGATCAAGTGCCTTCGAAAGCAACACCGTCTGTTCAGAATGCTCTGAACGGAAGCGACGGATTTCCTCGAGCAGACGACTGCGTAAGGCTGAGAGCGGCGTACCGCGTAACGTCTTATTCAGACGTTCCATCAGCCGGCTCGCTGCTTCTTGGGACAACGCTTGATTCAATTGCAATGTCTTGTGTTCGACATGTCCTGTCTCCGTGACGAGAACGATGACGACACGACCTTCGGCAAGAGGAATCAATTCCAGATGATGCAGGCGTTGCCCTTCTTCTTTTGGACCAAGTACAAGTGTCGTGTAATGGGTTAAATCGCTCAACAGGTCTGCTGTATGCCGAATCAACCGATCATTCTCATTCACGGAATGGGCAAAGAGTGATTTCAATGCCTGTGCTTCTTTTGGTGTGATGCTTTCCGGACGAATCAGATGGTCGACATAAAAACGATATCCGAGTTCGGAAGGAATCCGTCCTGCGGAAGTGTGTGGCTTTTCAATCAGACCCATCTCTTCGAGGTCCGCCATCTCGTTACGAATGGTCGCGGAACTGAACGTCACGTCGTCTCGTTTCGAGAGCGTCCGTGAGCCGACGGGTTGAGCGGTCTTGATATAGTCATCGACGATTGCACGCAAAATCAACAATTGACGATCCGTCAGCACCTTCTTCACCACCTTATTTTGTTAGCACTCACTTTTAACGAGTGCTAATTACATCTTTTACTATAAGGAATTGTCCGTCCGATGTCAACCGAATTGCGTGACCCTTTGAACAGTTTCCCATTCTGCGATACAGTGAAACAAAGAATGGAAAGGATGAATCGGATGATTGAATTATTGGCAATGGCAGGAGTCTTTGTCTGGCTGTTCATCGCGGTCATCGGAACGACTGCCTATTTTTTAAGGAAATCCAAAAAATGAAAAGAAGCGGTCTTCCTCTTTTTTAGGGAACACCGCTTCCTTTCATTTATTTAAGATTCATTGAACCTGCGCTTCACCGATGAACTCCGCAAAGACTTCGTTCGCTAATGGAACTCCAGCAGGCGTCAAACGGATATGTGTCTCCGTCTGTTCGACGAGACCGTTTGGCAATAAACGTTTCATGACTTCACCAAACACATCTTTAAACGCTACTCCATATTTCGTCTGGAAACGTTCGAGTGATACGCCATCCTTCATTCGAAGTCCGAGGAACATCTCTTCTTCCATCCGCTCGACGTTCGTCAACGGCGTCTCTTTTCGAACCGGTAACCCTTCCGCCTTGATATAGTGCGGAATTGGTGCGATGTTCGCACGACGCGTCTGATTGATATAGCTATGTGAGCCTGCACCGAATCCGTAGTACTCATCGTTTTCCCAGTAGACGCGATTATGACGACTCTCTTTTCCTGTTTGCGCGAAGTTCGAGATCTCATACTGCGCATATCCACCTGCTTCGATCGTATCGATCATCACTTGATACATCTCTGCCTCGAGATCTTGCGTCGGTAGCGGTAACTTTCCTTTTCGCTCTTGAATCGCAAAGACCGTGTGCGGTTCTAAAATCAACGAATAGGAGGAGATATGCGTGATCGGTAATTGAAGTGCCCGCGAGACGTCGTAGCGGACCTGATCGAGCGTCTGATTCGGTAAGCCGAACATCAAGTCGACGGAGATGTTATCAAACCGTTTTGCCGCTGCATCGAGCGTCTGCGCGACTTTTGCTTCCCGGTGCGTCCGACCGATGCGTTCGAGCAAACCGTCATCAAACGATTGGACACCAAAACTGACGCGATTGACACCGCCCGCCTTCATGATATCGAGCTTCTCTTCTGATACACCGTCCGGGTTCGACTCGACTGTATACTCTAAATCATCGCCTGTCAGGGGCAACAAGTGTTTCTGGATGATTTCCATCAACCGTTGCATCTGTGGTTCATTTAAAGCGGTTGGTGTTCCGCCACCGATGAAGATCGTCTCGAGATGATCCGTCGGGTATTGTTTCAACGTCATTTCGATTTCGCGTTCGAGCGCATCGAGGTATTCATCGACGGGCTGATTCTTTAAAAAGACTTTATTGAAATCACAGTAATAACAAATATGTTCACAAAAAGGGATGTGGACATATGCGGCGCGTATTCCCATTTCGCCTCATCCTTTCTCTATAAAAACCAAAAAGGGGACGCAAGCGCCCCCCACCTGTTTAATCTTCGTCCATGGATAGAACGGACATGAAGGCTTCTTGCGGTACCTCTACTGAGCCTACCATCTTCATGCGTTTCTTACCTTCTTTTTGCTTCTCGAGCAGCTTCCGTTTCCGAGAGATATCTCCCCCGTAACATTTCGCGAGAACGTTCTTCCGTAATGCCTTGATCGTCGAACGAGCGACAATCTTCGTTCCGACAGCGGCCTGTATCGGCACTTCGAACTGCATCCGCGGAATCAATTCTTTCAACTTATCAACGATGACTTTCCCGCGTTCGTACGCAAAGTCACGGTGAACGATGAAGCTGAGCGCATCGACGTTCTCGTTGTTGAGCAGGATGTCCATCTTGACGAGACGCGACTGTTGGTAGCCGATCAATTCATAATCAAGTGACGCATACCCTTTCGTACTCGATTTCAACTGATCGAAGAAGTCGTAGACGATCTCAGATAACGGTAACTCATACGTGATTTTGACACGTGTCGTATCGATGTATTGCATGTCAACGAATGTCCCACGCTTCTTTTGACACAACTCCATGATCGCACCAACGTAATCATTCGGTGTCATGACAGCAGCCTTAACGAACGGCTCTTCGATGAATTCGACTTTTTGCTGATCCGGCATCTTCGATGGGTTATCGACGTGCAAGACTTCACCCGCTGTCGTCGTCACGTGATAGATAACCGATGGTGCCGTCGTGATCATATCGATGTTGAATTCACGTTCGATTCGCTCCTGGATGATTTCCATGTGGAGCATCCCGAGGAATCCACAACGGAATCCGAATCCGAGTGCTTGTGATGTCTCTGGTTCGAACTCAAGCGCCGCGTCACTAAGTTGTAGTTTTTCAAGCGCTTCTCGTAAATCGTTGTATTTCGCAGCATCGATTGGATAGAGTCCACAGTATACCATCGGATTCATCTTACGGTATCCTGGCAGTGCTTCAGTAGCTGGCTGTTTCGCAAGCGTAATCGTATCCCCGACACGTACGTCGCCGACCGTTTTGATCGAAGCAGACAACGTCCCAACATCACCGACCGTCAATTCTTGCTGACGTAATGGTTTTGGTGTCGCAACGGCAAGTTCCAGAACCTCAAAGTCCTTACCTGTCGACATCATCCGAATCTTATCGCCGACTTTAACTGTTCCGTTGACGATTCGAATCGATGCTACGACACCACGGTAAGCGTCATAATAGGAGTCAAAGATCAATGCTTCGAGTGGTGCAGACGGATCACCCGTCGGCGCTGGTACTTTCTCGACGATTTGTTCGAGAATTTCTTCAATACCGATCCCTGCCTTCGCAGAAGTCGGAACGGCTTCAGATGCATCAAGTCCGATGACATCTTCGATTTCTTGACGGACGCGTTCGACATCCGCAGAAGGTAAATCGATTTTGTTAATGATCGGAAGGATTTCGAGATCGTTGTCGAGTGCTAAGTAAACGTTCGCAAGCGTCTGCGCTTCGATTCCTTGCGCCGCATCGACGACGAGGACAGCCCCTTCACAAGCTGCAAGTGAACGCGAGACTTCATATGTGAAGTCGACGTGTCCAGGTGTATCAATGAGGTGAAGAATGTAATCTTCCCCATCTTTTGCTGTATACTTCAATTGAACAGCGTTGAGTTTAATCGTGATGCCACGCTCACGTTCGAGATCCATGGCATCAAGTGTCTGATCTTTCATTTCGCGCGATGTCAACGCGCCAGTTTTTTCTAAAATTCGGTCAGCGAGTGTCGACTTCCCGTGATCGATATGGGCAATGATCGAGAAGTTACGAATACTCTTCTGCCGCTTTAAACGGTCTTCATTCGTCATGTTTAGAGTCACCTTACCTTATTTTCAAACGTACATACGGTTCATTATACCAAAAAGCGCTTCACTGTACTATCTCGTTTTGTTTTACCCGAAAAACAAAATGTGAAGATTCCCTAGACGTCGTATTGCTTTTAAGAAAAACGTTTGCTACAATTGTGTTTGTTCTGTTGAACGATAACTGCAGATATGCGAATATAAATCTCGAATGAGTTTTATTGGAGGTGAATCATCCATGGCTAACATTAAATCAGCAATCAAACGCGTTAAAACAGCTGAAAAACGCCGCGTCGCTAACGTACAACGTAAATCGGCAATGCGTTCAGCGATTAAAGCAGTCGAAACTTTCGCAGCTGAAGGTAACAAAGACCAAGCGGTCCTTGCTTTCGCTACAGCTTCTAAAAAAATCGACAAAGCTGCTGCTAAAGGTCTCATCCACAGCAACAAAGCTGGTCGTGACAAATCACGTCTCGCTAAACTCGTAAACGCACTTTAATTCTTTCCGAAGAATACGGTGATGGGTCGCCACTAGGAGGTATCTCCAGTGGCGATTTTTTATATGATCTAAAATGGCGGACGAAGGACTCGTGTAAAACGATTCCTTCGTCCGCCATTTCTTGTCTTACTTGTCGTCTAGACGATCGATCATGACATAGTGAAGACCGATCCCTTCAATGAGGAACGGTTCTCCAACACGTTCCAGTCCGAGGCGCTCATAAAAAGGAAGTGCCGTGACGCGGGCGTTACACCACCATGCTGTCACTTGTCGTTCTTTCAATAGACGACGGGCTTCTTCAATCAGCGCCCGACCATACCCTTCACCACGCACGTCTTCACTCGACGCCATACCACGAAGCTGATACGTCGCTCCTGGCGCTTGTGCATGAGATTGTTCCGAGAAACTACCGATTGCGACGATTTGTTGTGCTTTTATCCCGCCGAGATGAAACGTCGATGCAAGCGCATCGTCTGGGTAGATACATGCTTCACGTGGTTGATGGGGACGTAACACATCATGCCGTAATGGGATGACCTCTTCTGCTGTAATGATCTGGACTTCCATCATCGTTTGCCTCCTCTTATAGCGTCGCTAAGCGAACAATCAACGCATCGAATAGAATCTTCTTATCACCGCGTCCTGTTTTCATACCTTCATCTGTCGTCGTGATGGCGATGAGTGCTTGCTCGAGCTGCGCAAACGTAAACCGTTTGGCAGACTGGAGTGCCAATTTGATCGCATACGGATGAGCTCCGACTTTTGATGCGATTTGTCGTTCTCCGTATCCTTGTTCTGCTAATCGTTTCGACAGCAACATCATCCGGTATTGGCGTGCCATCAGTCCAAGGAGAGCCAACACTTCCTGTCCTTGTTTTTCAAGGTCGCGAATCAAGCGGATCGCTGGTTCGAGTTGACGCTTCATCAAGTAGTCCGTTAATTGAAAGACGTTGTCCTCTAATGTTCGCGGAACAAGCAAATCGACATCCTCGATTTCGATTGTTGGTCGGTCCCCTGCAAACAACATCAACTTCTCAAGTTCATGGGCTAATGTCCCCCACATCTCAGCAGTCAAGAAAATGAGTCGCTCGATTGCTGGACGTTCCATCCGGTATCCTTTGTCGTTGACAGCATCCAGAACGAAGCGGAACAACTCTTCGGTCGTCGGTTTTTTTGCCTCTAGTACCGTCGCGCGCTCCTTCAATCGTTTGACGACGGTTTTTCGTTCATCGAGCTTTTCTGCTTCGACGATCAAGACAACCACCGCGTAGTCTGCCGGTTGTAGGATATAATCTGCTAACCGTTCGAGATTATGTTGTTTTTTATCTTTCGCTCCTGTCAGAAACGTTGCAGGTTTTGCAACGACGACACGGTAGTCGCTTAAAAAGGGTACCGTCTCCGCTTCATCGAGTACCGCATCAAGCGGTTGGTCGTTCAAATCGATTTTCATATAATCAAAGCGTTCTCCGTCCGGAAGAGCCGCTTTTACGATTTCACGTTCCCATTCTTCTAACAAGTGTCGTTCTGTTCCATATAATAAGTATAAATTCGCTAATTTTCCATTGACGAGCCAAGGAGTTTTCATCATTCCCACCACATTTCACAGTTTGTTCTTAACTTCATCATAGATAATCCTCTTTTATTCCGCTATACTAGAAGCGGAATCTATTAAGGGGGAATGCAGCATGGCACATTCAGTACGCCCACCAAGTGAAAACGCGTTCGAGAACGATATTCAATCAAAACGCAACGATGCGCTCGACTCTGCCGTTGGTTTTGGTGCATCATTCGGCTTCTTCGCAGTCTTGTTCATCATCGGTGTCGCAATTAAGTTCTTAAGTCTATAATCAGTAAAACAGCAACCTTGGGGGGTTGCTGTTTTTTTATTTTATCATAGGTTCACAGCCCGCTGAAGAACAAGTTACACTCCCGTCCTCATCCGTTCGAAAGACGATCCGATCTGTCCCGATCCGCTCAAGCACGTCCGGATGCGGATGCCCGTATCGATTTTTTCGTCCGACTGATAAGATGACAATCTTCGGATTTGTCTTCTGCAAGAGTTCTTCACCGGTCGACGTGTTCGAACCATGATGACCTGCTTTTAGAATATCGATCGGACCAATCGTTAATTCGTCCTCGATTGCTAGGCCAGCGTCACCCGTCAGTAAAACACGTTGTTTGGCAATCTGTGCAAGTAATATAATAGACCGATCGTTCTCTTCTTCTTCTCGTCCAGTCGGTGCAAGTACATGTAACCAAGGACGAATCGTTTGTCCCTTTTGAACGAACTTGACATGCGTTCCAGTTGCTTCGATCGAATGAATCAAATCGTTTCGCTTCTCATCCGTGTTGTCATACGCCCCTAAATAAATGGTTTTCACACGAACTTGACGCAGTAATCCTAGCAGTCCACCGACGTGATCGTGATCAGCATGTGTCACGATGAGACCGTCGATTTCTGCTTCTCCTCGTGTGAATAAAAAGGGCGCGACGATATGACCACCCGGATCAAACGGACGAAGCAGTGGATGCGTCGTTTGCTGATAAACACCACCTGTGTCTACGACGAACGTCTCTCCTGCTTTCTCAAGTACGATACTATCCCCTTGCCCGACATCTAAAAACGTGATTTGTTCAGGTACGTGCCACTCCGTGTAACCCCATGCCGTAAGCAAAAGGACCAATGGGAGAGCATGCCCCCACCATCTCCGTTCAGCAATGAACCAAGCGATTCCCGTTCCGACAACGACGATTGTCAAGACGATCGGAGAAAATGTTGGAACGGCAACCATTGCTAACGGCAGATGTTCCGCTAGCTGTAATGCTTGGTCCATCCATTGAATCGCGTACTGATGCGCAATCTGAAACGTCGAACTGAGCGGTAAAAATGGAAGCGTCGCAAGGAGGAACGATCCTGGCAGAATCACCCACTCAATCCAGCTACCAATTAATAAATTCAACAACGGAGACCAGATTGAAACCGTTGTTTGTTCAATCCCCTGTAAAAACAAAAGGGTTCCGAATTGTGCCCACGCACTGATAAGTAGCCAGTTCCAAGGACGACGAACCGAACCCATGAGTCGTCTCGACAGCACAAGAAACAGCGTCAGTCCGACCGTCAATTGAAATCCGATATCGTAAATGACAGTTGGTTGAATCGCTAATTGAAAAGCCGCGACCCCCGCAATGACCTCGACCGGATCTAACGGTTTGTGGAAACGACGACCGAGCAACAGAATGATCGCGACGAGCACAGCCCGAGTGACTGGAGGACTCCACTCCGTCAACCATCCGTAAATCGGCAGTAAAATCAGAACGATATCAAGTCGTTTTTCTTTTGTCATCCTGATTTTTCGTAAGACGTACAGCAGACTAAACACTAAAAAAGCGATATGTGATCCTGAGATGACGATCGCATGTAATAAGCCGAATTTCTTAAACCGTTCGAGCGTCACTTGATCCATTAATCGATCCTCACCAAATACAAGTGCTTCGACGTAGAATGCTTGCTTTTGTGGTAACAAGTCTTCTATCCGTTTCAACCATGCTTCACGTACCCGTCTTCCTTCTGCCGCATATCCAAGTGTCGGATGACAGGAATCAAACGAACGTACTTCCCACTTTCCAGCGTAACGATTCGTATGCATGAATTGCAGTTCGTCAAAACCTCCCGCATTCGATTGTTGACGGACATCGAGCGGTTCCGTATCGACGTGACAGGAGTAACCAATTCGTTCGTATCCTGTCTCATCTTCTGCAATCGTTGCCGTCAATAGAATCGATTGACCGTTGCTCTCCGCCTCATAGCGAATTCGATCCCCATTACGCTTACCTGATAAGATGTCAACAGACGAGACGTCGTGCGGTTCAGGTGACAGATGACACATTCCGATGAATAGACAACTCAGAATGAACAAAAAGAAAAGACGACCGATTGAAAAAGACCATGACTTCATGACAGTAAATAGCATCAGCGTCACTAACCACCAGATCGATTCTTTAATGGCGACAATGAGTCAGAGAACGAACAGCGCATGAAGTGGCATCAGTAGACGATCAGGTAGGATTTAAGCGATTCTAACGTCTTTTCCCCAAAGCCCTTCACATCTCCGAGTGATTCATACGTCGCAAATCCCCCCTTCTCCTCACGATAGGCTAAGATCGCTTCTGCTTTGGCAGGACCGATTCCCGGAACCTCCATCAACTGTTCCACCGTTGCCGCATTGAGGTCAATCAGTCCTTTTGGTATCTCTGCTTTTGAGCGTTTCGTTGGTTTCGGCTGATCTTTCGTCTTTTTTACCGGCACGATGACTTCCTGTCCATCAATGAGACGTGCCGCGAGATTCATTTGTCGAATGTCAGCTTTCTCAGTCGTCTTTGCTTTTTCGATTGCATCCTTCACTCGATCACCGAGGTGAAATTGATAGGGTCCAGGTGCTTCTACCGCCCCTTTCACATCGACCATGATGAGTTTGTCACGAATCGAGGTATCTTTTTCTGCTGGCTCTGCTTTTGCCTCTTGTTGTTTATCCGTTAAGGACGGTTGATCGACCATCGCTTCATTCGAACAAGAGGGTAATGGTACGAACAATAAAATGATGAGTAGCAGGACGACGACGAGACCTGCGATCTGTTGCAAACGTGGAACGGTCAAGACGAATCCCTCCTTTTTCCACGACTCTAACAGGTCGCTACGGACTTCAGGAAACGAAGGAATACGTACTAACCACTCTTTTACAACATGATACGGTGTGTTATGTCGGATAAAGGTCATATCATCCATACCGTTACTTTGAATTAGCATCTGTTTGACGAACAAAAAATCCGTCTTCTTTAAGCAACACGAACGTGTATCGCTTAAAGAAGACGGATGAGATCACTTTTACATTTTTTCAGCAACGAAGAAAATCCGCTCGGCTGTCTCAGAAGGAGCATCCGGTCCAAAATCGCCTGTGACCGCAAGAACCCGGAATCCGGCGTCGCGTAACCACGTCACGTACTGTGCTGGAGGATACGTCCGCTGATGATGCGTTTCATCGACACGCTCATAGCGACCGTCCTCTTCCTCGATGAAGAAAGTCAGTTCATGGACGACAGAAAGCGGTGCTTCACCAGGATCCGCGAACCAGATATACGAACTTTGCTCCGCATGTGTCGCATATGTCTTTCCATTGAACAATGTTTCCATCTTGTATGGAGAGTGTGTATCAAATAAGAGACGTCCACCCTCTTTGAGGATTGCTGCTACATGTGTAAACGTCTGTTTGACATCCTCTTCCGTCCGGAGATAGTTCAAGGAGTCGCATAGGATCGTCGCGGCATCGACAGGTGTCGGCAATTCGATTTCGCGCATGTCTTGCGCCCAGAATTGAATGTGTAATCCCTCTTCCATCGCTTTTTCCTGCGCGACTTCGAGCATCTCTTCCGATAAATCGATTCCGAGCATCTTATAGTGTGCCGCTAATGCAAGCGTCGCCGTACCCGTTCCACATCCGATATCAGCAATCGTACTGCCAGTCGGAACGTATGCTTTGACCCAGTCGACCCATTGATCGTACGGGACGTCTTGCATCAATTCATCATAGATGTAGGCGAACTGTTCGTATGCCATTAGTTGACCTCGACTTCAACCTTTGGAGCATCTGCCCAGAGTTTTTCGAGATTATAGTAATCACGATCGTCACGGTGGAAGACGTGAACGACGACGTTTTCAAGATCCGCTAACACCCAACGTGCCGCATCGAATCCTTCGAGACGTTTGATCGGCAGGTTATGTTCGTGCGCGACTTCTTTGAGTTCACGTGCGATTGCCTGTACTTGTTTTTCTGAATTCCCTTCACAGATGACGAAGTAGTCGGCAACTGGTGAGATGCTCGACATATTCAGGACGACGATATCTTCAGCGCGTTTATCGTCGATGGCATTTACGATTAATTGTAATTCTTGTTCGACTGTCATAGGACGGTCCCCTTTCGTTTGGCCGCGACGAAGGCATTATAAGTCTCAATCGTTCGCGGAAAGATGATGGCTTGTTTTTTACATAAAAAATGAATCGTCTGACTGAGTGTTGCAATGACGGCGTCCGTCAAATCCTGCTCCGCTACTTCACGAAGCGCTTCGACACCTGGATAACTGCGATTTGGTTCAATCGCATCCGCGACGAAGATGATTTGATCGAGCAACGGCATATCGGGTGCCCCCGTCGTATGATTTGCGATGGCCTGATAAATTACATCTGAATCAAGACCAAGTTCTCGACGGACAAGCTCCGCACCTACTGGCGCATGAAGCAGTTCGTCATCGTAATCGAGTAAAACACGTTGATTCAATTCAACGGCAATCGAACGCATCTCATTCGTATCGCGGTATTTCGCATAATCATGAAGCATAGCAGCAAGTGTTGCTTCTTCTTCGTCAACACCATATTTAAGAGCTAAGTGTCGCGCTGTTTCGACGACACCTAATGTATGCACATAGCGTCGCTCAGGCAACGTACGCTCAATGATTTGACGTGCTTCTTCAAGGCGCATATAGATTCCACTCCTCAATCCGTTGTCGAACGGCTTCCGGTACAAGGTAGCGAATGCTCCGTCCGCGCGCGACCCGTTGCCGGATATCCGTCGAAGAAATTTCTAGCAATGGCATATCGACCGCTTTCACACGGGCACCGCGCGGAATCAGATACCGACTGCCTGGTCGAGCGACGGCACCAAAGACGACTTCCTTGTATAACCGTTCGGCTTGATACCACGTATCGAGACTCACGAGTGAGTCTGCTCCAACGAGAAACAGAAACTCATGCTCCGGGTACCGGTGCTTGAGTGCACGAATCGTATCATACGTATAAGAAGGCTCTTCGCGCTCAAACTCGATTGCTGAGACGGAAAAAGCAGGATTCAATGCAATTGCTTCTTCTACAAGGCGTAAACGCTTGGTTGCGTCTGTGACTGTACGTTGTTTATGCGGTGGCACATTCGCTGGTACGAACCAGACCGCATCGAGTTCGAGTTGTTCCTGCGCTTGTTCGGCAATCAGGAGATGACCGATATGCGGAGGATCGAACGTTCCGCCCATCAGTCCGATTTTCATCGTGGCAATTCGAGCGTCTTGTTCTCTTTTGATTCTTTATAGAGAACGATGACTTTTCCGATGACTTGAACGAGTTCAGCATTCGTTCCTGCGACGAGTTCTTGTGCGACATCCTTTGGTGCGTCCGCACAATTTTGCAATACTTGTACTTTCAAGAGTTCCCGTTTTTCGAGCGCATCCATCAAATCAGCGCACATCGCTTCGCCGACTCCATTTTTACCGACTTGGAAAATCGGGTTTAAGTCATGAGCTGTCGCGCGTAAAAAACGTTTTTGTTTACCTGTTAACATGATTAAAATTCCTCCAATTGCTTTCGTATCACCTGCTCGCCAAGTGCAAGATCAGGCGCTTGTCCGGTGAAGCGTTCAAATGCTTCAGCCGCTTGTAAGACGAACATCGGGACGCCGTCAAGTGTGTCGAGACCTTTTTCGGTCGCTTCACGCAATAGACGGGTCGGCGTCGGTCGATAAATAATATCACAAATCAAGGCGTGCGTCTCCGTCAATTCGATCGGACGTGCCTCGATATGTGGCGCCATCCCGACAGAAGTCGTATTGATGATGACGTCGTAACTCGTTAAATCAAATGTTTCTTGCCATGGTAGAACGGTTGCTCCGAATTCATCGGCAACTGCCTTAGAGCGTTCTTCTGTACGATTCGTGATCGTCACATCTCCGGGCAACGCAGCAATGATGCCTCGCGCCGCACCGCCCGCACCAAGAACGAGCGTCTTTTGAAATGACGGACGACGTTCTATCAATGCGCGGACGAATCCGATTCCATCTGTATTCGCACCAATCAACTGCCCATCCTGCCGATATACCGTATTCACGGCGCCTGCTTTTTGAGCTGCCGGCTCTAGCCGATCCAGATACGGGATAATTGCTGTTTTATGTGGAATCGTCACATTGATTCCGTCTAGCTGATGTGTGCGTAATTTCGTAATGATTTGCGGCAATTGCTGCTCCGTTACATCGATGAGGTCATAACAGCCGAAAAGCCCAGCCGCTTCCAGCCAAGCTGTATGCAGCTCAGGTGAAAGTGAATGGGCAATCGGATGACCGATGACGGCAAAGCGCATCAGACGAGCGCCTCACGTAAGGATACAGCGACACCTTTCGGGGCATAAGCAGCGACACGTCCACCTTTTCCGTGAACCGCAACCCACCCGAGTCCACTGAAGACGATATCCGTCTTCATGTTGTCGCGGAGGCTGAATTCATGACGGACAAGCGGCGGTAGCATCTCCCGCGTCTTTTCGTTTGGCGGAGACAACAGCTCACCGTTGTGGTTCGCGTATAAATCGTCTGCTTTTTCAAGCTTCGTCCGGTGAACTTTCAATTCGTTCGACATGTAGATGACGAATGAACGCTTGTTCCCTTCCATATAGTCCAATCGTGCAAGACCTCCGAAGAAGAGTGTCTGTTGCGGATGGATTTGGAAGACTTGTGGCTTGATCTCTTTTTTCGGTGTGATCAGCTTCAAGTCCTTTGCATCAACATAGTGAGCCATCTGGTGATGATTGATGATCCCCGGTGTATCATACAGGTTACAGTTATCGTCGAGTGGAATGTCGATCAAGTCTAGTGTCGTTCCTGGGAAGTGACTGACCGTGATGACGGCTTCATCTTCTTCACCGAAGCGTTTGATGACTTGGTTGATCAGTGTCGATTTCCCGACGTTCGTACAACCAACGACATAGACGTCGCGACCTTTTCGATAATAATCGATTTTTTCAGCGAGTTCATCGACTCCGTGCCCTTTTTTCGCACTGATCAGATGAACGTCGACTGGACGTAATCCAAGTTCTTTCGATGCTTGACGCATCCAGTTCATGAGGCGGTTCGGGTTGAGTGACTTCGGTAATAAATCGGCTTTGTTCCCGACGAGTAAGACATCGTTTTTACCGACGAACCGATGTAAGCCCGGTAACCAACTTCCATTAAAATCGAAGATATCAACGATTTTAACGACAAGTGCATCTTTTTGACCGATTCCGTCTAAGATTTTAACGAAATCATCGTCCGATAACGATACATCTTGAATTTGATTGTAGTGCTTTAATTTAAAGCAACGTTGGCAAATGACCATTTCACGATCAAGTGCAGATTTAGGTGCGTATCCTGGTGCTTTCGTGTCTTCCGTTTGAATGGCGACACCACAGCCAGCGCAGTGGATTTCTTCGATCATATTATGTTGAGCCGCATGCGGGAACGATATCCCTTCTCTTTTCACCGTAGCGCCCTGCTCGCTACTCCAAGAGCGTAACTTCCGACCTCTCGCCGTACATGTTGCGACTGCTGCCTTCCCTTTCATCTACCGATCTGACAGGGTTATTGTTGCTTATCCTGACGAAGTGTTTCGATCGGATGCTCCAGTGCAGAAGGATCTTCCTTGACGCGTTGTGTCAATTTATAGATTCCTTTGCGTTTCATCCGGCGGAAAATGACACGTTCCATCAGGCGATTGAATTTCGTGACGACACCGTCCGTCTTAACGACAGGTTGAACGTGGATGACTTCGATTCCAACGGAGTTTGCACCGAGTACATCCGTGAAAAGTTGGTCTCCTAAGAAGACAACTTCCTTCGCGTGATAACCGAATTCCGTCAATGCCCGTTTAAACCCGATAGGAAGCGGTTTTCGAGCAGGCGCAATATAATGCAATCCGAGTGGATCCGCAAACTTCTTGACGCGGTCTCCGTTATTGTTCGATACGATGATGACGTCGAAACCATATTGATTATTCACCATATCCAGCCAAGCAACCAATTCGTCTGGAGCATCTGCGATATTCCATGCGACGAGCGTATTATCAAGATCGGTCAAAATCGCTTTGACACCGTTTCGTTTGAGCATTTCAAGGTCGATATCGTAGATCGAAGCCACGAAATGTTTCGGATAAAGTCGTTTGAACAAGAATAAAACCTCCAGATAATGGTCTAGCTCTATAGTTAAGTTTAAGAAACAGTTATGCTCTTATCGTTCGATTATAGCACAATCAGGTAGTAAGAGCGACGCACAAAAGAAAACGGAAGGCGAACCTTCCGTTTTCTTAGTAATACCGAATCCACAAATAGAGTTGGGATAGAATCAACGTTACGATCGTGATCGGTGCTCCGTAAATCAAAAAGCGCATATAGGTGAATTTTTCACCTTGTCGTGTCGCGAGACCCGCGACAATGACGTTCGCCGATGCACCGATCAATGTTCCGTTACCACCGAGACAGGCACCGAGTGCGAGGGACCACCATAATACGTCCACTTTCGCATCTGCTGGTGATAATCCAATTCCAGCAGCTACATCATTGATGAGTGGAATCATCGTCGCAACGAACGGGATATTATCGATCGTCGCACTGGCGATACCAGACAACCAAAGTACAGCAGTCGCTGTCGTCTGAATGTCACCGCCTGTCAGATCAATCGTCTTTTCAGCAAGGTAGCGAATGATACCTGCTTCTTGAATCCCGCCGACGAGCACGAATAGTCCAGCGAAGAAGAAAATCGTCGTCCATTCAACACGAGCAAAGATTCCTTCTAGCTGATGATCGTTTTCAATCGTCAGCAACATCAGGATTGTCGCTCCAAGAATCGCGATCGCCGGTGCTTCGAGATGGAGTCCGATGCGATCAAGCACCGGATGCAGTACGAACAGCGCAATCGTACTGACGAGGACGATACTGCTTCGTGCGACCAATTTTCGACTGACGATATAACTCTTCTCATCGATTTCCATCAGTTTCTGCCGATCTTCCGCTTCAACATGTAGTTGCTTCCGGAAGACGAAGTAAAGAATGCCGATCGTTACGACCGTGATGACGAGGATGATTGGTGCGAGATTCACTAAAAAGGCATTGAACGTCAAGTGTGGATTCGCAGCACCAATCATGATGTTCGGTGGATCCCCAATCAACGTTGCTGTTCCACCGATATTCGCAAATAGGACTTCTGCGAGCAAGAATGGAAACGGCGCGATCTTCAGTATCTTCGTAATCGAAAACGTGATTGGAACGATCAATAGAACCGTCGTGACGTTATCAAGGAATGCAGATCCGAGTGCTGTCAATGCGGACAGTAAAACCAATACCTTGATCGGATCACCTTTTGTCGTCTTCGCAGCGCGGATCGCGATGTATTCGAACAAGCCAGATTGATTGGCAATCGTGACGAGAATCATCATCCCAATCAATAAGACGATTGTTCCCCACTCGATATATTCAAACAATGCAGTCTCGAGATCCACAATGCCGATGATGACCATCGCGAGCGCTCCAAGTAAGGCAACGATTGCTCGACTAATTTTTTCACTGATGATGAAGCCATAGGTCACTAAAAAAATAATGAGTGCGATATACGTTTGGACCTGCGTACTTCCGATTTCTGCTAATGCCAGTGCCGGCATGATTCATTCCTCCTAAATGTAAGGAGACGCCCATAACGGGCGCCTCGCTGTCATGAATGCCATTGTCCGAGGCGTTGCCCCATTAAAACCGGTCCAATCGCTTGGCTGTCTAACGTCAATGCATCTTTCGGACAAATCAGGACGACCGTCGAACCGAATGAGAAGTATCCAAACTCATCCCCGCGACGAAGGTCCTTCGACTCGTTCGTCCGAACGATCGAGTTAACGTTCAGTGCACCGACCATGACATGTTCAAGTGCATGTTTCCCTTGGACGATGCGCGTCACGCGACGGTAATTACGTGTCAACGGGCGAAGCGCATGTGTAAGACCAATCTCATTCACCGGTGCCGAATCGCGACCGAGCGTATAGCTCGTCCGGACTGTTCCATCCATCGGCACATGAACCCGGTGATAGTTTTGCGGACTTAAGTAAAAGATCATCACACGTCCACCAACATATTGCTGTGCTTCATGATGGGAACCGAGTAACTCGGATACCGTATACGATTGTCCTTTGACAGTAAAGCGGCTATCAGCCGTCAAATCGTCAACGACAGACAATACACCGTCACACGGACTGACGAATGCACCTTCTGCTTGATCGATCGGTCGCATTTCCGGTTTGACATGACGAATGAAAACGTCATGTAAACTCGAATACGCTTCTAAATTCTGAGTCGCTTCTGTCATATTTAAATCGTATGCCTGAACGAACGGACGGATGAACGGACGACTGATACGGCTCATCGCAAACCGTTTCAGTTGTTTAGCAACAAGCGGGTGTCCATTTAATTCGAACACGCGAGAGTAAAACCATTTTTTAATCATTGAGATCACCAGATGATTCTTCTTTTGAGTCCTTTACGTCTTTTCCAGCGAAGAACTCTTTATAGCTGTCTTCTGTTTGTTCACCTGCTACGCGTCCGACTTCCTTACCGTCTTTAAAGTGAACGACCGTCGGTGTACCCTCGATGCCAAACGTGTCCCAAGCCGACTGTTCGACAGCAAGATCGATCTGTTCGAATGGAATGTCTTGTTTTTCACCAAGCGGAACGAGATATGGTTTTACTTTTTCACAGTGGACGCATCCCGTTTGATAGAAATACGTATAGAATTCATCACCGGATTTCACTTTATCTGCGACTTGTGTAGCCGTTAGATTGCCATTCTTCGATGCAGAATCTTCTCGATCCGTGAAGACGAGCAGTAACCCCCCAACCAATACGATCAAGGCGATGACTCCCGCTGTAATCCAGTTTGCTTTGGATTGCGGTTTTTTCGTGTTTTTTCGTTTCGACTTCTTTGACACGTCTATCCCTCCGTCATTCTGGTATTAGCCATTTTTTCTGAATCATTATAGCATGACCATTCGCAAGAATCGTATCGATTTGCAAAGCGTCATCAATCAGTAACAGATCCGCTCTTTCTCCAACCGCGATTCGCCCGCCCGGTATACCATATGCATCCGCGACATGCCGCGTAATCGTCGCGATTGCCTGATCAAAAGCAACACCCTGCTCCACTGCATCGCGTACGGCTTGCATCAAGGAAGAGGGTTTTCCTGTATCAATTCGCACTAATCGACCTGCCTCATCAAACGCCGGAAGACTTGCGCCAGCATCGCTCGACATCGTGATCTGCTCGAGTGGAATTCCCGCTGCTAAAGCACGGGCGACAGCCTGTCCTGCTGGAATCTCGCCTTCCGCAATGAAAGTTTCCGTCGTACACGTCGTGAAATCGATCCGTCCTCCTCGTTTCGCCCAGCCAAGTCCCGCTTCAAAGATTCGTTCACTTCGGTTGATATGCGTCGGAAGGAATTGTCCGATGGGGAGGTCCGTCGTATCAATCACCTCATGTAACAGATCGAGCCCTTGTTTCCCGTCTCCGATATGGACGTTCATCGTTCCCGACACTCCTTTGACCATGCCGGCAATTCGGGCTTCTGACGCTAATCGCGCGAGTTCATGAGCCGTCGGTTGTGTCGATCGGTGATCGTTGATGGCAATCTCTCCGATGCCAATCACTTCATTGATGAGGACGATATCATGTCCTGTCGATTGCGTCAGGAAGACCGGCGGAACCATATAACTTCCGCTTAATAGAAAGGGACGGATACCAGATGCAGCATATCCCCGTATATGTGCCAGTAGATCGATTCCAGTTCGCGTCCAGCCGTCCGTTCCGAGCAATCCGACAACCGTCGTGACACCACCTTCGAATATGTCACGAACAGTCAGCGGAGCCGTTCGTGTGGCAAATCCCCCTTCTCCTCCTCCACCGATCGGATGTAAGTGTCCATCGATGAATCCGGGGACTAGCCGTTTGCCGCGACCATCAATCCGGTGCGTAATCAGTGCTTCATCTATGGTGTAGGAACCGATTCCGATGATCTGGTTTCCTGCGATGTAGACATTTTGCGGCATCTCTTGCCACAGAACCTGTTCGATGACGATCATCAATCATTCCTCCTTAAGACAAAAAGCGAGCCTATCGCCCATATGACGACATCTCGCTTTTCCTTATTCTGCCTTAGTCCCTTGACCAAGACCTAAATCTTCATTGACGGCATCGAGTGCGAAGACGACAAGTGAAGTGACGACAGACATAGCTGTCGCGAATCCGAAGCTATACGTTACTGCATCAACTGCCGATACGATGAACACAGCCGTGTTCACGAGTAAGAATGACCAAAAGAATGTAACGAGAAAACGCATGATTTCCCCTCCGTTTCCATAACGTACTATAGAGTTATCCTACGATTTGTAGTATACCATTTTTTAATCCAAGCAACAGCTTTTCTCTAATTTTTTCAAGCGCTTTCTTTTCCTTGAAAAACTTAATCGTTTCATACGAAGGACAATCGCTTCATATGCTACAGTAGAATTAACGAAAAGAAAGCGGAGGATTTCATTATGACCCGTCACTTAATTGCTGTCGATCTCGACGGCACCCTTTTAAAAGATGATAAGACAATCAGCGCTGCGAATATCGCTGCGCTCCAGCGTGCGCGTGCGAACGGTCACGAAGTCGTCATCGCAACTGGACGACCATTTC
This sequence comes from Exiguobacterium indicum HHS 31, assembly GCF_001939065.1. Lineage (GTDB taxonomy): Bacteria > Bacillota > Bacilli > Exiguobacteriales > Exiguobacteriaceae > Exiguobacterium_A > Exiguobacterium_A indicum. The sequence goes on along the minus strand of NZ_MPSZ01000001.1, from coordinate 103,117 downwards.
GTCACGCCAGGAAATATTACGAACAGCTCGGTTTGACGACACCGATCGTTAATTTTAACGGTGGTCTCGTTCATCACCCGCAAGATAATCACTTTGAAGTCCAGCATCATCCGATTCCATTAAAAACTGTTCAACATATTTTAGAATCCGTCGCTGAGACGAAAACACAAAATATTGTCTGCGAAGTCACGGATCATGTCTATTTTCAATATGACCCAGTCGGCATTTACGAATTTTATACCGACCATGCCTTATCTGTCACGACCGGAGATTTACGAAAGCTGCTTCTTCACGAACCGACGTCTCTCTTGATTCACGCCAAAGGAGAACACGTCGACGAGATCCGCTCCGAACTATCTGGTATCCATGCTGAGACGGTACTCAATCGTCAATGGGTGAAGCCTGAATTCATGGTCGAAGTGATGCGAAAAGGTACAAGCAAAGCGGTCGGTCTTGCTCATATCGCACACCACCTTGGAATTGATTCGCGACAGATCGTTGCGTTCGGTGATGAGGAAAACGATTTAGAGATGATCGAGTATGCTGGACATGGTGTCGCGATGGGTAATGCCATCCCCGCGCTGAAGCATCTGGCAAACGGCACGACGAAGCGAAATGAGGATGACGGGATCGCGTATTACTTGAGACACGTTCTTGGACTCGCATGATAACAGATAAAAGGCACTTGCTGCATATCGCAGAGCAAGTGCCTTTTTCATTATCCTTTTCGGAAGTATCCGACGACCGAGTCCGTTGCGACGACGTTGATGAATACTGTCTCGTCCGCTTCCCGGCAAATTCGTTCAATGTCCCGCAATTCGTGACGCTCGATGACCATCATCAACGTCGCTTTTTCAGCTCGCGAATACGTTCCAATCGAAGGAATTTGCGTGATTCCTCGGATGATATGCTGATGCAAAGCCGTCGTGATGTCATCCGCATGATTCGTGACGATGAAGATCGTCAGGCGCTGATTGCTCGTATGAATCTCATCGACGACCTTAGACGTCACGTAGATGAAGACGATCGTGTATAAAGCAGTCGACCAACCGAACAATGCGCCTGCTAATAATGCGATTAAGAAATTCAAGACGAACAGATACAAGCCGACACTACGATCGGAGAAACGAGCAAAGATGAGGGCAACGATATCGAAACCACCTGTCGAAGCACCGAACTTAATCGTTATACCGGTACCGATCGCAAGCAAGACCCCTCCAAACACTGCATTCAGTGTTTGATCACCTGGTATGACAGCATATTGAGGAATAAGACCAATGAAAATCGTCGTTGCCAATACCGAAACCAACGTAATGATTGTAAAACTCCGACCTAACATGATCCATGCGAGCACGATCAAAGGGATGTTCAACGCCAAGAACCAGACGTTTTCACCAAACGCAAATGCTGTATTTTGAAGGACTTGCGTCAAGATTTGGGCAAGTCCTGTAAATCCAGTCGAATAGACCCCACTCGGAATCAAAAACCAGTTCATGGCAACGGCAATGACGAATCCCCCAATCGAAGCCACGATCACTTTTAACATACTTTCCTTTACTACTGCTGTCACACGCCGTTCTCCTCTCATTCATAACTATCTTGAAACACTTTAGCACATTCAAATGTCGTCGGATAGTCAAGATTTCCAAAGATTGATGTTCTTTTTCATGATGGCGTTTTCATTTGTGACAAAGGTGTCCTGCTTCTTGTTACACACAAAAAAAAGAACCGACTCAAAAATCGGTTCTTTTTTCTCTCTTATACTGTCATCGAAGCAGGAACTGTAATCTGTCCTCCTGCCGGAACTTCAACAGTTGTTCCATGAACGTTTAAGCTGAATGCTTCGCCTTCTGTTTGGGCGATTTCGACGGCATTCGGCTGTACATGGACATGGATATGATGACCGCGCCATTGCATCCGGAACGTATAGCTCGTCCAGCCTTTTGGCAACATCGGCTTGAAGGATAACGTATCGTTCGCCACCCGTAATCCAGCGAATCCGTGGACGATCGACATCCATGATCCAACCATCGACGTGATGTGTAACCCGTCTTCCGTATCATTGTTGTAGTTATCGAGGTCAAGTCGTGCTGAGCGTTGGTACAGTTCGACCGCTTTTTCCTCATAACCGACTTCCGCCGCAATGATTGAGTAGATACATGGTGATAATGACGATTCATGAACCGTGCGTGGTTCATAGAAATCGAAGTTCGCTTTTTTCTCTTCTACACTGAAGCGATCCGTCAAGAAGTAAAGACCTTGTAAGACATCTGCTTGTTTAATGAAGACAGAGCGAAGGATCCGGTCCCATGACCAATTCTGGTTTAGCGGAAGATGTTTTGGATCGAGGTCAGCGACCAAGATTTGTTCCTTATCCATGAAGCCATCCTGTTGCATGAAGATTCCAGGGGCTGCCTCATCTTTTGGATAATACATCTTCGCGTCGATATCTGCCCACTTCGCCAGCTCCTCATCCGTCAACGCTAATTGATGCATGAGTTCTTGCAGACGTTCTGGCTCTTCTTTTGCCAAATGACGGTGGACGGTCTGCGTATATTCGAGACACCATGCCGCAATCAGGTTCGTATACCAGTTGTTGTTGACGTTGTTCTCGTATTCGTTTGGTCCCGTCACGCCAAGAATCATGTAAACGTCCTTATGCGCGACGTAATTGACACGACTTGCCCAGTAGCGGGAAATCTCGACTAACACTTCAAATCCGTATTGTCCGAGGTACGACGTGTCTCCCGTGTAGTTCGTGTAATTATAAATCGCATGCGCGATTGCACCGTTCCGGTGAATTTCTTCATGTGTGATTTCCCACTCGTTGTGGCACTCTTCTCCGTTCATCGTTACCATCGGATAAAGTGCACCCTTCATTCCGACATTCTTATCCGCATTTTCTTTCGCTTGCGGTAATTGATTGTGACGATACTTGAGTAAATTCCAAGCAACTTCCGGTTTCGACGTCGCAAGGTAGAAGTTCAAGCAGTACGCTTCTGTATCCCAATACGTCGCACCACCATACTTCTCGCCCGTGAATCCTTTTGGTCCGATATTCAGGCGTGAATCTTCACCTGTGTAGGTCTGGAACATATGGAAGATGTTGAAACGAATCCCTTGCTGTGCCTCGACATCTCCTTCAATTTTCACGTCCGCTTCTTCCCAGTGGTGCAACCAAGCTGCTTCATGTGTCGCAAGCAATGGTTCAAAGCCTGATTCGAATGCGACGTGAACACGTTTCATCGCTTGCTCCAGTAGCGCATCGATGTCATGGTCGCGATTCGTTACGAGTGCGACGAATTTTTCGACTGTGACACCCTCACCTACTGCGGCTTGTTTCGTGAAACGATTCGCGACGTACTGCGTATTGCCATCGACGACCTCACACCGTGCGCCTTCGACGTCCGTGATCATCGCTGCCGTCACATGCCAATCGAGCTTTTTCGTTTTTGATATGACATAACCAAACCGTTCTTCAATTCCGTGTTCGACAGGAAGCCAGAACTTCTCGTCATAGTTCGAGTCTTCATTTTCAACATCTGCATCGAGATACGATTCAATGACGATTTCTGCTTCAAAATTGACAGGCGTCACCGTATATTGCAAGGCAGCGATTTCTTTATCAACGATCGAGAAGAAACGCTTGGATTCGACTTTCGTTTCCTCTACCCCATTCTTCAATAGCATCGTCCGTGTCAACACACCGTGTTGCATATCAAGTTCGCGTTTGAAGTCGATGACTTCCCACGTGTTCAAATCGACAGCTTTTCCGTTGACGGATACTTTCAATCCCATGATATTGACAGCATTGAGTACTTTCGCAAAGTACTCTGGATAACCGTTTTTCCACCAGCCGACACGTGTCTTATCCGGATAGTAAACACCTGCGACATACATGCCTTGATGCGTGTCCCCTGTGTACTCTTCTTCAAACGTCCCGCGCATTCCCATATGACCGTTTCCGATCGATGTCATCGATTCTGCCAATCGATTATCTTCTGGATGAAAACCAAGCTCTGTAATTTTCCACTCATTGACCTCAAAAAGTCGTTTCATCGTCAAGTCGCTCCTTTTTATGCTACGCATGTCGGTCACCCTGATCATGTAAGCGTTTCATCTATACTATACATTCTTTATTGTACACATAAAAAGCATCAATGCAATCGTTTGCACGAAAATAAATTTCTTTTTCTGCAACCGCTTCCTTTTACTAGAAATCGATATCCATTTGAATCAAAAAAAGTCTATTTTCAAACCAATCGGCTTAAAAATAGACTGTCATTTCATGCTTCAGATTTTCCGCCACAAGACTGACGAACGACGAGATAATGCGGAACGATGACGCGTTTCCCATAAGGGGTCGCATCTTCATTGATTTGTTCAATCAAACAATTCGTCGCTTCAAAACCAAGTCCAAAAATATTGATTTCAACAGAAGTCAACGGTGGGCTTGAGAATTCTGCGATGAACAAGTTATTGAAACTGACGACGGCCATTTGATCCGGCACACCAATCCCCATCTCATTCAGTGTACTCATGACACCAAGTGCCATCATATCGTCACTAACGACGACAGCCGTCGGCGGATGTTCAAGCGACATCAGTCGCTTGACTGCCTCGGCTCCTCCTGTCGTCATGAATGGTGCACTGACGATGTAGGATTCTTGAATCGGAATGCCCTCTTCCATGAGAGCCGTCTTGTAGCCACCGACACGCTCTTGCGTCACAGCTAGGTCCTGTGCGCCTCCTACGAATGCGATACACTCATGCCCAAGTTGATGCAAGTACTTCGTCACTTCGCGACCGGCTAGATAATTATCCGTATCGACATACGTGACATGTGATGAATCACTGAATGGTTTTCCGACGACAACGAACGGAAACTTCGAGTCTTGTAGAAATTGAACGACTTTGTCATCCGTACGGGAATACAGTACGACGACACCATCGACACGACGGCCCTGAACCATCGAGACGACACCTTCATATACTTCTTCTTCCGAGACACCTGTCGTCATATAGAGCGAATATCCATTTTGATGCGCTTTTGTACTGATTCCTCGAATGACCTCCGAAAAGAACGGGTTTTGTAGCGTTTTTGTTGCAGCACTTGGCATGACGAGACCGATCGCTTGTGTCGTTCGATTCGCTAGACTGCGAGCATGAACGTTCGGATAATATCCGAGCTCATCCATCGCCTGGCGCACCCGTTCCTTCGTCTTTTGACTGATGCGTGAACTATTCGCAATGACGCGTGATACCGTCGAGGGTGCGACATTCGCTTCCCGTGCTACATCCTTGATTGTTACCTGCATCCCCTTCACCTCACATTTCCCCTAGTTAAGTATTTTATTTTGTTTGACGTTGCATGCGTTTACGGTGAACGAGAAGAAGTATGAGCGCTAAAATCGGAGCGATCGCACCAATGGCAATGATCGACCACCAGTTGACTTGTGACTTTTCGATGACATAGCTATTCGCACTATTTGCATCAAGTGTGATCTCATAGGCGTCACCATCTTGACGCACCAAGTCTGAGAATAAAAGTCCTCTTAAACGCTGGTCATCACCGATTTCTTTCGCAGACACGCGTAAGCTCGTCTTTTTTTCTCCAAGATTGATCGCGTAAACGACTTGTTGTTGTTTCGTCTCCCGTGAGTAGACTGCCATATGATCGGTTTTTGCGATCAAGCGTTGCTTCCCTGTTGCAAACGCTGGGTAATCCTGACGCATCTCGTTCAACGTTTTTACGTACTGTTGCATCTTCTTGTTTTGATCAAATGTCATCATCATCCGGTTTCCAGGATCCTCGCCACCTGGCATCGCTACCTCTGTTCCTTGGTAAACAATCGGCATCCCCGGGGCAGCATAGAGTGCGAACAGCGCCAACCGAAGCTGCCGCTCCTCTTCGTCTGCTCCACCAATCTTTGCTTCCGTGATGAAGCGTTTGACATCATGATTATCAATGAAGGTTGCAAGTCCCTTGGCATTCGGATTAAACGTAGTATCTCGATTATAAACTGAATCGAGCTCTTCCGCTGAACCATTTTTGCGGGCAAACTGATCCTTGACTCCATAATAAAACGGGAAGTTCGTCACGGAATCAAAACCTAATTTCGAATAGGACGCGATTTTTCGCGGATCTCCATCGAATACTTCAGCCAACAAGAATAAGTCTGGATGCTTTTCTTTGACTGCTGGGATAAACGTTTCCCAAAATGAGGCTGGCACATGGCGAACTGTATCGAGCCGGTATCCGTCTATACCCGTTTCATCGACCCAGTAGTTCGCGACATCAACTAAATAATCGACGACTTCTGGATTTTCCGTATTGAAGTCCGGTAAATCGAACAGCCAGTTATTCTCGACTTCCGACGGGTTATTCCAATTCATGATCGGTTGATTTTTATGGAACCACTCCGGTTTTTCTTTCACCATCGGATGATTTGGTCCTAAATGATTGACGACAAGATCAAGGACGACCTTGATATCCCGTTTATGCGCTTCTTTGACGAGACGTTTAAACTCTTCCTTTGTTCCGAAGTGCGGATCAATCTCGTAATAATCATCCGTCCAGTATCCATGATAACCGTTCGGACGGTTCTTAAAGATCGGCGTTAACCAAATCGAAGTGAATCCCTTTTCCTTGATGTAATCGAGACGTTTCGTCACGCCTGCTAAATCGCCACCTTGGAACGCTTTTGGATTTTCAGGATCCGCCTCTTTATCATTACTCGGATCGCCATTCTCGAACCGGTCGACCATGATGAAATACATTCGTTCTTTTTCCCAACCTGCTGCTTCACCCGTCATCGGTTGAAGCCCGATAGACAAGAGAAGCGGCAAGAGGAGAAGCATTATGCCTCGTCTCATGCCGCTGATTTCCCCCTTATGATTATCCTTTTGTTCCACCAGCCGTCAATCCAGACACGAAGAAGCGCTGGAATGCGAAGAAGAGAAGAACGATTGGAACTGCTGATAATACGGCACCTGCCGCAAATAACGTGAAGTTATTGTCGAACTGCTCCGACACCATGTTGTACAACCCGACCGCAAGTGTCTGTTTCTCAGGAGAACGCAGGACGAGCGATGCTAAAATGAAGTCGTTGAATGGTGCCATGAAGTTGAACAACGCGATGACGGCGACCATCGGTTTTGCGAGCGGTAAGATGATTTGCCAGAAGATTCGTAAGTGACCGGCACCATCCATCCGTGCCGCCTCATCGAGTTCTTTTGGAATCGTATCAAAATATCCTTTTGCAAGATACGTATTCATTGGAATCGCTCCACCCGAGTAGAGTAGGATAAGCGCCAGATGCGTATCAAACAATTCTAACATATTAAGCAAGACATAAATCGCAATAATGGCAACGAATTGCGGTACCATCTGCAACACGAGGAACAAGATCAGTGAATTTTTCCGACCGACGAAGCGATAGCGTGAAAAAATGTATCCTGTTAACGTGATTAGAGCGACGGAGACGACCATCGTGATGACGGCAATCTTGATTGTGTTTAAATACCACATGCCATAATCCGTTTTTGATGGATCGAACAAATCGAAGTAGTGAATCAAAGTCGGATTACTTGGGAAGATATCCGATGTAATACTTTTCCCTGGGTTAAGTGAAGTACCAACGACCCAAAGGAGTGGATAGACGATAATGATGGAGGCGACCGTCAAAATGAGATATGACAACGCCATGTTGATTCGGTTTTGTTTTCTCATATTAGATCATATCCTCATCTTTGAATGATTTTGAACGCTTGAACTGAATGACGGCAATCGTCATGATGAAGAACGACAACACAAGCGTGATCGCTGCTGCGAATCCATACTGCGGGTTCGCACCAAGCGACAATTTGTAAATCCACGAAATCAAGATATCCGTTCCACCAGCCGATTGACCTGGTACTGCCGGTCCACCGTTGTTGAAGAGATAGATGATATTGAAGTTATTGAAGTTGAACGTATACTGCGTGATCAAGATCGGTGCTGTTGCGAAAAGAATCATCGGCAATGTGATCAAGCGGAACTTCTCTCCTGCTGTCGCTCCGTCGATTGTTGCTGCCTCATAAAGATCTTCTGGTATCGACTGCAAGATTCCCGTCGTCAGTGTCATGATGTATGGGAAACCTAACCACCACTGAATCCCGATCAAAGCAAGCTTCGTATACGTCGGATCTGTCATCCAGTCGACACCGTCAGTAAGACCGATCGCTGGTAACAATGTCGTATTGAAGACACCGAATGTCTCATTGAACATCGAGCGGAAGATCAAAATCGTGATGAAGGCTGGTACTGCCCATGACAGGATCAAGATGGAACGGAAGAACCGCTTTCCTTTGAGTCCTTTTTGGTTCAGCAAGACTGCAAGTCCGATACCGATCGCGATGACACCTGTCGTCGAAGCGACGGTCCAGACAAGCGTCCAACCAAGAACGCTGACGAATGTATCGCGGAAAATATCAACCGTAAAGATATTCAAGAAGTTTTGAATCCCGATCCAGTCGACCAGCTTTGCTGGAGGCGAGTTGTTGAACTTATAGTTCGTAAAAGCAATTAAGAAAGTAAAGATCAACGGTAAGACGACTGTGAACACTAAAAGTACTAACGAAGGAATCAACATCGCATACGGGAATCCATTATCGCGGAAGTTCCGTAGTTGCATCTTCAAGGAAGGTACTTCGAGGTTCATGTCGCGCAACTTACCGATTCGATACGCATCGATAAAGTTCCAGACGTAAATGGCGATACCAAAGACAAGTAAAATCAAGGCAATGATGCCCTCGACCATTAGAAAGATCGAGTGATCCCCCCTTACGCCTGGTACCTCACCGAGTGTAATCAAGCCCCAGATCGCTCCGCGATCGCCAGGACCATTTCCGGCTCCTTTGAAGAACAGTTCAAAGTTGACGAGAAAATATGATAGTACGACGACAAAAAATGTCGCGCCTTTAAGGAATTGTTTATTGTATAGTTGTCCTACTCCTGGAATGATCGACATCAGCGCCGCAATCGTGCGGTGGTTCGTCTTTTTTTCAGGCGTTGGATTCGTCGGGTGTGGTGTTGCAATCGCAGCCATCGTCCGTTCTCCTTTCCAAAGGTCATGTCTGACCTCAGGCTTCTCTTCCAACCATAAAGATGAGGGGGAATCCAAGATCCCCCTCTCTTTATCTCTTTTTCATGGATTCACGCGTTCCATTTACGCTTATTGATTGTTAGCTTCGATTTGTTGCTTGATTTGTTTGACAGCATCATCAGCTGATTTTTGTGCGTCTTGTTTGTTTGTTGCAACAAGCTGGAGTGCTGCTGCCATTGGTTCCCAAACTTGACCCATCTCAGCGATGTTCGGCATTGGCACACCGTTTTGTGATTGTGCGAAGACTGCTGCTGCGACTTCGTTATCCTTGATTGCTGCATCTTCTTGAAGCGCAGTGACTGGTGGGATCTCATTGTATTTTTCGAACATTGCTTTCGCGTTCTCTTCACCAGTGAGTGATGCCAAGAACTTCTCAGCCCACTCTGCATTTTCCGAGTATGCTGAAATCGCGTATGTTTTTACACCAACGAATGTTTTAATCGGCTCACCGTTTGGAAGTTTCGGAAGAGCTGAAGCTCCGAGGTTGATGCCTTTTTCTTTATAGCTCGCAACTGCCCATGGACCGTTCATGACAGCAACAGCTTTTTTATCGCCGAAGAGTTGGTCAAGTGCTTGACCACCGCCACCACCGATAAGACCTTTCGGGAAGAGACCTTCTTTGTACCACTTGCCGATGTAATCCATACCTTCGACAGCACCTTTGTTGTTCAAGCCGATATCTGCTGGATCCAATTTGCCACCGTTGTCTTTGAAGACATATCCGCCGTAGCCACCAATTGGACCGTGTGCGAAGTAGAAGTTATCCCAAAGCGCGAGGAATCCGTATTTGCCGTCTTTCTTTTGCTCTGTTGAGATCTTGTACAGATCGTCCATTGAAGCTGGTGCTTCTTTTAATTCATCTTTATTGAAGAGGAGGATTGGTGTTTCAACTGCTTTCGGATATCCGTAGACTTTACCGTCAAACGTTACTGCTGATTTCGCTGTATCGATGAATGGCTCAAGTGCTTTTTCGCCATCCTTGAGCTCTGCGATCAAGCCTTGGTCAACGACTGTACCGATTTGGTCGTGTGGAAGAAGCATGATATCCGGTCCTTTACCTGCTGGTCCGTCAAGTGCTACTTTCTTCTGCTGATCTGTCATCTTAACTTCTTTGACTTCAACTTTGACGCCTTCTTTTTCTTCGAACGCTTTAGCTGCTGCTTTAGTCGTTTCAGCTTTTTCAGTGTCTTCCCAGATGACGATCTTGCTTGGTTTTTTACTACCTGAATCTGAAGATGATGATTCAGAGTCTGATCCACCGCCACATGCTGCAAGTGCACCGATTGCCATGACAGATACAGAGAGACCTGCTACGAATTTTTTCATTTCCATGATTGAAATTTCCTCCCCAAGTTAACTTATGAATGATAAGTTTTAATGCACAACGTTTGCATAAAGGCACAACCATTTTCTCATGATAACAACCGAGTGGTTGTAAGCGTTTTATGAAAACGTTTGCATCACCTTTACATTTTTATTATACAATCTAAAATCCTTTTGACAAGTCCTTTTATTCAATTATTTTCTTACATTTCAAAAACTTTTTATTTTTGATTTCATTATTTGAATCAAATGCTAGATAGAATAAGTGCATAAAAAGAAAACGTTTTCATTTTTATTGTTTGCACAACATGATGCAAACGATTGCATCATACTCTCGACTTTTATCAGGAATCCTTGATTTCACGGGATTGGAATTGACTTTAAGAAAGCGCTTTACTATTCTTAGGTCGAAGACATAATCAATATGATGCAAGCGATTGCGTTAAGGAGTGACTGCCATGTTCAAAGAAGCTGTGTTTCACCGTGCGATGTCTCCGTTCGTCTATAAATATGATGAGCGAACAATCCACATCCGTTTACAAACGAAAAAAAATGACGTTGATCGCGTCGATTTGATATGGGGCGATCCATACGATTGGCATACTGAAAATCCGGATGCTGCCGATTGGAACTTCGATCCCTCAAAATCAAACTACTGGAATACATTTGAAACACCGATGAAGCGAAGTGGATCAGATGAGTTATACGATTATTGGTTCATCGATGTCGTACCTCCCTTCCGTCGTCTACGATATGGTTTCCGTCTCCATGACGGTTCAACGAGTCATGTATTCACGGAACGTGGATGGTTCGACGAAAAACCGCTCGATGATACTGGCTACTATTTCTGCGTTCCTTTTCTTAATGCAGTCGACGTATTCACTGCACCAGATTGGGTCCAGGATACGGTTTGGTATCAAATCTTCCCAGATCGCTTCGCAAATGGCGATACGACGAATGATCCAGCTGGTACACTCCCATGGAATAGTACAGCACCGACGACGACGAATCTTTTCGGTGGAGATTTCCAAGGGGTCATCGATCACATCGATTATCTCGTTGAACTTGGTATCACTGGTATTTACTTCTGCCCGATCTTCTTGGCGAAATCGAATCATAAATATGACACAATCGATTACTTAGAAATTGATCCACAGTTCGGTACGAAAGAGAAATTCAAGGAAATGGTCGATTTGTTACACGCACATGGCATTCGTATCATGCTAGATGCCGTTTTCAATCATGCCGGCTTCCACCACAAAGCATTCGCTGATATTCGTGAACATGGTAGTCGTTCCACCTATAAAGAATGGTTCCATCTGCGCGATTTCCCACTCGTGACCGAGCCGCTACCGAACTACGATACATTTGCTTTTGTACCTGAGATGCCAAAATTCAATACCGAGAACGATGAAGTAAAATCATACTTACTCCATGTCGCCCGCTACTGGGTCGAAGAATTCGGAATCGATGGCTGGCGACTCGACGTCGCCAACGAGGTCGATCACGCATTTTGGCGTGATTTCCGTCAAGTCGTCAAGGAAGTCAACCCTGACACGTATATCCTTGGTGAAATTTGGCATGACTCACAGGAATGGTTGCTCGGTGACCAGTTTGACGCCGTCATGAACTATCCATTTACGAATGCCGCTTTGAACTTCTTTGCCTTAGATAAGACTAAAGCAAGCTCGTATGCGAACGATATGTCGCATGTGTTGTTCTCAAACACGATGAATGTCAATGAAGTGACCTTCAATCTAATCGGATCACACGATACACCGCGTGCGTTGACACGTGCTGGGAATAACAAACAGAAGCTTCGTCTTCTCTTGTTATCGATGTTGACGTTCTCGGGTAGTCCCGTCATCTATTATGGTGATGAGATCGGTCTCGATGGCGATCAAGATCCAGGCTGCCGAAAATGTATGCCGTGGGATCCAGAGGAGCAGGATCAGGAGTTATTCGCCTATACACGACACTTGCTACAGCTTCGAAAGCAACATAAGACGCTTGCGAACAAAGGACATATCTCTTTCGTTCACGCGAATGATGAGACGAATACAATCATCATGCGTCGCATGAGCCCGGAAGGATTATATTATATCTACTTCAACAATTCAGATGCTCCCGTTTCGTTGACCGCTCCACAAGCTGGTCGGGGGCTTGATTTATTGACGAACACGCACCAGCAGACGCTTGATGTCTCTCTCCCTGCGTATTCTGGAACGATCGTTCAAGTCTTATAACCATTTAAAAGCCTGTACACTCACCTTCTGAAAAAGAAGTTTTGTGTCCAGGCTTTTTTCTGTATCCGTTCTCCAGGAGAGAAACGAGTTAATGAATGCCAGCGAATTAGGGTATAGGGTACAGAAAGGAGGACATCCTCCATGGAAATTTTCTTTTACGCCGGTCTCATCCTCATCGGCTTATTTACGATCAGTTATTTGAGTGAACGATTCCATGTTCCGAGTATTCTGGCCTTCATCTTGATCGGAATCGTCCTTGGATTTTATTATGACCCTCCCGAAGAGCTGAAACTCGGAGGAGAAGCGGGCATCATCGTCCTGTTCTTTTTACTTGGTCTAAAATTTTCAGTGGCGGACTTGCTGATTCAGCTCCGTTCCATTTGGAAAGCAGGAGTCATCGATATTCTACTTTCGTTTGGTGGGACTATCCTGTTGACCCTATCGTTTGGCTTTTCAGTCGCCGAATCGTTTTTGATTGGCTGTGTCTTATATGCGACGAGTTCTTCGATTTCTGCTCGGCTGCTCGATCGGGAACCGGATAAACATCAGGATGTGAATCGCTTCGTGCTGTCCTTACTCGTCTTCGAAGATTTGATGGCACCAATCCTACTGACGACGGCCCCGTTCGTTTTAGGGACTGAGACGTTCTCGGTAGTAAAAATCAGCATCATCTTTCTCGGATTTGGCTTCTTCTTCATTGCTTTAATCATCATGACGTTATTCATCCGAAGACGGAAACGTCTCGTCGATTCACTCTACCGTCATCCTGATGCCGGCATCGGAATCATCGGGTTAATCTTGTTATTTTCCGGTATCGGTATCTTATTCGGATTGTCAGAAGTACTTGGCGCCTTCATCATCGGTATTCTGTTAACCGAACTGGATGAGACGCGTTATCTTAGACGACTAGTCACTCCGTTCCAAGACTTATTATTACCATTGTTCTTTATCATGTTCGGAATGTCATTCGAGTTGACTGACGGATTACCGATTGATCTATTTTTCTTCGCTCTTGTCATTTGGGGAGTCGTCTCTAAATTCTTAGTCGGTTACCTCGGCGGAAGGTCCTTTGGTTTATCGAATTATCATGCGATCGAATCTGGCTTTTGTCTGGGTCCACGTGGTGAATTTTCGATACTTTTCATCACGCTCGCTAGTGGTGCATTCGTGACGTTGACCGGGATATACATTTTTGTTTCTGCTTTTCTTGGAATTCTACTATTCCGTATCTCTACAGGATTGACGAACCGTACACATGCGACCGCACGAAAAATCAAAAAGAAATTGAATTAAAAAGACGTCGGCGCATCGTGCGTTTCCGACGTCTTTCTTCTATAAAGTATGCTTGATTCATCGTCCGACAAAAACAGGGCGTTTTTTTTCGATGAAGGATTCAACAGCATGGCGATGGTCTTCCGTTTTTCCAGCACGTGACTGATAGATGATTTCTTGAGCAAGCATTTCCTCCAGGTTATTTTCATAACTCGCTGCTTGCAGCTGCTTGATGTACCCGATCACTTTTGTCGGACGATCTGCCAGCTGACGAGCAAACGCTGTGACCTCTTCTACAAATTTCTCTGATTCGATACTTCGTGTTGCTAGGTTGAGCGAAACGGCTTCTTCTGCTGAAATCGTGTCACCGAGTAACGCAAGCTCCGTTGCTTTTGCCGCACCGATTAGCCGGGGTAAGAAATACGGCGCTCCTGCATCCGGGACAAGACCGATATTGATGAATCCGAGCGACAATTTCGCTTCAGCGTGGACGAGCCGGAAATCGCAGGCAAGCGTCAATGACAAACCGGCACCTGCCGCTACACCATTGATGGCAGCGATCGTCGGTTTTTTCGATTTAGCGAGTGCCCGAACGACAGGATGATAATACTGTTGTAGATATTCACCGTGATCGAGCTCAGGCGAGACGGTTTTCAAATCTTGTCCTGCACAAAAACCACGTCCTTCACCAGTCAAGACGATGACACGTACTTCCTCATCCTGATTCGCTTCTTCTAGAGCGTCTGCCAACTCTTCTAGTAAATTCGACGTTAATGCATTCAGTTGTTTGGGTCGAGCTAGCGTTAGCGTTGCGATTTGATCCTTGACGACATAATGCATTTCTCGTTTCATCGGATTCCCCTACCTTTAAAAAATGAATGATTGTTCATTATGATATATTCGTGATATTTTATGAAAATCCTTTTAAATCTCTTTTTTTTCGATGAAAGACAAAAAACCCTCTTTCATTATGAAAATCGAAGGCGTATAGTTTCAAAAAGATAAAGAAACACTATTCGTTTTATGAAACAAAGGGGATTTATTTATGAAAACAGTCAAGCAACCAAGCTTATTCCACATTACGTGGCCATTATTCATTGAGATTGCATTGCATATGAGCCTCGGGATCATTGCAACGTTGATTTTAAGTTATTACTCGGATAGCGCTGCTGCAGCAGTCGGTGTATCCAATCAAATTTTGAATATCTTCATTATTCTCTTTAACATCACCTCGGTCGGTGCAACGATCATCATTGGTCAGTACCTCGGTGCAAGAAAGACGCAAAACGCTCGTCAAACGGCTCGTTCTGCTTTTGCGATTAACTTGTATACCGGTCTCATCGTTTCTCTGACCGTCGTGTTGTTCGGAAGACAACTTCTTGGATTTTTCTCGTTAGAAGGAGAGACGCTCGTCTATGGCGAAACGTTCATTAAGATCGTTGGTCTATTCCTTTTCTTAGAAGCCATCTCATTGACACTGGGTGCGATTCTCCGGAGTCATGGATTCACTAAAAATGCTATGTACGTCACGCTACTCATGAATTTCGTTAGTGCTTTTGGTAACGTCATCGCTGTTCTTGGACTCTTCGGCATTCCCGTTCTCGGTGTTGCTGGTGTCGCTTGGTCGATTGTCGTCGCCCGGACAATCGCTGTCCTTGTGTTGTTCTTTGTCGTTTACCGCAAACTTTCTTTACGTTTTACAGTAAAAGACTTGATTCATTTTAATCGTGAAGATGTGAAACGAATCATGAACATCGGAATCCCATCTGCTGGTGAAGGGATCTCCTATCAATTCTCACAACTCATCATCACAGGATTCATCGCAACAATTGGTGAAGCAGCGTTGTCTGCTCGTGTTTATGTATCAAACATCACGATGCTTTGTTTCCTATTCACGCTTGCCATCGCTCAAGGAACGCAGTTACTCGTCGCACGCCAAGTTGGTGCGCAACAATTTGAACAAGCATATGGACGTGCTGTGAAAACATTGAAGATTGCTGTTTTCGCAAGCTTTATCTCAGCTGTCGCTCTTGCTTCATTCGGTTCATCGATTCTATCAGTGTTCACATCGAGTCCTGAAATCATTGCAATCGGTATCCCACTACTCTGGGCAAGCGTCATTCTTGAACCAGGTCGCGCGATGAACATCGTGCTCATGGGAACTCTTAAATCGGCAGGAGATGTTCGTTTCCCTGTCGCCATCGGTATTCTATCGATGTGGGGAATCGCGGTCGTCCTCAGTTATACGCTTGGTCTTGGTTTCGGTCTTGGATTACTTGGAATCTGGATTGCCTTCTCTGCTGACGAATGGTTCCGTGGCATTTTCGCCATGAAGCGTTGGCATGGACGGAAATGGGTCCAATACTCACTCGTCAAAGGAGAAACACATGAGCAAAACGAACGTCGAGAGGCTTCTGAAGCAGTCTAAGATTGACTTCGAATCCCTCAATTATCCTGTTGATCTTGATGATTTATCTGCTGAAGCCGTCGCTAGAAAGATTAATTACCCCCTTTCGACCATTTTTAAAACCCTTGTTTTGAAAATGGTCGAAAATAAATATGTCTTCGTCGTCATTTCGGGGGAAGAAGAACTCTCTCTAAAGGCAGCGGCTAAAGCATTGCATTCGAAAAAAGTCGCGCTTGTTCCGATGAAGGAGTTAGAAGGCCTGACTGGCTATATTCGAGGCGGTGTCTCTGCAATCGGTGCTAAGAAGAATTTTCAGGTTCTCTTATCGGATCGTGCTATCCATGAACCATTCATCATCATATCCGCTGGAAAACGTGGACATCAAGTTCGGTTGAATCCTCATGATTTTTTATCTTTCACTCAGGGGATTCTCTTTACGAACGGCTGAATTCCATCTCCTAATTATGGTATGATGAGTAGTATCGATGAAGTGGCAGGAGGAATCATTTTGTGGAAAGATCGTGTTCGTAATTCAATACCCAACCTATTTACGTTCGGAAATCTGTATTGTGGTTTTTTAGCCATCGTCATGGCAGCAAAAGGTGATTTTCAAAATGCCACCTTACTAATCGTCATCGCGATGATGCTTGATAGTCTGGATGGACGTCTTGCTCGGATGCTTGGTGTAGCAGGCGACTTCGGAAAAGAACTGGACTCATTAGCAGATATCGTGACATTCGGTGTCGCACCTGCAATGATGGCCTACTATACGTATTTCTATGAATTCGGAGAAGTTGGTTTACTAATCTCTGCTCTGTTCCCGTTGTTTGGCGCATTTCGTCTTGCTCGGTTTAATTTATCGGCAACGAATGTGGCATCTGCTTATTTTTCAGGTGTACCGATTACAGCGGCAGGTGGTATTTTGGCCGTCGTCACGTTGTTTAGCGGACGAATGAACGACTTGATGGTCCCACTCGTTTTTACAGGTCTTGCCTTCTTGATGGTCAGTCGTGTCAAGATTCCAAGTTTTAAAGACATTCCCGTTCCGCGCCATACGTTCGTCATCACCTTTACGTTGCTATACGTGACGTATGTCATGATTGCGCGTAGCAATGAGTGGTCTACGTTTTGGTTCGTTGCTGTTCCGTTGTATATCGCGTTTCTCCTTTTCTCGTTCATCAAAAAGAAGAAGCAAAAACAACATTCAAACGGATTATGATAGGAAGTGGTTCGGTTTCTCTTACGAGAAGCCGGACCACTTTTTTTATAAGACCGCTTCTCCCTCGCTCGTTTTCAAGATATATGGGTATACTTATGACAGAAGCTATTTTGGAAATGGAGGAATGTCACGCATGGAGCAGTTTCATAAACGTCTTTGGATTTTCTTTTCGATTTGGTTCACCATCGGCTTGATCTTAGTCGGTTTTTCGTTACTTCCCCCTTGGCTCGAGTGGGCCAATGCCGTCTTTTTATTCGCTTCCGGCTTATACGCAGCTCTCTATTTTTGGCATGTCTTACCGAAGGGGCGTCTTGTCATCCCCTTTATCTTCTTTGGTTCGATCATCATTGAGTCAATTGGGGTCCATACCGGTTGGCCGTTCGGAACATATCGTTACGAGTCGGATTTCGGTGTCCAATTATTAGGTGTACCGATTACAATCGGGGCTGCATGGCTATCGGTCATGGGGGCGAGTCTCGCTTTCTCCCGTTTGTTCTCGTTTCGCTATAGTACATTGATTCTCGTTCCATTGTTTGCCGTCTGGCTCGATTTAGCGATCGATCCTGTTGCTGCTAACGTGAAATCGTATTGGCTTTGGCAAGACGGTGGCTGGTATTACGATATTCCGACACAGAATTTCTTCGGGTGGTATGGAACGGCGCTCGTCTTTTCCTTTTTCATCAATCGATATCAAGTCAAGGCGACGGATGCCGCACTCGAACAAAACAATCAGTATCTCTTTTTGATGTTGCACACTTTATTCGGTGTAACAGCAGGAGTTGCTGGTCTCTATGGCGTCACTTTGGTCAGCTTAAGTGCATTCATCGTCTATTTCATTGTGAAACGAGGGGTTATCGTTGAAAGAAGCAAACAAAAGCAAATTAGCTGAATCCGTATTTCATACGTATGTCGATCATGCTTTGATCCGACGTCATTTCCACCGTGTCTTATATCGAGCAGACGATTTACCTGTCCCGGGTCTCATGCTTGCTACACACAGTTCTTGGTGGGACGGTATGATTCTTTTTCATTTGGATCAGACCTGTTTCCATCACGACCCCTATGTCATGATTGATCAAGCAGGGCTTGCTCGTTTCCCGTTTTTCTCCCGTCTCGGAGCATTCTCTGTTGACCGGACATCATTCGCTGATATCAAGACAAGCCTTCATTATGCAAAAGAACGACTTCAAAATGGCAGCAGCGTCTGGATGTTTCCTCAAGGCGAAGAACGTCATCAAGAGGACCGTCCGCTTCGCTTAGCAAGTGGTGCCACACATTTGACGCGTCATACGGATCACGTGTCTCTCGTCGCCTTTTATTATTCATATGGTCATGAACAGCAACCGGACGTCTATATCCGGACGCGTCGCTTTCATCCATTACCTGACGAACGGTCAAGTGCTCAGGCAAAACGACTGACAGCAGAACTAACTGATTTATACGACGACATTCGAGCAGATGCAATTGCGGAACGTGTTGATTTGTATCGCTGTATCTCTACCCGAAGGGAACCACTTCCTGCACGAACGGAGCGCTGGTTACGGGCACTCCGCTCATGAGTTGGTTCTTTCTCTTCTTCGCTCTAGCTGTCTGTCTCTATACATGGATCAATTTAGCTTTTCTACCACGATTAACGGATCCCGTTCAACCAGATAGTCTAGCAATCTGTATCCCGTTACGGAATGAGGAACGTAATGTACGAAAATTATTAGACGCATTAGAACCTGCTCTGACACCAGGGATGCACGTTTACTTATATGAAGACCGCTCGACCGATCGGACGCGTGAGTTATTGCTCGATCGGATTGGTCAAGACGACCGTTTTACAGTGATTGATGGTCTTCCCTTACCAGCAGGCTGGGCAGGAAAGGTTCATGCATGTCATCAACTCGCGAAACGAACGACAGAGGACTATCTGTTATTTCTCGATGCTGATGTAACACTGACACCTGATGCGATTTGTCGCTTATACGGAACGTTACGAACAGAACGAGCCGTTTTCCTTTCCGGTTTCCCGTCCTTTCCTGTACCGACGTTTCTCGGAAAGTGTTTGATTCCAATGCAACATGTTCTTATCGCGCAACATCTTCCGATTCCGTTTCGCAAAGTGAAGCATCCAGCTTTTGCTGCAGCCAACGGCATGGTCGTTCTCGTCGAACGACACGCGTATGACCAAGTCGGTGGACATGAAAGCATCCAATCGGCTCTCGTTGACGATTTAGAACTTTGTCGTACGTTTAAACGACATGGGTTGACGACGACGCTCGTCGAAGTCGCCCCAGCAGTCTCTTGTGATATGTACGCCACGAACGAAGAAGTCTGGCAAGGTTTTCTAAAGAATGTCTTTCGTGGGATGAACGATTCTTATATCGTCGGATCATACTTTCTACTCTTTTACTTGGTTCAAGCAAGTGTCCTACCTTATCTCATCCTCCACCCATCCTGGCAGATGGGTTTCGCACTGATTCTTCTTTATTTAGCACGATTCCGGATCGATCGTGCGGCACGAATCCGACATGTTTGGTGGCTCCATCCACTGGCGGTATTCCTTTATGTCATCTTGCTAGCAAGTGCGATGATTCGAAGCTTTAGGAAACGGGAAATCACATGGAAGGGTAGGACCTATTCATAAGGAGGAATCAGTAGCATGAAACATATAGCTGTCATCGGAGCCGGTCTTGGTGGACTCAGCGCTGCTATCTCATTAGCAGCAAAAGGATTTCGCGTCACGGTCATCGAGCGCAATACACATATCGGCGGCAAAATGATGCCGATCGTCACAGAAGGACATCGCTTCGATTTTGGTCCGAACACGATCACGATGCCGGAAGTTTTTCAGTCTGTCATTCTTGAATCCGGTGCGGATCCCGATGAGTACTTTACATTCACGAAACTTGAGCGTCATACGGTCAATCACTTTTCCGACGGAAGAACATTAACATTCTCGTCTGGACGCGAAGCGATGCGGACAGAAGTAGATCGTTTCACGAACGGTCAGTTGGCGAAGAACGATATTACAGGTTACCAAGAAGAAGTGGCGAAGTTGCATACGATCGCAAAACAACAATTCTTTACGAATATTGATTCGTATATCCGCCCCTCCCTCTGGCGAGACATGTTGAAAGTGCATCCCTTTCAAAACCTTCATGGGTTGCATAAGCACTACTTTAAGGATAAAGGGTTAATTCAGGCACTCGATCGTTATGCGACGTATATCGGGAGTAGTCCGTATCAAACACCCGCTACCTTCAGTTTAATCGCTCATTTAGAACTAAATGACGGTGTCTACTTCACAAATGGCGGTAATACAGCAATCGCAGAAGGGTTCGCCCGACGTGCAAAAGAACTAGGTGTCGTCTTCCGTCTTGGCGATGAAGTGACACAGATCGAAGTCGTCGATGGACAAGCAACGGAAATTGAATTGAATCACTTGGAATATCTACCGGTTGACTTCGTCGTCATGAACGGTGATTTGTTGACACAATATCCACGTCTGATCTCAGAAACGGCACGACCTGATTTTAAAAATCCGACACCTGCTCAAGTCGAACCGTCGATTTCTGCCTATGTTCGATGTATCGGTCTCTCACGTCGGATCGAAGGGCTGGCTCATCATAACGTCTTCTTCTCTTCAGATTACGAAGCTGAGTTCAAGGCACTCTTTGATGAAAAACGTTACGCTGAGGAGCCGACGATCTATATCTCGAATTCTTCCGTCACAGCACCAGAAATGGGACAAGCGGGTGATAACTTATTCGTGCTCGTCAATGCACCTGCAACGGATACTGGACATGCGATTGATTTTGATACGTATGATCAACTGATCAATCAACGATTGCAGTCCTTTGGGATTGATATTTCGTCCGATGTCGTCTTCGAGCAACGGGTCACGCCACAGGATATCGAACAAACCTTCTTTGCCTATCACGGCTCATTGTACGGCTTGTCATCCAATGGCATCCGGTCGTCTTTCCTCCGTCCGAGCAACCGTTCAAAGAATGTTCACAATTTGTTTTTTGCCGGTGGATCAACGCATCCTGGTGGTGGTAGTCCAATGGTGACGCTTTCAGGAAAACTAGCAAGTGAACGAATCGTCTCTGCTGTCGCCGCTACCCTGTGAAAGTTATGTGAATTGCATATCAATCACTTGTACGGACAACTAAGATTTGATACGATTACTTCGAGTTCAAGAGGTAGTGATTGACCCCACATCCTCAATCAAGCGCAAGGTGACTTCCCCGAGTCAAGAGCGTTGAAGAACTTACTTTTTCTAACCAGCGAAATCAAATGGGACCCACCCATTTCATCACGTGACTCATCGTGTGTCCATTCGCATGACTTACGACGTTCCCCCTTAGATCGTCTCATCCGTTTGGTCCACAGATAGCTCGATAAAGAAAAGACCATCCCCGTGGTCGAAACAGACCTATCTCGTAGTCCAGATGTTCGCTCTGGTGTAGAAGTAATCTGAGACTCCCCGGTCTCAGACCATAGAAAAAAGACCTTGGTCCCCGCCAAGGTCTTTTTTCTATGGTCATGTATTAAATCGTAGCAAGTAACTTCATTTTTTGCCAACGGCTGACGTATGCCCGTTTTGTAAAGACGTCATAGTGATTATCCCGCGCTGCATCGAGTATACCACGGTACAGGAAGGCAGCAGCCTTAAGAGCACGCCGACTCTCTCGTGGATACCGTTCAAACGATGGAATCGCCGCGTCATACAGATGCTCTGCTCGAAGTGCAACCTCTTCCCAGAGACCGATGAAGTCTCCTGAAGGACGACCAGCGAGTAACGACTCCGCTGTGACACCGTATGTCTCCATCCATGAATGAGGCAAGTAGATACGGCCGCGTTTTGCATCTTCACCAACATCTCGTAAAATATTCGTTAATTGCATCGCGATTCCAAGATCGATAGCAGACTTACGGAGATCAGGCTGTTGCGGTGCAAGGATGGGCAACAACATCAAACCGACCGTACTCGCTACGTAGTAGCTGTATTGCTCTGTCTCTTCAAGCGTCTGATAACGATTTTTCTCGATATCCCAACGCATCCCTTCCGCGAGCTCAAGGAATGGTGTCTCATCCATTTCATAACGTTCAAATACGTCTGCCAACGCAATCCATAACGGTTTATCTAATACTTCGCCATCACGGAATCGTTTGAATTCATTCAAGAAAGCTAGTAAACTCTCTTTCGGCGTATCCGACTCATCGACGGTATCATCGAGGAACCGGCAAAATGTATAGATGGCATAAACAGCTTGTCGATCTGCTTTTGGTAAGAGTGAAAAGGCTTTATAGAACGTCTTAGATCCGGACTGAATGACTTCCTCACATTTGATATACGCGTTCTGGATCGTCACTGAATTCATGTTTCCACCCCATCTCTTGTTCCATTCGGTTTACGAGTATCGTTGCGCCCATCATGACGACTGGTACTCCTCCACACGGATGCACCGATGCACCGACGGCATATAATCGATCGATATCCGGATACGGTTTTGCCTGTGTCTTTAAGGCAGCCGATTGGCGAATCGTCGGCGCAATCCCAAAACTACCTCCCTGATATAATCCAAAGGCCTGTGCATCATTCGGTGTACGAATCTTCATTTCTTGTATCTTTTCCCGGAATCCCGGATGATGATGCTCGATTTTTTCAAGTACAGTCTCAATGAAGTCTACTTCTTCATAATCTTCTACACCATAGCCTCGCGGAGAAGGAATTAATGAGTAGACGACACTATCGTCTGTTCCTGTTAAACTACGGTCAATCCGACTCGGATGGAACAGATAGACTGCCGGATGTTCTGGTAATCGTCCTTTTTTAAAGATATTCGTCATGAGCGGTTCCAAGTCGTTTGGCATCAAAAAGCGATGCACCGGTAAATCGACTTTCCCTTTCATCTTGAAATACAGCAGTAGCGTACCGCCTGAAGGCGTATAGGTCTTAGGTTGTTTACCTTCTACAAGACGTTCCATCAATGGAAACTCTCCGTTTAATACGATTTGATCGAATGCTTCCTGTGTGCCATCTTGTAAGACGATTTCCTTCGCCTGTCCTTGGTCGATGACGATTCGTTCAACGGGTGCTTCGAAGACGAATCGGACACCACGTTCGACTAATGTGTCGTACATGCGTTCAGCAAGCGAGAAATAGCCACCTTTTACATACCAGACACCTTCTGCTTGTTCCCGGTACGGAATCAAACCGTAAATCGATGGTGTTGTATAAGGGTTTCCGCCGATATAAAATGTCGGAAAACTGTATGCCATGCGCAAATATTTACTCTTGAAGTATCGCTTCAAATGGTCATGTGCAGTCTCTAGAGCATGCATCTGTAATAATGGACGCATCATGTCTGGGTGCAACAACTCCGTCTTCCGACGATAACCACGTTCTAAAAATTTCGATACACTCGTCTCATAATCCTTTTCTTTTTGATGCATGAATTCATAAAATCCACGACCTTCACCGAATTGACGTTCGATCGCGATCGCTTGATCCACGACATCGGCTACTTTCGTAACGACCGTACCATCGTCGAAGTGAAGGTCATACAATGGATCGACCCGTTCAAGTTCTACTCCCGTAACTCCGGCTTCTGCCAACTGCTCTTTTAACTTGCCTGGCATCAGAACGATCGTCGGACCTTCATCGATGCGGCCACCCGATTCAAAATCGACGGATCGTAATCGACCACCGACATGCGCTTCTTTTTCAAAAATCGTAATCTCGACTCCAGGATGTCTTGCTGTCAGCAAAAGCGCTGCATGCAGTGTACCGACACCGGCTCCTACGAATCCTATCTTCATGTCCGCACCCCTTCTTTTTTGAGCACGAGTTCTGCCGTAATACGCGCGGATTCGAAAATCGTCGGTAATCCGCTACCCGGATGTGTGCCACCTCCGACGAGATACAGATGATCGAGCTCTTCAAATTGATTATGCGGTCGGAAATACATCATCTGTGTCAACTGATGACCGAGATTGAATGTCGCGCCTTGATGGATCCCCATCGCTTCCCAGTCGTCTGGCGTGAACATCTCTTCGACTTCGATTGCCGCTTCAATCCCTTGATATGGTGAACGCGTTTCAAGAGCGTCCAGAACACGGCGACGTAGCTTTGGTCCTTCGATCGACCAATCAAGTTCCGAGTAATTGTTCGGTACCGGCACTAGGACATACATAGCAGACTTGCCTTCAGGTGCTAGCGTTGAATCAATCACGGATGGATTTTGGACATAGAATGAAAAGTCATCCGACAATTCTAAAGTCTGCGTCATCTCGCGAACGTTTTTTTCATAATCCTCTGCAAAGTAAATCGTATGGTGTGGTGCATCGAACGTCCGGTTGACACCAAGGTATAACATGAACGTCGAACACGAGAATTTTTTGCGGTCAATTTTTGGTCGGGACCATTTTTTCAAAATCCCTTCCGGCACCAGATGATTCATCGCATGTGCGAAATCGGCACCGATGATGACTTCATCGAATAACTCATGTTGACCTGACTCGAGGATGACTCCTTCGACAGCTTTTCCGTTTAAAATCAATTGTTCGACGCCCGCACCCAACTGTACGGTTCCGCCTAGCTCCTCAATCGCACATTGCATTGCAAGCGGTACTTGATGCATCCCACCAATCGGATGGTGGACACCGTAAGCATGTTCCATGTAAGACAAGATCGAAAAACCACCCGGACATTCCCAAGCTGACATGCCTAAGTATTTCGCTTGGAATGTAAAGGAATACTTCAATTCTTCGCTCGTGAAGTAATCGGATAAAACATCATAAAGCGATCGTCCGAGCGATAGGCGTGGAAGTGCCGTTAAGACACGCGGTGATAAGTAATCCGTCAGCCGATCGTGACGTGTCTGTAAGATTGGCATGAGTTTTCCAAGCTTAAGTGCTTGCTCTGCCATGAATCGATCGTACCCTTCCCCGTTTCCAGGAAATTGCCGTTCGATTGCCTCTTTCATCCGGTCCCGATCCGTCGTCATCGTAAACTCCTCTGTTCCGCCTTTGAAATAGAGTGTATACATCGGATCAAGCGCCTTTAAATCTAAATAATCTTCTAATCGTAAACCGGCTTCGTGAAAAACGTTTTCTAAAATATGCGGCATATTAAGGAATGTTGGTCCTCGATCGAACGTATAGTCACCTAGCTTGACGGCAGAAGTTCGTCCACCGACTTGCGTTTGTTTTTCGTAAACGGTGACATCTACTCCTTTTCCTGCTAATAACAAGGCACATGCAAGTCCCCCAGGTCCTGCTCCTATCACTGCTACGCGTCGCTTCACCCAAATCTCTCCTTTTTATCTCTCATCGTTTCAACTATTATACTAAGCACATAGTGAAAGCAACAAATTTGAACTGTCTTCTAACTGTAAAAACGCCAGACTTCGCTTAGGAAGTGGCGTTTGCAGTGACGATATACCAGGCACCTTCTTTTAAGAATGGTGTGATCGAAATGTTTTCAAACCCAGCTTTCGTTAGATCTTCTTTCAATTCTTCCTTACTTGGTAATGGATACAGATTCTCATGCAACGTCATGAAGGCATTGAATGCTGCTGAGAAAGGTGCACCATGTGAACTGTCACGTAATGGTGTGACGAGAATGACTGTTCCATCATCCTTGACGAAACGACGAACTCCTTTTAATAGTGCAAGGCGTTCCGGTTGCGGGAAGTAATACAAAATATTATTCATCATGACACCGTCATATGTCTCTTTCACATCAAACGTTTTAATGTCTCCAACGACAAAATCAATCTCTCCGCTCGTATCTCGTCGTTTTGCTTCTGCGATGACGGATTCTTCAATATCGATTCCGGCAAGTCGTAAGTCCGGCAATGCCTCATGGATTTTACGGAGATACCCACCATAAGCACAACCAATATCAAGTAGTGAGGTCAGATTACGACTCCGAATGATATGGCGTACTGCTGGGAAAGCAACAGTCTCAACGAGAGCTGAAGTTTCAGCTACGATGTCTCCATGTTCCTCTCCATTAAAAGTCTTTTGTTGACCCTCTTCTAAAAATTGAGGATAAGAGAATAGTGCTGGCAAGTGCAACTCCATCATTTCCGATAACATGAATCCGATACTCCGATCGTCTGATTGAGAGAGTTCCGGAAGAACATGGCGAGTCGCTGTATAGCGTAAATCTTTTTTCTTCAAGTGACCGACTGCAACGCCGACTTCGAACCAGCGGGATAACGCTTCCTGTGTCAGCGGACGCTGCATCCGTAGCTGTGCCTCTGCTTGTGTTGCTCCTGTTTGAAGAGCATCGAATAATCCATATTTATAACCGATATACCCATGCCAAAGTGGTAACACCGGTTCTGCGCGTTTCATCCATTTTCGTGCTCGGAAAACTTTCGTCCATTCCTTCAACTGTGCCACAAGCGTTCCCCTCTCTACTGTTTAATACATCCCTTTTCCCAAATAACAACCACTTGTAAACAAAAATTACTAACGAACATGACAAAAAGAGTCCTTTTCAACCTATGAGGTCGAAAAGGACTCTTTGATCCCGCATGAACTTAGAAGAATTTCATACCGTATGGGAGTGAATAGCCTAGGAATACTGTCACAAGGACGAGCACGATGAATCCGATGACGAAACCGGAATAAGCTTTTCCTTTTTTAAGTCGAACAAGTGTCAACTCTCCGAAGATGAGCGACAATAAGCCAAGTGTAATCTTCGCATGGTAGAGTGGGTCTGGATTTTCAGACATCCCCATAATTTTGATGTACAGATAAAGACCTGTCGCGAACGTCAATAAGAGCAACAGACGGAACGCCATATGAATCCCTTTTGCAGCTTTTTTGTTGTTCTTGTACATCGAAAAAGCGACGAAGAACGTAACCAATAAAAGTACCCAAAGTAAGACGTGTGTGTGAACGAATGCTGTGATTGGCATTTCATTTCCTCCTTTCTTTTCCTATTTCATCGTATCTGATTTCAGGACGAACACCTAGTGTTATTTTGTTGATATATGGTTTTTTCAGGAGATTGTCACATGTGTAGACTGGACAAGTGGGAATTTGACGGTAAAAAGACTACCTTCCTTCACGACTGACTCGACATGAATTTCTCCACCATGACCCGTGACGATTTCCTTACAGATAGCTAGTCCTAGACCAGTCCCACCAATTTTTCGACTATCCGAGTTATCGACGCGATAGAACTTTTCGAATAGACGACTCAGCGATTGTTCTGGAATCCCGATTCCCTCATCTCGAACTTGAAGAATGACTTGATCAAGTGATGTCGTGAGTACGACATCGATCGCACCACCAGATGGTGAATATTTCACCGCATTATTCAATAAATTATTGAGCAACTGTCTGATTTTTTCTTCGTCTGCTTCAATGACAGGCAACTGATTTCCCTCGTGACGGAACGTAATCCGATGAGCCTGTGTCGAAGCCGCATAAAATTGTGTCGTTTCTTCAGCAATCGTATAGATGTTCACGGATGCTTTTTTATACGATTGTGTGCCCGACTCCATGCGCTGGACATCTAAGAAATCATTGACGAGATTCGCAAGACGTTCCGTTTCGGAATGGATCGTCCGCAAATATCGATCTTGGCGCGACTCTTCGATGTCTCGGTTGAGCATGAGTTCTGTAAATCCGTAAATCGAAGAGAGTGGCGTCCGAAGTTCATGAGAGACAGTTGAAACGAGTTCTGATTTCAAACGATCCATTTCAGTCTCTTTCGTCACATCACGCATGACGAGCATCGTTCCTTTATGTACGTGATGGATGTGGATCACCTCGACATAAAATTGAATGAATACCGTTTCGTTTCGAATCGAGAACTGTAAACTATCAGTCGGTAATTCTCCACGCAGAACTGCATCAACATAACGTCTAAAGACTTCTGGTTCGTCGACGACGGATCGAATGACTTCTAAGCACGTTTGCAATGTCTCCTGTTCAGTCTGGACATCGTAACGCAACTCCGGGAATAAATCGTATAATGGTCGATTGACGAAGACCTCTTCTTTACCCGGTTCAAGATAGATGACGGCCTCTCGAATCGAATCGAGAATCCGCTCCGTCTTCGTTTTCTCTTTCGTCATCTCGTCAAACAGCCGCATCCGTAAAAGCGATAGCGATAATTGGCGGGAGAAGGACATGACATCACGCATCTGTTCGTTCGTAAACTGATCGCGGTAACGGACAAGGTAGATGTACGCAATGATGTCATCTGCAGTGGGGTCGAGAATCGGTACAGCTGTTTCGTACATATAGTACGGATATGGCAATGGATGATTGCTTGCGACTTGTTTAGAAGAATGAACAGGTGACTTTAGTGACTCAGCTCGTTTTAAGAGAGACGCATCGTTTTGAAGCAGCTGTTCTGCCAATTCATCCGTCATTCCATACGTAACGACAGAATAACTATCTTCTTCATCAACAAATACTAATGCACCAATCTCAGAATCCGTGATCGTGACGAGCTTCTCGATGATTTCCGGATAAGCAGTCAACGACTCACGCGCCGCGAGCGTTTCTGTCAAATCATTCCGATACTGCAGATGTTGCTCATTCCGCATCGTCAGCTCTAATGCTTCTTCGAGTTCTTCTTGCTGTGCTTGTAATTCTTCCTGCTGTGCTTGCAATTCTTCCTGTTGCGCTTGTAATTCTTCATTTTTCGCTAATAAATGCTGCTTGTTCTCGGAAATTGAACTTGCCATCTGATTGAAGGATAACGCCAGAATTCCGATTTCATCTTTACGATTCGGTACTTTGACGCTCGAAACATCTTCACCGTTCGCAAGCCGTTGACTGTTCTTGACGAGAGATAATAATTCCATCGTGATGCGGCGGATAAACGGATAAATAAAGAAAATCAAGACGGCAAGTAAGACGACGATATTCGCTAACCAAATCAGCTGTGTCGTCCGGATTTCCCGTTCCAGTTGGTCACTCGTCCGTTGTGCCCAATCCTCTAAAAATTCACGATAACCGCCGAGTGCTAGCTCGCTCTTATTGATTTCCGAGAGTACATCAATGTTTCCTTGAGCATCTAATTGAATCTTACCTTCAGCTAATAATCGCTGACCAAGTGGCAGTTCAGCAAGTGTTGTTCCTTTTAAGAAGGATTCCGTGACATCTCCAGATTCTTTCGCTTCGACATACGATTGAATAAGCGGCAAAATCGCATCGAAATAATAACCATACAATTCTCTCGAGGACTGGGCGAATGCCTTTCCTTGATCATAAATCGCATTTTTTTCGAACCATTCTGTTTGCTGATCAATCTTATCTTGTTGAGCCATGACTTGATTGTATAGATCACCATTCCCCATCAAGGCATAACCGCGCATGTTGAACTGGACATCCTGCCACTCTTCCCATAAAGCACCCGCACGTGCACTCCGGTCACGGATATCTTCTAATTTCGCCCGAGTCGCCTGCAGTTTCGTATCGGTGTAGTTGTAGACGATCAATGATGAAATCATCAATGTAGCTAATACGACATAAAAGGAGGCCATGAGTTGACGTCCGATTTTTCGATTAATCCACTTGGTGATCACTCAGTATTCCTCCCACGACATCAATCAGTTCTAACGGACTAAAGGGCTTCGAGAAAAAGTAATTCGCTCCGATTTCTTCTGCTCGTTCGCGGTCTGATTGTTGACTTTTAGCCGTCAACATCATGATTTTTAAGTGTTGCTTATCTGGATGTTGTCGGACTTTTTCGATGACTTCAATCCCTGTCATTCCAGGCATCATGTAATCGAGTAAAACGAGATCATACTCAGCGTTCATGATTTTTTGATACGCTTCGTCACCGTCCGTCGCTTCGTCAATCGTATATCCTTCATCTTCTAGTGTATCGAGTACTAACATGCGTAAGACATCTTCGTCTTCTGCTAATAAAATACGCGCCATCTATTAAAACCTCCCAAAATTATCCATCATCAAAGTGACATATCTTCTTTATTTTACACAGTTCCTTCACAATAAGAAACGGAAATCACTTCAGAAACTGATTTTACCTCCTTCTTCTTCATCCCTCTTTCGACCCATACTAAAACCTCCCTCATCTCTACCTAAAGTAGGAGGATGAGGAAGGTCTCAGTAATTTAAATTAAATCAATCGTTTCTTCTAAAGCAAACGCATAGATGACCTTGCGTGAAATTCGAATATGAAGAATCGCTTCTAACGCTTCTTGATACAGATTCAACTGAGTTGCGTACCGATCCCGTAACACATCAGCAGGTGTCTGTCCGACTTCTGTCGTGACGATTTGATCCGATTTATAATCGAGCAAGATATATGACTCCCCATCCTGAATCAAACAGTCGACGATTCCTTGCATGACTGCGTCATCCACTGGACCTGTCCAGTCTTTCCGGAAACGCGATGCCCCGATCTTATATGTGAACGGCAACTCCCGATAGACGTGGTTCGTCCGTAATCGTTCGCTGAACAATTGTCCGATTTCAGAGTCGAGGAACCCTTGTAACTGTGCTGTCGCTTCCCGCATCGTCGTCGCTTCAATCGGCGTAATGCGTTCCGTTGCTTCCCACTGATCAATTTGTTGCGAAATCGATTCGTCCGGTTCATACAATTGCATCGCTAAGTGTAAGACCGTCCCTCGTTCCGCTCCACTTAAAACAGGTCCGAGGAATTGCGGCGTTCGGTAATACGTCGTCTGGCGATATGTCGTTTCGAATGCTGCACGTTCGAGCTGTTCCGCCCGCTTCAGTTCCGTGACGGTCTGTTTTGCTGCCGTCTCTATCGCAAGTGCATGCGGATACTGATATGAAAATGCCGCTTCGACGATTTCTTTGACTTGCGAATTAATCGGCACATCGATTTTTTCAAGCTTCTGGACGTGTTCAAGTTGCTCCACGAGTGTTGAGATTTCTTGATACGGTGCTAACTCCTCTAACGACATCACACGAAGCGACCAATCCGTCTCATCCGGACGTAGTAAACCACTGCGTAAGACTGCCGGAACGACCCATTCCGCATAACTCTTCGCTTGGCGCCGGTCATTTTCAGGTAGTAAGACTTCATCTGGTGGCGTCATCTGCCAAGTCGTCATTTGATTTTCTAAGTCCTTGACTGTTCCGACGAGAATCAACTTTTCCTTCGCTCGAGTCATCGCAACATACAAGACGCGCATCTCTTCTGCCTTCATCTCTCGATCCATTTCCCGGCGGATGACTTCTTTTAAGAGTGTCCCAGATCGCAAACGACGAATCGGATCAATCGCATCCAGGGCAATACCATACGTCTTATGCAACTGAATCGCCTGCATTTGATCCTGTTTGTTGAATTGCTTCGTCAATTGGCTGACGATCGTCACGGGGAACTCGAGTCCTTTTGATTGGTGGATTGTCATGATGCGAACGACGTCCTCGTCTTCTCCAAGCGAACGGGCTTCTGCGAAGTCTTCTCCTCGTTCAATTAATCGATTGATCAGACGAAGGAAACGATAGAGACCACGATAACCGGACGTCTCATATTGCTTCGCTCGCTCATATAAAGCGTTTAAGTTGGCTTGACGACTTTTGCCTCCGGCGAGACAGCCGACGTATTCAAAATAGCCGGTCTGATCAAAGAGCGATCGAATGAAGGCAGGTAGGGCACTCCCACGCGCTTCAGTTCGCCATGATTGAATCTGACGGATGATTTCATCCATTCGAATTCCGAGTGATGATTCCTCTGCCGCCATTGCGAGCGCTGCCTCATAAAAGCTTCCTTCTTTTTGTTTTGCTCGAATCCGTCCTAAATCTCGATCTGCCACCCCAAAAATCGGCGATCGTAACAGACTCGCGAATGGGATGTCTTGAAGCGGATTATCGATCGTCTTGAGCAATGCCATCATGATTTGAATTTCCGTCGCTTGGAAGTATCCGCCCGTCGTATCCGCATAGACCGGAATCTCATACTGTTCGAGCACTTCGACAAGCGCTTGGACACGCTTACCACGCGACCGTGCTAAGACGACGATATCGCGGTATTCACACGTTCGGAATCGGTTCGCTTTCGCATCGTAAATCAGATGTGGATGCTTCGAATCAACGAGTTCTAAAATTCGCGTTGCAATTGCTCGTGCTTCAACCTCTTCCTTTTCACTATCAAGTGGATCAATCAAAAGTAATTCAGGTGCCACTTGCTCCGATTCGAGATAACTCAGATTCCCAAGTCGAAGGTGCGCGGCTTCATCGTAATCAATCTCCCCGACCGTCTCATCCATCACTTGGCGGAAGATTTGATTCGTTCCATCCAGCACCTCAAGACGACTCCGAAAGTTTTTTGTTAAATCGATTCGTGTTCCAACGTCGGTCTGTTGGAATCGTTTGAATTTCTCAAGGAACAATCCTGGCTCTGCATGACGAAATTTATAGATGGATTGTTTGACATCACCGACCATGAATAGATTTCCTGTCGCCTCATCCGTTTTCGAGACCAATTGGATGATGCGTTCCTGAACCTCGTTCGTATCTTGATATTCGTCGACCAGTACTTCAACGAAGCGTTCCTTCAGAAGTTTTGCCACGTCTGACGGGTGTCCTTCGTCCGTCAAAATCTCTAATGCAAAATGTTCAAGATCCGAAAAATCGACGATACCACGTTGTTGTTTCGCTTCGAGATAATCGCTTGCAAATTGACGTACGAGTGTCACGATCGTCTCCACGTGTCGAAGCTGCGACCGCAAGTCCTCCAAGTAATCAACACCAGTCTTTTGGACGAACAGCTCTTTCATTTTCTTGAACTCCGCTACGAGTCGCGTCCGCTCTGCTTGAAACGGTTTGATTCCTTCATCCCCGCGTGGACTCTTCCAGCGACCGAACTCTACTGCTTGAAAAGCAAGCGCAACCATCGACCAGTGGCGTGCCGACGTCTCAAGCGAGGTAAAAGGAGCAATGTCCTGAAGCATCATCTGTCCCATTTCCGTATAACCAGACTGCTCCAGCTCAAAAGCAAGTTCTCGGTAACGTCCTAATACATTCGAGAGACTTTCCCACTCTAATTCGACTAGTCGTTGCATGAGTGGAGAATCATCCGGGTCAATCGGCTGATCGTACTGACTGATTAAATGTGCATAAAAAGCTTCCGGATCCGGTAAGGAACGGGAAAACCGATAGAGATTCGAAATCAGTGTCAGCATCGCTTGATCATCGCGATCTGACGTATAACTATCAATCAAATCATAGAATCCCGGGTCCTCAGAAGCATAAAAGGACTCAAAGACCGCTTCTAAGACATCGTCTTGCAATAACAGTAATTCAGATTCATCGGCAATTCGAAACGCAGGATCTAAACCAATCCGGTAATAATTCTCGCGCAGAATCGACAAACAGAACGAATGAATCGTTGTAATTTGTGCCCGGTTCATCAATTGACGCTGTTTTTTCAAATACAAATCATCAGGTGCCTCTTTGATGCGCTGGTCCATGACCTCGATGACCCGCGTCTTCATCTCACGTGCTGCCGCATTCGTAAAGGTAGCGACGAGAATCCGATCAGCCGACAGCTCATCTTCGGGATCAATCAATCGTTGCGTCAGCCGTTCAACGAGGACCGCTGTCTTCCCTGATCCCGCTGCCGCTGAGACGAGGATATGTCCACCTCTAGCTGAAATGGCTTGTTGTTGTTCTTCCGTCCAACGCACGCTCATTCTTCTTCCTCCTTCAACCGTTCCAGTACCTCTTTTTCAGACATCGGTTTTAATGGGCGATACTGATTCCCAAGCGATTCATCGAACTGACAGACTGAACGATACTCACAAAAACTACACGGTGTCCGTTCCTGATAATCGAATGGATTGATGGCGATATCCCCATCATAGATATCTTGACTGCTGTCTTTTAATGCCTCCCATGCATGATCCATCAGCGCTGATAAATCTTCCTCTTGTACGACACCTTTCGTCTGCGTCTTATGCAGTCCGTTTTTTGTGAATGTCACTTTGACGAGCGGTGATTTTTTTCGTTCATCGTACGCAATATGATCCATCGCTCGTAGTACCTCGTCATTCTCGAGAATGACGCCTTGCATTTGATAGGACTCGAGTAACAGTTGGTTGCGCTCTTCTTCGTCAGCCGATAAATCGCCCCGTAACATCGGGTTTTTGACGTGGAAATATAACGCACCAGCTGGTTTTGCCTGCCGCTGATAGAGCAACTCCGACTGCTCCACGACCGTCTTCAAATACAACAACATCTGAATCGCAAGCCCATAATAGATTTCCGCAAAATCCAGTCCTCGAGCACTCGATTTGTAATCAATGATTCGAACGTATAGCTGATCACCGATCGTCGCCTGATCAATCCGGTCGATGCGACCCGTGAATTCAATTTCTGTTCCATCCGGTAACGTAAAGCGTAATGGTGGGAACGTCGCGTTCCCAAAACTGATTTCAAATAAGTCGGGTTCAAAATCTGTTCGTTTTGCTTGTTCAACAAGCATTTTAGCTGTTTGCTCCACGACATCCGTCAATTTTTTCTTGATATACCCGAACCGACTCGAACTCATCAAAATCGCATTCTGAATTTCCGGTGTCACCTTTTCGACAGCTTCCTTCGCAAGTGTCCCGCACGTCTCGCCATCGACCTCTCGCCAGTGTCGTCCGGAAGCTTTAATACTGAGCGACAGATCATTTAATGCACCGTGGAACAGATTTCCGATGTCTGGTGCTTCAAATTTATACAGCTTTCGCTCGCGTAAGCGAAGTCCGTATCGGGCAAAATGCTTATACGAGCAGGCGTTATAGGTCTCAAAACGCGAAACGCTCGCTTGCAGTGAATCACCATATAAACGATGCGCCAACCCTTCCGGCAAGGCTTCCGCTTTATTTTGATAGAACAAGGCACTCGAGAATAACCCCATCCGTTCACGTCCCTGTCCATTTTCGAGAAGCGTGTTGTACACTTCGAACCAAATCGGTTGAATCGGATAACGTCGTTGAAGACGCCGGAGTTCAATCGCTGTCGCTGCTGCCGCGCGATATGGACTCGTCACAAAATCAAGTTGTTCTTGCGGTGCGTGTTCCCCAGCTTCTGCAAAGTGTGTTTTGATCGGACGATCGAGCAACAGTTGTCGCTTTAATTGTTTGGTGATCGCTGCCGGCTGAAGCGCCTTTCCTTCTTCATCGACAAGTGCGTAACTGACATACAAGGCTTCACTTGGAGCCATCATCCCTTGATACAGGTAAAACAGCTCATCATCAAACACATCAAGAGACGCTTTCCCAACCGGAATACCATGTTCATGTAAAAAGTCATGATCATTTTCGGACAGTAACTTTGATTGATTTTGAACGAACGGAATCAGACCATCATTCGCTCCCAGTAAAAAGACGACTTTTACTCGTTGTAATCGTCCACGGACATAGTCCGTCGCGATCACTTGATCGAGCGATGGCGGAACAAGTGCAAAACGAAGGCTCTCAAGTCCTGTCTCGACCATCTGAACGAACAGCTCCGTCGATAACGTATGCTCAGGCGCAGCAGCTTCTAGCTGTTCGAATAGATGAAGTATCGCTTCGTATACTTGATCATGTTCTCGGGCAACAAGTAACTGATCCTGCTCTAGTGCCTGCTTACGCCATTCCATTAAACGCTCTGCAATTTTTTGTTCTTCGAGGAATTGATAAAGACCTTTCGTATACGCGCTCATCGTCTTCGCCTGCTTTAACCTACGGTGCAACGGTTCAATCAAGTCGACGACGAATGTTCGTAAATGGTTCAGTTCTTCTTCTTGCGCAAGCTCCTCTTCCGTTAAGCGAACTTCCTCTGCTAAGCGTCGCTTTAATTGCCACGGTTGTTGCCACATCGATCCTTTGATGCCGCGTTCGAGCACGAACGTCTCGAAACGATCGAGCGCTAGACGCGCATCTTCTGCGGGAATCGGCAAGAGCTCCGTCTTCAGTAAACGAAAGACTGTTTCTTCCCGATAACCTGATGTCACGATGTCTAAAGCGGATTGAATCAAGTCAACAAGCGGATGATGAACCATCGACTCACGTTGATCCAAGAAATATGGAACATCATACATGTGGAAGGCTCGTTCCAAGTGATCCGCATACGGCTCAAGATGTCGCACGACGAATGCCATCTCATGAAAGCGATACCCTTTTTGTCGAACGAGTTGAATCGCTTTCCGCACGGCTGATTCTGCTTCAACTTGACGGTTAACTGCAGCTGTCATCTGAAAGCCGTCAATGTCATGATCGACAGGAGGATATCCCGGCTTCAACAAGGCCTGCTCCAAATGTCGTAGCCCTTCTGATTGAAACTTGATTGGTTGATCATACAAGATTTCTTCGTATGGAATCGACAGCTCCTGCATTTGACCGATCAACTGCATGTAGCATCGCTGAGACACACCAAAAGAAGTTTGTTTCGCATAAGGATCCGTTGCGTCCATTGTAAAACTAATATGCATTTCAGCCACTTGTTGCATCAAGGCGAGTAAAACTTGTTGTTCCTGGAGCGAAAATTCATAAAATCCGTCGACGATGATCGTCGCTTGATCAAGTCGCGCTTTGGGAAGTAATTCGAGTAACGTCGTATAGTAATCGTCTGCATGGAGTGCTTTATCGACAATTCGTTCCGTAAAGCGCTCATAAATCAACGCAAGGTCGTTTAATTTCGGTGACCGTTCGAGAGAGCGATCACTCACTTGACGCAACATGTCTGGCTCAATCAACGAACGTTTAAACGACGCAATGAGCTCATCAAGTCCTTGGAAAAATCCTGGCATGTTTTTAGTTCGTTTAAAAATCTTCAGTTCGTCTTCTGATTCCTCAACGACCTGTCGCAGTAATAGCTGTGTCCCCGTCTCATCAAGAAATGGAATCGCTTGATTCCCGTAATCGCGTAAAATATGAAACGCAAAGCGCCGTAGACTCATGACCTCAAGACGAACAAGACCTGCTATCCGTTCATCTGTCGCAATCCGCCGCTCCATTTCAAATGACATCTGATCTGGAACGATGAAATACATCTTCTCCCCTAATGGTCGTTGCTCGAGTTCTTGTACGACGCGCTCGATCAATTGTGTCGTTTTCCCACTACCGGCACGACCAATATGCATATGGTTCATCAAGAAAACCTCCTCCTCGTTTTTCTTTACTCTTAGTATCTCACAAACAAGAACAAATGTACTGTTTTTGGCGCATGTCTTCTACGTATAAATTTGCTATAATCAGGACACATCCTATGTAAGGCAGGTGATGCTCCTTGTCACTTTACGAAACCATCGGAGGCGAGCATGTACTCACATCCTTGGTTCGCTCGTTCTATCATCAAGTCTACCATGATTCACTGTTGCGACCGTTGTTCCCTGACGATCGACAACGTGTCGAACAGGCACAACTCGTCTTCTTGACCCAATTGACAGGGGGACCGCGCGACCCGGATCAACCGCCGGCGAGTTTAGCGATGATTCACCGGTTATTACCGATTCAAAAAGAACATGCCATCCGTTGGTTGGAACTGATGGAAGTAGCTGCTCTTGATACAATTCCAAATGAAGAAGCACGACTTCAACTACTCGATCGATTACGAATTGGCGCGATGAATGTACTACGCGTTTGTGAAGCACACCAGATGGACTGAGGGATTTTTCTTTCTCATCTGTCCATTTCCATGTAAAATAATAAATGGAGGCGATAAAACATGACGGAAGAACAAGAACAACGACCTGAACTCGTAAAGAATGCGATCGAGCAAGCCGAAGCATCGACGAACGAGGATGACACGCTCGAGGAAGAGCAAACCGAAGAACAAAAAAAATTGGATCACATCAAAGGTCTCGTAACCCTTGAACGCGGATCTGATTACTATCGTGTCGTTTTTTATGACGACCATAAACACTTGATTTTCAAGGAACTCGATTACGACCGTGTCGACTTCGTAGGTCGTTTCTACAATGATAGCTTTGATCCGACAAACTTGACGGAACTAGAAGAAATCGCAGAAAAAGCACTCTCGACTTCTTTACGAAAACGATTCTTGTAATGCATGAAATAAGCCGTCCTCCGATTGGAGAACGGCTTATTTTTATTGATCAGATTGTTTTTTCTTCCGACGAAGGACGTAAGCAAGGACCCCACCTGCGACAGCGATCCCTGTTGCCGCTAAGATCGGTAATAAGACCTTTTTGTTAGATGCTAGTTTTTGTTTGACTTGCTCTAGGCGCGACTCATTCGTCTCCTTCAAGGCGATAGATGTCCGACGGTTCATCGTGACGTGTTTCGCAGCATCCGTCACGACGATGCGTTTCGTGACCCAACGGCGATTTCCAGCATCATCGACGACCAATTGTCGTGCCCGTTTAATTCCTTTGATTCGTTTACCCGGTGTATTTTCCGGACGTACGATGCGGGAACTGATAAAGCGTCTGCCTCCAGTCGCACCAAATCCAGGCTGTAGTTTTCGGCGATTTAACCATTCGTATGATTCATTCATCGTGTCGCGGTAAAAGTTACCGCTTCACCTCCCTATGATTTCTCTCTCTACTGTTTCTCCTTACGTAAGTAAGATTCCTGTTATGTGTTTCCACTTTTCACCGATTCTTAAACTCCGGCAATTGAAAACGACGTTGCATTTCATACGCCAGTTCCAGCGTTTTAATCCGTTGTCGCTCGATGCTGTATGCCGAGGCATCCGTATCGATACATTGCCCGGTCTGAAATTCGACTTGTACTTTTCCCGATTTTTTCTGAACAGTCTTCATCTGTTTAAAATTAATCCAAATACATTCTGCCTTTTCTTTTGCGGTCGTTGGAAAGAAAATCGTCTGTGCTTGCCAATCCACTAAAACAGGTGTCTTTCGGTTCGGACCAAGAATATGCCGCGCTGCTTCAATTCTTCCACGCATCGACGAACCAAAATACAAACAGGATTCTTCAATTAATTTAATCGGATGACCATCTAAAATGCTCTCAGAATGTTCCTTGATAAC
Source organism: Exiguobacterium indicum HHS 31 (assembly GCF_001939065.1). GTDB lineage: Bacteria > Bacillota > Bacilli > Exiguobacteriales > Exiguobacteriaceae > Exiguobacterium_A > Exiguobacterium_A indicum. Next base: position 63,552 of record NZ_MPSZ01000001.1, on the reverse strand, counting down.
GAGTGTCTGCGGCTCTCCGTACTGACCATATTGCGGGATCAAGGCTAACGTTTCTTCCGTAACTGGGTATGACATATTCTTCGCTCCCTTCCTGGACTACATTGGTTATATCAAATAATCAGTTATGTTGTTTAGTCCTGCTAGTTATTTCCTAATGAAAAAAACGAGATCCAAAGATCCCGTTTTTAATATTTCTCTGTCTTACTTTCATTTTGATTCTCCATTTGTTCGATGAAGTGCCTTGGAAAATTAAAAATCACACAAACTTTTCCGACTCCATTTCCCGCAGAGCGATTCTCGATTGCGACCGTCCCGTCATGACGCTCGACGATCCGTTTGACAATATAAAGACCTAAACCGAACTTCCCTTCCTTACCACGTGAGAATTGATGGAACAGTGGTGAGGAGGCGTCAAGCGGTGGTCCATCATTTTCGATTTCAATATGAACATGATCCGATGTTCCGGACAATCGGATATCGATTCGTGTTTCGGCATAACGAATCGCATTGTCCATGACATTTTCGAGCGCAACACGCAACTGCTCTCCTTCACCAAGAACGATTCCTGCTTCCCCACTGACATGCCACTCGAGTGACTTCGTCCCGGAAAAGCGATTTTTCAACAGATGCACCATCCGGTCGATGTCAACATTGTCCCACGTCGAACGATCGAGCTCGAAATAGTCGAGCTTCGTGACGTAGAGTAAAGCCGCGACTTTTTTCTCTAATCGTTCCGCTTCTTCATCAATGACGGATACGGATCCGGTCAAATCACCATCAGGATAAATCCCGTCTGAGATAGACTGGGCATAACTTCGGATGACCATGATCGGCGTCTTCAAATCATGGGAGATGTTTTGAAGTAATGATTTTTGTGCCTTATCTTGTTTTTCAAGATCCATTCGCATCGCATCGACCGATCGTGCGAGTCGTCCAATCTCATCCCCACGGTCAAGCGGAAGTGGTGTGTCCCACTTTTGAGCCGCAATTTTCCCAACCGCTCCCTCGATCTCAACGAGTGGATGTGTCAAACGTCGCGCTAACCAAAAGGCAATGAATAACGTAAAGATACTCCCAATGATGACGACGAATCCGATTTTCGAGAACAACTGTGTAATCAGTTCTTGCCGATACGCATCCCAAACATAAGAGACACGATAATAGGTTTCGCCGCTAACCTCGATTTTTCGAATACTGTAATAGACGTCTTCTTTATCAAGACGAGTTGTATACTTTGCTGTAACGGTCTTTTGATCAATTGCATCACGGTACATCTGATTGATCAGTTGTTGTGGCGCTCCACCGTAGTAGAGTTTGCCGTTTTTAGAAAGGAGTAAGATGTTAACAGAACGAGACTCCTGTTTTCGGCGGTCGAATTCGATCGGATTATCCTGTAACATCTCGATGACAGAAGCATCTTTCGAGAAGAAGACTTCACTATTCTCAAGTGTCGCATAGACCTGTTCATCGATGAAATTTCCAATCGATGAACGGATGACCAGGAGAATGACCGCAGAAAGCGTGACGATGACGAGCAGAAACATCGCCCAAATCTGGAATCCGAGACTGCGGTTTTTCATGCAGACACCAAGCGATAACCGATGCCGTAAATCGTTTCGAGCTCAAGCTTCGATAATTTTTTACGGACGCGACGAACGAGATCATCGACGACTCGGTCTGAACCGAAATAATCGTCACCCCAGACGCTGACAAGAATCTGCTCGCGTGACATCGGCGTCCCGATTTGTGTAGCGAATAAAATCAACAAATCGTACTCTTTCGACGTCAAATCGATTTCTTGACCATTCTCTTCGATGATTCGTTTCTCTGGATAAATCATATAATCGCCGTATTGGATGACACCACTCTTTGGTGTCGCATACGTTCGTGCCAAAATCTTTTTGACGCGGATGACGAGTTCTCGCGGAAGGAATGGTTTTGCGATGTAATCGTCTGATCCCATCTCAAGACCAATGATTTTATCGATGTCCTCATCCCGAGCCGAGATGAAGATGACAGGTGTCGTCTCATCATGTGCCTTGATCCGTTTAATCAATTGAAAACCATCCATATCCGGTAGCATGATGTCTAAAATCCATAAGTCAGGCTTTTCAACGATGGCAGAGGCCGCTGCCTCACCAGACGTAAATGATTTCACTTGCCATCCTTCTTGCTCCAAATATTTCACGAGTACACGGTTCAAGTTCACTTCATCATCAACTAAATAGATTGTATGCATGGCTCTCACTCCTCGACTAATGTGCTTTGTTTCAGTGTATCAAAGGAATTCCGCAAAATTATGGGAGAGTGGATAATAATTCAAAAAAACCTTTCTTTTCAAAAGAAAAGAAAGGCGAAGTCATAAATTTTCTATTATTTGACGAGACGGAGCGCTGGATACGCTACTTGCTCGTTCTTTGAAGTCACAGGTGTTGCCTGTTGACGACGTTCCATTTTTACGACGTGCGTCAAAAATCCAACGCCGCCTCCTAGCAATACCGTTACACCCGTCATTAATAGAATCTCCATTTTCTTCGCCACCTTTTCCATCGCAATTGATAATCAGTATCATCCTCAAACTGACTATATCATGCTCAAACGAAAATGAGAAGCGTTCTCATGAAATTAATCGTCTAAAAACTTTTGTTGTTCCAGTTCATGGCGTTTTCGAATGATTTCCTTCCAATCAAATTGTCCTTGTTCGAGTCCATTGATTAAAATTTCAGCAGTTCCGACATTCGTCGCAAGCGGCAAATCGTATACGTCACATAATCGAATGAGTGCCGAGACGTCCGGCTCATGCGGTTGGGCCGTCAGTGGATCGCGTAAAAAAATCACGATATCGATTTTTCCTTGTGCTACCAGCGCTCCGATTTCCTGATCTCCGCCAAGCGGACCTGACTTACAGCGATGGACGTGCAGATCGGTTGCTTCCATGATCCGTTGTCCGGTTGTTCCTGTCGCGTATAATGTATTTTTCTTAAAGAATGCGGCGTAAGCCCGTGTAAAGCCCATCATCTCATCCTTTTTCTCATCATGTGCAATCAAAGCGATATTCATTCGTATCCCCTCCTTCTTGTCTATGCACAGAAAAAGAACTTCAGAAACCTGAAGTTCTTGAGACAGTCATGAATTCGTCGGTTGTTTCTTCAACACGGTCCGTAAAATCTTCCCGGTCGTATTACGAGGTAATTGATCGATGAACTCAATCTGTGTCGGACATTTATATTTCGCGAGTGATGTAGCACAGAACGCCTGCGTTTCCTCTTCCGTCATCGTCTCACGAGCAACAACGAATGCTTTGACAGCTTCGCCCATCTCCTCATCCGGTATGCCGATGACGGCGGCTTCGATGACGTTCGGATGCTGATAGAGGACTTCTTCGACTTCACGCGGGTAGACATTGTACCCACCGACGATGATCATATCTTTTTTGCGATCGACGATATAGAAATACCCGTCTTCATCTCGACGAGCCAAATCACCCGTATATAACCAGCCATCGCGTAACGTCGCTTGCGACTCTTCCGGCATCTTGTAATAACCGGTCATGACGTTTGGTCCCCGAACGATCAATTCTCCGACTTGACCATCTGGTAATTCTTGTCCGAGTTCATCGACGACTTTGTTTTCGACATCGACGATCGATGTTCCAATCGAGCCTGGTTTTTGAACACCATTGACCGGATTGAAACAAGTGACGGGTGATGCTTCCGATAAACCATATCCTTCGAGGATATGACATTGGAATGTTCGATCAAATGCTTCAAGAAGCGGCACTGGAAGACTCGCTCCCCCTGAGACGAACAAACGTGTTGATTCAAAATAGGTCGCATATTCCGGATGAGCCTTCACGGTTTGCAGTAAAAAATTATACATCGTCGGTACACCCGCAAAAATCGTCACCTGTTCTTTTTTCGCTAACTCAAACGTCTCTTGTGGTGAAAAACGTGAAGCAATGATGATTGACGCTCCATGTGCGAGTGACGCATTGACGACGACCGTCAAACAAAAGACATGGAACATCGGTAATACGGCAAGTGTCCGGTCGTTACTGGATACATGTAGATAATCCCCAATCGAGCGCGCATTCGACGTCAGATTACGGTGGGATAACATCGCACCTTTTGGTTTTCCTGTCGTTCCACTCGTATAAAGAATGACAGCGATGTCGTCCAGTTCATTCGTCACTTCGGTCAAGGGATGTTCGATTTCGAGCCAGCGATCGAGCGTGATGAACGTCACTTGTTGATGTGTTTCGTTTGGTCCTTCCTGATCCGCGTAAGGAACAGAGACGACAATCTTGAGATTCGGTAAATGCACGAGACGATCTTTTGCAGCTTCGACGAGTGGTGCAATGCCTAAAATCCCCTTCACATCACCGTTCATCAGGATATACCCGATTTCATCCGGTGTATATGTAGGGTTGATTGGAATCGCGATTGCCCCTTGTTTCATGATGGCGTAATATGCCACTAGGAATGCTGGGCTATTCCCTAAAATCAGCGCGACATGATCATCTTTTCGGATTCCGTTCGCTTCGAGTGCGCCGGCTGCCCGATGAAACTTCTCGACAAATTCACGATAGCTGACTTGCGTGTCCTCAAACACATACGCCGTTGAATCCGGATGTGTTCGAGCGGTTTCTTCGACGGATTGAATCAATCCAAGCATGAGCAAAATTCCCCTTTCGAATGAATGACTATTCATTTTTTACGTAAAAAAAATCCATACGTAGTCAAAAGCGACCGTATGGATAGTGTAACACTTTTTGGAAACGTTTTCACAGAGTTTCTTTTTAACCGTTGACGATGACGCCACCATTCAAGTGAAGGACTTGTCCTGTCATATAACTTGAATCGTTACACGCGAGGAAAACATATGCTGATGCCATCTCAGCCGGCTGCCCTGGGCGATCCATCGGTGTATTTTTCCCGAATGTCTTGACTGATTCATGCGGGAACGTTTCCGTGATGAGCGGCGTCCAGATCGGACCCGGTGCGACAGCATTGACACGAATGCCTTCCTTCGCTAAGTTCATCGAAAGACTTCGTGTGAAGCTGACGATTGCACCCTTCGTCGCAGAATAGTCAATCAAAAGCGCGTTTCCTTCGTATGCCGTCGACGATGTCGTATTGATGATGGCAGAACCGAGTGAAAGGTGCGGGAGCGCGGCACGGGCAAGACGCATCATTCCGAAGATATTCGTCTTGAACGTCTTTTCCATCGACTCGTCTGTGATGTCCTTCAGACTATCTTCTGGTTTTTGCATACTCGCATTGTTGACGATGATATCTAAGCGACCGAAACGATCGATTGTTTTTTGGACGAGTGTTTCACAGTAATCTGCATCTCCGATATCCCCTTTAGAAAGTAGGACTTCGCCGCCTAATTCCTCAAGTCGTGCTTTTGTTTCTTCCGCTCCTTCTTGATCACCGTAGAAGGCGATGACGACTTTTGCTCCTTCTCGGACATAAGCAATTGAGACAGCACGCCCGATTCCAGAGTTGCCGCCCGTGACGATCGCGACTTTTCCTTCTAATTTTCCTGCTGCCTTATAATCATCACGCTCATAATATGGTAACGGCTGTTCATCCTCCGTTTTTGGTAATCCTTCTGAAATCCGTTCAAAATCAATAAAGTCCGTCAACGAACCTTCTAAAAAATTATCTTTATTATAGCCCATGAAAAAAACTCCCCCTATGCAGTTGATAGAAGGAGTTTTCCCATAAAGACTTACGCTAAAACGTCTAGCACTTCATCTAGTTCGACAGCGCCGAAGTATTTTTTCAATTCGTACCGACCGAGCACTTCGCGAAGAGACGCGCGATCATAGCGTGAACCTTCGAGCGCCCGCGCAATTTCTTCTGCATCCTCGACACCAAAGAAGTCGCCATAAATCTTCGCTTCTTCAATGATGCCTTTTTTGACGTTCAGCCGGAAATCAATCGTACCAATCGGGAAGCGTTTTTTATGAATGACATCAAATTTCGGCGATTTTCCGAAATTCCACTCCCAGTTGCCATAACGTTCTGCTGAGATGGCACGTACTTTATCCCAGTCCTCTTCGGTTAAGATATACCGTTCAATCTCTTTTCCTTCATAGATCGAAGCAAGGAGATGATCGACGAATTGTTCCATCGTCAGCGGTTCTGACAGGAATTCCGAGATATTCGCGACACGACTTCGGACCGATTTAATGCCTTTAGAGCGCATCTTTTCTTCACTGACGACAAGCGCATTGACGACTTCTTCGATGTTCGAATCGAGCATCAATGTACCGTGACTAAACATCCGTCCTTTCGTCGTGAACTGGGCATTCCCACTGATTTTCCGACTTCCGACATGAATATCGTTTCGTCCGGATAGCTCCGCTTCGACACCGAGTTTATGCAGCGCTTGTACGACTGGCTCCGTGAACTTTTTATAGTTGTTGAACGAATCACCGTCATCTTTTGTCAAGAAACTGAAGTTCAAGTTTCCTTCGTCATGATACACAGCGCCACCACCTGAAAGACGACGGACGACGTGGATCCCGTTTTCCTCGACATACTTCAAATTGACTTCTTCGTTCGTGTTCTGGTTTTTTCCGACGATGATCGATGGACCGTTGATATAAAACAAGAAATAGTCTTCTTCATTGACGTTCAGGTTGTTCAAGATGAATTCTTCGACAGCGAGATTGATTCGCGCATCGCGAATCTCAGGATGGAAGATGAATTTCATAAGGGTTTCGTGCTCCTTTGTGATGGAATCATAATGTGATCAGTTACAGCCGTCAACACCACACGCATCACCTTCAGCGATGACTTCAAGTGTTTGTTCTTGGCGGATCTTCGCGAAGACTTGTTCGAATGCTTCCACTGGTTGTGCGCCTGAAATCGCATATTTCCGGTCGAAGACGAAGAACGGTACACCACGAACTCCGAGTTGTTGTGCCATCGCTTCTTCTTCTCGAACATCTGTCGCCAGTTCTTCTGACGCAAGAAACGCTGTGACGTCTGCTTCAGCAAGTCCAGCATCTACTGCGATCCGTGTCAAAATGGCTGGGTCATTCAAATCTTCTCCATTCATGAAATACGCTGTAAACAAGGCTTCTGATACTGCATTCATCTTACCATGTTTTTTAGCGAATTGAGTCAGACGATGAGCCTCGAATGTATTGGCTGGGATGACACGATCCATCTCGTAGTACAAACCTTCCTGACGTGCCGTATCAACGACACCTTGCGACATATTCCGTGCTTGCTCGAGAGTCGTTCCATATTTTGACGCAAGAATTTCGTATAAGCCTTGTGTCGGTACTGCTGGTGCATCTGGATCGAGTTCAAAGCTCTTGAATTCGACCTCGACATCTAACTTTTCGTTCGCAATCGCTTGTTCTAAGCGACGCTTCCCAATATAACAAAACGGACATGCGTAATCCGACCATACTTCTACTTTCATCTGTGTTCTCTCCTTTTGTGTAATTTCATACATTAAGCATAGTCGCCTCTAGACAGAGTTGCAATCTTTCCGCCCGCGCCAATACGAATATGCAAAAAAGGAATCAAGATCATATTGATCTTGATTCCTTGATGAGTTAGAGAGCTTATTCTGTCACGAGTGCATGTGCTGCATCTTCGATTTCGATATCGAGTTCTTTCGTATAAGCATCTGTTTGTTCTGCTGTCCAGTTCAAGACAGATTTCATTTCTTCGATGACGGCATCTTTGTGCGCACGAGCCCAAGCGATGTCGAAGAAGACAGCACCTGTACGGCGGATGAAGAAGTCGATTGGACGAGCGACCATTTCATGTTCGATGCTGTAGTGGAGTTGTGCATAGACAGAACGTGGAAGAGCTGTCGTTGCTGCATCGAATGCTGCTGCATATTCCAGTACTTTCGGTAAGTTCGAACCGTAGCGTTTTGCTAGGAATTGAACTTCTTCTGTCGTTAGACCGTTCGTTGCTGTTTGAGCTTTTAAGAATTCAGCAAATCCTTTTGCTCCGCCGACGTGTCCACCAGACATTGGCATGTTTTTCGTCGAACAACGTGCATACGCGACGTTCTCTTCTTTTTTCAAAAGTTTAGCGACGAGATCAACGACGTGCTCACCCATTTTACGGTATCCAGTCAATTTCCCACCCGCAATCGTGATGAGACCTGACTCAGACTGCCATACTTCATCTTTACGAGAGATTTCAGAAGGGTCTTTTCCTTCTTCATAAATCAATGGACGTACACCAGCCCAGCTTGATTCAACGTCTTCTGCTGTCACTTTAACCTCTGGGAACATATAGTGAATCGCGTCTAAGACGTAGTCTTGGTCTTCGACTGTGAACTTCGGATGTGCAGTATCTTTATCGAAGAACGTATCTGTCGTACCAACGTATGCTTTTCCATTACGTGGAATCGCGAAGATCATCCGACCGTCTGGTGTATCGAAATAGACCGCTTGTTTAAGTGGGAATTTCGATTGATCGATGACGACGTGGACACCTTTTGTCAAACGAAGTTGTTTCCCGACTTTAGAGCCATCTTTTTCACGTAATTCATCAACCCATGGACCTGTCGCGTTGACGACTTTTTTCGCACGGATTTCATGTACGTCACCTGTCAAGAGGTCTGTCACACGCATGCCGACGACTTTTCCAGCATCGTAGATGATTTCTTCCGCTTTTGTATAGTTGACGACGCGTGCACCGTGTTCAACCGCTTCTTTCATAACTTCGATTGTTAGACGGGCGTCATCTGTACGGTACTCAACGTAATAACCGCCACCTTTGAGACCTTGTTGTTTGACGAGTGGTTCTTTCGCTAATGTTTCTTTCGCAGATAACATCGTACGCCATTCCGAACGTTTAACACCTGCTAAGAAGTCATAAACACGAAGACCGATTGACGTACTGAACGGTCCGAACGTACCGCCTTTGTGCATCGGAAGCAACATCCACTCTGGTGTCGTGACGTGTGGTCCGTTTTCGTAAACGATCGCACGTTCTTTACCGACTTCCGCGACCATTTGAACTTCGAATTGTTTTAAATAACGTAGACCACCATGGACTAATTTCGTTGAACGACTAGACGTACCGGACGCGAAATCCTGCATTTCGACGAGGCCAATCTTCATACCGCGTGACGCTGCATCGAGGGCAATCCCCGCACCTGTGATACCGCCACCTACGACGAGTAGATCGAGTTCTTCACGTGTTAATCGATTATAGACATCTGCACGGTTTTTGCTTGAGAATGGTTGGTTAGCCATGAATAGTTCCTCCTGTTTAGGTTCGAAAAAAAAAGAGACCACAACAAACACGCTGACTATGTCAACTGCTGCTGTGGTCTCTCCATATTCTCCGACCGATTTATTAACTTGACCTTACTATAACATACGTCACATCATTTGAACAACATCGTAGCTTGAACAGCTTTTTGCCATCCACCGTAGAGCGCATCCGTCTCTTCTTTTGCCATGCTCGGCTCGAAGCGACGTTCTTTTTTCCATTGCGTCGCAATTTGTTCACGGTTCTCAAAGAATCCAACAGCAAGACCTGCGAGGTACGCTGCACCTAATGCCGTCGTTTCATTGATTTCCGGACGCTCTACTGGTGCTTGGATGATATCACCTTGGAACTGCATCAAGAAGTCGTTTTTAACTGCTCCACCATCAACACGGAGCGTTTTCATCTCGATGCCTGAATCTTGCTCCATCGCAGATAGGACGTCGCGTGTCTGATAAGCGAGTGATTCAAGTGTCGCGCGGATGAAGTGTTCTTTTTCCGTACCACGTGTCAAACCGAAGACGGCACCACGAACGTCTGAATCCCAGTAAGGTGTACCAAGACCAACGAATGCTGGTACGACGTAGACACCGTCTGAAGACGTGACGCGTGTTGCGTATCCTTCTGATTCTTTGGCATCATCAATGAGACGTAATCCGTCACGTAACCATTGAATCGCAGATCCTGCGACGAAGATACTTCCTTCTAAAGCATACTCCACTTTTCCATCGACGCCCCACGCGATCGTCGTCAGCAATCCGTGATCTGATTTAACAGCCTCTTCCCCTGTGTTCATCAACATGAAGCAGCCTGTACCGTATGTGTTCTTCGCCATTCCTGTATCAAAACACGCTTGACCAAACAATGCGGCTTGCTGATCGCCCGCTGCTCCAGCAATCGGAACTGATTCTCCGAAGAAGTGATACCCTGCTGTCTCTGCGTACACTTCAGAAGATGGTCGTACTTCTGGAAGCATCGCTTTCGGGACATCTAAGATGTCGAGTAACTCGTCATCCCATTTTAATTCATGAATGTTATACATCAACGTACGACTTGCATTCGAATAGTCGGTCACATGTGCTTTTCCGCCGGATAATTTCCAGATGAGCCACGTATCGATCGTACCGAACAATAGTTCACCACGTTCAGCACGTTCCCGTGCTCCTTCGACATGATCTAAAATCCATTTGACTTTCGTACCAGAGAAATAAGCGTCAATCAATAGACCTGTCTTCTCACGGAAGAGCTCGGCATGACCGGCTGCTCGAAGCGCTTCACAGATTTCAGCCGTTTGTCTCGATTGCCACACGACTGCATTGTGAATCGGTTTCCCTGTTTCTTTTTCCCAGACGACAGCTGTTTCACGTTGGTTCGTGATTCCAATACCAGCAATCTGCGACGGCTTTACGTTCGCCTCCGTCAGACAAGTCGCCACGACAGCAAGGACACTTCCCCAAATCTCGTTTGCGTTGTGTTCGACCCAACCTGGTTTCGGAAAATACTGCGTGAATTCCTGTTGTGCTGAATGGACGATCTCGCCGGCACGATTAAACAGGATCGCACGTGTACTCGTCGTTCCCTGATCCAATGACAAAATGTAGTTCTCCATCTCTTCCCCATCCTTTTGTATCTAAATAAGTTAAGCTGACTTTGACTCCACTGACGTTGTTTTGTTCGGACGAACACCGAATCTATAGCATAAGCCTAATATGACGATTGTCACAAGTCCTACAATCCAAAAAGCCGGTGTATCTTTCCCTGTGAAGACCGAACGATAAAACAATCCGCCAAGACTTCCACCGAGAACTGGTCCGAGAACCGGAATCCAAGAGTACCCCCAGTTCGATGATCCTTTTCCATGAATCGGTAGGATGAAGTGGGCGATACGTGGACCAAGGTCCCGCGCCGGATTCATCGCATATCCTGTCGTTCCTCCGAATGACATACCGAGGCTGACGATCAAGAAACCGACGATCAATGGATTTAGACCATCTGAGAACTTATTTGCTCCGATTGATAACAACCCAATGACAAGCAAGAATGTCGCGATCATTTCACTCATTAGATTGGCAAATGTATGTGGAATCGCTGGTGACGTCGCAAAGACGCCGAGTTTCGTTGCTGGGTCTTTCGTCTCTGCCCAGTGTGGTAAGTAATGGACGAAAACAAGACTTGCACCAAGTATCCCGCCGGCAATTTGAGCGACGATATAGCCTGGTACGTCTGCCCATGCAAATGAACCGTCAAAGGCTAAACCAAGCGTTACTGCTGGGTTAAGGTGTGCTCCACTGAATTGACCGACGGCATACGCTGCAATCGCCACGGCAAAACCCCATGCAAACGTGATGACAATCCAACCTGCATCCTTCGCAAACGATTTCGTCAAACTAACGCCTGCACCAACACCGTTCCCAAGCGCGACAAGCAAAGCTGTGCCTAAAAATTCCGCTAAAATGGGTGACATATGTGTTCCTCCTTTTGGTTATGTGAAAAAAGCAACATAAAAAGGAGATCCACGTCAGTTCATACTTGAATGTTCTTCAAGCAGGACTCACACGTGAATCTCCCTTTTCTCCGTCACTTTGTATCAACTTGATATCACTATAACAATCAGTGAAAACGCTGTCAAATAATCCGAATGATTTTCCTCACAATCAACTTAAGAGCGTGGTTCAAAATGACGCCACAAGTCCTTATTCGATGTAGTGATACTTGAGGCACCTGCTTCAATCGCTTGTTCCACTTCCTCGACCGTATCGATGAGTCCACCGGCGAATACGAGACGCCCTGTCTTTTCTTTCACTTCTTGAATATACTTTGGCATTAACCCTGGTAACACTTCGATGTAATCAGGTTGCGTCCGTTCCATGAGTTGATAACTTTTTTCGAGTGAACTGGAATCAAGTAAGAACATGCGTTGCATCGTCTTGACCTTTTTTTGACGTGCTTTCAAGATGACGCTCGCCTTCGTCGAAATGACACCATACGGCTTCAATTCTTGGCAGACGTATTCTGTGGCATATTCATCATTTTTTAACCCTTGAACGAGATCCATGTGCAAAAACATTTTTTTGTCGTAACGATGCGCCATCTCATAGACCGCTTTTAAACGCGATACATGCATTTCGAGTAAGACCCCATATTCATATGGACTCTTCAGCATCTTTTCAAAGTCTTCTAATTTTCTAACGGAAGGCAGGATCTTCTGTCCAAAATATGTCATATGTTCTCCCCCTGATTCGTAATGTGTCCTAAGTATGTCGTGAAACATAAGGAATAGGCAATGCTCTTTTCATGAAAATAAGTGAAAAGAGCGCTACGATTAGGGTATAGCTTAACGAAACGATTTCTTTTCAGGAGGTGAACGCGCAGTCCTACCGTCTGTGCACGTCAATGAGTCAGCAAAAACGGATTGTCATCTATTTATTCTCTATTTTAATTAACGCCTTAGGAAACAGCTTCATGGTGACCGCCTCGATCGGGAGTGCACCTTGGACATCAGCGAGTGAAGCCGTTGCGACCATCTCCCCTTTAACTGTCGGACTAGCGATCATCGTCTTACATGTGCTCGCTTTGATTGCGGCACTCTCTCTTGGGAGTCGATTTAGTTGGTGGACGATCGTCCTCAGTTTCGCACTCGTCGTCCTGTTCGGCGCTGCGATTGATTTCTTCTTATCGATCCATCAATTGATTTATACACCACAGGGACTTTGGATGCGCGTTGTGTACATGTTGATCGGCATGCCATTGATTTCACTTGGACTCGCTCTCTATCTACAAATCGGATTCGTATTGATGCCACCGGATTACTTGATGAAGTCACTGATCAGTCGCTTTAAAAGTACCTCGCTCGGGGCAACAATCAGCCTCGGCATTCCTTTTTTGATTGCTTGTCTCTTTTCACTGATTGAACGCGAACTGATCGGCATCGGAGTCGGAACTTTCATTTTTCTCTTATTGAACGGTCCACTGATCGAATGGTTTCAGCGATTGTTCCCGATTACAGCACGTCCACCTAAACGGACAAGTTCTTGAATACTGTAAAAGAGCTGCTATTGATAGACAAATTCATCTATCAATAGCAGCTCTTTCATTTACGTATATGATTTTCTTTGGAAGACAAGAATCGATGCACCTAACAAGACGATGATATGAGCCAATACGAACAAGGCGGAGAACGTCAAAGTTGTTCCCATCGCTTCACTCGTACCATAGGTCATAGAATCCTTGAAATACATTGACCAGTCTAAATGCATGAATACGATCCACTTAGCGATTGCTGGTTTGAAACCAACCAGTAAGTTACCCGCAATGCTCGTAAAGAACTGTGCTAGTACGGTGAAGCCGATAATCATTCCAACAGAACGGAACAACAATGAGAAGAATAACGTCATGAATATTGTAAAAATCGGACTGACAACTTCGACGATCGTATCGCGGAACAGAATTGGATCTCCTGCCTCTGAAAACACAAATGAGCCTGCGTAGACGATCGCAGCGATGAACACGAATTGGAACAACATGATCAAGATCGAAAAGATAAGTTTCGAGAAATAAATCGTCATTCGGGAATACGGACTCATTAATAAGTGTTTCATCGTGTCATAACGTACTTCATTCCCGATGGCTTCTGCCGTGAAGACAATCGTGATGATTCCTAATAGAGATGTCAGTAAAAGGAACGTTGATGAATAATAATCATAACGTGTGAACTCAAAATCATTCGTCTTTGCAACGATGATAATACCAACTGCAATAACGACATATAGTGCTAAAACGATTTTCGCTTTTTTAGTCGTCCACCATTTCATCCATTCATTTTGTATGAGCGAAAGCATGTGAATCCCCCTCTTTTTTCGTTACTTGCAGGAATTGTTCCTCAAGCGTCAAACGTTTAACGGTCAGTTCATGTAAATCGGCAATCGGCACGACGAGTCGAGCGATAGCTGGACATTCACTTTCCGGTGCGGTGATAATAATTTTATTCTCGAGTACTTCTGATGGGTAGTTCGCGACGCGAAGGGCATCGAGTACCTCTGTCATCGCTTCTGCATTGACACGAAGAGCGATTTTCGCTCCAGTTTCATTACGAACGGACTCGACCGACTTGATGACACCCTGATCGATGATCGCATAACGATCACTGATTTGTTCCATCTCACTCAACATATGGCTTGAAATTAAAATCGCGATATCTTGCTCACGCGCCATTTGGCGTAAATATTCACGAAGCTCTGCAATTCCGGATGGATCCAGACCATTCGTCGGTTCATCTAAAATCAAGACGCGCGGGTTATGTAGCAAGGCACGAGCAATTCCGAGTCGTTGCTTCATTCCGAGTGAGTACTCTCCGACTTTTTTTGAAAGCTTTCCTTCAAGACCAACGAGTCGTGCTAGTGCATCATAATCCACTTGACCGAGTCCCGGAATGAGATTTTTTGCATGAACTAAGTTTTGTTTTCCTGTCAGATAAGGATAAAACGCTGGATTTTCAACGATTGCTCCGATTTGCGTCAGCGCTTTCGAACGCTCTTCTACGACATCAAATCCATTGACTGTGACTTTCCCTGCATCCTGCTCGAGTAGTCCCGTGATGATCCGAATCGTCGTCGTCTTCCCTGCTCCATTCGGTCCGAGGAAGCCGAACACTTCTCCTGGGGATACCTCAAAACTGACGTCTTTTAAAATTTGCTCTTTTCCGAGACGCTTTGAGATATTTTCAATCTTTAACATCTGCTCTTCCTCCTCATTCATATTTTGTCTATGCTATTAGTGTACGTGATTTTAAAGGATAAGTTTCATTTCTTACAAATATGTAATCTGATTCCAATTAAAAAGGCGTAACAACAGAAATTTTATATTAAAAATAAAGAATGGAGTCGCTAGATGATTCGCTTTGAACAAGTAACACATGATCACTTTCCGATCATCCAATCGTTGTACGCGAGCGTTCCTGCATATGCGCTCTTAGAAGAACGAGTGCTTCCGCTCTCTGATTCGACCTTACAGGAAGAGTTTTTAAATCCCGATACCGTATCGCTGATTGGGTATGTAGACGGAGAACCCGTCTTACTGATTGATTACCTACCGAAGCATCCAAAAGACGGTACACCTTGGATCGGTCTATTTTTACTGGATGCTTCTCAGCACGGTACGGGAACTAGCAGTCGGTTACTATCTGCTTTTTGTGATCAGTTTCTAAGTCAGGAACCTCACATTCATCTCGCGGTCTTACCCGATAATTTAAGAGCCCGTCGTTTTTGGGAAAAACACGAATTTCGATATGTACGAACGAGTATCTCGAACCGCGAACAACAGGTAGACGTCTACGTGTATGATGTAAGTAAAAAAAATGAAAACGCATGAATGGAGTATCGCACAATGTTCAGACTCTCACTTCGCTTTGATGTTTTGTTAGCGGGATTGATTTCCCTGCTATTTTTTAGCATGACGCTCGGATTAACTTTTTTCATTAGTCAACATGCAACAAACCGACTCCAATCGGAAGTCGGGATGAATCTGTCAACGACCGCTCACCAACTGTCTGATAAGCTTGATCATTACATGTGGTCACGTTATGCCGAAGTAAAATTGCTGGGTTCCTTATCAACTATTCAACAAACAGAACAAAAAGCAGAAACACGGCAGACACTCGAAGAGTTACAACGACAGATTCCTGACTTTTCTTGGATTGGTCGCTTAGATGCGAAAGGTAAAGTCGTTGCGTCAACGAATCAGATTCTTGAAGGAACATCGATCAAGGAACGCCCCGTCTTCCAACAAGCCTTGTCACAACCATTCATCGGCGATGTCCATGAAGCTGTTCTACTCGCAAAATTATTGCCAAACCCAAGCGGTGAACCGTTACAATTCGTCGATATTAGTACACCTTTGTACGATAAAGGGCGATTTTCTGGTGTCCTTGCGACACATCTCAGCTTCGAATGGGCAAAAGCGATCGAACAAAGTTTTCAGAGCGCCACGTCCTCTCTCCAACAAGTCGATGTCTTCATCATTAGTCAAGATCGAAAGACGATTTTACTTGGACCGAACGGATGGAGCGGTAAAACATTACCTGATAGCGTAACGCTGACTTCGAATGCTTCTGCGACCGCTTCTTGGCAAGGGAAAGAATTCGTCTCTGGTCAAAGTGCAAGCCGAGGTTACAAGGATTACGATGGACTAGGTTGGACGGTTCTCGTGCGTCAACCGACTTCGATTGCCTTCGCTGATGCCGACGCTTTACGTCAAACGATTTTTATCGCCGGATTGATTGCCTCTTTCATCACAGCCGTACTCGGCTGGATGTTAGCGAAGTTATTGACACGACCATTATTAAAAATCACACATGCCGCCCAACAGATGCAGGATGATCCCTCAAAATCACTCCCGAATCATCGTGGAATCCGAGAAATCGAGACACTGACGGATGCCTTACAACGACTGATTCATCGCTTGCTACATACCGAACAAGAGAAATTGACGTTTGAACGCTTGTCACAACGCGACAGCCTGACGGGTCTCGCGAACCGCAACGGTCTTGCTCAATACATCGAACAATTGCCTGCAGAAACGCATTCTATCTATCTTTGCCTTGATTTAGACGGCTTTAAAGCAGTCAATGATACGTATGGTCACGCGCTAGGTGATCTCCTGCTGATCGAGGTCAGTCAACGTCTCGAACAGTTGCTTCCACCTGGTGGATTCGTAGCTCGTCTGGGCGGCGATGAGTTCATCATCGTCTTGACGACTCAATCCTTAACAGAAGCACGATACTTAGGTGAACAATGGATCGCTCACGTCTCGATGCCGTATCACTTAGAAGAACAAACCGTCCACATCGGGATGAGTATCGGAGTCGCCGAACAGGTGACAGGAGAATCACTCGAACAAGTCATGCATCGCGCTGATTTAGCGCTCTATCGTTCGAAGCAAAATGGCAGAGGATGTATGTCCGTTCATTGACCATTCAGGACGGAGGATTGACAAGCGCAGCTCTCCTCCGTAAGGTGAACGAGAGAAGCGTATAATTTTTCAACGAGGAGCTGTCAACATGAATCAATGGACACGTGAAGCACGATACCGTCCCCTCTCGGATGTCGATCCGAGCGTTTACCAAGCGATGAAGGAAGAAGTTCGAACATCTCCTTGGCGATTTTCTTACCATATTCAACCTCCGACCGGACTTTTGAATGATCCGAACGGCTTCGTCTATCATGACGGTCTCTATCATTTGTTTTATCAATGGTTTCCACTCGGACCCGTACACGGGCTGAAGTACTGGTATCACATGACATCAAAAGATCTTGTACATTGGTTCGATGAAGGAGCTGCCTTGATCCCAAATGACGATCCTGATTCACACGGTGCTTATTCCGGTAGTGGCTTCATTAAAGATGATCAAGTGCACATCATGTACACCGGTAATAAACGGGATGCGGATTGGAATCGCCATACGAGCCAAATCGTCGGTCATCTCCGCTCGGATGGACGAATCGAAAAACATTTACCACCTGCTATTCCAAACGTTCCTGAAGGATATACGGAACATTTCCGTGATCCGAAAGTCTTCCAAGATGCATCGGGCATTTGGTACTGCATCATTGGTGCACAGCGTAGTGACTTGACGGGTTGTACTGTCATCTATCAGTCTCAAGATGCAGAGCACTGGACATTCCTCGGTGAGTTACAGACGAATTACTCGACATTCGGTTATATGTGGGAATGTCCTGATTATTTCGAGCTGGATGGAAAAGGGATCCTCCTCTTTAGCCCTCAAGGGATTGAACCAGATGGTCCGAACTATCAAAATATTTTCCAGTCCGGTTATTTCATCGGCGAACCGTTAGCTTTACCCGACTTAACATTCACACACGAATCGTTCCAAGAACTCGATTTCGGATTTGACTTCTACGCGCCACAAACAACTGAGGCGGCAGATGGTCGACGGATTCTTGTTGGTTGGATGGGGTTACCGGATATCAGTTATCCTTCTGACATCTATAACTGGGCACATGCTTTAACATTGCCACGTGAATTAACGATCGAACAGGGACGACTTCGTCAACGACCTGTCCGTGAACTGACACAGCTACGAAAAGAGACGCTGTTTGACGAAACGATTCTTTTCGAACAAGACGTGACAATTGCGGAAGCCGAGATTTTCGAGCTCGTGATGACAGACTTAAAACTGTCGTCGGACTCGTTCCGCTTCTCGATTCGTCAAGACGCCACTGAAGAAACCGTATTCCATTACGATGCTGTATCACGTCAATTTACGATCGATCGAAGCCGATCAGGTGCAGAAGTACCTGCTGAATCATTCGGCACTTCGCGATCGACGATTCTTGCGAAGGACTTGAATACATTACGTCTGTTCGTGGATCGTTCTTCGTTTGAACTTTTTCTAAATGACGGAGAAGCCGTTGCATCTGGACGGATTTTCCCGAAAACATCCAGTCGAGGTATTGTCTTCTCTGGTGAAGCAGGTGCGCATTTATCACTCTACGATTTATCTTAAATAAAAAAGCATTTTCCTGAATAGAATCAGGAAAATGCTTTTTTGCTTCAATGCTTCAATCGTGATTCTTTTTCTAGATCAAATGCAAGGATGTGCTGCTCTCCAATTGGACCCATGACGGACTGTAACGTATCAACGTATCCCGTTTTGAAATACAGTGATTTTGCAGCAATATTCTTTTTATTGACCGCTAGTGTGATCGCTGTGACTTCTGGAAAATGATGATGCACGAACTCTGGCAACTGCATCATTGCCTCTTTCGCATATCCTTGGTGCTGATGGCGTGCATCAATGGAAAAGGCACGTAACAGGACACTGTGTTCATGTGTTCGATGTGTTTTAGGGGGATTAAGATGAAGAATAAAAAATCCGACGACTAAATCGTCTTTTTTGATGACAACCGGGAATTTATCTGGATGGGCAACCGCATCTGCGACGACATCCGTCGGAAAAGAAGTAAACTGGACTTGTTCTTCCGGAAGAATGAACGCATCACATTGTTCATAATGTTCATTCGTATACATGTGTAATTTCACTACAGACATTCTCATTCCGCCTTCCCTCTTTGTACAGGACAAGAGAGTAATCTCTTACATCTATTCCCATTTTAATGTTTTTGTGTCCATTTGCCTAGTCATTTAGGATACTCGTCTTACATAACATCCAATAGGCTCTTGTCTCTTTATTCCACGGTTCTTCTTTCCGTAATCCAATCCTGACACTAAAAATGATACACTAGGGAAAGTTCGATTATTGGACGCGAAATAAATACGCTCGAGGTGAACTGTATCATGCATGAAAATTTTTTCGAACAGATGGAGCGATTGACCGGCATTCAACTGAATCCTGTCCAACAACAGGCAATCGAACATGACCATGGTCCGTTGCTGTTACTCGCCTCACCCGGCTCTGGAAAAACAACGACGCTTAATTTTAAGATTGCCTATTTGATTTTACAAAAAAAGATTGAACCACATCGTATTTTAGGGCTGACCTTCAGTAAGGCAGCAGCTCGCGAGATGGCGGATCGTTTTTATCATCTATTTCACGAATTAATTGGAACGACAGCGGCATTCTCGACGATTCATAGCTTTGCTTTTCAAGTCGTTCGGGATCATACATCCCAGCAACGTCTCTCCTATACGATCATTGAGGGACCAATGGATCAACAACATCCGAATGTGCCACATAAACGCATGTTACTCCGGCGTATTTTCCAGGAAATTAATCGGAGTGTCATTACAGACGACCAGATGGATGAGTTATTGCGGATGATTTCCTTCGTCAAGAACCGTCTTCTTTCTTTAAAGGAGATCAAGGCAGTACCGACGACGATCAAACATTTCCCTGATATCTATGTGGCATATGAACAATTCAAGTCGCGTGATCCCTTACATCCGTTACTCGACTTTGATGATATGTTGACGTATGCGAATACGATTTTGGAGCAAGACCGTCGTCTGTTGCAACATTATCAGCGACGCTTCGACTATATCCTAACGGATGAAAGTCAGGATACGTCGCTCGTCCAGCATCAATTGGTCGAGAAGTTAGCCTTACCGCATAACCGTCTTTGTGTCGTTGCAGATGATGATCAGACGCTATACAGTTGGCGTGGCGCGGATGCCTCTAAAATTTTGCACTTCAAAGATACGTATCCGAATGCGACGATTCTTTACATGGAACAAAATTATCGTTCGTCTCAAGACATCGTATCCGTCGCAAACCAATTCATTCAGCGCAATAAAGCACGTTATCCGAAACAGATGTTCACGGAGAACGCTGCTGTTCGTCCGATTATCTTAGAGACGTTACCAACTTACGAGGATCAGACCCGCTATCTGTTGAATCAACTACGGACAGAGACGAATTACCGCGAAGTAGCCATCTTATATCGCAACAATGCCTCATCGATCAATGTGATGAATGCTTTGGATCAAGCAAATATTCCGTTTTATATTAAGGATGTCGATCATAAATTCTTCAGTCATTGGATTTTGAAGGATATCTTAAACTTCATGACATTCGCACAAGATCCGACAGATATCGATGTGCTAGCAACTATTCATACGAAATTCGCCGGGTATATCTCAAAAGCGCAACTTTCTCAATTGCAACAGTTCGGTACGGGTGAATCTGTATTTGATCTACTCATAAACAAAATCGAGATGAAGTTTTATCAAAAGAAACAACTTCAACAAATGAAGCGCACATTCGCTTCCATCCAAACCGTTCGCCCCTCTGCCGCCCTCTCTCTGATTCGTCATGAACTGGGTTACGAAAAGAATTTGCGAAAAATGAGTGAGAGTCTCGGTTTTAGTCTCGATCACCTGCTTGAAACATTGAATACGATCGATAACATCGCAAGTGATGTACCGACACTACTCGCCTTTCGTGAACGGATCACGCATCTCGAACAATTGATGCGTGATGCGAAACAAAATAAAAATCAAAATGCTGTCACCCTTTCGACCTTTCACAGTGCGAAGGGACTTGAATTCGATCGCGTCTTCATGATTGATCTCGTTTCTGGGATTCTTCCATCAGCTGATACGATCAAGGCGTACAAGAATGGACAACTCGATGATATGGAAGAAGCTGCACGTTTGTTTTACGTCGGCATGACACGGGCGCGACACGAACTACATCTCCTGTCCTATCGTTTTAAATCGAAATCATTTGATGTCTCACCATTCGTCGAAGACGTCCATCGCCTCGTCACGCCTGATGCTGCAAAACGAAAAGTAGAGCGCAAGCGAACTGCTGTTACAGCGCGAGCTAGCGTTCCTCCACTTCCGATCACTGAGAACATGCGTGTCTCGCATACAGCATTTGGTCCCGGAACTGTCTTGCACCTGGTTGACGATGTGCTGGAAATTTCATTTGATCAAGGAATGAAAAAACAGCTTTCGTTACAAGTCTGCTCTGAAAATGCGTTACTCGAAATTTTATGATTCAGAATGGACCTGACTCAAAAAAAGAATGACGTGTCTTTTCACGCCCTTTCCTCAGGCAAGACACAAGCCAGTTTTCCTGCTTCATTCAAGCAGGAAAGCGGGTCTTGTTTGTCTCTGACAGCGCATAATGCGCTTTTTCCTGTAGGAGTGGCGTGTGACGCGCCATTCTTTTTGTTACGAGATAAAGGTGGCAGATTTTTATTCTGCCACCTTTATCTTTGTAGAGGCTGACTTTTGAGTCAGCCTTTGTTGTATCCGTTAATTTTTCGTCGATGACTCATTTTGATGAATCAAGGCATCTCTGATTTCTGTCAATAATTTTTCTTCTGTCGTTGGTACCGCTTCTTCTTCGACGACTTCTTCCTTCTTCCGGAATGAAGTGATTCCTTTGACAAAGATAAACAGTGCAAAGGCGATCAACAAGAACTCGATACTCGCTTGAAGAAATTGACCGTACTGCAACTCTGCATTTCCGACCATGACCGATAATCCTTTGACATCAATGCCCCCGATGATGATACCGATCAGTGGCATAAAGACGCTGTCGACGAGGGATTTGATGATCCCACTAAACGCAGCACCCAGAATAACCCCGACCGCTAAATCGATCACATTCCCTCGAAAGGCAAACTCCTTGAATGCCTTAAACATGAAACGTCCCCCTTACCAAGCGCGGGACGCCAACTGCTGAATCGCATATCCGACGCCGTGCTCGTCATTTGATTTCGTCACGTGATGGGCAATCGCTTTTGCCTCATCATGACCATTCCCCATCGCGATCGCCTTGCCGGCAACTTTGAACATTGGAAGATCATTCAGGTTATCACCGATGACAGCAACCTGTTCGATTGGCACACCGAGGTGGTCTGCGAGGATTTTAACTGCCGTTCCTTTATCGGCACCGACTGCCATGACTTCGATGTTATCGTGTCCTGACGACGTGACATAGACACCGTCGACCTTCTGCTCGATTTCCTGCCAGATTTTTTTCATTAATTCTTGATCAAACGAGAATGAGATGAATTTAAATACTTGTCCCGCTTGGTTACGGATATACGACCGGAATCCATCAATCATCTTGACGTCTTCGTGGACATAATAACGATCGTGGAAGAAATCAAGCACTTGTTTTGCCCGATCACTTTCTTCACTCAACTCTTTTAGAGAATCATAGGCTGCGTCGATCGTCGCTCCTTGTGCTGTCACGAGTCCTCGATCACAGAACATCTCGAAGAAAACTTCATATTGACTGATGATACCGTAAATTTGCTGTGCTTGTTCCGTCGTCAACGTCGTCGCACTTAACTCTTCTCCATCTACGGTCATCACACGTGCCCCGTTTGAAGCAATGATCGGACAGTGGATTCCTGCTGCATCTGTTAATTCTTTTGCATTTAAGTAGTTACGTCCTGTCGCGATTGCAAATTCGACACCTTGTTCGCGTGCCGCTTCAATTGCCTGAATCGTCTCCGGTTCAATTCGTTGCTTGCCCGAAAGAACGGTTCCGTCCATGTCTGATACGAGTAGCTTGATTGGATTTGCCATCGTCTTCACTCTCCTCTTTTTCTATTTCCATACCACTATACCATTTTTCACATTTTGACTGGTCGTAAACGCGGTTTACAAAATCGGTGACAACAAACGCGAAATACTTTCCTTGAATTTGATCGTTCTTGAACGCGCGGCATACGACTCGACTGTCATGAGCTTTGATACCTCACAATCAGTGAGGAAGAGACGTTCTAGTTCAATCGCTATTGCCTGATCATAGACGATCGTGTTCATTTCAAAGTTCAACCGAAAACTTCGCGCATCGATATTCGTCGTCCCGACTGAAGCAATCTCGCCATCAACGACGATCGTCTTCGCATGTAAAAATCCAGGTTCATACGTGTAGACTTTAGCTCCGTACGATAACAACTCTCCTACAGCAGCAGTCGTTGCCCAGTAAACGAATGGGTGGTCCGGTTTGTTCGGAATCATGATACGGACTTCCACTCCGGACAGAAGGGCTGCCTTACATGCATCTAAATAACTCGTGTCTGGAATGAAATAAGGCGATTGGATATAAATTGTCCGTTTTGCTTCGTTGATCATCTTGATCAATGCAAGCTTCAAATACTCTGAACGGGAATCCGGACCCGATGTGACGATTTGCATCGGTAATATATCCTGAATCCTATGCGTTCCATAGTAAAACAAAGATTTTTCCGTATAGACGTCACTTGCTTGGTTCCAGTCGAGAATAAAGCGGTCGAGTTGATCATGAACGACGTCACCTTCCAAGCGAAAATGTGTATCCCGCCAGTAGCCGAACTTTTCATCGATCCCGAGATATTCCGTACCAACGTTGAACCCACCAATATAGCCGATTCGACCGTCGATGATACAGGATTTACGGTGATTCCGGTTGTTCAATCGAAAATTAACGAATCCAATCGTCGACGGGAAAAAGGCAAACACTTCTCCTCCGTGCGCGAGTAACTCCTTGAAATCCGTCCGTTTGAGACTCCGTGATCCGACAGCATCATACAATAGACGGACTTTGATCCCACGACGGGCACAATCGGTCAATGTATCGATCAACGCTAATCCGAGACGATCTTTCTGAATGATGTAATATTGGATGTTCACTTCATGCTCAGCCTGGCGGATATCTTGAATCATCCGATTGAATTTTTGCTCGCCATCCGAAAGAATCTGCAATTGATTCGAGAGACTGAGCAGGGAACCGTTCGACATTAAGTTCATCCGAATCATATCCCGATGTTTTTGAATCATCGGGTGCCGTCCCATCGTGACAAGTTCTTTTTTCTGTAAGGCAATCCGTCTATCCTGTTCCAGTTGTTCTTCATCCGTGACACGATAAAAATTCGTTTTTTTCAACAGTCTTCCGAAAAACAGATAGACGAGAAACCCAACGAGCGGAACGAAATACAAGATGAATACCCATGCCCACGTCGCACCAATATCGCGCCGCTCAAGAAAAATAACCGTCAGGACAGCCAAGATATTCATGATAAGCAATCCGTAGACGATGATGATCGTGAACGTACTCCATACTTCCACCATACGATTCCCTCCCGCTTCAACGGTATTCTTCAATTTTGATTCCTCTGTCTCTTATTCCCGTTTCCTTCCGTGTCATTCTTCTGAAGACAAAAAAACCTTTTTGAAGCACGGATAGCTTCAAAAAGGTTTAGGTGTGTCATGATTCTTTACATGGTTCCGGTTGTTGTAACGCCATTTGTTCAAGCGTCGCTTTGACACCTGCTACACAGTCTGGCAAACCAACACCATCATAGGCGAGTCCGGCTAAATGAATGTGTGGATAGTGAGAAGCGACGATTTCTCGCACTTCTTGAATCCGCTGTGCATGTCCTACCGTATAGGCCGGTAAGCCGTCTAAGAGACGACTGATGACGACACGTTCCGGTTGCAATGGACGACCACAGATGTTTTCAAGATCTTCTAAGACGACGCGTTCAATCATTTCGTCTGTTTCACGAACGAGTGCATCTTTTCCGGGGCGTCCGATGAAGGCACGGAGCACGGTATGATTCGGTGCTGCATGATTCCACTTTTGATCAATCGCCGTGCATGCTGTAATTGAATACGGCGCCCGACGGTTGACGATGAATCCCGTTCCATCAATCGGTAACGCTGTTTCCTTATCGAAAATCAACGTGACCGTCGCCGTCGAGTGTGTTGAAAGGTTCGCAAGCCCTGGAAGCGTCGCATCTGGTAACAGGGACACGACTTGGCGATGCGGAATCGTCAACAAAATATCATCAGCATATTCTGGACCATGATCCGTTTCGAGACGATACCGCCCGTCTTCTTCCCGTTCGATGGAGCGAAGTGGTGTCTCTAGACGAATCTCTGTCCGTTCGAGCACCTCTTCTAAACGCTCGACGAGAGACTCGAGTCCAGTAGCAAGTGATAGGAATTGACCTGTCGCTTTGAGCGCCGGACCTTGTTGTTGATCAAGCGGACGCATGAGGCGCATCCCTTCGAACAAGCTTCCAGCCTTTTGCTCATTCGCAACGAATTGCGGGTAGGTCGCGAACGTACTCATCCGGTCGATATCACCCGCATAGATGCCTGAAAGAAGCGGTTCGATCAACTTCTCGACGAGCGCATCTCCAAGACGCGGACGCAGGTATTCCCCTAATGGGATGTCTGTTTCCGGAATCGTCAAATTAGGAGCAGGGTGAAGCAAGCGTTCTGTCACCTCTGCCTTTTCTTCTTCCGTCAGTAGAGACGTCTCTGCGAATAACTCTAAATCGGTCGGGATGCCCATGACGGCACCTTTTGGAATCGGGTGGAGACCGCGCGCATCCAAGATATACGCTTGCGACGTGTTATTGCGAACGAGTTGCTCCCCTAATCCGATCTCTTCGATGAGATCCGTCAACACGTGTTTCCGTGCGACGTATGAATCCGGTCCCCGCTCGATCGTCAATCCTTCGTCCCGATATGTCGCCACCTTACCACCGAGACGACCCTCTGCCTCGAGTAACGTGATGTTCATCTCTGGAAACTGCTTCTCTGCATAATAGGCGGCTGCAAGTCCTGATATACCACCGCCCACGATGACGAGACGTTTACTGGACATAACTACCCACCTGTTTCGCGACGGCTTCCGTGACAGCTTTCATGAAAGCTGGATCCGCGTTTGGCATGACAGGTCGCGCATAGTGAATTCCGAGTTCGTCGCAGACGACTTTACACTCGTAATCATTATCGAACAATACTTCTAGGTGATCGGCAACGAAACCAACGGGTACGTAGACGAATGCTTCATATCCTTTTTCTTCGTAGACGTCACGTGTCAAATCCTGAACATCTGGTCCAAGCCATGGTTCTGGCGTTTGTCCAGCCGATTGCCAGCCTGTGATCATATGCGGTACACCAGCACGTTGCGCGATCAATTCGGCTGTTTCCTTCAATTGCTCTGGGTATGGATCACCGTTTGCAATGATTTTCTCAGGTAGACTGTGTGCTGAAACGACGAGAACGGCTTTCTCTTCAGGTACTGGTAAAGCGTCGAACGTCTTGCGGATTTCTTTCCCCCACCAATCGAGAAACGCTTCTTCTTTGTACCACGATTCGACGGATGCGAGACGAATACCATGTTGGTCCGCGACTTCCTTCGCACGACCGTTATATGAACGGATACTGAACGTTGAATAGTGTGGTGCTAATACGACCGTGACCGCTTCCGTAATGCCGTCTTTTGCCATTTGTTCGACAGCATCCTCAACGAATGGTTCGATGTGTTTCAGACCAAGATAGAGTTTGAACTCGATTTCACCAGCATATTTCTCAGACAGTTGACGGTGTAGCTCTTCAGCCTGATCAATCGTGACTTGTGCGAGTGGTGAGACACCACCGATAGCTTCGTAACGTTCCGTCAACTCTGCCAATGCTTCTGGAGACGGTTTGCGCCCGCGACGGATGTGCGTATAATAACGCTCGATATCTTCTGGTTTATATGGCGTACCGTACGCCATAACAAGTAGTCCTAACGTCTTCATTTTCCTACCTCCATTTTTTCTTTCGAATAATCATGGATAAATGCAGTCAAACGTTTCAATACTTCTGGATCGACTTCCGGGAAGATGCCGTGACCGAGGTTAAAGATAAATCCTGGTTGCTTCATTCCCATGTCGAGAATTTCCTTCGTTTTTGCTTCAAGGATATCCCACGGTGCTAGCAGATAAGACGGGTCGAGGTTTCCTTGGACAGGTTTCGTCAATCCACGCTCACGTGCTTCGTCAATCGACAAACGCCAATCAAGTCCGACGACGTCTAACGGTAAACTGTGCCATTCTTCTGCCAAGTGACTCGCTCCTACACCGAACATGATCATCGGCACGCCTGTATCTTTTAATTCCGTGAAAATGTGTTCCATCGTTGGCTTGATGTAACGGACATAATCTTTCCGGCTTGTCGTTCCGACCCATGAATCAAAGATTTGGAACGCTTGGATTCCTGCATCCACTTGTGACTTGATGTAATCGATGACCATGTCACCTAGTTTCTCCATTAAGGCATGCCATACCTCAGGTTGTCCATACATCAATGCTTTCGTTTTATGGTATCCCTTCGAAGGACCACCTTCAATCATATAGCTCGCAAGCGTGAATGGTGCCCCGGAAAAACCAATCAACGGTACTTCGAGTCGTTCTCGTAACAAACGAATCGTTTCATAGATATATGGAATATCTTCACGGTTGAATGGTTGTAATGCTTCGACATCTGCCATCGTGCGAATCGGGTTCGCGATGACTGGACCGATACCACTCTTGATTTCGACGTCAACGCCCATCGATGGAAGTGGCGTCATGATGTCTTTATACAGAATCGCTGCATCGACCCCTAATTGTTTTACAGGTAGTTCTGTCACATATGCGCCTAGTTCCGAGTCATGTGTGATCTCGAAAAGCGTCCGCGTCTTCTTGATTTCACGATATTCCGCTTGATAACGACCTGCTTGTCGCATGTACCAGACGGGAACGTGATCAATCTGCTCGCCACGGATCGCCCGCAAAAACGTATCATTGAATTTCTTCATCATAACTACCCCTTTATACTCGTTCTAACGCCCCAAAAAAACGTACGATAAGTTTGTGAACACAGAAACATTATATCTGAAATTAAGAAGTCTGTGCCAATAAATCGTTTACAAAATGACAGTTCTGTTACCAGTTCATGAAATGTTCACTGTTTCTTGTAAAGACCGAACGCAGCGTTTAACTGACCGCGGATCAAGTCTGAACGTTGCTGTTCCGTTACCTTACGTTCTTTTTCTCGAATTTCGTGCGTACGCCAGCCATCCTCGATTTTTTCCGCGACTTCGACGAGTCGCTCGACATCCGTAAACGAATATTTTCGTGTTTTTCCATTTGTCCGTTCTGGAAAGATCAACTTCCGTTCCTCATAGTAACGAATCTGACGTTCTGACAAGCCGGTCAATTCACAGACGATTCCGATCGACATCACCTTTTTTTCACGGTAGTTCATCTTCGTCACTCCTTTCCACAAAAATACCATGTCAGATTTTCTGACACAACACGTTTCTTTGAAAGTATTTCCGTCTAAAGTAAACACATACTTTAAATGGATAAAGGAGGAACGACAATGAAACTGGAACAATTCGCTATCTCAGTCGATACGTTTTATGTCTTATTCGCAGCACTGCTCGTCTTTACGATGCAAATCGGATTCTTACTTCTAGAAACAGGGATGTTACGGGCGAAGAACGCGGGGCACGTCGCCGTCAAACAAATCATCAGCTTCTCGGTTGCCGCTCTCGCCTTTTGGGCCATCGGATTCGGATTGACGTTCGGTGATGGCAATTCTATCATCGGAACGGAAGGATTCTTTTTACAAGGAGGATTCAGCAGTCTTGATTGGTCGAACATCACGATTGATGTGAAGTTCCTCTTCCAACTCTCATTCGTCGCTGTCTCCCTCGCGATCGCTTGGGGCGGATTCGCAGAACGTGCTAAATTATCCGTCTACCTGTTGTTCGGAACGTTTTTCGTTGCTATCATCTATCCGATCATTGCACGTTCCGTTTGGGCAGGTGGATTCCTTGGTTCGCTCGGGATGCAAGACTTCGCTGGATCAACGGTCGTTCACTTACAAGGTGGGATTGCTGCACTCGTTGCTGCTTTACTGCTCAAGAAACGAATCGGTGCTGAAAAAACACCGTTACTCGGACACAACGTCATCTACTCTGTCGTTGGTGCCTTCATCCTCTGGTTATGTTGGTTCGGCTTCAATGCTGGTTCGACACTAACGATTGCCGATGGATTCTTTAGTTACGTTGCCTTGACGACGTTACTTGCGACTGCAGCAGGTGCCCTCGGTGCTCTTGCCATCTCATTCTGGCACCGTCGTGTCGCAGATATCCCTTCAATCATCAACGGTGTCTTAGCTGCACTCGTTGCCATCACAGCAGCCTGTGCCTTCGTCGAACCGTGGGCAGCTGTCGTCATCGGTTTCCTCGCTGGTGTGATCACATATGGAACGAGCATTCTTCTCGCAAGCCGTGTCGATGATCCATTATGTGCCTTCTCCGTTCATGGCGTCGCTGGTATCTGGGGTACACTCGCCACTGGATTCTTCGCTTCACCACGACTCGTTGAAATCACAGGGATCGGACAAGCTGGTCTCTTCTATGGTGGCGGTTTTACGCAACTCGGTGTTCAAGCACTTGGTGTCGTCTTTGCCGTCGTCATCGTCAGTGTCTTGAGTTATGCATTCTTAAAAGTTCTCGACCTTACGATTGGTCTTCGGATCACACGCGAAGATGAACTCCGCGGACTGGACGTTGCGGAACATGGTCAATCTTCTTACGATCTCCCTGCTCCTGTCAGCAAAGAATTGCGTATGGTCGAAGAAGAAGATTTCTCAAACGAACGCGTCAATTAACAATTAGTAAAGTACAAGAGCCTACACGATGGATTCATCGCGTAGGCTCTTTCTTGTTTATTATTTTCGAGCGTAGTATTCACCAATCACAAGCGCCAAGGCTGCCCCACCAACGACATAGATGGATCCGCTTAAAAAGAATCCAAGTAGCGTCAAGACGATGCATTGACTGATTGCTGCGAAGCGGATGATTTTCCGTTTCGCCTGTACAGCATTTCCAAACGGTAATAGACGAGTCAATAGATGTTGGTCCACTGCCTTCGTGAACGGTGCTAGTTGAAAGCTTGTCAATCCTGCAAACGCAGGGATTGCAAGCGCAACGAACAACTCGTTGCCACTCGCTAACCACATGAACACAGCCCCGATCAGCGTCAAACGAACAATCAATCCGATCCCGTCTCCACTCCGGATGAACTGTTTGACATACAAGTAATCGAATGTCGTTTGAGCTCGATATGGAATCCGCTCGACCATGTTACTCAAGAGACGACGGCGTTTATACGTTGCCGATAAATGCGGCACATCGACGAACCAGTTCGCTAGTCGATAAAAACGATCACGCGATTCCTGTTCGAGCGCAATCCATTCGCGTAGAGGAAGATGGTCCTGACGCTTTAAATGGAGTACGACCATTAAGAGAAGTGCGACGACAATTGTCATCCACGCCATATCGATGATGACGAGTAGCGCCGCTCCGAACGCATACAGTAACACCGTCCGATGTGCGATGCCTTCAAGCTTTGATAAATTCGCAGCAGCTCCGAACAAAGCAAGCGCTACCCCAAGTAAAACAAGTTCAAGTGGTGTCGTCTGTTCCGTTCGAACATAGAGAACAACGACAGCTAAAAACGGAATCACGGCACGGATGATACCAAAGACCGCATTGTACGCTCGTACTTGTTGCATGAAACTTGATAACTTCGCTAACACCGGTAATAGAAACACTTGGTCCGCCTCAACGAGAAACGTCCGACTCGTCCGATAGAGCGGTAAAATCAGAAACAAGGCTGCCATGACGAATCGACCTGGAAACGATGGATCGAGTTGGTCGAGGAAACGTCCGTAGACGACTAAACCGTACAAAATAACGAAGTAAACGGTAAATAACAGTCCGCCATTCGCCATGTACCTTGTATATTTCACCGTTTCCGTCATCGCCGCCTGGTAGCGTTCCTTCCATAAGGACTGGCTGTTCATAGTTCCGCCTCCTCGATCGCGGCAACGTACAGATCATCCAGCGTTCCATCTTGCAGTCCATATCGTGCGCGTAAAGCAGTTGTCGTTCCCTCTGCTGCAATGTGCCCCTCATGTAAGAGCACGAATCGGTTACAGTGACGCTCGGCTGTCTCAAGAATATGCGTCGACATTAAGATCCCCTTACCGTCCTGCTTCAGTTCACTAAAAATCTGAAGTAACTCTCGGATTGCCAGTGGATCAAGTCCAACGAACGGTTCATCGACGATCAACAGTTCACTGCCTGTGACGAGTGCACATAAAATCATCGCTTTTTGCTTCATCCCTTTTGAGAAGACACTTGGAAACCATTCGAGTTGCTTCGTCATTCGAAGTCGTTCAGCATAATGTTGCGCGCGTTCTGTCGCGATTGCTTCTTCGACGTCATATCCTTGCGCCATCAGACGAAGGTGCTCCCGTAACGTCAGTTGTTCATATAACATCGGCTGCTCCGGAATATACGCCACTTGGCGACGATACTCGGTTTCGTTCGTCGTTAAATCCAATCCATTGATTCGAACCGATCCCGTCTTGACCGGTAAAAGACCAAGGATATGCTTGATCGTCGTTGATTTTCCGGCACCGTTCAACCCAATTAGACCGACGAGTTCACCTCGGTCGACTTCGATATTGATGTCATGCAGAACGGTTTTTGATCCGTATCCTCCTGACAAATCTTTAATGTCTAATAACATATCTGCCACTCCCTTTAGGCTCATCGTAAAGTAGACTCGCTTCGTTTTTCTAGCGTAACGCCTAGTTTTTTAAAATATAATGTTTTAATACTTGTTTTTTCGGCAATTACTCTAAGTGTAATCGTTACATCAATATATGAAAACGATTTACATGTAAATTGAAAGTGAAATCAATGAATCGTCTATTCATTCTCTATCAAGTGGTCTAATCGTCTAGTCATTTAAAGAATGAACTAAAGAATGAACGATTTCAGATTTTTTCATTTTCGCACGTGTTTATAACTGCCTGAAAACAGGTAAAACTAATATGTAGAGGAGATGTTTAGAAATGGGTTTCTTATGGGCACTCATCATTGGTGGTCTCATCGGTTGGATCGCAAGTTTAATTATCGGGAAAGATGTGCCGGGTGGCATCATCGGTAACATCATCGCTGGTTTCATCGGTTCGATGATCGGTCAAGCCATCTTTGGTTCAATGGGACCAAAAATCGCTGGTTTCGCAGTCATTCCGGCTATTCTCGGAGCAGTCATCTTGATCTTCATCGTCTCACTTATTCTCCGGGCAGTACGTAAGTAATCATATATCTTAAATTGAAAAGGAGTGTTTTAAATGGGATTCTTATGGGCATTAATCGTCGGTGGTATTATTGGTTGGTTAGCAAGCTTGATTTTAGGTAAAGATGTTCCAGGTGGTATCATTGGTAACATCATCGCTGGTTTCGTTGGTGCATTGATTGGTCAAGCATTATTCGGAAACTGGGGTCCAATGGTTGCTGGATTCGCAATCGTACCTGCTTTACTCGGAGCTATCATTCTTATCCTCATCGTATCGTTCATTCTCCGTGCGGTGAATAAACGATAACCAAAAATCCTCGGACGTTCTGTCCGAGGATTTTTTTAGTCTTTTAATTGTAACCACATACCGTCCTCTCGCTCGACGACTCGTTTTTCTGCTCGTAAGTTCAACCATTCGAACACACCTTCGAGAAAACTAGACGGATATTCCCAAACGGTACCGACTTGCTCGCGCTTCTTTCGTTCTGGTTTTCCAGCGATGGCTTCTAACTCATCTGGAGTCTTATTTAATCGGATTAGCAATTCTTCCACCTGCCCCGATTGATAGGTCACTTCATATCCATCGTATCGTGCTCGATTGGCAACGGTCGAATCAGGCGTGCCGAACGTATTCTCGAACGAGTCACGCGAACGTCCGAGATAGCCAGTCATCGTATCGATACTTTTTCCAGTCCGGGCTTTCACTTCCGTCTCAAGTAACGTTTTGATATCGACTGCATATTCGTTCGAAACGGTCGTATTGAATCGATCAGCCAATTTAAAGTCGACTGTCGCGTTCGGTTCATCTCCGAGTTGTACAGTCTTTGATTCCTGGACGGTCTGTCCGGATTGTTCCGCACTTGCTTGAACATCGTACTCTCCAGGAGATCGCTTGAGTTCAAGGGATTTCTGATCAATCGTCCCGACTTCTTCTCCATCTAATGAAATCTTCGTTCCCGGTAAATCACTTGAAACGGTTAACCGCTGAGGATTCACATCGAGAGAGTACCGGTCATACCAAAGCCATCCATCTTCTTCTTGAAGCGAAAACAGATGTGTCTTCACTTGCTTCCCTGCGCCTTGATCCTGTTTGACTTGTGCGATGACCCGGTCCGTCCGTTCTGAGTCAGCCGTCAACCAATTAACGAGTCGCGTCGCTTCACTCATCGGTAGTGACTTACCATTCATCGTGACGAGTTGTTGGAATCTACGCTGATCCTTTTCCTTTAACAAGGTAGCAAGACGCTCGTCTGTTTTCTCCATTCTCGCCGCTTCTTGCATGTTACGTCCAAACCAAAAGGCAACGAATAAGAAAAGACCGACGATGATGACGCTACCGACGAGCAGGCGCCGTTTTCGTTTTTTTTGTGCCGTCGTGGCTACTCGTGATGCCATGCAATTCGCTCCTTCCTTCAGTAGCTGTATGTTTCTAAGTGTATCGGGTTCAATTTGACTGTCAATCGTGCGGAAGTCGGAAACTTTCCGTATACTAATATTATCTTACCCAAGGGAGTGAACGTTCCATGCAAAAAGAGTCATGTATCTTCTGTAAAATTGCTCGCAAAGAAGTCCCTGGTCATATCGTATTCGAGAACGAACAAGTTCTCGCTTTCCTTGACCTGTCACAAGTGACGAAAGGACATACGCTCGTCATCCCAAAACAACATGCCGATAATTTGTATGATCTCTCTCCTGAACAAGCACAAGACGTATTTGCGACGATCCCGCAAATCAGTCGTGCGCTTCAACAAGAGACAGAGGCAGCTGGCATGAATCTCTTATCGAATACAGGAAAAGTAGCGGGTCAATCGGTCTCTCACTTCCACCTGCACCTCATTCCGCGTCACGATAAACAAGACGGTTTCGGTGCAAAATGGGAAGTTCATAATGACGATTACACGGCAGAGGAATTAGCTGAACTCGCTAACTCGATCGCTTCTCGCATCTAAGTCTGTTCTTTTTCTTCTATTCTTAGAAAAATATTGCCGAAATAGGTTTCTTTCATTCGATTTTCGGTAAAATAATATGAAACAAATATTTTAATATTAAAAAGGAGGTTCAATATGTCGAAGCGTCCCGCCCGTAACTGGGTCGCTTTTGGTGCTACGCTAACACTTGTGACTTTTTACGGTCTGAAGGCGCTTCGCCAAGGTACGAAAAGCGACTCTTCGAACGGTCATCAACGTCGAAATTCTTATTCTACAATCGTAACGAATGTGCAGGATTTGACCCAGGAGGGCAAGAACTTAGTAGAGACAGCAAAAGCGTCTGGTATGCACTTCAAAGAAGAAGTCATGCAGAGCGTCTCGGAATACCAAACGGAAGTCCAAGCATCGCTCACGAAGATCCAGTCTCTCGCTGATGAAGCGAAACAGGAAGCAGACCAGCTTTCTCCACAAAAGTAAGATCCGTTGCTTCGATTTGTTTTTGTATAGTTTGCATTTTGCGCGTTTGAGCCATTGTCACCTTTCGAAAGGATGAGTCAGATATGGAACACGAAAAGTTATATCCTGGACAAGAGGCTTTGTTGTATAGCCACAAGATTGTCCAGTTAAGCAAAGCACTATGGAAAACGGTAGAAAAAGATTGGCAAAATTGGATCAAGCCCTTTGATCTGAACATCAATGAACATCATATCTTGTGGATTTCGCACGCGCTAGGCGGTGCCTCGATTTCAGAGATCGCGAAATATGGTGTCATGCACGTCTCGACGGCATTCAACTTCTCGAAGAAGTTAGAAGACCGCGGATTGTTGACGTTCTCGAAAAAGGAAACAGATAAACGAAATACCTACGTCCAGTTGACACCAGAGGGCGAATCACTCTTGCTTGAGACGATTCAAGCGTTCCGCCCTGAAGAAAACGGTGTCTTCCGTGCATCACTTCCTCTTCAGGAATTGTACGGGAAGTTCCCGGAATTAACGGACATTTCTGCGATCGTACGTCGCTTGTATGGCGACAGCTTCATGGACATATTCGCTGAGACATCAAAGATGATCACAGAAGAAGCAGATCGTCGCCCTCAAGATCCAGTCATGGACTCAATCAAAAAAGCATAACCTTACCAAAAGCGTTTTAGCCTCTAGCTAGAATGCTTTTTTAGGTCTTTTTTCCTCATGACAAGGACATTACTACTATGTCTCAAGAGCGTTATTTCCCTCACAATTTCCCATAAAAATTATCCTCAACCGACTACTTGGATGTGATAGCATGGAAAAGAGCAAGTATCTCTTGGCATGACAAGATACAGCTGTCAACCAGACGAGAATATGATATGATAAAACGGTTGAAATAAATGGTAAATTAGGGGTGTATGTATGAAAAAGAAATTGTTAGGCGCAGCAGCAGTCGCAAGTGTATTTACGTTAGCAGCATGTGGATCAAATGACGAAGCCGTCATCAATTACAAAGGTGGCGAAGTCAACAAGGCTGACGTCCAAGAAGAAGCATACGAAAAAGCTGGTGCTCAAATCGCTTTCCAGCAAACAATGAACAAATTGCTTGAGAAGAAATACGGCAAAGAAGTCACGGATAAAGAAGTCGAAGCAGAAGTCAAGAAGACAAAAGACCAGTTCCCGGATAAAGAGCAGTTCAATACAACATTGAAATCTGCTGGAATCAAGAACGAAAAAGAATTCGAGACAGTTCTTCGCACACAAATGCTCTTAACGGAAGCAAAATCTGCGAAATCAAAAGTAACAGATAAAGAAATCCAAGAGCGTTTTGACCAAGAAAAAGTCGAAGTCAAAGCAAGCCATATCCTCGTTGCGAAAGAGTCAGAAGCAAAAGACATCAAAAAACAATTGGATGACGGCGCGGACTTCGCGAAACTGGCAAAAGAGAAATCAACAGATACAGGTAGCGGTGCAAAAGGTGGAGACCTTGGATACTTCACAAAAGGTAAAATGGTCAAGGAATTCGAAGATTATGCGTTCAAGGATGGCGTTGAAGGTAAAATCTCCGATCCAATTAAAACACAATTCGGTTACCACATCATCAAAGTAGTCGATCGTAAAGAAAAGAAAGACTTTACGCTTGATAAAGAAAAAGCACGCATCAAAAAAGCACTTGCTGAAGAAAAAGCAGCACAAGTCAACCCGAACGATATCTACCGTTCACTCATGAAAGAATACGATGTTAAAATCGAAAACAAAGACTTCAAGGATGCTTTTGATTTAGATAAACAAGAACAACAACAAATGCAACAACAAATGATGCAACAACAACAGCAGTAATCAAAAAAGGAAGCCTTTGGGGCTTCCTTTTTTCGTGTCGTTTTTCATTCATATGAGCGATAGTTAACGAACCGTCCGGATTGGTGCCCGTTCGTATTGTTTCGGCAAGGCGACCGTATCTCCTAGTTCGGCTGCCGCATGATAGACCCAATAAGGTTGGCGAAGTAGTTCACGTGCGAGCAGGACGATATCTGCTCGACCGTTACGGATGATTTCTTCTGCATGGGCAGCTGTCGTAATCAATCCAACCGCGCCTGTTGCAATACCCGTCTCTCGTTTCAACTCTTCTGCATAGCTCACTTGATAGCCTGGATACACTTCCGGTACGGCATTAGCGACGACAGCCCCTGAACTGCAATCGAGTAGATCGATGTGACGTGCAGCTAGTTCTTTCGCGAGTGGAATATAATCCGTCGCCGTCATTCCCCCTGTTGCGTGATCGGCTGCTGAAATCCGGACCCAGATCGAGAGCTTGGAAACGGCTTGAATGCCATCAATGATCTCTAGCAACAAGCGCATCCGATTTTCAACCGATCCACCGTATTGGTCCTCACGAACGTTTGATAACGGAGAGAGGAACGTGTTCAGTAAGTAACCATGAGCCCCATGAATTTCAATGAAATCATACCCTGCTCGTTCCGCACGCAGTGCTGCATCGATGAACTGTTGTTTGATCGTCGCGATTTCCTCAAGCGTTAATGCTCGTGGATGTGTATACGTATCATCAAACGGTAAAGCACTCGGTGCAACGGGTGGTTCTGCCGTCGTACTTTTGCGCCCGGCATGGGCCAGTTGAATGCCTGCTTTTGCACCCGCTGCTTTGACTTGCTCTGCGATCCGTTGTAAGCCTTCGATATGAGCATCTGACCAAATTCCAAGATCACCGGCTGAAATGCGACCGTCTGGCGTAACAGCACTCGCTTCTAAGATGACGCCACCGACACCACCCATCGCACGGGTTGCATAGTGCGTGACATGCCAATCCGTAACGAGTCCATCTTCTTTTGCACTGTACATACACATCGGCGCCATGATGACCCGATTTCGGAATGTCAACGTTCCGAGTTGAACCGTATCAAACAACTTCGTCTTCATCTTTTCTCCCCCTTATAGCTTCGGACGGTAAAAAGCACGATTATCTAGTGCGAATGATCGTTCCGAGAACTGTCCTGGCTCGACATATTCAAGGAGACGATCCATCATCGTCATCCGTGCATCAAGGTTATCGATCAAGAACAAAACTTCTGCCTCGCGCATCTGTGGTGCGACAGCAGAACCCCATTCCGGTCGTCCGTGATGACTTAAGACGAGATGTTGCAAGACCGTCAGTACTTCTGCGTCAATTTGTAATTCTGCTCCGACTTTTTCAAGTTCCGCTACCATCATCGTAATATGACCGACGAGTTTACCAGGCAACGTATATTCCGGTGCAACCGGATCGGATAACTCCTTGATTTTCGCATAATCGTGCAGAATGATGCCACTGATTAGCACGTCACGGTTTAAGGTCGGATAGAGTTGAGCGATTTGATCCGCTAGACGCAACATCGAAAGGACGTGGTATGACAGCCCCGAGTAAAAAGCATGATGGTTCTTGACCGCTGCCGGATGCGTGAAGTAAGCGTCGAATCGCGAAGTAATCAAATGTTTAACGAGCTTTTTCATATCACTGTTCTGAATCGATTCTACGAACGCGAGGACTTCCGTCTCGATTTGCTCTCGCGGAATCGGTGCGGATTGGACATAGTCCTCGACATTCGTCTCCTCTAGAACCGTGATTTGTTTGAGCTTGAGTTGTGTCCGCCCTCGATAGTCCATGACTTCTCCAGCAGCATGGACGATTGATTTCGGCGCATATTTTTCAAGATCACTCGTATCCCACATCTTCGTCTCGATTTCGCCTGTCTTATCCGTCAAGATGAGCGTCAAGTATGGTTTCCCATTCGCTGCAATTCCTTTGACCGCTTGCTTGATCATCGCTCGTTGATCGAGCGTTTCTCCAACTGCTAATTTACCAATTCCTTTCATACTTGAAACACGTCCTTTATCTGTAAAATAGGTGTCTTTTTTATATTCCATTGACTACACTTAAGGCATATACTATTTCATTCTACTATATGGGAGTCATGAACATGGAACTGGAACCTCAATTTAATTGGTCTCGCTATCTCGATTTAGCTGACTATGAACAAACCTTTCCGACGGCTGCCGTCGATCAATCCGAAATGGACTGGGTGACGCAGCTGCGATCGAAAGACATGAACTTCACCCGCTCGGAAAAAGGGGTTCTCTATGGCGCTGTCGTCACCTGGCAAAATCCTGTCGACAAAAGTGACCGCCGCTCGATTTGCTTTTATGTAACGAAAGAAAAACTGATCACGATTGGATTGTCGGATTCAATCGTGTCCCTGGTCGCTCCCTATTCTCCCGCGCATCCATTCGCAGCCTTTTATACGATTCTTGCTTTACAGCTGAACACGTATTTTGCCGGTATCGATCAGTTTGAGACGGAACTATTCTCAAGACAAGATGAACTACGTGGCAGCATCAATGAAGATTCGCTCGATAGCATCTTCGCTTTACGCGACACGATCGAGAACTGGTCCGATTTAATCGTTCCGTTTCAAGAGCTCGTCATGGCTGGTGAAGAATCATTTCTCGACGAGGACGCGTATCTCGAGGATCTCTCGTTGAAACTAGCTACGAAACGTGTCCGCCGTCTGTTGATGCTCATTGAACATTATCAAAAAGACATTGAGGTCCTGCTCGACTTATCGACGACCGTCTCGAACTTCCGTGGAAACGAAATCATGAAGGCATTAACAATCTTTACTGCCGTCGCGACACCAACGATGGCTCTCGGTGCGATTTGGGGGATGAACTTTAAAATCATGCCGGAATTAGAATGGAAATACGGTTACGCCCTATCCCTTGGTCTAATTTTTCTCTCGACCGGTGGCATCTTCTACTGGATGCGCTGGCGTGGATGGTTAGGCGCTCTTGTTCGGATGCCAAAGAACAGTCGACCAAAAAAATAGATATCAGAACATAAGTTCGTTATACTAATTGTATCATATCTACTGAAAGGAGACGCTTGTACGATGGAACGAAAAATCATTCATATTGATATGGACGCCTTTTACGCTTCCGTCGAGCAACGCGATCGTCCTCGATTAAAAGGTGTTCCCGTCGTCGTCGGTGGACCGCCTCATGCACGTGGTGTCGTAGCGACCTGTTCCTATGAAGCACGGAAATACGGTATCCATAGCGCGATGCCGTCAAGACGTGCCTTCCAGCTCTGCCCCCGTGCGGTCTTCATTCGTCCCCGCTTTGACGTCTACCGAGCTGTCAGTGCGCAAATCATGGCGCTTTTTCGAGAAGTGACACCGCTCGTCGAGCCTCTCTCGCTTGATGAAGCGTATCTTGACGTCACGGAAAATTATTTTGATCAAAAAAGTGCGACCTATATCGCGCAATATGTTCTTCAGCAAATTAAAGAACGGACAGGTCTGACGGCCTCTGCTGGTGTTTCGAACTCTAAGCTCGTCGCGAAGGTCGCATCCGGATACGAGAAACCGAACGGGATGACGGTAGTTCCTCCAGAGGACGTCCTCAGTTTCTTGTCTCCATTAAAAATTGGAGATTTACACGGCGTCGGAAAAGTCACGGAACAAGCGTTACGAAAACAAGGAATTGAAACCGTCGCAGATGTCCAAGCAATGCCGGTCGAACAATTACGAGCATTGCTCGGACGCGATCGCGGAACGGAACTGCATGCGATGGCACACGGGATCGACGAGCGTCCGGTTCGTCCGGAACGCGAGCGAAAATCGATTGGTTCTGAGACGACCTTCGAAGAAGATACGGAGGATATCGATACGATATTCGAGACGTTGATTCGAGAATCAAAATCCGTCATTGCGAGTCTTCAAAAAAAAGAACTCGTTTGCCGGACGATCACGATCAAGTGGAAGACCGATACATTCCAGTCACGTTCGAAACGGCATACATTTTCAGAAGAAACGGCGGACGAAGAACGCTTACTTGAGGAAACAACGAAATTGTTCAATGGTATCACCTTCGACGGACCGATCCGCTTAATTGGTATGACGGTCAGTCACCTGACTACTCCTCCCGCTGCGCGACAGTTGACGTGGCAAGACTTAGACCTGCGCTTGTAAAATGAATAGCTATTCATTATACTAAGTACAAGACCGATCAGACAAGGGAGGAACAAGTATGCAGTATACGATTACAGTCTTTTCAGACCGTGGTGAAACGTTACTCGATGACGTTTTTGAAGCAGAAGCAGATGGACAGGCACGAGAAGAAGGGATTCGGCGTCTCAATGAGAGTGGGTACGCTCATCATGCAGCTCGTGTCACACGTTCAGGTCGTTTGATTCATTTCGAGCGCGCTTACTTGCCACGGATCGTCCCTACTTCATCTTGAGCTATACAAAAAAGGAAGACGGCCATAATGGCGCGTCTTCCTTTTTGATGACTTATTGAACGTCGTCTTGTTGCTCCATCATTGGCGCGTAGAGTTCTTCTAACGGCTTCATGATGATTTGTGTGACTTCCGTCAGAATCGTGTGCATCCGTTGCTCTTCTTGCATCAGCTGACTGATTAATGGGTTGTTTTGGACTTCAAGCATCTTTGTTTGGGCAGACGCCATATCGTCTGGTGTGATTTCTTCACCTTGCATCTGCTTTTGTTGTAATTCGAGTTGGATGTTACGGAACGATGCAAACAATTCGTTTGATTCCGGATCCGCGTTAACTTGCGTGTACAAATCTTTTAATGTCGTGTACTCCGAAGTCTCACGTAATGCACGCTCCAGTGTGTACGCGTGATCATATAAGTTTGTTTCTGCCATGAGTAAAACCTCCAATTTGTTTAGACGAGATAAAGCCCCGCCTGTATCAATCCAATTAAACCACCTAACAACCCTCCAAGCCAAGTGATAGCCCGGAATTCTCGCTTGGAAATCGATAAGACGATTTCCTCGAGATACGCAGTATCCAGCAAACCGACCTCTTCTCGAACAATCGTTTCGAGATCAAGCGTTTGTAGAATTTGCCCGATTTGATTCGTCGTCCGTTCGAATAGATGATCGATGACGACAGGGACATGTTGCTCGAGTAATTGTGACTCGAGGGGATTCAACCAGACGCGTAATGGTGTAGCAAGCATCGATTCAATCGGTAAACGCGCCAAGACTTGTTCTTTGACGGTCTGTCGAATCCGTGACTCCGTCTCTTCTGTCATATAAGACGACAGTGGACGATCTAGTCCCTTTTGCCATTCCTGACGTAATAAGGCAAGGATGAACTGAGACGTCGACTCTGATTGAAGTACCCGTTTCAGCTCCGGCTGAATCATATCAACGACGTTGACGTTCGCGAGCAACATCCCGAACATCCCACCTCCGAGACGCTGTTGGATGAAACGAGCAACCGTTTCCTCGAGTTGTAGACGCCCTTCTGGTCCATCAAAATATTCCTCTGCTTGGTGCAATACGGATGTGACGAGTCTTGGCATGACCTCTTCGATTTTTTGTTCTCCGGCTTCCCCGATCAACTCGCGCACGGACTGCTCACGCCATTTACCCATGAGGAATGAAAACTCCTGCTCCAAGTGATAACTGATTTTCCCTTGAATCCGTTGTTTGGGTTCATCGATGAATCGACTAATCCACGCTTCCGTCGTCTCTTCTGAACGTGTCCATTTCATGACTTCATGTTCGACGAGCCGTGTGACAGCTCCACGAACAGCTGGTGATGCGAGACGTTTCCCGATCCCTTCTGGCGTCAAGAGATGCTTGACGACCGTCCGTCCGAGATTCGCTGCTAGTTCATCTCGCCGTTTAGGAATCAGACCCGGCGTAAACGGCACGCGAAATTTTCCGATGTATTTCGGTTCAAGTGGTCGAAATAACATCCGAATCGCTAGATGATTCGTGACTGCGCCAATCAGGGCCCCAATGACAATGATTCCGACAAGTTTCAATACGAGTAAAAACGTATCTGACATAAGTTATCATTCCTTCCGATTTTCGACTTATGGTAAAGTCGAGATAGTTATGTACGATTTAGGAGTGATGCCATGTGTTACGACAACTGATGACTGTATTCAATGACCAGCTTACGACCGATCCGAATGTTTATTGCCAGGAACAGTATAGCGTATATCGCCTTGAAGATGGACTCTGTTTTGGAATCAAGGCGACTGCCATCTCTGACCGCGAACAACAACTGCTTGATGTATTCGCTGAACGCATCATCACGACGTCGCGGTCTGATATCGATCTATGGCGAGAGCGTATCCAATCTGCTCATGCCCTCGAAGATCAGTCGTTCCGACTTGTCCATTTTTTGTTCAATCCAACCGATGAACGGACAAGTGAAGAAATTCAACAATTGCTCTCCTCTTTCTTTTCGCAGACGAGCATCCTTATTCCTTTTAGCACACACCGCTTCACGGTCGTTGAACGCGAAGAGTTTGTCATCGAGTCCGAACTATCCGATTTATTTTTTGCATTACAATCTGATTTTGTACTCGACGGTAAGGTATTGCTTGGTCAACAACGTGCTGCAGGTGATATCGCCGTTCAGTTCCAACTCGAACAAGCAGCGCTTGCTTTCGTTCCTTCGATGCAAATCGAACGTTTCTTGCCTGCCATGATCCGTCTTGCAAGTCTAGATGACCGGCACCGCGCGACACTCGTCGATCAGTTCATCCGTTTACTCGAGCCAGAGTCTCGTGAGACGATCCTTGCTTTTTGTCGAGCTAATTTGAACGTCTCCCTGACAGCAAAACATCTATTCTTACATCGAAATAGCCTCCAGTATCGACTCGACCGGTTGACGGAGCAGACTGGAATCGATGTTCGCTCATTTGAA
Source organism: Exiguobacterium indicum HHS 31 (assembly GCF_001939065.1). Lineage (GTDB taxonomy): Bacteria > Bacillota > Bacilli > Exiguobacteriales > Exiguobacteriaceae > Exiguobacterium_A > Exiguobacterium_A indicum. Next base: position 19,745 of record NZ_MPSZ01000001.1, on the reverse strand, counting down.
GGCGCTACTTTCCTCTATACCTTACTTCTTGTAGCATGATGCCTAATTGAAAACGTTTGCATTTAGTCAGGTTGTCCATAGGCAGACTCCCTGACTTCTTTTATACTAAATCTTGTAAGCGTTATTATTTCATCATTTACATTAGGGGGAACTACACATGGCTGAAATTCGTCTTGAACATATCGATAAAATCTACTCAGGTGATGCAAAAGCGGTTGATGACTTCAACCTCCACATTAAAGATAAAGAATTCATCGTCTTCGTCGGACCATCAGGTTGCGGTAAATCAACGACGCTCCGGATGATTGCTGGACTTGAAGAAATCTCAGGTGGGGATTTCATCATCGACGGCAAACGCATGAACGATGTAGCGCCAAAAGATCGCGATATCGCGATGGTCTTCCAAAACTACGCGCTGTATCCACACATGAACGTCTTCGATAACATGGCGTTCGGATTAAAGCTTCGGAAGTTCCCAAAAGATGAAATCAAGCAACGCGTCGATAACGCAGCTCGTATCCTCGGTCTTGAAGAATACCTCGAGCGGAAGCCAAAAGCACTCTCTGGTGGTCAGCGTCAACGGGTAGCGATTGGTCGCGCCATCGTTCGTGATGCTAAAGTCTTCTTGATGGATGAGCCGCTCTCGAACTTAGATGCTAAATTGCGTGTACAAATGCGTAAGGAAATCATTCAGCTACACAAACGTCTTGAGACGACGACGATTTACGTTACGCACGATCAGACGGAAGCGATGACGCTTGCGACACGAATCGTCATCATGAAAGCGGGTATCATTCAACAAGTCGGTACGCCGAAAGAAGTCTATGATCACCCAGATAACATGTTCGTTGCCGGATTCATCGGTTCACCATCGATGAACTTCTTGACAGGTAAATTAGCGGAAGACGGTCTCTTCCACGTTTCAGGAACAGAAGAGAAGTTCGAAGTACCAGAAGGAAAAATGAAAGTTCTCCGCGACCGTGGTTACACGAACAAGGATCTCGTCCTCGGAATTCGTCCAGAGGACATCCATGCGGAATTGATCTACCAAGACACGAAAACAGCACACCGCTTCCCAGCACATATCGAAGTATCCGAATTGATGGGTGCAGAGTCTTACCTCTACTCAAAAGTCGGACAACAAGCGTTCACGGCACGTGTTGATTCACGCTCACACGTCGAGATGGGATCGCAGCTTGATCTCTTCTTCGATATGACAAAAGCACACTTCTTCGACTCTGCGACGGAAGCAACGATCCGTTAATCGCATCATCGATCAGTTACGATGTTTCAGACTGTCCTTTTAAGGGCAGTCTTTTTTATTGACAGACGTTCCTGTAACTTTGTATGATACTGCTTGTAGCTTAAAATTAATCCTATTCGAAAACTAGGAATTGAAATCATTCATTTATAAAGGAGAGAGCGCTATGAAACACGGTTTGAAATTAGCTGTAGCAGCATTATCGACAGCGGGGGTGCTTGCAGCATGCGGCGCTTCGAACGACAACGCAGGTTCTGATAAAGAGTCAAAAGTCATTACAGTCGGTACAGAAGCAACGTACCCACCTTTCACGTATAAAGAAAAAGGAAAATTGACAGGTTATGACGTAGACGTCATGAACGAAGTCGCAAAACGTGCCGGCTATAAAGTCGATTACAAAGCGATGGACTTCAAAGGACTCATCCCAGCACTCGATTCAAAACGAATCGATGTCATCGCGAACCAAATGGGAATCACGCCTGAGCGCCAAGAAAAATACGCTTTCTCTGATGCGTATACGGTCTCTGGTTCAACGATCATCGTCAACAATAAAACGAACGACATCAAAACACTCGACGACTTAAAAGGAAAGACAGTCGGTTCGACACAAGGTTCACTTTACGCGAAGACGGCTGAAGAAGCTGGCGCGAAAGTGAAATACTACAAAGGTGCGAACCAAGTCTTAAAAGATCTTGAAGCAGGTCGTGTTGATGCTGCTATGAACGATCGTCTCTTCGTTTTGACGGAGCTGAAGAAAGCAGGCTATAAAGTCAAAGCGGTCGGTGAGACGTTCGACAAGAACGAATCAGGCTTCATGATGGCAAAAAACAGCAAGTATACAGAAGACTTCAATAAAGCACTCTCTGAGATGCAAGAAGACGGCACTCTTGCAAAAATCGGTGAGAAGTATTTCAACGAGGATATCAGTAAGTGAGTGAATTACTAACGATCGTCCGGGATAACTCGGACGTCTACGCAAAGGCGATTGGTACGACCCTTCTAGCAAGTGGTCTCGCCATCGTCTTTGCGCTTATTCTCGGGTTGATTCTTGCCGTCATGCGTGATAGCCGTCTTGCCGTCTTTAGCGGTTTTGCACGTTTATACGTCTCCTTCTTCCGAGGAACACCATTGCTGTTACAAATCCTGATCTTATACAATGGTCTCGTTGTCCTTCAATTGACTGGATTCCAAGCTCTCGCTTTCGGCTTATCGCTTCACTTTTCTGCGTATATCTCAGAATCGTTCCGCGCTGCTATCTCCTCTGTCGATCGTGGACAATGGGAAGCCGCTGATTCGCTCGGTATTCCGCGCCGTAAGACATTCAAGGATGTCATCTTGCCGCAAGCACTATCTCGGGCGATTCCACCGCTTTCGAACTCTGTCATCGATATCATCAAATCGACATCACTCGGTACGATTGTTGCTGTCGAAGAATTGACGTATGTCTCTGACCAGATTTCAGCAACGACGTATCTCGTCATGCCGTTGCTGCTATTCTCAGCTGCGATTTACTGGATCATGTCAACGCTCATTCAAAGTGTTCAACATCGCTTGGAGGCACGATTCAGCATTCCAGAATGAATTTTCCACACTTGGAACCGTCAGGATTTCAAGTGTGTTTTTTTTAGATTTTTTTAGGTTTAGCACTAGGCAATCCGGGAATAATCAAGTATACTAATAAAAATCAGAATTATCTGACAACTTACAAAGGAGCGTGGCCGAGATGAAACAAGTAATTGAAGCTTTCCGTAGACAAGATGCAGAGCAGCGAATTCCAGTGCTACGTCTCGAAATCGATTATGAGCTCAGTACGCTCTTCGATGCGATTCAAGCCAATGACCAAGCTGCCATGTCAGCAAGTAAAGATCGTTTAGATAAATACCGTCAGGAGATGCTTCGCTTAGAAGCTTAACCTCATAGATCCCCCATCTCTCCTCCCCCTTGAGATGGGCCTTTTTTTGTTACTTTTTGACATATGTTCTATACGTAAGCGAAAGAAAGGATCGCTTCCGGATGATATATCGGAAACGATCCTCTCACTTTATTTCGCTAACGGACAATTTACGCATTGATCCGCTTCTATCTCAAAATTAATTAATCGACGTCACGACCACGTGACGCCTTCAAAATCTCAAACCACTGTTCGCGTGTCAACGACAATTTCGTCGAACGAACCGCAGATTCGATGCGTTCAATCTTACCAGAACCAACGATTGGCATGATACGTGCTGGATGTTTGAGCAACCATGCATATGCGACTTCGTCGATTTCTTCTGCCCCGATCGTCTCTGCGATCTCAGCTAATTTTTCGCGTAACGGTGCATATTGCTCGTCCTTGAAGAGACGACCGCCCGCAAGCGGACTCCATGCCATCAACGGCATCTCATTTTCATGACAGAGATCAACGGATCCGTCTTCGAAATGTTTCAGTTCCGAAACCGACAACTCGAGTTGGTTCGTCACGAGCATGAATGGTAAGCGCGACTGAATGAGACTTTGTTGCGCAGGTGTATGGTTCGAGAGACCGAATGTCCGTACCTTTCCTGCGTCCTTCAACTCTACGAACGCTTCAGCAATCTCGTTCGGGTCCATCAACGGATCTGGACGGTGAATCAACAACGTATCCACGTACTCGACACCGAGTTCTTGAAGAGAACGGTTGACTTGTTTGATGATATGCTCTTTCGTCGTATCGTAGAATGACAACGACTGATCCGAGAAATGATTCCCTTTCATCTTGATGCCCGTCTTCGTAACGATCTCCATTCGGTCACGTAACTCCGGTTTTAAAGCAAGCGCTTCTCCGAATAAGCGTTCATTCGTGTAATCGCCATAGATATCTGCGTGATCAAACGTCGTAATTCCTAAAGCAAGACATGCTTCGATCAATTCAAGCCGCTCTTCTTTCGTCATCTCCCATTCATTCAATCGCCATAAGCCGTGAATGATGCGTGAGAATGATAAATCTTCTGTTAGTTGAATCCGTTCCATCTATCTTCCACTCCCCTATCATATAAACTCTATCTTGTTTACTGTACCCCAAAATGGTACCGGTTGCACGGATTTCACTTTTTGATGCTCTCAGACAAAAAACAGGACCCCGTCGATGACGTGATCCTGCATGGGACTTATTGAATTTGTTCGACTTCTTGCATGACTTCATCTTCGATTTGCTGACGTTTCCGTGTCGTCTCAGCAGCATCTGGTGACGTGACGCTGAAGTAGAATTTGATTTTTGGTTCCGTACCCGATGGACGAAGGCAGAACCATGATCCATCGCTAAGCGTAAACTTCAGTACGTTGGATTTTGGCAGGTTGATCGGTGAAGGTTGATGTGTCTTCAAATCGTGGGCGATGCTCGCATCATAGTCCTCGAATAAGACGACCTGTTCTCCAGCCACTTGTTTTGGCGGATTCTCACGGAACGTATCCATGATACGCCCGATCTGTGCCACGCCATCCTTCCCTTTGAGTGTCAGAGAGCGGAGTGACTCTTCAAAGTACCCGAACTGCTCGTAAATCGCCTGTAATGCCTCATAGAGCGTCCGTCCTTCTTTTTTATGGTACGCAGCCATCTCAGCGGCTAACAAGCACGCTTGGACGGCATCCTTGTCTCGGCAGAAGTCACCGATAAGGTAACCATAGCTCTCCTCGTATCCGAAGAGATACTCATATTGACCCGATGCGTTATATTGTTTGATTTTTTCCCCGATGAACTTAAAGCCTGTCAATGTATTCTCGACATGGAGATCATAATGACGTGCAATCAACGCGCCGAGTTCCGACGTAACGATCGTCTTCGCGACGAATCCGTTCGCTGGCAGTGTTCCTTGCGCCGCTTTTTGTGAAAGGATGTAGTCGAGCAATAACGCTCCCGTCTGATTCCCTGTCAGGACTGTCCATTCTCCGTCTGCATCACGTGTTGCGACTCCGACACGGTCAGCATCGGGATCCGTCGCAATCAAGATGTCGGCATCTGTCCGGTCACCATATTCGATCGCCAGTTTAAAGGCAGCATGTTCTTCCGGGTTCGGTGACGTCACGGTCGGGAACGCACCGTCTGGTTCTGCTTGCTCCTTAACAACTATCACGTGTTCGAATCCATACCGTTTCAAGCCTTCTGTTACCGGCACAAGACCTGTTCCGTGAAGTGGTGTGAAGACGATTTTAAGTGGATTCGCTAATTCCGATTGAATCGAAGGTAAGACACGAATCGTTTGTAATTTTTCTTGATACGCCTCGTCGAGCTCTTCTCCGACACGGACGATCAAACCGTTCGCGCGAAGGACTTCTTCTTGCTCCAGTTCAATCGATAGCTCATCTTCGATTTGGCTGACGTACGAAACGAGTTCATCTGCTTCTTTTGGCGGAAGTTGTCCACCGTCATCCCCATATACTTTATAGCCATTGTACTCTGGTGGGTTGTGACTCGCCGTGATGACGATCCCGCCCGCCGCTTGTAAAGACCGAACCGCAAACGAAAGTTCCGGTGTCGGACGTAGACCGTCGAACAGATACGCTTTGATGCCGTTACTTGCGAGCGTCCGTGCCGCCTCTAACGCAAATTCTGGTGAGAAATGGCGTGAATCGTGTGCGATGACGATTCCTTTTGCTGCCGCTTCTTCCCCCGACGCCTTAATGAATGCTGCGAACCCTTGTGATGCTTTTCGGACCGTATATACGTTCATCCGGTTCGTTCCGACACCGATTTCCCCACGCATACCACCTGTTCCAAATTCGAGTTCTTTATAAAATGCTTCTTCAGCTGCTTTTTCATCCGTTGCTAACGTGACTAACTCTTCTTTTAATGCGCTATCTAAATCAGCGAACTGATCCCATTTTTGATAGGTTTCTTTCCATGACATGGTAAATCGACTCCTTTTTGAATGAGGGTAAGACTTGCGATGAAGCGATACCTTTCATATGATTAACACTAGAAAGGGTAAGGTGATGAGGCATGTTTCCTACGATTCAAATGGCAGATCTTCAACAGCTCGTCCGAACGGATCAGATTCGCTGGTTTGACTGCCGATATGACTTGCAACAACCTGAATATGGACGGAATGCTTTCTTGGAACAACACGTCGAAGGTGCACAGCACCTGGATTTAACGACTGACCTTTCCGGTCCCATCGATGAGGTCGGTGGTCGGCATCCGCTTCCTTCAAAAGAAGCGTGGCAACACACACTGGAACAGCATGGTGTAACACCAGAAGACTTCGTCGTCTTGTACGACGATGGTTTTCCGTATGCCGCTCGTGCCTGGTGGTTGTTTAAATGGATCGGACATGAGCGTGTCGTCGTCCTTGAGGGCGGATTCTCCTCTTACCTAGCGTTCGATCTTCCGGTCACGGACGACGTTCCTACTTATGAACCGTCTCAGTACACGCCTCGTTTTCAAGATGAGATGCTTGTCTCGTTCGAAGAGTTGAAAGATCAGCTGACAGAAACAATGGTCATCGATTCCCGTGCACCCGATCGATACCGTGGAGAAATCGAACCACTCGATCACGTCGCCGGTCACATTCCAGGTGCCGTGAATTGTTTCTTCGAACAAGCACTCTCACCAGATGGTCGCTTACGGGACGCGGAAGATTTGAAAGAACTGTACGCCGACATCCTACCGGTCAAAACCCCTATCCTCTATTGTGGAAGTGGTGTGACAGCGTGTGTCAATGTCATCGCTCTCCATTCACTCGGGAAAACCGATGTCCGGCTTTACGCCGGCTCTTATAGTGATTGGGTCAGCCGTGGTGAAGATGTCTCCCGTTCGTAAGCATCAGACACTGACAGAAACATCTGTCAGTGTCTTTTTGTTCAGAGTTGAATCGGTTTGATGTTCCAGATCGCATTCGCATACTCTTTAATCGTTCGGTCACTTGAGAACACACCTGACCGTGCAATATTAAGAATGACGCGTTTATACCATTCTTCTGGTTGCTGATACATCCGATCGATTCGTTCTTGCGCTTGTTGGTAGGATAAGAAATCTTTTAAAATTAAATATTCATCATTATACGTCAATAATGAATCATAAATCGCTTGGAACTCACCTGGAGCAAATAATGTTCCATCGACGAGACTATCGATGATTCGTCGAAGCTCGGGTTGGGCACTGTATTGATCGTATGCACTGTAACCACCGTACTGCTTATAATTCATGACTTCCTGCGGTGTTAAGCCGAAGATGAAGATGTTCGCATCCCCGACCTCGTCTCGAATTTCGATGTTCGCTCCGTCGAGCGTTCCGATTGTCAGTGCACCATTCATCATGAACTTCATGTTGCCGGTTCCAGAGGCTTCATAACTTGCAGTCGAAATCTGTTCACTGACGTCACTTGCCGGGAAGATTTTCTCAGCAAGCGATACACGATAGTTTTCTAGGAAGACGACTTTCAAGTATGGACTGACGTCTGGATCCTGATTGATCAAGCGAGCTAACGCATTGATATAACGAATGACTTCTTTTGCATAATGATAGCCTGGCGCCGCCTTTGCACCAAAGATGAATGTCCGCGGTGTCATCGTGAAGGAACGGTCTTCCTTCAGACGATAGTAAAGTGAATGAATGTGTAACGCATTCAAGAGTTGACGTTTGTACGCATGCAATCGCTTGACTTGAACATCAAAAATCGAGGTCGGATCCACGACGATCCCGGTTTCTTTTTCAATGAGCAACGCTAATTCTTCTTTACGCTGAAGTTTGATCTCGGCGATGTCCTTCTGTAATGCTGCATCCTCTGCCCATTTCGTCAACTTTTGCAAATCGGACGGATGCTGAATCCAACTATCCCCGATTGCTTCTGTCACACGATTTGCCAGTGCTGGATTCGATGAGAGGAACCAGCGACGATGTGTAATTCCGTTCGTCTTATTATTAAAGCGAAGCGGAAACATCTCATAAAATAGTCGCATCTCGCGCTGCTTCAGAATCTCAGTATGAATCTGAGCGACACCATTCGTCGAATGCGTGCCGACGACAGCCAGATTCGCCATGTTGATCCGGTCATCCGCGATGATGGCGATATCTCGCATATGCGCTTCCATGTGTGGATAGTTTGCAAGCACATCCTTACAGAAGCGTCGGTTGATTTCCTCGATGATGAGGTAGATGCGCGGTAACAAGCGACGGAACAAATCGATCGGCCAGCGCTCGAGTGCTTCTGACAGTAACGTGTGGTTCGTAAACGACATGACACTCTTCGTGATCCGCCATGCTTCTTCCCATCCAAATCCTTCTTCATCGACAAGAATCCGCATCAACTCCGGAATCGCGACGACCGGATGTGTATCGTTGATATGGATAGCGATATGGTTGCCGAGTTGCTTCAATGAATGATTTCGCTTTTTAAAGGACGTCAAGATACTCCGTAATCCGGCAGAGACAAAGAAGTATTGTTGCTTCAAACGCAACTCTTTTCCTTCATACGTCGTATCATCCGGATACAGAAACTCTGAAATCGTCTGAATCGATTGTTTATGTGCCAGTAAATCTTTATAGTTCCCACGGTATTGGCTAAGTAATTCATCATCATCAAGTGGGGACTCAGCACTCCAGAGTCGCAGGTTATTGACGACCTTGTTTTGATAGCCGACGATCGGCATATCGTACGGAACAGCACGGACGATTTCAGCCGGCTCATGATGGACACGATATCCATCACCGACTTCTTCGAGCCAGACATGTCCACCGAATGGAACATCGACCGCTTTATCAGAACGTCTGATTTCCCACATGTTCCCGTTCTTCAGCCAGTTATCCGGTAATTCGACTTGATAACCATCAATGATTTTTTGCTTAAACAGACCGTACTGATACCGGATCCCGTTCCCGTGTCCAGGCAGACCCAGCGCAGCCAGGGAATCGAGGAAACACGCCGCGAGACGACCGAGCCCTCCGTTCCCAAGTCCAGGTTCCGGCTCTTCTTCTGTCAAATCACTGAGCTGATATCCGAGTTCGTCAAGTCCCCGTTCCACATCCTTTAAGACATCAAGACTCAATAGGTTGTTATGCAGGAAACGTCCGAGTAAAAACTCGAGTGAAAAGTAATAGACTTGCTTACTTTTTTTATGGATATACGTTTCCTTCGTCCGTAACCAGTCGGTCGTGACCGTCTCACGTACCAGATAGGCAAGTGTCTGATAGATATCGTTTTCTGTTGCTTCCGTTATGGCTTTGCCATGCATCGAAACGAATCGTTCCGTAAACCTCTCCTTGAACTTCTCTTTATCTTTGAACATGACGTAACCCCTTTTCCCAGTGATACGATCAAGTGGCGGACGGTGCAATCAAACGATATAAAGCCAAGTATTCGTCGGCTGAACGCAACCAACTGAAGTCCTCATTCATCGCTGTCTCAATCAAATGCTTAAAGACTGGTCGATCATGATACACCTCAATCGTACGTTTAATCGCTTCTAAAAACTCATGTGCATTATAATTCGCGAACGAGAATCCATTTCCTTCTAACGTGAACTGATTGAACGGTTTAACCGTATCACGGAGCCCACCTGTTTCCCGAACGACCGGTAAACAGCCATACTTCATCGAAATCAACTGACTGAGACCACACGGTTCAAAACGCGAAGGCATCAAGAAAGCATCACTTCCTGCATAGATCCGTTGTGCGAGACCAACGTCAAATCCGATATAAGAAGCGATTTTGTCTGGACGAATCGATGTCGCATGATGGAACAACCCTTCATATTCCGCTTCACCCGATCCGAGAATGATGAACTGCGCATCGAGTTCGAACAAGTCTGGTAAGATATGCGCGAGTAAATCGATTCCCTTTTGGTCGACAAGACGAGAAACGAAACCGAACAGTGGTACGTCCGGATTGATCGGGAGACCTAGTTCCTCTTGTAAGGCAGCCTTGTTTTTTGCTTTTCCTTCCGTGACGGTATCAACGGAATACGTCTCAACGAGATGCGTATCATGCGCAGGATCAAATTGACGATAGTCGATTCCGTTCAAGATTCCACGCACGTCGACAGCGCGATGTTGCAAGACCGGCTCAAGTGTCTCACCGTAATACGGATCCATGATTTCATCACGGTACGATGGACTGACTGTCGTGATTTGATTGGAGTGGACAAGTCCTGCCTTCATGTAATTGACGAGACCGTTATGAGCGATCCCATCCGCTGTGAAATGTTCATGACTCAAACCAAGTAAGTCACCGAGCACTTCTTCCGGGAAGACACCCTGGTACTGTAAGTTGTGGATCGTAAAGACCGTTTTAATATCTTGATAGCGCTCAAGATGCTGATAATGGATGCGTAAGAACGCTGGAATCACACCTGTTTGCCAATCGTGACAATGGATGACGTCCGGTACTTCCTTTCGATCCAGATGTTGAATCATCTCAAGGACAGCACGTGAGAAATACGCAAACCGTTCCGCATCATCGTAATGTCCATAAATGACGCCATCCCGTTTGAAGTAGTACTCATTATCGATGAAATAGAACGTCACACCATCTTGTTTCAATCGGAGGACAGCACCAAATTGCTGGCGCCAGCCGACCGGTACGATGAAGTCGAATAAAAACTCCATCTCTGATTTGTATTGCTCCTTGATTTGACCGTAATTGGGTAAGACGACCGAAACGTCCGCCCCTTCCTCAGCAAGCGCTAAAGGGAGCGAGCCGACGACGTCAGCTAGCCCCCCTGTCTTGATGAAGGGTGTCGCTTCCGTGGCAGCAAACCATACCTTCATGAATGACATCTCCTTTAAACGATTGTTTGTTTTTTGATGACGATTGGTTCTTCTGCCGTTCCGCGGATGACTTGACCGCGTTTGACGGTGACTTCTTTATCGAGAATCGCGTACTCAACGACCGCGCCCTCTTCAATGACTGATTTTTGCATGATGATCGAATTCTTGACACGAGCGTGTTTACCGACTTTGACACCACGGAACAAGATGCTGTCCGTCGTCGTTCCTTCTAATTTACAGCCGTTCGCGACAAGTGAATTCTTGATGTCAGAACCCGGTAGATAACGTGTCGGTGGCTCATGCTTGATTTTCGTATAGACGTGCTGGAAGTCATTGATTGCTCCCCATTGTTCAAGCAACAGCATGCTCTCACGATAGTATGAACGAAGCGAGTGAATGACTTGTGATGTACCACTGTACTCATAACCGTGCACGTGTAGACGGTTCAGTTGCGAACGAATGATACTCTGAAGTAAATCGTACTCACCACGAGCAATCGCTTCATCAATTAAACGAACAAAGAGATTTTTCGATAGAACGACCGTCTCCATGTAGAACGTCTCATCCGTCGGCTGGAATCCGCGTGATCCAATCGCTGTCACGCGATTCTGTTCACCAAAACGGATCGGACGGCAGTATTTACAAGGCAGCTCACGCTTCGTATAGACGACCGTGATGTCCGCATTCGATTCTTTATGTTCGCGTAACACATCTCGATAATCTACTGCGGATAAGATGTTTGAACCAGAAATGACGACATAGTTTTCCTTACTGCGAAGGAAGAAGTCACGGTGGAGATGGAAGTTCGATAAATCTCCACGGAACTCGTTCGCATCTTGTGACAATGCAGGTGGGAAGATATAGAGTCCACCGTTTGAACGGTCAAGATCCCACTCTTTACCCGATCCAAGATGGTCCATCATGCCACGATATTTCTCGAGCGTAAAAATCCCGATGTTCGCGATATCGTTTTGTACCATGTTCGTTAATGTAAAATCGATCAACCGATAACGTCCTGCAAATGGAACTGCCGCTAAGTTACGATGTTCCGTCAATTCCTTGAAAAAGCCTTCTTCTCCGCTTAAATTGATGACACCTAATAAATCGACCTTCATCCGAATATCCCCCTTATTGAATCGCTTCTTTGATGACTTCGTTCTTCTTGACGATGCTGTCTGCTTCGATGACGAAAACTTCTCCGTCTGGAGAACCAATCGTTGCACCATCTTCTACGATCACGCCATCTGCTAAGATCGCCCGGTGAATCGTGACGTCTCGTCCGATTTTGACGTTCGGGAAGATGACCGAGTCTTTGACGAGTGATCCTTCTGCTACATCGACACCATAGAAGAGAACCGAATGATTGATTTCTCCTTCGATGTGGCATCCTTCGTTGATGATCGATGTCTCGACTGTCGCAGCATTCCCGATATATTGTGGTTGCTGATTTGGGTTGACCGAATAGACTTTCCAAGAAGGATCATATAAATCAAATTCTGGTTCTGCCGTCAATAAGTCCATATTCGCTTCCCAAAGGGATTGAATCGTTCCGACATCTTTCCAGTACCCTTTGAATTTATACGCACGGATGTTCAAATTTTCAAAGAGCATGTTCGGAATGATGTTCTTACCGAAGTCGAAGCTTGATTCCGCATCCCCTGCATCTTGAATCAAATGACGCTTCAATACATCCCAGTTAAAGACGTAAATCCCCATCGATGCGAGATTTGATTTCGGATTCTCAGGCTTTTCTTCGAATTCATTGATTCGGAGGTCATCGTCTGTATTCAGGATTCCGAACCGTGGTGCTTCTTCCCATGGCACTTCACGTACGGAAATCGTGACATCAGCTCCACCAAGTCGGTGCTCTTCAATCATTTGTTCATAATCCATTTTGTAGATATGGTCGCCTGATAGGACGAGTACATAGTCAGGGTCGAATTGATTGATATAACTCATATTGCGATAAATGGCATTCGCCGTTCCTTCATACCAGTTCTTTCCGTTCTGCGCTTGATAAGGAGGTAGAATCGTTAAACCACCGTTCCGTCGATCTAAATCCCACGCACTCCCGATGCCGAGATAACGATTTAATTCAAGTGGTTCATATTGCGTCAATACACCGACTGTATCGATTCCTGAATTCGTGCAGTTCGATAATGGGAAATCAATGATCCGATACTTTCCTCCAAATGCGACAGCTGGTTTTGCAGTATGTTTCGTCAAAGCTCCCAGACGTTTCCCTTCTCCGCCTGCAAGTAACATCGCAACGACATTCTTTTTAGCCATTTCGTCCCCTCCATTTATGCTCTTTTTTTCAGACCTAACCACTTTCAAAAAATCCACAGATACTTCTATATACCCAATCTTTTCTCTTTTTAATATAACATTCCTGCAAATAGGTTTATTAAAATACAAAAATCGAAAAAAAATCTACTGATTTCTCCATAAAAGACCGATAATAGGAATGAAATGGCTTTTTGAAAGGAGTTCTCATGCGAATTACTACAGGATATCTTGTCTTACTTGGGCTTGCGACGATGCTTCTATTTTCCTTATTTTCAATAAAAGATGAGTTGAAAACAGCACGTACACTTTTTTTCTGGGCCGATGAACAGACAACACGACATCCATTGACCTCCTACCAACCGATTACTGTCACGTATGAAAATAAACGTGTTGAGCTCTATGACGGGTTACGGCGGGATGACTTGACGCCTCAAACATTGCCTAAAAAAGTCGAGCAAGCGTTTGTGGCAATCGAAGATCAACGATTTTATCAACATGACGGATATGACATCACGGGAATCTTGCGTGCGTTCACAAAAAACCAGTCGGATTCCAAGTCGCAAGGTGGCAGTACGATCACACAACAACTAGCAAGAATGACGTATCTGTCAAACGAAAAAACATATACTAGAAAAATAAAAGAGCTACTAATTGCAATCTCTTTAGAACAGAAATACTCAAAAAAAGATTTGATAACGGCTTATGTCAATCAAGCCTATTTCGCGAATAATATTTATGGCATCGAACTTGCCGCAAAATCGTATTTCAATAAGCCGGCACGCGAGTTGAATTGGTCAGAAGTCAGCTTTTTGACAGCGATTCCGAATAATCCTTCTCTTTATGACCCGCTACGTTTTCCTGAAAATACAAAAAAGCGCCAGCAACGAATCGTTCAAGCGTTAATACGTGATCGTGTACTGACGAAAGATTTTGCTATTTCTCGTGTGTCGCCTCGCTCCTATAAACCGCGTATTCCTTATCCGGACTATATCGATGCCACCGTTCAGGCTGCTGTTCGGATGACCGCTCAAAAAAAAGGTTGGAGTGAGAAGCGTGCTGCAGAATATCTGCATCAACAAGGGGCGGTCATCTCGACATATCTCGACTCGGCAGAACAACGACGGGCTAAAGAAGCTCTTCGCAATCTACCCAACCCGATTGAGGGTGCTTATGTTGGCATCGACGGACAAACACACGGAGTCACCGCTCTTGTCGGCTATAAATCCGAATTGACTGGTCAATTCAACCGGGCTGTACAATCCTACCGACAGCCTGGTTCAGCCATCAAACCGTTACTTGTCTACGGTCCTTATCTCGAGAAGACGAAAGCCCGATTGTCCAGTACGCTAGACGGTAGTCCAGTCTGTATCGGTGGATACTGCCCTTCAAATAGTGGGAATCGAATCCTTGGACGAGTGACGATTGCCGACGCAATTGCCTATTCCTACAATACACCAGCGATTCGCGCGTTCGCGGTCTCCTTCCGGGAAGGATTGAAGTCCATCCGTCCGTTTCAGTTCAGTCAATGGACACGGGAAGATGATGCGTTTACGAGTGCTCTAGGCGGTTTACAGTACGGGATCAGTCCATATGAACTGACAAATGCCTATACCGTATTCGTTAATGATGGACTCTATCGACCGGCGTCGATGATTAAAAGTATTACGCTTAAGAATGGAACGGTCGAACGACCACAAGAAAAGGAACAACGGATTTGGTCCAGTCAGACGAACCGGGAATTACGGGCTGGTTTGAAAAATGTCATGACGTATGGAACGGGACGCAAAGGATTTGACTCCTCTGCTCGTTATATTGGAGGAAAAACAGGAACAACGAACGACAATAAGGATATGTGGTTCGTTGGCATCAAAAATCAACATATCGGAGGGATTTGGCTAGGGGCAGATCGCCCGCGTCCTTTCCCTGTCGAAGCGAATGCAACGCTACAGGTTAAGACGTGGGCAACGATTTTACGCCCTTGAGTCAACTTGGAAATAAAATTGCTTCCCCGAAGGAATTAAATAAAGTCAAACCGACCCATGATAGACCAGCAAGTAGAACGCCCCAGGCTAAGAAGGAGAAGATGATCAATCCGACGGCTCCTGCCGCACTCGTCATCTTACTGATTTGTACTGTATAAAAGATAAAATAGATGAGGAAGGACGCAAGCAACACGATTCCGACGTGCAAGAAGGACGTCATGAAGGCAAAGCTGACACAACCTCCGATAAGTAACAGAATACTACCCGGACGTAACATGCCGAGTGTCGTCCCCTCTTGTTCCTTGATGAAAAAGGCGAAACCGAGTTGATTGATCGTATCCGATAATAACTTCAATGAACTGAAGATCATGAAATAGACGATCAAAAAGCCGAGCCAAACGACGAGCTTCGTATCGCGCGCCGTCAAGAGTTGCAGTAGTTCATCGTACACACCAACTTGATCGAGCCAATGTAATGCGAGTTCCGTCGTTGCAATTGCAAGGGATGTACTAAATAACAAGATGCTGATCAGCGGGGCATAACTTAACAGGTAAACATTCGTACGCATGTGGAGTCTCCATTCATAGAAAATTCATATGTAGCACACAATTTCACTTACAGGTATACTATAATAGATTATATCGGTTCAAGAGACTGAAGGGGGAAACAAAAATGGCATTTATCTTAATGGTCGGCGTAAGTCTTGCGTTTTTGACAGCAATCTTCACTGCAGGCTACAACAAAAAACCTGAAGGTAACGAATAATTCATAAAAGCTCCCTCCTGAATCAGGATGGAGCTTTTGCTTTATAGAAGACCTGCATATCCTTGCTGACGCAATGCTTCATAGACGATGATCGCTGCCGTGTTCGAGACGTTCAGTGAACGAACGAGGTTCGATTGAGGTAGACGGATACAACGCTCCGCGTTCGCATCGATGACTTCAAGCGGCAATCCTTTTGTTTCCCGACCAAAGACAAAGAAATAATCCTGTTCGACGTCCGATAAGTCGATCTGGCTCGGGTACTGTTCTCCATATTTCGTAATATAGTAGAAAATCCCCTCCGGATGCTTCTCCCACAGTTCTTCTAACGAATCATGATAACGGACATCGACGAATTCCCAGTAATCGAGACCCGCACGTTTAAGCTGCTTATCGTCCGTCGAGAAGCCGAGCGGTCGGATCAAGTGAAGGACGGAATGCGTCGCTGCACATGTTCGTGAAATATTTCCTGTGTTTTGAGGAATCTCCGGTTGATACATAACGACATGAATAGCCATGGTTTAATTCTCTCCTATCTCATGCGCTAAAAGCGCTTCTTTATGGGCAATCCCACTTGCAAAACCCGTCAGTTTACCAGTCGCCCCGATGACACGGTGACACGGATAAATTAGCGCGATCGGATTCCGGTTCAAGGCACCGCCAACAGCTCGTGCTGCCTTTGGTTTCCCAATTATTCGAGCCAGTTCACCGTAACTGATCGTTTGACCAAACGGAACGGTTCGTAAAGCGTGCAATACTTGCTCTGCAAATGGTGTGACACGCAACTGACAAGGAAGTGCATCAAGCGCTTGTCGATCGCCTACTGCGTAACGATCAAACGCCATGCGCCAAGCTTTCGGTAATTCACCGTCGTCGGTTTCTTCTTGCAAATAGGTTCGAGCACGCTCTTCATTCAATCCAAAATCAAGATACACGATGTGCTCTTTTTCCCATGCGACGAGCAATGTACCAAATTCATAAGTGAGCTGTTGAAATGGCATCTGCTTCCCCCCACTCCTCAAGTAATCGTTGTCCTTCGGTTTGCACATCTACTGCAATATCGGCTAAAAGACGTGATTCGATGTACGACTTCTCATCAATTCCGCCAATCCGACCGACTGCCCAGAGTGCAAGTGCCCGCATGTCTTCACGGGCATCGTTTTCCGTCATTAACCGTAACGCTTCAATCGCACTCTTATCTCGATAATGGACGAGCGCACAAATCGCATTACGCTGAATCGGCTTCTTTCCACGCCATGCGCCAGACAACGTACCGAACCGGCTCTTGAACTCACGGTTACTCATGGATAAGAGTGGAACTAAGAGCGGTTTGACTTGTTCTGGATCCGGCTGCAGTTCAGCGTGATGTGTCGCATTTTTCTTCCGGTTATACGGACATACTTGCTGACACGTATCACAACCGTATAGACGGTTCCCAAGCGCCATTCGGAATGGTTCTGGTAGTAATGTTTTCGTCTGCGTCAAAAACGAGATGCATCGTTTAGCGTCGATGACACCAGGTTCAACAAGCGCATCCGTTGGACAAGCGTCGATACACTTATTGCATGTCCCGCATAATTCTTCGACTGGCTGATCCGGCGGTAGGACGATATCTGTAATCAGTTCACCAAGATAGAGATAGGATCCGTGCTCCTCACTGATGATCGAGCAGTTTTTCCCACTGAATCCGATACCTGCTCGTTCTGCTACTGCACGATCGACGAGTTCTCCTGTATCGACCATCGAGCGCGTCCTTGCACCTGGACTCAATTCTTGAATTTTTTCTTCAAGTAACGTCAAACGTTGGCGCAACGCCTGGTGATAATCGAGTCCCCAGGACGATCGACAAAAGATTCCTCGTCGCTCCCCTTCCTTACCACGAGGCGCATTTTTGAGAGTACTTGGATACGCGACCGCAATGGCAATGATCGAAGCGGCATCTTCAACGAGTAGAGACGGTGTCGTTCGAAGATCGAGATCGGGTTCTTCAAAACCAGAAGCGAATCCTTTTTCTTGTTGCGCTTGCAAGCGACGTTTTAATACAAGAAATGGATCAGCCGTCGTCACCTTCAATTCATCGATCCCAATCTCTGCTGCGTACTCTTGTAAAGCTAATTTCAATTGTACACCATCCATCACGATCTACTCCTTTCCTCGTTAAAATCCCATTCCTAAACAAAAAGAGCAAGGTGTCAGCGAAAACGACACATTGCTCTTTTTTGGTAAGCGGGTGAAGGGAATCGAACCCTCGTCATCAGCTTGGAAGGCTGAGGTTTTACCATTAAACTACACCCGCATGATCAGGTGAAACATCAGATTGTGTAAAAAGTATAAAGCGGGTGAAGGGAATCGAACCCTCGTCATCAGCTTGGAAGGCTGAGGTTTTACCATTAAACTACACCCGCAAGATACCGGTGGTCGGAATCGAACCGACACTCCAAAGGAACACGATTTTGAGTCGTGCGCGTCTACCAGTTCCGCCACACCGGCACAATCTCTTGCAAAACTATTTAATTGAGAAATAGTTGGAGGCGCCAGTCAGAATCGAACTGACGATAAAGGAGTTGCAGTCCTCTGCCTTACCACTTGGCTATGGCGCCACTCATTGGAGCGGAAGACGGGATTCGAACCCGCGACCCCGACCTTGGCAAGGTCGTATTCTACCACTGAACTACTTCCGCTTGAAAAGCTGGGCTGGAAGGGATCGAACCTTCGCGTGCTGGAATCAAAATCCAGTGCCTTACCACTTGGCTACAGCCCAATAATAAGAGGGCGACTGATGGGAATTGAACCCACGAATGCCGGAATCACAATCCGGTGCGTTAACCACTTCGCCACAATCGCCATGGTAAACAGGGGCAGCAGGAATCGAACCCGCGCTGACGGTTTTGGAGACCGTAGTTCTACCGCTAAACTATGCCCCTATGGTGGTGGGGGGGGGCGGATTCGAACCGCCGAACCCGAGGGAGCGGATTTACAGTCCGCCGCGTTTAGCCACTTCGCTACCCCCCCACAAATGGGAAAATCATGTTGTTAATAAAGATGGTGGCTTTGGACGGAATCGAACCGCCGACACAAGGATTTTCAGTCCTTTGCTCTACCAACTGAGCTACAAAGCCTTAACAATGGCGGTCCTGACGGGATTCGAACCCGCGATCTCCTGCGTGACAGGCAGGCATGTTAACCGCTACACCACAGGACCGTATGTAATTGCGGGGGCCGGATTTGAACCGACGACCTTTGGGTTATGAGCCCAACGAGCTACCAGACTGCTCCACCCCGCGACGCTATAAATGGTGACCCGTACGGGATTCGAACCCGTGTTACCGCCGTGAAAGGGCGGTGTCTTAACCGCTTGACCAACGGGCCATAATAAATTGAAAGTGATGATGGCGGAGAGCAAGGGATTCGAACCCTTGAGACGCTTTTGACGCCTACACGATTTCCAATCGTGCTCCTTCGGCCACTCGGACAGCTCTCCATTGTACGTGGTGAAGAAGTAATAAATGGCTCCGCAAGTAGGATTTGAACCTACGACCTACCGGTTAACAGCCGGTTGCTCTACCGCTGAGCTATTGCGGAACGATCGCCTGGCAGCGTCCTATCCTCACAGGGGGAAGCCCCCAACTACTTTCGGCGTTCAAGTGCTTAACTTCCGTGTTCGGCATGGGAACGGGTGTGACCACTTGGCTATCGCCACCAGACATTTATTATCTTAACATTATGTTCG